>NZ_JBBOCE010000001.1:0-4074083 GCF_038002305.1 Paenibacillus sp. FSL R5-0887
TGGGTTAAGTAAGAATCCATCCATTGTATAGCTTATTTATAAAAAAGAAGCTGCCCTATAAGTAGAATTCTCTACTTTTTGGACAGCATCTTTTTTCATCAGTCACAATCTGCTCAAGCTAAGTCCATTTCGCGGACCACAGCTTCATTTCCTTCAAAATTTGATGTAAATCCTCACCTTTGGGAGTAAGCGAATATTCTACCGTAACAGGAACAGTCGGAAATACGTGACGTTCAAGCACACCATGCTCCTCCAGATGGCGCAGCGTAGTGGTTAGTGCGCGGGGAGAAACATTAGTGATTTTTCGTTGCAGTGCCCCAAAACGCTGCGTGCCGTCGAATAGCTCTCTGAGGACAAGAAAGGCCCATTTTCCACCTAATACTTCAAGTGTTTTTTCAACATTACATTCAATAGTAACAGGGGTTTTGGGGATATAATTATTAGTAGATTTAGCTGTCTTCAAGGTATCTCCTCCTGTTTGTGAAGCTACTATACTCTAGTATAGTAACTACACTAGAGATCATATAATAAACTAATTTTCACTTCTTTCTATTATATACAAACTATTCTAGAATGAATATGAGTGCTAAGCAACCTGCCAAAATCAAACACGGAACTATGGAGAGGAGCAGTTATTATGAAATATCGCAGATTAGGTGGAACCGGTTTAAAAGTCAGTGAGATTAGTTTGGGAAGCTGGCTGACATACGGAGGCTATGTGGAAAGAGATAATGCTGTTAATGCCATTGAAACCGCTTACGACTTAGGCGTAAATTTTTTTGATACTGCAAATGTTTATGAAAAAGGTGCTGCCGAGAAAGTACTAGGTGAGACTTTACGTAGCTACTCTCGTGAGTCCTATGTATTAGCTACTAAAGTATACGGGGAAATGGGCTCGGGACCTAACGACCGTGGACTATCCCGCAAACATATCACGGAACAGTGTCATGCTAGCTTGAAACGTCTCGGAGTAGAATACGTGGATATTATGTATTGCCACCGTTTTGATCCGGAAACTCCAATTGAAGAGACCTTACGTGCGCTAGATGATCTGGTTCGGCAAGGCAAGGTATATTATGTCGGTGTTAGTGAGTGGACGGCGGCGCAAATGACCGATGCGTTAGCTGTAGCAGACCGCTATTTGCTAGATCATATTGTTGTTAATCAGCCGATTTATAATATGTTTAACCGTTATATTGAGAAAGAGATTATTCCGCTTGGCGAGCGCCGTGGGATTGGACAGGTAGTATTTTCTCCACTGGCTCAAGGGCTGTTAACTGGAAAGTATAACACGGACATCCCTGAGGATAGCCGTGCTGCTAAGCTGGATCGATTAAAAGATTCGATTACAGAAGAAAAGATTGAAAAAGTCCGTCAATTGAGTGGGATCGCCACGGAACTGAATATTTCTGTTGGGAATTTGGCTTTGGCTTGGATTTTGCGTCAACCTAATGTAGCTAGTGCGCTGGTGGGTGCCAGCCGTCCGCAGCAGGTCGAAGAGAATGTTAAGGCTTCAGGTATTGAGCTTTCGGAAGAGATTTTGAAGCAGATTGAGGAGATTCTGGAGTAGTTGTTAGCTTCATAAAAAAGGAGACACACTCATGGCGAAAGTAGTTGTTACAGGCGGCAGTGGGATGTTGGGCAGATGGGTGGTCCGGCATTTTGTAGAGCAAGGGTATGAGGTTGTGAATGTAGATACGCAAAAATCCGCAGATTCTTTGTGCCCAACGATGATTGCTGATTTGAATAATTTGGGTGAAGTATATGGTGTGCTTGCAGGCGCTGATGCAGTTGTACATTTGGCTGCGATCCCAGCTGCAAATATAAAGACAAGTGAGGTTACCTTTCAAAATAATGTAGTATCTACCTATAACATTTTGGAGGCTGCAGCGGGTCTCGGGATTCGGAAAGCAGTGATTGCTTCCAGTGAATCCTCTTACGGAATCTGTTTTGCGGTTAATCCTTTGGGGCCGAAGTATGTGCCTATGGATGAGGAGCATCCACAGTTACCTGAAGACAGCTACGGTCTGTCTAAGGTTGTGAATGAGCAAACCGCTGAGATGTTCTATCGCAGAAAGGGTATACAGGTCGTTTCCCTACGAATCGGAAATGTTATTGATCCATCGGCGTATGAACGTTTCCCTTCCTTCATTCATGATCCAGCGCAGCGCGATCGGATTCTATGGAGTTATATAGATACACGGGATGTAGCAACAGCTTGCCAATTGGCAATCGAAACGGATGGATTAGGAGCGGTTGCTCTTAATATATGTGCAGATGAGACCAGCATGGCTGTTCCTAGCAGAGAGCTAATGGCCGCACGTTATCCAGAGGTGACGGATTTCCGCCAGCCGCTGGAGGGTCACGAGTCGCTACTCAGTAATGAGAAGGCCAAAAAGCTGCTAAATTGGCAGCCGAAGCACGTATGGCGAGATTTTGTTAACCAGTAAATAACGAGCCGGATTCACTATAAGGAGCGTGCAAAATGAAGGTCTTATTTATCGGAGGTACGGGATTAATTAGTCAGGCTGTATCCCCGTTGGCTGTAGATCAAGGAATCGAGCTGTATTTGTTCAACAGAGGACAGCGGGATGAATTCGTTCCAGAAGGTGCAAAAGTAATTAAAGGAGACATTCGTAATCCGGCAGAAGCCGCATTAGTATTACGAGATTACGAATTTGATGTAGTGGTAGACTGGATTGCTTTTACACCGGAACATGTGCAGGCAGACATTGACCTGTTCACAGGTAAAACGAAGCAGTACATTTTTATCAGCTCAGCCTCTGCTTATCAGAAACCGCAGCGTAATTATGTAATCACAGAAGAGACACCGCTGGAGAATCCTTATTGGGAGTATTCGAGGAATAAAATTACGTGTGAGCAGCTGTTGATGGAAGCTTACAAGGCGAACGGATTCCCGGTTACGATTGTTCGTCCTTCCCATACCTATGGAAATACAGCCATCCCTGCGGCACTCACAAGTGGCCAGCATCCTTGGTCACTGATCGATCGTATCCGCCGCGGCTTACCTTTAGTCATACATGGAGATGGAACCTCTTTGTGGACACTGACACATAATTCGGATTTTGCCAAAGGTTTCGTTGGATTGCTTGGACATCCGGAAGCGATAGGCGAGGCCATTCATATAACTTCCGACGAGGTATTAAATTGGAATCAGATCTATGCTGCCATCGGACAAGCGGCAGGTGTGGAACCTAAAGTGGTGCATATCTCCACAGACTTTATCACAGCCTTTTCCCCTCCAGGGACAGCGGATGGCTTGATCGGTGATCAAGCGGTAAGCAGTGTTTTTGATAATAGCAAAATCAAACGTTTCGTGCCTGACTTCCAGGCTACTGTGCCTTTCTCCGAAGGGATCAAGCAGTCGGTTGCTTGGTTCGAGGCTCATCCTGAGCAATGTACGGTCGATGCGGAATGGTCTGCGTTACTTGATAAGTTGATCGAGAGACATGGAATTGAGGCCAAACCTCTTTCATTCTACGCATAAGGTTTATACAGTTATATTTAAAGACGGTCTGTTCCTAAGGGAGCAGCCGTTTTTTTGGGTTTGTCTCGTTCAATGTAAGGTTATGGAATGAATCAGCAAATCATGAATATACTCTCACTACCTAAAATTCCGTTGAAAAAGGAGTCCTGGCCATGCCAACCCATCCCTTTGTCTCGCGTTTTTTCGTAAATTCAGATGCACGTCGTGAGAAGTTAATTTATGATCTGCCGGAATCATGGTGGAGCCGTCCCTTTGAATATGAGTGGTGTATTAACTTTATTTCTCCGCATGGTGTTGTGCTGGATGCAGCCTGTGGGATTCCTCATCCCTTGAAGTTTTATTTAGCAGGGGTTTGTGCAGAGGTCTATGCCTGCGATATGGACAGTAGGGTTATTTACCCAAAAGCTATCCAAGAATGTATTGAGAATGAGATTGGGGAAAAAGCGGCGAAGCAGGTTATCGCTAGAAGAACAAACAACCTGCATTTCGCTCAAGCTAATCTGACGGATCTGCCTTATGAGGATGAGAGCTTTGACACTGTTTTTTGCATATCGGTATTGGAGCATTTGAGCTTTGAGGATACGGTGGGTACTTTACGGGAATTTCACCGGACGTTGAACGAAGAAGGATTATTGGTATTGACATTTGATTATCCAACGGTAAATCTGAGTCTTATGAATGACCTGCTGCTACAAACTGGATTTCAGTATTGGGGGGAGACAGATTTTGAATTGCCTGCGGATGCTGTGCATACGGATGCATGGGGTGGATTAAATTGTTTTAGAGCCGTTCTGAAAAAAGCAAAGGAATAACAGGTCTTTTTACTCTTAATTTAGTAACCTCTTTCCAGTATGCTAGGATCATGCTAACAAAAGATGAGAGGAGGCTGTATTTTTTGAGATTAGGATCGAAGGTTTTACGTAGAATAGCACTCATTACACTTTTGTTATCACTAATAGTTCCTGTGACATCTGCTTCCAGTGCAGCTTCACTATCTTCAGATCCTATAAAGCTTGCTTTTGCGGGTGATATCCTTTTGGACGGTTTTGTTGGCGATCAGATTGCTAAATATGGGGTGAACTTTCCGTTTGTAAAGGTCGCACCTACGCTGCAAAAGGCTGACATCGCCTTCGCCAATCTGGAGACGCCTGTGTCTATCCGAGGGAAAGCGGCAGAGAAAACCTTTGCCTTCAGATCCAAACCAGCAACGTTAGGCGGCCTAACCTATGCCGGGATTGATGGAGTGTCCTTGGCGAATAATCATATTTTGGATTATGGAAAAGACGCTATGCTCGACACGCTGATCCATTTGGATCGAAACAAGATTGGCCATACAGGCGCTGGCAAAGATGAAGACGAAGCGTTCAAGCCTTATACTAAGACGGTAAAAGGGAAAAAGATCGCCATCCTTGGCGTTAGCCGTGTGCTTTCAAATCCTTCGTGGTATGCTGGCAAAAACAAACCGGGAGCCGCTTCAGCTTACACCTCGCAGCCTATGCTTAGCGCCATTCAGAAGATGTCCAAGGAGAATGATTACACGATCGTATATATTCACTGGAATGAAGAGTTTAAGGATTTCCCTGAAAAGTACGCTCGCACACTAGCTAAACAGATGATTGATAGCGGTGCGGATTTAATCCTTGGCGCACACAGTCACTGCCTTATGGGCATCGAATACTATAAGCACAAGCCCATTTATTATTCACTTGGGAATTTTGTGTTTAATCGCTCCACACGTGGTGGGGAAAAAACACTTAATTCTATGCTATTGAACGTTGAGATTAAGGACTCCAAGATGACCAGCAAGATTACCCCTGTCAAAATCATTGGCGGACAGCCCAATTTTATGGATGATTCCTACAATAGGAAAACGATTAAGCTCCTGAACACCCTATCTTTTAATGCCAATATAGATGCTAACGGCAGGGTCACGGAAAAGCAGCTTTAATAAATACAAACTCTGATTAGCTATTCACGGATCACGCTCGATCTCGTTAGAATGCGAAATGTGTGGAGTAACTGTGGAGTCCGTATGGGGTGGCATGAAGTACGTATGGAGTATGTATGGAGTACGTATGGAGTATGTATGGAGTATGTATGGAGTATGTATGGAGTATGTATGGAGTACGTATGGAGTACGTATGATGTGGCGTATGAAGTACCAATGGAGTGCCTATAAAGTATCACCGTTGTGTTTGTGAAATAACTGTATTCTATACACCTATTTTATATGTAAAACGGACCATTTTGCTTTTAAGTGTATTCTATGCAACTAAAAACTAGAGAATCGACCTAGAGGGCAATACATCAACAGAATAGTTGCACGAAATACAGCTATATCCATCAGCCGAGCGAGTTGCAGAGTTATAGTTGTACAAAATACAGTTAAACTACTAGTTAGTATTGGAACGTCTGTATAAAAAGCAGACTGCAGCAGTGTGCAGTGAGTATTTATGGAGTCCGTATGGAGTGCCTATAAAGTATCACCGTTGTGTTTGTGAAATAACTGTATTCTATACACCTATTTTATATGTAAAACGGACCATTCTGCTTTTAAGTGTATTCTATGCAACTAAATACTAGAGAATCGACCTAGAGGGCAATAAATCAGCAGAATAGTTGTACGAAATACAGCTATATCCATCAGCCGAGCGAGTTGCAGAATTATAGTTGTACAAAATACAGTTAAACTACTAGTTAGTATTGGAACGTCTGCATCAAAAGCAGACTGCAGCAGTATGTAGAGTATTGGAACGTTTGCAAAAAGGGGGAGATCCATATGGATCTCCCCCTTTTTACAGAAGCTAGGTTTGGAATTAGATAATCAGCCCTTCACCGCCCCCGCAACAACACCCTTAACGATGTACTTTTGCAAGAAGATGAATACTACGATCGATGGCAGCACCGCCATGACCATAGCTGTCATCGCATATTGCCAATCTGAGGTATATTGGCCCACGAAGGTGTAGGCAGCCAGTGTCAGCGTTTTGGTATCTGGGGAGCCGTTGACCATGAGCAGCGGGAGCAGGAAGTCATTCCAGATCCACATTACGTCGATAATGACAATGGTTGTTGTGACCGATTTCAACAGTGGGAAGATGACACTGAAGAACAGGCGGAAGCCGGATGCTCCATCAATCGTGGCACTCTCATCAATTTCAACCGGAATACCCTTGACGAATCCATGGTAGATAAACACGGCGAGTGGAGCACCGAAACCCCAATATAACAACCCAAGTCCCCAAGTACTCTCAGAGAGATTTAAGGTTTTAGCGGTTTGCAGAACGGTCAGCATGATCGATTGGAACGGAATCAGCATCGGCATAATGCAGAGGAAATAAATCACCCCGCTCAGTCTGGACTTCGTCCGTGCCAGCTTGTAGGCTGCTATGGATGAAATGAACACAATACCCAGAAGACCTACACCGGTAATGACAAAGTTGTTCAGGAACAGCTTCGGATAGTTGATAAACTTCCACACGTAGGAATAGTTGCCGAAGACCAGATGTTTCGGCAGGGCGATGACATCCGTCATGACTTCGCTAAAGCTTTTTAACGAGTTGATAATCGTCAGAAATAACGGATATAGAAACAGAAGAGAGAGGATGACCATAACAACCTCTAGAATAATTCGGCCTGCTTTGCGGTTTGTATTCATTATGCCTCAACCTCTCTTCGTTTGAAGAATGCTAACTGGAGAATGGTTACCACCAAGACGGCTAGGAACAGGATAAGCGCTTTCGCTGTACCATATCCATACAGATTGTTCTGGAAGGTATCCCGGTAGATATCGTAAGCGATACTGTAGGTAGTTCCGCCAGGTCCGCCCCCGGTTAATGACAAGATGACATCGAACACCTTGATCGAATTGGTCAGTGCCATGAACACAGAAATCGTAATGGATGGAGCGAGCAGTGGCAGTGTAATACTGAAGAATTTTCTCATGGGACCAGCGCCGTCAACTGTGGCTGCTTCTTTGAGATCCTCAGGTACAGATTGCAGACCGGCAATATAAATGACCAGATAAAAACCAATCGACTGCCAGATGGAGACGGCCAGTATGGAGACGAAAGCAAGTCCCGGCGTCCCTAGCCAGCTTAGACCAAATATGGACCAGCCTGTACTTTCTCCGAGTGAGTTGAAACCTTGCATAAAGATAAATTTCCAGATAAAACCGACAATGACAAGACTGAGGATATAAGGAATAAAGAAAGCGGCTCTCAGCCAAGGAGTGCTCTTCAGCTTCATGTCCAGAACCAGTGCGAGTAGAATGGCCAGCACGTTAACGAGAACGATGTACAGAATCGCATACTTTATGGTGAACCAGGCTGAATTGGCGAAGTTGGTGTCGCCCATAAAGATTTGTTTGAAATTATCAAGTCCGACAAACTTAGGGTGTTTCGAAATTCCGTTCCATTTGGTCATCGAATAGCGGATAGTCATGGCAAACGGAATGTAGAATGCTACAGCGATACAGATTAGGACTGGGAGAGTGAATAATCCGAATTCTGTTTTCTCGCGCCATCTTTTGCCGAGTGATTTTAACATGGATGCACCTCTTCTTGATTTGTTGGGTGGTAATATCGACTAGGCTTGCCACACATAACCATTCCGGTTAGTCTATATTGTGTATTATAGAGCAGTACCCTATACTCAAAAATGGATTTAAGAGTACAGTTAGGGGTAAAAAGGTGAACTGAAATATTTATAATTAAGCCTGTAAATCGTGGGGGAGGTTGCCGGTCATTATTAAAAAGTGGATCATAAAGCGGTTTGAACCCGTGCTGGAGCTTGTCTCACGCAGGTTGGCGAACAAGCTTATTTTGCTGTTTACAATTATCATTGTGTTGGTGGTGACCTCACTGACATTCATTTCATACGGCATGCTGCGAAAAGAATCGGTGGATAACAGCATCGCCAGTACGAGCAACAATCTGTTGCTTGTCGGCCGGAATCTGGAGAGTTATTTGGACGGCATCGAGCAATTATCCCTGCCGCAAATATCGTATGACGAGATCACCTATGCGATTTTGCATGAATCGGAGGATTATGCCTCGAAGATGTATGTGGAGGACTACTTGAAGAACCTGTACTTCTCCCGCAATGATCTGGAAGCTATCTACCTGTATGTGATCAAGGAGCACAAGTATTATTATGTCACCAAAGAGAACTACAATATTACCGTGCGGGTCGCCGAGCATCCGTCGATTGAGAATCTTTCCTGGTATAAAAAAGCGCTGGCCAGCCCGTTTAACCGTTCTTACCAGTCTTTTGTAAAAAACCAAACCTCGATGATCAATAGCTCCGACTACCCTATAAATAAGGATAAAAGCTTCATGGGCTACCATCGATTGCTGCGCTCTATAGTCTCCAGGGAACCGCAGGCGGTGCTCTCCCTTTATTTCAACTCCTCGGTTACGGACGAGATTATGAAGGATATTCCCTTCAGTAAAGGGCAGCACCTAATGTACGTCAGTCCCGATAATGAACCTTTTGTGGTGGATGACCCCGGGTTTTATCAACAGAGTGAACAAGCGGGACTGCTTAAGGAGCTGACACCAGCCTCAGGAGGACGCGTGACGTGGTCGGATAAAGAAGAGAAGTATCTAGTGATTTATGACATCAGCAAAAAAGAAGGCTGGAAGCTGATTAAGCCGATTCCCTACAAAGAAATTTATGAAGCGGCCACGACAACACGCAAATTGAACTATTTCATAGGACTGTTATTTTTAATCGTTTCGGTCATCTTGGTCAGCTTTATTTCGAACAAAATAACAAACCCGCTAAAGAATCTGTCGCTGCAGATGAAACGGTTCAGTACAGGCAGCTTTGACGCTGAAGCACAGGTTGAAGGAAAGGATGAAATTGCCTATCTGTCTCGCCACTTCAATAAGATGGTGGAAAAGACGAATGAGCTGATCAATGAACGGTACAAAATGAAAATTGTCGAGAAAAATGCTGTACTCAAAGCACTGGAAGCTGAGATCAATCCGCATTTCTTATATAATGCCCTGCAAGCCATTTCCACCAAGGCGCTGAAAAACAACAATGATGATATTGTTGATATGGTCGATAATCTTGCTATGACGCTGAGATACTGCATTAGCGGTAAAGATGTGGTCCATGCCAGAGAGGAATTAAAGCATATTGAACGTTATTTAGCGCTGCAGAAGGCCCGTTTCGGAAACAGAATGCAGGTGGCCTACCAGTGGGAAGACCCTTTGCTGGAGCTGGAGATTCCGAAGCTGTCCATTCAGACCTTGGTAGAAAACTGCATCAAGCATGCGCTGGAAAAAGTATCCACAACGATCACAATTACCATTGAAGCGCATGTGACGCCTAGCCATACTGTTATTTCAGTGACGGATGATGGACCGGGGTTTAGCGGGGAGCGGCTGGAGCAAGTGAGAAATTCTCTTCAAATCCAGTGGGAGGATCAGGGCGGAGAAAACGCTGCAGAAAGTGACACGGAAAGCATCGGACTGAAAAATTTGAACACGCGGCTGAAGCTTTTGTATGGTGAGGCTGCGGGTTTGGCCATTACCAGTGATGCTGGCGGAACAAAGATGGACATGCGGTTACCGCGGGGAGGGATTAACCATGTATAAAGTACTGATTATAGATGATGAGGAACCGTTGCGTGAGGCGATCAACATCCTGGGAGACTGGAAAGGACTAGGTGTCGATCAGGTACTGGAGGCTACGGATGGAAGTATGGGCCTAGCCATGCTGCGTGAGCAAAAGATCGATCTCGTATTGGTCGACATGAAGATGCCGGAGCTGAACGGAAGTGAGCTGCTGCAGATCGTGGAGAAGGAGTTCCCGGAACTGCTGACGATTGTAATCAGCGGCTACAATGATTTTGAATATACCCGCCAGGCTATCCGTTCTAAGGTAGTTGATTATTTGCTGAAGCCGGTCAACCGGGCGGATTTGAATGCGGCCTTGCGTAAAGCTATAGATGTGCTGGAGGCCAAACGCAAGAAAGAAAGTGAGTTCATCAACAGGAACATTACGCTCAACATGTCTCTGCCGAAGCTAAAGGAGAAAATCTATCTGTCGATCATTGAGCGCAGCTTCAAAAATCAGTCCAACGAGGCTTTTCTGCCGTTGATCGGCGCCGATACAGCTGGGAATTATTTTGCTGCGGGTGTACTGCGGGTGCTCAATTTGGAACAAGTGCGTCGTAATCGCTTCCATGAGGACCGGGATTTGCTGCATTTTGCCGTCACAAATGTGATTAATGAGAATAGCGATGAGCATTTTCAGGCTTTCAGCTTCGCCAGCCATAAGGGAGAACGCGAGTTTATCGCCATCTTCACGATGAAAGGCGGCTATGAGGAGGACGCAACTTTCCGCTCTTTACATCATATGAAGAAGTTAGTCTCGACGCTGAAAGAGCTATTCGGAATTGTTGTTGCCGGAGGAATCGGACAGTCCTATGGTGACATCATGGCGCTTGCTCAATCCTATGAGACTGCCAAAGCCTCTCTCGACGGGATTGACCTTCTGACGCTGAAGGGAGCAATTGTCACAAATAGCAGCAACGATACTTCCCAGGGGAAAGATAATCCTTCCTTGACAGGGCGCATGCCCTTGATTCGCAACGCACTGGAGAGCGGGAATATCAATCATGCCAAAAGTATTTTAAGCGAATTCACGAAGAAATGGGAGGCTTCCGGACGTTTTAATCTGGGCGAGGCTGACCGGCAGATAGAGGAGTTTATTATTTTGCTGAACGATATTGCCACGGAGCTGGATGCGATCCCCGAACGTATTCGCGGCGGTAAAGATAAAGGATTGCGTGGGCTAGGCATCGGGAGCGATTTTGCTTCCTTTGGCGAATTTGAGCGGGTGCTGAGCGGAATTCTAGATTGCTATGGCAATGAAATCAGCAAAAGCCTTGCTGGCAATCGCCCCAGCGTACTGGAAAATATTAAAGCATACATTGATAATCACTATTTTGAGAATATTAAAATATCGATGTTCACGGATAAATATTTCCTGAGCAGAGAATACTTGATGAAACTTTTTAAAGGGCAATATGGTTATGGCATACATGAGTATGTACAAAAGGTAAGAATGGACAAGGCAAAGGAGCTGCTATCCACCCCCGACTTGAAAATCCAAGACATTTCCGAGATGTTGGGGTACAAGGACAAAAATTATTTCAGCAAGGCGTTCCGGAATTATTATGACTGTTCACCTTCTGAATATCGGGTTCTGCTATTGAACGGGGAGGAGTGAAGCGGTTACATGAACACACTTTTTTACCCTAATAAGTTCACTTATGTACATTCTTATCCTTTTTCTTTTTCTTTAGAATTGTCTCAAGACCACTAGATGCATGAGGAAAAGGGGGCAACATCATGTTAAAAAGATTTATGGCTTTATCTGCGAGTCTGCTGCTCGTCGGCGGATTACTGGCGGGCTGCGGCGGAAACAACAATGCCGCTAACAATAGCGGAACAGGGAATACTCCTGCCACAGATTCTGGCAAGCCGGTCACGATTAATATGTTCACCGCATCACCCGAGTACACTGATGCTTTTAACGCTTATATTGCCGAGTACAAGAAAGTTAAACCGAATGTGACGATTAATCTGGAGATTATGCAGGCTGACTACAATACGGTGCTCAAATCGAAGATTGCTGCGGGAAGTACACCTGACGTATTCCAGACCACAGCGGGCGGAGATATTGATACCTTTGCGGAGTATAGTGCTGACCTAACTAATGAGCCACTGGCTGCGGCGATGACCGATGCAGTGCGTTCTAACATGAGTTCTTCGGACGGTAAAGTGCTCGGTCTTCCGGTAAAAGGAAATCTATTCGTCCTGATGTACAATAAGAAACTGTTGGCTGACGCTGGGATTACAGAAGTTCCTAAGACAACAGCCCAAATGGACGATGCGATTACTAAGCTTGAAGCTAAAGGCATTACTCCTTTTGCCAACGCTTATAAAGAGTGGTGGGTATGGAAACACATCTTCCAACACTTCGTAGATGCGGCAGCCCAAGATGCAGGTACGGATGCTAAGACACTAGTAAATGATTTTATTGCCGGAAAAACTACGATCAAGGATCACCCGGTGCTGTACAATAACTTCTTCAGCTTCGTTGATACCACTGTTAAACATGGCACAGACAAACCGCTTGAACGGGACAGCAATGCGGAAGTCAGCGACTTTGCATCCGGCAAAACAGCGTTCATGACGGGTAAAGGCGCATGGGATGAAGAAGCCATTAAGAAAATTACACCGGACTTCGACCTGGGTATTATGGGTTACCCAGTCAGCGACAAGGCTGAACAGTCCCAGATCATTACTGGTGCGGATCAAGCCCTGCGTATCAATAAGGATTCTGCTGTAGCTGCTGAGACTATTGAATTCTTCAACTGGCTGTATACTTCTGAATACGGTAAGAACTGGTTCTCTACAGTAGCTAAGGTTATTCCTCCAATTAAGGATGCTCCTATGCCTGACCTGCAAATGCCAAAAGAAATGGAAGAAATCCTCAAAACAGAGAAATCCGGCGACCTGTCCGTGAACTACTCTCTGGATACCTTCCACCAAAAATTTGGTGAGCTCATGCAGGCTTACATCGGCGGCAGCAAAACTAAGGATCAAGCCATCGATGAAATTCAAAAAGCTTGGATTCAATTCGGATCGGCAGAATAATTAGGTTCAGATCAGGGGCGGGCTCCAAGGTAAGATTCACTTACTGGAGAACCGTCCCTTTTTTACATGTTATATAATCATAAGAAGATACTGAGACAAAGTCAGGAGGTACATTATTGTGAATAGCAAAATGATTGAAATCATTGAAAATGGACTATATCTTACGATTGAAGTTACGGAAGATCAGGATGTTCGGCTGTTGCATTTTGGAGCGGCACCTTTGGAAGCAGCCATAAAGGATAAGAACAAGCAAGGCTTCCGGCTGCTGGAGCTGCAATTATCGGGCGAAGACCGCGCCGAATATCACGGGCGCACACACCGAGCATCCTATCCGGGTCTTCGGATGGTATATGCGGGGCACAGCGATACAGTGAATGCGCTCGGACGTAAACTGGAGTTTAGCTTGGCTGATCCGATTTCGGGAATCCAGGCAGTGCAGCATTTCCAGTTCTACAAGGGTGTGCAAATCGTTCGAAGCTGGACAGTGCTAAAGAATGCTGGAGAAGCTGAGGTGGCAGTGGAATACATCTCCTCCTTTGCTCTTACAGGTGTAGACAAAGAGGGGGGCGGGGAGCGCAATGATAAGATTGAAGTATCCCTTGCTCACAGCGGATGGCAGAGTGAACTTCAGTGGCGGACCTACCGCCTGCCTGAGCTCGGAATGTATCATTTGGCAGACCGTGGCTCCAAACGAATTGCCGCAAGCAATACAGGCTCTTGGTCAGCAGCGGAACTTCTGCCGATGGCGGTTTTGCATAATAAGGAGAGCGGGACAAGCCTGTTCTGGCAGATTGAGCATAACGGCTCCTGGCATTGGGAGCTGACGGATCAATACGATCAGCTTACCCTGCTGGTCAGCGGACCTACAGAACATGACAACCATTGGTGGCTGAAGCTAGCTCCCGGTGAAGAGTTTACCTCGGTGCCGGTAGCCGTGGGTGCTGTGCAGGGAGGATTCCAGGGCGCGGCTGAACAGCTTACGTCATATCGCCGGATGATCCGCAGACCTAATGAGGATAATGAGCTGCTGCGGATTATTTTTAATGACTATATGAATTGCCTATGGGGAAGCCCAACGACTGAGAAGCTACTGCCTTTAATTGATGCTGCCGCAGAAGTAGGTTGTGAATATTTCTGTATTGATGCTGGCTGGTATGCACCCGGAGAGTGGTGGGATGGTGTAGGCCAGTGGGAGCCTTCCAGCGAACGGTTTCCGGAAGGAATTAAATATGTGCTCGACTATATCCGCAGCAAAGGGATGATTCCCGGACTATGGCTTGAGCTGGAGGTTATGGGCATCAACAGCCCGAAGCTTGCGGAGACTGATGACAGCTGGTTTTTCATGCGGCATGGTAAAAGGGTTAAGGACCGTAGCCGCTATCAGCTAGATTACCGCAACCCGAAAGTCATTGATCATGCAAACGGTGTTATTGCGCGTCTGGTTGAGCAGTACGGTGTAGGATACATTAAAATGGATTACAACATCAATGCAGGCATTGGGACAGAAACGAATGCGGACAGCTTCGGAGATGGGCTGCTACAGCATAACCGCGCTTATCTGGCTTGGTTGGACAGTATCTTTGTTCGTTATCCGAAGCTTGTTATCGAGAACTGTTCCAGCGGGGGAATGCGCATGGATTATGCGATGCTCAGCCGACACAGCATCCAGTCTACTAGCGACCAGGAGGATTATGTACAGTATGCGGCCATTGCCGCAGGTTCTCCGGCAGCACTGACACCGGAGCAGTCCGCAGTTTGGTCTTATCCGCTGCGCGAGGGGGACGATGAGGAAGTCATCTTCAATATGGTTAATGCGCTGTTGCTTCGTGTACACCAGAGCGGTCATTTGGCGGAGCTTGAACCCCACCGCAGAAGTCTAGTTAAAGAAGCGCTGGATTATTACAAAACCATTCGCAGTGATATCCCACACGCCACACCTTTCTGGCCACTCGGCCTGCCGGACAGTGAGGGCGAATGGGTCAGCCTTGGCCTGCGGCGCGGCGAACGACGGTATGTCGCGGTATGGCGGATTGCCGGAGAAGCTGCAAATGTCCAATTGCTGATAGAAGAACTGAAGGGACTTGAACCAGCGATCGCCTGTGCCTATCCTCAGCAGCATAGCTCAACCTGGAATTGGGATAAATCGGCAGGGGTTTTGACGGTGGCGCTCCCACCAGGAAAAACAGCGAGATTGTTTGAGATTACTTCGTAAAGCTTGCAGCGGGCCTGCTCCCCTAGTATCTAATAGTTGGGAGCGGGCTTCTTTGTATTTCAATTGGAGAAAACACTGTAAATACAAATTCAGGAATCCGATATATTAAATGGATGCTTCAACCGCCTAGATCGAACTAATACAATTTGCCGCATTCTACAGGAAAAAAGAAGAAGGGAGTTGGTTTAAGTTGTTGAATGTAGCTTCACTCAGTAGCCTGAATCGTGTGGAAACAACAAAAGTAAGCCCAAAAAATCAGAATTTAGAGATTTCTTTTCAAGATGTCTTATCGACAACCCATGCAGAAGCGGTTTTGACACATTTGGAAGAAAAATTCGACATTAAGATCAACGTGCAAGCTATACCCAAGAGCAAAGAAGCGGTAAAGGGTGTTTACTCCAATTGTGCAGGCAAAGGAAATGTAACCATTGCTCCAAATATACTGAATCAGTCGGCAACAGATCCACAACTGCAAAACAAAGTAGAAGCGATCATACAGGATCATTTTACTTCCAGTGCTAATGATAAACCCGGTGATGTCAGTGGTGTCGTTATACATCCGGATGGAACAGCTACATTTTGGGTGATTGGTGATTACTTGACACCTGCCGAGCGGGAAAAGATTCAAAAAGAAGTAGAGGCAGACAAAAAGAAGCGTGCAGACCAATTGGACTCGTTAAATAAAGTAAGCAGTAATGATCCCATATCACAATTTGGGTTACCCACAGAAATATCCAGTGGCAGCGAAGAAGAAGATAGCATGAATTTAAATAGTATCCGTCAAGCTAGTCTAGATTCAATGCTGCGAAAAAAAAACCTGTTAATTAAATGATTAAGAACTTTTTATCATAATTACCGCCTGGGTCAATGCGTTGGTGACCTCTTAGGCGGTTTTATTTTTTTTCACCAAAAGTCCACATTTAAGTTTGACTTACTAAACATCTGGGTAAATGACGGAGTAGCGTTCTTGCTAGTTTTCGACAATTTCCTACTTACTGTGATTGCAGATAAGCGGAGTGACAAGATTTACAAATAGATTAACGAAGGTATTTTAGGGTAGAATTGTCATCAAGTAGGGTTACATTCTGGGTGAATTTCGACATTCCAGAGAAGCCCCTATTTTTTTGTGTTCTGACATGGCTTCAAATCTTGGTGCTCAACAGATATCATACATTGTCGAAATTTTGTCGAATAATATCATATAATGTAGAAAAATAATTGACAGGAAATGAATAGAACTTTAGAATTAGGTAGTAGCGTAATCATTACTATCATATAGAAGCGTACATAGCTTTTAGCAAGAATGATTATAAATGTGACTTCAAGGGAGGATGTACGATGATGAAAGCAACAGGCATAGTAAGAAAAGTGGATGAATTGGGACGTATCGTAATTCCTATTGAACTGCGTAGAACAATGGGAATCGACATAAAAGACCCGCTCGAGATTTTTGTAGACGCTGAAAAGATTATCCTTAGAAAATATGAGCCAACTTGTATCTTCTCCGGAAGCTCAGAAAACCTGATCAATTTCAAAGGTAAAATGGTAAGCAAAGATGTTCTTGATGAACTTATTGCAAGCTTTGATAGAGCATAATCCATATACCACATATGATTTCAAAAAAAAGAACCGGTATTACAAGCACAAGATGTGCATGTAATACTGGTTCTTTTTTTATGGTGTACTTTCGAAAGCGGGTTTTATTTAGACTCTAGCACACTTTGGATTTTTTTGATAAAAGCATCATATTGTACGAGGCCTAGCTCCATGCACAACTTCTGGTAGGAAGATAACTTGTAATCTAGCTGGTTCAACTTCTGTTCCAGATCGTCGTACATTGCCTGCTTTTCTATCAATGCTTGCCGAAGCAGATTATCTATGTTCTCTTTGTCCGTCTTTTCCCCAAAATACAGGTGCATAAAAAAGTCAGAACGCAGAACATCTTTTTCGGCTGGTGATTGTAGATAAGCGTGGAACTGATCCAAGCCGGCAGAGGTAATGGTGAATACATTTTTGTCGGGTTTGCCTTCCTGTCGCACAGATTCTTTAGTGATCAGATTCAGCTTTTCCATCTTGCTTAGGGTAGGATAGATCGTGCCATAGCTGGCATCGAAGAAAAATGAGAAGTATTCCTCGAAATGTCGTTTTATCTCGTAACCAGAATGAGGTTTTTCGCTTAAAATCCCCAGAATAACATCTTGTATGTTCATAAATCATTGCCGCTCCTTTCTTTCACTTCCTACCATATCACAACTGCATATCGCTCTCAATTTGAAATGGCATAGCCGGAGTGGCAAACTGTATAATTACGCATTTACTGGCACGGGCTCTTGTTCTCGTGAGATCCGAGTTTCTTTACGGAGGAAAGTGACAAGTACGCTTAATACAGCAATTGTTGCCCCAATACAGAGTAAATAGAACATATCCTTCCATACCCCGTTACCCCCGATAACCAGGTCGAGCATACCATTAACTGCATAGTAAGCGGGCGAAAAGGGACCGATCCAGTTATAAAAAGGTGAAAGCACATCGCGTGGAATAGTTGCTCCGGACGCTAACATTTGCATGGAGAGAAGCGCAATATTTAGCCAGCCGCCAGCATCCCCGAGGAGCAGCAGACTAAACTGAGCAAGGATCATACAGGAGAGAATTACCGTGAACTCGAACAGCCACATAAGCAGAAAGCCACGATTAGAGTGGATACCGAGTGAGTTAACCATGATAGTTCCCACTAGTGAGATAAGCACAGCCGTTCCACCCATTATGACAAATCGGGCTGCAAAGCGATTCCATTTACTGAATTGTCCAGACAAGTTGGAGGAAGCTTTATGGAGATTCATCGCGAGTAACATAGCACCGGTAAATGAGGCGGTAACGATCATTAAGGGTACCATAGTTTGTGCAAAATTAGTTGTAGGGTTAATGATTTCGACGTTGGCGGAAATGCGGCTGCTTGCAGCACTTTTGATGATCTCCGCTTGTGCCTGCGGCAGATTCATAGCATCCAAGGTGTGGCTTAGTGCTGAATTACTGCTTTGAGTGTTCATTGCTGCCGTGACTTTAAGTGCTACCGACTGCATCACATTGCTGACCATCTGCGGATTAGATTCATTTAAGAAGTAGTGGAGTTCAGTCTTTGCAGATGGATTACTGATCTGTCCAGTGAACCCTTGGGGAATATTGATAATCATGCGGATTTCTCTATGCTCAAGTGCTTCTTTTGCATTTTCTAGTTGGAGATCCTGTCTGGTTACGAACTGAAGTGATCCTGCAATCCCATCGACTATAGGCTGGGCATTTGTACCATCCTCATTAACAATAGCAATGGGCAGCTGATCTACCCGATCCGTTACATGATCGTACCCTGTAATCCAAATTAAGCTGAAAAAAACTTGGAACAACAGTGCAGTTATAATTCCAATGATGGTAGCAGGCTGCTTGAGGAAGCGCATGATTAATTGATTTGACATGGTTATTTCTCCTTTATATTTCAAGTTGTAATATTACAGATTGAAATATAGCATAACGAAATATAAACTGCAACAGAAAAAGTTAAGAGCATGGACATTACAAAGCGATTTCATATATCATAGGGCTTGTACTGGAAATATCGCACAGATGAATGTCTTACCTGAAGCAGAACAGAATGGGGAGGAACAACAGATGAGTAACGAAGTACATGGAACGGAACAAAACGTGGTTCATGCGAAATTGAACAAGCCAGAAGCGATTGTATTTGATATGGATGGAACATTGTTCCAGACTGAAAGTCTTTTATTGCCTGCATATCATAAAATGTTCGATATTTTGCGGGAAGAGGGACTATACGTAGGACCTACACCACCAGAAGAACGTATTCTAGGCTGCTTAGGGATGTTGCTGGCAGACATTTGGAAGAATGTTATGCCTGAAGCAGATGAAGCCGTGCACCGCCGGGCGGATGAATTGCTCCTGCAGCTGGAGATTGAAGGGCTTGAAGCCGGAGGCACACTACTGTATCCACAGGTGGTTGAGACACTGACAGCGCTTAAAGAGCGCGGAGTGAAGCTGTTTGTGGCTAGCAACGGGCTGGAGGATTACATTCATAGCATCGTTGTGGTGCATGAGCTTAAGGCGTTGTTCGAAGGCTTGTATAGTGCGGGAGGTCAAGGCACTGCGACTAAGACCGAGCTGCTACGTATTCTTTTGGATAATCATGGTATCAGCAGTGCCTGGATGGTTGGGGATCGTTCTTCTGATGTTCAGGCAGGTAAAGGAAATGGCCAGACCGTAATCGGCTGCGCCTATGCAGGCTTCGGACGTCAGGATGAGCTGAAGGGCTCTGATGTCATTATTACCTCCTTCGACGAATTGGTTGACTTATACGATAACGCAGCGATTAGTGAATAAGAACTTACGATGGGGAGTTTGCTTAGCTTACAAGCAAGCGCTTGATCACATAAGAGACAACCTTCTTGAAGAAGGTTGTCTTTTTATTGAAGTCAAAAAGATGGTGCTTCAGTTGAAAGAAATCGGTATCGTCGTCAGGCAGCAAAGATATATACATAAATAAAGGGAGTAATCCGATAAAACATGTTTTTAGTTATAGGTATAGTCTTTTCTATTGGTGGAGGACAGGCAATTCTTTATGTACTACTGGTTATTGGCTTATATCTTATCTTATTAATACAATTTATTCTGACTTTATATTATTTAATCAAAGTAAGAAATGAAATTTAAATAATATAAAGGGTTCTAAATGTTTTGCATGCCTAATATGTAAACCCTTTATGTTAAACTATCGTTCTCTGTTGGTTAAATTACCAATCGGATTCATTTACTTTAAAAGAAGTGATTCAATAAATGGCTCTATGTCAAAGGGTTCAGTCGTTGTTTCGTATCTACCGTATACATGACCGTTTCTATCGATTAAAAACTTTGAAAAATTCCACTTAACCCCATCTCCGGCATATATGTCCGGATACTTTTCCTGCAGAAAATCCTGCATCCATTTACCGCCTGATGTCTCAGTATCGAATCCTTGAAATGGTGCTTGCTGTGTTAGATATTGAAATAAAGGATGGGCAGACGGTCCCCTAACCTCAGCTTTCTCAAATAATGGAAACTTAACTCCAAAGTTGCTCTCACAATATTTATGTACTTCCGAGTTGCTTTCTGGCTCTTTCTCGTTGAATTGGTTACAAGGAAAACCAAGTATTTCAAACCCTTGCTCATGGTGAACTTCGTAAAGTTTTTGAAGATCAGGTAATTGGCGAGAATAGCTGCACCTACTGGCAGTGTTCAGAATAAGCAGAACTTTTCCACGATAAATGGACAATTCAACAGGCTCACCATGAATTGACTTTGCTTGAAAATCATAAATAGACATCAGACCATCCCTCCACGTAATTATTATAAATAACATAATAGCGCTATAGGCGTTTATTGGTCTAATATATAATAGGAATAATATTTATAGTATTAACCTATAACGAGTGTATCTCCAGTATAAAATGCCGCTTAAATTTTTATTTTTGCGCTTTTAACCAATGAGCAGTTTCCCTCTTATCCTTCAGGTTACTTTGAAAATAATTCTAAGAGTATCAGCAACGAAAATTCCCCAAACGTAATCATTTTGATTGAATTATCCTGCTCGCCGTCGTATTGATTCAAGGTTGGCCATTATACCGCTTTCATCACGGTGTTCGAAGGCCAAAAGAAGCGTGCTCCTTAATGGAGACACGCTTCTTGAGCTGTATGATAATTGCCGCGGCGGTGCTTACTGCTGCTTGGCGTACCATTCGGAAAATTGTTTTTGGTATTCAGCGATATATTTGTCTATTCCCGCTGCTTTTAGTCTGTCTAGCGCTTTGGGAAAGGCGGTGTCATAATCACTGAAGCCACTGCCGATCGGAGCGAGGTATTCAGTGAATACACCGTTCAGCTTCGTTTCTTCATTCTTGACGGGTGTATTGTCAAAGTTGAAGCCGGCACCTTTGGAAATGATGGCTCCATCGTCCCAAGCTTTATATTCTGCAATAAACTCGTCCGGTACCGTGTTGTCGAAACGCATGAAGTTTTTGTTCATCAGCAGCCAGTCGGGGATCAGCGAATCAGTGGTTATTTTGGTCAAACGCCCGTTTTCATCCAGCGTATAGTCTGTTCCTTCTATCCCGTAGGCGAACAAGTCGTACAGCTCCTGGTTTTTTTGCAGCAGATTGAAGAACATAATATAACGTTCAGGGTCTTTAGCTGCGGTGGAGACAAAAAAGGCGGTGCTGTAAGTGCCGCGGCTGATTTTTGGACGGCCGCTGCCGAGGAAATAGTTGACCAGTTTGGCATCAGGCACTGCTTGTGAGATGGTTGCTGCACCTTCGAATGGACGTGCTGCTGTGCCGGCCCAGAACATCGCTTTACCAGAGTTCCAGTCAGACTGCAGCTGTGGAACATTAGTGGCGGCATATTTCGGAATGATTCCTTTTTCATACCAGCCGTGCATAAGGTTCGCATAACTCTTGAACTCTTCGGTTTCAAACCAGCTAATAATTTGATCATCCTTCACAGACTCATCCAGGGCAATAAAATCATTTTGCCAATAGAGGTTTTTGTCCGTGTAATCATATTGTAGGAGTCTGCGTGCATCGGTGTTAGCGTACCCGATCAGTTCGGGATGAATGGCATGGACCTTATCATAGAACTGCTCTAGTTCTCCCAGTGAAGTGACCTGTGTCATGCCGGCTTCTTCAAGCAAATCCTGTCTAACTAGCGCACTGTAGAATTCCGCAGAATTCGGTTTGTTGCCGACGGGGATCGCATACTGCTTGCCTTCCAGCTGAAAGGCTTTGAAGGAGGCCTCGTCCACATTTTTACTCAAATCAGCGGCTGCATCGGCATACGGAGTGAGGTCGGCATAAAGCCCCTTTGCCACAGATTTTACCATGTAATTGGCATCTGTATAAGTTGCGAAGTCTTCTCCCGTAGACAGCATTAAATCAGTTTTACCGCCGCCATATTCGGTCCAAGGAAGAAACTGAAATTCAACCTCAGCATTGATTTCTTTCTTAATAGTGTCGTAGAACGATGTCTTCGCTAGTTCCTTCATCCGGTTGGACTCATCCCCGTACAGCACAATTTTCAATTTGGCAGGAGCCAAGGCGCTGCCGTCTTTACTACCGCTATCCGTAGAGGAAGAGGTACCTTCATTTCCAGTTCCAGAACTAGGGGGAGCGCTTTCATTGTTGCCCTGAGCACAGCCACTTACCAAGAACACCGCAGCGAGGAGCAAACTTAACCAACCTTTTTTCTTTTTCATGATGAACCCTCCTGAAATAGAATCATAATGTTTGAGGCATCTATTGCAAAGGCCGTGCTCCCTTAAGTCCCATTGTACATCAAGAAGTAGGGGAGCATAAACCCGGTGCAACCGAACATAATATGGCATCCTTGCTGGAAATTAGCCTTTGACTGAACCTACGATAATGCCTTTGACAAAAAAACGCTGGAGAAAAGGATATAATATGGCGATTGGCAAAACGGTCAGACAGGTCATTGCCATTTTGGCTGTCTCCAGTGGCGGTGCGATGATAGCTCCACCAACTTGAGCAGCATTGCCGGAAGCCAGGAACTGAATATTCGCCATCATGTTGTACATCAAATATTGGATCGTATAGAGATCCTGATCGGATACCAGCATTAGTGGCAAATAGAAGTCATTCCAGAATTGCAGTGCGTAAAAGAGCGAGATGGTGACCAGTCCGACACGGCCCAGCGGAATCATAATGCTGAAGAAGATCCGCAGATGTCCGGCACCATCGATTTGCGCAGATTCCACGATTTCATGCGGGATGCTGCGGAAATAGTTAGCCATGAGAAACATCAGAAAGACGCTTAGCACATAAGGGATGAACAGGCCGATGAGCGTATCGCCCAAATGATAATATTTGGTGCTAAGCAGATACCATGGCAGCGTTCCTCCGCTGAACAGCATTGTAAAATAGGCGAAGAAGGCGAAGAAATTTTTGAGCCGGAAGCTTTTAACGGAAATGACATAAGCGTAAGCGGTGGTCACCAATACGGCCGACACGGTACCCAGCACCGTAACGATCACCGACATGGAATACGCCCGCAGAATCTGCTGTGCCTTCGAGCCAAACAGGAATTCATAGGTTTCAAAGGTAAAGCCTCTGGGCCAGAACGAATAGCCTTCCGCGGCGATTCTGGATTCGGTAGATAATGAGCCGGATACTGCCAGAATAAACGGCGCTAGACAGATTACGGAAAATACGGCAATACAGATGTAAAAGAAAATGAGCAGGCCTTTGTTTTCGGTAGTTTGCATCTTATCAGTCTCCTAAAATAGTTTGCTGTCTTTGTCATACCAGCCGGCTAATTTGTTGGCCACCAGCACCAGAATGAAACCAAAGACGGATTGATAGAGCGTGATGGCTGAAGCAAAGCCGAATTCTCCGGAACGGATGGCTGTGCGGTATACATACACATCGATAATGTCGGTAGTCGGCAGAAGCAACGGATTCAGGAACGTTACCCCCATAATCATACTGAGATCGCCTTTCAGCATGCCCCCGATGCCCAGCAGCGTCATCAGAATGATCGACGGAATCAGCATGGGCACCGTAATTTTGGTGATAATCTGCCATCTGGAGGCACCATCGATTCTTGCAGCTTCATAATAGGAAGTGTCGATGCCTTGCAGCACCGCATAATAGATGATGGCGCCGTAACCAGCGCTTTTCCAGATATTCGCTAGCACGAGAATGATTACGAACAGCCAAGGGCTGGAATACCAGTCAACCTGGGAGAAGCCGAATGTCTGGAGCAACTGGTTCATAATGCCTTTGTCGTAATCCAGCAGGGAGAACAGAATGGCTCCGATAATAATCCAGGAAATAAAATACGGGAAAAACATGACGCTCTGCGTGATTTTGATAAACCATTTGCTGCGCAGCTCATTTAGAATAATGGCGATGGCCACTGAAAAAAACGTGCCGGTTAGCATATACAGCGCATTTAACATCACCGTGTTGCGTGTAGCCCTAAGAGAATCTTCCATACTAGAGAAGAAAAACTCGAAATTAGAGAAGCCGGCCCACGGGCTGCCGAAGATTCCGTCGTTGAAGTTGTAATTTTTAAAGACGAGAATCAGACCACTCATCGGCAGATAAGCAAAAAGAATTAGAATGACGATTCCCGGAAGAGCGAGCAAATAAAGCGAGCTGTCCTTCCTTAGGGATTTACGGAAGCTCTTGGCTTTGGCCGTCCTGATTCCCGGACTTGGCATTCCTTGTGTCTCCGATGTAGCCTCTTGCATCATTAACAGTCCACTCCTTTATACTAGCGTTGTCATTTCCGTCCCTTGTTTTAGGAGAACGATTTACATGAAAATCATAAATCCACCCGGAATGTAAACGCTATCATAATAAACGGAAAAAAGTTAAAAAAAGCGGAAAAGGGCAGCTTAAAAAAACGAAAAAGACAGAACTTTTTTGTTTTTAGGGTGCTCAAAAGCCTGATTTAAAGGGGGATTTCATAGTATAGGCCGGCGCGAGGGTTATTCATTGAAAGTCAAAAAGGGGATGTCTCCGGCTATGAAAATGCTGCCGGGACATCCCCTTTGTTCCTTACTTTTAGCGGGTCAATCAGGAAGATTCTGTTTCTGTAGAATATGATTCATTCTCCATTTAGAAGGTGTAACCCCATAACGCTTTTTGAACTGGGTTGTAAAATAGGTGCTGCTGTTGTAGCCCACTTTCTCGGCAATTTCCCGGATATCCAAGTCAAGCTCAGTGACTAATAACATCTGCGCCTGCTCCAGACGCAGCAGGTTAACGAAATCGGGAAAGCTGCAGTTTACTTCGTCGGCAATAAGTCTACTGAGATAAGCGGGACTTAGCGATAGCTTGTCAGCAAGGGCATTAAGGGAGAGCCTGGAGTCATCATAATGATCTCTGATATAACAAATGGCTTCACCAGCAATGCTCTTGGTCTGTACAGCGCTCATGCTGGCAATACGCTCGTGGGCGGTATAACAGCTGTCTACAATCCAATTCCATAGCTTGTCATAGCTTTGGATCTGCCAGATATGCTGGTAATTATCTAGAAAGCCGGAATGCTGGACGTCTGCATTAAGCTCAGCCGTGCGACTGAGTTCAAAGACCAGTCTCGATAAAGCGATGGTGGCAGGCTCGACGCGGTAACTGCAGGCTACTGCCAGCAATCTCTCCACTGCCTGCGGAATATGGTTCGAGAGTTCCGTCTGCTTAACGGCTTGCAGTACCGGTTCAAGGGCACTGTCGGGCATTGGGCTGCTGTTCAGGTGGATCGTATCATCGGCAAAGATGATGTTCTGCTGCACATGAAATTTAATATATTGCAGACTGTCCGCAGCCTCATTGTATTTAGCCCTCAGTAGGTTTAAATCATCCGTCAGCCCGCTGATTCCGAAGGCGCAGCAGGCTCCGGAAAGCTGTAGCTGAGCGGCGGTTTCTTCCCATTTACCGCGGTACAAAGCGTAATCGCCGAAGCTGCCGCTGTAAAGCTCACTCAGAATAAGTACAGCAGTGCCCTGATGCGGGCGGAAGGATTGAATGGCTGCAAGTTCACAGAAGGCATGTTCAATCTGTTGTATGTTTTCCTCAAAGGTATGCCGGAAGTCGGAGTCTTCAGGTTGTTCGGGCTCCAGAGCAGTCAGCACGCATACACAATATGCTCCCCCAGCAGCGGCTATGCTCATCAGGGGTGTGCCGCTGTTCTCCGGTGTTCTCTGCGGGGAAAGCAGCCACCGCATCAAGGCGCTATCATCGCTTTCTTTTTTTAGCTGCTCCAGCTTAACGCCAATCTGTTCGAGCTCCTGGCTTACGGTATCGAAATCGCCACCGGTTTTCAGCGCTTCTTCATTGCCAGATAGATGAGCGATATTGCCGAACAACCGGCCGATTGGCTTATACATCCGCCGTGAGATCAGGTTGGCGGTTATAGATGCGGCGGCAATCAAGGCCAAGCACAGGCCAGTCATCAGATTACGGGCATTGGAGATATCACGGATGCTATCCTTGTAGGAAGTCTCCGACACAAACCACAGCTTGTCCGCTGCAGAATATACATAGGTAATCAGCTGTGGCTCTTCACCTCCCTTATAGACAAAAGAGCCTCTTTCTGAGGTGGAGGACACCACCTGCTTTAACATGCCCTCTTCCAGAGGGATGTCAGATAATGCACTGTGCATGAGCACAGATGCTTTTCCGTCAAGCACAGCGTAACGGGTGGCTTCGCCTTCTTTTTGTGTAAACAGATTATTCTGCAGCTTTCCCAAATTGACGGTCAGTGCTACCGCACCATTATATTCGCTATCCGCAAACGCCCGGTCATTATAAAACACGGTGAGCAGGGTAATGGGGGTACCGTTATTCAAGGTTGCCTCCCACAGAAACGGTGATTCAACAATGATGTTATCCCGCATTCTCGAGAATAGCTCCAGCTTGGATTCAGGGCTTAGCGGAAGGTTTTCGAACATGGCAACAGGCTCATCCACTCCCATGATGTAGGCGTTCTCCATATATTGGTTCACAACCAATGCTCCGCGGATTTGGCTTAAGGCACTGTACAACTGGTCGCTCCAGCTGGTATCGCCATTCATCATGAGCGCGTTGATGTTTGGATTCCTATAGAAGTCCATAGCGTAGTTCTGGACGATCTCTTCATAGTTTGTAAAAACGGTTTCAGTATTCACCAGTACATTTTGGTTCGCCTTGTTGACATTATCTATCGTAATATTCCGGTACCAATAAAAGATCACTACAGCCAGTACTAGAATACAGCAAACTGAAATCGCGGTTAGGCTCATAAAAAAGCGGGAGTACAATTTCTTTCTTTTTCCCAAGCTGCTCACCCCTTCAGGTAAATCCTATTACACCCATTCTAGAGGGAAAAGCCATTCGCTGACAAGGAGTGAAATATGGGCAATATAGCATGAAAGTATAAAAATGAAGAAATAGAACATAGAAAATACAAGAAAGTTAAACTTATACGAACTATAATTGGTGGTGCTTACATTTGAATTGTTTTGAGGAGGATTACTTTTAATGAGAACATTCCACAATCCAGTGCTGCCGGGATTTTATCCTGACCCTTCCGCTATCCGTGTTGGTGAAGATTATTATCTTGTGACTTCAAGCTTTGAATTTTTCCCAGGCGTTCCTATCTTCCACAGCAAGGATCTGGTCAATTGGCGCCAGCTTGGCCATGTACTGGACCGCCCGTCCCAGCTCAATCTGGATCACTCGATTCCCTCCATGGGTATTTGGGCACCGACGCTCCGCTATCATGAGGGAGTTTTTTATATGATTACCACTTTTATTGACAATGACAAGAACCAGCATAATTTTTATGTAACAACAACCGATCCGGCCGGAGACTGGTCTGACCCTGTATGGTTGGAGGATGCACCCGGTATTGACTCCTCTTTGTTCTTCGATGAAGACGGCAAGGTGTATTATACCGGCAACCGTGTTCCGCCGGAAGGGCAGGCTTATCCGAAGCATATGGATATCTGGCTGCAGGAGATTGATCTCAGCCAAGGGAAGCTAATCGGTCCGAAGCAGAGTATTTGGCAAGGCGCACTCAAGGTAGCTCATGCGCAAGAGGGACCGCATATTTATAAGATCGGCGCTTGGTATTACGTGCTGATTGCCGAGGGCGGAACCGGGCATACTCATGCGATTACGATTGCCAGAAGCAAGAGTGTGACCGGTCCTTATGAGGGCCATAAAGCCAATCCGATTCTGACGCATCGCCATCTTGGCAGAGCGTATCCTATTGTTAATGTGGGTCATGGAGAGCTAGTGGAGACTCAGCATGGTGACTGGTGGATGTTCTGCTTGGCTTCACGAACCAGCGGTGGTTATTACCGCAATCTGGGACGTGAAACCTTCCTGACACCGGTAATCTGGGAGAATGAATGGCCTGTGGTCAATCCTGGCAAAGGAGTGCTGGAATTTGAGACGGAGGCTCCGGATTTGCCAGAGACAAAATGGCCGGAATTGCCTGCGCGCGATGAGTTTATAGGTAATGAGCTGGCACCGATCTGGAATTTCCTGCGGACACCGCGGGGTGAATTCTGGAGTCTTACCGACAAGCCTGGAGTTCTGCGGCTTCGCCTGAAGCCAGAACGGCTCTCGGAGATTGCCAATCCATCTTATATCGGTAGACGCCAGCAGCATTTGAGCTTCAGAGCGGCGACTGACATGACGTTTAGTCCCGCTGCAGAAGGGGAAGTAGCTGGTCTTGTTCTCCTCCAAAATGCGGATCACCACTTCCGTTATGAACTGGGGCTAGAGGCAGGCGAACGTGTATTACAGCTGATTCATCGGATGGGTGGCAGCGAGCAGCTGCTGGCGTCAGTGCCATATCTACAGGATCAGGTACAGCTTAAGGTGGAAGCCAGAGGACAAGAGTATAGCTTCTATTACAGAGCTTCTGAAGCCGCCAAGTGGACAGCCTTCTGTGAACGGACGGATGGCAGAGTGCTCAGCACCGATCTGGCCGGAGGATTCACAGGAGCATACCTCGGGATGTACACAAGCTCTCAAGGTGCAAAGAGCGAAAGCTATGCCGATTTCGACTGGTTTAGCTATGAAGGACTTGAGTAATAGGAGGAGGTGAAATTCAATGAGCAGCAATCTTGTAACTAACACGTATCCGATTCCCGAGCTTCCCCAGATTCCCGAACGGACTTTTGCAATCACGGATTATGGGGCAGAAGAGGGGGGATTAACGCTATGTACCTCTGCTATTCAGGCTGCACTGGATGCCTGCGCTTCGGCGGGAGGCGGAAAGGTTGTTATTCCCGCTGGCATCTGGCGCACAGGACCCCTTACTTTACGTAGTCGAATTAATCTGTATGTAGACAAGGGGGCGTTGGTGCAGTTTGACCCTGATCATACCTTGTATCCGTTACTTTCTTCCCATTATGAGGGGAATGCCGGCTGGCGCTGTCAGGCTCCGCTCGATGGAGAAGCTTTAAGCGATGTGGCAATAACCGGTGAGGGGATATTCGACGGCAGTGGCGAAGGCTGGCGCCCAGTGAAGCGGTTTAAGATGACCGAGAAGCAATGGGAGCGTTTGATCGAATCTGGAGGAGTGCTTGATCCGCAGGGCGAAGTATGGTGGCCTTCCCGGGAAGCCATGGAAGGTGAGGACTTCTGCCGGAAGCTGTGGGACAAGGGAGAAACTAGTATGGAGGCTTATCTGCCTGCTCGTACGTATCTTCGTCCGACGTTGCTTAGCCTGCGCAATTGCCGGCGGGTGCTGCTGGAAGGGCCGACCTTCCAGAATTCACCTGCCTGGTGTCTTCATCCCATTGGCTGCGAGCAGATTACCGTACGAAATATTCAGGTACGTAATCCTTGGTATTCGCAGAACGGGGATGGCCTTGATTTGGAATCCTGCACGCATGCTCTAGTTGAGCACAGCAGCTTTGATGTGGGTGATGACGCCATCTGTCTCAAGTCAGGCAAGGATGAGGAAGGCCGTAAGTGGGGAATGCCCTGTCAGTATATTACCATCCGGAATTGCACGGTATATCACGGACATGGAGGCGTTGTGATCGGCAGCGAGATGTCCGGAGGTGTCCATGCAGTTCGAGTTAGCGACTGCCTGTTCATCGGCACGGACATTGGCCTGCGGTTCAAAAGCACCCGGGGAAGAGGCGGTGTGGTGGAGGATATTGTAATGGAGAATATCAACATGACTGGCATCATCCACGAGGCTGTATCCTTTCATATGTTCTATGCAGGGGTTGAAGGATCGGAAGGGTATGACGAGCAGTTATTTTCGGTTACAGAGGAAACTCCGCAATTTCGGAAGATTACCCTGAAGAACATCGTGTGCCATGGTGCAGCAACCGCACTATTAGTGAACGGACTGCCGGAGATGCCGCTTGCTGATCTAACCATTGAAAAATTCCACGCAGTGAGTGACCGGGGAATTGTGCTGCGGCATGCTACGGGGCTCACGCTGGATCGTATCCGGTTGCAGACTTCGCAAATGCCGAAGATAACAGCGCATAGATGCAGCCACGTCACGCTCACTCATTCCGAAGATTTGACGATCACAGAGAGATAAAAAAATTCTATGGATGATGGAAATCCGTCTTGAACTTCCGTGGGTGTGACCTTGCTTCTTTTCGGTATTGGAGCGGGGTCAGACCGGTTGATTTTTTGAATGTTTTATTGAAATGGGAAAGATGTTCAAATCCGACAGCGGAGGCGATCTCCTGGATTTTGCCTGTAGATCCGACAAGCAGCCGTTCGGCTTCCCTTACGCGGACATGAACGATGTATTCCCGAAAGTGAAAACCCGTCAATCGGTGAAATACACGGCTCAAGTATGAAGGACTAATGTAAAAATTACTCGCAGTCTCTTCCAGAGTAAGGGCCTCACGGTAGTGATCACGGATATAGGTGGCTACATCCGTTACTAGATGATGGAGCGGATGTTTCGTCCCTCCAGCTTGTGAGATACTCTCTGAACGCTGGAGGAGAATCATCAGCTCGGAGAATAAAGCGATTACGCTGGTTTCGTAATACGGGCGCTGCAACCGGCATTCTTCCAGCATCCGGTTCATTAGAATTTCCGCTTCGTCCTGCTCGCGCAGGGTCAGCTTGAACAAGCGGTACCCGCGGTCATGAAACCAGATGGCTTCATTCTGCAGGGATGGCGGTAGAAGAGCAGGATCATAGTTGATCAGAATCCGCTCGAATTCGGCTACTTCCGAGCTTGCTGTGGAATGAAGCTCCCTTCCGGAGATAAGAATAAGCTCACCCTTATGAACCGTAATGACTCGGTCGTCCACAAAGTATACCCGCTCCCCTTGTATCAGATAGTACAGCTCGGCTAAGTCATGGCTGTGGGGACGTGGCATAGCAGTGATGCCTTTACGTTTCATATGCTGGATGCTGTAGCGGTCTTCTTCAATATGATATTTGTGATTGGGGCTAGTCAGGGTAGTCATAATTCTCCTCTTCTCTTACGAAGCGTTACGGTTATTATAGAATAAACTCAGGTTGATAGGAAAGGAGCCGCAGATGTTAATTACAGTCTCTAAGAGTGTCGACGAAGGATTCAGTAGTCTACAGGCAGCATTGGATTCAATTCCACAGGAACACAAGGAAGAAGTGACGATTCGGATCAAACCCGGCATTTACGAGGAAAAAATTACAGTGAAACAGGGAACGCCTCCGGTTCTGCTACTGGGGGAAGACACGAATTCCACCATCATTACGTGGTCAGACAACGCGCACACTTTAGGTCCGGACGGAGAGCCGATTGGCACATTCAAATCCGGTACCCTGAATGTATTCGCTGAGCATTTCACCGCTGAAAATCTGACCATTCGAAATGCATCAGGTCCCGGCACTGGCCAGGCGGTGGCTGCTTTTGTTGATGCTGGTCATGCTGTATTCCGGCGTGTACGCCTGCTGGGTGATCAGGATACTTTGTATACAGGGCAAGGAAAGCAATATTATAACGAATGTTACATTGAAGGCGATGTGGATTATATTTTTGGCGCGGCTACGGCTTTGTTTGAACGTTGCCGGCTGCATAACAAGCGTTCCAGAGGATATATAACAGCCGCATCAACGCCTGAAGGCGCACCGTTTGGTTATGTATTCCTCGATTGTGAAATTACTGGCGGTCAAGGTGTAAGTGAAGTGTATCTTGGCCGACCTTGGCGCCCTTATGCACATGTGGCTTTTATCCGCACGGTCATAGACAGTTCGATTATCGGCGAAGGCTGGCATAATTGGGGGCAGCCGGACAGGGAGGAAACTAGCCGCTATGAAGAATATGGCAGCAGTGGACCGGGAGCCAATCCCGAAGCCAGAGCTGCATGGTCGCGGCAGCTGATTCCACAGGAAGCTGCGGAGTATAGGGTGCTGACCGTGCTTGATGGCTGGCATCCTGAAGGATATTAAGGAAGGAGCACTTCGGATGGAGCCTCTGGAACAATACATGAAAGAACTAGCTGGTTCAGCTCAACGCAACTCGGCTTTCAGCAAAGACATACCCTTTCAGCAATGGCGTGATGAGCTTAGCACAGCATTTACGAAGCGGTTAGGTGGCTTTCCAGAAATAGCTGAGGAGCTGCAACCGGTTCTGCTGGAACGAACCGTCTGCTCCGGGTATACCCGTGAACGTATAGAGATAACTACCTATGAAGGGTTGCGCATGCCGCTGTATCTTTTGATCCCGGATCAGCCGTTCTCTACCCCTGTTCCTGCCGTTCTTGCCATTCATGGACATGGCTATGGAAGCCGGGAGATCGTAGGCTTGAACCCGGACGGATCGGATCGGCAGGGAGATCCAGGGCTGCACAAAGACTTCGCTGTTTCACTGGTAAAACAGGGCTTTGTAGTGGCAGCCCCGGAGCTGCTCGGCTTTGGGGACAGACGATTGGAAGAAGACCTAACAAGCGGGGAGCCTGGACGTAATTCCTGCTTTCGCCTGTCATCCGCATTGTTGATGGTTGGGAAGACAATGGCCGGCTACCGTATCTACGAAACCATGCGGGCACTGGATTATTTGCAGACAAGAAAAGAAGTTAAGGATGAACGAATTGGAATTATGGGTATTTCCGGCGGGGGACTGGTGGCTGGCTTCACAGCTGCACTTGACGAACGAATCGCTTGTGCGGTCGTAAGCGGGTATGCCAATACTTTCGCAGACAGTATTCTGACACGCAATCATTGCCTTGATAATTATATTCCAGGGATTTTGCTGGAAGCGGAGATGCCTGACCTACTGGGCCTCATTGCCCCTCGTGGCCTGTTCCTCGAATCGGGAGATGCTGATCATCTGTTTGGCCCGCGCGGAACAAAATTAGCTTTAACCCAGTTGCAGACGATTTACAGGTCGGCGAATCATATCGGACAGGTAGAAGCGGACTTCTTCACCGGAGGTCATGAGATTCATGGTGAACCAGCCTTTGCCTGGCTGCGCAAGCAGCTCAACTGAGCATAAGATTAGACTTCATATGGATGACAAACGAAGGAGGAATAAGGATGTCTATAACTGAAGCAACAACCGTTCGCTTGTCCAGTAAAATCGCGAGTACGATTCTTGGAGGGTGCAACAAGCAGGGAGAGCATGAATATGTGCTGGAAAGATGGGCTTATGTTCCGGGCATGCTGCTGATGGCAATGGCCCGGGCGGGTGTTCAGCTCGACCAGCCTGAGTATGTCTCCTTTATGGAGCGGCATATGGACACATTTATTGGAGAGGATGGTTCCATCCGTACCTACAGGCTGGAAGAATACAATCTGGACCAGATTAACGAGGGGAAAAACCTGTTCTTGCTATACCAGAAAACCGGAGAAGAACGGTATGCTGAAGCAGCCCATTTGCTGGCCGCACAGCTTATTGGACATCCCCGCACCTCCGAAGGGGGATTCTGGCATAAGAAGGTATACCCTTTCCAGATGTGGCTGGACGGGCTGTACATGGCATCGCCATTCCTAGCGGAATACGGCAAGGTTTTTCAACGACCTGAACTGATTGACGAAGCGGCGCATCAGCTGCTGCTGGTTGAGCGGCGGACCCGTGATCCACGGACCGGTCTGCTCTATCATGGCTGGGATGAATCCAAAGAGCAGGAATGGGCTGACTCGTCTACCGGATTGTCCTCTCATTTTTGGAGCCGGGCGATGGGTTGGTATGCGATGGCTGTGGTTGATTGCCTGGAGCATTTTCCGCTCACTCATCCGCAGCGGGGGACGATCATTGGCATTTTCCAGCGGATGTGCGGCGCGCTTCTGGAGGTTCAAGACAAGGAGACTGGCCTCTGGTACCAGGTGTTAGATCAAGCGGGGAGAAAAGGCAATTATCTTGAAGCTTCCGGCTCGTGCATGTTTGTTTATGCGATGGCTAAGGGACTAAGATTAGGTTATCTGGAATCCTCTTTTATAGAGGCGATGTTGCAAGGGTATGAAGGCATTTTGACGCATTTGACTGAAGAGGATGAACAAGGTGTGCACTTGCACCAGATCTGTCATGGAGCGGGTCTGAGCAAAGACCGTAATGGCTCATACGATTACTATATCTCTGAGGACGTATTGTCGGATGTGCCTATGGGCGTCGCTCCATTGTTATTAGCATCACTTGAGGTGGAACGGTACCAAGCTGAAAAATAACAGAAGCCCAATCATTCCCTCTGAAATGGAATGATTGGGCCTTTTTTTGCTGCCAGATATATATTTATTAGCGTTTCAGCAGATCCTCGCGGATAGGTGTGAAGACATCGAGCAGCGCAGAGTCTGCTTCCAATGCGGTTACACCGTGCTTTGCATCTGGCGGTATGGCAATACTTTGCCCCGCGGTTACCTTATGCTTCTCGCCGTCAATACGAAATTCAAAGCTTCCACGCAGACAGTAGCTCATCTGCTCGTGAGGATGGCTATGCTCATAGCCCTCGGCTCCCTTTTCGAAATGAACCTCCATCATCATCAGACTGGCTGCAGCGTTCAAGATACAGCGTTTAACTCCCGGTTCTGCTGGTTCCCATACTCCAAGATTGCTCATGTTCTAATCTTCCTCCTTGTATATAGTTATCGGGGCATGGCGATGTGAATTCTGCCTGCCTCAATTCTTAATTGGGTTGCTTCAGGTTGCCCGGATGTTGACTCAGATTCTCCGAGCAGCCTAAGCGGTCCGAGACCCGGAACAGTAACAAGGTGTTCCTCCTTGGTGCCGTTGATGGCGGCGATAAACCATTTTCCATCCGTACGGGATATCCTGTACAAGCGTACTCCTTCGACAGCCTCTTCATAATCAAGCTGTTCAAGCTGTAGTGAAGAAGCATCTTCTGTCCGGGGATGAAGCAGAATGACGTAATCGCTTGTACCACCATAAACACGGAAATGTTGCTGCTCTGCCAGCGGATAATTCCCGGCGACAGCGCCTTCTCCCACTGTAATCACTGGAAGTTCTGGTTCGGCGATATAAGCGCTTAGGTGCTTGCCGTTCAGGCAAGCTGCATCAATGGATTGCTCCATTATACTTGCATCAGTACTGAGTGTATGCAGATTCCAGACGCTGTTCGATGCTCCCTCAATTCGATCCCATATCAAGTAGACGTTAAAGCCTGCTTTAATGAACAAGAAATTCCGCTCATATTCTCTGGCGTTAGCCTCTGGAATAAGACTGCTGGCATGATCTAACTCTTCTGAAAAGCGTACTTCCTTGCATGTGCTTTGCAGTGGGCCATTGGCAAAATTTCCGAATGAATCGGTAAATTGAACAACATTATGAGCTGCGCTGGACACATACCAATGCCGATCTCCGTTATAGTAACCTCCCGTTCCAGAATCAAGGGTTACTGGAACACCATCTGCCCAGATGGAGAAGTGCCCTTCATCATGATGAGCGTGATAAGTCAGCGGAGACGCCTCGTAGATTGCATAATGCTGAAGGTTCTGTTCTCCGTTGCGGAAGATGACATAACCGATATCGGGATAATGTACGGAGTCGAGTGCAGGCCTTTGTTCTGTTAAGTCGGGCTGTGGATATAACAGCGCGACCAGAGGCAGAGGAAATGCGCCACTATCCTCAATAGGTTCTCCGCCGTGCTTCCACGTCCAGAGCATTTCCCCGGCAAGCTGGGGGTCTTCGTCCATATAGAATGGGGCCGCATATCCAAGCAAGCGAAACCATTTTTCCTGCACATTGGCATCGCCGACCGCTGGTGTAAGCAGGATGGGGGAGCCAGAAGAGCCGCCTTGAATAATATCTGGTGCAGTCACTGTTCCGATTAGGAAACGGTACATGCCCTTTACCTTCTCATGCTTGAAATAATCAATGCCCTTCAAACGCTTTAATAGGACGAAGAAGAGAAAATAGCGATGCAATACTGCGCCATGGTAGCGAATATTTTCTGGCCATGCGCCGTCTGAATCCACCACTTCTGCCAGCTGCCAGTTGATGACAGAGAGGGCATGATCAAGATATGCCTCACTTTGTTTTTCATTGGGAAAGAGGAGGGCATATACACCCAGTCCGGTTGCCCGGTCGGCATTCCAATTACTGCGTTTTCCCCCCTTTTCATCTGGGAAGGTCTCCAGATCAAACCGGTAGTAGTGGGTATCCATCATCATGTCTGCGATATAGCGGAAATGAGCGAGAAGTTCGGTTTCTTCTCCAGTGAGGAATACACTGCTGCCAGCAATCTGATCGTAGATTACCGAAGCAGCAGCGAGCCCCCTCCCGATATGCACCGCGCCGTAAGTATCATCGTCATGCCAGCCGTCTCTACGGAAAATATCCATGCCTACCCGCATATCGGCAAGCATGTACTGGAGCTTTTGCTTGGCTCGAACCGCAAATTTACTTTCACCCGTGGTCATATACATATTGGCGTCCGCTCCTGTAGCCTCCAGCAGGTAGGCCCAATTGGTAAGCGTCGGCCGATTAAAAAGCGGGGAGAGCAGCTCAGTTCCCAATGGCTGCCCCGCAGCATTTAGAAAATGGACCCAGATGCAGATTCCTTCGCCTAGAGGAGCTTCCAGACTGAGCACCGTCTGCACGCTGTAATGATCACCTTCGTATACAGGTATGGTCTCTCCATAATGAAGGATTGTCAATCCTTTCACTTCCTCATTACTGATGCAGATACATTGCAAATCGTCTGCCAGACTAGCGCCAGAAGGGGTTACACCAGATGGCTGGAGACCCTGCTGCCAGCTGGCCAATTTCTCTAGATATACTGTGCTTCCGTTTTCTCGGTCTTGACTCCACCCCAGCATCCCAGATTCTAGACCGCCATTCGCTAGTTCAACCGGCAAGCCAAGCTGCGAATGAGTCAGACGCAAGCCCCCGATGCGCGCCGTGCCCTTTCCCCGAATCTGTACAGAAAGCTTGAGGAAGGCCGTTCTGGGAGGGGTTTTAAAAACAAAGGGTTCTACCCGGAACACCCCGAGTTTATGGAGGGGCGCAGCAGCTTCTCGGCTGGCAAATTGTTCAGACAGCTGTTGTTGTCTTTCGTACTCTTGCCGGACCTTGGGAAGCTGTTCGATTCTAAGGCGTATGCCCTCCAGCTCTCCTTCGGTATAACATCCGAAGGGGCGTGTACCGCCACCATATGCTGAAATCATCGGTAGTTCTAACCTCCTTGTAAAGTAGTCATGGTTCGTGGGTGAGCTTTCTCTTAATTAGTATAAACGTGGCTTTACGAAGGACGGGATAGATAAACAAATGAAGGAAAGGGGACAAAGCAACTGAAAAAGTGAAATTCTCCCCCAAGCGCAGTCGCTTTCTCCCTAACCGTTACGAACGGATAGAATTATCATTAAGGACATAAGCTTAGTCCAATGGACAGGAGGAACAATAAATGAATTTATCAAAACGTCAAATTAACGCCTGGACCTTCGTTGCTCCCAGTTTGATTCTGACGCTGGTTTTTGGAGTATATCCGATCTTTTGGGCTCTGAAGTACATGTTCTATGATTACCAGGGTTTCGGCGAACCCTTGTTTATCGGGCTGGAGAATTTCGAGCGCTTATTAAGGGATCAGGAATTCTGGAAGTCAGTGGTCAACACCTTTATCTACGCTGGAGGCAAGCTGCTCATCACCTTGCCATTATCATTTTTACTGGCGGTTGTCCTCAATCGTGCTTTGAAAGGGCGGCAGCTGCTAAGAGCGATTTACTTTATGCCGACCGTAATCAGTGCTTCGGTTATGGCCATCGTATTCTACGTTATCTTTAATTCATACAATGGGATGGTTAACCAGCTATTGGTCGGCTCTGGAATTATTTCCGCTCCGATAGATTGGCTAGGGCCCAAATATGCCTTACTAACAGCTATTATGATTGCGATATGGGGGGCTATCGGTAACTATATGCTGCTCTTTATCGCTGGTTTACAGAACATTCCTGAGGATCTCTATGAGGCGGCATCTATAGATGGAGCTGGACCTTTCAGAAAAATGTGGAACATCACCGTTCCCATGCTCGGACCTGTATTGCAAATGATCATTATGCTCGCTATTACCGCCTCCCTAAAAGGCTACGAGAGTATTATGGTGCTTACCGAAGGCGGTCCTTATGGCAAGACGGAAGTTATGTACCTGTACCTGTATAAGCTGTTCTTCCCTGTATCCAGTGGGGGTACAAGCATTCAGCAATTTGGCTACGGTAGTGCGGTTGGTTTTGCCACAGCAGTTATTGTAGGTCTGATTACCTTAGTCTACTTTTATGTATCTAAAAAGCTAAATGATATCTATTAAAAGAGAGGAGAATGAACAGTGAGTACATTACATGCGGAGACGAAGAACACTTCGGTCCAGCCTGTCCGGTCCTTCAAGACCCGAGCGGTGCTGTCCCGGACCTTGCTGTGGATTTTTCTACTTATAGTGGCGGCTTTTGCGTTGTTTCCGATTATTCTGGCTTTTTTTGGATCCCTTAAGACCAATCTGGAGTTGACGACAGGAACCACCTTGCTGCCTAAGTCATGGCAGATTGGAAACTACGCGCAGGCTTGGAATTCGGCTAACTTTGCCCGCTTTACATGGAACAGTGTGTTTATCAGTATCTTTACCACCTTAGGCACTCTATTCATTGGAACGATGGCCGCATATGCGGTAGCGAGAGTCGATTTTTACGGGAAACGTATATATGTTGTAATTCAGTCCTGCACGCTGTTTATCTCGATCGGTGCTGTGGTGCTTCGGCCGCAATTTGACCTTATGGTAGCGCTTAATCTACAGAAATCGTTATGGGGTGTCATTATTATTCTGATTAGTGCGCATGCCACGGCATTTTTTATGTTGATTGGTTTTGTACGAGCGATTCCGAAGGATCTGGATGAGGCTGCTTTTATTGACGGCTGTAATTTCTATAGCGTATACTTTCGAGTTATCTTACCGCTTCTGACGCCCGCCCTTGGAGTCACGGCGCTCTGGACCTTCCGCGGAGCATGGAACGAATATATTCTGCCGCTGGTTTTTACCATGACACAGCCAAAATTACAGACACTCACCGTAGGGTTGGCGGGGCTAAAATATGGTATCGGCGATGCGGCGCAACCTCAATTGATGCTCGCGGGTGCATGTCTGTCCATGTTGCCAATGATTGTTGTCTATATTTTCGCTAATAAATCGTTCATGCAGATGACAGCTGGCTCTGTAAAGGGCTAAATTCGGGGCGGGCTTCGGACAGCTATTCAAGAAGGATGTGAATACATGCTGAAGGCCTGGGTTTATCGTACCTCTTTGAAGAAAAGAATATGGCTATCTTTTACCGCACTGACGGTATTCTGTATTTCTGTCACCGGTTTATTGGCTTACTCCATCGCTTCTCGGGCGATGGAGCGTAACTCTGTCGAGTTAAATCAAAATGTGCTGACTCAGTCAATCAATGTCCTGGACCAGAAGTTAAAGCAAATCATTGTGGCTTCCTCCACGATGATGTTGAGCGAAGCTTATCAGCAGACCATCCGGGATATTAAAGCTCATAATATGGAACGTTTTTTTGCCAATTTTTCTATGCTGCAAGCGCCCTTCACGCAGGTAGAGTTGACGGAAAACTCCATTGAATCTATCTTGATCAGTACGCCGGACGGGGATTTCTACTCTACCAGCAATCAGCGCAGAACCTTGACCCCGTTTCTAGAATCTTCGCTGTATCAACGGATTAAGGAGAAACCTGAAACCAATTGGGTGGAGAGTCATCGGGACGAGCTATTTGCCGGGAAACACCATGTTATTTCCCTAGTCTTGCAGCCGCTTACAGACAATTATGTCCCTGATCTATTTTTGATCGTTAATGTAAAAGAGGACATTCTTGAAGATACTGTAAGTGGAGGCGGGAGTCTTGGCTCCGCGCGTTTTTTACTGATCAATAAAGAGGGAACAAGCGTCTTCGGAGACGGGAGACGTCCGGAATGGTCTCGGGACTCTGTGTTTTTGGACAAACTGAGGGAAGCGGACCGGGGTAATTTTGAATATTCTGCTGGGGATGGGCCAATGCTGCTCAGCTATGCCAGTTCAGGGTACGCAAAAGACTGGGTGTTGGTCAGCTACCTGTCCAAAAAGGAACTGCTGCAACCTGTTCGGAGTATTCAATGGCTGGTGTTGATGATCATGGCGGCATGTATCGTCATCGCGCTTTTCCTTGCAAGGTATCTGTCCGCTTTGCTACTGGGACCGCTGCTGAAACTGCAACGGACGATGTCTCGTGTTGAGCAAGAGGATCTCAGTGCACGCTTCCAGAGTCCTTTCCAGGATGAGATTGGGGAGGCGGGACGCAAATTTAACCAGATGTTGGACCGGATTGGTGAGTTGATTGCTGAAGTCAAGGATACAGAAAAAGAAAAGAGAAAAGCGGAGATCAAGGCGCTTCAGGCGCAGATCGAGCCTCATTTTTTATATAACACATTAAACACGATTTTCTGGAAATGTGAGATGGATGAATATGAAGATGTGAAACAGATGGTCATTTCGCTGTCTGCACTGTTTCAGCTGGGACTGAACAACGGGCAGGAAATTACGACCTTAGGCAAGGAACTGGAACATGTCCGCCAGTATCTAAACCTTCAGCAGCAATGTTATGAAGGGTTGTTTGACTATACAATTGATGCCGGAGTGGAACTGCTGGAGCTTCCTGTGTTGAAAATTATTATTCAGCCCTTGGTGGAGAACTCAATCCTGCACGGCCTTAAGGAATTAAGGGGAGGGGGAGTGATCCGGATCTCTGTAGAAGTAGCCAAAAACACACTGCTCATCCGGGTTACCGATAACGGAACCGGCATGAATGCGGAGAAACTCAATGCCTGGCTGAAGGAGCCGAACGGTAGTGGAGGTTACGCTCTGTCTAATATATGTAGCCGACTGCAGCTGTACTACGGCAAAGAAGCCGGATTGGTCTTTCGAAGCAGTCCGCGTGTTGAAACCGAAGCTGTTCTATCCATTCCTGTGGAAGGGGGAATAAATCCTGAGCGCCCATTCAATTAAAATATGTATTGTTGATGATATTCCTGCAGTGGTCCGCGGATTGTCGCAGCGGATTCCTTGGGAGGAACATGGGATTGTGATCGCGGCCACCGCGGCAGACGGGGAAGAAGGTCTGGAGCAGATCCGCAAGCATCGTCCTGACATCGTATTGACGGATATCCGAATGCCTTTTAAGGATGGTTTAGAGATGATGCGGAGCATCCAAGCCGAGCAGCCAGGCATCAAACTGATTTTTTTGACGGGTTATTCTGATTTCACCTATGCCCAGGAAGCAGTTAAGCTGGGTGCCTTTGATCTGATTGTAAAACCGTATACCAAGGTTCAAGTGCTTGAATCCGTATTGAAGGCCAAAGAAGTGTTGGAACGGGAACGCAGTCAAGCTGAGCAGATGATGGGCATGGAACAAAAGCTGCGCGAGAGCTTACCTTATTTGCGTCAGGAATATATGCGTCTGCTCATCCGTTACGGCACTAGGCAGCAGCACTTGAGCCAGCAGTGGGATTTTTACAATATCGAGATGAATAACCATAACTTTTGCGTGATGGTAGCGGAAGTGGATTTTTTTGTGGAACGTACATCAGAACTTACGGTTTCCGAGGTGGAATTAATCCGCTTTGCCGTACAGAATATTTTGGAAAATACAATATCCGAATACACTCGGGGCATTGTGTTCCGGGAAAATGTGAATCAGTTCGTTATTGTGATGAACCCTCTGGCGGAGCCGAATATGGAGCAACTTGCAGAGAAATGCCGGGAAAATGTACATCGGTATACGTACCAGACGGTATCCATTGGACTGGGTGGAGAGGTGGAGGAGGTAGGGCAGCTTTCTGCTTCCTATGCGCAGGCGCTGTCTGCACTTGCGAACACCTTTCTGAACGGTGGGAACAGCGTGTACACCTATGTTGAAGATGCAGTCGTGAATGCCGTGCTACCCAGATACTCATATGACAAGGAGAAAGAATTGCTTTATTGTCTGCGTTCGGCGAATTTGTCCAAAGCAGAGGAGCAGCTGGATCATATTTGGCATGATTGGATTACTGCACCGGCAACGCCTAACCCGTCCATCGTTAAGACGTTATGTCTTGAACTGGCTCATTCTATCCATCGGATTTTTTCGGAAAAAGCAACGGATTCGGAAGTTAAAACTCTGGAAAATAAGCTTGCAGACATGAGCAGTGCAGTCTCTTTTGAAGATCTTAGCCGCCAGATTCGGGAATTTTGCCGTTTGGGCTGTACGTATTTGCAACAACGCCAATGCAGTGACGCGCGTATGCTTGTGGATCGGGCCATCACTCATATCAATGGAAATCTGCAGCGAAATCTATCCGTCGCGGACTGTGCACGGGAGGTGCATCTTAGTCCTAGCTACTTCTCCAATCTTTTTAAAAAGGAGACGGGAATGACACTCGCCCAATATATTATCGGGAGACGAATGGACAAAGCCAAGGAGCTGGTGCTGGAAGGCATACAGGTTCAGGATATTGCCATCTCTTTGGGCTATGAGGATCGACCCTATTTTACAGAGCAGTTCAAAAAATACACCGGAATGACGCCGACTGACTTTCGTGCAAAATATACCTTGCCCAAAGTGGAGGGAAACAGTGATTTCGTCTCCCATTGACAGTTGTTTTCTCCTTCACTGATAAAAGGGCAGTGGAATTATAATTTTCTTAAGAAATGAATGCGATTTCAAAAGAAAAGGGAGGCATTTTAGATGAAAAGAAACAAATGGATATTAGCTGGGGTTTCGCTGATGCTGGCTGGCTCGTTGGCCGCCTGTTCATCATCCGAATCTAATACGGAGGTAAGCAGCAGCAATACAAACTCCGAAAAAACAAAATTGGTCTACTGGACCATTGATCGTCATGATTCTGATTTTATTGAGCAAAAGATCAGCGAGTATGAAGGTCTTAATCCCAATATCGAGATTGAAATGAAGGTTATGGCAGAGAACTATACCCAGTCGGTGGATATTGCCTTCTCCAGCATGCAGGCGCCTGATATTCTCCGGGTGGATACTTATAACGTGCCAACATGGGTCAAAAGAGGGTATCTGGAATCTTTTGATAGCTACATTTCACCAGAGATGAAGAGCCGGTTCGAGAACGTACTTATCAACGAGAAAAATACCGTTGACGGCAAAATATATAGCCTTCCCAATATCGGTCAGTTCTGGCGCCTCATTTATAACGTAGATTTGTTCGAGAAGGCTGGCATTACAGAGCCGCCTACCACACTCGCAGAGATGGTCGAGGATGCCAAGAAAATTACGGCAGCAGGAAAAGACATAGGCGCTTACGGCTTCGCGGGTAATTTCAAAAGTACCAGCGGATTTGAGCGTATCGCTTATCCAATAACAACACTTAGCAAGACTAAGGGCACAGAGGGCTTCGACTTCCAGACGGGGCAATTTGATTTTAGCGTCTATAAAGAGGTTGCTGAGGCGCTGCGGCAGATTAAGGTGGATGGAAGCATGATGCCAGGATCGGAATCGCTTGATATCGACCCGCTGCGTGCGCAATTCGCTCAAGGCAAGATCGGCATGTATTTCAACCATTCCGTTGAGCCGACGGTCTACAAAACCCAATTCCCAACTGAAATTCGCTGGGCAGCTGCGATTCCTCCAACCATTGACGGGGAGCAGAAGGGTGTCAGCCAAGTTATTGCAGGAAGTTATTTGGCTATGAGCAAGGATTCTAAGCATAAGGAAGAAGCTTGGAAGTTTATTGAATGGATGTACAGTGATGATGTGCAGATTGCTTACCAGGAAGCAGGGTATGGGGTTTCGGTTATTCCATCGGTTGCTACTGTTGCCAAGGCACCAGACATTGCAGGAATTGAAGATTTTCTGCCTACGAAGTTAGACGGAATTTATCCAGCGACTCCGATGGTCATTAGTGAAGGACGTCTGGAAGGACTAAAGAAGGTTGATGTCTTCAATAGATATATTTTTGGTGGTGGAGATTTAGATAAAGAGCTTCAGGACTTGAATACTCGCTATAATGCGGCACTTGAAAAAGCCAAAGCCGCAGGTGACACCGATATCGAAGCACAGCCGGACTTCGATGCAGGTTCCCTGCAGGGATCACTGGCCAAATAAATCGAAAAAGACGCCCCTTCGGCTTCGTATTAATACGAGCTAGGGGCGTCTTTTTTTTGATGACTATTAAGATAATTTTTATTCCTCAGTCGTTTTAGCTGTGCTCGGGGTTCCTTTGTTATTGTAGAGCCACAGCGCGTATTCCAGAGGGCGAATCAGGGCTTTGCGGTAAGTGGTTCCGTCACCTGATCTTGCGAACACTTCACGGGCGGGCTTTGGATTAACCTCCAGCACGTAAATTTTACCTTCGCGATCAATGGCGAGGTCCAATGCAAGCTCACATAAGGCTCCGTAACTTTCTTCCAAGAAGGCTGCGGCATCAAGACCTAACCTCTCGGCAGTCTTCATGACTTTATCGGTTTTATCCTGACTACCCAGCCATTCCTTCAGCAGCGTTTCCGCTCGAACGGCATGACCACCGCCATGAAGATTGGAGGTTACACTCCGCGCTGCACCGACCCGTGCTGCCATACCTGTGAGTTCCCAGACACCTTGCCCGTTCTTTTGAACGAGCATCCGGTAATCATGGAAACGTCCGCCCGGCAGACGTAATGGGATTCCCTGTTGGATAAGGAAACGCCCGCCGATACACCATTGCCGTACGATGGAATCCAGCCGAGTAGAAGAGACTTTACGGGTGGGAATGATTCGGCGATCCTGGCGACGGCCTTGAATATCATATACCCCACGCCCATCCTTCATTTTCTCAATTCTGAGAATGCCACGTCCGCCTGTGCCGTTTGCCGGCTTGATATAGACTACTGAATTGGTTTTCAGCATCCGGCGCAGGTCGGCAGAGGACTGATAGAGTAAAGTTTCTGGCATATGCTGCCGGAAACGGCTTTTTTGTGAGAATGTTTGGTGAATGGTCCATTTGTTGCGCAGTGGACGATTCAGAAATAACAGATGATTGTAGCGTTCTCGGAAACGAAGCAGTTGCTGAAAGCGTGAGCTGCGCTGAATACGGCAACGGTCATAAATCATGTTCGGAAAAGAACGCCATTTGCGTGACCATTTTCCGCTCTTGGGATCAAAGACAAGGGCATGGATCTGCTCTTTGCTGGGATGAACATCCATGGGGGTAAACACAAAGACATCCAGGCCAATTCGTTTGCCCTCGACGATCATTCTCCGGTACACGGCCTTTTCTTCAAGCTGCTTGGCTTCGTTAATATATAAAGTAAGAATGCCTAAGACGGGCTCTGGCACAGGAGTTCACCTTCTTGTGGAGAAATAGTAGTGCTGCCGGTATGATGGGGTGACCGGAGCAGTAATGTTGGCTTGCCGGTAGGACCAGTGGTAAGTGTGTCGGCAGCAAGGCCGATATTGAAGCACATCTTTAGGCTAGCAGTATTGTCGCAGGCAACACTGCATTGCAGATGCCCGAGGCGTTTCAGCTGGGCAGCCATTAAGGCAGTGCCGGTATGTCTATTCCGGTAGAAGGGGTGCACAGCGACAAGACAGGCTTCTGCACCGAAACCGGATACGAAGCTGACTCCTGCGAGCTGGCGCCCATTCTGACCGCGTACGGTAGCGACAAGCAGCGAGATACCCGGCTCTGACAACTGATCCGGTGTTAATCGGGCCAGTACTTTGCAAGCTTGGTTTGTGATTCGCTTCTCCCCATGCGCTCTTATAAACTCAAGCAGTCCAGCCAGCCGTGATTTCCACTGCTTGGCATTTGTGTCATAGATGGAGGATATCTGCATGCTGTGTCACATCCTTTTAATGATTTCTATTTAAACTGGCGCGCTAAATGCTGGCCGTAGTGAAAGATTCGCTCTAGGGATAGCTTGCGGATCGCGGGTTCATCAAATTTCATCGGCCGGGAGTTGGCCTCAAAGAACCAGAGTCCCCCATTCTCATCTACACCCAGATCCATCGACATCTCTCCGAGCATAGAGTCAGAAGCTCTTTCAATTTGTCTAGCGATAAGAAGGGCGGTTGTAGGCACGCTCTTCAGGATCATGGCTGCTCTTTCGGTTCCAAATGTACTTTCCAGCATGCTGGCAGGCTCTTCAATACTACCGCCGCGTGGTACATGTGTCGTTATACTTCGGGCACCGGCGAGGCGTGCACCTATGCCAGTGACTCCCCAGCCGCCTCTGCTGTTTTTTTGCAGCAGCACCCGCAGATCAAACGGTCTTCCCCGATGAGTCGCCAGTTCAATAGCCTGCTGCACAATATAACGAGAGATTCCTTTTTCTTTTCCGATTCTTGCCCAGAGCCGGTCCATGGAAGCTGCTTTGTACGTCACATTTTTTTTGCCGCTTTGAATTTGGAGCCGGTAAGGCAAGGCGGTATCTGCACGATATTTTAAGCGCATAATTCCTTTTCCTGCTTTGCCATTCTCTGGTTTAAGGTAGAGGCTGGTATGCTGGTTCAGCATGGCAGTAAGGGTGTTTGCACTGCGTAATCGTCTCGTTTTTGGAACATGCTTTGAGGTGGAGTGCGAACCCCTTAACCATTCGAACAGACTCCATTTATTGAAAAAATATGGATTATATAGCTTAATGCCTGGATGTTCCAGGCATTGAGCTATTTTACGTACTACAGCAGGTTTTTCCTCATCCTCACGGGTGGGAATTCGGTTATAAATGATTTGTGGAAGAGGTACAGGAATGCTGTACCAGATTTTACCGCTGGACGATGGGACATATCCGTTCACCATCCGTTCCTCAAGCTTGAGGTCACGGACAGTGATGACGTAGACAAGAAATCCCATTTCTTTGCCTGTGCGAATAATGTCCCGGAAGTTGCTGCGGTTGCCATTAAATTGCCGTACTTTATCGCTGGTTGTCAGTATGGCAATAACAGGTTTTGTATCTTCCGGATTATGGGTGCTCACATCTCATCCCTCCTGCGGAATTTGCTGAGGTATAGACAATGCTCCAGAATGTGCTCGATGGAAGCTTTGCCCTCAGCGCGCAGGGAAGGGTGACGGAAGATGGAACGACCTGGTTTGGCGTTGGCCTCGAACATCCAGATGTCTTCATCCTGATCAATTCCGAGATCAAAGCCAATTTCACCGAGCAAATGACGATGCTGGACTTCTAGTGATTCTGCCAGCTTGATGGCTGTAGTCTTTGCACGCTGCAGTACTTCATCAGCTCTTGCGCCGAATACACGTCCGAGTGCTTGCTGAGGTGTAAGCAATGCTCCTCCATTTTTAAGGTGAGTGGTGACACTGCCACGGCCGGCTTTTTTAGCGCCTATGCCGACTACAATCCACTGATTACTGCCGTTTTTATGCATATGGAACCGGAAATCAATCGGGCAGCCATCTATTTCAATGAGACGTATTCCCTGCTGAACTATATAATTTTGCAGATTTTGACCGTGACGCGAACGAAGCATACGCATAAGGGCTTCAAAGGTGGTAAAGCGTAAAAGAACGTTTTTTCCACCGCGGCGGTAGCGGGCAAAATACCCCTTTTTCGGGAGATAGGTAAGCCGGTAAATTCCGTGACCCAGACTTCCCGCAGAAGGTTTATAGTATACAAAATGATGGTGATCCAGCATTTCTCTCATTTTTTCCGTGGACGGATTGCTGTGGGTTTCAGGTACATATCGATTTGCCGCCCCATCATTTTCTAAAAGCTTATAGATATCGGATTTATTGAAAAAGCTCCAGTTAAAGTATGGAATTCTTTTCCGCATAAATCGTTCGCGAAGTTGGTTGATATAGGGTGAGGTCTCAGCTCTCCGACTGGGCAATCGATTATAGACAACATCAGGCAGAGGGACCATTTTTCGTTCAAACTTACCGCTTGAAGTCAAAAAATATCCATAGACCTGTTCCTGTTGCCAGTTGATGTCACGCGGCATAAAGGCAAATATATAACATTTGTTGCTGCCTTCCCGCAGTAATTGCTTGATGAACCCTGTGCGAGAACCGAAGGGCTGAGACGAGGAAGCAGGACCATCGGACAATATGCCAACTAAAGGTCCTAGCTGCACCTCGTCATTCTGTAGATTGCGTAAATAGACACCACCTGATTTCGGAACCTTGATAGCGCTTTTTACGCCTGAGGCGAGATATAGGTGATTTCCGGCGCGCTTGATGGGCTTGATCATGGTCGGGGTGGCATCTTTACCGAGCCTTAAGCGTATATTTTTTTTCCCCGTTAACTTCAAGCTTTTCATCAGTGCACCTGATACATATACAACTCTTTGGGGCTGCTTAGTGAAATGCACATTGCAAAAAGTGAGACTCATTTATGAATCCTCCTTAGGAACCATTGTTATCATTCTCCCGTTTGTAACGGAGCTGCCCGTAGATAGGGATGGTATCCGTCGTTGTGTGAGCAGTAGATGGCGCGCATAAGACAGTGGATTCTCGGCGGCGAGCTTAGCAGCCCGGCGGTCGCCCGTCAGCCGGAATACCGTGCGCCCTGGCTTGGAATTTGCTTCTAGTAAATGAATCCGACCGCTCGAATCAATACCGAAATCAAGGCCGAGTTCTCCAAGCCTGCCGCATGCAGCCTCCAGTAGGGGAGGCAAGTATGCACCTTCTGCAGCAAGCTCATGCATGATGTCTTTTCCACCCTGACCATATTCAGCAAGCAAAAAAGGCAGGGGAGAAACAGCTGTTCCGCCGCCATGCAGGTTCGAAGTCAGCGAACCTTGGTTACCCAGCCGTACGGCCATGCCGGTAAGAGTCCAGCGGCCAAGGCCATTCTTTTGCATCAATACACGCACATCGAACGGTTGCCCCTTACTATTCGTTAGGTGCAGGAAAGGCTGTATAATATAGCGGCGTGAGCCGATAAATTCATGAATCCAGTTCAGTCCTTCAGCCTGTGAGTCGAAAACATATTGAAAGGGTGTATTTGTTCCGTCACGCCCTCGAACTCTCATGCCTCTGTTCTGCAGTATGGCATGTAATGTACGTTTGCCATGGGTGCCGGCCTTGGGCTTTAGAAAGACTCCATATTCTCTTTCAGCAAGCATTGTACTTAACCTGCGGGTACCGGTATAGAGTACAGTTTCCGGCAGTATTGCCGCTGCTCTCCGGTCGCGCTTCAATATCTCATGTACACCCCATTTATCTGGCAAACCTCGAGACCAAGGCAGGGAACGATGAAGAGTAGAGAGAGCAGCGGAAGCTTCTTTTCTTTCTTTAGGACCTTCGTAAAAGCAGCGATTATAGACAATATCTGGCGGTGAAGAAGTAGTATTCTGCCAGCTTCCATCTTTCCAGGTATAGCCGGTAATGGAGGAACCGTCTGCCGCTACTCCGTCTGGATGAAATACGAGGACTTTTAGGTTGTATAGAGGAGCTGCCCGGCATAAATGACTGCAAAACTCTGGCTCGGCGATCGGTGGATTCCCGTTGCGGCGGCCTGTCATAATGCCGAGGAACCCCACTTCTGTTTCAGTCATCGTGTCCTCCTTATAAACCGGCCAAGTAGCGGCAATATAAAATCATTTGCTTGACGGACGGTCTTATTTTTTGATCGTTTAACGGTGTATTATCGTTCTTGGAGGGCTTGGAGTTAACCTCTAAGAGCCATATTCGTCCTGATTGATCCAGTGCCAGATCGATTCCGAGCTCTCCGAAATGAGCGGGGATAAAGGTTTCGACCCCTCTTGCAATGGCAAGTGCTGCTCTGGGCAGCTGAAGCTGAACGTTTTCTTTTGCGCCCGGAGGAAGACTGCTCTTGCTAACCGCTTCTTTTACAGTGCTGAGACTGCCACCTCTAGCTAAATTAGACACGAAGTGATTGCTTCCGGCGGTGCGGGCGACAATGGAGGTAACCCCCCATTTTCCGCTGCCATTCTTCTGAACAAGTGCCCGGAAATCTACAGGCCGCCTTCCTAGCTCCATCAAAGGCAATCCCTGCTGAATCTGGTATCGAGTAGTCTTCATTTTGGGAGCGATGGACTGGTACAATTTAGCGAGAGTGGTGTAGCTTTGCTTGCGTGTACCTATGGAGGTAGTAGACAACAGACGGTAACCTCCGCCTTCTTCTTTAGAGATACGAAGTATGCCTTTGCCGAGACTGCCTCGTACAGGTTTCAAAAATACACTTGGGTAATGGCTGCACATCTTCTTCATTACGGCAAAGCCGTTCAACGCATGCGACTCAGGTAAATACCGCTGCAGGGAAGGGTCTTGCGCTAAAGCTTCAAATACCTCTGTCTTGTCAAGAAATTTTTCGTTGAAGAAATGCGTTCCATATCGTGATTTTACATCCGCCAAAAAATGCTGTACGCTAGGTTTATTCTCCACCTTTCGCGTCGTTAACCGATTGTTGATTACATCGGCAATGGGCAGACTCATTTTTCTCCAACCCTCGTTGTATACCCAGCCCTGAATGGAAGAACTGCGTGTTTCCAGCGCTTCCGGGGTAAAGAAATATACATAGGCGCCTTGTGTGTGGCAGGCATTTGTCAATTCCCGGCAGAACATGGTAATGGGTCCAAACAACCTGTCGAGATTATCTGGATGGTCACGACTGACGAGCACGCCGATCAACGGTCCAAGCCGCAAGGTGCGGCTTACAGAGCTGTAAGAAACGTTGAGGGTTTGTCGGTGTTTCCATCCGGTCCGCCGCGCCAGTCCTTCGCTTACACGCAGGATGTCGGATTTGGGAGCTGAGATAATGGTAACCTCCTGCCGGAAAGAGCCGAATGCCAGCTGGAGTGTTCCGTGAGACGGGATTTTGAGTCTTTTCATGGATTTTTCGCCAAGCATTATAGCGTTTTCCTGCAGGATGCCCGAGTTGACCGTATGGACCGGGATCTTGAATTGGGACATCGTGGATCTCCTTCCGGTAGGCAGCATGATGCCGGCAATTTGGTAGCTAAGGGTTACATATCATTCATCATATGGAGACAGATGACCCTTGGTGATTGACCTAATCGCTAAAAACCTTGCCCAGTCATTTCATAAGCTCGGCCCAAGAAGCGAAACAAGTATGGAATGAGCGAATATTGGAAACTAAAGCAGCGTGAATTCAGGAAGCGGCTGCTAACAAAACTTAAGCGTATGCTTTCGAAGTGAGTTTTGTACGAAGACGATAGGAAGTGTACGCTAACAAAACTTAAGCGTATGCTTTCGAAGTGAGTTTTGTACGAAGACGATCTGAGGAGTGTACGCTAACAAAACTTTTAGGAGGAATCATAATGAGCATTCACGACAAAGCACATGAACTGGCGAAAGCCATTAAAGAGAGCAGCGAGGTATCGGATATCAGAAATGCCATGAAGGTCGTAGAAACAGATCCTGAAGCGAAAGCGATGCTGGACAATTTCCGCCAAGGTCAGATGGAGCTGCAACAACGGATGATGAGCGGAGAAATGCCTCCACAGGAAGAAATGGAAAAGATGGAGAAGCTGTTCGAGGTGCTTAACTTGAATCTTGGCATTCGTCGTCTGTTCGATGCGGAACGCCGTCTGAGCGTTGTAATCGAGGATGTAAATAAAATTATCACCGAGAGTTTGTCTCAATTGTACGGCGAATAAATTTCAACAATGAAAATCAAAAGAGGGTGTTCCCGAAGCCGGTGGCTCTGGAAACACCCTCTTTCTTGTGGCTGTGACTATAGGGCTAGCTTAAGTTCAAGCTCGACTTCGACCTCGACCTGATCCTCAAACCCAACCATCAACCTCAACCTAATCTTGTTTACCTTCGACTGCGCAGAGAAGAATACCAGCTGCCAAACCTAAGCGGCGATCAAGCTTGCCTTTTCGATCCTCCGAGAAGTCAGCCATAATTTTGGTGACAAATGGATTGAAATTTTGCTTGAATGCAGGGATCGTAGTATCATCCATCTCGATATTATATTTCTGCGGAATAATAGCGATGAAGCGGCGCAGTAGAGCCATCGCGGTGCTGTCTTCCTTGATTTTTCCGATTTCCTGATCATGACGGTCAAGAATAATCCATTCATCCTTCAAAATAGATTTGAGACCCTTACGTCGAAAAGCACCAATATGCTCACCGGACTCTGTATCGTGTACATCATAAGTAGCACTAAAATCGACCACGTTGCGGGCTTTTATGCGCAGAAGCTCCTTCTGCATGGACTCATCCGTATAAAGTGCAATGTCTTCTTTAAGCTTGAACGCTTTCATTTGCGAATAGAGCACAAGCTGCTCAGAGCTATCAAAAATATGAAGTTTCGCACCCATGATCGAAAATACTTTTTTGCGAATTATGTATTCGGTATGATTATAAGCTGCATTCAATTCAAAAATGCCTCCCTAAATGAAATCATCATCTCATATATAAGCATCTCTTGCTATATAAATGCTAACCTTTTATACATAATTTTGAAAAGGTATATATTTTTTAATGGACTTGTCTCATATTACGGGCCTCATGTTCATAGAGTAGAGATATAGATTCAATCGAATATCCTCTCTACGAAGGAGCTGTTATTAATGAGAAAAAGAAACAAGTTCAAACATGGTATCTATTTGTTGCTGGCGTTGGCCATGCTTTTGTATGCACTGCCGAAGCTTTCGCTTGCGAATGGACCGAGCTGGGTGTTTGGTTTTGGAGTCGTCTGGTCACTTTTTGCGTTTATGGTCATTGCGGCACATTTGCATTTTATTATCGGGGTTGATGAAGAAAAGTCCAAACGTTTGGAAGCTGTGCGAAAAGCAAAACTGGAGCAATGGCAGACAAAGTGGAATGAAGAAACTAGAGTTTCGCAAAGATAATAGAGTTGGCATCGAATACTAAAAAGCTAGATTAGCTTCAGGTCTCTCGAATAAGCGCGGCAGTCGTGCAAAGAGAGGCAAAAATGCCTTAGAATATTGCGCAAAGCGTAGAAGTGGCGCAAAGAGAAGCAAAAATGCCTTAGAATGCTGCGGAAAGCACAGAAGTGGCGCAAAGAGAGGCATAAGTGCCTCAGAATGCCGCCGAAAGCGTAGAAGTCGCGAAAAGAGAGGTAAAAATGCCTTAGAATGCCGCGCAAAAAACCAAAGTAGCCAAAAGAGAGGTATAATTACCGTAGAATGCCGCGCAAAACACCAAAGTAGCCAAAAGAAAGGTATAAATACCGTAGAATGCCGCACAAAACGCGCAAGTAGCCAAAAGAAAGGTATAAATACCGTAGAATGCCGCGCAAAACACCAAAGTAGCCAAAAGAAAGGTATAAATACCGTAGAATGCCGCGCAAAACGCGCAAGTAGCCAAAAGAAAGGTATAAATACCGTAGAATGCCGCGCAAAACGCACAACTAGCCAAAAGAGAGGCAAAAATGCCTTAGAATGCTGCGGAAAGCGCGGCAATGGTGCGAAGAGAGGCAAAAATGCCTTAGAATGCTGCGGAAAGCGTAGGAGTGGCGCGAAGAGAGGCAAAAATGCCTCAGAATGCCGCGAAAAGCGCAGAAGTAGCGAAAAGAGAGGCATAAGTGCCTCAGAATGTTGCGGAAAGCGCGGCAATGGTGCGAAGAGAGGCAAAAATGCTTTAGAATGCTGCGGAAAGCACAGAAGTGGCGAAAAGAGAGACACAAATAACGTAGACTGCCGCGCCAAAAGACACACTCATACGAAAAAGCCCACTAGCCTAAGCCAGTGGGCTTTAATATGTTCCTGCATTGCTAGCAGGGGGCTAAATGTTGTTTTCCACCCGTAAAAGGATTGATCTCATTCGTGAGATCTCTTCCAGCCTTCTTTTCTTCTGCAGATATCCGTTTACCGAGAGCCGCGTAATACCACACTGCAGGAACGAGAACCGCGAGTATAACAAGAAATTGCATAAGCTCAGCTCCTTTCACGTCGATATTATAAACTTTTTTCCTGATCGTAGAGAGGATGGATATGATCCTCCCATCCTCCCATCCTACCATCATGCGACCATCCCGCCAATTGTTGAGCAAAAACAATCCGACTACTTTTTACTGACCGAGCATTCTACTTCAAATACATAACTGGCGCTTCCCTGAGGCCATCTTGCATGGATGATATACAGATGTCTGCCGCTACCTGTTGCGAGTTGAAAACTATTTTTGTCCACAGAAAGGGTTTCGTCCGGTCGTTCCTCACGGGGAAATGAAGCCATAACCTCTATCTCTTTGGGTGCATATGAGAACTCGAGTTCTACCCGATCACCGCTGATGGCTTTAGGATGTACCTTTTGTTTGGAAACCAATTCATCGTAAGAAGCCTTATCCACACATACGCCTTTGCCATTGTCGTTCCAGCAATAAGAGCCTTGAATAGCCTCGAACCGCTCACCGCCAACAGTAACTTGAACACTTGGGGGCTGTGGGTTAGCAGTGTCTTCTGATGAAATCTTATCTTCTTTAAAAGTTGATTGAAACAAGTCCAATAGATCTTTTTTGCTGGTATCTGACAGACGATAGTGGCCCATTTGTCCGGATTTAATGAGTAACCCACTGTTACTTCCGCCGATCCAAAAGGAGAACTCATAACTTATGCCATCCTTCATGTTCACAGTGGTTCTATAATCGCTGGGAGCAATATCTAGTTGTCCTCTATCATATTCAGCAGTAGTTATGGCTTGAACGAAACGTTCAAACGAGGATGGATCCGAAATAGTGTCCATGGGCTGTTTTTTTTCAATTAAGTTAATAGACACTATATTATTTGCATCCAACTCAATCTGGCCTGCTTGTTTTACTTCGTTTCCCGTATTTCCACAGCCGACCAGTCCTATAAAAAGCAAAGTAATAGTAAGTAGTAATAAAGCGGTCTTGTTCATCTCTTCAATGCTCCTTTACACATTCTTTAATTCTCAGACTATAAAAAAGAGGAAAAGGTTGCTAAATAAAGGAAGTGAATTTTTAAGGTCAGCTTAAAACGCATCAGAGATATTCAGTTTCAAAAAATTCGATTTTAAGGTGGTTCTCAAACTTACTATGTGGCAATACCTACCTTAATCGTAGATTGTGTAAGGAGAGTGAAATTCGAATTCGAAGCTTATGAATCGGTTGTACTGAGCCATTCTATCCGTGTATAATAGGTACAGTATAGTACAGATCGGAGCATGGGGGTGTAACAGTTGGAAGGTCAAGGCGATGCGATTACTAAACACGAGCAACTGCTGCAGCATATTGAAGGTCTTAAGGTAGGCACCAAAATATCTGTTCGCAAGCTCGCCAAAGAAATGTTAGTCAGCGAAGGGACTGCTTACCGTGCAGTGAAGGAAGCTGAGAATCTCGGGATAGTCATCACGAAGGAACGGATTGGTACAGTTCGTGTAGAAAAGAAACCTCGGAACATTTCAGAGCAGCTGACGTTTGGCGATGTAGTTGATATTGTTGAAGGGCATGTGCTCGGCGGGGCAAGTGGACTAAATAAACATCTGCATAAATACGTGATCGGGGCGATGAAGGTCGATGCGATGATCCGTTATATAGACGCTGACAGTCTGTTGATTGTAGGTAACCGTGATGATGTTCACTCTCTAGCGCTGGAGCAGGGTGCGGGGGTTCTGGTGACAGGGGGCTTTGGGACGAGCCGTGAAGTGAAGGCCTTGGCAGACGAGCTGGATCTTCCCATTATTTCTTCGAGACATGACACGTTTACCGTCGCTTCAATGATTAACCGTGCCATTTTTGATAGATTGATAAAGAAAAAAATTATGCTGGTAGAGGATATTATCGACAGCAAACCGCGCCTGAATACGTTGAAAATCTCTAGTACCGTCGGCGAGCTACGACAGGTTTCTGAGGAAACTGGAGAGCAGCGCTTTCCCGTTACGGATGAATGGAATCGAGTCATCGGCATTATCGGTCGCCGCGATGTAGAGGAATTGACGGAAGGCCAGATCATTGAAAAAGCGATGATTCGCAGTCCGGTTACGGCTGCACTGCAAACCTCACTAGCCTCCGCGGCCCAGATCATGATGTGGGAAGGCGTGGATTTTCTGCCCATAGTGGACCGTAACCGTAAACTGGTAGGCTCCCTAACCCGTAAAGAAGTGCTGCAAAGCTTACGCGATGTCCGGAATCAACCTCAGCTGGGAGAGACTTTTGATCATCTCATTTGGAATGGTTTTGCGGATGAGCGGGACGAAGAGGGACGATTGTTCTTCCATGGCTTTATTACGCCGCAGATGGCCACGGATCTTGGGACGATTTCTGAAGGAATATTGTCTACGCTTATGACGCTCTCGGCATTTAAAGCAGCTAAGGACATCACAGGAAATGATTATGTACTAGATAATATGTCCACTTATTTTATCCGACCGGTACAGATCGAACATGCGATCATTGTAATGCCGAGACTGCTCGAAATCAGCCGCCGTACCTGTAAGCTTGAAATTGAGATCAGCCACTCGGATACTCTGGTAGCCAAAGCTGTTCTGATGCTGCAATCCATTGATCATGGCTAAAAATGGTTTGCTAGCTGGATAGCATACGGTAAATAGGATCGTATACATGCTAAATAGACTGCCCTCATCATTGAAAGAGAGGGGAGTCTATTTTATTCTTTCTATTCCGTCAGAACAGCAGTTAAGCTTTCGACTAGTGTTGTTCCTGGCTGCGGCTGCGACTACGGCTGTAAAAACTATAGCTGCGTAGCCCCGAGAAGATGTTGAACGCACCAATCAGCAGAAAGGCTGCTTCAACAATGATATTAACGGTAGAGCCGCGAAACAAAAACATGGATATCAAGGACAGCGTTACGAGCATAGCACCGAGCATCACATTCATGACGGAGCGTTTCAGCCCTTTATCTTGGGGATTTAAGGCACGGCGGGAGGATATGCTGAACACAGCGGCACCGATTACAAAGATCACCAGGAGGATAAACAATAAATACTTGATAAATAAAACCATGGACAGCCAGCTCCTTTATCGTGTCTTGCAGTAGCCAAGAAGTAATTTCCACGTCTGTCCATTATTGTATCACACGATGGCTGTCAGCTGCGCTTAAAAGGACTGATTTCTACCCAGATTTGCAGGACGCCTTCCATGACGAGCATGGTTCGGATTTTGACAGAGTATTCCTTGTCACGCACAATGTATAGCTTGCCATCCAACAGCAGTCTAACCAGTTTGCTGTCTGTATCAATATCGAACATGCTGCGGCCGCGCATCGGTTCCAGATCTGAGCCCATTTGGCTTATGATTAATTTTACAGTTACGGGGTCAAGTGGGGTATCTTCTTTGGATTTGCTTTCCTCCGATCGAATTTTGATTTCTCTGATCACGGTTGAGGTATTATTGTATTTTTTGAGTGTCTGAATATCTTTTTGATATTGCTCGATCTGTACACGCAGATCTTGATTATGCAGCCATAATACGTTATATCCTACATGGTAAATAGCATTGTATATGACAGCTCCTACGACGATCCCTAGCATGAATATAGCGGAGATCTGGGTGAATCTGCGAAAACGACTGAATGGTGGAACTCTCACTGGCGTTACCCCCTGCCACACACCCATTTTACTAGCTCACTGCCCATATGGGCTCCTAGAAAAGCGAAGGCAAGATACATGATTTGTTTGATGGCGGGGGAGAGGTTGCCTCCAATCATGTTGCTTTCAATGACCCGTAAGGGGTCCATAGTACCTCCTACAGCGGCTGCTAGTGCCCATATTTTAATCCGATCTGCCACATCCAGCATCGTTTGCGTCGGCGGTTGCAGGGATACAACGGCGCCGATTCCGCCGAGCATAGCTCCGCCAAGCACGATGCCGAAGGCGATAAAGAAGTCGAGGATAGCTTTGCTCATAAAAATGCTCATTCAGGCCCCTTCCCGGACGAGGCATTTACAAGCTTTGCCTGTCCTTATGCTCTTAATCCATTCTATGGGCGGGTCCCCCTTTAATATGATAAAATAGTTTCATCTTATGTTTGATTTTTGCAGTAGAGAGGAAGTGGGGTTATGAGCCCTTTCGTGCATTTGCATGTGCACAGCGAATACAGTTTACTGGACGGGGCGGCGCGCATTACCGATCTCGTGCGCCGGGCCGGCGAATACGGCATGAAGTCGCTGGCGCTTACGGATCATGGAGTGATGTACGGGGCCATCCCCTTTTATAAAGCGTGTAAAGAGAATGGAATCAAGCCGATTATTGGCTGTGAAGCTTATTTAACCGCGGGTTCACGCCGTGAGCGGGGCAGTCGAAAAGATCAACCGATCTACCACTTGATTCTGCTCGTCAAGAATGAAACCGGCTACAAGAACCTGATGAAGCTGATCTCTATCGGCCATCTGGAAGGCCATCATTATAAACCACGAATTGATATGGAAGTGCTGGCAGCTCATTCAGAGGGGATTATCTGCCTAAGTGCTTGTCTGGGCGGAGAAGTGCCGCAGCATCTGCTGCATGGACGTGATGAGGAGGCGCGCAAGGCTGCGCTGCGATATAAGGCGATTTTTGGCGAAGATTTCTATCTGGAGCTGCAAGACCACGGGATCTCCGAGCAAAAGAGAGTCAATCCCAAGCTGATCGCCCTTGCCGAGGACTGTGAAATTCCACTTGTGGTGACGAATGATGTCCATTATTTAGCGAAGGAAGATGCTGAGGTTCAGGATGTGCTGATCTGCATCGGAACAGGCAAAACGGTGGATGATGAGGAACGTCTCAAGATCGGAACAGATCAGCTGTTTCTAAAAAGCAGCGAGCAAATGGCGGCATTGTTTCCGCATGTGCCGCAGGCTATCGCCAATACCTTATTGATCGCAGAAAAATGTAATTTGGAGCTGACCTTCGGCAATCATATTCTGCCTGCCTATTCTCCGCTCCCTGAAGGCATGGATTCCGCTGCTTATTTGCGTGAGCTGTGCTGGAAGGGGATGGAGGAACGATATATAGATACACCGCAATGGACTACACCTGAGCAAAGAGAGACGGCTGAGAAGCGTCTCACCTATGAACTGGGCGTTATCGAGAGTATGGGCTTCAGCGATTATTTTCTAATTGTGTGGGATTTTATTGCTTATTGTCATCGTCAGGGAATTGCTACGGGACCCGGACGGGGATCCTCCGCGGGTAGTCTCACCGCATACTCTTTGCGAATAACTGACGTGGACCCATTGAAATATAACTTGCTCTTTGAACGTTTTCTAAATCCAGAACGGATCACCATGCCGGATATTGATATCGATTTTAGTGATGAACGGCGTGATGAGGTTATTGGTTATGTAGTGGAGAAATACGGCAAAGAACATGTGGCGCAAATTATTACTTTCGGAACTATGGCTGCACGGGCTGCCGTTCGTGATGTAGGCAGGGTGCTGAACTTGCCTTATAACGAGGTAGACAAAGCTGCCAAGCTTATACCTGGTCAACTAGGGATCAGCCTTGCCAGGGCGCTGGAGAGTACACCAGATCTTAAAGCACTGTATGATAGCAATCCAAAGATTAAAGGGTTGCTGGATATGGCTATGAAGGTGGAGGGCATGCCCCGCCATGCTTCGACACATGCCGCTGGGGTTGTTATCTCGAAAGGTCCGTTGACCGATGCAGTCCCACTTCAGGAAGGTAACGAAAGTACGGCGTTAACCCAATACTCTATGGAGCATTTGGAGAGTGTCGGGCTGTTGAAAATGGATTTTCTGGGTTTGCGCACGTTGTCGATTATCGAACGCTGCATGAATTCGATTAGAGAAATGAGCGGAAGTGTTCCGGATTTCCGTGTCATCCCAGATCATGATCCAGCTACGTATGAAATGCTTGGGGCTGGTGAGACAACAGGGGTCTTCCAGCTGGAGTCGGCGGGCGTTAGACGAGTACTTAAAGATCTGAAGCCTAACGGCTTTGAAGATATTGTATCGGTTCTAGCGCTGTATCGTCCGGGTCCGATGGAATTTATCCCGAAATATATAGCAGGCAAACACGGTGAGATTGAAGTAGAGTATCCACATTCTGATTTGAAGGCTATATTAGCGGACACCTATGGGATCATTGTGTATCAGGAACAGATCATGCAGATTGCTTCTCTGATGGCGGGCTTCTCGTTAGGAGAAGCGGATCTGCTCCGTCGAGCGGTCTCAAAGAAAAAACGTGAGACGCTGGATAAGGAACGGAGCCATTTTGTTCAAGGCAGCTTGCAGCAGGGGTATAATGAAACGGATGCGAATGCTGTTTATGACATGATCGTGCGCTTTGCTGATTACGGCTTCCCGCGGGCTCATGCCGCGGCTTATGGAGTATTGGCTTTCCAGACAGCCTATCTCAAGGCACATTATCCGGTGCAGTTTATGGCGTCTATGTTGACCGCTGTAATGGGCACTCACCGCAAGGTAGCGGAGTATGTGCTGGACTGCCGCCGCACAGGCATCGGCGTGTTGCCGCCGGATGTGAACGAGAGCGGCGTATTGTTTACTCCGGTTCCTGGCGAAGGAACCGGAACCGGGCATATCCGCTTTGGACTTGCAGCCATTAAGAACGTCGGCACGCTGGCAGTGGAGAACATTATGGCAGTCCGCAAGGAGCGGCCGTTCGACAGTCTGCTAGATTTCTGTCGACGTGTGGACCTGCGGGTCTGCAATAAGCGGGTAGTGGAATCTTTGCTGCAGGCGGGAGCTTTTGACTGTCTGCCAGGTCACCGCGCCCAGCTGCTGGCTATGCTGGACGAGACGGTTGACGCTGCGCTGAAATGGCGCAAGGAGCGGGATGAACTGCAAATCCAGCTGTTCGACGATTTGGTGGAGACACCGAACTGGGAAATCCGCTATCCGGATATCCCTAAGTTCACCATTGGCCAGCAACTGGAGATGGAACGTGAGCTGCTGGGGTTATATCTTTCGGGCCATCCGCTTGATGATAGCGCGGAACTGCTTGAGGAGCCCGGCATGCAGCGGCTGATGGATCTTGGTGAAGCCGCGGATGAGAGCCAGACGGTTACGGCCGGAATGGTAGTATCCGTTAAGGAAATTACGACGAAGCAAGGAAAATCGATGGCCTTCGTCGAATGGGAAGATCAGATCGAGCGCTGCGAGGTCGTACTCTTCCCTGAGGTGTGGAAGCGAAGCCGCAGCTTGATTGCCAAGGGCGCGCTGCTGGCCTTGCGCGCTAAGGTTCAGCAGGAAGACGAAGGCTTCAAGCTGCTGGCCGAGGAAGTGGCGCTGCTGTCTGCGGAGGCTCTCCGCGGGCTGTTGCAGCGCCGCAGTGCCGCCGCGTCCCGCTCGTACAGCGCGGGATGCTCGGCCTCGGCAGGAGCGCCGCCACGCGGCGCAGCTCCTGCTTCCCGGACCAGCGGTGCCGCCACTGGTCCGGCTGCCAGGCCAGCAGGCGGCACAACGCTGCCTGCAACACCTGCACAGGCCGCGCCAACAACAGCGGCGACCTCAGGCCAGCGTGTCTTTATCAAGATCACGCCGGCCTCAGAGAATGCAGCGTTGCTGTCGCGCCTGAAAGAGCTGCTGCAGAATCATCCCGGTCCAGCTGCGACGCTTCTGTTCTATGAACAGGATCAGAAGCTCCTAGCTCTTAGCGATAATTATCGAATTAAGCCGTCCGAGGAACTTTTCGCGGCGATCGAGGTTATGCTGGGTGCAGGTACGGTAAGAATAAAATAAGAACAATTCTCCCCTTTTCCGCATACATTAGGAAACCACAGGGCACATCCCTGTACGGAAAGGGGAGTCGCAGCATGTCCTATCAAATGGCAGTAGATCTGTTGGAACGCAGAGGTGTATCACTTTCCTCCATTGCTGAAATCGTATATATTTTACAATCGGTTTATTATCCTGGTTTAACCAAGGATGAATGTCTGTCCAGCGTCAAGTCTGTTTTGGGCAAAAGAGAAGTGCAGTATACTTTAATGACAGGTGTTGCTCTTGATGAATTAGCCGAGAAAAAACTGCTTCCACAGCCGCTGCAGGCGGTAATGGAGGCTGATGAATCCCTCTACGGAGCGGACGAGACTCTGGCGCTTGGTATTACAGGGGTATATGGGATGATCGGACTGACAGGTTTTGGGTATTTGGACAAAATAAAGCTTGGAATCATTGGTGAACTGAACGATGATAAAGGTAGGATTCATGTATTCTTGGATGACCTTGTTGCCGGCATTGCTGCCGCCGCTTCCGCCAGAATTGCTCATCGGCATGAAGGGGCAAAAGTATATCCTTTAGGCACGGACAAGGAATAATTGAGCCCCTTTATTTCGTTTGAACAAGTTCCTCAGTCTTGCTTCCTATGCCCTACTCCTGTTGCGGGAAAAAAGAAAACTGTGTTATCATAATTCCATTATACGGGATACGGCTGGGAATTAAGATTGGGGAGGCCTTGCAGGGCATGTGGACGGTAATATATATCGCGCCGACCGCCAGAGTGGCGGATATGATTAAGAGTAAGCTGACAGAAGAAGGTTTTTTGGTAGAATGCCGTCCAATCAATATGTCCAAGCAGCAGTTTGAGATATTGGTTCCTTCAGGTGAGCTGGAGGAAGTACAGGAAGTCCTTAATCTTATTCTGCATCCCTGAGTTTCTTACAAGACAAAAGTCATGACAGCGGCAAGCTGCATAACGCAAATAAACGGCTGAAGAGGTGCGGGTGTGTTCAAAGATTTATTTCAGAAGAAACGGAAGTACGCGACTATTCCTTCAGAACGTCTGGAGCGGAGCGGCGGGCCTGCGGAAGGCGAACGCCCCAAACGTGAAATCCCTGAAGGGTTAATGAGCAAATGTAATAAATGCGGAACGATCCAGTATAGTAAGGAATTAGAGAAGAACCTAAAGGTATGTCCTAATTGTGGTCACCACTTGCGCCTAAATGCTGTGGAGCGCATTGCAATGACATTAGACCCTGAGGGCTTTATTGAGTTTGACAGTGAAATGTATTCTATCGACCCGCTGAAATTTCCGGGTTACGCTTCCAAAGTGGAGCAACAGCAGCTGAAATCTGGACAAACTGAAGCCGTAATTACGGGTCAGGGTTCCATTGGTGGCCATCCAGTCATCGTAGCTGTGATGAATTTTGAATTTTTCTCAGGCAGCATGGGCTCTGTAGTAGGGGAGAAGATCACCCGTGCGATAGAAGAGGCCACAGAGCAACAGCTTCCACTCCTTATTTTCTCTACTTCAGGTGGAGCGAGAATGCAGGAGAGTATTCTTAGTCTAATGCAAATGGCGAAGACCAGCGCTGCGCTGGCTCGTTTTAACGAGGTTGGAGGTCTTTACATCTCGATAATTACGGATCCTACTACCGGTGGAGTATCTGCGAGTTTTGCCAGCCTTGGTGATATAATTATTGCAGAGCCTGGAGCGGTATTTGGTTTCGCAGGACGTATAGTCATTGAGCAGACCATTCGCCAGAAGCTTCCGGATGATTTCCAGACCGCTGAATTTAATCTTCAGCATGGGTTGCTTGATATGGTCGTGCACCGCAAAGAAATGCGCGCTACATTGACTAAAATTTTGGAGCTGCATGACGTGAAAGGGGGATTTTAGGTTGGCAGGAGAGTTGCCTTTTGAAATGCCTCTGGTAGAAATGCGCAAGAAGATTGCTGAACTGAAGCAGTTTGGCGAAGAGAAGGGTATTGATTTTACGGACGAGGTAGCTAGGCTGGAAGAACGATACCGTGTGCTGGAGGAAGAGATATATTCTAATATTTCTCCTTCGCAAAAAATGCATTTGGCTAGACATCAAGGACGTCCGACTTCCCTTGATCTTATGGGGCAGATCTTCACTGATTTTATTGAACTCCACGGTGATCGGATGTTTGGGGATGATCTTGCTATTGTAGGCGGCATCGGTAAACTAAATGGGTTGCCGGTTACAGTTATTGGCCAGCAGCGCGGTAAAGACACCAAAGAGAATATTTTACGATTCTTCGGCAGTGCACACCCTGAGGGCTTCCGTAAAGCGCTGCGTCTGATGCAGCAAGCGGACAAGTTCAAACGTCCCATTATTACCTTCGTGGATACGAAAGGTGCATACCCAGGCAACACAGCCGAGGAAAGAGGTCAATCCGAAGCGATTGCCCGTAATTTACGCGAGATGTCTCAGTTTGGTGTTCCTGTAATCTGTGTGGTCATCGGTGAAGGCGGAAGCGGTGGCGCCCTGGCATTGGCGGTTGGGAATAGAGTGCTCATGCTGGAACATGCCATTTATTCGGCGATATCTCCTAACGGAGCGGCCTCTATTCTGTGGAAGGATGCTTCGAAGGCTGATCAAGCGGCAGAAGCCATGAAGATAACGGCTGCTGATCTGCTTGAGATGGAAGTTATAGAAGAGATCGTACCAGAGCCTAAAGGCGGCGCTCATCGGGATTACGAAGCAACAGCAGCGGCGATTAAGGATGCATTATGGCGGCATCTGCAGGAGCTAACCCAGATGAACTCAGTGGAATTGAAGGATGATCGATACCGTAAATTCCGTAAAATTGGTGAGTTTGCAGAGGCTCAGCAGGAACAAATTTTTATTGAAGAAGAAGTGAAGTCAGAAGTGTAAAAGTGCAAAATCATTTGCACTTTAAGACATATAGCTATACTTAGTGGGTCTTTTGGATATAGTGTAAAATATACAATTTATTGGAATTAAAATAATCTCGATCCACTAACGGGATTATTTTAATTTTTTTTATGTTTACAGAAAATTCGACTTAAAGTTACACCCAAAAGTGCCTACAACATTGATTTTGTGTCTGGTTTGCAGTAATATTCATAAGGGCGTACTTAAAGGCACATGTGACAAAGTTCCTATTTTATTAGTTAGCCTTGTAGTAGATTTTGTAGTTGGAAAAAGTGAGACAGAGAGAACGAAAAAACGGAGGAAAACCTAATGCGGAAAAGTAAAATTGTATGTACGATCGGACCTGCGAGTGAATCGTTGGAGAATATCAAAAAATTGATTTTGGCTGGTATGAATGTGGCCCGTCTGAATTTCTCCCACGGCGATTTCGAAGAGCACGGTGCTCGGATCAATACGATCCGTCAAGCATCTAAGGAACTGAACAAAACAGTTGCTATCCTGCTCGATACTAAAGGACCGGAGATTCGCACAGGCAAGCTGGAAGTAGAACCGATTGAACTTGTTCAGGACGAGTACCTGACACTGACTACGGAAGAGATCCTTGGTACTCAAGATCGTATTTCCATCACGTACAGCGAACTTCCTAACGATGTTCAAGTAGGATCCACAATCCTTATTGATGACGGTCTGATTGGTTTGACAGTTGTCGACATTCAAGGTACAGAAATCAAGACCCGTATTGTAAACGGTGGTACGATTAAGAGCAAGAAGGGCGTTAACGTACCAGGAGTAAACATCTCCTTGCCGGGTATTACGGAAAAAGACACCAACGATATTCTTTTTGGTATCGAACAGGACATCGATTTTATCGCCGCTTCCTTCGTTCGCAAAGCTAGCGACGTTCAGGAAATTCGTGAGCTGCTTGAGAAAAACAACGCTTCTCACATCCAAATCATTTCCAAAATCGAAAACCAACAAGGTGTTGACAACCTTGATGAAATTTTAGAAGCTTCTGACGGCCTGATGGTTGCTCGTGGTGACCTTGGTGTTGAAATCCCAGCTGAAGATGTACCTTTGGCTCAAAAATTGATGATTCAAAAATGTAACGTTGCTGGTAAACCAGTAATCACAGCTACACAAATGTTGGATTCCATGCAACGCAACCCACGTCCTACTCGCGCTGAAGCAAGTGACGTAGCAAACGCTATTTTAGATGGTACAGATGCAATCATGCTTTCCGGAGAAACTGCTGCTGGTAAATATCCAGTAGAATCCGTACTTACAATGTCCCGCATTGCTGAGAAAGCGGAATCCGCTCTGAACCACCATGAAATCTTCATGAAACAACAAACTGCACAAGAAACTACAGTTACAGAAGCAATCAGCCAATCCGTTGCAATTTCTGCTTTGGATCTGAACGCTAAGGCTATCATTTCTTCGACTGTAACAGGTCATACTGCACGCGTTGTTTCCAAATACCGTCCTAAAGCACCAATCATTGCCGTTACAACACAAGAAAGAACTATGCGTCAATTGTCCCTCGTTTGGGGCGTAACGCCAGTGTTCGGACAAGTTGCATCTTCCACAGATGAGCTGCTGGAAACAGCAATCAAAGGTGGTAAGGATTCCGGTCTGGTTCAAACTGGTGACCTAGTTGTGATTACTGCAGGAATTCCACTTGGACGTTCTGGTTCCACTAACTTGGTAAAAGTAAGCACAATCGAGTAGTTCTCGATTGGCTTCACCTGTTTAACAGGTTCCATAAAGCTTAATTAAAGGGTTGTCTCAACTGTAGTGAAAATCTACAAGCGAGGCAGCCCTTTTTTTCGTGTTTATCAACATATTCGATTGAAGATTATGTTAAATCCATTTATGCTGTTAGTAACAAATCTTGAATGATAGGTTCGAGTATTTTTATTTGGGGTATGTTCGTTTGACAGTAAAAGAATCCCCACGATGGTTTGGACAAGAAGGAACGGCGATAGTAGCGTTATTTTGCACCATGATTCCTCCCATATTGAGAGTGAGCCTTGGACTTTTGCCATTAATTCGACAGCAATAGAAGCAAGTAGGGGAGACACGCGCCAGCTTTGCGATCGAGCCGTCTACCTCGGGAGCCTCCATAATCCATTCACCAGAGGTTTGTGGTCCGGTATATCGCTGTAATGTTCGAAAAATCCAATTTCGGCTCAAATTGCGGAGCGTAATCGTCCATTTGTTGCGGCCTACCTTCGTGATGTTCGCTTTTATATGGTCTCCAGGGCTCACTGGAAGGGGAATTACCGTTTCGACATCAGGAAGGATTTCCCACCAAGCGTAATACCGGGCACGGCCATTTACGAATTCATGGCCTGTACCCGTTTGGATCAGGCTGCTGTTCTTGAAACCGTCTATACCAATCCAAGCAGAGGAATAGGAAGGTTTAGAGGTTGGTTTTACATATGGAACGATCCATTCACCGGCAATGCGGTTAAAAGCCCCCTTTTTTCCAGTGATCGTATATCCGCTCCAGTTTGTTGAAGACCAGCCGAAGCCGGAGCTTTGAAATTTGTTCGAATTAGATTTGTCTTTTAGACATGGATGATTGACCCGATTAGAATTTTGCTTATTATTCAACTTGTCCACCGCCTTTATAGTACTGCTATATTAAATGCGGTGATTACATAGGAAGTACGGGTGTTCTGCTAAAATATAAGAGAGTACAATGCTTGATTAAGAAGCTGGAGAGGATTTGTAGCTTAAAATGGAAAAATTATCAAAGCTGCGTGGCTTTTATCTGTTTTTAGGATTGGCCGGCGGTTCATTTGGCTCATATCTAACGCTGCTGCTTGTCCACAATGGACTTGATAGCGGGCAGATAGGTATACTAATGGCAACAGGCACGCTAATTGCGATCACGATTCAGCCAATATGGGGAATTGTCTCGGATCGGTATAATCAGACGCGTTTGGTACTAATCCTAAGTGTGGCGATACCGGCTTTATTAGCCGTCTTTTACCGTTCGGAATATTTTATAGTGTTACTGCTGGTGTATACCCTCTCTACAATCTTTTCCTCGACACAGGCGCCTATAGCCGATTCTTACGCGATTTCAGCGGCGAAGAGGGCTAGGGCTACTTATGGCAGTATAAGGCTTATGATGAGCATTGGAGCGGCTGTGGGAGCCTATTTAGGCGGATTGTATGTATCGTCCTTCTCTGTATCCACGATATGGCTGCCCTTTCTTATGTTTAATCTGATTGCGGTTCTTATTGCATTGACGCTGCCGAAGCAGGCAGAAGAGAATCATATGATGCGGCAATCGTTTTCTCAGGGGGTTAAAAAGCTGCTGGGGAATCGGGTGTTCCTAGCGTTTTTGGGTGGCAGTTTTCTTGTGAACCAGACGATGACTGCTTTTGGAACCTACTTCGTCATTGCGTTTCAGTCGGTTGGAGGTTCAACTCGTTATGCAGGAATTGCGCTTTTCCTCGCATCTGTAACGAACGTGCCCTCCATGCTGTTTGCTTCCAAGGTAATCAAAAAGCTGGGGCGCGAGCGGACGCTGCTCCTTGGCGCACTTATTTATGTCTTGCGGTGGGGTATTCAGGTGGCTTTCCCTTATCCATCCGTAATGATTGGAGTGCAGGTACTGCATGGCCTGTCATTCGGGTTCTTTTATATTGCTGCCGTTGAATATGTATCTCAGATCACCTCTAACGAGATGCAGGCGACTGGGCAAAGTGTTTTTAATATGGTGTTCTCGGGTTTTGCCGGTGTTGTTGGCAATTTATTAAATGGATTCTTGCTCAATCAAGGCGGCGTAGAAGTGATGAACCTGTCTTGTATGTTGAGTTCAATTGCAGGAGCGATGCTGCTATTTTATGTCGCCAGAAGCTCCCGAAGCAAACTATCGACGACAAAGCTATCTTCAGACGGGGCCCGGGCCTAAAGCTCTCCCTGCTGCCTATGCCGAAAGGAGTATTTATAAATGGAATTACAGCAAGACGGCTTGCAAAGCCGGTGGTATGAGTCTACCCTGCGTGTTCGATACCAGGAAAGTGATCAGATGGGCGTAGTGTATCATGCGAATTATTTGAACTGGTTTGAGTCTGGCCGTACGGAGTTGTTACGTCAGCTTGGCTTTACTTATCGTGAGCTTGAGAATCAGGGAGTGCTGCTGCCTGTTACCTCAGCCGATTTGCAATTTAAAAGTCCGGCGCGATATGATGATCTTATCTCCGTGTATGCGCGAATGACTACCTTTTCGGCGTTAAGAGTCGCATTTGAGTATCAGGTGCGGAGGCTCTCGGAAGCAGAAGGTAGGAATTTAGAGGGTTCAGCGGCTACTTTGGGACAATTGCGGTCGATGGACCTCCCCGGGGAACTGCTGGTTACCGGCTCGACAAATCATGTTTGGGTGAATCGAGAATGGAAGCCTGCCAGGCTGGATAGAGCCCTTCCGGAGCTGTTTCACGCGATTAAAGGAGCGCTGCGGGAAGAAAGGGGTTCTGTATGATTAGAAGCAAATGGTTGTGGGCTGCATTATTTATCATTCCTGCCGTGGAATTATTCGGCTTTATCTTTGTAGCAGATCAACTTGGAGCATTCAAAACGCTGCTGCTTATGTTGACGACCTCGGTTATCGGACTATTGATGATGCGTTTCGAAGGGAATAAAGTGCTGCAAGACAGCAGAACACATATGCAGGAGGGACGCGTTCCTGGCCGGACGATGCTGGATGGCCTATGCATTTTTTTCGGTGGCTTACTGCTGATCTTACCTGGCTTCATAACGGATATTGTAGGTTTCTCCTTGGTGTTTCCGTTGACTCGGCCTTTGTATCGTATATTTTTGCTGAAGTGGATTGAGAAAAAGATGAAAAACGGCACCTTCACCTTTTACCGCCGCTAGTCATAATCAAAACAAAAACAGAGCGGGCCCCTGTCATTGATAGGAGCCCGCTCTGTTTTGCTATTCCAAGTATTGTAGGGTATTGTTTATTATCTTAGTCTTCCGCTGACAATATAGCTGTGTAATGCGTGAAATACACCTGCTCGGTTAAAGGCTACAAGAATAACTAGAATAACGGGACCGATGATCAGCCCAAGCATACCGAACAGCTGCAAACCTGCAAACATGCCGACCAGCATAGCAAGGGGATCAAGCCCAATGCTGCTGGCGAGCACTTTCGGCTCAAGCACTTGGCGGGTTACAAGGATAACGGCATATAGGATAGTAAGTCCGATCCCCAGTGCCAGATTGTCTGTCATGTAAGAGTATAACGCCCACGGAATCATTACGATTCCAACCCCTAAATAAGGCAACAGATCCACAAAACCAATCATTAAGCCAATAGCGAAAGCAGATTTTACACCCAAGAGCAGCAACCCGATCACGACAATGACCGCTGTAATGGAGATCAGGATTAGCTGAGCCCGGAGATAGCCGAAGAGAGCTTTTCGCAGATCCCGCCAGATACCCGATACCGGCTTTAAGAATGGGGCTGGCAGCCAGCCTGTGAGTTTGGCATTATGTCTTTCCCAGCTAGTACTAATAAAAAAGGCAGCGAGAACGACCACGATAAGAATTGTACCCATACTGGGTAGAGCGGAGATCAGCTTTAAGATCACATTAAAAAATCCGGTCACCACTTGCGTAACTGCGTAACCAACGGTTTCCGTTGTTCTGCTGATATTGCTGTCAATGGTGGCGTGATAGTCAGGATTGTCGCGGTAGAACTGATTTATCTGGTTAATGATATTCTGTATGCTTGCATTCTGGCTCAAGGACAGCAGAAGCTCTCTCCATTGGTCCGTATGAAGATTAAAGGTCTGCAGCAGCACGATCAATTCTTTCACTAGCCTTGTAATCATCGCGGTCAGTACTAGTGCGGTTCCGCCTATGTAAAATAGCAGCGAGAGCGACACCGCCAGCCACGCTGGGAGCTTAAGGCCTTTAAGAATCAACACTAGTGGATGCATGATATAAGCGAGCAACCAAGCGAGCAGGAGGGGGTATAACAGCGGAAGCAATAAATAGATTGCCAGCAGGAGGATAGAGGTAGCCAGAACGACCCACAGGCCGCGCAGCAGTCTTTTTAATGCTAATCGGTCCATACGAAGATCTACACCTCCTTCATTCCTGCGGATGCAGGGGAATAAAAGCTCGTCTTCATATATATTCATAGAACCTATTTAAAGACTAGGAAACGGGATAAATATTGGGCTGAACCGGATGCTATAAACTAAAATCTCAACTGTGAATCAAGGGTTTAGAAGTTTTTTTCTATCTCTGTGATAAAATCATTTGATGCGCTGCAAAGCTTCCACATTGTTCACATAACCGACAAAATCCAGTATGATGAATAAAGATTCGATTACGAAAGTCAGACAACATCCTCGCCGGATATGTCCTTGAACTGCACTCCTTAGATTTTTCAATGCTTTAAATTGGAAATGTTTACATGAAACCGAGAATGCTTTTTATACCTTGTTGGCAAAGGAGAGATATGCTATGACAGCTACCAAAGGCTTGGAAGGTATCGTTGCAACAACTTCATCCATTAGCTCTATTGTGGATGGGGTACTCACTTACCGTGGTTATGATATTGATGATCTCGCAGAAAATGCTACCTTCGAAGAAACCGCTTATTTATTGTGGTTTGGCAGTCTACCAACAACACCAGAGCTGGAAGCGCTCAAACGGGATTTCAGTGCTTTCGCACGGATTCCTGAGCCAGTCATCGAGCAAATGAAGCTCTATCCAAAAGACACCAACACCATGGCAGCATTGCGGACTGCTGTATCAAGCCTTGCTCTCTATGATGAAGCGGCTGACGATATGAGTAGAGAAGCTAACGAGATTAAAGCAGTAAAACTACAGGCACAGCTCCCGACGGTTGTGGCGGCCCTATCGCGTATTCGCAAAGGTCTGGAACCTGTGGCTCCTAAAGAAGGCGTCTCGATTGCCGAGAACTTCCTGTATATGTTATGGGGAAAAGAGCCTGACAGTGTATCTGTTAAAGCGCTTGATACCGCACTTGTGCTTCATGCGGACCATGAGCTGAATGCTTCAACTTTTGCAGGCAGAGTTACGGTTGCAACCTTGTCCGATATTTATTCCGGCGTGACCTCCGCTATCGGCGCTCTAAAGGGTCCACTTCACGGTGGGGCGAATGAAGCCGTTATGAAGATGCTTGAAGAGATCGGAAGTTTGGAAGCGGTTGAACCTTATATTCGTAAGAAGCTGGATAACCGCGAGAAGATCATGGGCTTCGGCCATAGAGTATACAAAAATGGTGATCCACGTGCTAAACACCTGATGAAAATGTCACTTGAACTTGGCACAATGAAAAATGATACTACGCTGTATGATATGTCCGTAAATATCGAGGAATTGATTACCGGACAAAAGGGACTTAAACCGAATGTTGATTTCTATTCGGCATCAGTTTATACACAGCTGGGTATTGAACGTGAGCTGTTCACTCCTATCTTTGCAATTAGCCGGACTTCAGGCTGGACTGCACATATTCTGGAGCAATATACAGATAACCGTATTATCCGGCCACGTGCAGAATACACAGGTATGATTGAACAGAAATACGTTCCAGTAGACGAAAGATAGAAGGGCAGCCTTGCGGGCTGCTCCTAAAGTTTAGTAGAATGAACCCTAGAATATATGCAATAATGCATATTCATACGTAGAGAGTTTTGTTCGAGGCTTGTCCATGAGAAATTAAATCCCACAAAACTTTAGGAGGAATACACTCAAATGTTGAAACTAGAAAAATTCGATCTGCCAACAGAAGGCGAACAAATCACAATTAAAGATGGTAAACTGCAGGTTCCTAATCATCCAATCATTCCTTTTATCGAGGGTGACGGCACAGGCCGTGATATTTGGAAGGCTTCCAAACGCGTACTTGATGCAGCAGTAACTAAAGCTTATGGCGGCACAAAGCAAATCGCTTGGTACGAAGTTTTTGCTGGCGAAAAAGCCTTCAATACATATGGCGAATGGCTGCCAAATGATACTTTGGAGGCAATCCGTGAATATTTTGTAGCTATTAAAGGTCCACTTACGACTCCAATTGGAGGCGGTATTCGTTCATTGAACGTAGCTTTGCGTCAAGAGTTGGATTTGTACGTATGTCTGCGTCCAGTTCGTTATTTCGAAGGGGTTCCTTCTCCTGTTAAACGTCCTGAGCTGGTGGATATGGTTATTTTCCGTGAGAATACGGAGGATATTTATGCAGGGATTGAATATCAAGAAGGTTCTGCTGAAGTGAAGAAAGTCATCGAATTCCTGCAAAAAGAGATGGGAGTTAACAAAATCCGTTTCCCTGAAACTTCTGGTATTGGTATCAAACCAGTATCCTCCGAAGGTTCAAAACGTTTGGTACGCGCTGCTATTGAATATGCGATCAAACACGGACGCAAGAGCGTAACGCTTGTGCACAAAGGAAACATCATGAAGTTCACTGAAGGTGCCTTCAAAAACTGGGGTTATGAAGTTGCTGAGCAAGAGTTCGGAGATAAGGTCTTCACTTGGAATCAATACGATGTAATTAAAGAACGTGAAGGTGAAGCTGCTGCCAATGCTGCTCAGAAGGATGCTGAAGCTGCGGGCAAAATTATCATCAAGGATGCCATTGCGGATATCGCATTGCAACAAGTTCTGACTCGTCCGACTGATTTTGATGTTATTGCTACCTTGAACCTGAACGGGGATTACCTGTCTGACGCGCTTGCTGCGCAAATCGGCGGTATCGGTATCGCTCCTGGAGCGAACATTAACTATATTTCTGGACATGCGATTTTTGAAGCCACTCATGGCACCGCACCTAAATATGCAGACAAAGATGTTGTGAACCCTGGTTCCGTGATTCTGTCCGGCGTAATGTTGCTGGAGCATCTGGGTTGGCAGGAAGCAGCAGATCTGATTTATAAAGGTATGGAAACAGCTATTAATAACAAAACCGTGACTTATGACTTTGCCCGCCTGATGGAAGGCGCAACTGAACTGAAATGCTCTGCATTTGCCGACGAGATAATTAATCACCTCTAAGAGGCTGGCTCAACCAACTGAATATATTGAAGTTTAGCTAATACAAGCTATACCGACACCGTTCTAGGAGGAGAATCCTTGGCAATCAAACGTTATAAAATTACAGTTGTAGGTGCCGGTTTTACTGGGGCTACTACAGCTCTTATGCTTGCTCAAAAGGAGCTTGGTGACGTTGTGCTGCTTGATATCCCACAAATGGAGAACACAACCAAGGGGAAGGCACTAGATATGCTGGAAGCAGGTCCTGTACAGAAATTTGACAGTCAAATTACAGGAACCTCAAGGTATGAAGATGCTGCGGATTCAGATATTGTAATCATCACTGCAGGGATTGCCCGTAAACCTGGAATGAGTCGCGATGATCTCGTGAACACCAATGCAGGTATTGTGAAGTCGGTATGCGAGAACATAAAACTTGTAGCACCAGATTCCATTGTAATCATTCTGAGCAATCCAGTTGACGCTATGACCTATGCGGCATTTAATGCGCTGGGTTTTCCGAAGAGTCGCGTAATTGGACAATCCGGAGTGCTGGATACAGCCCGTTATAACACGTTTATTGCACAAGAGCTGAAGGTATCTGTTGAAGATGTACGTGGTTTCGTATTAGGCGGACACGGCGATGATATGGTACCGCTCGTAAGGTATTCCAGTGTCGGTGGCATTCCAATTGATACATTGATATCTGCAGAGCGTATTGATGAGATTGTGCAACGTACACGTGTAGGTGGCGGAGAGATTGTTAACCTCTTAGGAAATGGTAGTGCTTATTATGCACCAGCGGCTTCTTTAGTTCAGATGGCGGAAGCTATCTTGAAGGACAAAAAACGGATCATTCCGGTTATCGCTTTGCTCGAAGGAGAATATGGCTACGATAACCTGTTCATGGGTGTTCCGGCGTTACTTGGTGCCAATGGTATTGAGAAAATTTTTGAACTCGAGCTTACAGCTGAGGAAAAAGCGGCTTTAGATAAGTCTGCTGAATCCGTGCGTAGCGTAACAGCTGTGCTAACTGTATAGATTGTGACAGAGGTATGAAGAAACCCCCATTTTGTTCACTTAAAATGGGGGTTTCCTTTTCTTCTCAAGCAATAATGGGTATAATTAAATGTAACTATTATCACAGTTAAAACGGAGGAGATATGTTATGGATTGGAACGTGTTGTTTTTCTTACATATGATCGGAACCTTGGCACTTGGCTTCTACCTTGTGCTACCCTTCATCCTAGGACGTGCAGAGAAACTGTCGTCTGGGGCTAAAGAAGGAACGTTAAGTGCAGTAACCGGATTTAATCGTTTTGCGCAGTATGGATTGGTGATCCAACTCCTTACAGGCGGTTATATGATGACCAAAGGTGATTATTCAGTAGCGTGGATGATTATTGTTGTTGTGTTATTGCTAGCGATGTTTGCACTTGGCGGTATTATGAGCAAGCCTTTGCGTCTTGCAGCAGCTGGAATTCGTGAGAACCGCGACGTTAGCGCAGAGACTGGAAAATTGCGCACACTTAGTGCACTGCTTACGGTGTCATTGCTACTAATGGTATTCTTCATGGTGTTTAACGATATAGTTTAATCTATAGCGAATTATACCCGCCTCCGTAATGGAGAGCGGGTTTTTCGTATGTTCCGGTAATTTATCTTCATAAAACGTTAATCCCTGATAGGATTCGTATAAGATTTCGGCCGGTAATTTAACGGAGAAACACCCGTCCATCGTTTGAATTGTCGGCTGAAGTGGCTCTGGGAAGCAAACCCGAGTTGTTCAGAAATCCTCTGTATTTTTAAATCGGTATGAAGCAGCAAATGTTTTGACTTCTTTAATCTTAGGTTAGTTATGTACTGCCTAGGAGATATCTTATATATCTTTGTAAACAACTTATGGCACTGCACCCGACTTAAGCAAAGCTGCTCAGCAATCAAATTAACCGTGAGCTCCGGCAAATGAATATTGGCTGCAATATATTTTTCGATCTGATGAGCAGTTTCCACCTCGTACAAAGAGTTTGCTTGTCGCGCTGTGTTGGAATTCTCCGAATTCGAGAGCTGTACATCAATGAGTTCAGTCAAAATCATCAGGATGATCGCTTGCAAACGAAGCCTTTCTTTTACAAGAATCATTTCTTCAATTTCCTCGGGAAATCCAGTGGAGGCCGTCGTGGCGAGAATATTGTTCTTAATAAATTCATCCAAATGTTCCAGTTGGTGATTTAATCCCGAACGCTGCATTTGCTGGTTATTCCATTTCTGTACAGCCTGAGACTGAAACCATTCACGAAACTTTAAATCGTCAATATCGAAATGAAAAGAGAGGTAGATATAGTTGCTCAGGCCAGAATTAACTACATAATGACGTAAGCCAGGCGGAATAATTAACCAATCTCCTTTACCAAAGGCAATGGAACTTCCTTCTACATATTGATGGGAGTTGCCGTCGTAGCAATACAATAGTTCGAAGATTTTGTGATGATGATCAGGGTATGTCCACCCAGGTTCTGCTACACGATAATGAACACCGATCAGCTGTAGTGTACTTATAATGTTCGGAAAGCTGACTTTGTAAGCGATAGGAGTTCTCCTCCTTAGGATCAATAGGGATGTTCTTAATTATATCAAGGATACCTATACATATGACCGTTTTGCAGTGCGAGCCGTTGATCATTCCATAGTTTTCTTTACAAAAGGTCAAAAAAAAGAATGAAATCATCATTTGAATCACTTTAGAGAACAGGGATAATGGAGGAACCTAGGGAAGTATTTCGAGAAACGGAAGGAAGTGTAATGAAGTGGGAAAGTTGTGTAGGAATATACTAATCTTATCTTCTTTACTAATGGCTTCATTGACTCTTACTCACGGTACAACAGAGGCAGCCTTTATAAAAGATGGGGCAGAGAGGCAACCTCCAACCCAAATTGCACGCGTATACAAGTTCAATTTTACAAACCAAGTTAAAACAGGGTATCAATCCGTCAGGTATGATCCTAATCACGGTGTACAATTGTATGACTCATCTTTAGGTTATGGTTTTGTTCAAGAGACCAACGCTTTACCCGCCAGAGAAGTGCACACCGACTCAATTACATCCGATGGAACAGGTTTTTTCATCACAGAGCCTAATTTTTTTGCTGAACCTAAATCTGAGAAAGATAATTATAACAACTACGGTATGGCGTTTCGAATGGATGCGCCCCCTGGAACCTACAACATATATGTAAAAACGACTTCTGACGCAGAGGATGGGATCGTGTCAGTATCCGGAATGCAGACCAGCCGCTTGTTGAAAAGTGGACATTGGGACGCTGCAAAGCTTGTACCCGTCAAGCATACGGCTGTAGCCAAAGGGAAAGAGTGGACTTATACGTATGTAAACGGCCGTGATCATATAGATATTGAGATCGAACCGAACAAAGTGAACACAGCTGTGGGGATTGAGGAGATCATACTGGAACCGATTTTGCCTCAGCATAGAGCAGTTGGAGCTCTTCCAAATTTATTTATACTTGGAGATTCTACGGTCAAGTCCTACACCTTCGACGAAGCACCAATGAGTGGTTGGGGCCAGATTATTGGCAGTATGTTTAATCAACATAAATTGAGTGTAACTAACTATTCCATGGGGGGACGCTCGTTTAAAAATGCCTATACAGAAGGTCGACTGAACGACATTTTACTGAATGGCAGCATTGGAGATTATGTGTTTATTCAATTCGGACACAATGATGAGAGCGCAGATGAGTTCAGACGTTACGGCAGAGGTTCGACAGAAGCAATGTATGAAAATTACCTTAAAGAAGTCTATCTCCCTGCGATTCAAGCCCGGGGCATGATACCAGTACTGGTAACGCCAATGTCCAGAATTAAAGGGAATGCAAGTCCGGGATATATCTATGAAAATTCTTTTAAATCAAGAAAGTTTGTAGATATTCTTAAACGGGTCGCAGATGAATCTGGAGTTACACTTATTGACCTTAACTCGGAAAGTCTGAAATATTATAACGAGATCGGTGTAGAAGCAATAACAGCCCTCTTCATGTCAATTGAAGCCGGAGAAACGCCAGGCAAAACAAATGACGGAAGTTACGCTAACGGGCATCCTTCAAAGAAAGTCGATGGGACTCATTTTAAAGAAGCGCTCGCCAAACAATTTTCGCGGATGATTGTTACGGAGCTTGTAGAGAAAGGTGCTACTGGCGATTCTACTGCTGCCTCCATTACTCCTTACCTTAAAGGGAACGTTAAGCATGCGGCACTAACAGGGAACTGGGGTAAGATTTTTCCGGAAATAACGAATGATACGACGACTGGGGAAGCTGCTTATTACCGTAATCAAATTGAAAAATTAATCCAGCTGGGAGTAATGGGCAAAGACCGTCAAGGGAATTTTAATCCGGATACGGAGATGACAGTTGCTGAATTCACACGCAGTATTTCTAAGTTAATGAAAGTGGAAAGATCTGATGTTGCCTATTATCCGAAAGGTAAGCTGTCACGTGAATCGATGGGTGCTATTCTCTATGATGTTTACCAAGTAAAGTTTGCTAATAAACCTAAGTACATGACTGATTATAACGGCACAGCAGTAGTGCCAGGAGATCCTGGCTATGATTCGAATTTGGAGCCAGGAGCTAGAGGTGCGATGTACTATCCTCTTGTATCCTGGACGCAGCTTGTTGATACAGCGGACATTTCTCCTTATTTAATTTCAAAAGTGAAAAGTGCATATGAATTAGGACTCATTAGATCTGAAGTGGGGATTGCCAGAGGCGAAATGGTCAATGGGACAGAACTAGAACCTAAAGCTATAGTGACCCGGGAGAAAGCGGCCAAAGCTCTGTACTTTATGTGGGTGCTGGAACATGAAGTGAATGCAGAAAATCATGTTTCTTCTCTAAAATAGTCAGGGTGAACAATTCAAGGCACAGCAGCGATGCTGTGTCTATTTGTATGCAGTGAATTCCTCTCCACTTACAGCAGTATATCTCTCACGGTTGTTTATATCTACTTTCATTGTGGTAAGTAAGATTCGTAAAGCGATTTAAGAAAATGACAAACCCAGCGTATAAACGTGCATAGTTGTGCCATCCTAAGACGATCAGTTAACTATCAATTTGCTTAACGAGAGGAGATAGGGAAGATGTCAGGCAACAATAAACAAGCTACAAAAACCTTACCCCCACAGGAGCAGCATCATCAGCCAGGGATTGAGAGTGAAATGACGCCGCTGCCCAAATACGAGCCGGCAAATTATAAAGCAGCAGGTAAACTGCAAGACAAGGCGGCGTTAATTACCGGTGGAGACAGCGGAATTGGGCGTGCAGTTGCTGTGCTTTTTGCTAAAGAAGGCGCTGATGTGGTCATTTCATATCTTAATGAACACTCAGATGCAGAGGAAACTAAACGTCAGGTCGAGCAGGAAGGCCGCAAATGTATCCTAATTCCAGGTGATATCGGTGACGAGAAATTCTGTAAGGATCTTATTAAACAGACGGTGGAGGGCTTAGGAAAGCTTGATATTCTCATCAATAACGCGGCAGAGCAACATCCGCAAGCTAAGATCGAGGATATTACTTCCGAGCAGCTTGAGCGTACTTTCCGTACGAATATATTTGCGATGTTCTATTTAACAAAAGCAGCTATGCCTCATTTAAAAGCAGGATCTACAATTATAAATACAACTTCAATTACCGCTTATCGCGGAAGCCCGCAGCTGCTGGACTATTCATCAACTAAAGGAGCTATTCTTAGCTTCACACGATCCTTGTCCACGAATCTGGCAGAGAAGGGCATACGGGTAAACGGTGTTGCACCAGGTCCAATCTGGACACCGCTGATTCCCTCTACCTTTGATGCAAAACAGGTTAGCGAGTTTGGAGGTACACAGCCTATGAAACGGCCTGGACAACCAGAAGAGCTGGCACCAGCCTATGTATATCTGGCCTCTGACGATTCCAGTTATGTGACTGGACAGGTTATTCATGTAAATGGTGGCGAGGTAGTAAACGGTTAGATCAGTACAGCTAATGTGAATAAATGGGTGTATTTCAATAAAAAAATATGTTACTATAAACCACGTTAGCATTTTAAAATTGTATATTTATGTCACTAGGGGTGCCGATTGGCTGAGACGGAATGGATTTCCGGACCCTTTGAACCTGATCTGGTTAAGACCAGCGTAGGGAAGTGGAGAACGAATTTCTGTTGTCGGGCTATTTGTAGTGCCGTCTATATACAGATTCTGACTGCCTTCCTTACGGGGGGCAGTTTTTTTGTTTTTTACTGACCTACAGGGAAGTGAGAGAGGAGATCGTGATGTTGCAAGCTGAGATCCATCTAATATCAGACGGCAAGCTACAGCTGAGACATTTTGTTGAACTAGCTGTCACGGTGCAGACATGGGTCGATTATATTCACCTGAGAGATAAGCAATGTCCTGCATGCGAACTGCTCGCTGCGGCACAGCAGCTGTTGGCTGCCGGTATGCCCGCTACCAAACTGATAATCAACGACCGGATCGATGTAGCATTGGCAGCTGGTGCCGCGGGGGTTCAGTTGGCTTGGCACAGTCTGAGTCCGGTTACAGCCCGGCGAATTGCACCTCAGCTTCGGCTGGGGAGATCGGTTCATTCTCCGGAAGAAGCGGCGAATGCCTCAGAGCAGGGAGCTGATTATTGCTTGTTTGGTCATGTATTTCCCTCGGATAGCAAGTTAGGGCTGCCCGCACGTGGGTTAGAGCTGCTTGCAGAAACGGTGGAGACCAGCTCTATTCCTGTAATTGCGATTGGAGGAATTAGCCCCGCTAATGCGGCGCAGATCATTAGACAAGGTGCGGCAGGAGTTGCTGTGATGTCCGGTATTTGCGGAGCGGATGATCCTTATGAGGCCGCCAAAGCTATTCATAAGGCGGTTCATTCATAGCCTGGAGGTAACAGCATGGGCGAAGGGGGTGATTCAGAATGAAGCTGTTGATTAACGGGAAATCCGCAGAGTGTTCTGGTGGTATTCAAACTATAGCTGATTTGATCAGTCTTCCTGAGTGGTCGGGTCGTCTGATGATCATTGAGCTGAATGGAGAAATTGTCAGTAAGGAGAATTATGAAAGTACTGCTCTGAGCGAGGATGATCGTTTGGAACTGGTGCACTTTGTTGGTGGGGGTTGAGATGGAGCGGTATAGAATTTTGAGAAATTTATACGAACCAAAGGGAGGTAATTTCATGCATGACCCGTTACATATTGGCGGCATCGAATTAACCAGTAGATTATTTATCGGAACCGGAAAATATAGCCGGAATACGTTGATCCCCGAAGTGATCGCAAGCTCTGGTTCTCAGGTGATTACTGTAGCGCTTCGCCGAGTGGACCCGCAAGGTGGAGCAGAAAATATCATGAACCACATTCCCGGTCACATGACTCTTCTGCCTAATACCTCAGGAGCGCGTACAGCGGAAGAGGCAGTCCGTATTGCAAGATTAGCAAGAGCTGCGGGACTGGGGAACTGGGTCAAGATCGAAGTGATCAATGATCAGAAATACCTGCTTCCAGATAATCTGGAGACCATACGAGCTACAGAGATTTTAGCAGCGGAGGGTTTTGTAGTACTGCCTTATATGAGTCCGGACCTTTCGGCTGCTTTACGTCTGAGAGATGCCGGTGCTGCTGCTGTGATGCCGCTTGGTGCGCCGATCGGGACGAATCGCGGCCTGCGCACTAAGGAGCTTGTGCGTATTCTTATTGAAGAAGTGAATTTGCCGATTATTGTAGACGCCGGAATTGGCAAGCCCTCGGAAGCGGCGGAAGCAATGGAGATGGGGGCCGCTGCTGTTCTGCTTAATACGGCTATTGCAACGGCACGTAATCCGCTCGTCATGGCGGAAGCGTTCCGCGAGGCGATAGCCGCTGGCCGCAAAGCTTATTTGGCAGGACTCGGTCCTGTAGAAGAAGTTGCTTTTGCTTCGTCACCGTTGACTGGATTTTTGAACTGAATTTGATAGGTCACGAAAGGAGGGAAGATTAGCATGAGCTTTTTTGACACACTGGCCCGCTTGGAGCAGTATCCTTATGAGCAGCTGTGGAAGGAGTTCCGGGAGGATGACGTTAAGCGGGCGCTTGGAAAAGACAAGCTGAACGAAAATGATTTGCTGGCATTGCTCTCTCCGGCAGCAACGCCGCTGCTAGAGGAGATGGCGTTGGCTGCACAGCGACTGACCCGTGCACATTTTGGTTATTCGATGCAGCTGTTCACACCGATGTATCTTGCGGATTTTTGTGTGAATCATTGTACCTACTGCAGCTTCAGCTCCATTTATGATTTTCCGCGCAAAAAGCTGTCCTTGGAGGAGGTTCGCAGGGAGGCTGAGAAGATTGCAGCTACAGGTCTGCGGCATATCCTCATTTTGACTGGTGAATCGCGCCGGGAGAATCCTGTCTCATATATTAAGGATTGCGTAGATGTACTCAGGGAATTTTTTTCCTCTGTCAGTATTGAGATAAATCCTCTATCAACTGCAGAATATAAAGAGCTTCTTCAAGCAGGGGTGGATGGATTAACACTGTACCAAGAGGTGTACCACCAGGAGACTTACAGAAAGCTGCATGTTAAAGGGCCTAAAAGAAACTACCGGAATCGCCTGGATGCACCTGAACGCGGCTGTCAGGCAGGTTTTCGTTCTGTGAATATTGGTACGTTGCTCGGGATGTATGATTGGCGGCAAGAGGCATTCCAAAGTGCCATGCATGCCCGTTATTTGCAGGATCGGTATCCAGATTGCGAGATCAGTCTGTCACCTCCACGGTTTCGGCCTTATTTAGGGGAATTTAACCCGGAGTGTGATGTTACCGACCGATCGCTAGTGCAGATTATTTTGGCATACCGGTTATTTTTACCCCGTTCGGGCATTACTTTATCTACAAGAGAGCCTGCCTCTCTACGCGATCATTTAATTCATCTAGGAATAACTAAGATGTCAGCCGGGGTCACTACTGAGGTGGGCGGTCACACTAATGCAGGGGGAACTCCGCAATTCGAAATATCCGATAGCCGTAGTGTGCAGGAGATTACGAAAATGCTATATACGAAGGGTTTGCAGCCCATTTTTAAAGACTGGGATATCCTGACCGAATCAACAACGTAACACTTGTATTATCAATTATTAATCACTAAATGGACCCCTGCGAGATTCATGCGGAGGTCCATTTTTTATTGTATAGAGGGTGTTTAGTTTCCGGCAGAGAGCTCATCGAGAGACATTTCGAAACTCGGTGCCATATGAGTCAGAAAATAATCCACTTCCTGCAGGTCAAGCCCACGAAGTTTTGCTGCTGTCTGCTCCTTCGCGGCGGCAAATTCTCGGTTTCCTGCAGCAACTTCCCATACGCATTTCAAATAAGCATCCAGCCGATCAGCGGCTTTCACATAGCTGTGCAGCAGAATGTCCTCCGAATCGGGAGGGCTGTCTTCCGGCCGTATAAGCTGAGTGTAGATGCTTTTCAGCTCTGATGGAATCATTCCAGTTAAGCGATCAGCCGCAACTTTCTCCATTTCGCGGAAGCTGGTGAGTAAGCTAGGATTGTTGTATTTTACCGGCGTGGCGATGTCACCTGTGAACACTTCGCTGGCATCATGGAACAGAGCTATGGTTGCTGCTCGTTCCGCGTTTAGTGAACGTCCAAAATGAACATTACCGATGGAACAGAGCATATGTGTGAGCAATGCAACATGAAAAGAATGCTCAGCGACGTTCTCCGGTGCGGTGCTGCGCATCAAGCTCCAGCGCTGAATATACTGAAGACGATATAGATAGGCAGAAAAATGGTAGCTCAATTTTAAAGTAACCCCTTTCATGCGGTGCTAGGTATGATATTATTATACTAATTGTATCAAACTTTAGATAACCTGGAACTGCCGAGAGGAGCTTGAATGAAGATGCAGCATTTTGAAGACAGTATTTATAACCTTATCGTAGAAACTTCCACGAATTTGCCGGGAGATGTACGCCGGGCAGTTGCAAAAGGTCGCGCGCTGGAAGACAGGGCTACCCGGTCCGGTCTTGCTTTAACCACGATTGCGCAAAATATCGGAATGGCTGAGCAGCAAGTGTCTCCGATCTGTCAGGATACGGGAATGCCTACATTTATCATTCACACCCCTGTGGGAATCAATCAGATTGAGATGAAAAAAGATATTCATAATGCCATTGTACGAGCGACCAAGAATGGTAAACTTCGTCCCAATTCTGTAGATTCATTAACAGGTGAGAATAGCGGAGATAACTTGGGTGCAGGCACACCAGTCCTTCATTTCGAACAATGGGAAGAGGATAAAATAGACGTTAGACTTATTCTGAAGGGTGGAGGCTGCGAGAATAAAAATATTCAATACAGTCTCCCGGCAGAATTAGAAGGACTCGGCAAAGCGGGTCGGGATCTGGACGGAATCCGTAAATGTATTTTACACGCGGTATATCAGGCGCAGGGACAAGGCTGTAGTGCCGGTTTTATTGGCGTGGGTATCGGCGGTGACCGTACGACTGGCTACGAGCTGGCTAAAAAGCAGCTGTTCCGCAAAGTGGAGGATGTTAATCCGATAGAAGACCTTAGCAAGCTGGAAGACTATATTATGGAGAATGCTAACAAGCTTGGAATTGGTACGATGGGCTTTGGTGGTGAAGTATCGCTGCTGGGCTGTAAGGTTGGCGTTATGAATCGTCTGCCAGCTAGCTTTTTCGTATCCGTTGCTTATAACTGTTGGGCCTTCCGCCGCCAAGGGGTGCTGGTTGATCCATCCACAGGCAATATAGAGGATTGGTTGTATGAGAGTGGTACAGGGATATCTGTAGATGATGAAGGGGCACATGAATCTGAAGCGGTAATTGCTGAGGGAGCTAACAGCCCAGCCTCTGAGTCGCGGGAAGTACGTCTTACAACGCCGGTAAGTGAAGAGGATATCCGTAGTCTGCGTGTTGGAGACGTGGTTATTTTATCCGGTGAAATGCATACAGGCCGTGATGCTTTGCACAAATATTTAATGGATCATGAGTCTCCGGTAGATCTGGAAGGGGCTGTGATTTATCATTGTGGTCCTGTGATGATGAAAGATGAGGAAGGCTGGCATGTAAAAGCTGCGGGCCCAACTACGAGCATTCGTGAAGAGCCTTATCAAGGCGATATCATCAAAAAATTTGGAATCCGTGCAGTCATCGGAAAAGGTGGTATGGGTCCAAAAACGTTAAAAGCGTTGCAGGAGCACGGCGGGGTATACCTCAATGCGATTGGTGGAGCCGCCCAGTATTATGCTGAGTGTATTAAGAAGGTCAACGCTGTTGATTTTATGGAATTTGGTATTCCTGAGGCGATGTGGCATCTCGATGTGGAGGGTTTTGCAGCGATTGTGACGATGGATGCTCACGGCAACAGTCTGCATGCGGATGTGGAAAAAGATTCTGCAGCTAAATTGACTCAATTCAAGGAGCCAGTGTTTAAATAAATGGGGTTACAACCGGTGGATAAGTCATGAGGAGGGCAGATTCTCTGAATGGCTTTTCCATGGGTTTTAATCAAATTATAAGGATTTATATGTCCAGACTATAAATGATCCTTAAGGAACGCCGAAGGCGTTTTTACCTGTCTAAAGGAGGACAACGAATGGCACCACATTATATTAGAAATGGGTTTCTTAACGTTACGCCGTATTTTATTGCGGAAGATGCAGACCAATTGATAGATTTTGTTGTGCACTGCTTTGATGCCAAAATTATTGATATGCTGCGAAATGATGAGGGAAGGATTAGGCATGCCGAGGTCAGAATCGGTGATTCCATCATTGAGATTTCCGAAGCGAATGAAAAGTATTCACCGGTACAGCTTGCCATTCATCTTTATGTAAGAAATGTTGATGAGACCTACCGCAAGTGCCTGGATGCCGGGGCTTCTATTATTGAAGAACCACTGGATAAATCCTATGGAGAAAGAGGAGCAGGGGTTAGAGACCTTCAGGGTAATCAGTGGTTTCTTGCCACCCGTACAGAATAAACTCATGTGTTTTTACAAAAGTAATACAAAGTAACAGTCCAGAGTTAATCAACTCGGGCTGTTATTTTTATATAATCTACTCTGGGGGGCTTATGTCACGGTCATAGTCGTACTGGTATTTTGAAGAAAATGAAGTTAGGATAAAAGATACAATGATAAAGGGAGAGGCAAATTTCAGATGAAACCGTTTCGCGCTCGTCTTACGTTTATACTTATGGCCTTAATCGGTATTTCCATGATTGGTACTGGATTTACGATGGCTCATCTGTTTAAGAGCTCCCATATAACTGCTCTGGAAGAGAATATGTCCCGGGAAATAAGCTTGCTCTCAGGCACACTGGAATTTGTTGATATGAATTCTTCGAATGCGATCCCGTATTACACTGAACAGGCGGAGCATATTTCTAAACTTTTAGATTCTCGGATAACGTTTATTACAAAGTCGGGTAAAGTAATTGGCGATTCTGAGAAAAACCCCTTGGAAATGGACAACCACTCCAATCGTGAAGAAGAGATAGGGGCTGCGAAAGAGGGAACTGGACGGGCAATCCGTTACAGCGAAACTCTAAAGCATGAGATGTTATATGTGGCTGGAAAGGTAACTTCTGATCAGGGATTTGACGGCTATATTCGGGTCTCAATGGGACTTGATGCTGTAACGCAAGGTCTTAAGCATGCTTGGATGATCATGGCTGCAGGTCTAATTATCTTGTTCTTGTCAGCAACTATTGTGAGCTATAAAGTAGCTTCAAGCATGACTTCCCCGCTGGAGCAAATCACAAGAGTCGCCCGGCGGATTACCGATCTGGATTATGATGCCAGAGTTCATTTGAAGCGTAAAGATGAAGTTGGACAGCTGGCTACAGCGATTAATGCGATGGCAGACAGTCTTCAAGACCAGCTTAAGACGATTCGTGATAATGAGGATCTGCTGCAAAGCGTGCTGGATAATATGACGGGCGGCATCATAATGATCAATGCGGAAGAAGAGATTGCGCTGCTTAATCGGGCTTCAGAGCGAATGCTTGATGTCAGTAACGGTGAAATGGCGGGTCATTCGTACAAAGAGTTAAAACGGCATTATGAGCTAACCCGTCTGCTTGAAGAAGGGGTGTTAAGCCGGGAGCCGATTCATGAAGAACGAAGTATTTATAACCCAAGAGAGCGAATTGTACGGATGGACGCGGTTCCGATGATCCAGGATGGTACGTACAGAGGTATGCTTTTCCTATTGCAAGAGGTTACGGAAATTCGCCGTTTGGAGCGGATGCGTAGTGAATTTGTAGCTAATGTATCGCATGAACTCAAGACTCCGGTTGCAGCGGTCAAAGGGTTTGCCGAGACCTTACTGGGAGGCGGAGTTAAAGATGAGAAGACGGCGAGATCCTTCCTGCAAATTATTTATGATGAGAATGAGCGTTTAAATCGCTTGATTGGAGATATTCTGGAATTATCTAAAATCGAATCTAAACGGGTGCAGCTCGATTGCTCACCGGTTCATATCATTGAATTCTTTGATTCCGTGCTGGGAACCATCAGTAAAGTCGCTGAGAAGAAAAACATTAGTCTTAATGTAGAGGTTCCAGAGGAGCTATTCATTGAGGCGGATGAGGATAAGCTGCGTCAAATCTTTATGAATCTGTTCTCTAATGCGATTAATTACACACATGAAGGCGGAAACGTAAAGGTCTACGTTAAGAGTCTACTGAAACCAGACGGCTCCGAAAATGTTCAATTTACTGTTAGCGATACAGGTATGGGGATTCCTAAAAAAGATCTTCCGCGTATTTTTGAACGTTTTTACCGGGTGGATAAGGCAAGATCCAGAAGCTCCGGTGGAACCGGATTGGGGCTGTCTATTGTGAAGCATTTGGTAGATATGCACCATGGAGTGATTTCAGTTGAAAGTGATCTGGGAATCGGCAGTTCCTTTGTGATTGAATTGCCTTTGCTGCAGGAAGAAAAGACCGATTAGATTTTTGTAAATTCACTTTTTCAATTTTACACTAAGTTAACATTACGGTGATATGATGGTTTTGTTGCTGTTTTGTAAAAATCAAATTATATGGAAGACGGGGGAACCTATGGCTCAACGATTGCTTGTCATTGAAGACGAACCGACACTAGCCCGGCTGCTGTCCTATAACTTAACGCAGGAAGGTTACGAGGTGACGGTAGAGGATCATGGAACGGCAGGATATGATCGTGCGACGAGGGAACCTTTTGACTTGATCGTATTGGATCTGATGCTGCCAGGAATGAATGGCATTGACATCCTTGATAAATTGCGTGGACAAGGTATCCGCACACCTATTATCGTATTAACTGCTAAAAATGCTGAAGAAGATGTGGTTAGAGGGCTGAAATCCGGTGCTGATGATTATATAACCAAACCTTTTGGGGTATCCGAATTGCTTGCAAGAGTGAGCGCTGTATTGCGGCGGATTTCCGGTCTTGCTGAGGAGGCTCCACAAGAGACACCTATATCTGCTTCTACGATCATTCTGGGACAACTAGAAATCTATCCTGAGCGGTATGAAGTTTCCCTAGGTGGACATAGCATTAACCTGCGACCTAAAGAGTTCGAGGTATTGTTATATTTGGCTCGTAAACCAGGGGTAGTGCTGACAAGAGATGATCTTATGAACGCTGTATGGGGCTTTGATTATATTGGTGGACAGCGCACCGTTGATGTGCACGTAAGTTCACTTCGTAAAAAGCTTGAGCTAGATCCAGAATCCGTCCATATCGATTCCATTCGAGGTGTAGGTTATAAATTAGTTGTTAACAAAAAGAGAGCTCCGGTCATTTAGCATGACTGGAGTTTTCTTCTTTATCCCGTTCATAAACAAGATTCAGGTGAGATTACACGCCGAATTGTAGGGAATACTATCACGTGGACTAATTCATCTTCACCAATTTTACATTGCGTTAACATTTCTCTCCAACTGTATTTACATTAAAAGCTTATTATGGAGAACGAAGATGATGAGAAGGAGACGTAAATACTAATGAAATCCATCATTGACATAGAGAAACTTGATCTCTACTATGAGTCATTTCACGCACTGAAGAATGTGAATCTGCAAATTCCGGAGAAACAGGTTACTGCTTTTATTGGACCTTCCGGTTGCGGAAAATCCACTCTGTTGCGCACGCTGAATCGTATGAATGATATGATTCCTGGTACACGTATTGAAGGAACTGTAAACATCGGCGGCAAAAATATTTATAGTGACGAGGTAGAGGTAGAAAGCCTGCGTAAGCAGGTGGGCATGGTATTCCAACAGCCCAATCCTTTTCCAAAGTCGATTTACGACAATGTAGCTTATGGTCCTCGCCTGCACGGCATTCGTTCAAAGAGCGAACTGGATGAGATTGTAGAGCAAAGTCTGCGTCATTCCGCGCTGTGGGAGGAAGTTAAAGATTTTCTGAAAAAATCTGCCCTTAGCTTGTCCGGCGGACAGCAGCAACGGCTGTGTATCGCCCGAGCTTTGGCAGTGCAGCCGGATATTCTGCTCATGGATGAGGCAACGTCTGCACTTGATCCTGTGTCTACGCTCAAGATAGAGGAGCTTGTACAGGAATTAAGAAGTAAGTATACAATCGTTATGGTTACTCATAACATGCATCAGGCGGCACGTGTATCTGGTCGAACCGTGTTTTTCTTGAATGGTGTAATTGTAGAGGCGGCGGATACAGAGGTGTTGTTCTCTACTCCTAAGGATTCCCGCACCGAAGATTATATTTCTGGACGTTTCGGCTGATACGGGCTACAAGGGCGCTCGTCCTTGGAAATGGCAAGCTGACCATACATTAATGAGGAGGATCGCTCTTACTATGATTCGCAGAAAAGAATTTGATAAAGATTTGGAAGAGCTGCGCAGTCTGCTGCAGCAGATGGGTGAACATGTAATAGATGCTCTTGGTGGAGCAATTGTTGCTTTACAGAATCTTGATACTGTGCGCGCTCAGGAAATCATTAAAGCAGATTTGCAGCTGAATGCCATGGAAGATAAAATCATGGAAATTGGCTCACGGCTAATTATTACACAGCAGCCTGTAGCAAAAGATTTGCGCCGCATTATCGTTGCTTTCAAAATATCTAGCGATTTGGAACGTATGGGTGACTTGGCTATTGATGTTGCGAAAGCAACTATGCGCATCCATGGACAGCAGCTGATCAAGCCGCTTGTAGACATTCCACGTATGGCGGAAATTGTGACGACCATGATTGATGAGGCTATCCAGTCTTATCTGGATGAGAACACGGATCTGGCTTATAGAATGGCACAAGATGATGATCAGGTCGATCAATTATATGGTTCGATGATCAATGAGCTATATAGTTATATGGTGGCAAAACCGGATTCTGTATCCCAAGCTATGTTATTAACGCTGGTAGGCCGTTATATTGAACGGATTGCCGATCATGCGACTAACATTGGTGAGAGTGTTGTTTATCTGGTCACAGGCAGCCGTCCGGACTTGAATCAGTAATTTGCACTTCCACAGCTTTTGTTATATCTTTAGTTAAACTAAGTAGCCGCCCTTTTAAAAGGGCGGCTACTTGTTGTATATCCTTAACATATCAGCTTATCCCACTGTTTAGGTTGGTAAAGCCGTTTCTACTTGTACAGGGCATATGGTAAGATGTAAGGAGTAAGCATGAAAAAGGCGAGGTGCACTATGGACAAGTTGATACTTATAGATGGAAACAATATTATTTACCGTGCTTTTTTTGCGATGCCCCCGCTGACGAATACAGCAGGGCAACAGACAAATGCGGTGTACGGATTTACAACGATGCTGCTTCGTTTAATCGAAGAACATAAACCGACACATATGATTGTCGCTTTCGATGCAGGGAAAGTTACTTTTCGGCATGAAGGTTATCAAGATTATAAGGGCGGCCGGCAAAAAACACCGCCGGAACTCTCCGAGCAGTTCCCTTTGTTGAAGGAATTGCTGACTAATTTAGGTGTACCGCAGTTTGAAATTGGCAATTATGAGGCTGATGATATTATTGGCACCATTTCACGCCAGGCGGATGAAGCGGGACGGCAGGTTATGATCGTGTCGGGAGACAAGGATATGTTGCAGCTGGCCTCTGAACATACGACCGTTGCTTTAATCCGCAAAGGGGTCACCGAAGTTGAGCTTTATGGGCCGGAACAAATCCGGGAGAAATATGACCTAACCCCTGAGCAGATCATTGATCTTAAAGGGCTGATGGGCGATGCAAGTGATAACATCCCGGGAGTACCCGGCGTAGGTGAGAAGACAGCTTTGAAGCTGCTGCATCAATTTGGATCAGTGGAAGGTGTCTTAGCTGGAACCGGTGAGCTAAAGGGTAAAATGAAAGAGAAACTGGAAACCCATGCGGAAGATGCGGTGATGAGTAAAAAATTAGCGACCATCTATCGTGAAGTACCGCTTGAGCATTCGTGGGAAGACATGGTCTTCAATGGAATTTCAGCGGATACAGCCGGACCAGCGCTTGCCAAGCTGGAATTTAAATCATTGTTGGAACGTTTGTCGCTTAGTGCTTATGCTCCTGTTGCCGAGGGTGAGGAGAGTGCAGCTGAAGTAGAAGCTGCGGCACTTGATATTACGATCGTAAGTGAAGAAGAACTTAAGGAGCTCAGTGAAGCCCTGGCTGATATTTCGGCGTTGCATGTGGAATCGTATGGAGATAATCCGCATCGTGCCGAGGTAATCGGAATAGGATTGTCCTCTCTGGAGCGGCATTACTATGTGCCGTTTGAATTACTGCATAAACCGGCCGCTGCGAAGCTGCGTGATTGGCTAGGAGATGAAAAGGCTCCGAAAAGTGGATATGATCTTCACCGCGCTGATTTGGCTCTACACTGGCAGGGAATTGCTTTTGCAGGTGCAGCCCATGATGTGCAGCTGGCGGCTTATTTGCTTGATCCTACGGAGGCTAATCAGAATCTAAATGATCTCACTGCTAAATACGGCTTGCCGCGGCTCTCTCCTGATGAAGAGGTATTTGGTAAAGGTGCCAAATACAAAATCCCTGAGCTTGAAGTTTTAGGAAATCACGTTGCACGAAAGAGTGCAACGGTTCTTGGAATCGCACAGAAGCAACAGCAGGAGCTGGTGGAGACCGCAATGACAGGGCTATTCGAGGATCTGGAAATGCCTTTGTCACGGATTTTGGCGGATATGGAGAAACAGGGGATTGCAGTCAATGCTGGTGATCTTAAAGAGCTTGGAAAAGAATTCGAGGCGCAAATTTCCAAATTGGTCAGTGAAATATACGAGATTTGTGGCACTGAGTTTAATTTGAACTCACCAAAGCAGCTGGGTGAAATCTTGTTTGTAAAGCTAGGTCTGCCTGTCGTCAAGAAGACGAAGACGGGTTATTCCACGGATGCCGAAGTGCTTGAGAAACTGGCGCCATACCACGATGTGGTGCGTTTGATTCTGCAATATCGCACAATTGCAAAGCTGCAATCTACCTACGTAGAGGGGCTGCTTAAAGAAATTTCCCCGAACACAGGGAAGGTGCATACATTCTATCGGCAGACAATTGCCGCTACAGGACGGCTTAGCAGCCAATTCCCGAACTTGCAAAATATCCCGATTCGTCTAGAGGAAGGACGCAAAATCCGCAAGGTATTCGTTCCGTCCGAACCGGGCTGGTCCATCTTAGCAGCCGACTATTCGCAGATCGAACTGCGTGTGCTGGCACATATTTCCGGTGATGAGCGGATGAAGGAAGCCTTTCTGCATGATATGGATATTCACACGAAGACAGCGATGGATGTGTTCGGTGTGACCGCAGAACAGGTGGACAGTAATATGCGCCGTGCCGCAAAAGCCGTTAACTTTGGGATCGTCTACGGGATCAGTGATTACGGTCTCTCGCAGAATCTGAATATTCCGCGTAAGGAAGCCGCGCAATTTATTGAACAGTATTTTGAGGTTTATCAGGGTGTGCGCCGCTATATGGACGATATTGTAGTGGAGGCACGAAAGTATGGTTATGTGACCACATTGCTCGAACGTCGCCGTTATCTGCCGGAGATTAATGCGAAGAACTTTAATCTGCGCTCTTTTGCGGAGCGGACAGCAATGAATACACCTATACAGGGAACAGCAGCGGATATAATCAAGCTGGCGATGGTGCATATGGACAAGGCGTTATTTGATCGTGGGCTTAAGAGCCGTATGCTGCTTCAAGTACACGATGAGCTTGTATTTGAGGTGCCAGAGGATGAAATGGAGCTTATGAAGACGCTTTTGCCGGAAGTAATGGGTGGAGCCCTGAAGTTATCTGTGCCGCTTAAGGCAGAGGTCAGCTTTGGAAGTAACTGGTACGAGGCGAAATAGACTCCCTTTAAGGTGTGCATATCAGCTATAATGTAGTTGAGGTGAAGACATCATGCCGGAATTACCGGAAGTAGAGACAGTCAAGAGAACACTTAATGAGTTAGTTAATGGAAAGCAGATAGAGAATGTAACCGTCCGGTTGGCGCGGATTATTCAGCGTCCGGATGATATTCAGGCTTTTGCCCACCTGCTGGCAGGTCATAGCATTGTAAAAGTTGAACGAAGAGGAAAGTTTTTGCGTATTGTGCTGGATGGTCTGGTGCTTGTGTCACATTTACGGATGGAGGGCCGTTACGGACTTTATTCAAATGATGACCCACTGGACAAGCATACACATGTGATTTTTCATTTTACGGATGGAACTGAGCTGCGTTATACGGATGTTCGCCAGTTCGGGACGATGCATCTTTTTCAGATGGGAGAAGATCTTCAGCTGCCGCCTTTAAATAAGCTGGGGCAGGAGCCGCTGGAGCCTTCTTTTACACCGGAGAGGTTTAAGCAGATCGTGTCCGGTAAAAGCACCAAAATTAAATCGCTGCTGCTTAATCAGGAATATATCGTCGGCATCGGCAATATTTATGTAGATGAGTCGTTGCACCGTGCGGGTATCCATCCTGAAGACAGCGCCAAAGCGCTCACGGACAATCAATTGGACAAGCTGCATCATGCAATTGTAAGCACGCTGGCCGAAGCGGTTAACGCCGGAGGTTCATCTGTTAAGTCATATGTTAATGGCCAAGGTGAGAGCGGTACGTATCAGCAGCAGCTATTGATTTACGGTCGTAAAGATCAGCCGTGTAGTAACTGTGGAACGATGATTGAGAAGACGGTTGTAGGCGGTCGTGGCACGCATTATTGTCCAAATTGCCAGCGTCCGACTGTTCACTGAATTTGTTGAAATAATAAGGTTGGCACCCACTACTTGTCCCGCCCATATACTGTGTGAAGAATGCTTAATAGAGAACGGAAGCTGAAACGATAAAATTTCAGTTTTCCGGTTCTTCACAGGAGGGATTGCGGGTGCTCAGCCCATTATTTTCACTGCTATTGCTAGCGTTTGCCTTGAGTTTGGATGGTTTTGGTGTAGGAATTACATATGGGCTGCGTAAAATGAAAATACCACTGCTCTCCGTTCTGATTATCTCGCTCTGTTCGGGGGTAGTTATCTGTGTATCGATGCAGGTTGGGGTTTTGCTTGCCAAGGTAGTGTCTCCGAATGCAGCTTCTATAGTTGGTGCAGTTATACTTGTGCTAATGGGATGCTGGTCGCTTGTTCAGATGCTGATGCAAAAAGAGAAAGATGCAGATGGCGGACGTAAAGCTGAAACGGTAGATAAGGGCTCATTTTCCGAGCAGGCTTGGGCAGAGGTAGCTGCTGATTCTGAAGCGGGTACAGAACCTGTTATGAATGATGAACCGTTGAAATCAGCTGTTTTTTCACTTGAGCTTCGCCGTTTGGGGATCGTAGTACAGATCTTGCGTACCCCGTCTTCTGCGGATATGGATGCCTCAGGAAGCATCTCTTCGATGGAAGCGATGATACTGGGGATTGCGCTCTCTCTGGATGCTTTTGGGGCTGGACTTGGCGCAGCGCTGCTTGGATTCAATCCGATATGGACATCACTTACAATAGCTTTGTTTAGTGGTACATTTCTATTGCTGGGTATGAAGACTGGACTTAGATTTGCCGGGAACTACTGGATGAAGCATGCTGCCGCATTACCAGCGTTATTATTAATTGCAATGGGAATACTGAAGCTATTATGAGGTGAGTACATGATTATAGGCTTAACCGGAGGAATCGCATCCGGAAAAAGCACAGTGTCTGCACTGCTTGTGAACAAGGGAGCGAGGCTGGTTGATGCCGATGTGATCGCCAGAGAAGTTATGCTTCCCGGGCATGAAGTGTTGGCGGCTGCTGCTAAGCAATTCGGAAAAGAGATCCTTTTTACGGATGGAACACTGAATAGGGCCAAATTAGGTGAAATCGTCTTTCAAGATCCTGTGGCCCTGCAAACCTTGAACAATTTGACGCATCCTGCCATCCGGCAGGAAATCAAAGACCGTATGTACAGCATGGAGCAGGAAGAGCCGAAGCGGCTTATTATTGTGGATATTCCGCTTCTTTTTGAATCAGGGCTTGAGACCCTGTTCCATGAGATTGTAGTAGTGTACGTTCCCCGTGATATGCAAATTGCTCGATTAATGGAACGTAATAGGCTCTCTTTAGAAGAAGCAGAAGCGCGATTGAATGCACAGATGGATATTGAACAGAAACGTAATAAAGCGGACTACATCATCGACAACAGTGGCGATCTTGCGTACACTGAGCAACAGGTTGCTGTTTTTTGGGACAGGCTGGGTTTATCATGAAATGGCTACGTAAAAAAAGAGTACTGCTTCTGCTATTTGTGGGTTTTACGGCAATATTGTTTCTGAGCACTAACTGGATGTCGTGGTTTTATCCCATCCATTTTAAAGATGAGATTCGCAAGCACAGCATCACTTATGAGATAGACCCGTTTCTTGTAACCGCGATTATTCGTGTAGAAACGAACTTCAAAACTGGACGAGAATCCAAAAAAGGCGCACTAGGGCTGATGCAGCTTATGCCGGATACCGCGAAGTGGGCGCTGGAAAAGGCCAAGCTTCCAAACGTATCTATGGAAGAACTCAAGCATGAGCCTTCGGCTAATATTGAACTGGGTACATGGTATCTTTCAACTTTATCCCGTCAGTTCGAAGGTAAACGTACAGCAATTATCGCAGCCTATAATGCTGGGCCCGGAAAAGTTCAACGCTGGTTGGACGAAGGGGTCTGGGATGGGACAGATGCAACCATTAAAGATATTCCCATTGGTGAAACCAGGCATTATGTACAGCGCGTTAATTATTACTATGATCAGTACACGGACATTTACAAAGAATTTTAATTTCTACCGTGTTATGTATAAAAAGAAGTATTAAACGACCTGTAGGTCGTTTAATACTTCTTCAAAAAGCTTATGTTGGTCAGGTTATTTGTATTGACCTGCCAGTTGTTGTTCTGCCAGGGTTACAAGACGTTTAGTGATGTAACCACCGATCGAACCATTTTCATAAGAAGTTTTATTGCCTTGGTAACCATCTGGGGAAAGCGTGATTCCTAGTTCTTGGGCAACTTCGTATTTAAGTTGTTCCAAGGCACCGCGGGAATTTGGAGCTACAAGGTTATTGGAGTTGTTGCTTTGGCTCATTGCTGTTCACCTCCTCTGTTGGTAACTGTATTATGTGCCGGACTTGCCATTATCATTACAAGAAAAAAACGGTGATTTCTGGAAATAATAAAAAAGCCGTTCAAAAGCCGGATTTATAACGTGCCGGGACCCATACCATTATGTAATAGGAAGTGATGAAGCTTATGAAATGCCCTTACTGCGATCACACAAATACTAAAGTGCTGGACTCGCGACCAGCGAATGAAAATAAGTCAATCCGTCGTAGGCGTGAATGTGAGCGTTGCAGCAAACGTTTCACTACTTTTGAAATGATTGAAGAAACGCCACTCATTGTAATTAAAAAAGACGGCAGCCGTGAGGAATTCAGTCGTGATAAAATACTCCGTGGTCTCATCCGTGCTTGTGAGAAACGGCCGGTTTCTGTGGAACGTCTAGAAAAGATCGTGTCCGAGGTTGAGAAATCTCTGCGCGGCATCGCCGTTGCGGAAGTGGAAAGCCAACAGATTGGTGAATTCGTGATGGAGCAGCTCTACCCAGTAGATGAAGTGGCTTACGTTCGTTTTGCGTCCGTATATCGCCAGTTCAAGGATATTAATATGTTCATGAAGGAACTCAAGGGGCTGCTATCCAAGAGTACGGGAGAATTAGAGGGATTATAGGGTTTTGTCCAGTTAGGGCGTTACAGCCAATCCTAGGGTCTGTTAGGAGTGCTTGTACTGGTTTGTTTCCTCTGAGTTTTGAGCGGGGAATTTGAGTGGAAAAATGAATTTTAAAAAAAGTGTTGACATAGAGGGCGATTTTTTATATTATATAGAAGTCGCCTACGACGCTTGAGTTTATCGGAACAACTCAATTACGACCAAACTAAAATTAAAAAATGTGTGATTACATACATCTGAAATTTCAGTTTGGGGCCATAGCTCAGCTGGGAGAGCGCATCGCTGGCAGCGATGAGGTCAGGGGTTCGATCCCCCTTGGCTCCACCAAACATCATATGGACTCTTAGCTCAGTTGGTAGAGCAGTAGACTCTTAATCTATTTGTCCAGGGTTCGAGCCCCTGAGAGTCCATCCTAAAGAAACGGCAGAAATGCCGTTTCTTTGTTGTTTGGGGAAGAGTGACTTTTTATTTGGTTTTGATCGTGGTATAGTTTGGGTAGATAAAACGTACAATGCAAAGAGAGCCGTGCGGAAACACGACTCCCAGTGCAATAGCCGCTTTTAAGGGCGGCGGCTTCGGAAGTTTAGTCAGGAAATAGACCGCATTCCTTTGCGAGAGGGCGGTCTATTTCTTTTTGAGGTAGTTGAGCAATGCAATAATGAACATGCCGAACATGAACATCAATGACAATTGCTGGCTCCAATTACAGACAATCCATATCTAAAGAAACAGCAAGATGCTGTTTCTTTTTTTGTTCCCATTTATTAATTATCATTAAATCCATTAAACTCCTGAAGCATTTGAATAAAGGTTTCAAGCTGTTGATTATCCCATTGAGCTATGCGCTCATAAAATATGAATTCCTTATCCTGCAGCGCATCAAAGGTTTTTTGTCGTCCAAGTTCAGTGAGTGTAAGAAGGATGGCTCGACGATCATTAGGAGAGTCTTCTCTTCTAACATAACCCAAATTTTCGAGTTGCTTGATGAGACGGCTGACTGAACTACGATCCATAGCCGTTGATTCTGCCAACACAGAGGCGCTTGTTGGTCCATAAGAGTACAGCCAACGGACTATATGGAAAGCAGCAGGCTGTATAGATGAATCGAAAGCGGCAGCAGTTCTGACATTTAGGGCATGCGAAGCGCTAATGAGAGCACTAATTTGTCCACCTAGCTTCAGTTCTAATTGTCCTCTCGACGTGTCTTTACGTTCGGCATTCATTGTTTTGACCACCTAACCTTGTATTTTAAAGTTGTCATACATCTATTTAGTTGACATATATCAATCATAATCATATAGTTGATATATGTCAATTATATGATTTGGACAATACGCTGTCAAAATGAAATTGCCCCTGATGAATTCCTGATATAAAGGAGAATGTAGATGATGACAAAGCCGATTATTGTAATTACTGGAGCTACAAGCGGTTTGGGACAACTCGTTGCACTTGAAATGGCAAAGCAGGGTGCTCATCTTGTTCTGACTGCAAGGAGTAAAACCCGTTCGGAAGTAACTGAAAAAATGATAAAGGAGAGCGTACCAGCAGCCGAAATTAGTTTTTTCTACGGAGATTTATCTTCAATGAGGGATGTCACTAGGTTAGGACAAGAAATATCTAGTGTTTTTCCGAAGATAGACGTGTTAATAAATAACGCAGGGCTTCATGGGTTTGAACAGCGGATAACTGCCGATGGATTCTCAGAAATGATGGCTGTGAACTATTTTGCACCATGGTTATTGACGCAAACCTTAGAACGTTCTTTGAGAGCAGCAGGAAATGCAAAAATTATAAATGTTGCTTCGGAAGCTTCACGCCGGCATGGAGTACTAAAGTTGCCAGGAGATTTGCTCAATACAGCTTCCTTTACTTACAGGGGATCATCTGAGATTTATGGGAAAACCAAACTGTTAAACATTATGTTTAACAGTGAGCTTGCACGCCGCTGGGCGGGAACGGGAATCAGTGTTCGTGCATTGAATCCGGGTTTTAACGTTACGGGTCTCGGGCGTGAACTTTGGTTTTCTTCGATGCTTAAGCACTTATTGAATTTCTTTCGTATTGGCGATCCTCGTAAAGGAGCGGAGATCATTATTCGTTTAATGAGCGATCCTAAGTATCAAGAGAGCAGTGGGGGATATTTTAACGTTGGGACAGGCAATCCCATTGTACCCGTCCAACCGGGAGGAGATAGGGTAATGGAAAATAAATTATGGAACGATACACGAGACATTTTGCAGCAGAAAGGTTTCTTTGGAAACTGATTTAATTAGTGAAACTAACCTCATGTCCGTTCGAATCACCCATTCATGATCCTGCGGACTGTATAGCTCTTATTTTCTTTATTTAGTGAAATTAGTCGAGTGATCGGACCGTAGCGCACTTATTTCCTCTCCAGTAGCAGTATTTTGTTTTGAAAAGACTAAATAAGTGCGTAGGAGTCCGATAGCTTGGGAAAATGCCCCATAATGAGAAAATAAGAGCACCTCGGTCCGTTGTATCTCAACATTCCGCCAGTCCGACATTTTATAGTACTACGATCAGAAATAGACCGATCCCTTGTGAGAGAGGGCGGTCTATTTTACCGTTCCCGTTAGTTACCGTATTCCTTCAAAAGCGTACCTCACCAACTGCTGCACATAAGCATCGTCTATCGGTTGGCCGGTCACCAGCAAGCGGTAGAATATCGGCCCGTAAATAAGATCGGTAACAACTTCAATATCGAGAGTATCCTTCAATTCCCCGCGCTGAACACCTCGTTCCATAAGCAGCCGTGCCTCAAGCCGGCGAGGCTGGAAATATCGGGTCCGATAAGCTTCCGCCAAGCCTGAATCCATCTGTCCTTCGCCAATGATCTCCGTAATGATTTTACCCTCTCGACTAATCAGGAACCGGGATAAGTTCGTTGCATGCATGAGAATATCATCGAATACTGAACCTGTGTCAGGTACGGGCAGTCTGTCCGCAGCGGAGGATAGGAATCCATCCATCACCACGGCAGCCTTGTTAGGCCACCATTTATATATCGTAGCTTTGCTGACCTTGGCACGATCCGCTATTTTTTCCACCGTAACTGCTCCAAAACCATTTTCCAATAACAAATCATAGGAAGCAGAAAGAATAGACTTCTCCGTCTCAACATTACGCGGACGTCCTCGTTTACTCTCCATCTGAAATCACCCTTTCGTTAATCTGTCTCCAATCAAAATATAAACTATACGTTCAGTATACTAAAAAAATCTGGGAAAATAAATGACCATCGCCTATTTACAAAACGATACGTTCAGTATATTATTTAAACATGAATTAGTGAACTGAACGTATAGTATTTAAATTATTATGACCATCTGAGGAGGATTCACATGCAAAAAGAACAAGCGGCGAAAGAGAACCACATTTCAAGTTGGATGATGTTTATGTTAGCAGCGGCATGCGGGCTTATCGTGGCCAATCTTTATTATGCTCAAACCCTTGTCGGACCTATCAGTGTCTCGACAGGACTTTCTTCTACAGCCGCAGGCTTGATCGTCACTTTAACTCAAATCGGTTATGTTGTAGGTTTGTTATTTATCGTGCCGCTGAGTGACATTGTTGAGAATCGGCGTCTCACGATAATCACGTTAATGGTTGCAGTGGGTGCATTGCTGGTTGCAGCCTTCGCAGCTAATGCGCCTTTGTTCCTGACAGCATCTTTGTTTATAGGAACCGGTTCTGTGGTAGCTCAAATCCTGGTGCCTTATGCCACCTATTTAGCGTCTGAAGAGCAGCGTGGGCGTGTGGTTGGTAATGTTATGAGTGGACTTTTACTTGGTATTATGTTTGCCCGGCCCGTGGCAAGCTTTATCACCAGCATCTGGGGATGGCAAGCCGTGTTTATTTTTTCAGCGGTCGTTATCACGTTGTTAGCCATTCTTCTGTCGCGATTTCTTCCTCAACGTAAACCTGCACCTTCGGTAAGCTATGGTAAATTAATTGTCTCTTTAGGCACCCTTTTAAAACAAACGCCTATATTGCGGCGACGTGCCTTATATCAAGCTTGTTTATTTGGAGCTTTTAGTCTCTTTTGGACGGTGGTTCCGTTGCGGTTGGCGGATGATTTTGGAATGTCGCAGCAAGGTATCGCTTGGTTTGCTTTAGTAGGTGTTGGTGGGGCTGTAGCCGCGCCGATTGCTGGAAGACTGGCAGATAAAGGTTGGAGCAAATGGTTAACCGGACTGGCCATGATCATAGCCACCTTGTCTTTTTTACTAATTCATCTTTTCCATAGCCACTCAACTTTTGCTCTCGTTCTGCTCTTTATTTCCGCGATTACATTGGATATGGCCGTATCTGGAAATCTTGTACTCGGACAGCGTGTGATTTATTCATTGGGAAGTGAAGCGAGGGGACGTCTTAATGGGATCTTTATGGCGATTTTCTTCGTGGGTGGAGCCGTTGGATCATCTTTGGGTGGTTGGGCTTATGCCTATGGGGGATGGACCTTCGCTTCACTCATCGGAGTGATCCTGCCGCTATTGGCTTTGGTTTACTTTTTCACTGAAAAAAGATCAACTAAAGCTGTTGAATAAAGCCTTGCTTTAAGTGTGGGGGTTGGGTTTACGGCAGAATAGACCGCTACCTTTGGTTAGGGCGGTCTATTTCTTTTTGAGGTAATAACGCTTGATAAACGTTAGTTATGCTCCGCTAACTGCACCTCAAACCCGTCCGGGTCCAGGATATAAAAGAACCGCAGGTGGGGATTGGGTGCGATTGGTCCGCGCGCTACTGGGATACCTTGGCTTTTTAAACTCTCCATCGCTTCATCAAGTGACTCCACTTCGAAACCCACAGAAACGCCACATTCCGGCTTCAAAGCCGGGTCACTTCCCTGAATAAGCTCGATCTTGGGTTGCCCTTCCAGACCTAACATGACGATCTGTTTTCCACTGCTCTCAAATCTACGCTCAATGGGTAGACCCAGTATCCGGTTATAAAAATGAAGGGAAGCCTCCAGATCGCGGACCCGAAGCGTAATCCAATTCATACTCAATTTCATGGTTTTATAGTCTCCTCTGATGAATATTCTATTTCGTATATTATACGCTATCGTCTTGCCCGGAAACAGGGAGAATGGGAATCAAGAACGTTTAATGAGGATAAAAGCCCGCAAAATCAGCTGTGCAACCAGTGGTTGACAGTATGTAAGGGGAGATAGGTAGTCAATTACAGAACGTTATAATATGATGAGCATGAGGTGATGGCGAATGGACTTTGCAAATAAATTGCAAAGCTATAGGAAACAGAGAGGAATGTCCCAGGAGAACTTGGCGGAGGTGATTGGTGTTTCGCGGCAAGCCGTGTCTAAGTGGGAATCAGGTCAATCCTATCCCGAAATGGATAAGATGATTAGTTTAAGTGAATTATTTCACGTAAGTTTGGATCATCTGGTGAAGGATGCTTCAAGCGATACCAAAGCAGAGCATGTCGCAAGCCCCGTATATGTAGATCTGAATTCCTTATTTCATTATGAGTACAAAAGTAAGAGAACATGCTTTGGAATTCCTCTGGTTCATATCCATATCGGACGGGGGCTATACGTTGCCAAAGGGGTTATTGCCATAGGTAATGTTGCGATTGGTGCGGTATCCATTGGTATTGTTGCTTTGGGCGGATTATGTTTAGGTGCGCTTGCTTTAGGACTCATCAGTTTTGCAGGTCTGGCTCTAGGGCTTTTGTTAGCCGTTGGGGGCATTGCGGCGGGTACAATGGCCGTTGGTGGAATAGCATTGGGGATATTTGCTGTTGGAGGTTTAGCTGTAGGTATGTTCTCCTTGGGTGGTCTCTCTATCGCTTCCCATATTGCAATGGGTGGATATGCAAGCGGGCATATAGCTATAGGGGATACCGTAAAAGGTGCTTATACCTTTATTACTCAAGATAATAATTTCAACGATATCAAGGGGGAGGAGGTAAGAAAGTTAATTCAGCAAGAATATCCACATCTTTGGAAGCCCATTGTGCAGGGAATTATTTCAATCTTCAAATAGCTGATTAATTTGCGGAAATTTCTTTACGGTTGTTTCATATGGATATAATTTGGGTAATAAACGATTGGCGTTTGTCATATATTGATCCGGCAAAAATACTTGTTGCTCAGCAACAAGTATTTTGATTTTGTGTTGGATATTTGTGAAAATATAAAACCTGATATTAGATTTTTTGCTGAAAACCGAAATTTTTACAGAGGAGTATTTATTTGAAAAGCATTCATAAGCGCTTATTATTCTTGCTGCTTGTGTTTATAATTCTACCGTATTTTTTATCCGTGTTGTTGATCTATCGGCAGACGAAAGAGAATGTGGAACGACATGAACTTGAGAACAGCCAAGAGCAAATTCAGCAGGCGTCAGCCGATCTAGAGCAATATTTTGATGAAATCATTAATCTTCCATATATTTTATACCGAAATCCAGACTTATTCAGGGTGTTTGAAGAAGGGTTAGAAGAAGATTTTTATTACAAGCAGCTTGAAATTAATAAGGGTATGACTAACTTCTATCTCATGAGGAGTGAAATTCGTCAGATCCGTTTATTCATAAATGAAGGGAAAAGCTCATTTACAGTTTATAATGCCATGTTAAGTTCCCGTAAAAGGAATCCGGATTTATTACAGCAAGCTTCCATTCAGAAGCTGATGAGCTCTAATAGCAATGATCTTATTGAAGCTCCGCATCCGATTGAGAACTATAACGATACCTCCATTATGCCTCCTTCGGATAAAACGATGGTCTTGACGGTTCATCACAAAATTGTGGATGTCCTAACACAGGAATTTCTGGGCGTCATCACTATAGATATTGATTTGGACAAGATTGCTCATATCGCTAATCATTTTCTACAGAAAAATAAAGAGAGCGTATGGCTTTCCGATGCGGAGAATCATGTCATTTACGCAAGTGATGAAACATGGATAGGCAAAACCGTTCCCGATGAACTGCAAAGGAAAATAAGTCCGATACAGGCAGATACTAAATCTCCAGAAGGAGATATTGTGTTTACTAGAACATTGCAGGAACCGATAAAAGCGTGGCATTTTGCTAAGGTAACCCCGAGCTCTTTTTTATTTGAAGATGTAAGGAAAACCGCCTATACAAACATCATCGTAGGTGTGGTTGTAGGTGGACTGGGCTTGATAATGATAACAATCATTTCTTATGGATTTACACGGCCGATAAAACTGCTTAGTCAAAAAGTCCAGCGTATCGAGGGGAGGAATATGAATGCCCCATTCGACGATATGCGGGAGGACGAAATCGGTATTCTAGAAAGACATATCAAGGAGATGATGAATCGGATCAACCGTCATATTGACCGGGAGTATAAGCTTGAGATAGAGAACAGGAAAAATCAGCATAGGGCGCTAAAGTCGCAAATCAATCCGCACTTTTTATTTAATTCTTTACAATCCATTGCTGCTGTTGCCCTACTCTCTGAATCTCCAAAAGTATATCAACTGATTACCTCTTTATCCAAAATGATGCGGTACTCGATTCGTGTGGATCAGAAGGCGACGGTTCAAAGCGAAGTGGATTATGTCCAGGCTTATTTGAATCTTCAAGCGGAACGTTTTCAGACTGATTTTAGCTATTCCATTGATGTACCTAAAGATATTCTTGATATTCCGGTTCCTAGTATGATCTTGCAGCCGCTCGTTGAGAACTTTTTTAAGCACTGTTATGACGAGGGCTATGAACAAGCTTACATCCATATTTATGGTGAAATACAAGGTGAATATTTGAATCTAGTCGTAGAAAATAACGGAAACAGCGTGACGGATGATGAACTTGAGGCATTAAAAAATAATCTCTACACATCGGTTAACGAAGGCAATTCTTCTTTTGCACATATCGGGTTAAAAAACATTCATGATCGCTTGGTTCTTCATTTCGATCAGACAGCGGGAATCAAACTAGATTCGATGCAGGGACAAGGGTTCACTGTACGGCTAGTAATTCCACTCTACCTAAAGGAGAAGTAACGTTTATGAAAGCTCTTATTGTAGATGATGAGTCTAATGTTAGAAAAATCATCCGTTTTTTGGGACGGTGGGAACAATACGGGATTACCGAAGTGCTGGAAGCCAGAAATGGTCTCGAGGTTAAGGCGTTGATTGAGCAGAAATCTCCAGAAATCATAATGACAGATGTCAAAATGCCCAAAAATAGCGGGATGGAGTTAATCGAGTGGTTGGCTGCTAAAGACTATCCGGGAAAAGTGATTATGATTTCAGGGTTTGACGATTATTGTTTCATGCGTAAAGCGTTTAAGCTGGGATGCTTTGATTATTTGATGAAGCCAATTGAAGAGAAAATGCTGAATGAAACTTTAGAAGGGGCGTTGAGAGCCTGGGAACAAGAAGAGGGAGAACGTCGCAATATGGAGTCCGGATTTTATGAAGAGGTAAAAATGTTTCGCTTAAACAGGGAGATTACTGCTGCTTGTAAGGGTGAAGCTTTTGATGCAGGCGAAATTGCCTCGGCTCTCCCACAGGCAGAAGTATACGACTTCACCATGATGTATTTTTACCAATCTCATTATTCGGAGCCATACATTCAGCTTTTGACCGAAGAGCTGGCTACACGGGAGTGGGGAAATGCATTTACGCTTCAAAATGATCCTAATGTCTGTGTGATTCTGTCCCTTCATGGACAGCTTTTCCCGATAGAGGAATGGATTACCCAGCATTTTGATATACCTGTTCGTTTGGTTAGTGGCCCCTCCATCCAATCACTCGCAGAGATATCGTTATCTTTTCAATCTGTACAAAGGTCTATGGCTGAACAAAATTTTAGAGCAATCCATCGTTTGGCGGATTTAGATGATGTTAGGCGTATGAATGATATTGTCGCATTTGTTGATGAGCATTATATGGAAGAGCTAAGTTTGGACAAATTATCCACCCGTTTTTTTCTGAGCCGAGAACATATCTCGCGGAGATTTAAGCAAGAAGTAGGGATGACTCTTACTAATTACGTCATTCATTTACGAATAAATCAAGCGAAACAGTGGTTACTAGAATCGGATGAAAAGATGTACTCGATTGCCTTAAAGCTAGGGTATCAAGATGAGATTTATTTCTCTAAGCTGTTCAAAAAAAACGTCGGTATGACGCCTGCTGAATATCGTAATTCACAGGGAGCAAGAGAAATAGACGCGGAAGTCAGGATAGCCAATACATAAGTTCATTGTTGAATGCATCTGGGGGAATTATGAAAATAAAAAGGGTTCAAATGATTATCGTGGGGTTGATTACGCTAACGCTTTCTTCATGTGGTGCGCATACACGTCCACTGAAGGAAGCGGATTTGAAGGTAGCGGATAAGGCAGTCACTTTGGAGGTACTGAATCCTAAAGTGGAAATCTCTATAGAATTCGAGCAGATGGTTAAGGAATATGAAAAGGAAAACCCGAATATTAACGTAGAAATTCTAACCTTTGGCGGGGGAGCTAACTACCTTGATGAGCTAAAGGCGAGGTTTGCGGCCAATGTTGGTCCGGATATTTTTCCAAATGGCGGTTATGAAGAAGCGAAGGCATGGAGTAGATATCTTGAGGATTTATCAGATCAACCTTGGGTGGAACAGGCTTATGACGAGGCGCTAGAACCGATGAAGATGGACGGGAAAATATACGGGATGCCGATCAATTTTGAAGGCTACGGTTTTATTTATAATAAGGATTTATTCGCAAAGGCTGGGATTACTCCTCTCCCAACAACGTTTACGGAATTAAAAGAGGCGGCGAAAAAGCTGAAGGCTATAGGTGTGACTCCTTTTTCTGTTGGGTATTCCGATCATTGGTTTTTTGTACTCCTGTTGAATATTGCTATTGCACAACAGGAGGACCCGGATGCTTTTATTCAAGGGTTAAACAACGGAACACAATCTTTTCGAGAGAATAAGGAAGTTAAAGATGTCATTCGGATGCTGGATTTGACCGTACAATATGGTAACGAAAATTTTTTGACAACAGATTATAATTCGGAAGTTGAGTTATTTGCAACAGGGAGAACGGCGATTCTAAAACAAGGGAATTGGGTTCAGTCTAAAATTGATCAAATATCGCCGAATATGAATATCGGTTTTTTACCCATGCCTATTAATGATAGTGCCGAAAACAATGCGTTGCCAGTAGGGGTATCTAATAATTGGGCTGTTAATAAAGAATCTTCGCCAGAAAAGAAGAAGGAAGCCAAAAAGTTTTTGAACTGGATGGTTTCCTCGGAAACAGGGAAAAAGTTCATGAAGGATCGCTTTCATTTTATTTCAGCTTTTAAAAATATAGAGACGGACCGTTCGGGAGCGCTTGTAAAAGATCTTATGCGATACGTCGATGAACAGAAAACTTTATCTTGGAATTGGTTCAAATTCCCTCCCAGAGCAAGAGAGGAGTTTGGCTATCTTATGCAAGCTTATGTAGGAGAGCAAATTAATCGGGATCAATTGCTTCAAGAGCTTCAAAAATCGTGGGATACCCATGTGAAGTAATAAAACCAAATCAATATAACCCTGTAAATGCATCAATTTACGACATACTCATAACGTCTACTCTTCATTAGAATTTAAAAGGGGAACAGCACAAAGGAAGATCGAAACCCAAATTTAAAGTATAAGAGGAGTTAGATGATGAATTTCAAGAAAATGATTAAACAAACAACAATCCTAACCTTTACAGCTGCTTTAATGTTAGGTGGAGCTACTCAAACCTTTGCGAAAGGAAATAACAAGCCGAACAAGCCGGAGTACAATGACTATGGTTTCTCTCATATCACTCGCGCTGACATGTTAAAATTACCCAAACAACAAAATAGTAAACAATTCCAAGTCCCAAAATTTGATGCTTCAACGATTGAGAACATTCCTGCAGCCATTAAGTTCGATGAGAATGGAAACAAAATTGAAATGGATGTTTGGGATACTTGGCCGCTGCAAAATGCAGATGGAACTGTAGCCAGTTATAAGGGGTATCAAATTGTTTTTGGTCTGGCGGGCGACCCTAATAATGGATCAGACACATTTATTTATTTGTTCTATAAGAAAGAAGGAGACAACTCTATCAGCAGCTGGAAGAATGCCGGCAGAGTGTTTAAGGATAGTGACAAACTTGTTCCTGATGATTATGTTTTAAACAATCAAGCCGAAGAATGGTCCGGTTCAGCAACCATGACATCTGATGGCAAAGTTCGCTTGTTTTACACTAATCGTCATCCTTGGGATCCAGATCGCGGATTTTACGGGAAACAAACTTTAACTACAGCTCAAATTAATGTCTCTGCCCCGGATGGGGATACCCTTAAGATTGATGGCGTAGAAGATATGAAATCCATCTATGACGGTAATCAAGGTGAAATTTATCAAAGTGTTGATATCACCGGTTTTAGCAAAGGCGATTACGACGATAATCATACCTTAAGAGATCCTCACTATGTGGAGGATAAAGGCCACAAGTATCTTGTATTTGAAGCAAATACAGGGACAACTACGGGTTACCAGGGTGAAGACTCTCTCTTTAACAAAGCTTATTATGGTAATAGCAATGCCTTCTTCCAAGCGGAGAAAAAGAAATTACTTAGCAGTGCTGACAAAACATCTGCGGAAACCGCGAATGGTGCGCTCGGTATCATTGAATTAAATAATGATTATACATTCAAAAAAGAAATGAAGCCGCTACTTGCCTCCAACACCGTGACAGATGAAATTGAACGTGCGAACATATTTAAATTGAATGGCAAGTGGTATCTGTTCACAAGCTCAAGAGGTTCTAAAATGTTCATTGATGGCATTGATGATGAAGACATCTATATGCTCGGGTACGTATCTAATTCTTTAACCGGACCGTATAAACCATTAAATGGTACAGGACTTGTCCTCCATCAAGATCTTAATCCTTATGATATTACCTGGACTTATGCTCACTTTGCGATTCCGCAAGCGAAAGGGAATAATGTAGTCATCACAAGTTACATGACGAATAGAGGTTACTTTGGGGATCATCATTCCACTTTTGCCCCAAGCTTTGTGCTGAATATTAAAGGCTCCAAGACTTCAGTTGTACCGAACAGCATTTTGGAACAAGGGCAATTGACGCTTAAAGGTAACAAACCGTATTAATCATTTACAAAGTAAATGCCAATGTAGTTGGCGTTTACTTTTCTTTTTATAAGCTGAGATTAGCAATGTGAAAAAAGCGAGGTATATTTTGAATAAGAAAAAAATGATAGGAATCACTATATTAATCCTTTGTTTAATTTGTTTTGTGACGATAGTATTAGTAACTTATGACGCTGGAGAGAAGAAGAAGCCGGGGACCGACGTTCCTGATCATAAACCTACCACTCGGGCTAGCTATCATTTCACTGTACCTGAGCATTGGAAAAACGATCCGCAGAAACCCATTTATTTTGATGGTAAATATCATTATTATTATCTCTATAATGCTGATTACCCGGATGGAAATGGTACAGAATGGAGACATGCCACATCAACGAATTTGGTGAGCTGGGCAGATGAAGGCGTTGCGATTCCAAAATATACAACACCCAATGGTGATCCCTGGTCAGGATCTGTTGTTGTTGACGATAGCAATACAGCAGGTTTTGGCGAAGGGGCTATTGTGGCGATTTTAACACAGCCCTCTGCAGAGGGGGGGAAGCAAGAACAATATTTATGGTTCAGTACGGATCGTGGGCTGACGTTTAAATCTTATAGTGATGATCCTATTTTGCCAAATCCGGGCACGGAAGATTTCAGAGACCCGAAGGTAATATGGGATCAACATTCTCATAAATGGGTGATGACGCTAGCCGAAGGTACGAAAGTGGGCTTTTACGAGTCTGACAATTTAAAGGATTGGCACTACACAAGCGGCTTCGAAACAGAAAATATCGGAATTGTAGAGTGTCCTGACTTCTATATGATGCGGGCGAATGATGGCACTTATAAATGGGTTCTTGGGGTCAGTGCAAATGGTAAGTCGATAGGTAAACCCAACACGTATGCCTACTGGACTGGAGATTTTAATGAGAATGAATTTATCGCGGATCATCATGAACCACAGTGGCTAGATTATGGATTTGATTGGTATGGTGCTGTGACTTTTGAAGAAGGAAAGGACAAGGATCAATACAATCATCGATATGCTTTGGCCTGGATGAATAATTGGGATTACCCTCATGTTACCCCCAATCTTAACGAAGGTTTTAACGGAATGGATTCAATCGTGCGTCAAATAAAATTAACACGAGATGAAGAGCAGTCGTATCAGTTAGTATCACAGCCCATCGAAGCATTAGATCAAATGGTAACTTCAACGGATTCCTTGCAACAAATAAAAGTGAACGGCTCGTCAACACTAGATATCACAGGCGAAAATTACCAGCTCGATGCAGATCTATCTTGGTCAGAGATTACCAATGTAGGCTTAAGACTTCGTGAATCCGCAGATAAGACGCGCCACGTGGACGTAGGAGTGTTTGTTGAAGGACAATATTCTTATGTTAATAGAGCCTTCACTGGACAACCTGATGAGAGTGACAGATATCTTGAAAGCAAGGCCCCCTTTGATGTGAACAAGAAAAAAGTGCATCTGAAGATCCTTGTGGATAGAACAAGTATTGAAGTTTTTATAGATGATGGTGAAATTGTATTTTCTAATGAAATCTTCCCGGAAATAAAGGATCAAGGCATTACCTTGTTTTCTGAAGGTGGCACCGCGATTTTTAATAATGTTGTAATTAAGCATTTTGGCAAAGATTAGAATGAATAGACAGAGTTTTTCTAATTCTTGCGCAATAAGAGGGCACTCCAACCTATGGATGTCCTCTTTTTTTATTATAAGTACGTAATATTAAACCTAATTCACGAAGGAATACATAATTGTTAAACGCTATCTTGAATTCTAGAATGATGTTATTGGCATCATGTTACTTTTTTGGTTTCAAAATCATTCTGGGAGGTTGTCCTAATGAAGCGAAGGCCTATTTATGTTGTTCTTATTCTGTTTATTGTATTAGGTTCATGGTTGCTGCTGAATCACCGGGAAAATAACAGCGCCTCGGAGAAGCAAGTGCAGGAAGTGCTGCCTACGAGTACTGTTGATACTAACACAACAATGGCTAACGTTACTGTAAATAACAGAGAAACTCCGGTGCAGTACTTGGATCCCGCATATAAAGTTACAGTGAAACACGATATTTTGTATGCAAGTAAGAAAAACGAGACGGATGCTGAAGAACCGCTGAAGCTCGATTTGTACCAGCCCATTGGAGACGATACCAAGCAGAGGCCAATATTTATTTTTATTCATGGCGGAGGTTATACCGGAGGGGATAAGTCTGATGCAGCAGATTTTTCCGAAGGCCTGGCGAAACGGGGGTATGCTGTTCTCACTATTGATTATAGGCTAAAAAAAGATCCGTTTTTCAATTTTACTCGCACACTTAATGATGCTAATGAGGATATAAATGATGTGATCAAATGGATTAATCAGCATGCGGAGACTTATGGATTGAACAAGGAACGTATAGTTATTGGCGGAGATTCAGCAGGAGGTCATCTGGCCATGAACTTTGTGAATCTATCCTTAGCAAGAGATCCCTCCCTGGTTAAGTCTGTATTTTCCATTATAGATATTTATGGTGGTGAACTGACAAGAAGTGCTGACAGCAAGCTGCCGCCTGTCCTAATTATTCATGGAACGATAGATAAAATGGTGCCGTACCAGCAAAGTATTGACCTAGCCGCTCAATTGAAAGAGAAAGGTATTTATCATAATCTGCTCACGCTGGAGGGAGTCGGACATGATTATAAAAATGAAAAATACATCGATGAAATTATGGAGACAACAGCACATTTTCTGTGGAATGTCATGAACAGTTCGGACCTTGCGAGTCTTCCGGAAAATTCGGGGATCACGGTTGCTTCTGGTTCTGCTTTTGATATTAAGCTGCCTGAAGCTTATCGCAGCGCATCGAAGGAGCCGCTTAATATCGATTTGCCAGAGGGATGGCTGCTTAGTGGAGAAGACGAAGGTTCGCTGCGGATACAGGTTCCGGAAAGCTTGGTGCGCGGAAACGATTCGCTGTTCGTCTCTCGGGGTGCAGATCCTACAGTGGCATCAAGCTTCACTATGAATATCAACGTAATCGATCCGCTGGCAGTGTATTACGAGACTTTTTATGAGGAGTCTACTAAGGAGATAAAAACCTACATGGATGTTACTAATCAGTCTACAAGCAATTTCAGCGGTTCAGTGGAAGCTGATTATGAGACGGGACGATCTACCCGAGGTACTTATGCTTCGACTGTGGAAAATCTGGAGCCGGGTAAGAGCGTTCGTCTTGAGATTCCTGAGCTGGCAAGAGGCCAGCGGTCGCTTAAAGTTTTTAATGATATAGGTACCTTATTGCAATCGGCAGTTGATTCTTTTAACGTGCTTCTGTTGCCGAAACTCAGTCCGCCTGTCCAAATCGATGGCAACTTGTCGGACTGGGGGAATCAAGCTCCCTTTGATGTGAAGGATGTCAAAATCATGGGCTGGCAAGGAGAGCAGGATCTCAGCGCCAAGGGTTCCTTAGCATGGGATGCCGACAATCTTTACCTTGGGGTAGAAGTTATCGATGATTATCATGCACAGTCAGCATCAGGAGATGCCATCTGGAGTGGGGACAGCATCCAGATTGGAATTGGCATTGCCAACGGGGATGGAACGGTGCCTTCTGAGTACCATGAACTCGGTGTGGCTCGCGGAGATACGGGCGAATTACTCAAATGGTGCTGGTTGGCACCCAAGGGGTTTAATTTGGGTGATGCTATAGAATTACAGTATGCCGTGGAACGTAAAGATTCAAAAACCAGCTACGAATTAGCCATTCCCTGGCGTGAACTAAAATCCGACGATGTACAGGTGAAGCCAGGAATGAAGCTGAAATTTTCGTTATTGGTCAATGACAATGATGTTGAGGGGCGTAAGGGCTGGGTGGAATATAACAGCGGCATTGGTTCGGCTAAGGATGTTGATGCTTTTGGTGATCTATTTGTGCATTGACATATTCTGCTGTTAACACTATGATATGAATGAAAAAATAATTATTCATTCATGGAGAGACGAAAAGTGGAAGACAAAAAAACAAAGATATACGAATGTGCGAAAGAGCTATTTAGCAATAAAGGCTTTAAAGACACGAATGTTTCTGGCATTACCACAATGGCTGGAATAGCTGTAGGAAGTTTTTACAACTATTATCCCTCCAAGGAAAAGCTTTTTATGGATATTTTTTTAGAGGAAAACGAAAAGCTCAAAAAAAGCTGTATGCAATCGCTCGATATGAGCCAAAGCCCATTAGCACTAATACGGCAGATGATGGTGCTTAATTTGGAAGGTATGATAGCCAACCCCATTCTTAAGGAATGGTATAACAAAAGTGTTTTCGCAAAAATCGAACAGTTGTACCGGGAAGAAACCAACATTCAGGTAAACGACTTCTTGTATGATAGCTTCCATGAAATCATTAAGCAGTGGCAAGCCGATGGTAAAATGCGCAGCGATATGGATAGTAAAATGATTATGATGATCTTCGGCGCAATGATTAATGTGGAGACCCACAAGGAAGAAATCGGGCTGGAGTATTTTCCACAACTTTTGGACAATATGCTGGAACTAATTATGAAGGGTTTGACAGACTGCCCCTAATACACTTATGGTGCAGTTTTTTTTTTAGTGAAATGAATGAATTATTAAATATTCATTCAAATTTTAAATCAAAAGGAAGGAGGCAAGCAGGTGAGTAAGAGAAGAGGAAAAAAGCGAAAATTCAATAAATGGATTATTGTTCTCAGCATTCTATGCGGGATTACAGTCATAGGTTGGATAGGTGGTATTCTCTTATCTGCTCCGGGAAGGCATGAAGTTCAGCAGCTTACTATCCACGCCATAGATATACAGAAACTGCGGGAGGGCAGCTATGTGGGGGAATACATTGGTATCAAAGATCATTCCAGAGATACCAAGGTGAAGGCCACAATATCTGCTGGACGACTGTCAGATATCAAAATACTCAAAGGTGCCTTGGACAACACAGGGAACCCTGCTGAACTGAAGGGTGGGCTAAGCATTGGTGATTTGTTTGGTCATGTGATTGAATCGCAGTCTCTTCAGGTGGACGTTATCAGCGGGGCAACGCTTACCTCTAAAACACATCTTAAGGCACTCGAAAATGCCCTACTGCAGGCGGAGACGAAATAATTCATTTTAAGGAGAATTTATATGAACATTGCAGTCATTTCGTATTCATTCACAGGTAATAATGAAGCATTAGCAAGGAGTGTGGCGAAAGCGTTGTCGGCTGAATATATCCGAATCTCGGAAGCTAAACCCCGAACACTCGGTAGGATTACCTTTGATATGATTTTTGACAGGATACCGTTGGTTCAACCGAAGCCTGAGCAAATAGGAAAATATGATATTATCCTATTTTTTGGACCGGTTTGGATGGGGAAAGTGGCCACACCGCTCCGTGCCTATTTAGAGTACTTGAAGAAAAATCCGCAAAAGTATGGTTACCTTTCAATCAATGGTGGAGCTGACGGTCCAAATCCGAAGGTGCCAGGGGAGCTTAGAAAAAGAACTGGAGCAGACCCTGTTGTATTCATCGAGCAGCATATCGCAGATCTGATATCAGCAGATCACAAACCTGCACGTAAAGATACCTCAGCTTATAAGTTAAATGAGGGCGATATTAATCAATTAACTGGAAAAATAGTGAAGAAAGTAAGGGATATGATCTAGCTTTTAAGCTCCAGCGAGACGAACAGAGAAACGGCAAAGCTGCCGTTTTTTTTGTATTCTCTGCAATCTGGTAGAAATTGTTCTATTATAAAGTGTTCCTTCAATTCGCTAGATGGTATGATAGGTATGGGAGGGAATTATAAAATGAACAATGAGACGACTAATGAAAATGAAATAACAAATGAGAATGAGGAAGTAAATGATAATACAGAAATGTCTGAAGAGGATATGGCGCAGCTGCTAAAGGCTGTTCACCATAACGGCCTTGTAGCATTGAGAGTACACTTTAAAGATGTTGAAGGACAAGTATTGAACATGGAAGCCTACGGCCCTGTTTTTGTTTTTCACGTGAAAACTGAATTAGATCAGGTGTATTCCTGCGGATTTTTTCTGCGCGAGTTAATTGCAAGATTCCAGTCGGGTAAGGATCCGGCAGCATGGATGGCCTCATTCTTCGTTGAGCTGATGAAAATTGAGGGAGGCAAAACACTTCCAAAACCACCAGCAAGTGAAGAAGAAGCAAAAGGGATTATTGACAATGTGTTAGTTCCGCTTTGTATTGAGGAAATTACCCAAGAATTTGCTCCAGAAAAAGTGCATGTCGGGCTGGCATGGAACGAGAAATTGGGACCAGTCTTCGAGGCTGGATTTCCAGCGATCACCGATGGGAATAACGTATGCGCATTCCCGCTTCATCTGTTGCTGACTCATTTGCAATTGAACCGGGATCCATCCGAACTGCTTGTTCAAGGCATGTATAACATCCGCAAAGAACATGGATTGGAGTAAAACAGGCTCTGAGTCCTGACCATCCATAACCCAAAGAAACGGCAGAAATGCCGTTTCTTTTTCTTTTGACATTCAAAGAGTAGATCCTTGCTTGATGAATTCATTCATATCTACTTTGAGCTGATAGCTTTAAGCTGATAACCTGCTGCTTGAAGGTTTCGTTCACATCATCTACGGACTGTATAGCGCTTATCTTTGCTTTTTAGCTCCATTTACCGAACTCGCGGACCGTATAGCACTTATTGTCTGTTTATTGCCTATAAAAGTAGGAGGATTAGCCAAATAGTTGCATCTCAGTCCGTTAACAGAAGAATTCTCTTGAAAATGAACCAATAACGTCTCCTCGGTCCGATAGGTCTTGGTGTTGCTGGATTATATAAAGAAACTGTAAATACTTTTCAGATAGTTTAGGATAAAATTTCATTTACGGAATATGTTTGCGGACTAAGCTATATGTACAGTACCACTATACTTTTTTAGAAAAATAAACGAAGGCGTGGTACAAGATGAAATATCTAGTTTCAATTCTACTAATTGCTGCAGTGATAGCATCGGGTTGTTCTAATTCCACTCCCATCCCTCATCCAACTTCTAATCAGGAAACTTCTCCTTCTCCTGATCCTTCAGATAACCGCAGAGGAGATACTGTGTTCCTCAACAAAAATATAGGTTGGAAAGCAGTCTATCATTTTCAAGGAATGTCACGTGAAGATATGGAGCTTTATACAACTAGTGATGGGGGAGAGACTTGGAAGGAGATTGGGGATAGCTTACAAGCAGGAAGTACTCTTCCTAGCGGGGTGAAATCGGGAATTACTTTTGTTAACGAAAAAGAAGGCTGGATTACAACGAATGCGCCTTGGCAGGGAAAGGTTGGTTTATATAAAACAATGGATGGTGGAGTTACCTGGAGTGAACAGACTGTCACAGTGCCGGATGAGTTAGTAAACTCGCAAATCTATGCTTATCCTCCCCTCTTTCTTACGAAGGATCAAGGAATCTTAATTACTCGGCCTGCTGAAAATGAACATACATTGTTATATATAACGATAGACGGGGGACAACATTGGAAATCATTCTTTGACCATCATAAGGATCAGTATGCTGGTATCGCATGGACGCTCTCAGAGAGTATGGCGACGGTAAAATACGCAGAGAAAACCTGGACATTAAGCATGCAGAACTATGGAAAATGGTCCCTTTAATCGAAATGTTGGCATATTGCGTTTAGAAAAGACGTACACATCAAATGAAGCGAGGCGTTAACCTGACTCTGGCTGTTATAGCTGTTTATGGGATAACGTTTTGTTTTATCCATTATTCGAAACCGGTTTCAAATGTGCGAGCGCGCCGCGCAATGAAATCAGTAGGAGGAAAAGACGATGTTACGAAAAGGAAAAATGTTAAGTCTATTTCTGCTGTTCACCCTCTTAATTGCTTGGGTACCTACAGGGAGTTCAAGCGCGGCATCAAGCTGGAATCTGGCATGGAGCGATGAATTTGATGGGAATTCTCTGAACACTAATAATTGGTCGGCGGAAATAGGTACGGGTAGCGGGGGTTGGGGAAACAATGAGCTTCAGTATTATACCAGTCGTCCGCAGAACCTGCAGGTAACGGGTGGGAATTTAGTGATTACTGCACAAAAGGAGTCGTACGGGGGGATGAATTATACCTCTGCACGGATCAAAACACAGGGACTCAAAAGCTTCACCTACGGAAAAATCGAAGCTAGAATCAAATTGCCTTCAGGACAGGGACTCTGGCCAGCATTTTGGATGCTTGGGGCGAATATTGATTCAGTGGGTTGGCCGAAATCTGGGGAAACGGACATTATGGAGCGTGTGAACAATAATGCTTTTGTTAACGGGACGGTACATTGGGATGCCAATGGGCATGCCGAGTACGGTCAGGTGTCTGGTAACCTCGATTTCTCACAGTACCATGTGTACAGCGTGGAATGGGATGCGAATTATATAAGATGGTTTGTAGACGGCAACCCATTTAATGCTTTTTATATTGAGAACGGAACCGGAAATACGGAGGAGTTCCAGAAACCTTTCTTCATCCTGCTAAACCTTGCCGTGGGTGGAAATTGGCCGGGAAGTCCAAATGCTTCAACTGCTTTCCCAGCTCAAATGCTGGTTGATTACGTACGTGTGTATCAGGCTGCGCCTACCTCAAGCATCGTTAGTGGTGGGATTTACACTTTAGCTGACAAGGCTAGTGGCAAGGTTCTGGACGTAGTGGATGTATCCACAGCAAGCGGGGCGAAAATGCAGCAATGGACCAATTACACTGCCAATAATCAGAAATTTAAAGTGGAGAGTACAGGCGACGGTTATTACAAGCTTACGGCAGTGCATAGTGGAAAAGTGTTGGATGTGCCGAACTCATCAACCGCGAGCGGTGTACAGCTGCAGCAATGGGATGACAATGGTACCAACGCTCAGCGATGGAGCATTATTGATGTTGGAGGGGGCTATTATAAGCTTATTTCAAAAGTGAGCGGATTAGCCATGGATGTATCCGGAGCATCAACAGCCGATGGTGCAGCAGTTCAGCAGTGGACGGATAACGGGAGTGATGCTCAGAAATGGTTTTTTACGAAAGTGAACTAAAGAAATGCCGCCCCATATCAAATGGGGCTTTTTCTAATCGGTCTAATCGGTCTAATTTGTTTTAAATCGGCTAAAAGAATAGGGGTTAAGTTCAACTGAACAATTTTTATTTTCTGCTTGTTTCTTTTTCGGGTGAGGTGTGGTTTTAAAGGGCTGCTTTTCCGTTTTCTTCGTCTGATTTTGGCTCTGGTGATTCTCCAAGGGGTTAGCTTTAGGAATTGCTGATATAGGGATGAACCTGCGGAATCTTTATTCCAGCATTTATCATCTCCGGCAAAATGGATGATTTTGTTAGTGAAATCATGGTCCGGAATGTTTGTGTTGAACGAATTAAAACGGATATCGAGGGGGAGGTAATTCCCACCAAAAACTGCATTCAGAACATCCTGATCTGGCATGGTGACATCAGGAAAGGTACGTAGGAAGGTTAGCATTTCTTCGTACCAGTTGGTATTCTGGCGGATATTATGCAAAGAAAATAAAATCACTCCGGAATTAAAATAAAGATCAGGATTTAATCCCTTAGCGCTCACAATATGAGCAACCTCTCTAATTCCCTGGTCCCAAATTGCAGCCAAATACTTGTCATTCAGTTCAACCTGCCATAATTCAGTAATGTCCATATTCACTAATACATCGCAGTCCAGATAGATGATTTTGTCCACGGGTATTAGTGCAGGAAGAAGCAATCGATACATACATGCCTGCGTCCATACATTAATGGAGTTAACATTGGCTAGCACCTGAGTTAGATCATCAGGCATAGTGATTGAATAAAAGCTAAGGGTATGATTATGTTTTGTAGTTAATGCGCTAAGCCTGCGCTTATTAGTTTCACTTAAAGAAACATCATGTAAAATATGAATATGAATTGGGGAACTCGTATGATGAAAAATTGACGCTAGAACGACTCCGGCATGTTCAGCATATTTCCCATCCTTATCTTGAAAAGCCAAGGCGATATCGATCATTTGATTTATCCTCTCTTCACGTTTGTGTACGAATGTACCACAGTATACGTTCGCCTTGATCAGAGGACAGAGACATTAAACCCAGAATATTCACCCAATTTCATGTGAACACCAAAAAACCAAGTGCTGAATCTCAGCAACTTGGTCGGCTAAGGACTTCAATCTTTATTTTCGCAGCTTAATTTGATCTACGTGATGATTGTTGTCCTTATGCATTATAAGATCCGCACGATTTCGGGTGGGCAGAATATTTTGCTGCAAATTAACGTAGTTTATTTCTTTCCAGATCCGCTTTGAGATTTCAATAGATTCCTCTAGAGACAGCTGTGCATATTTTTTGAAATAAGATTGTTCATCTTGGAAGGCAGTATCTCTGAGTTTAATAAACCGATCAATGTACCATGTCTCGATATCGTTCACATCGGCATCCACATAAATAGAAAAATCAAAGAAATCAGATACAAAATAGTTAGGCATATTATGATTATTTGTAATCGCAGTCTGAAGAACATTTAAGCCCTCAACAATTAGAATATCCGGATTCTCAATCGTAATATATTCATCTGGCACAATATCATAAGTTAAGTGAGAGTATACAGGGCTTTGGACCCGCGGCACCCCAGACTTCACATCCGTTAAAAAAGAAATTAAACTACGTGTGTCGTAGCTTTCAGGAAAGCCCTTTTTCGTCATTATACCGCGCTTTTCCAGCTCTGCGTTGGGATGTAGAAACCCATCAGTCGTAACTAAATCCACTTTTGGATGGGAAGGTAATTGTGAGAGGAGTTTTTGTAGGAGTCTGGCCGTAGTGCTTTTACCAACAGCGACACTTCCCGCGATACCTATGATAAATGGACCTTTTTTTAGATCATTGTTTAGAAAGTGATTTATAGACTCATTAAATTTATGAGCAGATAGAAGTTGCAGATTTAGTAAATTGGACAGAGGAAGATAGACTTCGTTAACATCCTCGCTGGAGATTTTTTCATTAATACTTTGGACTTCCATAAGTTCTTCTTCTGATAATTGGATAGCGGTGAAATCGCTTAGTTTTTTCCAATCCTCACGTAAATAAAGTGTATATGCTGAATTATTCACCATTAAATTTTCCACATCCCTGAAGTTTTTAGAGATTTCTTATGCACTTAGGTATTATAACCGTTCATACAGCTTCATTCCATTCATTGTAATCGACATAATTATGGACATTAAGGAGATTGCATTTCAGTAAATGGGAAAATCAATTAAAATATAGAATATTAGGAAAAATGGGGTGGGGCAATGGGTGTTTTTCGAAAAGTTGAATTATTGAAGGATTACACACGCACGGAAACGTTCCAAGAAGAGTCAGAGGGAAGGAAAATAGTTATAAGTATTTATTATCCGGATACAGAGGGTGTATTAAATAAAAACGCATCTGCAATGAAATATATGGAGCTTTTCGGGCCCTGTCAACAACAGGCGAGAGAGCTTCTACAAGATATTGGCATGAACATGGAAATCATAAATACATTATCTACCTCAATCAGCGATCGGAACTTTCAAAGCAAATCCAAACGCTCCTATCCAGTCATCATCTACTCACCTGCATTAGGTTTAGATAGAGATATGTATATTTATAATATAGAAGCGCTGGCTAAGCAAGGTTTCATCGTGGTAACGGTCAGTGCTGTGTACGAAGCTATGTTTACTGTTTGCCCTAGTGGAGAATTTATTAATCAATCCGAAGCTATGAGGCAAATAAAAGCTGCGGATTATACCGATTTACATAACTTAATTTCCATTCGAAAAAAAGATATTCAATACGTTCTGGATCACCTGTCCACGCTTAATTCTATGGATAAAGATGTGAAGGGCTTATTTGATATGAATAAGATTGGTATTATCGGCCATTCCATCGGCGGTGCTACTGCATTAGATTTAACTATGGAAGACGATAGAATTAAAGCTGCTATTTTATTAGATGCAAGCATGCACTTATATATTGAGAATGAAGAGAAGAACAATACTGTGCCGCTTCTTGTATTAAGGCAAAAGGCCTCGACCTTAAAATCCTTAAGTAATATATTACAGGAGAAACTGGCAAATGATTTCATCAAAGGACAAGAGGCGCTTTTTCAGAATTGGAACGGATATAAATCTTTTCTGAAAATACGAAAGGCTACACATATGTCATTTAGCGATCTGCCCCTTTATGAGGAAGGAGAGAATTTAAAACAAAGAACCTGTGAAATTCATACTTGCCTAAATGAGCTTATAAGTAAGTTCCTTTTGGAGCATCTTTTAGATCAGGGGCAAGGTTATTCGGCATTAATTAGTAGGGTTCATAAAGATTTTTGCGAGATCCATGGTAGTGGAGAAGAAATTCTGTGAATTAGCAATAAACTCTCCTTTGTTTATACCGATAAACATATATAAGGGAGGGAATTATGAATGCATTCTGCTCAGTCTAATGAGAAAATATGTAATCATATTGAAAAATACATAGGTGTTATTGATAATGTTTTTAAAGAAATTATTTCAGGTGTTCTGTCGATAGATATTCTAATTCTTGATCCGACGCCTGAGCGGAACTTCTATACTTTAATTACCTCTGGAATGAGCGAATTACCGATGACGGTGCCAGAAGGTGCAGAAGAATATCAATATGCTGAGCTAATGATTTGTCTCCCTCCTACCTGGAAGCTGTCGGATGAGGCTTTTAAGGATGAACGGAATTATTGGCCGATTCGAGCCCTGAAAACAATGGCTAGGTTTCCGCATGAATATAATACATGGCTTTATATGGGGCATACGCTTGTGAACGGGAATCCCGTCCAGCCTTATAGTGAGGATACAGGATTTCAAGGGATGTTCGTTTGGGTTCCAGATGTAAAAGATAAAGCCGGTTTCTTTAATTTAGAAATGACCCATGAGAAAGTGGTGCACTTTTATACGTTAATTCCGCTCTATGGGGAGGAGTTAGATTATAAAATCAAGCATAGCGAGGAAGAGTTACTACACAAGTTAAATAAGATTGGGGTTACGGATGTTTTGGATCCTTCCCGTAAAAATAGTTGTAAGAAGTTATGGGGACTCTTTTAAATACAAGAAAAAACGGCTGAGAGCCGTTTTTTTATTTTTTGATTCCAAAAGCAATCCAGCGACCATCCACATCTTCGATCACAAATTCCTTGTTATTATAATCGGTGTTTGATAAAGAACGAACAATATGAACACCGGCGGCTTCGAACTCCTTCTCCAACTCTTGTTGCTGCTTCGTAATAAAATAGGCATCGTATCCATAACCGTACAACTCTCGATTGGGAATGACCTTTTGTCCATGGGATTGCGTAAGGATAATCTCTGTATCGTCACGATACAAACAAAGATGTGGTTCTTGTGTATCTAAATAGGGTACAGCTTTAAAACCTAAGTACTGGCTGTAGAAGGCAGCGGTTTGCTCAATATTCAACGTAGGGAAAATACTATGTGATTGTAAGAGCTTTTTGTCCACGAGTGAGGTCATCCTTTCAAAGAAAAAATAGATATCCATATATTACCTTAAGATAGAAGTTTCAACAATACACGGAGTTTCCATTTAGCAGAAGATTATTCACGGTTGACATCATCGCTATTCTATAATAATATACATGCATGAGCATGCATTTATAAATATTTTATATAAGATGAACTTAGAAACTCATGTTCACTGGAAGCATTGATCATACTATACTTAGTTTTTTATAAAGAGGAGAGATATCATGAAGGACTTATTCACCCCGTATGAATTGAAGGATTTGAAGCTGAAGAACCGCGTGGTTATGCCTCCAATGTGTCAGTATTCAGTGTCTAACAAAGACGGAATTGCTACGGATTGGCATTATAATCATTACGTAAGCCGCGCTGTTGGCGGAACTGGATTAATTATTATTGAAATGACGGACGTGGAGCCTGATGGCCGGATTACTGATTTTGATCTTGGTATTTGGTCTGATGAGCAAATTCCTGCACTGGCTAGAATCGTTGAAGCTTGTCATTCTTATGGCGCTAAAGTAGGTATTCAAATTGCACACGCCGGACGTAAAGCAGAAGATGCAGCAGTTCCTGTATCCTCCTCTAACGTTCCTTTTGATGCTGACTCCAAAACACCACGTGCCTTAACAACTGGAGAAGTGAAAGCTATGGTTGAGAAATTCCGGTTGGGCGTGAAGCGGGCGATACAAGCGGGATTTGATGTTATCGAGCTTCATGGAGCGCATGGTTACCTTATTCATCAGTTCCATTCCCCTCTAACCAATCAAAGAACAGATGAATATGGCAAGGATTTAACACTGTTTGGTACAGAAGTCATTCGCGCAGCAAAAAGTGAAATGCCGGAAGGAATGCCATTGATTATGCGCATCTCCGCTCAAGAATATGTTGAGGGCGGGTACGGTATCAAAGAAAGCTTGGAATTTAGTAAAGCTTACAAAGAAGCAGGCGCAGATATTTTCCATATCAGTGCAGGTGGTGAAGGTCCTATCGCAGCTGCCGGGAAACCAGGGACGCATGCAGCTTATCAGGTTCCTTTGGCCAGAGAAATCAAATATGGCTTGAATGTTCCGGTTATTGCGGTTGGCAGATTGGATGAGCCTGTACTTGCTAATGCCGTGATTGGGAATGAGGAAGCTGATCTTGTTGCCGTGGGCCGGGGCATGTTGAGAAATCCATACTGGACGCTGGAAGCAGGGGTCGAGCTTCAGAAAGATGCGGGTATTCCCAGACAATATTCTTTCGGGTTTCCAAGAATTAATGGGTAAAGACTAATTTAAATAGTGTGAAGTCTAAACAAAATAATTGTAAAGTGTGGAGGGGCCGGCTTCTTGGAGAAACGGTCTCTCCTCTTTTTTAAAATAAAATAAAGTATAAGTATCGAACCTATACTTTATGTATGGTTGTGGATTGTAGTACTATTATATAGAAGGAAAAAATCATGAAAAGCCATACACCCGGGAGATGAATAATAAAATGGGCGACATTCTTAACAATGAACTTATAACGAGTTGGTTGACGTTAACGCATATACAAATGAATGTGACGAATGAATTGGAAGCTAATCTACAAGCCAAACATGGCTTATCCTTAAAAGAATTTTATTTGCTGTTATTTTTGTCGGAAGCGCCGGAGAAGAAACTGAAATTGCAGAAACTCGAAGCTATGGTGGGTTTAAGCCAGAGTGCAGTTTCCCGACTGGTTAGTCGGTTTGAGGCCAAAGGCTGTGGCGCTTTAGAAAGAAAAGCGTGTGATGCTGATCGCAGAAGTATCTATACTGCCTTGACTGCCATTGGCGAAGACAAGCTCCTCCGTGCACAAGATACCTTTCAAGAGACCCTGCTTGCAGCTTTTCCAGAAAAAGATGTGAAAGAGCTTTTGGATCAAATGCTTCGCATGAAGCAACAGTCATGAATTCACAATAAAACCTCTGTTTTGGTAAATGGACCGAATCTCCATTTCCCATACAGAGGTTTTTTAGTGTGGGGCGCTATTTACATCCTACCTGTTCATTCTACTGTTGCTGGGAAAGCCGGTAATAATTATAGTCTTCATGTTCAATTGTAATCTCGTCAAGAAGCTCGAAACCACATTTTTGAATGACTCTATTAGACGGGATATTGTGTTTCAGAGCAATGGCGTTTAATACATCGGTAGAGCTATTATCAAACAAATACTTAATTAATCCCTTGGCAGCTTGAGTAGTGTAGCCTTTACCGCGATGATCCTTGGATATGGCATACATAATCTCTCTGTTAGGAACGGGCAATTCATCCTTAATTCCTGTACAACACCAACCAATAAACTCACCGGACTCTTTTAAAATAATGCCTAAACGAAGACGAAGCTCTCCGATATCTCCGCCCGCTGAGATCGCTTGAAGAAACTGCTGGTTCTCTTTTATTTCATAGTTTATTAACCAGTCCAACCGTTGTTCTTTAGGAACATTCCAATCTGGCAAGAATTCAATAATTTCAGGCTGTAGAGTAAGCGCATGAAACTCCTCTAAATCCTCCACGCTATACTCCCGCAGAAAAATATCTTTACAATCAATCGTAAATAAATCACTAGAATTGGCCTCTTCATTCACAACCTCGCTCAACTTTCACCACTCCTTTATTAACTAACAGATATTTTACCATGAAACAATTGATTGATTTGGTAATATTTGATTATAAAAAATGTTTTCTTTTATTTCACATAAATATTAATTGGTTAATATATTAATTGACTATAAAATATGTTATTATGTTTCGTATAAACGGCAATGAACTAATATTGTTAGGTTTTTAAGATTTCTACTATAAAGATAACAGGTGATCTTCTATGAAAAATGACAACGGTAACAAATTTATTAATGGTAGTCTAATTGCGCATTATAAGTTTGATAATCCAGAGGATGTAGGTCAAGATTTCTCGGGGAACGGCAATGATGGAACCGCTTCAGGTACGAAGCTGCCGGCTATTAAATCCGTAGCAGGTAGACAAGCTGTTGCGCTTGCTGGGGGAGAACATGGCACATCCTATATTTCATTACCTAACGATCTGCTTAAAGAGGTCAGTGACCATACAGGAATTACGATTTCGACCTGGATGTATGTAAGCAAAGCTTCAAGCTTATGGGAAAGAATTTTTGATTTTGGTAAAGGTGAAACAGGACCTTATCTTTTTGTAACCCGCAATTTGCGGGGCACTTGTTTTGCAGGGGAAGACTTAATTGCAGATCCAGGGAAATCCTTTGCGACTGATGAATGGGTACACGTTTCCTTTGCAGTTACAGGCACAAAAGGTGGAACACTAAGCAGTGCAGGACCTGTGATGTATGTAAATGGTGAAGTAGTTGCGGATGGCATGATCAGCCAAACCTCTAGTGGCACATATGCTAAGCTGCGCACATGGTTTGCTACTTTTGAAGATCAACTGAATTATAGCAATAATACAATCGGGAAATCCCAGTACACGGCAGATGTTGATTTTGGCGGCTATATTTCGGACTTCCGTGTATATAAAGCAGGCTTAACTCAAGATGAAGTGATTGAAATTATGTGCGAATCTTTGACGGATGAAGATATCGTTAAGCTTGCAAAAGATAAATACTTAACCTTCCCAAGCTCGATTATTACCAAAGATATCGAATTGCCAGCTTCGCTGATGGGCGGGAAAGTTGACGTATCTTGGGTATCCAGCGATACCAAAGTCATTTCTAATGAAGGCGTTGTGAATAAAGGAGTTCAATCTGCTCAAGGCGTAACACTTACAGCACATTTGAAAAAGGGAGCTAGTACAGTAGAAAAGAGCTTCACTGTGTCTGTGCTTCCGGAAGATTTGCCACCTTACACCTTAACGATTGACGGCAATCAGGAGATTTTGGATGTTAGCCAAATTCTATATGGTTTATTCTATGAGGACATTAACAATGCAGCAGACGGTGGGATCTATGCAGAGCTAGTGCAGAATCGCTCCTTCGAATCTTTTGCTTTTGACAGCTATTCGCATGTATGTGGTGTACATGGTGCTTCCACCGGAAGAAATTATACACCTCTTCACGCATGGTCTGGGGATACAGACCAAATGACTGTCCATAATACAGGCGGATTAAACGATTTCTTCGGCATCGATGATAAAGATATGAATGCGCATTATGTGACGGTAGCGGATGGCGCGACGATTAATAATAGAGGTTTTGCCGATTCCAATCAGCACTGCTCGATGTTTATTCAGGAAGATGCCAAGTACAACTTCACGATTTGGGCGAAGGCAGAAGCAGCGGGCACAATTACCTTGCAATTGCTCGACAAAGACGGTAAAGCCATCAGCGATACTGCAGTTGTTGAAGTAAACGGTGACGGCAGCTGGAAGAAGTATGGTGTCGATTCAAAGCTTGTATTAACAGGATCTGAAACTGTGCTTGGTCAGCTGGCTTTAACCTTTAACGGTGAGATCTCCATTGATATGGTTTCCTTAATTCCTGATGACGTTTGGGGCGCTGGTGAAGAGGAACGTTCTGCTACAGCTCATGCTAACTATAAAGGAAATTCAAACTATAGATTGCGAAAAGACTTAGTGAATGCACTCGTTGATCTTCATCCTACCTTCCTGCGTTTCCCTGGGGGTTGTATTTCTGAAGGTTCTCACATTTGGGAGAACGTGTACGATTGGAAAGAGTCCGTCAACGATATCGAATTGCGCAAAGAGAACTATAACGTATGGGGCTACATGATGACCATGGGTCTTGGATATATGGAGTATTTCCAATTAGCCGAGGATTTGAACGCAACACCACTTCCGGTTATGGCCTGCGGCGTACTCTGTCAAGCTCGTTCGGATTATGCGAATCCAGCTGGCGGTGCGTTAAGAGATTATTATGTGAAGAACTTTACGGATCTGATTGATTTTGCGATTAGCATGGATTTTGACAATAATGAGTGGGCTGCATTGCGTAAAAAGATGGGCCATGAAGCAGCGTTTGATCTGCGTTATTTGGGTGTGGGGAATGAAAACTGGGGTACAGAGTTTTTCGCCAACTTCGAATATTTTAAAACAGTGATTGATGAGTATATGGTGAAGAACTATCCTGATCATGAATTGACTATTCTCTCTACCGTGGGTGCACAGGCAGATGATGATGCTTACCAGCAAGGTTGGAAATTCCTAAGCGGAAATTTACAGGGCTCGGAAAAAATCAGCTTTACGGATGGTACATCGAGCATCGAAGAGACTGTTACCTGGTACGAAAAACAAAAGAACTACATGGATACCATTGCGGATGAGCATTACTACCGTTCCAATGAATATTTGTTAGAGAATGCTGATCGTTACAACTACTATTACAGAGCCTATAAGGAAGACGGCAGCTTGGATGAGGCTGAAACTTCAAAGGTTTTTGTGGGTGAATATGCTTCCACAGATAAAAACACATTGGCAGGAGCTGTTGCTGAGGCGGCGATTATGTCCAGCTTCGAGAATAACTCTGATGTGATTAGATTGGCGGCAACGGCACCGTTGTTCAACAAGGTTCTGACAGATGGCACCTATAGATGGACACCGGATTGCATCTGGTTCGATGATGAAACCGTATGGTACACACCGAACTATTATGTTCAGCAGCTGTATGCTAAATACCTGGGAACCAAAGTGGTTGGCACCTCATTTTCGACTTATCGCAACGGGGAGAAGGTAGACCTCATTCCTCATGGAGGAATTGAAGTGGCTGCGGGGAAATCATCTGTGATCGTGAAACGGGTGAAAGTGACTTCGAATGTAGATGGCAGTGTATGGTTGGATCAAGATTTCACGCAGCCGCTGGATGAAGCTTGGAAAGTGATTCCTGGCTCTGCCGGATATACGATTGATCCTTCCAAAGGTCTGGTATTGAAAGCGCAGAATGGCGGATTGAATGGATTGTATATCCTTAATGATGCGTGGACTAATTATAAAGTAGAGGTTGTAGCTGAAAAAGCTTCTGGCGAAGATGGCTTCTATGTAGGCGCAGGTCTGACAGAAATCTCACCGGAAAATAAAGATGTTATCGAATATGCAATTGGCTATAATGGCGATGCCACAGGAGTCAAGGTGTACAAGCAAGGGATTGAGGCTTATACTCTCGGCGATTATTCCTCTAGTACCGCTGCTGGTAACCTTAGAGCCAGTTGCTATGAAGAGCTTGCGGATCATACGGAATATACCATCACCGTTAATTATGGCGGAGCAGATGGCAAACATTTGATTTGCTCTTATACAGATGGCAAGGTAACAAGCAAAGTACTGGATTATAAGCTTGAGGCTTATAACAGAGAGGTATACAATTCCGTAACTAAAGATGATAAGCATCTTTATGTGAAGCTTGTAAATGCGGATGGTGTAGAAAAAGCAACGAAGCTTGATCTAAAAGGCTTAAAAGTAGCTGCTACGGGTAAACGGATTACCTTAACCGGAGACGCCTCGCTGGTTCACACACCTAATGTGAACAGAAAAAATGATGAGAAGGTTACACCAGTTGAAACGGAAATCGTAATTGATAAAGACACGGCAATTGTGAAGCTAGCTGCCAATTCCGTGAATGTGATTGTTCTGGATCTGATTTAATAGAAAATATGCTGTTCAACACGCGCCGATCTTTTTGTTCGGCGCGTGTTGTTGTTTAACAAGCCTCTAAATAGGTTGATGATTATATAGAGAGAACTGCCCACTTGCTTGATGAATCTCAGAATCTATCTTACACTGGTGAAAGTACAATCACCGACTGACCCTCCAGCCCGCGATCCTCCCAGATGTTTTATCCACAGTTGCCTTCATTACTCCAGAATACAGTGCATACCCTAGCCCCTAAAAAGGAGAACGATAAAATGATGAAATCATTCAAAACGGACTGGAAAGCAAATCTGAAAAATCCTCAAACGATTATGGCCTTGTTTACTTATCGTTATGGAAATTGGGTGTATTATCGAGTGAAGAATGGCATCGTGCGAAAACCTTTGTGGCTTTTGTATCGAATAATGGATGTGCTTTTTGTCCGTATTCTTGCGAATGGCGAGCTTCACGCTCAAGCTCAAATTGGTGACGCGCTTCATTTACCGCATGGTTTAAATGGGATTATCATTAGTCCTAAAGCGGTGCTTGGAAGCCATGCTACTATTTTTCATCAAGTGACTATTGGCGGGAGAAATAACTTAGGAGAGCCAGTGATTGGAGACAGAGCTTTTATTGGAGTAGGCTCCAAGATTCTTGGACCGGTTGTCATTGGTAACGATGTTAATATCGGGGCCATGTCTGTCGTGGTAAAGGATGTGCCGGATAACGCTTCGGCTGTAGGTATTCCTGCTAAAAATATATTGCGGAGTGAACCGAAACCAGAGAATACAAGATAAAGACGTTAGGTTCTAGTACATAGGGTACGCGTGCGCTTTATTTTAATATCTTACAGGGTATAATTAAAGCATCCAAGTAATCTTGTAATAACCTTCTAGAGATCGGAGTAATGAAATGAAATATAGCAATTTAGAAGAGTGTGTTAATGATTTAGAGAAACACGGACATTTAGTTCGTATTCATGAAGAAGTGGACCCTTATCTAGAGATGGCGGCGATTCACCTAAAGGTTTATGAGGCTGGTGGACCTGCATTATTATTTGAAAATGTAAAAGGCTCGAAGTTTCGGGCCGTATCTAACCTTTTTGGAACGATAGAGCGCAGTAAGTTTATCTTTCGGCGTACTTGGGACTCCACACATAACGTAATTGCCCTTCGCAACGATCCCGTAAAAGCACTCAAAAATCCATTTAAATATGTTGGTACCGGATTATCCGCGAGAAAAGCATTGCCGATTAAAAAGCCAGGGGGTCTGCCAAGCGGTTTTCAGGAAATTAGTATCTCTGATCTTCCGCTAATCACACATTGGCCGGGAGATGGTGGTGCTTTTGTAACTTTGCCGCAGGTGTATTCAGAAGATCCGGACAAGCCGGGCATTATGAATTCCAATCTGGGAATGTACCGTGTGCAGCTGACTGGAAATGAGTATGAATTAAATAAAGAAGTGGGCATTCATTATCAAATTCATCGCGGCATTGGCGTACATCAGGAAAAAGCGAACCGCCAAGGACAACCGCTTAAAGTAAGTTGTTTTATCGGTGGACCACCCGCTCACTCTTTATCGGCGGTTATGCCTTTGCCTGAGGGAATGAGTGAGATGATCGTTGCAGGATTACTTTCAGGACGCCATTTCAGCTATAGCTATGTGGATGGTTATTGTATCAGCAATGATGCGGACTTTGTAATAACAGGTGAAATTCACCCTGGTGAGACGAAGCCGGAGGGGCCTTTTGGCGACCATTTAGGCTATTATAGCTTGGTTCACCCTTTCCCAGTAATGAGAGTACATAAAGTGTACGCCAGAAAAAATGCAATCTTTCCATTTACGGTTGTCGGCCGGCCGCCACAAGAGGATACCGCGTTTGGTGAGTTAATTCACGAGCTGACAGGTGGGGCTATCCGCCAAGAAATTCCGGGCGTTAAAGAAGTTCATGCAGTCGATGCTGCGGGTGTTCATCCCCTGCTGTTCGCCATTGGCAGTGAACGTTATACGCCTTATCAGCAAGTAAAACAGCCAGCGGAAATTCTGACCATTGCTAACCGGATTTTAGGGACGGGTCAGCTTAGTTTAGCTAAGTTTTTGTTTATTACAGCAGAAGAGAATCAGCCTATCAGCACACATAATATCGAGGATTTCTTGACGTATATCTTAGAGCGGATTAATCTTCATAGAGATATTCATTTCTATACCAATACCACGATTGATACACTTGATTATTCCGGCACAGGATTAAACAGCGGAAGTAAAGTGATCTTCGCAGCAGTAGGGGATAAGAAAAGAGAGCTATGTACAGAGGTGCCAGGCCTGCTGAAAGAATTACATGGATTTGAACATGCACGAATGGTAATGCCTGGTCTTGTTGCCCTTCAAGGCGCTAAATTCACAAGCTACGCTGAAGCAGCACTGGAAATGAACAAGCTTAGTGAAGCTATTCAGGAGCAAGGGTCACTTCCTTCTTGCCCAATGATTATTTTGTGTGATGATAGTGAGTTTTTGAGTGAAAAGATCGACAATTTCCTATGGGCGACATTCACCCGCAGTAATCCATCTCATGATATCTATGGAGTGAACAGTTCTACTGAGTATAAACATTGGTCCTGTGATAACGTGATTATTGATGCTCGGGTAAAACCCCATCAAGCCCCGCCACTGATCCCGGACCCAACCGTTCAGAAGCATATCGAACGATTATTTGCGTCAGGTGGCAGTTTAAGCAGAGTTAAGATATAGAGAAACATTCATAGGCCTTCTTGGGAATCCAAGGAGGCCTATTTGCTGTTTGTGAAATGATTTTGCTCATATGAAATAAAAAAGGAATAGGGGTATTATGGGGTGTATGGTATATATTTACTATTAATATTGGGGAAGTGTTGTTCTGATGGAAATTATGGAAACCGAACGTTTATGGATTAGAAGGTTCTCAGCAGAGGATTGGAAAGACCTTCATGAATATTTGTCGCAAGAAAGTGTTGTGAAATATGAGCCCTATTCCGTGTTTAATGCAGATGAATCTCGCACTGAGGCGCTCAGACGGTCATCGGACCGTGCTTTTTGGGCAGTCTGTCTTAAATCTACGACAAAAATGATCGGCAACTTATATTTTCAAGCGAGCGAACCAAAGGTTTTTGGCGTTTGGGAATTTGGATATATTTTTAACCCTGATTTTCAGGGAAGCGGGTATGCTACAGAGGCTTGTAATCAATTGTTAAACTATGGCTTTGATAATCTGAAAATGAGACGTGTGATTGCGAACTGTGATCCCGAAAATACACGCTCATGGAAACTGCTTGAACGATTGAAGCTTCGTCGAGAAGGACATTTTTTGCAGACGGGTTATTTTAAATATGATAGTAATGGAGAGCCAATCTGGCATGATACTTATTCCTATGGATTGCTCAGAAGCGAATGGTTAAGGATGAAGGAATAGCAAAACTGTTGTCGTGATCTCAAAAGCGGGTGTCCCCTCACTGATTCTTCTGTCCTAACTTCTTCCCAAATCGTAGGTTTTTATAACTATAGGCGAAGAAATTGAACGGTTTAGTGTATGATAAAATCTGTTTTTTAAATGTTCAGAGTGACACTTAGGTGGTAGTATCGTGTTGGATATGAGTGAAACTGGAATCAGCTACCATCCAGCTGCCTGAGCAAAGAGGAGGGGATACGCGCACGAAGTGAACTTATATTTGAAGAACGAATGACAACGAAGCTTATTGTAAGCGTTTACTACAACGGGGCTAGATGCGTACTAAGTTCTTTCAATCATAAGAAAGCGGGTGAAGCACGGAAGATGAAGAGGAATAAACTTGGAAATAAAATATTTATGGTGTTATTGTCGTGGATCTTCATTTGTTCATCAATACTTCCATCTACAACATTTGGGGGGCAACAGGCCAGTGCAGCTTCAGGCCCAATAACCTTGCAATATGATTTTGGAACAGCAACAAGTCCTGTTATGAGTGGTTATACAGGCGTGCATGAATCTGAATTATATACGAATGAGCTAGGGTATGGTTTAGATCAGGCGGTTGCTTCGAGGAATCGCTCGGGTGGAGACGATATGACCAACGATTTTGTATTGGGACTGTCCTATTCTTTTTTGGTGGATCTTCCTAATGGGGATTACGATGTGACTGTATACTCAGGAGATTTACTAGCGGGTACAAGTACAACCAAAACTACGATTACTTTGGAAGGTAGCACGGCTGGGTCGATAAGCAGCAAGCAAGCTGTAAATCAAGCTACCTACCGGACGACTGTTCAAGATGGTCAACTGACCGTCGGCATTACGGGTACAGGGGTTGGCGGATATTTAAATGGACTAATTATTCAGCAGATTGTACCAGGTCCATTGAAAGCCCCTGAGGGATTAGTGGTTCATAATATCACTCCCACTGAGGTATCTCTAGGGTGGAGCAGCGTGACAGAAGCAGTCTATTACAATATTTATCGAACGGTTCTTCCTAGTGGAACCCTTCAAGCCATAGGTCAAGCTGCTGCTAACAGCTACGTGGATTCAGATGTAAATGAAGGGAGTGGTTACATTTACAATATGTCAGCTGTAAATGGAAAGGGTGAGGAGTCTGCTTTGAGCGCATCTGTGACCGTAGACAAAATTCCGGGGGTAGAGGTTCCCGCAGCACCAACCGGTCTTTCAATTGTCAGTGTTGGTGTAAGTTCTGTTCAACTGAATTGGAACAGTGTGGCTGGAGCTAGCCGCTATACGATCTTAAGGTCTGATTCAGCAGATGGAACATTCCATGAGATTGGTCAGTCAGAGAAGACGACATTTACGGATGCCTCAGCGGACACCTCAAAACGGCAATATTATGGGGTGAAGGCAGCCAATGACCAAGGCGAATCAGAGCTATCTAACATGGTGGAAAGCGCTGTGTATTCGCCTCCTGGAACTTTGCCAGAAGGGGATGTTTATTCCTTTGATTTTGGCCCGGGTGCTGTGGCTGAAGGTTATCTTAAGGTAGATGCAGGGGTATCTTATTCCTCTGAGGTTAAATATGGATTTACAGATATATCGAAAGTAACTGGGGTAGACCGAGGAACCTCAGATCCTTTGCGATCAGATTTTGTGGTCCCTAAGGATGCAACTTTTAATGTAGATTTACCGAATGGCGATTATACAGTGTCACTTATCGCTGGTGACAGCGCCGGAGATACAGAGATTGGCATCAAAGTCGAATCCATTCAAAAAGTTCAACAGACGAGCAAAACAGCAGGCCAGTATTTGGAAATGAGCTTTGACATCGCTTTGGTGGATGGACAAATGAACTTGGTGTTCTCTGGCACTAAGCCAAATATCAATGCACTGGTGATTACTAAGCAGCCAGACCGTCCTGCTAATGAATTGCCAACAGTTTATATTGCGGGTGATTCAACCGTGCAGACTTATGATCCTTATTGGATACCACAGGCAGGCTGGGGACAAATGATTCCTGATTTCTTTAGCGAGGAAGTAACGTTTAAGAATCACGCTATCGGAGGCCGCAGCTCTAAGTCATTTATTGTCGAGGGAAGGCTGGATGAAGTGCTGCGTAAGATCCAACCGGGTGACTATTTCCTGATCCAGTTTGGTCATAATGACGCAACGATTAGCGTTCCAGACCGATATGCTTCTCCAGCCGATTACAAAGTTTATTTAAAAACATATGTCAATGGAGCTAGGCAAAGAGGAGCAACTCCGATTCTGGTGACCCCCATGGGGCGCAGAGATTATAATGCTGCGAGCGAAAAATTCAATGTGAGCTTTCCAGAATATGTGCAGGCTATGAAAGAGGTAGCAAGTGAACTTGATGTTGATTTGGTCGATCTTAGCGCACTCAGTGTAGCTTTTTACAATTCTATCGGTTTTGCAGCTACACGCTCTGTATTCCTTCACCTCGATGCAGGGATATATGGTGCTTTCCCAAATGGCTCGACAGACGATACTCACTTTCAAGAATACGGAGCCATTCAAATGGCCCGTCTGCTGGCCAAAGGAATAGGGGAATTAAATATTCCACTCTCCAGCTTTGTGCAGGACATCAAACAGCCGGAAACGGTGCCTGTGAAGCCTGAAGGTCTTGTAGCTGGGAGTATCAGTAATGCAGGTGCAGTACTGAAATGGAATAAAGTAGAAGGTACAGATATCTATAAAATCTATCGTAAGCTAGCGGCAGAAGCCGAATCTGCTTATACATTAGCGGGAACTTCAACTGTCCCTTCATTGACATTAAGCGGGTTGGTTGAAGGTCAAAGCTACTCGGTAAGAGTGACTGCAGTGAACGGGCTAGGAGAGTCTGAGCCTTCAGATGAAGTGAAGCTGACTACGAAATCCGCCCAGTATCGTTATGATTTTGGACCTGTTGGTTCACCCGTTGCTGCGGGTTATACGGAAGTGAATGTGAATGTCCTGTATACCCCAGAACGTGGATATGGTTTGACCTCGAGTGCAGGGATGATTGATCGGGATCGGGGAAATGCGACGGACGATCTGCGCAGAGATTTTGTGATTTATTTTGGAGGATCGTATGAATTCAAAGTTGATTTACCCAATGGTTATTACTCTGTTAAGACCTATACAGGAGATTGGATTGGATCTGCCAAGACGAATGTAGCCATTGAAGGCAAAGATTACGGAACAGTCTCCTCAGGTAAGGAAAATATTGCTGAGAAGCTGTATAACCAGATTGCTGTCAAAGACGGGCAGATGAATCTTGTCTTTAGTGGCACAACCGCTCATCTCAATGGGCTGGAGATCACACCGTTATTATTAGCCCCAACGAATCTGAAACTGGGTAGCCTGGATTTAAACAGTGAGCCTATCACTGCTAATCTTTCTTGGGATAGTATGGAGGGTGCGCTGAAATACCGTGTATATCGTCAGGCTACGGTTGCGAATAGTGCAGAGCTGCTGGGCGAAACAACAGAGCCGCTCTACACAGATACCACTGCGGATATTGGTATGGAATATATCTATACGGTAACTTCGGTCGACAGCACGGGACTGGAATCCGTAGGCTCCAATGCGCTAAAAGTGTCTATGATTGACCCCTCCGTAGCAAAAGCAGCCGTACCTAGTGGTCTAGCTGTACATTCTACGAACAAAAATGATGTGACCTTTACTTGGAATGAGGTACCGGATGCACGGATGTTCAACATTTATCGTGCGAAATCCGCAGACAGTGAGTTCATCCTGATCGGCAAATCATTCGAAGCTTCGTACACAGACACGACCGTTCTGACTACCATTCCTTACTATTACAAAGTAGCCTCGGTAAATGCAGGCGGCATCTCTGATCTATCCGCTACGTTGGAAACCTCAGCGGTGACAACATTATACCGGAAGATGGAGGCGCTGGATCGTGCGCCTGTAGCGGTTAAGACAGATGAGGGTGTTTATATCAGCTGGCGGATGTTAGGTCTGGATCCGGAAACGATAGGATTCAATCTTTATCGTGGCGATAAGAAACTTAATGATTCGTTGATTACTCAAAACACGAACTATCTCGATACTAAAGGCACGGAGGATGCCAAATATAGAATCACATCAGTAATCAATGGAGTCGAGAAATCTGCTTCGGAACCATTCAGCGTATGGCAGAAGCAATATCTATCGATCCCTTTGCAAAAGCCAGCAGATGATTACACCAAGGATGGTCAACCGTATACGTATAGTGCGGGAGATGCAAGTGTAGGTGATTTGGACGGTGATGGTGTATTTGAAATCATCATGTTGTGGTCACCTTCGAACAGCAAGGATAACTCTCAAGCTGGGTATACTGGACTTGTCTATATGGACGCTTATAAATTAGATGGAACTCGCTTATGGCGGATTAATTTAGGGCCTAATATTCGTGCCGGCGCACACTATTCTCCATTCCTGGTATATGATCTGGATAGTGATGGACGTGCCGAAATTATGATCAAGACGGCAGATGGCACAGTGGACGGTCAAGGAAAAGTCATCGGCAATGCCAGTGCAGACTATCGTAACAGTTCGGGTTATGTGCTGCTGGGCAATGAATATTTAACTGTGTTCGAAGGGGCAACAGGCCGGGCATTGGATACCGTTGATTATGATCCGCCACGTGGAGATGTTGGCGCTTGGGGGGATACCTATGGTAACCGTGTAGACCGCTTTTTGGCAGCTGTAGCTTATTTAGACGGCGAGCAGCCAAGCGTGATTTTTAGCCGCGGTTATTATACTAGAACCGTACTTGCAGCTTACAATTATCGCGAGGGCAAGCTCGAGAAAGTATGGCGTTTCGATTCTAATGATGAAGGATATGGAGACTATGTTGGTCAAGGAAACCACAATCTTTCTGTAGGCGATGTGGACGGCGACGGCAAGGACGAAATAACCTTCGGCGCGATGGCAATCGACGATGACGGATTGCCGCTGTATAATACAAAGCTTGGCCATGGTGATGCAATTCATTTCGGGGACCTTGATCCTACCAGACCCGGGCTGGAAGTCTTTGATGTTCATGAGCATACCGATTCGAAGTATGGGATTGAAATGCGTGATGCAGCTACAGGAGAAATATTATGGGGTGTATTCACGGGGATTGATACTGGACGGGGAATGTCAGCAGATATTGATCCGCGATATGCTGGCGAAGAGGTATGGGCTGCAACGATCACCAATGAGGAGCATATACCTGTTACGGGCCTATACAGTGCGCAAGGGGAACTAATCACTAAAAAACTGCCTTCCTCCACGAATTTTGGTATTTGGTGGGATGGTGATCTTTTACGTGAATTACTGGATGCGAATCGAGTGGATAAGTGGGACTATACCAATCAGACAACAGTTAACTTATTGACGGCTGTAGGTGCTTCTTCAAATAATGGCACCAAGGCGAATCCAAGCTTGCAGGCAGATCTGTTCGGGGATTGGCGTGAAGAAGTGATCTGGCGGGCAACGGACAGTTCTGAACTACAGATCTACACAACAACGGATATGACAGATTATCGTATTCGCACATTGATGCATGATCCGATCTACCGCCTGGCAGTAGCTTGGCAAAATGTAGGCTATAATCAACCTCCGCACCCTGGATTCTTTCTTGGTGAAGGGATGGAACAACCAGCGGCTCCAAAAATTCAATATGTAGGCTCACCGGGAGAAACTGAAGATACTACACCACCTACGATTTCTGGTTTACCTTCTGCTCAAATGAGTGAAACGGATGTATTGAAGGTGCAGGTCGTAGCGGAAGATCCAGAGTCTGGTATTCGCAGTCTGGATATTACTTTTGATGGTAAACCTGTCGTTTATGGAGATGAGATTCCACTCACAGGGCTTGCGGGAGCGCATACGTTCATCGCAACAGCCATTAATAACGCTGGACTTTCGACGACAGAACAAGTGATTGTGTTCGTAAGTGGACCTCAGAAGGCTACAGGTGTTCCGGGGCAATGGGTTCTATCCAATAATAATGGGCAGGATACAGGACTTTTGGACGGGGATTACCAAATCACAATGAATATGTGGTGGGGCAATAATGGTACGGTCTACAAGCTATATGAGAACGGTGCCTTAATCGACACGCAAACCTTACGTGATGATTCCCCAGCTGCACAGACTGCAGTGACTAATATTACCGGAAAAGAAAACGGAACCTACACCTATACGGCTGAGCTAACCAATTCTTTTGGCACAACGGTGTCTGCTGCTCATGTGGTTATCGTGAAGGATGCTGCACCAGCTAAGCCGGTGTTGTCCAATGACAACTGGGATGGCGATGGAGAGTATAAAGTGACTATGAATTTATGGTGGGGGACGAACGGCAAAGAGTATCGCTTGTATGAGAACGGAATACTGATCGATACTCAGACTTTAACAGCGGGCACCCCAAACGCACAAACGGCTTCTACTTCTATCACTAACCGTTCTCCAGGCATCTATGAATACCGGGCTGAACTGTTGAATGATCAAGGGGTAAATGAGAGTGCGATCATGAAAGTTACGGTAAAATAACTGAATATTTGTTAAAAAAGCGCCTAAGTCGGTAATATCCGGCTAGGCGCTTTTTTAAGATTATCTAAGATTTAAAGAATTCTGCAAGACTAATTCTCCTATCAGCCTCATATGAATCTAAACAACGAATGATAGGGGGGATTGTAAATATGGATTTGACGCATATGATCTCAAAGCTTGTGGTAGTTATACATGTTATAGCATCCATAGTGGGAATTGGACCAGCTTTTGTGCTGCCAATACTGACAAGCTCAGCCAAGACAGGTAGTCAGCTTCGTTTTGTATTTGGTCTTATGAAGAAAATAAACAGATTCCCTAAGACAGGTGGGATCACCCTGATCGTTACAGGTATTTTGTTAATGATCATAGATAAAATGGGCTTGTCGGTGTTGTGGTTAAATCTGTCGTTATTATTTTTTATCGTGATCGAAGTGATTATTATTGGAATGGTTGAGCCCCGATTGAAAAAGCTAACCCAGCTCGTAATGACCAGCGAAGGGGAAGAAATTCCTGATGGTTACACTACCGCTATGAACAAGATCGCTCCGCTAGAAGCGGCAGTTCATGTACTTACTATCGTCATTATTATATTAATGGTAGTAAAGCCGGTATAAGATCATAACGCCTATTCTCAATGATCTCTTCATAATCGCGGATGAGTCCATCAAAAATATTCTCCCAAGAGCGGCCGAGTGCCAGCTGTCGGCCTTCATGCCCCATAGCAGCTAGCTTTTGAGGGTGCTCTACATATGCACAAATCTCACGAATAAAAGCATCCGGGCAGCGGGGCTCGACAATCATTCCTGTGCGGCCGGGTGTGACCAGATCCTTCACCCCACCTTCATTTACTGCGAGGACAGGCAGTCCTGAGGCCATAGCCTCTAAGACAACATTACCGAAGGTTTCTGTACTGGAAGGGAAGACGAATAGATCCGCTGAGGCATATAATTGGGCAAGCTCGTCACCATGTTTATAGCCTGTAAACGTGACATTATGCGGCGCCTGTGCCCGCATTTCCGGCAGAAGGGGACCGTCTCCAACGACCAACCAATGAACCTGAGATTGCGTAGATTCGGGCAATTGCTGCATGGCGAGAGCAAGCGTCTGTATATCTTTTTCAGGGGCGATTCTTCCCACATATAGAAGCAGTAACGGTGCGGTAATTCCGTAGCGCTCACGGACCTCATGGCTGCGTTTTTTGGGGGTATACTGCTGGCAGTCGATGCCTCTGGACCATAGCTTCAGGCGATGAAAGCCTTGAGCTTGGAGGGAATCGAGGGTTTCGTAGGATGGTGCAAAGGTGGCATCACAGGAGCGGTGAAACCACTTCATGTATTTCCAATAGAGCGGAGCGATTTTTTTCATCCGGTAATATTCAAGATAGCGGTCAAAATGGGTATGATAGGAGGCGACATGGGGCAGATCATGTTTGCGCGCATAACGAAGGCCGCAGAGACCGATATTGAACGGAGTTGCCATATGAAGCAGATCGGGACGAAAAGCTTTCAGCTCTGATTGGATAGAGGACATATTGGGCAGTGCGAGTCTACATTCAGGGTATAAGAAAAAGGGGATGCTGGTAATGGGACGTATGGGATCGGCATAACTGTCTTCAGGAGCAGATTTTGGTGAGAAAAGCAGATGTTCAATACCGCGCTCTTTCAAATGGGTGGTTAATCGTTGAAGCGTACGTGAAACTCCGTTGGTTTGCGGAAGAAATGTGTCCGTGAATAAAGCAAGACGCATGGAACCCCTCCCAGGTACTCTTGATGCCCTGATCATAACAGGCGATTATTTGATGGAGGTCAAACGGATGTTAAACAGAATATAAAAATCCACTGCACCAGGTAAGATAAAGAGGTGTGCAGTGGATTTATTAGTTTTAATGGGATGAAGCCCTACAAGGATTCGTATATCTGTTGCAAAAAGGTAATGCTTTCTCCTAAATGTGACTCAGGAGTGCTTTCCAGGATTCCTTGAATATGAGGACGTTCATATTTCATATAACGAAGGATCGGCTCAAACTCTAGCCACCCTTGACCTACAGGGACTATTTTTATGGCTCCTTCTTGGACGATAAAGTCTTTTAAATGAATGACAGCAATTCGATTTCCTAGAAGCTTCAAAGCCTCCGTAATAATAGCTTCTTGATGCAAGTAATTTGTAGGCGACATTAGATTTGCGCAATCCAATATGACCTGAAGATTGTTAGAAGGGACTTCATCCAGAAGTCGGCGGGTTAAGGGCGCGGTGTACAGCGGATGATGAAGTCCTGCTTCGATTCCTACCGTCACACCAAAACGTTCGGCCTCCGCCACCATGGCCTTAACTGATGCCACCACCTCTTGGAAGGCTTCTTCTGTAAAATTATCTGTGGTATACCCAAGTCCCACACTTCCGGTTTCCGTACCTACCAGACTAGCGCCGAAATCCCGGGCCAAGCGCAGATGGGTATTAAATGCGGCTAACGCTTGCGCCCGTTTGTGAGGATCGGTGTCTACAATATTTACATAGCAGCCCAGAACCGCAATCTGAATACCTGCCTGTCTAAAGGCATTGCCATAATAGCTGGCTGTTCCAGGGCTTATAGCCGTCAGGCTAGGGGCACTATCAGGAAAAGATTTCTTAAGTGCGAACTGGATATGAGTGAAATGATAGGACTTAATCTTCTCAATTAACTCTTGCAATGGAACTTGTGTGAAATCATGTGCTCGAACACCTAGTTGAAGGGGAATGCTCATATGACCGATCGCTCCTATTAGTATTGTTGTTTGTGAGGTGCTAATTTGTCCCAGTCAAAGGTAACACCAGTGCCCGTTACTTCTGGCGCAACTGCCATCCCATTGTCTTTATTAATCACTAGCGGACGTGTAGTGTATTGATCGATAGGGAAGCTATGCATTTCGAGATAACCTGCATTTGGCATAGCTGCTAACAAACTAACGTGCAATTCCTGCATCCCATGTGTGGAAACAGAAAGGTTATAGGCTTGTGTTAAGTGAGCTACCTTTAACCAGCCCGTTATCCCGCCTATATTGGAAGCATCAGGTTGAGGAAAATCAACATGACCATATTGCAGCATGTGATGGAATTCGGTTAATGTGCGCAAGTTCTCTCCGCCTGCAACGGCCATTCCTGTTTCTTCAGCAATCCGTGCATAGCCGGCATAATCTTCCGGAATCGTTGGTTCTTCTAAAAAGAGAATGTCGTATTTCAAAAATTCACGTGCGGCTTTTATCGCTTTTTCCACACTCCAGCTCATATTGGCATCGACCATAAAGGCTACATCCGGGCCGACCAATTGGCGTACCGCAGCCACTCGTTCCACATCTTCAGCTAATGTTTTTTGGCCTAGTTTAATTTTGACAGCCTGGAGGCCCATATCTAAGTATTTTTGATTGTTGCGCAGGAGCTTTTCTAATGGGAAGTTTAAATCAATCGCTCCACCATAACATTTGACCTCATTGCTTGCGCCACCCAGAAGTTTGTAGAGAGGTTCATCTGCTTTCTTTGCACGTAAATCCCATAAAGCAATGTCACATGCCGCAATGGCGAAGCTAGCCAAGCCCCCGCGAGCAACATAATGTATTCCCCAGTTCATCTGCTCCCAGATACTTTCCACACAGCTGGCGTCTTTGCCAACTAAGATATGTGTTAATTCATTAGCAATTAGTGAGCAGATCGCTTTGCCGCCAAATCCGCCAGTATAGGTATAACCTACACCTTCACGACCGTCATCCGTTCTAATTTTGACAATGGGAACTTCAAAATGAGTATGCAAGCCATGTTTAGCATCCTCCATGATTTCTGGCAAAGGGATACGATAGTACTCCGTAATAACTTCTTTAATTAGAGACATCTTGGATCACTCCTTATAAAAGTTGTTGTAAGTTTGATAGAGATGAGGCTGTATTTTGTTTAAGAGCTTGAACCACAAGTTTAGCAATTTCCCGGGCACCTTCATCTGAGAAATGAGTATCATCCGTAACCCCATTTGGGTAATTGGGATGTGTTTTCGCTGGCAAATGCATGAATAACTTCTTGGATTCCTCTTCGCCTAATGAACGATAGAGCGCTTGCGAGGCTGCGAAAATATCAAGTAGCGGAGTGTGCGTTTCTTCAGCCACTTGTCTCATTACCTCGGGATAAGCACCTACAGCAAACGGGTCCAGCTCTCCATCGGCGTTAAAGCGGCGGCGACTTACAGAGGTTAACAGAACCGGAGTCCCCCCTAGCTGCCTAGCAGCATCTATATATTGAATGAGATTATGGCGATATTCGGTTTCAGGATCGGTGTAACGTAATGGATCCTCTTTTTTCTCATCGTTATGTCCAAATTGAATAAACAGGTAGTCGCCGGGTTGGAAGTCTTTTCTGATAGCATCGAGGCGGCCGTCTGTTATGAACGATTTGGTGCTTCGACCATTAATTGCACGATTCTGGATTTGAATAGAAGTCCGAAAATAACTTTGCAGGTATTCTCCCCAGCCGGTCATAGGTTTTTCTCCAGCGCCTTTAATGGCCGCAGTGGAATCGCCTGCAATAAATAGTTGTTGTCTCATAAGGTCTTCTTCTCCTTTAACGTATTGGCGTTCCCTTAACCAATTCTCAGCAAGGGAAAGCCATTGCTGGCAATGAGGGTGTTCTTTAGCAAGCCCTAAACCATGCCGCCCTTCTTCAAAGATATGTAATTCAAAAGGAATTCCCTGATTAGACAGGGCAGAGGCGAACAACAGACTATTCTCCACGGGAACGCTGGCATCGTTCGCTGTTGTCCAGATAAAGGTTGGAGGTGTGTGTGAATCCACCTGGGCTTCTGAGGAAAAGGAGTCAAGCTCCGCTTGTGATGGGTCGTCTCCAAGAAAATGTAGCCGGCTTCCCTTGTGCGAATGGGGCTCTTGGAAAGTGATTACAGGGTAACCTAATAGAAGAAGGTTTGGTTTCTCTGCTCTAGTGGTAGAAAAGATAGAAGCTAAGTGTCCTCCTGCCGAGAATCCAATCATCCCTACTTTGTCTGAGATCACATTCCAAGCTTTGGATGCTTCCCTAATCCATTTGAGAGCTTCCTCAACATCATTTAACAAAGAAGTGACGTTGAAATCTCCGACCTGATAATCTAGTACACCTGCATGAATACCTAGACTGTTTAGCCATTGAGCCACAGGTTCTCCTTCATGTTTGGCTAAGTGCTGATAACCTCCACCAGGCAATACCAATATAAAAGGACGGGGGTGATCCGTCTCAAGCGGATAGAGGGTGAGTAGTGAGGTTTCCTGAGAAATCGCATCTTGTTCTACACGGTTAGTATTTAGACGAAAGTTCAACATTGCGTTCAAATTCCTCCCTAAATGGTTATATGCACACGTTAACATATTTTCCGAAAAAAAGAGAGACTCTTTTTTTTTAGATTCGGCCTTGAACGATTATTTTGTGATTTTTACATAGATTCGTCAAATGTTGGTTTGGATTTAGTGCCTGTATTGTTATCCCGGTACTGTCCAGGGGTCATCCCTTCCTGTTTACGGAAAGATCGAATGAAATTTTGAGAATTGTTGTATCTTAATTTGGCTGCAATATCTTTGATCGGCATATCGGTTTCCTGCAGCCATTTTTTCGCCATTTTAAATCGGTACATCGTTAAATATTCGCTGAAATAGTATTGGGTCTCCTTACGGAAGACACTGCTGATATAGTTGGCGTTGTAATGCAGCCGTGAAGCGCATTCTTCCAAGGTTAGATCCGTATCATATTCATGTTGGATCAGATCAATGATTTTCTCAGAGATGTTTTGGTATTGGGCATTTTGCCTGCTGATAAAAATTTTGATCATCGGGTAAATGACCATGCTCCAGAACCAATCCTCAATCTCAGCCACGGTATGAAGGTCATGTAATTCCTCAAAAATAGAGCCATTAGCATGATAGATCTGATTTAAGCTAATGCCCGATTCCTGCATCATAATGAGCAAGTTATTGAGTAAGCGGGTCAACGGGATTTGATATTCCTGTGGTGAAAGCTCAAGGGCAAAGATAGATTTAAAAAGCAAATGAATCAGTTCCTTGGCTTTATCCGTTTCAGCCAGCTTGATCGCATCCATTAGATCGTTTTCTTTATGGGTAGGGTAGTTCAAGTTCAGATAATGTTTGCCGGAGTTAATGTTCTCATATTGAATAATAACGCCTTTGCCAAGCTTAATGCGATGCTTCAGTGCTTCAAGACCTTCTCTGTAGGCGATGGCTAGTTTATCGAAGGCGTTGAAGGGCAGGCTCAGCCCAATACTCACCTGCACCTTTAGATAATTATTTATTTCTTGCTGCAGCTTCTCCGTTAACGAATACAGTGTCTTATGAAAAGACTGGGTATCGCAGTCTGGACTGCCCAATAATACGACTACCGCATGGTCCATGATCACTGGAGCCAGCCGTTGTTCAGGACAGATTAATTCTTCGATCATATTGTGGGCAGCGAACAATAAGAGGCTGAGATCTTTTTTCTCATAGCTGGAATCCTCGGCATAATCAATAGACAACGTAATTACTGCCATGGTTTTCCATTCTTCAAGCTGGGTTTGGTAGCCGAATTGCCCTAATTCTTCGAGCAAATCACGTTTCTTAACATTGCCGTGGAAGGCATTGATCAGAAAAAACGTACGAACCTGCTGAAAGTGTTGCCGGACTTCTTTTTCCAGCTGTGATTTGGATTGGAACAAAGAATGAACTTGTTCTCCTATAATCTGAAATTCATTGCGATGTCTCGATTTAATATCCGGTTTGCGTTGGCCCATCTGATTAAGCAGTCTTTCGATAGGGGTGTACATACGCCTGGAGCCGATCCAGGCCAGAAGAATGGAGAATAAGAGCATAAAGGTACACACGATTATCGTAAACATACCAATTTTATTGGACTCCTTCGTCAAGCTTTCCATGGAAGTAACCGATAGATAAACCCAGCCATTTAACTGAGAACGCATGAAAGTGACGGAGTAATTCTTTTTGTTGATCACAGTCTTGAACTGTCCGGATTGTTTAGAAGGATCAGAGATTAAAGGGACTTCTTTAAATCCGCCTTGCTCTTTAGGTTTTCCGATTAAGCTGGTATCCGGATGGAGCAGGAAGCGGCCAGCTTGATCCAGAACGATAATGTCATCGAGTGGCTGCACATCTGAATTAATGAAATCCTGAAGACTGCAGACCGGAATATTAGCTAGGGCAAGCCCATATTTTTGCAGCTTATTGGTGGGAAGCTTTTTGATAAGACTGATGCTGTAATTACAGCCAGTGACGTTAATGCTCTCCTCGCTATAAAATAAGGACGATGGATTCAAAATCCATGAAGTATCGTCAGCTATATTCATTAGATTAGAGAGTTGCGCGTGGTTTTTGTATTCATTCAGACGGTAGACGCCTGAATTTTTGATCATCCAGTTCTGCTGCTGATTGAGCAGGATGACATCCTCAAGTTTCGTATCGAAGGATTGCATATTACGGATTTCGTTTCTTAAATCATTATATAAAATGAAATCGGTTTCACTTAAAGGGTTATTTAGTGCTTTTTTTAATACACTAGAGTTGATCACTTGGTTTAATGTTTGATTGACAGTTGTTAACTTATGTTCTACATTTGAGGTGATTTGTAATATAAGTTCCATTTTACTGTTGTTTACGTTCTTTTGGATCTCATTAGATGATGTGAAATAGGAAAAAGAACCGATGAATATCACCGGCAACGTGCTAATTACAAAGGCAAAAATCGTTAATTTACTTAAAAAGCTTAATGGTCTCACGGGACTCAGCACCTTTACTTATGTAGAAGTAGACACTTGTTCTTAGTGTATGAAACCTGGTGGAAAATAACAATAATCATCTCGTTCTGCAATAATCATTAACCCTAATTATGACTACAAAATGGAAAATCTTCAAGCTGTAGGGTGAAAATCCTTACAATACCTTAGGAGGCTGTAGAAATGTTTAGACAATTTTTGTGTAGAAGGGCAACGTTATGTTGCTGCTTATTTTTCATGTTTGTTTTCCCTATGTTAAGCGCTTGCAGTGATGGAAAGTCAGCTGGTTCTGTACTGCAAGAAGCTCGCCCGAGCATTTCCATCTTGGCACCTCTTCATTTTCCACAGCAGCCTTCAAAAAAGATTATGGCTGAGATTGAAAGATTAACAGGGGTGGAGCTTGATATCACGTGGGTGCCTGAGGGTGTTTATACCGATAAAATGAATACAGCGTTGACCACTAATTCCTTGGGAAAAGTCACCTTTGTGAAGTTCTCAGACTATAATCTGGTGAAAAACGCCATCCGTTCTGAAGCATTTTGGGAGATCGGCCCATATCTTCAGGAGTTCCCCAATCTTAAAGCACTGGACCCCGCTATTCTTAAGCAGACCGCTGTTGATGGTAAGATCTACGGCCTGTATACAGAACGCCCTTCCTCCAGACAGGGTGTCATAATACGTAAGGATTGGCTGGACACTCTTCATTTAAGCAATCCACAGACCTTAGATGACCTATATGAAGTAATGAGGCAATTTACATATAACGATCCGGATCAGAATGGCAAACAAGATACCCTTGGATTAGTCGATCGTAATGATCTTGTTTATGGTGTATTTAAGACACTAAGCTCTTATTTTGGCACACCAAATAATTGGAAGCTAGAGAATCATCAATTTGTTCCGGAATTCGTAACAGCGGAGTATATGAACACAATGAATTTTATGAAGAAATTATATGATGAAAAAATCATAAATCAGGACTTTGCTCTTACCAGTAAAGAGGTTCAACGCGATAAATTCATTAACGGTATCGCTGGTGTGTTTATTGGCAGCATGACTGATGTGCAGCGGTTGTCAATTGAAGCTCAAGCATACAATCCAAAGGCTGAACTTACGCTGATCAATCGTATCGAGGGGCCTGATGGATATAAAGTGTGGTCTATCCCCAATTACAACGGACTGTATCTCTTTTCCAAAAAGTCCATTGCCAAAGAGGAGGAGCTTCGGCAGGTGCTTGGATTTTTTGATCGGACCATGGATAAAGATGTAGCCAATATAATGATGTATGGCTTTGAGGGGCGGCATTATAAGCTTGACGGCGGCAAAATTATCCTTCCCGAGGAAACCTCACAACTGCGGGTACAGGAAGTGAATCCGCTATATGCTTTAATGATTGCGGACATTAGTAATAAAAACATTATGGAAGTGGCTCAGAAGGAGCAATTAACCTCTCTAGCAGATCAGCTGAGTAAAGATAATGAATCTTTTCTGGTTGATGACCCGACAGTTTCTCTTAGCTCATCTACTTTTGATGAGAAGAATATGGAGTTATCTACAATCATTGTGGATGCTACATATAACTATATATTAGGTAACATTACCGTCGAGGGATTCCAGCAAGAGGTTGAGAAATGGAGAGCTCGTGGAGGCAATCTTATTATTAAGGAATATGCTGAGGCTGAGTTTGGGACAGAAAAGTAAATAGGTTAAAAAGGTTTTGATCCACTGCGGATAATGCGGTGGATTTTTTTTGTGCTGCGATATCCCGATAATCATTTGCTCAGATCCCTTTCAGAAGGCGCCGTTATGGGGAAATGATTGTTTTCGTAACCTTGCCGACGATGTAACGTGGAACTCGTAACCAATACAAATTATGGAGGTCAAAATGGTATGAAGAAGAAATCCTTCACCATGTTGTTAACAGCACTGTTAACATTCAGCACATTATTAGCTGGATGCGGTGGTAACAACAATAACAAAGAAGAAGCAGCAGCCCCAACTACAAGTGCAGAGAACACTACGAAGGTGGAAGAGACTGAAGCACCTAAAGAGGAACCTACAGAAATCAAAATCATGCTTCCATTGAATACATCAGAGACTCCGCCTGATACGATTAAGAATGAACTTGAGAAATTGACCAACACGAAGCTGACTTATCAATTTTTTCCGGCTGATACTTATGAAGAAAAACTGAATTCATCTTTTGCAACGGGTTCATTGCCGCAAGTAACATATTTGAAGAATCAGACAACCTTCATTCAGATGAAAGAAGCGATAAAAGACGGACAATTCTGGGAAATCGGTCCACTATTAAGCGAATTTCCGAATTTGAGCAAATTGAAACCAGAAATTCTTAATAACACGAAAGTAGATGACAAGCTTTATACCCTATATATCGGGCGTCCACTTGCACGCCAAGGGATCATTTACCGCAAAGACTGGGCAGATAAATTAGGACTTGCTGCACCAGCTAATGTAGATGAATTATTTGAAATGGCTAAAGCCTTCACAGAACAAGATCCAGACGGTAATGGAAAGAAAGATACTACCGGTATTATTGACCGTAATGAGTTGACCTATGGAGCTTTCAAAACTGTTTCGTCTTGGTTCGGAACACCGAATACCTGGGGTGAGAAGGATGGCAAATTAGCGCCTGAATTTACCTTCGATGAATATTTCGACACAATGGATTTTTTCAAAAAAGCTCGTGATGGCGGATACATTAATCAAGATTTCGCTGCCACCAGTAAAACGGATGCAGTAAATATGTTTAAGGCTGGAAAGGGTGGACTCTATATTGGGGGCTCCATGCAAGATATTGATTCCCTCAATAAAGATACTATTAAGAATAACCCTGACGCTGTTTTGGATGCGCATAGTATGGTTGCAAGTCCAGATGGAAAATATGCTCAATGGATGATTCCAGGCTATAACAATGTTGTCTTGTTCCCGAAATCTGCTGTCAAGGATGAGGCAGAGCTGAAGAAGATTCTTGCTTTCTTTGATCAAATGATGACCCCAGAAGTAGCTAATTTGATGTATTGGGGAATTGAAGGTACTCACTATACCGTTGAAGACGGTAAAGCGAAAGCTACTGACGACAAAGAATTGATTGAACGTGAAGTAAAGGGATATAAGGACAGTGTTATCGGCGAAGCTGAAACCAATGGAATGTACGAGAACTATAACACGCTGCCAGGAAGAATTCATGCAGATCAATTGGTTCTTGAGAATGTCAAAGTTGGTGTAGCGGATCCAACAGCTGCTATGGATTCGGCTACCTATACAGAAAAAGGCGTAGAGCTTCAACAGATTATTACAGATGCAACCTATAAATATATTTATGGTCAGATTGACAAGGCTGGATTTGAGAAGGAAGTAGAGAACTGGAAGAGCCGTGGTGGAGATAAGATTATTGAAGAATACAACGCGTTATACAAAAAATAGTAACCCGTACTCGAATAGTTAAGCGACAAATTGTAGCTGAAAAGGTTGTTGATCTTGTTTCAACAACCTTTTCTATTCCTCACTGGGTTCAGAAATATCGTGTTTGAATAAAGAAGGAGAAAGGAAGAATATCATGCAGGAAGTCACCGCACAGCCCAGCTCAGCTCCTCAAATGAATCCTAAGCCTGAAATTTATAAAAGCAGCAGCGAACTGAAAAAGCGGCTGTGGAGAAATAAATGGCTCTACGTCATGCTAACTCCGGGAGTACTGTATTTTTTGATTTTTAAATATCTTCCAATGTACGGATTAATTATCTCATTTCAGGATTACAAACCCTATCAAGGGATCAACGGTAGTGACTGGGTAGGGATGAAGCATTTCAGCAGGTTGTTCACAGAGCCGGATTTCTTAAATATATTAGTGAACACACTTATTCTTTTCGGATTAAATATTCTTATCTATTTCCCGATGCCGATTATTCTTGCCCTGATGTTAAATGAACTTCAAGGCAGCTTTTTCAAAAGAACCTTTCAGACGATCTTCTATTTGCCCCATTTTCTGTCATTGGTTATCATCGTCTCCATTTCTTATGTAATGGTCACGATGGATGGAGGGATTATCAACGAGCTGCTTGTCTATTTTGGCTTTGAACCAATCAATTTCCTGCTTAATCCAGGGTGGTTCAGGCCCATGTATATTATTCAGGTGATTTGGAGAGAAGCAGGTTGGGGAACGATTATTTATCTAGCTTCCATAGCTGCGATTGACCCAGGGCTTTATGAAGCATCGCGTATGGACGGAGCTGGAAGACTTAGACAAGTCTGGCATATCACTCTTCCAGCGATTAGAGGTGTAATTATTACATTATTTATTCTGAAAATTGGTTCCGTTCTTGATCTTGGATTTGAACATGTATATCTGCTACTTAACTCCATGAATCGAGAAGTTGCGGAAATTATCGATACGTATGTATATACTGCTGGTTTGAGACAGGGGCAGTTTAGTTACAGTACAGCTATTGGATTCTTTAAATCGATTGTAGGCTTTGTAATGGTGATGATGGTGAATAAATTATCCAAGAAAATGGGAGAAGAAGGCGTTTATTGATATTTTGTGGGAGGAATCGAAATGGTAGAAGATAAAACAATCAGTGGTAGAATCTTTTCTGCTATAAACTTTACGCTGCTTGCGATCATTGCTTTAATTACTGTGCTTCCCCTTGTTCACGTTGTAGCAGGCTCTTTCACAACGAGTGCAGAACTAGCTTCTAGCAAATTTGTACTGATTCCAAAGGTATGGAGTCTGGAAGCGTACAAGTTCATCTTTTCGACGAATACAATATTTAAAGCCATGGGTGTTTCCATTGGTGTCACGGCAATTGGTTCTATTTTTAGTTTGTTTATAACTTCTTTGATGGCCTACGCTCTTACCAGAAAAGATCTGGATGGTCGTAAAGTGGTTAACTTCATGGTTGTGTTCACCATGCTTTTTCATGGTGGGATGATTCCAACGTTCCTCGTGGTGAAGGAATTAGGACTAATTGACACGTACGCCTCACTGATTCTACCGTCAGCGATTAGTGCCTTTAATATGATCATTTTGAGAAACTTTTTCCAAAATATACCTGAAGGTTTGGAGGAATCGGCCAAAATTGATGGTTGTAATGATTTTGGAATATTATTTCGGATTGTATTGCCACTATCCTTACCTGCGTTAGCGACTATCGGATTGTTCTATGCGGTAACGTATTGGAATACCTACATGAATGCGATTCTGTATTTGAATGATAGTGCGAAATGGCCAATACAGGTTCTGCTCAGACAAATTGTCGTCCTTGCCAGCGGTATGGATCACAGCGCTACACTGGATGCTGCTGTTCCACCGCCAGATCAATCAATTAAAATGGCTGTTATCGTTGTAGCTACCTTACCAATAGTTTGTGTGTATCCGTTCCTGCAAAAGCATTTTGCCAAAGGTGCCATGTTGGGTTCTATGAAGGGCTAGCAAGAAAGAGAGAGACTATACTTAGGGGAGGAGCTTCGAGATGACTGTACAGATACCTACAACGCCGATAGAGTGGGCAAAAAAAGCTTGCGATTCACTAATGGATACTTACAGGGCGGGAGAGCTTCCCCCCGCGCATCGATGGCACTATCATCAGGGTGTATTTCTGTGTGGCATGGAGCTTTTGTGGAATGCTTATCAAGAAGACCGTTATATCAACTATATTCAGGAATATGTAGATGATTTGGTGGATGAATACGGGAACTTTTATTTTGCACGTGATGAGCTGGATGCGGTTCAAGCAGGACAGCTACTATTCACTCTTTATGAACGGACAGGCAAACTAAAGTATCGTATTGCAGCAGAGAAGCTAAGGAATTTACTGCTCACACTAAATAAAACCTCTGAGGGCGGGTATTGGCACAAGGATAAGTACGCCAACCAAATGTGGTTGGATGGACTTTATATGGCAGGCGTATTCTCCTTGAAATATGCGAATGTCTACGATGAACCAAGCTTGCGTGAAACGGTCCTTCATCAGGAAATGTTAATGCGCAAGCATATGAAGGATGAGACAACGGGTTTGTTATACCATGCCTGGGATGAGAGCCGGCGGATGCCTTGGTCGAATCCGGAGACGGGTTGTTCACCGGAGTTCTGGAGCCGATCATTAGGATGGTATGGTCTCGCCTTATCGCAATTTCTGGATCTGTTACCTTCCCATGATTCAGCCCGGACAGAGCTTTCTACTACGCTGAGAGATTTTGTGGATGCACTTATTCGTTACCAAGATCAAAAAAGTGGACTTTGGTATCAAGTCGTAGATAAGGGGCATGAGCCAGATAATTGGCTGGAGACTTCAGGGTCATGTTTGTTCGTCTATACGATTGCCAAAGCCGTGAAGCATGGCGTTGTAAGTGATGTGACTATCGCTACAGCTGCCGCTAAAAAAGGATATGAAGGGTTAACCAAAGTAATCCAGTGGGATGAGCATAACCGATTAGTTCTGCCGGACATTTGTATCGGTACCTCAGCTGGAGATTACGAGAGTTACGTGACTCGGCCTAAGGTTAAAAATGATCTGCATGGTGTGGGCGCATTGGTGATGGCTTGTGTTGAAATACAGTCAATGCTTCAAGAGTGAATCGCTCCGTATCCTTACTAAACAATGACTTGATTCTCTGAGATTTCGGAGAATCAAGTCGTATTATTTTATGTGCAAAGAATCCTTAAATCGGCTGAACCTATTTTTAGTTTTTGAGCTCTTAAATTTATAAATATTTTGGGGGTTGGGATGAAGAAATCACAGTGGGCAATTCAAACGGCAGACTCTATTATGGCGCGGACACCGAAGCTTTATGAAGATAAAGGCTACAAAGGAAGCTGGACCTACGATTATGGCGTGGTATTGAACGGTTTTGAATGGCTTTGGAAGCAGACCGGTGATTCGAAGTATCTGCAGTTCATTCAAGATAATATGGACTACTTTATTCAGGAAGATGGCAGTGTCAAGGGCTACCACCTAGAGGAGTATAATATCGATCATATTAACAACGGAAAATTATTATTGACTCTATATAAAGAAACGAAGCAGGAAAAATACAAAAAAGCGGCTGCTTTACTTAGAAAGCAACTTGAGACCCATCCGCGAACCTCGGAAGGTGCTTTTTGGCATAAAAATATATATCCCTATCAGATTTGGTTAGATGGACTTTATATGGGCGCTCCTTTTTATTTAGCCTACTTGCTAGCTTTTGAAGAAGGGCAGGGACTTGAGGATGTAACCAAACAATTTATCTTGTGTGAGAAGCATACGAAAGATCCGGTAACAGGTCTGCTATATCATGCATGGGATGAACAGCGTATTCAACTTTGGTGCGACCCTGAAACAGGACTTTCGCCTAACTTTTGGGCCCGTTCACTTGGCTGGTATCTCATGGCTTTAGTTGATGTTCTGGAATTGCTGCCTAGTGAGCACTCAGATTATCCAGAGCTGGTACGAATACTAAATGATACCTTAACTGCGGTGAAGAAATATCAGGATAAGGAATCCGGGGTCTGGTATCAAGTGATGAATCTAGGGGAACGCAAAGGAAATTATCTTGAGGCCTCTGCTTCAAGTATGATCGTGTATGCCATGGCTAAAGGTATCCGATTAGGCGTGTTAAACGCTGGATGGTACGAAACATTAGATCTGGCTCAACAAGGACTTATCTCGGAGTTTGTACTAGAAACCAAAGAAGAATGGGTCAATTTAAATAAGAATTGCCAAGTAGCCGGATTAGGTGGAGTGGACCAACGTGACGGTACTTTCGCTTATTACATTAGCGAGCCTATTGTCACTAACGACCAAAAAGGTGTGGGTGCTTTCCTACAGGCTTGTGTGGAATATGAACAATTAAGAGGCTGGATCTGATATAGAACAGGGGGGATATGAATGTTGATCTACAATATTGAGGATTTTGGAGCGCTTAAGAATAGTAAAAAGTTAGCGACGGAAGCGATAACGCGTGCGATTGAAGCGGCAAATAAAGCCGGTGGAGGAACCGTTTATGTACCGGCTGGGACGTTCTTAACCGGTGCAATTCATATGAAAAGCAATATCGAATTGAATTTAAATCCTGGTGCCATTCTTTCATTCAGTACGAACCCGGAGGATTACCCTGCAGTGGAATGCAGATGGGAAGGAGTGAAGCAGCAGGTTCATTCACCTTGTATTTATGGAAGAGAGTTAGTTAATGTATCAATCACTGGCAGCGGAATGATTAACGGAAATGGTGAACTCTGGTGGGAGAAGTTTCGGAACCGCCGGGAAGAGCTGCAGTATCCCCGGCCGACTCTAATCGGCTTGGACAGCTGTCAGCGGGTAACCCTTAAAGATATCGCGCTGGTCAATTCTCCAAGCTGGACCGTTAATCCGATAGGCTGTTACAATGTGACTATTGATAATATTTCCATTCTGAACCCGGCCGACTCTCCGAATACAGATGGCATTAATCCAGAGTCTTGCACCAATGTGCGAATTAGCAATTGCAATATTGATGTCGGTGATGACTGCATTGCGATCAAGGCAGGAACTGAGGACACCAAAGAACGAGTTCCTTGTGAGAATATCACGATCACCAACTGCACTATGGTACATGGACACGGGGGTGTCGTACTCGGTAGTGAAATGAGTGGAGATATTCGTAATGTTACGATTAGTAATTGTGTGTTTAAACAAACCGATCGTGGAATCCGGATGAAATCAAGACGGGGACGCGGGGGAACGATTGAAGATATTCGGATCAGCAATATTGTAATGGAGGATGTTATTTGTCCGTTTACTCTAAATCTATATTATTTCTGTGGACCACGCGGGAAAGAAAAATATGTGTGGGATAAAAATCCTTATCCGATTACAGAGGAAACGCCGTGTTTTAGACGCATTCATTTTGCCAATATTACCGCACGTAATGTTCATGCCGCAGCGGGTTTCTTATACGGGCTTGCCGAGCAGTATGTATCCGAGATTACGTTTACCAATGTGGACATCTCCATGGCGAAGAATGCAATTCCCGGCCATCCAGACATGATGACAGGGATCGAAAACATGAATAATCGCGGATTTTTCCTCGGGAATGCAAGAGATATTCAATTTCATCAGGTGACGATTGAGAACCATGAAGGGCCTGCTTTTTACATTGAAAATGGAGAAGCTGTAGAGATCATAAATTGTCGATCAAAAAACACGAAGAAGCCGGAAAAATTAGTAGAACAAGCTACAGTGTCACCTGAAGAACAGAATGTCTGTCCATAAGAGAATCATCAATTTATTGAGAGGAAAAGAATCCACTATGCTTGTTGTAGGAAAAGAATCCTTTTGCGCTTATCACACGATTCAAGAGGCGATAGATTCACTAGAGCAGGGGCCATCCGGTCAAGCGGATACGCTTTATATTTTGTCAGGGGTCTATAAAGAGGCAGTGCGGCTTTATCGTTCTAATCTTACGATCATAGGGATTGGCTACGTGGAGATTGTTATGAATCGTTACGCGAAAGAGCGTGATGAAGCGGGCGAAGAAATCAATACATTCTCTACACCAACGTTATTTCTGGGCGGGAGCCATCTGGTCTTGGAAAATCTGGTGATTACCAATAATGCAGGGCAGGGTGAAAATATCGGGCAGGCGGTAGCCGTGTATGCTAATTGTGATCAAACCGTATTTAGAAATTGCACCTTAAAAGGGCATCAGGATACGTTATTCACGGGACCTTTGCCACCTGCACCCAAAGAGCGATCTACGTTTGGAGGTATACCACTGAGAGAACACCATGCCCAATATCGGCAGTTGTATCAGCATTGCTATATAGAGGGAACAGTGGACTTTATATTTGGTGGGGCTACAGCATATTTTGACAGATGTGAAATTCGCAGCTTGTGTCATAGTGAGAATCAAGCAGGTTATATTACGGCTGCCTCCACACCTGAGGGACAATCGTATGGTTATATTTTTAAAAATTGCTTTTTAACAGCAGCTCCTGATATTGCTCCGGTGTTTCTGGGCCGTCCATGGCGTGAGTATGCTAAAACCGTATTTGTAGATTGCCAGTTGGGTGCACATATTCATCCACTTGGCTGGGATAACTGGGACAACACCGCTAATGAACAAACCGTTAGTTATCAGGAATATGGCGTGAAGGATGCAATTCTCTTGAGTAAGCAACGTGTGTCTTGGGCAGATTGCTTTGAAGATGGAGACGAGACGCTGGATAAAGAGTTTGTTTTTGCTGGAACGGATTTTTGGAAATAGATACTTTAATTAATGCGTACACAAATAAAAAACGGTAGTCTAGACAGAAGCATAAAGTCTTAGACTGCCGTTTTATTTATGTGTTGTATCACTTTATTTTTAATATGATCTTTCCTTTAGCTCTGCCCGATTCGGAATACTCCATCGCTTTCTGCGCCTCTACAAAAGGAAACACTTGATCAATAACAGGTTTTATTTGTCCGGATTCAATAAGCTCTGAAATGACTTCTAATTGACTGCCACTTGGTTTCATGAACAGAAAGCTGTATTTGACCTTGTGTTTTGCCTCTAATTTGCTCAGCTTCCGGGTAATCAAGCGAAAAATATTAGTTTTTATGAACCCAGCGCCATACTCTTTTCCGAAGCGTGCATTAGGCAACCCTGAAACCGATACAATTTGTCCTCCTTGTTTGACTGTTTTAAAAGCTTTTTCTAATGTTTCACCGCCAATGGTATCGAATACTCCATCATAATTTTGTAAAATCTTATCAAATGCTTCGGTTTTATAATTGATAATTTGATCGGCTCCAAGTGACTTGACCAATTCTGCTCCAGCATCGCTTGTAGTAGTAGCCACGTATATCCCCATCGTTTTGGCAAGTTGGATAGCAAAGGTGCCAACACCGCCCGCTCCCGCTTGAATCAATACCTTTTGTCCTGCCGTTAGCTGTAATATATCATGTAATGCTTGATAAGAAGTAAGCCCGACTAATGGGATGGATGCAGCTTCCTCAAAGGAAAGATTGTGAGGTTTGAGAGCTATATCCTCTTCATGTACGGAGATATATTCTGCGAAGGTTCCGATTCTATCTTTTCTGGGCCGTCCGTAAATCTCATCACCTATCTTGAATTTTTTAACATTCTTTCCTACTTGGATGACAATCCCTGAAAAATCATTTCCTAAAACTAGGGGCATGTTGTATTTCAACAGCGTACGTACTTTGCCATCCCGCACTTTGAAATCGATAGGATTAATACTTGCTGCGTGGATCTCTGCCAATACATCGTAATCACCCACTGCGGGTGTTGGGATGTCGGCTAGTTGAAGAGGGGAATTCCCGTATTTTTTTATGATCATTGCTTTCATCCTAAAAACTCCAATTCATTAATTATTCATTTTTGCTGATCCAGAAAAATAACTCATCTCAACAGGGGAGATGTTTTTTGATTTCGATTGGTCCTCGCTTTTATCTGAGCAGTCTCGGCGATATTTCCTTTGTTCCAGCTTCATATCAATAAAATCGACAACCTGCTGCAGCGAGGAGATTTGGCTGACGATGTTTTCTCGATGGTTTCTTAAATGCTCCACCAGTTCAGGATAATCCGCGGGATCAGCGTCGGCGGAGACCGCCAAAAATGGCTGCATTTCCTGCAAGGGCATGCCTGTTTTTTTGAGGCAGGATAGCAGCAGGATTGTATCTATGTCTTCCTGCCGGTAAACGCGATGCCCGTTGTCCTTCCGGTCTGCCCGGGGAAGCAGCGCGATCTTTTCGTAATAGCGGATCGTATCCTCGGATATTCCGGTTTGCACGGCGGTTTCTTTTATCGTAAACGTTTGCTCTGCCTTCATACTGTACCTCCTGGAGATTGCTTTGTGTGTGCATTATACAACTTGGAGCTGACTCCAAGTCAAGACCTTATCTCTGGGACAAAATCTTTTTATTACGCCTTGACTTGGAGTCGACTCCAATTAATAAAATGTGCGTTATAAGAAGAAGATATCCCGAATTCAGGAGGAGATTTACAATGAGCACACAGCAACGTGAAAATATCGCATTGATTACAGGCGCTAACGCCGGGATTGGATTGGAATTAACTCGAAAATTGCTAGCGGAGGATTGGCAGGTGGTTGCTTTGAACCGTTCCGGTTTTCCAGCCGATGATGTGAACATCCAAAAAGCCATCAAAAACGGCTGGCTTCGTATTTATAAAACAACCGATCTCGCGGATTTTGCCAGCTTGAGAGGGACACTGGAAGAGATCAAAGGCAAGGAGCAGCGGATCGATATTTTGTTCAACAATGCCGGCGGGAGCTTCCCTGAACTGAGCTATTCGACACAGGGGCGCGAAAAGCACTATGAGTTGATGACCATTGTGCCGTATATTATTTTAATGGAATTGAAGGATAGCCTACAAAAAGGACGCTTAAAAACGGTGATCAACACCTCATCCTCAGCGCTTAAATTTACGAAAGAGTTTACGATTGAAATCCTGGAGCGTCCCACCACCTTCCGTAAGCTGCTTGGTCCTTACGCCACCTCAAAGCTGGCATTATCGTTATGGACACAGGCCGCTGCGCCGCAGCTTGCTAATGAGGGCATCATGATTCGCAGTGTTGATCCGGGTAGCAATAACACGCTGCGAAAAGGAAAAAATTCTGGACTGCCTCTAATAGTTAAACCGTTGATGAAGCTGTTTTTCTCTCCGCCTACCCACGGCGCCGACCAATTGTATGAGGGTGCTCTGGGAGAACACCGTGGGGAGACGGGGGTGTTTCTTTGGAAAGGCCAGGTTGCGGATTTGAAATTTAAGGATCAAGCCCGGAATGTTTTGGAAAGGATTAGTGATATTTACGAAAATGAGTATCTTCGTTATTAATCAGATCTTTAGTTGTCTCTAATTATTTTTTGTAATTCCTCCAAACGTATGAGATAATAGAGTTTTTCCGTTGATTCTATTTTTCATGGCATGGTAGAGATGCCTGATCAAATATTGGAGGTAGGCTTGTTGGCGAAACAGTATCCTTTTGAATATGATCGGACCAAACCTTTTATGGAGCAAGTAGGGGAATGGGTCGGAGATGTATTCTATGAAATTCTTCCTGAGGCTGGATTTGAAGTACGTGATGAACAGATATATATGGCCTTTCAGGTAGAGCGGGCTTTTGCCGAGAAAAAGACGATTTTTGCTGAGGCAGGGGTCGGAACAGGCAAGACATTAGTGTATTTGTTGTATAGCATTTGTTACGCGCGTTATATGGGCAAACCTGCGATTATTGCATGTGCGGACGAGTCCTTGATTGAGCAGCTTGTGAAACCGGAAGGCGATATCGCCAAGCTTGCGAAGCATCTGAACATGAATATTGATGCTAGACTAGCGAAATCTCCGGATAAATATATGTGTCTGAAAAAGCTGGATCAGGCTCGGAACCATGATGATGAAAGCTTACCACTGGAGAGCTTGTACAGTACATTACCTGATTTTGTACATTCACATGCACCGATGCAGCAATTCCATGCTTATGGAGACCGCAGAGATTACCCTGATCTGAATGACGAACAATGGAACAAGATTAACTGGGATACGTTTCAGGACTGCTTTACTTGCGATATGCGTCACCGCTGCGGGCAGACCTTGTCCCGTGATCATTACCGGAAATCAAGTGATCTGATCATTTGTTCCCACGATTATTACATGGAGCATATTTGGACCTATGAAGCGCGTAAGCGGGAAGGGCAAATCCCTTTGCTTCCGGATCACTGTGCGGTTGTATTCGATGAAGGACATTTATTAGAATCAGCGGCCATGAAGGCGCTTGGCTATAAGATGAAGCATGTCGTCTTTGAAGAATTGATTTCTCGCCTGCTACAGAATGAAATCCGTGAAACGCTGGCGGTTCTGATTGATGAAGCGATCATGCAAAGTGAGCAAATGTTCAAAGCGATTCGCCGTCAATGCCGAAACATACCGGGATCAGATCGGAAAAGCATTGCGCTGAATGCTTCATTGATTCGTGAGGTACACCGGATGCGGAGTGTAATTGCTGCTATCGAAGAAGAATTAGTATTCGAGAGCGGACTCTACACGATTGATGAATACCAACTGCGAATTGTGGAGGAACGTTTGGAGACCATAGAGATCGCTTTGCGATTGTTTGAGGATTCGGGAGCTCTAATCTGCTGGGCGACAGAAGAAAGTGATGGTCTAACGCTGTCGGTCATGCCACGAAATGTCAAAGAGGTACTTCAAGACAGCCTGTTCACGCAAAAAATGCCAATCGTATTCTCATCGGCTACATTGTCTGTGGATAAATCATTCCAATACTTGAAGGACAGTCTTGGGATACAAGATTTTTTATCCTTCTCTGTAGACTCACCTTATGACTATGAGCACCAGATGAATGTCTATGTGCCAGAGCTTCAGAGTGGGGATTTTGCTGAGAAAATGGAAATTTCCCTGAAGCTTATTCAGCGGACTGAAGGTAGAGCGCTGCTACTGTTCCGTACTCGTGAAGAGCTTCTGCAGTTCAAGCAGCTTAACTCGTTACGACCGGAAAGCAGTTCATATTCATTTTTATATGAAGGGGATCAAGAAATCAGCTATTTAATTTCGGCGTTCCAACGGGATGAGCATAGCGTGTTATGTGCGGTCACCTTATGGGAGGGGCTAGACATTCCTGGACCTTCATTATCTAATGTGATCATATGGTCGCTGCCGTATCCTCCGCTTGATCCAGTGTTTATGGCAAAACGGGCGGAAACCTCCACTCCCTTTGAAGATGTGGATTTGCCTTACATGCTGTTAAGACTCAAACAAGGGATGGGGCGGCTGATTCGAACCGGTACAGATCAAGGAATTGTAACTGTACTTGCGGAAGAGGAAGGGCAACATCCGGTACACGAATATATAACTTCTGTACTTCCAAAAGGGACTCGACTACAGAAGCTGGAAGCTTAAATATCACTAACGATTATAATTGCTCCTTTGGTGAGGCAGATGCTACGGCATTTATGTTTCACTCGAAGGAGCTTTTTTTGTCTAAAATTAAGCATAAGTATTCCTAATCTTACGGATAGGATATTGGTATTTAACTTCCGAGCGGTGTCGTATTATTGTTGAGTCATGGGATGTATTTATACAGCATCATCTAGAGATTCATCAAGGAGTGTATACGACATGGGTCAATCAGAAGGTTTGTATCAACCAGATCACAACAAAAAGGTTGGGTTTGCATTTGGGATAGGGCTAACCTTAGTTATCGCATTATTGGCGAAATTTTTAGCGGGTTTTCCATTCCTATCTATTATGGGGCAATTGGTCATTGCCATCTTAATCGGGATTATTTGGCGAGCTACGATAGGAGTGCCAAATAGCATCACACATGGCACCGATTTTTCCAGTAAAAAACTGCTTCGTCTTGGGATTATCTTGCTCGGTATGCGGCTTAATCTAAAGGATATCGTTGCTGCAGGACCCCGGGTATTTCTTTTGGCAGTCATCGTCATTATATTTGCGATCTCCGTTGTATACGGGCTGGCACGACTGTTCAAAGTAGATAAGCGCCTCAGTATCTTAACTGCCTGCGGAACTGCGATTTGCGGTGCGGCAGCTGTGGTTGCCATCGCTCCACAGATAAAAGCCAAAGATGACGAAACTGCTATTGGTGCAGCTATAGTAGCTATATTAGGCACAATATTTACACTGCTGTACACATTTTTATATCCTTTTCTCGGCTTATCAGATTTAGGTTATGGGGTATTCTCAGGAGCGACTTTACATGAAATTGCTCACGTTATCGCGGCTGCGGATGCTGGAGGAAATGCTGCCGTTGATATGGCGGTCATCGTTAAATTGACCCGGGTGGCTTTACTTGTGCCGGTGGCTATTTTAATTGGGATTTGGTCCAATCGTGAAGAAAGAAAAGTGCAAGGTGGAGCGGCTAAAGCTTCGTGGAAAAGCATTCCAATCCCTTGGTTTATTCTAGGATTTTTAGTTGTCAGTGGTGTGAATTCGTTAGGAATCGTCTCCGCATCAGTAGCCAATGGGATCGTTACGATTGCTTATATGTTAATCGCTATGGCGATGGCAGGGCTTGGATTAAACGTTGATTTGGCGGCATTTAGACGGCTTGGAATGAAGTCTTTTGCAGCGGGACTTATAGGTTCGGTCATGTTATCTTTAGTTGGATTTATGTTAGTTCACTTACTTGCGCTAGCGTAGTTAGCATGTACACCCTGAGTATGAAATGAGTTACTTCATATCCAAACAGCATCCTACTCTTTATCATTTAGTGTGGTAGGATATGCATGAAATGAATGGAGGGACTTCAAGTGAAGTATTGCATAGGTGAATTTGCTTCCATTCTCGGGGTAACTGCGGATACGCTGAGATTATACGAGAAACATGATATTGTTAGGCCTACAAAAGATAACAGCAATAATTATAGATATTTTAATGATTTAGATGCAAGGGATCTGTTAATGAGCAGATGGTATCGCAGTATGGAAATTCCATTGCCCGAAGTGGCACTTCTGATGAAGGATTCCTCTATTGAGCAAGTTATGGGATTGATGCAGCAGTCTCAGCAGAGTTTAGAAGAAGAGATTAAGCAAAAGACGATGCTGCTAAACAAGATGAATGAAATTCATAAAGAGCTTAAGGAAATAGAGTCCTCATTATATATATGTAAACTTAAACAACTGCCAGGCATGTACAGGCTTAAGCAAACGGATAAAAATGCATTATTAAAAAATGATATCGTAAAAAGCCTCGTCAACACTTGGATGGATAGGCTTCCTTATGCGTTTTATTCTTTTAAGATTGAGGACGCGGGGGTGTTATCCGGTGATAATAACTTTGACTATAGCTGGGGGCTTACCTTACCCGAGGAGGAAGTGCAGAAATTTGCAATGGATATCGATGAATATGTAGAGTATATTAGCCCGAGTACCTGTATCTCTGCTATCATGTTATCTACGGATGGACATTATATCACGAAGAAATCTTTGCAGTTTATGATAGATTACATCGAAGCAAATGGTTATACCATAGCGGGTGATGTGGTGGGTAAATTAATGCTTACTGAAAAAATAGAAGGCAATAACCGCTCATATTTGGAAGTGAATATTCCAATTGTATAAGTTTATTTTTATAAACACCTGCTCTAAGAGCGGGTGTTTTTTCTTTTTGGACAAGAATTGGACATTGACATTGGTGCTGCACCAATGTTTATACTTCGGTATATAGCTTGGCAACGTTCGGTAGATATGTATAGATATGAATGTGAAAAATATCACGTTCTTGGCGAGCTATAAGATATTAGATACTGGGGGAGAAGAGAATGCGCAACAGAAATTTCACCAAGAAAATGCTCATGTTAACTTTTTGTATGGTGCTGATCGTTTCCATGCTGAGCGGATGCAAAGGAAATGGGGAGTCGGCAAATTCGTCATCATCATCTTTTAAAGCCGGTACATTCGCAGGGGAAGCGGAAGGCAAAGAGGGCGTGATTAAAGTAGAAGTCACTATGGATGAGCCAGATAAAATTAAAGATATTAAGATCGTAAGCCAGTCAGAAACGGGTGGTCTAGGCGATAATGCACTTGAAAAAATAAAAGATCAAATTCTGGAAGGACAAACCTTGGCAGTAGATGCTGTTAGTGGTGCGAGTCTTTCCAGTGAAGCAATGCTCGCGGCAGTTGAAGATGCCGTAACCAAAGGTGGAGGAAATCTGGAAGTCCTCAAAGCCGGTGGCGTGCAAAAAACAGGTGAAGGTAAAACGGAAAGGCTTGAATCAGACGTAGTGGTAGTAGGCGCCGGTGCATCTGGTGTGTCCGCAGCGGTAACCGCTGCTGATAAAGGTGCCAAGGTTATTATTATCGAAAAAACAGGAGTTATCGGGGGAGCAAGTAATCTATCCTGGGCCGGTAAGTTCTATAATTCTTCCGCAGCTACTGACAATAATCTTAAAGTAAATGTGGAAAAAGAAATTGCCGATTGGATTGTCAACAATCACTGGAGAGTTGACGCTGCAGCGATTAGACAATACGTAACGAAATCCGGCGAAACTTATGATTGGTTAGCAGAAAAAGGGTATAAAACCAGCTTCCTAAACTTCTTCGGAGAGCAGCTGCATGTACTGCCAGCTTATGAAACCCGGGAAGAGACCCTTCGGAAAATGTTGGCTGAATCGGTTGAACAAAAAGGTGGACAAGTGATCACCGAAACCACTGCCAAAAAGCTGATTACCAATGAAGCAGGAGAAGTTACAGGTATTGTGGCTGAGAAATCGGACGGGACTACTCTTGAAATCACAGCCAAAAGTGTCGTAATGGCAACAGGCGGTTATGCCGCAAATTCGGAAATGGTTAAAGAAGCTTTTGGTTTTGAAGGGGTTAACGGAGGACTAGGTCAGAATGTTGGGGAAGGTCTGAAGATGGCTTGGGAAGCAGGAGCCAAGGTTCCTGATAACTTCGGTGGACAAATGCTGCACCAAACATTAGCCAGAGCAACACAAGGACTAAAAACACAATATGAGCCTTTTGAAGCAAGTTATCCGCTGATGTTGACGTATCTGCCTAACTTCATGAATGTCGGTTCTTCCGGAGCACGTTTCAGAGATGAAGCAGCTACATTAACATCGGTCGCAGCAGCTAATACGAGTGCATTTAATGGTGCTTATCATATGGTTATCGTATCAAAATCTCAATTGGCTGCTCTTCAGTCCAAGGGGATGAAAGGTGTTAACGCACCAAGCCTGCCAGGAATGCCACCAGAATTTTATGCCGAATTTGCAGATCAATTCACGTTAGAGAATCCATGGGTAAATGCAGAAAAGGTGTTTGATTCTATGGTAGAAAACGGAGATGGCTTCAAAGGAAATACAATCGAAGAATTAGCAACAAATGCAGGTATGGATGTAGATGTGTTTGTAGAAAATTACAATAGTTATAAAGAAGCTACAAAAACTGGTGTGGATACTGAATTTGGTAAAGCTGCTGATTATTTAGAGCCAATGGGCGAAGAAGGACCGTATTATGCCATCGTCGCTGAAATCAACAACTTGGGTTCTGTGGGTGGCTTGCTGGTAAACACTAAGTTCCAAGTGCTAAATGAGAAACGTACACCAGTAAAAGGATTGTTTGCTGTAGGGCTTGAATCGGAAGGCGTATTATTCAACGATACCTATGTGGGCAATGGGGTCGGAATTGGTTATTCCTTTACCTCAGGTCGTCTAGGTGGAGAGAGCGCGGCAAACAGTGCTTTGAAAGCTAATTAACGACAATTTCCCGGAAAATAATTCAATCTTTTTAAAGCCGCAGAGTAAACAACTCTGCGGCTTTTTTTGCTGGAGATTAGAGCCAATCTTCTTTTAGCAAAGATTTAAGAAGCTCTACATTTGTTACTCCCAGCTTGGCAGCGATCTGCTGCTCTAATTCAATTTTGGTGATCATCATTCTGTTATTGCATTCTATACCCTTTGGAGTGAGGACAATATTTTTGTCACGCTGATTTCCTTCGACTTCAACGGCTTCAACATAACCACGGGATAACATGCCTTGAATGCTTTTATGCGTGCCCTGTCTTGAAATGTGAATTATTCTACTGATTTCTGAGATCGATAACATTTCTCGGGCCTCAAGAACTGCAAGAATGTGGGATTCGGTCTTATTGATTTGATCCGGGTCTTTGTCTGTCACTATTTTACGTAAAGCTAGATGCTTCTCACTGAGTAAATCAATCAGGTTCATTTTTTGCAGCTGCTTATTCATTAGAACACTCCTAAATGATGTCTCGTTTATCCCAGTATAAGTCATTTGCGATTATTGTCAACTTGGTTGACTTGATTTGAGAATTTGTGTTATTGTAATCCAAGTTGACAATACAGAGATAAAAGGAGCTTGAAGATGGGAAGAAACAAAAAAGAAGCATTTTTATTTACGTTCATCATGTGTTTTTTGATGGTACTGGGGATGAGTATTTACAATGTAGCACTAATGGAGGGTTGGTCAGGCACGTTAGTTAAGGATGTGATTGTCGGCTACTTGCCTGCATTTATAGTTGCACTCATTCTAGATGTATTTGTTGTAGGCAAGGTTGCGAAGGGGATCGCGCATAAGCTGGTTAAAGAAAATGATCCGATGATCAAAAAAATCATGTTCATATCCTTTTTTATGGTGACCGGAATGGTATTGTTCATGTCCTTCTATGGCGCAGTTCTCCATGTTGGATTTTCTGCTGAACTACCAAGAGCTTATCTGTCTGCCATAGGTAAAAATTTTATTTTTGCACTTCCACTGCAAATCATTTTAGTTGGGCCGCTTACACGATTTATTTTTGTGAAAATTACTCCAGCTGTGTCTGCGTAGGGAATAAATCAATAGAAGCAATATACAACAAAACGCTCTCCGTCTGCCCGAATAAGCAGAAGAGAGCGTTTTTTTTAGATGAGAAACGTTTATCTATGGCTCGCTCGTTTACGCAAGCGCGTGAACTCTCTTTTTTACAGGTTCGAGTAGATTTAGGGCATACTCATTTCCGCTACCTTTGGGACTATCGTTACGGATATGCTCCTCCAGACATAATCTGGAATTGTGATCCGCTTGATAATCAGGATGATTATCCAGATACCCCATTAGGGCTTGCCATGAGCCGTAGATATCATCAGTACTTTCTGTCAAAGCATAGAGGCCGCCGTCGAGGCGCATTTCCTTTAGGTGAGCTGGTATCATCACATTTTCCGGAATTGAGGCACAGAATCCATATCCGTAAGGTTTATTCTCACCACTTGGATGCGGGTTCGTATTGCCGCCAAACAGCCGTGCTGTGCCTAATAGTTGACTAGCTTCCAGCCATTCATTAACTGGGATCATAGATTCATCTTCTGGTGAGGTACTAACCGCAACATTGTAGGCAAATCTCATAGCTGGAAGAGTAATGAATCTTACATGAATAGGGGTAGAGTGATTAATAGTTGGCATAGATATAACCTCCTCAGTTTCAGTCATACCATCCGATGGACTGCATGACTTTTCGTTTAGTTCAGATAATAATTGATTTGTAATGGGTTCCTCGAGATGGGCGGATATCCACTGTAAAAAGAGATGGATTTCACCTTCTCTATTTGTTAGTTCTGTTTTTTGATTGTGAATAGAAGCCGCTTGCTGGCTGAGCGCTTCGTACATGGACTGAACGGACATATTTTTAAGCACGGTTCCAATATCCTTGATGCTAATATCCAGCTTTCTTAATAATGAGGTAACCCGAATGGCGAGTATCGCTTTTTCATCATAAATCCGCCAGCCAGAGCTGCTATCCCGCTTACTTTCATACAATCCTTGAGCTTCCCAGTGACGCAGAGTCCGACTCGTCAGTCCGAATTGCGCAGAAAGCTTATCAATGGTAACAAATCCGCTCATAGACAACTCCCATTTCATAGTTTGATAAGGCGCCTTATGTGGATTATTTTAGCATTTAACGTTACGTCAATTGCAAGGAGAATTAATGATTGGGTATTCGAGATAATTTACATTTCTCATACAAAACATTGTCCAGTATTTAACGTCCAGCTTCTACAATCAAGATATTGGTAGAATGTACCTATTGCAATATGAGGCTTTATACGGAGGATGATATTGTTGAAAGCTAGGTCTATGCATCTAACTATGAAATGGAAGTTGATTTTGAGTTTTTCCGCCGTTGTTCTTTTCTTTTTGGGAGTAGCGTTTTATCAAAACCATAAAATCAGCCAAGTGGAGATTTCTATGGAAACGCAAAAAGCTGAGATGGAAAAACGAATTACCGTGTCTATAATTACGCAGCTGCTGCAGGAAATGAATGCGGTAGAATCTTCGTTAGCGGGTTCGAGTGATTTGGAATTCGTCCAACCTTTTAAGGACAAGCAAACAAAGCTGACTAAAGAGTTGGCGACGGTGAATTTTGCGGCAGATTCGCCGGCATTTAAAGAGTTAGAACAATTACATAGTCAGATTGGGGAATATACGGGATATTTTGACGAATTGGTAAAGACCATAGAAGACGAGCAGCTTGATCCCATGAGTGTGCTGGAACAAATCGATGAATTACATACGAAGGCTACAGCGTTGAGTGAAGTCATGCTAGTGACTAATGAAAAGTTGTATACGGCAGCAGCAGAAAATGCAGAAAAAGCACAGGATTATTCTTTTGATCTGCTTAATCTGACCACCTCTATAGTTGCTTACGCAGCTGTGCTAGTGTTTATTTTCACATTAGTGATTGCGGTTATGCTCATACGTTCCTTCCTCAATCCTATTCATAAACTGCAAGTGGCTCTGCGAAAAATAGCCGAAGGAGATTTGCGTCAGCAGATTAATTCACCTTACAACGATGAGTTGGGCAGTTTGAGTCATCATTTTGATCATATGGTGGAGCGGGTCCGGGAAATGCTTCAGCATACCCAGTCAGTAGCCTCTTCGCTGGCAACTTATTCGCATTCTTTTCAAGAATCTTCATCTATAACGGCGCATACGAATCAAGATATCGTAAGCACTATACAGGAAATCTCGGTAGGCGCAGAACAGCAGGCAGGACAATCTGAGCAGAGCGCTGGCCTGATTCAGGAGCTGGAACGTGAAGTGAATGAGATCACGGAGTATACCGAGGTTATGCTGGCTACCAGTCAAACGGCTAATCACAATACTCGTAAAGGATCTGAATCCGTCATCGCCCTCCGGGAGGTGTCTGAGCATTCGCGAGAATCTGTTAATAAAGTATATCTGGCTTTAACCAAACTGAGTGATCAATCAAAGGACATCTCGCGCATCACTAAATCCATAACAGATATTTCTAATCAGACCAATATCCTCTCACTTAACGCAGCAATTGAAGCAGCCCGGGCGGGTGCCTACGGAAAAGGGTTCGCTGTCATCGCTGATGAAGTAAGACAATTATCAGTGCAGACCAAAGAGTCCTCCGTACATATCAGTCAGATTATTAGCGAGCTGCAATCCGGGATGGATGAATTCCAGCAATATATGCTGGTGACCAAAGGAAATCTTGAGGAACAGGATCATAAAGTGGCCGAAACGTTGTCCTCTTTTGAAGCGATTGATCATTCTATTGTGGAGATTAGTAAACAGATTGGGCAAATTCACGACAAAGTGGATATGACTCAGACTATGAACCGTAGACTCGCGGAATCTGTTCATGCCGTCGCGGCCATCGCCGAGGAAACTGCGGCAGGGGTACAAGAGGTGAACGCCTCCAGCGTACAGCAGGATCATGCTATCCGTGATATAGCCCGTCAAGCCATTGAGATTAATGAAATTTCGCAGAATTTATTCAAAGAAATCAACATTTTTAAGATTGATTCGGATGGGGACGATGGGGTCAGATATGAAGGTGACAGGGATACAAAGCATGCTGGCAATCCAGAAGCCGGGGACACATTAGGAGACGTATTAGGAGATGATACATTAGGTGCTGGTGATCCTCCAGATGATAGCGGTACTCCAAATGATGGTGGTACACCAAATGCAGACGGTTCTAAAGAGGGGGCTTATCTGACAATCTCTGCTTAGCTCAGCGGGAAATGGCATTCGTAGCGTAAGGTGGAGTAGAGAATAGAGTAGTGAGTAGTGAGTAGTGAGTAGTGAGTAGTGAGTAGTGAGCAGAGAATAGAGAAGGGAGTAGGGAGTAGGGAGAAGGGAGTAGGGAGTAGTGAGTAGTGAGTAGTGAGTAGTGAGTAGTGAGTAGTGAGTAGGGAGTAGGGAGTAGAGAGTAGATTCTAGAGATTATAGAATAGAGTTTAGAGATGAGAGGCTAAAGTTTAGCGCTTAGTGAGGTTCTACCTGCCGTTTTGATTTTAAGTGTATTTTATACAACTAAAAAAGTTTGTATTTAGCTTGATTAGGGTTTAGTTGTATTTAGTGCAGTTATTTCGAGGCGAAATGACGATAACGGTGGTTTGGTGGGGATATAATTGCATGAAATACAACTAAAACCAGGTGGGAGTACACATACCTGAAAATAGTTGTATAGAGTGCAATTAAATCAACGTATAATTGTGTTTGGTTACATGAAGAAGCTGGCTCATTCGTGGGAGTGTCCACGAAAAGCCAGCTTTTTATCGTAGTAACATAGTTGGTAATTAGTCCTCATAAGTTTGATTTAGGGTGCTAACTAACTCTGGGAGCCAGTCGCTTAGAGTGAGAAACTTGTATCCCTCCGATTGAGCTTTAGCTGTATCCATAAACCAGGATTGTGTGATCCCGAATGGAGAATTATGCGCTTCCGCTGTTTCGCTTTGAATGACGGCTTGTTTTCCGGTCTCTTTTTCAATCAGCGAGATAAGGTCTTTAATACTAACGGTACCGTCTGAGCAAGCGTTGAGAGGACCCGTCAACGTCGAGTTGCCGAGCCAATACAGAAAATCAGCGGCTTCGTCCGAACGAATAAAACAGATATTTGCATCTGGATTCGGAATCCCGATGGGCAGTTCGTTACGTACATGTTCAATATGAAAATGGAGTCTTCGTGTATAATCGTCAGTTCCCAGAACAATAGGAAAGCGGACAGCGGCTACCGGGAACGTAGCTTGTTGGATAAGGACAGCTTCCGCAAGTCTTTTCCCCTCCTGATAGGTGAAATCCTTTCGTCCTCCATAACGAATTGGGTACGTTTCAGGATCGAATATCTCTTCCGTCAGCGCTTGCTCACTGAAATCATAGACAGATAAACTTGAAGTCAGTATGTAACGCGTGGTTTTGCCGTCAAAAATACGGCGCGCCTGATCCGCTTCATCAGGTGAAAAACAAATATTATCGTAAACCACATCCCAACTCGTATCACCTAATGCTTGAGCGAAGGCCTCCGGTTGAGACCGATCTACCTGTATCCGGTGAACGAGATCGCCAAAAGGATCGCTTGTTTCCCCGCGCGTTAATATGGTGACTTCGTTCTTAGAATCCTCAAGCAGACGCTCGACCAAACGTTTCCCAAAAAAGCGTGTGCCGCCTAAAATAAGAATCTTCCTCATCAACCTCACTCCTTGATTGCTATTAATGGTTATTAAAACGACTGTTTATTGGTTTATATAAAGCTTCTGACTCATTGTAGATAAGCGGCGGGATCAGCCAGATCAGCAGCAATGTATTGAGTTTTGAGTGATACGAATTGGACTAAAGAGAAAGAGTTAGTTTGATTGTACTTCGTGCAATAGAATTCGTATTAGAGTGGAGAAAATTTGATCCTATTGCACTCTATACAATCAATGGATGAGCAAGTGGCATTAAACTAACTTTTCACCAGAATCTATTGCAGAGAGTGCAGCAGATTCAATTTTTGCGGCCAGGACGGCGGATTCTGTTGCACAATATGCAACGTTTGAAGCTAGTTACCACAAACAGCCCAAATGTTAATTACACATTAAGCGCACTAATCACAATCATATCTGTTCGTTTTTAACGTAATGAGACACTTAGCTGCCCGAAATCCAGCTTAACGAAAAACTACGCCACCATACACATTCCTGGCGTGGTATAGTTCCAGCTGTTTGAACTGAATCCACCAGCTTGGAAGGTCTGGAAGCCTTGTAAGCTTTGGCTCGATACCGCCATTACAGGTTCCTGGCTTTCGTCCGCAAATACAAGCTCGATCAGCTCGTCAATTTCCCCATGTTCATACGCGGCTGCAAGGCGGCTCAAGACGATCTGCATGGCTGTGTCCTGTGGTAAGGAAGGACCATCGGCCTGAAGCAGCTCTTGTCTTACGAGAGGGAGGGCTTGCCGGGCTCGGTGCAGAGCGGCTTTTATTGCCCCTTCTGTGGTATCGAGAATGTCGGCAGCTTCCATTGCAGAGTGTCCCAATACATCTCGAAGCAGGAACACCGCCTGTTGCAGCGGAGACAAATGACCCTGTAGTGCTTGAAAAGCAGCTTCGATCTCAAATGAACCATACTCCGCAGAGGCCTCAGTGGGGGACTGATCCAGCTCCAACACTCGTGACAAGGTGGCTTTTCGCCGCATGATATCAATCCATGTGTTTCGGGCAATCCGAAAAAGCAATGCCTCAGGATTTGGGTGATTTGTAGAACGGGTATGATGAGTAGAATTTGTAGGAATCGTAGAATGCATTGCAGATTTTGTAGACGGTGCAGTCTTAGATGGCGTTACAGCCTTGGCAGACGTTGCAGAATTAGCAGACGTTGCAGTCTTAGATGGCGTTACAGCCTTTGCAGCCGTAGAAACCATATAGTTCATTTGATTAGTTTGATTAGTTTCAAGTTTTTGATTAGCTCCATTAGCTCCGTTAGCTCCGTTAGCTTTATCATTTTCAATGGTTTCTTTATTTTGTTTAACTTCATTCATTGGACTGTTCCCATTATTTGCGCTCGTTGAGTCCGAAGTCTTCATATAACCTAGGGCCTTGACCCATGTATCCTGAGCTAAATCATCGGCATCCCACGGGGATTGTGTCAATGCAAGACAATATCGCTTCAGAGCTATCTGCAAAGACCTGGTGTTACTTTCATCCGGCGCATCTCCGGTGCTAAGCTTCTCAAGGATGATCACTCTGCATAACTCCTTTTCCAGTAAGGTGATTTCGATTACTTCTAATAATAAACGAATGAGTAGGAAATTAAGATACGCAATTTTAAAAAATAAAAATTCTCACGCCTAACGTATCCTATCCCCATACTAATCCGTTTACAGGGTAGATTTCAAAACTCTAAAACAGATGGAGGTCGAATACGGATGGCGTACGTTCCTTATGTAGTCGAACAAACGAATCAAGGTGAAAGATCTTACGATATTTATTCGCGGCTGTTGAAGGACCGGATAGTGTTCGTAGGTGCGGAAATTGAGGATCAGCTGGCTAACAGTATTGTTGCCCAGTTATTGTTTTTATCAGCAGAAGATCCGGATAAAGATATACACATGTATATTAATTGTCCAGGTGGCTCTATCACCGCAGGCTTCAGTATTTATGACACGATGCAGCTTATTAAACCGCCGGTGAATACCATTTGTACAGGAATGGCGGCTTCCTTTGGTTCTTTGTTGTTATTGGCTGGGGCCAAAGGGAAACGTTATGCCTTGCCGAATAGCGAGATTATGATTCATCAGCCGCATGGTGGGGCGCAGGGGCAAGCTAGTGACATTGCGATCAGTGCCAAACGTATTTTGAAGGCAAGGGAAGTGCTTGTGCAAATTACAGCGGACCGAACTGGGCAGACGGTAGAGAAGGTACTGCAAGATATGGATCGAGATTATTTCATGTCAGCCGATGAGGCGGTTGAATACGGAATTATCGATAAGGTCATCACAAATCTCTAAGACGAAGGAGTGAAGAAGGCTATGCTGGAGGTTTTGCAGGGAAAAGAGGTAACAATCTATTTTGTGGATGGCTCCAACGCTACAAAAGGAGTGCTGGAAACGGTAAGTGAAAATTTCGTCAAATACCGGACGGATTTTGAAGAGTTTTATATTCCAATCAGCTCGATCTGTTCCATCTCTCTAGATACCAAAACGCGTGAACGAGCCAAAGTAGGATTCACACAATAACATCAACAACATCATCTGTATAAAAAAGGGTTAGGAGCTCCACAGCTCCTAACCCGTACTTTCCCGAATAGCCAAATAATGAGCCACATTTGCATGATGCGGCACAACGGTCTCCCCTTTAATCAGCTTGATTAAGGTTCGGGTGGCGGTCATCCCAATCTCCGTTCCAGAGTATTCAACCGAGGAAAGCTTAGGTCGAACGATAGAGGCAATGAAGCTGTTATCAAATCCGAACACGGCGACATCAGCTGGCACCCGTAGACCGTTATCGGTTAAATGATTCATGGCTCCAACTGCCATCCAATCTGTAGAGCAAAAAACCGCAGTAGGTAACTCCCCGCTATCCATAATTCGGCGCATGGCGTCGCTACCATCTTCGACGGCCATCGCACTTTCTACTACCCATTCTTTTCTTAAGGTTATGCCTGCATCCATAAGGGCTTGTAGATAGCCTTTATACCGATCCCCGCCCACCGCATTATCTCCCGAGCCGCGAATCATAGCGATTTTGCGATGACCTTTTTGAATCAGATAAGTAACAGCTTCATAAGAGGCAGTTATATTGTCCAGATGAACGGAAGGAATCGTATCCACCTGCGATTGTTGCCCGACAAGCACGCAAGGTGTATTTGAGCTGCGGATGATCTCCAAATGTTCATGGTTTGGAATAGAACCCACAAATATATTTCCTTCTGTCCCCATCCGCTGGAACATCTTCAAATAATGTTGTTCACTTTCTGCACTGCCGTCCGTTAATCCGACCATAATGTCGTATCCATACAAATCCGCGAGATCGCGAATGCCAACATTGAAGTCATCCAGTACAGTGTTGCTATTCTGCGGAATGATCACACCGATCAGCTGTGTATTAGCTTTGTCCGTTTCAAGGCCGATGACATTCGAACGGTAGTTGGTTTGTTTAATAGCTTCCAGTACTCGTTTACGGACATCATCGTTAACTGGTTTGCTGTTATTGATTACCCTGGACACCGTAGAGATCGAAACGTTCGCCAATTGGGCTATATCTTTTATCTTTACCTTCAAGAAGATCACCATAACTTTCCATATGATTCACTTGGTGTTTCAACTCTCGCAAGCATATCACGGATAGCTTCAAGAATCCAAAAGATTGTTGTTGACCTAGGAAATAAAAGGTCCTATAATGATCGCTGAAGGAAAATTATTTCCTTGAAAAAAGCTTGTTTTGAACGATAAAGTTGAATTTTTGCTAAAAACAATAACTGAATTATTAATTCTAATGAATTTCGGGAAAATATTTTCCTGTGAAGGGTATATGAATACGAAGGAGCTGCATGCATTGAACAGAACATGGTGGAAAGAAGCCACAGCGTATCAAATTTACCCACGGAGCTTTATGGACAGCAATGGTGATGGTGTAGGCGATCTGCAGGGAGTCATTTCTAAACTTGATTATTTGCAGGAGCTTGGCATCAATGTCATTTGGATCTGTCCTATTTATAAATCCCCAAATGATGATAATGGTTATGATATTTCGGATTATCAGGATATTATGGCGGAGTTCGGCAGCATGGCCGACTTTGATCAGCTGCTGCACGAGGTTCATGCACGAGGCATGAAGCTGATTCTGGATCTAGTGATTAATCATACTTCGGACGAACATCCATGGTTTGTTGAAGCACGTTCAAGCAAGGATAATCCGAAGCGGGATTATTATATTTGGAGTGATCCCAAGGACGGGAAGGAGCCGAATAACTGGGAGAGTATTTTCAGCGGTTCGATTTGGGAGCTTGATCCCGCCACAGAGCAATATTTTATGCATGTATTTTCCAAAAGACAGCCAGACCTCAACTGGGAGAATCCTGAGGTGCGCCGTGAATTGTATAGCATGGTCAACTGGTGGCTGGACAAAGGAATCGACGGATTCCGGGTGGATGCCATTTCACATATTAAAAAAATCACCGGACATCCCGATCTGCCGAATCCACAGAATCTTCCGTATGTTCCGTCTGGCGATGGGCACATGAACCGTGAAGGGATTCACGATTTCTTGCAGGAGCTCAAGCAGGAGACGTTTGACCGATATGACATCATGACGGTTGGCGAAGCGAGTGGTGTAAATGTTGATCAGGCGGAGTCGTGGGTGGGTGAAGAGCAAGGCAAATTTAATATGATTTTTCAATTCGAGCATTTAGCTCTTTGGAATAAGAGTGTGACAGGTGGATTGGATGTTCTGCAGCTAAAATCAGCGCTCTCCCGTTGGCAAAAAGGTCTTGAGGGCAGAGGCTGGAACGCATTGTTCATCGAAAATCACGACCAGCCGCGTTCAGTTTCTACTTGGGGAAATGATGGCCAGTATTGGAAAGAGTCAGCTAAATCGTTGGCTACGATGTATTTCCTGATGCAGGGAACGCCATTTATTTATCAAGGTCAAGAAATTGGGATGACCAATGTAAGATTTGAATCAATGGATGATTACGATGATGTGGCGATGAAGAACTTGTATCGTTTGGAGACTGAAGCCGGTAAATCACATGAGGAAGTCATGGAGGTAATCTGGAAGAACGGTCGGGACAACTCTAGAACACCAATGCAATGGAGCGACTCTGAAAACGCTGGTTTCAGCAGTGGCAAGCCATGGATGAAGGTGAATCCGAATTATACGGAAATCAATGTGGAGCGGGCGAAGCAGGACCCTTATTCCATCTATCATCATTACAAAAGGCTTATCGCTCTTCGGGCTGCTAATCCCGTTACTGTTTACGGGACTTATGATCTCATTTTGCCTGAAGATGAACGTATTTATGCTTATACGCGGACGCTTGGAAATGAAAAACTGCTGGTCATGTCTAACCTGACAGCAGAGGAAGCGCTGTTTGACCTTCCATTTGATTTGGAGTTTGATACTAGTGAATTGCTCTTGCATAACTATGAGGTTGATCCTGCGGAGCCGATTGAGACTGTCGCATTACGGCCTTACGAGTCCCGTGTGTATATGCTGGTTAACGCACCTGTAGAGCAAGAGGGTAGCAGTGAACTTGTACCTGCACAAGAGTTAAGTGAAGCTTCTTTTCCAGAAACCGTTTAATATATTCATTGTAATTCAAAGCGTCCGGTTATCCGGGCGCTTTTTTTGTTGCGGTAGTGTAGCACTCTTGCACAAAATGAATGCGCTTACTTAGGCGAGTCGTATAAAAATATTATTTTTTCTATTATTTTTGTTCCCAAAATTAATAGAATACTATATTATGTTATGAATACAGATTCATATAAGTGTATATTCATTCAATTTGGGGTGAAAGTAGACAAAATTATAGGAGGTAAAAAATGTCCAAGAGAATACTATCTTTATTACTAGCTTTTACACTTATGATGTCGGGTCTGCTTCCAGCTGCATATGCAGGTGAAGTTGCAACCGAAATTAACCCGCAGGCAGTTGTTGCTCCGGTTTCTACGGAGAACACAGCTGATCCAGCGGTGCTTTCTTCAGAACAAACTACGGTAGCGACTGCTGTCTATGAACAAATAGCGGCGACAGTTTCCACAGAAGTATACAAAGCTTCTATGACGGAAGCTAGAACATTAGAATTGACTTTAGATCTTCCTGATGGGGCATCGCCTCAAGATATCATCTGGAATTTTGGCAGAACGGCGGAAGAGATGAAGCCGCTGGCAGAGTGGAAGAAATGGAATAAAGATGCGAAAGATTATTCAGGTAATCCTTTCGTAACAGTGACCTATGAGCCGATCTCAGGTTCAAAAGTAAAGGCTTTAATTCATTTTGATTTGCTGTACGGAGAGAATCTCTCACTAACGGGTATACGTGCAGAGTACGTCAAACGAGTGGGAATTTATAATCTAATCGGGACATTACCTGCTGGAGATGTGCTGGTAGAGCAGCAAGTCAAACTAAATCCATATGAAACCTATCATACATATGATGAGATTAAACCGGCGATCGATAGGATTACTGCTGACAGCAATAATAAATATGATCGATATGTAGAGTATCAGCAAATTGGGACCTCAACTCAAGGTCGTGCCATTCATTTCTCTATTGTTGCTAAGGATAAGTCCTCAGTAGATCAATATTTGAACGAGACCTTACCGCTTATGATGAATGATCCTGAAGCCCTGCAAAAGAAAATTAACGACGGGGAACTGCAGGATTATAAGGTACCTATCTGGTTGAATAACATTCATGCCGATGAAGCCAATGGTGTCGATGTAATCATTAAGTTTTTGGATACGCTGATGACACAGCAAATTGTCACCTATGATACCACTGATGAGAATGGAAATCCGAAAAAGGTAGTTCTGAACATCGACGAAGCGCTTGACCATGTGATTTTCCTGCTTGATTATGTAGAGAATCCTGACGGTCGCGCGTTAAACACGCGTCAAACTTCAACGCTGCTTGATCCAAATCGGGACAACTCTTACCAGACCCAGCCTGAGACACAAGCGGTAACTGCACAAATTGCTAAGTGGACGCCGCTTACCTTTTTGGACATGCATGGATTTGTAAGTGGCTTCTTGATTGAGCCTTGCACACCACCTCATGATCCTAACATTGAATATGATCTTGTAATGCCAAGTATGCTTGAGCAAGCAAATGCCATGGGGAAGGCGGGAATTGCTAATACTAAATATGATTCCTACCATATCCCTTATGAAGAATACGAAAAAACACAACAGGATCCGAACTATAAAGGAACGAATGCAACAGGTTGGGATGATGCTTCACCAGCCTACACAGCTGTATATGCCATGCATCAAGGAGCACTTGGGCATACGATTGAAGTGCCTGAATTGAATGAAGATTCACTGGATGCCTTTTATTATGCGGCTTTGGGGGCAACCGATTATGTGATCAACAACAAGCAGGAACTGTTCCTGAATCAATTGGAAATCTTCAAACGGGGTATCCAAAATGAGAATACTAATGCTGCTGTTAAAGATTATCTAATCAATGCACAGAATGAGTCCATTGGACGTCCAGGGGTAGATGAGAATACGAATTTCTTCCCTGAGTATTACATTCTTCCGGTTGCAAAAGATTTGCAAAAAAATGATCTGGAAACCTACAAAATGGTTCAGTACCTACTGCGTAACAATGTGAAAGTAGAACGGACAACAGCCAGTGTAACTGTAGATTCTGTAGTCTATCCGGCTGGAACCTATGTGGTGAATATGCATCAAGCCAAAAGAGGTTATGCGAATCTTGTCTTGTATGATGGACTAGATGTCTCGGATTTTAATGAGATGTATTCAGATACGGTACAGAATTTCTCGGCTATGCGTGGTTTTGACCGATATATTAGCCGTTCTGTTGGAGCATTCACTGGGAAAACAGAACAGGTTAGCAGTGTAACGATCCCTAGTACGAATCTGGATCAATCTCCGTTCGAGCAAAATTATGTGATTAAAAACAGCAACAATGATGCGATAAAAGCTGTGAATGAGCTGCTAGCCAACCATAAGGCAGTGACACTGCTGGAGAATGGGGGGACGGGTTACGAGAAGGGAAGTTTCCTTGTTTCCAGATCCAACCTTAGAACGGTATCGTCTAAATATCTGCTGGATATTGTGCCGTTTAGTGCTTCAGAGAACAGAACGGGTAAATTGCTTAAGGCTCCTAAGGTAGCTATTGCAGGAGCGACTGCATTTATGCTGAAGGATCTTGGATTTAACGTAACTACGGATACAGTGGCAGCAGATGTTCTAATCAATTCGGGAACGAATCTGATTGCTACAGGTAAACCATTTATCGGTTATGGAAGAACGATGCTGAAAACTGTTAAAGGGCTTAAGGTCCTCCCTGGGCTGGACTATTCAACTCCGGTCAATAAGGATGGCAAAGAAGATGCTCATGAGGGATTGTTTAAGGCTGAGGTCTCTCAGGACAATGTAATTACAGCGCCTTATGCCGATAGCGAATACCTCTACACGGTTTCCGCGGCTTATATTACAAAAGTGCCTGAAGGCGCAGAGATCTTGGCGAAATACGGATCAGGAGCTGACTTTTTCAAAGCAGGCTGGTGGCCGAATAACGAGGCTGCACAAGACCAAGTATTGGCGCTTACTTACAATACAGACAACATTCATGTGACGTTATTTGCGAATGATCTGATGAATAAATATCATCCGCAAAATCAATTCAGATTGCTTGCCAATTCAATCTATGCTGCTGCTCCAGCGGCGACTGAAGAGGATGGTATGGATAACGGGGTGAATGAACAAGAGCCAACGACACCTTCGACACCGTGGCAGCCATCTGTAACATCAACACCTGCACCGACCGTGCAGCCGTCTGCAACACCAACGCCAGCTCCAACTCAAACTGTGCAGCCGTCTGCGACACCAGCCCCAATAGGTTCTAACTTCACGGATCTAGGTAAGGTGGCGTGGGCAGCATCGGCGATTAAAGAGCTGGCGGCAAAAGGGATTCTGCAAGGGGTGAGCGATAATACCTTTGCTCCGCTTAAAGAGGTGACGCGTGCCGAGTTTATTACCATGATCGTGCGAGCTTTTGATCTGCTTGATGTGAAATCATCCGCTGCCTTCAGTGACGTGAAAGCTTCTGACTGGTCTTACGGATACATTGCATCCGGGGTCAAGAACGGATTGATTAACGGTGTAGGCAATGGAAAGTTTGATCCTAACCGTGCGATTACACGCGAGGAAATGGCAATCATTGTATCCAATGCACTTAAGAAATTTAAAGGCAAGTCGGTAAGTGATACAAATGCCGCTCTGGCTAACTTTAAAGATCAGGCAACAATCGCTGCTTATGGTAAAGAAGCGGTGGCATTACTAACACAGGAAGGCATTGTGCAAGGTCTGACTGCGGATACCTTCGGTCCTAAAAAAATTGCCAACCGTGCTCAAGCAGCAGTGATTATCGATAGGATGTTGAAGCTTAATTAAGTTTTAGATTCTTATAAAAAAAACAAAAATGCCCCTCAGCTATTTGGCTGAGGGGCATTTTTTTATAGTTACTTTGCATCATCCGTAGAGGGTAAATCCGGCAGTTGTTGAATGTAGCTGTTTGACATATTTAGAAGCCGCTGAACGGCGTCAAATTGTTCTTTTGTCGAACCGCCCTCTGTTTCTGAGCCATCGATTAGATTAAAGTTGTCTCCATCGTCGTAATCGACACCAGTTAAATACATGCTTGTGTCATTAATGAAAGAGCCGGTAGGCAAAAAGTGTCTGACAGGCAGCATGTTGGTCTGTTGGTTCATCAGGTCTTCTCCGAAGTGGAGCTGGTCTTTCATTGAAATCCCTAACAGGTTAGCTACAGTTGGCATAATGTCGATTTGACCGCCAGTTTGGCTGTACACGGCAGGTTCACCTACACCAGGGGCATGAACGATGAAAGGAACATTGAACATATCGGTATAACCATATTCGTGGCCGACCATTTCTTCCATTAACGATTTCTCGTTGCCATCAAGGGAATATAGCGATACACCCTGATGGTCACCGTAAAAGACAATGACGCTATCATCCCATAGACCACTGGACTTTAATTGATCCAGGAATTGTCCCATTGCATAATCTGCGTAATTTTGAGCTAGAATATAGTTGCCAACTAGGGTGCCTTCATACCGTTTAGGCAGTGTCATTTTATTTTTTAACTCTGGCATTTTATAAGGGTGATGAGCACTCATAGAAATGACCATCGCGTAAAAAGGATCATCTTTAGCATCCATTTTTACTAATTCTGGAACAGTCTTGGCATAGAGTACCTCATCTGAAGCACCGAATGCGATATGATCATCATCCCCATAGAACGCTTGATCATAATACTTATCAAAGTCTAGAACTTTGTATAGGGTTTTGCGGTTCCAGAATTCTACGCTATTGGTGTGAAAGGTTGCTGTGTTATATCCATTAGCTTTCATTAACTTAGGCAGGCTCGGAAGCGCCTTATCCATATAATTGGATGAAGTGGCTACTTCGTGGTGAGGAACGTACAACGAAGTATTCACTACAAATTCAGCATCCGAAGTTGTTCCTTGCCCGGCATTAGTATAGAAGTTATTGAAATAATGTTCGCTTTTCAAAAGCTTATTTAGATTGGGTGTTACTTCCTGCCCGTCAATGCTCAGGCCCAGCAAAAAGTTCTGAAAAGATTCCATTTGTACCACGATTAGATTCTTACCTTGAGCTGCCGCCCAGTACTTCGGTGAGACAGGCTCTGTAATCCCTTTGGTCTCGTTAATGGATGGTTGCGTGATTTCTTTGCTGTCGATTATTTCTTCTGTTTCCCTTGTATCGGCAAAAATAGTATAGACCTCGTAATTAAGAATCCCCATACTCTCCGCTTTTTTGTTCTCGTTCATACTGGCATGATTTGGCCAAACATTAAAGACACAGACCGCCAAAGAAACACTGATGATTCCAAACAAAGCAGTCCGGTTCATGCGGCGGTTCATACCTCTTTCTTTCCAGATCGCAATATATTTCGGACGGAACATAAAAAACATGAAAACTACAATATCCACAAAAATGAACAAGTAGTAAGGGTCCAGCAATGAGTATGTGCTTTCTCCCACCTTAGTTACTTTATCTGCTTGTTCTAAGGCATGATAAGTAGCAATTACACCGTAATATTTGTAATACATTAGCACGGCAAAATATATGACTGAAATCAATAGGTTGGCTATCATGTAATACAGAAACTTTCGTTTGGAAGCCATCCATTCTATGAGTCCAAATACGATAAAGAAAAATGGGATCTCTGTCAGCAGCATGCTCCAGTTAGGACCGTCGCTAAAAACTACGAACCAGGCCACTGCGCATTTTAGCAGCAGGACGAAGCTAAAGACTAGGAAGGGTTTATTTTTTATATCAAAATCTTTTTTCACTCGTTATCATCCTCTCTGATGCAATTACACCAAGGTCCTGCATATACCTGTATTTCATGGAAATCCGTTGCAATATGCCGAAGCTTATTATGCTCTCGAAGTTAACAAGTGTCAAAAGGTGGACGAGAGCCCTAGAGCGAAGCAACAGGCGATTTATGCCGCATAAGCAGGTAAAATCAACGCCAATCCCAAACTACAGGGTCCTATGCGTATAAAATGATTTTAATAATTTCCAGTATCCCGCAACTTTGTATAATATTCCTCAGTCTAAATATAGAGGAGTGATTAGAGAGGCGGGAATCAGATGACTAAGCGGCAGTTTGTAACGATGGTAACGATTTGTTTTTTTGTACTCTTAAACTCTGGATGTAATCAAGGGGAGAACTCCATAGGTGTGGAACCTGCTGCCTCTATAGCTTCAACGTCTGTACCACAGGTAACGCCGACATCTGCTCAAGTAACTATGATTCCCGAAGACTTTTTGCAAACACTGGATTATAAAGTTCAGAGCCATCCGGAGGTATTTGCAGTTGAGGTACCGCAGAACTGGGAGGTTAAGTTGGGGGAGTATCCAGTGGGACTTTACTGGCAATTAGCGAATGAGTTCTCTAAAGATGCAGGATTGGATTTGACACTGCTGAAGGGGACCACGGTAGAGGTGCAGCGGTATTCCTTAGTCGATGGTTTACCTGGTTCTGGCGAACAAAAAGAATTTTCTTATCCCTCCAACCTCGTTTTGCTTGTGCAATCAGGGAATACCGTTGGTGCGTGGCTGGAATTTAATATTCAAAGTATCGGCCCGTCGATTAAGAAGCGTAGCTTGACCGACATTACAGGACTTACATTTGAGGAGTGGACGGAGAGAGAAGGTTTGTTTGCTGAGGAAGGTGAGAATGGTGACTTAGCCTCATTAGGCCATTTCGAGCTGCTGGATGCTTTCTTTCAGGCTATTCAGGATGGTAATCATACCCGTGCCCGCGCATGTTTGAATCCTAATGCCTTACTCACTGCATTGACGGTTAACCGTCAAACGCATCAACTCTATAACCCGGATTTTGGTGGTGAAAATGCTCTCAGTGAAAGTATTGTTGAGGCTAAGCCTACCTCTTATAAAGTGATGGATTATGATACTGGCTTAGAAATTAAAGACATCGGTGATCGCACAACGTTAAATATTGTGGTCGATCTGTATATGAAATCACTAAATCCCGTCTTCAATACCCCAGATGGCCGGGAGATTCGCTTCGCAGTGTTGAACAAACACGCTAACGGCTGGAAGATTGGAGGTTTTGGAACGGGACCGTGAGTTGTTGCGTTATCTTTATTTTTAATAAAAGGAGTGATCTCAAGTGTTTAAACAAAGCTTGATGTCAAAAGTGCAGGTAAGTCGGATTTGTAGAGTTGTTGTCGGGACTGTTCTTTGCCTGACTATAGTCTCACCCTTAGTGGCAGCAGCAGATAATGTTGTGAATTCACCTGAAGAAAAGAAATTATTGTCTGGCATCACCCAACTGGACGCTGGTGACAGAAGTGCGTATGCCGTCACTGCGGATGGAACAGCCTGGGCGTGGGGTGGTGGGTACGGCTCTATTGGTAATGGGGCGACCACACCAGCGTATACTCCCGTCAAAATGCATATCGATCATGTAAAGCAAATCTCAGGTGGTTATCGCCATAACTTGATGTTGAAGGACGATGGTACAGTGTGGGCGGTAGGGGGGAACGAGCATGGACAACTTGGCATTGGAACACAGTCTTCTAAGATTCTTGTAGAGCCTGTTCAAGTGCAAGGGCTAACAGATGTGAAAGCTGTTTCTGCGGGGGGCACCTTTAGCTTAGCTCTTCTTAAAGATGGAACGGTCTGGGCGTGGGGAGGCAATGAACAAGGAGAACTCGGTGACGATTCGCGGAAAAACAAGCTAACCCCGGTGCAGGTGAAGGGACTACCCACCGTCCTGTCTATAGCAGCGGGATCGAATAATTCAGTGGCTCTTGGTAACGGCGGAGAGGTATGGGTGTGGGGATCACAGCAACCACTGGGAACTCAGAAGGGCGTAATCTTAAAGCCTACGCTTATTAAAGGAAGCGGAGAATATAGAGCGGTTGATATGGATGGAGCCTATGGACTTTATGGGGCGGCATTGAGATGGGATGGCACAGTATGGATTTGGAATAATTACATAGATCCATATCTGGGAGAAGCTCTAAAGCCTGTTCAGGTTCCAGGACTTACAGACGTCATTTCGCTGACAACAGATTCCGCAGTGAAGGCGGATGGGACCGTGTGGCAGTGGACGGTTGGCGATAAGAACAAGATTAATGTTACACAGTCTAAAGGCATCCAGAATGCAGTTTCCGTTTCTAAAGGGAGCAGAAATCATTATGTACTCTTAAAAGATGGTCATGTCCTTGCCTGGGGGGCAAATGAATTTGGACAGACGGGTCTGGGGGTCAGAGAGATCGAGGTGAGTACGCCTCAGCTGGTGAAAAAATCTATTCAAGTGTTGTTGAATGGGAATGAAATGGAACTGACTATGCCGCCGTTACTAATCAATAATTCGACATATGTTCCTTTAAGAGGAGTCTTCGAGCAGATGGGAGTTAATGTTCGTTGGGATGTTCCATCGAGAGCTGTGGTTGCTGTGAAGGGATCTACAACGCTGATCTTGAATTCGGTAACTGGACAAACGACTGTTAATGGAAAGATTATCGCAACAGATCAAAAACCGGTCTTCATTAATGATAGCGTTTATGTACCCCTCAGATTGATAAGTGAAATGTTGGGGGCGCAGGTAGAATGGGATGCAGATGCTTATGCCGTTCGAATAAATTCCAATAAATAAGTGACTATTTATTAGAAGCTTTAGGTTGAACTCTCCTTTAGGGGAGTTCAGCTTTTTTTGCGTGGAAGGCAGAAGATTTAGGGGAAATGAAATGACCGTAAACAAAGCGTACGCGATTTTGAAGAATGTGTGCGGGAATCTTTTCGAGGATTCTTTATACGGATGATGATGAATATTGGAAAAATGGGACAACTTATAATTATCCCAATGATCGTTCAATTATGGTCGCGAAACGGATGGGCATAGCAACAACGATTAATATTGGGACAAAAACGGGTAAGAGTATATATTACGGCCTCTTTGTATTTGCTGCAGTGCTGTTGATTGGAATGTGTGGAAACCGAACTTCTTTAGGCGGAGTTGAAAGGGTGGTGAGATTTTTCATTGATTTTAAAATAAATCGTATGAAGTATAACCCTCTTGTGATAGAATAATCTAGTTGCCCTAGTTTCTGAAAATCCACTCTGTTCCAGCAAAACACCTGATCTATACACGTGGATAATCGAGGAAATATGAGCATTTAAGAGTATTAACAAGATTTCTTAGAGATTTTACACAAAACACATCATTTTTTGTCGGTTTTTATTGATTTATTCAAAAATATTATGTATAATCAGCCTTGTTGATTTTGCAAATGGAATTTTAGGAGGTTTTTATTTTGGGAAAAGCGTTAATTATTGGCGCTGGCGGCGTAGCAAGTGTTGTTGTTCATAAATGCTGCCAGAACCCGGATGTATTTGAAGAGATCTGCATTGCTAGCAGAACTGTCGCGAAATGTGACGCTCTGAAAGATAAATTAGCCGGAGGCCGCACGAAGATTTCTACTGCTCAGCTCGATGCAGATAACACGGACGAAGTCATTGAACTGATCAAGAGCTTTGAGCCGGATGTCGTTATTAATGTCGCTCTCCCATATCAGGACCTGACGATCATGGATGCGTGCCTGGCAACAGGAGTGCACTATGTGGATACTGCCAATTATGAACCACAAGATACAGCGAAATTCGAATATTCCTGGCAGTGGGCTTACAAAGAAAGATTTGAGAAAGCTGGCCTTACCGCTTTGCTCGGCAGTGGATTTGACCCAGGAGTAACTGGCGTATTCACGGCTTACGCGCAAAAGCACTATTTTGACGAGATCCATACCATTGATATTGTTGACGCCAACGCTGGCGATCATGGATATCCATTCGCTACAAACTTTAATCCTGAAATCAATATTCGTGAAATTACAGCTAACGGCCGTTATTTCGAGAATGGCGAGTGGATTGAAACTGCACCACTTTCTGAGAAGAAAGTTTACGATCTTCCGGAAATTGGACCTAAAGATATTTATCTTTTGTACCATGAAGAGCTGGAATCCTTGGCTGTTAACATCAAGGGCGTGAAGAAGATCCGTTTCTGGATGACTTTCTCACAGAACTACCTGACTCACTTGAAAGTGCTTGAAAATGTGGGTATGACTTCTATCGAGCCTATCATGTACGAAGGTAAAGAGATCGTTCCTTTGCAATTCTTGAAGGCAATGCTGCCTGACCCAGCTTCCCTGGGACCAAGAACAAAAGGTAAAACTAACATTGGATGTATCATCCAAGGTACTAAAGACGGTAAGCCAAAAACTTATTATGTATACAACGTTTGCGATCATGAAGAATGTTATGCAGAGGTTGGCTCCCAAGCCATTTCCTATACTACAGGCGTTCCTGCAATGATCGGAGCAATGTTAATTATAAAAGGAATCTGGAAGAAACCAGGCGTGTACAACGTAGAAGAGTTCGATCCAGATCCATTCATGGAAGCTTTGAATAAACATGGTCTGCCTTGGCAAGAAGATTTCTCGCCAACGCTGCTAGACTAAGGCGCGATTGATGGATATTGATATCAGCGTTGTCCCGTCACCATGTTACCTTGTAGATGAAAGATTGCTTACCCGCAATCTTGAGATTATGAATTCTGTACAAGAACGTACAGGAGCTAAGATTTTGCTCGCGCAAAAAGGCTTCTCTATGCACTCCTTGTATCCGCTAGTTGGCAAGTACTTGCATGGCGTAACTTCCAGCTCCTTATTCGAAGCCAGACTTGGCTATGAAAAAATGGGCAAAGAGGTTCATGTCTACGCACCAGCTTATGTGGACAGTGAATTCGATGAGCTTCTTGAATACTCCGATCACATTGTGTTCAATTCTTTTGACCAGTGGAATCGATTCAAGGATCGTGTGAAAAATGCACCGAAGCATATCAGCTGCGGCATTCGAGTGAATCCGGAGTATTCCGAGATTGAAGTTCCGCTGTATGATCCATGCTACAATTATTCCAGAATGGGAGTAACTCTCCCTAACTTTAGACCTGAAGAGCTTGAGGGGATTGATGGATTACACTTCCATACCATGTGCGAACAAAATTCTGACACACTGGAGCGTACGCTCAAGGTAGTCGAAGAGAAGTTCGGACCTTATCTCAAAGGGATGAAATGGCTTAATTTTGGTGGCGGTCATCATATTACACGTCCCGATTATGATCTGGAGACCCTTGTCCGCTGCATTTTGCATATGAAAGAGACTTACGGTGTGGAAATCTATCTGGAGCCAGGTGAGGCCGTTGCGCTTAATACTGGATATTTGGTAGCTACCGTTCTGGATGTTATGCATAACGGAATGGACATTGCGATTCTAGATACTTCGGCTGAATGCCACATGCCAGATGTACTGGCTATGCCATACCGTCCGAACATTATCGATGCTGGACAACCTGGGGAATATCCTTATACGTACAGATTAGGTGGAATGACTTGCCTAGCCGGAGATGTTATTGGAGATTATTCCTTCAAGGAGCCTTTGAAATACGGCGATAGACTCGTATTCCTAGATATGGCGCATTATTCTATGGTGAAGAACCATATGTTTAACGGCGTGAATCTGCCAGCTATCGTCAGCTACAATGACGAAGAGGGAATTAAAGTAATCAAACAGTTCGCTTTCGAAGATTTCAGCGGACGTTTATCTTAATAGAATGATCTAAAAAGGTGTCCCTTCAGGACACCTTTTTGCTATGGTTCCAGTCCTTTGAAAGCGTGATTACATCTAGGAAAAGAGAAGTGATGCTAAAGGACCGTATGACAACTATTGGTGTTTATTAGCTCGTTTAGCTAAGGTTATGGACTGTATAGCTCTTATTGGTCGGATAATGACTATAATTAGGGCGCATTTGGTAGAATAGCTGCAACTGAGTCCGATCATATGCTGAAACAGCCGATTTTTTGGAAATAGAATCTCCTCGGTCCGATTCATGCTCGTGGGGAGAAGATAGATATCGAACCGTTTTTTCATAAGGATCCTTCTCTTGATATTGGGTTTATCTTACAGTTGGATACTTGTATTACTGGAAAAGTTTCTTCATAATTAGCCGCTCACAAGTAAGGTCTCATGTGATACAATAATTTAGTCTGTTTTTAAAAATAGTTATTGAAGGGTCCGTATCTGAGGAGGAAGTCAGCATCAATGAAACATGCACCGTTTATTGCAGTGGAAGGCCCGATCGGGGCTGGAAAAACAACATTAGCTTCGATGCTTGCAGAGGAATTAAACTTACCGATTATTAAGGAGATTGTTGATGAGAATCCGTTTCTGGCTAAATTTTATCAGAACATGGATGACTGGAGCTTTCAACTGGAGATGTTTTTTCTCTGTAATCGGTACAAGCAGCTTGAAGATACAGTAACTCAATACATAGATAAAGGTAAACCGGTGATCTCGGATTATCATATTTATAAGAACCTTATCTTTGGGGAACGAACGCTGAAGGGAACGAAACGAGAAAAATATCGACAAATCTATCATGTGCTGACGGATGACCTGCCGAAGCCAAATATTATTCTCTATATAAAAGCGGATCTCGATACCTTATTAAAAAGAATCGCCAAACGCGGACGCCCTTTTGAAGGGGATATGGATACTGCGTATTTGCAGCAATTGATAGAAGATTATGATGATGCGATGGCCTCTCTAGCGATTCAAGAGCCGTCTACCGTTATTATTACCATAGATGGAAATGCAGTCGATTTCGTGGAGAACCCAGAACACTTCGTCGAAATTGCCTCTCACCTAAAGGAGCTAATGAAATGAATCCATATAACATCCCAGATAACGCCATAATTACCGTGGCAGGAACCGTGGGGGTAGGAAAATCCACTTTAACAGGTGCTTTGGCTAAAAGGTTGAATTTTCAAACCTCGCTGGAGCAAGTTGATCATAATCCTTATCTTGAAAAGTTTTATCATGATTTTGAGAGATGGAGTTTTCATCTACAGATTTATTTCCTAGCCGAACGTTTTAAAGAACAGAAGAAAATGTTCGAAATGGGCGGTGGTTTTGTTCAAGATCGCTCGATTTATGAAGACACTGGTATTTTTGCTAGAATGCATGCGGATCAAGGCACGATGTCCAAGACAGACTATGAAACCTATACAAGCTTGTATGAAGCTATGGTTATGACACCTTATTTCCCGCACCCTGATGTGCTGATTTATATTGAAGGCAGTCTTCCTTCTATTTTAGCGCGAATTAATGAACGTGGCCGTGAAATGGAAATACAAACGGACGTGTCCTACTGGGAACATATGCATGGCAGATATTCGAAATGGATCAATGAGTTTACAGCTTGCCCAGTGCTCCGACTGAACATTGATGATTATGACGTGAATGATTCGGCATCAATGGCGGATATTCTTACGAAGGTAGGCAACACCATTCGTAAGCCTGTTGATACAATATAATAGTTGATGATTAGCAGCTCCCGTGGTTTGGGGGTTGTTTTTTTATGTGCTCATAAAAAAAGACCCAAATCTATGATTTGGGCCTAGTAGGGAAGTGTCAGTTGTCCTAATCATAAAATACGAAAAGTAAATTAAAATGGTGTGGACATTGTAATGTGCTTAAGGGCCACCTCCTATTTTATTAGCCCTTTTTTATAAAAATAGGTTCCAGTCTAATAGAAACTAGTTATTGGTCCATGTCTAAAATTAATAAGATGCGTACACTGAACTATCTTTATAGGGAGGTGTACGCATTGAGTTGTCCAGACGATAAAAAGTGTCATAAGAAAAAAGTCGCCACTGTATTTCCTTCGAAAAGAAAAAGAAAAGAACATCGCCGAAAGGTTATTAAGAAGATTGTAAAAGTAACCTGTCCTCCACCAGAAGTGAATGTTACTACTCCGACAGTTGTTGGTGCTACAGGACCGCAAGGGCCGCAAGGAGCACAAGGACTCCAAGGAATACAAGGGGCCCAAGGCATTCCCGGAGCTCAAGGAGCACGAGGATTCCAAGGAGCTGAAGGACCTCAAGGACCTGCCGGCGGACCTCCGGGACCCCAAGGACCTCAAGGTGAACCCGGGCCAGCGGGAGCGATTGGTCCTCAGGGTGTAGCGGGCCCCGTTGGTCCTCAGGGTGCGCAAGGCGTTCCGGGTGCCCAAGGAGTTGTAGGTCCTCAGGGACCGCAAGGTTTACCGGGTCCTGCAGGAGCTATAGGACCACAAGGTTTTGTAGGAGCAACCGGAGCGCCGGGAGCGCCGGGAGCACCGGGAGCACCAGGAGCACCGGGAGCGCCGGGAGTAGCTGGAGCAACAGGAGCACCGGGAGCGGCCGGAGCACCGGGAGCAGCAGGAGCACCGGGAGCAGCAGGAGCACCGGGAGCAGCAGGAGCAACGGGAGCAACCGGGGCGCCGGGAGCAGCAGGAGCACCGGGGGCAGCAGGAGCACCGGGGGCAGCAGGAGCCGCGGGAGCAACCGGAGCACCGGGAGCAGCAGGAGCAACGGGCGCAACCGGGGCAACAGGAGGCGTATTAGGTTTTGCTGATTTTTTTGCCCTAATGCCTCCTGATAATGCAGCAACTGTAGCACCGGGCACAGACGTAAGTTTTCCTCAAAACGGACCTACTAGCGGGACAACAATTGCACGAACAGGTCCTAGTTCTTTTAATTTAGCGGCAATAGGGACTTATCAGGTGTTGTTTCAGGTTAGTGTAACCGAAGCGGGACAACTAATCTTGACTCTTAATGGCGCAGATCTCGCTTATACCGTAGTTGGACGCGCAACAGGTACATCGCAAATCGTAGAAATGGCTATAGTGCAAACAACGGTCATTAACACCATCCTGACCGTTCGCAATCCTGCTGGTAACTCTACTGCACTTACTATTACTCCTCTCGCTGGAGGAACAAGATCTGTTTCAGCACATCTCGTTATTACACAATTAGCGTAATGAAAGCTCTGACCTAAAGATAATTTGGAAGTTTGCCACCTCTAATTAGGTGGCTTTTCTTATGAGTTTAATTAAAGGAAGGATGTACAAGCTACCTGCCCTTACTTGGCGTCTACTGGTATTTTTATTTGACTTCAAATCAGAGTTGACGCAAAATAAAAGGGAGATGATGTAAATTTGATTTTTTTAGGGAGAATTGTACATGAATAATAAATCAGGTCGTCAATCCTTCCGAGAGCGACTGGATCATATGATTGGAAAGCTTCGTACGGATATTCTGAGTGGAATTCTACAGCCAGGTGCTTATCTGCCAGCTGAGAGTACATTAGCGAAGCAATTTGAACTAAGTAATAAATCGGTTAGAAGAGGGCTGGATGTGCTTGTACAGGAAGGCCTAATTGTTAAAATTGATCGTGTAGGCAGTATGGTTATGGAATCTGTGCAGGAAAGAATCCGTATCAATTTTGGCTGCAGTGCGTCGCTGACCAAAGACTTTCTGTTGGATGATCTAATTGGCGAATTTCATCGGCTGCATCCCGGCATTCATATTCTTCCACTGGCCCTGAATGATTATGATCATGTGAATTCTGCTGTGGAAATGATTAATAATGGAATGCTCGATGCCGTATCACTGAATAGTACACAGTTTCAGGAAATGGCCGAAAGTGGATCGGCGGAATTGTTGGAAACGCTTGATCCGGATCCCGAATTGTATCCAATTGCGACGGAAGCTTTTTATCATGGAGAACAATTGTATGCTTATCCGATTTCTTTCTCCCCCGTGGTGCTTTGCTACAATAAGGCACATTTTCGGGAAGCTGATCTGCCGGAACCGGATAGCTACTGGACCTGGGATGACTTGATTGATGCGGCTCGTCAGTTGGCTGAGAAACGTGGACGCCATGCCATTTATTTTGTGCCCGCTTCCGAGAACCGTTATTCTGTATTCCTGCTGCAGAGCGGGATTCAAACTGTGGCAGACGGAGCCGAGCATCGTACACTTAGCCCGGAGACGGCTAATAGTTTAAGTGTGTATAGTCGGTTGGTGAACAACCATCAGATTTTCCCGAAATATCTTGCCGGCAATCATGAAGATGAAACGATATCTTTGTTCGTTCAAGAACAGGTTTCGATGATTCTAACGACATTTTTTAATTTAAATGATTTCAAAGATTTAACGCTGGATTACGATCTCGCACCATTACCTAGGCTGAAAACAAAAGATCCTCAGAAGACGCTATTAGTGACGATCGGGGCAGCAGTGGTTGGGAATTCAAGACAAAAGGAAGCGGCTCGCCAATTCGTCAATTTCCTTGCTTCAGCAGAAGCTCAGAAAATCATCCGGGAGCGAACAGTTAGTATTCCGGCTCGAAAGCGGATTGCTGAGATGAGCATTACGGATCATTTGAATCGACCTTCGAGATATCTGATGTACAGAGAGCTATTTCCAACCTTTTCATATCTCAAGGATTTAGGGCTTCCCATAGCCGTTCTTAAAAGCTTTCGTAAATTGTTAAATGCTTATTGGTCAAAGATGATAGATGAGGCTACGCTTCATGAGGAACTAAGTGTATTGATATCTGAGCGGGATAGTACGGCCGAAAGGGATTCATAAGTGAATAAATGTTATGGCGTGATTATGGTACTACTATGCCATGATTACGCATTTTTTTAAATGTTTTTTGTAAGCGTTTTCTATTAAATTTGATGGATTTCTGCATTTTACGACAGGTACATGTCATATAAGATTACACATATTAGAGATATTTCTTATTATTATATTGACAGCATGCAGGCTGGAAAATATAATAAAATACATCAGATGTATATCAGATTAAATGCAAAAGAAGTCTGAAACTCTGATTTGTAAATCAAAAAGAAGTCAGTGTGCTTGTTTTTGTCTATTCTAAGTAGAAAAGGGGCCAATGAAAGGAGGATATACCCTATTAAAGGTTATTTACAGTAGGATTATTCATTTAAAAATTTATTGATGTATCGTTGATTCCTTCTTCTTGATGTTAGTGAATATATCATAATGATTATCTTATTTTTAGTTATTAATAGGGGGTTGAATTATGAATGTTGCTAAAAGGAAGTTAGTTCTGCTGTTTCCTGTCCTCTTAGTACTGGTCATACTCGTATCTGCTTGCGGCAGTTCGAACAGTAATGCAGGCAATAGCGCAAACCCTACTGCGGATGCTCAGAAATCTACGCCAGCGCCCGCTAAGGAAGGTACAACAGTAGGGGGTCTGCAGCTCCCGATTGTTTCAGACAAATTGGATCTGTCTCTCTGGTCGCCTAGCGGTGGTAATTTCAGGGGAACTAATTTTAATGAGAAATTATCCTTTCAGCAAATGGAAGAGAACACAAACATTCATATCGACTTTCAACATAGTACGGAAGCCAGTGCGGAAGCCTTCAGTCTGTTAATGTCATCGGGGAAGTTGCCGGACATTATCTACAATGACTTGTGGGGCACGGATTCCGGAAAATATGGCACACAAGGCGCGCTTCTTCCACTCGAAGATCTGATTGAAAAGCATGCGCCAAACTTTAAAAAAATCCTCGACGACAACCCGGATATTCGGGGACAAATCACCTCGCCTGAAGGCCACATTTTTTACCTGCCTAATCTCGTTCTTGATTCACAAGATCTCACTCAAATGTTCCCGCAAGTGCGGAAAGACTGGATCGATAAGCTGGGTCTGTCTATGCCGGAAACCACAGACGATTGGTACAACATGCTTAAGGCGTTCAGGGAGCAGGATGCCAACGGAAATGGTGCTAAGGATGAAATCCCTCTTGTTACGGTCAATCTGGAGAATATCATGATGTTATTTGCTCCTGCATTTGGCGTTGATTACGGCTTCTTCGTTGAGGATGGGCAAGTAAAATATGGCCCAAATGATCCACGATTTAAGGATGTCGTAACTTACCTGCATCGTCTATACGATGAACAATTACTCGACCCGAACTATTTGGTAGATACCACATTCCAGACACTGACGGAGAAAGTGACCACGGATGTAGCTGGCGCCTGGTTTGGCTGGTCTGGCTCCTATATGGGGAACTTTACAACCCTGATGGAAGGGAAACATCCAACCTTCAAAATAGCACCCGCAATTCCTCCTAAAGGACCCAATGGTGATCAACGTCATGTCTCTTTCCGCTGGCAGGCAGCAGCACACGGTTTGGCCGTCTCCTCAAGAACTGAGCATCCTGAAGAAGTGATCAAATGGCTGGACTATCAATACTCAGAGGAAGGGATTCTGCTCAACAACTTTGGGGTTGAAGGCAAGTCCTACGATCTAGTGAACGGAGAGCCTATCTATAAAAAAGAAGTAACTCACCCCACTAATGGGTTGACGAATACACAAGAATTGTTGAACCATACCATCGGCGGTGGAAGCTGGGCTACGGTAGCCGATACCAGATATGCTCAACAAATCCGGGAAGCGAACGGACAGACGGAGAATCCATTAGAGCTTTATAGCGACTATATTGATTTTGATAGCAAATTGCCTCCAGTACAATTCACGACCGAAGAAAATGACGTTGTTGTTCCATTGATGGCTGATATCCAGACCTATGTTGCAGAAACGGCCAATGCCTTGATCATGGGGCGCCAAAAGATCGAAGACTACGACAAAGTAATTAAGCAGCTGGAGAAAATGGGGATTAACGATGTGCTGAAAGAATATCAGACGGCCTACGAGAGATTTAAAGGTAAATAACTCAGCTTGTGAGAGGTTGTCGTGTCGAGCGGCTCTGAGTAATTTAGGTGACCGCTCGCCACAGGACAGCTATGACTAACGCCAGTGTCCGGGAGAGGAGAACTTTATGGCTGTACCTGTAAAAGTCGCCAAAGTTAAAAGCGGGAAACCTCTGGGCAAGATGAGCTCGATTTCCTGGAAACGAATAGCCTCTAATCGCTACCTGTACCTCATGCTGCTCCCTACCGTTTTGTATTTTCTGATCTTTGAATATAAGCCAATGTATGGTGCGATCATTGCTTTTAAGAATTTCAATCCTTACTTGGGAATCGCGGATAGCCCTTGGGTGGGTTTCAAGAATTTCGAGAAGTTTTTTGAAAGCTATTATTTTCTCAGACTACTTAAAAATACCTTCCTAATGAGTTTCTTCTCACTAATCTTCATTTTTCCTGCTTCACTAGCTTTTGCTTTGCTGCTCAATGAGCTCCGCCTTAAGAAACTCAAGTCCTTTCTTCAGACCGTGTCTTATCTGCCGCATTTTATTTCACTGATCGTAATCTGCGGGATGATTATTGATTTCACTAAGCCTGGTGGGATTATTAACAGCCTGCTGCTAGGCATCGGCATCATTTCTGAACCTATTCAGTTCCTGATTTTGCCGGAATGGTTTCGGACGATTTATGTGGGTTCTGGCATGTGGCAGAGCCTCGGCTGGAATTCGATCATTTACTTAGCTGCATTATCCGGCATTAATCCGAGCTTGTATGAGGCTGCAGTTGTCGATGGGGCGGGACGCTGGAAACAGCTTATTCATATTACGCTGCCGGGAATTCTGCCAACGGTGCTAATTCTCTTAATTTTGAATGTGGGTACCTTGCTGAATGTGGGCTGGGACAAAATAATATTGCTTTACAATCCCGGAACGTACGTGACCGCGGATGTTATTTCGACATTTGTTTATAGACGAGGTGTAATGGAGGCGGATTATAGCTTTTCTGCGGCGGTTGGATTATTCAATTCCGTGATTAACTTTACATTATTAGTCATAGCGAATCGCATCAGCCGTAAAACAACCGAAAGTAGCCTATGGTAATAACCTGTATTCAAAGCGAGATATGCTGAAGCTGGATTAAGGCAGTATAGCTTTAGGAGGGTAGACAATGGTTGTGAAACGCAGTCTTGGTGAAATCATATTTGACAGCTGCAATGTGCTGTTTCTGATCTTGTGTTCATTCCTGTTTTTGTACCCGATGTGGTACGTGCTAGTCTCTTCATTCAGTGACGCACATGCTATTGCTGCGGGGAAGGTAAGTTTCCTTCCGATTGGTTTCAATCTGGATGCTTACAAGCTGGTATTTGAGGATGAGCGGGTCTGGACAGCTTACGGAAATACTTTCTTTTATGTTCTTGTTGGAACACTGATTAATCTGGTATTAACGACACTTGGTGCTTATCCGCTGTCCAGAAAAAATCTGGAAGGCAGAAATATTATTATGGCGTTCATTGTGTTTACGATGTTTTTCAGTGGTGGACTAATTCCGGCGTATCTGAATGTTCGAGAGCTTGGGCTGTATGACACGAGATGGGCACTCCTGTTGCCGGGTGCGGTTAGTGCTTTTAATTTGATCGTGATGCGGACCTTTTTTCAGTCTATCCCAGATAGCCTGATCGAGTCTGCCAAAATAGACGGCGCCCATGATTTCAGAATCCTGCTGCGGATCGTGCTTCCGCTCTCCATGCCGGTTCTGGCTGTGATGACTCTCTTTTATGCGGTTGGCCACTGGAACAGCTGGTTCTCAGCCATGATTTATTTACAGGATCGAAATTTATTCCCGCTACAGCTGATTTTGAGAGAGATTCTGATTCAATCCTCTGCTCAAAATATGCTGGCAGGCGTCACTCAGGATGAGGTATTTCGTATCAGTGAATCTATTAAATTCGCTACGATTATCATTGCTACCGTTCCGATTCTGATGATCTATCCATTTCTGCAAAAGTATTTCGTTAAAGGTGTCATGATCGGTGCTCTGAAAGAGTAACAGCCAGAGAGAAGATGCTGCTTGTGACAGTATCGTTTCTAAAGCAGCCGGGAGGAGAAAACGTATGAAGGCGGTAGTATCTCAAGAAGGACAGATTCGTATGACGGATGTTCGGACACCTGTTATAGAAGATGGATTTGTACTGGTGGAGACTGAATATTCGGCAATTAGCCCCGGAACGGAAATGATGATGAATGGCCTGCAGCGAACCCATCAGATTGTTCTTGGATACAGTGCGGCAGGTGTAATTCGAACGCGGGGAAAAGGAATGGAACATTGGCCCGAAGGACTTCGGGTAGCTTGCTACGGTGGACCCTATGCAAAACATGCGGAATGGCTGCTGATGCCTCAGCATCTGATGGTGCCTATTCCTGATCATATCAGTTCAGAGGAGGCATCGACTGTAGGGCTTGGAGCTATTGCAATACATGCATTAAGGCAGGTTCTCTTGCAGTTTGGGGAGACGCTTGTGTTGATCGGTGCCGGAATTCTTGGGCAGTTGATTGCGCAGATTGCCAGAGCCGCAGGATGCCGGGTGATCGTTTATGATCTGCTTGCGGAACGCTGCGAGGTGGCTGAGAGCCTAGGAATTAGGCATATCGCAACTAGCCCCGCGCAGGTGGAAGAGCATCTCGTTAACCTGACAGCGGATATGGGTGCTGATGCAGTCATCGTATGCGCGGGTGGAAAGACTGGAGAACTGATCGATCAAGCGCTGAAGTGGGTACGGGATCGCGGCAAGGTATTGCTAGTTGGCGATATTAAACCGGATTTCTCGCGTGAGCTGATGTTCGGCAAGGAAGCTCAAGTTCTAATTTCTAGGGCTGGCGGCCCTGGAAGATATGATCCTGTTTATGAGCAACAGGGGGTGGACTACCCTTACGGCTACGTTCGATGGACAGAAGGTCGTAATATGGCAGAATATATTCGGTTAATCTCCGAAGGGGACATTCAGGTGAAACCATTGATTAGTGCAGTGTTCCCGGTTGAGCGATGCGAAGAGGCCTTTCGGCGTTATGCCGAGGATCCAGTGGATTTGCTGGGAGCGGTGTTAGCTTATCCTGCGGCAGTTTCTATACCAGAAATAGTTGGCAAGGAACAACAACTGACGGAAAAAGGCGGGAGCCGATGAAGGCATTTCGGATCGGTGAGCCACTTCATGGTTTGGCGGTATGGGCTTCAGCTTACGGTTCATGGCAAGGAACAGAGTGGGTTTACGCGGTTTCTTCTGGAAGCCCTTGTATTTTATTTGTCCTGGACCCCAGCGGTGAGAAGACCACTGGACGATATGCGCTTGAAGGATCCGATCATTGCTGGGGCGTAGTGTCAACGGCAAGCGGGGTATACATCGGGGGAAGTGGCATCTTGTACAGATACACCCATGATAGGGGTGTGGAGAATCTTGGGGAGATGATTCCCGGCGAATTCTATACCTGGCGGCTGGCGGCAGATGAGCAAGGCAGGATCTATGGAGGTTGTTATCCTGGTGGCAAAGTATTTCAGTATGATCCAGTAACAGGAATCTTCAGGGATTACGGTGTTATGGTGAGCGGGGAGCAATATGCTCGCTCGATGGAGGTGTGGAACGGTAAGCTCTATGTGGGTGTGGGTACCCAGTCCCCACATATTGTTGTGCTGGATACAGAGACGGGGAGCCGCTCAGAAATTGGGCTGCCTGATGAATGCTGTGGTGAACAGCTGGTCTATGACTTAAATATCATTCATGGCAAGTTGTTTGCCCGAGTCACACCGTCTGCACGTTTGTACATTTATGATCTGGAACAGCAGGAGTGGGGCGACGTTCTGGAGCGTGTAAGTGGACTAAGTGTTTCCTCCCCGGATGAGCAAGGAAATGTGTACTTTATTAAAGATGATTATTTGCAGCGATATGATCTTCAGACAGGGAGTTTATTTGTTACCTCGTTAGCTATGTCGGAGCCTGCGGGAGATTATGGTTGGCTCCATAATCATCCGCTAAATTCGAAGGGCCAATGTTTAATCGGTGTGTATAGGGATGGAAGCTGCTGGATCTACGACCCGGATACTGATCAACATAGGGTTATGGATTTCGGGCTACAGGGTCAGCCGCTTTATCTGCAATCCATGACCCGCGGGCCTGACGATGCGTTATATATTGGAGGTTATTTTGCAGGCGGGTTAGCCAGATTTGATACGTCTAGTGCTGAGTTAATCTCTTATCGGGGGATTGGGCAGACAGAAGGCATGCTTGCTGGGGACGACTGTCTTTATTTAGGAGTATACCCTAGGGCAAATATTTACAAATATGATCTGAGTCGAGAATGGAAGCCGGGTGACAATCCAGAGCTATTGTTCTCCCTTCAGGAAGAAGAGCAGGATCGTCCTTTTGCGTGGACTTGGGCGGGCGATCAATTGGCAATCGGAACGGTTCCTGCCTACGGTCGACATGGAGGTGCACTTACTTTCTATCATCCTGCGAGCGGTGCGCGAGAAGTGTTCAAAAATCTTTTGCCGCTGCAGAGTATAGTGTCCTTAACTAGCCGGGATCAGCTGCTGTTCGCTGGAGGGTCCGTATGGGGTGGGCTTGGAATTGCGCCGCAGCGAGAGGATGCATCTTTGTTGATCTGGGATTTGCAGCATCGTTGCAAGGTATGGGAAGGGGTTCCAGTGCAAGGGGAACGGGCAATATCTGCTTTGGTACTAGATGATGAAGGTAATCTGTGGGGCTTGACGGCGGGACTTCTGTTTCGGTTCGATCCACAGCTGAAGTGTACCGTGCAGACCTACTCTTTATTTTCAATGGATTGGACGGTTGTGACTCATTTTTGGCGTAGTGGCAATGAACTGCTATACAAGGATGGCATGTTATATGGCGTGTCGATGAATCGATTGTTCAAGTTTGATGTGAAGCGGGAAGAGCTTGAAGTACTGGATGATGAGGCAAGATTGCTGACGATGGATCGTAAGGGTGACCTGTATTTTGCAAGAACAACGGTATTGTATCGCATGCAATAGAAGAGGCAGCACTATCCTTGGAGAAGGGTGGAGAGAGTTTGAAAATTCTATATTTTTATAAGTTCTGTGTTCTGGGCGGAGTAACGACTCAACTTGCCAATCGACTTAAGTTTTTGCGGCATCACTCGGAAGTGCACTTTGCCTTTCTGGAGGATTATGGCGGGGCGAGCGCTTTTGAAGGATATGAGCATGTCCGTATTCTCGGGACTGTAGAAGAAATTAAGAGTTATATTGCAGCCTATAATTTCGACGTCATTATTTCTATCGATACTTATGAACTTTACGAAGCACTTGGGCCTGTTGAAGAAGGCAAGGTTATTATTCATGAAGTGCATACCACCTATTCTGAACCCTTGCAGAAGTTGGCTCATTCTAAAGATAGCTTGCCCTTTCACTATGTGATCACTCCATCCGCTTATATGAAGGGTTATTTGCACAGCATTGGCATAGTGGGTGCTTTTCATATTAATAATTGCCTGGATACCGATTTGTTCCAGTATGAAGCGGATACGGAGCAGAGGCCTGCCACTATTTTGTGGGTTGGCAAACTGGATGATCATAAGAACTGGTCGTCCTATTTGAACATAGCGGGTAAGCTGAATGCCAGGATGCCAGAGCTGCAATTTATGCTTGTTGGGGGATACACTGCTCCCGATGAGATCAAAAATCAGCTTATGGTTAAGGTGGAGCAGCAAGGGATCAAACATTTTAAGTGGATTTCTAAAGTAGATTACGATGAGATGCATAGCTACTATTCCTCTGTTGCACAGAGTGGTGGAATATATGTGAGTACCACAATAAATGAATCCTTTGGAATGACCGTACTGGAGGCGATGGCTTGTAGGTGTCCGGTGGTGGTTCCGAGTGTCGGAGCGCTTCCGGAATTATTGGATGGACCGCTGAACGTTTCCTTGTATGAGTCAGGTAATGAAGCAGAATGTGTGGACAGATTAATTACATTGTTGGAGCGGAATACCTTGAGGGAAGATTTGAAGTCATTGGGAGAACAGAAAGCAAGAACTACTTACAGCATCGAACAAGTGGGAAGAGAATATATGGAACTCCTAGAGCGTTGTAAAGAAGAACGTTTAATTTCGAAAAAGTGTTGATATGAAAGAACTGCAGATTGGTATGGTAGGAATGGACACCTCACATAGCAGAATCTTTGCTGCACTGCTGAATGATAAATCACACCCTTTGCATGTTCCGGGCGGTAGACTGCAGTGCGGTTATCCAGGTGGATCTCCAGATTTTGAGTTGAGTTATTCACGTGTGAAAATGATTAGCAGTGAGTTACAGATGAGTTATGGTGTTGAACTGCTCCATTCTATCGTGGAGGTTGCAGAAAACTCTGATGCTATCTTGTTGACCTCTGTAGATGGGAGAGTGCACAAGGAACAGTTTGCAATACTGGCTCCTTACGGAAAGCCAATATTCGTGGATAAGCCGTTTGCTGTTACCTCTGAAGAAGCAAAAGCAATGGTGCGATTGGCGGAGAAATATGGAACCCCATTTTTCTCCAGCTCCATGGTTCGATTTGGGAAACCACTAACAGCACTTTTGAAGGATAATACCGCAGGCGCTATTCTAGGTGCAGATTGCAGTGGGCCGCTCGAACTGCAGCCGACACAGCCGGGGTTGTTCTGGTACGGCATACACACTGTCGAGATGCTCTATGCAGCACTGGGAGAAGGCTGCCAATCGGTACGGGCGATCCGTCACGATAGGCAGGAATGGGTGGTCGGACAGTGGAAAGACGGGCGGATTGGGACGGTTCGAGGTAACCGTACGGGTGGATCTGATTTCTATACCGTACTGCACCGTCAACGTGGCAGTGGTGGAGTAAATGCGCTTGGAGTGCATTATAACGCAGGGCATCAGCAACTGCTGAAGCGCTTTATAGCTATGGCACGAGGGGGAAAACCGCCGATACAACCTTCTCTAACGCTGGAGCTGATACGCTTCCTTGAAGCGGCTAACGAAAGCAGGGTAAGTGGAGCTACCGTTCTTTTATAAAGGAAAGTACAGCCTGAAAGGAGTGAAGAGAAGTGATCAGGACAGCAGTAATCGGATGCGGGGGCATGGGGAGTATCCATGCAGATCGTTACAAGTCTATGCCCGAAGCAGAGCTTGTCGCCGTATGTGATATCGATGAGAAGGCTGCGGAGGTACTCGGGAATTTAGTGGGAGTTCGCTATTATATATCCGCCGTGGAAATGCTTGAACAAGTGAAACCGGAGGTGGTCAGTATTGCTGTGCCTACCTTCATGCATGTTCCACTGGTTCGGCTAGCGGCTGATCATGGCGTACATGTGATCTGTGAGAAACCACTTGCATTAACTTCGCAGGAAGCGGAGGAAGCTATCCGTTATTGTGAGGAGCGTGGCGTGAGATTATTTGTAGGCCATGTTGTCCGCTTTTTCCGGTCCTACAGACAGCTCGCAGAGGGAATAAAGCAGCTCGGCAGCGCTCAAGGCGGGATATATCATGCTAAACGTGCGGGTTCGCATCCCGGAAACGTGAAAGCATGGTTTCGAGACCCGCAGCTTAGTGGCGGCGTCATTATGGATTTAATGATTCATGATATTGATTACATCCGTGGAGCCTTCGGAGAAGCGCTGGAGGTGTATGCCTTCCAGCATCAGTCGGAAGCCATAAATTATGCCTCAGCTACCTTTCGCTTTAAGAAGGGTACTCTTGCTCAGCTTGAAGCATTTTGGGGTTACCCCGGATCGTTTCATGCTTCCTTTGAGTATGCCGATGCAGAGGGAATTATCTCAGGGGCAACTAATGATGACGAAAGCTTTCATATCCGCAGATCGGTGGAAAGCAGCTCCGCTTCGGGAGCTGTGGAGACCCCTTCGAGCGTGCTGCTTAAGGACCCATATTATGAGGAACTGGAGCATTTTCTCGCCTGTTTGAGAAGTGGGGAAGAGCCTATAGTTACTGCGCAGGATGCACTGGAGGCTGTGCGCTGGGCAGCAGCTGCTCAGAAATCGGGAGCAACAGGACAGCCAGTGAGGCTTGATGGAATGGAGGGGATTTAATGAGCCAGCTGAATATTGGGATGATTAGTTTCGCGCATGCTCATGCTTTTGATTATTTGGAGAATCTGCTGCGTTTCTCAGAAGTGATAGTCGGTGGAATTGCCGATGAGGTGCCTGCGCGAACGCGGGCCTTAGCGGAGAAACATTCCATTCCCTATTATGCCAATTATAAGGAGCTTCTGGCTGATCCGAAGATTGATGCCGTAATTATTTGCTCGGAAAATGTGTTTCACGCCAAGCTAACAATAGATTCAGCTCGGGCAGGCAAACATGTGCTGTGCGAGAAGCCGCTAGGTCTTTCAGTGGAAGAAATGCAGCAAATGATATCGGTCTGCGCCGAGGAAAAAGTCCAATTAATGACAGCCTTTCCTTGTCGTTTCTTGACCTCGGTTGTGCGGGCTAAGGAAGCGCTAGATCGTGGGGATATTGGAGAAATTATCGCGTTCAAGGGAACGAACCGGGGTTCCTTTCCGGGGCCCAAATGGTTCGCTGACGAAGCTCTCTCAGGAGGTGGCGCTGTTCTGGATCATACTGTGCATGTGATGGATCTGATGAACTGGTTCGCTAATTCTCCGGTAGATCAGGTTTATGCCTATGCGGATACGCTGTTTGATCCAGAACACAAGCGGACAATTGATGATTCTGGCATGGTTCATGTCACTTTTGAGAATGGTGTATTCGGAGTGCTGGATCCGAGCTGGTCACGTAATCCAGGCTTCCCGACATGGGGGGATGTGACGCTTGAAATCATTGGCACTAAAGGTGTTATTTCTATTGATGCATTTAATCAGAAAAATAATGTATATGGAAGAGCATCTGGCAAAGGAAATTGGTCCTTCTGGGGGGACGATATGAACGAGCTGATGCTAAAGGCTTTTGTCCAGGCGCTTTTGGAAGAGACGGAGGTGCCAGTTTCAGGAGTAGACGGACTCCGATCCACGGAGGTCGCGCTTACCGCATATCAGTCTGTGCATGCTGGTCACCCGGTACGGTTAAGTAAATGAGGTAAGTTGTGTACACACAATCTTGAGGAGGGTGGGACCGCTTATGAAGGATCAAGAATTGTTCGACAGCATGTGCGAAACGCTCTATTCTGCGGTAATCTCTGATACATTGGATCAATTGGGTTATCGAAATCAGGTGATGCGTGAAAATATCAATCCGATAGATCCGACCTGGATCATCGCCGGACGAGCAAAAACCATTCTTTCTGTGGATATTCATCACCTGCCGGATGATCCGTACACTAAGGAGATTGAGGCAGTGGACAGCGTCAAACCCGGAGAAATTGTCATCGGCTGCACAAATGAATCACGGCAGAATGGACTGTGGGGAGAGCTGCTGTCCACCGCTTCCAAAATGAGAGGCGGCCGCGGAGCGATTGTGGATGGATTAATCCGCGATACTGCCAAAATTCTAGAGCTCGGCTTTCCTGTTTTCGCTACCGGGACTAAACCCGTTGATTCTCAGGGACGTGGAATTGTCATCGATTATGATATTCCGGTGCTGTGCGGGGGTGTGATGGTCCATCCCGGAGATGTTATCTTTGGTGATCGTGACGGGATCGTTGTAATTCCGGGAGCTATCATCGATGAAGTATTTCAGCTGGCAATGGATAAAGTGACTCGTGAGAATCACACTCGGGATGAATTGCTGAAAGGATATACGTTGCGGCAGGTCTACGATAAATACGGGGTGCTCTAAGCACGAGCCAGAGGAGTGATGAAAATGAGGCTGGCTGGCAAAAAAGCACTGGTCACAGGTGCAGCAAGAGGGATTGGACTGGGGATCGCTCACCGATTTCTGGAAGAAGGCGCTCAAGTGGTGTTGTTAGACCGGAATGAGGTGGAGCTCCTCACTGCGCTGGAAACCTTGAAGGTGTATGGTGAAAAAGCCGACATGGAAATATGTGATCTGCGTGACGTGTCACAGTTAGCGCAAGCCGTTTCCCGCGCTTTTGCAAGATTCGGAGGGATAGATATTGTAGTGAACAATGCCGGCATCGCCTTCCGCGAACATTTTCTCGATATTTCTGCTGAGCACTGGAACGCGGTTTTTGATATTAATGTAAAGGCGGTTTTCTTCATTGGCCAGCTAGCAGCAAGACAAATGATTTCCCAAGGTGGCGGTGGGGTCATTATTAATATGAGCTCCAAAAATGGTCTGGCGGCAAGCTCCGAGCTTGCGCATTACAATGCTTCCAAAGCTGCCGTTATTTTGCTCACTGAATCTATGGCCGTGGAGCTGGCACCTTATGGTATCCGGGTAAACGCAGTTGCACCGGGATTCGTGGATACTCCACTTGACCGTAAATTAAGGGAGGTTTCGAAGCTCCCGGCGTATTCGGAGCATACGCCCATGCGGCGGGCGGCAACCATTCAGGAAGCCGCTAATGTATTTCTATTTCTAGCATCTGACGAAGCTTCTTATGTTACTGGAGAGACGATTCGGGTGGATGGTGGACATCTGGCTAATGGCAGTGAACTGTAAAAATAAGAAGGAGTGAAGGTTTTGAAAATTACAGAAATTCAGGCAGAATTGATGATTGATGCTCAGGCTGAGCTAGGGGAAGGACCACATTGGGACGCTGAATCCAATCAGTTGTACTGGGTGGATATTATGGGCAGGAAGCTTAGAATATACGACCAGATTACAAAAAGTGAAGAAGTGCGCTCTTTTGATCTTATGATTAGCGCGGTTATTCCAACCGCTGAGGGTGAACTTCTTCTGGCAATGGAGGATGGAGTCTATCTCGCTCAAACTGACGGATCCCCGGTTCTGCTGACTTCGATAGAAGCTGATCTTCCGCGCAATAGAACGAATGATGCCAAATGTGACCGACATGGCCGGCTGTGGCTGGGAACGATGAGCATGGATAATGAGCCAAAAGCTGGAGGATTATATGTCCTTGAGCCTGGTGGTACCTGTCGCCAAGTGTTATCTGGCATCGGGATTTCGAATGGGCTGGCTTGGGATTATGCACGAAGCAGAATGTATTACATTGATACGCCTACGGGACAGGTGGATGTATTTGATTACGATGAAGATTCTGGAAATATAGACAATCGTAAAATAGCGTTTCGGATTCCTGCCACGGAAGGAAGTCCAGACGGAATGACGATAGATGGCGAAGGAATGCTTTGGGTTGCTCATTGGGGCGGCGGTTGTGTCTCCCGTTGGAACCCGGATACGGGTGAGCAGATTGGACGGATCCGAGTTCCGGCGCCTTTGGTTACCTCCTGCACCTTTGGCGGCAGTGATCTAACAGAACTTTACATTACGACTGCGAAGACAGGGATGAACGAAGAAGAGCTGCGTCGATATCCGCATGCAGGCGGATTATTTATGGCTAAGCCTGGTGTAAGTGGTTTGCTGCCTAGCAACTATCGGGCTAAGGAGTAATAGAGGAGGAAGCTCAATGCGACTCAAAGATAAGATCGTCATTATAACCGGAGCAGGCTCAGGGATTGGGAAAAGCACAGCCGTATTATTTGCTTCAGAAGGAGCGACGGTAGTTATTGCGGATGTTCAGGTGGATTCAGGAAAAGCCGCAGTCGCTGAAATAGAGGCGGCGGGTGGGAAGGCGTTGTTCATCCCTTGTGATGTTACCGATGCTGCCAGTACAAGGGTAATGGCTGATCAGGTCGTTAATGCTTTTGGGCGAATCGATGTGCTCTTTAATAATGCAGGGATCAGTGGCGTGGGGCCTGTACACGAGGTTGCCGAGGAAGTATGGGAGCGGGTTATGCGGGTGAATGTAACAGGTGTGTTCTTAACCTGCAAGGCAGTTTTACCTTATATGATGAACAGTAAGACGGGTTCGATCATTAATATGTCCTCAAGTATTGCCGAGATTGGTGTGGCACAGCGAGCTTCCTATAGTGCTTCTAAGGGGGCAGTCTTGTCCTTAACCAAGACCATGCAAGTCGATTATGCGCCATACGGCATTCGTGTAAATGCTCTGCTGCCCGGTACCATTATGACTCCGTTCGTAGAAGAATATTTAAAGGAGTCACTGGATCCAGAGGCTTCGGTTGCGGCAATCAAGCGTAGACAGCTTAGTGGTGAGCTGGGTAAGCCCAAGGATGTGGCGCGAGCTGCATTATTTCTAGCTTCGGACGAGTCGGAGTTTGTGATGGGTTCGCCGTTTTATGTGGATGGCGGCCTTGTCTTCGGCAAAAATGCATAAAGTGAAGGGGTGTTTTTTATATGAAGCTAATTACATTTTTGCAAAAAGAGGATAATCATATGGGTGTGCTAACCGACCGTGGAGTGGTGGATATTGAGGCTGCACAGACTGCCTTATCCACACGGCTGGAGGCTCCGGTTCCTGTAACAGTTAAGCAACTGCTTGACGGCGGCATGGAGGCGCTGAATCAACTGAGGAATTTTGTGAATGAGCTGCCTATGGAAGAAGAAAACTCAGCCTGGCTGAAGCAGGTGGAAGACTTGACCTTCGGTCCCTGTGTTACCGATCCTGGCAAAATCATCTGTATCGGCCTGAATTACCGCAGGCATGCAGAAGAGACAGGAATGGCAATTCCGGAATATCCGATCTTGTTCAATAAATTTAACAATACATTAACCGGACATGGCTCGGAGGTTCCGTTGCCGAGGACCGCTCACAAAGTGGATTATGAAGCAGAGTTAGGCATCGTAATTGGACGGACTACGAAGTATGTTGCCGAGGAAGCTGCCTTAGATTATGTATTTGGATACTGTTCTGCTAATGATCTGTCAGCGCGTGATTTGCAGCTGCGGACGAGTCAATGGTTAGCTGGAAAGTCCTGTGACAAATTTTCACCGATTGGACCCTATCTTGTATCTGCGGATGAGGTGGGTGATCCCAATCAGCTCGATATTCAGTGCACGGTGAATGGGGAACTGCGTCAGAGCTCGAACACTTCGGATATGATTTTTAACTGCAAGCAGATTGTTAGTTATATTTCTCAGTGCATGACACTTTCTCCGGGTGACATTATTCTGACCGGAACACCGGAAGGAGTCGTGATGGGCTACCCTCCAGAGAATCAGGTTTACCTGAAGACTGGTGATGTGGTGACGGTGCAGATTGAGAAGCTTGGCGCCCTTACTAATACGATGGTCAGCGAATAGGAGGAAACAGGGATGATCTTCGATTGTCATACCCATTTGTTTGGGCCGGGCATGGTTTCAGGACCTACGGATGAAGCGATCAAACGAGCTTGGGGGCCGGATATGAATATCGAAGCAACCCCTGAGCAGCACCGCCGTAATTTGGAAGGTTTCTCCGGTGCTATTGTACTTGCTATGGCTGCGTATGCAACGGGACTTGTCGTGCCAAATGCTTATGTCGCTGACTACTGCCGCACTGATCCAAACCGGCTATTTGGTTTTGCCAGCGTAGATCCTAACCATCTGGATTGTGTTGCTGAATTTGAGACTGCGATCCGGGAAATGGGGTTAAAAGGGCTGAAGCTTGCCCCTATTTATCAGAACTTTTACCCTGATGACCCCAAATATTTTGCTCTCTATGCCAAAGCTGAACAGCTGAATGTGCCTATACTTTGGCACCAAGGCACCTCATTTGTGCCAGAAGGATATCTGGATGCCTCCAGACCGGCGATGCTGGATCCCATTGCCCGTGCTTTTCCAAAGCTGAAGATGATTGTGGCGCATATGGGCCATCCGTGGGTTGACGAATGTATTTCGCTGGTACGTAAGCATCCCAACATGTACATGGATGTATCTGCGTTAGGTAGCAGACCTTGGCAATTCTACAATGCGCTCGTATCTGCTATGGAATATGGGGTTCAAGACAAACTATTGTTTGGGTCAGATTATCCGTTTTTTGGGACACAGAAAATGCTAGAAGCGCTTTACCATATTAATGATCTGGCGGAGGGAACAAAGCTGCCGCAAATTCCGCAGGAATTCATTGAAGGCATTATTCATCGCGCTACACCGGAAATTCTCGGGCTGGTTTAGTCAACAACTGTGGTTGCTAAAGGAGATGGGGTCATGGCGGAGTGTAGAGACTGCGAGGAGAGTGCAGCTAGATTCGGTGGTAAGTTGAAGAGTGAAGCTTTTTTTCAGGAAAAGGATCTTTGGGGATTCATCCACCGTTCCTTTACGAAGTCGATGGGATACACCGAAGAGGATATCCACAAACCGGTGATTGGCATTTGCAATACGTTCAGTGAGCTGAATAAATGCCATTCACATTTTAATGAATTAGTAGATTATGTGAAGCGCGGCGTTTGGCAGGCTGGGGGAGTGCCGATGGAATTCCCGACCATCTCTATCGGTGAGCCTTATGTGAAGCCAACGACGATGCTGCTGCGAAATTTAATGGCGATGGATACGGAAGAAATGATGAAGGGGCATCCCATTGACGGGGTAGTGCTGCTTGGGGGTTGCGATAAAACAGTGCCCGCACAGTTGATGGCAGCAGCTAGCGCCAACATTCCAGCCATTGTGTTGACAGGTGGACCCATGCTCAACGGGCGGTTGGGTGGCCGCAGTCTCGGAGCGTGTACGGATTGTTACGGTTTTACACTGGAACACAAAGCAGGAAATATCAGTGACGAGGAACTGGCTATTGCAGAGAACGCAATCTGCCGCAGTGACGGTCACTGTATGGTAATGGGCACAGCCAGCACGATGGCCTCGATTGCGGAGGCCATCGGCATGGCTTTACCAGGCTGCGCAGCTATTCCGGCTCCGGACAGCAGACGCCGACATATGTCTGAGCGCACCGGCAAGCAGATCGTCGAGTTGGTACGCCGCGATATCCGTCCACGTGACATCATGACTGCGGCGGCGATAGAGAACGCGATCACGGTTACGATGGCCAGCGGCGGCTCGACGAACGCGATTATCCATCTCGTGGCGATCTCCCAGCGCCTTGGGATGAAGCTCCCGCTGGAGACCTTTGACCGCATCAGCAGCCAGACACCGTTCATTTTGAATCTGCGCCCTTCCGGCAAGTATCAGATGGAGGAGTATTTTGAGGCGGGTGGAGTGCCAGCCTTAATGAAGGAGCTGGAGCCGCTGCTGCATGGGGATTGCATTACTGTCACAGGTAGAACGGTTAAAGAGAATCTGGTTCAGGCAGCCACACTGGACAGGGATGTGATACGTACCTTGGAGGAGCCGCTCGACAGCCAAGGTGGAATTGCTGTATTGCGCGGAAATCTGGCGCCGGATGGGGCGCTGATCAAGCAAACCGCTGTATCGGCGCATCTCAAAAAGCATATCGGACGCGCAGTAGTCTTTGAGAGTCCGGCTGATCTAAACGAGCGGATCGATGACCCTGATTTGGTCGTGGATAAGAACAGCGTGCTGGTGCTCAAGAACGCAGGGCCTAAGGGCGCGCCTGCCATGCCGGAGATTGGGCAAATTCCGATCCCGCAAAAACTGCTGAAGCAGGGCATCCGCGATATGGTCCGTATCTCTGATGCTAGGATTAGTGGGACCTCTTATGGCGCATTGATTGTACATGCGGCACCGGAGGCGGCCATTGGCGGAACGTTAGCACTTGTGCAGGATGGCGACGAAATTGAGTTGGATATTTCCGCAAGGCGCCTGGAGCTGAAGGTGGCGGATGAGGAGCTGGCCCGTCGGCGGCTCTTATGGCATGCGCCTAAGCCGCACTATGACAGGGGCTATGGCTTGCTGTTTCACGAACGGGTTCTTCAGGCGAACCTTGGTTGTGACTTTGACTTCCTTCTGCCTGTTGAGCTTAGGAAAGAACTGCTGGGCGCTGCGAGTTCGCTTCACTCGAAATAATCTAATACATGCGCATAATAATTGTACTTTATACAACTATAGCCTGTCGAAATGCCCTTTTTGAATTTTAACTGCATTTTATGCAGTTAAATCTTAGCGCATTATCATTTTTAGCCTCGTGCTGAACTATTAATTGCAGAAAATACAACTAAATAATCATCTATGGATTTGCGAGGCGTTTTAATTGTATGAAATACAACTAAATTGCAAAATCACTAATGTGGCTGCCATAGAACGCTACAGTTAACCAACTGTCCAATCCATCTTTCATCATATAAACGTAGCTTGTTAACAGCCAACAGAGGGGAGAGTTCAATGATGCAAACCGTTCAAGAGCTGGAAGACCGCTTAGCCCGTCCGTCCGCAGCACTGATTGATGAATTGAGCCAGCTTGATGGGGATATTATGCTGCTGGGTGTGGGGGGCAAAATGGGTCCCAGCTTAGCAAGGTTAGCCGTGAACGCGATTCGCCAAGCAGGGCTGGACAAGAAAGTCATCGGCGTTTCACGCTTTTCGAACAAGGTGCTTAGCCGCGAGCTGGAAGCGGCTGGGGTTGAAATTATCTCCGCTGATTTATCAGACGATAAAGCATTGCAGGCACTCCCTGAAACGCAAAACATTCTCTATATGGCCGGGAATAAATTCGGCACCACAGGCAATGAGCATTTTACTTGGATGATGAACGCCTATTTGCCGGGACGCGTAGCAGAACATTTCCGTAATTCCCGGATTGTGGTGTTCTCGACAGGTAACGTTTATCCGTTCACTCCGGTTGGTCAAGGGGGAGCAACGGAAAGAACTTCTCCGAACGCAAATGGGGAGTATGGGCAATCCTGTTTGGGCCGGGAGCGGATATTTGAGCATTTCTCACATAAAAATGGAACACCGATGTTTATATATCGGTTGAACTATGCTATTGATCTGCGGTATGGCGTGTTGCTGGAGCTGGCTCGGTCGGTTAAGGAAGGCCGGTCCATTGATATAACAATGGGTCATGCCAATGTGATTTGGCAGGGCGATGCTAATGAAATCGCCTTGCGAGCGCTGCTTCGTTGTAGTTCCCCGCCAAATGTGATGAACATTACCGGACCGGAGACGTTGTCTCTCCGCTGGGCCGCTAATGAATTTGGCCGAAAACTGGGCGTTGAACCGATCTTTACAGGGCAGGAAGCACCCACTGCACTGCTAAGCAACGCGGCGAAGGCTGCCGCCACTTTCGGCTATCCCCAGGTATCGCTAGCCGAAATGATCGATTGGATTGGCGATTGGGTAGGACGAGGCGGAGAAACCTGGAACAAACCCACGCATTTTCAGGAGCGGGAGGGCAAATATTGATGACGCTGAAAAGAAAACCTCTGACTACAGCTTTAAATGCCGCACTTCATGATGGATTGGCTATTCCCGCGCATCCGCTTGCTCTAACTAAGGAACGAAAGCTGGATGAACGTCGTCAACGAGCGCTGACTCGCTATTATCTCGCTTCTGGGGCGGGAGGAATCGCGGTCGCAGTGCATTCCACTCAATTCGAGATCAGGAATCCGGAAATAGGGCTGCTAGAGCCCGTGTTACGTCTCGCTGCGGAAGAGGTAGAACGTGCCCAGCTAAATCGGCCATTCTTGAAAGTGGCAGGCATCTGCGGTGGGACGGAGCAGGCGGTCCTCGAAGCTCGACTTGCTGTAAGCTTTGGTTATGAAGCCGGACTGCTCAGCATGGGAGGTCTGCAAGCCTTAAGTGAGGAAGAGCTCCTGGAACGGGCGCGCAGAGTAGCGGAAGTGATTCCTGTATTTGGTTTCTACCTGCAGCCATCTGTGGGCGGGCGGATCTTAAGCTTTGATTTTTGGAAGGCATTCGCTGAAATAGAAGGCGTGATCGCCATAAAGATGGCACCATTCAATCGTTATCAGACGCTGGACGTAGTCAGAGCCGTACTTGACTCCAGCCGTAGTGAAGAAATTGCCCTCTATACCGGAAATGATGATAATATTGTCAGCGATCTACTCACAACTTTCCGATTCATGGTGAACGGCAAGCCGGTTGAGAAAAAAATAGTTGGTGGCCTGCTGGGTCACTGGGCGGTATGGACGAGCAAAGCTGTGCAAATGCTGAATGAGATTAAAAAGATCCGCAGTGAACCCTCGTTAGCAGCAAGCTGGTTAACCTTTGGGGCTGAGGTGACAGACAGTAATGCAGCGTTATTTGATCCGGCCCATCATTTTCATGGCTGTATTCCTGGTATACACGAAGTGCTTCGCCGACAGGGATTGCTTGAAGGCTTATGGTGTCTGAATCCGGAAGAACAATTGTCACCGGGTCAAATGGAGGAGATCAACAGAGTCTACAAGGATTATCCCCATCTGGTGGATGATGAATTTGTCGCTGCTCATTTGGATGAATGGCTGCAATAATTCGAGGTTGTACCTGATTGAGTTATGGAGAGCGTGCTTTCACGAGTGCGTTCTTTTTTTGTGCAGTATGCCATATCGGTTTCCTCATGATACAATAAAAGATAAGTTTATAAGGATGAGGTGACTTTAGTTGAAGTATGATTTCGATCGCGTAATTGACCGCCGTAATACTAGCTCTTACAAATGGGACCAATCCGAGAAGTTGTTTGGTGAGAAGGATATTATGCCGCTTTGGGTGGCAGACATGGATTTTGAAAGTCCTCCCGCAGTGAAGGAAGCCATTCTGCGCCGCGCAGAACAAGGAGTTTACGGTTACAGTGTACCTAGTGATACTTATAAAGAAGCCATCACGTCATGGTTTAAAAGACGGCATGATTGGCAGATCAAACCGGAGTGGATTTCAGATTCTCCCGGAATTGTAACTTCCTTAAGCCTCTCTGTTGAACTGTTTACTGAGCCTGGGGACGAGGTTATTTTACAATCGCCAGTTTATTATCCCTTTTATGATGTCATCCAGATGAATGACCGGAAGGTTGCCAAGAATCCGCTTATCGTCCGTAATGGGCGCTTTGAGATGGATTATGAGCAATTGGAAGGGTTGATGTTGGGTGGAGCGAAGCTGCTGCTGTTATGCAGTCCGCATAATCCAGGCGGTAGAGTATGGGAAAGAGAAGAGCTGTTGAAGCTCGGTGAACTGTGCTTGCGTCACGGAGTGACAGTTATCTCTGATGAGATCCATTGTGATTTGGCGCTTCCAGGTTATGAGCATATTCCTTTTGCATCCTTGTCTGAGGAAATTGCCAATATTACATTAACCACCCTTGCTGCGACCAAAACCTTCAATCTTCCGGGGCTTCAATCCTCTTTTATCGTGTCCTCGAATCCGGAATTGAAACGTAAATTTGATCAAAAAATGAAAGCCTTGAGCTTACATATGGCTAGTTTCTTCGCGCAAGGAGCGGTACAAGCCGCTTACAATGACGGAGAAGAATGGCTGGATGAGCTGTTACAATATGTATCAGATAATGTGGATTATACGGTCAGCTATTTGGCGGAGCATTTACCACAGGTTCATGTGATGCAGCCGCAAGGAACCTACCTGCTCTGGGTGGATTGCCGCGAACTGAACTTGGAAATAGACGATCTGAAGCAGCTGATGTACAAAGAGGCTAAAGTGGCTTTTAATGAAGGTTCTGTTTTTGGAACAGAAGGCAAAGGCCATCTACGAATTAATCTGGCTTGTCCGAGATCCACATTAGTTGAGGCATTGGAACGCTTTTGCAAGGCAGCCGCAGCTTATACAACGAAATAAACGGTGATTACTGAAGCTTGATGATTCCGCTAATGGGATCGTTAAGCTTCTTTATTTTGCAATAGGGTAAAAAGAATAATAAAATGGAGTCCATTACGACAAGCAGGAGGACTGCAAATGAAATGGGTAGCTCAGCTTCCGTATTATAAGATACAACGAGAAATTAGGGATGGAGAACAACGAAGTGTTGCTTCCAATCGGCTAATGTATCTGTATCAAGATAGAATTGTAACACGTCATCGGGAATTCCCGCTAAAAGATATTTTCGATATGTCTTATCGCTCAATGGGGGATATGGGCGGCATGTTCTATCTCCACACGAGTAAGGGCGTGTATGCTTATTTGATAGAGTGCGATCCTGAGCGGTTTATTGAAGCCTTTAAAGAACAGGAATTGAATAAAAATTGAGCGACCCTCGTTGGCCGTGATATGATAGCTTTTATGAAAAAAACATAATGGGAGAGAACATAAATGAGCAAAACACGAATTATTATTGATGCAGATACAGGTATTGACGATGCACTGGCGATTCTATATGCCTTACGTGCTCCAAACGTAATTGTAGAAGGAATTACAACCGTTTTTGGGAATATTGAGGTCGAAAAGGCGGCGGACAATTCACTGCGGCTAATTGAGCTTGCTAAGCCCGGTTATGAGATTCCTGTAGCGATCGGAGCATCCAAGGCACTTGTTCGTGAGCACTCAGGCTACGCCACTCATGTGCATGGTGAGAACGGTATTGGCAATGTGGAAATTGCTCCATCCAGCCAGCGTCCCATTAACGAAACTGCATCTGAGTTTATTGTTCGGATGGCTAATGAGAATCCCGGAGAGATTGTATTAGTCACACTGGCACATCTAACCAACCTTTCTATGGCGCTTGATATGGACCCTGGTATTAAGAATACTTTGAAAAAAGTAGTGGTGATGGGCGGTACGATCTTCAATCCCGGCAATAGAACACCGGTTGCGGAAGCGAATATTGCCGGGGATCCGGAAGCTGCTGATCATGTATTTACATCTGGGCTTCCTGTTATGATGGTGGGTCTAGACGTTACGCTTAAGACGCGGATTACACAAGAGCATATCGATTTATTAAAACGTTTTGGACGTGAAGAAAATAAAGCGATCATTTCGTTTATGGAACAATCGCTTACTCATTATTTTAATTTCTATCGTGAAGCGAACTTTTTGATCAACAGCGCACCGCTGCATGATCCACTCGCACTTATGGTTGCGCTGCAACCAGATCTGGTAACCTACAAAGAGATGAATGTTCGAGTGGAGCACAAAGGTGAGTTTACATCGGGAATGGTCGTAGCGGACTTGCGGGCTCAGCCAAAAGTGGGTAAACCCATACAAGTTGCAGTGGATGTAGATGTTGAACGGGCAGTGGGAACCTTTTTGAGCGTGTTTATGTAATTTTGCCGACCTCTTCTAATATGACAAATAATTTCGCAGCTCATAAATGACAATCTATTAATTTTACAATTGGATAATCTTTGGTAAAATGGTAGAGGACATATAAGAGTTTACAAGATTAGACTGCATATCATAGAAGAGGGAGACTTAACATTCATGAATAAGCGAATCGGTAAATTAGTATTATGTATGGCTATTTCGCTAGGAGGCACCACGGCGTTATTCCAAAATACCACACAGGCAGCCACAGCTGGTGGAGTTAGCATTGTGCTGGATGGTTATCCACTACCATTTCCAGTAGAACCTGTTGTGATGAGCGGAACAACGATGGTGCCATTCCGAGCTATATCTGAAGCTTTGGGAATTAATGTCGAGTGGAATCAAGCGCAGAAGAAAATTACGGCTACCAAAACAGATACTGCAGGGACTAAAGTGGTAACCCTGACCCTTGGCAGCAAAAATGCAGGTGTTAACGGCGCGGTTGTGAAGTTAGGAGTTGCTCCGCAGACGATCCGGGATACAACGATGATTCCCCTTAGCTTCTTCGGCCAGCAGTTTGGTGCGGGTGTAGCTTGGAATCAATCTACGAAGACCGTATCTATTACTTCGCCGAAGACTGAGCTGTACACTCTTGGTTTCTATGCTCTGAGTTCTTATAGTGAGATTTCCTTACTTCCTAATTTTGATGCTATGGCCTTCGGTTGGAGTGGGATTGATAAAAGCGGGCAATTCACCACAACGGGGACTGATTTCAAATGGCCTCAGGCGGCTGGTGACGTAACACCAGAATCGATTGTCACGAATGCAGCGGCAGGTGGAACTGCTCCTTATCTGATGGTCTTCTCTGGAGACACCGCATCAGAGTTAACTAAGAACCTGGAAGATAAGCAGCTTCAAGAACAGACGATTACTGGAATCGTAGATCTTGCAACGCAAAAAGGATTCCAAGGCATTACCCTGGATCTGGAGGGCCTAGGTCTAACCGGTGATAAGGCGAAGGTGCAAGCAGATTACAATGCTTTTGTGAAAAACCTATCACAAAAAGCACATGCAGCAGGACTTAAACTTACCGTTATTCTTCATCCATTAAATAGTTCTTATAAAGGTTATGATTACAAAACTTTAGGAACACTTGCAGATGATTTGGTCATTATGGCGTACGATTATTTACAAGAGAAAAAAGTTCCAGAGCCGATGAGTTTAGTTGATGAAGGCATCAGGCTTGCGCTTCAGCAAGTGAGTAAGGATAAGCTGATCCTAGGGATCTCTGTGTATAGCGAAAACGAATCTTCAGTGAATTCGAAGGTAGGACTTGCTAAACGTTATGGCCTTAAAGGAATTGCAATCTGGCGTTTAGGTCTGATCGGGCAGCCTGTCTGGAACGAGATGGGGAAGTCAGTAGAGCTGTAAATGGAATTTGTATTGACAGGGAATAATTTCTAAATATATACTAGGTCAAAATACAATACGGAATAAACGTGATGATTGGGAGTATTAAGGAATAACTACTGCCCAGAGAGCTGCCGGTTGGTGCAAGACAGCGGAGTAGGTTCCCCAACTCACCCATGAGCGGTAAGATCGAACCTCAGTAGATCTTAACGGCTAACCCTCCGTAATCGGGTTCTAAGATTCGTTGTTTATTATACGCAATATGCAACGATCAAAAAGAGTGGTACCGCGAAGGTTAAACCTATCGCCTCTTTGGAGGCGATAGGTTTTTTCTGTTCTCTACAGAAAAAAATACAATTGAAGGCGGGTGTTTTGGTAATGGGCAATATTATTGATTATTACTCCCAATTTGATGAGTGGGGAAGATTGGATAGGGAGCCGCTGGAGTTCATCATTAATCTGCATTATATAAAACAGTATTTAACTACCGCACAATCTATACTGGATAATGGTGCTGGGCCCGGTAAATATGCCATGGAGCTGGCGAAGCTCGGCTATAACGTAACGTTATCGGATCTTACCCCTAAGTTAGTTGAAATAGCTCAGCAGAAGGTTAATGAATTAGGATTAACTGAGCAATTTAAAGGTTTTCATGTGCTGAATGCAACTAGTTTAGAGGGAATATCAGACGAGAGCTTTGATGCTTCTCTGATGTTAGGCCCTTTATATCATTTGCAAGAAGAAGAGGATCGGATTTTAGCAGTTAAGGAATTGTTTCGTGTGACAAAGAAGAATGGCATCGTATTTGTAGCCTTTCAAAGTCGGATGAGAATGACTCTTACATCCTTACAGTTCCCACAACATTGGAAGCCTAATGACAACATGGATTCAATACAAGAATTTTATGATAGCGGGATTTTTAATCATAAAGATGAAGGTAGGTTTACGGGAGCTTATTACTTCAATATTGAGGACATAAAATCTTTCATGGAGGAGAATGGATTTCAAACCATTGATTTAATTGGTTCTTCTAGCCTCGGAGCATTACTGACAAATGAGCAGAAACAATACTGGACTGACCGGGGTGAACATGAGGAGCTCTTAGAATTTCTCATTAATGCAGCAAAGGATCCATCCATTTTGGGGATTTCATCTCATCTGTTGTATATAGGGCGAAGAAAATAAATAAGAAAAAAATCATTTAATCATCACGGGATTGAGGTAGGTCTAGTGAACAATGATTACAGGGTGCGTATTCAGACGGTTCTTCATTTTATTGAGGACAACTTAGATCAAGAAATAAATCTAGAAACGCTAGCTGAAGTTTCTAATTTTTCTAAGTATCATTTTTCTAGAGTTTTTTCTGCAATTACAAATAAAACACCAATGACCTATCTGACGGAAAGACGTCTACATCACGCGATAACCTATCTTGAAACAACCCATAAAACCATGCTAGATATCTCAACTCTATGCGGTTTTAATTCCATCTCAAGTTTTAATTCATCCTTTAGGAAACTGTTTAAGACAACCCCAAGCGAGATGAGAAGGTCAAGGCAAGAACATAGCAATTATCAGTTAATGTCCAGCAATAATCAGGAAGAATTGTCTCCTTCTAAAAATTATGATGTGAGTATCAACATAAATAATTTTTTAAGGAGAGTATGGGAAATGAACATTGAGGTAAAAGAACTTCCAAGTTATCAAGTGGCATACGTAAGGCATGTTGGCAGCTATCTTGAAACGTATAAGGCATGGGGAACACTCAGCAAGTGGGTTGAGAAAAATGATTTACCGTCAACAGAATACTTCATTGGTATTTCTTTAGATGATCCCAGCGTGACTGACGAATACTCTTGTAGATATGATGCCTGCATAACCATTCCAGAAGAGTTTGTTAAAGAGGGTGATTCGAGCGTAGAGTTCAAAACTTTATCTGGTGGTCTTTATGCCTTATATTCGTTTTATGATACGATCGACAAATTGGCTATTGCCTATCAAAGTGTGTACGGTCAATGGCTACCTAACAGTGATTATGAACCGGATGATCGGTATGCGCTCGAATTTTGTATGAATGATCCATATACAGACCCTGAAGGTAAAGCAAAAGTTGATCTTTATATCCCTATAAAAAGTGTCGGTGGACATCACCAGTTTGAAGATAACCTGTAATATACATGCCTGAATGCGTATCGGTTTATCCATCACTCCACGAGGCTTTCGGACTCGGATGACGTTATTTGTATGTTATCAGCTATCAAAACATGATTTCGGACTCCGCTGACGCTATTCATTGGCAAAAGGCTCATATTGGGCGTTTTTCCGGTCAATAGGTGCACTGGAGTCCGTTGGCATTCTTAAAATAGGATAATTTTAGGTTTAGGGTCAGCTGAGTCCGTTACAGGTTACTATGCGTATCTGAAAGTGATTACGCATGCGCTTCCGACTAATTCGTTAATTAAACCGTACACTCGAATGTTATAAAACTCACATTAACCTAAGCCATAAACCTATATAATCTCTAAGGTTGAACTTTTGAACTAAATTCATTATTTTTCAGGAGGACTTTAGAGTATGAGATATAAAGCATTAGAGCTCGACAAACCGCTTACTTATGAGCTGGAAGGGTTAGAAATAGGGGTAACTTCGAACTGTAATTTCCGCTGCGATTATTGCTGTGCATATAATAGAAATGATGGACAAAGCATTAAAGCCAAAGAGGTCATCCGCATTCTGGACGAACTTCCAGGCCTTAAAAGAGTACGCTTATCAGGTGGAGAAGTGACGCTGAAATTCGATGACTGTGTGGAAATTGTAACCTACTGCGCATCCAGAGGGATTCAGACACAGTTAAATTCCAACGGCAGTCTTTTAAATGCTGAACGAATTGGCCAATTGGTCTCCGCAGGATTAACGACTATACATATTTCCTTCAATTTTACTACTGCGGAAGCTTTCTCAAAATATTATAATATTCATCCAAGCATCTATGAAAAAATAAGAGAAAATATTACCCTATTCGCTGCAACAAGTGTGGATACCGTACTGGAGACGCTGCTGTTCAGTGAAACCCAGGATAATATGAAGGAGATCAGCGATCATGTCTACGCAATGGGCGTGCGCACACATGAAATTCAGAACAGTATTATCATGGATCATACGGGTTGGAAGTCTATAGCTGCACGGGAACAATTAAAGAATGCAGTGAGTGAGCTGATCGCACGGAAGAAAGAAGATACGATTCTGTATTTCACCTGTATGGACCGCTTTATGGACGCCCTTGGGTTCGAAGAGCAGCCGGGTGTGTATTTTCCTCACTGTATTGAGGGGAAGAAGCAGCTTCATCTGCATGGAAATGGCGACATTTTGATTTCAGAGCTTTGCCATCCGGTGATTATCGGCAACATTTATCAAGGAACTTCACTAAAAGATTTATACAATAATATGCCGGCGCCATTGGCACAGTTTTTGGATAAGCAACCCTGCCCAGCACTGGATGCATTGTTTCCACAAGGCATAGAAGTTTAACACTCTATATAGATTACTTCGAGGGACCAATTTAAGAATTGGTTCCTATTTTTTTATGGTAGACTTAATAAAAAACAAAGATAAGGGATGTATGAGCTTCATACATAAGGTGTACTGCCAAGTGTTTGCTAATATAAGAAATGGACTCATCAAATCTAATGTTGTTCTAGAAAAGATTATGCCGTTATTAACACCCACGGCCATCGTGGTCGGCGTACTTAACGAAAGCAGACTGCTGCCGTTCACAGGTCTCGTGCCCTGGATTTTTGCTGTAATGACGCTGATCGGAAGCTTGAAGTCCAACCTAAAGGATCTGTTGGGGGTACTTCTGAAACCTCAGAAGCTGATTATTCTAATGGTAATTTTACATATTGTAATGCCGCTGATCGGCTGGCTTGCAGCCATGGCTTTTTTTCCGGGAGATCCATATACAGTAACTGGTTATGTATTGTTGTTCGCGATTCCTACAGGTGTTGTAAGTGTGGTATGGGTGTCGATGTACGGAGGGAATATTGCGCTGACATTGGCGCTTATTCTGATTGATACGCTCTTGTCGCCCATTGTTGTCCCGGGTACCTTATATTTGCTGATGGGAGCGAGTGTTGAAATTCAGCTAGGCGATATGATGAAAGGGCTGCTATGGATGGTAGTCATTCCTTCTGTAGTTGGGATGCTGCTGAATCAATGGACAAAAGGGAAAGTAAATACGGTATGTGGACCGCCGCTTGCTCCGTTTGTTAAAGTCGGATTGTTTGTAGTTGTTTCTATTAATGGGGCCAGCATTGCCCGTTATCTGAAACATCCGGATGGCAAATTAGCGATCATAATTGGAGTGACCTTCATAACCGTTGTGCTTGGCTATGTAATCGGAGCTTTGGTGTCACGCCGCTTCCGCTTTAGTTATGAAGATTCCGTGGCTGTACAGTTTAATTCGGGTATGCGGAATTTAAGTGCGGGAGCTGTATTAGCGGTGAAATATTTTCCTCCTGCTGTTGCGCTTCCAGTAATTTCGGGGATGTTGTTCCAACAAATACTCGCTGCGATGTCTGGTCTATTTTTACGTAGTAGAACTAAACGACTGTTAAGTGAGGGTGCATTAATGCAAGCGAATACGGTCTCTCAGCTAGAACCACATAGTTCATCTAGGACAGATGACAGGCCTTGTTAAACATCTTGTGAAGGATATATGACCTAAAAGCTGTGATATTTTATTCATTTACATGAAAAATTTCGACATTTTATGATATATTTCTTATTTTTGCGCGATTTATATTCACTATTCAACTTTGCCACCCGATAGTAATTGTATTATTTACAATTTCATTGTTCGCAAATGAACAAGCAGTCGGAAGGATGAAAAGAATATGAAGATTCGCCTAAAGTTATCACTTGTTATGATAGGTGTGACCCTTTTATGTATTTCTGTAATGGGGATATTTACGTATTTGAAATCAACTCAGGCGATTGTGAATCTTACTGAGAATTCTATGAAGCAGGTCAATACGAACAAAGCTCAGACTATATCAGCCATGATAGCAAAAGAGCAGAGAAGTACAGAGCTTATTGCGAGCCGTTCGGAAATTGTTGATCTACTGCTGCAAGCTGGGAATGGTGGAGTTAACAAAGGAGATAAGCTTCAGAATGAGGTGAACGCCAGTCTACAAAGCATTGTGGAGGAAGCAGGAAACCTTGAGCACATTCTAGTCAGTGATATGAAAGGTATTAGTGTGGCTGACAGTGATACTAAGCTTATAGGGACAGATTTTAGTGAAAGAGATTATACGAAAAGAGTAATGGAGACGGCTGAACCTGTGATCAGTGAAACGCTGAAATCAAAATCTACAGGAGCTTATGTAGTGGCTTTTGTACAGCCAGTAAAGAGTAATGGAAAGATGATTGGATTTATTGCATCAGCTGTTTCCGCAGATAGTATGATTAAGTATTTGGCCGATACCAAAGTGGTAAACACGACGAGCTCCTACGCTTATTTACTGGATGAGAACGGCAATAAATTATATTATCCGGATAAAACACAAATTGGTCAGCCTATTGAGAATACGCAGATCGCAGCTGTTATGGAGCGTGTGAAATCTGGTGAGAAGGTAGCGGATGGCCTGCTCAATAATACATATAATGGTGTGGAAAAAAAATCAACCTATACAGTTTTACCTGAGACGCACTGGTTGCTTGTATTAACCGCAGACCTCGATGAAATCGTGAAACCTGTCACTGATATGAGAAATTTCAACTTATTTCTTGGTGTGGGAAGTTTGATTATTGCCTTGCTGATTGCTCTTTATTTTGCTAAAAAAATCTCTTCTCCGATTGTTAAACTAACGGACATGATTAATAAAACGGCAGAATTGAATTTGACGCATGACTCAGAGTATGAGTATTTGACTAAAAACAAAGATGAGACAGGGACGATCGCCAAAGCGATGTTCAGCACTCGGGCTACACTTCGTGAGATGGCTGGAAGCTTAATTACGATCTCGTCCAAAGTGCTTGAAAATGCAGAAACGCTGGAGAAGCTGTCTATAGATGTGCGGGAAAATGCCCACGATAATTCGGCGACTACGCAGCAGCTATCGGCAGGTATGGAAGAGACCGCAGCCTCTACAGAGGAAATGACAGCAGCAATTACAGAAATTGATAACAATGTATCCGGGATCACCAATAATGTGAAGGAAGGCGCTGCCGTTTCTAGACAAATTAGTGAGCGGGCGCTGACTCTCCAAGATGAGGCAACAGAATCTACGACGAATGCTAAACAAATTTATGAATCCGTGCGAATGGATATGGAAAAAGCGATTGAGCAGTCGAGCGCGATTGCAGAGATTAATGTACTGACGGATACGATTCTATCCATTGCCAGTCAGACCAATCTGCTGGCCCTGAATGCAGCTATAGAAGCGGCAAGAGCGGGTGAGGCAGGTAAAGGTTTTGCGGTTGTAGCTGGTGAGATTCGGAAGTTGGCTGAGAAGTCGTCTAAGATTGCGGCCGGAATTCAAGGTGTGGTAACAGGTGTTTATTCCTCTGTTGAATCCATGAAGGAGAATTCTGAGGCATTACTTTCTTTTATTGATCAGAATGTTCTAGCAGATTATGAACGATTAACTGAGGTAAGTCAGCAATACAACAGTGATGCTGCCACCGTAAATACGCTGTTAAAACAATTCGAGAGCGCAGCTGATCATTTGAGTATGGCTATATCAAGTATTAATATTGCCGTTAATGAGGTAGCTGCTACAGTAAACGAGGGAGCTATAGGGATTCAGGATATCGCGGTAAAAACGGCGGATATCGTGGAAAAAACATTCCTAGAGGTTACTATGGCTGATGAAAATACTCAAAGTGCCAAAGAGCTTCAGGGGTTAGTAGATAAGTTTAAGATCTAAGGGTTTGAAATGAATTAAGGGAATCCTTATCTCTTTTTCATAAAATATTAAGCTTGCAGGGTTATAGTACATGTATAACCTCCCTTATATATAGACTTTACCCCGCCGGTCGCCGGCGGGGTCTTTTTTTATGCAGATCTTTTTAGGAGGATATCAGGCAGCAGTTTAGCCAGTAATAAGGTAGATAGCTTCATCTAATGGAACTATAACCTCTGTTTGTTCCTTCATATCCTTCAGACGCACCTTATCCACACTGGATTCACTCTCGCCGATCAGAATAACGTAACGTATATTTTGGGATGAGGCTGTGGCGAGTTGCTTTTTAAGTTTTCTTTTACCGGATACCAGACTGGTCCGGATAGAACAGGCACGGAGCTCGGCGGCTGCAATTAAAGCCTGTGGGAGCGTCTCGCCAATCGGAATGACCATAACCTCTGCTGTCTTGCGCTCTTGGATAGGACGTTCTGCAAGGAGCGCCATGATAGACTCCATACCAAAAGATAAGCCAACCGTAGGATATTGAATATCCTCTCTGCCCACTAGCTGTCCGATGATAGCGTCATATCTGCCTCCACCACCCAAGCTTGAGGTAAAGGAACCGGATGCATCAAAGATCTCGTAGACGGTTCCAGTGTAGAAAGAAAGCCCGCGGGATAAGAAGGGATCGAAACGGCAAGTCTGCTGCAGCTGAATGTCTTGGAGCAGCTTTTGCAGGACAAGAACCTCCATTGCTCCCGGTTGTCCGGTAAGACTATATTTTTCGCATAACTGCTCAAAGCTTGGATTGTCCATTTCAATAAGCTCTAGAATAGCAGCGATGGTTGCAGATTCGATTTCCTTGCTGATCAATTCATTTTTCACGCCGACGAGGTTGATTTTTTCTAATTTATCCAAGGTTAGCATAACGGACAGTTGGTCCTCGGCAGGTACACCAATCGATTCCAGGATCTCACCGAGAAAACGTCTGTTGTTCCATTTTAGGATGATCGGGATGTCCAGCTTACGAAAAGCCTCTGTGGCCAGCTGCATCAATTCAGCTTCCGCCTCAGATCCTGAAATACCAACAACATCAACATCGCATTGCAGAAATTCACGCAGGCGCCCACGTTTCACGGGACCATCACGGAATACTTTTCCGATCTCATAACGCTTGAAGGGAAACACTATTCCAGGATTTAAGGCGATCACTTTGGCAAAAGGGATGGTCAGATCATATCGTAAGCCCAGCTTGCGGTTGCCTTGATCGGTGAGTTGGTACATCTCCTTGAGAATTTCATCCCCACCTGCATATTTCGAGGTTAATAACTCCAGTTCATTTAATAATGTGGTGTCCATGGATTCAAAATCATAGAGTTCGAACAAATCCTGCAGCGTATTTTGAATGTTCTTTCTGAGCGCCTGCTCTTTTCCGAAGTAATCATAAGTTCCTTTAATGTTTTGCATCGTTAGTAGCTCCTTTGAATTGGCATAGTTTAGAAATAAAAAAACGCGCAGGACCTCATGGTCCTGCGCGTGATCTATGCCGCAGGGAGGCCAACGCGAGTAGCGTTAGCCTCCCTGAGAATTTCAGGGTTGCTAACGCTGTTTGTGATAATAATGAAGTTGATTCAGCATGATTGTTATGGTGTTCATCAGAATCAATTCCCTTCGACATTTTGATTACTGCCGATTATAGCGGATCATTTGGAGTCGTGCAAGTAAGAATTTGTTATAACAAAGATTTTTAGTAGGCGAATGGACAGGCAATCAGCTATAATAGGGCTTCGATATTTCATAGGTGAGGGGAGCTTGTTGACGATGAATCAACCTTTAATAATAGCCCGGGCGGAAGAATTTGTGAAAGAACAACTAGGACAAGATACTACGGGGCATGACTGGTGGCACACCCATCGGGTCCGCAGCACGGCATGTGAAATTGCTGAGATCGAGCGTGCGGATATTTTTATCTGTACGATGGCAGCCTTGCTGCATGATGTTGCAGACGAGAAGCTTAATCCGTCAAAAGAAGCAGGTCTGCTTAAAGTCCACACTTGGCTTACGGCAAACCTTACAGAGGAGGAGCAAATTCGTCATATCATGCTGATCGTTGAAACGATGTCTTTTAGTGGTGGTGGAGGAGAACCTATGCAGACTCTGGAAGGTCAAGTGGTGCAGGATGCAGATCGACTAGATGCACTTGGCGCGATTGGCATTGCCAGAACCTTTATTTTCTCAGGCGCAAAGGGACGTCCGGCTTATGATCCGGAAGTTTCTCCACGCGAGGAGTCGCTGCAGAAGGAATACAGGGATTATAGCAAAGGGACGGCTGTGAATCATTTTTATGAGAAGCTGTTGAAACTAAAATTCTTAATGAATACGGCTTATGGACGCAAGTTAGCGGAAGAACGGCATGATTTCATGTTGAATTTTCTGGACCAGTTCTATAAGGAATGGAATCAAGGACGCCAATAACTGTTATAATGATAAGTATGCACAAGATGGAAGGATCGCGGAGTTTCCGCTTTAACCAGAACAATCGGCATAGAAGAGGTTGAACGATGAGTGAATTGCAATTTAGAGATTATGAGTTAGACGAAGAGATAATTAAAGCACTGGATGTTCTGAAATTTATGACACCTACGGAGGTACAGAGCAAGGTAATTCCTGTAGCTTTGCAGCAAAAGGATCTGATTGTGAAATCGCAAACAGGCAGTGGCAAGACGGGAGCTTATGGTATTCCGCTTTGCGATCTGGTGGATTGGGTGGAGAATAAGCCGCAGGCTTTGATTCTTACGCCAACTCGGGAGCTTGCGATGCAGGTGAAAGAGGATATTACGAACATCGGACGTTTTAAACGGATTAAAGCAGTTGCTCTTTTCGGCAAGCAGCCCTTTGCCCCCCAAAAGATAGAGCTTACGCAAAAAACACATGTTGTCGTAGGTACGCCTGGACGCGTATTTGACCATATTGAAAGAGGCACACTTCCGCTAAATCGAATCAAATATTTGATCATCGATGAAGCTGACGAAATGCTGAGCATGGGCTTTATTGAGCAGATCGAGAAGATCATTAAGCAGCTGCCCAAAGAGCGAGTAACGATGTTATTCTCAGCTACCTTACCCGAAGTCATTAAGAATTTGTGCCTAAAATATATGAGCGATCCAACGGATATCGAGATTCAGGCAAGTGGAATTACGACGGCTACGATTGAACATGCGTTGATTGAAGTGAGACAAGCTGCCAAATTCTCTTTGCTAAGCGATATCATAACGGTGGAGAATCCGGATAGCTGTATTGTTTTTTGCCGTACGCAGGAGCAGGTGAATGCTGTATTCAGAGGACTGGCGGATCTGGAATATCCTTGTGATAAGATCCACGGGGGTATGGAGCAGGATGAGCGCTTTGAGGTCATGAATGCTTTTAAAAGAGGGCAATTCCGCTATTTAATCGCTACCGATGTGGCGGCTAGAGGGATTGATATCGAGAATATCACCCATGTGATTAATTACGATATTCCACTGGAAAAAGAAAGCTACGTGCATCGTACAGGCAGAACCGCGCGTGCAGGCAAGACAGGTAAAGCGATCACTTTTGTCACTCCGAATGAGCAGAAGTGGGTAACTGAAATCGAAAGCTATATTGGCTTCAGCATTCCGCATATGAAAGCTCCTTCGGACGACGCAGTGGCCTACGCAAAGGATGCGTTCGAGCAGAAGATCAATAAGCAGCCTGTCCGCAAGAAGGACAAAAGCGAAAGCTTAAACAAAGAGATTATGAAGCTATACTTCAACGGCGGCAAGAAAAAGAAGCTAAGAGCCGTCGATTTTGTCGGCACAATAGCAAAGCTTGAAGGTATTTCCGCCGGAGATATCGGGATTATCTCGATTCAGGACAATGTGACCTATGTGGATATTTTGAACGGTAAAGGCGCAATGGTGCTGCAAGCGATGAGAGAGACCACCGTGAAGGGCAAGCAGCTGAAGGTTCATATTGCGAAAAAATAAGTCAAGGATGACAGCTTATTGCTGAGTTCCTTGCAAATATGCCGCTACTGATGCGGTTTATATGAAGAGGGAGTCGTGTTCACAACACGGCTCTCTTTTTATTTGTTGTTGTATCTCAGTATCTCCATTATTTCATTGTAAAATTATAGAAACTAGAATATAACTTGTGAGAGGTGATAGATTGAAAGGTGAATTAAGAAGCACAAGGATGAAAGTACTCCTACAAGTCACCATTTGGGAATGAAAACGGGGAAGTTGGAAGTAGAAGTAGTAAAACAAATGTTTATAATGTATGCAGCACCAATAATTCTTCTGAATGTGTCTTGCAAGATAGCTTTAAAGACGGAAAAGCTTAGGTACAACATTTCTTGGTTAGTTATTAGTATTGTTCCTAGCACGAGAATTCTATTTTATTTAAAAGAATTACAAGGAAAAGAGTCTAGAGGTTCAGGGGTTGTTGATTTAAGTTTTTTTGATATTAAAACTGACTTTGATCAGATAAGTCTTATCTATTTTTTTCCTATAATATATTTAGGTATTCAACTAGTTTTGATTTTTTTACTACTGATCATGATAGTAACGAAAGAAAAATCAATATCTGACTAGCATAATGTTCTTGTACATACTAGGAATGCCGAAATGAACGGTAAAAATCCCGTACATTGTGCTGATCCAGCTGGAAGTGGCGAAATGTACGGTAAAACTCCCGTACAATGCGCTGATCCAGCTGGAAGTGGCGAAATGAACGGTAAAACTCCCGTACAATGCGCTGATCCAGCTGGAAGTGGCGAAATGAACGGTAGAAATCCCGTATAATGAGCTGATCCAGCTGGAAGTGGCGAAATGTACGGTAAAACTCCCGTACAATGCGCTGATCCAGCTGGAAATTGAGAAATGTACGGTAGAACTCCCGTACAATGCGCTGATCCAGCTGGAAGTGGCGAAATGAACGGTATAACTCCCGTATAATGAGCTGATCCAGCTGGAAGTGGCGAAATGAACGGTAGAAATCCCGTACATTCAGCCAGCATGTTATGTAACCCAAGAGACAACACCATAATGGTGTCGTCTCTTGGGTTTTTTCGGCGCTAAATGGAGCTGATAACGCAAATCCCTTCAGCTTAAGTAAAATAAGATCGAAAATAATTTATTTTCATTCCATAAATGGAAACAAATGTGATATTATGGCGATATAGAGCCCATACTTCACGGATGACCTGCCTAGCTTGGTTCCTCCTGAGGATAGGCTCTGATTTTTTTTATGAGGAAGGTGGTGTGGCTCGAGCGGTATCGGGGAACAGGAAGAAACGAAGCCATAAGGTTCGAACCTAATTCAGAAGGGAGAATCGAAGCGATGAAAAAAGGAACTTTTTTGAAAGCGCTTAATTTTGTTTTGGTTTTATGTTTGCTTGTACCTGTGTATTGGGCTGCACCCGCACATGCGGAGAACACGCTTATTCAGCAAAGTGATTTTGAAGATGGCACTGTTCAAGGCTGGAGTGGGCGTGGGGAAGTTGAGGTGCTTACAGCTAAAACAGATGCGGCACGCAGCGGCACATATGGCCTGGAGGTAAGCGGCCGAACAAAAACGTGGCATGGACCTTCACTGGATGTGACTAGCCAGCTGGAAGTAGGACAAACTTATGTGTTTATTGGATGGGTGAAGCTGCCTGCCGGATCATCTAACGCGAATATCTATATGTCACTGCAGCGGACATTACCTTCTACCATTCAATATGACAATTTGACCTTTGGTGCAGTGACAGCGAACGGTTGGGTGAAGCTTCAGGCGCAGTACAAGCTATTGGAGCCGGCAGATCAGCTTTCTATTTATTTTGAAGTGCCGGCTAGCGCGACAACTTCTTTTTATTTGGATGATTTTCGATTGGAAAAGCTACCCGATCTCGGTCCAATTGTCATCGAGGATGCGATTCCTTCGCTTAAGGATGTGTTTGCAAACAAATTTCTGATCGGCTCGGCGTTTACGAATAGTGAGCTGCTGACAGCTCCGGATCGGCAATTGTTGGCCAAGCATTTTGATAGTGTGACGCCAGGAAATGTTCTGAAATGGGACAGCACGGAGCCGCAGGAAGGTGTGTTTAATTTCGCTGAAGCTGACACGGCAGTAGCTTTTGCCACCGCAAATGGACAGCAGGTACGTGGACATACCCTAGTCTGGCATTCGCAGACACCGGATTGGGTGTTCCGTGACGCCAGCGGTAATTTGGTCTCCAAAACGGTGTTATATGAGCGAATGAAGAGTCATATTAAGACTGTTATGGAACGTTATAAAGGTGAAATCTATGCTTGGGATGTCGTCAACGAAGTGATTGACACTTCACAATCTGATGGCATGCGCCGCAGCCTATGGTACCAGATCGCGGGTGAAGAGTATATTGAGAAGGCGTTCCAGTTCGCTCATGAAGCTGATCCTAATGCAAAACTGTTCATCAATGACTACAATACGCATGAGCCAGCCAAAAGCCAGGCGCTATACAATCTGATTGTACGACTTCAGGCCAAAGGGGTTCCTATTGACGGAGTAGGGCATCAAACGCACATCAGCTTGTATTATCCTTCGCTCTCTGAAATCGAGAATTCGATTATCAAATTCAAGGCTTTAGGGCTGGAAACTCATATTACTGAGCTGGATATTAGTGTGTATTCTGATAATTCTCAAGCCTATGAGATCTTCCCTGATAATTTGAAGCAGCGCCAAGAGGCTTTATACAAATCATTATTTGAGATCTTCCTGCGGCACACGGATACGGTCACGAATGTCACTCTCTGGGGGAAGGATGACAGTAATACTTGGTTGCGCACTTATCCGGTAGCCCGTAACAATTGGCCTTTATTGTTCGATGAGCGCCTTCAATCTAAGCCGGCCTACTGGTCTGTATTGGAGACAGTGGCAGCTCCCGTAGTTCCAGCAGCTCCTGCTAACTTGAATGCAGCTGCAGGCAATGGGCTCGTGAATCTTAGCTGGAGCACCTCGGCGGGCGCAACTTCCTACACGGTGAAACGGTCACTTACGAGTGGTGGCCCTTATACCACTCTGACTACGGCTACCGGGACGAGCTATAGCGATGCGGCGGTTAGCAACGGAACGACTTATTATTATGTTGTGAATGCAGTCAATAGTGCGGGTACGAGCAGCAATTCTGTACAAGCGATGGCTACACCGCAAGACTCGGGGCCTGTCGAACCGGTCACCGGGCTTGCAGTGGCGTATCGGACAGCGGATACTAACCCAAATGACAACCAGATGAAGCCCTATTTTAATATTAAAAATAACGGCACAACTGCAGTCGATCTTAGCGAGCTGAGCATCCGTTACTGGTATACGATCGATGGAGACAAGCCGCAATCCTTTTTCTGCGATTATGCCCAGATCGGCAACAGCAAGGTAGCAGGCAGCTTTGTAAAGCTGGACACGCCCCGAACGGGAGCAGATTACTATTTGGAAGTGAAATTCAACGCAGGTGCGGGCATGCTTGCCGCTGGAGGAACTTCCGGGGATATTCAGACCCGGATACACAAGACAGATTGGAGCAATTTTAATGAGGCTAATGATTATTCGTTTAATTCACTTCAGACCGCTTATGCGGATTGGAACAAGGTGACCCTTTATCGGAACGGAGTGCTGGTATGGGGAACAGAGCCGCAATAGCGAAAGTAGGAGAACTGAGCTTTAATTGTGCCGTTTTTAATTTTTAGGGAAAACCTCCCTGAAAATAGCTAATTTTTGCTGGTTACTTAGCTTTTCAGGGAAATCCTCCCTAAATATTGCCTGAATTCCACTATTAAGAGCAAATTGGGGTGAATTGCGGGAGGTTTTCCCTGAGTGCAAGGGTTAGAGCAATAAACCAAAGAAAATCAGGGAGGAATTCCTTAATCAAGCATCACGTTTGCTGCAAATAGAGGAGTTACGTGAAAAAGCAAGCCTAGTCGCCAAAAATATGGTGACAAGGCTTGCTTCATTTTTGCCCAGCTGTGGCAAATTACTTTTTAAAAATTATATTGCGCCTGATGCAGACGGCTGTAAATTCCACCAGCATGGACTAATTCCTCATGTCTGCCTTGTTCAGCGATTCCTTCTTCATTCACGACCATAATCCGGTCGGCATTTTTGATCGTCGTCAAACGGTGAGCGATGACGAGTGTGGTTCTGCCTACGGACAGATCAGCCAGGGATTGCTGAATCGCGGCCTCGGTCTCTGTGTCCAGCGCGGAAGTAGCTTCATCCAGAATCAGAATCGGCGGATTCTTGAGGAACATGCGAGCGATAGCCAGGCGCTGCTTTTGTCCACCGGACAGCTTCACACCGCGCTCCCCGATGACTGTCTCCATTCCATCTGGCAGATTCTGAATGAGCTCCTCCAGATGAGCACGTCGCGCAGCTTCCCAGATTTCAGGCAGCTTTGCATCCAGTTTCCCATAGGCGATATTCTCGCGAATTGTCCCGGAGAACAGGAAAACATCCTGCTGCACGATCCCGATTTGTTTGCGCAGCGATTCCAGCTTCATGTCACGGATATCGATGCCATCAATCGTGATGGCCCCGGCTGTGACATCATAGAAGCGCGGAAGCAGGCTGCAGATTGTTGTTTTGCCTGCGCCGGACGGCCCAACAAAGGCAATGGTTTCGCCAGCCTTTACGTTAAGGCTTATATTTTGCAGAACCGGACGATTCTCTTCGTATCCAAAAGATACATCCTGAAATGTAATATCACCGCGCAAAGCGTTGATCTCCACGGCATCCGGTTTGTCACTGATGTCAGGTTCCGTGTCAATGATCTCCAGATAACGTCTGAAGCCGGCAATTCCTTTAGGATAACTTTCGATCACGGCATTGATTTTCTCGATAGGACGGAAGAAGATATTCGACAACAAGATAAACGCCACAAATTCACCGATTTGCAGCTCACCATTGATGAAGAACCATGCGCCGCAGATCATCACCAGGATGGTAATGAGGCGGGTCATCATATAGCTGACGGACAAGCTTCTAGCCATGATTTTATAAGCCATAAGTTTTGTTTTGCGGAACATTTGATTATCTACTGCGAATAGCTCTTGTTCATGCTGCTCATTGGCAAAAGATTGCACGACCCGAATCCCGCCGACATTGTCTTCGATACGGGCATTGAAACTGCCTACATTTCCAAATAGCTGGCGATAAGTTGAAGTCATATTGCGGCCGAAGTAGATGATTACCCAAGCCATAATTGGAACGATAATAAAAGTAATAATCGCCAGCTTCAGATTAATATCAGCCATTAGGAGAAAGGCTCCGACAAGGGTCATGATTGCAATAAATACATCCTCAGGACCGTGATGCGCCACTTCGCCGATATCATTTAAGTCATTGGTGATTCTTCCGATTAGATGGCCTGTTTTATTATTATCAAAGAATCGGAACGAGAGTTTCTGAATATGGTCAAACATTTTTTTGCGCATATCAGTTTCGATATTTATGCCCAGCATATGACCCCAGTAAGTGACAATATACTGCATCACCGTATTTAAGGCGTAAATCGCCAGCAGCGCAACACAAGCGATAAGAATAAGCGGCCAATCTTGACCAGGAAGCAAATCATCAATAAATTTATTGACGGCTACCGGAAAAGCCAGTTCTAGCAGTCCCGCAAAAACAGCGCAGGAGAAATCCAATATAAATAATCTTCTATACGGACGATAGTAGGAAAAAAATCTTCGAAGCATTCTGTTCACTCTTTTCTGTGGTTTAAATATGAGTTCAAATGAAATTGATTCTCAACTACCCGATGATATGGATACTAAAGATGGTCAGCGGTTTTGTCAATAATTCGGGTATAAAATTACTTAAGGGTTGTAACTTCTAATAGAATAGTAGATGATGGTTCATAGTGTTTAAAATATTTCAAATCCTTGACAAGCTCTGTGCTTGGCGGGGTTATTTGTTTGTAATTTAGGAGGATACACGATGAAAGCTTCACAAAGCGAAGGACACATTCAGAATAATAGCTTAATGGACAGCAAGTATGATCGCTGGCTGCTTGTGCTGGGAATTATTTTTATCGCTGCAGCGCTGCGGGCTCCATTTACTTCTGTGGGTCCATTAATACAATTGATTCAGGATGACCTCGGCTTATCCAATACTCTAGCAGGAGCTATTACTACTTTACCATTATTGGCTTTTGCCATCTTGTCCCCGTTTGCTCCAAAGCTGGCCCGCCGTTTTGGTTTAGCTAATGTGTTATTAGTTGCCATGGTCATGCTGGCTATGGGAATTCTAATTCGCTCGGGATCTGGAGCAGGTCTGTTGTTCACAGGTACTGCTATACTTGGATTATCCATTGCCGTGTGTAATGTACTGCTTCCAGGTCTTATTAAAGGGAAGTTTCCTCACAAAATCGGGCTAATGACAGGTATCTACACAGTTTCTATGAATTTATGCGCAGCTATTGCCTCAGGTATTAGTGTACCGCTGGCAACGAATGCTGGATTCGGTTGGAGAGGGACCTTGGCCATCTGGTTTATGATCGCAGCTCTAGCAACAGTGTTCTGGATTCCGCAAATGCGTAAGCTTAATCAAGGAACCGGCTCTAAGAGTGCAGCCTCAAGCAAAAATATGTGGCGTTCATCTCTTGCTTGGAAAGTCACGATCTTTATGGGCTTACAGTCACTGCTTTATTACGTCTTTATTGCCTGGTTTTCGGTTCTCCTTGGTGAACGGGGAATGTCGTCGAGTAATGCGGGTTGGTTTCTCTCGCTCATGCAATTGGCACAGCTACCCTTTACTTTCTTCGTACCGCTGTGGGCAGGCCGGATGAAGAACCAACGTATTCTAGTTATAATCACTGCTGTTCTTTATTTTATCGCATTAGGTGGCATCTGGCAGGGCAGCGGCGCTTTAATGGCTGTCTGGGCGGTATGCTTTGGTATTGCCGGAGGATTTGCCTTCGGTCTTGCGATGATGTTCTTCAGTCTAAGAACAAGAAGCACGCAAGAAGCGGCGGAGCTGTCAGGAATGGCCCAATCTGTGGGTTATGTACTGGCAGCAATGGGACCGGCATTATTCGGCTGGCTGCATGATGTAACGAACAGCTGGACGGTGCCATTGATTTTACTGCTGGGTGCAAGTGTGCTGTTGATGGTTGTGGGACTTGGCGCTGGCAGTGATCGGTACGTTGGAGATAGAAAATAGGATCCCGTGTAAAAAGAGTGTGCTAGCGCGTGTTAAGCGCCAGTGCACTCTTTTTTTGGCTATTGAACATGAGAAGTATTTCTTATCTATTCTAGCTTCGTTTGTAAGCAACAATCCGGATTCTGCGATAATCCATTACCCAGCGGCCGTCCTGATATAGCTTGGATTTCAATTTCTGTTCCATAGAAGAGAGAACTTCTGCGCGTTCGGTGGGTGTGAGCACGCTTAAGATTCCATCGGCAAAAGTATTCAGCCACCGCTGAAATCCTTGCTCCAAGCCTTCCAGTGGTGTTGGCCGGTCAAAACAAAGAGCGAGGTCCACGGTCAGTCCGTGCTTCTCTAGTAGAGTTGCATACTCGCCAACGCTTGGAAAGTACCAGGGCAAATGCAGCTTATGACTACAGCCAATGGCTGCAAAAGCTTGTGGAAGGCCAGCGACGATGGAAGCAATATTACCCAGTCCACCGAACTCGGCCACGAAACGGCCGCCTACCCGCAGGCTGGCCACGATGGACGCCGCCGCTCCGTTTGCGTCTGTTAGCCAGTGAAGGGCAGCGTTGCTGAACACAGCATCGACTGGCTGTTCCGCGACATAAGTTTGCCCATCAGCTAAGACAAAGCTTAGATGGGGATGTTTGTCACTGGCTGTCTGAATCATTTCGGCAGAGGCATCAATACCTGTCACAGTGGCGCCCCTAGCAGCAATGGCTGCCGCCAAATCCCCGGTTCCACAGCCCCAATCGATAATCTGTTCGCCTGGCTGTGGGTGAAGCAGCTCAATTAATGATTCTCCAAACTGAGACACAAAGGCCATATCAGTATCATAGGTTTGGGTATTCCACTGCTGGTTCATAAGTATTCATCCTTTCTATTGATCGATTATTCCGACATCTCCGTCATAGCGCCTTACTTTATCTATGTTGTACCATAGGAGGCTTTATAATAGAAATATATAAACTGAATAATATTGATTGGTTGTGCCTATGAGTCTATATGAAGCCTATTTCAAAAACACAAAAACCTTGCGTTTTAAGTGCAGAGGGAGTATAGTATTATGTACAGGCGGTTTTGGTCGCCAGTTACATAATATGCGGTCATGGCGGAATTGGCAGACGCGCTGGCTTCAGGTGCCAGTGGTAGCAATATCGTGGAGGTTCGAGTCCTCTTGACCGCATCCTATCAACAAAAACAGGTTTCTGATTTACCTATTCAGGTAGATTGGAAACCTGTTTTTTTTTATTGAATCAGGTTCAAGTTCTTCTTCGAATAAATACTTACTTAGCTAAGTATTGATATTCACCGATTACTATGTTATTATTTTCACAATCTTAAGGAGGAGGTAATACATATGTTAACTACTTTTAAAGCGACAGCTAAAAAACTGCCTAATGGAATGCAAGTTGAAACCAATTCTAGAGGTTTTAAGATTATTATGGACGAACCAGAGGATTTGGGGGGGACCGATGTTGGTTTGAATCCCGTCGAGGCGTTATTGTGTGCCTTTGGTGCATGTCAGTCCATTGTCGCTAGTGCCTTTGCAGATGCTAACGATTTTAGCTTCGAAGAATTTTATGTTGAACTTGAAGGAGACTTAGATCCGGATGGTTTCATGGGTCTTGCAGATGTGAGAAATGGTTTCCAAGAAATTCGTTTTGTTATGCATTTTAAAACCAACGAAAGCCAAGAAAAGGCAGATGCTTTTGCTGACTTTATCGAGAAGACATGTCCTGTTGGAGATTGTCTTGCTAACGGTGTGAAGCTGGTAAAAGCAGGCGTAGTCATTCACTAATACATTCGCTTGAGGGGGCTCTTTATGAGTTCCCTCAAGGATATGAGGAGCATAACGATGGAAATAAAAATGTCTATGATTCCAGGTGGCAAAAAGGGGAAAGCAGGCAAGATAAATGTAAATATCGGAGACAAGATATCTGCAGGAGATACCTTGGTACAGATTGAAACTGGAAAAGGCAACAGATCGATTGAAGCGGCAGAAGAGGGTATTATTATCAATATATTATTTGAAGAGGGGAGCGAGATTGCCTCAAATCAAGTCTTATTTGAAGTAAATCCGATCCAGGTGGAGGCTCCGGTCCAATCATCTGTCCCACAACCTGCAGTCGCCGTGCAACAAACTCATGCTATAAACCCTGACTTGCTTATCATTGGAGCAGGACCAGGAGGTTACGTTGCCGCTATTTATGCAGCAAAAAAAGGACTTCAGGTAGCGATGATTGAGAAAGAAGAATTAGGAGGTACCTGCTTAAATGTTGGCTGTATCCCTACAAAATCTTTAGTCAAATCATCTGAAATCTGTCATGAAATAAAAAACTCCTCTTTGTTTGGTATAACAACAGGATCTGATCTTCAATTGGATATGAAGCAGGTTATTCGTCGTAAAAATGAAGTCAAAGAGAAATTGGTCTCCGGCGTTGGTTATTTAATGGAAAAAAACGGTGTTCAGGTTGTTCGCGGCCACGCTTCGTTCCTATCGGCGCATGAAGTGAAGGTAACCGGCGAAAATAGTTACCGTATTTCAGCAAATAATATCATTGTGGCAACAGGCTCGAGGATTTCCAAGGTGAATATCCCAGGAATTGATCTGCCATTTGTAATGAACAGTACTGAAGCGCTCGCCTGCGAAGAGTTACCAAAGGTAATAACTATCATCGGTGGCGGGGTTATCGGCATGGAATTCGCCTTCATTTACCGTAACCTAGGAGTTGAAGTTCATGTTGTAGAATTTATGGACCGTCTGCTAACGATGCTGGACAGTGATATTTCGGTAGAAATTATGTGTTTAGCTCAGCGGGCTGGGATTCATATTCATACCAACTCCAAAGTTTCCAAAATCCAACGTGCGGATGATGGTCAGGCGATTGTAACCTATGAGAATAGTGAGGGTGAGCATCTGCTAGTTAGTGAAAAAGTATTGGTCGCTATTGGACGCGAGCCTAACCTAGAGGGTCTGGATATCGAAAAAGCAGGTATTCAACTAAATGAACGTGGTAAAGGTATTGCCGTTGATAAACAAATGCGTACGAATGTAGAGAATGTGTATGCGATTGGCGATGTAACTAACATTATTCAGCTTGCTCATGTTGCTTCACATCAGGGCATTACGGCTGTAAACACCTTACTCGGCGAATCCCAAGATATGCATTATTCCGCGGTACCGAATGTAATTTTCACCTCTCCAGAGATTGCCAGCGTCGGGCTGTTGGAAGATGAATGTAAGGAGAATGGGCTGGACTATCGCGTGAGTAAGGCATCTTTTGCAAGTAACGGAAAATCATTGACTATGAATGAACCGGAAGGTTATATCAAATTAATCAAAGATAATGGCTCCGGAAAGATTGTGGGAGGGTCTATCATTGGTCCCGATGCGTCTTCTCTGATTAGTAGCCTTACACTTGCGATTGCCAATGGGCTTACGGAACAACAGATTACACAGACAATCTTTGCCCATCCAACTACTGGGGAAGTAATTCATGAAGCTGCATTCGGTTTAGGAATTGGGGCGTTGCATCAAGGATAAGTTGTTCTATGTATCTCGGGAGACGGATCCCCTACTGCAGCCTAAATAAATGAACTATTTGATCACTTGAAAAGTATGTACAGCTTCCTTAATATATTTTGCTATAATAAATTAGAAAAGAGTTGATTATTTTAAGATAAAACAGTTGGGATTGGTTGGTGTAAACATTGTTTAATTTAGATGACTGTATGGCCTTTATTGCAAACCGTAGTGCAAAAATATTCGCGGAAGCCTTGGAAAAGGAATTTCGGCCGTATAATATGACCCGGAGCCAATGGATTGCGATGTATTACATCTATACCAGTGAATCCATTACCCAGAGAGAACTAGCAGATAAAATGTCTATAAAAGAGCCCAGCGTAGTCAGGCTGCTTCAAAAATTAGAATCTGAGGGGTTCTTGCATCGCTCTGGCACCCATGCGGATAAGCGAGTCAAGCAGTTGGAATTGTCAGATAAGGGAGTACAGATCTATCTCGATTTACTGCCGGTTGCCGAAAAGTTTAAAGATGATACGATCACCAATATTTCTGAACAGGATCTTCAAACGTTTAAAAATGTATTAGGTGTCATGGTTGAAAATGCCTCAAAAGAGAGACCATAAAAAACTATGCAGAACAAAATAAAGAATAGGTCAGGTTGGGTATGTTCCTTTTTTACATATCTTATCTGGCCTATTTTTTGTATAGACTTTTGTAGTTTTAGTATATGTACGAACAGTGTCTGCTAACGGACCGTATGGCCGCTATTATTGATTTTTGGCACATTTTACAGAGGTTTCGGACTGCATAGCGCTTATTGCTAAGGAATCGTGTGAAAAGCGAGTGTTTGGAGACGAATAGCGGCATCTGAGTCCGAACGTAAGCTGAAACACGCTATTTTTCGGAAATAGCGGCATCTCAGTCCGATACTTCATAATGAGGAAGGAATAGGTGCCACGGTGGGAGTATCTAGCTGCTGAGTAGCCCCCCAACTATCCGTCCTAGCTAAGTGCTAGGCGTTTTTTTGTTGCGTTCATGATCGCTGCGATGAAAAAATGGGTGTTTTTGTATTGACAATTATATCGGCTTCCGTAATAATGGTATTACGGAAGCCGATATATCGACAACAGTAATAGAATGGGGATGAAATAATGCCTGAAAGCACAGAAAGAGGCGCATTAACTGAAGCTGTATTTTATATCTTATTGTCTCTATATACAGCAATGCACGGATACGCAATTATGCAGAATGTGAAGGACTTAAGTAACGGTCGGGTTGATCTGGGCGCGGGCACTTTATACGGAGCACTTAACACTTTACTGGAAAAAGGCTGGATAAAAGCAGTGGAAGGGGAGCAAGGTTCTCGTAGAAAAGAATACGAAATTACCGGCTTAGGAAAGTCAGTGATTCAGGGAGAGATCATCCGTCTGGAAGAATTGATAGCCAATGGTAAGAGAATAGCTGGAGGTGAGTCCAAATGAAACATGTGGTTCGCAAGCTGATTTGGGATTATGAGAAGGAAGAAAAGTGGCTTAATGAAATGTCTGCGAAGGGGATGGCTCTATCAGAATTATCTTGGTGCAAATATGTGTTTACAGAGACCCCCAATAATGAGTACACGTATAGAATTGAGCTTTTAGATAACTTGCCGGATCATCCGGATAGCATCAAATATATCAAGTTTTTAGAGGAAAACGGTATAGATTGTGTAAGTACTTACATGCGCTGGGTTTACCTTAGAAAGAAGTCAGTGGAAGGTCCGTTTGATATTTACACAGATCTGGAATCCAGAATAAAACACTATAAGCGAATCAACAGGTTATGGAAATCTGTAATGTGGCTAGAGTTGATTTTAGGCCTATTTAATGTGATGATTGGTGTAATAAATTATTCTTTTTCATCACAGAATCTCAGCATGGTAAACGTAATAATGGGCGGAATGTTGATTTTGTTAGGTCTTGTTTTTTTAATTATTGGTGCACCTATCCGGAAGAAAATTAAGAAGCTTCAGCTGGAAAATTTGATAATAGAATAGGACTTTAGAGTTGTAACATGCACACACGGCAAGTTTCCTTTTCAGAGGGAGACTTGCTGTTTATTTTTGCGGAGTTTTACTGCGAAAGTTACCAGTCTATCATTTAGGACTCAACTATCAAGCTTATTTACCGAAAAAAAGGTATACTGAAATTATTACAAGTTTGTTAATATAGTCCCCCATTTTCAAAAGAGGAGGCTTACAGGTGTCTGATTTTCTTTTTAAACAGCTATACTTACGGTCTTCTATCGGGATTGCGGTAGTCTCTCCGAAGGACGGGACGTTATTACAATCGAATCCTGCGCTATGTCAAATGTTTGGTTATGCAGAAGAAGATCTTTTGAATATAAATTATCTGGATCTTGTGTATCCGGAAGATAAAACTAATAACGATCATTCCGTTATCCTGAACGATTTGCTAGCTGAGCCTGGGACTGCATTGGAGAAAGAACGGCGGTTCTTGCGTAAGGATGGAGAAATCATCTGGGTAGCCCAACATATATTTTTAATCTATCAGGAGAATTCCAGTGAACCCTATGTCCTGATTTCTGAGTTAACGGATATCACTGACCGAAAACTTGCTGAACAAAAGATTCATGAAGATGAGCAGTTATATAATTTGATTACGAAAAATACACCGGATATGATTTCTTTTGGCGATCCTGACGGGACACTGCACTACGTATCTCCCTCAGTGGAGCTGCTATTAGGTTATTCTGCACAAGAAATGATAGGTACCAAAAGACCCGAGTATTATCACGTAGATGATGCTCTAGAGATGATTGAACAAGGTAAGATATATTCCGATACGGACGTATTTACTCGTAGAGCCCGTCATAAAGATGGACATTATTTGTGGATAGAGAGTTCTTCCCAAGTGGTACGTGATGAGCAGGGGAACGTTAAACAAATATTAACCATTGGTCGTGATATTACTCAGCGCAAGAAATACGAGGATATGCTGGCTAAAGCGCAACACCTTGCGAAGATGGGATCCTGGGAATGGGACATGACAAAATCACGGCTGACGGTTTCCAGAGAGATGCGTAATATTTTTGGCTTTTTGGAAGATGAGAGCAATCATTCTTATTTTGATTACAGACGTGTTTTTGCTTGCATTGATCCTGACGATTTCATCAGACTTGAACGGTTAGTACATCAATCCATGGAGAATGGGACTAATGGCGAAGTAACGGTCCGTATTCATAGTGCGGATGGAGAGCTGAAATATCTGGATGCGCACTGGGAAGTGATTACGGATGAAGAAGGAAGACTGCTGCAGATCAGCGGGATAGCCCAGGATGTCACCGAACGTCAACGAATGGAAGAACAACTGCGGGAAAGTGAGCAGAACTATCGTCTGATCTCAGAAAATTCTATGGACTTCATTTCACGTAATGCAGCGGACGGGAGCTTTACCTATCTGTATGCCTCACCCATCTGCCAGACTATGTTTGGCTATGCACCAGAAGAAATGTGCGGAACTAGAGGGATTGATTACATACATCCGGAGGACAGAATCAAATTAACTTCATATCTCAGCAATTGTATGGAGGGGAAGAAGCTTGAGCCTGTTATTCTCCGGTTTATTTGCAAAGACGGAACCTGTATTTGGACAGAAACGACACTGCGGTATATTTACTCTGAGACCTGCGGGAATCAGGAGCTTGTCTGTGTAACCCGCGACATTGGGGAACGTACGCGTCATTTTGAAGAAATACAGAAATTAAGTAACGAGTATGCGCTGATCTTGAATTCGGTCTCTGAGGGCATATTTGGGATGAACCTTGAAGGCAACACGATGTTCATTAATCCAGCAGCCATTACTATGTTGGGTTTCGATCCTACTGAGTGGGGAAACAGCAAATTTCATGCGATTCACCAAACCTGGCTGGATAACGAGTCTTTTACAGGAATTCAGAAGACGCTGCTTCCTTCGCGCTCCAATAATCTCACTATTGAAGATAGGGAGGGTGTGTTTTGGAGGCAGGATGGTTCAAGCTTTTTAGTCAGATATCGAATGACCCCACTGTTTGATGGTGATGAACGGATTGGGGCGGTTGTCGTCTTTCGTGATATCACGGAGGAGAAGGAGATTGTGCGGGCGAAGGAGTCTGCCGAGGAAGCGGACCGGGCAAAATCGGAGTTCCTAGCGATCATGAGCCATGAGCTGCGTACGCCTATGAACGGTATTATTGGGATGGCTGATCTTTTATCTGGGACGGAGCTGGATGAAGAGCAAAGCTACTACACACAGATCATTAACAAAAGCGGAGAGGCATTGCTTCATATTCTGAATGAAGTGCTGGATTTCAGCAAAATTGAAGCAGGCATGATGACGCTTGAACTGCAAATGGTGGATTTGCATGAAGTGATACAGAACGTTTGTGAACTGTTTTATCCGAAGGTTAAGGAAAAAGGGCTTTTACTTACTAGCGAGTTATCTCCTGAGCTTCCAGCCGTCATCATGACTGATGGGGCGAGATTGCGTCAAATTCTCGTAAATCTGGTTGGGAACGCAGTGAAATTTACGGAGACAGGTGAAATCAGTATCTCTGTTATGCTAGAAGCCTCAGAGGCATCCGGAAATCTTATCGTGAAATTTGTCGTAAAAGATACTGGGTTGGGGATTCCAGTTTCCAGCCAAGGTCTATTATTTCAATCCTTCTCGCAATTGCATCCGTCGATCAATCGTAAATATGGCGGAACAGGGCTTGGACTTGCCATTAGTAAAAAGCTGGCCGAGCTTCTTGGCGGATCTATCGGTGTCAATAGCTGTGAGGATGAAGGCTCGGAGTTTTATTTTACAGTGGAGGTTTCTCTACCCAAAGAGGAATGGGATCAGAAATTGACCGTCAACGCCTCAACGGATTTGGTCAGAAATGATAAATCCACTGTTAAAGAGTTAACTACCGGTGAATATGGACCGATGTCCATTCTTATTGCTGAAGATCATCCTGTGAATCAGCAGCTTATGCAGGCGTATCTGAAAAAGAGGGGATATGTTCCAGACATCGCCTTAAATGGTGAGGAAGCAGTTCGGGCTGTGCTTTCCAATCATTATGATCTGGTATTTATGGATATTCAGATGCCTATTATGGATGGAATAGAAGCAACAGGAATCATACGTGAGAAGCTTGGGCTGAATCCAATCATCATTGCGGCTACAGCCTTTGCCAGAGATGAAGATAAGATGATGTGTCTTAGTGCTGGAATGCAGGATTTCATTTCTAAACCCATCTCGATAAAAGAGCTCGACCGGGTATTAAGAGAGTGGTCTGCCCAAATTCGTTTAGGTGAGCATCATTGACAAATAGGGTTATGATTAATATATTGATATTAATCGTAATCATTACGTATATTATTTGTCATGAAAGGATTCTTATCTTGCTAACAATGAAGCGCGGGGATATTTTAATTATTGTGATAGCCTTGTTAGCTGCGGGCTTGATTTATGGCATGAAGTGGTGGGACAGCAGCAATGAGCAGTATCAGCAAGGGGATTTGAAAGCTATAATTACGGTGGACGGTAAAGAGTACAAAACCGTTTCTTTGACTAAAGAAGAACAAATTATAGATATTCAAACGAAATTCGGCCACAATACGCTAAAGGTGTTTGATTATGGAATCCAAATGACCTATTCTGATGCTCCCTTAAGAATTGCTTTGGAAATGGGGTTCATCTCAAGACCCAAACAGCAAATTATCTGTATTCCAGCTCGTATTATGGTAGAAGTATTTAATCCTAATAAGTCTGAGAATGATGAGGATGAGCTAGATGCGATTATTTAGTAATCTTAGATGAACCTTCTAGCTCCTTCCATGCGGTGATAGAGTCAGGACTGGTGTAGATGTAAGGTGTTACGGGTTGTTTGATAGGTGTAATAGACTCTGCACTAATTTGCATAATTTCTTGACCTTTATAGGGAACAACTTGAAGCTTGCCCCGGACCTCTATCCAGGTATCGGTAGGCAGGCTTTTTAGCTTGCCGGAATCCACTAATATCCCAAAAGGTGTAGCATCGGCAGTACAGCATTGGACCAGAAATCTACCTATGGCAAAAGAATTCTCTGAATGTTCACCTTGATCACGATATAAAAAGCCGGAAATAGTAATTTCTTTGCCTGCAAATTGTTGTTTGTACAGCTCAAGCGCACCTAAAGTTTCGGAGAAAATCGCCGAATAAACTGGGACCACAGGTTGTGCATAAAGGATCTTGGCCAGCTCGGTAAGCTCTTCATGGTAAGGATCAATGGACTCGAATCTCGCGGAATTTTTAGCTTCAGTGGGCAAGGAGGATAGGGAGATTCCTTTTTTAGCAGCAGCCATACTTCCCAATGCGCGATCAGGAAGAAGAAATCCGAGCAGCAGTGGAAAAAGGAATAATCCATATAGCGCTGTACTTTTGAAAAAAGAATGTGGGAGCCGATGCTCGCAGTCACAGAGAACACTACCTTTGCCAAATAAAGCCTGTATGGTCAGACTGAGCGCCATAAGTGTCAGCGGGATTGGGCATAATTGAACCCAGCGTGCCAGTTTAGGAGCTACATAATAATGCAAAGCGTCCTGCTGTACCAGATGCCCGATATAGAGGGCGAAAGCGAGCAGAATGACCGCCCTTAACAAATAGTGAAACCGGATGCTACGAGAGTCATTCATGCTCTATCCTCCTACCCATGTTGTAAGCAACAGCTTACCACCTCTATGAATTACAGCCACAAGGACATGAATACCGCCCCAACAAACACGCTTGCGAAGATCAGAAAGAACAAATAAAGAGCGAATTTGGTCTTAAACAGTGAGAGCAACATCAATGAATTTTTGAAATCCAGCATGGGTCCGAATACCATAAAAGCGAGCAGAGCCCCAGATGGAAAAGAATGTACGAAGGTGGAAGCTACAAAGGCATCTGAGGTGGAGCAGAGCGAGAGCACAAATGCCAGTCCCATCATGAAGAAATATGACCCCAGCGGCTTAGCTCCGATCGCGGCCAGACTGTCTTGAACCATAAATGTCTGAATACCAGCGGTTAACAAGCAGCCGATCATTAAATATTTCCCCATCTCAAAAAACTCATCTGAGGTATGGACGAAGACAGCGGCTATTTTTCCCCCGCGAGAATTATTCTGATGAGCTTCCCCCGTTTCACGCTGAACATTTAGGCGGATGGGAGATTTTTTGACCGTTGCGTAGATTATCAAGCCTATGAGACAGGCTACAACAAACGCCAGACCCATACGGGCATAGGCCAGCTCCGAGTGGCTGCGAAATGCTGTCATGGTCGCCCCATAGACGACAGGATTTAGGATCGGTCCGGACAAAATAAACACGATAGCCACGTAAACAGGCATACCTTTATGGATAAGCCGGCGGACGAGTGGGATCATTCCACATTCGCAGACCGGGAAAATAATTCCAAGCAGACATGCGAACAGAATAGCCGGAAGAGGTCGCCGCGGAATCCACCGGGAAATCATTTCATCCGGGATAAAGACGCGAAGCAGTGAAGATAACAATGCTCCTGCTAATACAAACGGCAAGGCTTCCAGCAATATACCGATAAAAGCGGTTTTGAAGGTGTCGATGTACGCATTATCCAGCAGTTCCAGATGATTCGGCAGCCATACAAAACCAATGATAATCAGAAACGAGATCGGGAGGAGCAACGGCAGTATTTTTAATGGTGAAAAGGTAGTCAAAACTCGAATAAGGCGGACCACCGATCTGCCAGCTGTTCTTCATCTATATTCATCCCGATGAACACCACATATGGCATACCAGGATAACGAGAGGCTTCCCAGGTAGTACGCATCCCCGCATATTGAACAAGCTGAACCGGCTCCTGTTCGGACAAAAGAATATGCCCCTTGGCACGTAATAGGTTGTCACCCCATTCTTGAAAGAAGGCCTCTAGGCGTTCTTTAGAAGGCATTGTTGTCCTTACCTGCGGAATGGTTAACGTGATGGCTGTTACCTGCGAGAAAGAAGCATGCTGCTCCTCATGCAGCTCTTTTACAGCGGTTCCCCCATGCTCTGAATGCATTTGTTTCAATGATGCTCCTTTGAAGGTTTGAGGCGCTCGCTGTGGAGCCGGAGCTATGATTTTACGTGGGATAATTCCTGAAAATATCGGAGACAGGTTGATTTCGCTGTAATGGGTGTATACAATTTCAGCCTCCGTATTTTGTTTACGAACTCCCTTTTCAATTCGCCATAAGGTTTCCGGTTCTACGAGATCACTTTTATTAACGACAATAAGATCAGCTGTGGAAAGCTGCTTACGCAGGGTCCGAACGAGCTGTTTGTCAGAGGAGAGTCTGCTGTTATATTCCAGAGCATTTTCCGCATCTAACAGAGTGATGGTATAGTGCAGCTCCACCAGATCCTGTAGAGGAGTTTCCTGCAACGTTTTGGCGATTTCTTCAGGATCGGCGACGCCGGTCAACTCCATATAAATGGCATCTGGACGTCCTCTCAGCAGCACCATCAGGCTATCTGCCAAATCCTCTTTACGGCTACAACATACGCATCCGTCCAGCAGTTTAGTTACAGCTGTACCGGTATGCTCCTGCAAAATATAGCCGTCCACATCTCGTTTGCCCAGTTCATTCATTACTACTCCTGGATTCAGCCCTCTTACCTTGCTCTCTTTCAGCAGGGACAACAGCAGAGTTGTCTTCCCGCTCCCCAGAAACCCGCTCAAAATAATTACTGGTATCTTCATGATCTCCACTCCTGCCTGATTCTCTAGGAATTACAAGAATCATATTTTTTATAATTCCATCTATACGTAATTTGTCCACCAGAAAGACCACAAAATTAAGAGAGTTGAAATTTTTACAAGATCATAGTTGACAGATTGTGAATAAACCGTGTACGATGTGTTAATCGTAATTATTACGATTTAATAAAAAGGAGATGGAAACGATGAGAGTAATCATTACTTTGGCATGTACGGAGACAGGAGATCGCAACTATACCACTACCAAGAATAAACGAAATCATCCAGGGCGTATGGAAATGAAAAAATATTGTCCACGCCTAAAGAGAGTAACCTTACATCGCGAAACCCGTTAAGGGCGGATGTTTTTAATCTTGATTTTATAAACGATAGGAGTGGTATAGTTGAAAAAGCTCCCTGTTACCGTGCTCAGTGGATATTTGGGCTCTGGGAAAACAACATTGTTGAATCATATTCTGCACAACCGTGACGGTCTTAAAGTAGCTGTTATTGTAAATGACATGAGTGAAGTGAATGTGGATGCGAATCTGGTGAAGTCCGGAAATACGCTTTCCAGGACTGAAGAGAAATTGGTTGAGATGTCCAATGGTTGCATCTGTTGTACACTTCGTGATGATTTGATTGTCGAAGTACAAAAACTGGCTGCGGAAGGGCGATTTGATTACATCCTGATTGAATCCTCAGGCATTAGCGAACCTGTACCAGTAGCACAGACCTTTACCTATGCCAATCCCGAGTTGGATATTGATCTGACTTCGCTTGCTCAATTAGACACGATGGTGACTGTTGTGGATGCTGGGCGTTTCTGGCATGACTTCTCCTCAGGTGATAGTCTGATGGACCGCAACCAAACGGCTGGAGAAGGGGATTTCCGCGATATTGTGGATCTGCTTATTGATCAGATCGAAACTTGTGATGTCTTGCTGCTTAATAAGTGCGATCTGTTGAAAGAAGATGAACTCAATAAGCTTGAAGCTGTGCTGCGTAAGCTTCAGCCGTCTGCTAAGCTGATCCGTACAATTAACGGCGTAGTAGATCCAAAGGAAATTCTAAATAACGGATTGTTTGATTTTGAGAAAACAAGCTTATCCTCTGGTTGGATCGCGGAGCTGAATAAAGAGACCCATACCCCTGAGACGGAGGAATACGGGATTTCTTCTTTCGTCTATCGCCGGAGAACACCGTTCCACCCGCAAAGATTAAGTTTTTTCTTTAGCAACTGGCCGGAAGAGGTCGTTCGGGCAAAAGGGGTGGCATGGGTAGCGGCAAAAGGTGATCTTGCAGCTACTGTAAGTCAGGCAGGACCTTCCATTCAGTTCGGACCTGCTGGTTACTGGTTGGCTACAATGCCTAAGGATCAGCAGTTGGAGGTGCTGGAAAGCGAACCTGAGCTGCGGGCAAAATGGGACGAGCAGTGGGGCGATAGAATAAATGAAATCGTATTTATCGGTGTAAATATAGATCAGGCACAACTCGAAGCCAGATTGGACAGATGTCTGCTGACAGCGGAGGAGCTGAAGCAGGATTGGACAAAGTTCAACAATCCACTTCCGTGGCCTGTTGAAGAACTCCTTGCGGCTGCTGAGGAATAGATACTTAGTAAATTAACGGTGGAAATCCGGAATCCAGAAGGTGGGATTCCGGATTTTTGTTGTATTCGAAAAAGGACTAATAGTTATTATTACGATTAATTTTCAGTTTTGGGTTTACAAATCGTAATGATTACGATATTATCAAATTTGTTAAATCGTAAAACTTACGATTTAATCTGGGTTGGACATAATATCAGTCAGAAGGGAGGCGAGGCATGATGATCCTATCATCCATGCGGAATGTAGTGTTCGGGTATGGGGATGAACCTGTTCTTGATGATATCTCATTAGATATTCATATCGGACAGTTTATTGGTATAACGGGACCCAATGGTGCTGCTAAAACCACCCTGCTGAAGCTAATGCTCGGCCTGCTTCGTCCATGGAGTGGAACGGTTCAGTTGAATAAAGAGTTATCAGATAACGGAAAGATGGTTATCGGCTACGTTCCACAGCAGGTAGCTTCTTTTAACGCAGGGTTCCCAAGTAAGGTGATCGAACTGGTTCGCTCGGGTTGTTATCCAAGGCTTGGATTATTTAGACGCTTTACACCTGAGCAGGACGAGATCGTTGAGCGAAGTTTAAAGCAGGTGGAGATGTGGCATTTGCGAGACCGGAAGATAGGAGAACTGTCAGGCGGCCAGAAGCAGCGGATTTGCATCGCTCGAGCATTGGCACAACAGCCGCAGATATTGGTTCTCGATGAACCTACTACGGGGATGGATCTGGACAGTCGTATTGGGTTCTATAAGCTGATGCGCCATGATGTCAGTGAACACGGCCGGACCGTAATCATGGTGACGCATGGCCTGGAAGAGACCAGCTCCTATCTGGATACGTTGATCAGCCTGGAACGAAAGGAGAATGAGGGTTGGCAATGTTTAGTTACGAATTCATGCAACGTGCATTTTGGGCCGGTGGATTAATTGGCATTATCGGTCCGCTACTCGGGGTATATCTCATGCTTCGCCGTCAGGTCCTAATGGCGGATACCCTCTCTCATGTTTCGCTTGCAGGAGTAGCACTAGGCTCAATACTACAGCTTAATCCGGCACTAAGTGGCTTCATGGTAGCGATTCTCGGTGGTATTGTCATCGAACAGCTTCGACGTTCTTATCGTACATATAGCGAGCTTCCGGTAGCGATTATTATGACCTCTGGATTAGCATTGGCAGTTGTACTTATGAGCTTAAAGCAGAATTTAAGTAAAAGCTTCAGTTCCTATCTGTTTGGTTCCATCGTTGCGGTCAGCGACACTCAACTAAAGATTATCGCTGTGGTTGCTGTAATCGGTCTGATCTATTTTATTGTGTTACGCAGATCCTTATATAATCTGACCTTTGATGAAGAGACCGCTAGTATCAGTGGAGTTCATGTGGGCTGGTTATCATTTTCGTTTGCTGTACTAACTGGAATGACAGTCGCTGCTGCGATGCCAGTTGTTGGAGTGCTGTTAGTCTCAGCGCTTATTGTTTTGCCAGCTTCGATTGCTTTGCGTATAGCGTCTGGTTTTACGACAGCTATATTGATCTCAATCGGCGTAGGATTACTCGGCGTTTTTAGTGGCCTAAGTGCCTCGTATTACATCAATACACCGCCTGGTGGGACGATTGCTCTTATACTGCTATCGTTCTTATTAATCGCAATTTTGGTACAGAAGCTGATCCGACTAAGAAATCGTCGGCGAATTCATAAAACTATTTCCAGTAAAGGAGTTACACCTCTCAATGAAATTTAGAATCCATCATTTAGCCATTTTGTCCCTGTCCGCGTTACTTATTGCCGCCGGTTGCGGTAATAATGCTGTTAATTCTTCTACTACTACGAATGCTTCTGGAGCCGCAGAAGCTACAGCCCTTCCGGAGTCATCTAAATTAAATATTAAAGTCAGTTTCTATCCTATTTACGAGTTTACCAAAAATGTGGCAGGAGATCTGGCGGACGTGGAAGCACTCATACCAGCAGGAATCGAACCCCATGATTGGGAACCGACAGCAAAAGATATGGCAGAAATCTCAGATGCGGATATGCTGATCTATAATGGCGCAGGAATGGAAGGCTGGGTAGATCAGGTGCTGGAAAGTGTATCTGGCACTCCGTTAATTACTGTAGAAGCGAGCAAAGGTCTGGACATCATGGAAGGCACGGAAGAGGAAGAGGCTGACCACCACCATGAAGAAGGAGAGCATGCTCATGAAGAAGAGGAGCATGCTCATGAAGAAGGAGAACATGCTCATGAAGAAGGAGAGCATGCTCATGAAGAAGGAGAACATGCTCATGAAGAGCATTCGCATGATCACGGTGGATTAGATCCGCATGTGTGGCTCAATCCTACATTAGCCATTCAAGAAGTGCGTAACATTGAAGCAGCTTTAGCTGCTGCCGCACCTGAACATGCCGAGGATTTTAAGACAAATGCAGATGCTTATGTAGCTAAGCTGGAGCAACTGGATCAAGAATTTAAGGACGGTCTTAAGGATACTAAACGCAAGGATTTTATTACTCAGCATGCGGCTTTTGGATACCTTGCCAAGCAGTATGGATTAACTCAGGTCCCGATTGCCGGACTATCTCCGGAGCAGGAGCCTTCTGCCGCAAATATGAGTAAGATTGTGGAGTTTGCGAAAGAGCATAAAGTGAAAACGATTTTCTTCGAGACACTTGTATCCTCCAGTGTGGCAGACACAATAGCAAAAGAGATTGGTGCCAAAGCAGCCGTTCTAAACCCAATTGAAGGATTAACAGAGGAAGATCGCAGTCAAAACCTGGATTATTTAGGAATCATGCGTCAGAACCTGGAAGCCTTGAAGAGTGCATTGAACGAGTAGATTTAAAGGATGGAAGGAGAACGAACATGGCCAAGAAATCTAAAGTTGTGAAAGAATTGAAGAGACAAGCACTAGTCGCCAAATACGCTGTTAAAAGAAAAGAACTAAAGGAACAGGGGGACTATATGGCTTTGCAAAAGCTGCCACGTGATTCCTCCGCAACTCGTCAAAAAAATAGATGCCAAGTGTCTGGCAGACCTCGAGGCTATTTGCGGAAATTTAATGTTTCCCGAATTGTATTCCGCGAATTGGCGCATAAAGGTCAGATTCCGGGCATTACCAAGTCGAGTTGGTAAATGAGAACGGCTAATCCTCCGTAGTTTAGAGGATTGGCCGTTTTTGCTGTTCATCCATCATGGGCTTTAGAAAATTCGGCTATGCTTAGAATAGGAAAATGATTTATCATAGAAGGAATATATTTCTATTTAAGATGGAGGTGATGCAAATGAGCTATACCGATACTTTTATTCGTGTAGCAGAGGACTGTCCTGAGGAAATAGGAGTTCCTCCGATGTCTTGCCGAACGCTCCCGCCTGCACATGTGATTCAATATGAACTGTTAATCAATGAGCCCTACAAATACAATCATGAAGAACTTCTGTACGAGGTTCATGTGCGCCATAAACAAATTCCACAGGAAGAACGTTTGGCCCGTAAGGAAGAAATATGGAACGAACTATTTTCCAAAAATCATCCTTGTCTAAGGGCTTCACTGTTGCCGAAGCGTTTTGGTTGGGGTGTTCATTATAACGGTGAGGGGAAAATAGCTCTCTATGGCAAAGAGTCTCCCGAATATGACTATTTCACCTCCCAAGGGGAGGGAGCTGTGAAATTACTGCCTGCGATGCGTAACAAACGTGCTTCAAAAGGAGCGGATTAAGCTGTATAAATTCATAGAAGAAATCACACTTAATACTTGGCCGGCGGAGCAAAGCGTTCTCCTGCAGGGCTGGATTCTACGTTCGGCAGCTGGTTATACAAAAAGGGCCAATTCGGTCAATCCATTATACGGGGCTGACAGCTCTCAGGTTGAACTCACAGAACAAATCAAGCTTGCGGAGCGGTATTATGAGCATGCTGGACTACAGTCTGTGTTCAAAATAACCCCCTACATCCTGCCGCCAAAGCTTGATGAGATTCTTGCAGAGCGTGGCTATACAATTGCCGAGCCTTCATCTGTAAGGCTTCTTGATCTGGGGGACTTAGCGAGCCCCGATCTGCGTTATACGGTTCAGATACAGGAGAGCTTGACTGAAGAGTGGCTGCACACCTTCAGTGAGCTTACCGGCTTGTCTGATAAGAACCGGGAAACCTTAACTAGAATGTTGTCTGCATCACATTTGCAGCAGGGTTATGTCCTGTTGTTTAATCATGGTGTTCCTGTCGCCTGCGGTCTTGGTGTGATTCAGAACGGGTACTTGGGTCTGTATGATATTGTCACTTCCCCTGCTCATCGTAGAAAGGGAATGGCGGAACAGCTGCTGCTAGCGTTGCTTAATTGGGGTAGAGCAAAGGGAGCAACAACTTCCTTTCTGCAAGTTGTGCAAGCGAATACGGGGGCTTCAGCCTTGTATGACAAGCTGGGTTTTAAGGAGATCTATCAGTATTGGTATAGAGTGAAAAACTAGCTGAGGAGGGGATGCGGTGAGAAAATTAGGATTGAATCTCCTGATCATTATTGTGTACTGTTTTCCATTTGTCTATTTCGCGATGGATAAAGATTTCAATAATGGTTCAATGGTTGGTTATTTAATGATGATCATCATAACATCACTAATAGCTTTTTTGGGAAAATGGTCTAATAATATAATTGCTATAGTCATTGGGAATATTGCTTCTGCATTTGTCTCTTATTATTTTATTAGCAACTTGTCAGGGGAAGGCGGTTGGGACGGGACGTTTTTCAAACCACTTGGACCTACAGGATCGTTTATATTTTTTAGTATGCTAAACCTGATCCCTCAGTTCCTTGCGATGAAATTAGCGAATAAATTTAAAAAGAAGGTCTAATCTATGTCCGAATACTGGAGTCGAAGATTTGCTCAGGAAGGCATGATCTGGGGGAGTGAACCTAGTCCTACAGCTCAGGCAGCAAGGGATATATTCCGGCAACATAACGTGAAATCAGTTTTAGTCCCGGGTGCGGGATACGGAAGAAATACGAAGGTGTTCTCAGATGAGTTTAAGACCTTAGGCATTGAGTTGAGCGAGGACGCGTTAAAGATGGCGGCAGAATGGGATCCCAAGAGCCATTTTATCTCAGGTTCCGTATTAGATCCTATTTCTGAAGTACAGGTTGATGCTGTCTACTGCTATGACGTATTGCATTTATTTCTCGAAGAGGATCGCCGCAGGCTCGTAGCTAATTGTCTGGAACAGCTGCGGCCGGATGGCTTGCTCTATTTTACCAGTTTTTCCGATGAGGATGCGAACAACGGCTGTGGAACACTTTTGGAACCGGGAACCTACGAATACAAAGAGGGAAAATACGCCCATTTTTTTAGTGAAGAAGATTTAAGACAACATTTTGCAGGTACGAAAATAATTACGACCGGCTCATGTGTGGAGACTTTATGTGGGCCGCTTGGAGAAAAACATCAATACATACTGAGATATATCGTCGCACGTAAATCTGCACTAAGCAAGTAATTTAGGGAGGAACTCCCTATAATTTCGTTGAATATCCGTAGAATCGGCTATATCAAATGAATTATAGGGACTTTTTCCCTAGACCTCTGTGCGCTGATCAGGAGTACCTTTTTTACACAAATTTACCTTGACCCGGTAGCGCCATTTCTTTGAAATTTTTGCACAAATGAGCAAGCTGAGTAGACAGCTCCTCACCTTCCATGGGTACTCCATGTCCCGAAAGAACAAGATGTGGATTCAGCAAGGCAAGGGTACGGACCGATTTCTCAGCAGCTTCCCAGTCTGTCGTGAAATAAGAGGGTGGGCCATGCACCACCTGATGCTGCGTAGCCACTGCAAATACGGATTCCTGTTTGACCGTAAGGAACGTATCACCAGCGATCAGAACTCTATCCTCAGGCCTGAACAGGGAGATATGTCCGGGACTATGTCCAGGGGTATGGATCCATTCCCAGCCCTTCGCACCAGGAACAGTCCTGTCTTCCGGCAAGGGATGAACGGCTGAACCAAGGTCAATGCCATGATGTGAAAATAAAGGGGAAATCATGCTCATAAGCCCGCCGCCTACGGCCGGATCGGCTGGAGGGTAGTCTTCTTTACCTGTCAGAAAAGGTAGTTCTAGCGGATGAGCATATACAGGCACATTCCATTCCTCAACAAGCCTTTTTACACCCCCAATATGGTCAAAATGCCCATGCGTCAGGATAATTGCCACCGGAGGTTTATCATAATGCTCCGTAGCAAAATCAATAATATTGCCTGTATATGAGCTAAGACCAGTATCTACAAGAACCCAATCCGAAGAGGGCTGGCCAATTAATGCGACATTTACAAACATAGTGCGAAGTCCAATGACACCAGGGGCCACTTTCCAAGTATCGGTATAGCCCTTTGACAGAATTCCGTTAAGTTTCATCTTGCGCCTCCTGACCCGTTCTTTAGTACTACACAATATATTTACACACAGTAGTATGACCTCTTTTTAAGAAAAAAAGGTATGGCAAATAACCCTTCTCATGATTTCTTGAAGAAGGGCTGTGTTAGACGTGTTTTGTGAGAGGATTGTATTAGAGCGTTCCGCAGTCTGCAAATAGAATATGGCGTGGAATCCGAAAGAAAGCTTCGGCTTTTTCCTGCAGAGCAGGGGTCGGCAGATGGCTGTTGTGGAGCCATTTTCGAAATGTTCCAGGATGGACGCCTATCCAGATACTTACATCCGTTACTGAGAAATCGTAAACCATACAAAGTCCGGTCAGGATAACATTGCTGCGCGGTGAACTGGTAATACTTCTTTTCATAAAACGTGAGGGTGTAGGCTGACATACAATGGGGCTTTGACGAATCAATGCTTCATTGAACAGAATGTGGGGTGGGTACCCCAATAGGCGGCAGGTCTTGTCAATGTTATTGTTGGAAGGGATACGACCTTCGTATACCCAAGCGCTTACACTGCGTGAGGATATACCAAGCTCTTCTGCGAGTCGTGACAGCTTGATATCCTTAGCCATCAATACAGCAAGCAGCACACGGTTTCTAATCTGGCTGCGCTTTGGACGGCGAAATCTTTTGACTCGAACGCCTTGTCCAAGGTATTTGCGATTGATCAGAGACCACGCCTGGATATTATGAGTTTCTTGTTGGTTATTAGGCATAATTCCTCCGATTTTTTAAAAATATACTACAACACTTTCTGGTATATCGGCAATGGTTAATGCTGCTATTTCTGACAACACCGTTTAAGTTTCTTTCAGAACAGCTACGCTTATGATATATTTTTAATATCTAATTACAATATTACATTAGGGAGCGATATAGAATGATCAAACATATTGTGTTTTTCAAATTAAAAGATCGGTCCGAAGAAAGCGTAGCGGCAACGGTAGCAGTACTGCGTAATATGGAAGGCAAGATCCCGCAGCTTCTCTCCATCGAGGTGGGTGCTGACATCATTCATTCCGATCGTTCCTTTGATATTGCTCTAGTCACAGAAGTGGCTTCTCTAGAGGATTTACAGGCGTATCAGGTTCATCCGGCGCATAAAGAAGTTATTGCTCACATTAATGAAGTCAAAGAGCTCTCGATTGCTGTAGATTACGAAATTTAAGCTGCTGCTTGAATATAGTATCATCATTTTATACCGGAAGCGGTGACAGGAATGCGTGAGCTTGAGTATCCAATGGAAGCGTTAACTTATTTAGTCGTTTTTCTCGGAGCATGTTTCGTAATGTTCTTCTGGCTGAAACGCCGTGGCAAACGCGGTAAGTAGAGATTAGGACGGTTCTCTAACAATTATAGACATGGGGGTATTGCTGTGTATTATGTCAACCGCAATCAAATCGAAACCATTCTTGCTCAAATCCCTGATATTACCGCTGGTCTTCGGACTGTAGCAGCTTCCTGGGATGGTACAACATTAACCGGACTAATACAGGAACGCTGCCTCCATCTGGCAATAGAGGTTGTAACAGACGTTGGTAGCTGTCTCATTGACGGGTTTATTATGCGTGATGCTGGAAGTTATGAGGATATAATTTCTATTATTCATGAAGAGAAAGTGCTAGGTCAAAGTGTGATTTATGAGAGATTGATAGAATTAGTTGCTCTGCGTAAGCCACTCGTTCAGGATTATTATGCTTGGGAGAGAGGTGATCTGCATCCACTTACCCCCATTCTTTCGGAAGTACTTGAGCAGTTTGCCGTTGAGGTACGGAAATATTTGGACCAGGAGCTTGGAGCCAGCGTACCGCTATAATAGCATAGGATAGAATCACATAGAATAGGCGATAGCCGTGAAAGAGAGGGGTTCCTTTATGATGAAGATGGGGCAGGAAAACGGATCGACAAGACAAATGATTATGACGCTCCTGAAGACGAAAGGAACACTGACCATCGGCGCGCTGGCAGAAGAATTGGGAATTACAGAGATGGGTGTCCGTCGTCATGTGCTTCAGCTGGAGCAAGAAGGGCTTGCAAAGACAAAAGTGGTCCGGCAAGCGATGGGGCGGCCTTTACATATGTACTCATTAACGGAGAGAGCCGAAGAATATTTCCCAAAAAGTTATCACAACTTGGCTTTGGAGCTTCTGCGTGAATTGGATTACGGCAGTGGACTGGATGCTGTTAATACATTATTTGAAGGACGCCGCCGCCGAATGCTCGCTCAGTATGCTCCGATGATGGAACGGCGGAATTTGGAAGAACGCGTCGCCGAATTATCTTCCATCCAAAATGCCGGTGGATATATGGCAGAATGGAACCGCGAAGAGGATGGCTCATATGTCATAAGGGAGTACAATTGCCCGATTCGCCAAGTGGCTACCCAGTATCGTAAGGCTTGCCAATGTGAGCATAGTCTTTTCGAAGAATTGCTGGATGCTAAGGTCACACGTAATGAATGTATGGCAGAGGGCGGCCATTGCTGCCGCTACGCTATCGTACCCAAAAATGTTACAGACAAAACTTCTGAAAAGTTATAATAATTAGTCACAAGACAATCCCCTGCTGCTTATGATATAGCAGATATAGGCATTAGCCCGGTAGAGCGGGGAGCAATGAATTTAAAGGAGAGATGAAACGATGAAAAAGGACACCAAAGGCTTATTATGGGGCGCTTTAGTCGGCAGTGTGGTTGGATCGGTGACAGCATTGCTGTTCGCACCTAAACCAGGTAAAGAGCTGCGCAAGGATATTGCGGAAGGAACTGCCGCTGGTATTGAGAAGGTTCAAGAAATTGCCGTTCAAGCCGGAGACAAGAGCATTGAGATTTATGACAAAGCAAAAGATTCGATTGGGCATGTAGTGCATGAAGTTCGGGAATGGAGCAAATCATGTGCGAATGCTGTTGATGAAGAAGAAAAAATCACAGTAACTGTAAGCGGTATTGCTACAGAAGATGCTGTAGAAGCAGTTGACGCTGTAGAAGCTGTTGAAGAGGCTGCTGCCACTTTGGAAGTGGTAACTCAGTTGGTTGAGGCCACTATAAGTGAAGATGTAAGCGAAGAAGTTAGCCTGGAAGAAGTCGTTCAAGATGACAAGGTTGATAAAGAAATTCTATAATGGGACCGTGGTTTAAATCCTCTGTTTCAGTGGTAAAAGAGTACTCATTCTCTTATAATAGAGCCGCTTCTTCGCATTGGGCGGAGGGTGGCTTTTTTAATTAGTTTGCCCCCGCTTGTTAAATGATGGAAGAAGACTAGTCTTGAACTAAGAGGGCAAAAGGAGTAATATCTGCAATTGGGGCTGAAAGCCAGGTACATTTTGTTTTCACCTTACATAAGCTACACAAAACAAGTAGAAGGAAGCGGTGTGTTCGTGCAGCAAGCTATAGCAATATTAGACTCAGGTGTGGGAGGGTTAACAGTTGTCAAAGAAGTGATGAGGCAACTCCCGCGGGAGAAGATCATTTATTTCGGAGATACTGCCCGAGCTCCGTACGGACCCCGTTCGACCGAGGAAGTACAACTGTTTACTGAACAAATTGTAGATTATTTGATCCAGTTTAATCCTAAAATGATCGTTATCGCTTGTAATACCGCAACAGCTGCGGCACTCGATTATATCTCAGCCAAGGTCTCCATCCCTGTAATTGGGGTGATTCATCCCGGAGCCCGCGCAGCAATTAGCGCAACCAAAAGCGGACATGTCGGCGTGATCGGTACGGTAGGAACCATCAACAGCGGAGCTTATACTAACGCATTAAAGCAGTTGTCCCCTTTTGTTGAGGTTGTAAGTCAAGCCTGTCCAGCGCTTGTCCCACTTGTCGAGCAAGGCAAGTTCCGCTCAGAGAAAAGTTACGATATCGTAGAAGAGGCACTCGAAGGCATTAAAGACACTAACATCGATACTTTAATTTTAGGATGCACTCATTATCCATTTCTTGTAGAACCCATTGGTGAGACTATGGGATCAGGAGTCAAGCTGATCAGTTCTGCAGATGAGACCGCTCGTGAGATCAGCACAATTTTATATGACAAAGGCAAGCTGTCCATCGGCGATGAAAGTCCAATTCATCAGTTCTTCTGCAGCGGTGATGCTGAGATGTTTCAAAGCATCGCGCGAGACTGGCTTGGAGAACAAATTAGACGTACTCCAGTAGTGTGGCAAGTATCCACGTTATAAGCAGGAGCAATGTTGAATTGAATAGGGACAAACTCCATGGGAGTGTAAAAAGAAAAACAGACTGGGAAAGCACATTTCCCAGTCTGTTTTTTTGAAATATAAGCATTTATACGCTGCGGATCTGTAATATCCTTATTTTCATGAGAAATGGTTGCCATCTATAAAGGGCGATGACGTTGTTTTTTCTTGTGATTCATTTCTCCTTCATGCCGGGTAGTGGCGCTTGCATACAATAGAGTTAAGTGCTGTATGCCGCTGTTTTTGTATTGCTGTATCAGCAATTTAAGGCCGAGAGGATGAGACCTAATGCGACAATATATTGCAAACAGGGGAGATACCGTAAGCCGAATTGCCGCTCTACATGGATTAACTCCTGAGCATGTTATTCAAGGTAATCCATGGGTTGGGAGGCAGTCTTATTTATACCCAGGCCAGGTTTTATTTCTGCCATCTTCGCCGCGTAAAAGGTATGCTGTGCAGGAAGGGGACACTCCAGAACGGATAACCTCATTATTTAATGTGAATTTAGAGGATTTGGAGAAGCTTAATCCTGGTGTGACCTCAGGGCGCTGCTGTACACCTGGAAAAATACTTGTCATTCCACCCCCGATTCCAGACCGCGTGGTGTTTCTGCGCGGGGAGTACGGTCCGGCTGATGTTGAGAGTGACATTGACAGCTTGCTTGTCCAATACCCGTTTATACAAGCAGCCACAATAGGCACGAGCGTACTCGGCAAGCCACTCCATGTACTCAAGATCGGGAACGGCACTCGTCATCTGCATGTTAACGCCGCTTTGCATGCCAATGAATGGCTGACTTCGCCATGCTTGATGTCCTTCATAGAGGAGTATGCAGCAGCTTATGCTGAAGGCTTGGAATGGAATGGACATAACCCTGAGGTTTGGTTCCAAAACTGGACATTATGGGTCGTGCCTATGGCTAATCCAGATGGTGTGGAGCTGGTTCAGGAAGGGGTTTTGCCTGACCATCCGTTTTATGATGACCTCATGAGATGGAATGGTGGACGAAGCAGCTTCCGGCATTGGAAAGCTAACATCCGCGGTGTGGATCTTGGGGATCAATTTCCCGCTCATTGGGAAGAGGAGCGGGAACGTCGGGGAGTAAGGCAGCCCTCACCGCGGGATTACAGCGGCCCTGAACCGCTGAGTGAGCCTGAAGCAGCTGCTCTGGCAGCCCTGGCTGAGGAAGCGCCTGGCGAAGCTGCAGTGTCTCTGCATAGCCAAGGAGGAGAGATTTATTGGAACTACCGGGGGTATGAGCCTCCCGAGAGCCGTGAATTAGCCGCGCAGCTGGCAGTTGCGAGCAGTTACCGGGCAGTGGAGCTGACGGGAAGTGATGCCGGATATAAGGATTGGTTTATTCAGACCTTCCGCAAACCTGGATTTACTGTGGAGCTTGGGATTGGCAAAAATCCGCTGCCACTAGCAGATTTTGAAGATATGACCCTGGAAACAGGACTTATATTAGCAACGCTCCTTTCCAATGTGAAATAATTATGAAACATTTGCAGTAAACTTGCGTAAAATAAACCATAGGGTATGGCCGCTGTCGTCACTACACGTTATCCGCGGCTGTATCCTTTTTACTTGGGAGGAGGGTCACCATGAAACTGAAAAAAATACTGTCACTAAAACAATGGTCCCATATCTTCAGTAGCTCCTGGCAATACATCCGCTCCCCTAAAGTAGCAATGGGGGACAAGCTGTTATTTACAATTCCAGTACTGCTCTATTGGGTCTTGCCGGACTTCATGCCATTTATTCCGATCGATGATATTGGAGTGACCATGCTGCTAATGGGCTGGTTCGTGTCACGAATGGGCCGGAAATATCCTACCCTTCAGCAGGGTGAAGGATAGCACCGCACATTTTCGACAAGAACTTCAGAGCTAATTAGCCAATATAGTTGCTTTTAGATGTCATTTACCTTTAAAATAAGTAATTGAGTATTTAATTTTCGGACTAGGAGATGGAATATAGATGAAGGTCAAAATTACCCGTAATGCGGCTAAAGTGATAAAGAAACAAATGGAGCTGGAAGGAAACAGTGAGTTGAAGCTGCGCGTAGCAATTACACATGCACACGGTGATCATGCTCACTACGGACTGGACTTGGACACGCCTAAAGAGAACGATGTTGTAGTATCGACAGATAAGGAAATCGATGTTATTCTTGATCCGAGCCAACCACTCCTTGATGGCGTGGTCGTTGATTATTTGTATCTTCCACAAGAAGGTTTTGTCATTACGAATCCCTCTAAAGGTAATCACGGCGATCACTAAACATTCGCCTGTAAATTTCGAACACAAAGAAGGGTTGCTCCATGGCTAACGAAATACAAGTGTGCGATGAATGTAATTTCATGAAGTTGAAAAGTATTATCCCTAAGCTGCAAAAAATGGCACCTGATGCCGAGATCAAGGTCGGCTGCAAGTCGTACTGCGGTCCATGTGGCAAACGGGCTTTTGTTTATGTGAATGGTCGTTATGTGAGTGCTCCAACGGAGGATGAAGTGTTGAAGAAAGCGGAAGCTTTTATCAAACAGCCCTCCGTTCAGAAATAATACTGAGTTCTTATCAACTAAGATAATAGGGTCGATCCCTCTTTATTCTCAGAATAAGTAAAAGTAAACAGAGCAGCGATTCTCCTGTTATTTGGAGGATCGCTGCTCTGTGTTTTCTGGCCATTGACGGCTTACTTCAATCGTGTCCATCATCCCATCATTTCTCCGTCTCATCATCTCATCGTCCCACCATCTCACCGTCTCATCGAGCCCACCATCCTATCATTCCACCATCCCATCATCTCCTCATCCCACAGGTGTTACGGACTCAGATGACGTTATTTGCCTGTTTTTAGCCTTTAAAGCAAGATTTCGGACCCCAGTGACGCTATTCCTTAAAAAGAGGCTCATATCGGCGTTTTCTAGGCTAATAGCTGCTCTGGAGTCCGTTAGCATTCCAAATCTCGGATAATGCTGCGTTTAGGGTCAGCTGTGTCCGTTAGTGAGATACTTCGCGGATCCAAGTCGGAAAACCAAACGTGCTTTCAACAACGATCAAGTGGTAAATGTCCAACATAGAGAGGATATCGCAGCAGCCCTTTTCGATAGTTTTTTGGACAGTCTCTTCGTTTACCCGGATGTAAGCTTAAGGTGCAGATTGTGTGTTCTTGAGCCTCTTGATTCCATCATATTTCATGATATCGTCGGAGATCTGTAGCCGGAGCTTGCTGGTCTCATACCCGATGCTGCACTTCCCTACGTCAATGGCTTCGCGGCTTTCGAGACTATAACAGGTTCCGCTGGCAAATTGCCCATTTTCGCTGGGGAGATAAGACAGCTTTGCATCGGCATAGGCGCCGGATCGCAGCGTTACAAGACGCTCATGCCCGCTAAACAGATTATTGCCCATGAGATAATAAGGATCACGTGAGATCCCCAGCAAATGGAGCAAGGAAGGTGTAAGATCCAACTGACCAGCTGGAGCTGAATCTAGGACAGAGGCGTTAGAGCCTGGCAGATGAATGAGCAAGGGAACCTGATGCATTATTTTCTGCATATCGAGTGCGCTAAGGCTTTTGCCGAGAAATTGTTCGTAATAAGAGGTCTCCTGGATCGAATTATCATGATCTCCATAGAAAGCAACAATGGTATTATCCCACAGCCCACGCTGCTTCATCTCTTTGACCATTTCCCCTAAAGCTTCATCCGTATAGTGAACAGCCTGCAAATAATCTCCGAAGATCGTGCCCTTGAACTCTCCAGTATCAAGCCCTTGTTTATCTGCAGGGAGAGAATAAGGATGATGGCTGGATAGTGTAGTCAAAAATGAATAAAAAGGCTGCTTTATCGTTTCTGAAGTGTCCATAATATCGAGGGATTGCCGCAAAAAGGATTTGTCACCCAGAGACCAGCCTAGAGGTTCGTCTATTGTATAGTCTTTTTTGTTATAAAAATGGTCATAACCCATCGCGTTATACATAATCTGCCGATTCCAGAAGCTGCCTTCGTACGCATGAAAAGCATTGGTACTGTAGCCCTTTGATTTCAAAATAGCAGGCAGCGTGTCAAACTGATGATCCGGGTAACGGACAAATACCGAGCCGGAGACCAGCGGGTACAGGGAAGCGTTGGACGTGAAATCCGCATCGGAAGTTCGTCCTTGTGAGGTCTGATGGTAGTAATTGCTGAAATAGGTGTTTTCTTTGATTAGAGCGTTCAGATTAGGCGTGATCTCCTGGCCGGATATTGAGCGTCCAACTACAAAGTTCATAAAAGCTTCAGCTTGAATAACAACGATGTTGCTTCCGCTGTATTTTCCAAAGCTGTCATTATTGGCATTTTGCTCAGTGTTTTGTTCATTGAACCAGAGCTGCATTGAGGTGGCTTCTTCTTGCGAAAGCTCGGGCTGCGGACCTAGATGATCTTTAGCATATAAGTAAATATCATAACCGTGAAAACCGATTAGTCCGGTTACGTTATACATCGCCAGACTCCACCAGTTGCCAGTGAATAGATCTTTAGCCCAGGTAGTAGCGTAGGTGTGGATAGGGCCAAAGGTCAGCGCGCAACCTAGCGCCAGAGCAACGATGCCATTCACGCTTCTTTTTAGCATCCTGCTCAGGCGTGAAGAGCGGCGGGAATAACCGTTTTGAGAATAAGAGTGAGATTGCCCATAACGGCGAGGGGCGGCATTAGACAAGTATGTATGGGTTTTCCGGTGGTATAACCCTATTCCGATTCCATAGGCAATAAGCAGAAGCCAGTCAGCGAACAAATAAAGATCGGAAGGACGCAGTAGAGCGAAGATACTTCCACCAAGCGCATCCATCTGTCCAGCCTGAAACAATACGGGTACCGTGATAAAATCCTGAAAATAACGATAGTAGACGATATCCGAATAAATAAGCAGTGTCAGAAGCAAGTTTATACTTAACAACGCTATCGTCTGTCCCCGGCGGGGAAGCCACAGGGTCCAAAAAGACAATAACATGACTGAACCTACAGCAATCCATTTGTCCTGCCGGTTCATATCTATATTGGGAGCATGCAGCCCACTATGCAGAAATAATAACTTGGCCAGCATGATGCCAAGAAAAAGGAGATAACCGATATATCGGGAGCGAATCACAGCAACTACTGTACTTGTTACGGTTGTGCTGCTCCGATTTGATGGAAAGTCAGACATTATAAAACCTCCTAACACAGAAAATAATTAAAACCAGAATAAACAATGTTGTTGTCTTTTTCAGATGATAAACGTTTCTCATAGAAATATATGAGCGAAAAGTTATAGGCGCTAAACTAAAACAGTCTTATACTCGGAGAAAAACGGACATCCTCCTCATACGAGGTAGATGTCCGTTCTGCATTCAAAGCAATGGTGATCCTAATTATTTCGGATTTCTAGGTGGAAGTGGACCCAAGTATTGATAATATTGACACTCGATACGTCCGTTATACAGTTTGCGGCGTTTGTCTGCCTTACGACCGTAAAATTGTTCGAATTCCTTGTAAGGGCTGATCGCAAAAAATGACCATGTTGGCAGATATATCATCATTTCACCAAACTGGCGGGTCAGCTTCTCCACTTCTTTGTCATTACTGATCCGTTCCCCATATGGAGGGTTAGTAATGATACAACCATATTCTCCTTCAGGTCTTGCTTTGGCGGCAGCCATCACTTTGAAGGTAATTTCTCCGGACAGTCCAGCACTCTTGGCGGCAGCTTCAGCAATTTCAATCGCTTCTGGATCAATGTCCGTACCTGTTAATTGCAAAGGATAATCATCGCGCACCGCATCGAAAGCTTCTTCGCGCGCCTCTTTCCAAAGATGTTTGGGGATGACTGGCCAATGTTCAGATGGAAATGAGCGGCGTAGTCCTGGAGCAATATTCCAAGCGATCATGGCAGCTTCAATTAACAGTGTTCCCGAACCACAACATGGATCGAACAGGGGCCGATGGCCATTCCAGCGGCTAAGCTGGATTAGTGCAGCAGCCATTGTTTCCTTCAGCGGAGCCTCTGTTGCATGTCTGCGGTAACCCCGTTTGTGAAGCGCGGGTCCTGTGGTATCTAATGTGATCAAAGCGATGTCATTTAATAAAATCACTTCGATCACATATCGAGGACCGTTCTCCGGGAACCAGTCTGTATGATACGAAAGCTTCAGCTTCTCAACAATAGCTTTTTTGACAATCCCTTGGCAAGCGGGTACACTCGTTAGTTGTGATTTATGGGACCGTCCTTCAACCGGGAATTCTCCATTCTCTGGAATCCAATCTTCCCAAGGCAAGGCTTTAACCCCTTCGAATAACTCGTCAAAGGTTTTAGCAGGGAATTGGCCCATTTTAACCAATACGCGGTCAGATGTACGCAGCCACAAGTTACAGCGACAGATATCGATGTAATCACCGCTGAATAATACTCGTCCGTTCTCGACCTTGGTCTCATAACCCAGTTCGTTTAATTCGCGCGCTACCACAGCTTCTAAACCCATAGGGGCAGTAGCGATTAATTGTAATTTGCTCAAATACTCTCAACTCCGTTTAACTTGTAGATAAATACAAAAAGCCAGTACAATAAGAAGAGACGGCATTGTCGTCCTTTAAAGCATCCATACAAGTATAGGGGAATGTGGGACACTTCACAATGCCCGGCATTCCATAAATCATAAAATGTTCCCCGTCATCCCTTACTATGAGCAAACGGGGGATCCTCAAAGGAGAATCTTTATGCTTACGCAAGAAGAATACAGTGAACAACTTTATACAGAGGACGAAATTCTGCTTCGAGTAAAAGAAGCAATCGTCCAAGCAGGCATGCCGCCGGTGTCTGTCGAGCCAGGGTACGGAAGACTGCTCACCATGCTAGTTAGACTGTCTCGCTCTAAGCGTATTTTGGAAATTGGCGCACTTGGCGGTTACAGCGGAATTTGCTTGTCCCGCGGTTTCTCTGAAAGTGGCACACTGACTTCGCTAGAGCTGAGAGCCGACTATGCCGAGCTTGCCCAACGTAATTTAGAGCTGGCAGGCTTCGGCGATACTACGGAGTATAGAATAGGACCCGCAATGGACAGCCTGAAGGCACTGGAAGCAGAGGGCGCTAGGTTCGATTTCTTTTTCATTGACGCAGATAAGTTGAACTACACTAACTACTTGGAATATGCCATCAAGCTGGCCAATCCAGGAGCGATCATTGCGGGTGATAATATTTTTCTCCGTGGACGGACCCTAAATACAGATAGAAATGGTCCTGCCATCCTGGCTGTGCGCCACTTCAATGAGATGATCGCCACGGATGAACGTCTTATCAGTACATGCCTGCCTGCCTATGATGGACTGGCACTAGCGATGGTCAAATAACTGATTAGCGAAATAACCGCGGTGTTGTTACTTTGTACAGCTTTAATCGAACCCAAATCGTATTAACCAGCAGCAAGCAGCCGGATATAATGAAGAGCCCCTCAATTCCGATGTAACCTGATAGAAAGCCGCCCAAGATAGCTCCCAGCATATTGCCTAGCGCCAATGTACTGCTGTTGAAGCCGAATGCGCGGCTTTCTTTTCCATCAGGGGTATAGGAGCGGATAAGCGCATTAACGCTGGGCAACAGTCCGCCCATGAAGACTCCCATTAGGAAACGGACTATAATCAGCTGCCAGACGCTAGTTACGAATGCCTGCGGAATTAGGAAGAGTGAAGCGCCAATTAACGCATAGGTCAGAATACGATGTGCGCCGACTTTGTCACTTAGCTTCCCAAGCAAGGGCGAAGCCAGCATATTGGAGATCCCTGTAACCGCACTGACCATCCCGGCCAAGAAGGCTATATTCTCAGCGGGTCCATTTAATTTTTCTACATAAAGTGGCAACAAGGCCATGGGACTAATCATTGCAAATTGCAGCAGAAAGGTTACACCGAATAGAGCTGGAAGCTGAGGGATTTTGATTAATTCCTTCAAGCCTGCGAGTACAGAAACCTGTGGCTCTTGTGCGGCTTCAGCGCGGTCGAATTTTTCTTTAACAAGAAATAATGCCAGCAGAGAGGCGATAAAGAGCAAGGCTCCAACGACATAAAAAATCGGCCGAAATCCGATTAAATCGGCAAGTAAGCCACCAATCAGTGGCCCTAGAATTGTCCCTGCAACAGATCCTGATTGCATCAATCCCATGGAGAAGCCCATACGTTCTTTGGGGGTAGTACCTGACACCAGTGCGATGGAGGCGGGATTGAAGCCAGAGATTGTACCGTTTAAGAGACGGAGCAGGAGCAGCTGTAAAGGGGATTGTGCGAAGCCCATTAATACCATGACAATAGCCATCCCAAAGCTGGAACGCAGCAACATGATTTTGCGTCCATATTTGTCTGCAAGCTTGCCCCATAATGGCTGGAATATGAAAGAGGTTAAGAAGTTTGCGGCAAAAATAAGTCCCGCCCAGATTCCAATTTCATGTTCACCCTGGACACCAAGATCCTTCGCAAGGTACAAGGTCAGGAAGGGTGTAATCATTGTCATTCCAGCATTCACCAAAAATTGCCCGAACCAAAGCACTAAGAGGTTGACCTTCCAGGTCTCCCATTTCTTCATAGTGCTTTCACATCCTTTCAAAGAATTTCAGAGAATATATGATTCACGGAAAAAATGCCATTTTATCAGTATATCATTTTTTGCAGCTTCATGTGTGCAACACATGTCATAGTAATGTCATAGGATTGTCATTCCAAACTCTTCGTATTAGTTGTTACAAGCTTTTAAAAAGGGCATAATAGTAGATATGCCGATTAAAAAAATCTAATAAAATATAATGGAGATCTTATCATGACCTACAATGACACTTTTATCCGCGCCTGCAGAAAGCAGGACACGGAGCACGTTCCCGTATGGTACATGCGGCAGGCCGGCCGTTATGATCCCGAGTACCGTAAAATTAAGGAAAAGTATTCGTTGCTTGAAATCTGCAAGCAGCCTGAGCTGGCGGCAGAAGTAACCATGATGCCCGTTCGCAAGCTGGGTGTGGATGCGGCCATTTTGTATTCCGACATTATGAATCCAGTTGCTTCAATCGGAATGAAATTCGATATCGTTAAGGATATCGGTCCAGTGATTGAGAATCCGATCCGTAGTGCAGCTGATGTGGAGAGACTAAAACCCATTGATGTGGAGGGTGATCTGAGCCACATTTTGGAAACGATTGCTATTCTGGATAAGGAACTGGACGTTCCTTTGATCACTTTTGCAGGCGCGCCGTTTACAATTGCCAGCTATTTGATCGAAGGTAGACCTTCCAAAGGATATATCCGTACGAAAGAGCTAATGTACAGTGAACCCCGTGTCTGGGAAATGCTGATGGACAAGCTGGGCGATATGATTATCACTTACCTCCGAAGTCATGTGCGGAGTGGAGGCAAAGCCTTCCAATTGTTCGACAGTTGGGTTGGTGCGCTTGCTCCACGCGATTTTGAAACATACGTGCTGCCGACGGTTTCTCGTATTTTTTCCGAATTATCTGATCTTGATGTACCTAAAATATACTTTCCTGGCGTAAGCTCTGGAGAATTGCTGCCAAGTCTTATGAAGCTTCAAGCAGACGTAATCGGGCTGGATTGGCGAGTTAGCTTGACTGAAGGCCGACGCAGAATAGGCAATAAATTTGCGATTCAAGGAAATCTTGATCCATATTTGCTTACAGCTCCGATGGACCTCTTGAAAGAACGCGCGAAAGCACTGATCGATGAAGGTGTGCTTGAGCCAGGTTATATCTTCAATCTGGGCCATGGATTATTCCCGGAGGCCTCATTAGACAAACTTAGAGAATTGACGGAGTATATTCACACTTATTCTCAGGAAGTATTACAAGAAACGGCTAAGCAGCGTTCGTAAAAATATAAGAATTTATATGTTCCACGCTATTAAATTGTAAAGGGGACGGAATCCGTGACAGTAAAAATAGGTGTTCTCGTCATGTCGTATGGCACTCCTAAGAGCCTAGAAGATGTTAGAGCTTATTACACGCATATTAGACGGGGGAATCCGCCAACAGCGGAGCAGCTTAAAGAGTTAACCGACCGTTATGAAGCAATCGTCGGGGGGGTATTCCCACTGCGGGAGAATACAGACCGGCAAGTAGAAGCTTTACAAGCAGCATTAAATGCGGATAAAGCGGGAGCAGATGTTGAATTTGTCTGCTATCAAGGCTTGAAGCATGCCAGTCCCTTTATTGAGGACGGCGTGGAGGCTATGGCGAAGGATGGCATTACTCAAGCAGTGGGTATTGTTTTGGCGCCACACTATTCCAGTATGAGTGTAGGGAGCTACATCAAGCGTGCGCAGGAAAAGGCTGATGCATGCAAGATTGACATGGGTTTTGTGGAGAGTTACCATATGCATCCTGAATTGATCGATGTGTTAAGCCAAAGAGTGTCGGCGAAGCTGGATCAATATATTGAAGCAGGTGCGACCCGTGATGAGATTCGCGTATTATTCAGCGCTCATAGTCTTCCAGAACGTATTCTGGCTATGGGTGATCCATATCGGGATCAGCTGCTGGAAACTTCGCAGGCAATTGCAGCTCAAGCAGGCATAACCAACTGGCAGTTTACTTGGCAAAGTGCTGGCCGCACAGCTGAACCGTGGCTTGGTCCAGATATTCTGGACACGCTGCAACAGCTTAGTAAAGAACAGGTGGAATACGTATTGGTGGCCCCTATCGGATTCGTATCCGATCATTTAGAGGTACTGTACGATCTCGATATTGAGGCAACAGCCGTAGCTGCAGAGCTTGATATGCGTCTTATGCGGATTGACTCACTGAATAGTGATCCTGCATATATGTCTGTATTGAGCGATGTAATTCGTAAACGACTGGAGCAGATGAAGGCCGCTCAATCATGATTGGTCCCACAAGAAAAATTGTTATCATAGGCGGAGGGCTGAGCGGACTCAGCGCCGCCTTTTATATTCGTAAATTTTATAAAGAAGCGGGTATTAAGCCTGATATTGTCTTGCTTGAGAAAGAGAAAAACCTCGGTGGAAAGATTGAAACCTTACATCGCGATGGTTTTGTGATTGAAAAGGGACCGGATTCATTTCTGGCGGAAAGGGCGGAGATGTGCGAGCTGGCTAAGGAACTGGAATTGGATCACGAGCTGGTATCCACTAACCCTCTTGCTAAGAAGCGATATATCTTGCAGCGGGACAAGCTTAATCCTTTGCCAAACGGTCTTGTACTCGGTATCCCTACCGAACTGAAACCTTTTTTATCAAGTGGGTTAGTTTCGTTTGGGGGCAAAATACGTGCGATGATGGATTTTATTCTTCCTCCGCGGCGTAATGATGAAGACGAATCGCTTGGTGAGCTTATTGAGCGCCGTCTAGGGTCTGAAGTGCTGGAGAACTTAACCGAGCCACTCCTCTCTGGCATGTACGCCGGAGATATACAAAAAATTAGCCTGCATGCTACTTTTCCGCAATTTGGACAATTAGAACAACAGTATGGCAGCCTTATTCGTGGAATGCGCACAGGGCGAAAGAATAAAAAGGTACAGGAAGGTACTACACAGACTACCTTCTTGACGTTCCGCAAAGGGCTGCAAAGTCTCGTGCATAGTCTGATTTATGAGCTGCATGATGTAGAACAACGGACGGAATCTAACGTAGTTTCTATTCAGGCTGTTGGGAGTCCTTCTATTTATGAGGTAGAGCTGGAGAATGGCGAACGGTTGCTTGCAGATGATGTATATATCACTACGCCTAATTTTTCGGCTGCTGACTTACTTCGTCCCCATATGGAGGTTACGGCGCTGGAAGCGGTGGATTATGTTTCAGTAGCGAATCTAGTCATGGCTTTTAGCAAAAAGGATATTGTTAACGAATATGATGGATCAGGTTTTTTTGTGCCTCGTAAAGAAGGGCGGAATATTACTGCCTGCACATGGACATCTACGAAATGGCCGCATACGGCTCCTGATGATAAGGTGCTTTTGCGCTGTTATGTGGGTCGTTCTGGTGATGAACAGAATGTTCAGCTGCCTGATGAGGCTTTGACGGAGCTTGTGCTTAAAGATTTACGAGAGATCATGGGCATTACTGCGAAACCAATATTTACGGAAATCACCCGCTTAGAGCATTCCATGCCGCAGTATCCTATAGGACATCTTGATAATATTACCGAATTCCGCAAAGATTTAGCGGCTTCGCTTCCTGGTGTGTATGTCATTGGCGCCGGATTTAATGGCATAGCAATGCCGGATTGCATCAAGCAGTCCAAGCTTATTGCGGAAAGCGTTGCTAAACAGCTAATGAATGAAATGTGAGTACGATGACTAAATAAAACAGTGAAGCGAAGCATGAGGCGCTTCACTGTTTTTCTTTAGTTAGTAAAATTTTCTATTTCTATCGACTCTCTTATTTGTAGGGTGCTGTGATAGATATGCTATAATAAAAACAATTTGAGAGTAGAGGAGATCACAGAAACCATGTATCCGCCGCGATCGCGTTCTAGACAAAAGAACAAACATAAGAGCAAACGCAAGCGCAGAACGGCCTGGGCTTGGATCAATGCAGGTCTTCTTTTGATGATTACCGTGTTATTGACTTATAGCTTTACGAATGACCCTGACAAGAAAAGCGCCTCACCGCCTCCGGTAGCAGAAGCGACAGCTACGCCTATACCAGAGAGTAGTGATCAGCCTCAGACAGCACCTCCGGTGGTTGCAGTTGCAACGCCTGAAGCTACAGAGACGCCAAGCCCTTCTCCTACGGCAACTCCAGAGCCAACGCCTACACCGCAGGAGGAGCCCGAAGAGATTATTGAAACACAAGCTCCTGAAGCGACAGCGACCCCTGCGAAGGATGAGGACAGCTCGGAAGCAGCAAATAATGATGCAGTGTCTGGTCTGCCGTCAGATGATAACGCGTCTGGTAAGACGGTAACTTTGAATTTTGGTGGAGATGTTATATTTTCCGGGAAAGCTGGAGAACTGCTGGAGAAGAAAGGTTATGATTATTCGTATGCCGCATTGGAGGGTCTGTTCAAGAAAGATGATCTTACGATCTTGAATCTGGAAACTCCAGTGACCACAGGTGGCGTAAGTGCCACTAATAAGCAATTTGTATTCAAAGGATCACCACTCGCTCTGGATGCGCTTAAGTCAGCGGGTGTGGACGCAGTAAATATGGCGAATAATCACACGCTTGATCAAGGAGAGCAAGGCTTGCGGGATACCCTTAACCACCTTGCTGAAAGAGGAATTCCTTATGTGGGTGCGGGGCTTAACAGCAAAGAAGCATATTCGGCGCAATATTTTGAACGTAAGGGCATTAAGATCGCTTTGCTGGGATTCACCCGGGTGATTCCTGCGTCGGATTGGATGGCAGGAAAAAATAAGCCGGGGCTTGCCTCCGTATACGATAGTGCAGAGGGATTGAAGGCAATTGCTGCAGCCAAAAAGAAAGCCGATTTGGTGGTCGTAGTGGTCCATTGGGGTAAAGAACGGGTAGAACAATATGATAAAACGCAACAGTCGCTGGGCCATAGCTTTATCGATGCAGGAGCCGATCTTGTCATTGGCGGCCATCCACATGTGTTGCAAGGCGTGGAGCCATACAAGGGCAAATGGATTGCCTACAGCACCGGGAATTTTATTTTTACGAGATCTACAGTGCCTGCCACTTGGGAAACTGCGGTTTTTCAGGCGGAATGTAGTGTAAAAGGTCAATGCTCCTTAAAGCTGAAGCCTATGAAAGCCGAGCTAGCACAGCCTGTGCCAATGAACGAAGTGGATGGAAAGCTTTTGTTAAAAAGAGTAGAAGCTCTATCCGCAGGACGGGTAAAGATCGGCAGCGACGGTAAAGTCACTCAAGTTACCAAATAGGGTTCCTGGGAGGTCCTTATGATGAACAATTTGTGTGTAGCCCATCGAGGGTTTTCCGGTAAAGCTCCAGAGAATACATTGGCAGCCATTCGGATGGCGATTGCCATGCCCTTTGTGCACTGGATGGAAATTGATGTCCAGCTCTCCAAAGACGGCGTTCCTGTTGTCATTCATGATTATACGTTGGACCGGACGACCAATGGTCATGGCAAGGTAAAGAACATGGACTGGGAATATATCCGGCGTCTGGATGCGGGGAGCTGGAAAGGGCGTGTTTTTCAGGGCGAGCGGGTGCCTTCTTTGGAAGAGGTGCTGTCACTAGCCTCTGGAAGATTGCGTCTGAATATTGAACTGAAAACAGTGGGAGATATGTATCCTGGCATTGAGAAGACGGTGACGGATCTTATTTCTGCAAAAGGTATGCGGGACGACGTGATCTTGACCTCTTTTGATACTGGAGCATTAAAAAAAGTCAAGGAAATTGATCCCCGTTTTCGTACCGGATTGATCTTTGATTCCAGATTTGGCAATCCTGCACGCAGGCTGCATGAACTGGATTGCTCTTTACTTTCGATTAGCTTCTCGCGTCTGAATCCTAGACTGGCTAAGCTTTTGTCCGAGCGTGGGGTGGAAATTATGGCTTGGACTGTGAACAAAGCGAAAGAGATGCGTCGCTTAGCCGACATGCATTCTGATATAATGATCTGTACAAACCGCCCGGATATATGGGGCGACACCTTTCTGAAGGTATAAATAATCCAAATCGATGGGAAAGAGAGCTGACTGTTTATGTGCGCTGCTGTTAATAATCTATATTGTGTTGGACGCAACTACAAGCTACACGCGGAGGAATTGGGTAACAATGTGCCCGTGGAGCCGCTCATCTTCATGAAGCCCTCACATGCGGCTGTTTCCCTCGATAAAGCAGTAATTAAGCTGCCAAAGGATGCGGGTCAGATTCATTATGAAGGTGAACTTGTACTGCGTATTGCACGTGATTATACACCAGGCATGAGCGTGGAGGATCTGGTAGATGTAATGGCACTGGGACTGGATTTCACGCTGCGTGATGTGCATAATGATCTGCAGAAGAAAGGTTTGCCGTGGACGCCAGCTAAAGGCTTTAAAAATGCCGCACCACTCACCCCTTACATAGCGTTTCCAGATAAGGAAGAGCTGGAGGGAACTGATTTTACAGTGGTGAAAAATGGGGTGGAAGTACAACGCGGCAATGTTAAAAACATGATTTTTTCACTTCAAAAAATTGTTGATTTTATCGCGGAGCGCTACGGGTTAGGGAAAGACGATGTGATATTTACAGGTACTCCGGCAGGCGTGGGTCCTACTGTAGCTGGCGACGCTTTCGAGCTGTACTGGGGCGACAAGCTGATGGGGACTTGCCTGATCGGTTAATAGATCTGTTGGAGATGAATCTATGCAGTGGGTTATTGGCGCTTTAGGCGCTTTGATTGTTGCGGGAGCGGCATATTGGAAGCAGTCTTTAAGTCTCTCTGGCATGATTGCCGCGGTAGTGATGGGCACTATTTATTTTGGTGCCGGAAATGCTTTTTGGTTTGGGATATTGCTGATCTTCTTCATCACTTCAAGCCTGCTGTCCAAACTTCATCATGATAATAAAGCAGAATTAGAGCTGACGTATGCTAAGACGGGCCGCCGCGATGCCGGGCAGGTCTTTGCTAACGGTGGACTTGGCATGGTTCTGGTTTTTCTGAATGCGATCTTCCCGCATGAGCTATGGGGGTTCCTATTTATTGGTGTAATGGCTACAGTAACCTCGGATACATGGGCTACGGAGATCGGAACACTGAGCAAGAAACCGCCTCGTTCTGTCCTTACGGGTAAAGTTCTTCCTGCCGGAGCTTCGGGTGGTGTATCCAGCTTGGGTACGCTGGCGGCGGCGGCAGGAGGCGCACTCATCGGTGCGTCAGCTTGGCTGCTGCGTATGATATCCGGCATGCCGGATCACTCTTTCGTGCTGCTTACCCTAGCAGGACTTGCCGGAGGATTAGTCGGCGCCTTTGCCGACTCTATCCTTGGTGCAACCGTGCAGCAGATGAACCGCTGTACCGTATGCGGCCGCGAAGTGGAAGGTTCACAGCATTGTGGGGCTCCAGCTGTACACGCAAGAGGCTGGAAGTGGATGAGCAATGACGCAGTCAATGCCATCAGCTCTATCCTCGGCGGTGCAGCTGCCTTACTGCTGAGCATGATCATTTAGCATTTGAATTTAAGCTTTGAACGGCACAGTTTAGGGAGGGACCGATGAGTAGCGCATCCAATCAAAAACATACTGCTATTCTGGATGCCGCATACGAGCTCTTCGGTTCAGGTGGATTTTACGAAACGAAGATGTCGGAAGTGGCGGAGCAAGCCGGGATAGCAAAGGGCACCGTTTATTTATACTTCAAGAGCAAGGAAGATTTATTCATGGCAGTGACGCGCCGCGATTGTGAGGGGTTTCTCCTGCAATTACAGGAAAGGCTGAAGGCTAGTGATACTTTGGCCGGTAAACTGTCGATCATTGCTAAACATCACTTGAATTATTATTATGAACGCAAGCGGCATACGAAGCTCTTTTTCCGTGCCCCTAACAATAATCCTGAATTAGTGGCGTATATGACTCAATTTATGGAGCAATACATGCAAGATGTGGTCAAGGTATTATTAGAAGGTGGAGCATCCGAGCCTGAGCTTATGGCACAGTCCTACATAGGGATGCTGGATCGTTTGAAGATGGATATTTTATTTGATCCGTCTTTTACGGAGGAGGACGCGTATAAACGCGCTGATTTCGCTGCTGGTCTTTTTATTAGAGGGGCTATGATTACCTGAATTTTGGATAGGATGATAGACCGGATAAATAGCATTGGTTAGATGCGGGCCGGTTTTATGAAAATATAAGGCAAGCGAGGAAATAGCATGAATATTATGACCGTGGAACATCTTTCCAAGAGTTATGGCGAGAAAGTACTCTTTAGCGACGCTTCATTTGGTATGGACGATCGGGATAAAATTGGCTTGATCGGTGTGAATGGAACGGGTAAATCAACCTTTTTACGGATTATTGCCGGTCTGGATACTCCGGATGGTGGACAAATTGCCATCGGGAATAATGTAAGAGTACAATATTTGGCGCAGAATCCTCCTTATGATCCTATGAATACAGTTTTGCAGCAAGTGTTCGCCGGGGATGATCCAGACCTTGCTACCATGCGTGAGTATATGGAGACTATGTCCCAGCTTGAACAGCAGCCTGGTAATGCTGAACTGGAAGGAAAACTAGTAAAGATTGGGCAGGCGATCGACGCTGCGGGAACATGGCATTTGGAGAGTGAAGCCAAAAGCGTGCTTACCAAGCTAGGCATCTTAAAGTTTGATGCGTTAATGGACACACTTTCTGGTGGACAACGTAAACGTGTGGCTCTGGCAGCTGCACTGATTACCCCCTCTGAACTGCTGATTCTTGATGAGCCTACGAACCATATTGATACGGATTCCGTGGCTTGGTTGGAGCAATATTTGCAGAAACGGCGCGGCGCTCTTTTGATGGTGACGCATGATCGTTACTTCCTGGAGCGTGTGGCTAGTGTCATGCTAGAGCTAGATGGTGGCCAGCTTTATCGTTATGAAGCTAACTATTCACGGTTTCTAGAGCTTAAAGCCGATCGAGAAGAACGAGAAGCCTCTGCCGAACAGAAGCGTAAGAATCTGTTGCGTACAGAGCTGGCTTGGATTCGTCGCGGTGCCAAAGCCCGTTCAACAAAACAGAAGGCAAGAATCGACCGCTTCGAGAAGCTGAAAGAGAGTACGGGAAGCAGCTCGAACGGTTCATTGGATATCTCTGTGGCTTCTACACGTTTAGGTCGCAAGATCATTGAAATTAATGACCTGTCGAAAGCGTTGGATGGTCGTCAGCTAATCAAAGATCTCAGCTATATCGCTGTACCCCAGGATAGAGTGGGCATCGTCGGCCCGAACGGCAGCGGCAAATCCACACTCTTAAATATGATTGCAGGTCAGCTGCAACCCGATAAAGGTGAAGTTCAGCTTGGCGCTACGGTTAAGCTTGGTTACTTTACACAAGAGCATCAGGATATGGATGACAGTATGCGTGCCATTGAATACGTGAAGGAAGAAGCAGAAGTGATACGGACAGCAGACGGCAGTGTGATTACGGCTGGTCAAATGCTGGAACGCTTCTTGTTCCCTCCTGCGATGCAGTGGACACCGATCTCCAAGCTGTCTGGTGGCGAAAAAAGACGCTTGTATCTGCTTCGTGTATTGATGGGAGCTCCTAACGTATTGCTTTTGGATGAACCTACGAACGATTTGGATATCGGCACATTGGCTGTTTTGGAAGATTATCTGGATGAATTTCCGGGTGTCGTCTTTACCGTATCCCATGACCGTTATTTCTTGGACCGTACGATAGATAAGCTGATTGCTTTTGAAAATGGCGATATCCGGATTCACGTTGGCGATTATACGGAATATGAAGAATGGCTGGCCAAAAATGTACCGTCACGCATTGGAGAACCGAACAAAGAAGGAAGCTCAAAGCAAAAAGAGGCCGCGGACACTGCCAGCAACCCTGCAGCTTCAACGGCTCCCAAAACAAAACTCAAATTCAGCTTCAAGGAACAGCGTGAATATGAGGGCATTGATGAGCAAATTGAGCTTGCAGAGCAACGTTTGACGGATATTAGTGTACAGATGGAGGCGGCTTTTGCTGACTCTGGAAGGCTGCAGGAGCTAGTAGAGGAGCAACGCCTAGCCGAAGCAGAGCTGGAGCGTCTTATGGAACGCTGGACCTATCTGAACGAGCTTGCGGAGAAAATCGCTGGTAAGGCTTAAACCCGTTGGATGGCTTTGAATGAAAATAGGGGAGGGCTCTGTGTGGAAGATAAACTTAAAGCTGCCGTAGCCCTACGCAACGCTGGTAAAGCGGAAGAAGCCAAAATGATGCTGTTTGAGCTATATGAGCAGAATGCTGGGGACGCTGAACTTCTATATCAATTGGCCTGGACGCATGATGTGCTGGGTTTGGAGCGGGCGGCAGTACCCTTTTATGAGAAAAGCTTGGCGTTAGGATTACCTTCTGAGCAGAGAGTTGGCGCTCTATTGGGACTGGGCAGCACCTACCGGACACTCGGAGAATACGAGAAGTCAAAAGGTCTTCTGATGCTGGCTGTTCAGGAGTACCCGGAGAATAAGGAATTTCCGGCGTTCCTAGCCATGACCTTGCACAATCTTGGAGAGCATAGTCAAGCGATGGAGCTGCTGCTTAAGCTGTTGGCAGAAACCTCTGCGGATGAAGGGATAAGAAGTTACAGTAAGGCCATTTCTTATTATTCAGATAAACTGGAGCAAGTCTGGGATTGAGGCTGGCTTTTAAATCACAGTGATTCTTACAAATCACTACCCGGACACAGCTAACCTTAAACGCAGCATTATAACCCATTTGGAATGTTAACGGACACCACAGTCGCTATTGACACTAAAAGCACCCAATACGTTCCTTTTTTGCGTGAATAACGTCGCTTGGGTCCGAAACAATGCTCCAAAGGCTAATAATTTGCGAATAACGCCATCTGGGTCCGTAAGCACCAGCCGAAAGTGATGACCACCGGGAAATTCCGGGAGTGTCTGTTGAAGAACAAGAGAACCACCAATAAACAAAAAAAGAGTAGGATCCTCCACTAATTGGAGAATTCTACTCTTTTATTTTTCTACTCTTTTATTTCGTTCCGTCCACAGCAATCATTTGCACTACAGACCGAGAATCGCCGGGTACAATGATTTCCTTCGCATTCATCTGGGAAGAGCCATCTCCGTCCAAGAAGATGCCCTCCAGACCCTTAGCAGGAACTGTCTGGAGGATCGCTGAGCGGAACTCTGCCGCTGTTGAGAGCGTTGGGGTAACAATCAGCCAGAGCTTTCCTGTGTTGTCATACACCATGCCTGAGCGCAGGCGTTTCTCATCAGCGTAAGGAAGATGCTCTTCAGCTACTGCCGCTTCCCATAAGTCTTCGTGTCCCAGATTCATACTAATGCCACCTTGCGCAAAATAATGCTGGCGATCAGTAATCTTCAATTCTTCTCCAGAAGAGACAACCTGTACGGAGAAGCTACGGCTGGCACCATCCCAGACAAGGGTTCCACGTGCGTATTTAGCATTGAACCAGCCAGACCCATAACCCTTCTGGGCTCCGTTGACTGGAGTATCATTCATGATAGCCATGGATAAAAGCGCATCTTGATAGAAAAAACCACCGTTAATCCCATATGCATTAACTTGCCGTAAAGGGACACCCGCGGCCCTGAGCTTAATATCCACAGGTGAAAGTGACATCATATAGAGCTGCACGTTATCTGTACTCACTGTTTCCAAAAAGCTATAGGCGTGAGGAAGACCTTTAAAGGGATCTTCCTTATGATTTCTAAATACCAGAAACAACGATACCGCTAACCCCACTATCAATAACACCAGAAGTGAGACGATAAGTCCCTGTCTGCGCCTCCAGAGCTGGTTCAGCTTGCCAGAGCTACCCTCAGTTTGTCCCCACATAAGCAGCGAGAAGCTTAGCAGTGTTCACTACAGCTTGCTTATGCGTACGTTCCATGGAGTGAGAGGCATGTACACCTGGGCCAATCAATGCTGCACGGATATTGTTTCCGCCTCTGAGCGCTGCGGAAGCATCGGAGCCGTACATAGGATAAATATCAACGGCATAAGGAATTGCTAGTGCTTCTGCCAGTTCAATCAAACGACCTGTCATAACATAATCGTAAGGGCCGGAAGAGTCTTTAGCACAGATGGATACATCGGTTTCTTTACAGCTGAGATCATCACCCATGGCGCCCATATCGACGGCAATCATTTCATTGATTTCACCAGGAATCCAAGCTGTACCATGTCCCACTTCCTCGTAGTTAGAGATGAGGAAAGAAAGGTTGTGGAGAGGTTTCCAGCCTTCACGTTTAATACTTTCCAGCAATCCGAGAAGGGCAGCCACGCTTGCTTTGTCATCTAAATGACGGGATTTAATGTAGCCGCTAGGCGTAATCACTGCACGTGCATCGAAAGAAATGAAATCTCCGACGGAAATGCCAAGCTTGAGTACGTCTTCTTTAGAAGATACCAGCTCATCAATACGTACTTCCATGTTCTCCTCTGATCGTTTGAAGTCACGGGCGTCTGGATATACGTGTACAGATGGATGGCTGGTTAAGATGGTTCCTGTATAAGTTTTGCCGCTACGGGTATGGATCGTGCAGTATTCATTCTCAATGCTGTGCATGGCGAAGCCACCCACAGAGGTCAGACGCAGTGTGCCATTAGCTTTAATCGAGCGGACCATGGCACCAAGTGTATCCACGTGAGCGCTGATGCCAATAGTACGAGAGGGATCTAAGCCAGGGACGTTAAGAATTACGCCGCCTTTTTCATTCCAGCTTAAAGGTACGTTCAGCGCAGCTGCTTCTTCAGCAACTAGTGTCATTACCTGTGCGGTGAAACCGCTTGGGCTGGGGGTGTCGAGTAATTTTTTTAGGATGGAAAGTATGTAGTCTTCATTAGGTTGAATGGTAATCATTAGTTAAGCCCTCCTGTTAAGCCATCATTGTCTGTGTTAAAAGAATCCAGTGAAGTGTCGGCATCACGAAGCTTGGTAAGCTCAGCAGTTAAGCTTTTAATTTGCTTTTGTAGTTTGTATTGACGAAAAATGCCGTAAGAGCCCACGATGATTCCGCCAATTAACGCGCAGCCAAGAATAACGAGTATAAGTGGTATATTAACCACATCAAAACCGAAATTGACTTGAACGGGATCAACGTTGATGACTGCGAATATGGCGGTTAGCAGCGCGAAGATTAGACCCGCAATTAGTGACCATTGAATTCTCATTGAATTCTTCCTCCTCAGGGGGATATAACAATATAAAATCCCCTGCCCAGATAGGGCAAGGGATTAATGTAATACTAAGCTCTCTGCCTTATTTGGTCAACTGTTCCATTTGCTCGATAACACTTTCGAACACACTCATCGCTTCGCGAATCGGCTCAGGAGACGACATGTCAACGCCTGCTTTTGACAAAATATTGATGGAGTAATCACTGCCACCGCTCTTCAGGAAGCCGAGGTAACGATCTACCGCCGGTTTACCTTCTTCAAGGATTTGTTTGGCAAAGCTAGTCGCTGCCGAGAAGCCTGTTGCATATTTGTAAACATAGAAGCTGTTATAGAAATGCGGAATTCGTGCCCATTCCATCTCGATATCCTGATCTACAACCATTTCTTTGCCGTAGTATTTGACATTCAGGTCGTAGTAGATACTTGAAAGATCTTGAGGGGTAAGCGAATCGCCCTCTTCAACACGCTGATGAATGATCTTTTCGAATTCTGCGAACATCGTTTGCCGGAAAATCGTTGTCCGGAACTGATCGGCATAGTAGGTGAGCAGATACATTTTTTCCTTAGGATCTGTAGACTTTTTGAGTAGATAATCCATAAGCAAAGCTTCATTGGTAGTCGAAGCAACCTCTGCAAGGAAAATAGTATACTGTGCATCCCGATAGTTCAGAGCGTTGTCTGAAAAATAAGAGTGTAGAGCATGACCCATCTCATGTGCCAGAGTAAACATACTGTTCAGATTATCGTTATGGTTCAGCAGGACGTATGGGTGTGTGCCATAAGGGCCCCAGCTGTAAGCTCCAGAGCGTTTATTCTCGTTCTCATAGACATCAATCCAGCCATTGTCGTAGCCTTTTTGCAGCACATTCAGATAATCTTCACCCAGCGGTTTGAGGCCTTCTTTGGTAATTTTCTTCGCTTCTTCGTACGTGATATCCAGCTTATATTCATCTACTAGTGGTGCAAATAGGTCATACATATGTAACTCATCCACACCAAGCAGCTTTTGACGCAACTTCATGTAACGGTGCATTAAAGGAAGACTCTCATGAATCGTATCGATCAGGTTGGTGTATACCTCTTTTGGAATGTTATCACCGTAAAGAGACATTTCCATTACAGATGGATACTTGCGGACGTGTGAGAAAAAGACGTTTTTGTTCACATTGGCGCTAAGCGTTGCTGCGATGGTGTTTTTTTGCTTACGATAGGTGTCATAGACTGCTTTAAAAGCATTTCGGCGAACCTCGCGATCGGAGCTTTCCAAGAACTTGATATAGTTGCCGTGAGTCAGCTCGACCTCTTTGCCATCTTCATCTTTAATCTTAGGGAATTTCAGATCTGCGTTGTTCAGCATACTAAAAATATTCTGAGGCGCTTGTGCTAGGTTTCCAACTTGGGCAAGCAGAGCTTCCTCAGCCTTGGACAATACATGCGCTTTCTCACGTTTCATCTCTTTTAAAGTGAAGGTGTAAGCGGACAGTTCAGGATCAGCAATAAATTGATCCAGCTTCTCAATAGGCAGTGCCAAGATTTCTGGGGTTACAAAAGAAAAGGCTTCGCCTGCTTCGATCCCAAGCTTCTTCGCTTTGGAGGACAAAGCTTGATATTCAGGATTAGCAGTGTCTTCATCCTGACGCATATGAGCATAGACAAAGAGTCGCTCAGTGGAGACGGACAGCTTGTCATCCAGCTCAAAACATTGTTTCACAGCTTCTGCGGAATCAAGTTTACCTTGGAAATCAGCAGCTTTTTTGATCAGTGATTTAGCTTCAGCATATTCTGCATCCCAATCCTTCTGAGAGGCAAATATATCTTCAAGCTTCCAACGATTCTCAGCAGGTACTTCACTTCTCTTCAATAATTGTTCCATAGAAACCCTCCTAGAATGATGAGATGTAGTAGGCATAATCTCCCTCGGCAATACTGTGGATGATATTTCACCCGGTAGCAAGCTGAGCACAAGTAGAAGAGGGATGGACTTGAGTGTAATAGGCATGACGTCCTCCTCTTTGAAAAGTAGAGTCAGATTATTATGTCCTGCTAAGTCCTGATTATTAATATTTAGTCTTCTTTATATGGTAGTTATGCCAACAAGCTATAAATAACAAAGATGAAAGCAAACAGAATCATTACGACCGCAGCCATGGCCATGCCCCGCTTTAGTTTCGGCGGGACACGATCCTTGGTCATAATTAATACTGCGCCTAGACAGAGGACTAGGACAACATAAATCGTGAGATTTTCGTTATTCATTTCCTGTTATACCTGTTTGAAAGCTGCAATGATGTTTTTGTACTCTTCTTCATTGTCTTTATAAGATTCTTTGTTGAAGCGGTTATTCACCCATTGCATCATCGCTGGACGACTAAGGAAGGTATGTGTTTCTTCTCCCCATTGATCGGAAATTTCGCGGAGTACAATGTAGCGGCCTTGAACTTCTACCGTCATCATATTCCATTTGTCTGTTTTGTATATTTCATGTTTTTTGATCATTATCATTACCACCCTGGCGATTTTTGGCTTTTGGCTCAATGATAACGCACTGGAGAAGGGAAAAGCAAATTAAATCATATATTAAGGGTTGGGTTTGATTGATTTGAACAGAAGATTGCAGTATACTATAGTTATACGCCATATATGGCGGTTATTTTTAGGAGGTTGTTCAATTGAAAGGTACAGTAAAATGGTTTAACGCAGAAAAAGGTTATGGTTTTCTTCAAGTAGAAGGCGGCGAAGATGTATTCGTACACTTCTCAGCAATTCAAGGTGAAGGATTCAAGACTTTGGACGAAGGTCAAGAAGTAGAATTCGACATCACTGATGGTAGTCGCGGACCGCAAGCTGAAAACGTAGTAAAATTATAAGAAACAGCAGGACAGTTAAGCTGTCTGCTACAAATATATAATTTACTTGGCAAGCCCTTGCAAGAGTGGTTACCAACTTACAGAACACAGTTCTTTCGGGAACTGTGTTTTTTTACGCCCGCTATAGAAGTTATCCAAAATGAAAAAGGTCGTTTCACTCCAGTGAAGGGGAGTGAAACGACCTTTTTGTATTATGGAATAACACCAACCCTAATTATAGGGAGGCTTTTTTGTTCTTTTTTCTGAAATAATTGATCGGCTCCAGGTTGGATTTCAATAAATGCTGTCCCAGAAACCCTGCAAAAGCAAGTAAGCTGAAACCCGTAGCCACTATATAAAAAATATAACGCCCCGCCTCTTGATAAATAATGCCGCCAAAGGTACCGCTAAGCAGCCCAGAGGCACTTGACCAAACGACGGTGAAAATGGCAAGACCTGTTGCCCGAAGGCGATCCGGGATAATCCGGGTGATATAACGGACAGATGTTACATAAAAAACACCAAATGATATACTGTGCATGGCTTGAATGGCAATCATTGAGCCTGGATGATCCGCCAGGGACATCAAAAGAAAACGCAGAGCATACATCAGACTCCCCAAGGCCAGCAAGGGCAATTCTTTGAATTTGTCGCCGTATCTGCTGAGGATAAATAATACAGGGATCTCACTAAGAGCTGACGCGAGCAATGCCCAGCCAATGATTTCCTCACCAGCGCCTAGTTGTTTTAGACTGATCGTCAGAAAGGCTTCGTTCATTCTATGGCCTAACGCGAGTACAAACACACAGCCGAAGAACCACAGCACCTCTTTTTGCAACAATATATCTTTAAGTCCATTTTTGCTATTATCAGCTTCAGCTGTGTCCTTATCTTGATTCGTTGTTTCTATAACAGCAGGTCTTTTAACATCCTTAAGACCTAGGGTAATTAAAAGTGCAGCAATAATGATGATGATACATAGGGTCAAGCTCCAAGTAGAGCCCAATGCTCTTAATGCATAGCCAACGGTTAGAGCAAAGAAAGAATAGCCTAAGGAGCCAAAAACGCGAATGGTAATGAAGTTCCGTCCGTGTCTTTCGGCAACTTTGATAGCCATTGTATCGGCAAGCGGAAAAACTGGGTAATAGAAGAAGTAGAAGAAGGACAAAATAAGCATGACAGATGAAAATTCGGCCGCTCTGGCTAATAGAAGACCAGTTACTAATTGACCCGCAAGTAGTATGAACATGATCTTTCGAACGGTGCCTAACTTATCGCTTATCATACTCCAGAATAGATTGGATAGGATGGAGATAAGGGGACCGAGGGAATACAAGTAGCCTATCTGAGAACTGCTAAACCCTAAATGTGTGTAGAATAAAGGAAAGTAGGATACTACAAGGACGCTGGTACCATATATGGTAAAAAGAAAGGAACGCAGCCAGTTTTGATCACTGTAAAGGCTGCCGGTCCGTTTTGAAAACATGGATTGCACTCCTCCGAAATTGAAATATGCCTAGTATAGCATAAAGCAATGGGGAGATGTTTTTAAAAACTGCTGTATTTCTGAATCTTTCATGATTTTACGAAAGTGATTTTGTTGTTTGTACAAATACGCCTGATCATATTATAATAAGTGGTGATTTGGATAAGGAGACAACAATGTGGAGGCACTGTCATTGAGTGAATTAGAGCAAGGCCGTTACCTTAGCCCGCGTGGTCCACTGGGACTTATGAACAGGGTCTATAAGTACGTGCTGCCGGAAGTGAGAGAATGTCTCCATTTCTGGCGCCAAGATGCGAACGGGATTCCCGATCCCGAGCTCCGGAAGCAAGCACTTGCCAGCATTGAAACTAAAGAGTTTCATTGCATAGGCGGTGGTATTTATGCCGCCGGCAATTTATCGATGAAACATATACTGATTCCGCTAATTGTTGCTTATCAAACTATCAGTGATTATCTGGACAACTTATGTGATCGCAGTACTTCGCTTGATCCTGCAGATTTCAGGCTGCTGCATCAATCTATGCTGGATGCTATTGATCCAAATGCTGAGCCAGGTAATTATTATGCGCTTCGAAGTGAACAGAATGACGGCGGATATTTGTACAGGCTGGTTCGTAAATGCCAAGAAATGATTTCTTTGTTGCCAGGTTATTCCGCTGCTGCAGCGGAGATTCGAGAACTGGCTGTGCTCTATACAGATTTACAAGTGTATAAGCACATTCGCCCGGAACTCAGGGAAACAGCCCTGAAGGAGTGGTGGGAGGAACAGGGCAGTCGAGCGCCACATCTGCAATGGAATGAGTTTTCGGCTGCAACGGGATCAACGCTAGGTGTATTTATGTTATTTCTATCCGCATGTGATCCGAAGCTGAACCAAGCTTCTGCGGCTTCGATTCGAGCCGCGTATTTTCCGCATGTATGTGGTCTGCACATTATGCTGGATTATCTGATTGATCAGGAAGAGGACCGAGCAGGCGGTGATCTTAATTTCTGCAATTATTATGATGACACGGATACCATGCTGAGTCGGATCGCTGCAATGGTTGAGTGGGCCCGTAAGGATGTTCGTAATCTTCCAGAGTCTTCGATGCATCGTATGGTGATTGAGGGATTGCTGGCACTTTATTTATCTGATCCGAAAGTTAGCGAACAGCGGGAAGTTCGCTCTGTATCTAAAAGCCTGATGAAAGGCAGTCCGCTTACAAGACTGTTCTTCTTCGCTAACAGCCGTTGGATACGCAAACGCTTTTTGTAACCATGTCGCGAAGTTATTTTTATAAGAAGTATCAGACTTCGCACAATTTTAAGGAGGAACAACAGAATGTCTAAAATTCAAAAAATCGCAGTATTGACTAGTGGTGGAGATTCACAGGGAATGAACGCCGCTGTTCGTGCGGTTGTAAGAAGCGCACTTTATTTCGGTATTGAGGTATTTGGGGTGCAACGTGGTTATCAAGGTCTGCTGAATCGCGATATTTTCCCAATGGATCTTCGCAGTGTAGGGGATATTATTCAACGTGGCGGTACTGTTCTGCAGTCTGCAAGATGTCTGGAGTTCACGAAACCGGAAGGACAACAAAAAGGCGCGGATATCCTTAATGAACTGGGTATCGATGGTCTAGTAGTTATCGGTGGAGATGGTTCTTATAAAGGAGCTAACAAATTAAGTAAACTCGGTATCAAGACTATGGCTTTGCCAGGTACGATTGATAACGATATCTCCTTCACAGACTACACTATCGGGTTTGATACAGCGGTTGGCGTTGTTGTAGACGCTATTAACAAGTTGCGTGACACTATGTCCTCCCATGAACGTTCTTCCATTGTAGAGGTTATGGGACGCCACTGTGGCGATATCGCGCTGCATGCTGGACTGGCTTCCGGAGCAGAAACAATTCTTGTGCCGGAAATGCCGTATGATTTGAATGAAGTTGCTGACCGGATGCGCGATAACTTTATCAGAGGTAAACGTCACAGTATCGTAATTGTTGCCGAAGGCGTTGGCAAAGGTGAAGATGTGGCTCAAGCTCTGAAAGACCGTCATGCTTCTCTGGATGCACGTGTTACTGTACTCGGACATATCCAACGTGGTGGAACACCAACTCCTGGAGACCGGAATCTAGCTAGCCGTCTTGGCGATTTTGCCGTACGTAAGCTAATCGAAGGTGAATCCGACAAGGCTTGTGGTATCATCAAAGGTGAATTAACCCTTACGGATATTGATCTCGTTGTAAATACGAAAAAGGGCTTTGACCTGGAGCTGTACGAGCTGGCTTCCCGTCTTTCCCAATAATTAGCGACCCTATATATAAAAAGGAACAGCTGCGAGATGCGCACTGTTCCTTTTTTGTGTAATATGGATCGTTAGCTCTGTGGTTGTTCCTGTGTGTATTGTGCGGCATAACGCCGTTGAACTTTGATAAGCCGAGACAATAGCAGGGTCGCACCGATGGCAAGACCGGTAATAAGACCAATCCAGTAGCCGAATGCTCCTAGATCTGTATAAGTTGCAAGTACATAACCTGTAGGTAAGCCAATTACCCAATAGGCAATAAAACAAATGATAAAGGCTGGGTTAACATCCTTATATCCGCGAAGCGCCCCTTGAGTAGGTGTAGCAATTGCATCTGAGATTTGAAAAAAGATTGCATAGATCAGGAAATGCTGAATCAACGAGATGACATCGGGTTCATCTGAATATAGACCAGCTACATGATTTCCGGCAAACAAGAGTAATAAAGCTGTGGCCAGCGAAAGGATTGCTGCCAGCCCGATACCCATTATGGCATATTGGCGTGCATCCTTTTGTCTGCCAGACCCGGTCTCGAAGCCGACGAGGATGGTAAGGCTGATGCAAATACTGAGCGGAATCATATAGAGTGTTGTTGCAAAATTGATTGCTGCCTGATGCGCGGCAATTGTTACGGTATCAAATCGGCTCATTAACAAGGTTACAGCGGAAAAGACAGCCGTTTCGAAAAAAATCGAGAAACCGATGGGTACTCCGATTTTAAGCAAATCTTTAATGCTGTTTAACGATATGAAGTAGAAATTACGGAATAATCTGAGATTTACAAAGGCCTGAGAACGATATATGAACAGTAGAGCAACGGCAAATATAACCCAATAGGTAATGGCTGAAGCTACCCCTGCACCAACACCCCCGAGACGAGGGAATCCGAAGTTCCCGAAGATGAGCAAATAGTTCAAACCTACATTTACAGGCAAAGCTATTAGTGTAATACACATGGATACGCGTGTTTGCCCTAAAGCGTCTATACAGCTACGAAGTACCGTATATCCAAACAGGGGGATAATTCCGAACGAAATAGCACTGAGGAAGCGGAAAGCAACATCTCTTACACCAGGCTCCAAGTTCATAAAATTAAGAATAGGTGACAAGGCAAAGCTGCCAATCAGCAAGACGATGATCGAAACAATTAGTGACAGCCAAATACCTTGTGTGACTTGAAAGGCGACATCCTTATCTTTTTTGCTCCCGATGAGCTGTGAGACAATAGGTGTGATCCCCATAAGAATACCGCTGAGACCGGTTTGGATTGGAATCCAAAGACTAGTTCCTATCGCAACTCCTGCCAGATCGACGGTCCCGAATTTACCGGACATATTAGTATCAAAGAAGGTGATCGCGGATAAAGCAATTTGTGTAACAAGGATTGGGAATAAAATATGAAAAAATTGTCCTGCCTTTTGTTTTAAAGAGGTGGTCTGTATCATAATTCTGTGCCTCATTCTTTATGATTTTTCATGGAATAGGTTAAATAGTTCAATAAGTTTCCGTTAAAAGACCCGGCAGACGCCGGGTCTTTAGCATACGTATATCAGATCAGCTATAAATAATAAGGGCTGTATTCATTGTTTTTCGTAATCAACATCGGCTGTATAGCGATTGTTGGCGTTCCAGAGAAGGAACTCATCCACGTTCTCATCTTTTAAAGCGCGGATTTGATCTTCCACCTGTTTTTTACCATATTTCACATAATGACCACTTCCGAGCCAGCTTGCTGTAAAGTCTTGAATCCAAGGCCGAATAACGGGTTTGTAGCTGCCCAGTGGATCAAGCTTCTTATGTGTATCAACCATGGAGCCTTTGATTGTAGCGTAAGGATCTAAGTCGGGCTCTTTCACGCCAAACCATCCCGTTGAATAGTGACTTGGATAAACCATTGGACTGATAACATCCACATTCTTGGATATTTTAACAAAGTCTTGGCCGATACCCTCAGCAGGGGCAGATGCGGCATATCCAAAAATATCTACGGACACACGGACACCAAGTGGAGCTAGCTCTGCTTTGGCATATTTAACAAAATTAGATACAATTTCTACGCGTGAATCACTGGTTTTAGTGTATTTAAGGGTTTCAGCACGTTTTTCGAATCCTTCCGGAAAACGAACATAGTCGAACTGAATTTCTTTGAAGCCGAGCTTGACAGCTTCCTTGGCGATATCCACATTGTATTTCCAAACATCTTCATTATAAGGATTAACAAAGCTGTCGCCGCCTTTATTCTTCCATACAGTGCCATCAGAATTAACAAAAGACATCTGCGGGTTCTTCTTGGCAAGAATGGAATCTTTAAAAACAACAATCCGGGCGATAGGATAAACATCATGTTTCTTCAAACGTTCCATTAACTTGCTGATATCTCCAATAAAAGGCTGAGGGTTACCAAGCTTCTGAAGGTCGGCATTATCGGTCTTATACGTGATATAACCCGCATCGTCCTTAATGTCTATAACCATTGAGTTAAGTTCGGTTTGGTCAAGCAATGTAAGCAGCTTTTCCATTCGTTCCCCACCAGCACTGTAGGCGGTAACATAAATGCCTTTTACTTTGGGTGCGTCTGGCTGTGGATCGGTGTGTAACATACTTTCTGAGTTTGTTGCTTCAGGTGAAGCGCTTGGAGCTGGAGTTGCTACATTCGAATTGTTGTTTTGTTGTGCAATGATGGGGGGATTCATGGCGGACTTCAAAGCGATCGCCACTTCAGCGTCATGTTGGTTCTGTTGTACGCCTACGCTTCCCAAGGCCATCATCAGTAGAGCCCAGGTGATGTTCATTCGTTTTTCTCTCCCTTTATGTACTTTCCCCTAAATTATATAGGAACGGTTGCTCCCAAAAAGAACAGTGTTGTAACAATATTAGCTCAGATTGGGAATAAAAAACCGCCTTTGTTGTTTATAAACGAGATGTATGGATTCGAAACGGTATGAAAAAAGTAAATGCCGCCTTAAATCGGCAACAGGGCCGAACCCAAGGCGGCAACTATCAAGACTTCTCTTGCGGCTTGCTCATTGAAGATACGCAGAATTCTGATGTTCACAGATGCTGTAATGGATAATATCCATGGCATCTGCAGGTTCCAGAATACTTAGCCCGTCTCGCAGAACGATTACTGAATTTAATTCGTCCTGTTTGAGAAACGGCATCATATCAGGATACCACCTCATGACGATTGCTGACAGTTTTACCGTTTCCATTTCCACAAAAATCACCCTTTCCTTTTTCGATAGTTCTGAATAGATTCAGTGTTCATCGGAAAACGAAGTGCTTTGGAAAAAAGAGGGGTAAATCTCAATCTTTATGAAATTGTTAGGGTTCTGCGTGTGTATAATATATCATAATTCTGAGTTTGGTGCATTTTCCAATACTAGGAATTTTTATTTCCTCATTTTGTCTTTCCGGAAGGAGCCCATGACACCCACTGTTTCAACAATATTTACAAAAGCTTGAGGATCTGTCGTGCGGATGATACGTTGCAGCTCTGCAAGTTCGTAGCGGGTTGTTACCGTCATTAGCATGTCCTTTTCAACGTGAGAATAAGCGCCTTCTGTTTTAATCTTTGTGACACCTCGTTGAAGGCCTATTAGATGTTGCAGTAATTCATCTGTACGGTTTGTTACAATATATACGGTTACTTTTAAGTGGCTGATATGAATCATATCCAACACTTTACCTGTTACATATATAGATACCATTGATGAAAGTGCTAAATTCCAGTTCTGGTCAAGATAAGCGGCCGCCAGGATAACTAGTCCATTTAAACTTACCACTACATTACCGACCGGGAAATCACGGTATTTAGTGATAATTGAACCCAAGATGTCAAAACCTCCGGAAGAACCTCCTGCACGAAAGGAGATACCACAGCCAATCCCAACAAGAACTCCGCCAAATACAGAGGACAGCAGCATATCTGTAGCCACCAGATGCTCAGGAATCACCGTTAAGAACCAGGTTGTAAACACAACGGACAACATGCTCATAATAATAAATCTCCGGCCTAACTGGAACCAACCAGCAGCCAGCAGAGGAATATTAAAGAGCAAGTATAGGAGGCTTATGTTTAATGGAGTGAAATAACCCACTAACATGGAAAGCCCAGATACGCCACCACTTAGTAAACGGTGTGGAATTAAAAATAGATTAAATCCACTGGCGATTAGTGCTGCCCCTAAAAAAACAACCAAACAATTCAAAATCTGTCTTAACAAGTAAATCCACCCTTATATATATATTTAAAAAAATAAAACATGAAAGCAATGAAAAGAAAGGAACCCACTGGTATTCTCACATGTGTTTGTGATATAATGTATAGGATATTCTTGAGTAGAACGTTACAATGGTATTTTTGCATTGCATCGGATGTAAAGCTACAGTTGCTCAGGTACAACAAGGTACCTGATGATTAGGGAGGCTTTTCGTCCCAAAAGCGCTATATCATGCAGAAAATAGAGCATGATTGGACAGCCTATAAATGTGTTTACCGCTACTTAAGAATACAGACAAGCATGTGGAATGTCCACTGTATAGAAGGAGCATGAATAATTTGAAAACATTCGCAGAATTTGGCTTGGAGCCAAAAGTGCTACAAGCAATCACAGAGTTAGGATTTGAGGAGGCAACACCGATACAGGAACAGTCGATCCCATTAGCATTGACTGGGTCGGATCTGATCGGTCAAGCTCAGACTGGTACAGGTAAGACTGCTGCTTTTGGTATCCCCCTCATTTCGAAGATTAACCGTGAAGACGAAAAAATCTTGGCCCTTATTATGGCACCAACTCGTGAGTTGGCCATCCAAGTGTCAGAAGAAATTGGCAAGCTAAGCCGTTTCAAAGGTCTTCGCTCGTTGGCGATTTATGGCGGACAGGATATTGGACGTCAAATCCGTGGATTGAAAAAGAAACCACAAATCATTATTGGTACACCTGGTCGTTTGCTCGATCACATCAACCGTAAAACGATCCGTTTGGATGATGTTCAAACCGTTGTATTGGATGAAGCAGATGAAATGCTGGATATGGGCTTTATGGAAGATATTCAGACGATCTTGAAGCTCGTTCCTGTAGAACGTCAAACCATGTTGTTCTCTGCTACAATGCCACCAAACATTCAACGCCTAGCTCAACAATTTCTTAACAACCCGCAACATGTCTCCGTTATTCCGAAACAAATCAGTGCCCCACTGATTGATCAAGCTTATGTGGAAGTGCCTGAGCGTCAAAAGTTTGAAGCTCTTAGTCGTTTGATTGATATGGAATCACCTGAATTAGCTATCGTATTCGGACGTACTAAGCGCCGGGTTGATGAGCTTGCTGAAGCTTTGCAAAAACGCGGATATTCTGCTGATGGATTGCATGGTGACTTGTCACAGAACCAACGTGATGCTGTAATGCGTAAATTCCGTGATGGCAGCATTGACGTGCTGGTAGCTACTGACGTAGCGGCACGTGGTCTGGACGTATCCGGCGTAACTCACGTAATTAACTTTGACTTGCCACAAGATCCTGAAAGCTATGTACACCGTATTGGTCGTACAGGACGCGCAGGTAAAGAAGGTACGGCTTGGTCATTCGTTACTCCACGCGAAATCGATCACCTGCATTTGATCGAACGTGTTACTCGTCACCGGATTACTCGTAAACCTTTGCCAACAATGGCTGAAGCTATTGAAGGTAAACAACGCGTTACTGCTGAGCGTTTGCTTGAAGTGGTAGAAAGCGGAGAATTGAACGAGTACAAAGGAATTTCTATTCAATTGCTTGAGCAATATGATTCCGTACAATTGTTGTCCGCAGCTATGAAGCTTCTCACTGGCGACAAGAAGGATTCCGCAATTGAATTGACTCCTGAAGATCCAATTCGTGCTAAACGTCGTGGTGGCAAAAACGATATCCGCAGTGGCCGTAAACCTAATGGTGGTTATGGCGGAAACCGTGGTACTTCCGGTGGCAGCGGTAGCGGTGGCGGATACCGTGGTAACCGTGATAATAACGGTGGCGGTAGTCGTGGTGGCTATAGCAGCGGTGGCAGCAACTACGGTAGCGGCAGTGGCGGCTATGGCGGTGGCTATAAAGGCAACCGTGATGGCGCACCAGCTCGTGACGGTGGTGCAAACCGCAGCGCAGAGCGTAAACCATACACTCGTCCAAGCAGCACGAGCACTCGTCCTGCAAAACGTGAAGATTTCGATAATTAATACTTCGTCCAGATACCAAAGAAGACGAGATGCCGCATTGCGGTTCTCGTCTTCTTTTTGCTGAAATATAAGGATGTTTGGTGAATTGTTGTGTCCTTAGTAGGGCGCGAATTTGTTTTGTGAGATATTAGTATCCGAATGTACGAGTGATGATAACGAGCAAGATAAACAATACGAGGATCGTGCCTGTAGAAGTCCAACCGCCGAAGCCAACAGGTGTAGACATGAGATAACCTCCTTTAGAATGTGGGGATTTTGGTATTTCTTATGGTTACAATCCTAATATATGGACTATAAAGGCTTTACGTATAGACGATAGTCTATAATTCAGAAAGTTGGGCTATGGAAATGAGGAGGTCAAATGAGGTATAGTTAAGATATGTAGTATGTAAGAGACAGAGGAGGAAGGGAATTGGAGTTTAAAGGAGCAATGGGCGGCTTATACCGCGTGACAGAATGGATTTCACGTATCGCAGGAAGTAATATCTTATGGGCACTATGTTCCGCCCCGTTTTTGTTTTTTGGTGTTTTAAAGATGATTATGTTAGGGACAGGCGCAGGTGGAGCGAACGAGCAAATTACATTGAACTGGGCAATGGGGATTCTAGCGCCCTTTACGGTGTTTCCAGCTTCAGCCGCTTTATTTACTGTAGTACGTAAGTGGGTAATGGGGAATACGGATGTAGGAACTTTTCGTACATTTTTTCAGGGGTATAAAGAGAACTATGTAAAAAGTATGCTCGGAGGAGTTATCTATACATTGATGTTCGTTGTTATGTACGTTGATGTAACAGTTTACATGACACAAATGCCTAACTTCAGAATTGTTGGTATTTTGATGTTGGTGCTGATGATACTTTTGTCGGTATCCATGTTTAACTTCTTTTCCATTGTGGTTCATTACCAAATGGGCTTCAAGCAAGTGATGACCAATTCTATATTGCTGACTATAGCACGCCCAATTCGTGTGTTCTCTACATTGATTGCAGCCGCGGTTCTTGTTTATATCGGTCTTAGATATCCGGCTCTGTATTTCATTTGTATTCCAACGTTGATTGCAATGGCGGCCTTCTTTAACTTCTACGCTACTTATAATAAGTTACAGCTGCAAGTAGAAAAGAAGAAACTGAAAGAGCAGGAAGAAGCAGAAGCAGCAGCATTGAACAATCGGGCGGATGAATATGACGACGATGACGATGATGATGACTACGAGGATGAAATTGATGAAAAGGACACCAAACGCATTTAACAAAATGCTGGATTAAGCGTTGGATATTTCCAGGTAATTAATTCCTGTGTAAAAATAAAGCGCATACAGGTTTACTTTTTCGTTAAAACGCAATATAATAATAACAAATCCTGCGATGTACGTTACGGTTACTCGTTGTTTTGAACCAATGATAATGTCTTGGGAGATCTACACGAAGCGCAGCTGAACCGCCCTGTCTATATGACTTGGGGAATTCAAAAACGTTTTCTGCGATCACCCACCTGCTCTAGCAGGTTCAGAAGACACTGTAGCCGGACGGCATAAGCGGGTTTTCTCTTGTTTAAGCCAAGGCGCCCTGTTTCCCGTGAATAATGGGAGCGGGCGCTTTTTTGTATGTCTGGAATAAAGGGAAAGTGAGTTATACCCTTTTGTTCCTGAGACAAGAGTGTTACACTTAGAATAATGAACTTGGGATTTGTAGAGGGGGAAGAATTTTGTCGTTAAAAAGAACCTTGGTTGGCTTATTCCGCAGTCATGATGGAACAAGCGACCGCGCCAAAGATCCGACATTAAAAACGCGTTATTACAATCTAACTAAAGACAAAGCATGGGAAGAAGTTTCATCAACTTTAAAGAAAGTTCCTGGATTTAAGGTGCTTCACGAAGTGGAGTCTGTAGGTGAGATTACTCTTGAGAAAAGAACGGCATTTGGCCGTACGCTGGACATTACGGTATCGGTGCTAAATACGACGCCTGTTCGTTGTGGTGTAGACATGTATTCTGCATCTAGAGGTTCACTTGGTGATCTCGGGGCGAATTACCGTGTGATTCAACGCTTGTATGCATCTTTGGACAAAAAATTAGGAAAATACAAAGCAGACTGATTTTTAGAGGCCCGTCAAACCCTTCTTGCTTAGGGGTAGTATGAATGCGTTTACGTAAACGGTGAGCTGCTCAGTGTGTTATCGATAAATCTTTCTATTACAAAAAAAGCGGGAGAAGGATGGACCTTCTGCCGCTTTTTTAACAGAGATAATTAAGTATTGTTGGAATAACCGCTACTGATTAAAGAATTAGAGCAGCTTCTTCACAGCAGCAATAGCATCTTCATAGTTAGGGTGCTCGGTCATTTCACTCAAATATTCAACATATACGATCTTGTCGTTCTTATCCAGAACAAAGATGGAGCGCATATCTAAGCGGAATTCTTTAATCAGCACACCATAGGCTTGTCCAAATGAGGTTGCTTTGTGGTCGGATAGAGTAATTACTCGATCGATGCCGGCAGCACCGCACCAGCGAGCTTGGGCAAACGGCAGGTCCGTGCTTACCGTGAGAATTACCACATCGTCACCAAGCTCTGCGGCTTCACTGTTGAACCGGCGGGTCTGTGCGTCACATACCCCGGTATCAAGAGAAGGGACAACACTGATTAGCTTGATTTTACCGGCATAATCACTTAGAGACACGTCTTCTAGAAGATTCTTGCTCAGAACAAAATCGGGTGCAGGATCACCAGCTGTTAGCTTAGGTCCTACGAGAGTGATGGGGTTGCCTTTAAAAGTAGCTACGCCTGTTTTTTCTTGCGTCATATCCTTGTTTTCCTCCTCGAATTATAATATTGGATTCTTACTGCCACAATAAATTATAATCTTAATAGCAGGAAGATGTCCAACCGGACAAGATATATATGTAAAGGGATGGGTGTTATGATATTTATTCGATACGAAAATTGGAAAAGTTATGTCCGGTATTATCCGGTAACCTGTTTGCTCATATTGGCCAATGTGATCATGTTTATCCTGACGGTAATTAACGGAGGATCAACTAATATTCAAACGCTTATTGATTTTGGTGCTATAGTAGATGTGAGTCCGTACAAAGAGGAACTGTGGCGCTATCTGGCCGCTATTTTTTTACATAATGGGTTTTCCCATCTGTTCTTTAATTGCTTCGCTCTCCTGGTGTTTGCACCGCCTCTGGAGCGATTGCTGGGCTGGTGGCGTTATGCGCTGCTCTATGTGGCGGGTGGTTTTCTGGCAAATCTGCTTACAATTGCGATTAGTGCCCGCTCAGTAGTAGAGGTTGGTACGGTTTCGGTTGGTGCTTCTGGAGCAATCTACGCCATTTATGGTGCATTTTTATACATTGCCGTTATTCAACGGGCGATGATGGATGAGGGCTCGCGTAAGACTTTATACGGATTGCTAATGATCGGGATCATTATGTCGTTTGCTACACCGAATGTGAATTGGGTTGCACATCTCGGAGGTTTGGTTTCTGGCTTTTTCGTATATGGGCTAATTATTCGTATATTCAAAAAAAGCCTAAGACAGGGGCGATGATGGAGTGGAGCTAAGACAGCTGCAATATTTTTTAAAGGTAGCTCAAAAAGAACACGTAACAAGAGCGGCAGAAGAGCTTCATGTAGCGCAGTCTGCGGTAAGCCGTCAGATTCATCAGCTGGAGCAAGAGCTTGGGGTTGATCTATTCATGCAAAAAGGGCGCAATCTGCAGCTTACCCCTGTTGGGCAGCTCTTTTGCAAGAAGGTTGAGAGTATCCTTAAGGAGTTGGAGCATTCAGTAAATGAGGTGCATGAATTTCTGGATCCCGAGCGTGGTGAGATTCGGATTGGATTCCCGCATAGCCTTGGCACACATCTAATCCCGACTATCGTTGCAGATTTTCGTAAGTATTATCCTCATGTCAAATTTCGTTTTAAACAAGGATCTTACCCTTCTTTGATAAAAGACGTATTGTCTGGCGAAGTGGATTTAACTTTCATTTCACCTTTTCCTGAGAATGATGAGCATGTCTCGGGGGATATTGTAATGACTGAAGAGTTGTTTGCGATTCTTCCTCAGAATCACCGGCTGGCAGGAGAATCTGAAATCCGGTTGGAACAGCTGCAAAAAGAGAAGTTTGTTCTATTCAGCCAAGGCTATTCGTTGAGACCTATCGTTTGGCAAGCTTGCTTGCAGGCGGGATTCCAACCGCAGATTGCTTTTGAAGGCGGAGAGACCGATACCATTCGTGGTTTGGTGGCCGCAGGGATGGGTGTAAGCTTGCTTCCGGAGATGGCGTTCTATCAGACGAATCCTCTTCAACCAGCCCAGGTGAAGGTTGTGGAGCCTGCGGTGACGAGAACGGTTGGCTTGATCTACCGTACAGATAGTAAATTACCGCTGGTGGCACGTTCCTTTCGGACTTTTTTAATCTCCTACTTTAAAGCTAGGCAAAATAATACCCCGGTCGGCTCTTAGCCTTCCGGGGTTTTTGTTGTTTAGAGGTATGTGATATTAGTCGCGGTTGCCTAAAAAGACGGTGATCAAGCGGAGCAATTCAAGCAACGATACTAGAGCGGCTGCAACATAAGTTAAAGCAGCTGCGTTGAGAACCTTTGCTACTCCGCGTTCTTCTTCGTTGCGGATGAAACCTTGTTCTACCATGACCTGACGAGCCCGGTTACTGGCGTTGAATTCTACAGGCAGCGTTACGAGCTGGAATGCAACAGCTGCTGAGAAGAAAATGATACCCAAGCCTATAAGATTAAAGTAACCGAAGATGAAACCTGCCATCAGCATGAAAGGCGCGATGCCTGATGCGAAATTAACTACCGGGAACATCCGGTGACGAAGTGTCAACATAGGATAACTTACTTTATGCTGAATCGCGTGGCCTACTTCGTGACAAGCGACAGAAATTGCAGAGATGGAACTTTCATAATAGACAGGCTCTGATAAGCGTACAACTCTGTGGATGGGGTCATAATGGTCTGAGAGTGTACCTCTTACAGGTTCAATCGGAACATCGTGTAAGCCATTAGCGTCGAGCATACGTCTCGCGGCTTCATATCCAGTCAGGCCGTTCGAATTGGCTACCTTTGACCACTTGCTGAAGGTTCCTTTAACTCTAAACTGTGCCCACAATGAGAAAAGAAAAGCAATAATTACTAATAGGTACATAAACATAGATGCATTCCTCCACTGTATTGTAAATATGGTATTTACATTGGCGGTCCTTGCGTAAGCAATAGCCGGATCGCTTCCATGCAGGCTAATCCCTGAGGGAGCAGATTTGAAAGTACGCGACTGGCCTGTCCTGGCTTCAAACCACTAATAAGAGGTTCAAGGGCTTTTACTTCCCGTTCTAGCCGCTGCATTTGCTGCTCTAACTCAACTAATTTATCAGAGACGTCAGTTTCTGGTGTTGCCTCGTTCCATTTGCCTAGCATAGATTTGATTTCTTCCAATGAATACTTGTCATGCTTTAATTGAGTAATACGTTCTAAAGCAGCCAAGGTTTCATGGCTGTATAGCCGATAATTTTTGGTGCTTCTAGATTCCGGGGAGATTAATCCCAGTTTCGTGTAATAATCAATAGTTCGTTCACTAATGTGAGCAGCCTTAGCTAATTCTCCAATTCGATACAAAATCATATCCCCATTTAATCTCGCCTCACTAATTGAATACGACTGCCGATAAGTGGCGGTCATCTCCTAAATTGATGGTTTCTTATGCTATCTGTAATGATAACAAACTGGAAACCATACAGTCAAACGTCATACTTTCATAAAGTATATGCAGTAAAGAAGGGTTAATTCATGAACGGTGAGCTGTAGTTTCTATACAATACACTCAAACTCAAAGGGATATCAAATTTGAAGAATGATTGGGGTTGAAAACTATAAGTTACCCCAATACATAACATTAAATGTTATGTATTTTGTGGTTTTGGTAAAAGATGCGTTCAATTATCAGGTAATATAAATGAGGTTGTGCGCGTAGTTATTTTAATGAAAATGCAGCTAGAATAAGGCCTTTAGGACCTCTAGTCCATTAGTACTGTGAAAATTTCGTGTGCTCAAATAAAATAAAATAAAAACATTCCTAAAATAGTCTTGTCAATTTACCTGACTTCTGATTATAATGACATTAAGAGTTTCACGCTTTGTTAGAAAATATAACATTGGGGAGTGGGGTAAAAATGAAAAAGAAATGGTTGATGATGTTACTGGCCATGATTACACTGATGATTTATCCGGTAAGTGCTTTTGCAGCGGACGGTCCGACGAACGTTGACTTACAAGTCGGATTGGACACAGCGTTTACCTTCCTGGCATTCATTTTAGTATTCTTTATGCAAGCAGGGTTTGCAATGCTCGAAGCGGGTTCGGTTCGGATGAAGAATGCAGGGCACGTAGCAGGTAAGACAGTACTTACTCTGGCTATCGCAAGTCTTTGCTTCTGGGCTATCGGCTTTGGACTTGGTTTCGGTAACGGCAATGGCTTCTTCGGTACTACAGGCTTCTTGTACGGAGGAGATTCAACCGCAGCTTCTTTTGAATCACTTGCATTTTCTGATGTTACTTTAAATGTTAAATTCTTATTCCAAATGGCCTTTGCAGCAGTTTCCTTGGCTATCGTATCTGGTGGTATGGCAGAACGTGCGAAGCTAAGTGTGTATATCATTTTCGGAATTTTGTTCTCCGTCGTAATTTATCCAGTTGTAGCTCACTGGGTATGGGGCGGTGGCTGGTTGGCTGAGCTGGGTATGCAAGATTATGCAGGTTCCACGGTTGTCCATCTTACAGGTGCAACGGCAGCAGTCGTAGCAACCATATTGCTTAAGCCTCGGCTTGGTAAGTTTAATAAAGAAGGTAAACCCGTGATCATTCCAGGTCATAACCAAGTATTTACTGTACTCGGTGTTATTATCCTCTGGTTTGGTTGGTTCGGATTCAATCCAGGTAGTGCTTTGTCCCCAATGGGCGGTTTCTTCGGTCACGTAGCCCTAACAACGAACATCGCAGCAGCAGCAGGTGGTTTGGCAGCATTGATTGCTTCTTGGTTGTACTTTGGTAAATCTGATATTCCAGCAATGCTGAATGGTGTTCTGGCTGCATTGGTTGCAATCACAGGAGCGTGTGCTTTCGTTGATCCATGGGCAGCAATCATTATTGGTTTTGTAGCCGGTGCTTTTACATTCATGACTTCCCAATGGCTGGAACGTGCAGGGCTTGATGATCCAATCTATGCTTTCTCGGTGCATGGTATTGCGGGGATGTGGGGTGCAGTTTCAACGGGTCTGTTCGCTGTACCTGAGCTTATTACTAAAGGCGGCTTGGTAGGTGAAGCTGGGTTGTTCTACGGTGGCGGTTTCCATCAACTAGGCGTTCAAGTGCTTGGTGTGGTTGGAACATTTGTTTTCGTAGCCGTTCTTTCTTTCATCATCTTGTATGTAATGAAGGTAACTATCGGACTTCGCGTTACAGAAGAAGAAGAATTAATGGGTCTGGATATCAGTGAGCATGGTACTTACGGATACCCTGAGCAAATGAAATTGATCGCAGATTCGGAATCCAAAACCCTTAAACAATAACATTTCAACTCGGACAGGGAGGCGGACCGTGTGGCATCGATGGAGTTAACAGATGAGTATAATGAAGAAAGCTTTAGGACCATCGTATTGGCCGGTTCGTCAGAGGAGCTTAGGGAGAGGCGTGTTGCCTGTCAAAAAGTACTTCTCGAACAGTTGAATGTTATTCCTATAGAGGAATGGATGTTCCGTGTGAATACTATGCATGATCTTATTGCCCAAACCGCAGTACTCATATGTGAGGCGCAGATGAAAGAGGCGGGCTATGGCCCGCCTCCCTGTGCTTATTCCTTTATTGTGTTTGGCAGCAGTGGGAGGCAGGAGGCAACGCTTTGGAGCGATCAGGATAATGGCCTGATAGTCGAAGGAGAGCCTGATGGGGAAAAAAATCGCTATTTCGAATTTTTCGGAACTTTGTTATCCGATATGCTTGAAGAAGTAGGATATGAGAAATGTGCGGGGAAGGTAATGTGCTCCCAAGTCATGTGGCGTAAGACATTATCTGAATGGATAGAGCAGCTTGATAGCTGGAGAACTCAGTTGGAATGGGAGCCGATCCGGTATCTTATTATCTCTTCTGATATGCGTCATGTCGCAGGAAGCGTGAAGTTATCAGCGAAGTGGCAAGAAGCTTTCTATGAAGGATTTGCGGAAAATGAGCAGCTGTCTAATGCTGTTCTTCGCAATACAGTACGCCACAAAGCGACTTTGAATTTACTGGGACAGGTGTTAACAGAACGGTTTGGTGATTATGCAGGCGGATTTGATGTTAAGTATGGGGTCTATATTCCGTTAGTGAACATTGTTAGACGGTTGTCGTTACTACATGGCATTAGAGCTGGCTCGACATTAGAGCGGATTGAAGCGCTTGATAGGCTTGGGAAATATCAACATTTAGAGGATATCCGCAGAGCTTTCTTATTAGCAATGCGGTTGCGAGTGAACACGCCATATAGTGTTCAGGATGGATTGTTAATCAGCAGTGATTATGTAGCTGAGAGTGAATTGAAGAATAAGCAGCTGCTGTCTGAGCTGCGTGAAAGCCTGCTGCTTGTCAGACGCCTTCATCGGGCGCTGCAGCGTCAGCTCCGCTCAGCGGAAAGGTGGCGGTCATGAGGGAGCCGAACAAAAGCGGAGGATTCTGGAGTAATCTAAGACAAGGTGGAATGCCCTCGGCAATTGCTTCGATGAGAGGTGGAGAAACTGCACAACAGACTGCGCAGCAAATGGCCTTTATTAGATCTTTGATGCGAGAGAAACGGCGGCCTGAGGTGCTGCATACCCCATTGTCTGAATTAGAGACAGTGATCTTTGATCTAGAGACTACAGGCTTTTCCCATCAGCATGGGGATGAGATTATGTCTTTCGGAGCCGTCAAGGTCATTGGAGAGCAGATTAAAGAAGAGGAATGCTTTTATACACTGGTGAACTGTCAGACGGCTATTCCGGAGGATATTACAAGGCTGACTGGGATTACGGAAGAAATGACACAATCCGCTCCCTCCTTAATGGATGGCCTTCATAATTTTATGTCCTTTGTAGGTCAGAATGTGCTGGTGGCACATGCAAGCTCACATGATAAGGCTTTTCTTAATGCTGCTTTATGGAAAACCTCTAAAGTTCAGCTAACACACCGTGTGCTGGACACGATGATGTTAGCGCGATGGCTTGAGCCACAGCGAAGTAATTATTCGCTGGATGAGCTGCTATATGTGCATGAAATTCCGATTCATGGCCGTCATCATGCCTTGGAAGACGCAAAGATGACAGCACAGCTGTGGGTGATCTACCTGCGGGAAATTTCGGAGCGCGGCCAAGTGGATACCTTGGGTGATCTTTATGCTTATTTAAGTAGAACGTGAAGCGGGGCTTGAGATAAACCGCGGAACAAATTACCGCCGCGGTCATCAGGCAAACGCTCAATATAAAATCCGTTCAGAATGGGATTGCCGCTATCTTTGGTGTTGGGAGAACCTATAAGATAAAGCGCAAACTCAGGTCCTAGTGCTGTTAGTCCTTTATAATCGGCAACTGAAGGGATAGGTGCTGAATGTGGGTGGGAATGAAATAGTCCGATGATAGTTGGTTCATTGTACAGTACATTAATCCACTCTTCAGGGTGGGGAGTAAAGGTGTGCAGCGGGTCTGGCGCTACGTTGCGCAAGGGTACGTAAGTATCTATGAGCATGCCACCCGCTGCGGCAGCACCCAGCAGGACTCCGCATGCTTCATGCGGATAACAGGACAGCAGGTGCTTCCCCAGTGCTTGCTGTACGGAATATTTCAGTCTAATAGGCTGGACATTTCCCTGGAATGCTGCCATTTGTTCACCCCTCTCTCTTCATTAGGGTTTCGTCGCAGACGAAACCCTCTTTTTTATTATAAAAGTATATATTATTGTGTAAAAAATGGATGGTTTGAAATTTAACCTATTGAGGGTACAATAGTAGAAAACTATTCCAATCGTAAAGGAACAGATGACTATGAAAGCAAGTAATAAATTAAATATAACAGTATTACTCATAGTTGTATGTGTTGCTGTGTTTGCGGTGTGGCATAATCGTGAGCCCAAAGCAGAAGCTGTGCTTGCGCAACAAAATGAGCTGCCGATGAAGAGCGGACCTAAGGCTGGACTGCGTGCACCTTCGTTTTCACTTCAGGGAACAGATGGGACTACCTATGTTGTTGATGGCCCCAGAGATAAAGCGGTAATCCTTAATTTCTGGGCTTCATGGTGTGATCCCTGCCAGCAGGAAGCTCCTGAACTTAATACCATGGCCACTAAGTATAAGGATGTTCTAGATATTTACGGTATTAATGTGAGCAGTCAGGATTATAAACCCAATGCTGAACGTTTTATCAAGAAATACGGTCTTGTGTTTCCGGTTATGTTTGATGTAAAAGATGAGGTGTACAGCAAATATAATGGAGCTGTTTTTCCCACCAATGTGCTCATTGATAAGAATGGAGTGATCTCTGAGATTATTCTAGGTATTCTTAGTCCTGAAGAGTTGGAGGAGAAAATAATCAAGCTTACCGAATCATGAAGCAGGCTATCCCATGTGGAGCCAGATCTGCTTTTTTCTCCAAACAGCAAAAGTCTACAGATCAGCGATTCTTCTTATTGGAGGATCGCTGATCTGCGTTTTTGGTCAGCCGCGATTTACTTTAGTAGACAGCAAGCATTAATTTCACTATACCGTGGAGCAGAAATGGTTTGAACCCCGAAGGAAGCCGAGTTAGAACAATTGGGGAATTTCTCCCTATTATTTCGAGATCTCGGGTCATTCAACGAATAATTAGGGAAAATATCCCTCTAATCTAGCTGTTTTGGTGGGAAATAATGAAATTATCCTGATTTTTAGGGAGGAATTCCCTGTTTCTGTTCATTTATAGCGAATATCGGCTATTTTCAGGGAGTTTTTCCCTAATTACTCTACCGCACCCGCACCCCGCACTCGCCCCCGCGCATCCCGCACCGCACACTGCCCATTGCTCACCACCCACCACCCAAAGTCTATGGGCTAAAGCAATAGTCCGTTACACAGCCTATTTAATAAAAAGAAGCTGCCCTATAAGTAGAATTCTACTTTTGGGAAGCTTCTTTTTTGTCTTACAAAATTCTATAAGTGATCAATTAATGATTGACCAGGCCTCTAGGTTCATTGCTGGTCGTCTTCTCATTCTCCAATGAGAGCTCATTGAGAAGCGCGTAGCGCATACTGTCAACAAGAGCCTCCCAGCTGGCTTCAATTACGTTACTGGAGACACCAACCGTACTCCAGGTGTCTGTGAAGTTCTTGGATTCAATCAATACCCTTACCTTCGCTGCAGTCTGATCCTGTTCATCTATTACACGGACTTTATAGTCGGATAGATGCATTTCCTTTAATTGTGGGAAATAGGTCTGTAATGCTTTACGAAGCGCGTTATCGAGTGCGTTGACTGGACCGTTACCTTCAGCAGCAGTATAAAGATTCTCACTGCCAACTTTCAGTTTCACGAACGCTTCAGATACTACTGGATGTTCTGCGGTTTTCTCAACTAACATCTTGAAGGATTCAAAGGTAAAGGTTTCATTCATCTCGCCGGTAGCTTCCCGAAGGAGTAGCTCCAGTGAGGCATCGGCACCTTCAAATTGATAACCTTGATGTTCCATCGTTTTAATCTTCTCGATCACCCGGCGAGCCTGCTCGCTGCTTGGATCCAGATTTAAACCCATGTCCTGTGCTTTGGAGAGTACATTGCTCTGTCCGGCAAGTTCGGAGACCAGCACACGCTGCTTGTTCCCGACAAGCTCAGGAGCGATATGCTCATAGGTCCGTGAATCACGCATGATGGCGGAGACATGGATTCCACCTTTGTGTGCGAAAGCTGCATTTCCGACATAAGGCTGATTTACCGGCAGATTAACATTAGCCACTTCACTAATATAGCGGGCAGTGTTGGTAATCTGCGATAATGAATCGCCTGGAATACAGTGATAACCCATTTTGATCTGTAGTGTAGGAATAATAGAACATAGGTTGGCGTTACCACACCGTTCACCGTAACCATTAATGGTACCTTGTACTTGCCGTGCTCCAGCTCCGATGGCGCTAAGTGCATTGGCAACCGCTAGCTCACAGTCATTGTGAGTGTGAATTCCGAGATTGGCTCCGGGCAATTGTTGATTTAGAGCGGTAACAATCTCATGAATTTCGTAAGGTAAGGTCCCACCGTTGGTATCGCACATTACAAGCCAATCTGCTCCGGCTTCCCGGGCTTTGGACAGAACAGCTGCTGCATATTCAGGATTATTCTTGTATCCGTCGAAGAAATGCTCGGCATCAAAAATCACTTCAAGGCCTTGGCGTTTCAAGTAGGATATGGAGTCGCCGATCATGGCGAGATTCTCCTCAAGCGTAGTCTGTAATGCAGTGTGTACATGGAAATCCCAAGATTTTCCGACGAGTGTAGCAGCAGGAACCCCTGCGTCAATCATACGTTTTAAATTGTCATCGTTTTCGGCCAAGGAATTCTTCCGCCGAGTGCTGCCGAACGCTGTAATTTTGGCGTTCAGATGAAGCTCCTTGACTCTTTTGAAAAATTCAATGTCTTTATTGTTGCTTCCCGGGATGCCACCTTCAATATAGTGCACACCCAGATCATCGAGTTTCTTGGCAATCTTCAGCTTGTCGTCAGCCGACAGACTGATGCCTTCACCTTGGGTGCCGTCGCGTAATGTAGTATCGAAGATGGAGATGGACTTAGACATGAGAGTCCTCCTTATAGGGAAATGAATTTATATATTATAGCATTTTTACGCGGGAATGTAACAAAGAACTTTACAGCCTCTTAAGTTGACCTAACCGCAGCGGAGAGTTATTCTAAATTGGACAATAGAAAACCTGAGGATAAGAAGGTAGATATTGTGCAGAATGTTGATCAGTATTATCCAACGAGTGGCAGGGTTATCCTGCATGTCGATATGAATGCTTTTTACTGCTCTGTGCATGAGGCAGAGGACCCTGACCAATATAGAGGCAAAGCTACTGCGGTTGCGGGTAGTGTTGAATTGCGGAAAGGGATCATAGTGACTTGTTCCTACGTCGCCCGCAGAATGGGGATTTCGACGGGAATGCAGGTTCAGAAGGCGCTTCGTATTTGTCCATCGCTTATCGTTATTAAACCGGACTTCCATTTATACCGCAAATATTCTAATGCTTTTATGCAGATTGCATATAGCTATACTCCGTTACTGGAAGCAGTGTCCATCGATGAATGTTACCTTGATATAACTGGCTCCAGACAATTCGGTACACCCATGGAAATAGCGGAGACGATTCAGCGCCGTATAATGGAAGAATTGGGCTTGCCATGCTCAGTGGGGATCGCTCCCAATAAGCTGCTTGCGAAGATGGCTTCCGATTTAAAAAAGCCAAACGGCATTTCGGTGCTGCGGCTGCGGGATGTGCCCAAGATATTATGGGACAAGCCCTGTAACGAAATGTTCGGCATTGGTGGAAAAACAGCAGAAAAGCTCCGCAAACTGGGCATTTACAGTATTGGTCAATTAGCAGCGGCTGATGAAAATATGCTGGTTGAGAATTTCGGAGTTATGGGCTCATGGCTAAAGCGTGCTGGCAACGGTATTGATCATGGGATCGTTAACCCTGAGCGGGAGCAGAGTAAGTCGATTGGACACACCACAACATTGCCGCGGGATGTCATAGGTCTAGCTGAGGTACGACCGATTTTGTTGAATTTAAGTGATCAGGTAGCCCGGCGCTTGCGTAAGCAAGGTCTTGTTGCCTCAGGGGTGCAGCTGACCATTCGGACACCGGATATGAAGACCATAACCCGTTCGCGTCAGCTAGAGGCTCCTTCGGAGAGCGGGGAGGATATCTACAAGTCCGTCTGCGATCTATATGTTCGTCATTGGAATGGGGAGAAGCCTGTGCGGCTGCTGGGTGTGACTCTGCAGGGCTTGATTGCTAAAGAGGATTCCGCCATTCAGCTTGATTTGTTCGATTACGAACGTCAGCCTAAGAAAGAATCTCTTAACAAGACTATGGACATGCTACGTAATAAATTCGGTGAAAATGCAGTGTTGACCGCCGGGATGTTAAGCGATTCTCACTCTGCAAGGCTCCGCAATCATAAAGAACGTGGCACTTCGTTGCAAAAGGATAATCTTCTATCTGTCGAGTCTGATAAAGAGTAACAAGATCATTCTACGACATGTCAAAATAGATGCCGTAGAATGCGTCAGAAATGCAAACGTATTGAAAATCAATTGAAATTGTATTCTTTTTATATTAATATGAGAAAATATAAGACGCTGGTACAACAGCGCTGTATTGTTCAACGGGAGGCAGAGATAAAATGGCTAAGTACACTTGGGTCGAAAAAGACACTTGTATCGCTTGCGGTGCATGTGGCGCAACGGCTCCTGATATTTTTGATTACGATGACGAAGGTTTGGCAGAAGTTATTTATGAAAATGACGGAAACCACGGCATCACAGTGATTCCGGATGATTTGTTTGATGATCTCCAGGATTCTTGTGATGGATGCCCAACCGACTCTATTAAAATTGCGGATGAGCCTTTTAACAAAGAGGGCTAATTAGCCGGGATTTTGTAACTTCTAGCACAACATAAAGACATCTCCTGCGAACTTTTGTTCAGCTAGGGATGTCTTTTTTGCGATGTCTGACCGATATTAATGTAGGATGGAATTATAAAATTTCGGAGGTTCCGATGAAAAATTCTCAGCACCTCAAAGCATATGTACAGATGCATCCAGACAATAAGATGGCATGGTACTTGCTGGGTAAGGAATACTATAAGAACGGTCAACAGGGGAAAGCTAACTATTGCTTCAATCAGGCTGGAGAAGTATATGAAGCTTTCGAGCATAGTAAGGTGCCTGCGGAAACGCTACGGGAATATGAGGAAGGGCTGCTTCAGGCAAGCCGCCAGCGGGACCGAAGGCAGCAAAGATTCCGCTACATTATGCTTGGGCTGATGCTTCTATTACTGGTTATGGTGCCATCGGCTGTGGCTCCGGGTCTAGATATTGCGGGAGATCAGGATACGGTCCAAGACACGGTTACTTCTGAAGTTAAAGATCCGCTTGATCAAAAAGATGTTGAGAAGGAACCCGTTCTAGAGGCACGAAAAATGATGTATACAGCGCAAGAGAGTGGAGCTTCTGCTTCGTCAGGGAAGCTGATGGCAACTATGCTAATGCGCGAGGAACCGTTTCAAGCTGCTATTTTGGGCATGGAGCGGGAAGGGAAGTGGCTGCTGTGGAAAGAGAAGCTTCCGCTTAATTCCACACTGCAGAAGAATGGGAACGGACGGTTGGTATACCAATCCTATGATCCAGCGGCATGTGCATGCGAACCGCCAGAGCAAGGGGAACTTGCGGTGGATGCAGCTAAGTGGCAGGGGGATCAAGAGGAGCTAGCTACATTATGGAGTGCAATGAGGTCTTATCAGAATCATAAAGGCAAGCTTCCGGCTTCTTTGGCGGAATTGACCAGACCTTTTCCGGAAAATTGGATTGGCGGGACGACACCAGTTATGAAGCGTGAGTTCAAATCTCTTAAGGAAATAGCAACTGCTAAGGCACTGGGTACACCGGAAGTTGCAGGTGAGCCTCCAAGCTCAACTGCTGAGGCGGGAATGGTCATACCGACAGCGCTAAGTGAGAGTGCAAGTAGTGGGAAGGGTGTTCCCTTTTTTGACCAGCCGCTTAGAGTGATTGTGGATAAACAAAAACACCGCTTGGCAGTAGTCAGCGGCTCTGTTATTCTACGAAATTATGAGGTAGGGCTTGGGGGAGACAAGACCCCGGAAGGCAACTTCATCATTACAGATAAAGTGGTCAATCCAAACGGTCATGATAATGGGGAGTTCGGAAGCCGCGGACTACAACTTTCAGATAGTAATTATGCTATTCATGGCACCAATGAGCCAGAAAGTGTCGGCAAGGATGAATCCCTTGGCTGTATTCGGATGAGTCGAGAAGATGTGGAAGAACTATTCGCTATGATTCCAAAAGGAACAAAAGTGGTGATTAGTAAAGGGGTTCTGCCTGACAAGCAGCTGCTGCCGGCGAAACGCTTCAACCCTGCTGCTCCGTATGATCAGACCAACCCCCACAAAGTATACCACTGGCTGAATTAGTTCCCGGCAACTATAAACAGAACGATGATGAGAAGAATTAGTAAAGTTAAACTTACGCCGATCCACATTAGCGCTTTACGATTAACTTCTTCTTTCTTTTGCTGCAAAGTTGGTGGTTTACGTTTAGTTGACATCCAGCATACCTTCTTTCTCTCTTAATCGCTGATTACCCCTATATTGTAATGCGTTTACAAGAAAATTACTATACTTTGGGTTAAGCCTCTGCACACTTACAGGGTAAAATGCTTTTCTTTTGTTCAAGAAAAGGCTAAAATTAAGAAGAAACCTACAGAATCGGGTAGACACGTGGATTAGTGAAGTACCCCTTAAGGAGCGAGAACGGTGTTGTATCGTAATTTTGGTAAACCAATTTTCTTTAAGCTGGACCCTGAGAAGGCTCACCATCTCGTCATAGGTGGATTGGATAAATCATCATCAGTTCCAGGGGGAAGCGCGGCATTGCGTTTAATGTATGGCGTTCCTGAAACGGCAGATTTAGCAGTTGATCTGTTTGGCATACATTTTCCGACTCCAGTTGGACTGGCAGCAGGCTTGGATAAGAATGCCGAGGCTGTTTCTGGATTCTCTTCGATCGGATTCGGATTTATGGAAGTGGGGACGGTTACCCCTAAGGGTCAACCGGGAAATGATAGCCCACGTTTGTTCCGTCTTCCCTCTGATGAAGCTCTGATCAATCGTATGGGCTTCAATAACGAAGGGGCTGACGCTATGGCAGAGCGTCTAAAAAAATTAAAAAATCGCAGAGTTCCAATAGCAGTAAATATTGGACGGAATAAAATAACTAGTAATGAAGCGGCTCATGAAGATTATCGTCAGTGTATCCGTACGCTTTATCCGTACGGTGATTTTTTTGTGGTCAATATCAGCTCACCAAATACACCGGGGCTGCGCAGTCTCCAGCATGGCAGCGAATTAGCGTTCCTGCTAGCACAAGTAAAGGAAGAAATGGAGATTCAGCGTAAAGCCACCGGCATGAATAAGAGCTTGTTGGTTAAGATTGCTCCAGATGTAAGTGATTCTGAATTGGAGTATATGGTTCAATCACTGACAGAAGCTGGTATGGATGGTATTATTGCTACGAATACTACATTGAACCGGGATGGACTTAGTCATGAAAAGGCTAATGAGACAGGTGGATTAAGCGGTAAGCCACTTCGTGACCGGTCAACGGAAATCATTCGTAGGATTTATCGCCAGACTGAAGGGAAGATGCCGATCATAGGTTCAGGGGGCATATTCACCAGTCAGGATGCGTATGACAAGATAAGAGCAGGCGCAAGTCTGGTCGAAATTTATACAGCACTCATCTACGAAGGACCGGAGGTTAACCGCAGGCTGCATGCCGGATTACGGCAGCTCTTACGGCGGGACGGATTCAGTCATATCTCTGAAGCAGTGGGTGCTGATCATCACTGATTGAAGGAGTCGAAAGGACAGGAGGACGAAGGCGATGGACGGCAGGGACTGGGGAACTTTTTTGCTTCCATATGAACAGACTGTGGAAGAATTGAAAGTTAAATTCAAAACAATGCGTTCGGAGTTGAAGAAAAGAGAGGAATACACGCCGATTGAATTCGTAACTGGTCGTGTAAAGCGGCTGTCAAGCATTTTGGAGAAGGCTAAGCGCCTGAATGTGAAGATGGAGGATCTGGAGACAGGCATTGAAGATATAGCCGGGATCCGGATTATGTGCCAGTTCGTGGAGGATATCCGCAGAGTGGCCGAATATATCCGGGCTCGTAAGGATCTTGAAGTCCTGTATGAGAAGGATTACATCACCAATTATAAAGAGAGCGGGTATCGCAGCTTTCATATGATTATTAAATATCCTGTGCAGACAGCTCTGGGACAAAAAATAGTGCTCGCAGAGATCCAAATTCGTACACTAGCTATGAATTTCTGGGCAACCATAGAGCACTCTCTGAATTATAAATATCGGGAAAGCTTACCGGATGAAATGCGAGTGCGCCTGAAAACCGCAGCTGAAGCAGCCTCCATCTTGGACAGCGAAATGTCCAGTATTCGTGATGAAATCCTGGAAGCACAAAAGACCTTCGAGGAAAACTCGAATATGACGACTCAAATTCTCAAATCTATTCATCAATTGTATTTCTATCATTTGGTGAATGAGGCTATAGATACTCAGGCTCGATTTAACGAAATATGGCAGGCTCAGGACATGGAAGCGATGAAGGAGCTTCTGGATCATGTACGGGGACTTCTCTCCGCAGCTAAAAAGGATAGTTTGCCGGATGGCTTATGATCCGTTGTACTTGGCGTATCTAGTGTACTTTAATCGTGACCGGGATTATTTCGAATGTCACGAGGTGCTCGAAGAGCTATGGCTTGCCAAGCAACGCGACCCATTGTACAAAGCACTTCTCCAAGTAGCTGTTGGGTTGTACCATTGCCGCAATAATAATATGCGTGGTGCAACGATTATGCTAAGCGGGGCTGCTGCCAAGCTGGAAGAATATTCAGCAGTGACACTCGGCATTAATTTGGCTAAGCTAGTGGTGGAAGTGAAGGATTATGTTCGCCGCATGGAGTCGTGTGAGCAGCAGCCATTTTCTTATTATGATCTGACTATAGAAATCATTGATCAAGGTCTAGCGGATGAAGTGAACTCTGCGGCTGAGGTGATCACACCGAATAATCCTCAACGACGAGGTCCTCAAAGACCGACCTCTTCTCATCGTAAATAATGATCCTCTATAAATGAGTATTGCCAAAGGAACACCCGTAAGGGTGTTCCTTGAATCTTTAAACACCTAAATTTTAGCAGTACTATCAGGAGGACGGCATCATGGCGGCACAACTGCCCAGTTCTTTCAGCGAGCGTATGATGGACTTGCTGGGAACGGATTATAATCAATTTGCGGATTCGTACAAGGAGACCCCTAACGGAGGCGTTCGTGTTAATACCTTGAAAATTTCAGTGGAGAAATTGCAAGCTCTTTCCACTTTAGAGCTGGAACCCATTCCGTGGTGTCCAACCGGATTCTATACAGAGGATGGGGCCAGACCAGGTAAACATCCACATTATCACGCGGGATTGTATTACATTCAAGAGCCAAGCGCTATGGCACCTGTGGAACTGCTTGATGTACAGCCAGGAGATCGTGTTCTTGATTTATGCGCTGCACCTGGGGGCAAATCCACACAGATTTCTGCCAAGCTCTCAGGAGAAGGCTTGTTGATTACCAATGATCTTCATCCAGAACGCACGAAAGCCTTAGCCAAAAATCTAGAGCTATATGGGGTGCGCAACGGTATCGTACTAAACGAAAGTCCAGATCATATTGCAGCGGCATTCCCGCTTTATTTTGACAAAATCTTGATTGATGCTCCTTGCTCAGGTGAAGGGATGTTCCGTAAAGATGAAGACATGGTGAAGCAGTGGGATTCAGGTACACCTGCCAAATATGCTGCCATGCAGCGGGATATATTACGTTCTGCTGCAACAGCGTTGGCACCGGGAGGTACACTTGTCTATTCAACCTGTACATTTGCTAAAGAAGAAAATGAAGAAATTATAGCGGAGTTTATTTCTGAACATCCACAGTTTTCGGTGATTACAGTTGGAGGCACTGGCTCATTTGCTCCTGGTTTTGGAGAACTATCAGGGACAGCAAGACTATGGCCGCATAAAGTAAAAGGTGAAGGACATTTCATGGCTGTGCTGCAGCATGTGGGGCCAAAGGTATCTGCAGAGGAACGTGATCAAGCCGAAGTTAAGTTGAGTGCAGTTACACGGAATACGAATAAAAAAGGCACTGCTCATATTAAATCCGCAAACAAACCAGAAGCCAGACGAGGGAAAGAAGGTAAGTTCTCTAATAAATCTGCTGCTGGCGCTGAACGTGGCCGTCAAGGTTCAGGAGAAGAGCAAGCCTTGGCTGCATATGGAGATTTTATAAAAGACCAGCTTGGCTGGGAGCCAAAAGGGTATCCGATTTTCTTCGGTGATCATCTGTACATCTCCCCACTACCTAAGGAAAGATTAAATGGATTAAAGGCGATTCGTCCAGGATGGTATGTAGGACATGTCCGTAACGGCAGATTTATCCCAGGACATCCAATGGCTACCGCGTTACACCCTGAAGAGAGCTGCCGAAGTGTCTCACTTTCCAGTACGAGTAATGAAGCTATTTCCTATCTTAAAGGAGAGACATTGTTGATTAGTCAAGAACGTCTCTCTATTAAAATAGGAACTACCCAAAAAGGATACGTACTGGTCTGCATAGATGGTTATAGTGCAGGCTGGGGGAAGTGGCAGGACGGTGTGCTCAAGAATGAATATCCCGCAGGCTGGAGGTGGATGTAAGAATGAGCCTATCAGGGAAAACTGCAAAAAAGCAGCGTTTAGATAAAGTATTGTCCCATATGGGGGTAGGATCACGCAGCGATATTCGTAAACAAGCCAAGCAAGGTTTAATTACCGTGAATGGTGCAGTCGTCAAGGATAGTGGATTTCATGTAGACCCGTATCACGATAAAATTGTGGTTGGCGGCGAGCTTGTTACCTATCGTGAATTTATTTATCTTATGATGAATAAGCCACCGGGAGTTCTGTCGGCAACAGAGGACAAGCGGGATCGGACCGTTCTGGATCTTTTAAAGCAGGAATATGTACAGTTTGAACCTTTTCCTGTAGGAAGGTTAGATAAGGACACAGTAGGGCTGCTTCTGCTCACCAATGATGGAAAGCTTGCTCACGAGCTACTATCGCCACGCAAGCATGTCCCTAAGACGTATGAAGCTACAGTTGAGGGAGACGTAGATGCAGACGATGTAGCGGCTTTTGCGGCAGGTGTCGAGCTGGAAGATGGATATGTTACTTTACCTGCACAGCTAACTATATTGGGAAGAGAACGCGGCAGTAAAGTAATCTCACATATTTCGCTGATCATCACAGAAGGAAAGTTTCACCAGGTGAAGCGAATGTTCCAAGCTGTCGGCAAAAAAGTCACTTTTCTGAAACGAGTATCTATGGGAGAATTGAAGCTGGACGAAAGCCTGCCACTGGGAGCTAGTCGTGAACTTACGCTAGAGGAACTGGCACTCTTAAGTACAGAAGCATTAGAACAATAATATAGAGAAAAAATGGTATGTAAATTGAATTTGGAAACTTGGGATAAGGGAATGGAGTGGCGGAGGGGAAATTTGGAACTGTAAGAGCGATAGCGGCCGCCTTTGTTTCCGGATTTCAACCACTAGTAAACGGTATAAATCAAGAAATCTGGAAACAACAGCGGCTGGAAGTCCAAATATTCACCGCAGTTGCGACTGAAACTTAACTCAAATAGCCAGGTTCAATATATATAGAAAAAGAAAGACAAGGATGGTGGGAGTATGAGATACAAACTGATTGCACTAGATGTAGATGGTACACTGTTGAATGATGATCACCACTTGAGCACTGAGAATAAAGAAGCCATTGCTGAGGTTACACGTCTTGGAGGACAAATCGTGTTATGTACCGGCCGCAGTCCGCAGAACTCGATTCCTTTTATGGAGGAAATGGGGTTGTCTGGTTATGTGCTGGGTCATAACGGAGCTGCAACGGTTCGTGTGAAAGATCGGGAAGTGCTGCATCAATACGGTATGGATGCTCGTGGTCTTGACCCTTATATTGATTATTGTAGAAAGCATGATATTCATTATGATGTGAATACGGCTTTTGATATGTATGTAGATAATGTAGAAAACCTGACCAAAGAAGCCAATTATATGTATGAACACTTCCGTATCGTGCCGGCTACACTGCCAGCATGGGAAGATTTCCGTGAACCGGTTGTTAAGTTTACTGTATTTACACAATCAGAAATCCTTGACGAAGCTGAACGTGAATGGCGCACTTGGACCCATGAGTACAATATTTTGCGCAGTGGTGAATTTTTCGTTGATTTGATGCATCCGGAAGCCTCCAAGGGCAACGCCTTAAAGAATCTGGCTGTGAAGCTGGGAATTCCGCAAGAGGATGTTCTTTCGATCGGTAATTATTTTAATGATATTTCTATGCTTACATACGCGGGTATGGGCGTTGCGATGGATAATTCTCCGGTTGAGGTCAAAGCGGCAGCGAATGCTGTCACGGGGTCTAACAACGAGCATGGTGTGCGAGATGCGCTGGTTAAATATTGTTTATCTTAATAATGGAAAGCATAAAGCGGACTTGAGTCCGTTCTATGCTTTTTTTGTGGAGAAGGAAATAAAAGAGATACATAAACAGAAATGATTTTATCCATAAATAACCCGCCCTTAGGATTAACTAGAAAGGGCGGGACATAGATTAACTTCCTGTATTAAAGTTTAATTTCCTCGTTCCGGCTAGGATCGCTATATTTATAGATACCAGGGTTCAGTTCGATTTTTTCGTCGAAAGGGATATCTTTGTAGCTATCAATATTAGTTCCTGTAGATATCATGCCCTTAGGTGTAATTTCAGGCACCACTTCTTTGCCATTAATCCGTAACGTAGTTTGGTTAACGCTTTTGAAGCCAGAAGATTTGGATGTTGATTCGACAATCAAATTTTCGCCCTCAGTATAGTAAGTGAATTCAATTTTTAACCCATCGACATCAAGTGAAGTGAACTGCTTTTCTTCTTTAGGTTTGTTTATAGTGATCCAATTCTTAGTAGTATCACGTTTCTCAATGACAGCATCCTTTAATATAAGTTTCATTGGAACATCGGACCAGTCGTTATACCATTCCGGAGATTCGAATTGAAATAAATGCTGGTAGCTTTCGGAATGATCTCCTTTCAAATTCCAACCCCCAGTGATTGTTTGATCACCTATAACCAACTGAGCGGTATTATAGTGGACAATTCCTTTTTTAAGCGAATCATTTTCATCTATTAGAATTTGGATATCCAAAGGGGTAACCACTAGCTGATCTAAGGTTATGCCGGTCTTTTCTTGAAATTCAGGACTGTTATACAGTTTCTTAGTGTAAATCGCCTCACTTGCTTTTTGTCCATCTGCTTTAAAATCGAACTTCCACGTACCTGAAAATCGTTTCGCTTCTTCAATGTAACTAAAATGAAGACTAGCTTCCTTCCAATCTGATTCAGTTATATTGAAAACCTGTTCAATAAATAAATCCGATCCTTCGTTAGGCATGATGGTTGGAATTGCTTCATTCTTTTGACCACCAGTACTAACTACCAAATGTGGATTACCCCGTCCTAAGTCAGATGGTGATGCAGCGACTTTGTAACGGATAATGGTTTGATTGGAAACATGTCGAACGGATTCGATTTGAATGCTTGGATATTGCTTAACTCCAGTATCGATAGTATCCCCTGCTTGATGATTAGATTGTAAGGGAATATTCTGATCACGGTAAAAAATGAGATTCCGTGCTTCAAACCTGTAGTCCTTTTTATCATCCTTTAATGTATCAGGTGTCTCATATACTCCAATGAGTTTCTGGCTTTCAGGATCGTATTCTAAATAACCGTATACCTTTGCCTTGGCACCGGATTCATTAGTCATGATGTTTTCCTCTGTAGCAAATCCAGTATATTTGGATAGATCAGATTTAGTATCAAGTGATAACAGCATTTTCATTTTTTCTCCATCAGTTACAACACCGTTCAAATTCATTGTTACTCCTGAACTGGAAGTTTGAAGATTATACTGTTGACCGATGCCGTTATTTAATGCATTGCTCACACTTCGACCACCAATTTTATCCCAATTAATCGTCATACTAGCGAATACAGGAATGGCTACAAGTAAGAGGCAAGAGAAGACAATACTGATAGGAATAACCTTTTTATTAGACCTAGGAGTATTCTGGGAGGCATGCAGATTTCTTTGACGTTTATAAGCTTCTTGTTCTATGGCAGTCCACATCAAATCATAATCCGGTCGGGGAATATGTTTATCTTTTTCAATATACAGACTCATTACTATTCAGCTCCTTTAGTTGGGTTCCACCCATTCTATTTAGTATTTTAAGTCCCTTGTTCAGTCTGGATTTTACAGTTCCTTCGGGTATGCTCATAACTTTAGAGATCTCGGGTACAGTCAATTCGTTTATAAAACGAAGGACTACTACCATTCTGATTTTGTCGGGAAGCTGACTGTATAACCCTTGTAATTCTTTTTTAGTTTCCTGTCGATCCAAACGTTTTTCTACAGGGTTTGATTCCTCAGACCTGGATAGTAAATAATTACGTACTTCTTTCATCCACCCCGTCTTACGCCTTTTGATCACACTGTTGCACTCATTCGAAGCAATTCGTAAAATCCAAGCTTTCAAGTTTCTTACCTTCGACTTATCCGCTAAGATAACTTTTACAAATACCTCTTGGGAAATATCCTCCGCATCTGCCTGATTTTTCATTAAGTAGTAACAAAAATAATATACTTGTTCTTTATAGAGCTCGAAAATTTCCCGGTCACTCATTTTGCTGCACCCCCTGTCTTTGCTGTTCTCATTAATAAGACTTATAAGCGTATGTAATCGTTCATTTTTCATTTTGATTGTAGTATTTCTTCTGAATATCATAGCGAATTCGAATGGAAGATAAGTCGTTTACAGGTAATTATAACCATGATAAAATTAGCGGTGGGACATGCGTCCGTAATCTAATTAAAACTAATTGAATGTCCGCGTTAAAGGTAAAATCATCGAAAGATGATGACACAAAGCCATGGGTCTAAAGCCTTTCGACAGAAGGAAATGATCGCCAGGCCGCCATAGGGATGTCTTATGAAGCATAAAGGATAGCTCTAAAAATATGTAGTCTATTTTGAGCTCTTTTATTATTTCGACCTATACGGCGTTACATTATCGCAAGGGGCCGAAAGGGGAAGTACATGAACAGTTTTTTCAAAACAATAGGTACTAGTTTGGCAGTAGGTGCTTTATTGCTGTCCGGAACGATCGGATGGATGTCTAATCCAGGAGTAGTGTCTGCAGCTACCTCAACAGTAGTAACCGCGGATCAGATGATCAGCAAAGTAACGGCAGCCTCCAAAGCAATAAAGAATTTCCATCTGGATGTGACCAAAAAACAGGATATTCAAAGCGGCGGGGTGCGTATCAGCAACACCAACACTCTGAAGCTGGATATCAACCGTCTGCCGAATTTTGCCGCAGCAGGCACTGTCGCTAGTAGTCTTTTAGAAACATCGTACAGTCTATATGCCAATGACAAGGAGTTTTACTATCTTGTAGACGGAAGTGAACTGATCGATGAATCTGAAGATGAAGGTTACGACGATGACGGGGAGCCAATCGATCCTGATGCACAATATTGGCTTGGACTGGAGAAAACGGAATGGGATGCCTTTTACTCTAAAGGCCAATACGATCCTGTTTCCATGCTTGATTCGGTCAAAAGTTATAAAAAATCCATGAAAGTCAGCACTGCTGGCGCACAAACAGTCTTACAATTCACGGTAACCGATCCGACAGCAGCTAAGGGGATAATCAAACTCTATGACCAGGAGAACCTCTGGGATGGTGAGACAGTTCAACCCAAAAGTGTAACGTGGAAATTATTCGTCAATACTAAGACCTGGCAAACGGAAAAGCTGACAGTCGATCTGAGTTATGTGCTGGTAAGTGACGGAGCTAAAGATACATACACCACGAAAATCGAAGCTAAATATTCCAAAAATAATAAAGGTGCAGCCATTGTAAAACCGGCCGAACTAGAATAATAAGGACGATTCATAACGAGCGAAAAGCGCTGTTCAGCGGAACAGCGCTTTTTGTTGTATCCAACAGCAGTTCTTTATTAGTTGACAAGAATAAATCATTGCTGTAATTTATATGTATGCGCATGTATATAATAATTTATCTAAATATAATTTAATGAAAGTTGGGAAAAAGATGATAGCACTAGACACAGCATTAACTTTTCGCAGAGGGCTGACATTAAAAAACCGAGTGGTTATGGCTCCAATGACCACGCGAATGAGCTTTTATGACGGTGTAGTAACACAAGATGAATTGAAATACTATTCGCTAAGAACGGGCGAAGTAGGTGCGGTCATCACTGCGGCAGCAAATGTACAAGAGGGTGGAAAAGGATGGGAAGGTGAACTTAGTGTTTCCTCCGATGAATTTATTCCTAGCCTTAGCCGATTAGCATCTACTATTAAACGAAATGGAACAAAAGCTATTTTACAGCTATTCCATGCAGGAAGAATGACAGATTCAAAAATATTGCGTGGCGTACAACCCGTTTCCTCCAGCGCCATTGCTGCCGAACGCCCGAATGCAGAAATTCCAAGAGCATTAACAGAAGATGAAATTTTCGGTGTAATTGAGGATTTTAAAAAAGCGACTCAACGTGCTATTCAAGCTGGATTTGACGGGGTAGAAATTCATGGAGCAAACACATATTTAATCCAACAATTCTTCTCTCCACACTCCAACCGTCGTGAAGATCAATGGGGAGGAAGCTTAGAGAAAAGATTTAATTTCATTAACCAATTAGTGGATGCAGTTATTGCTGTCGTTGACAATTCAGAGGTTAAGGATTTTATTGTCGGGTATCGTTTTTCTCCAGAAGAATATGAAGAGCCTGGAATTAAAATCACCGATACCTTTTATCTCATTGATAAATTAGCTGATAAAAGGCTGGATTATCTGCATATTTCATTAGGGGACTTCAAGAAAGTATCTGCATCAGAAGATTTTAAAGAAAAATCAATCCTGCAATATGTAAATGAGAAAATCAATGGCCGTATACCTTTAATTGGGGTAGGAGATATCCGTACCAAACAGGACGCAGAGGACACGTTGACAAATGCTGAATTAGTAGCAGTAGGACGGTCTCTTATCATTGATCCTCATTGGACAAGTAAAGTACTGGAGGGTAAAGAAGATCTCATCAGAAGAGTACTTGCTGATCAAGATAGAGAAGAACTCGTAGTAGAGAATGGTATTCTAGAATTCCTTAAATTAATGATGCCTGATCGTTTACGCTAAACTCAAACACAGTTTTGAGGTCTAAATCTATAACGTTCCGCGGTAAATTCCGCGGAACGTTATTTTTCTGTAACGACTCTATTCCCTCTTTAAGATTGTTGTCGTATGTTTCAACATTCGATTCATGAGATTTCGCCGCTCTGTTTTTATGTCGGTGTCGCTTCTCTTTAATGCGTCGCGGATGGGGATGATCTCTGTAATTTTCCTGCCGCTTTTTATTCTTCGATCTACACAAGTCGGGATGTAACCTACGTTAGTTATACTCGTGTGTCCTTTTTCATCCTTCTTTATTTTAAGCGTAAGAATGATACCGCTTTGTGTATAAGGAATATTCATTAGTTTAGTCGAAACAAAATTCCCCAATGAGTAAATAACGAATTGTTTTTTTCCACGAAGTGCTAACGGTTGAAGAACATGTGGGTGAGACCCCAGTATGATGTCGGCGCCATTTTTAAAAAAGAGATTGACCAGCTCTTTTTGCCTCTTGTTTGGAGTGTAACGATATTCGCTTCCGAAATGCAGATAAAGCAAGACTAGATCGACTTTCTTTTTTAAATCTCGAATCTCCCGAATGATCTTGGGCGTAGATATCCGATTAACCAGCCATGGCTTACTCACTGGTACAGGAATTCGGTTAGTTCCTGCTGTGTAGGAGAGGATGCCAATCGTAATTCCTTTGACGTTTTTAATAAGCGTTCTCTTGGATTCTTCTAATGATTTAGCTGTTCCCGTGTGGTCGATTCCATTACGGTCCAGAACTCGTAACGTCCGAACCAGACCCGGGGCACCATAATCCATGCAATGATTGTTGGCCGTTACTAATACGTCGAATCCGGCTTCCTTAAGTGCAGGGGCCAGTTCGTCTGGACATTTGAATATCGGACCGCCTGATCGGGGGCTTTTCCGGCATTCGGGGCCGCTTCCAGCAAAGGTGGTTTCGAGATTGCCAATCGTCAAATCAGCCTGTTTCAGATAAGGAGCTACTTTTGCAAACAGGGGGCTGAACGAATAGGTTCCGTCAGGCTGTTTAGCATCCGAAATAATATAACGTTTGACCATTAGATCTCCCACAGCAGCTATTTGTATTTCAGTCATGGATATCCACCTTTTTATTATTTTCATTAGGATATGGCATAAAGTTGTTATGGGTTATTCTTTCTTTAAGGCGAAGTGCAAACATTTGTGTGGCTTTTTATTTAAAATGTGACTCAACGCATAATCACTTTATTTAGATCGTCTAAATTTAAGGTATTCATTTTTTTCAAACTTTTATAATTTGATTCAAATCCTCTTTTTTGTTTGGCAGCCATAATAAAATAAGGTTGTTGATAAACATTATCAATCAAACATTGGAGGTTAAAGAAATGAGTACACAATTCAAAAAAATCGCCGAGGATACTTACTGGATAGGCAAAATCGATAACCGCCAGGTTCCATTTCACCGCCTGATTCTGGCAAAAGGAACTACCTATAATTCTTATTTATTAAAAACAGGTAAGCCAACTGTCATTGATACCGTAGACATGGAATTCGGACGTGAATATGCCGAGTGTCTGGGTGAAATGATTGATCTTCTAGATATCCATTACATTGTAATTAATCATACAGAGCCTGATCACTCTGGTGGACTGGCAGCTCTCGCTGCCAAGGCTGCAAATGCCACGATCGTATGCACCGAGATTGCTGTTCCCGAATTGCAGGAAATGTACAAGCTTCATAGCCGGAACTTCCTGGTGGTTAAAGACGGAGATAAGCTGGATATTGGCGGGAAAATGCTGCTGTTTAAAGAAACACCGTATCTCCATACCGCAGAAACGATGATCACCTATTGTATCGAAGATCAAATCTTATTTCCTTGTGATATTTTCAGCACGCATGTTGCGGTGGAGAATCTATTCAGCGATGAAGCCGGGTTTGATATTACGGAAGATTTCGAGGGCTATTACGCAGCAATTATTCATCCTCACAGAAGATATGTAAGAACCCTGTTAGAGGCTGTTAAGGATCTTGAGATCCGGATGATCGCTCCTTCCCATGGATTTGTGATCCGGAAGGACATACGTAAATATATCGGGATGTACGCCACATTGAGCCGTGAAACGACGCAAGGAAAAAAGGCAACCATCGTATATACCACCATCAAAAACAGTACCAAGAAGATGGCCAAAATCATACAGGATTGCTTGCAGGAAAATAATATAGAGACAGAGGTCTGGGATGCAGATAAAAGTAGTGCCACTGATATTCTGAACAGCATAACGTCAGCGGACGCGGTCTTTATTGGCAGCTCCACTAAATACGCGGACATGATTGGGAACCTGGAGAACATTCTGAAAGAATTGCACAATATGAATCTGGAAGGTAAACTTGCTGCAGCCTTTGGCTCCTACGGCTGGAGTGGTGAAGCCATTGAAGTCATTCAGGATTATCTGAATGGAACAAACATGACGGTGCAAAGCACATCTGAGGTTATTAAAACCACGGGGATGACACATGTAGAGTTCCCTGTACGAATCAGATTTTCCCCGAAAGAGCCTGAGAAAGTTCAAAAAATTAAAAATGCGGCTGAATTTGTTTCGGATTTGCTGCTGAGTTCATTTTAGGGAGGAGGAACATAGGATGACAAAACATTACGTTATTGTTGGCGGAGGAGTAGCCGCCGTCCATGCCGCCAAAGCCATCCGTGATCAAGACGCAGAATCGGAAATTTCGATCCTCGGGGAGGAAAGTCAACTGCCCTATAACCGGATTAAGCTGACCAAAGGGCTGTTTACCGACCTGCACAGTGAGAAGGTGCTGATTAAAAAGGAAAAATGGTACCGCGATAACCGTATCTCCGTAAAAACCTCGACCCGAATCCGTTCTGTCCACCCGGACCGGCAAATAGTTGTGACAGAAGATGGGCAGAGTGTTTCTTATCATAAGCTTTTATTGTGTATGGGAGCGAAGAATCGTGCAATCTCCCTTGAGGGCTTCGCCCTGAACAATGTTCATACCCTCCGGGATATGAACGACGCGGACAGATTGAAAGAAAACCTGCAGGATGGCAGCCATGTAGCCGTAATCGGTGGGGGAGTGCAGGGAATCGAAACCGCTTGGGCGCTGCATGAAGCTGGATATCAGGTAACGGTGATCGAAGCTTTTCACCGGTTGATGGGCAGACAGCTTGATGAGAAATCCTCACAGCTCCTTAAAGAGAACCTTGAACAAGCAGGTGTGAAGGTTATTCTTCGAGCTGATGTAGCGTCTATAACAGGAACTGAGTATGTTACCGGAATTACGCTGCACGACCAATCTCATTTTTCCTGTGACCATGTAGTCTACTCTATTGGTATTGTACCGAATACGAAACTGGTAAGTGGCTCGAATATTCAAGTCCGGCAGGGCATTATCGTAAATGAACAAATGCAAACAAATGATCCGCATGTGTATGCAGCCGGAGATGTGGCTGAAATTAACGGGTATGTGGAAGGACTGTGGGGCGGAGCGATTGAGCAGGGCAGGATTGCCGGCAGTAATATGGTCGCCAATCTGACGGCGTATCGTAGAGCTGTTCCGGTTACCTTGTTTACCGCCTTTGGTATCTCTTTATTTTCGATAGGCAACGTGGATGAACAGTGTTGCGATACGGCGGTAAGCGGAGATGACAATGGGGCGTATACGCGTATCTATGTGAAAGATAACACAATGATCGGTGCGATATCCTGGCAAGGTGCAGCTGCTTCTCTTGGGTATAAAACCGCTGTAGAGTATGGCATCTCCCTTGAGGGGATCGATGTTAACGGGAGTAGCATCGAGGAGATTATGGCTGAAGTACAAACCAGGTTGAACTAAACTATTAACTTTTTAGGAGATGATAAAGATGAAAAAATACATTTGTCTACCCTGTGGTTATATCTATGATCCGGCATTAGGCGATCCCGATGAGGATGTTGTTGCAGGCACTGCATTTGAAGATTTGCCTGAAGATTGGGTCTGTCCGGTATGCGGTGAAGATACCAGTCATTTTGCGCCGGTTGAAGATAAAAAAACTTCTGTATCCTAAAGGAAAGTAGGAGTTGTACAAAAAAATGAACAACAGGGGGGACAGTTATGAAGGAGTATTCTTGCCAATACGCTGCTGAACCTTGTACCCGCAAGGTGCCTATTTTTGCTGCGTTAAGCGATGACGATCTCTCCCGGATCAGCGCTATGATCAAGCATCGTAAGTTTACTAAAGGTCAACCTTTAATTCTGGAAGGGGCGCCGTCAGATACGCTGTACATTATTCAGCGAGGGCATGTTAAATTATCCAAAACAACTCCTGAGGGCAAGGAACAAATTTTGCACATCTTGACGAATGGAGACTTTTTCGGGGAACTGAGCATTTTTAACAGCGATGAGCTGAGTAACTTCAGTGCTTATGCTCTGAAAGACACTAACATTTGCATGCTGACCCGAACGGATATGGAGCAGCTGATGAGGGATAATCCGGATATTTCGCTCAGACTACTGAAGAGTGTGACCAAAAGACTAGCCCATACGGAAAATCTGGCGCAAAGCCTGGCGACCAAAGATCCCGAAATACGAATTGCTTATATGATCATGGAACTCAGCGACAAATATGGTAAGCAGCGTGGCACTCATATTCATATTGACCTTCCGTTGTCTCGTGAAGAGCTGGCCAGTTATGTTGGGGTCACCCGCGAAACTATTAGCAGAAAATTCTCAAGGTTTGAAGATTCAGGTCTTATTGAGCTAATCGGAAACAAGCAAATGCTCATTATAGATCCAGCCGGTTTGGAGAGTTATATGGGGTATTAAGAGGATTACGGTGTATTGACCGCTCTGTATGACACCGTGGGTGCAGAACATACGCTATATGGGGCCAGACTCCGATACTTGTCGTTCCCAAAGGATTTCAGTATGATGAATACTATATAAACTTGTCCCTATGGGCTCGATTAATCGGAAGATGGCGAGGAAACCCAATGCAGAAAAGGAATAGCAGAAAATTTTTCCGTATCAGGCTAGAGGAAATGATTCAAACCTTGCGACATGAAATTCATTCGGGAAGTATAGCGATCGGCAGTTATCTTCCTTCAGAAAGTGACTTAGAGGTGCGCTTCGGACTTAGTAACGCTTCTGTGCGCAACGGGCTTAAGGTGCTGGTGGATGAAGGATTAATTGAGAAAATTCCGCGTGTTGGCAATCGGGTAATTCCTCCGGTAGAGGAAGGCAGAACGACGATCAAGTTCGGATATGTGAACACCATCCCCAAGCTTGTAGAGATGCAAGAGCTACTGAATGAGTTCGGCAAACGCTATCCGCATATCGACGTTCAGCCGCTCGAGTTGTCTTCAGGAAACTACTCGACATCTTTGAAGGAATATTTGCAGTCGGAAATCATGGATGTCGTACTGATGAATAATAACAATTATCAGGATTTTTTGGAGCAAGGCTGCACGGAGCTGCTGGAGCCGATGGAGGAACAGCCGGACACGTATCGTTTTCTTTCCGACCCGTTCCGGTATGGTGACCGTAATCGCGTTCGCCCCTTCATTTATTCTCCAGTCGTGCTTTGTTATAATAAACAGCATTTTAAGGAAGCCGGCGTATCACCACCCGACAGTAGCTGGACCTGGGACGATTTGTTCGCTAATGGTCGAAAGGTAGCAGAAGGTCATGACTGGTACGGTTTTTATTTTTATTTGCCTTCTCGTAACCGGTGGCCGTTGTTCCTGCTTCAAAGCGGCACAACGTTTGCGGCAGAACAGGATGACGAAGGGAAATACCGGTTCAGCGGCTCAAAGCTACTCGACAGTTTAGGAACCATCCGAAAGCTGATAGGCATGAAAGATGTATTTCCAGCCGTATTGTCCGAGAGCGATGCGGATGCGGAAGCCTTGTTCTTGCAAGGCAAAGTGTCCATGATAATGACGACCTATTACTTCTTGAATCAATTGCGTCAATCCGATTTGGCATTCGATATTGCTCCATTGCCGCGGCTGCAAAATGCTGATACGCTGCTGATTATAAATGGACTGGCGGTTAACAGCAAATCACAGAACAAGGATGCATCCATGCTACTCGTTGATTTTCTCACCTCACACGAGGCGCAACTGATCATTAGGCGCAAGACGCTGAATATTGCAGCCAACCGTTTGGTGATGGATTGGGAAGGTGAGGAAGTGGGTTATCGTCCGGCCCGTTTTCAGCTTTATCGTGAGATCTTCCCTACCTATCGTCTGGTTACAGAGCTGGGTTTGAGCAACCTCCAGTTGAAAGAGATTCAACGTGATATCATGATGTTTGTTTCAGGTCTACTGGACAACGACGAGTTATGCCGCAGGCTTGAGGAAATATTGAATGCGGTAAATCAGGAGACTCAGCACTCTTGAGGACTGAAAGTTTATGTGAAAATCCCGGCACAGGTTCAATTCTGAATCTGTGCTTTTTGTTATGTTGAAGTATTTGTTTGTCGCACAAGAGTTGACTCATATATGACTCATAATAAACATAAAAACTTGTTGACTATGCTTTTGTTGTTATTATATGATGCAATAGAAGTCAGATATGAGTTAACGCGAACTCGATTTTATTAAGGTGGTGTAGCTGCAAAGATGGAAAAGGAAGGCGTTTATTTTCACAATGTTTCGGAGCTGGTTCATAAACCCTATCAATCTGGATTGCATCTCCAGCGTTTTCCACAGCATGTGCGCAATGGCTTGTCAGAGAAAGGAAGAACCAAAGCTATACAATCGAACGGCTGCGAATTGCGGTTTGTCACCGAATCCAAGCATGTTAGGGTCACTGTCGGATCGAATGATAGTAACGGCCGCGTTGTGGTATGCAGAGGGGATTTTTTTCATTCTCAGCATTTTCTGCAGGCGGGTACGGTAACCACTCTGCACTTGGAGGAGCCGGAACGTTTTACAGAGGTATCAAGTAAGCGGCTGAATCAGTCTGGATTTTCCTCTAACGTATGGCGTTTGCATTTTGATCGTTTCGGAGCTGTTTTCTACGATGTGGATGCTTTTGGTTGTGAAGTACGTGCGCCTAGACCGGAAGAGGTACCGAAGCTTACGATGCTCGCCTATGGATCTTCCATCAGCCAGAGCGCGGGATCCACGCATCATTTCAATGGTTACTTACAGCAGACAGCGCGCAGACTTGGTGTGGATGTGCTAAATCTTGCGCTTAGCGGATCTTGTTATTGCGAGGACGTAGTTGCCGATCATCTGGCTGAACGTGAGGATTGGAATTTTCTGTTTCTGGAACTTGGTGTCAATATGCGTGCTGTAGTGTCTCCCGAGGAATTCAAGCGTAGAGTGTCTTACATGCTGGACCGGGTTATCAAAAATCATCCTGACAAACCTGTGTTCGTTACTACGATTTATCCGAATCGTGCAACGTATTTTCTTGATACAGGCCATCTTCTTCATGTCCAAGAGGCGGTTTTTAACGAAGTGCTGCTTCGTTACTGTGAAAGCAATAAACATCCACAACTACATCTGCTGGATGGCGCATCAGTCATGCGCGATCTTACCTCGCTGACCTCCGATCTGATTCATCCTTCCGATTATGGACACACGCTAATGAGCGAGCATTTAGCCAAGCTGTTGCGGCCCATGATCGAACCCCTCCGAACTTCTAGTCATTCTACTGAAGTGTCCCCAATTTTATAATAGGGAGTTGATGGAAATGAAGCGTTGGATGCTTACCATGGTGGGAGTTTCATTATTAGCCGTCTCTATGAATGGATGTTCCTCTTCTAATAAGGGGGGAGAAGAACAAGCAGGGGAGAGTCCGGAAAAAACCACTGCTTTCTCCATATCGTTCCGGAGCGGAAACATTTCGTATGCAGACAATCATCCGAATATTAATGATGACAAATGGGTCAAAAAGCTGGAGGACCTTACAAATACAGTTCTTAACATCCGTTTGATGCAGCAGAAAAATTTTGATTCGCAAATGATTCAAATGTTCGCGATCAACGACATTCCGGATGTCGTGCAAGCAAGCTCTGGGCTGACGAACCCTCAGTTGGCAGGTTCCGTGGAAGCCGGAGTATTCATGCCCCTAAATGAATTGCTTGAGCAGTATGGGCAGGATCTTCTCAAGAAAGTTCCGAAGGAGGCATGGGAGAAGGAGACCGATGCGAAAGGTAATATCTATGCGATTCCGGAATGGCTGTCCAATCCGTCACGCCGGGCAACTTGGATTCGTGCGGATCTTTTGGAACAAACAGGGCTGCCAGAGCCTAAAACAGTAGATGACTTCCTGAATGTCATGCGTGCTTTTAAGAAGCTGGGTGTGGAGAATCCTTATATGGGCCGGGAGGACTTTGTATATTCGGATATGTTCTTCGGATCTTACGATACCTTTGCTAATTTCTTTATGAAACAAGGGGATCAAATTGTCCCGAAATTTATGAATATCGAAAATATGCAAAAGACGATCCAAACGTACAAGACAATGTTCGACGAAGGACTGATCAACAAGGAATTCGTCACAATTAATCCCACGAAATTTAAGAACGATATTCTTGCAGGCAAGGCGGGCATCTGGAACATGAATGCGAACCTGTTGATCCAATGGGATCAGCAGCTAAGAGAACAGGTGCCTACTGGTAAAATGAAGCTGATCGCCTCGCCCACAGGGCCAGACGGTAAGGGGGGACTTCGTCTTGTCGGTACGGTGCCGCGAGCGTATTTAATTAACAAGAATGCGAAAGACCCTGCCGGGATCGTCAAGTTTTTCAACTGGATGGTTAGTGACGAAGCGGAGAAGTTTTTTACCTTCGGAATTGAAGGGGAAAACTACACTGTAGAGAACGGAAATATTAACTATAACAGACCGAAAACAGCTGATGAAGTTGATGAAGAAACGTTCCGTCAAATCCTGCTGTGGTTCGTACAGGATACTACCTACAATAAAGGTGCGCTTAGTCTCACACCCGAAGGAAAAGATTTGATGAAGCTCTACGACACAGTACTTGCGAATGAGGGACGCGACGGGATTCAATTTGAACCGCAAGTAAAAGGCTATCAGAAAAACCCGGACATCACTCCAGGTGGAGATAAATTGCCGCCTGTTATATTGACGCATGTGATCAATATGGTATACGGCAAAAAGCCGATCTCCGACTATCCGAAGGTGGTGGAGGAATGGCTGCAGAAAGGGGGAAGTGATGTCGTCAAGGAAGCAACAGAACGTTATAACAATAACGACGGTGTGATTTTGTCCCGACATTAATAAGCTGCACCTCAAAAGAGGTTTGAACTCCATAATGCTTGTGATTACCTATACCATGACAGGGAGGAATTCATTTGAGAAACGGACTATATAGGAAAGCTTTTCGAGTGGGCATTAGAGTACTGTTGGCTTTGGCTTTGTTATATTCGCCTTTGGAAATGCAAGCGCTTACTGTAGTTTATGCAGACGGAATAACCGATGACTATGTTACGCTCTACGAGGAAAACTTCGATGACCCTGACAATTTTGGATCTACCGGTGGTATTGCCATTCCGGGGCCTTGGCTGCAGGAAGGCGAAGGAAACAGTATGGCGAAAACTTCGGTTTCGTCCACGGCCCCGTCCGTACCGAATCTGGTGAAAATCGATGGCAAGGATGCATTGGCGCTGCCAGTGAATTCAACGGGGTACCGCAATCTTCAATTGAGTTATTATACACGGGCATCCTCCTACATCGGAGGAAGCGTCATCGTAGAATGGTCAAGTGACGGAGGGATAAATTGGACAACGTTGGAGGAATTTAAGCTGCCCCCAGGAACGCTGGAACAAAAGAACAGTGAGCCGAACCAACTCAAAGTCCAAAACTTGGGCAGCGGAGCTGACAACAACCCGAACGTCAAAATCCGGGTTCGTGTGGGGGAGCTTATGAGCGCGAATATGTACATTGATAGTGTCGCCCTCAAAGCTCAAGCGATTCCCGGAATACCACCCGCAGAGACACCGGTGCCAATCCCTACACCGGCTGAACCTAAGCCGTTTGTGGTTCCTGAAGGCGTTAAGCTGTATGAAGATGTGCGGATTGGGAATGCTGGAACGCGGCCGATTTATACTTCGATTGCCGTACCCAAGATCCTGCCTCAAGCACCCGTGCCAGTGATGGTATACATTCATGGCGGAGGTTGGAATCACGGAGACCGGAAGCAAGCCCTTGCCAGTATCTGCAACTATGTAACCAAGCGAGGATATATCGGAGTATCGCTGGATTACCGCTTAACCCCGGAAGCGCCATTCCCGGCGCAAATTCAGGATGTGAAGCTTGCTATTCGTTACTTGCGCGCGCATGCGGCAGAATACCATCTGGACCCGAGTCGGATCGGTGTATGGGGTTCGTCATCAGGGGGGCATCTGGCCTCACTGCTCGGTACGACTGGGAACATTAAGTCAGGCGAGACAATCACATTGGATACAGGACATACCGTAAATGTTCCGGATTTGGCAGGAAATGGCGGTTGGCAGCAATATTCTGATCAAGTGCAAGCCGTTGTCGATCTCTACGGTCCAGCGGATTTTACAACAAACTTCGCTAATAGCTATAAATCAGTGAAAGCGCTTTTAGGCGGGAACGACGCGTTCTCTGTGCCAGACCAAGCAAGGTTGGCCATGCCTGGCACTTATGCGTCACCGGACGATCCGCCTTTTTTCATCCGCCATGGGGATGTGGATGCAACGATCCCATACACGGACAGCATTACGTTCTCCAATCAATTGAAGGATGCAGGCGTGAAAGTGGTCGATGTAAAAATTGTACCTAAACAAGGTCACGGTTTTATAGGCGAAGCGGCTGAGCAAGCAAGCGCCGAGGCTTGGGCTTTTATGGATCAATATGTAAAGAATCGAATGGCAACAACACCTGATGATGAGGTTGTATACCGCGATCTAGCCAGTCTGGCACCGAGCGACGATGCAGTCATCGACAGCAGCAAGCCCACTGTAAACTTCAATAGCGCGACGGGCAGCAGCAATGGATTGTTCAGTATTTCTTCTGGCGCCGAGAACAAGAAATATGTGTATTTTAAATTTGATGTCTCTTCATATAGCAATTCTGCAAACAGGTACATTTTTAATGTTGCTGCCAAAAAGGGTTCATCCAATGCGGACCTCGAACTTTCGTTATTCGGCCTAAAGGATACAAATTGGACTGAATCGGAGCTGACTTGGAGCAATGCGCCTGTCACAGATCTGACCATTGCTTCGTTAAGTGGGAAATTTACCGTAACGGCAGACAAATCAGGAACTCCACAGGTTTACAGCATCGATGTGTCCGAGTTTGTCAGAGAAAGATTGTCCGCATCGGGCGGTAATATCGCTTTTCTGCTTGGTGATGCGGCAAGCACTGGAATTTCCCTCAATGTCTATTCGAAAGAAGCTAATGGCAACAGCAACCCCCGTCCACAGCTTGTTGTTCAAGAAGCGGTTGCACCTTCAAGCGACCATGAGAAACCTTCCTGGCCGGATGGAAGTTCTCTGAAAGCTGTCAATATAGGTACAGAGTTCATTCAACTTTCATGGCCGGCCGCCAGCGATAATCAAGGTATCGGCTCCTATCGCGTATACCGGGATAACACCCTGTTATCCAATGTTACCGGTGCAACGTATACAGCCGTTGGGCTTAGCCCTAGCACGGCGTACAGCTTTAAGGTTGAAGCGGTGGATCAGTCGGGCAATACATCCGTACCGCTTTCTTTTACGCGGTCAACGCTTACAGAACCCATCATTCCTTACGCGATTGCAAACGTGACAGCCAGCGACAGCGATGGCAATATCGCAACGAATACCATCGATAATAACTTGTTCACCCGTTGGTCCGCCGCAGGTAACAGCCCGTGGGTCCAATACGATTTAGGCGAACGGAAGCAGATCAGTTATTTAGGTATTGCCGTTTATAAAGGTGACACGCGTACGGCTCAATTGAGTATCGAAACTTCAAATGACGGTTTGGCTTGGACTACCATATGGACTGGTGCAAGCATGTACAGAACCATAGAGATGCAACCTTTTGATCTTCCTGACACAGAAGCCAGATATGTGCGGATCGTGGGTCTTGGAAATTCTGATGGCAGCGCGTTTACAAGTTTATCGGAGGTAAACATCTATGCGCCGTTCGCAAATGGCGATACACCTGTAGCCAGCATCCCGAACTACACACCTAATCCCCCCCGGGAACCGATCCCATTCACAGCTCCCGGATTAACCGAACCTGAGGGTACGGTGCATCCGGTTCATTCCTCACCTACTACCACTGGGCGCATCTTGAACGTGCTGGACTATAATGCTGATCTCGCCGATAACGACACAGATGACGGTATTGCTATTCAAGCTGCCATAAACAGTGCTGAGCCCGGCGATGAGGTCTATTTGCCGTCTGGGGTTTATAATTTGAACTCAACATTGGATACTCTTGTCAATTTGAAGCTCAAGTCAGGAGTAAACCTTCGCGGTGAGGATCAATCAACAACCATCCTCAAGACATCTCTCAATAAGGTAAAAAACAGCGCCCTGATGAAAGTATCCGGACAGCATGATCTGTCCATATCTAATCTCACATTGACTTCTACCTGGAACGGTGTCTACACGACGGACCATAAAGTGAACAACCCGGACGCCGGTGGTCCCGACAGCATGATTATCATCGCAAATTTTGGTGAGGTTCCGTCATACAACATCACGGTTGATGGGGTTACTGTAGAGAAGTATTCACGTATGGGTGTGCGTATCGACAACAGCCGTGATATTGTCGTACGCCGCAGCACGTTCCGAAATGCGACAGATGTAGGTCCGGGCGGTGCTGGCTATGGTGTGTCGATTCAAGGCATGGCCAAACAGGATCGCAACGGGTATGAGAACGACACGGTTTGGAATGTTGTGGAGGACTCCCATTTCGTGGGCCCTTATTTGCGGCATGGGGCGCTGATCCAATTTGTTGCCCATAACAATGTCCTGCGAAACAATCAGTTTATGAATACAAAGCTGGATGCCATCGATCTGCATGGAGAACTCGAATATTTGAACGAGATATACGGCAATGTGATTAGCGATATTCCCTACGGCGCGGCGATCGGACTGGGAAACACCGGGGGTACAGCACCCAGCAATCACAGTAAGTCAGGACCGCGTAACTATATCCATGACAATACGATTCGTAATACAAGAGAAGGAATCAATGTAACTATGGGCACCCCGGATACAGTCATTGAGCGAAATGTGATTGAGAATACAACGCATATAGAGAACGCCAAGGGCATTCAGATTTTGAACGGGCCAGGTACTATCATTAAGGAGAATATCATTCGCAACAACACCGCGTCGAATTATTGGGCTGTATCCCTTGAGCATGATCCCGGCGACAGCAAAGCAAATGATATCGGAGCGGGCGACCCGCAGGACGTTCAATTGATCGCAAATTCGCTGATTGGCAATACGAACGGTATTCGACTTCTTGCTGGAAAAGGGATCATCCTGCAGGGGAATCTTATTGACAGTATAAGTTGCAATTATTTCAAAAATGATCATGTAGTAGTAGAGGGTTGGCCGTTACCGATTATACCCTAAAGAAAACACAAGCTCACTCATAGAAACTCCATATTGCAAGCGCTTTATTGTAGGTAGAATGAGGTTAGATTCATTCACTATTTAAGGAAATGGAGGAAAGCCGATGCCACATATTGAGATTAGGATGTACGAAGGCCGAACGAGTGAGCAGAAGGAGGAGATAGTCACCGTATTCACGCGGGAGTTATCCCGAATTATTGAACGGGAGGAACGATTTATTACCGTCGAATTTCAAGAAATTCCCCTGGATGAGAATGCTCCGGCGAACCTGCTGAAAACAGGACCTATAGGAAACGGTTATGAAAGCTAAGTTAACTGGGGTTGACCTTATTAACTACAAAGCCGACACGAAAAGGTCCTTGCTTTTAAACATGTGGAAATTCAGAGCACTCTATGTGATTGCGATTCCCGGGATCTTGTATTTTATTATTTTCAAGTACTTGCCGTTGGCTGGTTCAGTTATTGCGTTTCAGAACTACAATATTTTTAAAGGCTTTACAGGCAGTGAATGGGTGGGACTCGAGCACTTTAGGACGATGTTCCAATACCAGGATTTCGGAAGAATCTTGAGCAATACAATTCTGCTAGGCTTGTATGATCTTATATTCGCCTTTCCGGCTCCAATATTGCTTGCGCTTCTGCTGAATGAAATTCGGCTTGTGTTTTACAAACGGTTTTTGCAAACGGTGGTTTATATGCCCCATTTCCTGTCTTGGGTAATTGTCAGCGGTATCGCCTTGGGTATCCTCTCCCCAGGAACAGGGATTGTGAATCAGGCTTTACAAGCTTTCGGCTTTGAACCGATTTATTTTCTTGGTGAAAATTCATACATTCGCACGATTTTGATCAGTTCCGGTATCTGGAGGGATTCCGGGTACGGTACGATCATTTATCTGGCCGCGTTGGCAGGAATAAACCCAGATCTTTATGAGGCTGCTGAAGTAGACGGAGCCGGGCGCTGGAAACAAACCTTAGCCATTACACTGCCGTCTCTGATACCGACGATTATGATTTTGTTCCTTCTCCATATCGGGAGATTTCTTGATCTTGGCTTCGAGCGGGTATGGGTATTCCTGAACGCGCTTAATACCGGGAACGGGGAGATTCTGGACACTTATATCTATAAGGCGGGGCTGCTGTCTCAGCAATACAGCTATACAACAGCAGTGGGGCTATTCAAGTCGGTAGTTGGACTCATTCTGGTGCTCATCGGCAACATTTTGAGCAAAAAAACAACCGGTGAATCGCTGTATTAATCGCTCTTTATGGAGGTAGGGATGATGAGAGTACGCTATACTCGCGGCCAGAATCTATTTAATGTGTTCAATCTTTTGTTTCTGACCGCTCTCGCTTTGGCTATGTTTCTGCCGTTTCTGAATGTGATTGCCCAGTCCTTTAGCAGCTCTGAAGCAATTATTAATGGCAGGGTAGGCTTGCTGCCAAAGGAATTTACCGCGATCAATTATCAGTACGTTTTCAGCGATCATTCCATTTGGCGGGCGTTCGGTGTTTCCGTCTATATTACGGTACTGGGCACCGCCATTAATCTGATTGCGACAGCTTCTCTCGCTTATCCGGTGTCGCGGCCGGAATTCGTAGGACGTAAATACATCGTCATGATGGTATTGTTCACTATGGTATTCAGTGCCCCTCTTATTCCAAACTTTATCCTGATCAAAAATTTGGGGCTTATGAACTCCTTATGGGCACTTATGATTCCGGGGGCCATCAGCGCATTTAACTTTTTCGTGATGAGAAGCTTCTTTATGCAGCTGCCTCAGGAGCTGATAGATTCCTCCAGAATCGATGGGTGTGGCGAGCTGCGGATCATAGTCAATATGGTACTGCCGTTGTCCAAACCGGTAATGGCCTCATTGGGGATTTTTTACGCCGTCGGGCACTGGAATACGTACATGAGCGCTCTGTATTATATCAACAAGCCGTCATTATGGCCTCTGCAAGTGATGTTGAAGAAGCTCTTCGAGACGGACGATATCAGCATTGATCCGGCTTCCTCAGTTTATAGCTCTTTGGCCCACACCTCACCTGAGGGCATCAAAATGGCTGTTATCATTGTCGCTACTATTCCGATTATCATGATTTATCCGTTTCTTCAACGCCATTTCGTTAAAGGAATGATGGTCGGATCCGTCAAATCCTGATCTATCATAGTGTGGTAGAATAGGAACGCGTTAAGCGAGACGAATCGGAAGGTGGTATCCATGGATGAGATGTGTATTAATCGTAGACGACGAGCCCATGATTCGAAAGGGACTTTCTATCATGATCCAGCAATGCGGCGAGCATCCGTATAACATTAAGCTGGCCCAGAATGGCGAGGAGGCCATCCAGCTCATTATGGAGGAGCAGCCGGATTTTCTTTTTACAGATATCCGTATGCCCAAGGTAGACGGACTGGAGCTGTGCCGGCGGCTGTCGGAGATGGAGACGGATATTCAGACTGTTGTCATCTCGGGTTATGGGGATTTTGAATACGCCCGCCAATGCGTGTCCTATGGAGTGAAAGAATATCTCCTGAAACCCGTGAGCAAAGGGAACCTTCAAAATGTGATCGCCAAACTGGAAGCGCATAGAGAGAAGTTAGAGAGTTTTGTCTCTGTTGCTAAGCTCGATGAATGGGTCGTGCGTATGGATGATGCCATCTGGACCTTGGATAAAGAAAGGCTGTACCTTGTACTGAAGGAATGGGAAACTGACTTCCTCCAGCGTAAGATGAGCCGGATTCAGCAAAAAGAGCTTCTGGAAGAGGGCTATGCTTTACTCGTGAAGAAGCTGCTTGTCAATTCAGTTACACCCGGTAAAAGCGTGTTAGACTTGTCCGCAGCAGCTGGACCTGAGCAGTTATTTCACTGCTTCGCAGAAGCGTCAGCAGCTATATTGGAAGAGCTTCGTAGAAAGCGCAAGGGTAAAGCGAAGGATCCGATAGAGGAAGCTAAAGCATTTATTGAAAAGCATCTCGCCCAGGAAGTATCGCTGGAAGAAGTGGCGGAAGTGCTTGGGCTAAATGCCTCTTATTTCAGCCAGATGTTTAAGCACTCAACAGGAGAGACCTTTGTACATTACCGCATAAAACGCAGGATGGAGAAGGCCAAAAGATTACTTGCCGATGCAAGCTATCGGATCACCGATATTTCCTATGAAGTCGGGTATGCAGACCATCCTCATTTTACGAAGACGTTCAAAAAGTTCACCGGGCTGGCTCCTTCTGAGTACCGCAACCAGCTGGGGATCGATTGATGAGAAAGAGTCTGTCGAACAAGCTGTTTGCCTCCTTTCTGACCGTCATTCTTCTATCCTTGTCCATGGTTGGATTCATCTCTTATTTTCAGGCTTCGGCTGAGCTGGATAAGTCTTCTGAGAAGTCCATTGCTCAAGTCATCAGAAGTGCGTCTTATCAAACGGATCTGTATTTGCAAAATTATGAAAAGGCTAGCGATTCCATCCTGTCCTACAATCAAGTCAAGGAGTTCTTGGATATGGACCCGGAGGATAGCTTCTCCTACTATCAATATACGAATGACATTCAGAAGTATTTGTTTCGTTCTTTGTTTATTCTGTATCCCCAGATTAATCTGATGTACGTCATCGGTGAACACGGCAAGGCCATTAGCGATGATAACTCCTATCAGGCGCATAGCCTGCAGTTTCATCCTCAGGAACGCTACCGTTTCTTAAGCGAACATACGCCGGAGAGCGGCCGCATCACCATTCTCAACACGAATGTGATGAATGAAGGGGATAAGAACATTATTACGATGGTCCGCCGAATCAGAGGGGTCTCTTCCTATCGTCCCAAAGGTATAGTCGCCATTGAATTCAAGGCAGAGGATCTGGCCCGTATATGGGAACCTCTTGATCTGGGACAGGGCGGGTCCTATTTTATCATGGACGAATTCGGCAAGCTCCTTTACCGGGCGGAAGGGAATAATAACCACCCTGGGTTATCTGCTGAGCACATTCAGAACGTATTTCAACACCCAAATGACTCTGTGGTGGAAAAAGTAGACGGGAAAGAGTATTTGTTCGTGTCGAGAAAATCCGAATATTCCAAATGGCAGCTTGTAGTATCCATACCCGTTGGTGAGCTGCGCAAGCCTATTTCTACCATTCGTACGACCACGCTGGTGGTGGGAGTTCTCACGCTTGTCGGCACACTGCTCCTTGCAGCCTGGTTCGGACGATCCATCACGAAGCCCATCCTGATTCTTAAGGAGGGCATGAGGGAGACGGAAAAAGGCAAGTGGCGCAGGCTTGAGATGAACGGCCGTCAGGATGAACTGGGGGGATTGATGCGCAGCTACAATCTCATGGTGACCCGGCTGTCCGAAATGATTGAGCGGGTATACGAAGCGGAGCTTACCACCCAGAAGGAGGCTCTGGAGCGTCATCAAGCTGAATTCCAGGCACTCCAGCTGCAGATTAATCCGCACTATCTATATAACACATTAGAGACTATCAAATGTTATGCGGTCGTTCAGGATTCGGATGAAATCACAGAAATAGTGGAGGCCATGGCATTCATGCTTCGCTACTCCATCCAAACTAATCTGGAGGAAATTACGATTGCCAATGAGCTTAATCATGTACTGAGCTACATGACGATTCTCAAGCACCGGATCGGCAGGGAGTTCGAAATTGACGTAGTGATTCCGCCGACGCTGCTACTGGCTAAGATGGTCAGGCTGACACTTCAGCCCTTGATCGAAAATATTTTTCAGCATGCGTTTCCCGAGGGAATTGAAGACAAGCACTATATTAGAATCGACGCCAGAAAAGAGGGAGATCGTTTTCTAGTTCTTGTAGAGGATAACGGCGCAGGGATGTCCCGCGAACGGCTTGATAAGCTTCGTGAGAAGCTGAATCTGAATCAGCTGGCGGATACGGAAGGAGACTCCCTCTATCATAGAGGTGGAATCGGGCTCATGAACGTGCACCGGAGAATTCAAATGGTGTTCGGTGAACAATACGGATTAAGTGTCGAAAGCGTGGAGAATGAGGGAACCCGATTGATCTTATCCATGCCTGCGGAGTGAGGAAAAAGATGTTTTCAGAAAAAATTACTATTAGGAGGAAATAGGCAATGAAAATTGATTTGACTGGTAAAATTGCGCTTGTTACAGGGTCCAATGCAGGGATAGGCCGACAAATCTTGGAGACTTTGGCTGCTTCCGGCGCCAAAGTGGCGGTAAACTATTTGTTCGGTTCTGCGGAGGAGACGGTGGACGCGATCCGTCAGGCCGGAGGAGAAGCTTATGCTTTTCAGGCAGACGCAACAAGTCCTGGTCAACTGGACAATATGGTGAAGGAAATAGAGGAGCATTTCGGCGGAACCATCGATATTCTCGTCAACAATGCAGGCGGCATGATCAATCGGGTTCCCAATACTGAAATGAACGAAGAGCATTACAACAAGGTGATGGACGTCAATTTTAAATCATGCGTGTTTGCCTGCAAAGCCGTATCCGCAGGGATGATTGCCAAGAAAAGCGGTAAAATCATCAATGTATCTTCCCTTGCGGCCCATGACGGCGGCGGACCGGGCGCTTCCATTTATGCAGCGGGCAAAGCTGCGGTATGGTCTTATACCAAGGGACTTGCCAAGGAGCTGAGTCCTCACGGGATTAATGTAAACGCTATCTCTCCTGGATTTATCGGTCAGACCGCTTTCCATGCTACCTTTACTGCGGATGCGGCAAGACAGGCAACGATTGCGAAGATTCCGCTGGGCCGGGAAGGTGCTCCACAGGATGTGAGCAATGTGGCACTCTTCCTCGCTTCAGAGCTGTCGGATTATCTGACAGGCGAAATTATTGAAATTAACGGAGGCTTGTTCATGCGATGATGAACCTTAAGGAGAAAGCAGATACTTTTTCCTGGGTTGGTCTTGAGGTGGATAAATTGAAAATGGAGCTGGATCCCTTCCGGAGAGAAGAGATTCTGCTCCCGACAGAACCTGGTGGCTGGTGGCACCAATATGTATGTCCCCAGCATCATACTGAGCTAATCTTCGATGTTATGGAGCAAGATGCGGTTGTCTTTTCTTGCCCGAAGGGCTGCAAGCTTGAAGGTGAACCCTACCGGGGAGCATGGCTGGTATACCGGCATCAGGCAATGGCGCGATACGCCCTGCAATCTGCCGTGGTATTCGCCGCAGACGGAGAAGAATTCTACAGCAGCTTAGCCCGGAAGATTCTTGTCGGTTATGCGGAGCAGTTTCCTTTGTATCCGGTTCATCCCGATGCTCAACCCTGGATGCTTAGTGGCCGTGCCTTTCATCAGGCGCTGACAGAGGCTATCTGGTCCACTACGCTTATTCGGGCCTATCTGCTGCTTGTGGATCATGGAGTAACGTTCACTGGGGAGGAAGAGGTAAAGCTGCAAGTGTTCTTCACGATGCTGGAGGAGAGTATGGAGCAATACCGCCACATCCTCATTTACGAGAAGAAGAATGCAGAGAACAATTATACCGCATGGCTGAATGCTAGCCTGGCTTGTGTATATGCCGCCAAAGGTACCAGAGAAAAGCTTGCTTCTTTGCTGGAGGGAGAAGGCGGATTCTATCATCATCTGTCCATTGGCGTGAAGCCAGATGGTTTTGAATTTGAAGGCAGCACGTACTACCATATTTTTGTATTGCGGGCTTATCTCATAGCAGCCGAGATGTACGGGCGCTTCGGGATTGACCTCTATGCTGCCAAAGGAGAACAGGGACAATCCATCCGTGGCATGTTTCAGTTGCTGGCAGAGCTTAGCGGCGATAACGGGGAGCTTCCAGCCGTGCATGATGGTCCTTATGCGCGCGTTCCTTTCGCCCGAGAAATTGCTGAAGTATTTGAAATAGGTATTGCGGTTTACAAAGACCCGAGTCTCCAGCCAATACTGGCGAATGCTTATAGATATCTATACGGGCAGGAATTAAGGACTGGTCTGGAGGCAGTGCTGTATGGAGCAGGTGAGAGTAAGGAGCTTCAGACCAGTTACAGGGTGAGAGACTCTGTCCTACTGCCCGATTCCGGATTCGCCGTGCTCCGCCACCCGGGCAATCCGCTGTCCGTGCTGGCGGATTTCGGAGAGCATGGCGGATCACATGGACATTTCGACAAGCTTCATATCACGATTATGCACCGATGGGGCGAGGTTGCTCCCGAACTGGGTATGGTTCCTTATGGATCTGTTTTGCGCAAGGAATGGTATTCCGAAACTGCGAGCCATAACACGGTCACCATCGGAGGTCGTTCCCAAGCTCCACATACCGGAAGCTGCTGTCAATTTCGCCAGGAAGGCAACGCTACGTACTTATGGATTCGTTCAGACGGCGCCTATGAAGGAGCTGTTCTAGAGCGGCATCTTGTATTGGCCGACGGTTGGCTGCTGGATTGGTTTCATGTTGAGCAAGTAACGGAGCGGAGTCAGGAAGTAGACTTATGGTTTCATCCGACGGGACATTTGCTGTTACCGTTCGACCCTCACCGTGTCCAGAAGGATTCTCCGGCAGTCCTTGGACTGGAAGCGGGTTATGGCTCAGTAGAAGTACTGTCCGCAATGAAAAATGAGACGGACTGTCCGTTAAATACGGAGTGGAATATCCGTTATGATGGAGTGAGCACCTGCCGGGAGTATGAAGTATCCACGAGTACTCTACTGGCGCCCGGCTCCACTATGTATGAAATCCGCACACCGGGTAATGCCGAAGACCCGAGTAGATTGCTACGAGGCATTATGCTTCGGCACAAAGGCCCGTCGGTTGATTTTATTACGGTTTATCGGGACGGTCACGAACCTGCTGTACTGAAGCTAGTCAGTCAGGTGGGCGAACCGCCCCAAATCCAAATAGCAACAACTGGGCAAGCAGTGGTGTATTGCCTTGACCCTAAAGCGGGACTGATTCAGGAAAAGTCCCGGAATACGGAGGAGTAGAGATGTTAGAACCTTTATTTCAACCTACCAGCGGCGTACTCGACCTGTCATATGGGCCAGATGAACATACAGATGTTAGAGAGAATCCTCCGCGGTTTACATGGATGCCTGCATGTCTGGAAGAGAGTATGTATGAGCTGCAGATCTCCTCAAACACTGAATTTAAGCCGGAAGGCACGTTGACCTACAGTAGAATTCCCTATAATTTGTTTACCCCGGATAAGCCGTTGGCACCCGGCTCGTATTATTGGCGATACAGTCTTATCAGGGAGAATGATATTCGTTGCGAGTGGAGTAAAGTAAGAGCTTTTGTGGTGGAGGATGAATTGCCGCTAACGCCACTGCCTTCCCGTACAGAACGATATTCAGCTGCTTCCGCCAACCATCCGCGGCTTTGGCTTCAATCGGAGCAACTTCCGTCTTACCGGGAAGTTGTCCGCCAAGACCCCATTTCAACTGGCTGGGAAGACTTCCTGAAGCATTCCGTTCTACCCTGGACAAAGCGCGAGCTTATTCCCGAGCCTGCACCGTATCCAGATAATAAGCGTGTCGCCACACTTTGGCGGCAGATGTATATGGACTGCCAGGAAGTCTTCTATGCTATCCGGCATCTTGCTATAGCTGGAGTTGTGTTGGAGGACGAGGCGCTTATCGCCAAAGCTAAAGAGTGGCTGCTTCATGCTGCAAGCTGGAACACAGATGGTACCACCAGCCGGGATTACAACGATGAATGTTCCTTTCGCATAGCCGGAGCGTTGGCATGGGGCTATGATTGGCTTCACGGCTCTCTGACGGAAGAAGAACGCATTAAGGTAAGGCAGGCGCTACTGCGAAGAACCGGGCAGATCGCATTCCATGTCATCGAACGCTCCCGCATCCATCAAGTTCCTTATGACAGCCATGCGATCCGCTCTTTATCCTCTGTTCTCGTACCCTGTTGTATTTCCATGTTGGGTGAGGAGGAGAAGGCGCAGGAATGGCTTGATTATACGCTGGAGTACTTCTCCGCCATGTATACCCCATGGGGTGGCAAAGACGGCGGGTGGGCCGAAGGTCCGATGTATTGGACCACTCAGATGGCATTCGTTACGGAGGCGCTCAATCTAATTCGCAAATACATGGCAATCAATTTCTATGACCGTCCTTTCTTTCGCAAAACAGGTGACTTTCCGCTCTATTGCTTCAGTCCGGATACCATGAGGGCCAGCTTCGGCGATCAATCGTCACTGGGAGATCCGGTCAATCTCAAAACGGGCTTCAATATCCGTCAATTCGCGGGTTTAACCGGGAATGGCCAGTACCAATGGTATTTTGAGCAAACTAAGGAACTGAACCCTGACACCCAGATGATCTTCTATAACTACGGCTGGTGGGATTTCCGGTTCGATGAGATGGTTTATCGCACAGATTATCCGCAGATTTCTTCAGAGCCACCGGTGGCTGCAGAACCTTTGAAGTGGTTTCAGGATGTGGGATGGGTGGCCATGCATCATCGGATGGAGGATCCGCAGGAACATATCATGCTGTTGACCAAGAGCAGCCGTTACGGCTCTGTGAGCCATAGCCATGGGGATCAAAACGCCTTCCTGCTGCATGCCTTCGGCGAGCCCTTGGCTATTGAAAGCGGCTATTACGTTGCATTCAACAGTACGATGCATATGCAGTGGCGCAGGCAGACCCGCTCCAAGAACGCAATTCTTATTGACGGCAAAGGCCAATATGCTGGCACGGACAAGTCGAAGAACATGGCAGCCTACGGCAAGGTGTTGAAGGCGTATAGTACGCCCGGAATCAACTACACGCAAATGGATGCCACCGAAGCCTACCGCGAGAATGTGCCCTATATCAAGCGGAATGTGCGGGAAATATTTTTCTTTGATAGCGCTTACTTCGTTATCACAGACAGTGTCGAGCTGGAACGTCCGGGAAAATTGGATTGGCTGTTTCATACGCTGTATCCCATGAAACTGAAGGATCAATCTTTTAAAGTACAGGGTAAAAAAGCTCAGTTGGAGGGCAGATTTGTCTATAGTTCCTCGGGAGAAATGACACTTAGCCAAAGCAATCAATTTACAGATGTAGATCCGAAAGAATGGGAAGGGCTGCCCGAGCATTGGCATTTGACTGCCTCTACTCAAGAGGCCGTAAGCCATCGGATCGTCACTCTTCTGATTCCCCAAAAAGCAGGAAGCCGGGATTACGTATCGTACTTTATGGACGATCAGGACCATGGGGTTCATGTCTACTTTACGAATCAGGGAATTACCCACCGGGTTGAGATCCCAAAAGCTTATTAGTCTTAAGATATCTTCATTTTACGTATACACCCCATTGTACAAGGAGAGGGTTATATTATGAAAAAATGGATTGGCATCTGTCTGGCTATCGTAATGGGTGCTACCGTTATTGCAGGTTGCTCGAACAAGGACAAAGAAGAGACTGCCGGAGGCGCGTCAAATACGCCGCAGAAAACTGAATTCTCGATCTCGATGCGGACGCTGGCTTTTAACTATGTTGAGAAATCACCCGACTTGAATAAGGACAAATGGGTGAAAAAGCTGGAGGAGATGACAAACACAGACTTGGATATAGTGTTGGTTCCTCATAAAGAGTTCGAGCAGAAAATGGTGCAGATGTTCGCCACTAATGATATTCCGGATGTCGTTCAAGGTTCGGGCGGCGTAAATGGCAAGGAAATGGCTGGCTCCGTTGAAGCTGGTGTGTTCATGCCCTTGGATGATCTGCTGCAGCAAAACGGCCAGAACCTTTTGAAAGTAATCCCGAAGGAAGCTTGGGAGAACGTCACCTATCAAGGAAAAATTTATGCAATACCGGAGTTTCTGTCCAATCCCTCCCGCCGGGCGACTTGGATTCGCAAGGACCTGCTGGATCAAACCGGCTTGCAGGTTCCAAAAACGGTCGATGAGTACTTGACTGTGTTGCGTGCCTTCAAAAAGCTGGGGATAGAGAACCCGTACATGGGCCGTCAAGACTTCAAATATGCGGATGCTTTCTTTGGCGCTTATGATGTTTTTCCGTATCTGACTATGTTCGAGGAAGTAAACGGCCAGGTTCAGCCGAAGTTTATGGATAGCGAAAATATGATGAAGGCGTTACAAACCTACAACACCATGTATATAGAGGGTTTGATCAATAAGGAATTTGCCACCATTAACCCGACCAACTACAAAAATGCGATTCTCTCAGGCAAAGCGGGCATGTGGACGATGAATGCCAACGAGCTTCTGCAGTGGGAGCAGCAACTGAAGGCTACGACGCCATCCGCCAAGCTGGAGATTATTCCTTCGCCAGTGGGACCTGATGGAAAAGGAGGCTCCTACTTGTACGGCTCCGCCACGCGCACCTACTTTATTAAGGAAGGTACGAAGAATGCTGCGGATATTGTGAAATTTTTTGACTGGATGCTGAGCGAAGAGGCAGAAACCTTCTTTACCTTTGGGATTAAGGACGAAACCTATAAGGAAGAGAACGGCAAAATCGTATACACTTCTCCTGCGGATTCCGCCGCTATAGATGAGGAGCGCTACCGCCAGTCATTCCTCTGGATGGTGCAGGATACTACTTATAATAAGGGTGTCCTTAACATGACAGAAGAAGGTAGAAGCTTGATCAATGTATACGATACTATTCTGGCTAACGAAGGCCGTGACGGAATTCAGTTCGACCCGCGGCTAGATGCCTTGGTGAAGAATCCAGACATTGCACCTAACTCGGACACGGCTCCTCCGGTACTGCTGACGCACATGGTAAAGATGGTATATGGCAAGGAACCTATCAGCGACTGGCCGAAGGTTGTGGAAGAGTGGCTTTCTAAGGGAGGCAACGATGTCATCAAGGAAGCTACGGAAAAATATAATAACAAAGCTGGCGTCACCATGCCTCGCAGATAAACTTATCCTTCAGGGGAGTTGGAATTCAATTAAGGGCTGCCGAGAGGTAGCCTTTTTAGTTAGGGCCAGTTTACTTTAATGTAATATCCAAAGTATGGATTATATGGTAAGTTAAATGGAGACATTCTAATTCTAATGAACTATATAAAAAGAAATGGAGTGATTTCATGAAGATGCGGAATTCAAAAATTTTATATTATCTTGTCTGGATCATAGTGGGGGCGCTCTTATTACATTATGGAAACTCGCTAATTAGTCATTACACTGAAGAGGCACAAAAGAACTATCAATTAGAAAATATTGTATGGATCACGGCTATTGTCCCGTTTGTCTATGGAATCTATCTGGCATTATTAGAAGGATTACCTAAAGCTTTTGTTGTTAATTGGCTTCTGTTGTTTATTGTGTTTCTTCCAAGTTTTCTTCTGCTTATGTATCCAACTTTAGTAATGTATTTTAACATTTCGAATATGGAGATCTACAAATTCGCAACCATACATGATGGAATAGTATTTGGTCTGGTTAGTGGAATGGCACTAGTTAAATCTCTAACGACAAACCGTTAACGAGATTACAGCAATGCTGTTACAGAATTATTGGAGCAGTATAAAATAGTTATATGTAAAATCACCCTTTCAATTATTTGGGTTTTATTGCAAGATATTTATGCATCATGTATTTTATTGAATAATAAGGGGGAGTGCGAATAATGTTATCATCCACAGAGCTTAGCAAGCTGAACGAAGTGAATTACAGGGAGGACCGTTTAGAGGTAGTTAATCATTTTTATGAGGATCTCTGTGATAAAAAAGTAGTCGATGGTTATATTTATTCTCTTAGTCGTTACGGGAAAATCTTTGCTAGTGCTGCCGGAGGTCGTTTCAGTTACGAAGAAGAAAGCACCCAGGAAATGAAAACGGATACAATTTTTCGTGTTGCTTCAATTACGAAGCTATTTACGGCGACAGCGATTTGGCAGCTTGCGGATGATGGTAAGATTTTTATGGGGCAGCCTGTGAGTTCTATTCTTCCAGAGTTTGATGCCGACCCTTTTAAGCCGATTACCATTGCACATTTACTGACTCATACCTCTGGCATCGCTCCCGATCCTGGCACTATAAGTGATACTTACTATAAAAGTGCATGGTGGTATATTTTTGAATCAGAGCTTGGAAAAGAAAACTGGATTAAAGCCGGTCTATCTAAAGGGATTCATTTTCCGGTAGGGACTCAATGGATGTATTCATCGTTTGGATACGCGATCTTGGGTGCAATTATCGAGAAAATAACGGGTGTTTTTGCAGAAAAATACATAATGGACCACATTGTAAAACCGTTAGGCATGAAAGATACCTTCTTTGATATACCAGCAGAAAAAGCTGGTAGGATCGCCATTCGTTCGGAAAGGGCTAAGGAATATCTTCAGAAGCTGCAAAACGGGGAAATTACGGACGCGGGACATAGGTCTGAGGAAGAAATCAACGTTCCCGAAACTGGTGGTGGTTTATATTCCACAGTTGCTGATCTGCAAAAGTTCGGAATTATGCTGCTTAATCAAGGGGAATACGAAGGGGGTCATATCTTAAGCCGTATGGTGGTACAAAGAATGACCAAGCGGTTTAATTCTGAGAAAATCCCAAACTATGCATGGGGAGATGCAGGAGCGGATCGACCATACGGACTTGGACCAGACCTTCGCTATAATGTGAGTACTTCTTACTCTGAAGGCACTTTTTTTCACGAAGGGGCTGGGGCCTGTGCCTTATTCGTTGACCCGGTTGAAAAGCTGATTGCCGTTTGGTATCTTCCTTTTCACAAAGGGGTATGGGACGGTAGAGCGGTATTTGGCACCCACAATGTGATCTGGTCCGGACTCGAATAAGAAAAAGACTTTTTTATGTGATATCTATAGATAGGCAGGATGTGACTTATGTTTGAGATGATAAAGCACCGCTTTCGTATTATGAGGGCGGTTGCTTTTGTTACTTATAAGGAATGGAGTGCGTACAGGACGCATTCGATGGTTTCTATTTTTGTTGGCCCAGTGTACTTTTTAGTGCAGTATTATATATGGAGTGCTGTTTATAGCGGGGAATCTTACATCAACGGGATGTCTCTCTCCCAAATGCTTTCCTATTTTTGTGCTACGATGTTGATCAACTATTTGACGATGGATTTTGCCGATTGGAATTTACAAATGCTTATTCGTACCGGGAAATTCATTACGTTTTCGTTAAGACCGCTAAATCATATGTTCTTTGCTTTGTCTCAGAAGGCAGGGCATAGGGTACTTGGGCTTTTATTTGAATTTTTACCCTGCTTTATGATCTTTTTCTTTATTTTTCATATTGATGTCTTACCCGCAAATTTACTATACGCGATTCTTTCGATAGCTATGGCGTTTATGATGAATTTTTTCATTCATTATAGTATTGGAATGGTCGCCTTTTGGATGGTGCAATCCTCTAGTATTCGTAATTTCTTTAATCTTTGCGAAGGGATATTTTCAGGATCGCTGATTCCATTAGTATTTTTCCCAAAATCCTTACAAATGGCGTCCTTTTTCTTACCCTTTCAATACACGGCCTTTCTTCCCGCAATGGTCTATACAGGTAGCTATACTTTAGCGGATATAACCTTACCTATTCCTCAAGTGTTATTGCTGCAGCTCATAGCGGTAATTATTGCCGGAGTTGTCTGCCGGGTGCTGTATGCGGTGTCGCTTAAGCATTTTACGGGGGTGGGCGCATGAAACGTATGTATCAAATATATAAAACCTGCATGAAGGCGAATATTGCTTCTGCTATCACTTATCGTGTTAATTTTATTCTTAATAGTCTTATCATGCTCATAGGGAATGTGCTGTTTCCTCTAGTAACGGTATTCATTTATAATTCGAATGCTTCATTTGCAGGTTGGACCTTTAAAGAGGCGCTGTTGATTCAATCCGTTTTTATTCTGTCTACGGCTTGTGCCGGGATTTTTTTTAACGGAATTATGTGGAATACGATGTCTCATGTTGTAGAAGGGACTTTGGAAGTGGTATTAATTAAACCGACCTCGAGCCTTTTTCTGCTGTTGGCCAGATCTTTTGAGTTCGAAAGTATCGGGCTTTTAGGCGGAGGAGTAATCATGTTCGTATACGCACTTAGCGGAATCGATGGGATGACCATCGGCTCTTGGTTATTGTTCCTGTTGTTGTTTGGCGCAGGGCTGCTTGTTATGTTCGGCGTGGCGCTTATTGTGGCAGCGATTTCCTTCAAATGGGTAGCCAATTCCCGCTTGCCGGAGATGTTTGAGAGCATTAAGTCTTTTGGACGTTATCCAGGGACGATTTTTCCTAAAGCAGTCGTAGCCGTGAGTTCTTTTCTGTTTCCGGTTTCCATGATTGCTTACTTTCCAGCATCTACACTGATTGGCCGATGGGAACCCTATTTTTTTATAGCGATTATCCCTTGTGTGTTATTTGCTGCCTTCGGAATTTGGCTCTATACATACATGCTTCGCAGTTACAAAAGCGCCGGAGGATAAAAGATTAGTTTAGCTCTAAGAAGGAGAATTTCACTTGGACATTATTACCGTCAAGAACTTAACCAAGCAATATGAAACCTATCACCGTGGACAAGATGCAAAAAGTGTATTTAAAAGTCTGTTTCACCGTGAAAAATCGATCATTACCTCTGTAGAAGATCTTTCGTTCAGTGTTGGAAAAGGAGAAATCATTGGGATTCTGGGTCCAAACGGTGCGGGGAAATCTACGACTATTAAAATGCTGACAGGCGTTCTCTATCCTACATCGGGCGAAATAAATGTTCTAGGGTACAACCCTCATAAGCAGAAAAATCAATATGTAAAACAAATCGGGGTATTGTTCGGACAGAAATCGCAGTTAATATGGGACATTCCCCCATTGGATAGCTTTTATATGAACAAGGAAATCTATGATATTCCTACGAACGACTTTCGTACAAGACTAGACCGATTTGTAAACATGTTTGAGATTGGCGATATTATTACTAAACCCACACGAACCCTTTCCCTGGGAGAACGAATGAAATGCGAGTTTATTATGGCGATGCTTCATTCACCACCTGTGGTTTTTTTGGATGAGCCGACGATCGGGCTGGATGTGATAGCTAAACAAAGAATCAGAGAATTCATTAAGCAAATGAATCAGGAAGGCACCACATTTATTCTGACAACACATGACTTGGAAGATGTAGAGCGTTTGGTTCAAAGAGTCCTTATAATTCATCAAGGGAAAAAAGTATATGACGACAAGTTCTCTGAACTTCGACTGCATCTGGGCGCCAAAAAAGTAGTCAGGCTTTCAGCCGCCACAACAATTGGAGATATTGATCTGCCTGGAACTTTGATATCGGAAAGAATATCGGATTACGAAGTGGAGCTGCTGATCGATACCGAGCAATGTAAAATGGGTGAGTTTCTGCATATTCTTAGCGAAAAGGTAGAGATCCTTGATATATCTATTAAGGAGATTCCCATTGAAAAAATCATCAGCTCCATTTATGAGATGGATACGGGAGAGCATATTCAAGCTTGAGAACGGATCATCTGCAGATTTAGATCGAGCATGGACCATAACTTTTCAGTGATCTCTTTTGCAGAGCAAGGATTACTATGAGTAAACCACCATTCAATCACTCCGACAGTCGCCGAACTCAAAAATTGCACAGATATATCTTTACTCAGCTCATCCAGGTTAAAATTGTTTTCTAAAAATTGTACCTTAATCTGCTCATTTATCATTTCTTGTAATTGGTTTCTAAAGGAGAGTAAAGCTTTGTTTCTTAATAAAGTCTTATAAAAGAGAGCATTCTCCTCCAATTGTTCCAGCGTGCGGAGCAATGACGCCTTCGAGGGATTAGGTTCGGTTTCATCCTCCACTGCGGAGCAGCTTTCGATTAGTTGCTGGAGCTGAGCCGCCAGGCATTTATCCATCAGATCGTATTTATCCGCATAATGGGAATAAATCGTTCCGCGGTTTACATCAGCGCGCTCTGCGATTTCGTTGATCGTTATTTTTTCAAAATCTTTTTCAGCCATCAGTTGAATTAATGCATTCATGATGGCTGTTTGGTTTTTTTTAATTCTTCTGTCCATGGTAAGACTCCCTTTTTATTAAACAATGTATTGTATTCTGTTGAAAAATCAACAAAACCGATCAAACTAACGATTGAACCCTACCGGAGATGTGATAATCTGATTTTATCGAACAGTTGATCAAAATTCAACAAATGTCTAAAAAGGGATAGAGGAGTTAAATATGAGAGTTTTAGTTTTTGGAGCGGGAGTATTAGGCAGCTATCTTGCACATGTTCTAGTGCGTGGGGGAAATGATGTCACCATGCTTGCCAGAGGAAAGCGAGCAGAGCAATTGACGAAAGACGGACTTGTGCTTCGCCATTATTTTCAAATTAAAAACACTGTGGATACAGTAAAGGTCATCTCTACGCTTCGATCCGATGATCTCTATGATCTTATTTTTGTTGTTATGAAATATAATGATTTTCCATCTGTGTTACCTATTCTAGCTGAGAATCAGAGTCAGAATATAATTCTTGTGGGGAACAATGGCGATGCTCCTGGCATGCAAAAGGATCTACAGGAAATGAGCAATGTGAGGAAAAATATACTCTTCGGATTTCAGCTTAGTGCAGGAATTCGGGAAACGAGCGGTCGTGTTATCAAAATACACGCAGGAGGGCAAATGGTACTTGGCAGTTTAGACGGTGAGATCTCAATAAAACACTTACTGGAAAAAGCGTTTGAGAACGCTAAGTATAAGCTAACTTATCATGAGGATATGGATGCTTGGCTCAAAAGTCATATCGTGCCTATAGTGGCTTTGAACTCCCTTAGTTATCTGCATGACGGGGATTTGAAAAAGGTATCCAAAGATAAGAAGCTATTAAAACAAGCCATTTCAGTAATGGACGAGGGGTTTCAAATCATGGAGCAATTAGGTTATACTGTCACTCCAGCAGGGCAAGTTAACTTTGTTCGAAAGCACAAGCAGGCTGTATATTATGGTCTGAGAATAATTCATAAATTACCGTTTATGAAATTAGTGGACGGTTCTTTCAGCGAAATAGCAGCTTTGTTTGATTCATTTGATATTTTGAAGCAACAAGCAAACATTACAACGCCCAATTGGGATCAACTTAAAAAACAAGCGTTTTCGAAGTTTAATGCAAATGTATAACAATCTTGTTCAGGAGGTATACAATCGATGGCTATATATTTTATAAGGCATGGAATAGATGAAGAAGGCTTTCGTGGGGGTTGGAGTCAACGTGGCCTTGTAGTAGAGGGATATAGACAAGCCGAACGTCTTGGATATTATCTTAAGGAAAATCAATCTAGCTTTAACATAACCCGTATTCTTTGTAGTGATTTGCAACGTGCGTTAGATACAGCAAATGAGATCGCCAGAGAGCTTAATTTGCCTGTTGAAAGCAGCCAGTATTGGAGAGAAACGAACAATGGTGTAATCGCTGGAATGCCCCATGAAATCGCAAATGAACGATACCCGGGTCTTTATTTCTCGGCTTTAAGAATGGATGAGAGATTTCCAGGAGGAGAAAGTCCTCAGGAATTTTTTACGCGAATAAGTTCAAGTTTCTCAAAACTATGTAATGAACTGGAGAGTACTGATCCAAATGAAAATGTAATTATGGTCACTCATGGTGGCGTAATTAATGTTATATACCATATTTTAAAAGGGCTAACGTGGACGAATAAGAATGCTCATTTCCCGACTTCATATACTAGTATTCATAAAATAGAGTATCAAGCAGATAAGTGGGCAGTTACAGCAGAAAATCTTACGGAACATATATCAAGGGATCAGGCTACTGGTATGGCCAATTGATTGGGAGGTACAAATATGGGTTTATTGAATGCGCTGATTGAGCAAGCCAAGAATCCTAGAGGGTTCGTAGGAAATATCATGATCAAAATCATGAATCAGGCACATACCAGCATCACAACATGGGGGCTTAGAAAAATAGAAATTAAGAGTGGCGCTCCTATCCTGGACATAGGCTGTGGTGGCGGTCAAACTATACATACGTTAGCAAAACAAAATAAACAACATGAAATTTACGGCATAGATTACTCACAACAAGCTGTAGAGACATCTATTCAAAAAAACAATAAGGCTGTTGCCGCTGGTAGGGTGAGGATTAGTCAGGGAGATGTGTCGGCGTTACCGTTCAACGATGGATTTTTTGGGACGATCACAGCGATTCAGACACATTATTTCTGGCCGGACCTCGAACACGATATAAGTGAAGCATTTAGGGTGCTGATAGCAGGCGGTACATTTGTTATTATTTCTGAGATCTATAAAATCAATTATCATATGAAGCAATTTACTAAGAGCGAAGAGATGGAGCAGTTATTACGGAAATCGGGCTTTCAAACGGTAAATATTCACGAGAATAACAAATGGAGATGTTATGTCGGAAAGAAATAAAGCGGCCGCACCGCCCCAAAAAAGGACGACACAGCCGCTTCGTTTCACCAGCTAATTAAGCCGGGAAGGTTTTAAACAAACAACGAACGGGAAATGATGACCAGCAAGATGAAAAGTACCAAAATCGCTCCGGTCGAAGTGAAAGCTCCTCCTTGAAATTCACCCATGATTTATTCCTCCTCAACTTATGTCTTCTTCTCAATTGCTGTGACTGGTGTCGCAGCTTTCTGAGATAATGACATCATATGCCGAAGAGGGCCTGTTGTACTGGTCTATGGCCTATTGCTCGTCAATATGGGCTTTTAGGATACGTAATCCTTTAGGAAGATGATTTTTAAGCTGGCCTAAACTCGCCTTGCCCCAACTAATTGGCAAACCATCTAAAGTTACAAGTGTCCATCCATGTAATTCGCTGGGGACAGGCAGGCTTTCACCGCGGAGCCAAGCATGTATTTCCGGGCCCTCACTGCTGAGATCAAAGCTTCGTGATGCTTGTAGGGGCTGAAGTGCCATAGCTAATGCATGAGCAGGTTCAATCCGATTTTTCTTCAAATGGGCAATATGTAGTCCAGCTCGTGGAATACGCAGTCCGTCCAGCAGCCCGGCATGGAGGTTGCCATTGAAGGATTCTGGCAGCAAATAAAGAGATTCGCCGAAGAGCAGGGGTACACCTTGGCATGAAAGACCAGGCAGTTCTACCGCAGCCCAGTCTTGAAAAAGCTGGTAGGCATCACGTACAGAAGAATTAGTTTTTGGGTTGTTTTTGCTTCGGCGTTTTTTGGCGTTGCGGTTGGCATCGTCATTCACGGATACAGTGTCAATTTGCTTACGCAGGAGTGCAACAAAGTGACCTTCGCCCTTTTCTAAATGCGGCCAAAGGCGTTTGCAGGTGAGTAGTTCCATATCGGGGTAACTAGCCGTCAATCGAGCAATGGTTTCTTCATTCTCTTGACGGTTAAAGGTGCAGGTAGAGTAAGCTAAAGTACCCCCTGGTTTAAGCATAATGTAGGCGTCTTGCAGGATATCCCATTGTCTCGCTGCGCACATAACTACATGAGCAGGAGACCATTCTTGAATGGCTTTTGGATCTTTTCGGAACATGCCTTCTCCAGAACAAGGAGCATCCAGCATAATTCGGTCAAAAGCTTGCGGGAAACGCGCAGATAGCTGTTCTGGTGTTGCACAGGTTACGAGGGTATTCTTAATGCCCAGACGTTCAACGTTCTCTGCTAGAATTTTTGCGCGTTCCGGATGGATTTCATTAGAGATTAAGAGGCCTTGTCCCTGCATTAAACCAGCGATATGCGTAGTTTTACCTCCAGGGGCTGCTGCAAGATCGAGGACGGTTTCACCGGGTTCAGGTGCCAGCAGTTCAGCTGCGGACATTGCGGAAGGCTCCTGAATATAATATAGTCCAGCTGCATGGTAAGGATGTCTGCCTGGTCGAGCGGGCTCATCATAATAAAACCCGCCCTGGCACCATGGGATAGGCTTCAAATTAAATTGTGAGACTGTACGGTCCACCGCAACTTGGCCTATGGCTGAGGTGCTTTTTAGCGGATTAAAGCGCAGTCCTTGAGTTCGTGGTGCTGAATAACTTTCTAGAAAAGCATCTGCCTCTTGCCCCAGCATTTCTTTAATAGATGCGGTGTAAGAGGCAGGCAGCTGTTCTTCCTTCATAGCTCATTCTCCTTTTTCTTAGTTGCTGTTTCATGTTTATACCGATAAAATCAAGGTATGGGGAACGTAATCGTACCTGAAATTCTACATATATTCAACTATATCATAATTGCCGAGTCTTACAGTACACAGGGCAATTGTAAAGGGGATGTACCATATGAATTTGCTGCAAGCGCTCTTCTTCCCGCCGGAGCAACCCGGTGGTGTATCATCTATGATCCCTTATCTTCAGGAAAGATTCCGTTCAAGCCGTTGGGAGATGGATTTGTTTTGGCTGCCTAAGCGGATTCGCAATAAGGGGCATGAGGAAGTAATATTCGAGACGTTTGATTGGACGCAGTATGGAGAAAGTCCGATCGTTCAGAAATATATTCAGACCTATCGTGATTATTTATGGTGGACAAAACTGCGGATGAGTAAGCCTTATGATCTTATTCATTCTCATCATCCGATTGCTGGCTTAGCGATGAAAAAAGTGTTCCCTGATACTCCGTTAATTCATACCCTGCATTCCAGTTACGAGCGAGAATTGATTCTAAATGGAGCGATTTCCGAGGATGGCTTGGAGCATCGTTTTCTAGTCTCACTTTATCGTGAACTTGAGCATGTTAGTGATCGATTAATGACGGTGTCGCGATCTTTTGCAGATTATGTGGCCCCTTATATTATTGATCCTTCTAATATAGGTGTTATTCCGAATGGTTTTGATGAAAAAAGATTTAAGCCTGTTCCGCATGATAACGCTATTCCGCAGCTAGTGACCGTGACACGTCTGGTTCCGGCTAAAGGAATAGATATATTACTCAAAGCTTGCGCGGAGCTTAAAAATCGCGGCCATGAGTATGTACTGCATATTATTGGCGACGGTCCTTCACGTGCGGATCTGGAAAAGATGGCCCAACATTTAGGGATCTATAATGAAACGATCTTTTACGGATATACGCTGCACCCTGAAGAATTCATGCCATTCTTTGATATTTTCGTATTGCCCTCTCGGGCGGAGGCGTTCGGTTCAGTGTTTGCGGAAGCGGCACTTAGCTGCCTGGCTTTAGTGGGGACAAATGTGGGCGGAATACCGGAGCAGATTGAAGATGGTGTGAATGGTTTATTGGTCAGTCCTGACGATGAGATTGCTCTTGCTGATGCATTAGAGAAGGTGATATCTGATCCGGCTTATCGTTATGAGCTTTCACGTTCCGCATGGGATAAAGCCAAAAGCCTATATTCGTTGACAAGAGTTGCTAATGAACTAAAAAAAACCTATTTACAGTATCCCTCAGGAACGAAAGGGTGAACAGCTATGATTCCATTTCGCTTTCTGCATACTGCTGATTTACATCTGGATAGCCGTTTTGCCGGGCTGGCGCATATTTCGCCAGCCATTCGTGCTTATTTACGTGAGTCTACCTTTGCCGCCCTCGGGCGGCTTGTCCGCGTTGCGATCCAAGAGAACGTTGATTTTATTGTCATTAGTGGAGATGTGTATGATGTTTCAGATGCATCATTACAGGGACAGCTGCGATTTCAGGAAGCGCTCAAAGAACTCGGTGAGCATGGGATTCACGTGTTCCTGATTCATGGCAACCACGATCCGCTTGACGGACTGCGTCTGACAACGGAAATGCCAAGGCATGTTACCGTATTTGGCGGAGAGAAGCCAGAACACGCTACAGCTTACCGCCGTATAGATGGCCAAGAAGTTGCCATCGTTAGTGGAATCTCTTACCCAACGGCGAAAGTTTCAAACAACACGGCTGTAACCTTTTCTCGTAAACCTGGCAGCCGCCTGTTTCATATTGCGATGCTGCATGGCAATGTAGACGGTGATTTGCTGCATGAGACCTATTCTCCTTGCAGTCGCAGGGACCTTATCGAACGGGGGTTTGATTATTGGGCGCTTGGACATATTCATAAACGTAGTGTATTGCATGAAAAGCCTGTGATTGTGTATCCAGGGAATATACAAGGGCGCAGCATTAAGGAAACCGGAGCTAAAGGTTGTTATATTGTGGATGTAGATGAGGCTGGAAGATCCACTCTGCAATTTCATGAACTGGATTTCGTTCGCTGGCAGGTTAGAGACTTATCTATAGAAGGATTAAGCAATGAAGCTGAATGGATACAGAAAGTGGAGCAGGTTATTGAAGACATCCGCGCGGAGCTCCCGGAGCTCATGTCGGTGGTCAGATTTCGTCTGATTGGGCGAGGGGACGTACATAAAGTATTGGCTGAAAAAGGGGCAGCAGAGGATTTGCTGTCTGAACTCCAGCGCCGTGAGGCGATTAGGGCTGAGCGTAAAGATTACAAAGGGCTTGTCTGGACGGAAGGGTTCGCTATAGAGTCCGGTTTGGCTATTGATCGCCAACGCTTATTGGAAGAGGATAGTTTTCTTGGAGAAATGCTGCGCATTGCAGAGCATACGGAACATTCCCCGGAAGCGCTCGAAGAACTATTAAATAGTGCGCTTAAACCGCTATTGGAGAATCAGGAGCTGCGAAAGCTGTTGTCTATGACTAGTCAAGAAGAGAAATTGAGCTGGCTACGTGCTGCAGCAGAGCAGGGAATCACGATGCTTGGCGGGATGGATGATACTGTTGAAGCGGCGGAAAGTCTTTCGTATCAACAATCCGGAGGGCAAAACGATGAGAATTGAACATTTGCATATCAATGGCTTCGGGCGTCTTCACAATCGAGAGATTCATTTAACGCAGGGAGTGACCGTACTTTATGGGCGTAATGAAGCAGGAAAAAGTACGACACTGCAATTCATACGCTCTATGCTGTTTGGAATTCCAAGCCGTGGAAATCCCTTGGAAAGGTATGAACCTATGCAAGGCGGATTGCATGGGGGAACCTTGAAGCTACGTGACAGTAATGATGGTTTGTGGACCATTCGCCGTTTTGCTTCAGGTGCTGAGGGATCAGGAAGAAATGAAAAGCTGAACATTACAGTAAATCATCCAAATGAAATGACTCAAGAGCTGGGACAAGCTGAAATGGAACGACATTTACTTGGGGGGATCTCTAGGAGTATGTTCCAGCAATTGTTCGCAGTTTCACTGGACGAGCTGCAGGAGCTTGCTGCCCTTCAATCTGAGGAGATGAGCAGCTTTCTTTTTCATGCAGGTATGGGCGGTGGCGGTGCAATCATGCGTGCGGAACGCCGTTTGGTGCAGGAAGCTGAGAAGCTGTACAAACCTCGTGGCAAGCTGCAAGAAGCAGCAAAAGTTGTGCAAGCCATTGAAAAGCTTGAGCGACAAATGGTTGAGAGCCGTTCTTATCTTCCGCGATATAACGATAATATAGTAGCATTGAGGGTAACGGAGTCGGAGCTAGATGAATTGGAGCAACAGCGCAAGCTCACTGGAGAGCAGCTAGTGATGTTTCGAAAAGCACAGGAAGTCCGTGAGCTGTGGTTAAAGTGGAGCGAGGCTCAGCTAGAGCTGCAAGGATTGCCATTGATTTCAGCCTTTCCTGAAGAAGGGGCAACTCGCTTTCAGGCGGTTGAAGGAGAAATTCGTAATGCACAGGGATCAGTAGTACGTTATGAACGTCTTCTAAGCGAGCTTACTATTGAACTGGCAAAGAACCCTCCAGATGAAGTATTAGCAGCGCAGGGGCCTGTTTTAGAGCGGCTGGACCGGCATCGGAGCAGTTACGAGAACCGTAGAACGGAAAGACAGCGGCTTGAGGGAGAATTAACGGCGCTGAATGAGCATTTGCGGCGAATTCTGCGCGGCATTGATGTGAGCTGGAGCCCTGCAGAGCTGACTTCATTCTCTGGGACAGCGGCGGATCGTGAAGCTGCACGGAAGTTTGCGGCGGCGTTCGCTAGTTATGACCGCCGCATGGAGGCGGAGGGTGCAACGCGGCAGTCATTGCGATCCCGTTTGGCCGCTGCCTCAGCGTCGCTCCAAGCAGCAGAACGGGCGCTGGCGCGTGAGCACGCTACCGGCGCGGAAGCTTTTGCGCAGCTGGCTCCGCACAGCGCCCGTGAAGTGCTGCAGCTGTGGGACGAGCTGCAGCAGGCGGCCGAACGCTGGCGCGAAGCGCAGCTCAGCGAAGGGCCAGCGCGCGGCGCCGGAAGTGACGGCCTTGGCGCGAAGCGCATGGCCGCGCTCTACCGGCGCCTGCTGTGGGCCGGGGCAGCACTAACCGTGCTGCTGCCCGCAGCGCTGTGGCTGACCGGTGCTCCGCCGGCCAGCGCCGTGCTTGCGATCGGCCTGCTGGGCGCGGCCGATCTGGCCCTTTGGGCCGGCTTGCGCGGAGCGCGCCGGCCGGAAGCGTCCCCGCCAGAGCATGGCGGGGACGTCAGCGCAGCCGCAGCCGAGATGCTGCGGCTGCGGGGCGCTGCTCTCCGGGGCGGAGCCGGAGAGCGTTGTGCCGGGGCGGCGGACGGCCGCCCTGGGGTCCAGCCCTGACGCAGGCGGGCTGGAGGCCTCCATGAGGGAGCTTCGCAGGCTCATGGAGGCTTGGTCAGCTTGGCGGCAGCGCATCGAACGCTATGCCGCCGAGCGTGATGCCTGTCGCACGGAGCTGGAGACGCTGGCAGGCCAAGAGAAGCTGCTCGCTGAAGAAATGCACCGGGCGGAGGCGGCATACACGGAAACGGCTGAGCAATATGAAGATTGGCTTCGCCAACGCAGGTTGCCTGAAGGATTATCTCCTGAAGGGCTGCCGGATATTTTTGCTATGGTTGAACAAGGGAATGAGCTGCTGCGCCAAGAGAATAAACTCTCCTTACGATTGAAGGAGCTGGAAGCAGAATGTACCATGTTTGAGGAGGAGCTGCTCGCTCTTATTTATGAGTCGGGTGCTGATCTTGGCGACGAGTCTGGTGTAGCGGCAGCTGGCTTTGAAATAGATCCGCAAGAGGGGAAACGAATATCTGCGTTAACCTTACTAAGCTGGCTGGAACTGCGAAAAAGAGCATGGGATGATCTGAAAAAGGACTTGATTCGCCGGGAAACTATGCAGTCAAGATTGCAGGATGTGGATGAAGAACTCAAGGAGAGCCACAGGATATTAGGTGAGCTGAGAGAACAGCGTGAGCTTCTGATACAGGAAGGCGGGGCGACTGGTGGAGAGGATTTCTTACGCAGGTCAGCAGCTGTGCAGCGGCGCAGTGATCTGAATAAATTGATTCGCCAGTGGGAGCTTGCTATGTTCGGTGGTTGGGGGGAGGAGCGGGTTGCTGCTCTGCTGGAATTATTAAATCATCATGATGCGGAAGCATTGCAGCTGGAGCGGTCATTGGCTGAAGAATTGATGGAACGGCAGGAAGAGGGTTGGAACACCCTGCTGGAGCAACGAGGCAAGCTGCTTCAGGAAAGGGAGTATTTGAAGGAGCGCTGCGTGGAGGATTCGGTTATTCAGCAACTGGAAGAGCAGAGAGCAGCCTTGCGGATCGTGGCTGATAAATATGCAGTGGCAGCGATAACTGCCGAACTAATCGGGCGAACTCGCCGTGTGTATGAGCAGGAGAAGCAGCCACAGGTATTACTGCTTGCCTCAGATTATTTCTCCAAGCTGACGGAAGGGGAATATAAAAGGGTTGTTATGACACTAGGGCATAAAGAGCTGAAAGCTGAACACAAGGACGGGGGACTGCTGGACAGTGGACTGCTCAGCCGAGGGACGGCAGAACAGCTGTATCTTGCCATCCGGCTGGCATTGGCAGAGACCATGTCACGGCAAGTATCGCTGCCGCTGTTATTCGATGATCTCTTCGTTAACTTTGATGAGTCTCGTCTTCATGCTGCGCTTGGACTTCTTGGAGAACTGTCGATCTCCCGCCAGATTGTGATGATGACCTGTCACAAGCATGTGGCGGAAGCGGCAGCACGTATGATTCCTACAGCAGCGGTTATTTCCGTGTAGTTCGGGTGATTGGTTTTACGGATACGAGACTGTTCCCCTTCTCCTTTGAGTTCGATGAAGTATTAATACCTGGTGGAGAGGACCATGGTGTTCGTAGCAGTTTAACAGCCCAGACCAGTGATAAACCTCCGAAGATTGGGTAGAACACGGAGAGCAGTGAACTAAAGCCGAACTGGCTCAGTAAATAGCAGACCAACATCAGAAGAGGTGTGATTAGTGCGGTTGATAGGGGAAGCCGTTGCTTAAGCTGTACAGCTACTCCATAAATATCGGCGACGAAAGTGCTGAAGATCTCCAAAAAGATCAGCAGCAGATATATAGTTTGCACTACAGTACCCAACCGGACGGCGATGCTGCCCATCGGAATTTCAAACTTGAGAATCCCTGGCATCTGTGAGCTCATTGCGAAATGTGCGGCGATCAACATAAAACCAATCCCGGTACCCCCAATAATACCGCCCCATACAAGGGTTTTTTCTTCCTCTGTGTGACGAGCCATAGGGACTAAAACAGCTTGTGCCATCCCTAAATTAAAGGCGGTGTAGAGCAGCGGTGACATCCATGCCCCAAAGAGAGAGCGATCGTTATCAAGGAACAGGAACCGTCCAGCTCCCGGAATTTGAAAAGTATTAAAAATAATGATAAGTGACAGAGTAAGCATTAAAGGAACTACAATACTGTTCATTTGCAGAATACCGGAAATCCCTCGTTTTAGCAGAAAATATGAACCAAGCAATGTGATAAGTAGTCCAGTCTGATAATGAAGTCCGAGATGCTCCTGAAAAATAGCGCCGGCTCCTGCAAGCATAATACTGTTTACACCGATCAGGACGACCATCGTGAACAAACTGATGGTGCTTCCAACCTGTTCCCCAAAGAGGTGACGGTTAAAGTCTTCATAGGATTCCGCTTGTATTCGCCGAGCAATGACCATCATTTTTGTACCCAGCCATATGAACAATATAGTTGAGAGCAGGATGGTCAGGACTGCCCAGTGACCGTAACGTGTGAAGAATTTTAATATTTCCTGTCCGGTGGCGAATCCGGCTCCTACAATGGTGCCAATATAAGTGAAAGCGATCTGTAATGTTCGGACATGTGATTTCATGGCTCCCCTCCTAATAGTTTTACGAAGCTAAAGAAAAATCATAACGAGTGCTATGCAGGATAACCTTGTGTACTCTGTATAGTACAGGTTATGATGAGGATCAGTAGGACATGACTTCCGTCGTAATTGCTTTATGATCAGTGATTAATTTGTACGGAATGTCTGCGATTATAAAGGGTATTGGAGGTTCAAAGTCATGGAAGTGTTGAAACAGCGGATTTTGGAAGAAGGTGTCGTCGTTTCGGATGAGGTACTGAAGCTGGATGCACTGCTAAATCATCAGGTTGATCCACAGCTTACGATGGAAATGGGACGGGAGTTTGCCGGGAGGTTTGCGGATTCAGGAATTACTCGTATTGTGACCGTTGAATCCTCGGGCATTGCCGTGGCATTTGCCACCGCGTATGAATTAAAGGTGCCGCTAGTTTTTGCACGCCGCAAAAAAACTCTGTTAGCTGATCCGGATGCGCTTTGCGAAAGAGTTCCGTCTTTTACAAAAGGTATCGTTACCGATATTATGTTGTCTCGCCAGTTCATCTCTCCAGAGGATAAAATCCTCTTTATTGATGATATTATTGCCAATGGTGATGCAGCGCGTGGCTTGATTAAGATCATTCAACGTTCTGGCGCTGAGCTAGTTGGTCTTGGTGTTGTAGTAGAAAAAAGCTTTCAGGCAGGGGCTCGGACGATCAGAGAGCAAGGCATTCGTCTGGAGTCACTCGTAAGAATTACCTCTCTAAATGGAGGCACCATCGAATTTGGGGAATAACCTAATTGGTAATAAGAACAGGCCTATTTTTTAAACAACTGCTTTTCACCCTATGGATTTTCCTTTATAATAAAAATTAGACATAGGGAGGAGGCGTCACAATGGGGAAAGAACCGGTGACTGAACAATTTTTTATTGATAAATTAACCGAGGCCAAGGATCATTTCGAGCGTGCGCTGGATTGCAAACACACGGAATTCGACGATCTGTATCCCTATATGATTGAACATCCTCAGTTTTTTTGGTACAAACGCTATGTAGCCTGGTCAGAGCTTCTGACAATCAAAGGTTTGTGCGAAGAGTTATCCTTCCCGTGGAGGGAGAAATTCACAACTAACCAAGTGGAGTATCTGGAGCAACGTGTGATGTCCGCTAAAGTTCTTGACTTCTGGTTTGAGAAGAATGAAGCGCTGATATAAGAATGCTTTAGTAGACATGCAAGTCGTTAATTGCCTACATGAGACCCAGATGATTTATCATTTGGGTCTTTTTTCTGAGACTAAATAGGACAAGCTATGACAGGAGGGATTAATGATGATTAGCGATGAGCAATTGGATGCCTATCGGATTTCCGGTGAGAAAATTCGTGTAGTGCGTGATGGCTTGGAAAGTAACGATGTAAAAGGGATAGTTCTTGCTTGGGATGATTCTCAGGTGATGATACGTCGTCAGAATAGACGAGTAGTGAAGCTGGATCGCAATTATATATTCCAGCCATTTAGTGAACCAAGACAAGATCCGGATAATATATAATCTTCACAGTAATAATTTCCGCAGTAATAATCTTCATAATACAAAACAGCTCTCGCCCTACTGGGCGGGAGCTGTTTCTGTAATGTCATTTGGGACTATATAGTTAGAGCTAATTCAGACGCATTCTCTTCTCTGGAGAGTATGGAGAGTTCTGTGGACAGTCCAAGATACGCGCGCATGCGCAGCATCATTTCTCTACGGAAGCCTGGCCATAATATATTCATCTCTCCTTGAAATCCTCTGCAGGAATATAAGGCTTCGACTCCTCGCTGATCTTGGCGAACGGTAGTAATCTTCAAATCATGGGAGCTCAGCTCGCGCGTAACCTCTTGAAGCATTAGTGACGTCTTCTTTGTGGCACCAGATACGAGCTCCATATATAGCTGAGGGGTCTTAAACAGGCCGCTTCTACTGATTACACGGCAGTCACGTTCGAACACTTTATGAATAAACGTTAGCAGCAAATAGCTTCTGACCAGGGACAGTTCTTCTTTAGTTACTTCTTCATCAATAATGGATGTGTTTAGCTTTGTAGTCGCCATTATAAATCACCTCATTTATATTATGCGAACTTTTGTTCTCATTATACCTTATATTCGGCAACAAAAGCAATAATTATCCATAAATTAATGAATGATAAGAAAACGGCGAAAATATATTGACGTTGGATTCTCAGCGTGGTATGATCTATCTTGTGACCGCAATAAGCGAGTCATTATAATACGCGGTCATGGCGGAATTGGCAGACGCGCTGGCTTCAGGTGCCAGTGGTAGCAATATCGTGGAGGTTCGAGTCCTCTTGACCGCATAGCTAAAAGGATTATAGAACTGCTCTAGTAGCAGGTTTATAATCCTTTTTTTATGTTTTTCAGCAGACGGTAGTGCGAAAGAGGAAGATATCCTTAAGATACGTCACCTGAGGCTAACGGACCCAGATGAAGCTATTTGCTCATTTATCGCCTTTTGAGCATAGTATCGGACCCCAGTGCAGCTATTGCATGGAAAAAGGATCACAATTGGCGTTTTTTATGCCAATAGCGACTGTGGGGTCCGATAGGAATCCAAATGTGCTCTAAAGCCACGAATAAGGTCAACGTGGTCCGATAGGAATCTAAATGTGCTCTAAAGCTGCGAATAAAGTCAGTTGGTCCGATAGCGTCTCTCCACGCGCAGATTGGAGAAATACTAATTTTTATTTTGCTTCTAAGCTATTCGCCCCGCGGAGTCGTCATCATCACCTGAGGCTAACGGACCCAGATGAAGCTATTTGCTCATTTATCGCCTTTTGAGCGTAGTATCGGACCCCAGTGCAGCTATTGCATGGAAAAAGGAACGAATTAGGCATTTTTTATACCAATAGCGACTGTAGGGTCCGATAGGAATCCAAATGTGCTCTAAAACCACGAATAAGGTCAGCTGGGTCCGATAGAATCCAAATGTGCTCTAAAACCACGAAAAAGGTCAGCTGGCTCGATAAAATCCAAATGTGCTCTAAAGCCACGAATAAGGTCAGCTGGATCCGATAGAATCCAAAATGCTCTAAAACCACGAATAAGGTCAGCGGAGTCCGATAGAGCCTTCGGACGCGCTGATTAGCGAAATACTAATCTGTGTTTTGACCCGTCGATATCTGCAATAGCGACACTGTGTTTGCTTCTAAGCTACTCGCCCCGCAGAATCCGATAGTACCATCGCACGCGCAACTATGCTCGAATCCAATAAAGTTTGTTGTCTAGATCAATGTCTAAGACACGAAAGAAAACAGGTGCACCCGGCATGGCTTTTGGGACACACCTGTTTTTTTACAGGATAATGAATTACACTGTTGCTCTACGCAGCATCAAAAACGATAAAAGAGCGTACACAACTGTCAAAGGCATGGACCACAAAGCAAGTTCAAATGCGGTATATCCAGCAAACCAGTTGAAGAGGTCTACCCACCACTGATTATAGGTCATTAATAATACACCGAGACTGCACAGGATAAACATAGCCCCTGAGAAAATGAACAAACCGCTTCGGCCAAATCTCCGGAAGATACTGGATATCATTAGCCCCAGAAAAAACATATTAAGAAAGAGCACAAAATACATCCACAGCTGTTCTATGGCATTACCATCATTTAAAAAAGGCAAATGAAAATAATGTAGTTCCAAACCCCAGCCACCCGTGAGCTTGCTTTCAATGATTGCGAGCAGGTAGAGGAGAATTGAGTAGGTGGCGCTAGTTATAATAGCCATTAAGGAAGTGCCTATGAAATAATCCGTTCTGCGTTGACTTAAGCCCAGAGCAAAAGGGAAGGTCTGCACCAAAATGAGTATACCGGTGATTAACATATAAATGAAGATGGAGACGAGACCGCCGGTATAGATTGGTTCTTGGATGAAAGAAGCGACGATGACATTTACCAAGAAGCTGGATAACAAGATTACCCAAGGCATATACAACCATAACCACTTATCTCTGAAATGCATTTTTATCATGCCTGCCGTAGGATTCATTACACGGTCACTTCCTTTCCTAGAGTTTTTTTATTTGTGAGATGAACGATTAATTGCTGTAAAGATACAGGTGAGATCTCTAAGCCTAACTTTTCAGCATGTGCGTGATCTTTCGCGTTGAAACCGATAATGGTGGCCGTAAGCAATCCGCCAAAAGACTCGCGGGAAATGACTTGTTTGCCGGCGATAAAATCTTCGATCTTCGCTGTCGCGCCGATTACCGTAACAGCTTGCCCGCGAAGGGCTTCAGCATCTTCGTTAATAATTAGCTTGCCGTTGTCGATGACGATAACATGCTCTAAAAGCTGACTTACCTCATCGATCAAATGGGTGGACAAAACAACTGTGCGTGGATTTTCAGCATAATCTTCAATTAGGCGATCGTAAAACAGGCTTCTAGCTACAGCATCAAGTCCTAAATAGGGTTCGTCAAAAATGGTAAGCGGGGCACGGCTGGCTAGACCTACTACAATTCCTACAGCCGAGAGCATACCTCGGGATAGCTTTTTTATTCTTCTTTTTAATGGCAGATTGAAATCCTTGATTAAAGAGTGAGCATATTCCCGATCAAAGTTTGGAAAAAATAATTCGGATACCTCCAGTACATCGATGATTCGGTACGTGTCCGGATACCTTTGGCTTTCCTTAATGAAGCAAATCTGCCTGAGAACCCGGTTATTCTCGTACGGATGTTCACCAAATACGTTCAGGACACCACTTGTGGGGAAAAGCTGAGCTGTGATCATATGCATTATTGTGGTTTTTCCTGCACCGTTTCTGCCGAGAAGCCCGTATATCTTGTTTTTCTCCAAAGAAAAACTGAGTTCATGGATGGCAGTGACATTTCCGTATGACTTAGTCAATCCTTTGATTTCAACAACTTCATTCATGACTCGTTGTCTCCCCTCTGAATCATAATTGTTAATTGATCCAACGTAATTCCTAATTTTTCAGCTTCACGGATCATGGTTACTACATACTGTTCATAAAATTGTTCTTTTCTCTTCTCCATCAATACTGCACGCGCTCCAGATGCCACAAACATACCGATTCCTCGTTTTTTGTACAATATCCCTTGATCCACAAGCAAATTCACACCTTTCGCAGCTGTAGCCGGATTGATCTGGTAGAAAACAGCAAACTGATTTGTCGAAGGAACTTGTGATTCCTCCAGCAGTGTTTCTTCGATGATGTCATTTTCTATTCGTTCGGCGATCTGCATAAATATCGGTCGTGTATCATCCATTAAGTTTCCCATGTATTCACCGCCAACTTCATTGGTTAGTTAGTTATGTAATTAACCATATATGCAACGAAGTTAATTGTCAATATTTTTAATTATTTTGGGCTGTATCCACATAAATAAAGGCTGCCCAGAATGCTCTGGATAGCCTTTTATTTGCACAACATATCTGCTATGATTTTGTCCTTGGTAAAAAAGAAGGGGGAGTTCAGCTATGAATGATTATGGTCCGGATCTGTTCAAAGATACTGCAAGCTATTACACCAGATATCGCCCGCTATATCCGTCCTCACTGATTCGATATCTAGTGGACAAATTCTCACTTCACGGAGAGGGCCGGTTGCTGGACTTAGGTTGTGGTACTGGGCAGTTAGCGCTAAGGTTTGCGGATTGGTTCGAAGAAATCATTGGCGTAGATACTGAACTAGAGATGCTAGATGAAGCAAAGCTGTTATCACAGTACAACAGGGTTGAGAATGTTAGCTGGCAACAGGGGAGAGCGGAAGAACTATTCAATGACTGGGGTTCCTTTCGTCTCATCATGATGGCTAAGGCGTTTCACTGGATGGACCGAGAATCCATACTTGAAGTTCTCTATCATAGTTTAGATGATAACGGTGGTATTGCTGTAATTGATACTTTTAATGAACAACAAGAACCGTTACCTTGGCAACAAAAGGTAGAGGAAGTAGTGAAACGCTGGTTGGGTGACGAAAGAATAGCCGGAAAAAGTACATATAAACATCCCCAAGAAAGACATGAGGATGTTGTAAAGCGATCCAGTTTTAAAGACGTTAAAAGACAGGTATTACCGAGTTATTCCATCACTTGGACTGTTGATTCGATACTAGGAAATTTGTATTCTACGTCTTATGCTTCTAAGCGATTATTTAGAGATAACTTAGAACGTTTTGAAGATGATATGAAATCAGCTTTATTAGAAATAGAACCTACAGGTGTATTTACAGAGGACTTGTCGGTTTCCGTCATTACTGCCTTTAAAAAAGAAGCGGATTTACGATAAAAACCGCGCATTGATCTCACCGCATCCTGCTGTGTTAGGACTTAGTTTAAGGCGATACGTGTTCTTTTTTAGTATGGATTTTACTTGCTTAGGCGTAAGAGAAGGGTTCTTCTGGAGTAATTGCGCGATCACACCCGAGACGATAGGTGTTGAGACACTGGTACCGGACAGCACAAAGTAATCTTTAGCAATCCGCAAATAAGGAAGCTCGCGATCCAGCTTGGATCGTGGAGCACGAAGGGAGATGATCGTCTCGCCTGGAGCAACGAGATCTGGTTTCTTCCTTCCTCCCGGTGCGGGTCCGCGACTGGAGAACCAAGTGATTCGGTCGTCCGCTTGTGTGAGCGTGCGACGGTCATCCACTGCACCGACAGTAATTGCTGAAGGACTAATCCCTGGAGATTCGATCGTACTGCGTCCCGGGCCGCTGTTTCCAGCAGCTATTACAACGTTAAGTCCGGCTTTAATTGCTTTTTCTACAGCTTGGCAGAGTGGATCATCTGAACAAGGAAGATTCACCTTACCCCCGAACGACATCGAAAGAATACGAAGATTAAGTCTTCTCCGATTCGCAATACACCATTCAATTCCTTTAATGATTGTGGAGTCATATCCATCGCCATTTTTATCTAGTACTTTGACACCTACTATCCCTGCCTCTGGAGCAGGGCTTTTGTATTTTCCTTTACTCATCCATCCGTTGCCTGCTGCATCCCCTGCGATATGAGTTCCATGGCCGTTATCGTCATAGGGCTGTTTTCTATGATTGATAAAATCTTTAAAAGCAACTATACGGTTAACAGGGCGAAACAGGTCAGGGTGACGATACACCCCTGTATCAAGAATCGCAATGTTTATTCCTTTTCCGGTAAGCCCCTTTTTCTTTTGAGCGGTTGTAGAACCAATGGATGGTGTGGCTATATTAAGGGATGTTTTTTTGACTTGATCCAAATAAATTTTCTCGATTCCATCCCAGCGGCACATCCGGTTCAAGCAGCTTTTTGAAACTTTGGATGATATCGAATTGAGCAGGTGAAGATGATGTCTGATCGGAAGGTCGTGGGATTTTAAATGCTTTTGTAAAGACTGTAGCTGGGCTGTAGTTATTTTTTGTTTGAATTTAATGATAACTGGAATGGTATTCGCTTTATATCCTGGATAATAGGAACGTTGAACTCTTTTTCTCAAGGAATGGTGCATTTTCGAATGATATTGCTCTAGCCATTTTTGACCGTTCATTAGTAATGAATCACCTCTTGAAGGTATTATATGCACTGCAGAGCTAGTGGACACGAAACTATGAAACTAGGGTTTAACATATTTTCAGATTTGTAGGTGAAAGAGAGGTCAAATCTTACGATTCTTGCATTTACTAACGTATCCTAAAAAGAAAGTGGTGAAATAAATGGCAATGATTAAAAAACCAGTTAACAAGCAAGCTGTTATGGCTAGCAAAGTTCTCGCGGCTAAAAAAGCGAAAGCAGCTGCTACAAGAAAGAAACGGAGAATTAGACAGACTCTGGATAGATTCATTGTTGTTGCTATTGGTACAAATGCAACGGGTACACCTAAAGATACTACGGGGTGGACAGCTTCATTGAGAGCTGGAACTACAACGGTTACTGCTGATTTTGACGAATTTGGTGTAGTTAGATTCCCAACAATTAGTACCTTAACATCGGTACCTTATCTTCTCACTTTAAGAGATGAGAGTGGAGCTACTATAAGAAGCTTTAACGTTCCCGCAGACCGCGAATTTTTTGTGGCTAGATTCTAGTTTGGACAAGCCAGGTCAAGTAAACAGCATGCGTCGATTTTATATCGATGCGTGCTGTTTTTTTTATTTTTCTAACTTTGATTCAATTGAGTAATTTGTTACAGACAAACAGAATGGGGGGATGCCATACTTTCAGCATCATAATTTTGGGAATATAGTACAAAAATGGACAATATATAAGGCGGGTGAGAGGTTTCGTGAAAGAAAAAGGGAATATATCAGGAATTCAATATTTTTTATTAGGAATGCTTGTATTTTTAATGTTAGGAATGGATATGTTCATCATGGGATTAGATCAATGGTTATGGGGGGATTTGTTTAATATAGACGACTTTTTTGTCAGCCCTTGGTACGTACTAGTTGTTCATTGGAGCATAGTTACCCTATTGTGGGCAGTAGGAGCTATGATGTTTCTACTTTGGTTCAGGAAGAGGAAGATGATTGAACAGGTTATATCTTTTCATTGGAGCTCTAAGGTCATTCCTTTGTTAATTGTAGCTTTTATATCAAGCTTTTTGTTCGCTGTGTTGGAATTTTGGATTAATGGGGAGAGCATTCCACAGATTTATAGAGAATATGAAAACTTCAAGTTAGAACATGGTTTTATGGGCATATGGGTTGCCTTGGTTCAAAACATATATTACATTGTGGAAGCTGTACTAGTTGTACTATTGGTTGCGCTAATGCAGCGTGCAGGAGAAGTATGGTTTAAGAATCCTTCTCTTCCTTATGGGGGAATAGGTTTAATGCTGACTTGGGGATTAGGTCATTTGACGCATGGTCTGCAAAGCGGCTTGTATATTACTGCTTTTTCTTTGGTATTTGGCTGGCTGTTTGTGAAAGCGGGCAAGCAGTGGTGGCCAAGTTTTCTGTTTATCTGGCTTGTATTTGTTTTATAATAATTAGTTTAACGGGGGGACACCATTGTACAATTCAGAGAAGAGAACAATTACTACTGAAAGATTGATTTTAAGACCTTTTGCATTGTCTGATGCACAGCGTGTCAGTGAGCTCTGCAATAATTATAATGTTTACAAAAGTACATTAACTCTACCTTATCCATACCCTATTGATTGTGCATTATCATGGATTGAAACACATGAAGTTGAGTTCAATAATGATAATTCATATGAATTCGCTATTACTGATAAAAATACAAACGAACTGTATGGTGCTATAGGTTTGAGAAATAACCGGACACACAGAAATGGCGAGCTTGGATATTGGATAGGCGAGGAACACTGGGGTAATGGATATGCTACAGAAGCAACAAAAGCGGTCATTAATTTTGCTTTTACAGAAAAACATTATCACAAAGTGTACGCCAGATTCTTTGCTTCAAATCCTGGTTCGGGACGAGTTATGCAAAAATCTGGCATGCTGAAAGAAGGCGTTTTGTTACAGCATATTTATAAAGAGAATGAGTTTGTAGACCTTATTCATTATGGGATATTAAATACGGGAGTTACTAACTAACGCTTGGATTTCATGCACCACTATTTGAAGTCACGCCCATAGGGCGTGGCTTTTTTATTAGAAATGCTAGTTGGCTTCAACGGACAATAATGAAATTCCTTCTTATTTAAAATTAAAATAAAATTCTTGACACTTCTCATTGATAACGATTATCATAGGAAACGATGAGTGAAAATGAAAATCATTATCACTACATGAAACGTATAAATATACATATTTGGAGGGATAGATTTTGAAAAAAATATTAGTACTACTGGTTATTGCAGCGCTTACGGCAATGACTGCATGTTCGTCTACAAATACAGCGGACAATCCAAAAAATGAAGCGGTAACGAATACAACTGCTAATGAATCGAAAGAAGCAAATGCAGCAAAAACTACAGAAGTAGCAAATACAGCGGAAGCTGCCGGCAAGGTGTACAGTCTGGAGAATGATGGTGTGGATGAAGCGTTGTTCAACGAAGCGTTAAGCCAATTCCCAGCCAAAGTACCGGAGCGTATTGTAACAACTTCTGTACCGTTAACAGAAATGCTTTATTTGCTCGGCATAACACCGGTAGGTGTACCAACTTCAACGAATCCAATCCCTGCTGATTTCGAAACAATTGATCGTATTGGATCACCTATGGCGCCGGATCTGGAGGTAGTAACAAAACTCGAACCAGACTTGCTGCTGGGAGCGGAATCTCTTCGCAGCACGTTGGACAAATCGCTAGAAGGAATCGACCTACAAAAAGCATATTTGAGAACAGAATCATTCGAGGATCTAAAGCTTAGTCTCAAAGTATTAGGCACTTATTTTAATAAAAAAGATGAAATGAATGCTGCTTTAACTAAGATTTTGGACAAAGAAAATGAGCTGAGTCAATTAGCAGAAGGTAAAGAACTGCCAAGCGTGCTGCTCGTAATCGGAACCGCAGATTCCTTTATGGTCATGAGTGAGAAATCTTATTTAGGTAGCTTGGTTAAAAAGCTTGGTGCTGATAACATCGCAACTTCTGTATTGCAAGTTACTGACACTTACTCACCTATCAATATGGAGAACATTGTAGCCGCTGATCCAGACATCATTCTCGTACTCGCTTCAGGCGATCACGGAGCGACTGAGGATAAGTTCAAAAAAGAAATAGAGAAAAATGAAACTTGGACAAAGCTTTCGGCTTATGCAAATAACAAAATCAACATTCTAGATTACAGTGTATTCGGTGTCACTTCGATTATTAACGCGGAGACAGCCTTAACCGAAATTGCAAAATACTTCTATGAATAATTAAAGGAGACAGCAAGTGATAAATACATCTCGTAGCAGAATTATTGTTATTGTAACGTTAGCACTTGCGCTCGTTGCCGCTATAATTGCGATTGGACTAGGCTCAGTATACATTCCTATACCAGACATCCTAAGCACGATCTTTGGTTCAGCGGCAAAAGCGGTGAATGCGACCATCATATGGGATATTCGTTTGCCGCGTGTATTACTGGCGATGATCATTGGGGCAAATATCGCGGTTTCGGGTGCTCTTCTGCAAGCCGTGATGGGCAACCCACTTGCTGATCCAGGATTGACCGGTGTAACGAGTGGAGCGGCTGCATGTGTGCTTGTCATTATGCTTGCAGCCCCACAATATACGGAGTTCATTCCAATTGCGGCTTTTGTGGGTGGACTAATCGCTGCAGGGATTGTATATGCATTAGCGTGGAGAAGAACCGGCATTTCGCCCATCACTATTATTTTATCAGGAGTTGCTGTGAATGCTCTTTGTGGGGGATTAATAGGACTCCTGACCATCATGTACAGCGACAGACTTCCGGCAGCGGTCCAATGGTTAAACGGCAGTCTGGCTGCTAAAGGGAACAATGCTTTGATGATGGTTTTCCCGTATGCCATAGCAGGCTGGATCTTATCCTTTTTCGCGATCCGCAAGGCGAATATTATACGTTTAGGGGATCAGGTAGCTTCGAATTTAGGTGAAAATGTGGACCGAATTCGTATTCTACTTTCCTTGCTGGCAGTATTTCTAGCGGCTATCTCTGTAGCGGCTATTGGGATGATTGGCTTTGTAGGGCTTGTTGTGCCACATATGGCTCGATTGTTGGTGGGTTCAGACTATAAATTTCTTTTGCCGATGAGTATGGGACTTGGTGCATTGGTATTGTTGATAGCAGATACAGGTGGACGTACCCTATTTGCACCTTTAGATATTCCTGCGGGTATCCTTATGGCGGTGATCGGTGGACCTTATTTTCTATACCTGATGAGAAAGAAGGCGTTCTAACATGTTTACTGTCGATTCTATTTCAATCCGGTATGAGCAGAAAAACATTATTAACAACTTCTCTTTTTCCGTAAAAAAGGGTGAAATCGTCTCGATTATAGGACCAAACGGCTCAGGTAAATCTACATTGCTTAAGGCGGTATCACGGCTAATTCCATATCATACGGGTGCGGTCACACTCGAGGGTACGGATCTAAAGTCTATGACTGCCAAACAAGTCGCTCGAAAAATGTGTATGCTGAGCCAGAAGAACCAAGCACCTAATGATATGACTGTGATCGATCTCGTCTCCTATGGAAGGTATCCACATAAAAAATGGTTCGAAAAATTAAATCATGAGGATATGGACATTGTCGACTGGGCACTGGAGAAGACACATTTAAAGGATTATAAGGATCGAGCCGTTTCCTCGTTATCCGGTGGTGAATCACAGCGTGCTTGGATTGCTATGGCCTTGGCGCAGCGTCCTTTGGTTATGTTGCTTGACGAACCGACCACTTACTTGGATATTTCGCATCAGCATGAAGTTCTTGAGTTAGTACGTGAGCTAAATCAAGACATGGGAATGACTGTCGTGATGGTGTTGCATGACCTCAATCAAGCCTCTACCTATAGTGATAGTATTGTTGTGGTGCAGGCGGGTGAAAAAGCGATGTATGGGACACCAAATGAAGTTATGACCACCGATATGATCCGGGATATATACCGAATGGATGCCGAAGTTCAATATGTTCCTACAGAGACGAAACCTCGTATTCATTTGCTAAGCACCATTCGCTAGATTCGTGGCTAGATTACATAACCTATTAATGGAGGGATTTTATAATGAAGAAGCCTGTAGATGTTGAAAAAAATAAAGAAAACTATTTGCAATTTATTGCGAATCGTAAAAATCTGATTTTGAGCTTGATTGATGACGAAGGAAAACCTTTTATCAGCTATGCTCCTTTTGTTAAGCATGAAGGCAAGCTGTATATCTACATTAGTAAGATCGCCGAGCATTACAGATATATGGAAAATAACGATTTTGTAGATGCGCTTCTAATTGCAGATGAGTCTGCGACGAATAATAAATTTGCAACGGAACGTGTGCGGTGGAATTGCACATCAAGCAATATCGGGAATGACGGGTATGAGGAGATCTTTGAATTGTTTAATGCTGATCATGGGGCGGCAATGGTGAATTTGCTGCGTGGATTGGATTTTTCATTGTTTGAATTGACCCCTGTCCAAGGGCGTTATGTTGTTGGTTTTGGCTTGGCCTTTGACATCGACGTAGATGCGAACCTGTTCAACCATGTGGTGATCGACAAGAAAAAAGACGAAGAAGCCACTGTACAAGGGAGCAAATAATCTATGACTTTCACTTTAGTGTTGCCAATCTGGCAAGCGGTGCAAACGCGATTTCATAAAATGGTGAAGGCTTTGCCGGAAGAAGATCTTAACCTTAAGCTAGGGAACTCTACGATTGGGGGATTAATTCAGCATAATGCGGAGGTTGAGTTTATGTTCGCAGAGTGGTTTTTTGGAAGACCTAATCCTCAAGGCGACAAGGCGGCATATTCTACATTAAGTGAACTCGTTGATCTGCTGACTGTTTCCAATGAGAATCTAACTGCTGCGATGCAGGAGCTTCCGGAAGAAGCGTGGAATGTGAGTGTGGAGTCGGCTTTTGGCACATCTACACCGCTTGAAGCGATAGGCAGACTTATGTATCATACAGGCATTCATGCCGGACAGATTTCGCTCATACAGAAAAATGCAGTTCGAAGTGAAGTATAGTGAATTGGGAAATGATTGATGAGAAAACGGCAGAAATGTCGTTTTTTTTGTGCGTGAATAAGGAGTTTTTAAAAGGGAGTTTGGGTAGTTGTTGACGTTCTTTTGATGTCCTTTTGATGTCCTCTGCAGCCTCTGGATTTGGTATAATGTAGGGGATTCTAAGGGGGCGCTGATTATGACAGAGTACTTGCGAGGCCAAATTGCCAAAATGGCGAATGTGAATATGGAGACGTTAAGGTATTATGAAGAGCTCGGATTAATTAGCACTCCCTTACGTTCGGAAGCTGGTTATCGTCTTTATTCGGATGAGGTGCTTAGCCGCCTTGTTTTTATACATAATGCTAAACTGTGTGGTTTCACTTTAAAGGAAATCAAGAAGGCACTCACTAAATCTGAAAGCAGCGGCATTAGTATTGATGATTTTGTAACTGTTGTGGATAAGAAAATGGATCGAGTTCGTGGCGAAATTGCAAAACAGGAAATAAAACTAACAGCCCTCGCAGATTTGAGGAAAAATTTGTTAGCCACAGATAAACACCCAGGCGTACAGTCCACGCTCGAAATCCTAAAAATGGATTCTTAACTTGACCTTGTAGTCTCCTACAGACTTTACAATCTGAGTTGAAAAGAATTGTAGGAGGGATTTACGAGATGGAAAAGACAAGTACAGAGCAGCTTGCAGCGATCGAAGATTATTTGCGACAAAGCAACCGATGGGATAGCAAGGCTATCGGGCAAATACGGCAGGAGATGGCCGCGACGGCTGCGAACATGCCCAGTCCTACGGATGTTATCGTCGAGCGGGTCATGATTGGACCCTTAAGCGGAGAGTGGATTATTCCTGTGAATTCTGCTCCACCCGCTGATGAAGTGATCCTTTATTTCCACGGTGGGGGTTTTATTTCGGGGACTTGTGAATTTTATCGGGATTTGGTTACACGAATTGCAAAATCTAGTGGCACGAAGATCCTAATCATTGAATATCGCTTGGCACCAGAGTTTACTTATCCGGCTGCTAATGAAGATTGTATAGACGCTTATCTGTGGCTGCTCGCGAATGGATATTCTGCCGGGAATGTCGTGCTTGGAGGGGATTCTGTTGGAGCCAGCCTTGCGCTGATGACGTTGATTACTATACGGGATGCGGGTGGGGAATTGCCGGCGGGTGCTTTTTTAATCTCGCCGCATACAGATCTCGTCCATTTGGATGGTGAATCGTATCTGAGCCGAGCGGAGTTTGATCCAACAGGCAGCTTAAAAGGAAATAACCGAATAATTGAATTTTATCTAGGTGCTCGGACAGAACTAGCTCCTATATTATCTCCTTTAAGGATGGATTTGCAGGGATTACCTGATTTACTTGTTCAAGTAGGTGACCACGAGGTATTGTTAAGCGATGCAACGAGGTTGGCTGAACGAGCACAAGCTGCGGATGTTTATGTAGAACTGGAAATATGGGAGAACATGTGGAGTGTCTTTCACTTTTTAGCTTATATGCTGCCAGAGGCGCAGCAAGCGATTGCGAATGTCGGTAAGTTTGTTAGGACGAGGTTAGATCGGATTGAGCAAAAAAGCAGCTGATATTCCCCGCCTTCTTGAGAGATCAAGGAGGTTTTTGGTGAAATCGTTAGGTTGGCAGAAGGTGGATTGCTAGATGTTGGGCTTCTTCATCGTAACGGACCGTATTGCAGCTATTTGCTCAATTTAGCGTGATTGGCTAACTTTTCGGACTGCATAGCTCTTATTAGCACATTAGAATGCCGAAAAGGTGGGGATTTGGGTGAATAGCCGCATTGGAGTCCGATAGCATGGCGAATTACGGTGATTTTTGAAAATAAGGGCTCCTCAGTCCGAATTCATGTAGTACGGGGGCTACGGAAAATAAGATACTAAACTGGGACCTAAGTTTAATAATTGGGTGCGAGTATATACTGATAATGATTTAACGAATGACAAAGTGGTAATATTGTCAGTTCGTTTTTGGACATAATATGCTATGATAATTACCACCAGAGATAGAGCGAGGGGAAAGCGAGGGGAATACATATGTCGAATGATCTTCCATTATCAAAAGAAAACATTTTGGACGCGGCTGAACAAGTGCTCCGGCGTTTTGGCCCGGACAAGACTTCTGTTGTAGATGTAGCGAAGGTGCTTAAAGTAAGTCATGGTACGTTGTATAGACATTTTTCCAGTAAATCTGCTTTGCGAGAAGCCGTAACCGAAAGATGGTTGCAGTATAATATTTCAGAGCCTTTAAAGAATATTTCAGAGCATTTTGATGGGAATGCCAAAGAGCAGCTCCGATTATGGATGGACACGCTGATTCGTAGTAAACGCACCTATGCTGTGGATGATGCCGAAATGTTTGCTATGTACGCAGCTGTAACTTTAGAAGCGGTGGATATGATTACCCTACACGTAGATCAATTAATTGGGCAAATCGCAGGCATTATTGAAAAAGGCATACAATCCAAAGAGTATAGAGTGGTGGAACCAGTGGTAACGGCTAGAGCAATTTTTAATGCTACTTCGCGGTATCATCATCCAGCACATGCTATAGAGTGGCAGTCGGCTACGATTGATCAGGATTTCGCCTCCGTTTGGGATTTGATTATTTCCGGGATTTCTTTGTAACATCTACTTAAAACCTTCTGAGACTCAGGAGGTTTTTTTGTGTCTTAAAGAGGTATAAATCCCGTGGATTTGATTGAATTGAGCGACTAACGGCGAATGAGAGGTATAAATCCCGTAGATTAGTCTGAATGGAGCGACTAGCAGAAGATGAACGGTATAAATCCCGTAGTTTAGTCTGAATCGAGCGACTAGCGGCGAATGAACGGTATAAATCCCGTAGATTAGGCTGAATCGAGCGACTAGCGGCGAATGAACGGTATAAATCCCGCAGTTTAGTCTGAATTGAGCGACTTGTAGCGAATGAACGGTATAAATCCCGTAGATTTGATTGAATTGAGCGACTAGCGGCGAATGAACGGTATAAATCCCGTAGATTTGATTGAATTGAGCGACTAGCGGCGAATGAACGGTATAAATCCCGTAGATTTGATTGAATTGAGCGGCTAGCGGCAGATGAACGGTATAAATCCCGTTGATTAGTCTGAATTGAGCAACTAGGGGCAAATGAACGGTATAAATCCCGTAGATATGATTGAATTGTGCGAGTTGCTGCGAATGAGCGGTATAAATCCCGTAAATTAGTCTGAATGGAGCGACTAGCGGCAGATGAACGGTATAAATCCCGTAGATTAGTTTGAATTGAGCGACTAGCAGTAAATGAACGGTATAAATCCCGTTGATTAGTCTGAATTGAGCAACTAGGGGCAGATGAACGGTATAAATCCCGTAGATCAGTCTGAATCGAGCGACTAGCGGCAGATAAACGGTATAAATCCCGTGTGCAAAAACGAATCCGAATGACAAATATTAAAAAATGTCACTTGTAATTTGTGATCGATCGATTTATAATCAGACCAACAAGAAGGACAAAGTGATAGGAGGAGTAATTATGAACCAGAATTTAGCTGGAAAAGTAGCATTAGTAACAGGTGCATCGAGAGGCATGGGCCGGGAGATTGCGGAGAACTTGGCACAACAGGGTGCGAAGGTGGTCGTTAACTTTTCGAGTAACCCCGGCAAAGCCGAGGAAGTCGTAACCGGTATTAAACAAAAGGGTGGAGAGGCCGTCGCTATTCGGGCAGACATCAGCCAGGTGGCAGAACTTGAACAACTATTCCAAACCACACTAGAAGCCTATGGACAACTCGACATTCTCGTCAACAACGCCGGGATTATGATTACGAAGCCGATACTAAATATGACGGAAGAAGATTTCGACAAGCAGTTTGCGATAAATGTAAAAGGCACCTTTTTTGCTTGCCAGCAAGCAGCTAAATATATGAATGATAACGGACGGATTATCAATTTTTCAACTTCCGTTACGGGTCAAATGTTCCCGACCTACAGCGTCTATGCAGGAACTAAGGGAGCAGTGGAACAAATCACTCGTCAGCTGGCCAAAGAATTTGGACGAAAAGGAATCACTATCAATGCTGTTTCACCTGGACCTGTGAATACGGAGTTGTTTACCGTAGGGAAATCGGCGGAAGAGATTGTAACCGTGGGGAATATGAATTCCTTTGGACGTTTAGGCGAGCCTGAGGATATCTCAAACATTGTGTTGTTCTTAGCCAGCAAAGAATCACAGTGGGTTACAGGTCAGACGATCCGTGTCAATGGTGGATTTATTTAAGCTGGTGGTTAAAGGGATCTTTTTAATAGCTGAATGTGGTCAATCCTTCTAAAATGAATGTAAATAAAAGGAGGAGTGAAACCATGACGCGGATCATCTGCTCACCGACTAAATATATACAAGGACATGGTGAAATTCGTAAGCTGGGAGATTATTGTTTGCAGCTTGGAGCGACAAGAGCTTATGCCATTATTGATCCTTATATTTTCTCTGTGTACAAAAAAGAGATCACATACAGTTTTGAAATGAACGAAATGCCACTAGTGATGTGTGAATTCAAGGGCGATTGTAGCCGTAATCAGGTTAATGAGTTAGTAACCGCAATTGGCTTGAAGGATACCGAAGTCATTATAGGGATTGGCGGCGGCAAGACCTTAGATACGGCAAAAGCAGTAAGCCACATGAGTAACCTCCCGGTAGTTATTGTACCCACAGTGGCTTCAACGGATGCACCTTGCAGTGCTTTATCAGTGTTGTATACGGATGAGGGAGACTTTGACTGTTATCTTCCATTAAAAAGAAATCCTGATCTGGTTATCGTAGATGTCGATATCATTGCTAAAGCTCCTGCAAGATTACTTGTTGCCGGAATGGGAGACGCTTTGTCCACTTTTTACGAAGCAAGAGCTTGTCGAGAATCTGGGGCAATTACACACGCAGGTGGGACTAGCACAATTGCAGCCCTTTCATTAGCTCGTGCCTGTCTGGATACCCTTCTTGCAGAGGGTGAAACGGCATTAAAAGATGTTAAGCAAGGCATCACCTCTCCTGCGGTGGAACATATCATTGAAGCCAATATTTACTTGAGTGGCATTGGGTTTGAAAGTGGAGGACTTGCTGCGGCGCATGCGATTCATAATGGATTGACGCTGCATGAGGAATGCAGGAATACTCTTCATGGTGAAAAGGTTGCTTTTGCTACGATCGTTCAGCTTGTACTGGAGAAAGCACCATATGAAGAGATTGATCAGGTGATTGGTTTCTGCAAAAAAATCGGTCTTCCCGTTACTCTCAACGATCTTGGAATTACCAGTAAGGATATTGATCCATTGATGATGGTGGCGGAAGCTAGCTGTTCTGAGGATAGCCCCATCTGGAATATGCCCTTTGAAGTTCAAGCTGTGGATGTGCTGGAAGCAATTCTTGCCGCAGACGCGCGGGGACAATAGAAAAAGCCCGATTGTAAATTATTGCGAACCCTCCCCGTACATATTTAACCTTCGTGAACCAAACAATGAGAATAATTGTTTAAGACGAAGGAGGCGTTCCTCTTGATGAAGGACAGTCGAAAGTTTAATCGTTATTTACTAATTTGGATTGCTGTTGCTGCTCTAATGGTTACTTTAATCGCTCCCATGGCACCGTCTGTTTCAGCTGCCGAGTCCAGAGACAACCCTACAAACACACCAAGTGAAGAGAAGACATCTCAACGTAATAAGGTCGTAATTATTATTGACGATTTCGGCAATGGCATGAAAGGGACGGATGAAATGTTTTCGCTGCCAATAAAGCTTACTGTGGCGGTTATGCCCTTTTTGCCTACATCTGTGAAGGACGCCACACGCGCGCATGAACGCGGAGATGATGTTCTGGTCCATTTGCCAATGGAGCCCCGCCAGGGTAATCCTAAATGGCTTGGACCGGGAGCTATACTGGCTAAGATGTCTGATGAAGAAGTGCGTCAAAAGGTGGAAGCCGCGCTCGATAATGTGCCTTATGCTATCGGTATAAACAACCATATGGGCTCTAAGATTACCGGGGACGAACGGATTATGGGTGTGATTTTAGCCGTCTGCAAAGAGCGGGGATTGTTTTTTGTGGACAGTAAGACCAACTACCGTTCTGTTGCTGGCAATATGGCTTATCGAATGGGGCTGCCGCGCGTAGAGAACCATATCTTTTTGGATGATACACACACAGCTAATCATGTGCTGAAACAAATGGGTCTAGTAAATAATCTGGCGAAGGATCAACGATTCTGCGTAACCATTGGTCATGTTGGTGTATATGGAAAAGAAACCGCCGCAGGCATCCGCAGCGGTGTTGAGCAAATAAAAGGTGATGTTGAATTTATAGGCATATCTGATCTCGTTAAAAACGAAATGAAATGGAACTCGAATCCTACACTTCCATAAGATAAGCTACTATGCCGCCAGCAATTGCTTCAGCAATTTCTTGTTGCCCTTTAGGGGTGCACAGCTTTTCGCGATCTGTCGGACTGCTTACAAAACCCGCCTCAACAATTACGGTTGTGGCGGTTATTTTGTTGAGTAAATAAAAAGGTTTACCCGGTCTTGTCTCTGCCTGGATATTATAGAGACTGTTTAATTGTTGCTGAATGGTCTGGGCGAGGATAAAGCTGCGCCCTTCTTGGCGATATAATACAAGCGGACCATGCTTGGATGGTGAAGGTGCCCAGTTAACATGGATGCTGACGACTACAGTAGCTGGTAATGTCTCAGCCAGCTCTTTACGCTGGGCAAGGTCGCGCAGATGCCGGGATTTACTGCGCAGCCAGCGGTTCTCATCGCTTGGGGCGTAATCTCCATTACGATTTAAGGCAACGTCAAATCCATCGCTGCGCAGCAGCAGAAATAATCGGCGTGAGATATCTAATGTAATATCCTTTTCAAGAATGTTCCCGTAGGAAGTTCCTCCGTCGATCCCCCCATGTCCTGCGTCAATTAAGATCATCCGGTGACCGTGGCTTAAGAGATGCTGACGTTCATCATTCACTACGGGTTTGGATGGAGTTGCAGAAGCATATGCACTCCCCATAAACAGCATTAGAAGTCCAACTGTGGTTAAAGTAATACGCAAGCTACATATTGCAGCTGCTGTCTTGGAATAAGCTTTATTTCTCCCATTGTTCAAATGAACTCCTCCTTGCATGTGAATAACCTCGTGCCCTAGATTCTTTGTTAGATTGTGCTTTAATAGGTAAACCTATTCGAACAATTCGAGACAAGAGTTTAGATATATGCTCGGTGGTGCACACTAAGAGCATGGAACGACGCTGGCTATCTTAATTCACTTACAATGTAGGAGGTGTTACAAATGGCTTCCGGCGGCGATGAGCTTGTAAAGTATATCACTGAGAAGGTAGTTGTTTATATCGAGGATCCGCGTGCCATTCATGCTCGTAGAGCGGCTACAAAGCAGCCGTGGTCACAGAAATGGTTCGGTATGCTTCCGCTTGGTTGGTCGATTTGGCGAAGCAAATGGAGCCACAGTGATAAGGATTGAATTTCACAAATAACAAATAACCTTCCAGTGCCTTGTCGAGGGTGGCAGCGGAAGGTTATTTGTTGTGTTTAGTTATAGATATTTTTGTCTGGCAGCTTGTGTAGTGTTCCGATAGCCTGCAAGGAAGTGAGTGGCAAATACCGTCTTCCTTCTGGCCCTGATGCTGCATAAACGGTAGGGATGTTGTTTATTGCTTGTGTTTTATTCGAAGCAGGCAACCAGTTTTGATAACCTGTAATCATAAAAGGGGCCCCTACGATATCATTTCGGCCAGCGGCTTGATAAGCAATACTTTCCTTGGGACGAATTAGTGCGGCGATATTGTCTCCACCTACAGCAATCAGTTTTGGGGAGGTCAACCACATGATATTTTTATAAGGATCATCTGTTCCCCCGCTTTGATAGGCAGAAAGAGGAGACAACTCAGTAGTTAGGTTAGTGATTACATCCGTTTCTGTCTGCTGTCCTTTAAGTACTTCTTCCGCTTTACTAAGCGTCCACGGTAAAACTTGCGGTACGGAAGCATTTATAAAAATCGTCTTATCGTCAATGACGATTTTCCATACGGGTAGAAGTGGTGCATATAAGGCTGTGAGTTTTATTTTTCCTGTATAAGATGAAGGTATAAGTCCTTCCTGCACCAAAAATTGGCGCAGTTCTAATAAACTATAGGGGAGTCCGTAAGTGCCAGCTCCATATTCGCTAAGCATATACCCACCTTGATCCGTAGCGGAAATGATCATGTAGCCGATCCGCTGTTCACCTTTCATAACGTTGACAAGCCAGCTATGAGTACCTGGACCCAGAGGATAATATTCTATTCCTGCGTCCTTCCAGGCTGTAAATGGAGCTTCTGCTGCGAGCTTGTTCAGTGTACTCTTGGCAAATTCCTGGACTGTACCGGGTGAAGGTAAGATATCCATCCGTAGTAAAGGTATTAAATCCTGTGTGACTGAATCAACTACACTTACTCTGGAAGCGGCAAGCGCAGAAGAGGAACCGGAGCTCGTTGCGATGAGTCCGATGCATAGAAGCAGGAGGAAGCAGCTTTGACCTGCAAGAAGCAGCCTCCGCCGTACACTTATTTTCATGGCGTCGTTCACCTTTCTTTGTTATGAAATATCAGAAAGTAAAAGCTTCCTTTTTATTGTAGAGGACAAGCTATAAAAAGGCTGTTGCTTGCTGTCGCGCCGGAAGGCGGAAGTTCTCTTGTTTTTTTGCCTGCTTTTAGCGAGTAGGGTCGCATTCTATAGGCTCCGCAGATGAAACAGTCCATAGGTCACCGCAGAAACTGCGATTTGCGGCTCATATTGCCAAGTGGTCTCTTGTCGACGCCGATTATACTGCTCTTGAGTCGCTAGGCGTTTTTCTTCGTCAGGCTCCTTCAGCAGCTCTCCATAATAGACATCAATGATGTCCAGTTCAACCCTTAGCCGCTCACGTGCCTGTTCTGCCCAAGTGTAGTCCAGTTCGGCTAACTGAGCGGTAAGATGAGTTTCCAATAAGTCGGTAGCGGCTGCTACTGTCATTTCATAAGGCTGGATATGCACATTTTCCGGTAAGCGTGGCATCATCTCTTTTGTGGAAACTTTTGCATTAAAGTCATCAATGATGGTTCCCTTTGTTAGGGAGATGCCAAGATAATGGAGTTCTTCACGTTTCAAATCGCAGCTCATCTCCACTTTATAGCAGACACTAAGCCATGGCTCGTAAGCGGCAGAGAACAGCGTGTTTCGCTGCCTGCTGCCCGGGTCCTCAAATAAGTAAAGGCATTTCCCTTCGTCCCGAGCGGCGTTCCAAATCTGTTGCAATCGCTTGCTTCCGTAAATAATATCCTCTCTGCGGATCATTCCTGGCCCAATTCGTGGGAGTGCCGGCACAATGCCGAAGTAGCGGGCTAGGATACTTTCCTCCGGGTCAGTAGATGGAGCATTCACTGCTTCTGAGCCCGGGGAGGCGGATTCGAGTAAGTCAGCGCTGGCCTCTGCATCGTTTGTTACACCTGTATTTAGGCTTCCGGTGACAACTTGATTCAAAATGCCAGCACTACGATTTGCAATGGGGGTAACCTCTACTGCAGCTTGACTGTCGTATTTTTCCGGATCAAAAACAAAGGTGAAAGAAAGGGTCTCAGGATCTACACCTGTGCGCTCCACGAATCCCCAATAATACGGCCGGTCGGTGAGCATTTTGTCAGCTCTAGGTGATAATTTCACAGTTACGTGAAGGGGCGAAGCCTCAATGATGGAGCATTCAGTGGCTTCAAGATAGTCCATCACATGCTTGCGTACTTCCTGTGCGGTGAGGGTCATGTCGCAGTCCCACTTTCTTTTTTAATACCCTGTGTCAATTCACTGAGGGATTCACCAATATGGTCCAGCTCATGCCGCAATTCTTCGTCGGAGCGGGATTCGAGCATGATTTTGTATAAACTTTTCTCCAGCGATTCCTTCTTTTCAAAACGTTCCAGGATTACATCCAGCCCGCCAATCACCATTTCAAACATATTGATTTTTTCATGCAGCAGATGCAGGATATGTTCTTCAATCGTGCCTTGCGTAGACAAGTTGTAGATCACTACGTCATTTTCTTGCCCTAACCGATGGACACGTCCGATACGTTGCTCCACGCGCATGGGATTCCAGGGCAGATCAAAGTTGATCATATGGTGGCAAAATTGCAGGTTAATTCCTTCACCACCGGCTTCCGTTGCAATCATAACTTGAGCGCGGCCGCGGAAAAGATCCATCATCCAATCTTTTTTCCCACGGTTCATTCCGCCGGAATAAGAGACACACATCAGCCCATGTTCACGGAAATATTGTAGTAAATACTCTTGAGTTGCGCGATATTCCGTGAAAACGATGACCTTTTCATTCATTTCTTGAATGAGGGCTAAGGTTGTTTCAGCTTTAGTGTTTGTTTTAACGGTACGGAGGGTCTGTAGCAGCTCCATCATCCGGTCTCTTTTTGGGGAATCCGCAGGCAGCTTTTTGATCAAATTAACTAAAGTGATAAAGACGGCATCCCGGCTGCTGCACACCTCACGTTGAAGGGTTACCAGAGAAAGCATACTGCTAAGATTGCCGCCGGATTCCTGATACTGGTCTTTGACAAAGGAAGTAACACTGTTATACAAATCTTTTTCTTCTTGGGAGAGAACTAAGGGAATATTACGGACTTTTCGTTTCGTGAAATTAACAGGACCTTCACCACGGCGATTGCGGATCATGACCTTCGAAAGCTCGTCCCGCAGTTGACCTTCATTCTTGGGCTGGCGTTTATCAACCACGAAATTCGAGGCAAAATCGCCCTGATTTCCAAGTTGCCCCGGCTTCAGTATAGTGATCAGATTAAAGAGTTCGCCCAGATCATTCTGAACGGGAGTCGCGGTGAGCAGCAGGCAATATTTTTTGCGTAATTGCTGTACAAATAGATAATTGGTCGATTTTTTATTCTTCAGCTTGTGAGCTTCATCAATGATCAACATATCGTATTCATTTTCCAGCAAGATTTCCTTATGCGGATCTCGTTTGGCGGTATCCATCGATGCGACGACTATGGCGTTGCCCCACGAATAGGCTTTTTTCTGAGCGACAGCAGTGATGCCAAATTTCGCATTCAGCTCACGAACCCATTGCAATACTAGAGAAGCAGGTACGAGAATAAGCACTTTGGAGACAAGACCGCGTACGAGATATTCTTTGAGCACCAGTCCTGCTTCAATGGTCTTGCCCAGTCCAACCTCATCTGCAAGAATCGCGCGGCCTGACATTTCGAACAGAACCTTATGCGCTGTATCCAGCTGATGGGGAAGAGGGGACAAGCCGGATAAATGCTTCATACATTGCAGCTCATCGAAGCTCGTTACTAGACCTGTTTCCTCTCCTTGTACGGCAAGCTTAGATAAACGGTAGTCTCCCCATGGGCCGCCCTTTTCCAATTTGAGCTCCAGATCTTGCAACCAATTCCGGTCAAAAGAAAGAGGAACAGGCAGTATCGGCGCGGGTGTTCCCCCTTGCTGGGGTAGAGAATTACGGAATAATTGCGTCATAATGCAGCCTCCTCAAGCTCGGATTTATATCACCATTCGTAAGAGTAGTATGCTCGTAAACGAGAGAATTCATAACCTCCTATTTTTCACGATAGCCTTTAAAAAAGAGAGCAAGAGCGAGAAAAAGCAGCAACGTTTGCGATAATTCGGCAACTTGACTCTATTTTCGAATAAGACCTTCGATACAATATGTGGTATAGTTTAAAAGCTGACGCACACAATATATTGTGACAAAAGCTTGAAAATGTATTTTTTATAGAGTGCTTAGCTGGTATTTGTTATTGACAAGATGAGCTTCCTACATACACCTGTTAAGCAGTGGAGGATGGTAAGGGAGTTTTTGTTGTGGGCCCATACCTTGGACCGGAAACTAATATCTACTACACATGCGGGAGGTTTTTTTATTGAGTAAAGTGGAACGTAAGCAACGCCTTGAAGGGCTAAGTGAAAAAATATTTTTGGATCGTTATGCTTGGAAGGATGCAGACAGCAACAATGCTAAAGTAGGCGACGTTGTATTGGTGCTGACCAAAGATGATCCGAAGTTTCCAACTAAGGAAGTCGGAGAAATTGTAGAGCGCAGTGGTCGAATCGTAACTGTAAAGACGCGCAGTGGCGAACTTGTGAAATCGGATGTTGAAAAGTTGACCCTTAATATAGAAAAAACTCCTGAGGAAATGTGGGACCGTCTATCCACAGCGATGGCTTCTGTAGAGAAGACATCTGAGCTTCAAGCAGAATGGGCGGGCAAATTCCGTTCAATTCTGGATGATTGGAAGCTTGTGCCGGGTGGACGTATTGCGGCTGGTGCAGGTGCTAGTGAAGAATTAACATTGTTCAACTGTTATGTAATCCCTTCTCCAAAAGACAGCCGTGGCGGCATCATGCAGACATTGTCTGAAATGACGGAGATTATGGCCCGTGGTGGCGGTGTGGGCATTAACCTGTCTTCATTGCGTCCTCGTCGTGCGATTGTTAGAGGGGTTAATGGTTCATCCAGTGGTTCCGTATCTTGGGGCGGTTTGTTTAGTTATACTACGGGGCTTATTGAGCAAGGCGGCAGCCGTCGTGGTGCGCTCATGTTGATGATTAATGACTGGCATCCCGATGTTGAGGACTTCATTACCGTGAAGCAAACGATGGGCCAAGTCACTAATGCTAACCTTTCGGTATGTGTGAGCAATGGTTTTATGAAGGCTGTAAAAGAAGATCTGGACTGGGATCTCGTATTCCCGGATACAACCGATCCTGAATATAACGAAATATGGGATGGCGATCTCGACAAGTGGAAAGCTGCCGGCAAAAACGTTATCCATTATCGCACCGTAAAAGCGCGTGACGTGTGGCGTACGATCATTGAATCGGCATGGAAATCTGCTGAGCCAGGCGTCGTGTTCATGGAATACTATAACCAGATGTCTAACAGCTGGTATTTCAACCCGATTATTTGTACGAATCCTTGTGGAGAGCAAGGCCTGCCAGGCTGGGGAGTCTGCAATCTGTCTGCGGTGAACCTGTCCAAGTTCTACGATGAGAAAAATCATGATGTAGATTGGGAAGATCTTGCGACTACAACCCGTTATTCGGTCCGTTTTCTGGACAATGTAATTGATAAAACACCTTATCATTTCCCGGAAAATGAAGCGAATCAGAAAAAGGAACGCCGCGTGGGTCTCGGAACCATGGGATTGGCGGAGCTGATGATTAAATTGAACATCCGTTACGGCAGCCCGGAATCGTTGGAGTTTCTGGACAAGCTATACGGCTTTATGGCTCGTGAAGCCTACCTTGCTTCGGCAGAAATTGCTGGAGAGAAGGGTTCCTTCCTAGCTTTTGATACTGAGAAATATCTAATGAGCGGCTTTATGAAAAATATAGTCGAAGCGTATCCAGAGGTTGGCGAAGCGATTCGTGAACATGGTATGCGTAACGTTACAGTGATTACACAAGCACCTACAGGTAGTACAGGTACAATGGTAGGTACTTCTACGGGAATTGAGCCTTATTTTGCCTTTAAATATTTCCGTCAAAGTCGTCTTGGCTATGATGAACAGTTTGTTCCAATCGCTCAAGAGTGGCTGGAAGCTCATCCGGGTGAAGAGCTACCGGACTACTTTGTAACTTCGATGGATCTGTCAGCTAAAGATCATATTCGTGCGCAAGCAGCGATCCAACGCTGGGTAGATAGCTCTATTTCCAAAACAGCGAACTGCCCGTCTGACTTTACGGTTGAGGAGACGGCTGAGCTATATGAAATGGCCTTTGATCTAGGATGTAAGGGTGTTACGATCTACCGCGATGGAAGTCGTGACGTTCAAGTTCTGGAAACCACGAAGAAGGAAGACAAAAAAGAAGCCGCTCCGGTTGCGGCAGAGGAAGCTACAACTACTGTAGCAGCAAGTCCAGCGCCTCAAGTGACTACAAAAGAGGCGGATAAACAATACAAAAAACGTCCGCAGGTTCTGCGCGGCGCTACCTATAAAATCAACACACCATTTGGGATGGCATATATTACGATCAATGACCTTGATGGAATACCGGCTGAAATCTTCCTGAATGTAGGTAAAGCGGGTTCTGACGTCTTTGCTATGGCTGAAGCATTAGGCCGTGTCTGCTCCTTGTTCCTCCGTTACGGAGATCATGGTGAGAAAGTGGAGCTGTTGATCAAACATCTGAAAGGCATTGGCGGATCAGGAGCTATCGGCTTCGGCGCAAACCGGGTTGAATCCATTGCTGATGCTGTAGCTAAGGCACTGGAATCACATGTGCTGAACAATGCTCATGATGATCATGTACCCGCTCCGATTGCAGCAACTTTGGAGCTGGAGGATTTCAATGAAGCATTAAATGCGGAGTTGAAATCGAGCGTTCCGTCAGCTACGGAAGATGGACATGGTGGTCATCATGGACATAACCATGCTACGGCTTCCCGTGACCTTTGCCCATCCTGCGGCAGCGCCTCGCTGATTAATATTGAGGGCTGTAAGACTTGTGGCAATTGCGGGTATAGTCGTTGCGGGTAAACGGTAGAGCCAATAGGTGTTTTATGGGAAAACTAGAAATGTGACTATGCATAGCTACTAAAAGCAAGCGATCATCGAGAGGAAGTGTTTATCCTTTTATCTCAATGGATCGCTTGTTTTTTATTATTGATGATGTTCATTGAGAGGTTTTAACTATATGAGTTTTAGATACTATAGAACTACATACAGACTATGATAAAGAATTTATTGAATTTAGGGTAAGAAATGCTTTGGAATGAAAAAGGTAGTATTTAAAGAAAAAGTTAAGGTTGGAATTGCGATTTGGTAAGTAACAACGTATTTACGCGGTGTGTCTGGTCTGTGAACTCTGTGTTCTGACTAAGCTTTTAACACAAAAAACACGCGTACTTGTCTAACAAAGGTACGCGTGTTTTTGTTATTCCACTACGAGAGGAATTATTTTTACATATCTAAATTTTTGAATGCATAAGGCAATAAATCCCTTAAACTCAGCTCTAAGATTTCTTTTTTCTCATTGGTTAAATAGACAGGCATGTCGGGCAAACAGAATTCCGATAATACTTGTCTGCAGATACTGCATGGCGGCAGAAAATCCATTGTGTCACCTGCTACAGCTATAGCCTGAAAATCACCTTTAGTATAGCCCTTTGTAATAGCCGTGAAGATTGCTGTTCTCTCTGCACAATTAGTAGCGCCAAAAGATACATTTTCTACGTTTACTCCATTAATAACATTTCCATCTTTAAGCAATAAGGCTGCTCCAACTGGAAATTTAGAATAAGGGGCATAAGCAGCTTTCTTTGTGTTACGTGCGCTTTCCATTAATTCTTCTTTATTCATAATACTCACCCTTTTTAAATAAGAATGAACCTTTCGGTCCCCTTATCGCCAACTTTAAGGTTGGCAGGACTTCTAATATTATAGTCACATCAAATGGTTGTCAACATGTACTACTCGATAAGTATCATTAAGGAATCATAGCTTTAAAATATAACTAGATATAGTAAATAGAAGTTACACATATTAAGCCCGCCATGGTAACCTTATCTTAAAAGCGACGAGTAGAGGGGTTTTGTAATGTGGGAGCGGCAGAGAATACATTTAAACAAAAAATATTGAGCAAAAAACCGGGTATTATAACATATGGGATGACACCACCGAAGGCAAGCCACGCACCAGAAAAGGTCTCGGAAATCGCCCAGAAACAGGTTGAGAGACTTAAAAACCTTGATTTAGATGCGTTAATTCTGTACGACGTTCAGGAAGAAGTAGACAGAGTGGATCATGAAAGACCTTATCCCTATTTACCAACGATTGATCCGGCTGTCTATGGTGATAAATATCTAAGACAGGTGGAGGTCCCAAAAATAATTTACCGGTGCGTCGGTAATGATACAAGAGCCCAGTTCGAGGATTGGGTTAAAACTGACGAAAATGAAGATAGATTTTCCGTGTATGTGGGCGCTTCGTCAAGTAAACAAGAGGTGAAATTGAATTTACCAGAGGCTTATAAGCTAAGTAAACAGCTAAATAACAATTTAACTTTTGGCGGAGTTGTCATTCCGGAAAGACATATAAAAAAGAATGATGAGCATATACGGGTTGTCGAAAAGACCAACAGTGGGTGCAACTTTTTTATTACACAGGCAACTTATAATGTAGAGGCATCTAAGAATTTATTGTCTGATTTATATTATTACTATACAAATAACGGTTTTGAGATGGTTCCTATTTTATTTAATCTTGCACCATGCGGCACCGCGAAAACATTACAATTTATGAAGTGGTTAGGGATCAGTATCCCGGGATGGTTAGAAAACGAGTTGAAATACTCGAATGATATTTTGGATAAATCAATCCAGCTATCGCAAAAAATCTTTGAAGAATTACTAGATTTCGGGCTGGAGAAGGGAATTCCTATTGGTTGCAGTATTGAAAGTGTTTCAACAAGTAAGTTGGAGATTGAAGCGTCCGTACAGCTTGTTAAAGATGTGAAGGCTATTTTGGATAAGAAGCTGCCGAGTCATGAATCCAACATAACGCAATCAATCATGTAACATATTGCAAAGAACTAGGAAGTAGCGGATGGATTTTGCTAAGCCACCCTACTGCTCAGGATTACCTTATAATGTTGGGCTATAAGCTGCTTCCGGTACACGATCGGAGGCAGCTTTTTTAGCTATATGCTTACAGATTCGCGAGTTTAATGATAGGTATCTTTTATAAATTGAATAAAACGTGCTGTTGCGGAACTAAATAGATTGTTCTTTTTCCAAGCTAATACATGACCTGTCGTACGTTCAGGTTCAAATGGAACAAAACAAGTTTGCTCGCTTTCTCGAATGGTATATGAACCACTCACACAAATGGCATACCCAAGCTTTTGTTCTACCAGCAGCATGGCATTTGTCAGCAGATTGTGTGAGGCAAAGATACATAAGCTGCCATTTTCAACTCCAAGCCAGCTCGTAATTTCATTTTGTACAAGAGTACGGCGGGGGAGGATTAGAGGTAAAGAAAGAATATCCTCAATTCCAATAGAGATTTTCTGGGCTAGAGGGTCATCCCGTCGCATCAGAATTCCCCACTTTTCCTGATAAGGCAGACGAATGTAGTCATATTTGGCGGCTTCAATGGGTTCCAATAATATACCTATATCAATATATCCCCGGTCTAGCTTTTCTCGAATATCATCACCATCCGCACTATATATTTCATATTGTACTTTCGGATGCCGATTGGAGAACTCTTCTAGTAACTTTGGTAATGCCTTGGATACAGAGGATTCAACACAACCTATCGAAACTACTCCGCCAACTAGCTCTTTTTGCTCTGCCAGATCCCGTTCTGTTTTATCCAATAGCGCAACAATTTCTTTTGCCCGCTGCTGAAAGAGAAGTCCACTATCTGTTAATGTAATCTGTCTTTTTCCCCGAATAAACAAGCCGGTTCCCAATTCTTCTTCTAGATCCATAAGCTGTCTACTTAATGTTGGCTGGGTAATGTGGAGAATTTCTGCTGCTTTTGTTATATTACCAACCTTAGCCACGGTTAAAAAATATCTGAGAACACGCACATCCATTATTTTTAACATCCTTTCAAATTACAGCTGATATATTAGCATTGTCATATATATGCATTTTAGGCATGGTACGTAATCCAACATAGGTATTAGATATTTATCGCTTTTGAATTTACCATAGATTTAATACCAATACAAAACGGAGCTAATCCTATGAGTAAACTGGAAAGTGCGATTACGAAACCAAGATTATTTTCAGACAAAGAACTAATGAAATTATTCCTGCCATTAATTATTGAACAATTATTAGAAGCATTGGTAGGGTTGGTGAATTCTATCATGGTAGCTTCTGTTGGAGAATCAGCAGTATCGGGTGTATCTTTAGTTGAAATGGTCATGTTACTGTTGATTAGCTTATTTGCAGCATTAGCTACTGGAGGAACGGTAATTGTCGGTCAATATCTTGGAAAAAAGCAAGCGCATCAGGCTAGAGAAGCAGCGAATCAATTAGTTTGGTTTACGGGTGCAGCTGGGTTAGTGATTATGATATTGATTTATTTGCTGAAGGGTTTTATTTTAAATGGGCTTTTTGGAACGATTACAGAAGAGGTATATGGGCATGCCAATACTTATTTATTAATTGTTGGGGCTTCCGTTCCTTTCTTGGCTCTATATAATGCAGGTGCAGCCGTATTCAGAACGATGGGAAACTCCAAGCTGCCTATGCAAATTATGTTGGTTGTGAATCTTGTGAATATAGCAGGGAATGCGCTATTGGTTTATGGTTTTGACATGGGGACAGCCGGCATCGCGATTCCAACTTTAATTTCCAGAACGGGCGCTGCTATTTGTATTCTTGTGTTAATCTCTAACCCTAAGAATCTCCTCTATCTGAAAAAGACCTTGCGGCATAAATTTGATACTAAGATGATTAAACAGATTATGAGAATTGGTGTCCCTTATGGGCTGGAAAATGGCATGTTTTATATTGGAAGGTTATTGATATTGAGTTTGGTGTCCACATTTGGAACGGCGGCAATAGCAGCAAATTCAGTAGGAAGTACTATTGCTTCCTTGCAGGCATTACCTGGAATGGCGATTGGTTTAGGGTTGTCTGTTGTTATTTCTCGATGTGTGGGGGCTGGGGATTATGCTCAAGCTAGATATTATACGAGAAGGATTATTGGTTTTATTTATATGGCACAGGTAGTCAGTTCTATTGTGAGTTTAGCTTTATTTCCAAGCATATTAAGCATCTATCATTTTTCAGCAGAAGCGGAACTCTGGGCAACAAAGATTGTGTGGAGTCATGCGATCGTTATGATGTTGATCTGGCCTTTTGGAAATACGCTGCCCACGGTTTTTCGAGCTGCTGGAGACGCCAAATTTCCTATGGTCATCAGTATGATTACTATGATTTGTTGTAGAATTATGTTTGCTTATATATTGGTATATTGGCTGCATATGGATATGTTTGCAACGTGGATCGCAGTTTATTGCGATTGGCTGATCAAAGGGGTTCTGTTTATTTGGCGGTACGTTAGAGGGAAATGGACAAAATTCCATGCGATACAATAAGGATAACCCCGATGTAGATTACATCGGGGTTGTCATCTCTCTAGGTCAACTCACTAAACATTATAGCCGAAGCCAAGTATAGTAAAAGACTTGTCCTGATCTTCCGGCACCATTCTGATTTCTACCTGATGCTCCCAGCTAACCTCATTTTGATAAAGAATTACCGGATTGCAATGTGTCCAGTTATTCTCATGTGGATCAGCGGTGACTACAAGACAACCATCGACGTAAATGTTCGCCTTGCCGAATTCGCTGCTGCCAGAATCCTTGTATACGAGGATGAGATTTTTGCTTGTTATCGTCAGCTTGAAGCTGTGTTCCCCAGAAGACGCTGAATGCATCCAATTATGAGGGAATTCCGGAGTTCCGAAAGGATTGGCATCCATTTCTACCCGCTGCAAATCGGTATCGATCCCCGAAAATCCGCCCACCTCGATCCTGCCTGCGTCAATATGGCTTTTGCGGTCCAGCAGGAGGGTTCCCGCAAAATCATTCCCGATGACCGGATGTTGATCCAATAGGAGATCATCTTCGTCCATTAGCGTTTTGTGGGTTTCGGAGAATAAATAAGCCAGACAATCAGCCATCACCCGGTGACCATCATTAGTAGGATGATAGATATCATAGAAAAATTGCCGTTTCGAGAGGATGTTCCCCTCATTTTTGCTTAGGCGGAACTGCCCGGATACCGCATCCTTTACACTAACCATAGGAAGATTATAACGCCGCCCAATGGGGGAGAGCCGTTCCTGCAGGTTCCAGTCATTCATAAACACGCTGAACAGGAGAACTACTGCCGGTCTATTATCGGCGGAAAGTATTTTTAGGCATAAGCTTTCAAAACAGTTGCCTTTCGTTTCATCTCCTTCGTCGTTTACCGCAAATTCTACCACCACGATATCAGGTGTTACAGAACCTTCTCGGAGAATATCCCTTTCATAACGGATGACCCCAAGCTCGGACGGAGTTCCACCTACCCCAGCCTTCACAAAATGGATGTTCTCGCCACCATTCGTACCGAATAATTCCTTAAATCTCAGATACGATTGGTAGGCATAACATTCTGTATGGATCGGTTTAGCGCCTGCTCCCTGAGTAATGGAACCCCCAATATAAGCAATCGTGATATCCTCACCTTTTATAGCCTTATGGATGGCCGTTTTTAATCTTTTATTATTGCCCGGATGAAGCAAGGATTGGGTAATGATCTCCCGGTATTCGTTAGAATCAAACGCTACAGGCGGTTCAATGATTAGCTCTGGTACAGAATAACCGTCATGCAAATAAAAAATTATACTCGCGATGGCCAGTTCGCCTTCATGTTTAAATTCAAAAGCGAATTTGCCGAGCACTGCATCCTCTTCAGACCATTCCAAATCCTCTAACTTTAAGAGGACTTCTGAACCGTCGGAGGGACAGGGCACACGTATGCTGCTGCCTGTTTCGTATTTGCTGGTTTTGCCCCAGTTCTGCAATAGAAAAGAGATGGGCTCGTTCTGCTCATGATCCCTTCTCACAGACACTCCGATACTATGGACTAATTTGCGAAATCCAACACAGTTTCCTAGCAGCTCCAGTATTGTCTCATCAGTGACGCCGCCAATATATCTGGCCTTGTCGATTAGATAGTTACCTTCCAGATAAACTTCCTGTGAAGGTGGACCTTCGGCCCGGGCTGTCGCCTCAATCGCTGTTTCGTAGAGCACAAAAAAACCGTTCCTGCGTTCAGCCGGGTCCTTGGGCGCCTTTGGACCTTCAATCTTGCCACCTGTAATGACCCCGTTATTGTTTTTCATATTGATCATCCTCGCTTTTTGTATAAGCTTTTCTTGTTATGGATGCGTTTGCAAAAAACATGCTTTTGTTAGAAGGAATACCTGTTAACAGTAACACCAAATATCCAGATTGTTCAACCGATAAACAAAGTTTCATTTAATAATTACAAAAAGTTGCTAGTTTACACATGGATGTTGAAATCGCTTACTTATATAATGTGCCTAGTCATACGAAAATAGGATGCTTAAGGGGAGAATTATCATGCCTACGAAGGAATTGCACCTTGTGAAGCAGGGCAGTGCTGCCAAGATTTACGTGGACCCCAAGGGGAAAGATTATGAGGGATTACGCCGGGTGGCACAGTCTTTTGCAGCAGATGTTAAACAGGTAACAGAGGTAGAACCTGAGATATATACACAATTGAACAAATTGGATGGAACAGTCATAATCGCTGGATCGATAGGGAGTAATGATTTTATCGATGATTTAATCGCGGAGGGAACCGTTGATGTATCGGTCATCCAAGGTAAAAGAGAATGTTATAAAATTCAGGTGGTTGAACAACCCACAGCGGGAGTGGACAAGGCGCTCGTCATTGTAGGAAGTGATAAACGGGGGACGATTTACGGGTTGTATTCGATCTCCGAAAAGATTGGAGTTAGTCCTTGGGTGTACTGGGCGGATATTGTGCCGGAGAAGAAGCCGGCATTGTCCATTCCTGATAACCAGCTTCATGTGATCTCCAAGGAGCCTTCGGTTAAATATAGAGGTATTTTTTTGAATGACGACTGGCCGTCTTTAGGTTCTTGGGTAACTCAAAGATTTGGTGACTTTAATGAAGATTTCTATGACAAGGTATTTGAACTCATTCTTCGCTTGAAGGGGAATTATTTATGGCCGGCGATGTGGAGCGCCGAATTCAGCCTGAATGGTAAAAGCAGCCCGATTGCCAACGCCAAGCATGCACAAGAATACGGAATTATTATGGGGACCTCCCATCATGAACCCTTATTCCGGGCAGGCAGTGAATGGCAGAAGGTATACAGCCAATACGGAACAAGTAACCTATGGGATTTCGCCCGTAATAAACAGGCGATTACAGATTTCTGGGAAGACGGAATCAAGCGCAATCAGGACTTTGATAACTTGATTACTCTAGGCATGCGGGGGGAAAGTGACTCTGCGCTGGAGGGCTCCGACCAGGAGAATATTGATCTGCTGAAGGACATTATACTTACGCAAAAAGAACTATTGAAGAAATACAATCTTGAACATGCGCCGCAAATTTTGGCCGTTTATAAGGAAGTTGAGAAGTACTGGTATGGCACTGCCGGGGTGGAAGGGTTGAAGGACTGGGATGTTCTGAATGACGTTACGATCCTGCTTGCTGACGATAACTTTGGCAATCTCCGCAAAATCCCGACGAAAAACGAACGTAACCGCAGCGCAGGATGGGGGATGTATTATCATTTTGACTACCATGGTGGTCCGCATTCCTATGAATGGTTAAATACGACCCCGCTTGAAAAAGTCTGGGAGCAAATGTGTATGGCATTTGACTATGGCATCCGTGATGTATGGATTGTGAACGTCGGGGATTTGAAGCCTATGGAATTGCCCATTTCCTACTTTCTGGATTTGGCCTACGATTTTGAGGCTTGGGGGACAGGTGCAATCAATCGGACTGTGGAATACACCAACCGTTGGGTAGAGCAGCAATTCGGATATGTGCTGGAACAAGAGACATGTCTGGGAATCGCACAATTGTTAGGGGATTATACCCGGATGAACGGTCGGCGCAAGCCTGAAATTATTTATCCGTCCACCTTCAGTCCTATCCATTACAATGAGGCGCACAGAGTTCTGGAGCAAACGGTGATGATCGAGAAGGCTGCCGGTAAATACGATGAGCTAATCCCGGAACAACTAAAGGATGCTTACTTCCAGCTCGTATATTTCCCTGCTGTTGCCTCGGCCAATGTGGTCAAAATGCAAATTTATGCTGGACTGAACCATCTATACGCTGAACGAAATAGTATGTTGGCAAATACTTACGCTGCTCTGACCCGCGAAACCATCGAACGGGATAAGTATCTGGAGCTGGTTTATAATAGCGGAATTTCGGATGGAAAATGGCAGGGAATGATGAGTTCCCCTCATGTAGGGTATATACATTGGAATGCAGAAGGGTGGAAATATCCGGATGTAAACACCTTGACGTCCGCCAGAGGTTCTTTAATGATTGTCGATGTGGAAGGAACGGAACAAGCGTATGTTTCCGGCACAGCTAATCTTCCGGTATTTACAAATCTCCAAAAAGAAAACTATCGCATCACAATCAGTAACGGTGGAGAAGCGGGTTTTGAATATCAGGTGCGGAGCAGCGTAGATTGGATCAAGCTTGAGAAAATACGCGGCTGGATTGAGGCAGGGGAGACGCTTCAGGTTTCCGTAGATTGGGAGAAGGTCAAAGAAGCATCGACGGGCGAAATTACGATCTCCGGTGCCGGGAATATAGTTAAGGTGAAGGCAGCCGTGGATTGGATAGACATTCCGGATGTGCCACCGATGACATTCATCGAGACCCATAATATCGTGTCCATTGAAGCGGAGCATACCATAACTCGTGTTTCGAAATCAGGGGTGGTATGGAAGACCATTGACAGCTATGGACGTTCTTTATCCTCGGTTAAAATGTTTCCGGATGCTGTATCTTTTGAACAACCGGAGGATGCACCTTGTCTGGAATATCGGATTCTAGTGCAGCAGGACACCGATTATAGCTTAACCGCGTATATTGCGCCGACAAACAATCTGTCACAAACTAGCGGGTTAAAATATGCGATAGGTTTCGATGATCAGGCACCCGTGATTAAGGATGCTTTACCAACGAACTTTGAAGGCGGCAATCATGATAATGAACCGTGGTGCCGTGCGGTTATGGACAATATTCATGCTGTAACCACCAGCCATGCTTTAACGAAGGGTCTTCATACCCTCCGCTTTTACGGATTGGATGCGGGTCTGGTTCTACAAAAGCTTGTATTGTCCGCTGCCCAGCTTCCTTATTCCTATTTAGGGCCGGAGGAGAGCTTTTATACTAGCGGGACGGCGTCCATTCTTAGTTAGGTTGAATTAATAGGGCGAACAACAGGGTTGCTTCGGATCCTCCGTTATTTCAGGGCAGATGACGGAGGATAACCCTTTATATTTTTGAAAACGTTGCTGAAGTAGGCAACATCTTGATAACCACAGTGCGCTGCCACTTCGGACACATTAAAACCACCTGCCGATAGAATCATCTCAGCATTGTTCACCCGCACCTTGTTTATAAATTCTTTACAGGTGGAGCCAGTGTTCTGCTTAAACAGCTTACCAAGATATACGGGATTTAGGGCAACCCAATCTGCCAGCTCCTTGATCGTAACTTCCTCCGAATAATGATCCATGATATAGGTCATCACTTTTTGGATTCTTAGATCTATCAGAGGTGTTTCTTGATGGTGGGCGATACTTAATAAGCGGTACACAATCAGTTGAAAGATGGCCCGGGCCTTCATTTTGTAGAAAGGTTGTTTGCCCATCCAGACATGTGAGAATTCTTTAATATCCTCTAGAATCTCTTTAGTTCTCCAATTCCTAGTTACAGTCTCAAAAGGGAGCTGCACATGATTGTCCTCACCCTCCCAGAAGAAATTGAAGGCAAAGGAACGCATGGGTGCCTCCTTGAAAGTCTGAGCTTCCCGAATGCTGCCAGAAGGGGCATAGAGCATATCCCCGGCTTCAACCGTGAATTTCTCTCCATTAATAAAATAGTCAGACTTTCCTTCTACGATGAAGGTAAGATCATGGAAATCAATTTTACTCCTCGTAATCTCCCAATCCGGGAAGGATCGGCGATCAACGAACAAAAAAACACGGGGAACAAGATTTTCGTATTTGGTAATGTCCATTTCTACCACCCCTCTTTCCTTATAAATAGATCCGCGCTAATGCCGATTGGTATATTATACAAAAATGAATCCGATTAAGAAATGGGATTGTAAATTGACTTTGCGCAATCAGAAGAATACAATAGTTTTATGACTATCGAACAATATTCCTTAAAAGATGATGAAAAGCGAGTGAAGATTTTTAAAGCATTAGCAGAAGTGAAACGAATTGAAATGATTCGTTATCTTCATCTCCATAAGGAGAACAATACATGTGGGTCCATTGGTGAATCTATGGGAATGGATAAATCCAATGTGTCGTACCATCTGAAGATTTTGTATGAAGCTGATTTAGTAAGTGTCACACGTATGGGGCAGAATAAGATTAGCCAGCTTCGAGAGGATACGTTTAGCGAATTATTACCGGGTTTCTTGGACAGTTTATAATATGTCCGGAAACCTATAATTTTTTCTTGATAGTTTGATAGTTTTATAACTATTTGATAATCATGTACAGGATTTGGTTAATAGTTATAGGTAGCAGCAAAAATAAATATTAATGGAGTAGTGATCTATGAATCAGTTGAAAAATAAACAGGTCCTGTTAATTTCACGTCCTGTAGGCATGCCAACCCAGCAAAATTTCGAGTTCAAAGATATTCCTGTAGTTGAAGCAAAAGAAGGACAAGTTGTTGTACGAACGTTGTATTTGTCAGTGGATCCTTATATGCGCGGAAGAATGAATGATTCTAAATCGTATATTCCTCCTTATCAGCTTAATGAAGTCATCGCTGGAGGACTTGTGGGAGAGATCGTAGAATCCAAATCGGAGCGATTCAAAGCTGGAGATAAAGTCATCGGTATGCTGGGCTGGCAGTTATATAATACTGTAGATGCTAAAGCAGTAACCAAAATCGATGATTCGATTGCACCTGTATCGGCTTACTTAAGTGTTCTAGGTTTAACAGGGCTCACTGCATATTTCGGTTTACTTGATATCGGGCAGCCGAAAGAAGGAGAGACTGTCGTAGTGTCTGGAGCAGCGGGTTCAGTGGGGATGTTTGTTGGACAGATTGCCAAAATCAAAGGCGCTCGTGTCGTTGGGATCGCAGGTAGCGATGATAAATGCGACTATTTGAAAAAAGAACTTGGCTTTGATGCAACCATTAATTATAAAACAACGGAAAATTTAGGCCAGGCTTTGGAAGAAGCATGTCCAAATGGTGTGGATGTTTATTTTGACAACGTGGGTGGATCGATTTCAGATGCTGTGATGAGCTTGCTTAATGATTATGCACGTATTCCCCTATGTGGCGCTATTTCTTCCTATAATAGTACAGATGGAGATATGGGTCCACGTATTCAGAGCAGATTGATCAAAACCCGCTCCCTTATCAAAGGATTCGTTCTTAGTGATTACGCAGCTCGCCAGTCAGAAGGACTTCAAGAGCTTGGAAAATGGCTAACAGAAGGTAAATTAAAATATGAAGAAACAGTTGTTGAAGGATTCGACAATGTGGTTGAAGCATTCCTGCAATTGTTCCAAGGTGCGAACCTCGGGAAGATGCTTGTTAAGGTGAGCGACTCCGAATTCTAAAACAACACAAACAGCTCTGGTAGAGATTTTTATATATCAGGGCTGTTTGTATTATTACCAATCAAATCCGTTCAGACCATACCCTGTTTGGACTTCATGCATTTAAGATTGTATGTGCGGCCATAGGCTTTTGCATATTTGACGATTCGCTCAATCATGCTGGTGTCATTCAGTTTGGTAAACGGGCACGGATCGGGGGCAGTATTTACTTCCAAGATCCATGGTTTAAGGCGTCGATCCAAAGCAATATCCACACCGATTTCCTGCAGGCCGGGATAGGCTGTGCTCAGCTGTCTGGCGGAGTTCACTCCGATTTGTTGCATGGACCGGATCAACGCGCTACTATTCTCTACGTTTGTGTAGGATTCTAATAATGCCTCTACCGGATAAATCGTTCCCCCTTGGCTCCCATTCGTAACCACTTTGCGAGGATGAGCTACGCGACCCGCAATGCCTGTAGCTTCCCACCCACCCTTAAGATTTCTTTGCACCATAACCCGGATATCAAATGGCCTTCCCTCATAAACCAAAAGCCAAATCCCTTTTTGCACCAAATAGGACTTTCCTTGGGTCTCGCTAGAGATTGCCCGATAAGCCATCTCGTAATCAGAAAATGTATGTTTATGCGTACCGGACTGATAGCTGTAGGCTGGTCGTTTTTTGGAGGAATGATCTTGCGATCTTTCAATCCGGATTACACCCTGTCCCAAAGATCCACAGCAGGGCTTGATGTACACCATTTTATGTTTTTGCAACATCTCATAGAGTACGTTTTTATTCATTTTTTTCGTTACCGGTATATACTTCCTTAGCTCTTGTTTTCTAAGCAGTACCCTTGTTTTCGTCAGCTTATTGGATATCCGCCGTATTGGCTCCTTCATTTTGTTCCTCCGTTCTATATATCTATAGGCTATATTACGGGAATACGCAGTTTTTGCTTGGGCAACCACAGAATAATAGAACACATGCAAAGAATTCTACATATGAATATTGGAGGCATTTATTAAACTTGGGCTGCAGCATGCGGTCAACGGGAGGCGGCTATGATGCTGCTCGGGAAATTGCAGAATAAGGTGCAAGAAGTAATGGACGAATACCCTTGGTACAAGGGGCTGATCGATGGGGAGAAAACGAATTATAACCTGCAGAACTTACCTCTTATGTCTTCGAAAACACTTGAAACCTTCTATTATAACCAACCCATCGATCCTTCTTGGACTGTCTATAGGACGTCTGGTACAAGCTCAGGCCGTAGAAAAGCAATCCTTTACTCTGAGGAAGATGACAAACACTATGTGGATATTAAAACGAAGCTATTCGGCGAGCTTATTGCGGGAAGCGGATGTAACAGAGCGTTGGCGGATATGGGCACTGGACATGCAGCAAATACTGCGCTGACCATTTTTGAAAGGTTAGGATTGGAGAAAAGTTCAATACCCTTTGAACTGCCAATCGAACAGCATATTGAACAGCTTAAAGCTTTTAAACCTGACTTGCTCTATACGATGCCGTCCATCCTTGACCATATCGTATATGCTGCCGGAAACCCGCGTGAATTCGGAATTCGCAAGATTATTTTGGTAGGGGAAATTGCTCCGCCTGAGTGGCAGCGGAATATGGCTGGCTTGTTTGGTATTGATCCTAGAGATATCATCGATACTTACGGCTCCATTGAAATCGGTACGATCGCTTATTACTCCCATGATCATGGCAGGTACATTTTTGCCGACGGAATTTTTGCGGAAGGAATCGGGGTTCAGGAGTTAGACGAAGAAGTAAGGCCGCTTCGAAACAATGAAAGTATTCTGGTGCTTACCTCAACTGTCCGCAAGATGCTGCCAGCTCTTCGTTTTGTTACTTATGACGTTGTAAGGGATTTTAGGCCTGTGATGATAGACGGGGTTGAACAACAAAGCTTTGAGTCCATTGTAAAAAGAGTGGGTCAAGAACTGAAGCACGGTGAGAAGATCAGCCTGTACGATATCGAACAGGTCGTATACCGTCATATTGAAGATGCAATCATTCGGGTCAAAGTAAAAAACAATGCGCTCTCTATTTATATCATGAGTAAATCTGTGAAGCCCTCTATTATTCCGGTAATCAAAGAGGAAATCAGGGAGTGTATTCCGGAAATCGGGATGATGATTCGCAACCATCTGCTTGATGATATTGAGATCATTATAGTAGCTAAAGGGGAGTCGCTGGCCAGCGGGCAGGTCAAGAACAAGAAGTTATATTATCAGAAGGACAAAGCTAAGGTGGACATAAATATCCAAGGCGGTATCTTGTCGACTATCGGAAAAACGCCATTAATTAAGCTGAATAATCTGTTCCAGAACAGTGAGTTCGAAGTCTACGCAAAAATGGAACTGCTAAATCCGGGAGGAAGTGCGAAAGACCGTCCAGCTCTGCGGATGATCCATGAGGCATGGAAGGAAGGGAAAATCGGGCCGGGAACTACTATTATTGAGTCAAGTTCGGGAAATATGGCGATTAGCTTGGCGATGATTTGCCAATATTTAGGGCTGCGGTTTATTAGCGTGGTTGATCCAAGAACTACCACAACAAATCTGCAGATTCTGAAAGCATTAACTGCAAAAATTGACTTTGTTAGCGATCCCGACCCCGAGACCGGTGAATATCTGCCTGCTAGACTGAATCGAGTGCAGCGACTCTTGGAGGAAATACCGGGCAGCTACTGGCCGAATCAATATGCAAACGCAAATAACTATTTGTCCCACTACCATACGACCATGAAAGAAATCGTGACTGAGCTTGGCGAAGTAGATTATTTGTTTTGCAGCGTAAGTACATGCGGCACGATTCGAGGTCTCGCGGAATATGTAAGGGATTATGGTCTGAAGACTAAGATTGTTGCCGTCGATGCGGAGGGAAGTACTATTTTTGGTGGCAACAAAGAGAAACGGCGGTTCCCGGGACTGGGTGCTGGCATCGTACCCCCTTTCTGCAGAACGGATTTAATCGACCGTATCGTGCATGTCTCAGACTTGGATATCGTAAAAGGATGCCGAGCACTCGCTCAGAATGAATCGATTCTGGCCGGTGCATCCTCAGGGGCTAACCTTGCCGCTGTTAGGCGTATGGAGCAAGAATTGGCTCCAGGATCTGTCTGTGCGGTGATCCTGCATGACAAAGGGGAGCGTTACCTCGATACGGTATACTCTGACCCATGGATTCAGAATGAATTTGGGCAGGAGTTCTCGGCTGACGGTGGAGATGTCCTTGCTTAACGAACGGCAAAAGGAGGTTGTGGAATGCTGTATTTAAACGATCGGGACATCCGGGAGGTGGGGCTTGATTGGCCTTCTCTCGTGGAATCGATAGAAACTACGGTGCGCATACTTGATTCTGGAGATTACGCGCAGCCCGTAAAACCTTATCTAAGGTATAAAAATCCTCAAAATCGTATTATTGCAATGCCCGCATACGTAGGGGGGAACGTGAACGCAGCAGGGATCAAATGGATTTCCAGCTTCCCGGATAATACACAGGTTGGTCTTCCCCGCGCGCATAGCATCATTGTCTTGAATGATCCCATTACGGGCGAGCCTATATCCGTCCTAAGCTCTCCGCTCCCCAGCATCGTAAGGACAGCTTCCATCAGTGGACTGATGATTGGCTACTTTTTGCAGGCACGTTCACTTGAACGGATTTATCTTGGCATTATCGGCTGGGGACCAATCGGGCAATATCATTTTCAAATGGTTATGGCATTGTACGGAGATCGAGTTGAACGTGTCCGCATCTTTGATATAAGGGAAGTAGATTTGTCAGACATCTCATCTATATATAAGGATAGGATAGAAGTGGAGGAGACGTGGGCGGACGTTTATCTAAAGTCCAATATCTTTATCACCTGTACCGTATCCAATCATAGATATATCGATATGCTTCCGGCGGAAGGTAGTCTTCTACTGAATATTTCACTGCGTGATTATAAGCCTGAGGCATTAGCTTCGGTGAAGTCCATAATCGTCGACGACTGGGATGAGGTGTGCCGCGAAAATACTGACATACAGCAGCTCCATCTGAAACATGGGTTAACTCGTGCCGATACCCGAATGATTACCGATGTCGTCTCGCGCCATTGCCTGAATGAACTCAGAGCCGATGAGCCGATTTTCTTTTGTCCGATGGGGATGGCGGTTTTTGATATCGCAACAGCGGTATACTTCGTGAAGAAGGCTAGAGAAAAAGGGATCGGGACTGAGCTACAGTAAGGTTGTAGGCATACGTTCGCTATGGGATTTTTTATAGATTTTTCTGATGTAACTAGACTATGATCCGTCACTTTTAAGGGTGGATTGCTGTCTAGTTTTTTTATTGTCTTGTTAACGTTCCATTCATAATACTCTGATAATCTCTATAAGTGTTAGGCGGATGATCATCCACCCCAATAAATGATGACTCGGAGGATAATAATGTTGACACCTATGAAAAAAAGGCTGATCGCTGGTCTGACCCTATTGGCTGTGATTAGTGCCGGCTTAGGCGCAAGCTTGGTATTTCCCGGGAAACAGGCCTCGGCTGAGAACCAAACGGGTCAAACCGTGCTGCCGGCAGCTCAAATTGAAGCATTTGCCAATCTCGATGATACCGCGGGACTGACTAGCTTCGTTGATGGAATTATGGAAAAAGATATGAACCGGCTGCAAATTCCGGGAGCGGTTATCTCCATTGTAAAAGACGGCAAGATTATTTTGGCCAAAGGTTATGGCAGTTCCAATCTGGAAGAAGCGGCACCGGTTAATCCGACAACCAGCATGTTTCGAATCGCTTCAACAACAAAGCTGTTCACCTGGACAGCGGTGATGCAAATGGTCGAACAAGGTAAGATAGATCTGGACAATGATATTAACACCTACCTGAAATCAGTGAAGATCCCTGCTACTTATCCTGAGCCGATCACGATGCGCCATTTGATGACACATACAGCGGGGTTTGAAGAGGGTGGAGTGGGTTATCAAATCACTACCGACCCTGCCAAATTGCCGGGATCAATCTCGGAAACACTCAATAAGCATATGCTGGCACGGGTAAGACCCCCCGGAGAGATGAGTTCTTATTCGAACTTCGGGGCTACTCTCGCGGGTCTGATTGTGGAGGAAGTCAGCGGTGTTCCTTACAATGACTATATACAAAAGTATATTTTCGATCCGCTCGACATGAAATATTCGACGGTGGTAGAGCCTTTGCCGGAGTCATTCATACCCAATCAAGTTGTAGGGTACACGAGTGAGAACGGCAGCTTTATTCCTGGCACACCTACCTTCGAGGGCGGCTTTCGTCCTGCCGGCTCGGGTACAGTATCAGCAGTAGACATGGCGCACTTTATGATTGCCCATCTGCAGAACGGGAAATATGGTGACCAGCAGATTCTTAGAACGGAGACTGCAGAACTAATGCATTCAACGGCGTACCAATTCGATAAACGTATGCCGGGAGTAGATCTGGGGTTCTCTGAGAAACGCATCAATGGTCTTAGACTAATCACTCATGGTGGTTCCGACCCCATGTTTAATACAGAGTTTTATCTTGTGCCTGCCAAGCATGTAGGTATCTTTGTTTCCTATAACGGCGGTCAGGGCGGTGATTCCGCGGCAAGCCTAGTCCATGCCTTTTTTGAGCGCTATTATCCCGATCCTGAAGCGAAGCAGCCTGAATTCTCCACTTCTGCAGAATCTGTTCAGAAATATGCGGGAACCTATCAATTCACACGCCGTAACCACAGTGATATTGATAAATTTTTCAATTTTTTTGCCCAGCTAAATGTTAAGGTAAAGGATAATAAGCTATCTTTGGGAAGTGGTAGTGAACAACAGTTGTATAGAGAAATCGCTCCGAATCTGTTCCAGCTCGAGGGAGGCACCGAACAAATCGGCTTCCGCACAAATGATACCGGTAAGGTTACACATATGCTCTTAGGTATGGCACCGGAAATGCCACTGGAGCGTACGCCACTCTTGAATCAGAATAAGTTTTGGCTTATCGTACTTGGCGGCTCGGGGTTGATTTTCATCACTGCATTGCTTGGACTAATCTTCTCCAGACGCAAGATCAAGGCGATGACGCCTCCGGAAAAGTGGGCCATCCGCTTATCTGCGGGAACTGCTGGGTGGGCGCTGCTATCTTTCGTTACGATATTTATGGTGGTTATGTCCATGGATACGATGCAGAAGTTCAGCGGTATCAGTCTTTCGCTTTCTCTCAGTTTAGTTATGCCAATCCTTTTGGTTGGACTGACTTTAGCTTTGCTAATCTCGGCTATACTGGTTTGGAAGAATAAATACTGGACAGCTTTCAAGCGTGTGCATTATACACTAGTGGCACTTTCGGCTGTAGTGATGACTCTGTTTTTCTACTATTGGAACCTGTTGGGTTGGCAGTTCGGATAACTTCGTTTCTTGTCAAGAATATATCATATATAATGTAAGCTTAAGAGAGGAGGACAATCGTGGCTACTATACTTATTGCTGATGATGATGATAACATCCGAAAGCTAATGTCTTTGTTTTTGCGAAAAGAAGGTTTTGACCTCAAAGAAGCCAGGGATGGCACCAAAGCGCTGTCCATTATAGAGAACTCGCGAGTCGATCTCGTCATCCTAGATATTATGATGCCAGGATTGGATGGTTGGGATCTGTGCAGAGAAATCAGGCGCTCTGATGCCAACATTCCCCTCCTCATGGTGACGGCTAAAGGAGAATCTGCACATAAAGTGAAAGGTTTTCAACTCGGCACGGATGACTATTTGACCAAACCGTTTGATCCGCTTGAACTGGTGATGCGAGTAAAAGCTTTGCTTAAACGCTCGCTGGTTGTTTCTTCCCAGTCTGTGCAGTTGGGCAATGTGGTGCTTAACCGCCGCACTTTCCAGGTTACGCGTGATGAAGAACCGGTAACGATTCCTTTGAAGGAATTTGAGCTACTGTTTCTGCTGGCTAGTCACCCTAGGCAAATCTTCACAAGAGAACAGTTGATTTCTCAAATCTGGGGATTGAACTATGAAGGAGACGGCCGGACTGTAGATGTGCATATAAGCCGGTTGAGGGAGAAATTCTGCGGTAACGACGAGCAATTTCAAATCGAAACGGCCCGCGGCCTAGGATACCGGCTGATCCCTGCGCTATGATCAAGACATTGTATGTACGCGTCGTTCTCACGTTTTTAGGCATCATTATCTTTAGTCTGATCTGTTCCTTTTTCATTGGTTTGTATGTCTTTCAGAAACAAATAAGTAACGAGGGACAGAATGAAATGATCACAGTGGGGAAGGAGATCATTCACCGTTATGATGACGCCAAGCCTGAGGATACAGACGAGTTCTTGAATAGTATGGTTAAGGTATCTGCATACCCTATCCACTTGTATAATCATTCCGGGGAATATACCTTTTATGGGCTCAAGGATAGTCCGGCCGTCACTATCACCCCCGAGGCTGTGAAACAAGTGCTGCAAGGAAAACTCTATCGTTCCTCCGCAAAAGATAAGGATACCTTTATCGGGATGCCCTTTATGTTTAACGGGGAGTGGCAAGCAATGTTCTTGCAGTATTCTGCCGAGAACGAAAATATCGTCAATCGGATGCTGCTCTTTGTGCTTTTACTCGTGCTTTTACTGGGTAGTCTATGCATTCTTATTGCCGCCAGATATTTGGTGGAGCCGATCAAAGCTTTGACGAATGCGACAAGAAGGCTGGCCAAGGGTGATTTCGAGGTAGAGCTTAAAGTAAACCGAGTAGACGAAATAGGGGAACTGACACAAAGCTATGTGGAGATGGCCGGGGAGCTGAAGCAGCTGGAACAGATGAGGCAGGATTTCGTATCCAACGTTTCTCATGAAATTCAGACACCGCTTACGTCTATTTCCGGCTTTGCCAAGGCATTGCAGAACAATGATCTAATTGTGGAAGAGGAACGTTCTGAATATCTTGATATCATCATTGCAGAGAGTGAACGTCTGTCGAGGTTAAGTGATAATTTGCTGAAGCTCGCTTCCCTGGATTCTGAACATCATCCCTTTAATGCAGGTTCCTTCAATCTTGACGAGCAGATTAGAACCATCGTTGTGACCTGTGAGCCACAATGGTCAGCCAAAGGCATCGTTATCGATCTTGAGCTGCCGGAAGCTGTCAAAATTAAGGGTGATGAAGATCAGCTGAAACAAGTATGGATGAATTTGCTGAGCAACAGCATCAAGTTCACACCTGAAGGCGGGAACATCCGCATTAGTATAGATGACAGTGCAGCAGATGTATCGGTCACCATCAGTGATAACGGGATCGGGATTTCCCCGGAAGAGTTCAACGCCGTATTCCAAAGATTTTATAAAATAGACAAGTCACGGAATGGAAACAACAATGGCAATGGCTTGGGACTTGCAATCGTTAAAAAAATTGTCTCCCTGCATCAGGGAAACATAGAAGTGGACGGTGCGGTTGGAGCGGGAACGACGATTATCGTCAGGTTGCCCCATAAGTGAAATTAAGGGTTTGTCTGATTCTTGGATTGCCGTACGCCAAACATAATGAAATCCTTGAATTGCCGGTCCATAACCCGATCTTCCTCCGTAACCACACCCCCCCGCTGATGAGTAATAATGACGGCTTTTTGTAAATACATGAAATACAGGTGGGTGGACTTGTGCAGAATGTCCAGCCACTTATTTTTTTCCTCCGGAGCGACTGATATGGACTCAAGGAGAATTAACCGTGAATACCAGCCTTCCATAGCCTGCTTAAAGTCAGGAAGTTCCGCGGGATTTTTGGAAAGCGTGCTGTAGTAAACTCCAAAAATGGCATCATAGTAGATCAGGGCTTCCTGCTGATCTCTTAATGCCAGATATTTATCGAGAATGTTCTCCAATGACTGTACAGGGTGTTCAAAATCAAAATCAAACAGCAGCTGTCCAAACATCCGCTCCAGATTAAGGACATAGATTTGAGCGGCTAACTCTTCCTTGTCTTTATAATGATGATACAAAGTACGCCGGGAGATGCCGGCTTGTTCCGCAATCTGTGCCATATCCGTGCGCTCAATACCTTGAGCACAGAATAAGCTAAGCGCTCTATCCTTAATGATCTCCCTTGTCATTTGCATTTGCTTTTCCCGCAAATTCATTGATTTTCTCTCCTGTCTTGTTGCAACTCTTCCGCTGCTTCTAGCACTATTTCTGAGCTGGCTTCGAATTCATGAGGAATTTGCTGCCCACTGAATAGGGGTTCTGCCGGTTGATCGCATCACCTAACCAATTCAGAAGCTTCACACCATCCTGTTCAGCCTGAAAGAAGGTCTCTCTGGTGGCAAAAGTGTGCGGAGTTGTACCCGTCTTAGCGTTCAGTCCATAGTCGGTGAGATAGTAATAATAATTAGGTAAAGTGGCTGCCAATGAAGAAACAGATTGCCGCATTTCCTGTGACCACTCATAAATGATGCTTTGATCTCTTGGCCCCTTGTAATCGTTGATATTGTTCTGAAAGTGGATTAGAATCTCGTCAAATACCGAGTAGGATTGCAATATTATCGCATTCGCAGGAAGTAGATGGCCGTTCGCTTTAAAAGCTGCCCCGATGATATCCGCTTCAGGGGCATATCCGAAGTTCTTCACGAAGTCTGCCTGCCATTCCTGCTTCACAACATTTGGCCACTTGTCTGATTTCAAGAAGGAACTGTCTGAATATTGGAAAATCTCGGAGTTCTTGTAATGAGAGGCGATCTCGGGAGCCCAAAAAGCGGACCCGAAGCCACCAGCACTTTCGCCAGCAATCAGTAGTTTGCCGGGTTTATCCACGTTGGCATATATCCAATCGAGGCTGCTTCGCACATTATTGCTGCCGTTATAACGCATAGTAAAGGGGCTGCCGTCATCTTTTTTATATTCAACTGTGCGGTTGCCGATATGGAAGTCACCGGTTGAATAGGGAAGGTAGACCACATTCCAGCCATGAAAAGGATTGGCAGGGTTATCCGTATCCATCATGCCTCTCAGCAATGTCAACATATAGAAGGGGATGTTCTGGAAATAGTTGCCTGTATCTCCACCTTTAATAAAGTTCATAAGCTTGATGGGGTGTGCGGCACTTTGGGCATCCCAGCTGGCTCCGCCACCGGAAAAAAAGATGATCCAGTTATTATTTTCACCCTTTTTATTCCACAAAAAATACTCTGATCCATCACTTGATATGACATTTCCGTCTAGCGTGACTTTATTCCACTTGTAAGGCTTCACTTCCGCAATTACAGGGGTGGTAGTCGCCGGTCTTTTGATTACAAAAGCGCTGATTGCAAACATGGCAATCAAAACAAGGCTGAATAATCCAATACCTGTGAATATTGTGATTTTCCTCATTTTTCTCATATCCATCTCTCCCTTACTCGGAGTATACGTCAAGATCACTCATTACACAAGGTGTATACTTAAAAGCATAAGAAACAATCGTGAGAAAATATATAAAGAGGTGTCCTCGCAGCCTTTGATCCATGGCTACAGGGACACCTCGATTGTGTATGTTACTTTATTAATTTTGCTGCTTCAATTTCAAATGTTTTTAGTTCGTAAGGTTCAAGTATAAATGTAATGACAGGTTCAGTGTGGACTTCCCCTTCAGGAAGCTCCATTAGATTACACTCTTGCCACGAAATAATATTCAAGTCGCTAGTCATATCAATTTGCTGGCGGCTTCCGGAATAGTCGTGCACACGTACGATTAATTTTTGACCATCCTCAGACTTCTTGATCGCAGAAACCATAACCGTCTGAGTAGAAAGGCGAATAAGCGACTTGGATGCTCCTTCTACTTGCCCCATGGTGCTCCGTAGAGGGTTGTTGACGGACCAAGCTTGACGGACGGTGTCACCCTGTAGCCAATCCCCAGTATGAGGCAGGATAGAGTAGGTGAAAGTATGTTCACCTTGATCCGCTTCAGGGTCAGGGTGCGTTGCCGATTTGATTAAGGATAGACGCATCACATTATCCTTGATGTCATAACCGTATTTGCAGTCGTTCAGCAAGCTAACGCCATAACCACGATCTGATAAATCTGCCCACTGATGCCCCACAGTCTCGAATCTAGCATAATCCCAGCTAGTGTTCCAATGTGTTGGACGCGTAACATTACCGAACTGGATATCATAAGTGGCTTCGGTAGCTCGTATTGCAACAGGGAAAGCTACTTTCATTAGCTGTTGTCGCTCATGCCAGTCTACCTTTGTCACGAAATCGATACGACGATGGTGTGCATGTAAGATCATTTGCTGCTTAATCGTGGAATCCATATAACTCCATGTGAATTGTACAACACATCGCAGTGAACCCTTTTCTATGACTTCAATGCTGCGGCAGTCGGTGACTTCACGTTTCTTTTGCTGATAGTAGATGTCAATGTCCCAAGCTTCATGGGCTAGGGGTTTATCTTCAAACACTTGGAACACGTTACCGTGACTTCCGTTTGCTAATACTTGTCTTTGTTCATTTATATCATAGATGGATACTAATTGACCTTGTTCGTTCCATTCAATTTCGAAGTGAGGCGTTGAGATTCCTGATTCATTTAGCTTGAATGGAGCGCTTAGTGACTTAGAATTCACATCTTCTACGAAGGAGATCGTTGTGTATCCAAGAGAAGGAATGTTAGATACTTCAACGATCCAGCGGTCACCTTCACGCTGAGCTTGTAGTTGTTTTCCTTCTGAGCTTATCCAATGTCCTGTTTCCATCCCGGCTTCAACAGTAATTTCTACGAGTTCTGTCAGCTCCCAAGCAGCATTGTTCCAGATCGTATATTTACCGGCTTCATTTCCGCTCACAAGTGCCTTACTGGATTGCTCCCAGACAGACTGACCTATTGCTTCTGCTTGTGCATATTCAATAGTACTGTCTTCATATACTTCACGAATCGAAGAGCCCGGAATAATATCATGGAATTGGTTGCGCAAAATAATTCTCCAGCCCTCGTCTAAATCGGTCTGACGATAGTTCGACCAGTCACCTGTCATCACACTTTGCAGTGTATTTAGCCATTCCGCCTCACGGTATAGCAGCTCAAGCTTACGGTTCATCCGCTTATTGTAGGCTTGGCTTGTGTAGGTGCCGCGGTGATATTCTAAGTAAAGCTCGCCATCCCATACATGGACATAACGATCTGTATTTGCAACAGTTTCTTGCAGGGTACGGAAGTAGTCTCCCGCTGTTCCTGTTTCAATCTTCGGCAGACCGGGAAGATCGTTTAGCCTGCGGCGCATCTCTAGCATTTCACGGTTCACACCCCCGCCACCATCGCCATATCCGTAAGAAAGTAACAGATTGCGATTTACTTCTTTATCCCGGTAAGTATCCCAAATTCCTTTTACAGTCTTAGGAATAATCCGGCCATTATAAGTGTAGAACCAAGAATCTTCTTCGGACCAAGGCTCAGGCGTTGTAATAAAGTGTGTTAATACCTCTGTGCCATCAATCCCACGCCATTGAAAGGTATCATGTGGCATCCGGTTATATTGATTCCAGCTAATTTTTGTGGTCATGAAGGTATTAATTCCTGATTTTTTTAGAATTTGTGGCAAGGACCAGCTGTAGCCAAATACGTCCGGCAGCCATAAATAGTCACATTCAACCCCAAATTCATTACGTAAGAAGCGAGTTCCATAGAGTAATTGACGGACTAGAGACTCCCCTGAGGTCAAGTTGCAATCTGCCTCAAGCCACATACCTCCGCCAGCTTCCCAGCGTCCTTCAGCTACACGTTCACGAATATTTTCATAGATTTCTGGATAGTCATTTTTGATATATTCATAGAGTTGCGGCTGAGTCTGTAAAAAGGTATAGTCCGGGAACATTTCCATCAGACGTAGTACGGTTGAGAAGGAACGCGCACATTTCTCACGGGTGTGTTTCAATTGCCACAACCAAGCTACATCAATATGGGTATGGCCAATACAGGTAACTGTGACGGGTGAGGACTTCTCCATTTTGTTAATTTCATCACGCAAATAATTGCGGGCTTCCCCGATCGAAGCGTAAAAGTTGTCTGAACTTGGACGAGACCAGTCGATCAGAAGAAAGGAGCGGTCTACTGCACTCATAAGTTGTGTATATTCTGGTGTTTTGGCATCGAGTACGTTCAGCGTCTCAACTACAGCAAGCGCGGTAAAATAGAAATCATCCGTTGGTTCATCCAGCCAACAAATTTCAGCCATGCGAATGCCATGTGTCTGATCTTTTTTAGGGCCGCCACCTTCGAGTCCCGACCATAACCGGAAGGTCAGTGGAAGCTGAGTGCCTGTCGTTTCATTTGGCAAGAACACTTCGGTATGATTGGAATCCACACCTTGATAGGGTTTGCCGTTGAAAAAGAATAAGGATTCAAATCCGGAGTTATTTCCAGCACCCGTCTCGCCAAAATCAAATCGACCCATTACTCTACGGCCTGCCCAAGAGGCAGGCACGTCTATATTTGTCGTTAGCCATAAATACAAATCGCGGCCTTTCCAGGTATCTCCAACTCGTAGCTTAGACCATTCTCCATCCACGGGCGGTTCGGCTGCAATTTCACCTTGTTCGTCAATCATTGAGTTGAAAAAAGGAATGTGTATACGATCCCTGTAACGATATTCGGAAATTTCGTTTAGTTGGGAGTTGAGTTTGCGTTTGGTTAGAAACATGAGTAATAGCCCCTCCAATATGTTGATGGGGGACGAGGAAATTAAGATCTATTTGGGTTATTATAGGTTTGTTTGGGGGGTAGAAATCAACTATAGACGATTTTGTGTGAGTTGTAAACTCTCGGTGGAGAGAAAAGTTGGAGCGCTAGAATATATAAATAAAAAAATGCATGCGCTTCCATTGCAGAAAAAGAAGTGTGATGTTAAGCTTCTAATCCTAAAGGTGATATTCAGAAAGAAGGTGGCTTTGTTGAATGTAAAGAAATTTTATCAAAACCATTTGCAGAAAAAACTGTTCAATAAAATTTTAGCTATATACTCTTCGATCATTATAATTACGTTAATTGCCTCATCCATTACCGTATATAAATACTATGAACAGACGATCACTCGCCAACATGTAGATGCCAATCGGGAGGTGCTGGATTATGTAAGTTTGTATATGAATCAGCAGTACGAAAGCATCCAAGTGGCTATCCAGCAAATTTATAGCGATGCCTCTGTCAGTGAGGATTTGTCCTACTTTTTGCAAAATGATTATGGGGATTATCTTAAATACCGTTTAGATCAATATGCAGACATAGGGAGCTCCGTTCCTCATACGTTCGATACTTATTTCAAAACCTATTTGAATCAGAAAAACGGGATTTATGACGTTATTTTATACAGTACAGAGAAAGAATTTTATTATTTATATAAAAATAATACCCGACAATTCTACTTGAGCGACATGGACGGTTCTAAGCAAAAGTTATCCTTACCGAAGAATGGCTGGGTCTCGCATGAAACCAAATTAGTGCTTAAGGAAATAAGAGAAGACAATAACAATTTGTATACAATGACTAGGGAAATTAAAGATCCGATTACACTGAAAACGATCGGGATGCTCATAGTAGATTTTGACGCAGAACTTATTTCAAAATGGCTTGGCACAAAAGTTGCAGAAAATAATGGTCAATTGTTGGTCTTAACCCCAAGCGGTGACGTTATATATGATTCATTGGGAAGGTATATGGGACAGCGATATCCACATCTCGATGCGCTTCATGCGGATGGCTGGACAACACTGGATGGGATCTCCAAGGTTAACTTAAATACAACGAATAGCTCAGGTCTTATTATGGCAGGGATCATTCAGAAGTCACAGGTCAACAACGAAATGAAAACGGTTCGAACTTGGATTATCGGGATTACCACAGCGCTTATTATTACTGCAATGTCTTTTACATACGGAATTATTTTACGTTTTTCTAAAAAAGTGAAGATCATTATCAAATCTATGAAGCGCTTACAGGAAGGTGATTTAAGCACACGTATTCACCTAAATCGAGAAGATGAATTGCAGCTAATTGCCAACAACTTTAACTATATGTGTGAAAGGTTAGAACTCTATATTAATAAAGTGTACATTTCGGAGCTTACGCAGAAAAATGCAGAGCTAGTTGCACTTCAATCGCAGATTAATCCACACTTTTTATATAACACACTTGAGGCGATTAGGATGCGGGCAATTACGCAAGGAGCGAAGGATGTAGGTCAGATGATTTACATTTTATCGACATTATTTCGAACGATGATTAAGAAAAGCATGGTCGTTACAATATCTGATGAGATTGAATACTGCAATTTGTATCTGGAGCTGTTTCAGATTAGACATAAAGATAGGCTCCAAATCATATCACAAATAAGTCCAGTTGCCATGAATTGTTCTATCGTTAAATTGCTCATCCAACCGGTCATTGAAAATTATATTGTTCACGGATTTAGACCTGACCGTTTTGGCAATCTCATCCGTATTGAAGTTACTGAATCTGGCGGGGAAATTCAAATTGCTATAAGTGATAACGGGAATGGAATTACTGCCAGCAAGCTGACAGAGCTACAGCAAATGCTTCAAGTCAGTATGAGAATGGATGAACCTCCTTCTTCGGTAGGCCTATGTAATGTGAATGAACGAATTAAACTTTATTATGGGACTGAATATGGATTAACGATCGCTAGTGAAGTAAATAAAGGAACAATAGTCATCATGAATATACCAGTAGTAAGGGAGAGTACTAATAATGCACAATATACTTATCGTGGATGATGAACCTCTTATTCTTGAAGGATTACGTTCAGTGATTGAATGGGAAAAATATGGATTGAGAATCGCGGGACAAGCGTCTAATGGGGAAGAAGCTTTAGAATTTCTACGCAATCATAATGAAGGGATCGACATATTAATTACTGACATTACGATGCCAAAACTTACGGGACTTGAACTGATTCAGCAAATAAAGGTTTTTGATTCAAAAATGAGGTTTATAATCTTGAGCGGGTATGAGCAATTTGAGTATTTAAAAGCTGGAATGAGTCTAGGCATTGAAAATTATATTCTCAAACCCATTAATATACATGAGTTGGAATCAACCATTGAACAAATTGTTGAAGTGCTGAATCAAGAGGATGTTGAACAATTTCATGCTAAAGATGATTGGCAAGTTCTACGCAATAATATTCTAAACCGCTGGGTAACTGGCAATATAGGCCGGCAGGAGCTACAGCACCGTTCAAAAGTCTTAAATATCTCACTGGACTGTTCATTTTTTACGGTGGCTGCGATTCGGCTTATCACCGAACAGGATGACGATGAGGGCCAGGATAAACTCCATAGGAATCAGCTTATGGATGAATGTTATCGTATCGCTGTGAAATCATTAGAGCAACTTGGAACCGTTATTGTATTTATAGATATGGAAGGTGATCTTGTTCTTATTATTGCTGAGTGGGCTGAAGCTGAGAACAAAGAAGAGCTTTATTGTGTACTGGAGCAAGTGCAATGTGAGATTATGCATGAGTTAGAAAAGTCTGTCTGGATAACGATAGGAAGTAAGGAGCATGCTTTTCAGGAAGTCCCAAATAGTTATAAAAAGGCGAAGAGTTTATATGTTGATCATCTTATGCTACCGGGTTACCCGATTATAGATGTGGAACAACTATCAAAGATGGTCCTGCATGAGGAGAAGCTCGAAATTGATTATGAGGAATTCACCAAATTATTATTATCTGGAGACCGGGAGGCTACGAACCAATTTATCGCAGAAACGTTCGAAAAGCTGTTTGGCTGTGGCATGATTACCCGCATTGATAATTACAACGTAGCGATTGAGTTAATGTTGATTGCTAAGAAAATGGAGAAAAACTCTAATTTTAGTGCCGTGTTTAATCCATTGCTGCGCATACATACTATTGAGCAATTGGTGCACCATGTGCAGGAAAGTGTGAAAGAAACACTGGACCAATTATCATTAGTAAATGATGAGCTCAGTCCGAATATGAGATATATGGTTGATCAAGTAAGCAAACACTATAGAGAAGAGCTATCCCTGAAAACGCTCAGTCAGCGTATGGAAATGCATCCTAATTATTTGGGCCAGCTATTTCAGAAGGAAATGGGCCGTAGTTTCTCTGATTATGTTAATCAATTTCGAATTGAAAAGGCAAGACAATTGCTGCTTCAAACTACGTTACTAACCAACGAAATTGCAGCTGAAGTAGGATATCCGGATCCAGCATATTTCTATCGCCAGTTTAAAAAATCAGTAGGTGTATCGCCGACAGAGCTTCGGAATATGTACAAAAAAGCAAAATCCTAAAATAAAGGAAATGTTCCTGAGTATCACGTTCAAGTACGGGCTTCATGGACGTTGATAACGAGAATGTTTCCTTTTTTTTGCTCAAATTTAAGGGGAAATAGACTTTTTAAATGTCCCTTCTGCTGTGGATCTTTAATTTTTACATCTGATTCTGGAGTTTTTCAACTTTATGAAACCGCTTTTATAGCGCAGAATTAAGGGTAGTTAAAGGGGCGAGGGAAAAAGATCGAAGGGATATATAGGGGTTGTTTGGGGATAGAGAGAAGGGGGATGTGGAATAATGCCTGCATTTTTCAAAAGTTTAATTAAGGATAAAGTACTCTGGTTTATGGTATTACCAGGGACATTATGGTTCCTGATCTTTTGCTACTTACCGATGTTTGGAACAGTAATTGCATTCAAGGATTTCAAGATTCATCGGGATGGATTCTTTGCAAGCGTTTTAAACAGTAAGTGGGTTGGCCTTGAAAATTTCAACTTTTTGTTCTCGACGGAGGACGCCTATATCATTACAAGAAATACGATTCTTTATAACTTGGCGTTGATCTCTCTCGGTTTAGTTCTTGCGGTGGGCATTGCGATCACCTTAAATGAACTTGTAAACAAACGGATGGCTAAAGTTTATCAAACGGCGATGTTTATGCCTTACTTCCTTTCTTGGGTCATTATTAGTTTCTTTACCTTCAGCTTTCTGAGTGTAGATAAAGGAATATTGAATCAAGTGGTTGTTTACTTCGGAGGCGATCCTATTTCCTGGTATGGGGATACTCGCTTTTGGCCATATATCCTAATTTTCATGGGGATTTGGAAATCAATTGGTTATTCAAGTGTTGTTTACTTAGCGGCTATAGCGGGTATCGACAAGTCCTACTATGAAGCAGCTATGATTGATGGGGCCAGCAAATGGCAGCAGATTAAGTTTATTACACTTCCTTTGCTTAAACCTTTAATGGTAACGCTAACGATTTTAGCGATTGGTGGTATTTTTAGATCGGACTTCGGTTTATTCTATCAAATCCCTCGGGATTCAGGTGTTCTATACTCCGTAACGAATGTTATCGATACTTATATTTATCGCAGCATGAGTACGACAGGTAATCTAGGGATGAGTACAGCAGCGGGTCTATATCAATCGATTGTTGGATTTATCATGGTGCTTGTAACGAATTCTATTGTGAAAAAGATCAGCAAAGAGAATGCGATATTCTAGAAAGGAGTTAGTGACGTTATGGCAGTATTCAAACGTAAGCCAAAAGAAATCGACAACAACGCCATTACTCCTTTATGGAATGTGGTACTCAATATTATAATTGGCATCTTCGCTTTTACTTGTGTGTTTCCGTTCTTGTTTGTCATAGCCATTTCTTTTACAGATGAGAAAGTACTTGCTCTAAATGGATTTAGCTTGTTACCCGAAAAATATAGTTTAGCAGCTTATCAGTTTGTTTTTAACACAGGTGATCAATTGCTTCGTTCCTTTGGAGTTACTTTGATGGTTACTGTACTAGGTACGCTCATTAGTTTATTTTTAATAACAACTTATGCGTATGTTCTCTCTCGAAGATCATTTCGCTATCGTAATTATTTCAGCTTCTTCGCCTTCTTCACGATGTTATTCTCAGGCGGAATGGTTCCCAACTATATCGTGGCTACGCAGTTTTTACATTTGTACAACACGATATGGGCTTTAATATTGCCCATAGCGATGAATGCATTCTTTATTCTAGTAATGCGGACCTTCTTCCAGACTAGCGTACCTGATGCACTCATTGAGGCTGCCAAAATTGATGGGTCTGGTGAGTTTCGGACCTTCCTGCAAATTGTACTTCCAATTTCTTTACCGGGGATTGCAACGATTGGATTGTTCTGTACGCTGGGCTATTGGAATGATTGGTTTAATGCCCTGCTGTATATAGATGATGCGAGTCTTGTTCCACTCCAAGCGATGCTGATGCGAATTCAGAATAATATGGAGTTTGTCATTCAGAACAGTATGCAGATGGGATCAAGCTTTGAGATTGCTGCAACCTTGCCAACAGAAACCGTTCGTATGGCGATGGTTGTACTGGCGACCTTACCTATAGCACTAGCGTATCCGTTCTTCCAAAAGTATTTTGTACAAGGCTTAACCGTGGGCTCTTTAAAGGAGTAACACTACTAAGATGTATTTATTCGAATCGCTAGGACAGGAATCGATATAAATAAAGCGTTCATTAATCTAAAGGGGGAAAATAGAAATGAAAATGAAAAAAGGCTTAACACTCGCTCTTGCAGGGACAATGCTTTTTTCTGGCCTTCTAGCTGGATGTGGTTCGAATAATAATACAAATGCTGCTAAAGAAACAAACAATTCAGCGGCAGCAGGGAATTCAGCAGGGAACACATCAGAATTAAAGCCATATGAGTTGAAGATGTATTTAATTGGTGGACCTCAAAAGGATTTAGATCTTGTCTTAAAAGAAGTTAATAAATATACCCAAGAAAAAATTAACGCGACGTTGAACATTACGATGTTCGATTGGGGCGATTACGATAAGAAGATGCAAGTCATCACCGCTTCCGGTGAGCCTTATGATATTGCCTTTACCTCTTCTTGGACAAATGACTTCCGTCGTAACGCTGCTAATGGGACGTTCTTGGGTCTGAATGATCTGCTAGATAAGTATGGTAAGGAAACGAAAGAAGTTTTGGATCCTCGTTTCTTAGAAGGAACTAAGATTAAAGGTGAGATCTATGGTGTTCCTGTAAATAAGGAGCTTGGACAGCAATGGGTATGGCGCTTCAATAAGAAATATGTTGATAAATATAACATGGACATTTCCAATATCCGTACATTGGATGATCTAGAGCCACTTCTTAAAACGATTAAAGAGAACGAGCCGGCTGATATTACACCGCTAGCTGTTCCTAAAGGCTTTAAACCATTCATGCCATTTGACTATGTACTAGGTGATGAGTTACCTATAGGGGTCTATATGGATTCCACAGATGGCAAGGTTGTTAATATTCTGGAGACACCTGAACTTGCAACATCGTTAGATACGATGCGTAGACTTTACACAGCAGGTTACTTACGCCCAGACGTTGCGACACTTGAAGGTATTGATAACATTAAGACCGGTAAATGGTTTGCCGATCGCGAAATCACACAGCCTTATGCAGAAAAAGGTTGGTCTCGTTCAGCAGGTTATGAAATTGTAACTTCGCCTATGCATGAGCCTTATGTATATACACAGTCCGCCGCAGGTTCGATGCACGCGATTTCCGTAACCTCAGGTGATCCTGAGCGCGCGATGATGTTCTTGAATCTTTTGAATACAGATAAGTACTTACGCAATTTGCTCAACTATGGTATTGAAGGCACTCATTATAAGAAAATCTCCGACAATGTCATTGAAGATCTGCCAGCTATGCAAGATAGCTATGCAATGCCAGGCTTCACACTTGGAAACATGTTACTGACTTATCTGCATGCTGATGACCCTGCTGATAAATGGGATGCTTTCAAGAAGTTTAATGATTCTTCAAAAGAAGCCCCTACCTTCGGTTTTGCATTTGATCCTACACCTGTAAAAACAGAAGTAGCGGCTATCAACAACGTAACTAAAGAATTTATGCCAGCGCTATACACAGGTTCTGTTGATCCTAAAACATATCTGCCAAAAGCAGCGAAGAAATTTAAAGAAGCTGGACTTGATAAAGTCATTGCAGAAGTTCAAAAGCAACTTGATGAGTGGAACCAGACAAAGAAATAAGCTAATGAACGTAACACGCCTAAGATTAATCACTAAAGGTAACACAAATAGGATTAGTGGAGACGGGCAGCTATGCTGCCCGTCTCTCTATCTATCCCCATTTATTATGAAGGAGTGAGAATATGGAACAATTCCGACTTCCCGCCATCTCTATGCCGAAGCTGCCGCTTCCTCAAGCGGTTCAAGAAGTATTGAACGAAGCAGAGGAGAAGTTAGCTCATCGGCCAAAGCTGTTGCAGCTTTTTAAGAACTGTTTTCCCAATACGCTTGAGACAACGACTAAGCTTATGGATGATGGGACAACGTTTGTAATTACAGGAGATATCCCAGCTTCTTGGTTGCGAGATTCTGTGGAGCAGGTTATGCACTACGTGCCCTTTGCTAAAAACGATCCCGATCTTCAGCGGATTATTGGCGGGTTAATTAAACGTCATATCGAGTATATTCATATCGATCCGTACGCCAATGCGTTTAATGAGTCAGCGAATGATTGGCATTGGAGCACTAGCGATATTACGGAAATGTCCCCCTGGGTGTGGGAGCGTAAATTCGAGATCGATTCTCTTTGTTTTTCCATGCGTCTGGCTTATGCCTATTGGAAAGAAACCGGAAAGGCTGATATATTCGACGCCGGATTTAAGGCAGCAATGTTCAAAATATTCAACCTGTTCAAAACTGAACAGCGCCATAGTGAATTATCTCCATACCGCTTTACGCGTAACAATGGGATTCCTGAAGATACACTGCGTAATAACGGTCTAGGTATGCCTGTTAATTACACGGGTATGGTCTGGTCCGGATTCCGCTCGAGTGATGATGCATGCGACTTTCATTACAACATCCCGGGGAATATGTTCGCTGTTGTTGCATTACGTCATATGCAGGAATTCGCTGAATGGGTATTCCGTGATCTTGAATTTCTGGAACAGCTTAAAGTATTAGAAGCTGAGATTGATCACGGAATTCAATTGTATGGTATTTATCGTCATCCGAAATTCGGTCCAATCTACGCCTACGAGACCGATGGTTATGGCAACTACTGCTTGATGGATGATGCGGGAACACCAGGACTCCTGTCGATTCCTTATCTCGGCTATGTTACCGCAGAGGATGAAATTTATCAGAATACGAGACGATTTGCTCTGAGCAAGGAGAATCCTTTTTATTTTGAAGGAACCGCAGCGAAGGGAATCGGCAGTCCGCATACTCCCAAAGACTACATCTGGCATATGGCATTATCGATGCAAGGTTTGACGGCTTCAACTAAGGAAGAAAAGCTGGAGATGCTTGCGATGTTAGAAGCTACAGATGCGGATACTGGCTTTATGCATGAGGGATTCCATGTTGATGATCCGAATACGTTCACTAGAAAATGGTTCGCCTGGTCCAATAGTCTGTTCTCTCAACTTGTCTATAAAACGATGAAGGAAGGACTACTATGACCAGCCCGAGCAGACCTGTAATCATATTCTATGATTCTGATTTTCCAATTTCCAGTCCCATTCCTAGCGATGCGATTACATCCATGAGTGAGTTCGGATCTATTGTAAATGAGAATCAGCTTGCACAAACGCTGCACGAAACGAAAGGCGGCTGTTTCATCAATCTGCATGCACCCTATTTCCCGAAAGCGGCCTGGATAGCCATTCTTGAATACCTGCAAAGAGGTGGCGGGTTGATTAGCATTGGAGGCGCACCCTTCAAACAACCTGTTCGTTGGGAAAATGGCCGATGGCATGTCGAAGCGGAGCAGACTTCCTATCATCAGGAGCTGTATATTCATGAGGCACTTCGTGTTGAATGCTCACGCAACCATTCATTGCTTGCCTTGGATGTCATTCCTCTGCTTAAGGGTCAAGAATCTCTTTTTCTAACGAGTGCAGACACATGGAACCTCGTGCCACATACGACAAAGTCGAGTGATTTACCACATCAAATGGGCTCGGCAGGTCCGATGAGCACACGGATTTACCCGCTCTTAAAGGGAATTACGTCCGAGGGTCGAGAAACCGCTGCCCCAGTGGTTCTTTGGGAGAATACGATTGGTTTATATGCAGGTTCACGCTGGCTGTTCGTAAATACACCTGCAACAGCTTCTTTTTGGGAGCAAAAAGGTCCTTCCGCGATATCCAATTGGGCGCGTTTCTGCAGCAAGGGTGTTACGGAAATGTGGGTTAAGCCCAATTACGCGTCTTATGAATCAGGAGAACGTGCTTCCCTAACCCTTCAGATTCAGCAGCTTGAACGAGTGAGACCTTCTATGCGAAATGAAGATACATGGAATTTCACAATTTATGTAGAGCATGAATCAGATACCTCTTTGAAGTGGTCTCAGAGTTTGGAAATGAAGGCGAATGCTGAACTAAACATGGTGCGTCTGCCCATTCCTCTGGAGATAAGTAGGGGCCTCTACCATATTGTCTGTGAAGCAGAAGCCAGTGATGGTGAGGTTCGTATTCTGCGTCAAGGGTTCTGGGGTCATGCTCCTGAGCTGCTGGCAGCAGGCAATCCGGTAACGAGCGGCAGAGATTATTTTATAAAAGATGGGCGTCCGCTACCAGTGGTCGGCATGACTTATATGGCGAGTGATGTGGCGCGAAAATTTCTTTTTCTGCCGAACGTCGGAGTTTGGGATCGTGATATGGGCCAGATGCGGAAGGCCGGGATTAACTGGATCCGTACAGGGATCTGGACAGCTTATCGCAATGTGATGCAAGACGATGGACATGTCTCGGAAGAAGTATTGCGGGCGATCGACGCCTTCATCATGACGGCGAAAAAGCATGATCTTCAGGTGACGTTCACGTTTTTCTCCTTCACCCCGGAAACGTGGGGTGGGGTAAATCCTTATCTGGACCCACAAAGTGTGGAGGCTCAGAAGCGGTTCATTCGGTCTATTGTATCTCGTCATAAAGATTCTTCGAATGTAGACTGGGATCTTATTAATGAACCGTCGATGTTTGATCCGGACCGTATTTTCTCGGACGGCCCGAGTTCATGCCATGATCGCTTTGAGCGACAAGCTTTTAGGGAATGGCTACAAGAAAGACATGGTGTAATCGAAGTGCTGCAGGAACGCTGGAATATGACGCCCGCACAGCTTCCGGACTTTGCTTCGGCAGGGCTGCCTGAAGCAAAAGAGATGAACTTCGACGTACAAGATATGCACAGTGCTAAGAGGGGGACACGCTGGTTGGATTATTGTTTGTTCTCTATGGAAATGCATAACCGTTGGGTGAAGCAATTATACGATACCATTAAGGAGCAATGTCCAGCTCAGATGGTTACGGTTGGCCAGGATGAGGGACTAGGAGCGCAGCGTCCTTCGCCGTTTTTCTATGAGGAGGCGGTAGATTACACTACTGTGCATTCCTGGTGGTTTAACGACTATTTGATATGGGATGGCATTTTTGCCAAAACCCCCAATAAGCCAAACCTAATTCAGGAGACTGGCGTCATGTATGTAGAAGCTCCAGATGGCCGAGCCAAACGTTCAGAACAAGAGCTGCGGAATTTGCTGGAACGGAAGTATGCTTACGCTTTTGGAACGGCTGGTGCGGGGGCTATTCACTGGATCTGGAATACGAATTTCTATATGGATAATGCGAATGAGTCCCATATCGGAGCACTGAGAGCAGATGGAACCGAGAAGCCTGAGGCAGACGTATCTTATGATTTCGGGAAGTTTATAGAAGGTATCCGTGATATATTTGGTGATCGGAAATTGGAAGAGATTGCGGTGGTGTTCCCTTATTCGAATGATTTCTCTAATCGAAAGTTGGCTTTTGCGTCTACAACAGAGCTTACCCGCATTCTGTCTTATGAGCTCAAGATGTCTTTTCGGGGGGCATCCGAATACCATCTAGATGATTTGGAGAAGAACCCTGCGAAGCTGATTATACTGCCAAGCGCGCATAACTTCGCTGATGCAGCGATGGAACGGTTGTTACACATTGTTGAAGAGACAGGAGCGGTGTTGCTTGCCACTGGACCGTTAGGCATTGATGCCTACTGGCGTTCTTCAGATCGGTTGAGTGATATTCTTGGCAAACGTGAATTGCGTAATGTTCGCCGCGAAGAAGTGATTAGCCTTCAAGGCCAAGAACTCCCCGTCTCCTTCGGTCACCGACGGATTGCTGAGGTGTCGAAGGAAACGATCATTCAACAAAATGGTGGAAGTTCTACTATAGACACTGTCGAGAACATACCGCTTGGCAAGGGTCGACTCCTATGGAGTCCACTGCCAGTTGAATTGAGTGAGCGTAGGGATACTACGGCTGCACTTTACCGCTACGCGGTTAATGCTGCTTTTGTGGAACGTGATTTTGAATGGATTAGTGGTGGGGACTTAGCGGGTATCTACGGACGAAAACTGAGCTTTGCTACGGGTGCACTTTTTACCTTCGTGTCGGAATATGCCCAGGATGCAAAGATCGAGGTGAAGGATTCGGCCACTGGCCGAACTTATTCGTTCGTGTTGGAACAGGAACGTTCTGTTCTTTTTGCCACGGATAGTAAAGGAGATTTGCTTGGTGTTTATCGCCCGCAGGAAGTCGAGATTCATGTCAATTATCCACATCTTCTACATTAAGCAACTTGGTAGATAGAACGCATTGCATATAAGGAGGTCTTCACTTTGGAAAGCTCAAAACAATCAATTAGCCCTCAGACAGCCCATATCATTTCCCATACACACTGGGACCGGGAATGGTATCTTCCCTATGAGAAGCATCATGTACGCTTAGTGAAACTGGTTGATGAATTACTGAACCGGTTGGATGAGGATAACGAATTTAAGAGTTTCTATCTGGATGGACAGACGATTATTCTGGAAGATTATCTTCAGGTACGTCCAGAAAATCAAGAGCGGCTACAGAAATATATTACGGAAGGTCGCCTTCTAATAGGACCTTGGTATATTTTGCAGGATGCGTTCCTTACTAGTGGGGAGGCCAATGTTCGTAATATGCAGATTGGCCATCAGGATTCGAAGCGTTACGGGGAACCCTCCAAAATCGGTTATTTTCCGGACACCTTTGGTCTAGTCGGCCAGACTCCACAATTAATGCTGCAATCCGGCATCAATAATGCCTTTTTTGGAAGAGGTGTGAAGCCCACTGGATTCAATAATACGGTGTCGGATGGAGGTTACGAATCCTCATTCTCGGAGCTGATTTGGGAAGGCCCTGATGGATCAAAAGTGCTAGGCATCCTATTTGCCAATTGGTATTCTAACGGAAACGAAGTGCCTGTAAATGAAGCAGAAGCCAAAGTGTTCTGGGAGAAAAAGCTGGCAGATGCGCGGAAGTTTGCCTCTACAGGTGAGCTGCTGTTCATGAATGGTTGTGATCATCAGCCGGCTCAACTGGATTTGCCAGAGGCTATCGAAACTGCGAAGCGGTTGTATCCAGATATGGAGTTCATTCATTCGAACTTTCCTGATTACCTTAAGGCCGTAGAGGGTGTAGTGGATCGCAGCAATCTGTCGACTGTAAAGGGCGAACTGCGGAGCCAGCATACCGATGGATGGGGTACGTTAGTGAATACCGCGTCTGCTCGTGTCTATTTGAAACAGATGAATCAGGAAGGGCAAATCTTGCTTGAAAAGTTGGCCGAGCCACTTGCTTCGTTCGCACATTTACTGGGCAAAGAGTACCCCCATCATCTGTTCACCTATGCATGGAAGACATTAATGCAAAATCATCCGCATGATAGTATTTGTGGATGCAGCGTGGATGAGGTACACCGTGAGATGGTCACCCGTTTTGACAAAAGCCGTCATGTGGCAGAGACCATTGTTGAGGATAGTAAACGAGTGATTGCAGAAGCTGTGGATACGTCCGGGTTTACAGCATATGGTGAAGACGTGCTTCCACTAGTAGCGATGAATATGACGGGTTGGAGTCGCACGGGTACTGTGAGCGTAGAACTTGATGTGGCGCGTCTATATTTGCGAGAAGGATTCTCTCTGGAAGAAACGGCTAGCCGTATGATTGGAATTGACTTGCACGGTCGTATGTTAGTAGACGATCAAGGGAATAACATTGCCTGCCAGCTGAAGGACTTGGGGCTTCAGTTTGGTTATGATTTGCCAGATGATAAGTTCCGTCAGCCGTATATGTGCCGCCGGGTAAGACTTACCTTTGAAGCCGTAGAAGTTCCTGAGCTAGGTCTTCGATCATATGCTTGGGTTCGCCGAGCAGATGCAAAACTGGCAATAGCCGCTGAATCTTTGCTATATGGAGATCGGGTGCTGGAAAATGACGTTATCAAGGTAGTCATTAATGATGATGGTTCGTTTATGCTAAGTGACAAAACTAGTGGGGTGACCTATCAAGATCTTGGTGTATATGAAAACACCGGGGATATCGGCAATGAATATATGTACAAACAGCCAGAGGCCGAACAAGCTTTGACGACTAAAGGACTGAAGGCTAACATTTGTGTACTGGAAAATACATCGTTTCGCGCCGCTATAGAAATTAACCATAACTGGGAGATTCCAGCCTCGGCAGATGATAAGCTGGATGAGGAGCAGCGTGCACTGGTTTATTATCCGGAGCGCAAAGCTCAGCGCAGTAGTGACACAGTCATTCTGAAACTTCGTACTGTAATCTCCTTGGAGCGGGGCGGAAAGGGATTGCATATCGAAACGACAATAGATAACCAGGCCAAAGATCACCGGATTCGTATACTGTTTCCAACAGATTTGAACGCTGCCACGCATCGTGTAGATTCGATGTTCGAGGTTGCTGAGCGGAATATTGAACCAGCCACAGAATGGAAGAATCCGAGTAACACGCAACATCAGCAAGCCTTTGTTGATATTAGTGATGGGAAAGCGGGTCTAACCGTCGCTAATTTTGGATTAAATGAATATGAAGTGCTGCGAGATGGGCGTAACACTATTGCGATTACGCTGCTACGTTCTGTTGGCGAACTTGGTGACTGGGGGCTATTCCCAACTCCAGAAGCGCAGTGTCTGGGAGAGCATGTTGTTCGTATGGAGCTTATCCCGCACACTGGTGAGGGTATAATTTCTGGTGCTTATGCTGAAGCTTACCAATTTCAGGTTCCGTGGATTGTTTGCCAGACCGATGTACATGCAGGCGTGGTTGCGCCGGTGTATACTCCATTTGATTGGGAGAGTAAGGAACTCGCATTTTCTTCACTAAAAATGAACGAGCAGACTGGAGATATACTGATGCGTTGGTACAACATGAGTCAGCAGAACACCAACCTGGCCTTCCATTCGTCTATTCCACAGCAGTATTTCTATAAAACGACGATTCTAGAAGAGGAGAGCCACCCAGTTTCTAGGGATGAGAAAGGTAGCTTGGACTTACTGATCGGTCCATGCGAAATTGTAACGATTGGTATTAGAAAATAAATGAAAAAGGACGGTGTCCAGAGAGTCGTATGACTTTTGGATATCGTCCTTTTTTGTATAAATACGTATCTTAGGAAGAAGATTTGCCGCGCGCAGTGGATCCAAGATGATCAATCTGCTCTTCCAGAACCGCACTTGCTTGGCCTAAAAACTGCGAAATAAGGGCGAGCTCTTCATCCGTATAAGAAGCTGCGAGCTTAACCATGGCGGTATGGAGCGGTTGGTACGTATTAATGACATCATCTTTATTCTCATATAATGGCACAATAATCACTTTACGGCGGTCATTCGGGTCATTTTGTCTGCGGACATAGCCATTTTTTTCGAGCCGGTCTATTAATGCCGTAACACTGCCTGTGGTCAGACCGGTTAATTTAGACAGTTCTCCAGCAGTGATAGGACCTTTCTCCCGTAGAATATCTATAGATAAGAAATCATTATTGTATAACCCAAGTGAGGCGGCTACATTTTGTTGGTACAATACCGTTCGGTTTCCCAAACTGCGCATAAGCAAGGTGAATTGTTCCTGCTCTGGTGTAGGTTGTTCGTGGCTTGACAAAAGATAACGCTCCTTTTAAAATAATTATATCTTGATAGTCAAGATATTAGATTATAAAGTTATTCTAAAATTTTGTGATTTATCAAATACATTCTATCGAAATTAGAAATGTTTTGCAAAATAATTGCAATCCAACAACTTTGGGCAACCATATGGATAGAAGATATAACTACGAACCAGTGGGTTGAATTGAGAGGGGAATAGATGTGAAAGAGACTATTGTTATTAAAGGGGCAAGAGAGAATAATCTGAAAAATGTCTCGCTCACGATTCCTAAGTATAAGCTAGTTGTCCTGACAGGACCTTCGGGATCAGGGAAATCGACGTTAGCTATGGATACACTTCAGCGGGAATGCCAAAGACAGTATTTGGATTCCATGGGCATGACGTCAGATACGATCAGCAAACCAAAGGTGGAGTCTATTATTGGACTGTCTCCGTCCATTAGTGTTGGACAACATGTCACCAATCGTAATCCCCGTTCGACAGTTGGGACAGTCACCGACATCTATACGTTTGTCCGGTTTATCTTTTCCAGATTAGGCGAGCGGGTTTGCCCTTCCTGTAGTGGCAGCATTCCACCTTCTTTTGAAGCGAGGGGATTGCTGATCGAGGAAGACGAGGAAATGCATGGTCAAACGATGGGGTGTCCGCATTGCGGAGCTGAGCTTGAGAGGCTGGGCATGTCCCACTTTTCTTTTAATAAACCGGAGGGAGCTTGTGAAGCCTGCGGTGGTGTTGGATCTGTGGCAACTATAAATGAAGCGGCGGTGTTTAATCCAGAACTTAGTATGCATGAGGGTGGTGTTGCCTCGCTGAATGGTGTTCATCGTGATATACAGATGCGTATATTAGTGGCCGCTGGCAAGCATTTTGGTTTTGTGTTTGACCCAGATCAGCCCTTAAAAAATTACGGCGAAATTCAGCGCGACTTGTTATATTACGGAGTGGAAAGTGAGGCGTTTAAGCGCCATTTTCCCAATGTTAAGCCGATTCAAGGCACCAAATTTGAAGGCGTCATTCCTGGTTTGTGGCGGCGATACAAGGAGAAGGAAGGAGAAGCTGGTACACAGGAAAAAGACGGCGGATTTTTTCATGAGCAGCAATGCCCAGAATGCCTTGGCGCTCGCCTAAAAAAAGAAGTTCGTCTCGTTCGGGTAGCTGGCACATCGATTACGGAGCTATCGGATTGGTCATTAAGCGATGTTTACGAGTGGACGAAAGGCTTGCAGGCGGCTTTGCCCGCCGAGGGACTTCATCTGCTTGAACCCATCCTTCACGATATGCCTACCCGACTAAAACGGATTATCGATGTTGGTCTTGGTTATCTTTCCATGAACCGTCAGACGGTCTCCCTCTCTGGTGGAGAGGCACAGCGGCTGCGCCTTGCCTCATTGCTGGGGTCAGGTCTGACTGGAGTGTTATACATTCTAGATGAACCGACGACCGGGCTTCATCCGCGGGATACTGTTGGCCTCATTCGTGTGCTTCAGGAGCTGCGCGATTTGGGTAATACGGTGCTCGTTATCGAGCATGATATTGAGATGATGCGCGCTGCCGATCATATTATTGATATGGGTCCGGGTGCTGGTCTGGACGGAGGGCAAGTTGTTGGCGAGGGCAGCATTGAGGATTTGATGGCAAGCGAGACTTCTGTTACGGGAGCCTATCTTAGAGAAGAGCGTAATAAGACTGCTGCATACGTTCGCCGGAAAGGTGACGGAAAACAAATCACCATCCGACAGGCACAGTACCGGAATATTGATATCCCGGAGGTTTCATTCCCTCTAGATTGTCTAGTTTCTGTAACTGGGGTTTCGGGTTCAGGCAAGTCGACACTAGTCTTTGATATTCTTGCGCAAGGCAGTGCGAAAGAACATGAGCAAATAGGCTGTGCGGAGATTGCGGGCTTAGATCAGGTTGGAAATATAGTGATCTTTGACCAATCGCCCATGGGTAGAATGTTGCGTTCTAATGTAGCGACATATACAGATGTATTCACACATCTGCGCCAGCTGTTTGCTGCATTGCCGGAGGCGAAAAAAAGAAAACTGACCTCCAAGCATTTTTCCTTTAACACACCGGGTGGACGCTGCGAAACCTGTCAGGGTCTTGGGGTGCTGACTGTAGACATGAATTTCTTACCCGATCTGGAGGTTAAATGCCACGCATGCAAGGGGAGAAGATTTACGGATGAGGTTCTCCAGGTGAAATATGATGGATATTCCATCTCGGATCTGCTGGACATGTCCGTACAGGAAAGCTTGCCGATTCTTAAGTCGGAAGCCAAAATGGCGGGGATTATCGAGACATTGTGTGAGGTGGGTCTCGGTTACCTTAAATGGGGACAATCTGTCAAAACCTTATCCGGTGGTGAAGGGCAACGGATTAGACTGGCTAAAGAGCTGAGCAAACCTTCCAAAAACCATACGCTCTATCTGCTTGACGAACCAACAACAGGCCTTCATCCGTCAGACATCAAGCAGCTCCATACCTTATTGAGCAAATTGGTTGATACGGGAAATACCGTCGTAGTTGTGGAGCACAGTTTAGAGTTGATTCGGGAGTCCGACTGGGTGATTGACATTGGCCCTGAAGGTGGCGTTGTGGGCGGTAAGCTTGTAGCTGAAGGTACACCGGAGCAGGTTGCTGAAGTGCGGGAATCCTACACAGGGATGTTCCTGAAACGGATTCTGGCTGAAGGGCTGTAACTTAATAAAAGAGGTGCCCAAAGCCATGAAAATGGCTGGGGCACCTCTCTTTTTTTGAACTTAAACCAAACCTCTGCTCTCAACTCTAAACTTCGTCTGAACGTCTGAACCAATCTCATTCGCGCGTACTTAGCACTTTCGGAATAAGAGATGATCATGAGTCAATGGTGTTTGATCCGCAGATGATTAGGATACGGTAGCATCAGACAGCGAAAGACAGCGAAAGACAGCGAAAGACAGCGAAAGACAGCGAAAGACAGCGAAAGACAGCGAAAGACAGCGAAAGACTATGCTTCGGCGGTATCGGACTCAGCAGACCAGCGAATGATCATTCTTCGGCGTGTCGGACTCAGGAGACCAACGTATGATCATGCTTCGGCGTATCGGACTCAGCAGACGTTATAAGCAGGAAAATCCGCCATTTGGAGTATTATCGGACCGCATAGCTCCTATTGGCGGGAAAATCACCGTATAAGAGCCTGATTCTAAGAAATAGCTGCGCTGGAGTCCGATGAGTTGCTGAAAAGGCGATAAATTAGTAAATAGCGTCATTGGAGTCCGAAAGCCTCAGCAGGAGATCATAGTAGCAGTAGCAGTAGCAGTAGCAGTAGCAGTAGCAGTAGCAGTAGTAGTAGTAGTAGTAGTAGTAGCGGTAGACCCAGCGAAAGACTATGCTTCGGCGGTATCGGACTCAGGAGTCCAGCGAATGACTATGCTTCAGCGGTATCGGACTCAGCAGACCTTATATGCAAGAAAATCCGCCATTTGGAGTATTATCGGACCGCATAGCTCCTATTGGCCAAAAAAACGCCTTATAAGAGCCAGTTTCTAAGGAATAGCTGCACTGGGGTCCGATGGATTGCTGAAAAGGCGATAAATTAGTAAATAGCGTCATTGGGGTCCGAAAGCCTCAGCAGGAGATCGTGCATCTAGCGCAGCTTAATAATCTAGCAGACGTCCATTATCATGCCATTGCCCGTACATTTTATTTTCTTTAGTGTTTGCTATGAATTTGTCTAATTTACTCTTAAATAAATCTGGCTGATGTTTATTGCTTTGGATCGTGTCGATCCGAACTCTTTTATAAAGGGCTGGAAAGGCCGTGAAATTCTCATATACTTGCCTGTCCTCTTTTAGCCGTTGCTCTATAATCTTATCTACTATAAAAGAATCAGGGTTCATATCAGGAAGTATCCGTTTTCCTTCAGCACTCATTAACCCCAGCTTTTCGAGGCGGCGGACACGCTCTTTATTCAATTCAGTCCAAGAGCTTTTGTTGCTTCGGGGAGAGAGTCTTTGCGCCAGCTCCGTTTCCGAAATTTTCTTTTTCACTCCATCGATCCATCCAAAACACAAACATTCCTCAACTACGTCCAAATATAGCAACGTTTCTGAGTTTGGCGTCATACTAACGAGTACCCAACAAGATTGTTCAGTCTTACAATTCTCCTGCAGCCAAACTCTTAAATCTTCTCTCGTTTTCACTGTAATTAGATTTTCAATCTCCATAATTAAAATACAATTTCCTTTCTAGGTATGGAGTGGAGCGTCTTGCCCATCCGAGATTAAATAGCTTCCGCAGGAACCTGATACCAAAAAAGAGCATAGTCATTCATGGTGGAAGCATGGCCTAACTGCCGTAACATAGTAGATACATTGCCTCTATGATAAGTCCCGTGATTGGCGACTTGCAACACAATTTCTGATAGGCGTGTTTGGCGGATTCCGGCGAATGGATTGTCAAGCAGAATGGTTTGCTCCAAATCGGATTGGTTGTGTAACCATGCTTTGTATTGTTCTGATAGCTGGGCAAAGATATTTACGTATTCATCCACAGAATCTAGAATGCTCAAATTTAGCGGGATACTTTGTTGAAAAGCCTCTGGCATGGCAGTGCCTGTTAATACAAGATACCACATCGTATCAACCGCATAGATATGGCTAAGGGCATGAGCGATGGTGGGAAATGAGCTGTTCACTTCTTGACTTAGCACAGAAGGCGGGAGTTCCTTGATTCTTCCCAGGATAGTTTGGTTTGCCCAAGTGTGGTATTTAAACATTTCTACTGTATAATTTGTCATTCGTACATTCTCCTTTTGAATGGTCATGGATTTGTTTTTGTTACTGTAGTTAATATAAAAGAAGAAGTATGACATCAGACTGTCATACTTCTTCATAAAGTTTGAGTGTGTTTTGAAGCTGCTCTTTTAAAATACCTCGCAATGCAGGGGGTTCGAGGACTTCGGCGCCGCTGCCAAAACTCAGCAGAATGGACCAAAGCCAATGTGCTTCCAATGGCTTATACACAGGAATTCGCATCGTCATGCTTTTATCGGAATGAAATTCCTTGTCGACTTGATGAAACTGATCCAAAGCTTCTGCCAGAGCCTCAGGGCCTACCCGGATCACTATTTCCTCCACCTGATCTGCCCTGTTTGAACAGCCGGCCTCTTTGGGTACCTCATGTTGCGAATGAAAGGTATCCTGCGTCAGGAACAAATTCAGCATCCGGGAAAGTCGGAACTCCCGATAGTCCTGCCGTGTCCGGCAATAACCATAGATGTACCAGTTGCTATATTTAAAATGAAGCTTTACTGGTTCCATTTCACGGGTTGTACGTTCATTTTTTACACTGATGTAATCAAAACGGACAACATTTCGTTCCGATATAGCCGCACGTAAAAGAGGAAGTGCGTCAGGATCCGTACGCCGGGTTTCAAGATCCACCGCGAGACTAGAGGTCTGTGGCTCCGTTCCAATCGTTTGCAGCCGTTCAATGGTTCCTTGCGTATGCTCATCTTCAAAAACGGAAGAAAGACTGTTAAGTACAGTAATCAGAGAAGTGACATCATACGAACGGAGCAGGCTTTTATCCATTTTATATCCGTCCATTATGCCATATCCACCTTTAGTACCCTGATACGATACGACCGGGATGCCAGCGGCACAAATCACATCGATATCCCTATAGATTGTTCGCTGGGAAACCTGAAACTCTTCAGCCAGCTTGGAGGCAGATAAAACTTCGTGGTTCAATAGCTTGTAGATCATAGAAATCAATCGTTCCAATTTCATGTGTGCATTCCCACCCATTAGTCCATTTCGTGTTACAGCGTGATTATATCATAGATTTTTTCGGGCTAATTTTGGGAGGGAGGAGTTTTGTTGTTGGCGATGAAGAAATATCCTATGACAGAGTCGATTAAATCTATTTACAGATTAAATCCGCAGGCTCGCCTGATAAATCATTAACAGAAATAATAGCATCGTTTTTTTTCACAGGTGGGGTCCAATATTGCTCATTCCCAGGCAGGTCATCGAACCATTCGGCGTCCTTTGGACAATCTAGAATCATAAATTTTCCGTATTCCTGATCTCTGGATTGATGGTATTTGAGATAGGCTTTTCCGTTATCAATGGCGAGAATTTCTATTTTTCCTGAGGTGTGGCTCATGGATAAGCGTACTCTTTTGCCAAGTCCTGAGGTTCTGGCTTTGGCTTCTTCTACAATTTGATAGACTTGCTCGAGCGGTAATACGAAATCTCGGTTTCCGGCTACGGGCCGGTTCACAAAGAAGTAGTAGGGTGTAACGCCAGCCCATGAAAGCCGGTCCAGTAGTTCCCCTAAAATAACGGGATCATCGTTGATGCCTTTGAGGATGGGGGTCTGATTTACGACAATTGCCCCTGCGTTGTGGAGAGCTTTAAATGCTTTTTTGGCTTCAGGTGTGATTTCACGAGGATGATTGATGTGCGCCATAACATAGATTCGTTTGTCTTCGGTAGAGTAAGTACGAATCAGCTCCAGCAGCTCTTCGTCTTCAGAGATCCGCATCGGATTAAATACGGGAATTTTGGAACCTAGTCTAATGATCTTAACATGCTCAATGCTTCTTAGATTTTCAATAATGGATCTTAGCTTCGGTGTGGAGAGAATTAAACTGTCCCCGCCCGTAAGAAGTACGTTGTTAATCTCCGGATTCTTTGCGATATACTCCAAGCCCGGAGAGACATCAGCCATCGCCTCTTTCACGTCATTTCGGAACAGACGCTTACGGAAACAGTAGCGGCAATAAGCCCCGCAGACCTCGGATACAATCAGCAGTGCAGTTGTTCTATACTTGTGCTGACAACCAGGTACCACATAATTCGTGTCCTCATCGGAGGCGTCCCAGCGCCCATATTCCAGCAGTTCACCTTCGTTAGGAATAACCAGCTTACGGATGGGATCATTTGGATCATCCCAGTTAATTAAAGACAGATAGTAGTCATTTACACGAAAAACAAATTTGTCCGTAATTTCTTTCAGATTCTCTTTTTCCAGCTCAGACAACATAGCTATTTTGTTAATATCCGTGAAGTACTTTACCTTTTGCACGTACATCTCTCCTTTGTCTCGTAGTGTGAGAAATGAGGGAGCCTTAGTGTCAAAGGCCAATCTACTGCCAGCAGGGTCCAAAAAAGCACAAAAAGAGACCCTTAGCAAGGGTCTCTGGTTATGTAAATAACATGAAAAGCAGACCCATCCACTGCTGACGAGGTTAGCTGACGGACTCGGGTAAGATGGTACCCTACATTCTAATGCTCAATGATTCGCCCCAATTAACTGGTTCCCCCGCTTTTCAACTGTAAAAGTTGGAAATTAAGCGTAGATAAAGTATACCCTATCAAGTTTTGAAAAGTCAAAAGAGAATCCTAGATTCACTTTCAATTGTTAGCGCTACTTCCGCCGAGTAGTTTAGGCAACAGCGTTAGCAGCTTCTCCCGGGTTAACGCATCACTAGAGTTCCATTTGCTTCCGTCGAGCAGATAAACATGTTCCTGACGTACTGCCGGGAGACTGTTCCAAAGTGAACTGTCTAGTAATCGTTCCATCGCAGCTCGCGAGTCTTTGCGTTCCGGAATGAGCATGAAGATATGATCTCCGGCGTAGGCAGGCAGTCGCGTTGGATCAACTTCGGCGAACCCTAACTCTTCGTCCAATATGGCCTGGATCTCTTCGGTCGGTTGTAAACCACATGGGGCATAAAGCGCAGTGGAGAATCCGGACATTCCCATAGCATATAGATGATCTCCATGATCATAGACCAAAGCAGAGGCGGTTTCTCCAACTTGAAGGGTTGTCGTGTAAAGCTGCTGCCACATGGCAGCGTTTTTGATTGTGAATGACTCCAGCCATGCTTCGGCTTCGCGCTGTTTACCTAGCCAACTGCCTAATGTCCGCATTCGGTTGTCGAGAGGCGCAAATGAATCAAAGGTGAGTGTCGGAGCGATACCAGAAACTGCTCTGTAGGCTCTTTCATCACTATTTGCCAAAATGATCAAATCTGGGTTTAGGGAAGCGGTCAACTGCGGGTCCAGTGGAAACCCGACGTTGGCGAGCTTCTTAAGCCGATGTTTATAGACGCTGTTCCGGGCGAACGCTTCATCTCCACCGATAGGCTTTACGCCTAACGCGAGAAGGTCGCCAAGTGTTTCGCCATGATAGACAATACGTTTCGCTCGCTCTGGAATCTCCACCTCATGACCCGTCCAATCCTTGACGGTAAGCTTACGACTTTGCTGATGTGCATATTGTCCGGGTGTAACTCCGGTTTTTTGCCGAAAGCGGCGGCTGAAATAGTATTCGTCCGAGAAGCCGACCAGTCTGGCGATTTCCCGCAGTGGTTCAGTCGATTCCTGCAGGAATCGTTTGGAATGATTAATGCGCAGATCCGTCAGGTATTCAAGCGGCTTTTTACCCGTAAGCTGCTGAAAGATCGGTGTATATTGCCAGATTGATATTCCCGCCAGTTCAGCTAACTGCTTCACGGTGATACTCTCTGTATAATGCTCCTGAATGAATGTTATGGTCTTTTCTACGGATTCCGTAGGACTTGGCAGGTGTTTGGAAGGGTAATTATGCTCAAAAAGTAGCAGCAGCAATTCTTGGAATTTTAATTGTCGCTTGAATTGTTGTACATCATCGGTGTTATTCCTGTTCATGAGCAGGTCTTCGACTAGTCGGATTACCTTGGTGAACGGGTGCACAATTAACTCCCGTCTGCCGGAAAGCAGCTCTCCAGAATATCGTTTAGGATGCTCGGTTGTATAAATTGCTGTAAAGGTGATGAGGTAATAATACAACGTCAGCTCCTGGTTGTCCGTACTATAGGAGATTCCAGGAGATAGTAGATAACATTTATCCGTACTTAGCATCACGCTTTGATCATCGAGGTTCAATTGTCCGTTCCCTCCAGTAAATATGAGAAGGGTATAGTCCTGGGTTGTACGCGTTATAGAGCTTGAATCGGCAGCTTGAATCATCAGTTCGGCCTCGTTTAGCTGAAATAGCAGAGAGTGGAGTGGGGGGCAGGACGATGATGTATGCAGCATGGGTTCAGCCTCCGTTCATTTGGTGAGAATGATTATCAATGAATTCATTGTATATAAAAAAAAGAAGCATATCAACAGCTGTTGACATGCTTCTTACAGTTTTTTATCAGCCTTGTGTTAAACTCTTCATCACAGAAGGTTATTTCATATTCAATAGCTGTGGAATTTCCCCAAGCAGCCATTCTCTTGTTGTCGCATCACTTGAAGTCTTCATGATGTCTTGTGTATAGACATATCCGTTCTTGACGGCAGGAAGGCTCTTCCAGATAGGGCTCTTTAATAGATTCTCTGTGGATTGTTTTGCTTCTTCTGCCACTGGAGTCAAGAGGAATATCCGGTCTCCGGCATATTCTTTCAGGACTTCCATGGATACTTCCTGGAACCCTTTACCTTCATCAAGGATCTTCTGAATAGCTGGAGTTGCCTTGAAGCCATTCTCCCCATAGAGTACCTGTGAAAGTCCGGTTGCTGCCATTATAAACAGTCTGTCTCCTGGATAATAAGTGAAGACCGCAGCCGTTTCGCCCTCTTTCATGCCTGTGGATTTCAATTGCTTCCACATGTTCTCTTCAGCGGTTTTATACTGTGCAAGCCATGCTTCTGCTTCAGTCGTTTTCCCAACAATTCCACCAATGTCCAGCATACGTTCCTGGAGTGGGGCAAAGGTATCAAATATTATAGTGGGTGCAATTTTGGAGAGCTGCTCGAAATCAGCTTCATCTGTGCCCGCATAGATGATCAGGTCAGGCTGAAGCTCCAATGTTTTTTCCAGATTGATAGGGAAGCCTACATCCTCCACACCTTGTAATTGATCTTCAAAAACCTGGCCTTCACCCATAGAAAGAGGATAACCTACCGCTTGCACACCAAGTGCGAGCAAATCGCCATAAGTTTCTCCAGAATAGATAATTCGCTGCGGATTCACCGGAATCTCTACAGTATGCCCTATGTAATCTGTATAGGAACGAGTAGTCGCTGCTGCTTCATCTGTACTGCTATCTGAGGGTTCTGCTGAAGGTACTGCGGTTGCAGCGGAAGAGTTCCCGGTTGCGTTTGCCGTACTATTGGCAGAGGATTGTTCCTTTGAGTTTCCGCACGCTAGTAGCAATGTACTCAGCAAAAATAGTACACATACCACAGCGAAGGACTGTCGTACCTTGTTCATATCTTATTGCCTCCCTATTATATGTAACGACCACCAATAATGATAATCATTCTCGATTAAAATATATCATAAATTAAAGCCTCTTTTTACTCAATGGACAAAAAATAACCCCGTAATTTGATTTGTACAATCAAGTAAAAAGGATGTGTTTAAAATTATTTTGAATTATTTTTAGCTGCTTGGAAAAATACTCTAAATAACAGCAATCGAGAGAAAGAGAGGGAGCTTGTCTTCATAATAAACTTGGCAAAGGAATCCCTTGAAGCACATAGGATTGTGGTGTTTTTTTGAATCTGATTACTGTTATGTATTAAGAAGTTCAGGTGATGCAAAAATCCAGGTTTGTCCACATTGATTGTAATCGTTATCATTACGTGGCATGTTATCTACCGTGCTTGACGTCAGTAGAAGGGCTTTGTTATGGTTTTTATAGTCAAACGCAAGCCGAAATAGCTTTTTGTAGAATATGCAGAAGGTTTTGCGTAAGATATTCTAACCAGACATAATACGAGGGAGATGGTTGATTGTGATCAAAGGAATTATTTTTGATTTTGACGGAACGATTATCGACACGGAGACTGCTTGGTACACCGCATTTAACGAGGCTTATGCAGAATATGGAGTGGATCTGACGCTTGAACAATATTCCACCTGCATCGGCACGAGCTTGAACAGTTTTAATCCTTATGAATATTTAATGACTGATCTTAAGCTAGCGATTGACAAAGAAGAGTTCAGTAAGGCTGTTAAACAGAGACACAGCAAACTTATGGAGCTTGAAACAATACGACCAGGCATTCAGCATTATCTTGATTCCGCCAAAGCAGCTGGACTACGCATAGGGCTGGCCTCAAGTTCTTCACTGGAATGGGTGGAAAAATATCTGAATCAATTGGGTATTCGCGAGTATTTCGAATGTGTTCGGACTGCCGACCATGTGGCAAAAGTGAAACCAGATCCGGAGCTATATAACCAAACGTTAGCTTGTCTTGGAATCACAGCTGATGAGGCGGTTGCTATCGAGGATTCACCGAATGGATCTAAGGCAGCGGCAGCAGCTGGCATCCGTTGCATTGTGACGCCTAACGAAATTACTAATTTTCTTGAATTCGATAAGCAGCACCATAAAATTGATAATCTAAGTCTTCTTGAATTTGATCATGTAGTTACTCAACGTTGCTTCGTATAGAGAAACCGAGAAACTAAGTTCAAATTAAAGGGGGATACCAAATTGAGAGCCGTACATTTTGGAGCAGGCAATATTGGCAGAGGTTTTATTGGGCCTATGTTGTCGGACTCCGGTTACAATGTTTGTTTCGTCGGAAGAAATAAGAGTAAAATTGCCCAATTGCAAAAACGTGGGCAATATCCTGTCACCCTAGCTAACAAGAACCGGGACAGCTTTATTGTTGATAATGTTACTGCAATCAATCTGAATGATACTGAGGACGTTACTAGAGCTATAGCAGAAGCTGAAATTGTGACAACTGCCGTCGGAATATCCGCTTTAAAAGATATTGCTGAGACCATTGCGCAGGGCATCGAACGAAGGCTTGAAAATAGCAGAAATCTCAACCCTCTTCATATCATTGCCTGTGAGAATGGGATTGGAAGCAGTCAGAAGTTGAAAAAATCAGTTTATCGGCATATGAAGCAATCCTTCAAGGAACTTGCTGACCGCAATGTCGCTTTTCCCAATGCGATGGTGGACCGGATTGTACCTATGCAGAAAAATACAGATTCACTTGAAATCCTCGTTGAACCCTTCAGTGAGTGGGTTATTCCCCGCAGTGGAATGATTGGTAATTACAATGAAATTAAAGGCGTCCATTATGTGGATTCGCTGGCGCCATACCTCGAACGGAAGCTATATACTGTGAATACAGGTCATTGCAGTGCAGCCTATTTTGGATACCTGGAAGGTTATACTAGCATTCAAGAAGCGATGTCTGATCCCGAAATCAGAGCTCGTGTTCACGGGGTGCTTAAGGAAACAGGGGCCTTATTGGTGCATTTATATGGCTTCAAGCCCATAGAACATGACCGGTATATAGAAAAGATGATGGAACGATTCACTAACCCCAACTTTAACGATAAAATTACACGTGTCGCCCGCTCTCCGCTTCGCAAGCTTTCACCTAATGATCGACTCGTAAAACCGGCAATGCTTGCTCATGAACTTGGTTTTGAGACCTCACATTTAGTCTCAGCTATTGCTTCTGCACTTTATTTTGATCATGAAAAAGATCCAGAAGCCTTACAGCTTCAAACGGACATCCGAAACCACGGGCTAAGTGAAGTCATTGCTGCACAACTAAAAATCCCCACGGAGCATCCGCTTCATGGTCGCATTATTTTGGAGTCCAACAAATTACGCGCGAGATATCCTCATAGGACTAGAATGAAGACAGTAAACGTCAGGGTACCCTACTTTTAATATAAAACGATGGTTATAAACCTATAAAAGAGTGTTCTCTGCAGGATGGGCAAGAACACTCTTTTTATAGGTTACGAAGGTCTGTAAGTCTCTAATCCAATTCAATCCGCAGAACAACCGGAGTCTCACTGCGAACCGAGGTCGTTTTTATAACCAAGGCTTCATCGGTTCTTTCCCATGCAGGTTGTTCCTCAAAACCTAAGATTTTGATCTGTTTAATCATCCCATGGAAGTGCGCAGAGTTTTCTTTAAGGGATTTGATTTGCACTATACCGTTGTTTGGATAGACAAGAACAGTAGCGTAAAGATAACTGCCTTTTACCGTAAAGCGGATATCTTCACTAGTGAAAATTTTCGTGATCCCATCTGTAAACTGACCTTCAACGATCTCTGTAGGGCCTTCCCCGAAGGTGCGCCAGTAGGTCGTATCATAGATTGCTTCACCATTCACCTTTAGCCATTCTCCGATGCCAAGCAGAATTTCCTGATCCTGAGCTGGAATGCTGCCGTCCGCTTTAGGACCTATATTCAGCAGCAAGTTGCCGTTTTTGCTTACGATATCTACTAGATCTCTGATAATTTCTACGGCAGATTTATAATCATTTTCCGGTGTATAACACCATGAATTTTTAGCAACTGCTGTATCCGTTTGCCAGAAATAAGGTTTAAGCTCGGAGAAATGACCTCTCTCAATATCTGGGATTGCTGAGCCAAACATGAAGGCATCATGCTTATAATTGATTGCAACCGGAGTTCCCCATTCCTCTCCCTTATTGTAATAGTAAGCGGCGAACTTTTTGAGATAGGGTTTGAAGGCAGCTGTATGAATCCACCAGTCAAAGTAAAAGATTTTCGGCTGATAATTGTCTACCAGCTCGCAGCAGCGAATCAACCAATCCTCCAGAAATTCTTGATTAGGTGGGGAGCCGAATAAATCGTGATGATCGGGTTCGGGCATAGATGGCCAATAGAAATCTCCACATACAAGCGGTTCATGGATATCGGAATCAAATTCCTTGCCATGAGACAGGAAGAACCAGTGCTCAGCTCTATGGGAAGATACACAAAACTCTAATCCCTGCTGCTCAAAAGCGTCTTTCATTTCCCCGACTAAATCCCGCTTAGGACCCATCTCATATGTGTTATAGTGGGAGTAAGCGCTCTTATACATTTGAAAGCCGTCATGGTGCTCTGCAACAGGCATCACGTATTTGGCACCAGATAATTTGAAGAGACTGGCCCATTCCTCAGCATTGAAATGCTCAGCCTTGAACAAGGGGATGAAGTCTTTATAACCAAAGGTTTTATGCTCACCATAAGTAGCAAGATGATGTTCATATTCCCGCGAACCCTGGATATACATATTTCGGGGATACCACTCATTGGCGAAAGCCGGAATAGAATAAAGGCCCCAATGAATGAAAATACCAAACTTAGCGTTCTCATACCACGTAGGCACTTGAAATTGACTTAGTGAATCCCAATTGGCTTTGAATCTTCCAGTTGCGATCGTATCTTCGATTACTTTTAAATATTTGCTTTTATCCACCATTTTGCAATCATCCTTTCAAACGTTTATTTCTTCTTCATTGTAGTGATTAGAGGTGGAAATCAAAATGTAGGACATTAACTTTTAGATGTACAAAACTAACCTGATAAGGCGGAGTAAGGGATGGATAACCATGTTTTGCTTACAAATTATTTATCCAATTTAAAGGTTGATTTATTTATGGCTGATTACAATCTTTGTGGCCGTGACTGGAGAGATCTTGACTACACACCTGACTATAGTAAATTTTATTTTATTTGCGATGGGGAGGGTTGGTTAAAGATTGGCGATCGAGAATATTATCCGAAGCCTGGTCAGCTTTTTTTGATGCCTGAGGGAGTTAAGCAATCTTATTCTTGCATAAGTGATCAACCCTTTGAGAAGTATTGGTGCCATTTCAGCGCAAAAATCGGAGACATCAATCTATTCAAAATGTTAGAGCTAAGTCATGTATGCAGAGAAGTAGATCCTCATGTAATCCAAGAGATATTCAGCAGCCTAACGAGTCATATGAAATCTGATGCGGTGTATGCTCATTTATTAGCCAAAAGTAAGTTAATGGAGTTATTTTCTTATTTTATTATGAACATAGATGTAGACGAAATCACTTTTAAGAATCTAAGCTCGATCGAAAAATTAACGAAAATATTAACGTACATAGACACCCATATCGAGCGTAATATCACCATACACGAGCTTGCCGAGATTGCGTACATGCATCCCAACTATTTTATCCGGCTATTTAAACAGCAAATCGGAGTTCCACCCATACAGTATATCACCAGAAAAAAGATAACTAAGGCCAAGGAGCTATTGAGGGGGACGCAAAGTTCTGTCGGTGAGATTGCCCATGATCTTGGTTTTAGTGATCTTTATTATTTCTCCAAACAGTTCAAGAAAAATGTGGGTTTAAGCCCTTCGGAATTCAGACAAGGAACAGTAGCAGTGAAATAAATAAAAGAAGACCGTCCTGTGTGGTAGAAACCAACCAGAGACGGCCTTTTTTATAAGTGGAAGAGATTAGAGCAGTGAGACAGTGAAACGGAAGATGTACGGGCGATTAGCCGGCAGAGTGAACTCTTCGTGGGTTGGTGCGCCCCAGCTGTCGTCCCCGCCAACACCCATTTGCTTGTAGTTAACTCTTAGTACGCTTTTGTTCGAGACTGGCAATTTATAGACGTGGTCATGGGCTTCCAGTTCCTCAGGCTTCCAAGGCAGGGCATTAATTTCGATAGGCGTTGCACTTTCAAAATAGAATCCTGTTCCATCGTTGCCCTCTGTAATCGAAGCGAATCTGACATCAGTCTTGTTGCCGCACTCTTGAGGTTTGAGATAAGGTGTGAATTGATCACTGACCTTACCAGTGTAACGTCCAAGTGGGGCTCCGGTTTGTCTATCCCAATAATTCTCATGAGGTCCGCGGCCGTACCATGACAGGGTATCAAGACTTCCATCTAGAACGAACATCATTCCGAACTCAGGGATTTCTGGCAGAACGCTGCTGCCCGGACTCAATTCTTGCGTGATCTCTAAAGTCCCGTCAGCACGAATCACGTACTGGACCCGAAGCGTGGAATCCGGACTTGTAGCCAGAAGGTAGCTGGCAGAGACGAAACAGAGAGAGCCTTCGGTTCTAAATGTAAAGCTGATTAAGTGTTGTTTATGCGATGCCTGCTTCCATACTGCACACCGCTGTGGCAATTTATTACCACAATCATTATCAGTGACTGCTCTCCAGAAGTTAGCTCTTACAGGTTCAAGCAGACGTTCTTTGCCTGAGGAACGATAAGAGTTCAGAGCACCCGTAGTGGTACTAAAGCTCAGTTCGAAATTATCACCTTGTACATTCAAAACATTCTCAAGCTCGCTGACACGCAGTGGTTCTGCGATTGTCTTTGAGGTATTGGTTACAAAACGGGGTGACAGAATGAACTGTTCCCAAGCGATTTCGTGATTAGCTTCTGCCCATATAGTTGCTGAAGGCTGAATAAAGGAAAGATTCAGAACTGCTTCATGATTGCCACGCAGTGAATCCAGCTCGTAAGGAACTTTGCATGAAATGTTCTCACCTGGTGCACATGAGATCTTCAGCAAGCCTTCTTGTGCAGTTACTCCGTCTAAACGAACTTCCCATTTGAGATCGTATTCCTTTAAGTTGGTAAATAAGAAGGAATTGCGAATCTGGAAGAGTCCTTCTAGGATATTTTCAGCCGTTACTTTAATATTTTGATAACATTTTTTGACCTCAAAGAGCTTAGGAGTAACCGTACGATCAGCAAAAAGCAATCCGTTGCCACTAAAGTTGCCGTCATGAGGCGATTCACCAAAGTCCCCGCCATAAGCGAGATATTCAATTCCCTCGGAGGTGTGGGTCCGAATGGCTTGATCTACCCAATCCCAAATGAATGCACCTTGAACAATATCATATTTGTCGAACAAGTCACAGTATAAGTGCAGCCCACCGCATGAATTGCCCATGGCATGACTGTATTCGCAGAGGATATAAGGCTTTTTCGGATTATTAAGCGCATATTTTTCAACATCCTGCGGTTTAATGTACATAGTAGATTCTATGTCACTTGCTGCTTCCGATTCTCTACAGTGGAAGATTCCCTCATAATGAACCGGCCGCGAAGGATCGATTTCTCTCAGGTAGTCGTGCATAGCGATAAAATTGTCGCCTCCGAAAGATTCATTGCCGAGAGACCAAATGATGACTGAAGGGTGGTTTTTATCCCTTTGCATCATGGAGTTGCAGCGGTCAATGACATTGGCCCGCCATTCCGGTTTGCTTCCAGGGACATTCCCGTCATTCAACCCTGCTTGGCTGTATGCCCAGGTGCCGTGAGTTTCCAGATTAGTTTCGTCAATCACATATAATCCGTATTCATCACATAACTCGTACCAGACAGACTGATTCGGGTAATGGGAGGTTCGAACAGCATTAATATTATGTGTTTTCATTAATTGGATGTCGCGCAGCATATCTTCTTTGGCTAAAGCACGACCTGTGTCGCAAGAGAATTCGTGGCGATTGACACCTTTGAGTACGATTCTTTTGCCATTGATCTTCATAAGTCCGTCTTTAATCTCGAACTTGCGGAATCCAACCTTACAGCTGACCGTTTCTTGTGTATGCCCGTTGCTGTCATTTATAGACAGAACTAAGGTATAAAGATAAGGGGTTTCAGCACTCCATTTAAAAGGCTGCTCAACCGGGGCAGCAAGCTTGAGTTGTTGAACGCCTTCTTGCTCAAAGGAACCCGTAGCGGAGATAGGAGTCTCCCAAACAGGCTGGCCCTCTTTATTGTAAAGCTGCATTTGCAGTGTATATGGGCTTTGCTCGTTAAAGTAATTTTCCACCTTGATATCTACATTTAAATCCGCATGTACGAAGTTTTCATCCAGATCTGTGTGGACGAAATAATCAGCAATATGAACGGAAGGAGCCGAATAAAGATAGACTTCCCGAAAAATACCGCTCAGGCGCCAGAAATCCTGATCCTCTAGCCAGCTGGCATCACACCAACGATAAACCTCGACAGCTAGTTTGTTGTCCCCTGCCACTAAATATGGGGTGATATCGAATTCTGATGGAGTAAATGTATCTTCACAGTACCCGACAAGTTCACCGTTTACCCAGACGTAGAAAGCGGATTCAACACCCTGAAAGCTTAGGTACACCGGTTGACCGTTCCAAGACTCAGGTACAGTAAAGGTTCGTAGATAAGAGCCTACTGGATTATATTTTGTTGGGGCAAAGGGGGCTTTAAGCTCTGGCTCGGATTCCGCCCAAGGATACCGGAGATTTGTATATTGTGGGTAGTCGTAACCTTGGAACTGCCAGTGGGACGGTACAGGAATTGTATCCCAAGTACTGCAATCAAAATCTGTTTTATAGAAATCCACAATTCGTTGATCCGGTGTTTCGGAAAAAGCGAATTTCCAAAGCCCATTGAGGGTTTGGTAGAAAGGTGAGGTTTCTTTATCGTTAGTTAGCGCTTGGGATAAGCTACGGTAAGGGATCATGGAGGCATGTGCATCCAATCGATTCAATTCAAAAGTCTCTGGGTTGTTATTCCATTCCGGATAACCGTTAGCAGGTGGCTGGTAGACAAACTTTGCTCGCATGAGTTGATCTCCTTTATAATCATTGTAATGTTATTATATTCATATTATAAGTTGAAGTAATGTTAGGATAAATAAAAGAATTTTAGTCCCAGATAACAAAATATGAAACGAGGACTTTTTATGGAGAGCAAAATTATTTTTTGCCAAACAGAAGATGTAATCATGCTGCCGCTTTATGCTACAACCCTTGGATTTTGGGAGCATCAGCCAGAAACTATACGTCCTGCAGGCTTTCCAGACTATCAAATACATCAGATTCACGAAGGCAAGGGTGAGCTTATCATTCATGAGAACCGATATCTCGTGGGTCCAGGGGATGTGTTCTTTTTGTTCCCGGATATTCCTCATTCGTATGCCCCTATCAGTGGGAAGGAATGGAAGGTATCATGGGTCTCGTTCAATGGCAGAGAGGTTGGTCAAATGCTGCTCTATGCGGGCATCCGCGAGTCTGGTCCTGCTAGATTAAAAGAAGATCAATGGCTCAATCCTCTAAAGCAAATCCTTATGCTGCCAGATAGCAATGAGCTGGAGACTAATTTGGCACGATCTAAACATCTTTATGCATTGCTTCTGGATTTAAAAAGAAAGCTAGTATCGCCTCTGAATGAGGCACATGAATTGGAGCGAATTAAGCCGGTGCTGCGTTATATTGAGAGCAATCTGCATAGGACGCTTCCTTTAAAGGAGCTGGCAGAGATTATTTCTGTATCGCCACAGTATTTATGCAGGCTTTTTCAAAAAACAATTCATGATCGACCTGTAACCTATATCAATAAGCAACGTATCAATTTGAGTAAACAGCTTATGTTTAATGGACGCGATAAAAAAATGTATGAAATTGCCCAGCTAGTGGGTTTTGATAATGCTAGTTACTTTTGTTTGGTGTTTAAAAGATTGACAGGGATGAGTCCTGAGCAATTTAAGCAGCTGCATGGTTTGGATTAGATAAACGCTTACTTGTTACCGTCTAGCACAACATGATATAGTTTACTTGAGTTCCTGCGATGTTTTTTTTGCGGCTTAGCCCATACTTTTACTGCCACAAGAATTCAATACATAGAACCAAATTAACGATCTGAAATGACGAAAAGCATCAGGAAGGAGACATCATTTTGAATGAGAAGCTAAAGCAAGCCTATGAGCGTTTGAACTTGCCTGAAGACGTTACCCGGGAGGAATTGAACAAAAGGTTAGATATGCATTTGAAACGCCGTCGATCGAATTCGACTGAAGATGAGGTTGCAGCTTATGAAGAGGAATTCCGCGCTTACAAAACCATTCTAGATGGCTTGGATCAGAAGGAGATTCAGGAAGCAGAGGACAAGCGGCTGGAGAAGTGGGGAGCCATGTCCGGCGTAGCACGTAAATCGGAGAATTTCTTTCGACTCTACAAAACGCACACTATTATTTCTATTATCGTGCTGCTGGTAGTTATCTTTGGAGGGAAAGCGCTCTATGATCAATGGCAGGAAAGAAAATATGAAGCTACGCTTCCACCGGTAGATGTTCGAATCATGTTCCTAGGCAACTATGAATCTCAGGACTCATCAGGTAAGAATGAAGAGCTAAAACAAGAAATCATCAAACGTTACCCGGCTTGGAAGAGAGTGGAGGCAGAAATCGTTTATCTACCCTCAACAGGTGGGACGGACGGTGGAGCCTTGGATATGAGCTATATGCAGCGGGCTATGGCGATGCTGGCAGCCGATCATCCGGATATCCTGATTATGGATGATGCTACTTTTGAATGGATTGGCCAGCAGTCGGGACTGCAAAATCTGGAGTCGTTTATTAAATCCGCAGGACTTCCTCTTGATGATAACCGTTTGAAACGTATGACTAACCCGGAGAGTGGTCAAGAGCTGATTACTGGCATAGATATCACAGATACGGATTTTGCTACAGAACTCCCTATCCATTCAAATCAGATGATCGTCGGAACGTTAGGACAAGATGACAGTAAGACTAAATCAACTGATTTTGTTGAGTTTTTACTTAAACAGATCACTAATCAATAAATTAATAGGGCCGATGTTGTATGGATGTTCATACGATATCGGCTTTTTTATGATCTGTAGAGTTTGCGGTACGCGATGGGTGTCTGGCCGACTATTTTTTTGAATACAGCGTTAAAGGAGTCGATGTCACGGTAACCAACTAGCTCGGCAATCATATTAATTTTATGTCCAGAAGTACGCAGCAATTCACAGCTTTTATGCATTCGCAGATTCTTCAAGTAGGTCCCAAAGGACTGGCCAGTATGCTTGTGGAACATGCGCTGAAGATGCCTGCTGCTCCACTGTGAAATACGGGCTAATTCGGCAAGTGTAATCTTTTCCGACAGATTATGCTCTAGGTATTGAATGACTTGCGTGAAGTCTGCCATATCCATCGTAGATTTGTCATCTTCTCCGTATTTTTGCCTGTACACTGCTATGATTAATTGACTTAAGAGGGTGTAAAGCATTGTTTTGGAGCCCATACCGGATACCGACATTTCATGATATAAATTCAGCATTAAGCGCTCAATAGAGCCATCTCGATCTGAGACGGAAAAGTAAGATGAGCTGCTACTCCCAAGAGTGGCTAGGTGCTCCCGGATAGATGGCTCTTGAAGGACGATATTTAATTGCTCCACCATTTGCATATCAAAAAGGCAGTTATAGACGATCAGGCGATTCCCTAAAGTATCAGAAGATGCTGGACGGAACACATGGGGGGCACCTACAGGAATCACGAACAGCATTCCTTTTCTAACGGGAAAGATCTCATTTTCAAGGTGATGAAAACCTCTTCCTTCAGCTACATAGCAATACTCAATAAATTCATGAGCATGAAAAGGGGCGTGGAAGTTCTCTGAATAGCGGTTAACGAGCAGATGCAGATCGTTTTGAAAAAAGATTTCATTTTTGAACAACTCGGTGGTTCGTTGCATATTGAATTGCCCCTTCCAAATTCATGGCATGATTGCAGGGATATGATGTCCTTTTTACCGGGTGATGAAAGCGGTAACCCAGCTATAATTATAGGGCAAAGACTAATTTGTCGCTATAGAAGGAGGTTTTATCTATATGTTCGCAATCACTAAGCTTCGTTGTGAGTACAAAGAAAATCCGCTAGGAATTGATGTGATCAGACCCAGAATCAGTTGGCAGTTAGTTTCAGATGACAGGGACTGCATGCAGTCTGCTTATCAAATTCAAGTGGCGGAGAATATGCTTTTTCAAGGCAAGCTATGGGATACAGAGGAAGTAAAGTCTTCTCAATCGATCCATGTTGAGCTTGAAGGTCTGCTGCTGGAAGCTCGCACGCGTTATTATTATCGGGTTCGGGCATGGAATCAGAATGCAATAGACTCGGGTTGGTCTGAGGTTGCATTTTTTGAAACCGGACTATTAGATGCAGGGAATTGGCAGGCGGAGTGGATCAGCGCTCCTACAGCCTCTTTTTCACAAGATTCTGAGATTTGCCCACAGCTTCGTACATTCGTAAATGTAAAAGGTCCAGTGGAAAGTGCAAGGATTTATGCTACTGCTTTGGGCTTGTATGAACTGCAGCTGAACGGAAGTCGGGTGGGAGATCATTATTTTACTCCAGGCTGGACCAGTTACAGTAAGAGGCTGCAATATCAAACTTATGATGTCACAAAGCTTCTGCATGAAGGTGCGAATGCGTTAGGCGCACTGTTGGGCAATGGCTGGTACAGAGGGTATTTGGGCTGGGATAATCAAAAGGAGATTTATGGATCAAAGACTTCACTTCTACTGGAGCTTCATATCCGGTATGCAGACGGTTCAAATGAGCTTATTAGCTCAGATCAGAATTGGCAGGCTGCAAAAAGCGCAATTATGATGTCTGAAATTTATAATGGTGAAACCTATGATGCTCGGCTGGAGCTGGATATCACCGATCCTTCATCAGAAGGTTGGCATCCAGTGGAGATTATTAATTATTCCAAAGCGATCATCGTTGCCCAGGAAAATGTGCCAGTGACACAAGTTGAAACCTTGAAGCCGATTGCACTGCTGACTACCCCGCAGGGAGATAGAGTGCTGGACATGGGCCAGAACATGGTAGGGTGGCTAAAATTTAATGTAAAAGGTCAATCTGGTCAGGCGGTAGAACTTCAGCATGCTGAAATATTAGACCGGGACGGAAATTTCTACACGGAGAATATGCGTAAAGCGAAACAGTGCATCCGCTATACTCTGAAAGGTGGGGAGCAAGAGACGTATGAACCACACTTCACCTTCCAAGGCTTTCGGTATGTGAAGCTTAGTGGGTTCTCAGCAGATCTTCAATTAGAGGATTTCACAGGAATTGTGATGCACTCTAATATGGAACGTACGGGTGATTTTCAGTGCTCAGATCCACTTGTGAATCAACTGCATCACAATATCCTGTGGGGGCAAAAAGGGAATTTCCTCGATGTGCCCACTGATTGTCCACAGCGTGATGAGCGGCTCGGCTGGACGGGGGATGCTCAGATGTTTGTCCGAACAGCCTCTTATTTGATGAATACGGCACCTTTCTTTACGAAATGGTTACGGGATTTGAAGGCAGACCAAACCCCTGAGGGCGGCATTCCGTTTTTTATTCCAGAGCTGAGAGCAGCGCCTCCTGGCGACGGAGATACTAACCATTCTTCTGCAGCCTGGGGGGATGCAGCTACGATCTGTCCATGGACAATCTATGAAATGTACGGCGACAAAAGGCTGCTTGCAGAGCAATACGAGAGCATGAAGCAATGGATTTCATATATCTATGCACAGGGAAGTAACCCTTATCTGTGGAATACTGGCTTTCATTTCGGCGATTGGCTAGCGCTTGATTCCAAGCCAGACAGCTATGTGGGAGCTACAGATCGGGATTATGTCGCCACCGCTTTTTATGCCTATTCCGTTTCTCTTACTTTAAAAGCGGCAATAGCCTTAGAAAAATCGGAGGACGTGGACTATTATAGGGAGCTGCACGCCAATATTATAAAAGCATTCAGTGATGAGTTCATAACACCTGCGGGAAGGTTGTCCGTCTCTACCCAGACTGCACAGATATTAGCCCTACGTTTCGATCTTATAGAAGGGGTCGCCAAAGAACGTGCAATTCAGAAGCTCACTGAGCTGCTTGCTGAAGCTAAGGATCATCTGACTACTGGATTCGTGGGCACACCATATCTGAATCCTGTGCTCAGCGAGATTGGAAATAATGAACTCGCGTATAAGCTTCTTTTTCAAAAGGATTATCCATCCTGGCTGTATCAGGTGACGAAAGGTGCGACTACGATTTGGGAGCATTGGGATGGGATCAAGGATGACGGCAGCTTCTGGAGTGCAGATATGAATTCCTTCAATCATTATGCCTATGGCGCAATAGGTGAATGGTTGTATCGTTACGTTGCAGGAATCGGAACAGATGAGTTAGAGCCTGGTTTCAAAATCGTTCATATCAAGCCACAGCCAGGCCCCGGTCTGGATTACGCAGAAGCTAGTCTTGAAACCATGTACGGAAAAGTAGAGTCAGCGTGGCGGCGATCAGAGGATAATGGAATGATGATTCACGTTACGATTCCTGCCAATACCAACGGTATTGTCGTTCTGCCTGGAGCCAATCAACTAGGGTTATTAGAAAATGAAGTTCCTGTGGAGCAGTCCAGAGGTGTGCACAGCATCAGCTTGGTCGATAACGGAGTGAGACTTCAATTAGGTTCGGGCAGCTATCAATTTACGTATTCTTTATAACCTTTACTAGGGCTTCCTAGTGTGAACTGACATCGAGGGGTATTCGGTGTCAGTTTTTCGTTTTCGAATTGACGAATGTAGAGAGGAGTTATTATAATGATTTATATTGATATGAACTAAGTAATATAAATATAAATCAAATTGGAATTCACAAGGAGGAAGACAAAAGAATGAAGACAGAAGGAAAATTGACGATACATACGCAGCAGCGGGGGGCGGAGTTAGGCGATCTATTCGGTATTTTCTTCGAGGATTTGAATCATGCGGCCGATGGTGGGCTTTACGCTGAGCTAGTTCAGAACCGATCTTTTGAATTCGACCCGATTGACCGGGCAGATTATCATGCGCTGATGGCTTGGGAGCCTGTAGAACGTGGAGATGGAAAGGTAAATATCTCTGTAGAAGACAGCAAGCCCTTAAATGATCGTAACCAACATTATGTTGCCATCGATATTGTGGCTGAAGGTGACGGCGTTGGCCTGATGAATCTAGGCTTTAACAGTGGTATTCCGGTAAAAGAAGGCGAGAATTATAACTTCTCGGTGTATGCCCGCCGGGAGACAAGCTTTGATGTGCCGCTTACCGTAAACATTGAAAGCACAGACGGCACCATTCTTGGTGAAGTGGAGATCGCCGTAAGCAGCTCTGAATGGACCCGATATGAAGCCGTTATTACAGCTAATAGCACGGACACAAGCAGTCGTCTCGTAATCGTTACCAAAGGTAACGGGAAGGTATATCTGGATATGGTTTCCCTGTTTCCTGAGAAGACCTTTAAGAATAGACCCGGAGGCATGCGTGAAGATATTTCGCTGCTGCTCGCTGATTTAAAACCTAAATTTATGCGGTTCCCAGGAGGATGTCTGGTGCATGACGGTTCCTTGGATCCAGATGACAGAGACTCCATGTACAGATGGAAGAATACGATTGGGGATGTTGCACAAAGACCGGCAAGACGCAATAACTGGTCATATAATCAAACGCTTGGGTTAGGTTATTATGAATATTTTCAGTTCTGTGAGGATATTGGAGCTAAGCCGATCCCCGTACTTCCGGGCGGCTACGACCCGCATCATAAACGGATGGTACCGCTGGATGAATTAACGCCTTGGATTGAGGATGCTTTGGATTTAATTGAATTCGCCAAGGGGGATTCTTCCACGAAGTGGGGAGGCATTCGTGCAGAACTGGGTCACCCTGAGCCTTTTGGGCTGGAGTATGTCGGCATTGGGAATGAAGAGGTAGGTGCACCCTTTTTCGAGAGATATCCTTACTTTCATCAAGCCATCAAAGCAAAATATCCGGAAATCAAGGTCATTAATTCTAGCGGTCCGTTCTCTGCCGGTCAGGAATATGAACGGGGCTGGACGTCGGCAAAAGAGAACAAGTCTGACCTCGTAGACGAGCATTATTACTGTACACCTGAATGGTTCCTGGCTAATCATCATCGTTATGATGACTTCAAAGCGGATGAGCCAAAGGTATTCCTCGGTGAATATGCCTCATGGGGCAATACCTATTACAATGCATTGGTGGAAGCAGCATTTATGACAGGTCTGCAAAATAATGCGCATGCCGTTGGCTTAGCTTGTTATGCTCCAATGCTCTGCAATGTGGATTATATTAACTGGAAGCCGGATATGATCTGGTTCAATAATCATGAAGTGTACGGAACGGCAAACTATTATGTGCAAAAGCTATTTATGAACCATCAGGGAGATCATTTGCTGAAGATGGAAGCAGATGGCTTCACGGCACCGAAGGAAAGCAGAAAGGAAGCGATCACTGGAGCCGTCAGTTTCGGTGTGGATGCCTCTGCTGCTCGTTTCTCCGAGATCACCTTAGTCAACAATCTTACGGGAGAAGTGAAGACGTATTCTGACTTATCAGAGGAAGTTTCAAATCTGCCTGACCCTGCTCAGAACAAAACGGCTAATCGGACACTAGAGCTTGGTGAGACAGAGTGGGAAAACTATACTTTGCATTTTAAGGCTAGACGAACCGCAGGAAATAAAGGGTTTATCTTCTATTTTGGTAAAGCGGATGATCAGAATCATTTGTACTGGGAGCTGGGTGGCTGGCAGAATCAGGATTCGATTGTGGCCTCAATTATCAACGGAAGAAATTCTGTTCTGACGCATGCTATGTTTACGGTTGAAACAGATGTAGAATACGATCTTAAGCTAGAAGTAGTGGGCAGACAGATCCGTACTTTTATTAACGGAGAACTGGTGAATGAGACAGAAGATAAACTTCCGGTGATCGAACCGCTGTATTACACGGCAAGTGTGGAAGACTTAACGGGGGATATTATCCTCAAGACAGTAAACGTACAAGAGAATAGTGTTTCTGCTGAGGTTGCACTGGAATCTTTGGCAAAAGAAGCACTGACCATCGAAGTCTATGAAATGTCGGGATACCCGCTTGAGGACGAAAATAACTTCGAGAATAAGCAGCAGGTCTCTCCGAAACAAACCAGCTTTAAGACAGAAGGGAGCAGCTTTAGTTATGAGTTTCCGAAGCAATCCGTGACAATTTTCAGAATAAAATAACGAAGAAGCCCCCATGAATCTATGGCTTATTAAAGATTCATGGGGGCATTTCTATGACTATTACAAGTTAACTTAGCCGTTCACCCGCAGACGAATCACATTCCAGGAAGCTTTTGCGAGAAGGGCCTTTACATGTCCACCCTCAACAACGGCTTTGCCTTGGCTAGGCATCACGTTATGTGGATTGGATTTGGTGTTTACAGCTTTAATATCTTCATGTTCCAGTACAATATGCTCAATGATGTTTACGGAACTGAAGCTGCGCAGATCCACGTCGAGCTCTAGTCCTTCGGATAAATGGCGGTTTACAGCGAAGACGGTTACTTCATTCAGCTCCTCGTTGTATACACTAATGGCTTCCAAATAAGGCACATCAGTGAAATCTTTGGAATCGTATTTAGGGCTGGAAATCAGCGGGTGAAGTACGGTTCCACGACCATAAAGGGAAGCATGCAGGTACGGATAATAAGTAGTCTGCAGCCAAAGCGGTCCGCCATTTTCAGTCATAATTGGGGCGATAACATTGATCAGCTGCGCTAAGCAGGCCATTTTCACACGATCAGCATGCTTCAACAATGAAATAAGACAGCAGCCCACAACAAGTGCATCTTCAAGTGTGTACACATCTTCGAATTCTGGCGGTGCGATCTGCCAATGTTGTTCGGCACGGCTGCTGCCTTGTGATTTCCATACATTCCATTCATCGAGCGACAGATTAATTTTCTTTTTGCTCTTTTTCTTCGCTTGAACATAATCACAGGTGGCAGCCACACTGCTGATGAAATGATCCAAATCCATAGAGCGGGCTAGGAAGTTAGGCGTGTCGTCATTGTTGTTATTGTAGTACGTATGCAGTGATAAATAGTCCACATTATCATAAGAAAGATCAAGCACGGTAGCTTCCCACTCGGCAAAAGTGTCCATGCCGCTGCCGGAGCTGCCACAAGCCACAAGCTCAAGCGTTGGATCGACCCAGCGCATAGCTTTTGCAGTTTCGTTCGCTAACCGTCCATATTCGACCGCGGTTTTAGCTCCAATCTGCCACGGACCATCCATTTCATTTCCGAGGCACCAGGTCTTAAAAGCGTGAGGCTCTTTATACCCATGAGAGATCCGCAGGTCACTGTAGTAGGAGCCGGAAGGATGATTGCAGTACTCTACTAGATTTCTAGCTGCATCGATGCCGCGTGTTCCAAGGTTAACTGCCATCATGACTTCGCTGCCTACGAGCTTAGCCCAATCTGCAAATTCGTTGGTACCCACTTGATTGGTTTCCGTGGTCCACCAAGCTAATTCAAGAGATTGCTTGCGTTCGTGCTTGGGTCCAACCCCATCTTCCCAATTGTAACCGGATACAAAGTTTCCTCCAGGATAACGGATGATAGGAACGTTTAAGGCACGAATAGCTTCGATGGCATCGTTCCGAAAACCATTCTGATCCGCAGTAGGGTGACCCGGGTCATAAATGCCACCGTAAACTGCTCTTCCTAAATGTTCGATAAATGAGCCGTAGATCCGCGGGTCTACTTCAGCTAGTCTGAAATCTTTGTCAATAATCATTGTCGATTTAATCGGCATGAGTGTACAGCTCCCTCTAGTTGAATTAATGATTTCACTAATTAAGTAATTGTTTTATGATTACATGATACTGATTTTAGCTTATAATAAGCAATGAATTAATTTAGGATTCGTTAAAATACTAATTCAATAAGCATTGGAGACGTTGAAATGTACTTAACCACAGATTCTGAATCCTTGCAGGTGTATGAAGCGCTGGCAAGTGAAGTTAGGTTGCGAATTATTGAACTTCTGGACCGCAGAGAGATGCACATCAAAGAGCTGGCAGCGGAGCTCTACCTTAGTAGTGCAATTGTCAGTACTCATGTAGCAAAGCTGCAAAAAGCAGGCCTGATCAGTTCTAAAATGAGACGAGTAAATGGAGGGACCTATAAATATTGTTCTTTGTCTGCGAATTACCTGCAGATTAAATTATCGGGCTCCCGTGGAGTTGCCAGAAAGGTGGTTGAGGTGTCTATCCCTGTAGGGCAATATACCGATATTCAGGCTTTACCTACCTGCGGGATTGCTACTACTGAGAAGCTGATCGGCTATTATGATGATCCACGTTATTTTCTGGACCCGGAACGGGTGAATGCCGGCATTGTATGGTTTGCGAAAGGTTCTATCGAGTACAAGATTCCAAATTATCTATTTCAAGATCAAGTGGTGCAGGAAATTGAGATTTCGCTAGAAATAGGTTCCGAAGCTCCACATGTAAATGAGAAGTGGCCGTCGGATATTGGCTTTATGATGAATGGTCAGGATTTAGGAAAATGGACCAGTCCGGGCGACTTTGGCCTCACTAGAGGACGATTAAATCCCATTTGGTGGCGTTCGGATGTTAACCAATATGGTTTGCTGAAGGTTCTGCGGATTAATACAGGTGGAACCTTTGTGGATGGCCAGCAAATCTCAGATATTACGTTGGAGGATGTACGAGTAGAGCAGGATCAGTGGACCTTTCGTTTAACGGCAGAGAATAGCGGACGGAGAAGAGGCGGACTAACCATATATGGCCGTGGGTTTGGGAATTACGAGCAAGACATTATGTTTAGAGTGTATTATGAATGATTTCGAGTTTGCAGAAGAGGTGTTTTATAAGATTCTGTAGAAAATTTAAGCTTGTGTACCAATTATTACCTCTGATAAAATAAAAATAAAAAATATATTGTAATGAAAACGTTTTTATGTTAATTTAAATCTATAAAAACGTTTTTATTCGTAAAGGAAGATTGAATCATTATGGAAAAGGTAACGATCAAAGATGTTGCCAGAGAGGCTGGAGTCTCCATTTCTACGGTTTCCAACGCGCTAAATGACGTAGATGTATTGAACCCGGAGACGAAATCACATGTTCTTAAGGTTGCGAAGCGATTAAATTATGTTCCTAACCTGAACGGTAAGCTCCTTAGGAATGGGAAAACCAAAATGCTGGGTTTTTTCACAACAAGTGTGTCGGGTCCATACTTCTATAAGCTTGTTGAGTCCATGTCGCGTGAATGTGATCGGCTAGGTTACGGGCTGAATGTATTTGTTACCAAGGACAAACAAGTGATTATGAGCAATATTCTAGGCCGGCGAGTGGATGGTGTCATTATCTACGAGGAGCTGAGAATAGACGAAGAAGAAATTGCCGCAATGGTGAAAGACAAGATCAAGGCTGTATTTTTGGATCGGCCGCTTAAGAACGACACGATGGGAAGCGTGATATTTGATTCTTTTGAAGCGGGGTTTGAAGCGACCAAATATTTAATCAGTCTAGGGCATAAAAAGATTGCTTACATATCTGGTGTGGATGAGATGTACGACAGTGTTCAGCGGAGAGAAGGATACTTAGCTGCTTTGCGTCAGTATCAGCTACCCACGCATGAAGAGTATATTATACAAGGGTATTTTGAAGAAGAAAGCACTTACAACGCTATAAAATCTTTTCTTCACTATAGTCCTGATAAAATACCTGATGCCTTCTTAGCAGGGAACGACTTGAGTGCGATTGGATGTATTCAAGCTTTGAAATCGCATGGATACGAAGTTCCGCTAGATGTTAGTGTTATGGGGTTTGATGATATTGATATTGCGCAATATTTCTCACCGCCTTTAACTACTGTAAGAAATCAAATTGCTAGACAGGGTATTTTGGCTATTAATCACCTCGTTCGTATGATTCAGAAGAAGGAACAGGGCGAGATGATGAAATTGGCGGGTGAATTAGTTGTAAGAGGTTCTAGTCAAGTAAAGATTGGTCGGTAAGAACACATATATGTAATGGGTTCAAGATTTCACCCGATCATTTTTTAAAATTTTGTTGTTTTGGGAGGGTTTTTTTTTCGAAAAAATAAAAACGTTTTTATTGTTTGGGGATCATGATTTGGAGGGGAGAAGAAAAAGTGGATAAATTAGCCGTAGTGCCAACAAACGGAAAGAATCCAATGAGCGGGAAAAAGCCTATGGGGCAGAGGGTCAAAGAATTTGTAATTGATTATAAGAGACAATGGGAAATTCAATCCATGGTCATCCCGGGAATTATTTTTATGATTATCTTTTGTTTTATTCCGATTTACGGATTGACGATTGCTTTTAAAAGCTACACCGTAATTGATACGCTCGATTCTGCACCTTGGGTAGGGCTCGATAATTTCAGAATTATTTTATCTGATAAATATTTTTGGGACGCTGTAGTCAATACATTAGGGATCAGCTTTCTGAAATTAGCCATAGGGTTTGTTATTCCTATTATTTTATCCGTTATGATTTACGAATTAAGTGGTGGACGCTTTAAAAAGATAGTGCAAACCATCTCTTATTTACCACACTTTTTGTCCTGGATCGTTCTCGGCGGGATGCTGATTGCCTGGTTTTCCTCATCCGGTATGTTTAATGAGATTATGCTCAGTTTGGGACTGATTTCGAAACCGGTAAATATTTTGCTTGATGCGAATAAATACTGGTGGATTGCAACGTTATCCGATATTTGGAAAGAGGCTGGTTGGGGAACGATTCTCTACTTAGCCATTATGTCGAAAATTGATCCTACTTATTATGAGGCTGCCAAAATAGATGGCGCAAGCCGTATGAGACAAATTTGGAATATCACGCTTCCTAACATGAAACCGATTATCAGTTTAAATCTGATTCTGACTGTAAGCGGTTTATTAGGATCAAATCTGGATCAAACCTTGGTATTGATGAATTCTCAGAACCGCGTTAAGGCGGAGGTCATTAATTCTTATGTGTATCGTATGGGTATGACGCAAGGTGACTTCTCTTATGCTACTGCTGTTGGTTTAGGTGTCTCCATCGTTTCAGTCATCCTACTGATTAGCGCCAACAAAGTATCCAGTAAATTAAATGATAATCAATCAGTTCTGTAGAAGGAGGCATTTCTGTGAATCGTACGGTGGCTAAAGAAGATCTCGATAGTCGAATCTTTAATACCTTAAATATTATCCTGCTCTGTATTTGTACAATCATTATTGTCGTTCCTTTATGGAATGTAGTCATATCCTCTTTAAGTTCGGGCAAGGCGCTTGCGGAAGGCGGATTCATATTTTGGTCTCCAGAGTTCTCTTTGGAAAATTATCGTGCTGTATTTCAAGATGAGACTATTGGTTTAGCATTCGTAGTATCGCTTGCCAAAACATTCATTGGTGTCATTACCCACGTATTCTTTTGTGCCATGATCGGTTATGGCTTGAGTAAGAAATACATACGTGGACGTAAGCTGTATGTTGCCATGGGTGTAATCACTATGTTTTTCTCTGGTGGAATGATCCCTACGTATTTATTGATTAAATCATTAGGCCTCTTAAACAGCTTCTGGGTTTATATTATCCCGGCCTTGTTCAGTTATTATGATGTAGTTATTCTAATGAACTTCTTCAGAAATGTACCGGATTCACTTGAAGAGTCAGCCAAAATTGATGGTGCAGGTGACTGGCGCATTTTCCTAAAAATCTTTATCCCTCTTTCCATGCCGGCTATGGCCACCATTGCGTTATTTAACGGGGTTGGGCAGTGGAACGACTTTATGACTACCAAGTTATATATTACCGATCAATCGCTCTACCCGCTGCAGATGAAGCTCTATGAAATCATTGTTCAGTCGCAAACACAATCCATGCAAAATGTTGGTGGATCTGCGATTATCGAAACTACGACTAAAGGGGTTCAACTAGCAACAATTGTCATTACAACTTTGCCGATTGTTGTGATGTATCCAATATTACAGAGGTACTTTATCTCAGGCATGATGATGGGGGCGGTGAAGGAATAGTAAGTAAATCTCCAAGTAGTGAATGCTTACAAAACATTTTAGGGGGAAACAAAAGATGAACAAAGCATTTGGGAAAAAAGGACTCAAACTTTGTACGGCACTTATGGCTGTTGTATTAGTATTTACAGGTTGTGGATCGAAAGGTAATTCTGACAGCTCCAGTAAAGAGTTAAGCTCCATTGAAGGCCGTTATACTATAGATCCGGAAACACCGGCATGGAAGCTGGATACAAAAAAAGAAACAACAGATCTGACTTGGTACGTGAATGCAGACTGGTGGAATACTGATTTCGGAAAAGACCTTGTCACCAAGAAAATTAAAGAGGATTTAAACATCAACATTAAATTCATTACAGGCGATGACACTAAGCTGAATACGATTTTTGCCGGCGGTGAAATGCCAGATCTGTTGACTATTTTTGATTCCAACTCTCCAGTCGTACAAAAAGCTGCTACCTGGGCATTGCCTTTAAATGATCTGGCAGATAAATATGATCCGTATTTCAATAAAGTTGCAGAAAAAGATACGATGAACTGGTTCCAGTTAGCAGATGGCAAGACCTATGGATACCCTAACTATTCCAATACGCAAAACGATTATGATAGCGGTAACATCCCTGCTAAAACAGCCTTTGTCATCCGCAAGGATGTTTACGAAGCCATTGGAAAACCAAGCTTTGGAACTCCTGAGGAATTCAAGAGCGTTATGCAACAAATCAAAAAACAATTCCCGGACATGATTCCTTTTGGTTTTAACTCCATTGGTTCAGGCACTGGTTCTTTGGGAGATGTATTGGAGGATTTCATCGGAGTGCCGATGGAAACTGAAAATGGCGAATTCTACAACCGTAACCTGGATGAGGATTACTTGACTTGGTTGAAAACGTTAAATGAAGTTTACAGAAATGGTGACATCAGTGATGACAGTTTTGCTGATGACGGTACTGCCTTTGAAGAAAAAGTGAAATCTGGTAAATATGCAACAATACTTTTGGATGGAACCCCTCAACAAAGTGGTAACCTGCAAATCTTCATGACAGAAAATCCAGGCAAGGAATATATCGCTATTGATGGCCCACAAAGTACTGTTGGACATGAACCAACGTTGAATCAATCCGGAATTACAGGTTGGATGATTAGCTATGTTACTAAAAAGGCTAAGGATCCTGCAAAAGCGATTCAAATTTACACTTATTTGCTCAGCGACGAAGGACAAAAGCTCATGAACTACGGTATTGAAGGAGAGACCTATAAAGTTAATGACAGCGGTAAAATTGAATTCTTGCCTGAAATCAAAGACCTGCAATTAAATAATGCCGATAAATTCAAAAAAGATTACCGGATGGGCGAATTTATGTTCTTTGGACATGACCGTGATAAAGCGCTGAGTAATGACGCATTCGCAGATTCCATTAAACAAATGCAAGAGTGGGGCAAAGGAAAGCTAAAACCACACTTTATTCTTGAAAATATTAACCCGGCTCAAGGAACGCCTGAAGCTCGCAGTCTTACTGCAATTGATACTACTTGGAACACTACGCTTGTAAGTATGATCCGCGCTAAAGACGATGCTACATTCGACAGCACCTTGGCTGCTTACAAAACATTTTTGAATGATAACAACTGGGATAAGATTGTAGAAGTTCGTTCTGAAAAAATGAAAAACAACAAAGAAAAATTAGGCCTTAAATAAGTTAGATAATAGAATGTGGCCCCTTCACTGGGGCCTCTTCATAGAAAGATGGAGGGAAACAACATGCCAGAGCTTAAAATTTATCAATCCACCGGGGAGAATACATTGTTTGTAGAGCAAAGTCTGCAACAATTAACTCCAATTGCTGACGCAGAGGCGACCACTACTGTAACTATTGACGAGAATCAAACCTTTCAGGAAATGGATGGCTTTGGAGCATCCTTTACGGATTCATCCGCTTATTTGATTAATCAAGTCCTGGACAACGAACAGAAAAAGGAAGTCATGAGCAAGCTTTTTGACGCACAAGATGGAATTGGTTTGTCCGTATTAAGAAATCCAATGGGGGCATCGGATTATGCTAGAGATATTTATAGCTATGACGATAGACCTGCACAGGAAACGGATACGGAATTAACCCACTTCTCTATCGCACATGATGAAGCAGACATTATCCCTTTGTTGCAACAAGCTCTGGAAATTAACCCTGAGATCAAACTGATGGCTTCTCCATGGAGTGCACCAGGTTGGATGAAGACTAGCGGATCGATGATTGCTGGAGAACTTAAACAAGAATATTATCAGGCTTATGCCGATTATTTTGTTCGATATATTCAAGCTTTTGAAGGGCACGGATTGCCAACTTATGCTGTAACACCACAGAACGAGCCTTTATTTGAACCCAAACACTACCCTAGTATGTTAATGTTGCCTGAGGCGCAAAAAGATTTCATTAAAAACTACCTGAAGCCTAGCTTTGTTAAGCATAACATCGCTACAAAAATTCTCTGCTACGACCACAACTGGGATCGTCCAGATTATCCGTTAACCGTGCTCGATTATGCAAAAGATGAAGTAGATGGTGTAGCTTGGCACTGGTATGGTGGCAATGCGTCAGCGCAATCAGAGGTTCTGAAAGCTTTTGCTGATAAAGAAGTGCATTTTACAGAAGGTTCTGGTGGAGAATGGATTCCTCCGTTTGAACAAGCCTTCTCCAATGTAATGAGAACAGGGATTGATATTCTTAGAAATCATAGTAAATCCTTTGTGTTATGGAATATGGCCTTAGATGAAAAGAACGGCCCAACCGTACCGGGTTTTGGCAAAAGTACTTGTCGTGGTGTTGTGACAGTCAACCAAGAGACCAAGGAGCTTACGTATACGCTCGACTATTATGCGCTGGCCCATTTCAGTAAATTTATTCGTCCGAAGGCTGTGCGCATTGACGCCTCCACCAATCAAGAAGTGATTCGTTCCGTAGCTTTTAAGAATACAGATAACTCTATTGCAGTTGTTCTGTTCAACGATAGTGAAAAGGCTGAGAATGTGGCTTTGAACTTGCCGGGAGCGGATGAATTATCTTTCCGTTTGGCGTCAAAAAGTGCTTTATCCATTTTGATAAAATAATTAGAGGACGTAGCTCAGAAGCACTCGAATCTTGATTCGGGTGCTTTTTTTTATGAAAATAATCGTATAAAAAATGTATGTTCGGTAAGCTTAGTTTTGAATTTACGGATTTTCTATAATAGTAAATAAAAATGGCAGTCCAGAGCTGAAGTTCAGCGTCTGGACTGCCATTTATTTTTTGTGTAATTGGATTGCGAGTTCTAACGTTCTAAACGGTAACCACCGTGAAATACAGGACCCACATATTCATTAAACGCAAATCCATTACGAATGGCTGCGGAGACAAAATCTTTAGCTTTTGCAACAGCTTCATGAACCGTTAAGCCATTAGCTAGACCGCCTGTAATTGCTGCGGCAAAAGTACATCCAGCTCCATGATTGTGAGCGGGTTCGATTTTGGCTGTTTGGAATACAGTGTACTCAGAACCGTCGAAGAAGATATCAATCGCTTGATCGCCGCCGAGTGCTTTGCCGCCTTTAACCACGACATTACGTGCACCGAGCTTATGAATCAGACGGGCAGCTTCTTTCATTTCCTCAAGGGTAGTAAGTTTGCCAAGACCTGAAAGAACACCTGCTTCAAACAAGTTTGGGGTGACCACAGTTGCTAGTGGTAGCAATAAGTCACGAATAGCCTCAGCGCTGTCAGGGTTCAAGACTTCATCTTCACCCTTGCACACCATAACTGGATCAATAACTACATTAGTCTGAAGATTTTCTTTGATCGCTTGCTCTGCAACGCGCACAATTTCAACACTTCCAAGCATACCTGTCTTCATGGCATTAACCGGGCCACCAGCGAAAATAGTTTTTAACTGCTCAGCAACAATGGAGGCATCAATTGGATAAACATTATGGTGCCAGCCGTTGTCCGGGTCCATAGTAACGATAGTGGTCAAGGCACTAAAGCCGTAGGTACCATACTCTTCAAATGTTTTTAGATCCGCTTGGATGCCTGCGCCACCACTGGAGTCGCTGCCTGCAATAGTTAGAGTTTTAATAATTTGAGTCATGGTTACGTCCCCTTTATATATGTCTGAATTCATAAACAACGCATTGCATTGATTATAACAAAAAATAGCACCTACGTCTTTCTAAAAGCAAGAGTAAGGTTGAAAATACCTTCCTCTAAAAATTCCCACCCTTAGTCCAGCCTCTCTGCGTTTGGGTCAGCAATGAAGAGCGGTCCATGATTATCTGTAAAGAACTTTATGAGGGTCTCCACTACTTCCTGCTGTGGGGATGTTTGAGCTTGATGTATTCCGATACTGCGGAATAAATAACCCCATTCTCCCTTATCGTAATAGGCAGCACCCTCATCCTGATAACCATTCGCGTCTGCTTGAAGCGTATATCTGACCGTTCTTGCTTCAGCTCCAGCAGTACCTAAAATATGCTGTTCGCTAAACTTAAGCGGATTATTAATGGTAAATCCCAGCGCGTCAGCCCATTCGGCTTTTTCCGGAAAATAGGCTCCGATTGCAGTGATAGCACAGCCTATACAAGTCCAAGCCGTATCTGAATAGTGCATGTTTTGTTCCGGATGGTTCGGATCCTGAAAGGTAACTCCATAAGAACCGTTAGCGCCGACAACCGCAGTAGCCTGCCATCCGGCAGGAGCGAGTAGAAGATAACCTCCACCGATATCAGGGCGGTAGACCAGCGTTGCTTCTACTTGGTTTTTCATGTCTTGAGATAAAGCAAAGGTCATTTCAGGTATGGGGGGGATTTCTGTATTTACATATTCGTCACCACTATCAATATTTAGCTGCGCGAGCGTAGTGTGCAGTGGAATGATGACCTGCCCATTATCGGGATCACTGCTAGGAAATTCGAGCATTTCTTGAGTGGAGCTATGTTTGTTATCTGCTTCATTATTAGTTTGTGCGTTGGTGGATGTAGGTGGTGTGGTAGGTGTACCCCAGTCGAGCCCTTTATATCCAACCAGCAGCACTAGTACAATTACGACGCATAATATTGAAGTTAAGATCCAGCCGTTTCTAACACCTCTTCGTTTGGATTTCATATATGTTGTACCTCCTTTGATCTTACTTATATAGACCTAAGAATGGAGTGGAAAGTTTCTTACATAACCTTTATATTTCTGAAGTTCTTCATGATCGGGCGGGATAGAGAGGGAGTCCGTTTCTTAAACCCTGCATATCAATATAGAAAGAATTTCAAACAAAGCGTGTAGGAGGGCGAGTATGGTTACGATTAGTTTATGTATGATAGTACGAAATGAAGAAAAAAGCTTACACAGATGTTTGTCTACCATTACAAGTCTCGTAGATGAAATTGTTATCGTGGATACAGGCTCGACGGATAAAACGAAAGAGATTGCGTTGTCCTTCGGAGCTGTAATTTATGATTTTGAATGGATTGATAATTTTAGTGCCGCACGTAATTTTGCCTTTAGCAAAGCTACTCAGGAGTACATTTTGTGGCTTGATGCGGATGATTATATAAAGGAAGAGGATCAGATTCTTTTTAAAAAACTAAAAGAAATCCTGCCAGGACATATTCACAGTGTGAACATGCAATATAATCTGGCTTTTGACGAAGCGGGAAATGTCACAGCTAGTTTACGCCGCAACAGGCTGGTTCGGCGCAGCTGCAACTTTCAATGGATTGGGCCTGTTCATGAGTATTTAGAGGTAAGTGGTCCTTCTTTTAGTAGTGATGTCTGCATCACACATGAGAAAGATAAGGAATACACAGATCGTAATTTGCGGATTTATCAAAAACGAGTTGCACAGGGTGAAGTATTTTCGCCGAGAGACCAGTATTATTATGCGAATGAATTAAGGGATCATGCTATAAATGAAGAGGCTTGCAAATACTATGAGATTTTCTTAGCGGGTGGGCAGGGCTGGATTGAAGATAATTTCCAGGCTTGCCTAAAGCTTGCCGAATGCCGGGAACGGTTGGGGGATAAAGACGGTGCATTTGAAGCGTTATGTAAAACCTTGCAGTATGATAAACCACGGTCAGAGTTCTGTTGCCGACTGGGGGCACTTCTGCTGGAAAAAGGCCAGTTGCATCCAGCCGCATACTGGTATGAGCTAGCGATTCAGCTACCGCGGGATAACGATTCGATGGGGATGAAGAATGGGATCTTTTATACCTGGCTGCCGCATCTTCAATTGGCACTTTGTTATGATCGTCTCGGCCAACACGAGAAGGCGAATCATCACAATGAAACGGCGTTGAGTTTTTATCCATCCCATCCTAGTATGTTATACAATCGCACCTATTTTAAAAATCTGCTTGGCGATAAATATGTAGCGCTTCAGGCTTAATTTAGTAAAAGAGATGCCCCAGCCGTTCTGATTATGACTGCTGGGGCATTTATGTTTTTTTTGGAGCTTGCAAGATTACTGGCAGTGGGGAACCTTCCCGTGATCCCCGGCAAGCTTCGCGGATTTGCTCCAGATTTCCGCGTAGGAAGCAGCTATCGGACCCAGCTGACCTTAAACGTTGCTTTATGCCACATTTGGAATTCTAACGGACCGCATAGTCGCTATTGACCATAAACACACTCGATTTGGAGCAATATCTCAGGAATAGCTGCACTGGAGTCCGAAACTGTGCTCAAAAGGCGATAAATGGGCAAATAGCGTCATCTGAGTCCGGAAGCACCTGAGGCGAGAGTGGGGCGGGTGGTTACTGGATGTAAGAGTGAGGTCGGGGAAATGATTCCCCGGCAAGCTTCGCTAATTGGCTCCAGATTTCCGCGTACGAAGTAGCTATCGGACCCAGCTGACCTTAAACGCTGCTATATGGCACATTTGGAATTCTAAGGGACCGCATAGTCGCTATTGACCAGAAACACACTCGGTTTGGAGCAATATCTCAGGAATAGTTGCACTGGAGTCCGAAACTGTGCTCAAAAGGCGATAAATGGGCAAATAGCGTCATCTGGGTCCGGAAGCACCTGAGGCGAGAGTGGGCCGGGTGGTTACTGGTTGTAAGAGTAAGCTCGGCGTAAATGACTCCGGTAGTGTAGGAGAAAAGGCGTGGCGGATGATTACTGGGTGTAAGAGTAAGGTATGAGGTGTAAGATTCCCGGTAGCGTAGGAGTAAAGGTGCGGTGGATGATTACTGTTTGCAAGAGTGAGGCGGATAGTTACTGGTGGGGTCTTGGTCTTTTCCCTTGATCCCCGGCAAGCTTCGCTAATTAGCTCCAGATTTCCGCGTAGGAAGTAGCTATCGGACTCAGCGGACCTTAAACATTGCTTTATGCCAAATTTGGAATTCTAACGGACCGCATAGTCGCTATTGACCAGAAACACACTCGGTTTGGAGCAATATCTCAGGAATAGCTGCACTGGAGTCCGAAACTGTGCTCAAAAGGCGACAAATGGGCAAATAGCGTCATCTGGGTCCGAAAGCACCTGGGGCGAATGGTTACTGGATGTAAGAGTAAGGTCAGGGGTGTAAGATTCCCGGTAGCGAAGGAGTAAAGGCATTGCGGATGATTACTGTGTGTAAGAGTAAGCTCGGCGTAAATGACTCCGGCAGTGTAGGAGTACAGGCGTGGCGTATGATTACTGGGCGCAAGAGTAAGCTCGTAGGTGGATCATTATCAGCAGCGTAGGAGTAAAGGTAGACAGTAATTAATATTCAGAAGATATCCCAAAGAGGGTAACCAAGCATCCATGAACTAGATGCTTGGTTACCCTCTTTTAGTAAGCTGGATTGTATTGTTGTTCCTTTTTATAATCGTTTGGAGGGAGACCTACCTCTTGTTTGAAAAGCTTGGAGAAATAGGAGTAGTTGCTATAGCCGACTTTGTTCGCGACGGTATATACAGACATATTTGTGGTTTCTAATAGATGTTTCGCAGCAGCGATTCGGACGTGGATGACGTAGCTTCCTAATGAAACCCCAGTTTCTCGTTTGAATATCCTCGCCAGGTAATCAGGATTGAGATAAACAATTTCAGCCAAATCATTTCGGGTCAGATCATCGCCGTAATGTGAATGAATGTATTGTTTGATTTCTTCTGCGACGGACTTAGGCTGGGCAGCAAAGTCACGATATTTCATGGCTGTAGTGACAAGGTATTTAAGATATTCTTCCATATCCTCGATTGAATCCAAAGAGTGCATAGATAATTTATCATTAGTTTTGCCAGAGTATAATTTGTGCGATCGTATCCCTTTCAGATTGAGAAATGAATAGACTAGCTGAACTACATCTAAACGGAACAAGCTAAGGACAGAGGTCTCAAGTGTTCTATTGTTAAGCATGACCTTTAAATATTGTGTAACTTCTTCAAGAAAAGCAGTGAATTTATTCTGGTTCAGCAGCTCTTCCAAATAGGCAAGATCCGGTGGTGTATAGCCCGGTTTATTTTGCTGCAGATAAGCCTCCACCAAAAAGGTCTGATTTCTGCATCTCGTAATTTCTTCATCCATAGTCAGGGATTGTTTTAGAACATTCCCTACATTACTCAGTTTATCGTATAAGCCAATATTGCAGCAGACATCACATTTTAAATAAGGATTCGCCTTTTGAATAAAAGAAGAACATAATGCTTCAAGCCGTTGCGTGTCTGGTGCCTGGTTCCATTTTAAAATGGCGATCCAGTTATAATCTCTATATTCCAGAATGCTTTCGATGGTAAAACAAGGGTGCTGAAACAATTCGTACAATACATTTAGCAGGGCAAAATCAAACAGATCCTTTTCTTCTTTTCCCATGCTGCCATTGTAAGGGAATAAGTTAAATATCAAAGGCTGTAGAGTATCGCTCATTTGATAGGAGAGGTTTTGTTCTTCAATGGCATGTGTGATGTCTGCCAACTTAATCGGAAATGATGTACTGCCACTGACTAGCTTCCGCCAAAAATGCTCAAGAATCTTCGCCTGATTTTTTTGCCAAAAGTAAGCGCCCTGAATGGCTTTTTCGTTTTTTTGCTGCTCTTTTGCTTGGGTGACCGCCTTTTGGATGATCAACATCAGCTTGTCAAATTCAATGGGTTTGAGGAAATATTCAAAGCTCTGCAATTCGATTGCTTTCTGCGCATAGTTGAAATCTGCATAATTGGTAAGAAGAATAGTCTGAATACTATAATTTCCCTCGCGAATCCATGCCAGTAATTCCAGTCCGCTGCCCTGCGGCATTTCAATATCTGAAATCAGAATTTGAACAGAATGCTTTTCTATTATTTCACGTGCTTGAGCGACATTATTAGCCGTATAAACAGTATCAATGTGGAGTGATTCCCAATCTATTTTCTTTTGCAATGCGGCAATAACATAAAAGTCATCATCAACAAGCAGTACATTCATAGTTTGCTCTCCATTCATTTAGATTTATTAGGAAGCTTCGGAAGATATAAGATTACACTAGCGCCGCCGCCCTCCAAATTGGAGAAGGTGACGGTTGCTCTTTTTAAATATAGGTACTCTAGTCTTTTAAGCGTATTCATAATGCCGATTTGCGTACCTTTACTTTGATCCAAGGGCTCTCCAAGATTAAGTTTCTCTAACACCTGAGGTGGAAAACCGGGACCGGTATCGGTGAGCTGGATAATGAGCATTTCTTCTTCCTGCTCCATCTGTAATCGTTGTACTGTAAGTCTGATCTCGGCTTCATGTTCGCGTGAAATCGCATATTTAATTGAATTTTCGATAAAGGTTTGCAGCACTAACGGTGGAATTTCCACACTGCCTGCCTGATCCTCTTGTTCGATGTAATAAATAAATGCGTCCTGATAACGTTGCTTTTGAATCTCCAAGTAGGTTCGGACATGCTCGATTTCATCCTCCAACCGGACAAAATTCTCGCCATTCTGAAAAATGTAACGGAAATACTTAGAGGTAGACAACGTCATATTTTCAATTTCTTTATACATATGAATTTGCGCCATGCTATAGATGCTAGTCAGACAGTTTAAGAAAAAGTGTGGTTTAATCTGTAGCTTCATATAGTCCAGCTGTATTCTTTGTTTCTCCAGTTCCTGCTCGTACATAGCGATTTTAAAGGTTTTGATTTGTTCAACCAAGCCTTTAAACTGAGTGTTTGCCTGTTCCAGCTCTATAATCTCACTGCTTTTGAAATCTGCGGGTTGCCCAGACTCATTAATGAAGGCAAGGTTATCGGAGAAGCTTTGAATCGGACCTAACACTCTTTTTTTGAAAAAGAGCAGAACAATGCATAACGTGGAGGTCACAATGAAGAACAATAACATAATAAGCAGCTGGGCAATCATGATTTTTTCGAATATGCCATATTTAATGACCATTTTGGTGCTGAAGGTGGTGTCTGAGAATGCGCTGTTGATGGTTGTACGCGATTGCAAAAGATTAGCGAATCCCCCATTTTCCGTTATTAACGTTCCGCTATTGGAGATCGGACTGGTTAAAGGCTGTTCATTCTCATCTACTAGAGAAACATAACCATTGGCGCCAAGATTAATTTGGCGTAGCGGCCGGATCAGATTATCTGCGGAGATCAGTCCAATTAAATAACGATTGTAATAGGGCACGATATTAATTACATAATAATGGTTGTTCACAAGAATAGGCGTCCATTTGGAATAAAACTTCTCATACATCTCCTTATCATCAATATAAGAAATAATCTTCTTTTTCAGCTCCCTGTAATCCGTATAGCTTACGCTGATCGGTGCGCAATTCAAAAAATAGGTCTCATTTTTCAAATAGTAGAAGAAGTTATACTCATGCCCGTAGTTTTTTTGCAGCTCGGTAAAGCGTTTGAACAGATTATCATTTGCTTTTAAGAACTCGATACTGTTGACCCCGTAAGTATTCATCGTTAGTAAGCTCTCATCGTTCCCAAGCGTCCAGCCCATATAGTGATTAATGTAGGCAAAATCATGATTAATACGATTGATGTAAAGCGCCGCAGTATCCTGCAAGTTTCGAGTGGACTGCTGCTTAACGATGGAAATGGAAGCGATGCTGATTCCTAAATCCAGAATAAGGACTGTGAATGAAACCAACATCATGACTTTTATATAATGGCGAATGGGGTAGGTTTTGTGTTTCGCTGTTTTTTTGATCATAAAGTCATTATAAAACCTCTGCGTGAAAAAAACATAAGAACTCGCTATCGATTTCCCTCAAAGTCCGGATAGCACATACAGAAGTCGGGATACTGTTATTAAATCTCCCCAAGTAGAGCATTTAGCTTTTGTGTTTTTTTGTAAGCGAATTCAAAGGTCTGGATAACCGTCTTAATGTGTCCGGAATACGAAAAAATAAGAAGTTATTATAAAGCTATTCAGATGCATTTTGATAAATTGAAATGGGGGATTAAGAGATGAGTCAACACAGTAAGAAAAAAACTGCAAAGAAATGGACTGTGGGTCTGCTGGCGGCTGCGATGGTATTTGGAATTGCTGGCTGCGGCGGTAACAACGGGAATAATGCAGCGACAAATGAAACGAGCAGCTATAACAAAGAAGGCCTGCCGATTGTGAATGAGCCTGTGACACTTAAAGTGCTGACTGTCCGTTGGGGGAGTATGGGGGACACCTTTACGCAAAACCAATGGCTGAAGGATCTGGAGAAAAATACGAATGTCAAAATCGATTGGCAAGTAATGTCCTCCAATGACTGGGGTGAGCAGAAGTCTATTATGCTGGCAAGTGGCACGCTTCCGGATATCGTTTTGGGAGATCAAACCTTTGGGGATGCCGATATCGTAAATAATCTGAGCTTTTTCCGGCCGCTTGATGATTATATCGAGCAAAATATGCCTAATCTCAAAGCAGCTATGGAAGAAACCCCAGAAATGAAAAAAATCAGCACATTTCCTGACGGGAAAATCTACTCCCTGCCAACAAGACTTCCTGCACGTCCAAAAAGCTCACGTCAGCCTGTGATTAACAAGACCTGGCTGGACAAATTGGGCTTGAAGGTGCCTGAAACGATTGATGAGCTTTATAACGTGCTCAAAGCTTTTAAAGAACAAGATCCGAATGGGAATGGAAAACAAGATGAGATTCCTTTTATTGAAATTGGTAATGACTTGATCAGTCCTTTCGGAATTGCCGATTTGAATAACAATAATATGATCATCAAGGACGGAAAAGCGATATATTTCCCTATTTCGGAGGAGTTCAAAGAAGGTCTCAAATGGGAAAATAAATTGTATGCGGAAGGCTTGCTAGATAAAGAGGTATTCACTCAGGACGATACGATGAGATCGGCTAAGTTCCAGAATCCGGATGCTCCAATCGTAGGCTTTACGTACCAATGGACTCCAGACGCCGTGTTTGGAAAATGGAGCGATCAATATGTGACGATTCCACCGATTGCCGGACCAGATGGTAAACGTTATACGATCGGGAATCCGATTGGGATGAATCTTAACCGTAATGAGCTGCTGATCACCACGTCCTGCAAATATCCTGAGGTTGCCGCACGTTGGGCAGATCAGTTCTATACTGACGAAGCGAGCATTCAGAATTTCTGGGGTGCGATTGGAACGGTTATTAAGAAAAACGATGATAGCACTTATACATTGATGGATCCACCAGCTGGAACCAGCGCAGATGCTTGGTATTGGGATCAATCGCTACGTGATTTTGGACCGAAATATGTGAGCCCATCCTTTGAATCGAAAATTGTCCTGAACCCTGAAAGTGGAGATGGACTGAAGCTGCAGCTGGATAAGCTGGGCAGTGAATATGTAACCACACCTTTCCCTAACGTAATGTACACTTCTGAGGAGTTCGAGGAGCTGCCAACCTTGACTACGGATATCGACAGCTATGTGAATACTATGCGGGCGCAATTTATTAGCAAAGGCGGAATTGACGAGGGCTGGGATGCTTATGTGAGCAAGCTTAATAAAATGGGACTTGAAAAGTTAGTTAAGATTCGCACGGATGCTTACAGCCGTTATATGAACGTGAAATAACCTATTCGTCTTTCGAAAAAGGTGCTGCCCTGCAGGATAGCTGTGGGGTAGCATTCTCTATTTTAAATAAGGAGGGGATGTCATGAAATCTAGTCCACTTCATTTCGGGCGGAAATTCGGACAAATCAAACAAAATTGGGGTCTCTATCTATTGCTTTTTCCTGCTGTAGTTCTGACGTTATTATTCGCGTACAAGCCAATGTACGGGGTGCTGATTGCTTTCAAGGATTATAGCCCGGCGTTGGGAATTGGAGGCAGCCCTTGGGCAGGATTCAAATACTTCGAGAAATTCTTTCATTCCTATCAATTTTCATCAACGATTAAAAATACACTGATCATCAGTGTGTACAGTCTGATTACCTTTCCGATTCCAATTATACTGGCGCTGATGGTTAACCAGATGAGACCAAACCGGTTCAGACGTTTTTTCCAGACGGTGTCCTATATGCCGCACTTTATCTCCACGGTAGTAATGGTGGGTTTAATGATGATTTTGTTCTCACCTAGCACCGGACTGCTGGGCAATATATATAGTCTTTTTGGAAAAGAGGCTCCTGATCTGATTGGCTCCGCTGGATTATTCAGCAGTGTATATGTTTGGTCGGATGTGTGGCAGCATGTCGGCTGGGACAGCATTATCTTTATCGCTGCGCTCTCCGCAGTTGATCCTAGCTTGTACGAGGCGGCAACCGTAGACGGAGCAAGCCGGATGCATAAAATTCGTTATATCGATATTCCGATGCTGATGCCAACAGCGATAACCTTGCTTATTTTGCGGGTCGGTGGATTGCTTGGGGTTGGTTTTGAAAAAGTGTACTTAATGCAAAATGACTTGAACATCACTTCAAGCGAAATTCTTTCTACTTATGTCTACAAAATTGGCTTGCTCAGCAGTCAATATAGCTTTTCCTCGGCGATCAACCTATTCAACACCGTTATTAATTTTATTTTATTGATCATGGTCAATCAGATTTCTAAAAAACTAAGCGAAAATAGCTTGTGGTAGAAGGGAGGAGAATTGAAATGGGAGGTTTAGAGACAGTTACTAAAGGGAATGTGGGGAAAATAAAGAAGAATCGTTCTTCGGATACTATAATGGAAATAGTGATGTATGTTATATCAGCAATTTTTCTAGTTATCTTAATCTATCCGCTATATTTTATCGTCATTGCTTCGTTCAGTGATCCTTCCGCGGTGGCGGGGGGGCAGGTTTGGTTATTTCCTAAAGGGTTCACCTTCGATGGTTACAAAGAGCTGCTGCGTCATGAAAATATTTGGATCGGTTACTGGAATACCATCATGTATACGGTGGTAGGGACGGCAATCGGTTTAATTGTAAATATTTCTGCGGCCTATGCGTTGTCCAGAAAGGATCTTGTGGGACGGAAATATCTTTCCCTGTTTTTCATCTTTACGATGTTTTTTAATGGGGGGTTAATTCCGACTTTTCTAACGATCCGTGATTTCCATCTGTACGACACATTTCTGGTGATGGTACTGCCTTTCTCCGTTGGGGTGTTTAACATTATCGTTGCCCGCACCTTTTTTCAGTCGAGTATTCCGGGAGATTTATGGGAAGCTGCACAGATCGATGGTTGTGGAAATCTTCGTTATTTTGTACAGATCGTTTTGCCACTATCGAAGGCTATTATTGCCGTACTGGGTCTATGGATCGCCGTTGGTTACTGGAATTCATATTTTAATGCCTTGATCTATTTGAAAAATCCTAATATGTATCCCTTGCAGCTGATTCTGCGAAATATTCTGATCACCAATCAGATGCAGTCGGGGATGGGAACCGGGGAAGCTGCGCAAATCGCACTACGACTCGCCAATATGATGCGTTATTCTGTTATTATCGTGGCAACGGTTCCGATCATGTGTGTGTACCCCTTTGTACAAAAATACTTTAACCAAGGGGTAATGATCGGCGCAGTGAAGGAATAGTACATTCAGCTATTTTACTAACATTCATTCGTAAGGAGCAAGAACGTTATGAAAAAGCAACAAAAAAACAGGATATATAGAACAATCACCGTCATTCTTTTAGTGACAACGTTGCTTGCTAGCCTTACTGCCTGTAAAGGGAGCAATGGGGTTAATTCTGTTGAACCTGAGCCGGGTGAATTTAATAAAGAAGGATTGCCGATAGTGGATAGGCCTGTGACGCTGAAAGTACTAACTGTCCGGTGGGGAAGCATGGGAGATTCTTTTACCCAGAATGAATGGCTCAAGGATTTGGAAAAGAACACGAATGTCAAAATTGAGTGGCAGGTGATGTCTTCCAATGATTGGAGTGAACGGAAGTCTATTATGCTGGCCAGCGGCACACTTCCAGACATCATTTTAGGGAGTCAGACCTTTGGAGATGCGGATATCGTCAATAATTTAAGCTTATTTCGGCCGTTAGATGATTATATTGAGCACAACATGCCTAATCTTAAAGCAGCTTTGGAAGAAACACCGGAAATGAAAAAAATCAGCACCTTTCCTGACGGGAAAATCTATTCGCTGCCTGCAAGATTACCCTCACGTCCTAAAAGCTCACGTCAGCCTGTGATTAATAAAACCTGGCTGGACAAATTGGGTTTGAAGGTACCGGATACGATTGATGATCTTTATAGCGTGCTAAAAGCCTTCAAAGAACAAGATCCGAATGGAAACGGAAAACAGGATGAGATTCCTTTTATCGAATTAAGTAATGATCTAATCAGTCCCTTCGGAATTGCAGATTTGAATAATAACTTCATGGTGGTCAAGGACGGAAATGCGGTTTATTACCCGATTTCAGAGGAATACAAAGAAGGGCTCAAATGGGAGAGCAAATTGTTTAAAGACGGATTACTTGATAAAGAAGTATTCACTCAAGACGAAACGATGAGATCGGCAAAGTTTCTAAATCCGGATGCCCCAATCGTAGGCTTCTCTTATCAGTGGACGCCAGACGCTATGTTTGGCAAATGGAGTGATCAATATGTGACCATTCCGCCAATTGCTGGACCAGACGGGAAGCGCTACACCGTTGGGAACCCGTATGGGATGAATCTGGAACGCAACGAGCTGTTGATCACCACATCCTGCAAGTATCCAGAAATTGCAGCACGCTGGGCGGATCAGTTCTATACCAATGAAGCCAGCATTCAGAATTTCTGGGGTGCCATTGGAACGGTGATTAAGAAAAATGACAACGGTACGTATACATTGATGGACCCTCCAACCGGCACCAGTGCGGATGCTTGGTATTGGGAACAGTCACTCCGGGATTTTGGGCCGAAATATGTAAGCCCAGCTTTTGAAAAGACTATCTTTCTAAATCCTAAAACCGGAGATGGACTGAAGCTACAACTCGATAAGCTGGGAAGTAACTACACAACACCACCTTTCCCCAACGTAATGTACACTGCAGAAGAGTTTCAGGAGCTACCGACCTTGACCACCGATATTGATAGTTACGTCAATACAATGCGTGCTCAATTTATAATCTCAGGTGATATTGACGAGCAGTGGGATGACTATGTGAAGCAGCTACGGGGGATGGGCCTCGAAAAGATGGTGAAAATTCGGACAGATGCTTTCAGCCGTTATATGGGCGTTGAATAACAAGAAATGAGGTTTTTACTTGATGGGAAATATAATGAAAGAGCCAACCCCTTTGGCGGCCCAATTAAAGCTGCATTCTGAACCAGGCAGTAATGCTGACGCGATTATTCAGGGGGAGTGCTATCGGTTCACTGTCTTAACTCCGGAGCTTATCCGGATGGAATATAGTGAGGAAGGTTTTTTCGAAGATCGGGCGTCGCAGACCGTTGTGAATCGCAATTTCCCGGTTCCAGAGTTCCGCGTAATGGATCTGGGGAATAAACTTGAGTTGATTACGGAGCGCCTGTATTTAACTTATGACAAGCAGCCTTTCTCCCGGCATGGTCTCAATGTTCGGGTGAGAAACGAAGCGGGTCACCTAATGAGTGTCTGGAATTATGGAGATACAGTCCAAGATTTGGGAGGGACTGCACGTACCCTGGATAATGCAGATGGTGCCATTCCGCTGGAGCACGGACTACTTTCACGTGCGGGGTATACGTTAATTGATGATAGCACCTCCCTAGTACTGGAAGAGGATGGACGGGTCGAGCTACGGGCGTTGGCTGGCCTCGATGTTTATTTTTTTGGATACGGTCATGATTATTTGCACTGCTTGAAGGATTTCTATCACCTTTGCGGTCGTACGCCCCTATTGCCACGTTATGCCCTTGGCAACTGGTGGAGCCGTTATTACCGATATTCAGAAGAAGAATACAAAGCGTTAATGGAGCGGTTTGAGCTCGAACGAATTCCGTTTTCCGTCGCTGTTATAGATATGGATTGGCATCTCGTCGATATTGATCCGCAGTACGGCAGTGGTTGGACGGGTTATACCTGGAACCGGGAACTGTTTCCGGAGCCTCAAAGATTTTTGGCATGGCTGCATGAAAAAGGACTTCGAGTAACGCTCAACGTACATCCAGCAGACGGTGTACGGGCGTTTGAAGATCCTTATCTTGCCATTGCTGCGGAGATGGGTATGGACCCGGAAAAAGGGGATGCTGTGGAATTTGATATCACGGATCCGAATTTTTTGCGAGCATACTTTAAGTTTCTGCATCATCCGCTAGAGAATGAAGGTGTGGACTTCTGGTGGATTGATTGGCAGCAGGGTGGAGTGACTAAAGTACCGGGACTAGATCCGCTTTGGATGCTGAACCATTATCACTATCTGGATAGCGGCCGGCGAGGCAACCGGCAGATTACTTTTTCCCGTTATGCAGGTCTTGGCAGCCATCGTTATCCTGTGGGCTTCTCTGGAGATACCATTGTTACTTGGGAGTCGCTGGATTTCCAGCCATACTTCACAGCCAACGCCGCTAACGTGGGATATGGTTGGTGGAGCCATGATATCGGGGGCCATATGAATGGTTATTTAGACGATGAGTTGGCAATGCGCTGGGTGCAATTCGGTGTGTTTTCGCCTATTCTGCGGTTACATAGTTCTGCTAGTGCCTTTAACAGCAAGGAGCCATGGCGATTCAATAAGATTGCGGAAGATGTGATGAAGGATTGCCTGCGTTTGCGGCATAGTTTACTTCCCTATCTGTACACGATGAATCGCTATGCCAGCCGCGATAGTCTTCCGCTAATCCGACCGATGTATTATCATCATGCGTTGTCGAATGAAGCCTATGAAGTGCCCAATGAATATTATTTCGGAACGGAACTTATTGCCTGTCCGATTACACAGCCGGTCAACCCAAAGGTAGGCGTTGCCGAATTTAAGGCTTGGTTACCTGAAGGGATTTGGATAGATTTTTTTAACGGAAGAGTGTACGACGGTGGCAGAAAGCTTTCTCTTTATCGTAATCTTGAGAATATCCCTGTATTAGCTAAAGCGGGTGCTATTGTGCCCATGGCAGATCTGACGCAATTTACCTCTTCAGTGGATAATCCGAGGCATATGGAGGTCCGTGTATTTGCGGGAGGAAGGGGTCATTTTCATCTCTGGGAGGATGAGGGCGATACTGCGGAGGATCAGGACGATCAATGGTGTGATACAGAAATGATCCTGGAAATGGGGGATAGAGCGAGCTTCAAGATCCTCTCTGCTAAGGGAAATACAAAGGTTGTGCCTGAGCGGAGATCGTGGAAGCTGTCCTTTGTTGGTTTTGCTGATACGAAGGTACAGGTATTCGCTGGCGGCACAGAAATCGAAGCAAACATGGACTATGATGAGGCTACACATACGCTTACGATCATGATTTCGGATCAAGCGGTAGAGCATTCATTGGAGGTAACGTTCACAGATGCCCGGATTGCGGTGAATTCGGTAGATGATGAGGTGTTCAGCCTTCTGAACCGTGCGCAAATTCTTTTCCAATTGAAAGAACAAATTTACCATGTAGTCAAAGCAGCAGTAACGCCGATGGCAGCCCTGGCTTCTCTTGCCTCGTTGGATCTTGAACATACACTGTATGGAGCGTTATGCGAAATACTGTCGGCAAGACTTTAAGCACTATTTCATTTAATTTAATAAAAAAGGAGGTTCTCTCTGTGCGCTGGCATAAAGAGAACCTCTTTTTTATTAGGAATGAACCGCTGCTACTTAATTAGCAGGGTTTGAATGGCATGAGCCGGAATCATGTTCTCAGCCAGTTCGTCATGGAAGCGCAGGGTGAATGGAAGCTCTTGCTCTGTGCGGTTCATAACGATAACAGCAATAGTGCCATCAGGGTTGCGGAAAGCTGTTGTTTCAAGCTTATCTGTATATTTGGAGAAACCAATGCGTTTAGCACCCGGACGAATATATTTACTGAAGTGCCCGATGTAATAGAAAGAGCTCTCAAAAGTAATTTCATCGTTTTTGGTATCTCCGATAATTGGAGCGTCACAGTAATTTCCTACATGATTAGGTCCACCTTGCTCATCCAAGACAATGTTCCAGTCTGTCCAGCTCGACATCCAGTTGTTCAGATTGCCAATGATATCATGTCCGTAACGTTCACCGGTGTTCCATGAGCCGAGATGAACGCCACCTTCTTGGCAGCCTTCGCTGAAGAACAGCTTTTTATCTGGGAAACGATCATGTACAGCAGAGAGGGCTTCGAAGTGATCACCGGAATACCAATGGAAGCAGATTCCCCATATGTATTTGGACGCTGCTTGATCTTCAAAAGCAACCTTAGCACGGTCATATACCCGTTCTTTGTTATGATCCCAGATCATAACTTTTACATGGCCCAAGCCCGCTTGTTCCAGAGCAGGTCCCAAGTAGTCACGCACAAAATCCTTTTCTTCTTCAGCGGTATACAGGCAGGAATCCCATCTTTGTACAGCTTTGGCTTCATTCTGAACACTGACAGCCCAGATATCAATCCCTTCTGCAGCGTACGCCTCAATATATTTAACGAACATGTTAGCCCAAGCCTCACGATATTCAGGCTTAAGAGCTCCGCCTTCGTTCATTTGCCCGTTTGTCTTCATGAACGCTGGAGGACTCCATGGGGAAGAGAACAGACGAAAATCTTCACCTACTGCTGCGGCAGCATTTTTTATGAGGGGGATAATTGATTCGTGATCTCTGGAAATATCGAATGAACGTAGCTCCGCATCGCCTTCCTCTACATAAGCATAGTTGCCCAGTGAGAAGTCGCAGCTTTGGATGTGTGAGCGGCAAAGGGTGTATCCGATGCCGTGCTCAGGATGAAAATAAGCGTCAATGATGTCTTTTTGTTTAGCTTCACTAAGTTTAGCGATAGTAACGGCAGAGGACTCCGTAAGGGCTCCACCAAAGCCTTCAATTTCTTGATACTCCAGATCATCATAGATATTGATTAGCTCTGATTCGACTCCTGACGTATCGGGAAGGAAAATCAGAGGGTCCTTTTCTGTTAAACGATCCGTGGTTTCTTTAGCGGTTTGAATGACGCGAATAGTTTTACTCATAATGGTTGATAACCTCCTACATATGAATTCTGTCTTTATTATAGAAGGAGATTCACTGCACTTTGAAGAAACTATATGGCTAAGAACCTCAACAATCTGGTCATTGATTACTATAGAAAGAGGAGCAAATGCGATGGAAACAAACAGCGTTCAAATTAGTTTGTGTGGATTTATCCGCCATACTCAGCCTTTTCGGCAACTATATCGCAGTGGGTTGGATACCTATATCATCAGGCTGCAAGCCGAAGGGGAATGTGAAGTCCTCATTGATGGAGAAATGACTACCGTAGTACCTGGGGATCTACTATTATTTAAGCCCTATGATATATATGATCTGAGAATCGGTGAAAAGAAAAGTCCTCTGGGACATAGTGTGGACTATTTTGTAATGTGTACAGGGGAATGGGTGGACCACTGGTGGAACCTGCGTGAGCGACCCAAAAAGGTTAGAATTGCGGATGATGGTAAGCTGCAAAGTATATGGCAACAGCTTGATCTGGAGAATAGAAGACTAGACGGGGGTAGCCCTGAAATACTAGAAGCGCTATTTAAAGCTTTATGTTTGCTGTTAGATCGGGCTATGGAAGAGGCACCTGCATCATCTTCGGCTTCACTTCTACACGGACTTAAGATGAAGAGTTATGTGGAGGAGCATGCTACTTCAGAGATCAGACTAAAGGACGTAGCCGCTCATGCTGGAATTAGTGTGACAAGGGCCGTGCATGTATTCAAAATCCAATTCGGTTATTCTATTATGCAATATGCGGGGCAAATCCGGCTTGCGATGGCACTGAGATTAATGGACAATACCAATTACACCTTAGAGCGTATAGCAGAGGAGACGGGGTTTGGAAGTTATACCTATTTTCACAGGGTGTTTCGGGAGCGTTATGGTGTCTCGCCAGGTATTTATCGAAAGAGAGAGTAGAAGGTTTAGCAGTAAAAAGAAGCTGCCCCATAAATCACAGAATAGGGCTTAGGGGCAACTCCTCGATTAGACGTTAATTATAGTAAGGCCAGCCAGCTGAATCCCATTCGAGATCACTGATTAACAATTTGGGTGCACCATTCTCGGCGACACTGTAAGCATGGCGGACGATAACGTTGGTTCCGTATATATCCTGTCCACCAGGACCCGCCCAAAAACTGTTGCCGCTATCGATGACCGTAGCCCCGCCATTTTTCATATCAGTACCGTCCTTTGCATAGAAAGGACCCAGTACGCTGGTTGAGCGTCCCACTGCAATTTTATAGGTGCTGTTTACGCCTGAGCAGCATTGGCCAATGGATACGAATAGATAATAATATCCGGTATTTGGATTGTAAACCATGCTGGAGCCTTCAATCCCCCCGGATTTAGTGGCAATGCGATAGGAGTTGCCCGTTGGCTTCATGGTTGTTTTGTTGATGGAGGTAATGTAAATCCCGTTGCTCCAGGAACCGAAGGTCATCCATAGGTTTCCGTTAGCATCTGCCGTAATGTTAGGATCAATGGCGTTATAATTGGAGGCGTCATTTGACGAGATAACGACACCTTGGTCCGTCCATTTTCCCCCGGAGATCGATTTAGTAGTTACTAAACCAATAGCAGACACTCTTGAGCCGAATGTGGAGATAGAATAATAGAGGTAATAGGTACCGTTATAGTAGAAAATTTCTGGAGCCCATACATCTAGCCCTTCTTGATTGGGAACGTAAGAGCTCCACCAGGAGGGTTTCGAGTTATAAATCGGGAGGGAGCGAATATAGTTCGTTCCATCGTTTGAAAACATCACTTGGAGACCTGATCCCGTGCTGAATACCCAATGTGTGTTTCCCTCTTTGATATATGAAGGGTCGTGTACATTGGTATCTCCAGTCAGATTCCAGGTTGCTGCATAAGCTTGCGATCCTGCTGAAAAAACAGTTGTAAAAAGCATTAAAAAAGACAACAATAACAACCGATAACCTTGCCTACCTTTTTTCGCCATATTTCTTCTCCTTTTAGTTTAGATTTCCCTAAAGTGTTTCATTATTTTTCAATTGATAACGCTTACATAATATCTTGTATTATTTCTCTAGTCAATGATTCTTTTGGATCAATAAAAAAGCAAATCTCGGTCATCGGAGACTTGCTTTTTTATATTTTAAAATAAATCTGTGATCGCTTGTTCAAATAATCTGACACTATTTTCCCAAGTCCATTTGCGCGAATATCTTTCCCCCTGCTCCGCTAATTTAGTTCTTAAGTTGGGATCACGTATTAAGCGGATGACATCTTCACCGAGCCGGTTCTCATATCGATAAGAGAGCAAACAGTTTTTCTTGTGATGGGCGTATTCCATATTCCCGCCTGAATATACACAGACTAACGCTGCTCCACAACGCATGGCCTCAAGTCCCGGTAAAGAGCCTGTATCAAAAATACTTGAGCTAACAAAAATATCCGCACCGTTATAGTGATAGCAGAGCTCCTCATCATTTGCTGGCGTAAAGAACCGATATTTGCCAGTAGCTTTCATTCTTTGGAGAATTTCTGAGGTGTTGAACTCGTCAGGCGGACTGATGAAGTTAATATTTACATCGGGATATTGGCTTTTTACGTAATCCAGCTGTTCTATAAGATAATCTTGCTCACGGTGCCAGGAGAAACCTCGTTCTGTTTTTCTTAATATAGCTGTTATGTTTAAAGGCTCTTGAAGACTGTGACGGATATTCATATTTTTAAAAGAGGAGCTAATGCCAATGGGCACGATACTGCCGGTGATACCATGATTTAAACGGATCAGCTCCTGCTGCCAACGTGATAAAACGATTAGATGCTCAGTGATGTGATAGGAGGGGAAGGAGCGTCCGTTATCCGGTAAAAAAGGTGGCTCATAACATAAAGATAAACGTACATGAACCCCTTTTCCTTGTTGGCTTGCTGCTTGGGCGATGGGGACAGTTGTATAATAATTAGAAACAATGACGTCTCCGGGAGGAAAGTCATGCTCGTGAATATTCATATGTGAGGAGCGGATTACGTTTGCGCGCACATCATAAGAAATAGCGCCATCCACAGGCAAAAGGAGATTGACCTGATGACCCAAGTCTGTCAGCCCATTGGTGAGCTCTACTAGCATACGTTGTGCTCCGCCATGAGATAAGGTCAGAATAGGGAATGTGAATCTCATTGATAATCCCGTCCCTTCCAAGTTAGAGCTATAATAGTGAAACAATATTATTCAATCGTTCTATTTCTTATTTTATTCAGTTCCTATAGAAAAGTACCATTTATCAAGTTTATAAACAAAAGGAGAAGGAAGAGGGGGGAGTATGAGGGAAGAAAGCCGTTCGGTGGTGGGCAATTTGACGAAGGCTGATCTAGAACGGGAGGTCACCATTAGTTTCCCTGAGGGGGCTGGAATGGAGAATTATACTTGGAGTATTCAAAAGATTATGATCGGAGCGGCAGAGCATTATTCCTATCATACAGGTCAAATCGTATATGCCTCTAAATTGCTGCAGAAAGAGGATGATCATCTGCTCAATAACTGGAATTATTATTTTTGAGCATAGATAAAGCTGGGGATAGATGCGCAGCTGCTGCTAACACCTATCCTCAGAAATGGATTTTTATTGTGTTATAGGTGCAAGCTTCTTCAGTAAAGCAACGGTTTCATTAACCTCCAGATCCTTGATATCTTCTAATGACACATCGATCATTGGCTTATATCCTTGGAGTTTGCGCAGGAAAGCCTCGGTATGGAATACTCCGCTGCCTGCTTTTCCGTGGTATGCTTTTTCACCATCTTGATAGATATCTTTTAAATGCGCAAGAATGATACGGTCGCCGAATAATCTAAAGGAATCATCGACAATTTGATCCTGCAAATGCGCAGCCGTGCCAATAAAATTACAAGGGTCCAATACAACACCTATACAGCTTGATGGGACTTCATCTAAGATGCGGCGCATCTTGTCTGGTGTAGAAAGTGTATGTGTGCAGACCCCTTCTAGTCCTAGAAAAACGCCCCATTTTTCAGCTTCCTCTGCAAGTTCTTCTACAGTTGCCCTTAACGTATCCCAGCCGATAGCTTCGTAATGGATCGGATCTTGTGCTTGAAAAGTAGTCAGCGCACCTGTTTCTGTTGCCACCATAGGTGCGCCGAATTGGCGGGCATAACGAAGATGCTCTTTAAAACGATTGATCTCAGCTCTCCGGATGACAGGATCCGGATGAACAGGGTTGATGTAACAGCCCAAAACACCGATACGTATTCCTGCTTTGTCAAATTGTTCGCCAATATAGCTGGCAAGACCTGGACTTAGTTTACCGGTAGAAGTGTCGATGTCCTGAATGGCTTTGGATAATGCAAGCTGAACAAAATCGATATCATAATTCTGAAGGGTTGCAGTTAACGACTTGAGCGGCAGGCAGCCAAATGTGTGGGCCAGAGTTCCGTATCTGATGAGTAACCTCTCCTTTAATAGAGTAAGTATGAGTAATAACCTTCATAATAGTAACGCTTTCATAAGGATGCAAGTGATTTATCATTATCGCGGGTCAGGAAATTGATGATTTCAGTGTTGACTCTATCCGGTTGCTCATGATTAATGCCGTGTCCCGCACGGGGGATCACTTGGTAATGAAACTTTCCATCCTCTAAAATATCTATGAAGTCCTTTGATTGTTTTAACGCGTGTTCTCCTACTAAAAAATAAAGCTTATCTCTGACGGCAACTGCGGCGTTTTTATCATATTTTTGAAGCTTATGAACAAACATAGCTTGCTGATTATGAGCTCGCATTAAAAGAATTAGATGAGCAGCTACTTCTGGGTGATTGTCAAATAAAGGGGAGTCAGGCGCACTTAACTTCTTCAGCACTTTCAGTAAATTGCGATCCGTGGGAATCAGAATCTCTGGGAACATCATCATTAGCGTTTGCAGCATGGCTTTGATGGGTGTGGTGACCATTCCGCCTTCCAAACAAATCACACGGTTCACTTTGTCCGGTTGCTTGGTTGCATAATTAAAAGCAATATAGGCGCCATTTGACACCCCTGCAATATTAAAGATGTCTATGCTCAGATGTTTGGCTATTTCATTAATCCATTCCACCTGCTCAAACTTTTGTTTATTAAAGTGCGCATTAGGAATACTTTTTCCGGGTCCGCCCAGAGTATCAATAGCAACGCAGTAAAAATGCCGCGATAATTCCTCGATGTTAAGGAGCCACATGACCGCCGAGTTGTCACCAACGCCATGAAACAGAAATAAAGGGGGATTACTCTTTTGCCCGGTAAGGATACAATGCGTCAGCCCATATGTGGTTGGGAGATCGAGCTCTTCAAGAGGAATAGGCCACTGATCAACTAGCTGTTGGTAGGATTGCCACACTCGTTCTTGCACCTTGGCATTTTTAAAGCTATTTACCATCACAAACCTCCTTAGTGAAAATACAACATCTGTATCTTATTCCAATAAGTATACTACGAGAGTGGGGAAGGAGGAGCGCGCAATAGGAACATTCCTGTGAAAAGAGGGGTGCAGACCAGATAAGTGTATTTCATACAACTAAATTGCTACTTTACTCTCACTACTGTGAAATAGATGTACTTCGTACAACTATTTCTCTCGTATTTAGCTGATTCAGCTAAATTGGGCGAATTTAATTGCACAAAGTACACTTAACACATTAGGCGTGAGCATTGAAGTTCATTTTAGTTGTAGAATGTGCAATTAAATAATGCATGCCGGTCTCTTTTGCGGTAAATTTTGATAGGGAAGTTATTAATAACGTTCTAGGTGGGGATGATTATGCTCGTTGAGCTAAAGGAAGCTAGTGTTTCAGATGGACGCGATATTTTTGAGCTGATTGTGGAAATAGGTCCGGGGGAGAATGGATTCGTCAATAACGGATTTGATCTGGCTTACAGTCAATTTCCTGATTTCATCCGGGATCGGATAGCACTTTCACAAGGTGATAATCTTCCGCCACAGTATGTAGCACAAACCAACTACTGGCTACTGATTGACGCTTATCCTGTTGGTGTCGGAAAACTAAGACATTCCTTAAATGATCAATTGAGGAAGTCCGGTGGACACATCGGTTATAGTATCAGACCCAGTGAAAGAGGAAAGGGTTATGGTACGATTTTTTTGGCAGAGCTGTTAAAAAAAGCTGCGGACATGGGGATTGATAAGGTCATGCTGACTTGTGAGCCGGATAATATATCTTCGAGAAAGGTTATTGAAGCGAACAAAGGAATACTACATGGCATTGAGAATGAAAAATGTAACTACTGGATCACCCTTTAAGCTGGTGTGAAAAATAGGGGAGGAGTTGCCAAGAGGCAGCTCTTTTTTGTTATTCGCGATGTTATTGTAGTTCATCCAATGGAGATTCGTCTAAAATGTGAAAAAATTTAAAATTTTGTTGAAAGCGCTCTATTCAAACACAAACAAATAGTTTAAAATCAAAACAAACAAAAATAAACAAAAAAACAAACATTCAAAAACGGAGGTATTCACAAATGGTACAAAACTTATGGGATTCATCTCGGGAAACGAAATTAAACGGGGGATTGGATGCATTAGTGTTCCGCTCTAATCTGCTGGGCGAAGATCGCAGAGTCTGTAACTTTGGCGGAGGGAATACCTCCAGCAAAACGATAGAATTGGATTTTCGCGGGCGTGAGGTAGAAGTAATGTGGGTAAAGGGCAGCGGCTCTGACCTTGCTACGATGAAAGCAGGCAACTTTACCGGACTAAGGCTTCAGGATATTGCCCCGTTATTTGAACGTGATGAAATGCCAGATGAAGAGATGGTAGCTTATCTCGCAAATTGTATGATTGATCCTAAACATCCGCGTGCTTCTATCGAAACGTTACTGCATGCATTTTTACCTTTCAAGCATGTGGATCATACGCATCCAGATGCCATTATCAGTTTATGCTGCGCTCATAACGGTAAGGAAATTGCCCGTGAGATTTATGGGGATCGTTTCGTATGGGTGCCATACATCCGTCCAGGCTTCACTTTATCCAAAATGATTGCCGAAGGTGTGCTCGCAAACCCGAAAGCTGAATTAGTGCTGATGGAGAAACACGGTCTCGTGACTTGGGGGGATACACCTGAATCTTGTTATGCCAAAACAATCTCCATAATTAACGAAGCGGAAAGTTATATTGAAGAAAGAATTGAAGATCAGAACCTATTTGGCGGCCGTAAATCGGAAGCACTTCCGGAAGCAGAGCGGCGGGCTGTAGCGGCGGCAGTGATGCCACTGATCAGAGGCGCGGTCAGCGATGAGCGTAAAATGATTTTGACCTTCGACGATGCGGAGGATGTGCTGCGTTTTGTAGGAGGGGCTGACTCGGAGAAGTTATCCGGTGTAGGCGCAGCTTGTCCAGATCATTTGGTACATACCAAAATGAAGCCGCTTTTTGTTGCGTGGGAGCCAAATACCAATGATATCGATGGCTTGAAGGTGAAGCTGAGCGAGGCGATTAGCGATTATAAGGAGCAGTACAAAGCGTACTTCGACCGTAATAAACATGAAGGCGATGTAATGTTCGAGGCTGCGCCACGTGTGATCCTGATCCCTGGTGTGGGCATGATCAACACAGGTAAAAGCTGGAGCAATTCTAAGATCAGCGGAGCCTTGTATCACCGGGCGATTGCTGTTATGCGCGGAGCTACTGCGCTGGGAGATTTCGTCTCTCTTAGTGAGAATGAATCGTACAATGTGGAATATTGGCCCCTGGAATTATATAAATTATCCTTGGCTCCGGCAGAAGCGGAGTTCTCCCGTAAAGTTGCCTTTATTACAGGTGGTGCCGGGGGAATTGGGAGTGAGACGGCTCGTCGTTTAGTATCAGAAGGAGCGCATGTTGTATTGGCAGATCTCAATCTGGAGGGTGCACAAAAAGTAGCGGAAGAGATTAACGCTAAGTATGGTGAAAATCGTGCATTCGCCGTTAAAATGGACGTAACTCAGGAAGAGCAGGTAACCGCAGCTTATGCGGAGACAGCCCTTTTTTATGGCGGGGTCGATATTATTGTTAATAATGCTGGGCTTGCAACCTCCAGTCCGTTTGATGAGACTTCATTGAAAGAGTGGAATTTGAATATTTCTGTGCTGGGCACAGGATATTTTCTCGTTGCACGCGAAGCTTTTAAAGTGATGAAGGAGCAAAAAATCGGAGGCAGCATGGTATTCATCGGCTCCAAAAATTCTATTTTTGCAGGTAAAAGCGTCTCGGCTTACAGTTCTGCCAAGGCGCTCGAAGCCCATCTGGCCCGCTGCATAGCAGCTGAAGGTGGAGAGTTTGGCATCCGTGCCAATACGATTCTGCCCGATGCAATTCTACAAGGATCAGCCATCTGGAATTCGAACTGGCGTAATGAACGGGCGGCTGCTTACGGGATTGAGCCGGATCAATTAGAGGAGCATTACCGTAAACGCACGACGCTGCTAGTTAATATTTATCCACGTGATATTGCCGAAGGCGTTGCTTTTTTTGCTTCTTCCAAGTCAGAGAAAACTACGGGTTGTATGCTGACAATCGACGGTGGAGTGCCAGCAGCTTTTACTAGATAAGAAGTAGCTTGAATATAGATAGGGATAACGGAGGGAAATCATGCTGATTGCAGACAGATATGAACGAATCGTAGAACTAGTGAATGAACGTGGCAGCATCCGTGTCTCAGAATTGAGTACATTATGCCAAGTGACCGAAGAAACCATTCGCCGCGATCTGGATCGATTGGAAAAAGCGGGGCGGCTGCTGCGTTCGCATGGCGGAGCAGTTAGCCTGCGTGACCGGCAACCGGAGACTCCTTATGCCGAACGAGAAATCATGAATGCAGCGGAGAAACAGCGGATTGCCCGTGAGGCGGTAATGATGATTAAGCCGGGCGATCGGATTTTACTGGATGCCAGTACAACGGCTTGGTATATGGCTTCGCATTTGCCGGATATGCCGCTCACTGTGTTGACCAATTCTACTAGAGTGGCAGCAGAGTTAAGCGGGAAGGAGCGGATCGAGGTCTTTTCTACAGGCGGGCAACTGAGCCGCAGATCAATGTCCTATGTGGGTCATTTAGCAGAACGTTCGCTTGAATTGTATCACGTGGATAAAATGTTTTTTTCCTGTAAAGGATTTCATCTCGAACGTGGCGCTAGTGAATCAAATGAGCTGCAAGCTATGGTGAAACGAAAGATGATTTCTATAGCGGAGCAAGTGATCTTATTATGCGATTCCAGTAAATTCGGAATTCAAGCGTTCACACATTTTGCGGCTCCTAGTGATGTGGATGTTCTAATAACGGATTACAGCCCTGTTGAAGAACAAATGAAGCAGTTGCAGAAGCTGAACATCGCAATAACGACGGTGTAGTAAATAGTTGTGCAGGAGGTGAAGGCATGAAGGTATCGATGTTTATAACTTGCGTCAGCGATGCCGTGTTCCCGAAGGTCGGGGAAGCCATGGCTCGTCTGCTGGCCAGATATGGCGTACAGCTGGAGTTCCCGGAGGTGCAGACCTGCTGCGGACAGCCTGCGTACAACAGTGGATATTGGAATGAAGCGCGGCAAGCTGCACTTACGATTCTGCAGGCCTTCGATGACAGTGATTTTGTCATTGCACCTTCCGGATCCTGTACGGGGATGCTTCATCATTACCCTAAGCTGTTTCAGGATGATCCGGTTAATCTGGTCAAGGCGCAGAATTTGCAACGTAAATCCTATGAATTCAGCCAGTTTATGGTGCAGGTGCTTGGCGTAACTGATTTAGGAGCAGTGTTTCCGCATAAGGTTACCTATCATCCTTCCTGTCATGGCACAAGGATTCTAGGGATTCGCGACGAACCTATGCAGCTTATGCAAAATGTGAAGGCGATGGAGCTGGTACCACTGCCTTTTGCTGAGGACTGCTGTGGGTTTGGTGGAACCTTTGCCGTGAAAATGTCTGATATCTCCGGGGCGATGGTCACTGAGAAATCAGATCATGTGCTGGAGACGGAAGCAGAAATCCTAACGGGTCTGGATATGGGTTGTCTGATGAATATTGCCGGGAATCTGCGTTACCGCCGCGAACCCGTTCGAGTTATGCATTTAGCAGAACTGCTATATGAGGGGGTGACTGATAAATGAGCCAAGCCACCACCAATTCCACGGCGAGTTCAGAGAATGGAAAGCCAACAACAGTAAAAGAGCGTGCAGACTTGGCACTGAATAATGACTTTTTACGAAAGGCTGTTCGTTTTACCACAGAGAGACTGCGTGATGGAAAACAAAAAGCGGCTAACGATCACGGTCAATGGGAAGAGTGGCGTGAACGTGGGCGGCAAATTCGTCTACACACGATCGCCCATCTTGATTACTATTTGAACCTTTTTGCAGACAAGGCAAGAGCAAACGGCACACATATTCATTTTGCAGCAACGGGTGAAGAGGCTGTGAAGATTGCCCTTGAAATCGCGCAGCGAAAACAGGCAGCTTCTGTGGTCAAATCTAAATCAATGGTTACTGAGGAGCTGCATTTAAATAAGGCGCTGGAATCCATTGGTGTGGAGACCATAGAGACGGATCTGGGGGAGTATATTATCCAGCTTGCCGGGGAAACCCCGTCACATATCATTATTCCGGCGATTCATAAGAACCGCTACCAGATTGCCGAGCTGTTGTCCAAAGAGGCAGGGGAGGAGCTTTTGCCTGAAACTACTATTCTTGCTGGATTTGTACGGCGAAAGCTGAGAGAGAAGTTCCTTGATGCGGATATCGGAATGACTGGCTGTAACTTTGCTATTGCAGAGACGGGTTCGATGGTGCTGTTCGAGAATGAAGGCAACGCTCGTATGGTCACCACTTTACCGAAAACACAAATTACCCTGATGGGGATGGAGCGGATTATTCCTTCGTGGAGTGATCTTGAAGTGATGGCTACATTATTGCCTCGTTCGGCAACAGGGCAGAAGTTAACGGTATATATGTCGGGTATTTCTGGTCCCCGCAGGGATAATGACGGTGATGGGCCGGAAGAGCAGCATATTATTATTCTTGATAATGGCCGATCTGAGCAGCTAGGTGATCCTGAGTTTCAGGAGCTGCTGAACTGTATCCGCTGTGGAGCTTGTCTGAATGCTTGTCCTGTCTACCGTCATATTGGCGGTCATGCATATGGGGGAACGTATAGCGGACCTATAGGAGCGGTGTTGACCCCGGCGTTGAATAAAAATGTAGATCAATGGGATGACATCGCCTCAGCCTCTAGCCTGTGCGGAGCATGTTATGAAGCCTGTCCGGTCAAAATTCCTCTGCATGATATGCTCATCTATTTACGGCGGCGGAAGGTTGAACGTGGTTATGGGGATAAGGGAGAAGGTCTCGGCATGAAGGGTTTTGGGGCGATTATGGCGAAGTCACAGCGATTTAGTAATGTGATGAAGGTAGGTAGAATCGGGCAAAAGCTGCTCGTGCGAGACGGAGGAATTTCGTCGAAACTGGGGCCGCTGAAAGGCTGGAACAATTATCGGATCGCCCCGAAGCTGGCAGATCAATCCTTCCGTGAGAGCTGGAAGGGGCTGCAACAGGAGCTAGACAAGAACAGTCGCGAAATGGACCCGGCGATACAGAAGCGAATGGAAGATTTACTAGCGAAGCGGAAGCGGGAAGAGCTGGAAGGAGGGGCCGGACATGACTGAAGAGACGCACAGTAACTGGTTGGAACGTATGGAGCAGGATTCACGTGAAAAGCAGCAGACATTCATGAATGATATCGCTCGCCGCCTGAAGCGGCCGAGAATTACTGAAGCTCCTGCACATCCTTTTCGCGGCGCACCGCAGTATTGGCAGCAATTCCAGTGGAGTCCGGAGGAAAGGATTGAACAATTTACGGCGAATTTTCAAAGCGCCGGTGGTCATGTATTTCGTGTGAAGGATATGGATGAAGCCAAAGCTTTCATCGTCAGCAAAGTCAATGAGATGCTCGCACGGTATATTCTCCGGCAAAATGTCACCGAGCTAGCAGCACTTCGACTAGAGGAGGAACTCACTGATACACGGGTGTCTGTCTGGAATACAGATGATCAGGAGGCATGGAAAGCTAGGGCGGCCGAGGCTGATATTGGAATTGTGATTGCGGATTATGCAGTTGCCTATACAGGCTCCATTACTGTGCTGTCCTCTGAGAATAAAGGCCGTTCAGTCAGCTTATTACCTACCGCATTAGTTGCCATCGTTCCATTGGAGCGGCTGAAGACTCGTCTCGGTGAGGTGCTTATTGATTTTGATGAAGCTGGGCCATCGGGGCTGCCGGCGGGCATCCATTTTATCTCCGGACCTAGCCGTTCAGCGGATATTGAGAATGATCTGACGATAGGCGTGCATGGTCCAGGAATCGTATTCGCTTTGCTAGTAGGCTGATAGGAGATAAGGAGTGTTGTATAGGGATGAATACACAAGCTCATAATCAAATTCAGAATCATATTGCTGTTGATATCGGAGCCTCTAGTGGGAGAGTGGTCTGTGGAACCTTGCAGCAGCCGGGAAGAACCCTGTCTATAGAAGAAATTCATCGCTTCAGTAATGGATTCGCTGAACAAAATGGTAATCTATATTGGGATATAGATTATTTAGTTGCTGAAATCGTCAAGGGCTTACAGCAGGCCAAGGCTAGAGGGATCGAGCGCTGCACCGTGGGCATCGATACTTGGGGTGTCGATTATGTACTTCTCGATCAGGAGGGAGCGCGGATCCATGAGGTTTTTTCTTATCGTGACTCCCGAACGGATGGAGCGATAGAGAGGCTGCATCGTAACATCTCAACTGAAAGCGTTTACGGAAAAGTGGGGATACAATATCTCCCGATAAATACGTTGTATCAACTGTTTGTGCATGATCAGGCGGAGCTGGAAGCAGCACATTCCATCCTGCTGGTCCCTGATTATCTTTATTATCGGCTTACGGGTCGCAAGATTAGTGAAGTGACGATAGGTTCCACCTCTGGGATGCTGAATCTTCACACTCGTGATTACGATGAGGATCTTCTGTCGGTGCTTGGTCTTTCAAAAGAGCAATTCCCTCCCTTAACAGAACCTGGGGAACCCGTTGGGAGGTTGACGGAGGACTTGGCGGCTCGCGGTGATCTTCCAGATTGCGAGTTCATAGCAGTAGCCTCTCATGATACAGCATCAGCTGTATTAGGGGTTCCGGCAAACAGCGAGAAATGGGGATTTCTCAGTAGTGGTACTTGGTCACTCATCGGGGTGGAACGGGGTTCAGCCATCACAAGTAAAGAGGCAATGTTACGCAACTATACGAATGAATGGGGAGCCTACGGCTCATTCCGGTTTCTTAAAAACATTATGGGCATGTGGTTGATTCAAAAGGTTCGTGAGGAGTACGGCGGACAATACAGCTTCGGCGAGCTGGTAGAGCTGGCAGCACAAGAAATCCCCTTTAGATCGATCATTTATTGCAATGATGAACGATTTATGAATCCACAGAGCATGATTGACGAGATCCGCAGCTATTGTGTGGAAGCAGGACAGCTGGTCCCTCAAACGCTTGGGGAAATAGCTCGATGTGTTTTTGATAGTCTTGCTTTATCTTATTATTTCTACATTCAGGATCTCCAGCAATTGACGGGTGACAACTTAGAGAGGTTGCATATCGTTGGCGGAGGTGCGAATAACGGCCTGTTGTGCCAGATTACGGCAGATCTGCTGGAGATGGAAATTCACGCCGGACCAACAGAATCTACGGCTTTAGGCAATCTGGTTGTGCAGATGATCAGCACGGGTGCTGTAACTGATCTTCAAGAGGCGAGAGAAATTATAAGTCGTTCATTCCAAGTAACATCTTATATACCGAAGGGGATGGACCCCACGACCAAAGAAGCGGCTTTGGCACAGTTCGCCCGGCTGCAGGTCGTTAATTAGTAGCTAAGTTTAGTGGAAAACGAGCCAAAGAGAGGCAAAAATGCCTCTCATCGAGCGCAATACGCGGAAAACGAGCTAAAGAGAGGCAAAAGTGCCTCATCTAAAACACACTAAGTTAAAAATCAGGAGGCTCAAACATGGAGCAGAGTAAAGAGAGCTTACAGAGCATTCAGAACAGCTACAATGAAGCGAAAAAGCTTTACGCACAGCATGGGATCGACGTAGATAAAGTGTTGGAGCAGCTAGCGGAAATTAAGATTTCTTTGCATTGTTGGCAAGGGGATGATGTGAAGGGTTTTTTGAATAAGGAAAAAGAACTGAGCGGCGGGATCGCAGTCACCGGAAGTTACCCGGGGCGGGCCGGGAATCCGGAGGAGCTGCGCCGGGATTTGGAACAGGCTCTAGCACTCATCCCAGGGCAACATAAAATAAATTTACATGCTATTTATGCGGATACAGAAGAGACTGTAGATCTCGACGCGTTAGAGCCTAAGCATTTTGAGCGCTGGGTGAGCTGGGCCAAAGAGCAGGGACTCGGATTGGATTTCAATCCTACCTGTTTTTCTCATGAAAAAGCAAATGATGGCTTCACACTGAGTCACCCAGATCCTGAGATCCGCAACTTCTGGATCGCTCATTGCAAGGCCTCACGTCGAATCGCCGAGTCCTTTGGTCAAGCATTAGGTCAGCCTTGTGTCACTAATTTTTGGGTTCCAGATGGTTATAAAGATACGCCGATCGACCGCTTGTCACCAAGGGTACGGCTTCAGCAGTCACTCGATGAAATCTTCAGCGAGGAAATCGATCAGCAATATAACATTGATGCTGTAGAAAGTAAGCTGTTTGGTATTGGTTCGGAAAGTTACGTGGTTGGCTCACATGAATTCTATATGGGTTATGCGCTAAGCCGGGGTAAGGCGGTGTGCTTCGATGCTGGGCATTTCCATCCAACCGAGACGATTTCGAATAAGCTGTCTTCCTGGCTGCTGTTTGGGGATCAATTGCTGCTGCATGTTAGCCGTCCAGTACGCTGGGATAGTGATCATGTGGTAATTATGGACGATGAGCTGCTCGAGATTGCCCGTGAACTGGTTCGTGGTCAGTTTCTGGGCAGAACGCATATTGGATTAGATTTTTTTGACGGAAGCATCAATCATGTTGCTGCTTGGGTGATCGGAACACGAAATACATTAAAAGCTTTGCTTCGTGCTATGCTGGAGCCAATCGAGCAATTGAAGCAAATTGAGCTAGATGGAGATTACACTTCAAGACTTGCCTTGGTCGAGGAATTTAAATCGTATCCGTTTGGAGCCATTTGGGATTATTATTGTGCGAAGAATGGCGTACCGGTCCGGGAAAGCTGGCTAAATGAAGTAAAACAGTATGAGGCTGAGGTTTTATCGAAAAGATAGAGGTAGAAGTAGAACGAGCTTTAACAATATAAGTAGATAAAAGATAGGCGGTTACCGGCAGGTAGCCGCTTTTTTATGTTTATGAATCGTGCATGATTTGAATTCAGCTCTGATCTCTGCTATGTTTTATCCAAAAGAGAGCGAGGCGCAAACTATGAAACAATATGGACCGAACCCGAATACGCTCTATCCCAATGAACAAATTAAAAGTATCTGCTTTATAAAAAATGCGATTACAAGAGACAATATCATTGTTGGCGATTATACCTATTATGATGATATAAACGGTGCAGAGAAGTTTGAGGAACGTGTGACTCATCATTATGATTTTATTGGCGATAAGCTTATTATTGGAAAATTCTGCGCGATTGCCAAAGGCATTGAATTTGTCATGAATGGTGCCAACCACCGGATGAATTCGGTTTCGACCTATCCGTTTAATATCATGGCCCATGGCTGGGAACAGGCGGTCCCGGATTTAAAAGATCTGCCGCTAAAAGGTGATACAGTCATCGGAAACGATGTTTGGATTGGACAAAATGTTACGGTTATGCCAGGTGTGCATATTGGAAACGGAGCAGTTATCGCAGCCAATTCTACAGTTGTAAAGGATATCCCGGCGTATAGTGTAGCTGGAGGAAATCCCTGCAAAGTGATTAGACAACGTTTTGATGATGAAATGATCGAATATCTTGAAGCGCTGAAGTGGTGGGATTGGGATGCTGAGCGAATCTTTAAGAATCTTGAAGTGTTATGCAGTAGCGATTTAACGAAAATCAAAGCGATCAATTAATCGTAAGTAGGTTCAGGATACGGACTTTAGTTTATCTTAAAGATATAAACCTCAATTGAGGGAATACTTTAGGTATGTACGTCATATGAACCTTTCGGAGGGAACCGGCAATGAAGAAAGATAAGGTCAAGAATAGCATGGAGCTCACTGCAGAGGAATTTCCATATAGCAAAGAAAATGAGGAAATGGTAACGCAAAATTTTTGGACGAAAACTAAAAAGTTCGCAGGCAAAATTCCATTTACTAAAGATGCTATCGCGATGTATTATTGTGCCGTCGACGCTAAAACACCTTTATGGGCGAAAGGAATTGCTTTCGGTGCATTGGCTTATTTTATTTCTCCTATAGATGCTATACCCGATGCGATTCTAGGCCTTGGATTTACAGATGATGCAGCGATTATCGCAGCAGGCATTAAAGCGATATCCGGTCAGGTAACCAACGAACATAAGGAAAAAGCTGCAGCGTTTTTTAATGGGGAAAAATAAAAGGTGCAGCATTGAGCTACACTGTAATATCTGTACCTTCAGGACAGCTTTCTGCGGAAAGCTGTTTTGTTTTGTACACCTCGCCCCAATCTTTCATGAGTTTAATAATAGGAATCAGTGTCTTGCCGAATTCAGTTAAAGAGTATTCGACTTTTGGGGGAACCTGATGGTAGACCTCACGGTGTACAACCCCATCCTCTTCCAACTCTCTTAGTTGCAGGGTCAGCATACGTTGGGTAATGCCCGGGCAGATCCGGCGGAATTCGTTAAAACGTTTCGTGCCATCAATCAAGTGATAGATGAGAATTCCTTTCCATTTGCCTCCTATAACGTCCAGTGTAAATTCTACAGGGCAAGCTTCTTTGTTGCTTTCCGGGAAATTTCCAAAGCCACCTTTTCGGTCACGCATAGCTGTTCAACTCCCATGGTATCATTTTGTATACTACATAACATTATTGTGCGTACTTTTAAAGAAGTGATATATACACTAATATTAAGCATGTGATCGGCAAACAGTCAAATGCTCGTCGATGCTAACCAAGTAAAGGGAGTGTTACTCATGGATACTTTATCGTTAAACAAGAATGAAATCCTGTCTGCATATCAGTTCAGACATGCAACTAAAGAATTCGATAGCCGTAAAAAAATTAGTGAATCGGACTTTCAATTTATTCTGGAAACTGGACGATTGTCACCAAGTTCATTCGGATTCGAGCCTTGGCGTTTTGTGGTAGTACAAAGTCCGGAAGTACGTGAGAAATTACGTCCTTATGCCTGGGGCGCACAAAAGCAATTGGCAACCGCAAGCCATTTTGTGCTTATTCTCTCACGTCTTCCTAAAGATATGGCTGCTGACTCCGATTATATTAAAGGGATCATGGAGAATGTGCAGGAGTTGCCTCCGCAAGGAATGGAAGGAAAACGTAAAGTTTTTGATAAGTTCTTGAAGATTGATTTCGGACTGATGGAGAATGAGCGGGCAATGTTCGAATGGAGCTGCCGGCAGACTTATCTGGCGCTTGGGAATATGCTGACTTCAGCTGCGTTAATCGGGATCGACTCCTGCCCAATGGAAGGTTTTGATAAAGCTAAGGTTGAGCAGATTCTGGAAGAAGAAGGGATTTTGGACGCTGAGCATTTTGGAATCTCCTGTATGGCAGCTTTCGGATATCGCCTGAACGAACCACGTGGTAAGACGCGTCAAGGTGCAGAGCAAGTAATTCAGTGGGTTTAACGAAATTGAATCTTAATCTTTGAGCCTGTAAAGTCTCTGTATTCTGGGGATTTTGCAGGTTTTTTTGCGATATTTCTTATAAGATTCAAAAAGTAATTGAAAGTTTCATGAAAACTCTGATACCCTTATGAAGGTGACTCCATATTAGCGCTATCGCTTTAACTTAATAATGAAGGGATCCTGCATCATGAAAATCATTCGCATTATTATCCAAGTGTTCCTGCTATATTTGTTCTACTTGGCTGGGGACTATCTGCAAAAGCAACTGCATCTCCCCGTTTCCGGGAGTATCGTAGGATTACTGTTACTTTTTGTTCTATTGCTATTCAGGGTCGTGCCTGTGAAGTGGATTGAAGAGGGTGCTACAACGATATTAGCTTATCTTCCGTTATTTTTTATTCCAGCGACAGCTGGGATCGTGAATCATATGGATATCTTTAGTGGTAGAGGTTTACTATTAATCCTAATCCTTATCGTTAGCAGTGTTCTCACGATTGCCGCAGCTGCACATTCTAGCCAATGGCTTACTAGCGTAAACAACAAGCTGAAAGCGGGATGGAGCGGCAAGAGACTAAGCGAAAAGGGGAAGGAAATATAATGTTTTTTATCGCAACAGGTATTGTACTGCTTAACGTAGCTATTTATTTGATGATGTCAGTAGTATATAGACGATTTCGTATTCCTGTACTTATTCCCGCGCTTACAGCAACAGTGATTGTTGTAACTTTACTACTATATTTTCATATTCCGTATGATACATATATGATAGGCGGCCAATGGATTAATCAGCTGCTCGGTCCTGCTGTAGTATCGTTAGCCTACCCATTATATAAACAACGTAATGTGTTGATTGAGAATCTCCCGGCAATTCTGGGCGGAGCCATTGTAGGTCTGCTTATAGGGATGTTTAGTGGACTGCTTTTGGCGGCAGGTCTAGGCTTCTCTAAATTATATGTTTTATCTTTATTACCTAAATCGATCACTACACCTGTAGCGATACAGATCTCGAACAGCTTAGGTGGGGACTCTTCTTTAACCTCTGTATTTGTTATGATTGCTGGATTTACAGGTGCGATTGGCGGACCTTTTATCATCAAACTGTTTAGAATTCGTAGTGAGGTTGGAATCGGAATTGGTCTAGGAACCGCTTCTCATGCTCTAGGAACAGCAAAGGCCTTGGAATATGGTGAACAATCCGTTTCGATGAGCTCGGTTGCGATGACTGTTTGCGCCATAGTTGGCTCTTGTATCGGCCCACTTGTAGCGTGGATGATGTACCCTTAAATTATTCTTTTAATTGGACTATGTTTGCAAAACACTCCATCGGGTAACTATAACTAAGGAACAAAAAAAGCAAAGCACCTGAGGAGGATTTCACATGTCCAATCACACACAAGATGAAGCGGAAATCCGCAACAAGGAAAATAAAGAAGGCGATTCATTAGCTGAAATTAAGAAGATGGAGAACGGTGTAGACATCGAGCCAGAGGCAGATGAGTGGGTAGCCAAACCTGCTGAATCCTCACACCCAGATCCGCTTCCCGATAATTTGGAGTAAATGATTCGGAAGACAGGCTGTCCTTTAGGGGACAGTCTGTTTTTGTTGATGAATATAGTAAGTATTGTATAATAAATAAAAGTACAACCTCATCAGAGTGTTTTCTCCAAGTTCGTCTTAGCTTTTCGCAAATTTCACAGATCTTTGCCAACAGGGAGGAAATGGAATGCGTAGTCGGAATGAGAACAGCCGTTACCGGCAAAAACGTGGTGAGGCTCTAGCAGGAAACTTTGAGAAAAAGTACGGTTCAAACTTTGGCGTACGCAGTGAGCTTAAGATGGATGCACTGAAGAAACCAAACGACGATCAGTTGCTGACGACACCTCATGAAGAAGAGCCTAAATAATTAGAAGGTAACAAGTGGGAGACTTTTACTCCTGGAATTCTAGAATGGAGGCATAACCTTTTGGGTTATGTCTTTTTTTGTGCGCATATTTCCAGAACGATCAAGACATAATAGGGCCGGATGGACAACTAAGAAAATAATGACAACGGGAGGCGAGATTAGGTCATGATTATTCCTATATTTTCGTTAAGTGGAGATATAGCAGTTACTGTGGTGGGCCAATACTTTTTTTATTTTATGGTCTATTCCTTTTTAGGTTGGGTATTGGAAGGGACCTATAATTTATACAGTAATGGAAGCTTTCGCAAAGAAGGATTTCTAAAAGGTCCATTTAAGCCGATGTATGGCTTTGCTCCACTATTGCTATTGATTGCTAGAGATTTGACGCTGCCACTTCCGCTTTTCCTATTTCTTGCGCTAATCATTCCTTCTGCTGTGGAATTTATAAGCGGTTGGCTGTTAAAAACGGTATTCCATAAGCAATGGTGGGATTACTCAGGAATGTCTTATCAACTGCAAGGGCATATTTGCCTGCGTTTTTCTCTATATTGGTGGGGGCTTTCAGTAGCTAGTGTGTATGTAATTCAGCCGCTTATGGAGCTTTTATATTCGGGTGTTCAGCCTATTTGGAAATTCGTGCTTCCGATCGTGGGGTTCTACTTTATGGCGGATTTATTATGGACCTGCTGGAGCCGGTATCGGATGGAGAAAACCCCTCAATATCAGAAATAATGGTTTTCTATATGTGTACTACGAGTCTTCTTTTGTGTATCAAGCACAAACATTTCGTGGACAGGCATTTCGATATTGCATATCCGTTTCTAGTCATAAATAATATAGCAATATATTAAATACTAGACGGACTGGTGGCGATAACGATGACAGGGAAGATTCTAGTGAGCGCATGTCTGTTAGGGTATAAAGTACGTTATGATAATGGCGATGTTCCGTGTCTCGATGCCCGATTCCTAAAGTGGTATGAGGAAGGGCGTTTTGTCCACATTTGTCCAGAGGTAGTGGGAGGTTTGCCAACCCCTCGTCCTGACGCACAGCGGCAAGGAGATCGGGTAGTGACGGGGGCAGGCGTCGATGTTACGGAGCCATTTATGAAGGGGGCTCAAGCCACACTAAAGCTGGCTAGGGAGCATCAGGTTGCATTAGCTATTTTAAAACAAGACAGTCCTTCATGCGGAAGCCTGTATATTTATGATGGAACCTTTAAGGATACGAAAGCACCGGGAGAGGGCAACACTACGGAGCTGTTGAGGAAAAATGGGTTTAAAGTATTTGGCGAAGATCAGCTGGATGAAGTCGAGCAGGAACTCGCACGTACGGACGGGCAGGGCATTCTTTAAGTAATAAATAGGCTGCAGGATACATAGTGTGTATAAGGGGAACGAAGCAGTGTCCTTGGGAGAGGAAATGCCGTCCGATGAGCCATCCTTCATTTGGGATAGGAGGCGGACGCAGATGAGTATTGATCAGCTCATTGCTTTGCTCGTTCTTGTCATTATGATCGTACAGCTTGCTGGCACAAAAGGTAAACACTAAGACTCACCTCATTGTAACTGCTTCCGGAGCTCAGCATTTTTTGAGTTCGGAAGCTTTTTTTGTCCACGGCTATGCATATTGTGAAATCTAAAGGATTCCTTCATAGTGATGTCTAATATACATATAGTGGGTTTTTGGGAAGTCCAAGGAAAGAATTTAGGGGGAACTATGAAATTTAGAACATGGATAATCATTGTGCAGTTATTTATGATTGCTGTGCTTGTAGGCGTGTTGGCGGCCGATCTAGGTGAGACAGGCTCAGATGAGTCTAAACATGATGATATTTTAATACATTTTGATCAAAAAGATTTAAACAGGATGAAAGAAACCGTTCAAAGGTTTAGTGAAGGTAAAGGAGATAACCTGATGTTGATTGAGCCAACCACGGATAGTGGACGGTTAATTCATGATTTCTATTCTAATGGTAAAGAGCTTCATTGGGTAAAGGATGATACAAGAGATGCATGGAGTAGTAGTCCTGGGAAGATCGAATATGTATGCCAAGCGATTGAACTAATAGAGACAGGTGAGCGGTTTAATGTCGAGTTATCTCAATGTAATGTTCAGCCAGACGGTGAGAAAATAAACGTGATCAGCTTTTTAAAAGAAAGATTATAAACCCATTTACGGAGAGGATGGATGATCAATATGCCGATGTCTGAGTACTATCAAGGGATTCGTGGGAAAGTGGGCTCAGAATTATTAATGATGCCTTCCGTAGCTGCAGTAGTAAGAAATAAAGAGGATGAGATTCTGTTCATCCGCAAGCCAGGAGAATCTTTGTGGGGATTGCCTGCGGGAGCGATTGAGCCAGGGGAGCGTCCCGGAAGAACCTTACGCAGAGAGGTATATGAAGAGACAGGGTTGATGGTTCATCCTACGTCGATTTTAGGTGTTTTTGGTGGAGCGAAATATAGATACGAATATAGTAATGGCGATCAGGTAGAATATACGGTTATTGTATTTGAGTGCTCTATCATCAGAGGAACGCTTAGAGCTATAGATGGGGAGATCGAAGAATTTAAATTTTTCAAAGAGAACGAGCTGCCAGAGATTGCAATTCTTTATCCTAGAGAGATTTTTATAAAAGACCGAGAGAAGACTGCAACGATATTTGAGTGACTGAGAGGAGTGCCTCATGAAGACATACATTTATATGGTTAGACATGCAGTGTCACCTTTTGTATTAGGGAATGAGCGGGAACGGGGATTATCCGAAAAAGGACACGCAGACGCTTATAGAATCAAAGAGCTTTTGGCGGAGGAGAAAATTACATATTTTGTATCCAGCCCATATAGACGAGCCGTAGAGACAATTAAATATTTGGCAGAAGCTTCGAACCAAGAGATTGAACTGTATGAAGAACTCAGAGAACGAGCAATCGGAAGTGCCGAGATTGAAATCAGTGAAGATGATTTTCTGCAGGGCATTCGGACATCGTTCAGCGACAAGCAATATAAAATGCCGGATGGAGAGAGTACCCAGGAAGCACAAGAGCGTGCAATTCCTGTTATCAAGCAATTAATTCAACAGCATAAAGGCGGAAAAATCGCATTAGGTACGCATGGGAATATCATGACCATTATCCTGAACTACTTCGATAAGAAGTATGGATATGAGTTCTTTGAACAAACGTCCAAGCCGGATATTTATAAGCTGGAATTTGAAGAATTGGAGCTTACCCATGTGGAGCGGCTGTGGGACTCCGAAGTGCTGAACAGATGAAATATTTTATAAAGCTGAATGCACTAAGCGTACTTTATGCCTTTATGTTGTTTGTTGTAATAGAGCTGCCATTGAATATTTATCGAATCAGCAGAATTTCCGGCTTGGAGCTGGGAAAAGTAGATACCTTGCTGTTTATCTTCAAGCTTGTTTTATTTTTATTATCTTCTATAGTATTTATTTGGCTTACAAAAAAATATTTGAGCGGAAAAAAATCCATGTATTTCACTACGATCCTATGGTTTCCCTATTTGATTCTATTCATTAGTTTATTCGCAACCTGGTTCCCAATCACAGAACCTGCAGATAAACCTGCACCGGTAACAGGACTGATCATAATAGGGGCCATGATTATTTATCCGTTTTATATCGCAATGATTAGTATTATCGCAAGCATCAATTTTAAGTCAGAAGCTGGATAGAGGTTGGAAATGAGGATCAATGATCTGAAAGAAAGACTTTTTTATATTTGTATCTGCCTCGTTGTTATTGTATTGGGGTTAAGCACTAGAGTATTCACGGATCAGCTGCCTTTGTTTGTATCTAGACATTTCGGAGATGCGCTTTGGGGCAGTATGGTTTATTTTATGTTTCGGGTTCTACTGGTAAATCAAAAGCTAAGGCTCGCCTTTGTATGGAGTTTGGTGTTTAGCTTCGGCATAGAATTTAGCCAGCTGTATCAAGCGGAGTGGATCAACAGCATCCGTTCTACAGTATTGGGTGGTCTAATTCTCGGAAAAGGATTCCTGTGGATCGACCTTGTTAGATATTTAGTGGGCATTGCCCTTTGTTATGGATTGGATCAATACTTTCACCAAAAGGTGCACCGAAATAATAAATAGTGTTTATTGGAGAGGAACCTTTAAATGGTAAATAGTTTGATTGTGGTATGCTTGCTTACGATGATTATTCACACGGCAGAAACCTTATCGTATTCGGTACGATACGCCGGAGTGAAGCTGAACAAGATAGCCATTGCGTTATCTCTCACAGGCATTATTGTTCTCGTCTCAAGAACTGCAAATATGATCCAAGCTCCACTGACGGCTAAATTCGTAGATTATGCCAAAATACATTCCGATTTTCCACTTCTTAATTACTTGAGAATTATATTATTGGCTTCTTCATTAGGGACTTTAATTGCCATTGCTGTGTTCCCTACCTTTGTAGGCTTGTTTGGGAGAATCATCTCTAAGCTTGAAATCGAAGGTTCTATCCCAAAACTGCTTACCAGTGTGACGATCGGGCAACTTAAGAACACAAGAAAATACATAAGAAAACCAAAAGTGAACTTATATAACTTCAGATACCTGGGGATTCCTAAACGTTTTATTGTGATGAATGTTTTTGTTACAGCCTTTTACACCGTAGGTGTCATATCATCTTTGTACGCTGCTCATCTAATGCCTCAATATAGCACGACTGCTTCTCAAGCTTCCGGACTGATTAACGGTATGGCGACTATTCTGCTGACCATATTTATCGACCCACAGCTTGGTCTTATTACCCATAAGGCTACTGAAAATGTAGAATACCGTGATCAGCTAGGAAAAATATATGTGGTATTGATGGGTTCACGATTTGTAGGCACTATATTTGCTCAGCTCCTAATTGTGCCTGCAGCCCAATTAATTAGTATGTTAGTGAAGCTGATTTGAGCCGGTGGGGGCGAATCATAATCATTAGGGAAGTTTAGATTCTGCTGCTCGTAGTGCTAGCGAAGTCTTCTGTTCCCAGCTGTAAATATTCTGCTGCATGGAATGAATTCGTTTCATTTGCTCATAGGATGATTTCAATTCTGTGGCGGCTCTAACTGCATCTCCTTGCTTAACAGCTGCTTTATATTGTTTGTCAGCTTCCGCGCGTACTTTCTGCGTGGCAGCGAGATTCTTACTCTCGGCAGTTATTTGTTTCTTTAAAGCAGTGATGGGTGCCAACGCATCTTTGACGGGTTTAAGCTTAGCAGCGGTTTGCTTGCGAGCGGCTGCCAAAGCGGTTGTCTTTGTCTTAATTTCGGCTCGGGCGAGGGTTACAGCAGCCTTTAGTTTATTACGCTTCAGGTCCAGCAATGTGACTGTTTTCAAGTCTTTAGCTTTCTTGGCTGCGGTAGACTGTTTACTGAGTGTGCTGTATTGTTCCAGAAGGGGAGCATGTTTCTTCTGAACTGAGCTAGCTTCTGAAGATAAGCGGCTTAACAGTGCTTGATCTGTTGACTGTATGACGGTACGAATAGATTTCAGAGCGTCATTATTCTGTTTGCGTAACTTCTGAATTTTTGAGTTATCTGTCTTGAGGGTGGCTTGAAGCGCGGTATAATTACCATGAAGACTGTTAATGTCATCCAGCGCGGAATCCCAGCCAGTAGCAGCAGACACAAGTGTGAGGTTACAGGTTAAGAAAGCTGCTACCAGTACTACTTGAGCCATCCATTTTAAATCCCTAATTCTGAAAATGTTCGTTCTACATCTGACGGTGTTTTTTGGCTTAAACATTCCTCTCAGCTCCTTAATGAATTAGTTAATATACGCAAAAAAGCACCTCCAAGATAGGCATTGACGCCTGTCTTGCGAGGTGCTTCTCCCGCACAGAAATATAAAAGATGCTCTTACTATAACTTGAAATTAATGGATAGTCAATGAATAATAGAACATTTGTGCTTGTTTTTGTAATTGTGAAATACAAAGGGGAGTAAATATGAGTTCACATCTAGAGTATGGGCACGATCGTGTGGCCCTGATTACCGGAACCTCCAGTGGATTTGGACTGCTGACGGCGCTCAAATTAGCTGGACAGGGGTTTAAGGTGATAGCAACCATGCGTGATTTAAGCCGTAAAGGCGAGCTGGTGCAGCAGGCAGAACAGGCAGGAATTTTAAAGCAGCTTCATTTAATGACCATGGATGTAACTGACAGCGATTCTATAGAGACAGCAATATCTTCAGTACACGAAACATTTGGAAGAATTGATGTTCTAGTCAATAATGCAGGTTTTGCCATTGGCGGTTTCATAGAAGAAATATCTATGGAGGAATGGCGGCGGCAAATGGAGACGAACTTTTTTGGATTAGTGGCTGTGACAACAGCTGTGCTGCCCATTATGCGAGAACAGCAGAGCGGCACGATTATTAATGTGGGAAGTGTAAGTGGATTATCCGGATTTCCAGGTTATGCGCCTTATGCAGCTTCTAAATTTGCTGTTGAAGGCTTCAGCGAAAGCCTGCGTCATGAAATGTCCCCTTATGGAATAAGGGTGGTATTAATTGAACCGGGCTCCTTCCGAACACCGATATGGGGAAAAGGCATGGAGCAAATTCGACGTAAGGAGGATTCTCCGTATAAAGCGCGTCTTGACGCTGTGCTACGATATTCCAAACATACTGCTGAGACAGCGCCTGACCCTAGTCAAGTGGCTAATCTTATCGGTCGTATTACCGAAATGAAAGCACCACGGCTACGTTATCCTATCGGCAAAGGTACGCGAATCTTAATTTTAGGCAAAACGCTGCTTCCATGGAAGTGGCTGGAGAGAATTATTGCGAAAGAATTGAGGTGATAGGATGGAGTCATCCATAAATTTAACAATCATTAAACTAATAGGTTATGTGTCCAGTTTGATGACCGTTTTTTTATGGCTAATTTTTATATTCATCAATCCTTATGCTGAGATTACGAATCGCTCCACTCTTGTGATTAGTATAATCATGTTGTTATTACCGGCGGGGTTATTAGCAATAGGTGTCTTTTTAAACAGAAGTCGGCTAATGCTGCTTGCATTTATCTGGAGTTTTCCCTACAGTTTATATATGTTATTAACACCCGGAATCTTTAGGTTGTTCGGGATTACGAGTCTAATGTATTTACTTTGTTTTGTGTTATTTAGAATGAACAAGATTAGATATTGAACAAGGATAGAGGTGTGCCGATGCTAGAATCGTCCGGAATCCATATCTGTTTCAACGCAGATGGCCGTGAAATAGAAATCCTCGATGTTACTCCATTTGGCAAAGATAAATTTCGAATTGAAGAGACACCGATTTTTAATCCGGCTGTTACAATGGGAGATATTATACAGGTGAAGGAAGAAAATGGAGTCTATTATTACCAAGAGACTGTTCAGAAATCTCCTTTCAAAAGATACGCTTGGCTGCTTAGTAAAGAAGCTGTTGATTCAACGGCCATTGCAGCTTTTAAACATAGAATTATAGAGAATGAAGGCAAATGTGAGTTGATCTTTGGCGGTTTGTTCGTCATTCATATTCCTAAGAATACTTCAATTGATGTTGATGGGGAAATGAATCGAATTATTGAGCGGTTCGAGATTTAAATACTAAGGAAAAAATGCTGCGTCATGAAATGCAAGGAAACTTGCACATGATGACCGCAGCATGGAGAATAGAAGAAACGCTTTTTATTTTATTTCTTCCATAAATGTCTTAAAATTTTCGGCGATTTCTTTTGATTTGGTATGGTGCAGATAATGTCCTGCATCAAGTTTTACCAATTTTCCTTGTACGGAATTTTTGACTTGCTCTTCATGCAATGATATCCAATCTTTTAAGAGAGTATCATCCCCTTGAACAAAGAGCAAAAGGGGGAGATCCTTTGGAAAAGTTGAATTTAGAGCCCCTTTATAATTAGAAGACATATGTTCCACTTCATTTAAGTTAGTGTAATTATAAGTGTTTCTAAGCGTAAGCAATCTCAATTGTTCTTTAGTTTCATCATCAAACGGCAATTCAGCATAGGGATTTCCACTTGATTTAAATAACAATCTGCCCAAGCCTGATTCTCTAAGTAGTTTTAATTTTCCTGTTGGTATTTTAACACCTATTCTGTCTTCCGTTGCAATACTATTATCAATCCCGACAAATGCACTCACTTCGTTTGGATATTTGTTCACATAATTCAAACTGTACATACCGGAAATAGAGTGTGCCATTAGAATATAACGGTCAATATTAAGCTGCTTTACAGCTTCGTGAATTTCACTCACAATGTTTTCTGTGGTTCGCTCTTTTTCAGTTCTATCACTTAATCCATAACCGAAAGGCTCAATCACGACAACTTTGTAAAATGGAGATAGTTCATCTATTAACAGCTTAAAATCAAGTCCCGGTGCCACCGTTCCATAACCAGGTAAGAGCACGACTGTCTCTTCACCCTTTCCTTGAATCAAAACGTTCATATTTTTACCATCGACGCTTACAGACTGACCATAGGGTTTTATTTTAGCTTGGTCCGATTTATTGAGGAAAATATTAGCGACAAAAACAGTCACTAGAAAAAGTACTATTGCAGTAGCTAAAGCCCCTAAGGAAATAAGTATAATTTTCAGCGGTTTATTCATCCTTTTTTTAATAACCTCTTCTTCTGGTTTCAATCGCATCTTCTCCTGTTCTAATCGCTTTATTCTAGCTACCTTAATGAGTTGCTAAAGAAAGCTTACCCGATGAAGATGAACTATACATGACGACAATATGAACTGAATATGAACCAGCTAAAAAAGTTTGACTCTATAATATGAATGTGAGGTGAGCAATAATGTTGAAATTTATGAAGCAATGGTTGCCGAGTATTGTGATCGCAGTGGTTATTTCTTTGTTTGTTAGAACCTATGTTGCTGAAGCCATGAGAGTTCCAACGGGCTCTATGATCCCAACGATTCAAATCAATGATCGCTTAATTGTTGAGAAAATGTTATGGATGACCACACTGGAGCATGGAGATATTGTTGTATTTACGCCACCTGTAGCTGGTGATGAGAATAAAAGATATGTAAAAAGGCTAATGGGGCTGCCTGGAGATACCTTGGAAATTAAAGATGGCGCACTTTACCGAAACGGAGCGAAGGTTAACGAACCTTACCTCAATGAACAGATGGATTACACTTTTGGACCGGTTACGGTACCCGCCGATCATTATTTTTTTCTCGGAGATAACCGGAATATAAGCTATGATGCTCATCTGTGGGATACTCCATTTGTGTCGAAGGATAAGTTGATTGGGAAAGTAATCGCTGAATTTAGCAATCCCTTTTAGGTAGTGTGTAAGACGGATAAATGTAAGGCTTAATCTCTAAAAATAGATTTAGGGGTGCTGAAGTCGCGGGGGTCTTTTGAACTAACCGAGTGCTTTAATGAGTCTTTAACCATATTGTTACTTTGGAAGAATTTAGCTATCCTTAAGGTAAAATATACCTACATATAGTAAGGGGTGCTGAATTTTGAAAGCTCATGTCACAGATCTCAAACATGGCGATTGTCTAATCACAGATACATTCAATAGTGTTGGCCTACACGTGCTTCCGAAGGGGACAGTGGTCTACGGAGAAGAAATCACCATCCTGATGAGGCATCAGATTGATTATGTCGATATTGAACCACGCATGATGGTGCTGGATAATGAAGAAATGAATGTGGCACAAGGGATAGATGGTAATTTTGATCAAGCCATCCAAAACTATGAATCTATATTTCTGGAAGCACTCAGCAAGGGTAGCTTTACGCAGTCGGATGTTGATAATACGCTGCAGCCATTGCTGGAGAAATTGGATGAACAAAAGGATGTCGTTTCTTTATTATTGCTGCTGGAACGTGATGATATCAGTACATACAATCATTCATTGCAGGTCGGACTGTTATCGTTTTACATAGCGACTTGGTTAGGTCATACAAAAGCCGAAAGATTTGAGATTAGTAGAGCTGGTTATTTGCACGATATCGGAAAAAGCCAGATTGCTCCACATATCTTAAATAAGACGGATAACTTAACTCCCGAAGAATCAGAAGAACTAAAACGTCATACTACGTATGGATACGACATTATCCTTAAATCGATGAATGACGAAAAGACCGCACTAGTGGCGCTTCAGCATCATGAATTCGAGGATGGTACAGGTTATCCTAACAATCTCCGTAAACAGGACTTGCATCCGTATACGCAGATTGTTGCTGTTGCAAATACTTATGTAGGCATGACCTTAGGAAGAGCGAATCAACCAAAACAAGGCCTGATTAACGTTCTGCGCAAGGTACATGAGCTTGGATTTGGCAAGCTGAATGGAAATGCGGTACAAGCTCTGATCGGACATTTATTGCCGAATTTTGTGGGTAAGAGCGTTCAGCTTAGCAATGGTGAGCAAGGTACGATTATTATGAATAATCCGTTGGATATTTTCAAACCTCTGGTAAAAATAAATGAGACTACGTTCAGAGACTTATCTAAAGAGCGTAATTTGACTGTTGAAGAAGTATTTATTTAACGAATATTTTTGTGGCGATAAATAGGAGGCTATCTCCCTGATCCGTAAAATCAGGGGATAGCTTTTTTGTGTTATAATCGAAATTGGGTTAAAAACCCTTCAATATGGAATAGGAGAGTGCTTATCGTGATTATCAAATTCATTCGTTTACGTTAATTTGAGGTGCAATTCAATGATGACATCATCCATTTTTTTGAAAATGTATTGAGTCTTATTTAACTGTGCATTCATTGATAAAATTCGAATGAAATGAGGAATGAACAATGAGCGAAAAAATAGTAAAAGTAACCGGAATTGATATATGTTCGGAAAGTTTTGGAAATCCTAGCAATCCTGCGATATTGCTGATTATGGGTGCCACCTGTTCTATGGTTTATTGGGATGAAGAGTTCTGTCAGCGATTAGCAGATACCGGACGTTACGTTATTCGTTATGATAACCGGGATGTCGGACGTTCCGTTGTTTATGAGCCTGGGAGTTCCAATTATACCGTGATGGACATGGCAAATGATGCTGCTGGGTTACTAGACGCCTATAATATAGAACAGGCAAATATCGTTGGAATGTCCTTAGGCGGAATGATTGCGCAAGTCCTTGCTACACGTCATCCGCAAAAAGTTCTAACCTTAACCTTGATCGCATCAAGTTTTTTCGAATCTGACGATAATGATCGGAACTTGCCTCCTATGGATGAGCGGATCCTCGCATTCCATGCAAATGGAGCAACACTGGATTGGTCTAATGAGGAAGAGGTAGCCAATTATTTGGTTTCAGGTTCCGGCATACTCTGTGGTTCAAAACATAAATTCGATGAGAAAAGAGCGTATAAACAAGTAAGGCTGGAAATAAAACGTGCCAACAACTTGCTTAGCATGTTTAATCATTCTCTTCTTACAGGGGATGACGGCTACGAGGGCAAGGCAAAAAATATCATGGTTCCTACCTTGGTTATCCACGGCACAGAAGACACGGTGCTTCCTATAGAGCATGGCTTGGCGCTTGCGGCGGAAATTCCTGATGCGTCGCTTCTAACCCTGGAAGGAACGGGCCACGAAGTCCACCCGGATGATTGGGAAACAATAATCAAAGCCATTTCGAATCATACTTTAGGCGGTAAAGCTTAACAGGGCTTAAAGAGTAAAATAAAGAAGGGCTACAATTCGGTCTTGCCGATTGTAGTCCTATTTTTTTAGGATTACTTCGTCCCTAGGAATTAAATCGCTTCACTAATTTTTCTTTATGTGCAGTAAAAGCCTCTTCTAAAGTGATGCCATATAAGTCAGCTAACAATGCGATATTTCCGAGAACATCCCCGATTTCCTCAATCAAGTCGTTTTTCAGTTGCTCTGGAGTACGAGTCGATTCATCCGGTCGATCTCTGCCGATTTCATAGGAGCGTACAGCTCGAGCGACTTCACCGGTCTCTTCCATTAAGAATCCGACTCTTATAAAAGGACCATAAGTAGTCCAGCCTCGTTCTCCATAAAAATGATTAATCCATTTCTGCACATCATTAATTTCCATATTATGTAGCACTCCTTAATCTTTCACATGATTTATACTCCAACATATAGTATATTAGATAGCGGACATTATCAATATATAGTTTGGAGATGAGATTTTGAAATCAATATGTGTTTTCGCAGGATCGAATTTAGGGGTGCATGAGGATTATAAAGCTAAAGCTGTTGAACTTGGTAACTACATGGCTATGCATAATTATCGTTTAATTTACGGTGGTTCAAAAATCGGATTAATGGGTGAGGTCGCTAATGCTGTTTTGAATGGTGGAGGCGAGGTAATTGGGGTAATGCCTAGAGGATTATTTAATGGGGAAATGGTACATAGAGAGTTAACGCAGTTGATAGAAGTAGAGGATATGCATGGCCGTAAAGCAAAAATGGGAGAGCTGGCAGATGGCTTTATTGCTTTGCCTGGAGGGTTTGGAACGTATGAGGAGCTCTTTGAGGTTTTGTGCTGGTCACAAATTGGCATACACAAGAAGCCGGTAGGGGTTCTAAATATCAGGAATTATTTTGATCCTCTGATGAATCTGATACATAACAGTATCCAAGAAGGCTTCTCTAATTCTTCGCATCTAAGTCTGCTAAACGTATCCAACGAGCCGTTGGAACTCTTGACTCTTTTGAAGGAGTATGTTCCGCAAACGCTTGAGCAAAAGTGGAAACAGCTCAACTGAATAATGAAACTTTCAGTTTAATGATCGGGTACTCGGGTACACTGTGATCTGGACGTAAACCAACCGAAATCAGGCATTAGTTTCTCCATGACCTTTACCGCTGAGCGTTCGGACTCAGAAGGCGTTATTTGCACTTAGGTTACTTTGGGTTCTCGCGCGATTTGAACTATCCCCCATGCTTGTGAACACACTTTTCCGATGGATCGGACTCAGCTGACCTTATTTCTCCATTTCGAACGTTTTAGGCGAGCTATCGGACTATATTGCAGCTATTTACTCATAACCACACCGATTCTGCACTGTTACATGGTGATAAGAGCTATACGGTCCGATACTTCTGTAAAAATGACCAAAAAGCGCAAATAGCTGCAATACGGTCCGTAACATATTGAGGGGCTTTGGCTAGTTTGGTTATTTGGGTTACTTTAGTTTCTTGGGCATCATGGGTTTGGTTCTTAGGTTTATCTCCGTTTGAGGAGGGTTTCGGACTCCAGTGACGTTATTTCTTATGAAGAGGTTCATATTTTGTGTTTTTTTTGCCAATAGCGATTATGGAGTCCGATAGCATCCCGATTATGGGATTATACTGTGTATAAGGTCAACTGGGTCCTATAGCGACTTCGCAAGCGGATTCGCGGCGCAAAAGGTACGTAATCAAACGAAGTGTGAGGTTTGGATTATGGCTACATTACCGCTGAATTTGAAATTCACTAGTGGATTGGCTATGATAAATATAGAGAAACGCTACAAGAGGAGAAATGAGATAATGACCCCCGAGAATCAAATCGAACAATTTAAGAAGCTTAAGCACGATATCACTCGTTTCATGTTAATTTATAAATTTGCATTGGATGAGATGGAAACGAAGATTGAGATCCTAAAACAGGAGTTTCAGTCTCTGCATGATTACAGCCCAATTGAACATACCAAATCGCGTATTAAGTCTCCAGAGAGTATCATGAACAAGATGCTGCGCAAAAATGGTGAATTATCGCTGGATTCAGTGAAAAATTGTATTAAAGACATCGCTGGTCTGCGGATCACCTGTTCTTTTATTTCTGATATCTATCATGTTAGTGAGATGCTTCAGAAGCAGGATGATCTAACGGTCCTTGAGGTAAAGGATTATATTAAGAACCCTAAACCTAACGGATATCAGAGTCTTCACTTGCTGATTCAAGTCCCTGTTTTTATGTCCGATCGCCAGGAGCTTGTCTGTGTAGAAGTTCAAATTCGTACCATTGCTATGGATTTCTGGGCAAGCCTCGAACATAAAATCTTTTATAAATATAATAAATCAGTACCTGAGAGTATGACTCGTGAACTGAAAAATGCGGCGGATGCCGCTCATGCCCTTGATCTGCAAATGGAGCGTCTGCACCGGGATATAAAGGAAATCAAAGACGATGATGAAGATGATCTTAGCTCCTTCGAGGAAGAGCTTCGCCGTATAGTGGTTCATAATAAGCAGTTCACACTTCCAGCTAACTTTATTAAACTGCTTGACGACAAATAAGCTGTTTTGTCCGCCTAGAGTTATCCGTTTCCTTTCGGGTGACTCTAGGTTTTTTTCTTGTATACATCATTGCTATAGATAACTAGAATAGAGTATTCTCAACTAGAAGAGAATGGTTACTTCAGCTTCATCATTTTTACATAAAAGGAGAATGAAGATGAGCGAGCGTACACTTCGCACCATTACTGTGAATCAAATCGGATATCCGCTGGATGGACAAAAGATCGCAGTATTTACAGGTACTGAGCATGATTTTCAGGTAGTTGATGTTGATAGTGGGACTATTGTGTTCAAAGGTAGTTCAGATGCTGGAAGATTTGATAAAGCCAGTGGAGTAACTTTGCACACAGGTGATTTCTCGGAAGTCAATACTGAGGGAAGATATCGGATTGAGCAGGGCGAGGGTGTAGCTTCGGCATCCTTTACAATCTCAGATCAGCCTTATCATGAGCTTCAACAGGGCTTGCTGAAAGCTTTCTATTATTATCGCTGTGGCGTTGAGTTGACTGAAGAATATGCTGGAGATTGGAAGCACAAGGCGTGCCATACCGCAAAAGGGATTGTATATGGGCAACCGGATCTTCAACTAGACTGTTCGGGTGGCTGGCATGATGCAGGTGATTATGGAAAATATAGCGGTCCCGGAGCGAAAGCTATCGCGGATATGCTGCTTGCCTATGAATTATATCCCTCGGCTTTTGTAAGCGCTATCCCATTGCCTGAAAGTGATGGATCTACGCCAGATGTGCTGCTGGAATGCAAGGTGGAGCTCGATTGGTTGTTTAAAATGCAAGACTCCGCAACAGGTGGTGTATACCATAAATTGACTACGTTAAGCTTTCCTGGTCTGGATGTTATGCCTGAGGACGATACAGCAGATCTGTACTTCTCACCAATATCTGCTACTGCAACTGGGGATTTTGCTGGTGTTATGGCTATGGCTGCAAGAGTGTACAAGCCTTTTGATGCTGCTTATGCGCGGAAATGTCTGGATGCTGCGGGGGCAGCATGGGAATGGCTTGTACAGCATCCAGATGTACCCGGTTTTACGAATCCGCCTGAGATTAGCACTGGAGAATACGGGGATGGAGTCGATAAGGACGAGCGGTATTGGGCAGCGGCGGAGCTGTATCGTACGACAGGGAAAGAGGAATATCATCAAGCTGTTCTGCAGCTAGTGCAGCTGACTTTTCCAAAATACAGTTTAGGCTGGGGTGATATGGGGGGCTATGGCACTATTGCTTATCTGTTAAATGGTGAAGAGCAGGCAGACCGTGCTTTATATGCCTCGTTAAAAGAAGGGCTTGTTGCTGAGGCACAACGATTAGCGGAACAGAGTCGTGAGGAGGGCTATAGGATCTCCTTAAAAGAGGAGGACTATATCTGGGGCAGCAATATGCTAGTAATGAACAATGCAATGCTGCTGCTGGCGGCTGAATATTTTAGTGGAGACTCCGGTTTTGCGGACTGTGTCTTAGATCATCTACATTATCTGATGGGGCGTAACGTTCTGGATATCAGCTATGTTACCGGGTTTGGGGATCATGCCGTGATGAATCCGCATCATCGCCCTTCTGTAGGTGACCATGTGGCTGATCCGGTGCCGGGATTGGTGTCAGGGGGGCCAGATCGTGGGCTGCATGATGAATATGTAGTTGAGCATTTACAAGGAAAACCAGCTGCGCAGTGCTTTGTCGATCATGAGCTTAGCTATTCTACGAATGAAGTGACGATCTATTGGAATTCACCTGCGGTGTTTGTTGTGGCCCGGTTTAATCAATAAAATGCAATAGTTCGAATAGAGAAAGACGTCCTGAAACTGGATGTCTTTCTCTTTTTTATAGCTGAAATGCTATAATACTAGACGGTATGCTATTTTAGCGGATGGTATTAGGAGGTAGGGGATTGAGTAGTATTTTTGAGATTCAGAGACTTGCAAAACTTAACTGGAAAAGTAACGAGCAAACTTCGAAATATCTTTTCTCGGAGATCTCCGCAGACATAGCTGAATCGGACCGCATCGCATTGATTGGTGCCTCTGGCCAAGGGAAAAGTACACTCCTTAGAATCCTGGCTCTCTTGGATGCTCCGGATGAGGGAGATATGTTGGTAAAGGGGACTTCATATAAAAGTATGGATGCGAGATTATGGAGGATGAAAATAGGGTTTGTAGCACAACAAGCGGTCATGCTGTCTGGCAGTGTGGAGGATAATTTAAGAACTGTCAGCAGACTGCATGACAAACCTTATGATCTTAAACTAGTGCAGCGACTAATTGGGCAATTGGGGCTGGAGCATTTGGATTTAAGCAAAAAAGCGGCAGATTGTTCGGGTGGTGAAAAGCAGCGGATTTCTTTAATTCGGTCCTTGCTGCTCCGACCTACGGTATTATTGCTCGATGAAATCACCGCTTCGCTCGATGTCAACAGCACTCAAATGGTTGAAAAGCTACTAGAGGATTGGCATAAGGAAGAAGGCACTTCGATGATTTGGGTCACTCATGATCTTAAGCAGGCGAGCAGAATAAGCACAACTACATGGTTTATGGGAAAAGGCAGGTTGGAACAGCATGTGAGCGAGTCTTTTTTTGCTGAATCTGCGGAAGAATTGGCTAAAAGGTTCGTTCGGCCTTCGGAAGGAGCGTCGTTGTTATGAGTTATACAGCACTAAGTTTCACGCTTCTGTTTGTATTAGGGACAATGTTGGTCTCCGTGTGGCAAAAGCTCGGACTGGAAAAAGATATCATTGTAGGCACAGTGCGGTCGGCCATTCAATTGCTTGCGGTGGGGTATGTGCTGCAATTTATTTTTAAATCGGATCAGATCATTTATGTAATTGTGATAATACTCTTTATGATCAGTGTAGCCGCATGGAATGCAGCCAAAAGAGGCAAAGGCTTGCGCGGATTAGTCTGGAGAATTGGACTGGCGATTGCTACTATGGAACTGCTCATGATGGGCATTCTGCTCAGCTTACATATCATTGAGGCTACGCCACAATATATCATTCCGATTAGCGGCATGACCATTGGCAGTGCTATGGTGGTTTCAGGGTTGTTCATTAACCATATCAAGCATGAAATTCAGCAGAGCAAAGGGGAGATTGAAACGTTGTTGTCTCTTGGCGCAACGATCCCACAGGCGATCCAGGAAGTTAGAAAAAGATCTGTAAAATTCAGCATGATTCCTACCATCGACGGTATGAAGACGGTTGGGCTTGTTCAACTCCCTGGAATGATGACCGGAATGATCATCGCGGGCGCTGATCCTGTAGTAGCTGTTCGTTATCAGATATTAATTGTGTTCTCGTTCACTGCCTCTGCTGCCATAACGAGTATGCTGCTCAGTGTACTGAGCTACCGACTCTTTTTCACGCCGGATCTAAGGCTCAAGCAAATAGTGGAGCAAGGCTAAGCCTATTTCTCACAAGCGATTCCGTCTTTGTCACGGTCGCTTTTTTTATTGGCATTATAGAGTTCTTTCGATACGTAGGGTTTGTATTTAGTTTTGCCGCCTTTGTTCTTGGTTGAGCTGGAAATGGCAACTCCACCTTTGTAATCTTTGTTTAGCTCCGTGCAGTTTTTGTAGGTTTTGACCTTGGATTCTGCGCTTGCTGTATTCAAGGTAGCGACGGATAGAGTGAGTAGCAGGCCTGCTGCTAGACAAATGTTTAAGATTTTTTTCATGGGAACACTCCTATAAAAATTTAATGAAATTGCTGGTTGTGTAGTATCATTGTATTTTATATTACCAGTTTAATTCATTGAGGTATACATTATTGGGAAAATTGGAAACGGTGTACATATTTATGGGTGAGGTGGGGGAATAATTAGATTCAATTCACATGTAGTGAACAGGCTACGAATGAGGTGATTCTAATTAGCAAAATGAAAATGGCGACTGCCCTAATTGCGGGATTGTTGCTTCTGCCGGGAATGGCTATGGGTGCATCAGCTCCCGTTACTATGACTCACGTTAATGGAGAACTGTTATCGGCTATGCCCAAGCCAGCTCCGGAGTCTAGGCGCATTATATTACCTTCTGCAATTCAAGCATCAGAGCTATACGGGTTCGGATTACAGCATCGGAATGCCTCGATTCAGTATTCGATCTTCTCTAAAGATTTCAAAAAGATTATGTATCCGCGGTTTGTTGAACTAAACTGGGTGACGGGTGTCTCCAGCCCTTGGATCACGAACTACGAGGTCACTAAAGAAACGATAATTAACAAGAACTCAGAGGTCATAGAAATGCGTTTGGATACTGCGACTTCAAGTGGACCAGCACCTTCTATACTTTTGACAATCTCACTTGTGCAAGAGAAGAATAGCTGGGTGATTACCGGAGTGACATCGGACCCCGAGCTGCCGCGTGGCGGATTGCCTAGGAAGTAGGTTGGTTATGGATAGGAAAAAGAGCAAGCGTAGTAGGGGGGGCCCATACGCTTGCTCTTTTTTTGATTCGAAAGCACATCGTTTAGTCCACGTGGTCTGTTTTTCTACAAATGATCAGTGACAATGTCAGCCCAGGGTGGCAATGCCAACTCAGCGTCACAAATCATCAGCTTACGTTGGTGATTATTTAAGAAACCTCGCTTCACAGATCGTTACGGACCGTATTGCAGCTATTTTTGCTGCACTGCACGATCGTTACGGACCGTATTGCAGCTATTTTGGCATTATGGTCGTCCTGGCGAGAGTTTCGGACTGTATGGCTCTTATTCCCCTGAAATCACGCATTATAGGAGTACATTTGGGTGAATAGCTGCATCTGAGTCCGATAGCAAGGCTAAATCGCCGAAATTATGAAAATAAGAGCTCCTCGATCCGATCACCGCCAAACTCTAGTGTATTTAAAGTCGCAATGTTCAGCTCAGAGTGACAATGCCAGCTCAAAGTGGCAAGGCTAATTCAGCGTCACAAATCATCAGCCTAAGTTGGTGATTACTTAAGAGACAGTGCTTCAGACATCGTTACGGACCGTATTGCAGCTATTTTAGCATTATGGTCGTCCTGGCGAGAGTTTCGGACTGTATGGCTCTTATTCCCGTGAAATCACGCATTATAGGAGTACATTTGGGTGAATAGCTGCATCTGAGTCCGATAGCAAGGCTAAATCGCCGAAATTATGAAAATAAGAGCTCCTCGGTCCGATCACCGCCAAACTCTAGTGTATTTAAAGTCGCAATGTTCAGCTCAGAGTGACAATGCCAGCTCAAAGTGGCAAGGCTAACTCAAAGTGGCAAGGCTAACTCAGAGTGACAATGCCAGCTCAAAGTAGCAAGGCTATCTCAGAGTGACAGTGCAGCTTAAAGTGGCAAGGCTAACTCAGCGTCACAAATGATCAGCCTACGTTGCTGATTACTTAAGAGACAGCGCTTCAGACATCGTTACGGACCGTATTGCAGCTATTTTAGCATTATGGTCGTTCTGGCGAGAGTTTCGGACTGTATGCTCTTATTCCCCTAAAATCACGCATTATAGGAGTACATTTGGGCGAATAGCTGCGTCTGAGTCCGATAGCAAGGCTAAATCGCCGAAATTATGAAAATAAGAGCTCCTCGGTCCGATCACCGCCAAACTCTAGTGTATTTAGAGTCGTAATGTTCAGTTCAGCGTGGCAATGCCAGTTCAGAGTGGCAAGGCTAACTCAGAGTGACAATGCCAGTTCAGAGTGGCAAGGCTAACTCAGAGTGACAATGCCAGCTCAAAGTAGCAAGGCTATCTCAGAATGACATAGCCCAGCTCAGCGTCAGTAGTCTAGCTTGCTCACAAAGTGCAGCTCGAGCCGCCAGCTCAGCTCACATCGCATAGCCCAACTCACATCGCATAGCCCGGCCCAGCGTCATCAGCCCGGCTCGCATCGCATAGCCCAACTCACATCACATAGCTCAGCTCAATCACCAGCTCAGTGCCAAAAACCCCAGCCAAGCCACAGAAGCTACCTAGATTATCCAGCTGTTAAGCGACTAATCTCTTCCCGCCTTCACCATTAATTCCGCCAGCATTTTGGGTTCGGTTCGAACGGTGGTCATGTGATCTCCTTTGCCCTCGATGAAGCGGAAGATGCCTAAATGACTAGATTGTGTAGGGTGGAATCCGTATGGACCTTGCGGTATCGCGGTGTCCTCCGTTAGATAAAGGTAACTTTTAGGGATCTGGAGACTGTAAAATTTCTTGAGATCAAGCTTTTCGAAAAGTGGACTTGCTGGCTCAGGAGGAGCTTGTTTATAAAAAGCTTGCGCTTCCGCAAGACTGGCGGTGTTGACGAATGTATCCCGGAAAAGAGGGAAAGGGAGCGTTATGGTGTTATTGCCGGAAGTATCTCTCAGCTGTTCAAAGTACTTCAGCGAATCAGCTGGAAATTGGTCCGCCACACTTTGCCCATCCAGCGGTACGAAGGCGTCGAAGAATACCAGACGTTTGATTCGATCCGGTACCTGCTGAGAGACGGTTTGGATCACCGAACCACCAAAGCTATGTCCGAGCAGAATGATATCCTTTAAGTCTTTTTGCTTGATATAGTCGACAACAGACTGTGTGATTTGCGCATGCGTTACATTATTGTTTTTGTCCCCGCCATGTCCGGCATATTCCGGAGTATAGACGGTGTGCCCTAAGCTGCGAAGTGCGGCGGCCGTTTGATCCCAAAAACCAGCAGTAGCCCAAGACCCATGAACTAGAACGAATGTAAGAGGCGCTTGTTTCGCTGCTGTTTTGTTATTGGCGGCCTCAACTGTGGAGCTAAGATTCATAGGCTGGAAACCCATAATTGTAAAGACAGTGATACATAAAGCTAACACTATTTTTGTGCGAATCGATTTCATACTGTGCCTCCTATGTGGGGTGAGAGTGTAATACTTAGAGGATGCCCCGTTTAGAAAAGAAAGATGAATTTTTATCAGGAGTAGTGAATCTCCGCACCTAGGCATAGGCAAACGCATATCTTGTGTTTAGGGAAAGCAAAAATTTATAGCAACAGAAAGGTAGGAAAAAAAGTGACTTCATACATGGACTATACGTCCCCCAATACAGAGTTTACTTTTGATGTGAACACTAATACACTTTTTAAAAAAGATGCCAACAACTTCATTAACTTGCTGTCGGTTAAACAATTGAATACGCTCGAGAACATATCACTGCTGGATATTTTTCTTAGCAAATCAAATGTGGTTGAACCTCATTATCATCAAAATGCTGCAGAGCTTGTATATTGTATCTGCGGTTCAGCGGTAGTGTCTTTAATCAATCCGTTCACAAATGAACTTCTGCATTTTCCGATTTGTCCGGGTCAAGTGGCAAATGTGCCGCAAGGCTGGTGGCATTATGAGATAGCTACTGTCGATAATACACATCTGCTCGCGATTTTTGACGCACCTATTCCTGAGGTTATCTTAGGTTCGGATATTCTTAGCAAAACCCCGGCAAATGTATTAGCCCATACTTACTGCTTAAATGAAGCTAAGGTAAAAGAAGCTTTAGCTCCAATCAAGCCTGGAACCTTTATCGGCCCTCCTGCTGACTGCTGCGAAGAAGATAAAGTAATGGGCAGCAGCAATATGGCTCCTAATATGGCCCCTAACATGGCTCCAAATATGCAAGCCAATGTTAAACCAAATATGCATCCTAATATGCAGCCAAATATGAATCCTTACGCTCATATGCAGGCGCAACCCATCCCGATATCTTCACAAATGCCTCCAGCTACACAAGCCTTTAATTATCAGCCTTACCCGATGCAAGGGTACTATACGCAGGGTTATGATCAGCATTATCGCCAACAACCCTATGTACAGCAGCAGCCGCATTACCAATATCCGAATAACCAAGAGTAAACTAAAAAAACCTCCCGGAACTCTAGATTCCGGGAGGTTTCGTTATTAAACCTAGGATAAACGGACAAGTACTCTTCCTCTAAGGTTTCCTTGTAGAATATCTTCCAATGCTTGCGGTAGCTCGTTTAACGTGACTTCACGATCCACGAGGTTCTCCAGCAGACTTGGCTTCAGATCGCTCGCCATCCGTTTCCAAGCCTGCTGGCGAAGGTCTGCAGGACATTCCACAGAATCTATGCCGAGAAGGTTAACGCCCCGAAGAATAAACGGAAGTACTGTAGTTGGAACTGAAGTGCCTCCGGTTAAACCACTTGCAGCTACAGAACCTCTGTAGGTGATTTTACTCAGAACTGCGGCAAGGGTGTCACCACCCACCGAATCTACTGCGCCTTGCCATAATTGTTTGTCCAAGGGTTTGCTGGCGCCGCCAATGACCTCTTCACGTGAGATCACGTCTTCGGCTCCTATACCTCTAAGGTAATCGGCAGCTTCGGCGTTACCTGTGCTTGCCACTACGCTATACCCTTTTGCGCCAAGCATGGCAATAGCAGATCCACCTACACCGCCGGTAGCGCCTGTTACAAGTATTTTGCCTTTGTCCGGGGAAACGTCATGATCTTCCAGGGCTAGTATGGACAAGGCTGCTGTCAGTCCTGCAGTACCGTAGATCATAGCTTCTTTAAGCGTCAGGCCTTCTGGAAGGGGAGTGATCCAACCTGCGGGAATACGAGCGTATTCGCTAAAGCCACCAAAGTGTGATACGCCAACACCATATCCTGTCGCAATGACTTGCTGCCCTTTATGAAACCGCTCGTCTGTGGAAGATACCACAATACCGGATAAATCTATCCCTGGAATAAAGGGATATGTTCTTAGAATTTTACCGTTTGGAATACTGGCTAAACCGTCTTTATAGTTTACACTGGAGTAAGCAACCTTAATTACAACCTCTCCAGCTGGCAGATCCTCTAGGGTAACCGGTTTAACAGCTACGGAGAAGGATGATTCTGTTTTGTCGACAACTAACGCTTGAAATGATTCTGTCATAAGTGTGAGCTCCTTCAACTACGTTATAGGTAAGACATGTATATAATATTTATTCTGCCCGGTCAACTTGTGATTGTCTATGATATAGCGCAATTGTTTATTATGGTTCCGTTAAATCGCGTGATAGAGGGTGAAGCTTATGAAATGGAAAAATTTAAGGGTTACAGTCTTAGTGGGTATCACATTAGTCTCACTTGGTTTTAATGGATATTCTTTTTATAACAAGCCACCAAAAGAGACTAACCCAACTACCAAGGAGCTAGTTCAAACTATGGGTGTGATTTCAATCCAATCTAACTCTGAGAGCGGAGTGCAGGGTGAGAGTGTGGAGGAACTGAAAAAAATTATTTATAAGTTACCGCAAGTGGAGAAAGAATTAGCTTTTATAAAGGGCGTTATCACAGAAGGGAATACGGTTTATCTGGATCTGGATGAGGTGGAATGGTTCGGTGGAGCGGCAGCAGAAATTGCAGCTAAAGAAGATGGTGTAATAGAACCCGAATCATTGCCTAATGGATTCTATATCCGAAATGCAAGCGAAGAAATTAAGCGGGTTAAGCTGGAGCCTGATGTAACTATAGCTGAACTAAACGGGGCGAGACATCAGCAAGGGGACTACACGAGTTTTATTAGCGAAGAGCTAATGGAAAGATTATTCCATCTGACATTTGTAGAAGGTAAGGTTGTTTTGCTAGAAGAGCAGTACAGACCTTAGTGAAGGAGAACAACTAGAAAGGGCCAGTGGAGAAAAGGAATCGGCAGGATGCTCTACAGCATGCAGAAAAGGTAATGAAGAGTAGAAGAGCTTACGGTTTGTTTATGCTTACATACACTTAAGATTATGATGAATTTTATTTTTATGGGAAAAATGGCTCTGTGCCCGTAGCTGTCATACCTGATGTATTTGGACCGGGTGCGGATGGGAATACTGTAAGAAGAAAAATTTTTCGTTGATCTAGTTAATAGGCGGAAGATATGTTTAAATGGGAAAGTATAGTATTTTTTAAATAATAGGATTGAAGAAAGAGAGGCTAATTCATGTCGATTGCGACTACAATGATTATCAGGCTCGAAATTCGGAAATCGGTTGCATCTTTTGGCGATGTTGCTTCAGGAATTGCCGCAGCTGGCGGAGATATTGTTGCTATTGACGTGATACGTGCAGGGAAGGATGTCACTACCCGAGATATAACAGTGAATGTGCAAGACGCAGCTAATGGAGATATTATCTCAATATTATCGAAGATGCCGGGAATTAAAATAATCAACGTGTCGGATCGGACCTTTCTGGCTCATCTTGGCGGAAAAATTGAAATCACACCTAAAATGCCGATTAAAAATCGGGAGGATTTATCCTTAGTGTATACGCCGGGGGTAGCCCGGGTATGTACGGCGATTGCCGAAGATCCCAGAAAAGCTTATTCTCTGACGATGAAAAGAAATACAGTTGCAGTCGTTTCGGACGGCACTGCTGTGCTTGGACTAGGGGATATCGGGCCGGAAGCCGCTATGCCTGTCATGGAAGGTAAGGCGATGCTGTTTAAGCAATTGGCGAACATTGATGCTTTTCCGCTGTGCTTAAATACCAAAGATCCGGATGAAATTATCAATATCGTAAAAGCAGTTTCTCCTGGCTTTGGAGGGATAAACTTAGAGGATATAAGTTCGCCACGCTGCTTTGAAATCGAACGCCGGCTTGCGGAAGAACTGGACATTCCGGTATTTCATGATGATCAGCATGGAACATCCGTGGTGGCTTTTGCAGGACTTTTGAATGCGCTTAAAGTTGTAAATAAATCTATTGAAAATGCACGGATTGTTGTTGTGGGTATTGGGGCGGCTGGGGTGTCCATAGGTAATCTGCTGCTGGCAGCGGGCGCGCGTTATATTTATGCGGTTGATCGTGAAGGCGTTCTCAGAAAAGATCTTCAGTATGATAATCCGGAATGGCAGAAGCTTGCTGCCGCAACCAATCCTGAGGGAATTGAGGGGGGAATAACGGAGGTTATACGAGGGGCAGATGTCTTTATTGGGGTGTCCCGTGGGGGAATTCTAACCGTGGATCATCTCAAAAGCATGGCCAGTGATAACATCGTTTTTGCGATGGCTAATCCTACACCGGAGATTGAACCGGATTTGGCAGAACCTTTTGTTCGCGTCCTAGCGACAGGCAGAAGTGATTATCCGAACCAGATCAACAATGTGTTATGTTTTCCGGGTATTTTCCGTGGCGCACTTGATTGCCGGGCTAGAACTGTGAATCTGGAAATGAAGCTGGCTGCGGCAAAAGCCATTGCATCGGTCGTTCATCCGGATGAACTCAATGAGCAATATATCATCCCAAGTATTTTTAACGAAAAAGTAGTTGAACAGGTGCGCCTGGCAGTAATCCAAGCAGCTATATCCACGGATGCAGCACGCCGGATTCCTAAAGACGTAGCAGCTATAACGGAATAAGATCTATACGATAAATGGACTGCTTTGCTTACTTAGAGAGCAGTCTATTTGTTTTTATACTTGGAGGAAAATTGCCCGAATTGCAACTTTAAATCCACTTAAAGGTGAGGGAGTGTATGAGAAGAATTCATATTATGGGAGCCTCAGGCGTAGGAACGAGTACTTTAGGTTACGAATTAGCTAAAGTGTTGCCACATGTACAGTTAGACAGTGACGACTATTTTTGGGAGCATAAATTCACTAAGCAGCGTGAGGTCAATGCGCGATTAGCGAAACTTACAAGCGATTTGACCCATAAGGAGCCTTGGATTTTAAGCGGTGCGGTATGTGGCTGGGGAGATGGCCTTCGACCATTATTCGATTTGGTTATTTTTCTAGGACTTCCACCGGAAATTCGTTTAGATAGATTAAGAGCCAGAGAGTACGAGAGATATGGTGATCATATTTTGCCTGGAGGAAGTAAATACGAAGCATATCAGACCTTTATGGAGTGGGCGGCATTATATGATGTTGCTGGAGTTGAAGTCAGGAGCAAAGTGCTGCATGAGGAATGGATGTCCGCACTGGAATGTCCTATTTTACGAATAGAGGAAGATTTATCGGTTGGAGAGCGCGTTGAGATCGTGCTGAGATATTTACAAATGGTATAGGAGGAACTTTTGGTCGGCGGAATATATTCAACAGGCTACAGAAGAAGTCAGCAATAATATTGAGGGAGTCAAAGGTGAGTTGAAGTCCGTACATTCTGGGATTGGTGCGTTTGAGCGAGAGGATTCTATCATCAAAGTGGTAGTAGAGTGGAATGGACAGAAAGACGAATTCGAGTTGAAGGAAGTTTGGAATTATGGGCATTACTCTTTATGAAGGTGTTGGCGCAGCAGCTGGTCCAAAGAGGTTATAATGGAAAGCGAATATCTCATCCACGGAATGGTGGACTGTATGTGTATGAGTAGGGCTGTTAATTTAAAAGAAAGCAGGATGAACAATCATGGTTGTTATTAAAGAAATAGAAATGGAATCTCTTCCTGAACTGGGGAATTTATATCAAGAGCTGATGAATAAACCGTCTGACCTTAATAGGCTTGAAGAAGTATTTAAAGGGGTCAAGGCGGATAACCGCTACATCCTGTTGGGTGCTTTTGTAGAAGGAGAGTTACTAGGGTCTTTGATGGGGATCGTGTGTCAGGATTTAGTGGGGGACTGCAAACCGTTTATGGTGATTGAGAATGTGGTGGTTTCAGCGCGGGCACGCCGTCAAGGCGTTGGCAAAAAACTTATGAACGCCATTGAACAAGCGGCCCGGGAAAGAGACTGCTATTATATCATTTTAGTCTCCGGTGAGCAGCGGAAGGAAGCGCATGTGTTCTATGAATCGTTAGGTTATAGAGATGAAAAGGTGGAGGGATACCGAAAACATTTAAGCTCCCATTAAAAAGCACACAACTTTCTAGGAGGTTTTTAACCTGCAAACATTTTTTCAATATAACTGGATGATCCGTGAACAATGGTATGAGTGGTGTGGAGATATTTCTGAGGAGGAGTTGCTCGCAACACGTATAGGTGGTGTAGGCAGTATTCTTAAGACGCTTTTTCACATTGTTGATGTGGAGTGGAGCTGGATTCAAGTATTGCAAGGAAAGCCGGATTTCCAAGAGGATTTTGAGCGGTACAAGACTTTGCAGCAAGTACGAGAATTGGATGCAAAATTCCACTCAGAGGTGGAACCTTTTGTAACGGCTTGGCATGAGGGGCTGGAGCAGAGGATTTTTGAGGATCATCTTCCGGATGGCAGGATCGTGACCGATGCCTGGGGTGAGGTAATGCGCCATGTGATTGCTCATGAGATTCATCATGTCGGGCAATTATCGGTCTGGGCTAGAGAGATCGGAAAACCGCCAGTTTCAGCTAATCTGATTGGCAAAGGGCTGATAAACAGCCTACCTGGCAAAGTGTAGACAAGCTATTCAGCGTATACTCAGATTCATATTTTACAATCTCCTTGAACTGCGAAAACATAAATCTGTACTTCAAGGAGGATTACACATGGTGAAGAAGAAAAATTTGCTGAGAAAGTTCATGGCAGCTACACTAAGTCTTGCTATCGTCTCAACGGCGTTTGGTGTTGCTGGAAACACGCCCGTAGTTAGTGCGGCGGATGCAGGTGTAACGAAAGCGTATGAATCCCTGTTCGCGGGTGACAGAATCATTGATGTTAAAGTAACGATTGATGATGCGGATTGGAAAAGTATATTAGCAAGTCCCCTCGAAAAAGAATACAAAAAAGTTAAGGTTGAAGTTGACGGGAATGTTGTTGAAAATGTTGGATTTTCTACTAAAGGGAATCTGACGTTAAAATCGGTAGCCAGTATGACAGACTCGGACAGATACAGCTTCCGGCTGAAATTTGATAAATATGATAAGAAGCAAACGTTACTTGGTCTTGATAAAATGGTACTGAACAACAATTACTCAGACCCTTCGTATATTCGTGAATATTTACATTACGAAGCGCTCCGTTCTGTTGGTGTGGATGCACCTTTGACTGTGTTCACCAACCTGTATATCAACGGAGAATTATATGGTTTTTATGTAGGCGTGGAAGCAATAGATGACAGCTACTTAGAACGTACCTATGGAGAAAATTATGACGATGGTGTTCTGTATGATACAGAAGAAAAAAGTTATCTGCAGTACAAAGAAGGCAGTGACTACGAAACGATAACTTATGATACAGGTAAAGAAGATGATAAAGCTTCGTTAAAGAACTTCATCAAGGTGCTGAATGAGATGCCTGCCGGTGAGAAGGGTTCTATTGAAAGTGTGCTAGATGTGGATTCGGCACTGAAGTATATTGCCGCTAATGCTGTATTGGGTAACTATGACAGCTATAACGGGGATAAAGGTCATAATTATATGTTGTACGGGGATGCATCCGGTAAATTTAGTGTACTTCCATGGGATATGAACATGTCCTTTAACGGGTATTCTGGTGGTGGAGGCGGCAGAACAGGGACAACAGCTGCTGCGGGCACAACTTCTACATCGGCAACAACCCTTGCAGCCAATACCAACGCAGTAACTGCATCAATTGATAATCCAACGCTTGGGATAAGTTTAGATCAGGTCCCAATGATTGCTAATCTGTTGGAAGTGCCTGAATATAAGACTAAATACCTGAAATATGTATCTGAGCTGGTTGATTATTTGGAAGGAATTCAGAGCAGAATTACTGAATTGGCTACCTTAATCAAACCTTACGTTCAAGCAGACCCAACCAAATTTTATACCATGGAACAATTTGAAAGTAATGTTACTTATTCAACAACAGGTGAAATGGGTGGTAGTGGAGGAATGACTCCGCCAGCTGGGATGGAAGGCATGACTCCTCCTGAAGGGATGGAGGGCATGACACCTCCGGATGGAACGACACCGCCAGCACGTCCTGATAATACAGGGACTGCCACTGATGGTAATCCTACACCTCCAACAGGTAACGCTGGAGGCGGGGGACAAGGTATGGGCACAATGGCTGCAGGTTCGATTATGACCTTTGCGCTGAACAGACTTGCTAATTTGCAAGGCCAGCTAGGACTTAACGTCACACCTCTACCCTCTGTAACTACAACACCATCAACAACGAATCCGAACACGACGGGCACTAAGGGAATATCCGTACTTTTAAACGGAACAGCGGTCAGCTTTGCAGATCAGCTTCCTGTGAATAAGGATGGCCGTGTGCTGGTGCCAGTGAATGCAATCTTTAATGCTCTGGGTGCTACAGTAACCATGGATCAAACGACTAAGAAAATTACCGCAATAAAAGACAATACAACGATCGTAATGGCCATTGGCAGCAAGACTGCTTATATCAATGGCAAAGCACTCACACTCGACGTTCCTCCGCAAATTATCGGAAATCGGACACTGGTTCCGGTAAGATTTATTTCCGAGGGATTGAATATGGATGTGAAGTGGGATGCAGGGACTTCTACAGTTACAGCTACGACTAAAACGGCAGCTTAATAATTAGCTTTATCGCGTATGCGGAAATCCGGGGCAAGCTCTGGATTTCCGCATTTTTTAATTCAAGCAGATCAACTCGTGCTGCTGCTAGAGAGCAGTGGCGGAAACCAGACATGACGAAGATCGACCCAACCCTGGCTATTGAAGCTAACCCCGCGGACAGAGGGGAGATAAGCTGTCTGAGTCGGCTTTTCATACAAAATATGTAGGTGGTGCTCTTTAATCAGACGGTTCTCGATGATACTGAAACTTTCCGCTCGGGCCACCGGATTAGGTTCGCGCGCGATGGTATACAGCCAGCCTTCTATATCCGCCCGGGTATGCGGTTCAATATGCTGGGAGAGCGTGAGGTATAGATCAAATAAACGAAGTTGTTCATCCTCGTCACGGAATAATGAGAAAACAATCAGGTCAGATTCCAGCCGAATCGGACCTTTAAATTCCTCTGGAGACACGGAAATGACATTGCATTTATAACCTTGTTGCTCTAGTCTAGTGGCAATAAAATCAGCATCGCCAGCATATTGTGGAATCGTAGAGATTTGCAACGTGATTTCTTGATCTATTATCGCTTCTTGCTCGATGGACGCTGAATCGTCTTTTAAACAGGAGACTATTTTTGCCCGAAGCAGGGGATCGCTTAGCGGTCCCTTTTTTTGCGTATTGCAGGTGACGAATTTCCGAATGGAAGACTCCGAATGAATTCGGCTCCAGGTCGAAGAACTGGCGGATGAGGGATTCTGAATCACGTGAAAAGCAGAACCCGTATCAGAGGATGACGTTTCGGTATCCCACGGGACATAAAGGATTTCAACCCGATCTAAATGAGCCCGTCCTTGAAAATAATAAGGAAAAACCTCCAGCACACAAGTGTCCTCGGTCATATCCACAACCTTAAAGGGGCCAGTCCCCACGGGTCTACGGCCAAAGCTCTGCTCATCCATTCCTTCTAAATCACGCGGTACAATTGCGGCTCTGCTCGTACACAAAAATGGCAGAAATAGTTCATTAGGCTGCTTAAGCGTAATTTGAACGGTAGATGGATTTAATGCGGTGACCCGCTGGATTTCTTTGAAAATATAGCTATAGAGTGTCCGTTTAGAGGTTTGCATCAACCGTCCCAGGGAATAGACTACATCCTTGGCTGTCAGCACTTTTCCATGATGGAATAACACCTCTTTGCGTAGAAAAAAAGTCCAGAGCGTCCGGCTCTCATCGACTTCCCAGGCGTGAGCCAGACAGGGAACAATTTTGTCCTGTTCACCGCTTCGTTTCACTAACCCGTCGAAAACATGGCTGGAAACAAATGACTCTGCCAGCAAATTCATATAGAGCGGATCGAAGGTATGGAGCTGCTGGGTAATAGGCAGCCGGAGAGTATCAATTTGTTTGTCACTACGAATTTCAGAATGATGCCCAAAATAGGTCAGCAGCCAACCCTGCAGTGTATCCTGCAGTGAGGTGGAGCTGGCATGGGTTTTGATGCCTTCTAAAGCGTTGTGGACATCTTTGCGGCTAATCGCCTGCATCATGGATTGAAGGGCAATTTCTTCGGAGGGAACAAGAAATTGCAGCAAAGAGCGGCTTCCCCGCCCACGCTTAGGCGTCCATTTGATCCATTCCTGCAACATCATTTTATTCACAATATGCATGGCATTGCGGTGTGTACAGCCGAAAATCAATGCCAACTCATCCATCGTCACTGAGATTTCTGTGGCTCCCCCAAAATGAGATTGCAGCTTTAAAAATTGGCTATGCAGCTTCATTGTTTTGGTTCCTTTCGGAAAATAGGAAATTATAAATAAATTCTTTCTCTTTTTTTTCTTATTTTATCACGTAAAATAAGGATGAGAAAGTAAGAAAATGGGGGTAATTACCATGACCGAGGAAATGGAAACGGGAACGGGACTTAGGCTTAATCGATCGCTTGCTGCTTTGCTTGCCGCGTTCTTACTGGCAATAGTTCATCAGTATTTATTTTATGGAAAGCTGGCGGGCCTATCGTATCCAATCTTTGTATGTCTGTTCTATGCGTTCATGCTTTATTATGCCAAGGCTAAAATCCGCAAGCTTAACAAATTCAGTTACTTCTGGTTTGGAGCGATTTTTCTACTTTCATTAACCTATTTATTCTTTCATAATTTTTTCTTCTTTGGGCTGAACCTGCTGGTGATCCCGGTGTTGATTTTATTACATATGACTTATTTGCTTAGTGATAAACGGCCGGCTTGGAGCCGGCTTGGATTAGTGGGGAACACGCTGGAGCATGTGCTTCCACAGAATTTCCGCCATTGGAGCACTGTGTTTACGATCATTAAAAGGTCTGGCGGCAGTAAAATGAAGGACGAGCGTAAGCAGGTCATGGGGAAAGTGCTGATAGGACTTGCGATCTCTTTTCCAATATTGCTGGTTGTGGTGACTCTGCTGTCCTCAGCGGACGGAGTGTTTCATCATGTACTGCTGGCGCTGCCGAATGTGCTGGATCGGATTTCATTTGGGGAAGGTTTTGTGCGGGTGCTGTGGATTATCCTGCTGGGCATGGGCTTGTTCGGCTTAGTGTGGGGGTATGTGGATTCGAAAATCTATGACTGGAATATGCAGCCTAAGGAATATGGTCCAGTGCTGGCGCCTGTAAGCTTTAAAATGGATCCGATAATTATGACGACGATTCTTATAGCCATTAACACGGTATATGTATTGTTTGTTTTCGTACAGTTTTCTTACTTGTTTGGAGCATGGGAAGGGATTTTACCAGAGGGCAGCTCATATGCTGATTACGCACGTAGTGGATTTTTTGAGCTGATTATGGTGGCTGCGATTAATTTCGTGATTTTACTGCTGGCTTTGGTATCGGAAGGAAAAAGAAGTGGGGGGCTGCAAAAATTCATTAATGTCCTGCTCTACATTCTGGTTGGTTGCTCGACAGTTATGCTATATTCCGCCTATACCCGTCTGACTCTCTATGAAGAGGTGTATGGCTATACCACGACTCGGTTTTTAGTGCATGCATTTATGATATTTATGGGCTTATTGTTGGTGGTTGCAGCCTTACGGATAGCTGTTCAGCGTGTGCCATTGGCGAAATGTTATATTGTGCTGGGCTTGATCTCCTACGTCGTCATGAACTATATCGGGATGGATGTTATTATCGCTAATAAAAATATGGATCGCTATGCAGCGAGTGGTAAATTGGACGCCAATTATTTGGTCCGTTTATCTCCGGAGGTCATCCCTTCTCTGATAAAGTTTAGTGAACAGGAAGATGGGATGCTGGATGATTTTTTAAAGAATGAATGGAGAGAACTCAATAAGCGTGAGCAGGCATGGCAGTCGTTTAATTTCCCGCAATATCTGGCGCAGCGTGAGCTGGCTGAATATTTTGCACAGTAAAGGTAAGAAGAAGGTGTGAGGTCAGTGAGGAAAAAGCCATTTAAAAGAGGCTGGTCATTTATCATTATTTTTATTACGGTAGGTTTAAGTTACGGGATCTATCATATCTATTTATACAATGCGCCCAAACAAAATCATTACTCGCGTGTTTCCAGCACCCATCTTGAACAGGAAAGTCTGGGCGGCATTCAGCTGCTTCAAAGCCTTGATTCAATCGCTACGGAACCTAAGCCAAATAATGATATAGAGCGGTATCAGTATTATGATCTGGGTCACGAGACAACAATAGCCACAGCACGTGGTGATGATAAGATCATTCTAATCAGCGTCTATTCCGATCATACGATGAGTACGGCAAGAGATATTCATATTGGAGCTTCAGCGGACGAAGTGATCAAGGCTTATGGCACTTCTTATTATAAAAGAGGGGAGCAAGGGGCTGAGATTATCGGATACGTGGATAAAATCAACCATCGGAGTATTGAATTTTGGCTGCAGGATCAGAAGGTGGATATGATTCGTTATTGTGTGGATTCTGTTGTAATGTAAAGTGTCATAGGAAAACCTCATTAAAAAGGACATATGTCCTTTTTTTGTGGGGTATTCTAAATTACACTAGAGCAAACAATAGAGGGGGCACTACATGCAGACGATAAATGACCGTGAGGCTGTCCGTGCCTTGGCAGTGAAGAACGGTCTGGACGGAATATTTAGCCCGCTGGTAACGCATAAAATGGAGTTGAGACGTTACGCGGATGAAGAAAAGCTGTGTCTGGTTGGCGATCAATTGGATGGAATGTTCATATTGGTTGAGGGCAAGCTCAAAATCCAGACCTTGCTGCCAAATGGCAAATCTATGCTGGTGCGGTTTACAAATCCGATATCTGTGATTGGGGATGTAGAGCTGCTTCACCGGTTCCCTGTTAAGAATCAAGTGGAGTCTGTGGGTGAGAGCTTGATTCTTTTTGCAGGGAGAAGACTACTCCTGAGAGAGCTTGAGGAAAACACAGCGTTGTTACGTTTTCTCGTCGGAGAACTTAGTCACAAATTGCATACACTCGGTCAAGCCTCCGCACTTAACCTGTTGTATCCTGTGGAGAATCGATTTGCCAGTTATTTAATGTCTTTGTTCGCGGATAAAAATGGTGACCGGCGGGTGGAGGAGATTCGGACCTCAAGTCTTATTGAGACAGCAGAATTGCTTGGCACAAGCTATCGGCATCTTAATCGAATTGTACGGCGTTTTATTGATGAAGGAATCATTACACGAAATCGTGGACGCTTAAGTGTACTGGATGAATCGAAGCTGGCAGAGCTGGCTAACGGAAATTTATACGAATAAAAAGATCTCAAGAGACCATTAGTTCCTGCCTCGGCCGGAAATAGGGGTCTTTTTGTTTTTTTAAGCAAACATTCAGTTCAAATTCAGAGAGGCTTAAGGGAGAGCTAGTAGGATAAAAGTACCAAATAGATCTACATACATATAGAGATGAGGAAAACCGATGGTGAAAAGTATCCGTGGGAAAATAGTCTTAGGATTTACTGCTGTGATTATAGTCTTTCTAGTGGCGATAGCCGGAAACACATTGTTTCAGGGGAAGGTTACCCAATTGACAGATCAGGTTAATCGTAACTGGGACAAGCTGTCACTTGTTCAAGGCTTAACGGATAAGATTCGTACCGCAGATGAGCTGGGTGCTCGTTATGTGATGAGTAACACAGATGATGAGCGGAATTCATATCTGGCGCAGTATGAAGAAATGCTCCCATTGATTGAAAATGCTATTACAGAGCTGGAGAATGCCCGATTAAGTGAAGCTGAGTTAAAGGGTGTAGCTGAGCTGAAGAGCAAATGGAATGATTATTTAATCGTTCTGAAGGAAGCTTTTGCCTTAGCTAAGGAAGGCAACTTCCCGGAAGCGCAGAAGAAATTCACGAACCTGTCATTAGACGCTATGATTGAATCTCAGATTGTGTTTCAGAACATGCTCATAGAGGAAATAGAGAATGGACAAAGCCTGGCAAATTCGCATCGTAACAACGCTTTGATTACTAGCTTTGGTGTGACCGGATTGTCGGTAGTGCTCGCGGTGATCCTTGCGCTGCTAATTTCTGGACGGATTATTAAACCGCTTCGTGATGTGAACACTCAGTTGAAGGAAATTGCAGATGGGGATGCCGATCTTACCCGCAAGTTAAGTGTTCGTTCTAAAGATGAGATTGGTGAACTGGCGTTTAACTTTAATAAAATGACAGATAATCTGGGCACGATGATTGAACAGGTGAAGTTATCAGCGAATAGTCTCGCGAGTTCCTCTACAAAGCTTAGGTCAGATAGTGGAGTGACGGCAGGCGCCACAGAACGAATATCGGATATTATGGGTGAAGTCGCTTCTGGAACAGCCAAACAGATGAATGATTTGCAGACTAATACAATTACAATCTCAGAAATATCACTAGGAATCGGCCAAATTGCTGCCAGTGTCCAGGACATTTCGGAAGCCTCCCATCGCTCTGCGGCATTTGCCATTACTGGAGATGAATCCCTTCAGGCCGCTGGGCAGCAAATGGAATCGATTAATCACTCCATACAATCTTTATCACAGCAGGTCCAAGGTTTTGTGAATCGATCTCAGGAGATTGGCAGTATTGTAGGAGTCATAAAAGGAATCGCTTCGCAGACGAATATGCTGGCCCTGAATGCGACGATTGAGGCAGCTCGTGCTGGTGAACAAGGTAGAGGTTTCGCTGTGGTTGCCGATCAGGTCCGTAAGCTGGCAGAGCAGTCCGCGGAATCCGCCAATCAAATTGCAGAAATGGCGACTGGGATCCAAAGTGAAGCAGATGATGCTATGAAGGTGATGATGAGCAGCATGCGTGAAGTAAAGGGAGGTACGGAGATTATCGAGGAAGCGGGACGTTCCTTCGGTGAGATTCGATTATCTATAGATTCACTTGCTGAACAGGTTCAGGAAGTATCTGGAGCCGTGGAGGAGATTACGGCAGCTGCGGATGAGATTGTAGAGTCAATTCGTAACGTTACGCAAATCTCGGAAACAACCGCTGCGAGTACTCAGCATGTGTCAGCAGCCTCACAAGAGCAAATGGCTTCGGTCGAACAAATTGCATCCTCTGCAAGTGAATTAAGTACAATGGCGCATGGACTGCAAGGGTTGGTAGCTAGATTTAATGTATAACATGAAGCGTCGGAGAGTTAAGGGGCAATATAATCCCCTTGGCCTCTCCGGGGCTTTTTTTGGTTGAACGTAATATCCCACATACAAAGCATAGAAATCGCCATCGACGGCCATCTACCTATAACTTATATTATTAGCGTTATTAGTTAGCTTGTATCCGTAATCCATCATTTCAAATGTAGGAGGCGAATGTCTATAAAACTACTGTTTTGAAAGCGCATCCTTTCTGCTGTGTAGCTCCACAAAATTTTGGAAGGTGGTTATTCAATGATAGCAGCTTCTAAAAGATTTACCGGGAAGACGGCAGTACTTTATTGTTTGATTGTTATATTATTTGTAGGTCAGTTAGGATTATATCCCTCGGTGAGTTTAGCCGCGGGGAATTTAGCCCAAGGGAAGACTATTACTTCAAGCTCCTTCGGTGATGTATACGTAGCAGCCAATGCTAATGATGGCAGCCAAGGAACGTATTGGGAGAGCGCAAGCGGTGTTTTTCCGCAATGGATTAAAGTGGATTTAGGGGCAGCAAGCAGCGTGAATCAGGTTGTACTAAAGCTGCCAACGAATTGGGAAACAAGAACTCAAACGTTAGCGGTGCAAGGAAGTACAGATGATGCAACTTACAATAACTTAGTAGATTCCGCCAATTATACATTTAATCCAACGATTGATTCCAATACAGTGACCATCAGCTTTACAACTGCGAATATCAGATATGTTAAACTGAATTTCACATCCAATACGGTCTGGCCAGCAGCACAGTTAGCGGAATTTGAGGTTCATGGTAATACAACTACAACTCCATCCTCAGGATATGAAGCGGAGAATGCCGCATTATCCGGTGGTGCCAAGGTTAACACGGATCATACAGGTTATACAGGTACAGGATTTGTTGATGGTTACCTAAATCAAGGTGCTGCGACTGCATTTAGCGTTAATGTGGCTTCTGCTGGTAACTATGATGCTACATTAAGATTTTCAAATGCATTAGGCAGTACAAAAACCATTAGTGTTTATGTGAATGGAACTAAAATTAAGCAAACCTCACTTGCGAATCTGGCCAATTGGAATACTTGGTCAACAAAGATTGAGACGCTGGCTCTGAATGCTGGTGCTAACACGATTACTTATAAGTACGATGCAGGAGACACTGGAAATGTGAATCTAGATAATTTGAACGTCACTCCAGCTTCTGCGACAACACCTACGCCAACGCCGACGGCAACTCCGACACCAACGGCAACACCTACCCCAACGCCGACGGTAACACCGACACCGACGGTAACACCGACACCGACAGTAACACCTACGCCAACACCGACAGTAACACCTACACCAACTCCAACGGTAACACCGACCCCGACACCAACAGTTACACCAACGCCTGGGGCGGGTTCCAATCTGGCTTTGAACAAAAGCATCAACGCTTCCTCTTCCGTCTTTACCTTTGTTCCTACAAATGCGAATGACGGTGATGTAACTTCTTACTGGGAAGGAGCAGGAGGAAGTTATCCCAATACATTATCTGTAAACCTGGGTAGTAATGCCGATATTACATCCATTGTCCTCAAACTGAATCCATCATCGGCTTGGTCCACACGTACTCAGACTATTCAAGTGCTTGGGCATAATCAGAATACAACAGCCTTTACTAGTCTTGTGCCAGCAACCGTGTATACTTTTAATCCGGCAACTGGCAATACGGTCACTATTCCGGTAACGGCCACGGCTAGTGAAGTACAGTTGAAGATTACCACCAATACTGGTTCAACCGCTGGACAAATCGCTGAATTCCAAGTGATGGGTGCACCAGCTGCTAATCCGGATTTGGCAATAACCGGTCTTACATGGTCACCTTCAGCTCCAGTAGAGACCAATGCCATTACTTTAAATGCAACGGTAAAAAACCTTGGAACGTTAGCTTCCATAGCGACTAATGTGAATTTCTACTTGGGCAGCACACTTGTAGGCACTAGCCCAGTGGGGGCATTAGCGGCTGGCGCATCTACGAACGTCACTTTAAATATAAGCGCAAAGGATGCTGCTACCTATACTTTAACTGCAAAGGTTGACGAGAATAATACGGTTATTGAATTGAACGAAGGCAATAACAGCTTCACTAGCCCAAATTCTCTTATTATTGCTCCCGTATCCAGTTCTGATCTAGTAGCTTCCCCTGTTAGCTGGACACCAAGCAATCCAGCAGGCGGCAATGTGGTCAGCTTCTCGGTAGCAATCAAGAATCAAGGGACAGCAGCATCCGCAGGGGGTGCGCATAACATAACCTTGAAGGTTCTGGATGCTACTACGAATGCTGTACTCCAAACCTTAACTGGAACCTATAACGGCGTGATTGGCAGTGGAGTAACAGCGCCTCCTGTTAGTCTTGGCACTTGGACAGCAGCTAATGGCAAATATACTGTGAAGACGGAAATTGCCGTAGACACTAATGAGCTGCCAGTTAAACAGGCCAATAATATTCAAACACAGTCTCTTTTTGTAGGTCGTGGAGCCAATATGCCTTACGACATGTATGAGGCTGAGGAGGGTGTGATTGGTGGCGGGGCTGTGAAGCTTACTGCTAATCGGACCATTGGAGATCTTGCGGGTGAGGCTTCAGGCAGAAGAGCAGTCACACTGAATACTACAGGCAGTTATGTAGAATTCACTACTAAGGCTGACACTAATACACTGGTCACCCGCTTCTCCATTCCAGATTCGGCGAGTGGAGACGGTACGAATGCTACACTGAACATCTATGTGAACGGAGTTTATACCAAGGCGATTAATCTGACCTCTAAATATGCATGGCTGTACGGTTCAGAGATAAGTCCCGGCAATTCACCAAGCGCGGGTTCTCCGCGGCATATTTATGATGAAGCTAACATTATGTTCGACAGCACGATTCCGAAAGGTAGTACGATTCGACTGCAAAAGGATGTGGCAAATACCTCGCAGTATGCCATTGATTTCATCAGTTTGGAGCAGGTATCACCGATTGCCAATCCAGATCCGGCCAAATATACGGTCCCAGCCGGCTTTACACATCAGGATGTGCAAAATGCGCTAGATAAAGTACGCATGGATACGACCGGAAATCTCGTAGGTGTGTATTTGCCGGCCGGTAACTATCAGACCTCCAGTAAATTTCAGGTCTATGGAAAAGCAATGAAGATCATTGGTGCGGGCCCATGGTATACCAGATTTTACGCTCCAACGAATCAGGAGAATACGGATATCGGTTTCCGGGCAAGCGATACCGCTAACGGCTCTACTTTTGCGAATTTTGCTTACTTTGGGAACTACACATCACGTATTGATGGCCCGGGTAAAGTATTTGATTTCTCCAATGTGGCAAATATTACGATCGATAACATCTGGACCGAACATCAGGTGTGTATGTATTGGGGAGCTAATACGGATTACATGGTGATCAAAAACTCCCGTATCCGCAACACCTTCGCTGACGGCATCAATATGACGAATGGCAGCACGAATAATCTCGTATCCAATATTGAGGCACGGGCAACAGGGGATGATAGCTTTGCATTGTTTTCGGCTATTGATTCCGGTGGTGCAGATATGAAGGATAATATTTATGAGAATCTCACTTCAATCTTAACCTGGCGGGCAGCAGGTGTAGCCGTCTATGGCGGATATGCCAATACCTTCCGCAACATTTATATTGCCGACACGCTTTGCTATTCTGGAATTACGATCAGCTCACTTGACTTCGGGTATCCAATGAACGGCTTTGGCGCTTCACCGACAACGAATTTTGAGAATATTTCCATTGTTCGTGCAGGTGGACATTTCTGGGGGGCACAGACCTTCCCGGCAATCTGGGTATTCTCAGCCTCTAAGGTATTCCAAGGCATTCGTGTCAGTGATGTGGATATCATTGATCCAACCTATCATGGCATCATGTTCCAGACCAACTATGTCGGCTCCACGCCGCAATTCCCAGTGACAGATACCCTCTTCACGAATGTCACAATTTCCGGTGCGCAAAAGAGTGGAGATGCTTTTGACAGCAAATCCGGAGTGGGCATCTGGGTAAATGAAGCGGCTGAGGCTGGGCAAGGTCCTGCCAGAGGGTCAGCCACCTTTAACAATCTGAAGATTACCAACACGGTAACGAATATTAAAAATAATACGTCTACTTTTACGATTAACGTTAATCCTTAAAAATAAATGCTGCCAGTACTGAACAGCCGTCTCCCGCTTTCGTGGGGGGCGGTTGTTTTCAGGTTGCAGAAACTAAGGTTCTGAATCGACAGGAGGTGCTGCTCACGTTACAATAATGGAAGGTACAGAAATGAAGGAGGCTCTAAAATGACATCCTTAGTGGTTAACAATATAACAGAGCTGATTGGGAATACACCGGTTGTAAGATTAAATCGGCTGACTAGCCCCCAAGATGCAGAACTATACGTGAAGCTGGAGCTTTTTAATCCAAGTGGCAGTGTAAAAGACCGGGCAGCTTATAATCTAATCCTGCAAGCCGAGCTAGCAGGTTTGCTGAAGCCGGGCGGAACGATTATTGAGCCGACTAGTGGAAATACAGGGATAGGCTTAGCGATGAATGCCGCGGCAAAAGGGTATAAAGCGATTCTTGTCATGCCTGATAATATGACCAAGGAACGAATCAATATTCTAAAGGCTTATGGTGCGGATGTTGTGCTGACGCCCGCAGCAGAACGGATGCCGGGAGCTATAGCAAAAGCGATTGAGCTGGGAAAAGAAGTGGAGAACAGTTTTATTCCACAGCAATTCGAGAACAAAGCCAACCCGGATATTCACCGGACAACGACCGCTCTGGAAATCCTGGAGCAAATGGAAGGTAAGCTGGACGTGTTTGTTGCTTCATCAGGAACTGGGGGCACGATAACTGGAACCGGTGAGGTTTTGCGTGAGCATCTACCTGATATCCGGGTTCTTGTGGTTGAGCCGCAAGGCTCGCCCGTATTATCTGGAGGAAAGCCAGGACCACATAAGCTGGTAGGAACGAGTCCGGGCTTCGTACCCGCCATTTTGAATACACAGGTCTACGATGACATCGTTCAAGTCGCGGATGAGGCTGCCTTGGAGACGGTAAGAACGCTAGCTGCAAAAGAAGGAATTCTGCTGGGTCCATCCGGGGGTGCCACTGTATGGGCGGCGTTGCAGGAAGCGCGTCGTCTTGGGGCTGGCAAACGCGTGCTTTGCATTGCACCTGACACAGGGGAACGGTATCTTAGTATGGGAATATTTTAGTTTCGTCTGGAGGAATGGGAATGAATAAGCTCAGTGTGAGTTTCCTTATTGTTCTACTGCTGGCGGGCTGCTCAGGCTCTAACAAGCCAACCCCTTCTCCAAGTGCAGAGCCAAGGCCAACGGCAAGCATGCAGCAGCCAGCAGCTTATCTGGAAGCTGAAAAGCTGAAGGCGAATTTTGGTTTTGCAGATGAGTCTGGCAAGAGCATCTTAGTCACCGGGCAGGAAAAAGGGCTGGATGCGCAAATGCAACAATTGAATGAAGCGATCGGCGATCATGGGCAAGTGCTAAAAGTGAAATTGAATAAATGGCAGGAGGGTACGGAGAACAGTAATGGCCGGGAGATGGCTCACAATTTTATGAATCTGCCAGGGTATCTTTATACGGTTGAAGAGGGGAATGCGACCCCTGATGAGACCTATTACCTGACGGATCAGGCAGAGTTTAATGCGAATGCGCTAATCTCTGTTAAGCCTACAGAGGTTAAGCAAGCCTCGCTAAATGTTGCAGAAAGTGTGCGGCAGAATATTGTTTCTGCGAAAAATCGTGAAGTAGAGCACATTTGGAAACTTGCTGACCTGTCTGGTGATCGGCAGCTGTATCTCGTTCAATTCATTAGACAGGATCAGGATATGTTATTTAGTCTCGTGCTGGAAGATAAGGCCGGGCTTACCTTTATGGATTATCCGGCTGTCATTCAAGGCGATGAATTTTCCGTCTGGAGAGTGGATGATGGAGGGGAAGTGATACCTGAGATGTTCTCTATTCTTTTTGCGGCGGAAACTGCTGAAGGTCCATTACTCGGTATGGAGTGGTGGGGAGCGGAAGGCGTAAACACATTTTTCCTGAAAAAAGAGGGAGATGTTTTTAAAGAAATGGACATTCAATACGGACGCTACACATCACCACTATAACTGGGATGCAGATACATCGAAGGATGTATCTTTTTTTTGCTACAATATAAGAAAGTATAAATTTTCACTATATATTGCTTATAATATTATGAAGGATAGCATTATTTTTTTAAAATACTTAAATTTGTAACAATAAGAACTTTAAATAGCCCGATCGAGTCATGTAGCAGAATTGTGACGGTGATATTGTTAATCATAAGATGTACGGGAGGGGACAGCAACGTATAACCGAATCAAGTATATGATCCTGTTACTGCCAACGCTAATGGTAGGGATCTGGGAGGTCGTGCGCCATCAGTTTCTAATGCCTTATATCTCGATGGATCTGGGGAATTATTTGACACCTGTCCTCGTATTTTTGTTCACTCTTGTATTGCTCGTCCCTTTGTTTTCGCTGATGGAGCGGAATCAGCGGGAGCTGGAGCAGGAACGTGCGCTCAAAGAGGCAATGAAAGCCCGGGAAGGGCTAGCTAAGGAACTGCATGATGGGATGGCGCAATCTTTATTTCTTTTATCTGTCAAAATAGATCGTCTGGAAGCAAGCCGCAGGAATGGGGAAGTCAGCGAAGAAAATGTGGATCAGATCAAAAAGACCGTCCACGAGGTGAACCGTTATGTTCGGCAGGCGATCGCCAATCTGAAGGTACCAGTGTCTGAGCAGCACTCTTTTTCATTGGAACAGTCGGTTAAAGATCAGCTTGCTCAAATGGCTAACGAGATTATGATTGAGGTTTCCTTGGATTGGAGTCTACAGGATGAAGCCCTCTCTCCTTCGGAAAAAGCAGAACTGCTATCTTGTATCCGAGAGGCTATTATTAATGTGCGTAAGCATACAAGAGCGGCGAAGGTTTCCATCACAGGTGCAGGCACTGAGAAAAACTGGAGCGTGGCGATTGTCGACAATGGCGAAGGATTTCAGCATGATCCCTTTGAGGTGAACGGAAGTTACGGCCTTCAGATCATGAAGGAACGTGTCGAAGGAATGGGATGGAAGCTTCAGGTGAGCTCCGGCAATACGGGGACAAATGTGGAAATTACGAAAGGAGGGGGAAGTTTATGAGCCGGTACCGGGTTTTGGTTGTGGATGATCATGCGCATGCACGTGAGGCGATGTGTGAGATTTTGTCCATGGATGATAGTTTTGAGGTCATTGGTGTAGTGGAGAGTGGTCCTGAGGCGATCGCGTTCACGGCCCAGTGGATGCCTGATCTCATTCTTATCGACATTCAGATGCCGGAGATGGACGGGCTGGAGACTACTCGCCGGATCAAGCAGGAATATCCCTATGTCAAAATCGTTATCGTTACGGTATCGGACGAAATTTCCCACCTCCTCGAAGCGCTGAAGCAAGGCGCACAAGGGTACTTACTCAAGAATCTGGCACCTTCCACCTGGATTGAATATTTGCAAGCCATTGTGAATGAAGAAGCACCGCTAAGCCGGGAGCTGGCTTTTCAAATCTTGAAAGAATTTACCGTTCCTTCATTAACGGACGAAGGGGAGTCTTTGACGGCGAGGGAGAAGGAGATTTTAAGCTGTGTGTCTTCCGGATCGACGAATAAAGAGATTGCCATAAGCCTGTCGATTTCGGAGCATACCGTAAAAAACCATCTGAAAAACATCCTTCAGAAGCTTCAACTCCAAAATCGTACGCAGCTGACGCGTTATGCTCTGGAGCAGGGGCTTGCTTCACGTAAACGTGATTTTCCGCGGTAAATATGAGGATAGAGATGAAAGTGAATAATGATAAAATTACTTAAAGAAAGAGGCACTCTAACTATGAACAGATTATCTCGCAAAATAATGACACTCTTCGCACCAGCCGCTGCAACACTTCTGTTGTTCGCAGCCGTGGCTAGCGCGCATGTAACCGTAGCACCAGCACAATCCAGTACCGGAGCATGGGAGACTTACACACTTAAAGTTCCTTCAGAAAAAGATGTGGCGACTACACAAGTGGATCTACGAATCCCGGCAGGTGCCGAGTTCAAGCAATATGAGGCTACACCGGGCTGGGATGTTACCATTGAGGGGAACAAAGTTAGCTGGATAGCTAATGGAGAAGGAATTAAAGCAGGGCAATTCCAACGTTTCTATTTCACAGCAAAGAATCCTGATACTGCAGGCGACATTGCTTGGGATGCTTATCAGCATTATGCCGATGGCAGCTTGGTGCAGTGGTCTGGTGAGGCAGGAACAGAAAGTCCGCATTCTATTACTTCGATTGTGCAAGCCTCCGGTGGGGATGAACATTCTCATGGTTCCAGTGACAATGGAATGAGCATGGAAGAACATAATGCCATCATGGAAAGCGAGAACAACTCTACCAGTGTCAACCCAATGGTCTATATCGCATTAGGGATCTCTTTACTAGCCTTTTTAATAGCAACCATAAGTATATTGCGCGGGCGAAAAGAGTAAGCGGGAAATAGTTGTGATACAAGAATATAGTGTTCATGCAAGAAGCCTCCGCCAATAAACGACGGAGGCTTCTTGCATGAATTATTTGTTTATGAGGATACTTTTTACTTATCTACAGCCGTTTGCGTTTGTAAAAGGTTACGAAAGCAGCGGTTAGTATTAGGAGAAGGATGGCGACGCCAGTTGTGATGGCTTCACTCGTGCTGCCTTTTTGCTGCATAGTACCAGCACCACCAAAGTCGCCACCGCCCATACCACCAGGCATACCGCCACCAAAGCCACCGCCGCCCATGCCGCCACCACCAGGACCATTTCCGCCGCCTTCAGGGAAAGCAGGTCCGCCCATAGCTCCAGGCTCACCACCCGCGCCGCCGTCAAATCCACCTTGAGCAGCTTGGCCGTTAGTGTTGGTCTGTCCGTCTTGAGCAGTTTGCCCTGTTTGTGTAGTCTGCCCACCCGCAGCTGCTTGTGAGTTACTGCCAGGCCCCTCGCCGCCATTAGGGATAGCCGGTCCGCCCATGGCACCAGGTTCACCACCTGCACCGCCTTGGGCAGTCTGTCCACCTGTAGCCGCTTGTCCTTCGGTATTTGGTGCTGCTGCATTTGCGCCAGTATTACCAGTAGCGCCATTTGCACCTGTGGCCTGCCCAGCACCCGCAGCGCCTTGAGCTGCGCCATTTTTAGCGCCGCCACCAAAGCCACCACCACCCATGCCACCACCACTTCCTGATCCGTCACCGGAGGAAGGAATGGTACCGTCGAGTTGCTGCTGGATACTTGTGGCCATGTTCGACATGAAGGTCTCAACAGCCTTTATCCCATTTTCATACTGTTCGAAAGTGTAGAAGGCGGATGGATCCGCTTTGACATAGCTGGAAATCATCGTGTTCAGCTCATCCATCCGAGCCTGGAACGTATCGTCCGCTAGATAGCCAGTAATCATCTCACTAACAATCTCATGATATTTCGTTTTGTATTCATCATTAGCGAGCAGTTTCGCAATCAGTGGTCGTTCTGCCAACGCACCTTGGGTAGGCTCGTCAATTAACACATCTGCGCTTCCCATGCCGCCAAAAGCCATATTGTAATCCCACGGCAGAATCGAGAAGACCCCATCGTCTTCATATAAGTAATAATTCTGCTTATTTCCACCTAAATAACTGTCCATATTACCCGTGACCGCATTTAGAGCGATATACTTCAGCGATTCCTCTACGTCGATGTATTTTTCATAATCGGTGCCGTTGTTTAGCTCATTCAGCATGTCGACAAGAATATCATCGTTAGACTTATCGGATTTCATTTCTAGTCCAGTATAGAGGGCTGTATCATCGCCCAGCCAAGTTAAATCACTGCCCTGACCAGTCATTACACCTTTATAAAGTGCACCATAAGTGTTGCCGAAATTGCGTTCCAGATAAGCATCACTGATCTGTTCTACTGCAAGATAGAAACCCTTCAGTTCATCATTTACATACACATTGACGAAGGAATATTTCGGCGTCGGGAGACCGACACTTTCAGCGAGCTCATAGGTCAGAAATTCACGCATATAAGAAGCATCGCTGTAATTATTATTCAGGTTGATCTTAGTAATGCCGAATAAATTCTGGTTAACATACTCATCAAAAGAAATTTTGAAGCTGTAGCGGTCAGAGTCTGTCATCTGTACTACGCTTCTGAGACTGAGATTTCCTTTGGTCCGTACAGCTACATTATCGTATTTCATACCGTTGTACTCGACGGAAGCCATTTTATATTCTTCAGCACTGGCATTATCCAGCATATCCTGAAAATCGTCCGGGTCCAAGGTGATTTTGACATCCACGACCTTATCTTTTGGAAAGACCTGCTCGTCTAGCTTTTTCTCATCGCTCGAAATGACCTTGTCCTGAGCATCAGACGTTGGATTATTTGTTGCAGACGGACTTGCGTTCTGACACCCGGCTACGGCGATGACCAGCAGCAGGCAGCAAAAACTCAGCAGGATTGACTTACCTCTGGTTTTCATCTGGGGCACCGCCTTTCATCTCGTTGTAATTAAGATACATAGTCACCGCTATAGCTGATCAAGAGTGCATTTTTGACACCTTTAAGGTCAGAGACTGTGTTGACAAAGCCGCCTACTTTATCATCCAGACGAAGCTCCAGCGTCAATTCAATATTGTTTGCGGAGACTGTTTTTTGCTTCACATTGTAGCGTTTTACGGATTTGGTGATATGGCTGTGTACTTCACGTTCGCTTTCATCACTGTCGCAGTTAATGACCAGTAAGTATGGCGTTTCGATAGAAGAGTGTTTAATGAACAGGAACAATATAAGGCCGATAATGATCGAACCGATAATAGCCAAGGTGAAAAATCCTGCTCCAGTTACAATCCCTGCTACAGCTGCCCAGAACAAGAAGATCAGATCAGTTGGATCTTTGATTGGTGTTCTGAAACGAACGATGGACAATGCGCCGACCATACCGAGGGACAGCACAAGGTTAGAGTTAATCGCGATAATGACAGTAGCTGTAATCATGGTCATGCCCATGAGTGAGACGTTAAAGCTTTTGGAATATAAAACGCCGCTAAAGACACGTTTGTAGAGCAGGTAAATGAAGTATCCGATCAGAAAAGCTACGCCCAAGGTAATCAGTATCTTGGAGATACTAATATCAGATACAAAATTGTCGATCACCGAGTTTTTAATAATGTCTGAAAAATTATTTGTAGTATCTGTAGTCGTTGTTGTAGCTGCTAACGGTGCTAGTGATGCATTCATAATCAATAATCCTCCCAAGTGTTAGTTTTTAAGAATTTGCGGCAGATCACGTATTTCGAAGCGGACTGCCTATTCAGTCCCTCCAGCTGCAACGCGATTTTAATGTACTCCGGAATATACTCATCGAATTTCACTTCGAAAATTATGAAGTTCTCATCAATCGCCCGAATCGGATGCAAATCCTTATCGAAAATATCCGTAGAGTGCAGGCCCGTACGTAGTTCTTTATCGAACGTTATTCGCACATTTCCGTTGTGGCAAACATAAGGCTCGCGAACATAATCCACGATGACCTTGGGTCGCAGCAGGTTATGGCGCATCTGATCGTATAACTCCATGAACAGCGGACTGTCCGGGACGTTCAGCACTTCGTAGTTGCCCGCCATAATCTCGTCGTACATTTGCCGGGTTAGTGGTTCTTTGATTTTAGCGATATAATCGTCCATTTTAATTTTTTTCTCAAAGTGAATGATGTTGTCTTGAATGTTGTAAATGCGAATCCGGTATTTGGCCCGCTCTCTGAGACCGCCGAGCTTGTCTGCAAGTGCCGTGTTGTTGATATCGTCAAAATACAAACTCCGAATGTGGTATTCTCCACTCTCATTAGCGTGTTGATCTTTATCAATCAAGCTTTGCAATCGCTGGCGCAATATAAGGTATTGATGATAGTTAATGAAAAATTTAAGTTCATGCCGGAATTGAAGCTTCTTATTCATTTTCACACCTCGTTTCTCTCTCTATCTCTGGCTAACCTTCCTGCTTGACTAATTCTAGGAGACAGACCTTATGCTTAACTTAAAATAGACTGAATGTTTGCTGAATGTTTTACACTGCGTTAACAAAAGTCTGTATAAAGATTCGTGTGCAAATTTGACTTCTGACTTTGCAGGGGGCTATCTTATTTAGAAGGCTAGAGAGAAATTTTCATAAGGAGGTACCGTGATGAGAGACTATAAATTTGCCATAATCCTAGGAGTGCTTGTGATTGTGGTTATTTTAGTGGCTTATGGGTTGGAACGATCGAAAAGCGGAAGTAATGCAAATTCACCAGCACCGTATGATCTCGTGACTACCTTTAAGGGAGATGCGAGCACAAGCCGCGCGTTTACTTGGTATACAAGTGATTCGAGTGCAGCAGGCATTCTGGAGATTGTAAAGGGACAAGTGTCCTCTTTTGCAAATACGGATGTACAAAGGGTAGATGCGAAAAGTAGTTCCATCAAAACAGACAATGGCACCAAAGGTGTTCATAAAGTGGAAGCTACGGGTCTTGAACCTGGGACGTTATATACTTATAGAGTGGGTAGTGGCGTTGAAGGAGAATGGAGTCCGGCAGCGGAATTTACAACGGAAGAAGATGGACTGGACAGTGTGTCTTTTATCAACGTAACGGATTCTCAAGGGGAAACGGCAGAGGATTTTAAGCTGTGGGGAAATACATTGAACAAGGCTTTTCAGACATTTCCTGAAGCTGAATTTATTGTGCATAACGGGGATTTGACGGAGGATCCGGAGGATTCGGCAGGCTGGGATGATTTTTTTGGCAATGTGCAGGGCTGGATTTCAGGGATTCCGTTAATGCCGGTAACAGGCAATCATGATGAGGTGGATGAGGATGCAACGTATTATACTTCACACTTCAACCTGCCGGATAATGGGGCAAAGGGTTCAATTGCAGGCACCTCGTATTCCTTCGATTATGGACCAGTGCATGTAACGGTACTGAATACAGAGAGCAATCTAAAAAAGCAAACGGAGTGGCTAAAGGAAGATCTGAAGAACACAGACAAGAAGTGGAAAATCGTTGCGATGCACCGACCGGCTTACGGGGGGAACTCCTATAAGAAAGTTGAAAATTGGACGGATATTTTTGATACGTATGAGGTTGATTTAGTGCTGCAGGGTCATAATCATGAATACTCCAGATCCTACCCGTTACGTGGCGGAAAAATAGTTCCAGAAGGTGAGATTTCCAAAGATGCTAAACGAGGGACAGTCTATGTGGTGACCAACGCTTCTGGAGGGAAATTTAACGAGAAAAAAGAAGATCAGTTCTATCATGCGGTGCATTTTCAGAACTATAAGCAAATGTTTGCGGGCATTAACGTTACCGGGGATACATTAACCTATCAGGCCTATGATGTGGATGGAAAGCTGCTGGATGAGTTTGTGTTGACACATTGAGCTAAGAGAATTGGATAATATTATTTAAATACCTTCTCTGCTGTAAAGTCGGGGAGGTATTTTTTGATTTGCATTAAAACACTAAATTCAGCGCAACAACTGTGTATCTTAAGCCGTTTTTTCACATGTCTACCTTTTCCGTCATATAAGCTGTTAACTTTATAATGATAAAATAGATTTAGTTATATTTGGATTTCATTTGAAGTGAAGGGGAAGTAATATGTTTATCAGAAAAATGGTTTTTATCGGTATCATTTGTATGTTAGGTTTGACAGGTTGTGCAACGAACACTAAATCAGGTGCTGAAGGAGAGGGAGATAAGCGTGCAGAGGAGCTGCTCAGCATGTCTCGGAGTGAACTGGCTAAGCAGGAGAGCTATACTATAGAAATGGAGAAACAAGAAGAAACATCCAGCAAATCGGAAAAAAGTGAAGATAAACATTGGTTGAGCGCTGTTTCATTTCATGTCGACTATGTTAGAAATCCTTATACCGTATATCTAAAATCGGAGACTGCGGAAGGAAAGGAACGAGAAGAATACATATCGGATACTGAATATCATACAAAGGTAATGGATGATTTATTTATTAAGCAGGACGATTATATTCCAGCGAAAGAAAAACAAATCGCACAAAGATTTATTGACCCGTATGATTATATAGACATATACCGGATAGATTCTCAGGGGATCGTTGTTTCTGAGGAGGAACAAGAATACATACTTTCGATAGAGATATCGTCTCATGATGCGAGTAAGGAAACGATGAAATTGATGAAGCAGAATTTGACAGACAAGATTAAACTAAGATATACGCTGGATAAAACTACACTTTTGCCGCATAAAGTGGAGGCAGAAATATTCACTTCATTGAAATCAGAAAACTTAAATTCAGAGTCAGTGCTCACGTTGCAAACAACTATCAGCAATTTTAATGGTATAAAAGAGATTGTTATGCCTGTAGATACTAGTGAAGAATAGTTATATCAGAAGCCTCTGGGATTTATTCCGGAGGTTTTTTTTATCAGCAGAATTATTTTCAATCAAAATTTAGTGAAATTGTATCCAGAAGTGTGAAAATGGTACGATTTTTAGAGACAATCTTCTGCAAAATATAACCATTTTCTCTCGATAATGAAAAACCTTACCATTATAATGAAAGCGTTATCAGAAAATGGAGTCTAAGTTCTGAAGGTATGGATTAAGGGGGAGGGAGGAGCAGGGATATAGAGTAAGAAGAAGGCATAAACAAACCAATTATATCGTAGGAGGCGTAAAACGTGATTCGTAACCGTATCCGGAAAACAGGACTTTTGGTCCTGCTTGGCGCGATGGTAGGCTCTTTATTCTCTGCATTCCCAGCTACTACCCATGCAGCCTCAAGTGAACCTTACACCTGGAAAAGCGTTGTAACGGGAGCTGGCGGGGGCTTTGTACCCGGAATTATTTTTAATCAAACTGAACCGAATCTGATTTATGCCAGAACAGATATTGGCGGGGCCTATCGCTGGAATCAAGCTACATCCAGTTGGGTCTCAATTAGTGACTCGGTAGGCTGGGTGGATTGGAACAAGAATGGCGTAGATGCTCTGGCTACAGACCCAATTGATCCTAATAAAGTCTACATGGCAACGGGTACGTATACTAATCATTGGGATAATAATGGCCAGATTATGCGCTCTAATGACCGGGGGAACACCTGGCAAACTACTCCACTGCCTTTTAAAGTAGGTGGCAATATGCCTGGCCGTTCCGCTGGTGAACGTCTAGTCATCGACCCCAATAAGAACAACATTCTCTATTTTGGAGCTAGAAGTGGTAATGGTCTCTGGAAGAGTATTGATTCGGGTGTAACTTGGTCAAAGGTAACCTCTTTTCCAAACGTAGGAACGTATATTCAGAATCCGACACTTGATTATGGGAATGATCTTGTCGGATTGTCTTGGATCACGTTCGATAAGAGCACAGGTACACTTGGCAACGCTACTCAAACGATATATGTCGGTGTGGCCGATACGGCTAGCAGCGTATATCGGAGTACAGATGGTGGAGTAACCTGGACAGCTCTGGCTGGACAACCTACGGGGTTCTTGCCACATCACGGCGAGCTGTCATCCACAGGTGATCTCTATATTACTTATAGTAATGGTGTAGGTCCCTATGATGGCAGTAAGGGTGAAGTTTGGAAATACAACAAAACTAGTGGGGCTTGGACCAATATCAGTCCTACGACCGGTGAAGATAACTGGTATGGCTTTGGTGGATTGGCGCTGGATGCTCAGCACCCTAACACATTGATGGTATCCAGCTTAAACGCTTGGTGGCCTGATGAAGTTATTTTCCGCAGTACCAATGGTGGGGCTACTTGGAGTCGCATTTGGGATTGGGGCAATTATCCAGAACGGACTTATAAGTTCAGCATGGACATCACCGCTGCTCCATGGCTCGATCATGGAACCACTTCAACATCCCTGGATCCTTCACCGAAGCTAGGCTGGATGATGGGTGATTTGGAAATTGATCCATTTAACTCGAATCGAATGATGTACGGCACTGGAGCAACAATTTATGGCTCGAACAATTTGACCTCATGGGATACCGGAGGCAAGGTAAATATCTCTGTCATGGCAAAAGGCGTGGAGGAAACTGCAGTGCTGGGGCTAATTAGCCCGCCAACAGGAACCTCCCATTTGATCACTGCACTTGGTGACGTTTCCGGTTTCCGTCATGAGGATTTGTCGGTAGCGCCGACTAAATTCCAGACCAGTCCTTCATGGGCAACGACGATGAGTATTGACTATGCTGAACTGAGTCCGTCCTATATGGTGCGGGTAGGCAGTGCAGATAAAGAAAAAACGCCAAGTATGAAGTCCATTGGTATCTCTAACGATGGTGGAGTGAACTGGTACATGCCAAACTCCGAGCCTTCCAATGGAACCAAAACAACGGTGGGCCATGGACAAGTAGCTGTCTCTGCAAGTGGTAATTCCATTCTGTGGAGCACCTCAGATATCGGGGTGTATTATTCCAAAACCTCAGGCAATTCTTGGACAGCAAGTGCAGGATTACCGGCAGGCGCGAAGATAGCGTCTGATCGCGTGAATCCTAACAAATACTATGGATTTTATGCAGGAATCTTCTATGTAAGTGTGGATGGTGGAGCTACATTTACTGCCACCGCAGCTTCGGGCTTCCCGACCAATAATGTGGCTGGATTACAGCCGAACGAAGCCCAAATCAGTATGAAGGCAGTTCCAGGTATTGAAGGTGACATTTGGTTCGCCGGAGGGAATACGGTTGAGAATAAATATGGTCTATGGCACTCCACTAATTCAGGTGCGAGCTTCACGAAGTTAACGAATGTAGAAGAAGCTGATCTTATTGGTTATGGTAAGGCTGCTCCGGGCCAAACTTATATGGCATTGTACACCGTAGCTAAGATTGATGGTGTACGGGGCGTATTCCGTTCTGATGATGTTGGCGCAACTTGGGTTCGTATTAATGACGATGCTCACCAATACGCTAAGATCAATATGGCGATTACTGGGGATCCAAGAATCTATGGACGTGTATATCTCGGTACGAATGGCCGAGGCACCTTGTATGCTGATCCTGTAAATCCACCAGCTACAGGCTCGACCATTACGCCAATAACTACAAGCTTTGATAAGAAAACAGCGAATCAGGCAGACGTTGCAGTAACTATGACGTTGAACGGAAATACGCTGAGTGCGATCAAGAACGGAACGGCAACCCTCGTAGCCGGAACGGATTATACGGTAAGTGGATCAACAGTGACGATTAAAAAAGCGTATTTAGCGACGCAAGCGGTAGGAACGACTACGCTGACGTTCAGCTTTAGCGCTGGAGCTACACAATCCTTGGCGGTAGCGGTAACGGATACTACAACACCAGTATCCAACTCCACGATAACGCCAACAAGCGCGGGATTTGATAAGAAAACAGCGAATCAGGCAGACGTTGCAGTAACTATGACGTTGAACGGAAACACGCTGAGTGCGATCAAGAACGGAACGGCAACCCTCGTAGCCGGAACGGATTATACGGTAAGTGGATCAACAGTCACTCTCAAGAAGGAGTATTTGGCAACTCAAGCGGTAGGAACGACAACGCTGACCTTTGAGTTTAGTGCCGGAGCGGCACAATCCTTGGTTGTCACTCTCTCAGATACGTCAGTAGCTCCTATAGCAGCACTGAAAGTGCAGATGTATAACGGTACAGTGACTGCTTCCGGAAATACGCTAAATCCAAAGTTTAAGCTGGTGAACACAAGTACAAGTGCCGTTGCACTTTCTGATGTGAAATTAAGATATTATTACACAATTGACGGAGAGAAGGCACAAAGCTTCTTCTGCGATTGGTCACAGGCTGGAAGCGCGAATGTAACGGGCACGTTTGTGAAGCTGCCAACGGCTAAAGCGGATGCGGATTATTATCTGGAGCTTGGATTCTCGAGTGCAGCAGGTTCACTAGCTGCGGGTGCGAGCATCGATATCCAAGTGCGAGTAGCTAAAGAGGATTGGTCAAATTACACTCAAACCGGAGATTACTCCTTTAATGCGGTTGATACCAATTTTGTAGACTGGACAAAAGCGCCCGCCTACATCTCAGGTAACCTGATCTGGGGTAATGAACCTAACTAAGAATCTTCACCAATAGTTATGCTGAAGAGGCTGTCCTAAAAAGTAGAAAATTCTACTTTTGGGGCAGCTTCTTACTTTAACCCTCAGGCTATAGGTGGTATGTACGCTATGTGCTACGTTCTATGAATCATGTGGTATGTGGTACGTGCTATGAGAGGGGGTGTGGTATACGTTATGTGGTATGTCGGATGCATTTATGGTTCCTATAGTGTTGGCTATATAAAAATTAGGGAAAACCTCCCTGAAAATAGCCGATATTTGCTTTAAATCAACGAAATCAGGGAATTCTTCCCTGAAAATCAGGCGTATTCGTTAGTTTCCAGCAAATTAACCAATAATTAGGGAGTTTTTCTCTAATTATTGGCTGGATGACCGAAAAACTTAGAATTTTAGGGAGAAATTCCCCAATTATGCTATCAACGCTTCACTTCCTCCTGTACGGTACGCAAAAACCAGCTAATGATATTTAAAGGTAGTTCTGAAATACCATTTGCTGTTTTGGCTGTTACAATGTTTGTCCGCTATCTATGGTAATGATCTGTCCAGTCATTGCTTCCTGTTCTAGCGCAGCGCAGACGAACTGGGCGATATTCTCGGCGGTTGAAATATGCTGAAGCAGCAGATTAGGGGCTAGTTTATGCATTTGTTCTTCTCGTCCAGACCACCATCTAGTAGCAACGGCTCCCGGTGCTACACAGTTAACTCTAATATGGGGAGCCAGCGCGTGTGCCAGCGATTTGGTAAGACCGTGGACAGCCGCTTTGGAGACGGCATAAGGAAGGGATGAGCCTAAGCCTGTCTGTCCAGCGATGCTGCCGAGATTGAGTATGGCTCCTGAATTTTTTTGGTTCATATACGGTGCAACCGCTCTGGCGCAGAAAAACATTCCTTTCACATTTACATCATATAACTCATCCCATACTTCCTCTGTTGCCTTTTCCAGATCTCCGAGAGCAATATGTTTAGTTATACTGGCGTTATTCACTAGCAGATCTATTGTCCCGAAATGCTGAATAATCGAATCGACCATACTTCGCACTTCCTGATCTTTAGACACATTCGCTTGTATTGCTATAGCCAACCCTCCTTGATTCAGAATCGTCTTTACGGTTTCATTGGCTTCATCCTCAGATCTAGAATAGTTCACTACGACGTGGGCTCCGCGTTTGGATAACTCCAAGCTTACAGCTTTGCCAATTCCAGTCCCTCCACCGGTTACTAATGCGACTTTATTGTTGAGATCCACCCTCAATCACTCCTTATGTTGGCGTATGTTGTTGTTATAAAGTATTCTATAGAGAAAAGTGGATTTCGTATAATTGAATATAATGAAGGTTTGGTTCAATTAATTTGAATTGAATAGGGGAGGGCACTAGGATGGATCTAAAAACAATAAAAACCTTTCAAACGATCGTAACTTCCGGAAGCTTTAATCGCGCAGCAGAAGAATTGAACTATGCCCAATCTACAGTTACGATGCAGATGCAAAGGCTTGAATCTGATCTGGGATGTCAATTGCTTGAGCGGGGGAAGCAAATCAGCTTAACAGAAGCAGGCAGATTGTTTTATGAAGAGAGCCTACATATTGTTAAAGATATGGAACGACTAGAGAGCCGTTTGGCTGATTTAAAAATAGGGGAAGCTGGCAACGTGCGATTAGGGGTAACGGACCCTACGGCGAGCTATCGTTTGCCGCAGCTTTTAAGTAGGTTTATGGTGCAATTCCCTAAAGTGAAGATCTCCGTGGATATTGCGGGAACCGCCGCACTTAGTGAACTACTCCTGCGTGGTGAAATTGATTTGGCAGTGTGTTCGGCACCAGAGCTCGGTAAGGAGCTGTATTTTGAACCCTTATTTGCGGAGGAATTCTTGTTACTTTTGCCAGAAGAGCATCCGCTAGCATCCAAGGAACGTATCACCCCAGAGGATCTACAGAGTCATCGCTTACTGATTACGGCAGCGAATTGTCCTTATCGTAAAAAATTAGTAAGTGTGCTGCAGGAATCAGGCGGGCCGCCACTAGATACAATGGAGATTGGGAGCATGACAGCGCTGAAATATTTTGTGGGAAGTGGTTTAGGTGTGGCACTTGTTCCTGAGATTGTGCTGAATCCAGCCCCAGCAGGAACTATAGTACGGAAGCTGGAGGGGAAGGTTATTGATATGACCTGTGGGATCCTATGTAAACTTTCAGATTATCCGCTTAAGCAAGCGAGCTCCAGATTGTATCATTTTTTAAAACAGGAACTAACCGTGACAAGGATATTTTGAATTTTAAACGAATTGTTAAGAAATAGAAAAAATAGAAAGGGCGGTGTTTGATGTTTTTTAGGAGGAAATTCAGTTTCTGGCTTTCGATTATAAGTATCATCATCTGTCTGAGTGACTATCTGGGGGTGGGGATCGCGAATATTATTCTTGTACGTTTGAACCCTATTATAGATACACTGATCTTTACAGAACCTTTTGAAAGCTTCATGGTTGATGTAAACAATTCGAGATGGGGAACCACTAGTGCGTTAATCAGCGTCAGATTCCCAACGTATATTATTCATTTTGGAACGTTTTTGATTTTGGGTATTCTAATGGATTACCTTATTCGTATATTAAAACAGAAGTAGAAGTGTAGATGAGCCTAGAAGAGGAAAGGTGAGCTGAGATGAGCGGAGCAAAGGGAAAACTTGATTTGGAGAGAATTGTTTTTATTGGCAGAACCTATGAGGAATATATACGTATGTTTGATTTGCTGGAATCAGATCTTATCGGCCAGAGCATTCTGGATTGTCCTGCGGGTGCTTGCTCTTTTACAGCAATAGCGAATCGGTTGGGTGGTGAAGTAACGGCTGCTGATATTGCTTACTATTACTCTGAAGATGAGCTGGCAGACAAAGGGGCTCAAGATATTGCACATGCGATGTCCGGAATGGAAAAAGTACAGGATAATTTCGTTTGGAACTACTTTAAATCAATCGAGGGACTGACCGAAGCGAGGAACGCAGCTTTAACCGCCAGCACTAAGGATCGAAGACAAACCCCGCAGCGATATGTTCCTGTGATACTTCCGGATCTGCCATTTGCGGATGAAGCATTTGATCTGACATTATCTGCTCACTTTCTATTTATGTACAGCGATCGGCTGGACTATGAATTTCATTTAGAGACTGTTAAGGAACTCATGCGGGTGACGAGAGGCGAGCTTCGAATCTTTCCACTAGTCGACCTCTCTTGTAAAAGGTATAAGTATTTAGACCGCCTTATTGATGATTTGGTGAGGCAAGGATTTACTGCAGAGGAACTAGAGGTTCCTTATGAATTTCAAAAAGGTGCAAAGCAGATGTTGAAGATTAGAAGAGCAGAATTGTTCCTCTGAAATATAAAAAACGAGGGTGCCTCAAGCCATGATGACTTTGGGAGCACCCTCGTTTTTTGTATAAATATCTATAAAGCTTACGCTACAGTTTCTTTCCGTTCTGCTACAAAACAAGCTATGCCTAATACCAGACCAAGGCCCACTAGAACCGCACCGACCCAAGGAAGCGAAGTGATCGCTAGATGAGAAATAACCCAACCGCCAATAAAGGCACCCGCTGCGTTACCGAGATTCCCGGCGGAGTGGCTGGTCGTTGAAGCAAGTGCAGGGGCTGCCTGAGCCAGACTCATAATCCGTATTTGCAGACCTGGCATGACCGCAAAGGACACCATACCCCAGAAAAATATTGTGATTACCGCAGCTATTGGGCTATGCATCGTGAAGGAAAAGATCGTTAGAATCATACTGACTGCAAAATAAAGTCCCACGATAGAAGGCATCAGCTTCCAATCCGCAAGCTTTCCGCCAACGATGTTCCCGATGGTCACCCCACAGCCGAATAAGACTAGAATCCAAGTCACACTATGTTCAGCAAAACCGGTCACTTCTTCAAGCAGTGGAGTAATATATGTGAACACGGTGAACAAGCTGGCGTTCCCTAACGCCCCGATCAATAAGAATAGCAGCAGCTTTGGATTAGCCAGCGCAGCAATCTGCTGGATAACACTCGCTGGTTTCTCTTGTTTAAGCTTTGGAATAAAAATGAGGATGCCGATCAGCGCGGCGACTCCCATGACAGCAATCGCTGCAAATGAGGCCCGCCAGCCCATACTTTGTCCAATAAATGTTCCTAGAGGAACTCCAACAATATTGGCTATCGTTAAACCTGCCATCATAATAGATACGGCTCCGGCCCGCTTATTGGGTTGTACAAGATTGGATGCAATGACTGCGCCAACCCCAAAAAAAGTACCATGAGTTAAAGCTGTAATTATACGAGCTACCATGAGAACGGTATAGTTTGGTGCAAACACAGAGATTCCGTTGCCCAGTATAAAAAGAATCATGAGAAGACATAACAGTTTCTTTTGCGGAATACGCTGCGTGAGAATGGTCAGGATGGGTGCGCCAACGGCCACTCCAAGTGCGTACATTGTAATGAGTTGGCCAGCAGTCGAAATACTAACCTGTAAATCGTTGGCGACATTTGGTAAAATACCCATAATAACAAACTCAGTCATACCAATCGCAAAAGCGCCTACCGTAAGAGAAAGTATAGAGATGGGAAAGGGCTCTTTCCCTGCTCGTTCTTTGCGTGATTGTGCCTTGTTGAGGTTTGGAATTGCGTTCATGATGCCGATGTTCAACCTTTCTTCTGCCTGTAATGAAGCTCCACCTTGGTTAAGATGATAGATCCGACATGTAAGTATTGCTTTTCTATTATTTAGTTTTCTGAAAATATTTTCAAGATAAATATTTTTTCAGATAGTTTTCATTTTTATAGATCATTGAAGGGATGGTTATTTATGAATGATGAAAGCCAAGTCCAAGTGCTTGAATTGCCGGAAATGAAGCGAGAATTTAATAGCAGTTTGCAGAGTAATGATCGTGGATTGGTTATAGAAATCTATCAATTTGCGAACTCTTCCTGGCCCGATGAGACTGAATTGTTCCTTCCTTTGCGATGAGAAAAAATTATAAGCAGGCAGCTTTAATAGCGCTTCAGAACTTTGACCTGGATTGGACGCAGATTCGTTTTAACCAGCTATCGGATACCTGTACCTTTGTAATAGAAACTAATAAAGAGGGAACTTTTTTACTGCGCCTTCATTCGGGGAGATCTAAAGAGGAAATTAACTCCGAAATCGCGTGGCTGGAGCTTTTGAAGAGCAAAATCGATGTCCCCCTGCCAAAAGGTGTTCATGATCGCACGGGTGCTGTAACGTTCAGAGTGGAACAGGGAAATGGAGAAGGTGTTTATGCCTCATTAATGCGCTGGGTTGAAGGGGAACATGCGAAAGAAAATCTTACCGAAGAACAAATTTACAAAGAAGGCGTTCTATTAGCCAAGCTACATAAGGCGGCACAGGAGCTGGAGTTACCCCCTGGCTTTAATCGTCCTGTTTGGGATGAACATAGCTTTCGAAAAGCAATGCTTCGTTTAAAACTTCATTATCATTGTTTTCTTACGGATGAAGAGTTTGTGCTGTATCAGTCGGCAGCTGAGAAGTTATACAATTGGTTAAGCAAGCAGCATAAAAATAAGAACAGAAGGTCTTATGGCGTTATCCATGGAGATTTACATCAAGGCAACATCATATTTAAAGAGGGTGAACCTCGGCCGATTGATTTTGGAAGATGTGGTTGGGGGTATTATCTTTATGACGTGGCACATACCCTTCTTGGACTGTATCCATTGCAAAGAGAAGGGGTCATTAAGGGGTACGAAAGTATCGCCAAGCTTGATGGGGAGTGGGTTCAGACTTTAGAGAATTTTACGGTCATGGTTATGATCGAAAATTATTGCCATCACGCATCCGATCCTAGGGAAACCGAGGGTCTAATAGCAGAACAGCCGTATGCGTTAGCGATCCTGAAAAATTATCTTAAGGGAGAACCCTTTCTTTTTAACAGGATTGAGATTTAACGTATAGAAATAGGGTCTCTTTGGGGAATTTATATAAAGTTCCCTAAGGAGGCTATTGTGATGAAAAAAAGCTGGATTGCTCCCCTTCTTGTCGCAGTGATGCTCGTTCTGACGCCACAACCTTGCTCCGCAAATAGGTTGATTCAACCTCAATCTGTAACACCTTCCAGGTCTGATTCGGGACTTCAACTGCCAGATCAAGATTCTCGCGAACTTAAGTTTCAAGACATGCTGATGTTATTTCTTTTACCTCATATTGAGAAAAAGATTGCAGATATTTATTCGCCGCTTTTGCGAGAATCGCCAATGGTTTATCCTTACTTTGTGGATGTGACAGAGGTGAAGCGGACCAATGGTTTCCGTGGGTTTGATTTCTTGATTACACTTAACGTATATCCTACAGTTGGTCCACATATTTCAGTTGGAGAAGATACCATGACTTTTAGGATCTCTCCTGGTCCTAAGGTGAAGCTTGAATCGTTCAAGCATCTAAAAGACCCCAAAAAATCAGACTTTCCACCAAATTATCAGAACATCCTTAGATAGTGTAGTTTGGTAAGGCGGGTGGGTGGAAGAGTAGATATTAATATGTGCCACACGTTGAGTTATGAGGCGAGCTATTTTTACATGAGTAGGGAGTTCTGAGGTAATGGTGATGGGAGTTGTAGGGAAAGGAGTCTTTGGGAGAGGGTGTATGAGAGGGGAGGAAGGTTGGGTTAGTGGCATGATGAGGTGAGGGAGAGGGGAGGAAGGTTGGGTTAGTGGCATGATGAGGGTGTGTGAGGGGATGAAGGTTGGGTTAGTGGCATGATGAGGGTGTGCGTGAGGGGATAAAGATTGGGTTAGTGGGATGATGAGGGTGTGCGTGAGGGGATAAAGATTGGGTTAGTGGGATGATGAGGGTGTGCGTGCGTGTGTCCGCGAGCGGGCAAACGGGATAGTTGCAGTTTGTACACTTATTTGCAGGAGATAAGAAGCTTAGTCACTTTTAGTTGCATTTAGTGCAGTTAAAAGAAGTCTTTTCACACTAATTTGTTAATATCGTTGAATTTAGTTGCAGAGAATACACTTATTTCGCTCGGCCAGCACAATGTATTGTTTATAGTTGTATAAAGTGCAATTAACCCATACATTCCCAAACGATTTTAAGCAAAATAAAAAAGTCCATGGGTTAACATTGCAATACCCAACTCATACCCAACTCATACCCAACTCATACCCAACTCATGCCCAGCTCACCGCACACACTCCGATCTTTGGGGTGTTTTTTTGTGGTTAGAATTGTGGTGGATTAATGGCGATTATGGTATTATGAAATTAGTGGATATATTGATTTAAGTTACTAAATTCAAATATGGAGGTGTGAGGGATTGGGTGATCATAAATTCGAGGGCGAACAAAAGGGGAGCAGTATTAGCGAAATTAAAGATAAGGTCACTAGCGATAGCGCAAGTAACAACGAGGATAAAGTCAAAGTAGGTGTAGCTACTAAAGACGGGCAGTTAGGGTTTCTTTTTACAAGAGGGGGGCTTCGGGAAGGTGCAGGTAGAAAAAGCACTGGTGTAACTAAAAAGGTATCACTGACGTTATCTGAGGACGTTTGGCAGGAGATAGAGCAGGCTTGCGCGGATCAGAACGCATCTCGCTCCCAAGTATTTCGGAACATCATTGAGGCGCATTTTGTAAAGGAATCTAAGGAGAGTTAGGTGAAGTCTTTGCTAATCCATGTTTCAAAAGATTCTCTTAGTACCGCTTTGCAGGCAGCATTAAAAGCCATATCCGCGAATAGTTCCTCACGTGTTCTATCAGGAATACTTATTCAAGCGCAAACTCAGGGTTTGATATTAACAGCCAGCAATATAAGAATGACCATTGAATATAAGCTCCCTGTGAAGATGGATTCGATGGTTGTGCACAACACAGGTGAGATCGTAGTTCCCGCGCGTTATTTTTATGAGATCATTCGTAAGCTTGATCCTGGACTAATTAGGCTGGAAATCGTAGAGTCATTGATATTAAATATTCAATCAGGGAGCACTCAATTTCGTTTATGTGGAATGGATGTGGCAGAGTTTCCAAGAATCCAATACATAGATCATCCAAACATTCAAAGGATAAGCATGAAGAACACTCTCCTGAAGCAAATATTTAAAAGAGTGGTTTTTGCGGTCTCTTCATCGGAAACCAGACCTGTGCTTACAGGAGTTTTGCTGCAAATAGAGAAGCATAATATTCGTGTAGTCGCCACTGATGGCATCCGCTTCGCCCAGCATGTTGTTGAAAGCGTAGATGATTACGGGGAAATTCCTTTAGATGTTGTAATCCCGGGCAGCACCCTGGAGGATCTTTTGAAAATATTAAACGATGATGCAGACAGCAGCACCGATTTAGAAATAGGCCCCAAGCAGATCAGATTTATTTCTAATGGATTGAGGGTTCAGTCTGCTCTTTTAGAAGGAACTTATCCCTCTGTCAATAATTTAATCCCAAAAGCGTACCTCTCCGAAGTGATTGTTAAGAAAGACCGTTTGTTACATGTGGTTGAACGTATTTCTATATTGGCTGGTGAGAGTGTTATGCTCAGCGTACTTCCTTCTAATACGCTAAGTTTAGTGTCCAAGACTGCAGAAATTGGGGATGTAAAAGAAGAGATTCCTTTGGAGCATCTGGAAGGTGATCATTTTCGAGTAGCCTTTAACGGAAAATATTTCAGGGACATCCTTCGGGCGATCGATAGTGAGACGCTTAGAATCAGGTTCGCGGGAAAAGAAAGGGCGCTGGTGATCCTGCCTGTGGACGCATCTTCGTCCACACTTTTTTTAATTACTCCTGTGAGGACGCATGATTGAGGATTTGTTAAGTACAGTATTTGAGTAGGTTTGAGCGAATAGCTGCAACTGAGTCCGATAGTGTGGCAAAATGAGCGGAATTATGGAAATAAGAGCAACTGAGTCCGAATAGTTGGTGAAAAGAACACCGCCTGCCAAATTTGATCCTAAACGTGCTGCCCATTGCTTAAACTAGCTGTCTGGGGCTCAACTTATCTACTCCGTGCGGAATTAGCTATCTATAGCTCAACTTAACTACTTCGTGCGGAATTAGCTATCTATAGCTCAACTTAACTACTTCGTGCGGAATTAGTTCCTTATAGCTCAACCTATCTACTCCGTGCACGAAATTAGTTACCTATTACTCAACCTAGCCGTCTACGTCCCAAACTTAGCCGCCTACATCTCGAAACCAACTACCTTTTGCTCGATTGAGATCGTAGCGGACCGTATTGCAGCTATTTCAGCATATGGGTTCATTTTGCAAAGGTTTCGGACTGTATAGCTCTTATTGCCCCTGATTTGTGCAGAAAAGGAGTGCATTTGAGCGAATAGCTGCAACTGAGTCCGATAGTGTGGCAAAATGAGCGAAATTATGGAAATAAGAGCAACTGAGTCCGAATTAGCCAAAATCCATCTCAACTTCACAGCTTTTCCAGACGGGAATGAGGTATATTTGATCTGGGAGGGGATGGAATGCATAATGCAAAGACGGCCATATTTTATTTCTCAGGTACTGGCAATACGGAGATTATTGCTAAGCAATTTGCTGAAAGGCTAAGAAGTAAAGGGCAAGATGTAGATTTGTTTAGAGTGGAAGATGTTTTTAAAGGCACTCGTTCTGTAGAATATGAAGCCTATGATCTTATAGGTATTGGTCATCCGGTTCTAGGCTTTGGCGCTTCCGGTTTTGTTGAACGTTTTGCAGAAGGGCTACCTGATTGTAATGGAACCCCGGCATTTGTATTCAAAACGGCATCCTCTCCACACTATATCAATAACGGTGCTTCGAATACGGTGCTTCGTTCTTTGCGTGGGAAGGGATATAATCCCTTTCACAATTCGATTTTGGCGATGCCATGTAATTTTTATATTAAATATGATGACAGGTTGAATAAGCAGTTGTATCAAGCCGCACAGCGTAAGGTGGAATTGTTTGCAGAGGAAATCGTAAACCGGACACCACGAAATCTGCCGATTCACCCTGTGTTGGAGCGGGTTCTGAGAACAGTATACTATTGTGAGGAACACCAAGGGGGAAAATACTTCGCCAAAGGATTGCGTACAACCGACGCTTGCACACTATGTTTAAAATGTGTCAGAAACTGTCCAACATCCAATATTAGTAGCGGCGTAGAAGGAATTGTTTTCAGTCAAAATTGTTTATTATGTATGCGTTGTGTTTATTCTTGTCCTCAGAAGGCAATCCAAGCGACACGACTTAAGGCTAGCGTAGTAGATCCCTATACTGGAGGTCCGAATCTTCATAAACTAATGAAGGATTCTGCGAATGATGGACGGTTTGTTACTCCCAAATCCAAGGGCTACTACAAGCATTTTATTAAGTATTTGGAGGAATGACATATGAATCTGTTTCGGATGGGATCGAAGCCACTGGGGATTGAGCGGATCAGCACATTTTTGGAGGATAATTATGTGAGTATCGGCTACCCCGGAATAGGGGATCTGGAGAATCTAAGCACAGAGGAACTTCATGATCGATTGATTGGCACATACCAATATAGTGAGTTGGAGCTTATGCAACATCTGCAAGCCCTTCAGCTATTTGTACATACGATGCAAGATGGAGATTATGTGCTGGTGGCCGATGGAGATTGGGTACATCTCGGGGACCTCGGAGATTATTTTTACAACGAGTTAACTGATAATGTTGACGAGGGTACATGCCATCGACGTGGTGTGACGTGGTTGAAAAGTCTGCCGATTTCTGAACTAAACGCAGGCGTGCGGGAGTTATTTAACCAAAGTGCACCGGTTGTACAATATAAGGGTCCCAAACCAAGTGCTCGCTTGGATCTGTGGATTACAGGTGTTTCTGCTAATGAACAAGAAGTGAATAGTCCGCTGGAATTGGATGAGGAGACACTCTCTAAGGCGCTTAATATTTTGAAAGATGCTTTGATTTGTGATGACTCCGAACGACGGGAACGAGCAGCGATAGCCATTTTACAATATGCGAAGTAGAGCCCCTCTTGTATATCGGGTGTACGGTTCATTATCTTCATGATGAGTTCCAATTAAAAAACGTTCCACCCGCTACTTGCCTCGGATGGAACGTTTTGCTGTATCTATAATCAGATGAATTCAACGAATTCGTTGACTGGCTTACGGTAGCCGCGGGGTCTGATTTTATGTTTTTTGTCTTTGCCGATCGTGATCAGCATAACAGGTACCATATGATCCGGCAGATTCAAGGTGGATTGGATAGCATCAGCATCGAAGCCGATCATCGGGCAGGTATCCCAGCCTTTATCTTTGGCGATCAGCATAAAGTGCATGGCAGAGAGAGAGGCATTACGTATTGCTTCATCTCTTTGAAAAGCATCCTTATCAATGTAAGCATTGTTAATCATCTCTATTTGCTCATCATATTCCTCTTGTGACATCGCTCCTAAAGCTTTAAGCCCGCCATAGATTTCTGGAGCCTGCTGATAAGCATGCTTATCTCCTAGCACTACAATAACTGCTGAAGCAGTATGGATTTTATATTGGCCGTAAGCTGCTTCGCGAATTTCTTCTTTTAAGCTCTCGTTAGATATCACTTTGTAATTTGTATGCTGTAGATTATAGGCCGATGGTGCCAATCTGGCATAAGAGAACATTTCCTCTAATTCATTCTGAGGGATGATAACCCCTTCCACAAAATTCATAGCGGATCTGCGTGACTGAATCAAGTCTGTAAAAGCGCTCATAAGTATTCCTCCGTTGTGTATGTATTCGGTTGTAAAATATAAACACCTGATATTTGTAAATGAACTAACTAAATGTTACTAACTCAAAATAACACAGCCTAAAAAATTCGTCAATGATAAAATTTATTGAAGTTAATCTTGAATACCCTGTTGTCAAAAAATAGGACATAAATTAGGATATTAGGATATGTAGAAACACAGTGGATGAAAGGGTGGATAAGTTGATTAATAGTAGAGAACAATTGATGATAGATTTGCAAAGAATCGAAGAGAATGACTACGAACTTAAAAGTGGAGAGGACATAAAGGAATATGTGAAGTTGATGCTTGAGCATATAGGAGATCCCGAGCCTGTACTGCGTGATGAATTGATTTATTCCACATTCTACAAATGGATTAATGAGAAACATTGGTTTAATGATGCGGAGCTTCGTGAACTGCTGTGGATACTTCTTGACGAGCAGCATCTTTTTTATCACATTGGGAATAAAGAAGATCTGACGGTGTATACAAGAACATTTTCTGTATTGGTTGTTGCTCTTATTCTCCAGAGGCATAGGGAAATGGCTATATTGGATAGCTCTGAATTTATAAAGGTGAAGCAGGGTTTGATTCGTTATTATGAGGAAGAACGGGACTTAAGAGGTTATATGGAAAAAGAAGGCTGGGCACACGCAGCAGCTCATGGCGCCGACGCCTTGGATGAGCTGGTTTTATGCTCGGAGAGTGATGCCGCGGTGCGGGAAGAGGTTCTGGCAGTTATTCAAAAGATGCTTTATAACGATCAATACATATTCAGGGAGGAAGAAGATGAACGGATTGCTACTATTATAGTTACAATCATCGATCATCATTTACTTCCACAGCAGTCTATAACCGATTGGATTCTCAACTTGGCGCAATGTGGCAGTTGGCCTAGAAGCCACAGCCAGTACGTTACACGAATAAATACAAAGAACTTCCTGCGTTCTCTTTATTTCAGGTTACTTCTAACAGAGAAGAATATGGACATTGTGGAGGTTTTATTGAAAACTGAGAAGAATTTGAATGAATTTGTACATTAATTCACTCAAACGGTTTTAATTAACACTAGTAATTTAAATAATTTATTATAATGTAATAAAAATCACAAATTTTTATGGAAATTCAAAAACTTTGTGACATTTATAACTTGATAAGTGCTATAATAGAAATATGGCGTTAAAAGTTCTTATGTTTTTCATCACTATTAAGCAGCAAAGCTTATTGCAGAGGAGATTTGGATATGTCAGAATCAATCACTCAAACACAACCTGAACAAGAATCACCAAAAGTAGCTGTTAGCAAGGAACAAATGGATGTTCTTGAGCAGCTCTTGAAACCAGAAGTTCAGGAATCATTAACAGTCTTGGTGGAACAGCTGCCAAAATTAACTGAGCTTGTTGGCGTGCTTACAAAGTCCTATGACTTTGTGCAAACTGTCGCAGCGGATGATGTCTTGAAAAGTGATACGGTAAGTGCAATTAAAGAACTTGCTGAACCTGTAGTGTATTCCGCGAAGAATATGGCAGCTACAGTGATCGAAGCAAAAGATCGTGCGAATGAAAGTAACGAAGTTATTGGTCTTTTTGGTCTTATGAAGTTGTTGAAAGATCCGCAAGCGCAAAAGCTTTTCCGTTTCGTAAATGCATACCTTCAAGTTGCTGGAGAACGCAGTAAGCAGAAATAATCATTTTCATATCTTATACGTAAGGGACGGAGGAAACATCATGTCTAAACATATTGTCATTCTAGGAGCAGGTTATGGTGGTCTACTAAGCGCCTTAACCGTACGCAAATATCTCAAAAAAGATGAAGCTAAAATTACTGTAGTTAATCAGTATCCTACCCACCAAATCATTACAGAATTGCATCGTCTTGCAGCAGGTAGTGTTGCAGAGGGTGCTGTAGCTATGCCTCTAACTAAGCTTTTCGCAGGGAAAGATATTGACCTGAAAATCGCGAAGGTTAATTCATTTTCTGTGGAGAACAAACAAATTGTTCTTTCTGATGGTGTGACACTTACTTATGATGCGCTTGTTGTAGGTCTTGGCAGCACTACAGCTTATTTTGGCATTCCAGGGCTTGAACAATACAGTATGGTATTGAAATCAGCTGCAGATGCTAACAAAATTCATCAACATATTGAAGATCGTATTCGTGAATATGCGAAATCGAAAAATGAAGCAGATGCAAACATCCTGATCGGTGGCGGCGGCTTAACAGGTGTTGAGCTTGTTGGTGAAATCGCGGATGTATTGCCTACACTTACTAAAAAATATGGCGTTGATCCTAAAGAAATTAAGCTTATGCTCGTTGAAGCAGGTCCTAAAATCCTTCCAGTATTGCCAGATGCATTAATCGAACGTGCTGTAGCAAGCTTGGAGAAACGTGGTGTTCAATTCCTGACAGGTCTTCCTGTTACGAATGTAGAAGGCAATGCGATTGACTTGAAAGACGGTCAAAAAATTATTGCTAACACATTTGTATGGACTGGTGGCGTACAAGGAAATCCACTCATCGGCGAATCGGGTCTTGAAGTTAACCGAGGTCGTGCAACGGTGAATGAATTCTTGCAATCCACTTCCCACAAAGATGTATTCGTTGCTGGTGACAGCGCGGTGGTCTTTGCAGAAGACGGACGTCCTTACCCTCCAACTGCGCAAATTGCTTGGCAAATGGGTGAATTGATCGGATACAATCTGTATGCCTTCTTGAAAAATAAATCGTTTGAAAGCTTTAGCCCAATCAACTCTGGTACACTTGCTAGCTTAGGCCGTAAAGACGGTGTTGCCATCGTTGGTGCAAGTTCTACTCCGTTAAAAGGCTTGCCTGCAACTCTAATGAAGGAAGCAAGTAATATCCGTTACTTGTCCCACATTAAAGGATTGTTCAGCCTAGCTTACTAATATAGTTTAACCCTAAACCCTGCTCAAATCTGAGCGGGGTTTTTGTTATTGTTTTTTAGTGAAATGTTTGCATTATTGATGTTTCACAGTAGGCTGTATTCATTGTATTTGATATAATAGATTGGGTTATATTAACAGAGGTAGTTAGAGGAGGATTTCATTTATGATATTCCAACAAAACGATGTCATTCTGTTTCAAGGGGACAGCATAACAGACTGGGGGCGTAATCATGAAGACGCTTCATCACTTGGAGTAGGTTATGCAATGATGGTCGCCGCTCGTCTGGGGTATTTATATCCAGAGAAGAATCTTACTTTTATTAACCGTGGTATTGGTGGCAACCGTATTGTTGATTTACAGGGACGTTGGGATAAGGATTGTCTGGATTTGAAGCCGACTTGGGTGTCCATTTATATTGGAATTAATGACACTTGGCGGCGTTTTGATTCTGGTGAAGAAACCACTCCCGAGCAGTTTGAAGCTTCATATCGGGACCTGATCGAACGCACTCAGAAATCTTTAGATGCTAAATTAGTGCTTATAGAGCCTTTTGTTTTGCCTGTACCGGAAGATCGTAGAACTTGGCGTCAGGATCTTGATCCTAAAATTCATATTGTCCGCGAGCTGGCACGTGAATATGGGGCGCCGCTGGTTCCGCTAGATGGACTTTTTGCAGCGGCTTCCGTAAAAGCAGAACCGGCTTACTGGGCATATGATGGAGTACATCCTACTCCTGCAGGTCATGCACTTATTGCGGATGCTTGGCTCAAAACGATGGGAGCAATCTAATCAATTGCCATTTTAAGACTAGAACCACGCTTTAATAAGCAGGTTGTAGTCTTTTTTTAATCGCGTGTTCATAAAGTCGTTTTTATATATTTATAGACACTGTTATAATTGGAATATGCTTATGTATTGGAGGCGATTCGCATTAGGCGGTTAATATGGATAGCACCTTTGTTATTGGTCGTAGTGTTAAGCGGATGTAAAAGTGATTTGGGCTTCATCAATGCCAGATGGATCGAAGGCGTGTCGTTGACACCCGTGGCAACGAGTGATCAGAAACAAGCGGATCGTCCTTTGCACTCAGAGAGCTTAACGCTAAAGGATTCTGTTTTGATCAAGACGCTTGCGGAGGCTATGAACAAGAGTAAGAAATTTTCTGATGATCTGGATTGGGGTCCGGAATTTGAAATGAAGCTTGTTTATGGGGACGGCTATTCGGAAGATTATTACATAGCGCTTGGAGATCAACTTGGACATGAAGGGATGTTTACTACAGCAGAGAACAGCAGTCAGGGCTATACAATTCCTGTGAAAAACTCTGACCAGTTAAGAAAGCTCATTTATGGAACAATCGATACGGAGAACATTGAACAGGCAGACCCTGTGGAGACTTCTGTCGAGGTAACAGGTCCAGTAACCCTATCACATAATGAACTGTCTCCGGTCACAGGGAGAGCGGGATTTTTAAATCTGCAACTGCTAGAGGGGACATATAGCGAAGATTGGACTACACCGAGTCCGTTAGCGGGAAGAAACTGGAGTGGCCGATTTAGGCTAGTAGTGACTGATGAGCATGGAAGAACACTGAGTAGCTATCCGTTAAATGATCAATTTGCCCAGACCTTTAATGATTTTTTTCAGCTTCAGTTTGAGGATTATAATGGAGATGGTGATCCCGATTTTACGATCGGACAATATGGAACGAGTAACGGTTATTTCTACAAGCTTTTTACACTCAGAAGAAATAACGTGATAGAAGAACTGCCTATTAAACCTGAAAATCAGCTGTTTATCAGCAGTCCTGAGCGGTATTCCATAAAGCTGGATAAAGTTGATGAGCATAGCTTCAAGAGAAGTTACTACGATAACGCAGCAGGCAAACAAGTGGAAGATACTTTTCAGTGGGTAGGGAGTGCATTTCAGAGGCTCGACAAATGATTAATTCATGAAGTGAGAGGAATGTGTGTTGGATGACAAGTGATACGGTACAAGATTTAGAAGGGTTAAAAGCTATTGGAAAAGTGGTGGGCCACACCATCGCCGAGATGAAAAAGAAAGTAACCCCTGGGATGACGACTGCGGAGTTAGATCTTATTGGAGCTGAGATTCTGGAAAGCTTCGGAGCATCCTCAGCCCCGAAGATAACTTATAATTTCCCGGGCAGCACCTGCATCAGTGTGAACGAAGAGGTTGCTCATGGTATTCCGGGTCCGAGAGTGATTAATGCTGGCGATTTGATCAACATTGATGTCTCTGCTGAGCTGAATGGGTATTATGGGGATGCTGGCGTTTCTTTTCAACTGCCGCCCTATAACGATGATATTCTGCGTTTATGCCGGAGTACAGAGGAAACCATGATGAGTGTGATCAATCATCTGCGGGCAGGAATGAAGGTTAACGAGATCGGCAGAATGATGGAACTTGAAGCTCGCAAACGCGGTTATAGAGTGGTGCGTAATCTGTGCAGCCATGGAATTGGCAAATCACTGCATGAGAAGCCTTTTGAAATTCTACCCTTCTATAATCCAAGAGTGACCACGGTGCTAAAGGAAGGACAAGTAATTACGATAGAGCCCTTCCTCTCGACTGGAGCGGACTATGTGGAGCAGCAATCGGATGGCTGGACGCTAAGTGTTGTAGATAACGGTCGGGTAGCACAGTTTGAACATACGATTATCGTGACTAAAGGTGAGCCTGTTATTCTGACTAGTGTGTAAGCTCGAATAGCGACTTAAAGGGGTGGAGGATGGAGGGGGATATGAGCAAAAGCCCTTACCCGGACCCTCCGTTCCTTCCATGTCGTTAGCGAAGTTGTTATTAGCCGTGATAAGTGGCAATGCGGTAAATACTTTAAAGAGACCTGTCTATTTGACAAGTCTCTTTTTTTCTAGGATGAGGCGTTACGCTTATATCCTATATTTGGCATAAGTTATCGATGTTTTTTTCAATGGAATGATAAAACAGGTCTTCCGCATGAAGGACATAGGCCATGTATTCTTCCATCTGGTCAGTAAGTGTAAATTCATTCATGATATACTGCCTGGTCATAACATTCCTTAAAAGTTCCCATTGTTCGATGCTTTGCCGAGCATAATGAATGACATCGCTGAGAGCATTAGGATTCGCTAAGGAATTCAGCAGCAATAGCAATACTTTTTTTCTATCTGAATGACGGGTGAGCGTCGTCCGGGTTAAAGAGTAAAGGTCATGGGGGCGGTTTGAAATCTTTGTATTGAGGATGAAGCGTCCACTTGCAAACAGATTGTTCAGTTCCTGGATAGCTGATCGTCCGATATATTCAAGGCGTCCTTCGGTACAAGAGGGCGGCTTATAATAATTCGATAGCGCGGTTCTTAAAATGAGCGAGGCTCGGGCTGGCAATTCAGCAAGCTCATCTTGATTAGGATGCACTGTGAAACAGGAAAACTGCCGATTGTAGGCATCCATAAACGAAGTTTTGGCATCTTGACCGATATTTTTGTTATGCGGATAAGGCTTGAAATACTCTTTGTTGTAATTTATATAATTGTCCAAGAAATAAAAATCAGTTGCCGTCTGCCCTAGGATCAAAAATATATGCCCATCCACAATATGATCTGTTTCCAGAGCCGGGTTTAATTCAAATGTTCTATAAAAGGGGACTCGTTTCATTAACGTATTGACAAATACGACTTCGTTATTTGCTAACAGTGTCTCTATCGTCTGGATGGCTGCCTCTGCATTGTTGCTAAAAGTATGTTTATTAGCGACTGTTATATAATCCTCGGGATCTTTGATCTCGTTCAAGCTTAATTCAAACTGGTCACTGTCAGTATGGGTAACTAATTTCAGATTAAAATCATCTAAAAACATCTTGTACAATACGCTAGAGTCATTGACATACCTTTTTAGCATGAAAAAAATATTACGGGTATAGCAGTTTCCCAGTGACTGTACCTCTGCAATAGGCTCCCCTGCAGAATTATAGTAATATTCCATTTCTAACGTCTGCAACGGCTGCATAATTGTCCCTCCAACTGCTGCTAATTCTCCAATTCATCCCTTGGAGCCGAGCGCGCTTATTATTTCGCCCAATAATTTGGCTTCGTCTGTTTGTATGGTCAACAGAGAATGTTTGAGTGCGTCTAGCACCTTGGGGTCCATGGACAGATTATACCGAAGCACCATATTTCTGTTCAGAAGAGAACGTTCTTCAAGCTCAGTACAACGTTCAATCCATCGGTTGCATTGCATCAGGAGTTCTATTTGTTGGAGATATTTAAGTCTTAAAACCATAAGCTTCTTATGCTCCCACAGCAAATGATAAGCTCTAATGTCAAGCTCAGGGTCATCCTCTTTAGGGTGCTCCATTTGATAAATGAGGTGTTGGTACACACTTTGTCCATAAATGCTGGTAGTGGTATGGTTAATAAAATCAAATGTGCGCTTGGAGGATAGATATCGCTGCAAGCTGTCGACAATCTGTTCGACGTTTAAATCAAATTCTGCATCGATTTTGCTAAGCAAAGTTACACGCGTAATAAAATTTTCTTCTCTGCACAGATAGTCAAAGGCAGATTCCAGTTCGGAAAAGGTGCATTGAGCGGTCATAAATTTACCGCCCGTAATATTGTCCCGAATGCAGACTGTTTGGCGATCAAGATCGTAGCCGTAAATTAATGTCTCGTGAAAACGGTGCTCTTGGCCGAACTCCTGATATGCAGATATAAAGTACCGGTCGAGATGGCACCATACATAGCAATCGCCGTTGATAGAGTCTACAACGAAATCCGTAAAGGAAGACCACTTGGAAATGATGGTTCTAGGCAATATGAACTTATTGAGAAATGGGCAATAATCAACAAGAAGCTCATGATTGTCAAAAAAGTAAGTTTCCCAATCCGTTACATATCTCAGCTGAATGAAGTTGGAATAAACCCAGGGCCATATGCGGTTATCCGAAGAAATAATAGAAAACAAAGTCCCATAAGTGTTGGAAGTATTTATTAGTGGATCGGAAACGGGTAAAGTAATTTTACTCAATTTACACCTCCATATTCCCATTATATTTAAATAAAAATGAAATAAATGACATTATTATACTATAATAATTGTTCATTCCAATTATGTGATGATAATCATATTATGATAATAAAGGGAAGTGGTAATCTGGCGAAGAATAGTACTTTTGAATACATTTTGGCATACGTTTCTCTGGTGAAAAAGCTGCAGAATGTGATGGGGGGAGCGATATATTGCGAATAGTGGTTTGTTTAAAGTTTATTGCACACGTGAACAAATACAATGTGCGTGGCATTGATGATGGCCGTAAGATCTCGGCCTCACCGCCACCGAAGGCAACCTTTGAGCTAAACTATCCGGACCGGCAAGCCATCCATGTGGCATTGGAGCTGAAGAATAGCTGTAATGCTAATGTAACTCTTATTTCCATGGCCCCTCCCGGTTGTAAAACGGTTCTACAGGAGTTCATGGGTTATGGGATCGATGAGGCTGTCCTGCTCAGCGACGCTTCTTTTGCCGGTTCGGATACATTGGCGACATCGCTGGTACTGGCTCGTGCTGTTGAGAAGCTTGGTGGATGTGATCTGGTTCTGACCGGCAGCCATTCAACCGACAGTGATACCGGTCAGGTAGGTCCGGGAATCGGCGAGTATCTAGATATCCCCCACGCGATAAATGTAACACGGTTTGAGGATATTTCGACTGATGAGGTATTGTTCCACCGCCAGCATGACGAAGGGGTAACAACCAGACAGTCTTGCCGGCTTCCGGCAGTATTGAGTATTGGTGGAATGACAGCCGTCTCTGAGTTGAAACCGCTAACAATTGCTGCCAAATTGCATGCCAGAACCAAGGATATTCTGGTATGGTCCTGTCATGACCTTGGCCTTGACCCACAGACGGTTGGTTTGGCAGGCTCGGCTACTGAAGTAGTTTCAGTGTACGAACAGCACTCCGAAAGAAAGGGGATTTTGCTAGAAAGCGATGAATATCTACGGGTATTGGAGCCGATAATCAGCAAAATCAGCGAGGTTAGAAGTGGATGATTAGGATTGATCAGGAACAATGCACATATTGCCTCCTGTGTTTAAAACGCTGTCCCGCGGCTGCAATCAAAGATGAGGATGAGGGCTTGCGTATCGACGTTGCGGCATGTACTTATTGCTCAGTCTGCACGTCTTGCTGTCCTAACCAAGCCATTATAATGAAAGACAGGGTACAGGAGACCAGACAACCGTACCCTGAGCATGAAGGTATTTGCCTTGTTGTGGAACATGCTGAAGGCGCGCTCTCTTCATATTTTCCGGAACTGGTTAGCGCAGCAAAACAGCTGCAGGCTATGAGAGCCCAGCGCATTTGTGCTTTGGTGGTCGGAGAGCGTATAGAAGACCTAGCCCAGCGTCTGCTTCAATGGGGAGTAGATGAGGTGTGGATGGTGAACAAACCGGGCATACAGCGTTACGCCGAAGATATTCATTATAATTTGATTTCTGCGGTGCTCCGGGATCAAAGACCGTCTGTCGTGCTAGGTATGGCTACCGCATGGGGGAGGTCTATTTTCCCCAGAGTCGCAGTCCGCCTGCGGACGGGGCTATGCGCCGATTGCATCGATTTGAAGATGGGACCGGATCATGGGGATTTTATTATTACCAGACCAACGCAAATGGGCGAGCAATTCGCTGAGATAAAAATACCGGCAAGACGGCCGCAAATGGCAACTGTAAAAACCAATTTTTATTCCGCTGCTGAGACCGCACACGTCGTGCAGGGCAAGATTGTTGATCTAAGCTCCCAGTATTCTTGCTCTTCCTCAGTCCTGCAGTTTATGGGAGTAATTGAAGAAGCCGTGGGCAAGGAGAGCATCGAGACTACAGAAATTATTGTTGCTGCCGGGAGAGGCATTCAAAACGCGGACAATCTTTGTTTAATCTATGCGCTCGCCGATGCGCTTGGGGGGAAAGTAGCGGTTACCAGACCGCTTGTAGAATGTGGATGGATGGATAGTATGCATCAAGTCGGACTGACAGGTAAAATGGTCAAGCCCAAACTGTACATCGCCTGCGGAGTGTCTGGGGCAGTGCAGCATAAGGTTGGGATGCATCATTCGGAGACGATAATTGCAATAAATACGGATCGCAATGCACCTATCTTTGACTACTCCACATATGGGATCGTAGGCGATCTTTTTAGAGTCATACCTGAAATATTGTCGGCATTGAACACAGTACAGGAGGTTGGGCGATGATTGAGAAGGAGCTGTTAAGACAACAAACGCTGCATACGATTGGCGTCATGCTCGATGAGCACTTGCTTCAGAAGGAGGATATGTTCAGGTTTCAAAGTGATGTCCACGACACATATTCTCCGGAATACATCCGGAGCGAGATGGAGAATTGGTACAGAACATTAGGAATCGAATATATCATCCAGCGAAAATTTTCACTTCGGATGCCGCAGTTTACGAGAGAAGAATTAGAAGAAGCGGACCGAAGAAACGAGATCATTTTATGTGTTCCCCAAGGCGTCAGCCGCAAGCAATTAGGCTGCTTGTTTAATATCCGCAATTGGGCGCTGGAGAGTGAACTGGTCGCAGCGACTCCGGAAGTTGAGGATTTCTGGTTCACCGTTCCGCGGACAACCGAACCGAATATGCTGGATCGGACGGCTGTGGAAATACAGCGTACATACAAGAAAACCGGAAAATTGGGAATGAGCCTGGAGCGGTATCTGGTATTTGTCGCCCGCATGAGGCATCTGACAGGACAAACACCGGATATAAGGACAAAGATGTGGATTACCAACGGCAAATATGAGGGAAAGGCGATGCTTGTGGTTGGTTTCGACTCGGCTGGCGAGTTTACAGCACATGGCTGGATGCCGAATTTCCACTCGCCTATGGTGGGCGGACGTTATACGTGGATACCTGACCATATATAAGCAGTAAGGAGACGGTTATTTCAGCTATGTACAATAAGTTCACTGAATCGGGGCATCATCAGCCTAGTGTACACTTCACCACTGCTCGCAAGGCGGAACCGGGTCCTAATGAATTGTTCATTACCAACCGTTTTACTTTAACGGGAACGGTAAAGGACCCATCCTGCTTGCAGCTTTTTCATGGGGCATGCCATTTACCAGGGCATTATCCTTACTCCAGTGTCGGAGTAGTGACTAAAGCGGGGCTTGGAGCAGAGCATCGCGTAGGCCAAGCTCTTGTGTTTTCTCCTCATTATACAAAGGATGTATGTGTCCCTCTGCACAGTGGGGTGGATGGTCAGATCTTTATTTCCAACGACTTAGACCCTGTGACAGCTGCGTTTGTTCCTATGTTTTGTGTGGCACTAAATGTGTGTGAAGAGCTGGCAGATGAAGGCATTAAAACGGTGGAACTGTGGGGAATGGGACTGCTAGGAAAGCTTTTATTAAGGTTGCTTGAGCAGGATGAAGATTTGAGCTTCAGTGTTGAAAAGAAGGAGGCCAAGGATGAGATTTGGGCCGGGTTAAATAGCGGTGTGTGGGACTGCGAGGAGAGAGCCATTGTTGCACTTGATTCGGACCTGCTCTCGCAGGTTCAACGGCATTCGGCTTTAAAAAACGATCCACCAGACCAGCACATACAATTTATTGATCTGACAAGACCTGGAATACTTAAGGAATCCATAACGCATGACCGTATTCAGGAAATCTCTCGCAGAATTGGGAAGCAAGAGCTTGAAGTAACCAGCCTAATTGCCCAACATATTCATGCGGAACATATGGAGCAATTTATCAGGCAAGCGGCGGAAGGCTTTTTTGAAGGGAAAACTGTAGTCTATGACTGGTAGAGGAGGTTCGTCATGCAGTTGACACAAGGTGTTATGGATGTACCCGCACTCGATATTGCATTTTCTGAGCAGGAGCGGCGTATCATTATGGAGCGAATTGATGATTGTCTGTCGAGAGGAGCGTTGAGTCAGGGTAGGTATGTACAGGAGCTGGAGGAACGTTTTGCCCGGTATGTAGGAGTTACTCATGCCATTGCGGTTAATTCGGGTACAAGTGCGATTGAAGCGGTAATGAGAGTGCTCGAAGTAAAGGGGCAGGAAGTGCTGGTTCCGGCAAATACGTTTATTGCCACGGCTTCCAGTGTCCTGTTTGCCGGAGGGCATGTTCGCCTTGTTGATATTGATCCCCGTACATTCTCGGTGTCGCTGGCTGAAATAAAGAAGCAGGCCACAAGTCGTACCCGAGGGGTTATTATCGTACATATTGGCGGAATTGTTACACCGGAGATTGAAGAAATCAGGCAATGGTGCGATGAGCAGGGGCTCTGGTTATTTGAAGATGCCGCTCATGCACATGGCAGCAGGATGGCTGGAAAAGGTGCGGGAGCTTTCGGAATTGCCGGAAGTTATTCCTTTTTTGCCACGAAAATCATTACCTCGGGGGAAGGAGGGATCATTGTCACAAACGATCATTCAATGGCTGAGAAGCTGCGAATGTTCCGCAATCATGGCAAGCCCCAGCCCTGGGAGACTTACCACACCTCGCTTGGCAACAATTATCGAATGAGTGATATCACAGCTACGATAGCGCTTACCCAGTTTGAGCGACTCGACGCGATCATTGAACAACGGGAAGCGATCGCCAACCGTTATACTTCCTTCTTTACGAAAAATCTTCCTGATTTCGAGATTGTGATGCCGCAGGACAGATGCAGTTGGTATAAGTACATTGTTATAGTGCCTTTGGACGTTGATAGTTCCGATTTGAAGGACAGACTCAAGGAGAAAGGCGTTTCGCTCCAAGGGGAGGTATATGCAACGCCGCTTCATAGGCAGCCGATCGCTGCTTCCCTACAGTTCAGTGGGGAATATCCGCTAGCGGATGATTATTGTCGGCGTCATATCTGCTTGCCGATTTATCCCAATTTGACTGATGAGCAGATCGATTATGTTTTGGCTGTATTCTTAAGTGTGGTCGCAGAGTTAAGGGGGCAGCAATGAAAGAGGGCATTATTATTGATAATCTGAGAAAGGTCTATCGCGTCCCTGTAAGAGAACATGGGTTAAAGCATGCGTTCAAAAGTCTGATCAAAATGGAATACAACGAAGTTGAGGCTGTAAAAGGTATCGACCTCAGGGTTGAGCCGGGAGAAATTGTCGGGTTCATCGGACCTAACGGCGCGGGAAAGACAACCACGCTGAAGATGCTCTCCGGTATCCTGTATCCGACATCAGGCGACATTTCCGTCTATGGCTTCAAACCGTGGGAACGCCAACATAAGTTTCTGCGCAACATCAGTATGGTAATGGGGAACAAATCGACGTTAACCTGGGATATTACGGTCGAGGACTCTTTCTTTGTGATGAAGGAAATATACGGAGTCTCTGATGCTGATTTTAAAAAAAGACTCAATGAGCTAAAAGAACTGCTGGATATAGGGCATCTGCTTAAGAATCAGGCGCGGAATCTCTCTTTGGGAGAACGCTCCAAGTGTGAATTAACAGCAGCGTTGTTACACCAGCCACGTGTATTGTTTTTGGATGAGCCTACTTTGGGGCTAGATGTCAGCATGCAGCTGCGGCTTCGCAGTTTTATCAAGGAGTATAACCAAAAACATGAGACAACCATCCTGCTTACCAGTCACTATATGGAGGATATTTCTTCCCTTTGTAAACGGGTTGTACTGATCAATCAAGGCAAGCTGTTATACGACGGATCTCTGGAGCAGCTGAGCGGTAAAATAGCTCCCTACCGCATTCTCAAAGTCAGTTTTATGGATGAAGACGTAACGGGCACAATTGAAGAGCTAAAGGAGAAGTTTACTGACAGCTTGCAGGTCATGGAGCTTGCGGAAAGCTACGTATTGTTTAAGATTCAGAAGGAAGCTGTACCTGAGATTGTTTCAGAAATCTTTAATAGCTATTGCATTGGAAATGTAACAATCAATGATGCTCCAATCGATTCTGTAATTGATGAAGTGTATCGAGAGGGGAGGCTCCTTTGAATTTTCGCGGAGGCTTTGCGCTGATACGTAGGACTATGTTCGGGTTTATGGCTGAGAAAGGGTTTTTCTGGACATTGACGCTTGGTTGGATGATGGGACCTATCATCTATATGTTTGTTTGGACCGTTGCTGCGGGGGATGGGAGCATAACCGGGTTCACTCAGCAGGATTTTGTGAGGTATTATATTCTGTTAATTCTTGTGAACCAGCTGACCTACCCTACCTCACACTGGACGGTCGGCGATCAAATCTATGGCGGCAAGATGTCGATTGTATTGTTGAGGCCGATATCGCCTTTTTACGATGTGGTTGCGTCAGATTTGGCTGTCAAAATCGTCTGTATGCCTTTTGTTATATTTGTTGCCGGCGTGGCTGCCATTTTTTTGAACTTCAGACTGGCTATATCCGGTCTGGACTTGCTGGTGGCCGTTTATCTTCTTCTCATGGCTCAAATAATCAGATTTATGCTGGCCTATACACTTTCCCTGTTTGCATTTTTCACCAATAAAATCAAGTCCTTGCTTTCTATTAACGACACCCTGGTATTTTTGCTGGCCGGACAGGTAGCGCCTTCGTCGTTGCTTCCGGGATTTATGCAGGATATCTCGGATTATTTGCCTTTTCAATATATGATCAGCTTTCCGATAGAGTTTTCCCTTGGAAAGTTGGATCATTCACAGCTTGTTTTTGGCATAATTGTTCAATTCATTTGGGCGGTCGTTATCATATTATGTAACCGTTTAGTGTGGAAAAAAGGGATTCGTGCATACATGGCCGTGGGAGGGTAGGGAACATGCTGAGATATATGCGTTTGCTGAGATTGTTTTTCTCTACAGCGCTTCTAAAGGAAGCGTCATTCCGCGGTGACTTTCTAATCAAAATTTTGTATACCGCAATTAATTTAACCGGGACGATTGGCGGGATCGCGATCCTCTTTTCCAACACAAATTCGCTTAACAGTTGGACTTTTGCGGATACGCTGGCATTATCGGGCGTTTACTATTTTATTTTGGCAATGAAAAATCTATTTGTTGGTCCAAGCCTTGGCTCATTAGCCGGGATGGAAGGGGAGCTATGGACTGGAGGATTTGATTTAACACTGCTCAAACCGATTGAGACCCAATTTTATGTGAGCACGAGATACTGGTCTCCGCTTAATCTGTTTGATGTTATGGTGGGAGTAGCGGTGATGGTGCTTGGCGTTTCTCAAATGCAAGAAGCGATAGGAATATCCACTTGTCTGATGTTTGTATGGGCCATTTGCAATGCTTTACTGCTGTTGTACTCAATACTGCTATTATTAAGCTCTTTGGCGTTTTGGTATGCCGGAAGTCCGATGTTGAGTATATTCGACAGTATCATGCAGATGGGTAGATTTCCGGTCAATGTATATCAGAAACCAATCCAATTGGCGCTTACCTGGATCGTTCCTGTCGCCTTTATCGTTTCTATTCCTGCAGAAGCATTAGTGGGCAGGGTAAGCCGGTCCTATTTATTCGGAGGCAGCTTGCTAGCTGCGGTTTTGCTAATGTTAGCCAGTGCGTTTTTTAAACGAGCAGTGAAAAAATATGCAAGTGCTTCAAGCTGAGGAGGATTCTAAGTGGACACTTCTTCCATATTTGATTTGATTTATTTCAATTGCTTGAATAATCCAGGGCTTACGGCCATTGATTATGAAGGATCAACGATCTCTTATGAAGAGCTACGGCAGGAACTGGAGCACAGTAGTGAGAAGCTGGATCTCGCGGGGATCCGGCCCGGGCACAGAGTTGCCTTAGCCGTTGCAGACAAATCTGCTTTTATCATGCTGTGGCTTGCATGCTGGCATACGGGAGCCGTTCCGATCCCATTTGAACCTGTGAAGAACTTACCGGAACTGGAGAGAATGCACTCGTCAAGCCATTGTCAGTATTTAATTTGCGATCCAATTGATTCGGAGGGCAGCAGTCAGCTTGAGCTCGTACTCAGAGTACCGATGTTTATTTTTAGGACTGCGACGCTTTTTTTACAGGCAGATAAGCAGTCTGATGAAGATATTGCTTTGAATTTTTATACCTCAGGAACGACTGGACCGCCTAAATGTGTACAGTTCAGCCATCGGGCCATCTACAATAATGTAATGGCTATCTGTAGAGGGCTTGAGATTACTGCAAACGACAAGCTGTTCACACCGATTTCGCCGTGGCTGCCCGCGACGCTAACCACTGTAGTCCTACCGGCCCTCTGTGCCGGTGCTACATTAATCATGTCGAAGGGAACAATGCCTGCTAGAATTTGCGAGCAGATCAATCGCAAAGAGGTAACGATTCTTTTTGCGGTTCCCTATATGTATGCCTTGCTTAATGAGTCAGTCGTGTCATCCTCAAGTGTAGCTTGGGATAAAGTGAGACTGTGCATCAGCTGTTCTGCCCATCTGGACGCAGCGACTTTTAATGACTTTTATAAGCTATCGGGCAAGTCTATCCGTTCATTGTTCTGTTCATCCGAAGGTGGGGCAATTGCCTATAATCCTTCAAATGAGCAAGAACTGATCAGAGATTCGGTGGGACAGCCACATCTGGGAGTTTCTATTCGGCTGCTTGACCCGGAGGGGCACGAAGTTGCTCATGGAGAGGAGGGAGAGATATGGGTCAGCGGCGCTCATATATCGTGCGGGTATTACGGGCAGCCAGAGTTGCAGGCAGAGGTCTTTCAACAGGGTTGGGTACGTACGGGTGATCTGGGAAGGTTGGATGAGGCTGGGTATCTGTATTTGTCGGGGCGGCTTTCTGATAACATCAATGTCGGCGGACATTTGGTAAATCCGGCAGAGATTGAACAAGTCCTGCTGCTCCATAACGGCATTAAAGAAGCACTTGTATTTGGTGTTTCCGATAAATACTATGGCAGCAAGCTGATTGCGGAGATTGTGCCGCTGGATGCCCAGGTATCAGCCGATGATATTATCAGATTCTGTTCAGCGAGACTTGCGGCATATAAGGTGCCTAGAGTAATCAAGTGGACGGATAACATTCCCAAGGGTCGCTATGGGAAGAAGCTGAGAAATCAGAATCAAGCAGCCAGTCACATCCTGACGCCATGAGATTTCTGGTGACAGGTTGCAGCGGTTTTATCGGGAGCAGGTTAACAAGCAGTTTACTGGAACAGGGACATGCTGTCAGAGGGCTTGTATTGCCGAAGGAAAAAGGCGTTGGCGAAACACTTGCAGAATTGGGTATGGAACTGTGGGTAGGCGACGTTCTGAACCCTGAAACGATGGATGGCATAGGGGAGGATATTGATGTCGTCTATCATCTTGCCGGCAAACATTCTGGTTCTGTGTCCCGGATGAGGCAGCTTTATGTAGAGGGGACGCGGAATCTGCTGGACCAACTTTTGCGCAGCGGAACGTATGGCAAGTTCATTGTGGCAAGCAATGGGGCTGTATATGGAAGCGACAACGTTTGTGTGGCCGATGAATCTGTACTGTGCCATCCCGTTCATCCATTTGGAAGAATTACACTCGAAATGGAGCAGCTGGTCCAGCAATACTGCACCCATGCGAAATTTTCTTATATCATTCTCAGGATCGCTGAAGTGTACGGCCCGCTTGAGCATAATTATATCCGGCAATTAATGCGCTGCACTCAGATGCTGGGGAACGGACGCAGTTACTCATCTAAAGTGCATATTGACGATGTTATTTCAATGATGCAGTTGGCCTGGAGCAATCTTGTTGTTCAAGAGATTTATAACGTGAGTGATGATCTTCCTCTAACACAGGAGGAATTGATAAAAGAGGTTCGGAAATATGCTCAACTGTCTGAAATACAATGGATTTCTCCTGAGGCTGTCACTGAGCGTATCAGACTAAGTATACATGGTTTACGCGCCCTTTCCGTACGTATGGGAAACGAAAAGATAAAAAAGAATGCCGATGTACGGCTGGCATACCCTACTTACGCCCATGCGATTCCTTATTTAATCGAAGAAATGTCGAATAGAAGCGAGGTGAATAGTTTGTGAGTCCGCCAAGAATTATGCTTCTTCCAAGCCCCCCTAGCTCCGGTTCTGTAGGATCAGTAAGCAAAACGCTGGGCATTGCCAAGGTTCTGCAAAGCCAAGGTTGCACGGTCAGCTTTGTGATTGGCGGCAAGCTTGCTGAATTTGTCCGAGCCAACGGCTTTCAGGTTTATGACTATCCGATTCCGCTTCCTTCAGCGAATTCCGGAGATGTTCGCAGTGCTGCCGATTATGTGGAGTGGACAGGGATGGCAGAATCGGGCTTTATCCGTCAAGCGGTTGAGGCTGAACTGAAGGCGATACAGGCTTTTAAACCCAACGCTATATTTGCCGAGTCTCGTCCGAGTGCTTCCATTTCAGCTGCCGTGGCCCAGATTCCCGCTTTGATGATTGCGAGCTGGCCAAGCCATCCAGCCTTCCCGGCCAACCTACAGTATCCGGGATCTGCCAAAGCTATCGCCGCTTTTAACGAGGTGTTGGCGGATTATTCACTGGATTCTGTTTCCAATCTGGCTGAATTATTATTTTCAAGAGCAACGATTAAAATGGCACCGACACTACCGGAACTGGAGCCGGAGCTGGCTGCGTTGAAGGAGTGCGATTTCGCCGGTTACATTCTGGATTTGGAGGCAAGACAATCTTCAAATCTGCAGTGGCATCCGGACTGGCAGGACAAGCCGCTAATTTTTATTTATTTAAGCGTTAGTGCCATTCCCCCTTTAATTTATATTGAGCTGGTCAAAGAGATCTTTGACAAGCAACCCTACCGTGTTGCCTGTTTATGCGGATTTCATTATGAGCTTAAGGCGCTTCCTGACCATACCGACAATATTCAATTCCATTGGTTTATCCCGGCTGCTGAAATTATGCCGGAAGCAGCTCTGGTAATCTTTCATGGCGGACAAGATACTATGCTTACGACAATGCTGCATGGACTTCCGAGCATAACCATTCCCGGTCAACATTTTGAACGGGACTATAATTGTACGCAGCTCCAAAATCTTGGGCTCACTTATAAACTACCCGTTCAAGCATTCAGACCAAGCCGTATCCGTAAGATTGTTGAGACAGCGTTGAACGATAATTTGGCTGAGCTTCGCGGGCATTATAGGTCCAAGCTGAGGACTTTAAGCGGAACTGAGAATTGCTGTGCTGCATTGATCGCACTGGCACAAAAAAATAGCTGGCAGGTGTAATTTATGAAGATATCTGTTCCATATAACGGCGATATCCAGCTTATTGACGAGCTGGGCGGATACGAATATATCAGCTGCTTCTTCGGTGGTTCTTCTAAGGAGGGCTGTGGAAGCGGAAGATCGGCTGCGGCAATGCCGATAAGTACGCGGAGCGATATTGAACAAGCGGTTAAGCGGGCCCATATGTACAACAAAGAGTTTAACTATTTGATGAACAGTTCCTGTCTCGGCAACAGGGAATATGAGGATGAAGGCTACCGACAAATTGTAGATCAAATGGATTGGGCTGCTGAAATAGGTGTAGACTGGATCACCTTAGCCAATCAGCTGCTTGTGGATATTTGCAGGAGAAGACATCCTGAGATCAAAGTGAGCTTGTCCTCCTTTGCGGTGGTCGAAAGTGTGGAACGGGCAAAATACTTTGATTCAATGGGCGTCAAAGAGATCACAGTGAGAGAAAATATAGCCAGAGATTTCAGGCTGCTTGAACGTATACAGAACAGCGTTGAATGTGAAATCCAGGTCATTGTCAATCAGACCTGTCTCTATGAATGTCCAATGCAGGTCTATCATGACAATGTAATGAGCCATGGCTCATCCAACCGTGGAACGGATAACCAAAGCTTTATGGATTATTGCTCCGTCAAATGCACTTACGAGAAATTTAATGATCCAGGGAATATCATGAAGGCGCGCTGGATCAGGCCGGAGGATTTGGCGGAATATGAGAAGATAGGCATACACCGTTTTAAGCTGACAGACCGGTCAAAATCTACTGCCTGGCTGTTGCAGGCGGCAAAAGCCTATCATGATAGGCAGTATCCGGGGAACTTGGCTGATATTTTGAACATCGTTCACACCAACCATCGCAGAGCCGCCGGTGCGGTTACACGAGAAAAGGCGGTTTTTTCCCGGCAAACGCAGCAGAGCCGCCAGAGCATCCGTGCCCTGACCTTATTGGATGTTTATCTTGACAATTCTAAGCTGCAAGGTTTTATTGATTTTTTCAAAGAAGTCGATTGCCGGTCGCTGGATTGTGCGGTATGCGGGTATTGCGATCAATTTGCCGTTGAAGCCCTTTCGTTTCCTGATCCTTCTGCCCGGACCAAGAGCTTGAACATGCTGCAGCAGCTGGTACAAGATACGGCAGAGCGCCAACCAAAGGTTTTCTGAGAGGAGATATAAGCATGCAGAACAAGGAGATTCTGGGTAAGCTGGCCGCTATTTTTTCAGAGGTCTTGAGCAAGGAGGTTACAATGGAGGAACTGGATGCGCAAGCGGATTTACTTGAAGCGTTCCATATGGATTCACTGATTGCTTTGCAGATTATCGTTAAGATTGAACAGCAGCTTGGAATCGTCATTGAAGATGATGACCTGGCACTGGAACTATTAAATGATACCGGAAAATTGACGGCATATATTGAGGGACAGTCGGAAAGGGTGAGCAGCTGACGATGAATCTTTTGTTTCTTTCTGAAGGTGCTTATTTTGCCTATTATCAAGGGGCCGTCAAGGCTAACCGTGCAGTATTCGAATCCCTGGCTGCCAGGGGACATCAATGTAGAGTAGTCCATCTGGTAGACCAGGAAGATTCTCTGTTACAGGTGGAGGAACAGCTGCAGGAGCATGGGGTAAACGATATTATTCGTTCCGCGCATAGTCTTCAGGGTACAGTAAGTGGTGTAGAATGCCATTTCACCACGAGTGTTATGCTGTTATACAGAACAGCAGGGGATTTGATGAAAAAAGGCAAGCCGGACGTGGTTCTTGTGAATATGGCTTACCACACCATGGTTGCTGCGGGAATAAAGCTCGTGGCTGGAAGCGCAACAAAATTGGTTGTGATTTGTCATGATGTGATCACTCTCCCTTTTGGGCCGCATAGCTGGATCGAAAATCCGCTGCTCCGACAGGAGCTTGCCCAGGTCTCCGGCTTTATTGGTGACAGTGATTTCGTAGCTCATAATATCACCGAATGGGGGAGTTATACCAATGCTGTTTCGCTACGTTTCCCAATTTATGGGGATGGTATTTTTCCAACCTTTCATAATTTCAACAGAGGATACATCGCGATATGCAACCCTACAGAGATAAAGGGTTTATCCATTTTTCTGAAGCTGGCTCAAGCTTTTCCGGACTATCCTTTTGCTGCGATAATTACATGGGGCGATTTGAAGCAGGAGGAACAATCCGCTTTACGTGCTCTGCCTAATGTGACACTGCTTGAACCGGAGCGCGAGATGAATTTGATTTTTGAACAGGTACGAGTGTGGCTTCATCCTTCCATCTGCGCTGAAGCTTTTGGGCAGACAGTAATTGAAGCGATGCTAAGAGGTATTCCTGTTATTGCAAGCGACCAAGGCGGCCTCATGCAATCGAAATGCAAGGTTGACTATAATCTTCCGGTGACGCCGATTTCGGAAACTTACAAGGATGAAGCAACAGGACATACAATGCCGGTTATTCCCGAACAGGATACTGCCATATGGGTGGAGACTTTGCAACGGCTGCTGACGGACAGGACACTCTACGAATCCATTTCTGCAGCCTCTAAAGCTGCCGCGCAGGAATTTATAACGGAGGCCCAGCCTGAAAAATTCGAACTGTATCTGGAGAATATGCTGCAATCCGAAATGTCAGCAAGGTGAGGTGAAGAGTGTGGAAAAGACATTGGGTACATCCGCCATTTCCGTTACATTGCTCGACTGTCTTCATCGCGCTTTAACAACAGGAGATATTGAACTTTGGCTGGAGACCCAGTATTTCGAAGATGAAATGGAAGCTGAATCACAGCGGGCATGGTTCCATGGGTATTTACAAAAAACAGTTCCGACTTGCATAGAATTTAACGTACGAAATGTCAGAATAAGTCTTGCTGAAATTGTTGCTGCCTGTACTTTGACCTTTACTTATGAAGAGTTTGACCAGCTAAAGGATGAGCATATTTATACTATGCGCTATGTTGAAGACAAAAAAGAATGGAAGGTTGTAACGATCGAGAAAAGCTGGCTACCGTTTGGTTCGGCCGAAGCCGATCTAATTTATTACGATACTTATTCCATGACTGATCTCTTCTGGTGGACCAATGAAGCGGAATTGGAGATTGTTAGAAACAGCAACGATCCTCTGCCGGCGAATTTATACGCTCGGGCAATTCCACGAAATATACGTTCCCGGGAAGTGCACTCTGAATTGGAATGTGCGGCCATTCTATCCAATATGCTGTCTTTGCGCGTAGCTGATCTGGCAGCATTGCTGTTTCAGCCAACCGCTCTAGGGACGCTGGAGTCCTTATATCATTTTGCAAGTGAAAATATCAATTTCCAGATTGAGCGGCCTGATCGTAACAGCAGCTGGTCAAGCAAATTTACTGCTCCAACGTTTAGTTATGATGAATTGTTGACCTTGGCTGAAGATCACTTTCCACTAACCGCTAATTGTACGCCGCTTATGTCATTTTATTTTGCGGTGCTCCGATTATGCGGCTTGGCGGCTTCGGATATCGTCCAGCTCCGTTTAGTTAATTACGATTGTTTGCTCGTCTCCATCACTGGAGAGGCATATCTGTTTTTCACAGATCGGATTGTTAAATTAAATGCAGGTACTTACTATTATCAGACCGAAATCAGCAAGCTGTTCAATGAGAGGGAGTATTGGTCTGCTGCCGGAAGTTCGAATTTATCAGACCGGATGGTGGAGCAGTTAAATAACTGGTTCAAGGATGGTATTGTATTTAAATTCTCGCGTCCGCTAACAACGGGAATTAGATATATGGATGAATGCCCAATGCCCAGTTTAAAAGAATGCGCCGACCCGCTGCAACTTCATCGGTTGCTGCGTCAAACGATGCTGAGATATAGCTGCAATCTGCCGGATTCTGTATATACGTACGCCAAATATGCTTATCAGACACTATTAGTAACAAAACCGCAGGCTTATGTTCTCGCATCTATGAATAGTCCGCTTATTCGTCAGTTCCTGAGCGACTATAATACGAGACAGCATTTTTTTGAATATGTGGATTTATTGAAGAAGAAATCCATATTTCGGGAACATGACCGACTGATGACTGCGGACCAAGTAATACGTCACGGTACCGCCGATCCTGCTTCCCTTACAGTGTTGGTGTATGTCTGGTTAAATCAAAGCCACCAGTCTCAAGGCGGGGTTTGTATAACTGATGAAGATAGCTATTGTTTTTTTGAAGGAGAAATATGGAGCGGCAAAAAACGAAAACCAGCATCAAAGATGCAAGGAAATCTGTTAGTAGCTTTTAACCATGAATCATGCTTCAGTGAGCTGATGAACATTTCTGAAGCGAAGACCGAATGGATAACATTCATACGGCAGCATATGACGATGTCTCATGAAGGAGCCGATCACATTGAATGACTGGATTAAAATTCAAGGTGCGAGAGAAAACAATCTGAAAAATATATCTCTGTCTATCCCCCGAAACAAACTAGTGGTGTTAACTGGATTGTCTGGTTCCGGCAAATCAACGCTTGCCATGAATACCTTGCAGCAGGAATGTCAGAGGCAATACATGGATTCGCTCGGTATGATAAGTGATTTTATCCACAAACCTAAGGTTGATTCTATTGAAGGGTTGTCGCCTTCCATCTGTATTGACCAGCGCCACACTAACCGAAATCCCCGGTCAACCGTTGGAACTACAACGGAATTGTACACCTTGCTTCGTATATTGTTTACCAAAAGCGGAGAAAGACCTTGCCCTAATTGCGGAAGCCAAGTCAAGGGTCCAAGTAGTGCTGACATCTGGCAGGAAAACTATGAGTCGATCGAAACAGAGATTAAAGATCTTCCTATGTCCTATTCCGATGAGGGCAAAGCCGTGTGCCCAGAGTGCAGCCATGAGCTTAGAGCATTGACCATGTCCCATTTCTCTTTCAATAAACCTGAAGGCGCATGTCCGGTTTGTATGGGCTTGGGGGTTGAACGAAAACCGAATTTACAAGAAATTTTCAATGACAGCCTCAGCTTGAAGCAGTGTGCACTTAAGGGGAGCAATCCTCATGGAGCACAGTTAATGGCCGATAATTTGGTTGCAGCCGGTAACTATTACGGATTTGTGTTTGATTCTGATAAACCCTTGAGAGATTTGGGCACGGTCGAACGGGATCTGCTGTATTTCGGTGTATACAGCCAGCGATTTATCAGGCATTTTCCTGAGAAGACCCCTCCAACTTATGCTGCAGAGGGAAGGTTCGAGGGAATTCTGACCAACCTGGAACGCAGATACAAGGAACGCGGACACGAATCGGACTATCGAGAGAAGATTGAAAAATTCTTTCATCTGCAAGAGTGTTCGGATTGTCACGGTACGAAGCTGAACACAGATAGTCGAGCGGTTACGCTAGCCGGGAAAAGTATCACCGAAGCATCTGCAATGCCGCTCTTCCATTTGCTTGGCTGGTTGCGTAAAGTGTCCGCTCAACAGCTAGGGGGAAGTCAGGATCCGCTTATGAACATCGTTTCCGAAATGGAAAAAAAGCTGGCTCGCTTGATTGAAGTAGGTGTCGGCTACTTAAGCTTGGACCGATCCACCGTTTCTTTATCTCTGGGAGAAATGCAGAGGCTTAAGCTCGTCTCATTAATCGGAGCTAGCTTAACAGGAGTTTTGTATATTCTCGATGAACCGACAATTGGCCTTCACCCGATAGATACCGAAGGCCTGCTCCGGGTGCTCCGGCAGTTGCGTGATCTTGGAAATACGGTTCTAGTTATCGAGCATGACCCGGATGTTATGCGGGCGGCCGATTACATTATTGACATCGGACCGGGTGCGGGCAAGCAAGGGGGAGAAGTGGTTGCGGCTGGCTCCGTGCAGCAGCTGATTCAGTGCAGCAGATCATGGACCGGGCAGTATTTCGCTGGTGAAGATACAGTGGTTCTTCCTGAACAGCGCCGCAGAGGAAACGGGAAATGCATTGAGATTACAAACGCCAATCGCCATAACCTTAAGGAGGTAAGTGTGAATATCCCGTTGGGCAAGCTCGTTGTGCTGACCGGGGTATCAGGGTCGGGGAAATCGACTCTTATGTTCGACGTCCTGGCTCGATCCGCACAGCTTCATTTTACCCAAAGCACCGAGACTGATGCCTATGCAGATGTTAAGGGCTGGGAGAATGTGCATAAGGTCATTAGCTTTGATCAATCCCCTATCGGTCAGACTGCAAGATCAAACGCGGCAACTTACACAGATGTGTACACGGCGATAAGGAATATTTTTGCTGCGCTGCCTGAAGCGAAAATGCGTAATCTCCAGGCCAAACACTTTTCTTGCAACGTACCCGGCGGCCGATGCGAACGCTGTCAGGGAGCCGGGCTTGTGCAAGTGAATTTGCAATTCCTACCGTCGGTTGAGACCCCATGTCCTGTATGCCGGACCAAACGATTTAAGCCGGAGATTCTGGATGTAAAGTATAAAAACCATAGCATTTCAGATGTATTGGCTTGCTCTGTAAAAGAAGGGATGAAACTGTTCGCGGATGAACCATCCGTATATAACAAGCTGGATGTGATGTGCCGTATTGGGCTGGATTATTTAATTCTGGGCCAGCCGGCAACCACTTTGTCCGGCGGGGAGGCACAACGGGTAAAGTTGGCCAGAGAGCTCTCCAAAAGCAGTAGACACCACACCTTGTACTTGCTTGATGAACCAACAACAGGCCTGCATCCGCATGATGTGATTAAGCTGATTGATATGCTTGGGCAGTTGGTCGACTCGGGTAATTCTGTCGTTGTGATAGAGCATAATACCGATGTCTTAGTCATGGCGGACTGGATTATTGACATGGGGCCGGAGGGAGGCCTGGAGGGGGGACAAGTCTTGGGTGAAAGCACACCAGAGAACATCGCGGAAATCAAGAATTCCAAAACAGGTCGAATTGTAAATCAGCTTCTCAATCAATATCAACAAAACTTAGAGGGGGAGTATACGTGTTAATTCTTGGTTTAAGCGGTGGGCTAGGACATGATTCAGCGGCATGTTTGGTTCATGATGGCGTTTTGGTGGCCTATGCTGAGGAGGAGCGTTTTTGCCGAAAAAAACATGCTTACGGAGAGCCCCCGGTTTTGTCGCTCCTCAATTGTCTGTCACAAGCGGGCGTTGCTTTTGAAGATATCGATCTGATTGCTTTATCATGGGACCCGCAAAAAGCGGAAGAATTGGGGATATTGGAGAAATTCAAGAAGCACCCGGTATTATCAGGCAAAAAAATGCCCACTATCATTTCGGTCAGCCACCATTTATGCCATGCGGCAAGTGCCTACTATTTATCCGGGTTCGATGATGCGGTGATTTTGGTCATGGACGGACAAGGAGACGATATTTCAACCACAGTAGCCTATGGGAAGAATGAGCATATTGAGGTTAAGCAAGAATACGGAATTTCACAATCGCTTGGATTTTTTTATTCCATAGTCAGTGATTATTTACAGCTTGGAGCATCGGGAGAAGGAAAGCTGATGGGATTAGCCTCTTATGGAGAGTCAGTCTATGACTTTTCTGTACGGTTGACGGAAGACGGGTACGAGATTCCTATCGGAGAACCTGATAGTTCGCTTGGTTTGGAGGATAAGTATAACAAGCTGACCCGAATATGGATGAAGGAAATGTACCGTAAATTCGGTGATCCTCCAAAACGTATCTATAGCAATAATACACTGTATGGCGGGCTCAATTATACGGTCGAATACAGCAAGAAGCACAAAGATATTGCCGCATCGGCGCAGCAGGCGCTGGAAGACACTATTGTGCATCTTTGCCAGCAGACCATCCGGCAAGGCAACAGTAAAAATTTGGTGATAGGCGGAGGTGTTGCTCTCAATTGTACGACGAATGGAAGGCTGGAACGCCTCGGAATGTTCGATGAAATCTTCGTATTACCGGCAACCAATGATGCTGGGGGCTGTATCGGAGCTGCCATGATTGCCTCTAAAGAACGTTCCGTTCTCCCTGTAAAGGGCAGACTGAAGACTCCTTACTGGGGAATTTCCTATGATGACAACCATATATCGGAGGTGTTAAAAAAGCTTGGTTTGAAGTATAACTATTCATCCGATATTTGCCGGCAGACGGCAGAACTGATTGATAGAGGTAAAGTCATTGGCTGGTTCCAAGGCGCAGCCGAGATGGGGCCAAGGGCATTGGGCAATCGTTCCATAACAGCCAGTCCTGCAAGTTATGATTCATATGTAAAAGTCAATCAAAAAATCAAATTCAGAGAATCCTGGAGACCTCTGGCGCCAAGTATTATGGATGAACATTCGGATTGGTTGGTGGAGGAGGCGCAGTATTCGCCGTATATGCTGAAAGCCTACACAGTCAAAGAAGAGAGAAGGCAAGCTGTTCCTGCCATCGTGCATGTAGATGGATCCACTAGACCGCAAACGGTCCGAAGCGAGGTGAATCCGGTCTGGCATCAGCTTATTGCCGAGCATTATAAGTTGTCTGGAATTCCGCTGATAATGAACACATCGCTTAACACACGAGGAGAACCGGTGTGTGAGACTCCATACGACGCCATCAAAACCTTCTATACCTCCGCTATGGATGCGCTGGCGGTCGGCAATTTCTTAATCGAAAAATAATACGGGAAACGAGGGGATTTGACCGTTATGAACAGAGATGAGGAATATATCCAAGCGACAGTGATGGAACTAATCCGCAAAAATGGAGCCTTACCCACAGTAGAACAGAAAGAGACGCTACAGGCTGCTGATTTGAACAGAACTTTAAGCGAATGGGGAGTTAATTCGTTTCGGGCTTTATATCTTCTGTACGATTTGGAGGAGGTCTTCCGGGTTCAGATTCCAGACAACTGTCTCACTCCGGAGACCTTTGAGTCTCCCCTGACGATTATTAACTGTCTTAAAGTGTTGCTCAATGATAAGGCAATTTCCTGATGCATGATTTTTAATTCCAAGAATCGGGAGGATGAAGTATGACTCGAGGTTTATCAAATTGGGAAGCGCTGCTGCAGGCCGAGCGAATGCATAGAAGTCTCCCTCCTATCCGTGCTGATTCCGATTTAACTGATATTCCGCTGAGCGGTGCTCAGCGCAGATTATGGTTTTTGCATCAATTGAACCCTACCAGCTCCGCTTACAATATGACGATACAATACCGCTTGAAGGGTTGTCTGAATTATAAACACTTGACTGAATGTCTGGGTATCTTGAAGGAAAGGCATCGAATTTTAGACACTGTATTTTACGAAAAAGACGGGGAACCTTACCAAAAGACGGTTCCACAGCCCGCAACGGTCAGGATTGAGCGTCTGGATTGTCTTGAGTCAGAGATGGAGAAACAGGCGCTGGATTGGTTGGTAATGGAGATTAATAAACCGTTCGAATTAAATGGAGGCTCTTTATTTGAGGCGGTACTGGTGCAGATGAGCCCAACCGAGCATTTACTGATATTTCGTTTCCATCACAGCATTTCAGATGCGTTGTCTCTGGATATTTTTACAAATGAATTCAGGGAGATCTACAACGCTTTGGAAGAAGGCAGGGTGGCACGCTTGCCTGAATTGCCGGTACAGTATTCTGCTTATGCGGTCTGGGAACAAAAATATATTGCAAATGCCGGCAATTCAACACTAATGGATTATTGGAGCAACAAGTTAGCTTCGGCAGATACGCGGCTTGATTTAAATCTTGCGGCAATGCCTGAAGCTGCTGGACCAACCGATTCGGAGTGCAATTATGGGGGAGAGTTGCCGCAGGATGCCTATAATGAAATGCTGGATTTTATAAAACGTCACCCCGAATTCACGGTCTATAACGTTATGCTGGCAGCCTACCGGGTCCTGATGTTTAGATACACCGGTCAGTCTAACCTGATTATCGGCTCAACCATGGCTAACCGTAACCGCATTGAAGTAAGGAATCTTATCGGTTTTTTTGCCAATACGTTGCCACTCACCACCAATGTGCAGACTGAAGACAGCTTCTTTGAAGTTTTGAATAAAGAGAAAGAAACAATTAATGAGGGCATTGCCTATCAACAAGTCTCTTTCGACAAGCTGGTCAGTATTATGCATCCAGATCGCAGGCCAGGGGAAAATCCGCTGTTTCAAACGATGTTTACTTATGTGCAGAGCGGCAAAACGGATTTGGAGTTATCCAACCTAACTGTTGAAGCGTTAAAGGCAGATAAAAGCTCTTCGGCCTTTGACCTGACGATTGGGCTTAATGATACCGGAAGCGGAGTGCAATTATTTTACGAATACAACAATGATAAATGGTACGCGGCCTCATTGAGGCAATTCCATTACCACTACATTAACATTCTCCAGCAGCTGCTGCAGCGACCGGAGGCTACGGTTAGCAGCCACATGTTTTTGACCGCGGAAGAAATCAATAAAGTGATCTACGAATGGAATGATACTTGTACCGATTTCGGCTGTCTGGACAGCCGAAGGTTCATAAGCCAGATCAAAAAACAAGCTGAGAAGCATAGTCATCTGCGGGCTGTATTTTTGAGCGAAGAAGACAACATGAGTTATGAGGAGCTTGATCTGGCCTCAGATATGCTTGCTTCGAGGCTGATGCAATTGGGGATCGGGCGTGGCAGCCTTGTTGGATTGGGCTTGGAGAGATCTGTTGAGCTAGTCACCTCAATTCTGGCGGTAATTAAATGCGGCGGGGCATTTATGCCGCTTGATCCACAGCTGCCCTCCAAACGTCTGGCCCATATGATTTGTGAGTCGTCGTGTGCACTGATCATCACCCAGGAACAATATGCGGCTCTGTTTAAACCGATGCATAAGGTGGTCCTCGTCGGGATTAGCTCTTATTCAGCTGACTTAAGGTGTGAAATTGTGCACAATGAGCCGGCCGAGCCCAGCGATTTAGCCTATGTTATCTATACTTCCGGTTCAACCGGAACCCCGAAGGGCGCGATGAACAGCTATGAGGGATTATACAACCGGCTTCTTTGGATGCAGCGGCAGTTTGGTTTGGATGAGACCGATAAAGTGCTGCAGAAGACACCGCTCACTTTTGATGTGGCAGTATGGGAGCTGCTGTGGCCATTACTGCATGGAGCGGAATTGGTATTAGCCCGACCGGATAAACCGCATGATCCCGAATATATTGGGAATGTGATTGTCGAAAGGCATATTACGACCATTCATTTTGTTCCGGCCATACTGCAGCAGTTTATGGACTCCGTTCCAATAGAAAACTGCATTTCACTTAAAAATGTCATTTGCAGTGGAGAAGAGCTGAGTACCACATTACGTGATTCTTTTTTCTCTAAATCCGCTGCGCGTTTGTTCAACTTGTACGGGCCCGCTGAGGCAGCCATTGATGTAACCTGCTGGGACTGTGCGGAAGGCCGAGGCCATTCAAGTGTTCCGATCGGCAAACCGATTTCCAATCTCCGAATTTACATTCTGGATAAGTATCTTCTGCCGGTTCCCGTTGGGGTTTACGGAGAAATATGTATTGGCGGAATAGGAGTGGGCCTAGGATACATCGGAAATGAAGAGCTGACTAACCGCAGTTTTGTACCCAATCCTTACTCCAGACATCCTGCTGCTGAACGTCTGTACCGCACAGGAGACATGGGCAAATTCCTCGAAGACGGCACGATTATTTATGGGGGAAGAACAGATCAACAAATCAAGCTCAACGGTGCGCGGATAGAACTGGGTGAAATCGAGGCCGTATTTCGCCGTTACAACCGGATCAAAGAGATTCTTGTCCATCCGCTGAAGCAGAATAACGGGGGGCAGCTTATGATTGCCTATTATGTGAGCGATGAAGAGATTGCTGCTGCGGAGCTGCGAAACTATGCGAGAGCGTATTTGCCGGCCTATATGATTCCTGGCATCTTTATGAAACTTGAGAGATTTCCGTTAAATCGAAATGGCAAGGTTGATCGCCAGGCGCTTCCGCTGCCTGATGTGAGATTTAAAGAAGTGAGCAGCGCTCTACTTCCTAAAAATGAGTTTCAGGCAGAGATAGAATCTATCTGGCAAGAGTTGTTGAGTTTGGAGGGCCGTGCGATCGGCGTTTCCGAGAATTTTTTTGATCTGGGCGGCCATTCGTTATTAGCTCTAAAGCTAGTTAGTATTGTCAACAAAAGATTCAATACAAACATAACCATTATGGAGTTGTACCTAGGCGAATTTACGATTGCAAGAATGGCGGACATGCTGTCTGAACCGTCCTCAGCTGCAGCCCAAGGACAGCTGACGAAATCAGTGTTATCTCAATTAGGAATGTCATTGGAAGAAATTTTGCAAGTAGGCGAAGGAACATTAGGCCAGAGATAAATGATGGACAGGGAGGATATGATGGACCAAATACAACAGCGGGTGGAGGTATTGCTGCGCCTATTTGTAAAGTGTGATATTTCCTTGGAGCCCGAAAGTGCGTTCACAGATCTGGAAATGGATTCGCTTACTTACATCAAATTTATTGTTGAAGTTGAGCGGGCGTTGCAATTGGACTTTGATCCTTACCTTTTGGTAGCAGGACATTTTCCTACGGTTGGAGATTTAACGGCATATCTCTGGAGTAAAAATGGTGAAGGATGTGCCACAGATGCCTAACCTGCCGATCAAGTACCCTATGGTGAACAGCAGCATGAACAGTTCTCATCTGCTCAGTGTAGTGGAAGTCTGCTCTTGTAAGATGGATTGGCTGCATAACCATTATATTCATTTATATCTTGGAGCGAATATGGATGTGATGGATCTTGAATTTCTGTCACCCGAGCAATCTTTGGGGCATTTCCCCTATCTGAATTTTAAAGAGATCAGGCTTGGTCCTGAACGTGTTGCTGTAAAACAGATCTTGGATTGTCTTGCCGAGAAGGAGTATGTCGAAGTAAGCTTGGATGAATTTTATATAGAAGGTAAGCACTATTTTAATAAGGTTCATTTCGAAAGGAATTTTATGATTTACGGCTATGATGATCTTAGTCATACATTTAGTATTGCTGGCTCGGATTACGATAAAATCTTCGAGTTTCATGAGCTTCCCGCCGATCAGATCATATCATCGCTGCGCGCTCATGCATTCGAGCGGCATTCGATTCGCTCTGTCCGGCTAAATGAAGCTGATAAGATGCATTTTGAGCCAACTACACTGATCGCAAGCCTAGGGGATTATTACTATTCACGCCAGCCGAAAACCATGGTAACCTGCCCGGAAACAGATGGAGGTTCGTGTTGGGGGATGAAGGTGTATGGGGCGCTGCTAGACTATTTAGATAGGTTGGCGCGTAACGAAATTTTCTATTGTGTTCGTCCGTTTCATTTACTCTGGGAGCACAAAAAATGCATGGTTAACAGGCTTGGATATTTGTCTCAATGTGGATATAACCTTTCTGATTTCATTATGAAAGGCTATGAGGATATATACGAAACCACTCTTATTCTCAGAAACATTTTGGTGAAATATCATCTTGAGCCTGACCTTAACCTGTTGCGGATCGCTGCACGCACAGTGGAGAGTATCGATGAGCAAGAGCGCGCGCTTCTGTCAGCGCTTTTGAAAGAGTTTAGTACTGTAATCAGCAAAATAGAAGAAAAGGAGAATTCTCGGTGATACCCGATAAATGTGAAGTTGTTATTATTGGATCTGGAGCAGTCGGGGCATGTACAGCCTACTATTTAGCCAAAAAAGGGATAACCGATGTGGTAGTGCTTGAGAAAAGCGGAAGTTTAGGCGGAGCAACCACATCTATCTGCGCAGGCGGGATGCGAAGTCAGTTTACAACGGAGATAAATATTGAATTGTCCAAGTTAAGTTTTCGATTGCTGGAGCAGCTTGATTCGTATAACCTTGTTCAGGATGAAATGGACCAGTGCGGATATATGTTTATTTTCACGGCACAAGATAATCTTTCCGAGTTTTATGATGCGATGCTTTTGCAGCAAAGGTTGGGTGTGCAAACGGAATGGATGGAGCCTAAGCAGATTCAAAAGAAGCTGCCGATGCTGGTTCTCGAGGATGTAGCCGGTGCAACTTACAATAAGCAGGATGGATTGATCGACCCCAATAAGATTACAAACGCGTATATTCGGCTCTCCAGAGAGCTGGGTGTCAAATATTATCCTGGAGTCGCTGTAACGGACTTTATTACTGACGGTTCCGCGATACAGCAAGTGGTAACGTCAGAAGGAGCGATAACTTCGCGAGTTGTTGTAAATGCTACAGGCCCCTGGTCCAAATTTGTGGCTGCTAAAGCCGGAATTGAGTTGCCGGTAATCCCCTGCCATCAGCAGTTGTTGGTTACAGATGTGCTCCCATGGCTGCCCGCCGATTTTCCCGTTATTGTGTTCCCCGGGGAAGGTCTAGGCTTACATAAGGAGACAGGCGGTCTGTTAACGGGCTTGAATAAGCCCTTTGTTGCAGGGGTATGCGAAGATCCGGATTACAACTACTCAGACCCGGAATGGGAATATAAACATCTGGAAGCTGCTCTTCGTCGACTGCCTCGTCTCCAGGAAGCAACCATCAAATCCTGCTGGGGAGGGTATTATGATGACACGCTGGACTCCCATCCGGTGCTGGGCGCTGATAACAAAATCCAGGGGTTTTACCATGCGTCAGGATTCAGCGGACATGGTTTTATGCACAGCCCGGCCGCCGGACTCCTAATCAGTGAAGAAATAGCCGGGAATTCCGCACAAACATTAGACATATCATCATTGCGGTCCAATCGCTGGCTAACTGCAGCAGGCAGAAAAATTAATGAATACTACAAGATTTAGAAGTATAGGAGGTTTATTGAAATGGAGAACTCTAAGAACCAAATGTTAAAGCTTATAGATAATATGCTAAACGCAAATGTGCTTCAGCGGACGGATCTCAAACGGTTTACCGCAAACCTTGAGCATTCACCGGATGATCCCGAAATGCTGCGTCTGGAGCTTGAATCCTGGTATCGTGGGATGGGGGTAGATCAGATCATTGGCAGAAAATTCGAACTATCGCCTTGTCCTTTTACAAGCGAAGAGATTCGTTCATCGAGAGAAAATGGAGAAATTATTTTGTGCTTTCCCAAGGGAATTACACGGGAACAGATTGGTGAGCTTACAAGAATTTCAAGCTGGGCCTTAAAAGATCCACTTGTGACAGCCGCAACGGAGCAGGAAGATTGCTGGATTCGCACATCGGCTGCGCTGTCGCCTTCATTAATGAAACACACAGGGCTAGAGGTTGCACACTTGGTGGAAGACAGCGGGGATCTTAACTTTAGTTTGGAAAGGTATCTTCTGTTCGTGGCTAGAGTGAGATTTTTGACAGGTAATACCCCGGATTCGGAATACTGGATTTGGCTTCCAAGAGGGAGATACGACCGTTCGGGAATGTTAATTGCCGGTTTTGACCGAAATGGCTGCTTTAATGTGCATGGCTGGATGCCCCAATTCTCTGCCAGTTTTTTGGGTGCCAGATTTGGAACACTTCCCGGTTCCGCTGCCAAAGTCGGTTCTTCCATCGTCTCAGATTCAGACCTCAGTTTCACTAAAATTTAACAATGGAGGCCGAAATCAATGGCAGATCGTCAGAGTAAAAGAGTAGCCTGTGTTATTCCCCCGTTTTACCGGCTTATTGAGTCGAAAAACAATAGGATCAGTCCTGCTATGCATTACATAGCGGAGATATTGCATCGTAGGGGTCATGCAGTCACGTTAATTAATGGCGATAATGCTCCAGATGATCATGATTATACAGAGCGGTACAGTATGACTATGAACAGCTGGCTTATGCAGGAACGCTGTACTCGGGGGCATGAAAGCTTTGATATGGTCATAAATGAGCTAGAATGCTTTCAGCCTGATTATGTGTTTATTGGTGTTGGCGATGTTCTGATGCCTACTGTCGAGCTTGGAAGTACTCAGTCCTGTGCATACCTTGCAAAAGAGATAAAGAAGAGATGGGGAGATAAGGTTACCTGTATTGGTTATGGACATTTGCTTAAACATGCCAAGCTGAAGGATACGGCTGATTTGGATACGATCATTGTTGGAGAAGGTGAGGACCTTGCGGTTTCTGTAGTAGAGGAGAATGCAAGGGGAATGCTGCCTGTTAAATGGGCCCAGCAATTAAACGATCTTCCGATATTGACAGATTCATATTTAGCGCAGAAAAATAAGCCGGAAGACTGGGACTACATTATGTCTATGCGCGGGTGCCCCAAACGCTGTACATTCTGTTATCAGCCCTCGCTGCGTGGCTGCAATGTCTCCTTTATGTCTCCCGAACGTTTTGTTAGCGAAATCCGCTACCGCATTGAACATATGCATGTATTTGGATTTTATTTCTCAGATATGATCTTTCTGCCGGGCTTAGGCAAACGCACTTCAGAAATGCTTAGATTGCTGATTGAACTAAAAGAGGAGTACTCTGAGTTTCACTGGTGGGCAGAGGCGCGCGTGGACATCTGTGTGAGACAGAATATCCTTGATAAGATGAAGCAGTCGGGGTGCGTGCATTTGAAATTTGGTGTAGAAATGGCCAATCAAAGTATGCTGCAAGTGGTGAATAAAGGAATTAGATTGACGGAAGTCGAGGAAGCTTTCCGCATGGCAGCGGAGGCGGGAATCAAACGGACAGCCTATATTTTGCTGGGATGCCCTGGATTCAATGACCAAGATTATATAGAGATGTTACCTTTTTTTAAAGCCTTAAAGGCTGATAATTATGTGATAAATATTAATGTTCCTTATGTTGGCACACAGCTATATGAACAGGTGAAGGAACAGCTTTTTGATTTTGGAATTTATAAAGATGGTGAAGAAAGTTACATGCATACTTCCTTGGTGATGCAAAAATTCTGGGGAATTTCTGATGAAACACGGGATAGTTTTTTTGCACTTCAAGGTGAGAAAGATGATGCAAAAGTAAGGAATTATAAGCGGAAAATTGTAGAGAAGGATGCTTTTATAGAGAATGACGTGTTGTCCTTTCATGAATAGGATCCGCAAGTACTTATGAGCTGAAGGAGTAGCGATGAGCGATGGAGATTTTCGGGGTGAAGGTGGCTGAGCTAATATCTGAACCTGCGTTAGAAACATTAATGTGGCGCATCCCCCAACAAAAGAGAGAGCGGCTTAAACGCTTTAAAAGAGTGGAAGCGTTACAGCATTCTCTTATTGCTGAATTGCTGGTTCGTGTAAGCTTAAATAAACGGTTAAAAGTGAACAACCGCGATCTCGAGTTTGTTACAAATGTCTACGGAAAACCCTCCCTAAAAAAAAGGGAGGGTACTGTAGAGTTTAATATTTCGCATTCAGGAGAATGGGTGGTTTGCGCATTGGATGAATTGCCGATCGGTATTGACATTGAGCAGATTCAGCAAGCCGATCTTAATATTGCTAAGCGTTTTTTTTCGCAAGATGAATATGTCCAATTGACGGAATGTGAAGAGATGGGCCGGATGAGTCTGTTCTTTGACCTTTGGACACTTAAAGAAAGCTATATCAAAGCGATAGGGAAGGGATTATCTCTTCCATTGAACTCGTTTTCGTTTCGTTTAAACAACGGAATTCAATTGGAGAACGATGACACAATCGGATTGTATCACTTTAAGCAGTATCATATTGATGAGAAATATAAATTAGCCGTATGTGCGCAAAACCCTTTATTTCCCGGGGAGGTTTCAGTGGTAAACCAATGCCAATTTCACCAGGATTGCATGCAACTATTGGATGCTTTTTAACGATCTAAGCCTAGGTGATATTGAACTTGTTACAGAGAAGCGGCTTATCTACAGATAAGTTGCTTTTTGTCTTGCACGTTTTCGCTTTATCTAGATTTGAAGTTTTCTGCCAAGGTGTTAATATTCCCTCATCGGTTATATGCATAAGTCATTGATGTGATGTAAAATGTCCATGAGTGATTAATGCTGGAGATTTGATCAAATATTGATGGAACAGGAAACTCGCATATGCGATGCAAGGAATCGTTCGAATCTGAAGATAACTATCGGAGGGACCAGAGATGGCTGAGCAAAAGATGATTGAAGTGCCGTTTCAGCAATGGGTAAACGATAAGGAGCTGTGGGTACAGCTTAATGATTTGATGATGCAGGAGAGTAAACTCCCAGGACCACGAGTGAATTTGGAGCTCTCAGACCATTTTGCCAAACAATTCGCTCATCCTAATCTAACAGATACAGGCTGGGAGCTGCTCGTCTCTTGGACTGACATTAGTGAAGCTGAAGCTGGGGTGAATGATCCCCGTGAGTTTCTGCCGTTTTGTGCAGTTAGGGCGTTGGGTGCTTATTACAGTTACGCTGGAGAAGAGCAGCAAGTAGTGATTCAAAACATCATCAAGACAGCTATGAATGATTCGCGATGGAGGGTGCGTGAAGCGTCTGCTATGGCGCTGCAAAGTATAGGGGAGGATGATTTCACCCTGCTCAGGCAGCTGATTGACATGTGGGAGAAGGGTGCGAACAGGCTTGAGCAACGGGCTTTTGTAGCGGCATTAGCGCATCCTCCTCTTTTAAAAAAGAAAGAAAATACGCTATATTGTCTTCAGATGGCTGCCGGAATCATGGAGAGTATAGATGGTGGGGGAGCGCAACATGAGGACGCTGAGCATTTTCGTGTATTATCTAAGGGACTTGAATACAGCTTGAGTGTATTTGTGGCGAATGAGCCTGAAGAAGGCTTTGTTATGCTGGAGAGATTTGCAAAGAGCCGAGATGCCCGAATCCTTAAGATTGTGAAGAGTAATCTTGGCAAATCGCGTCTGAGTAAAAAATATGCTGCCCAGGTGGCTGAGATCCTAAAGGAATTCGATAAGATAGGAAAAGATACTTAGGATACGAGTGCCATTTGGCAGTTGTATTTAATCATTTTTTTTGTTTTTACTTATATTAGAATTAACAATTAAAGAAACAAAGAGAATTAATATAATCAAAGAAAACCACTCTATGGATTGTTCGAATATTAAACTGTAGGTTATATTAATAAATTCAAAGACAGCTATTATTATTAAAAATATGTCCCAACGATCTTTTTTCATTAAAATGCACCAACCTATCTATATTTAATCATTTCAAAAGTATTGCTCTATTTACTGTAAAAGTAAATGCAGTTCTTGAATTCTTGATGTTGGATTCAATAATATGTGTCATATTGAGGAATAATCTATATGGAAGATATTGATAGATTATAAGTTGTTCATATCCTCAAAAGTTTGACAAATGCATGAAATGTAACTATTATAGTTGCATCTGAAGGATGTTTTGCAGCAAGGCAGAAGGAGAGATTTCCATGAATATTAGCACCCGATTTGCGGTAGCCATTCATATATTAACGTTGATTGACAGCAATAAAGAAGGCAAAAGCACGTCGGAGTGGATAGCTGGTAGCGTAAACACAAACCCTGTAGTTATCCGTCGGCTTACGAGTATGCTGCAAAAAGCAGGACTAGTAAATGCACGCCCCGGAGTCGCAGGCGCTTCGCTTACACGTAGCGCATCCGAGATTACGCTGCTGCAGATTTATAAGGCAGTTAATGCGGTGGAAGAGGACTCGTTGTTTTCTGTACATGAGCATCCTAATCCAGATTGTCCTGTTGGCAAGAATATAGCCAGTGCAATTGTACCTGTGTTCTCACTCGCCCAAAAAGCAATGGAGAATGTTCTCCAGGAGGTTACATTGGAACAGATTGTGAATGAAATGCCAGAACTATGATTCCTCCATATCACAGCTTAGAAGAAAGGCCAGAACATGTGAAAACGTGATTCTGGTCTTTTTTGGCTTAATTAGGTTTAGGGTCAAAGAAGGGAAGTGAGAGAGAATATAGAATCTGTATTTAGAAGCCGGATTAAAGATAATATACATACATACATTGAGGGAGAGCTAAAGAATGTTAAAGAAATTACTGCCTATACTACTAATTATAGTAATGATTACCGGATGTAATGAATCAAAGGATACCACTAAATACGAGGATACTAATTTTGGAATCACCTTTAACTATCCGGATGATTGGGTTGTAACTGAGAAGTATGGAGCGCCATTATGGTTGATAGTCTCTACGACTGATTATAAACCTGCTGAGGGACTTAAAGGTCCGGGAGTAATGCTCTTTGGATTTAAGCCTAAGGACATGGAGCTTGTCAACAAATGGCTCGAGGATGCCCAAACGAATTACAACAACGGGGCGGAGCTGACAAAAAGTAAAGCTAGTTTAGGCGGGTTAGAGTCCATAAAGTACGAAACTGAAGTATTCGAAGAGGAAGGGAGTAAAGGAAAAGCTATCTATTACGTTATTGAGGAACCGGAAATGTCATTTATGGTGCAGTTCCCTTATAGTGTGGATGAAGTACATAAAGAAGATATGAAGAGGATAGAGGATATTTTACAATCCATAAAGTTTACAAAAGATTAAGTGTGACTAGAACGAGGTAGCTGGAATGGTGGAATGTACGGTATAAATGCCGTTGAAATGTGCTGAAGTGGCTGAAATGATGAAATGTACGGTATAAATACCGTTGAAATGGGCTGAGGTAGCTGGAATGGTGAAATGTACGGTATAAATGCCGTTGAAATGTGCTGAAGTGGCTGGAATGATGAAATGTACGGTATAAATGCCGTTGAAATGTGCTGAAGTGGCTGAAATGGTGAAATGTACGGTATAAATGCCGTTGAAATGGGCTGAAGTAGCTGGAATGGTAAAATGTACGGTATAAACGCCTCGGATTTGGCTGAAATCATCCAAAGTAGCAAAAAGAGAAGCAAAAATGTCCTATAAATGAGCAACAGTCGCAGAATGAGCGAAAAGAAAGGCAAAAATGCCTTATAAATGAGCAACAGCCGCTGAAAGTGTGAAAAGAAAGGCAAAAATGCCTTATAAATGAGCAACAGTCGCAGAATGAGCGAAAAGAAAGGCAAAATGCCCTATAAACGAGCAACAGCCGCTGATGCAGTACAATTAGTTTTAGGATAAGTAATTTTTTTAAAGATCAATATATACGGAGGTTCTACAGTGGAGCAAATTGCAATAATCTCAGACATTCATGGAAATATACCAGCCCTTACGGCCGTTTTAGATGACATCCAGCAGCGGGGAATCAGCAGAGTCTTTTGTTTAGGCGATATTGTTGGAAAAGGACCGGACTCAGACCTAGCCGTTGATATCATAAAAAAGAATTGTGAAATCAGTGTTATGGGGAACTGGGATGATTTAATGAATCAGGATGTTGATTTTGAGATGGCTCGGTGGTGCCGCGGGTTGTTAGGTCAAGAGCGCCTAGCTTATTTAAGCACGTTGCCGTTTTCGATTGAGTTTATGTTGAGTGGTAAATTTGTGCGATTATTTCATGCTTCGCCACGAAGCCTGTATGAACGTGTTCAACCTTGGGATGATTATGAAAAGCGATTATCTTTGTTTGATTATTCTGATCTCTGCCAGGAAAAACGACAAGCGGATATCGTAGGTTATGGGGATATTCATAATGCTTTTATTCAACATCTAGAAGGTAAGACCTTATTTAACGTAGGCAGTGTGGGGAATCCGCTTGATCTAACCCAGGCATCTTATGTGATTATGGAGGGAGAATACATGGGAGTGTCAGCAGCTCCTTTGAATATGCAATTTGTAAGAGTGCCTTATGACATCGAGTTAGCTGTTCAACAGGCCGTTGAGGCAGATATGCCAGCTGCAGAGCCTTATATTCGTGAGCTTAGAACCGCGCAGTACAGGGGAAGTGTCCGGGGATAATAAAGGAAAGGATAATAAAGGAAACAAAAAGTCAAACTGCAACCCTGATCCAAGCCATCAAAAAGTAATGGAGGGAACAAATTGAAGCTTAGTCACGTATTTGAGCAATTCCCTACTTTGGAATCCGAGCAATTATTACTGAAAAAGATTGAAGTCAGCAACCTTAATGAGGTATTTGGGATATATAGCAATGATCAAGTGTTTGAGTACTGTGGAATTATTCCGAAACATAATAAAGATACAGTCAAGAATATGATCGGTCATTTCGAACGTGATTTTACCAAAGGGGTAAGAGTGAAATGGGGGATTTTCCTCAAAAATAACCCTTACATATTGCTAGGTATCATCGAAGTTATGGATTTTAATCAAAAGGTGGATATGGTGACGATCGGTTACTTTTTGGCGGAACCTTATTGGGGAAAAGGAATTGCAGCTCAGGCCATTCAGTTAGTGGTGAAATATTTATTTGAGACTGCAGAAGTCAATCGAATTCAAGCTGAGGTTATGCCCTTTAATGAACGATCGAAGCGGGTGCTTTTGAAAAATGGCTTTACGAAAGAAGGCACGTTAAGGCAGGCGCATGTATGGTCAGGTAAAGGGCTGGTGGATCTGGAGATCTACAGCATTTTGGCAGAGGAATATTTTGCAAGCATCGGTAAGCCAAGAGTGAGCAATAGGATGTAATCCTAGTGAAAGAAGGGGAAATCATGGGCACTATCGTAGTGATTGGCGGGGGAGAGTTAATCGAGCTTGAAACGCTGGAAATTGATCGTAAAGTTGTGCAGCTAACTCAAAAGGCTAAGCCGAAGGCGTTATTTATTCCAACAGCCAGTAGTGATGTGCCGGGATATTGTGATACTTTTAGCAAAGTATATGGCGATATTCTTGGATGTGAAACAAGTCACTTATTGCTTGTGAGCCAAACCTACACTCATGATGAGATTACAGATTTAATTACAGCTGCTGATTTGATTTATGTTGGTGGAGGCAATACCCGAAAGATGCTGGAGATTTGGAAAAATACAGGGGTAGATACGCTTTTGAAAGAAGCTTATTCCTCTGGAACCGTATTGGCCGGGCTTAGCGCAGGTTCCATCTGTTGGTTTGAATATGGGCATAGTGACTCTGAGGCGTTCGACGATCAGGGGGAATGGCAGTATATCAAGCTTGAAGCCATGGGGATTCTGCCGGGCATTCATTGTCCGCATTATAATGAGGATATTCGGGTTGAAGATTTTACACGCATGGTTAAAGGTGGAGGTTTGCCTGGAATCGCGGTGGATAACAATTGTGCAATCATCTATAAAGATAAGGAATATAAAGTGATGTCGACCAGAGAAGAAGCTAAGGCCTACCGTGTGATTGACTCCGAGCAAGGTGTTGTCGTAACGGAAATAGAAGAACATCCAAGCTACAGACCACTTCATGAACTGTATGGTGCGTTATGATTATTTTTGAAAAGCAAGAGATCAGACTGAGAACACTTGAGCTAAACGATGCCGCATTACTTGTAAAATGGCTTTCAGATCCCGTTGTACTGGAGTTCTATGAAGGTCGTGATCGCCCGCATGATTTGGAGCTGGTGAAGGAGCATTTTTACGACGAGCAAGCCGAAGTTACGCGGTGTATTGTGCAATACAAGGAGCGGGATATAGGTTATCTCCAGTTCTATCTTATAGATGATGAAGAATTAGAGGTGTACGGCTACGTGGGATTCGAAGGTCAAATCTTTGGGATGGACCAGTTTATTGGCGAGCCTGATTTATGGAATCAAGGAATGGGTTCGCGACTCATTAAAGAAACGGTTAATTATCTTATCGAAGCAAAACAGGCTGAAAAAATTGTCATGGACCCGCAAGCCTGGAATAAAAGAGCCCTTAGAGTATACGAAAAGATTGGCTTTGTGAAAAAGAAATACCTTGAACAGCACGAACAACATGAAGGAGAGCTAAGAGATTGTTGGTTGATTGAATACACGAAGCAGGCGAGACAATAAATATCTTTTTAACAATCGGATAAGGAAGGTGCACTTATTAAACTCCTGTTTGTCTGCAGCCAGAATCGCTGGCGGAGTCTAACTGCGGAGAAGATCTTTCAAGGAATTGATGGTCATGAAGTGAGATCAGCAGGGACTGAAGATCATGCCAGAATTAAAATTTCTGAAGGGCATTTGGGTTGGGCGGATGTGATTTTTGTGATGGAGAAGAAACATGTTCGAAGAATTCAAGATAAATTTAGAGACTGTGTAAGGGGCAAAAAAATAATTTGCCTGAACATAGCTGATGACTATAAGTATATGGATGAAGACTTGATCGGCCTTTTGGAATCCAGTGTATCCGAATATTTACTGGAATGGAGCAACAAAAATGAGAATTAGAGCAGAAACTGTGGCAGACTATAATGAAGTATTTCAAGTGAATGTTAAGGCTTTTGGTGATCGGGAAGATGAAGCGCAGTTGGTCGAAAACATTCGTTCAGAAGCAAGGAATCGGCAAGGCGCTGATCCAAGAAGGGTTAGAAAGATGTAGAACGCTCGGATATGAGCTTGTCTTTTTGATCGGGCATCCCGAATATTATCCAAGATTCGGATTTCAACCCGCAGGGCTACATGGGCTGGAGTTGAAACAATTCGCGGTACCGGAGAATGTCTTTATGGTCTGTGAGCTGAAGGAAGGCGTACTGCAGAGGATTAAGGGAGAGTTGAAATACCCGGAAACCTTTTTTTGAATTACTTATTATATGTTCCTGTGAATCATGTTTGGCTGTGCACCAGTCGACATGATTTTTTTATAGGTAATTGACAAACATATAGAAGGTAACTATACTAAAGATAGTTAATTTGTAACTAAAACAGTTACAGCATGATTGGGAGGAATTTATAATGACGACTAAAACAATACTTCAACCAGACACTCAGATCGGTCTGGTGCAGATTAGAGTAAGCAATTTGGAGCGTTCGCTCACCTTTTATCAGAATGTTGTGGGGTTAAGAGTTTTGCGGCAGACTGGCCGCGAAGTTGAAATGACCGCTGACGGTCAGAATGTGTTATTGATTTTGCGGGAGATTGAAAATGCGCGGGTGATCCGTCCTAATTCTGTGGCTGGGTTGTATCATTTTGCTATCCTTGTTCCAGATCGTCCTAGCCTTGGATTGGTTGTGCGCAATTTGATCTCTTCGGGGATTGAAGTGGGGCAGGGGGATCATCTGGTCAGTGAAGCGTTGTATATTCAGGATCCAGATAATAATGGGATTGAAATCTATCGAGATCGTCCTAAGAGTGAATGGAAATATGATGCGGAAGGGCATGTAATGATGTCCACTGATCCAGTGGATGTAGATGGACTATTGGCGGCTTCTGAAGGTTTATCATGGAACGGGCTGCCAGCGGGAACAGTGATTGGGCATGTACACTTTCATGTGGGGAATTTAAATAAGGCGAAAGCCTTCTACGTCGATTTGCTTGGTTTTGAACTAACAGCTAATTATGGAAGTGCTGCTATGTTTATCTCTGCTGGTGGCTATCATCACCATATCGGGCTGAATGTTTGGGCCGGACAGGGCGCACCTGCGGCTCCAGCTGATACTGTAGGGATTGATTATTTTACCTTAATTCTTACGAATGAAGAGGAACGCAACGCTGTGGTGGAGCGAGTTCGGCAGGCTGGTTACGCAGTTACAGAAGTGAATGGAACTCCTACATTCCAAGATCCATGGAACATTGGAATCAGACTTGTTTTAGAGAGATAATTATATATCCATTTTCGTCCATTTATTTTATAATATTGGAAATAGATGGGCGGAAGGGTGAAGTTTGTTGGAAGCATTCAAAATGGCGTATATCATTCTTTGTCATAAGAATCCGGAGCAGATCAATTTGCTAATCGATAGTTTAACTAACGAGTCCGTAGAGTTTTTCCTTCATGTCGATCAGAAAAGTAATATTGAAGCTGATATTATTCATCGTAACGATATTCATTTTGTGGAAAAGCCTATTGATGTGCAGTGGGGGCATTACAGCCAGATTGAATGCATTTTGAAGTGCTTTTCGCTGATCAAAGAACATGGGGATTTCAATTATATCCACATCCTAAGCGGTCAGGATCTGCCTCTGGCTTCAAATGAAGTGATTCTGGATTTCTTTAAGGGGAATGAAGGTAAGGAATTTGTGAAGTATTTGCAGCTGCCCAATGCTGCGGAAACTTGGGGATGTTACGAGCGGGTCTCAGTTTATTATCCTAGATTCCTCATCTCAAGGACCCGGCGTATGACAGCGATCCGAATGAGGTACATTAAACTAATTATGAGCGTTTCGTTTCTGCAAAGAAGATTAAGCGCTCTGCCGAACGGTTTATATAAAGGCTCAAACTGGATGTCTATTACAGGTGGATGTATGGAATATATCTTGGATTTTACAAAAAGCTCTCCGGAATACGTCAGATTTTTTAGGAACACTTTATGTGGAGATGAAATCTTTTTCCATACGATAATTTTGAATAGTGTTTATAAGATGCATGTGCTGAATGAAATTAAGCGGTATACAGATTGGGAAACAGGACCGGATTATCCTAGAACGCTAACGATTGAAGACTATGATCGGATCACTCAACGGGGCACGGAATGCTTTTGGGGGAGAAAATTTGATCTCGATATCGATAGAACCATCGTTCAGGAGCTCCTTGATATAAATATTAAAGCGAAAACATCGTAAACTCAGGAGGACAATCATATGAAAATCGCAGTTGTTGGAGCAAGTGGAAAAGCTGGAAGCCGAATTACGCAGGAAGCGTTGGATAGAGGTCATGAAGTTACAGCGATTGTGCGGGATGCATCTAAAGTAACAAATAGTAAAGCGAATATCGTTGAAAAGGATGTATTTGCACTTACCGCTGAAGATTTGCAGGGGTTCGATGTGGTTGTGAATGCTTTTGGTGCGCCGTTTGGACAAGAACATCTGCATGTGGATGCCGGGAATGTGCTTATTGAAGCGTTGAAGGCTTCGCCCGATACAAGATTAATTGTAGTTGGGGGTGCAGGAAGTCTTTATGTAGATGAAGCCAAAACGCTTAAAGTAGTGGATACGAATGATTTTCCTGACTTTATTAAGCCAACAGCGACGAATCAAGCCAAGAATCTGGAGATTCTGCAAGGGACAGATGCACTCTCTTGGACCTTTGTTAGCCCATCTGCTAATTTTGCCATCGGCACAAGAACGGGTTCTTATGTAAAAGGTAAGGATAATCTTCTGGTGAACTCCAAAGGTGAGAGTTATGTCAGCTACGAAGATTATGCCGTTGCTATTGTCGATGAAATCGAACAGCCGCAGCATATTCGTGAACGGTTTACGGTGGGTTCAGAGTCTTAAGTGATAATGAAGAATAACGATTATATATAACAAGAGAAGGCAGAGCCGGATTTCAGGCTCTGTCTTCTTTTGTATCATTACAGCTTTCCTTTTCCTTCTGCTAGTTCAGCAATACGTCTGTTTGCATCTCCGCGGTAGAGTCCGCCATGATAACAAATGACCGTATCGATCTCATACTCAGAGAACTTGTTCAGAGAGGCCAAAGCCAGCTCCATGTCAGGGGTGGCGGAAGGAGTGGGACCCTGTAGCTCGCCATCCTGAACGGTCAAGGCATCGGCGGCAATAAGTGTACGGCTATCATGATGGTAAAGACTGAGATGCCCTGGGCTATGGCCAGGGGTATGGATCACCGTAATTCCACCGGCAAAAGGTAACTTTTCTCCATCCACAAGCGTTTGATCCACTTTTCCTTTAGGAGGATGGGCTAATACAGAGAGGAAGGCACGCCGCCATTCCTCAGGTACATGAGCTGGGATCATAGCCGCTGCCGCCGCTAAAGCTTCAGGAGTGTGCTTAAGGAGCATTCGCTCTCCTTGAATATAAGGCTGCTCAATTTCATGAGCCAGAACAGTAAGCTCTAGATCTTCATCAGCCAATAGGGCAGGGAGGCAACCGATATGGTCTAAATCCTGATGCGTGATAATAAGGATACGGAGCTTCTCCCAAGGCACATGCGCTTCTTTTAGAGCCTCTTTGAAAGTAGAGAGTAGACCCGGGAATCCGGTATCGACGAGTACGGCGGCATGTTCATCCCAGAGTAGCGTGGGGTAAATCGTGTCTTTTCCACCCATAACCTGCGTTGTAATCTCGAGCATTTCTATTCCTTGAGCAATGTACATTATATCCCTCCGTGATTGATAATAAGAGCGACGCCGTGAGGCTAATGCATATATTACTCAAAACTGAAAATAAACACAATAGGTAAATATTTAATTATAACACAAATAAATATTTATGTCAATATGTATCTGATGGAATTTTTGTGGAATTTGTAGGGGATTTAATGTTAAGAATCTTTTGCTAGATTTTGCCCTTGCCTAAAGCTTTGCGATATAATAATCAAATATAAAAAAGGGAGTTGATGTGGTTTGGAGACATTTCTAGTTGTACTCGTCCTACTTGGGCTTATCGCAATATCCAACATCATAAACCGATTCATTCCCTTCGTGCCGATACCCTTAATACAAATTGGCTTGGGTGTAGTGGTCGTACTATTGCCTTTGGGAATACATATGTCACTGGAGCCAGAGTTGTTTTTCGTGTTATTTATTGCGCCGCTTTTGTTTAATGACGGAAAGCGAACACCGAGAAATGAGTTATGGAACCTGCGGGCTCCAATCTTAATGCTGGCACTAGGCTTGGTATTTGCTACAGTGCTTATCGCTGGATATTCCATTAACTGGATGATCCCCACCATTCCACTCGCAGCTGCTTTTGCGCTGGCAGCGATCTTATCGCCGACAGATGCTGTGGCGGTAAGCGCAATCGCTGGGAGAGTACATCTTCCCAAGAGTATTCATCGTATTCTAGAGGGCGAATCATTGATGAATGATGCCTCTGGCCTTGTTGCGTTTAACTTCGCTATTGCAGCAGCTGTTACAGGCATATTTTCTTTGCCGAAAGCCTCCATTAGCTTTGTGATTATCGCTTTAGGTGGGCTAATTGTCGGAGCAATACTCGCGTTCCTCCTGATTCGGTTCAGTGTATTTATCCGCAGACTGGGGATGGAGGACATCACAGTACATGTGCTGCTGCAAATCCTGACTCCTTTCATTGTGTATCTGATCAGTGAAGAAATAGGGGTATCCGGCATTTTAGCTGTGGTTGCAGCGGGGATAATTCATGCGGTCGAGAAGGACCGTGCGGTCTCGCCACAGTATAAGCTACAGCTGGTATCCGCCAGCACATGGTCTGTGCTGCTCTACATCTTGAATGGCTTGGTCTTCCTTATTCTCGGATTGTCGATTCCAGATGTTATTGAAGTGATCTACCGGGATACAGCGGTGGACAATCTTATGGTGATTGGTTATGTATTAGCGATAACGTTACTGCTTTTTGTGCTGCGTTTTATATGGGTATATGTATTTTCCCTGGCTGGCGCCGGCCTGCAAAAAATGGAAAAATCGTCTATAAAGTCCATGCTAATCCTGACCATTTCAGGGGTGCGAGGCGCGGTTACTTTAGCCGGTGCCTTTTCGATTCCTTTTGTGTTAGGAGATGGCTCACCTTTTCCTGAACGTGATCTAATTATCTTTATCGCTGCGGGTGTGATTCTGATGTCGCTGCTGATCGCTAGTATCTTTTTACCAATTCTCGCAGGTAAAGAAGAGCCGGTTGCCGAACCAGGGGACACTGAGGTTGAACAGGCGGCCAAATCTAAGGTCGTTGCTGCCGGGATAACGCTGCTTCAAAGTATGATGACGGAGGAGAGCAAGGATTCCGCACAGCCAGCTTTGAGTGAATTCAGAGAAAAGGTTTATAGTCTGAACCGCGAGGATCAAGCGAACGATCCGGCATTTGAGGAACTCCGTCGGCTTGGGGTTGAAGCAAGGATAGTGGGCTTGCATGCTGAACGCAAAGAGCTGACCCGATTGCTTACTAACAATGAGATTCCTGCCTCAGTGGCTCAGAAAATGGAAGAATTCTTGGATCATAGTGAAGTTTTCTTAGCCAGAAGTCTCAACTCTCAAATTAGATTATCCCTTACAGAGATTAGAAGGCTATTTGCGGGGATGTTCTCAGGACAAAACGAACGGGAAGCTAGCCAGCAAATGCTGCAACAGGCTGAATGTGCAAGAAAAGCTAAGGTTTCTATGTCCCGCGCAGCAATAGCTGCTGTTAATGCAAGTATGAATGAGAACAACCGAAAAGCAGTAGAGAAGGTTGCATGCAGTTATGAGCAACTAATCTCACGCTTCGAGCAGGGTCAAGGTTGGACAAAGGATGGTCTCGTTGATGATCAAAAGCTTGAATTGAAACTGAAAGCTATTCAGGAGCAACGGGATAAGGTGCAGCAAATGTACCAGGATGGAACTATTAACCGCAAGCTAGCCGGTAAATTACGCAAGTTCGTCGATCATTTGGAAACATCCATTTGGGAGGATTAGCTGTGTTGAACAAAGTAGTGGGAGAAAGTTTGTTATTCACTGAAATTCGCGAAGAGCATCTGTCGGATGTACTCGATATTTATAACTATTACGTGCTGAACACTACGGTTTCTTTTCATACCGAGCCTTTAAGTTTGGACGAAATGCGGCAATCAGTGATGAATGATGATCCGCGGTTCAAATCATACGTTATATTATCCTGGGATAATGTTATTCAGGGCTATGTTCTGATTGCTAGACATAAGAGTAAGCCGGGCTTATGATAGCTCTGGGGAGATCAGTGTGTATTTGAAACCTGCTTGTGTGGGTAAAAGAATAGGACAGCATGCCTTACGCTTTATTGAAAAGAGAGCTGCCGAACTGGATTTCCATGTGTTAGTAGCTACCGTTTGCGCAGAGAATGAACGCAGTCGCCAGCTTTTCTCAAAGAATGGATATGAACAATGTGCCTACTTCAAGGAGATTGGCTGTAAATTTGGTCGAAGACTGGATATCGCCAGCTATCAGAAAATCTTAGGGGGAACTTAAAGATGAAACTTGCGGAAGCATTAGTGAACCGAAGTGATCTTACCCGTAAAATCGCGCAGCTAAAGCAGCGGCTCGATCGGGTCGTTAAGGTGCAGGAGGGGGAAGATCCGGCAGAGCAGCCGGAGGCTCTTTTGCATGAGCTAGAAATAGCTGTTAACGAGCAGACGATTTTGATTCGAGCGATTAATCGAACGAATTCATCTGTTGCCTTCAATGAGAATTGGAGTATTGCCGATGCCCTAGCCGAACGGGATAAAATGCTTCAGCTGCGGAAGCTGTTTAGCGATTTGCTTGAGCAAGCTTCGATCACTCAGGATCGGTATAGCCGCTCTGAGGTTCGTTTCCAGAGAACGGTGGATGTCGCTGAGATTCAGAAACGGATTGATGAACTGTCTAAGTCTTATCGCGAGTTGGATTTTAAAATTCAGGAGAAAAACTGGACGGTAGCCTTAATCACACCGTAAAAAGCTTTATCACAGCAGAAGGTAACTGATCTTCATAAAAGCGAGCGCAACCCGCCAACAGGGAAAGTTGGACAAATTGACAGATGCCGGGCCATATCTGACCAATCATAACTTAGCCCCGTACTGTAACAACTGCAAAGAGTACCTATTAATGTAACTACCAAGCGCTGATTTATGTAAGAACGGTGAGGGTGGGGACGGGGATATTTTTGCTGTGGTTAGGCTTTTACATAACATGAACTGTCTCTATTAGGATAGGTATATTCGTCATACATAATGTGAAATAATGTCGAATAAAGTTGAAAAAAGTTGAATAAAATTTGCATTATCGGCCTGTTTTGCCTATCTTATCGCTCGTTATCTTGTATAATTTACGAATACGCACGAGGACTTCCTAAACCGCTGATCTATTCGTATGTTGATTGTACAGGATGAGAGAGTGATTCATTGGCCGAGAAGGTTTAGTGGCCCTTGTCTCTTCAAACATTCTACTATTCCTTTCATGAAAGAGAGAAGTGACAAGTGACCATGAAATCAATTGCCTGGGTAACCGACAGTACATGTACAATCGATCCTGAATTCGCCAAGAACAACCATGTGTATATTGTTCCTTTACGTCTGATTATTAACAACGAGTGTTATAAAGAAAATATAGATATTACGATCGATGAGTTCTATGAGAAAATGCGTCAGCATGATCAAGTAGGCAGCTCACAGCCGCCAATCGGTGAGTTTATCGAGTTATACGAACGGTTGAAGGAAGAATATGATGAGATTATCGCGGTGCATCTTTCGACAGGGCTTAGCGGAACATACAATGCTTCCATGCAAGGTGCTGAAATAGCGGAAGCTAATGTTATTGGAATTGATTCCAAGGTTGGCGCTTATCCGATTCGGGAAATGATTACGCGAGGTATTCATTGGCACAAGATGGGCTTTACTGGCCTAGAGATTAAAGAAAAGATAGAGAATATCATTCAAAATATGTCCTTCTACTTAATTCCTGCAAGCTTGTCCCAGCTTCACCGTAGTGGGCGTGTTTCTGGTACACAGGTAATTCTTAGTCAATTACTACGGATAAATTTGTTGCTGCGTTTTGACGAGGGCAAGGTCATTGTTGTGGAAAAAATCCGCACGATGAAGAAGACGAAACAGGCGCTGTTAGATATCTTTAAACAGGATGCTGGACTTGTTAGCGATGTGTGCATCATGCATTCCAATAATTTAGAAATGGCGCTGAAGCTAGAAGAAGACATCAAAGAGATGGCGCCTGATTTACGTACGGAGATTATGACTTACATTCCTGCCGTGGCTGTTCATGCGGGTGAAGGTACCGTGGGACTTTCTTGGATTAAAAATAACCGGATCAATAGTATTTATTCGGAGGTTGAACCTGTAGCAGTACTTGTGTAGATAGGATAGTAAACAAAGAAATCGCTTCTTGGAAGAGGGACGGATGATCCTCATTATACCAAGAGACGATTTCTTTTTTTTGAATCTATGAGATGACGTTGTAAGAAGGTTATGCTTTGCTTGCACGACGGCGGAACATTTGTCCGATAACTTCACTCAGCACCAGTCCAGCCGCAATTGCGCCAGAGAGCATTAATGCCCGAACAGCGATTTCTACAGCCAGATTATAGTTTTCTTCTACAAATCTACGCATAGCATCGTAAGCAAGACCACCCGGAACAAGTGGGATAATACCGCCTACACTAAAAATAATAACCGGCATTTTGAAGGATCGGGCAAACAGCTGGCTGACGATGCCCACCACTACAGTAGCCGCAAACGTAGCAACAACAGGCCCACACTCTACATCAAGGATTACATACACCATCCAGCCTACCATTCCAGCAAAACCACACTGCAGTAGAGCGCGCTTAGGCGCATTAAATAAAATACAGAAGGTTGCCGCGGCGATAAAACTGGTTATAAGTTGCAAAATCATGAAGGGCTAACCTCTTTCACATGGAAAATTAAAATAGTGATAGTACAAGCCCAATGCCTGTACCGATCGCAAAAGCAGTTAGAAAGGCATCTGCTCCTTTGGATATGCCTGAGACCAGATGACCAGCCATCAGATCACGAACGGCATTAGTAATGAGTAGACCGGGTACTAGAGGCATCACGGAGCCGATGATGATTTTGTCCATTTCTTGACCTATGCCCAGCTTTACAGAATAGAAGGCCAGAAGTCCGATCAGGAAGGAAGCAGAGAACTCTGCAAAAAATCTAGTCTGCACAAGACGATGCAGGTAGATAACCGCAGCAAAACCTAACCCGGAAATCGGTAATGCGGGGAGAGCATCCCACAAGCTGCCCTTAAACATAACGGTGAAGCAAGCGCCGGTAAGCGCCGCTGCTATGATTTGCAGCCATACCGGATACGCATGTGCGGCATCATCGACCTCTCCTAATCGTGTCCGAGCTTCCTCGGCTGTAATCTGACGCTCGTTCAGACGCCGCGAGATATCATTAACCTCCGAGACTTTCTGCAGATCTGTTGTCCGCTCGGCAATCCGATATAACTTAACGGGCTCCGTTCTATTGGTGGTGAACATAATAACGGTTGGCGTCACATAACTGTGTGCCCCTGGAAAACCGAGAGAAGCAGCCATACGTGTCATTGTATCTTCTACTCTGTAGGTTTCTGCACCGTTTTGCAGCATGATCTTGCCAGCAAGAAGACAGAGATCAACGATTTCATAATAGGTAGTGTTAGTGTTGCTCGTGCTTTCCAACTTCTCCGGTCCTCCCCTGGAATGTTACATATCTATGTGTATATACTTATGATTGTCGCTTCATTGTGTGAAAATAACAACCTCAATATAGCATTATAAACGATATGGGATATATTTTAATATAGTTTCAGAAATAAAATGTATAAAGATGCACTGTTTATTTATAGTGCCCGCCAATCTTTCCGGATCTGTCCTTAAGTTGTCCGGCATCTGTGAACGATGCGGCGCGTCCGATGATCGATTCCCCGTATTTATTCTTCAGCGCATCAGTGGCCCGTTCGAGCTCGCGGTAGCGGGGGCGCGACTCAAATAAGGTTAGCTGATATTGGCTTTCGTCAGACAGATTGGACAGGCTTAGATGAATTCGGCGCACAGGCTGACCTTCCCAATGCTGTTTGAAAAGAGCGAGGGCGGCCTCGTATACCAGCTGGGTTGCATTCGTAGGATCGCTCATCGTAGTCTGTCTCGAGAAGCCGCTGGGGTCATCAAAGCTGGCGCCTTGGCAGCCAACAGACACGACTGCACCATGCACCTTCAGTTTGCGGCTGCGCCTGCACACCAGCTCTGACAGCTCCAAAATGATGGTCTTGATCTCTTGCAGTGTATAGTAATCCCGTGGCAGTGTCATTTGGTGCCCGACGCTCTTGGGTGCTACTTCATAGGTAGCGGGACTTACAGGGCTATCGTCGATGCCATTGGCAATTCGCCAATATAGCTCGGCATCGATATCGCATTTTTTATGGAATTTCTCCCGCATGCGCCATTTCAGCTCGCTTAGCGGCATCTGTGCCAAATGGCCAATCGTTGTGAGGCCCATGCTCTGGAAGTGCGCGGACATGCGGCGGCCTACCATAAACAACTCACTAATGGGCAGTGGCCAAAGTACATCTGGAAGCTCTTCCTGAGTGAGGGTAAATAGACCCTCCGGGTTCTTCTTGGCCCACAGGTCGCAAGCCATTTTGGCGGTAACCTTGGAATAACCTATACCGATACGTGCGCGCACACCTGTATTTCTGCGGATTAAGTCCTGAATGGTCGTAGCGATCTGTCTTGGGCTTCCGAATAAGCTGAGGCTGCCGGTGATATCAATAAACTGCTCATCGATGGAATAAGGTTCTACGAGGTCACTGAATTTGCGTAGAATGTCCGTGATTTGGGAGGAAACATCGATATATTGCTGCATATGTGGTCTGACGACGATTACTTCGGGGCATTTCGCGAGTGCTTCCTTCAAAGTCTCAGCGGTAGTAATGCCAAAAGATTTGGCTAACGGACAAGCGGCAAGTACAATCCCGCTTCGTCTAGCCGGATCTCCGGCGACAATAAGCGGTTTGTTGCTATATTGCGGATTAGAGGCCTTCTCCACGGAGGCGTAAAAGCTCTGACAATCGGATAACAAAATAACACGCTCTTTATTCATAGATTCACACTCTCCAGGTGAGGTAGAGATACGGTAGATGATTTTCTTATTATTATAATACGAACATATGATCGTGTATATTCATATTTTTTTCCATTTCTCTTCAGTCTCCAAGGTGCAGAGACCTGTGGCCACACCCCCAGCGATAATCGTGAGGATGGAGTGGAAGAAGGTTTCTTTGGAAATCAGGAGTCCCCCCGCGCCGATAATTATAAAATCTGTCAAAAAAATGATGAGTCCAAGGTTAAGCGGGAGATACCTTTTGATATATTGAGCAAGCAGATCCGTTCCGCCTGTACTGGCTTTGAACCGCAGCATAAGCCCAAGACCCGTTCCCATTAAAAAACCGCCAATAATGGCGCTGGAAATGGAGCCGAACTCAAAATAATACAGAAAGTGGTACTGCAAAGGACCGAGAAGCTCAATCAGAAACGATGAGGTCAATAAACCTAATACACTATTGAAAAAGATATCGCGTTCCTTCAGCCAGGCTAACAGGAAAATCGGAAAGCTGCAGAGAAGGACAGCTATACCGATTTTGGCATCGGATAAATAATTGATGATGAGGGCTATTCCTATTATTCCCCCATCTAGGATTTTATATGGGACTAGAAAAAAATTAGTTGCTGCTGCAATGAGCAAGCTTCCGATCAGGATGATCGCGTATCTTAATAATGACTGCATATTAACATCTCCACATTAAAGGCATGTCTTATAAATATGCTTGTCACTTCCAAAAAATTGCATTGAAGCAAAAAAACTGATTTCGGGCCTAATCATGCGGACCCAGGAGCCGCTATTAGGCAGATACAAGGTATTTTTTCGAGCTAACGGACCCAGTTGCAGCTATTCCCACAAATGTGGTCCGATTGCGAGCAAATTATGAGCAATAAGAGCTATACAGTCCGAAACTGCCGCAAAATGGGCCGAAAATCACAAATAGGTGTAAAAGGGTCCGTTACGATCAAGATCGAGCAAAAGGTAGCTGATTTCGAGACGTAGACAGCTAGGTTGTGCAACAGGTAACAAATTCTGCGCACGGAGTAGCTAGATTAAGCCATAGGTAGCTAATTACGCACACGGAGTAGATAGGTTGAGCTATAGGTAGCTAATTCTGCACAGTGTAGCTAGGTTGAGCCATAGGTAGCTAATTCCGCACACGGTATAGATAGGTCGAGCTATAGGTAGCTATTCCGCACAGTGTAGCTAGGTTGAGCCCCAGACAGTTAGTTTAACAATGGCTAGCACGTTTAGGAGCAAATTTGGCAGGCGGCGTTCTTTTCAGCAACTGTTCGGACTCAGTTGCTCTTATTTCCATGATTCCGCTCGTTTTGTCACACTATCGGACGCAGTTGCAGCTATTCCCACAAATGTAGCCTGATTCGGAGCAAATTATGAGTAATAAGCGCTATGCAGTCCGAAACCTTCGCAAAATGAACCCATATGCTGAAATAGCTGCAATACGGTCCGATACGATCAAGTTCTAGCAAAAGGTAGCAGATTTCGAGACGTAGGCGGCTAGTTTGAACAACAGGTAACTAATTTCTCGCAGAGTAGCTAGGTTGAGCCCCAGACAGCTAGTTTAAACAATGGCTAGCACGTTTAGGAGCAAATTTGGCAGGCGGCGTTCTTTTCAGCAACTGTTCGGACTCAGTTGCTCTTATTTCCATGATTCCGCTCGTTTTGTCACACTATCGGACTCAGTTGCAGTTATTCCCACAAATGTAGCCCGATTTGGAGCAAATTATGAGCAATAAGAGCTATGCAGTCCGAAACTGCTGCAAAATGGATCGAAAATCACAAATAGCTGCAATCCGGTCCGCAACGGGGAATGCTATGAATGGATGATTAAGTAGACGCGTCTCCGGGGGATACAGAGAGTAGTGTGATGGCTATACGGTAAGTTACTTGCTGATAAGCTTTGGAGGGTCGAGCCGCATGATCGCCGTTGATCTATGATAAGTATGAGTGCGCCACGCCTAGGAAGGTAAACTGGTAAAATTATTGCAAGAAGCAAGAAGCAAGAAGCAAGAAGCAAGAAGCAAGAAGCAAGAAGCAAGAAGCAAGAAGCAAGAAGCAAGAAGCAAGAAGCAAGAAGCAAGGAGCAAGGAGCAAGAAGCAAGAAGCAAGGAGCAAGGAGCAAGAAGCAAGGAGCAAGGAGCAAGAAGCAGCAGAAGGATTTAGGACGGATCACGGGTACACAATAAATGTGCCAAGCGGAGTACTGCTCCATCATAATAGTTACTTAAGTTTCTCCGAGCTAGAGGAGCAACTCGCAACTCGCAACTCGCATCTCGCATCTCGCGTCCAATTAATCCATAGTTGATCACGTAAGCCAGCAGCACACAAGAAAGCTACAGCAGCGCATCGCATTAACAACGAAAACAGCACGCCTCCAATTATGAGGCATGCTGTTTTTGCCGTTATCGGGAATACCGCTTGCGGAAGCGAAGCGGAGAGATTCCGATCTGCTGAGTAAAGCGACGCGAGAAGTAGGCGGTGCTCTCGAAACCGATACGTTCTGCGATCGCAGCTATAGGCATCTCTGTTTTAAGCAGAAGCAGCTTGGCCTGTTCCAAACGGTAATCCGTTAAATACTCCATCGGAGTCAGTCCATATACGCGTTTCATGCAGCGGGCAAGGTAGTTATAATGAAAATGCAGCGCATCCGCTAAAGAGGCATTGGAGAGAGGCTCCGCATAATGATTGCGGATATAAGTCTCTGTCCTCTCGGCGATCTCTACCGCATGACTTTCTGAAGTATCATGCTGCGCTAGATCCATCATCCGCAGCATTTCTTCAAAAATCCTTTGCTGCTCCCAAACTGCACTGGAACGTCTTCCAGTGGACAGCTGTAAAAGCTTCTCAGCTTGTCCACTCCGTTTAAAGGGATCAGGAAGGGGACCAAACTGCGGGATGCGAATGGTATATGGATGAGTAAGAAACTGCCGGAAATGTGTCTCTCGGTTGATATACACAGGCTCGCCTTCAGAGCTTGACCAATCTGCGAGGGTATGAAAATGAATCCAGATAAACGAAGTCAGCTCCTCGCAAGACTTAACGGAATAATGATAGCGGTCAGGCAGCAGAAGCAGCGTATGCCCAGCCGCAACCTCCCATTGATTATGCTCTTCACCGATAAATAGACAACCTTGCTCTACAATAATCAGATCAAATAAGCCGATATGGCTTCTATTTGGATGCTGCTCTCCGGGTTGATAAACAGTGTGATTGCATTCCAGAAAATATGGAAAAGGTGGCGCTGCGAAATGTACATAGGAAGGACTCACTGTGTTCTACCTCTCTTTTTATCGTAGTCCGAGCTCAAATTGTCCTTGGAATTAGGAGTGTGAAATAGTACAAAAAAGGGGTTGCTTCTGATTATATTTTTTATCTATTGTACGCTCTATAATTGTAATTAGCGAGTATAAAATAAGGCTAAGGGGAAGATGATGATGAATAAAACGATCCAGGATCAGCAAGTTGTAAAAGATCAATCCGTTAGCATTAAAGATGATTTCTGGGGAAGTTATATAAAGCTGGTTCAGGATGTTGTAATCCCGTATCAATACGAGGCATTGCACGATAAAGCAGCGGGAGCTGAGCCCAGTCATGCCATTGCTAACTTTGAGATTGCTGCGGGCCGGAAGAACGGTGAATTTTACGGCTGGGTATTTCAAGACAGTGATGTAGCCAAGTGGCTGGAGGCCGTAGGTTATTCCTTAAGCATCAAACGTGACCCTGAGCTGGAGCGTCAAGCGGATGAAGTGATTGACCTCGTTGGAGAAGCGCAGCAGGAAGACGGGTACTTAAATACTTATTTTACGATAAAAGAACCCGGCAAACGCTGGACTAATCTGAACGATTGCCACGAGCTTTACTGTGCTGGGCATTTCATTGAGGCAGCCGTTTCTTATTACGAGGCTACAGGCAAAAGAAAACTGCTCAACATCATGTGCCGAATGGTTGATCATATCGATTCTGTGTTTGGTCCGGAAGAAGGAAAAATGCGGGGATATGATGGCCATCAGGAGATTGAGCTTGCGCTCGTGAAGCTGTATCGGCTCACAGGTGAGGAGCGGTATTTGAAGCTCAGCAGCTTTTTTATTAATGAGCGAGGTCAACAGCCGAATTTCTTAAAGCAACAATGGGATAGTCTGGGGAGTATCAATTTTTTCACAGGTCAGAAGGAGAATTTAGATTTAAAATATTACCAAAGTCATCTTCCGGTAAGAGAACAGGAAGTGGCTGTAGGACACGCTGTGCGTGCGGTTTATATGTATACTGCTATGTCTGATCTAGCCGCACTTACGGGAGATGATACCCTTCGCGAAGCATGCGAGAGACTGTGGAATAACATCACTACTAAGCAAATGTACATTACTGGCGGGATCGGATCTACGCATCGGGGTGAGGCTTTCACCTTCGATTATGATCTGCCTAACGATTCGGTGTACGCAGAGACTTGTGCATCTATTGGGTTGATCTTTTTTGCACAGCGAATGCTGAGAATATCGCCGGATGCACGTTATGCCGACGTGATGGAGCGGGCGCTTTATAACAATGTGTTGGGTTCAATGGCACAGGATGGTAAGCACTATTTTTATGTGAATCCACTGGAAGTATGGCCTAAGGCATGCAGCTGCAATCCAGATAAACATCATGTGAAGTCCGAGCGCCAAGGTTGGTTTGGCTGCGCTTGCTGTCCTCCGAATGTGGCGCGTCTGCTGACTTCGCTTAATCAATATATCTATACGATCCATGGTGATACGCTCTATACGAATTTGTATATTGGCAGTGAGCTGACAACAAAGCTGGGTGGAACAGATATTGCGATTCAGCAAGAGAGTAACTATCCATGGGAAGGTAAAGTCTCGTTGAAGATTAATCCCGCAGCGGAAGCAGAGTTTGGGATTGCCTTACGGATTCCATCATGGAGCCAAGGAATGGAGATCAGAGTCAACGGTGAAGCAATGAATACTGCTGAGAACATCGAGCAGGGATACCTCGTTATCCGGAGACTGTGGAGAGCAGGAGATGTAATCGAAGTGCATGACCCTATGGAGGCACATCGTATCTACGCACATCCAAGTTTGCGTGCTGATGCTCAAAAAGTAACGATTCAGCGTGGACCTCTTGTGTATTGTCTTGAAAGTATCGATAATGGTGAGCCGTTAAGCTCGATTTCTTTAAAAGAAGGCAGTGAACTTACTGCGGCTTTTGATGAGACATTGCTCGGCGGCGCTGTTGTTGTCGAGGCAGAGGGGCTACGTGTAGATAAAGAGGGCTGGAGTGGTGAGCTTTACAGCAGAGTCAAAGCACCAGTTCAAACCGTAAAGGTTAAGGCGGTTCCGTATTACTTATGGGGAAATCGTGGCAGTGGTGAAATGAAGGTATGGATTCCGGAAGCCAGCGTTTAAGTTATAGGTAGACATTGATCTCGGGAATGACTGTGTTTTATCAGTATTTTCTAAGGGGACAGCTGTAATTTACAGTCTGTCCTTTTCTTTTTGCAAAAAGGAGAACACACGCAAAATGGCGAAATTAGAAGAAACATAGAAATATTTTAAATCCTATAACAGTGGAGGCGGGCTATATTTATAATCATGCTCCAGAGGGTTATACTTGTCCCTTTTGTTTGTTGGTTTCGGGCATTGAAAATGAAGATGTGCATTCTAAGCAAGCGGATATTATTTATAAAGATCATTACATAACGGCTTTTATTGCTTCTCATTGGTATCCGAATAATGAAGGGCATGTTCTAATCATCCCTAATCAGCATATCGAGAATATTTACACATTGGAGGTTGAGATCTCAAACCGGATACATGAGCTGGAAATTGAAATTGCTAAAGGTCTTAAAGAAGTTTATAAATGTGATGGCGTTTCTTCTAGACAACATAATGAGCCGGATGGCAGCCAAGATGTATGGCATTATCATTTACATGTGTTTCCAAGATATCATGGGGATAATCTGTATGGTACTTTTGGGAAGTTATCGGATGAATCAACAAGAAAAAATTTCGCCCAATTATTAAGCGGATATTTGAGCAAAAATAAGAACATTGGGGCTTATTAAGTTGAGAGAGGGAGAAGTATGAAGTCAAACTTTTTCGAAAAAGTTATAGAGTCAGAAGAAGAGCTAAGGTCTTTATTTGGGTACCCAAGCGAATTGGTTAACAACAAAACCATAACTGTTATAGATCATCATTGCCGTGATTATATCTCAAAATCCCCAATGCTTTTTATGGCTACAAGCGGTTCGTCCGGTGCTTGTGATGTCTCTCCGCGCGGGGACGCAGAAGGTTTTGTTCACGTGTTGAATGATAAACATTTAGTGATCCCTGAACGCCCTGGGAATAGACGGTTTGATTCTTTGCGGAATATACTTGAGAACCCAAAAGTCGGATTGATATTCATCATCCCCGGACTTGAAGAAACATTAAGAATAAATGGGCACGCGAGTATAGTTAAGGATGAAGAAATATTGAAACCTATGGAAGCGCATGGTAAAGTGCCGATCATTGGAATTGGCGTGGAAGTAGAAGAATGTTATATGCATTGTGCAAAAGCCTTTAAGCGGTCACATTTGTGGGATGAAGATCATTGGCTTGCGAAAGAAGTCTTGCCTAATCCATCAAAAATACTGGCGCAGCATGCCCGTAAACTTGGAGTTACTCCAGAGGATATCTCAAAATCACTAAAAGAAAGCTATGAAAAACGGCTATATTAACATTTTCGACTTAGAATTGGAATGGGATTTGCCCTTCATTGTATGCTATATTTGATCTGGATAAGGTAACTGATCATTTTACAGATAATAATGGAGGCATCACAATGAGTAAACGTTATCGGATGACAAGAGCAATGCAGAATGCTGGAGATTCAGCAACAACCCTATCTTTAGAAGAGTGTAAGCAATATTTCGCATCCAAACCTGATTTCACCTATACATCAGTTTTTACAGTAACAGGTGCCACTACCATGTCCATTGAGGGAGATTTCTTTATGTGGAGCTATGGTGATACAACAATCCCATTTAGACATTATCAGGGCGATATTTATGTTTCTGGCGCCAATGAAGCCGTGATTCCTAGAATGCTTGAGGTCGCGAGTGATTTAAGAGCAGATATTGTGGAAGGGTAAAAAAAAGATGCCCCCTGAATCCTTCAGGGGGCATCCCACTGTTAATTTTAGATCCGATCCGCTCAATCGTTCAAACGAACGGTGAGCGGATTTTTTTGTATTAACCCAGTTCTACAACTACTTGGTGTACAGCACCGTCTCCAACAGGAGTGATGATGTTACCTTCTACAGCTGCGCCATCCAAGGTAAGACTAGCTACACCTTTGGATACATGGTTCGGGTTCTTGATTTGAATCACATAAGTATCTCCACGGAAGACACGGGTGATTTCAAAGCTGTCCCACTCTGTAGGAATACAAGGATCGATCTTCAGACCATTGAAGTCCGCTTGAATACCAAGGATAGATTGTGTAATCGCTACATAGTTCCAAGCAGCAGTACCAGTTAACCAGGAGTTTTTAGCTTCCCCGTGGCGAACGGCATCTTTACCTGCGATCATTTGCGAGTATACATAAGGTTCAGTACGGTGAATTTCACTGATGTCCTCCAAGTAAGCAGGAGCAATTTTAGCGTAAATTTCAAACGCTCTGTCGCCATGTCCAAGTACAGTTTCAGCGATCATGATCCAAGGGTTATTGTGGCAGAAAATACCAGCATTTTCTTTGTAGCCCGGAGGGTACGTAGAAATTTCACCCAGGTTCAGATAGTACTTGGAATATGGTGGCTGTTGCAATACGATACCGTATTTAGTATCCAAATGCTCTTGCACGGAAGTCAGAGCTTTTTCAGCTTGACCATCTTCCACACCGATACCGGCCATAACACAGATACCTTGTGGTTCGATGAAGATTTTACCTTCTTCGTTTTCTTTGGAACCGATCTTGTCGCCATAGTGGTCATAAGCGCGCAGGAACCAGTCACCATCGAAACCGTGAGTGAGTGTGATTTCACGCATGTTGTCAATCTTAGCTTCTGCATCCGTAGCTACGTCATTAAGTCCGCGCATCCGGCAGATTTCTGCATAGTCCGGTCCAACGAAGACGAACAGACCCGCGATAAATACGGATTCCGCTACGCGGCCTTCGATGTTGGCAGTAGTTTGGAAAGATTCGCCTGGTTCTGTAGAGAAGCAGTTCAGGTTCAAGCAGTCATTCCAGTCTGCACGACCGATCAGCGGCAAGCCGTGAGGTCCGAGATTGTTAGTTACATGCTCGAAGGAGCGTTTCAAGTGCTCAAACAGAGTAGCTGTGTTATCCGGATTGCTGTCAAAAGGAACCTGCTCATCAAGAATCGATGTGTCGCCAGTTTCTTTGATGTAAGCAGCTGTGCCAAGGATCAACCAAAGCGGGTCATCATTAAAGCCAGTACCGACTTCATTGTTACCTTTTTTGGTGAGCGGCTGGTATTGGTGATAGGCACTGCCGTCTTCAAATTGTGTAGCGGCGATATCGAGAATACGTTCTTTAGCACGTTCAGGAATTTGGTGCACAAATCCGAGCAAGTCTTGGTTAGAATCGCGGAAGCCCATACCACGGCCAATACCGGATTCAAAGTAAGAAGCGGAACGGGACATGTTGAAGGTAACCATACATTGATATGGATTCCAGATGTTAACCATACGGTTCAACTTGTCGTCGCCACTTTGGATTTGATATTTGGACAACAGGTTATCCCAGTGTGCAGCCAGTGCAGCCAAAGCAGCATCCACTTGAGCGTCTGTAGCAAATTGCTCGATCATAGCCTCTGCTGGTTTTTTGTTGATTACGTTCAGAGATTCCCATTTGTCTTCTTCTGGGTTTTCAATGTAACCAAGGACAAAGATGAAGCTTTGCTCTTCGCCCGGCTCCAGAGTAATGTTCAGGGCGTGCGATCCGATAGGGGACCAGCCGCTCGCTACCGAGTTAGTTGGTTCACCTGCAGCAACAGCTTGCGGGCTTTCCAGACCATTGTACATACCTACGAAAGCTTCGCGGTCAGTATCAAAGCCGGCGATTTCTTTGTTAACAGAGTAGAAAGCGTAGTGGTTTCTGCGCTCACGGTATTCTGTTTTGTGATAGATAACAGAACCCTTCACTTCAACCTCACCAGTGCTGAGATTGCGTTGGAAGTTAGTCATATCATCTTGTGCATTCCAAAGACAGAACTCTGCAAAAGAGAACAGTTTAACGGATTTCTTCGCGGAACCCGTGTTTTTCACTACAAGACGATGTACTTCAGCGTTATGACCCATAGGTACAAAAGCAAGCTGGTTTACAGAGATACCGTTGCGTTCACCAGTAATGGAGGTGTAGCCAAGACCGTGACGGCATTCGTAGAAGTCCAGATCACGTTTTACTGGCATCCAGCCTGGAGTCCAGAAATCACCATCATCATAAAGATAGTAGTAACGGCCGCCAGCATCCATTGGGATATTGTTGTAACGGTAACGGGTCAATCTTCTGAGACGAGCGTCTCTATAGAAGGTATAGCCACCAGCAGTATTAGAAATAAGTCCGAAAAATTGTTCATTACCAAGGTAGTTAATCCAAGGGTAAGGTGTTTTTGGTGTGTTAATTACATACTCTTTACGAGTGTCGTCAAAGGTACCGAATTTCATGTGAGAAAGTCTCCTTTCGATTGTGAACGCGCGTTTATGAGTTTCAGGAAAAATTCCCTCAAGGGAAGGGATTCTTTCCGTTGTTTCTAAAAGATAGTATTAGGCAGTGATTTCGAGACCCAATGATAGCAGCTCCACAGAAAAATATGTATTCTTCAGTGAATGATGAATCTGTGCTACTTCTTCGGCGGTTGACAGGAATCTCTCTCCACTAAACGAGCTGGAAAGCTGATCGTGCTGAAAGTCGGCTGCTGTGAATCACACAGCTCGATTACTTTTTCCACTGCAGCCTTGGACATTTCATAAATCGGCAAGCGTACAGAGGTCAGCTTAGGCTGAATACGGGATGCCAGCTGAATGTCATCGAAACCCGCAATGGAGATATCCTCAGGGACAATGATTCCATGTTCGGAGAACGCTTCCATCGCTGAAATAGCCATGTCATCGTTGGAAGAGAAAAAGGCAGTCGGCAAAGGTTCACCAGAAGCAAGCAGCTTCTTGACCTCTTCATAAGCCGTCTCTTTCAGAAAATCACCCTTAAGAATAAACTTTTCATTCATAGGCAGACCATGTTTTTTCAGCGTGTCCTCATAGGCCGTGTAGCGTTCTCGACCAGAGTACGTATTCATTTGCCCACAGATGATGCCGATCTCTTGATGGCCTAAGGAGATTAAATGTTCAATCACTTCTGTGGTGCCCTCGTAATCTTTGGAATTCACAATGGCCAAATGATTGCGGTCAAGATGCTCCGACATAATCTCTGAGATATCATAATCAATCAGTACTAGCGGAGAATCGAGTCCCACCATTTCGCGGACGATATTAATATCCTTCTGAGTGCCGACAATTATACCACCGTCAATCCGTTTTTGCAGAAAAGCTTGTTTTACCTTCAGAAAATCGTCCGGAGAGTATACCGTATGAATCAGAACGTAACATCCGCGGGCATTCGACGTGTCGACTACGGCATCGACGAATGGTGCAAAGTAATTGTTCTGATAAATTCGGGTAGTGTTCTCTTTCTCGTTCATACTGATGGCGAACAATCCGATGGTATCGGTTTTCTTACCGGCCAGAGCCCGTGCAAAGCTGTTCGGTTCGTACTGATGTTGCTCAATCACCCGCAGCACTTTGGCCCGGGTTTCTTCAGGAACATTGGAATAGTTGTTGATCACGCGGGATACCGTACTACGGGAAACCCCGGCCAACTTAGCAATATCTTCGCTGCGCATGTTTCCCCTCTTTTCATAAACGCGCGTTTATGAGTTTATTGTAAGCGAAAGCATCGTATAAATCAATCGTAAAAAAAGAAATTTTGCGATCAAGTTAATAAAGGATGACATATTTTTAATAGAAGAAGAATCCTACCGAATAATGATAGAGCAGAGCAACTAGAAATAGTTTGTATAAGTTTTTTGCGGAGAAAGTGCATTGAAAGCTATGAAAGTCATGCTACTATTGTGATAAAGGTTATTGAGAATGATAATCAATGACAATAAAGCATAGGAGTGAAGGGATCAATGGCAAGATGGGGTCAGAAGTTTTTATGGGCAGCGGTACTTATAATGGCAATAACTGCGCTGGCAGCATGCGGAACGAATAACAATACTGCGAAAGAAAACGTTGCTAAGACACAGAATGCAGAGGAATCTACCTCAGCGAGCACTAGCGCACCAACTGAAGGAAATGGAAATGCCGCAGAAGAGGGTGCAACTCGGACGATTGCCGGGGAATTCGGGGATGTTGAAATTCCAATTAAACCGCAACGGGTAGCCGGGATCTATGTTGAAGATTATTTGAAGGCATTGGGCATTACCCCGGTGGTGCAGTGGTATCATCCAAGCTGGGGCAAACAGGATTATTTAAATCTTGATGTACCAGAATTTGATATTACCGGTAGTATGGAAGTGTTGCTGGAAAAAGACCCTGACTTGATTATTGTGGATGGAGGTGCGGATGCGGCGAAATATGAACAATATTCCAAGATAGCACCAACCTATCGTCTACCTGAGGCGGTGTTGCAAGACTCAAGACAAGTGCTTACGGCTATTGCAGATGCCCTCGGTATTCCGGAGAAGGCGGAATCTGTCCTTGCAGCGTACGATCAGAAAGTGGCAGAGGGGAAAGCTAAGCTGCAACAGGCCCTAGGTCAGGAAAAAGTAGCAGTGATCCGGCTCAACGTAGCGGATAAAACCTTTGCTCTATTCGGTGTTAAAAACCGTTTCACCGGTGTAATTTATTCTCAATTTGGCCTGACACCTGTGCCTATGGCGGCAGAAATGACCGAATATCAATCTATTATCTCCGAAGAGCTTATCCCTCAGCTCGAAGCGGATCATATCATTGTGTTCCCTGACAACGGGGGCTGGGATACTGAAGGGAATCAGGAAGCGACTCAAATCCTTGATGGCCCGTTGTGGAAGAGCCTGCCGGCGGTGAAGAACGGGAATGTTTATAGAATGGAACGTTCCCACTGGCAGACTGGTGCCATCACAGCCAATTCGATGAAGCTTGATGACTTGCTGAAAGCTATGGTGAAATAAAACGGCAGCCGTCGTAAGGAATAGCATAAAGAAGGTCTATCAGCATAGTTGATAGACCTTCTTTTTTATTCTAAACTATAGTAAAGTGAATGAAAATGGTTCTCAATTGGAGGGCGCTAGAATGGCAGAAGATTTACAAGACAGCAATAAAAAGAGGCTATTCTATAGCTTGATTAACATAGAAGCCCAATCCTTATCGGTGAACGGACAGACCTTAGTGTTTCAAAATCATACCCTGATCATTGTATCGGAAGGACAGGGATGGTTAGAAGCCGAGGAGAAGCGTTTTCCTCTGGAAAAAGGTGTCGGGTTCTTGTTCGAACCTGGGCTAATAAGCAAAATCATTGCAGAGGAGCGAGGACTTAGCTTTTATAGGCTTACGTTTGAAGTCATCGAAACGGGGGGAAGCAGGCAGAGTGGAATGGAAAAGGGGACTAAAGAAGGAATTCTCCAGTCCGGTCCGCTAAGCTGCAGACCTTTTTCACAATGTGCATTACTGCTGGAGGCTATCTATCATAGTCGCAGAAGTACGGAAGAGATTGAATGGTTCGCAGGCCATACCCGCTTTCAAGAGTTACTGCTGCTGATCATGCGGGCAAATTCCTCTGTCATCCAGATGAAAGGAGCCCATGAGGCGGTACAGCGTTCTATCCGCTATATGCAGGAACACTACAATCACGCCATAACCGTCGATCAATTAGCTGAAGTGGCAGGCATTACACGTGCTCGCTACACACAGATTTTTAAAGAAGTGACAGGGCGGATTCCCTTAGAGCATTTGAACGGACTTCGTATTGAAAGGGCGCAGCAGCAGTTGCTGCTTACGAATGACCGTATGCATGATATCGCGTTATCTGTAGGGTATAGCAATGAGTATTATTTTAACCGGCGTTTCAAAAGATCGGTGGGCGTTACGCCCGGCCAATACAGAAGCTTCCATCAGGAAGGGCTGCGGGTGTTCGCTCCTTTTCTGGAAGACTACCTGCTGGCTCTGGATATTACACCAGTGGCACAATATTCTCACGCTCAGTGGGGGAAGCAAGAGTATCTGTCCCTCCTCGATGTGCCTGCGGTTGATATTTCGACTGGCGATTGGCAGGAGCTCTCCCAGTACATGCCCGAACTGATCCTGCTGGATGATGGCTTTCAGCGTTGGCACCTGGATGAGTGCAGCCAAATTGCTCCGTTGTTCAAGCTGCCTTTTCATCAAGAGGATTGGCGGGCCACGTTATTTTCCGCAGCAGCCGTCTTTGGCAGAACGGATCGTGTCCAGGAAGTGATCGGCAATTATGAGCATCGGGCGCAGCAAGCTAGACGAGAGCTAAACCGTTCTGTCCAAGGGCAGACTGTAGCATGCCTTAGAATATCTTCCTACGGAATCAATCTCTACGGATGCGGGCAATTGGGGTATACAGGTAGCGTACTCCATCATGATTTAGGTTTGCAGCCCCATGCCTTGGTTCCGAAGTTGACTCGTGGACAGAAGCGGGTGAGCCTAACAAGAGAAGAGCTTGCGAGCCTCACTGCAGATCATTTGTTCATTACCTTTGATCGACAGGAAGGAGAAGGACGGGAGCTGTTGGATACACCGCTTTGGCGCAATCTGCCCGCTGTTCGTAATCGTTGTGTATATGAGGTGGATTTTATGGCCTGGATGAATTATGGGGTATTGTCGCATCAGCGCAAGATTGAAGATGTGTTAAGAGCGTTAGGGTAAGTCAGAAACTAGTCCAGATAAAAAAGAGGATAATAAGTGCCACTATACTGCTGATGCGAGTCATTAATAAATAGGCATCACTGGGTTCTACATCACCTTTCATCATCCAGCCATAGCGCATGTACCATCCCAAATGAGGAAAGAAGATATTAAGCAATGCTAATAGTACAAAGAGGAATATAAAAAAGCCCATGATTTATCACTCCTTTATCTAATGTATACGCCAGACTATACGGAGCGTTCCCTAACTAACAAGTGAGCTTCCATATATTTATTTTTAGGCGGGGGATACCCTAGCCACCTTGACAGGTGGTTGGGGTATTTTTGCGGCACTATTCAAGGCTATGTTATTGAAGGTGAATGTTTAGAGGCGTGCTTGTTGTGTTTACATAACAAAGAGTTCGGAAAATATAAAAATGTATTTCTAAAAATAAAGGAGGAATTGATCGATGTCTAACCAATATACGATGCAAGATCCTACCACTCAGTACACTAAGGCTGGACCGGAATTTCAGCAGCAACAAGAGGAGCCGGGTCTGCAGAAGAAAATGAATCCAGTACCTGATACAGGAGAAGATACCTATAAAGGAACTGGGCGTCTGACCGGACGTAAAGCGTTAGTTACGGGAGCCGACAGCGGTATAGGCCGTGCTGTTGCTATTGCTTTTGCTCGTGAGGGGGCAGATATTGTTCTATCTTATATGCCCGAGGAAGAGGAAGATGCAAAGCAGGTGGTCAAGCTAGTGCAGGAAGCGGGTCGTACTGCAATCGCCATTCCAGGCGATCTGAAGGATGAGACATACTGCGAACAACTCGTCGATACTGCGGTTAAAGAGCTAGGTGGAATTGATATTTTAGCCAATATCGCGGGCAAACAGCAATTCGTTCCAGACATCGCTGATCTCACTACGAAGCATTTTGACGACACATTTAAGACGAACGTGTATGCTATGTTCTGGCTGTGCAAAGCTGCGGTGAAGCATATGCAACCGGGCAGCACCATTATTAACACTTCTTCTATTCAAGCTTATAATCCCTCACCGATCCTTTTGGACTACGCGACCACCAAGGCTGCTATTAATACATTCAGTAAGTCTCTCGCTCAGCAAGTAGCTGATAAGGGGATTCGCGTCAATGTAGTAGCACCTGGTCCCGTATGGACACCTCTTCAAGTTGTGGGTGGGCAACCGGAGGAAGCGCTGAAGGAGTTCGGGTCGAGCACACCACTAGGTCGTCCGGGACAGCCTGCGGAGATGGCTCCGGCATATGTATTCCTGGCTAGCCAGGAATCTAGCTATATCAGTGGCGAAACACTGAATGCGAACGGCGGAACTCCAACTCCATAAACCGCTCAGCGGAATGTTGATATTGTAAATACGGCGAAGCATCCAAAAGTACCCTGCTAATTTTAGCTGTGGGGTGCTTTTGTTTTTATATATAGAAAGGAGTATTATAGAATTCGAGACTTTTTCTCCCATTATTTTCATGGAATATGATCTATACTGATCAAGATTGTCGAATACATAGTTTTCCTGCGATTACCCAAGAAATAATTTGAACGGCTCTAAGTTATAGGGGAGACCCAGAAAGAATTAGGAGATGTATGATGCGAAAAAAGAAACTAGCGATCCTCACCATTTGCTGTGTCTTATTCATGGCGTGTTTTCAATCGGGATCTGTCCTTGCGGATAAAGGAAACGGAACAGTAGTAGATAGTGGAACCAAGGAAAGGCTGATGGAGAAGTATGATCTTGTAGAGCCTGAACCCGCAAATCCAGCAGCGCATGGGAGTCAATACGATTTTGGAATTAGTAACCCTATTTCTTTATTGGTCAGCATCAGTAGGCTGTATTTGTATCCATATGTTTTTGCAGCAGAGGAAATAATTAATCATATGATCGATCAAAGCGAAATTAGTTATTAGTTACGTGTATGTCTTTCAAAATATAATCCCAGCTATCATAATCGTTCATATCCTCAGGAACTTCTAACACACAAATATCACTTATGTTCCAATTTAATTCTTGTACCGAGATTGATTCACGAACGGGAATAAGAATAAGAATAATAAATTCGTTCGGTTTTAATAAATCAGACAAAATTGACTGTAGCTCTACAGCCTGTTCATATGAGGCAAACCATCTAATGAATAAAGTTTTTTTACTGTGGATTAACTTGTCCCAAAATCTATTAATTCGTAATTCCAGCTTCGCTTTATACGAAGGATAGGTTATAGACCAGTGTTTACCTTGGTGGATTGGAAAATCATGAACTGAGATAATGTTATATAAAGTATCCTGAATAAAATAGGATTTCACTAGTGCATTTTTATTCCCATTAGGATAGACTGGTAATCCATCCTCCAGAAAAAAATGTGTTTCATCAAGAATTTGCAGATTTATTAATTCCATGAAATTTTGAAATCTATTCTTATAAAGTCTATTTACATCAGCCAATGAATAAGAAACCATCCAGTCGAGCGGCATGGAGAATTTCCTCAAGCTATTTCTTTGCAGATTTATAGCAGGAGCACAAGACATCCCTAAGCTTACTATTAAATCATAGCTTTTTTTCACAGCTTGTAATTTCATGGACTCACCCATTTTCAATCAGATTCAGTTTCTAATAAATTATACACACCATTTTCTAGGATTGATTGGACTTTAAGTGCAATGAGATACACAGGAAAAAGAGAGCAGCAATTTTCACTGCCCCCTAAACCTATTAGTTACGTTGTAACAAAATATATCCGCTAATGCTTGAAGTTTTTTTACGAAAGACCACTTTAAAACCAACATCGTTGTCTAATAAGCAAGCCAAAGCGGTGTTAAGCAATCCGTTGGGTCTCAAGCTAGGTCTGCACGGCACGGCATTTCCAATAACACGGGCGGCAATAATCCTACGTGCTGATCCAGCAACCAAAGGATTTCTGCTCCAACTGATCAATACTAAATCTGGCTGACGAGTAGCCATGGAAGATCTACCCCTTTCTAATAAATTTCTTTATATAAAATGCACCATTGATTTTAATGTGCTAAACCATAGCGGAGTAAGGAATACATAGGATCGAGTAGGGAGAGGGGCTAATAATATGGACAAGGTGTTACATAAGATAGCTAATTTGATTAGCGGTGAGGCTAATAGATTCATCATTGGGATTTCGGGTCATGGTGCATCTGGAAAAACAACGTTTGCTCATAATCTTTTAAAGCTTTTGCAGCAGGATGATGTGAATTATATTAATACAGACCCCTATATTGTTGAATCTAGTCTTAGAAAATACACTTCTATCGACTATGAATATAAGAATGTACATTATCACGATAAAGTGACAGCTTGTCATCCTGCTGCTCATCATATATTTGCTTTAGAGAGAGACATTCATATGTTGAGGGATGGGTTGGATTTTTACACAATTGGCACAGACTATACAAAAAGTATGTTCATATCTTCACAAAAGAAGGTAAATATTGTAGAAGGCATGAGCGTTGCCTTTACTGATCCGAATTTGTATGATCTGAAAATCTACTTATACACGGATGGAGAAACTGAGTTGATGAGAAGGAGTATACGTGATGTTTCTGAAAGAGGAACAGATATTAATTATTTAAGAAAATCCCATGAACAGCGTAGGATGCAATATGAGTTGTTTATGCATTCTTATCATCATAAATTTGATATCGTTTTAAAAAATTCCAATGAAGAGTATGTTCTTGAAAAGGGAACATTGTAGAGGGGGAAGAGAATGCTTCCAAATGTTAGGCTAGCAACGATATGTGACGCGGATGTTTTGTCTAGGTTAAATCTTGAGTTCAATGGTGGAGTAAAACGTCCTGTGCCGGAGATCATCAAGTGTTTGAACAGCAATAATGAATTGGTGGCCGTGGCTACTTTAAGGGATGAAGTGGTTGGTTTTGGCTGTGCTCAAAGTCTGAAATCATTTTGTTATAATGAAGCATATGGTGAAATTACTGAAATGTATGTAAAAGAGTCAGCTCGTAGAAATGGTGTCGCTACTGCTCTAATTTCTTTTCTGGAAAGTCAGCTTTATTCTCGTGGAGTCAAAACAGTTAAGATTTTAACAGGAGAAGATAATCGTGTAGCCATTAAAGCGTATGAATTGAGCGGGTATGTTAAGGATGATGAAGTAATGTTAAAGAAAAAACTTTAAAGCCATAGTGAACAGTGAATCAGGCAATTTATTGTGCTGGTCCAATTGGATAGCAATAAAAGGACGGAAGCCGCTTTACTGGCTTCCGTCTTTTTGGAACTGTGGAGATGAACAGACGCTATTTATTTATCGCTGAGTCACCTATTGGAGTGAATGTATTCTCCACAGTAAGGTTAGAGAACTTAGCATAGTTTAGTTGCTCAATCTTATTGGCGACATCATTGCTGTCAACGGCGAATCCGACATATACCGAACCCTCCATAACAATAGTTCGCTCGCCAATTAGCTTCCAGTCTTTTCCGTCCGTTGATCCGTAAGCATAGAAAACATCTCCCTTACGGCCAAGCTTGAGCCAATACCCTTGCTCCACACCATTAATTTTAAATGGAATATCTGAAACAAGTTGAATGCCAGCTTTTTCAGCAGCAGATACGCTGTCTAAAGTTTCAGTTAATTCATCAAATCCTCCGCCCTTAATGTTTCTGCCCGTCAGATAAGATGACCAGCTGGTCTCTTTGGACAACTTCACATAGGAGATACCAAGGGCCGCCGCGGCGCTGTCTTTATTCAAGTCATCGCGGATCATTAGCCCGGTGAAGGCATGGTTGTCAACGGCCCCGATTTCTTCGAGCTTCGCGGTAAATTCCATATCTCCGTTCATTTCTTTATACACGAAGTGGAAGTCATCTTTGGTTGCATTGTTTGCTTCGGATCGTTCTGTGCCACCTTCACTTTTTCCAAGCTTTCCGTTGCCTTTAACGGTAAGCACATCATTTGTCATACTTCCGGAACCCTTAATGTTCGGATCACCGATATCTGCTGTAGTCCAACCCTTTCCAGCCAGGGAAGAGGTAGCAGCATTGATGTGGATGTTAGTGGCTGTGGTCTGCGTCTCATTTCCTTGGGTATCGGTCACTCTTGCAGAAATATAGTATGAAGCATCCGTTAAATTCTTGAGGGTGTATGTGTATGTGTTGCCTTTTTTGACTGCTTCCCCAAGATATTTAGAACCATTATATACAGCAACTTTTTTTATTTTGTTTCCGGATCTAGGGGAAGCATTGATTTTAACTACGACCTCTTTCCCGGTAACAAATTGTGCATTGTTTTCTGGCGCTAAAAGCTTAGCATCAGGGTTTTCGGCGACGTGTTTCATATCAACTAGGCCGTTAATATAAAGCTCAAGCCAGGTGTAACCATTTTTAGTAACCGTTTTGTATGCATCCTTGCTGCCCCAGATTTTATTTTTCTTTTCCCACTTGTCGTCTATTCCATTTTTATTAGTGTCAAATTGCTTATCATATTGTGCCTCAATGACGCCAAAGTCTGAAATGTAACCCCCGACTTCATGTTCAGTGTTGATATATCTTCCCGAGTTCTGCTCGACTTCTGCCACAATTCTTGCATCGATAGCATCGCGACGTGGATAGGTAGCGCCCGCTTGTTGCAGAATGCTTTTTAATAGTGATTCATTCGCTTGCTTTACGCCGGACTTAACATAATTATCAAATGCTTTATTGGTAATACCATGGTTAACTCCAGTACTGTCCGCGGAAAGATATGGTGTGGCTGCAAGGGTCGTCTTTTGTTCACCACTCTGTACGCCAGAAAATTTCACATAATCTGAAGAATCATTCAGTAAGCCTGTGAGCTTACCGTTAATTCTGTTTCCAGTAATATAGAAACCGCCCAGCTTGGTAGCTTCACCGGCATCAATCACTCGGTTAGTTACATTATCTCTTGTACCTGGGCCGGCAATTTCGATATTGTTCATAAAGTTAGTAAAAGTAAAACCTCCGCCATAAGTGCCGTTAAAGCCCCAATTGTAAATTACATTGTTCGAGAACTGAACAACCGCCACATGATCAGCATCTGCAGCACCTGCGTAACCGCCGCCTAGTCTTGGATTTCGCGAGGTATGGTTCGCATACAGATTGTGATGGAATGTTGTTTTGTCTCCGCCTGAAATACCGCCGTAGCCATGTCTTCCTTTGGAATGCCCGGATAGAGTCAGACTTTCGGAAATAATGGACCACTGGATCGTGCCATTTTCGCCTCTATATAAAGATAGAGTTTCATCTGTGTTCCAACTGAAGGAACAATGGTCAATGAGGAAGTAGTTGTTGTCTCTCCCCCAAAGCGCATCCATTGAATCACTGCCATTATACACATTAGTGGCACCCGGACGGAAAGCGGTGTACCGAATAATGATATTCTCTGAATTGCTGATATTGGTATCCCAACCTGCAATGGTAATTCCGTTGCCTGGAGCGGTTTGCCCAGCGATGGTCAGGTTTTTAATATTATTGAGACTTAACGTGCTCTTCAGTTCAATCGTTCCGGAAACATGAAAAACAATGGTACGACCCTCTTTAGGCGTAGATAAAATCCCGTAGCGAAGGGACCCTGCAATCGGTTTGTCTTTTACAGCGTAATCTTCAAGGGTAGTTACGATGTATACATCGCCCCCTCGACCACCGCTTGTATAGGCGCCGCCACCTTCCGCGCCAGGAAAAGCAAGAATAGAGGCACCCGCAAAACTTTTGTCTCCGTCTGCCTGCCCTGAAGCTGCAAGTGTGTGACCTCCTAAAAATGAAAACGCTACCGAAAAACTCAATAAGACACCTATAACCTTACCTGATTTTTTACTCTTCCATTTCATCTTTTTGACGTATAACATGGATACAGTCTTATCGCTGAATGCTGTTCCTGTTATACTTCCTCCTCTCAGTGAAATGATACTGGTCTGCGACAAGCAGCTTACTGGTAATACTTTAAAACTTTTAGGGCGTATTTACCTGCCAAAAAAATCTTTTTTTGTGCCAACTATTGCTCTTTGGTTCTTGCGTAAACGAACAAATTCATATTATGTTCTTAGTATTACAGCAGCTATAGTGCTTGGCATTCCATGACGACAGGGAGAAAAACATGAATATTAAATATCAGCATCGTGACCAGGCGTTTCACTCCTTTATTTCTACCAATAACACTTATCCTCTTCATCTACACAAAAATGTAGAGATAACAATGGTTTTGTCCGGCAAAATCAATATCAACATCAATGGAAAAGAGTATGATTTGTCTGAAGGAGACATAGCGATTATTTTTTCCAATCAACCTCACAGCTACAAAACTCTAGAGAAAAGCCAGATCCTGCTGTTCTTTTTTGACGCCACTTTTCCGGGGGATTTTGCAGGGGATTTGCTTAATCATGTTCCGGATAACCCTATAGTTACGAAACAAAAGGTGCTTCAAGATCTGTTGGCAACCTTGTATAAACTATATATTGAACAATGTGATGTTCGTCTGCTCAAGGCTTATACCTCTGTAGTATTAGGGCACGCGCTGCCGTTACTGCTAATGAAAAAAGTAGACTACAAAAAAGAAATGGATCTCGTCCCCAAAATCCTAGCTTACATCGACATGCATTTTTTAGATCACATAAATCTGAATACGCTTTCAAGAGAGCTTGGCATTAGTAAATTTATCATTTCCCGAATCTTTTCTGAGCAGTTTCACATTTCATTTCGTGATTACATCAATGGCCAACGGGTAGCCTTTGCTCATATGCTGCTGTTATCCACTACCCATCCGGTCACGGATATCGCGTTTGATTCCGGATTCAACAGTTTGCGTTCTTTCTATCGTGTTTTTAAAAATGAATACGGGATCACCCCCAATGAATTTCGCCGAAAAGTATCGAAGGAGTGTGTAGAATGAAAATGATGAGGATGGCTTATATTCTATTTGATGGGATGACCACGTTAGATTTTGTTGGTTTTTACGATGCGGTTACCCGGATGGGAGTTCTAAAGGCGATAGAAAATGTATCGTGGGATTTTTGTTCCAACAAGGAAGAAGTCACGGATGATCGAGGATTGACGTTGAAAATAAACCAGGTTTCCCCTGATCTGTCAGCCTATGATTTGATATTTATCCCTGGAGGGTTATCCACTCGAAAACTTAGATTCGATACTGATTTTATAACATGGATTCAGACTAAGTGAAGATGGATTACCCATATTACAAAGACAATTAACCCTTCCAAAGGGAAATCATAACTATAATATATGGGAATTAATGATATAATTATCCAAAGTGAAATAATTAAGGTGATGAATAGAGGTGTAAGTATGTTGGACACAAATAATAGCAATAGAATGCTGGTAACTTTTCCTCATAGTAAAAAATATCCTTATTTAACTTCATATTGTTTATTAGCCAATGCTTTATACGTAGGTTTGAATGTGTTTTTTGATCTTAGTGTTTATTATTATTTATTTTTTGTCCTGCCAGTTTTTCCTTTTCTATTTATTTCGTTAAAAAGTCAAAAGGAAAAGCATAAACTTGAAGTACTAGATGATAGTGTAGTAATTGGTGAAACAAATATTACGTGTGGTTCCTTGAAAAAAATTGTGATTCATAATCCTATTTCAATATTTTTTCATATAATTCCGGCTCGAAAAAAGAAAAAAATAATTACGATACAGGTAAATAAGGATGAAGCAAAAGATATTTTTACACTATTAAATAAATGGGCACAAAAAAATAGTGTGGAGATCGAAAAACAATATTAGAAGAGCCACTTAGTCCCAGAAGAGATGTTGAAGATATGAGGTGTCACGATGAAGATAGGAAAACCGATTAGAAAGAAGGTATACGGATTTATTTTGCAAGACAATGAAGTTGGAGAAAAGACTTTATTAGTCTATCTTAATGAACCAGAAGTACCCTTTAGATTAGTAGGTGGAAATGTCGATGCCGGGGAAACAGAAGAAGAAGCGTTATTCAGGGAAATTCAAGAAGAAAGTGGACTTAAACAATTTAAATTAGTAAAGAAAATAGGCACACAATATTATTATAAGGATTTTATAGATGCGAATGTCGAAAGACATGACTACCTTCTAATTCCAGAAACGAGATTACCTGAAAAGTGGAGCTTCACTGGAGAAGGAGAAGGTGAAGACTGTGGGACTATTTTTAACTACCAATGGATAAATCAAGATGAAATAGACTTATTAGATAAAGAGTTTAGAGAATACATGACGGAAGATTACATGCAAGAATTATTCAGCAAGGTAAAAAGGTAATCCATCTAAACCAAGTGCGAAATGATGATTTGAAAAATCGGCTGTAAGTATAAAAAGCATAAAGATGGTGGGATTGTTTTGCGTGCAGTTAAGCCTATAATGTTATGGTTTATTTCGACGATTTTATTCACCCTGGCAGCCTTTGGATTGGAGCTTTGGGAAGGAACTAAAATAAGTACAACAGAATATTACGGTTTTCAAAACATTGGGTTTGCTTTTATTTTTCTGGTGTTCCTCTTTTCAGTTCTTCTTTACCCGGTTATACTGCTTCCTTTATCATGGGTTATTCGAAAGATAGTTAATCCTTTAGTAAACCGCATAATGATATTCTTATTGAGTGGTATTGCGGGATATGGTTTCTTTTACGAGGTGTACGATGAACGCTTTATACGGGAATACCATTTGAATAGTAGTACAGCTATTATTTTTTTCGGTATTGCTGGTTTCATCTATGCGCTGGTGGATTACTATTTTGAGTCGCAAGCCATTAAAGCCGAACAAAATCCCTGCTAACCGTGGCGGCCGGCAGGGACGTTATTTTTTAATCTAAGTATTAGGTAATTTGTTAACCTCATCAGTAAAGGCTTCCAAGTACTGGGTGAATATTCCTGTATCTATTTTGGTGGTTGCATCATTTGCAATAGGAGGCGTATCTTGGATTTGTTTGTACATACGATCCATCTCACTTGAGAGCTTAGCCCAGATGCTTTTAATTGAATCATATTTTGCATCAAGGTTGTTGATATAATTATCGTACTCCATTTTTTGGTTCATCGCTTTTCCTAATTGCTCGATTGTAAAATCTATATCTATTGTTTGACCCGTAGAGCCAGTTCCAGAACCTGCATACCAGCTGATATCAACAAATCCATCATTCCAAATATCTGAAACGACAAAATTACTGATTTCTTTAAGCATCGCTTCAGGAGACTGTTCAGTTGTACCTGCATTACCTGAATCTGAAGTATTAATTACAGGTTCCTTGAAGAGTTTCCTCACTTCGTTAAATGCATCCTTATCTTTGTCATTAGACGAATACCCCCAACCAACTTTGTCATCTTTAATAAAAATGATAAGTTCGCTATTGGAGGAAGACTTCTCACCTTGGATAAGCACGAGTTTATCTTTTCCGCCATCTTTGTCCGTATAATCAGCTGTTTCAATTACTGTAGGGTTCTTAAGTTTATTATTCTCGGGTGTCTCAGTAGATTCAGCCATTTGGAAAATGGGTTGTACATCTGGAAGTATATTTTCGGATACGAATTTCTTTTTCGCTTCGATATCTGAACCATTGAGGAAAATCTCCACATAGTTGAGAGCCAGTTTCTCGGAAGCTGTAAGTTTCTTTTTTGGCTCAGGAGTGGGCTCTGAAGGACTGGCTGTTGCTTCGGACGGTGTAACTCCTGTAGACGTTGTATTTTTTTTCTCTGAATTTGTTGTGGAACTACCACATCCTGAAAGGATTACAATAGTTGCCACGATACATAAAAAAGCTTTTTTGTTCAATCTGATATCCCCCTAAATCTGCTAATAATTGCTAGTTAATTCTACCAGATATAGGAATAGTAATCTATGAATTATAATTTATGGCGGAACCAATATATTAGATTAGCGTGTTTTATTTTTCGGAGGTGATCATTTTGCTGAAAGTACTAAGAGTATGCGGTATTTTATTCAGTGCAGCAACAATCATTCTGGGAATCACATTTTTCCGCGGCCAGGATCAAGTGATAGTGTCTTGGACTATGCTGGGGATGTGCGGAGCTTTAATATTTAATGGAGCGGCATTGTATTTGAAAACTAAAGATAAAATGGCTGTGCTATCCTCGATTGTTGGGATTGTACTGTTAATAGCCTCGCTTACTCAGTTTCCTTTTTAAAAATAAAAACAGCCTCGTCAACCTTAATAGGTCGGCGGGGTGTTTTTACGTTTTTTCCCTTTATATTTATTTCTTTTTTTTCTTAGTGGGTCCGATCTGGCGTCTTACCTTATCGTTCTCATCTACCTCAATAATATAAATCTCCTTCACTGTACCGGAGAGAGTAAACCATTCACGCATAGCTTCAACCTCAGTCATCGGTCCTAATATTCGTTTCCCCCTATAACACATAAAAAACACTCATACTCCTTAGTTTGTTTGCGGAAATGCAATAAATGCTTATAGAACAAATTATAAACCTGAGCGATGACTTTGTATGTAATAATTCATGCCTGGCGGGATATTTTTACATTGATTAACGAACGTACGTTTGGTTATAATACAAACAAATGTTCTTATCTTTGGAAGGTGAATAATTATGCAAATAAGCATCGGTCAAACCATTGAAATAGTGTACCAAGATAAATCAGGTAAGATATCTCAACGTAAAATTGATGTGAAAGGGATTCGTGGAGGATATATTCGCGCAACTTGCTTATCAACCGGAGCTCCGCGCGTATTTCTGGAGGCTAATATTCTTGCTTGGCAGCCTGTGCAAAAAAAGCGCTATGCTTAGTGACACCGCACGAAAGCTACTAATGATCATGCGACACTCTGCTGTGCATCATGCTCATATGCCAACTTTACAGGAGTTAGAGATCAAGAGTGGACGGACACCAGATAAGATCATTAGTGGGCTTAGGGAATTAGTTAACGAAAAATATATAGAATGGACCCCACACACTCCACCAGAGAGCGCCCGAATTATTGAAGGCTGGGAAAGGATTGACCCTAGGTTTAAAAAGAGAAAGTCAGAGCCACAAGAACTCCAATGGAGGATAGATGGTAGTAAAACGAACTACTGGACGGATTATTAGGAGGGCAGCTTCATGATGAAAAAATTAGAGAACGTATGGGAGTGTAGCAGAATGATATTGCCCGAACATAAAAACCGGATTATAGATGACAATAATGAGCAGGAACGTCGTGAAAAGCCTATTCTAGATTTACAGGAGATAGAGCGCTTTGAAATATTGTTATATCGTTCTATGGAAGAGCACAGCCCGATTACACTCACTCTGTTTGATCCCATGGAGAATATATTAAAACGAGGTATCGTGATGAAACTGGATAAACAACAGGGAATTAAACTCCGCTGGTCGGAGGAGGAGTGGGATTGGTTCAAGATGGAGGATGTTATTGCAATAACTACATAATTCACTTCGTAAAAAACAGGTTAGGAGCAATCTCCTAACCCGCGCTGTACTTCTGATATTAATGTTCTGCTCCGTGGAATAAGACCACTGGTGAGGTACTTGGCAGTGCTGGCGCAATGCTGACGATGGTGAGGACCAACAATAAAGAGACGGCAAATTTTTTCATAGAGACTCAACCCTTTCTTTGAAATTTATTATTTTCTCTTCAAAATCTTTAATCTGAGTAGCATCAGCATATGAACGTAATGATTCGAAGTATACTACTGCTTGTTTAAAGATTTTATCAGAGTTTGTGACCTCAGCAGAATCTAATAATTTCATGCTATATTTGATAGCTGAATTATAATCTTGAATTTTTGTTTTATATCTGATCATATTAATAAAAAAAGTTTCTTGGTAGGAATTTATTATAATTTCATCAGCAGCGGTATCCTCAAATTTTGAAATACTATTAGAGAAAAGTTCTAAATGAGATTCAATGTTTAAATTGAAATTAGTAGCTGTCTTTAACAAAGTTATCAGTCCCGGTAGAACTTCTTTAGTGTTGGATAAAAGGAAAGAAACATAACGATCTATGAATTGAATATTTCCGGAAAGCACTTCTACTTCTAAGAGATTTGGCTCTGATATGTACTTATAATAGGCTACCTCATTTAATCCTTCAGCATCTAATCCCTTGAACCAACTCAAATCACTGTAAGCTTTAATGTAAGTTCGAGCTTTATCATAATTTTCGATTTCTTTGTGGGCTAGTCCCAACATAAGCAAGCTGTATCCATAATAATAAATTAAAGGTCGTTGGTGTTTTAGTTCCAGTTCATTATTGTGTGTGTAATTATTATAAATTTGAGTTATTCGGTTGAAAAAGGTATCTGCTAGTTTTAGAAGATTGGGCCAGCTTTCAAAAGAATATATCATTTTAAGAACTTTTACGGCTGGATCAAGATCTAGAAGATTTATATCTAAATCTAAATCGATATTTCCATCCAACGGCCTCACCTGCCTTTATTTTACATAATATACCTGTATTATACAATGTAATCAATAGATGGTCAATTAAGTGCTCCATATAAAAAATAGATGATTAATAGGGACCAATAGAGTAAATCTATCCATTATTGCGCCATGATGTGTGCCTGGGAAAGCTTTGGTAGTAGTAGATTACCGCTCTAGATGGCCACATAAAAAGTCATATAGATTATGTAATGCCTCAAGAATAGCAGCAGCTACGACATAAACTAAAAGGTTGCTATTGATTAAATCATTTACCGTATTATGTTTTGTGAGTACAAACTGGAAGAATGTGTACATCGTTTGGAGGATGTGACAACAGTTGCTCTACTTAATACACAGTACGAAGATACAGTTCATTAGACGAGTAGGAGTATCCCTCTTCTCCCAAAGGCTATGACGAAGTAGCCGCAAACTATTCATTTAGTTGAGTTGAGCAACGTGAAGTAAATAAAAAGCCTACACCATAAAAATGTAGGCCCACCCATTAAAAGTTACTCTGTTACTAATTTTGAGAAAATGCTTAAATCAATAAACTTTCCTTTGGACTTTTCGCACTTTCTCATTGTTCCTTCGAATGTATAGTTTAACTTTTGCAAAACTCTGATGGAATTATTGTTTTCGGGTTCGACTTTTGCTTCTATCCTGTTGAAATTTAAAGTGTTGAACGCATAATCCATCAGAGATTGAATGGCCTCAGGAGCATATCCCTTGCCCCAATAATCTTTACTAATATCGTATCCGATCTCTGCTTTAGCGTTTGAAGAATCTATAGAATTATAACCGCAGGAACCAATTATGCGATTTGATTCTAACTCAATTATGGAATAACGAATAGCTTTGCTTTCCAAAGACAGGTTATTAAGAATTTTAATCATTTCTACTGCTTGGCTTTCCTCAGTGAAACTATTGATATTCATAAACTTTGTAACCTCAGGATCAGACCAAATGTTAAACAAACTAGCAGAGTCAGATAATTTCATTTTTCTTAATATTAGTCTTTTGGTTTGTATTTCTGTAATCAATATATTACCTCCATTATCTATTTGTTTTGGGGTTAAGATATCGATATCTGCGCATAGTTCAGTCCCTTCAATATTTAATTCAACACTATTATAACGTAAGAGTTTTTTTATGTCACAGTACGAAGATACAGAACATTAAAGGAGTAGGAGTGTCCCTCCAAAGGTCATGACGAAGTAGACGCATATTGCGAAGTATAGAGGCTATCTAGCGGTAATGCAGCCTATTTCTCTTTTGGCAGAAGTAATGTTCTTATAAAAGCGCCAATACAGCCAGAAAGAATAATAATCATTACAACATTTAGTGATCTAATAAGTACCGAAGATGAAAAAATTAATTGAAGGCTTTTTTGTACGATGATAATTCCAAATACCAAAGACATGGTGATTAAGAATGTTTGGATAGATATTTTCAAATCATTAATTCCTCTCTAAACAAATTACCAAAATCTAAATTTATTTTAACAAAAAATGATTGAGTGAAACGTAGTACGAAGATACATGACATTAAGGGATAGAGGAGGTTACAGAAATCCGCTCCCAAAGGCTATGAAGAAGTAGCAGCCTATTGCGCATCAGGGAAGAGAAGGTCGTCGTTTTGATAATGAAATGATGTTTTTGTCCTTATCATCACCATGGTCTGCATTTTCTTCTATCTCTTTTTTCTCATCGTGAAACTCAACAGGAGATTGGGCCGTGATGTAGTCAAATGGAGTGTAATTATTATTTGGTAATTTTCTTGTAAGGATTACCTTTACAATGATGATTCCTAATGAGAGATAGAAAATCGCGCCTACTCCAGCCAACATGAACAGTACTAATCTCATTGTTAACACCGCCTTTGTTTGATTTTATAATCAAATGTTAATATTTACAAGATTCAGGCTGCTGAGTACTATTCATTCGACTGAGATTTGATGCACAGTAGGAAATGCTTGGGCCACTAGATTTTACAAATGGTGGAACCTTCGAACATACGAATGAAGTGTAGCGCAATAGTCATACCTACACATGAAATGGTTTGACAGTTATAAATATTAATTACTTTAAAGCATCACAGAAAGGTTGTTTTACAGACACCATACTCATATGGATATCCGATCTCATCTATAATTGTAACCTCTGCACCATATCGACAGATACTGCTCTTAGAGACAGAACCTTTAATGTTGTATATTTCATCTACTGTGCTTCTTGGTAATAAGATAGGTTTTTAGATATATCTGTTTCTAACGGTAAGACCAATTTTTATGTAGTTACTACATTGAATAATAATGGAAAGTTAAGTTTCAAAAGAAGCATCAGCTACCCCTCAGAAGGCAGATCAACCTGAACCAGAACCATCTGGTGATCGCGCAATACTCACAATTACATTAATAACTGGTCTTGAAAAAGTCAGTGTGGCGGTGGTGCCCCGAACTGCTGTATTTCTGTAACGTTTCCGCTTAATTGGATTTGTCAGATGCTTCATAGATTAGGCAGCGAAGGGTCTGATCAGGATAGCGGAACTCCGCGGTATAGCTACTTCCATCTTCCAGCAACAGTTTAACATCCACCATCCCGCGTTTGTTGTTAAATTCGGTATCGGTTAGATAAGCTTTGATAATGGTTCTTGTTTCTCCCTGCTTGTCCGTGATGACCTGCACGGCTTTATGAATCCAACTGGCATCCTTCTGGATGGTGCCGGCTGCGTCGTCGTCGATGGGAGTTCTCTTCAGTGCCAAATTAATGGCTGTCGTATCCTCTACGGCACCGGTTGTTGCATTAATCAACACATCATATTCCCAGAATACCTCGCCTGATCCGAGCAGGGTAAGATTCTTGTAAGGAGCAAAATGAACTGTCCAGGTTGGACGTTTGGTTAGTCCCAGCTCAATCAGCATTCCCGATGTTTTTAGCTTGGACACGTCGGCATCGAACAGCTTGCGCACACTGTCAGAGGCCAGTGCCTCAGCTTCAACCTGGCTGATTTTCTGAGGCTGAAGCTGAGGCACAGTCGGATTTCGTTTGGACACGAAGTAATTCAGCCGGTAGTACCAGTCAATCAGCTGTAACAGTTCCTCATCAGTCATACTCCTCTCCGGGTAGGTGTACGTATTGGTTTCTAAATCTAGATACAAATCCGCTTGTCCAGCCTTTAACGGCAGCTGCTGCTTGGGGCGGAGGCCGTCATACACATACTTATCGTCCAACACTTGTCTGCGGTTGATTTCGGATTCGGTTTCTTCCCGACCTGAAGTATGGGGATCTTCTGCCTTGTCTATAAAGTCATAGATTTGCTGGATTTGCGCTGCTGTCATCTGTTGATACAGGTCTTGTTGTATGGTGGATACTGGCGCCGGCGCCTCCACCTTCAGCACGGGTATCGTGCTTTCACTCAAAGCCAGCTGGTTACTGCCCTGAATTGACGAACTGTTCTTGGCGAAAACTACGGAATTCATCAGGCTGGGGACGAGCAGCGCACTGGCTGCAAGCACACCAGCTGAAAACAGGATAACAACTAATGTAGCGGACCGCTTTTTCTTGTTCAATCGGATTACCTCCATTGGGATCTAAGATGATGAATCTTTATACATCTTAACACCAAGTTATTATAGAATTAGGAGGATAGTTGTTATGGAGTTGTAAAAAGATCGGATACTTCCCCTTCACCAAGGACAGTCAGGAGTTAATCTCAATTTTGTCCACGTTTTTCTTCAAGAGCCACAGCTACAATGCAAGAAGTGTCTTTACAATAAAGATGTGCCAGAAGCGGGAAGTGTTTACTTAGTATCGTATTTACATCGATGTGATTAGTCATAACTTTTCACCTAATTGGAAGTATGATTCGTGGGATAATTACATGAACAACAATAAAGTTATTAAGATGGACTTTAAAGCAGAAAAACGATTGGTTGCGAAGAAATAGATAGTTCGGAGAACAAGGAGTTTTTGTACTGATGAACAATAAAGATTTTCAATACAGAGAGACATACTTTATTGTGGGGAATCCAGCAACTCTATGGATCACTATATTTGGTTTGGTGCTACTAGGATTTATTTTGTTTTATTTGATTAAGAAATATCGAAAGAAGAGAAAGTGAGAAGACATGAGTAATACAACAAAGTCTTAGAGAGCGATGCTGAATTCCTGACAGCGGCTCTTTCTCAATCAAAGGTATCCGTATAATTTCGGCTGGAACCAGATCCAATAGGTCATCTTATGGATTATGGCGGAATTGTAGAGGGGTATACACCGGAATCAATTAGGATCAAAGGAACTCGTTTTATTCGTGAAGGTTCGAGTTTAAAGTGCGCATAAATAAGCCCTCCCTATAGTAAATGGAGGGCTTATTTTGATTATTACTTAACAAGAACTATATAATACATTGTATTTCCATTTCCGAAATCTGCGGCTACAGTGCTTGCCCCCGGAGACAAAGCTGTAATCAATCCATCTTGCCTTACTTCAATACTTCCATCCGTATGGATGTACCAAAAGTCATACCCTGTTACCCACATTGCTTCCCCGACTTTAAGATTAAGAATAGCCTGATAATATTCTCCCGCAGCAACTACCTCGTTTGCGGAAGGTGACGAATTCGGAACTGTAGAAGTACTGGAAGCAAAAGAGGTCGACCCTAACGAAAAACAGGTAGCAACAGTTAATAGACCAGCTAAAATTTTCTTTTTCATAACTCAACCTACTTTCCTTATTTTGGAGTATATTCCAATTATCGAGTTTTTATATACAAATGTAAACATATTTAGTGAATTAGCCCGCTAACCTTACACTGGTTGGCGGGCTTTTTTTTATAATATTTTTATTAATTTCTATCTACTAGAATTGTAAATGACTTTATGTTTCCTAATGCATCATAGGCAAATATATTTGCAGCTCCGTATTGAACGGCACTAACCCATCCATTTTCATGTAAAATAATGGCTCCATCATTATAAATTAGTTCACGGAGGACACCAGGGATGTATCTCTGTTCTCCTGAATCCATGTAAATAATAATTTGTTCAAAAGTAGGTCCACTCGTTACATTAGATACTGGAGTTGGGTCAGGAGTTGTGATTGGAGCAGTTGCTGCGAATGAGGTCGATCCTGCAGCGAAACACGAAGCAACAGCGAAGAGCCCTACAAGCAATTTCTTTTTCAACATTAGTTAATCCTCCCAATTAAAAAATATAGTAACAAGGAAAATTATAATTATATTTGATTAAAATGTATATATGCACTAAGTATGAATAAAATATATATATAATGTATTATTTTGTATAAAAATGATGAAAATAGTGAACATTGGATTTTAATAGTAAGTATGTCCTAAGACTAATTGAGTGCCATAATCCCTAAAGCAAAAAGCCCGTCAACCTTAAATAGTCGGCGGGCGTTTATTATTTATACTATGAACTCCGTAAACACTGGACTCTGGAGCATGCCGGATTTAGACCACTTCCTCATTCGCACCTTTGCTCTTAACCGTGGTTCTAAATGAACTAACTCCTTATCCTCACCTTTAATTAGTTGCGGTGCTACAACTCTGAATGCCTGTTTATGAATTGGTGAAGCGCGAGTTCAATAATCCCAGCTGGACGTAGTTTTCTGGATGTACTGGATGGAACAGCAGCCAGTCAACCAAATTCTTGTTTGCGATATTCGGTTATGAAAACATCAGCATAGGTCCAATTGATGACCTTTTGCCATGCGTGAGAACGGCGGCCAGTCTCATATACGCTATTTTTACGTTTACCCACTATGCCTTCTTTACCGCGAGTTTCGATCTGCTCAAACAATGCCTCTCCAGCACCTTCAACGTGAGGCGCTACTCCAAAGCTATCAGACGGTAGAGTTAACCCCGCCAGTATCTCCTTACGGCTCATCAGGGGCAATCCGCGCAGATCCTGATCTTTGTACATTAAGATATCAAAGATGGCGTAATACGCTGGGAGTGTCTTGGTGAGTTGAGTTATTTTATCAGCTCGTTTCGCTTGAAAACGACTCATAACAGATTCGAAATCTGATACTCCGGTTGTAGGCCCAATACAAGCTACTTCACCGTCTAAAACAACATCGTCCGCAAATGGGAGATGTAATTAGTTTCCGGACTCTTGAGAATAAATAAGAACGATGCCCATCTATCTTTGGTTCATATATAAAATCGCTGTGACTGAATTGGTCCGGTAGCAGTTTGTAATAACATAAGTGTAGGTGTTATAAACATATAAAACTCCTCCATCCAATTATAGCTCTTGGCTACTAAGGATAGAGGAGGTAAGAGTTGGGAGGCTATTTTATTAGCTGTTAGGCAAATAGTTTGAGTTACTTAATATTTGATCCACAATATAAAGAAGGTCATCGTCATTGACGTACTCATCACCAGCTTGCTGAGCGTTGTATTTTACCGGATCAACATCCGCCGCCAAATACTTGAAATATCTGGCGTCAATCGCTAGATCAACCAAGGTGAATTCTCCTGATTTGTTGACATCTGTTGCTTCAATTATGATGCTGTCCTCTAAACAGTTTTCTTTCTCAAGATCATATTCCTGCTCCGTATCAGCAATCCTAGCTTTTGTGGAATCGACTACTGCTGTTCCTATGGCTTTCGCCTTGAACTTCAATTTCAGAATAACTGTGTCTTTATTAATCCCGTAGTCTTCACCTTTGCTGGCTACGATAAAACGTAGAGTACCGTTTAAGTCGGTTGGTGTGTTGTATACTTTATAGCCAGCAACCTCTTCAAATCCAAGATACTGTAGGTGTTGATTGTCATACTTTATTTCAAAGTCTTCGGCATAAATATCTTTTACATTTTTAAGTGAAACTCCTGCTGTGAACTCTTGACCTAATCCTACCTTTTCTTTTTCGATCGTCACATCAAGTGTAGGATTCAGGACTGGTGTTGGTGTCTTTTTTACAAAAACTTTTAAATCATATAAAAAGCCTGGGCTTCCTTCTGTACCAGTTCGTGCAAGAGTTATTTTTTTAACTCCTTTTAAGTCTAAAGTTGTGTAACCTCCACTTCCTCCAGCGACAGTAGTATTACTCGTTCCATTGTCATAATTGAAAATTATTGCAACACCTGCCCCATAAATTCCACCTACTGAGTAAGATGAATAACCCGAAATATCGATAGGATTCTCAAAGGAAATAGTATAATGATTGTACATTTGGGTGCCTGTGGTATTATTATTGTCGGTAAAACTAAGATTTTCAATAGTGCTATTTGCAATTACAAATGGTTTTCCTGATAGATAGTCGTATACGTCCTCCGGCACACTTTCTGCATGAATCTTACTTATAGGCAAAAGTAAAGTTAATAGAAACGTAAGAAAGAAAAGTTTTTTCATTATACACCCCTTGAATAATTTTTATCGACAGGAAAATGTCTTTAGTTCTTAATTTCCTGTAGATTTTATTAGTTCAATATATGTTGGAACTGCGACGAATCAAATGTTTCGGATTCCATAAATCAAATGAGCATTTTATGTACTAAGTTTATAAAATAATACTTCTCCTTTCTTCTTAGAATGAGAACCCAATAACAATACAAGCTCGATAAGATTATTACAATAAATGGGTTGCGTCCAAACATTTTTTTGTATATATGGTATAAATATATTAAATTCACCATTTATACATAATCAATCCAATTACGAAAAAACTCGTGTTTGTTAAGCAATCGTGTGTTCGATATGATGCGTACATACTTTATGATAGTTTCACGCTTTGTTATAAGGCAGAAATTCATTTGGATTAATACTTCCAAAGAAGAGTTAAAGACAATTCTTTAGAGGATTAATATCTACTTGGATTATCCTTGCAGGCGTAGCTGAGCAGTCGAGATAGTGTCTATAGGTTGTTCTGATATAAGGGAAGCGAATATTGGTACTGCCGGTAACATACTTAAATTTTGTGAAAATAAAAAAATCCTCGTCAACCTAAAGTGATTGGCGGGGATTTTTTCTATTTATTCGGTTGTAATATACTCACTAACTTCAAAGGTAAGTATCTTATCGAATACAACATAGTCTTTACGTTTGCTGAACGGACCTTTATTGTTTGAATGCTTATCAATAGCATATGATCCTGCACCTCTGCCTGCATCACGAGCATCGTACCAGTTCAAAAATGCATCCACTTCAGCATTTGGTAGGTCATATTCTTTTTCTGTTCCATTCACCAGAGTTATAGTAAGAATAGCTCGATGGCCTGTTGGCTGTTCTGGAGTTGCTGTAGGTTTTGGCGTCACTGTTGGTGTAGCGCTAGGCGTAGTAGTCGGTGTTGGCTCCGGTGTACTGGTCGGAGATGGAGAAGCTGTTGGTTCAGGAGTAATAGTAGGTATTGGTGTTGGTTCAGGCACTTCGGCTTTGCGTAAATCTGTATCAATTAGAGTAGAACCCAGTTGTCCCGCAGAAAACGTTATTTCTTTTACTTTTTTTTGAGTAGGTATGTCGTAATAATAAGAAGTCTTTGCAAATGCTTCAACTGGAGTGAAAGTTATGCGAGTGTTATCTTCAAACATAATCGTTGCTGTAAGCCAGTCACCTTGTTTTCTAACAAATAGTTTATCTGCAAATACAGGTTCACTAAATGTATGATGGTAAATATATCTAATTGTATTGCTAATTACTTTGTTAGTAGAATCATCACCGTCAGTAAGTTGGTAAGTTGCACCTTGTCCGCTAGTAAATAATTTACCTGCGAGTAAGGAATCTTCACCAAATTCAGAAGGGATGGGGACTGTCAACGGATTAATGGAGGTAACATTATTTACTGGTCTTGGGTTGTTATCATCATACCAGATCGCTCCTGTTAATTCTGCGCCTTCATCTAACGTGATTTCAACCATACGAATTTTTTTATATGTATTTTCATTCTTATAAGTTCCAGTCAATTTCAAAGCAGAGTCTGGGGAGTGGAACAGCAGGGCTTTATCTGTACCGTAAAATTTCAAATCATGGCCTGTTCCGGTACCTATTAAACTTATTTTGCTTGTTTGTTGCCCATCAACCCCGAGGTCAACATAAACCACCCGCGGCTCCGTGCTTGCGGAAGCGATATGTACAGGTACCGCAGTAAATAATAAAAATAAAACAAGTAAAAAATTTAACTTTTTCATAATAATTACTAACACCCCTTATTTTGTTCTTTTATCCTTATTATATAGATATGATAACAAACTTGTCTAAACATAAATTCCTATATATGTAATGAAGTGAATGAATAATGATAGTTTGTTCTTTATACCAATTAGTGAATAAGTTTCTTGTTGTTTTAAGAATGTACGTCTTTTTATCATAAAAAAATATGTTCTATTTTTAGGGGGCTATCAACGTGCATATGCGGATTGGTAAACCGTTGAAATTGTTTACTAAGATAAAGTTGGCAAAATTACTCAGCGCAAAATTGAAGTTAAGGTATAAAGGACGGAAAGATTCGTGCACCATGCTTAAATACAGGAGCGCCAAGATTGTTTCTAATGGTAAATATATTAGCTTGGCAGCCAAGTGATAAAGGAGCAATTGCATGAATCCATTAACGGATAAAGAGAAAGAAATGCTCAGATCATTAATTAAGATGATCAAAATAATTCACTATCCGCCAATTACGTGAACTTGCCAGGGAGGTAGGGGTGTCATCTACAGTGGTAATACATGTGTACATGGAGCGCTTGAAGAGTAAGGGGTAAATACAGAGAGGTAACATGCCACGAGCATTGAGAGTTATTAAGGGAGTCGACGAAGACAATGAAATCACAACAGCGTAAGAAACTTGAAGGTAATGGTCTTTGGGAGGGAAGTCGGATGTTAATGCCTGAACATAAAAATAGGATTCTGGACGATCCGCTAAATGAAGAGGTGCGATCAAAGCCTGATTTAGATCCCCAAGAATTAGCTGAAATCTCATAGGTACTAGCTCAATCTTTAGAGGATTGTAGTCCCATCACGATTACATTGTTTGGGGAATATGAGGACAGATCCATTCATGGGATAGTCATGAGAGTAGATCAGCACCTTAGACAGATTAAGTTTCGTTATGGCGAGGATTGGGATTGGATTAAAATAGAGGACATTATTGGAGCGAGTTCGTAATAAAACTTTGATGTACCGTTTATATGAAGATGTAAGGAGTTTGTGAGATGAGTGATGGTAAGAATTTAGTTACTATTGATATAGATAAATCGGAAATATTATTAATTTGCCGAGAAAAAATAGAGAAATTACTTGATGAATTAGATAATAAGTACGTATTTTGGGATACAACAGAGCCTGAAAAACGAACTTGTATGAGTTGGAATTCAATTCAATTCAAGATACATTTTTCTTTGACGATAGATTTCCAAAATATAAAATCGGAAATGGTATGATCCGGTTAAAGAGACACGTACCTTTTTGGAAAAGTGGCTAAGTGAACAAAAGCAAATAATTATTGATTGGGAGAAGTTTGAAGAAGAGGTGCGATAAAACATATGAATAAGCACCATCAGTTAATGGTGGGGGCTTATATGCTGGTCATTGGTGATAATTCTGGTTGCTAAAATGTTAAGAGTGCAGCTTTCATTTTTTCTCTTCAACATAACAGATTTACCATAATACTGACTGTACACTTTTTGAAGTTGGCTTCTCCAGATAACATTTATTAAAGTAATTGAGAGGGCTGCCTGAGTTGTGAAAAAGATAGCCATTTTTTTATGAGAAGAAAAATTTCGTCCCCAATCCGTCCCCTAGAGCAAGATTCACAAATTTATAGAGCGGCATCGATGATCGAAAAAAAAGAAAAAGCCTTATATAATAAGGCTTTTTCGATATAGGACGGATGGGGTTCGAACCCATGACCCCTACCCTGTCAAGATAGTGCTCTCCCGCTGAGCTACCGTCCTGCGACGAAATTTATAATACCATACGATAGAGTAGGATGGCAATTCTTTTTTATAATCAATATAGATGTAGAGTTGTATTTACTTCTTAATTTTCTCCGATTAAGTAGTTAAATAGCTAGAAAGGGGATGACCCTTCATCCCCCTGCACCGAGTCAGATAAAAAACGGGAGTAGAAATAGACTGCTTATTCCGAAAAAAGGGATACGGCGTGGATAGAAGCGGCGTCTTGGGTAAAAGCCGGGCTGGAACCCGAATTGTCTATAGTTCGACTGCTCGGCAGGCATTCCGTTCATACGATCGACCATTTCATTGCTGGGAACCGCTAGGGTGATATAGTTCTGATCCACGTGAGCGATGAAGCCGTCAAAGGATTGACCATCAGTCGTTACTATACCTACATATTTATTCATGCAATTCCAAGCGACCTGTTGATGAAAATTTGTATTTGATTCCATGGATATCCTCCTCGAATGTTTCAATCCTGATAACAGTCTATGGTCCTTTGCCTACAACGTTCACGGCGTTTGCCTATATGTAGGAAGGTTAATTTTCAGGGATAATCACTGAGGAGGATTCGATTAGTTCTTTAATCAATACACATGCTTGTGCTGTACTTTCTAATCAGTATTATTCTTGGTGTTATTGGAATGAGCTTCAATGGAGTAGATAACTTCTTTTTTGCCAGTAAGCGGTGAGTCATTTATAAAATACAATTTGTCACCGCTCCGTTTTACGAATTTCAAAGTATCTCCTTTAAAAGGAACATCGTTATTTTCCGCATATTCCTGATCCTTTGCTGTGAGTAGCTCCTTATACAAAAGGGTTCGCTCGCCTGTTTGGCGGTCGATTAAGGTTAGCAATCCATTCTGATTTCCACGAAGCAGTATGATTTCTTTATCAATGCTTTCTACATAGTAAGCATCTTCCTCGCCACCCAGCTTTACAAGATCAAGAGTATCTATTACATTGCCTGTGCCGTCTTGGATGAAACGTAAGGTATTACCATCATGCAAGATGAGGTTGCCATCATAAGGTTTGAAATCCGCATCTCCTCTGAACTGGTAAGCGAATGTGGCCTTGCGTAGTAATGCACCATTTTTGAATATGAGTGTGATTTCGCGTGTATTAATATGAGGCTCTCCATAGGAATCAATAATCTTAATGACTAGCAGACCCCCCGCCGTTTTCTCGATCTTCATTCCTGCCCAGTCAAAGTTTGTTTGGAGTGAAGTGAGTTTTATCACCGTATCCTTGCCTTGTGAGACATATAAATCACCATTAGCTTTGACCAGCGTATAGGTACGCCCTCCAAAGGATTCTGTGAAAACATTGTAGGTCTTCAGATCATCTGCTAAAAGTGTGTTCGTTGTGGAGTCCAGACGGAGATGGCTGCCTTCGAAAGCCTTAACGATAAAACGGGCCGGCACATATATCCCATCTTCTTTGGATTTAAAAGGTATTCCTCCTAGATCTACCGCTTTCCCGTCAAGCACGCCTGTTTGACTCCCGATTCGAATAGCAAAACTTTTAGTCCAGCCTTTGAATAGAGCACGTTTGCCGGATTTATCCCATTCCATTTTTAAGCCAGCTTGCCCAGCGATCCCCCGAACATCTACGTAGATTACACCATTTTTGAGCAGCGCAGGTCCGCCTATGTTTCCACCAGGAACGCCAAATTGGTAGTATACTTGCGAAGTATTAGCAGAGGAAGCTTGGGCGAGCGCAGAGGACTCCGATACAGTTAATGAAGAGCTTGCTGACATGGTGGCAGGGAGTAAAAGTGTTGAGAGCATTAAGACGGATAACCAAGCTTTGGAGTGAAAAGAGAGCATATGAACCAACCCTTTCTTTATCTGGCAGTAAAATTTATCCAAGATAGTTGGTTTGACGCTGAAACGTTTCTAAAAGTTGCGTCGTATACTTTCCAAAGGGCTCACTGTAGAAATATCCTTAATGCTTCTATGATAAGATAGATGGAACTGTACAGTAGTTTCTTAAAATTGAAAGATAAAGGAGCTTGTGATCTTGCCGCAAATGCAAAATGAGCAGAAAAAGAATACTTCTACTCCGCTGAAATGGTTGGGGGGCGGAGCCGCCATGCTCCTGTTAAAAGGAAAGGCGATTTTGTCTCTGCTGAAAATAGGTAAAATTGCCGGGCCGTTAATTTCCATGATGGTTTCTATAGGAGCATATGCTTTGATTTATCCGTGGGGGTTTGCTATAGGTATCGTCCTGCTTTTGCTTGTTCATGAATTGGGACATGTTATAGCCGCTAAGCGGATCGGGCTACCCGTCAGCGCTCCGTTATTTATTCCTTTTTTAGGCGCCTTAATTACTATGAAAAAACATCCGCTGGATGCGAAGACAGAAGCGTATGTTGCTTTTGGCGGACCGATTCTGGGTACTATTGGGGCTACTGCTGTTTTTGGAGCGGGATACTATATGGATAGTCCGCTTCTTTATTCCCTGGCTTATATAGGCTTATTACTTAATTTGATTAATCTGCTGCCAATCCATCCGCTAGACGGTGGACGTATTGCTACCGCAGTTACGCGCTGGCTGTGGCTTGTGGGTCTGGTGGGTGGCTTAGCTATAATCGTTTACTTGCGTTCGATTTTGTTCTTTATCATCTGGGCAATGTTTGCTTACGATCTGTATAATAAATATGTGAAAAGACGTAACAACAACCGCCCGCAGTCTGTGACTAAGGGGTTCTTAATTCCCGTGGAGCCCTTGCGAGAGGCGGGTTACATGATTCCAGGAGCTGAGCATCGCCGGGATTTACCTTTTACTACCTACAGTGATCTAGAGAGACAGCAGTATGTTGTGGTCAGATGGGACCAGCTGAATTATTATGGAAAAGCTACACTGCCACAGCAATGTATTATTGAAAAGGTAAGAATTTCGCAGCTGGAGCAAGTAACGTTAGAGAATGGTCTTCATTTAAAAATGCAATGTGACATTAGCTGTACCGTACACGATAATGATAAGTATTACGATGTGCCAGCCAATACACGCTGGAAATATGGGACAGCTTATTTTGTTTTAGCAGGCTTTTTGGTTGGGATGATGTATTTAGTCCATTTGGTTGGAAACGTCAATCTCTAAGAGGGAAACTGGAATGAATAGCTCCTATTGTTTATAAAGCTCCTGAATCGTCAAAGCTGTAGTGAGTATAAATGCAGCTGCGATGAAAGGAGCTTTTTTATGTCTAAAATTGTGAAATGGGAAGTCGGCGTTTGCCTATTGTTACTGCTGGGTGTAGTGGGGTGTTCTACGGCGAAACCCGCAAAAGTTATCGAAATCAATGAGATGACCAATCTGGATGGCAAATCTAAAAGTCAGTATCCTCCGTTGTCACCTGTGATGCAAGACGTATATAACCGTTCAATCCCTGAAGAAGTATATTCTGTGGATTAGTCTACTGAGAGGTTAAGGATTCCATGTGTAGGCTTTTCTTTCTTGTCATTATTTTATATAATAGACAACTATCGTTGGCTATATAGAGAGAGGAGTTTGCAACTAACATGGCGGCAGAAATCTTACGGGTAACTACAGAGGAACAGCTTCAGATGGGGCTGGATATCCGCACTAAAGTATTTGTTGAGGAACAAAAGGTACCGGCCGAGGAAGAAATTGACGAATATGATGCCATCAGTCCGAATGCGCACCATATTCTGATTATAGATGAAGGGATACCTGTAGCAACGGGTAGATTGATCTATTACAAAGCAGGTACGGCTAAAATGCAGCGCATCGCCGTATTGAAAGAATATCGGGTCAAAGGATACGGACGTGTCTTGTTACTGGCGATGGAAGAGCTTGCTCGGGAGCTTGGACTGGAAGCTTCAATTCTAGATGCTCAGTGTCAGGCAGAGAATTTCTATAAGAAACTCGGCTATGAAGTTATTTCTACAGAACCATTTTATGATGCAGGTATATTACATGTACGTATGCAAAAAATGCTTTAAAGATTGGCGCACATAATTATTGGACGCTCTACGCAAGCTAGGATGTGCCGAATGATGGCAAATCCAAGTGCAAGGGGCGAACTTAAGTGCCAAATAACGAACGTGAATCTTTCGTAGCTGTTCAAAAAAATGGGGATGGCGATTTAACAAGCTTCCAGACCTCTACAGGACGTGTGCTGGCGTATGACCAAGCCCTGCAAGAAGTACAGGCTGGAAATATTGCCGGAGTGAACGCTTTTAAAGGTAAGGATGGAGAAACTTATATTCGCGGAGATGCGGATGGAGATCCAACTAACAATCTGGATAATTTGCCGACATTTTCATAGTTCAACACGAAAAGCCGTACATACGTCTACAGACGTTTATGTACGGCTTTTTTTTGTAAAGATCAGAGTTTATAGTTCACATGCTGCTCTAAAAATTCCATCTCTCCTGTAAGTCCGACGAAATCTGGTTGTTCATCGCTATAATGCATGAGCTTGATCCGCTCGCGAACATCTTTAGGCAGAGACATCAGCTCTTCCAGCGTGGTGTGAACAACGCCTGTTCCACCTAGTTGGCAGTCATGCAGGATGATCCGGATCCCGCGCTCCCGCACAAGGCTAATCAGTAGACCCGGCTGAAAGGTCATGTCCGCACTATAAAAAATCTCGTTGTTTATTAGAAGGGAATAACTGTTTTTCCCGGGAATATGCGGTGTTTGTATGATCTCTAATGAAAGAGTAGGAGAGAGCTTGTAGGTATTTTCAGGCTGCATGGGCTTAACATCGAAGATATCAGATAAGGAAGATACAGCATCTTCTTGGTATAAACCTCCCTTTAACGTATTGTTCCACAAGGGCTCTATAAGTGTCTCCGGAAGAAGTAAGGTCATTTTTTTACCGTGCACATGCTTTAAGGTTAGCGCAAGCTCTTCCAGCCCTCCAACATGATCTGCATGAATATGTGTAATGAGCGTAGCATTTACGTCACTGAAGGATTTTTCAAGTCTATGCATGGCAAGCGGGGCTGTTATCCCGCAATCAATCAGCAGGGTGTAATTTTCATCTAGCAGCAAGCCATTGTTGTTAAAATATTTTTTCGCAAAAGCATTGCCTGTTCCTAGCATTTGTAGGCTTAGACTCATAAGAAAGAACCCTCCTGAAATCGGTTATAGCTAATGTTTCTACTTCGAATAAGACCATAATATCATTTTTCGCAAGATCAATGAAATATTTACCTGAAATCAGCGCAACTTGCTGAAACAAAGTAAGTATATATTAACAGCATGAATTATCTGGAGGGTCTCAAATGAATAGATGGAAAAAAATCACTTTGTGCGTGTTTGCTTTTTCCTTAATGGGTGGCTCATTATTATTCGCCGATTCCGTTAATCAGAAAATTAGAGTATGGAGCAACGGAAAAGAAATTGTAGACGGCGGTTATCTAATTGATGGAAAAACGTACATTCCTGCTAGAGAAACAGGCGGGGTTGTTACTTGGGACGGTTCTGGGAAAGTTACGATCCTTAAACCTAATGTCCATATTGTACTTTTTAAAGGGGATACGGTTTTTGGCAATGTCAATGTAGGCAAGCTGAAAATAAAGATATTAACTCAGGTAGATAGTCTGACCGAAGAGATTTCAGCTGTGAAAGTGGCCATGACAGATCCGTCTGGAAACGTTAAGGATATTCAGTCACAGGTGCTTGAAGGCTCGCAGAAGGATAATTTCTGGTTTCCAACCTCGGAGTTTACTTATGATTTTAAAGAAGCGGGCAAATACCGGGTAGGCTTCTATATTAAGCCCTCCAAAAATGCCGATTACGTACTTGTGTCGGAGAAGGTAATAACAGCGTTAAATTAGGTGTTCTAAATTGACCTGAACTAATCTAACGTGGTACGATACCAGATGTAGGATAATACAATTCAAAGTGAGGTATTACAATGAGCGATCACAAACATGAGCATGGTGAAGCATGCGGTTGCGGGCATGATCACGACCATGAGCACGAGGAGTTTGTGCTGACCTTGACGAACGAGCAGGGCGAAGATGTGGAAATGGTGCTTGTAGAAACGTTCGACATAGGCGAGAAATTATATGCTCTGTTGTTAGAGCGCGAGAATCCAGAAGCAGACGGCATTATTCTGCGTATGGAAGAAGAAGACGAAGAAATGGTATTGTATAATATCGAAGATGAAGAAGAATGGAAAGCTGTTGAAGAAGCTTACAACAATCTGCTTGCTCAGCAAGAATAGATTCTAGCGACTAAACTTAAGCTGTTCTATGTGAATGGAACAGTTGATGCTTATATACAGAAACCCGATACTCATTATGGTATCGGGTTTTTGTATAAATGATTTAAGTTTTTAAGGAAAAAAATAGATCTTAGGATATAGGATCGGCTTCAACAATCACCTTAACATTAGTGATGCTGCGGTCCTCAGGCCCTTTAACCGGCAGGCCGATTTCGACGTGGTCGATAATGTAGTCGATATTATCCTGAGTAATGACTTCGCCAGGGAGGAGAATCGGTATCCCCGGTGGATATACATAGATAAACTCTGCAATGATGTACCCAGCAGATTCGCGGAACGGAACTAACTGAGTGTCAGCATAAAAAGCATCTCTTGGAATTAAAGCAAGCTGCGGGATTTCTGGAACCTGAACCTTCAGTTCATAGATTTCACCCTTGCTATAATGGATAGCGGATAGCACCCGTAAAGCAGCTAATAATTTATCTACTGATTCTTGAGTATCACCTGGGGTAATAAGGCAAAGAATATTATACATGTCACTCAGTTCAACTTCGATGTTGTATTTCTCACGCAGCCAGTTTTCGGTTTCGTAACCAGTGATCCCTAAATGGCGAACGTGAATGTTAAGTTTGGTTGGATCTAGATCGAAAGTTGCTTCTGTTCCAAGTATTTCTTTACCAAAGCTGTACAAGCCTTCGATAGTGTTAATGGTCTCGCGTGCGTAGTTGGACAATTGGATGGTTCTTTCCGCCATTTCATGTCCGTTCAGCGCGAGATTGCGTCTAGATGTATCGAGAGACGCTAATAAAATATATGAGGTTGATGTTGTAGTCAGCATGCTCATAATGGTCTGCACCCGTTGTGGGTTAATCAGCCCAGTCTTCGCATTTAGATTCAGTACCGAGCTTTGCGTCATGGAACCACCAAGCTTATGCACACTAGTGGCAGCTATGTCCGCACCGGCCTGCATGGCCGACACCGGCAGATCCTCATGAAAATGAATCAGTACTCCATGTGCCTCGTCCACCAGAACGGGTACCCCGTAACGGTGAGCCAGGTCGACAATCGAACGCAGGTCGGCACATACGCCGAAGTACGTTGGATTGATAACTAGAACTCCTTTAGCGTCTGGATGACGCTTTAACGCTCGTTCCAGCGCACTGGTGGTTATGCCGTGATCTATCCCGAGATTCTCATCCTGTACAGGCGAGACGAACACAGGCTTGGCTCCGGAGAAGATAATGGCCGACATTACGGATTTATGAATGTTACGCGGCACAATTATTTTTTCACCCGGTGAGCAGACAGAGAGGATCATCGTCATGATGGCATTGCTCGTGCCCTGTACGCTAAAATACGTATAGTCGGCGCCGAAAGCCTTCGCAGCCAGCTTTTGAGCCTCCTGGATTACGCCAGTTGGCTGATGTAGATCATCAAGCGGTGCGATGTTGATTAGATCTATGGATAGAGCGTTATCGCCGATAAACTCACGGAATTCGGCATCGGTTCCTAGCCCCTTCTTATGCCCGGGAATATGAAATTGAACTGGATTGCCGGCGGCATGCTTTTTTAGAGCTGTGAAGAGGGGAGTACGGTGTTGATTCATTTAATGCTGTCACAACCTTTCGCGAATAGTTAATTTTTAAGGCAAGCATCAGTATAACAAAACAATCTTCAGAATACTAGGATTTGGATGTGATAGAATGTCCACGAAAGCTGAACAACGGATGAATATTAGTTTAGCATCACCATTTATTGTTGAGATGTGGGTAATTATTTTTTTAGTTGAATTTGTTAAAGGTTCGCTGCTTGTTGCTTTATTGCCAGTGTATATGGAGAATATACTGGGGCTGTCGGTGACAGTAGTGGGATTCGCTTTTGCCCTACAGTATTTGGGGGACAACGTCTTCCGCAGCCCTTCAGGCTGGGTTATGGAGCGCATAGGGTTCCGCTGGACGATGACAAGTGCATTGCTGCTGATTCTAGTAGCCATTGGTTTGATCATCTATGCCAAAACGGCCGTTGCGTTATCCATCGCCTGTCTCATTCTTGGGATCGGGACCTCACCGCTTTGGCCATGTGTGATGACCGGGATTACCGAGCTGGCCGGATCAACCAAAAGCGGCAGCAGTGGTGCGGCCATGGGCGCTGTTGAGATGGCTTCTCTCGCAGGAACAGGAATCGGTCCAATTGTTGTGAATTTTTTAATGGATCAGGGTGGACAAAGCTATCACGTAGCTTTTCTAGTCTTGTTAGGTTGTGCTGCCGCTGTAGTTGTAGTAGCCCTTTTCTTACCTAAACGAATCTCTTCTAGCGGGTCTCATGCTGTCGTGAGGGACATGCATGGACTTGGCGGAGCAATGGAGCGTAAAAAGCTTAGTCCGTTAGAAAGTATAAAAAGAACGCTGCATCAGGTGAGAACTACCCTGAAAGTCAGCAGATGGCTGTACCCGGCGTTGTTCCTACAGGCCTTCGCCATTGGCTTGATGACACCTGTAGTTACCTTGTTTGCACGTACAGAGCTGCATGTTAGTCCCAATCAATTCAGTTTGCTCCTCATTGCAGGGGGAGGGATTACAGTTCTTGCACTTATTCCCGCAGGTAAGCTGGTGGACCGTATAGGGACAACGGTGTTTCTGAATATAGGTTTTTTGTTAGCTGCCTTTTCGCTGGCCTTTTTCTCTCAGGTTCGCTGGCTGCCACTTGCCTTTATCGCGGTTGCGCTGGTCGGTATAAGCTACGCGCTTATCCTCCCGGCATGGAATGCCTTTCTGGCTAAGCAAGTTCCTAAGGGGGAACGAGGGACGGTCTGGGGGCTGTTCTTGACACTCCAAGGCTCAGGAATGGTAGCGGGGCCAGTATTGTCAGGTAGATTATGGGATCATGTAGGACATGGTGTCCCATTCCTGGCAAGTGCCATTGTAATGTTGCTGCTCTTCGGGCTGCATCTGCTTATCGTGCATAGAACGAAACAGAAATTTAAGACTAGCTGAGGAAAAAAAGCCGCTGATAACCGGAGAATGATCCGGTAAATCAGCGGCTTTTTAGAAAATTAGAAGGATATACGATATAACGGAAGTAAGTTTCGAAGGTCTTCTGTATGACACTGTGCAGCTGAAGGACTAGAACGTTTATGCTCCAAAAGGACTAAAAGGCATTAAAATTCTCGATCAGCGTTTGGAGAAAGGCTGTTGCGGGTAAAAATAGTCAATAAACCAAGTTACCGCTACATAAACTGAAGTATAAAATAAGATTAAGACGAACGCAAAAAGGAAGTTAACTCAAGAAGAGGTCCGGCAGCCATGATTACTCTGGAATTGAACTAATGAAGGTTGGCTTTACAGATGTGAAGCTGTTAGGGGGGAGTGCCGTGAACAAAAACGAAGAGGTGGAGTATTGTAACCTGGAACTGCGGTTCGACAGACAGCATATCCAGGACCTGATCAAGGATTTGATTCAAGAAGGTTATTCCCTATATTGGAGCGAGAATGAACAGGTCTTTGTGATTTCGGTCCGTACGGGTCGTAAGTTAGTGAAATTGCGGTTTCAAAGGATTAAAGACGGCTATAAGCTTGTGGGTGATTATATGATCCGTGATGCTCGCTTGTCAGAGTGGATGGAGAAATTAATTGGGGATATGCGCGGGCATGCAATCGTTAAACGTTTCCGGGATCGGCAGATTATTATTGAAAATATTTTGTTTGGCGAAGTGATTCGCCTAGTTGAAATTTCTGGTTATCAGCAGCGCGTGTTATATCAGAAGGGACCTATGCTCACAGATGAGGAGCTGACAAGACTCTTTTATTCTATTGAAGGGGAAGAACGGGTTCGCCAGCGGAGAATTGAAGTGGATGAACAGTTGGATCGGTTAAATGATGCCCTAAAGGCTGGAGATACGGTTCGCGCGGACAAATGTCGAGCTGAGCTTGCCTTTTTGACCAAGGAATTGTTTATGTTAGAATGGTAAGCAAGTGCCGCAAATGTTCTTTCAAGGCACCCCGTTCATCGGGGTGTCTTATATTTGTATTGGAACTTGCAGACAGGGGTTCACTTCTGACGTTAAAAACGTTAAAATAGTCATTGTGATCATTTCTTAGACTGAATTTGTCAATGAAATTGATCTCTATTCGCAGGGCAGGCTTTGCTGTCTCTGATAAAGGGTGGTATTCTTATACTGCGAGAAATGGATTTCACAAAAATATAGGGTGCAAAGGGTGGAGGACCAGATGGCAAAACAACAAATCGGCGTTATTGGCTTGGCGGTAATGGGCAAGAATTTGGCTCTAAATATCGAAAGCAAAGGTTTTTCCGTATCCGTATTCAACCGCTCCCCGGAGAAGACACATGATCTTCTTGCTGAAGCGGAAGGTAAAAACCTCGTAGGCACATTTTCCGTTGAGGAATTTGTAGCTTCGCTGGAAACACCGCGCAAAATTCTGATCATGGTTCAAGCTGGTAAAGCTACTGATGCTACCATCGAGCAACTGCTGCCGCATCTTGATCAAGGCGACATCATTATCGATGGAGGGAATGCTTACTTCCCTGATACAGTTCGTCGTAGTAAAGAACTGGAAGAAAAAGGTTTCCGCTTTATCGGTACTGGAGTTTCCGGTGGTGAAGAAGGTGCTCTTAAAGGTCCTTCGATTATGCCAGGTGGTCAAGAAAGTGCGTATAAACTTGTAGAGCCTATCCTAACGGCAATCTCAGCCAAAGTGGACGGAGAGCCTTGCTGTACATATATCGGACCTGACGGTGCAGGACACTATGTTAAAATGGTGCACAACGGTATCGAATATGGTGATATGCAATTGATCTGTGAAGCTTATCAGTTGTTGAAAGATGTTCTAGGTCTGGATGCAAAAGAACTTCACAATATTTTCAAAGAGTGGAACAGCGGCGAGCTCGACAGCTACCTGATCGAGATCACTACTGATATCTTTGCTCAATATGACGAAGAAACCGGCAAACCTATGGTTGACGTTATCCTTGATTCCGCTGGCCAAAAGGGTACTGGTAAATGGACAAGCCAAAGCTCACTAGATCTTGGTGTACCTCTGTCCATGATTACCGAATCCGTATTCTCCCGCTTCCTGTCTGCTATGAAGGATGAGCGCGTAGAAGCAAGCAAAGTGCTTAACGGACCAGAAGCAACAACATTTGAAGGTGACAAAGCCGAATTCATAGAGAACGTGCGTAAAGCATTGTTCGCGAGCAAAATCGTATCCTACGCGCAAGGTTTCGCTCAACTTCGCGTAGCTTCCGACGAATATGGTTGGGATCTGAAATATGGCGAGCTGGCTAAAATCTGGCGCGGCGGCTGCATTATCCGTTCCCGTTTCCTACAAAATATCACAGATGCTTATGAGAACAATGCAGAGCTTAAGAATCTGCTTCTTGATCCTTTCTTCAAGAATGTTATGGACAATTACCAATCTGCATGGCGTAAAGTCATTGCTTCTGCGGTAACTTTGGGTGTTCCAGTCCCTGGATTCTCCAGCGCATTGGCTTACTATGACAGCTACCGTACAGAACGTTTGCCTGCTAACTTGCTTCAGGCTCAACGTGATTACTTTGGCGCTCACACCTTCAAACGTGTGGACAAAGAAGGCGTCTTCCACCACAACTGGATGGCAGCGGAATAATCTAATTGACGGTATGACAAGCGGCCCGGACGGCTTCACCAGAAATGGGGAGCCTTTCGGGTCTTTTTTTACTGGAAGAAGCGGATTGTCTAATGTTTTGACCCTGTGTTATGATATGACAAATATCGCGGTTGGAGGATAGTCATGGCTGGGGATACAGAAGAACTAAAAACGATGAGTCAGGAAGATAAGAACAAAAACATTATTTTAGTAGGGATGATGGCGACTGGTAAGTCAACTGTTGGTGCTATTTTGGCCGAGGAGCTGGGCTATGAGCTGGTTGATTTGGATCATGTCATTATTGAGACTGAAGGCAGAAGCATTGCAGAAATCTTCGCAGAAGATGGTGAGGAATACTTTCGAGGCGTAGAAACTGCGGTTCTAAAGCAAATGCTAGAGTCTGAGAATAAATTAATATCCACTGGTGGAGGCGCGGTATTGGCGCCGGGGAATACAGCCTTAATGCTGAGTAAAGGGCATGTAGTTGCGCTAACGGCAACTGAGGAAGAGATTATTGCACGTGTTAGCGGGGATGAGAATCGTCCGCTGCTCGCCGGCAATGCAGAAGAACGGGTCAGACGAATCATGGAAGATCGCCAGGATGCATACCTATTCGCGCATTACACGGTCGATACAACGGGACTGACTGCGGCAGAAGTGTCGCAACATATTTTAATGCATTACCGCGGTTGAGCTTTTAAGAGAGTGTCTCATTCCATTCAATCATACCGCCGCTAAGGTTCGCAGCGTTATAACCAAATTGCTGTAGATATTCGCAGACACGTTGGCTGCGGGCACCGGAACGGCAAATGAAGATCACTTTGGCGTCACTTGGAATATCCTCAGTACGGTGCGGAATTTCTCCCATAGGGATATGTTGTGCTCCGGGAATCATCCCAAAGGCCACCTCATCGTCTTCGCGAACATCGATGAGTACAAGGTCTTCACCTGTCTCTATACACTGCCGTAATTCTTGCGGTGTGATTTGTGGTACATTATGCATGGGTTTGACCTCTTTTCATCAGAAGAATGGTTTAATGATAACACAAGAACAGAATACCCTGTCAAACGAGCATTACATACCCACTACATCTACTAAGGAGAGTTTATATTATGGACGTTATTGTTAGGCCAACGCCATCTCTGCAAGGAGAATTTGGAGCCCTCTCTTCCAAAAACTATACGACACGTTATCTGCTGGTTGCGGCATTGTCTGAAGGAGTAAGTACGATTTATCATCCTGCACATAGTGAGGATAGCGACGCGATCCGCCGCTGCATAGCAGATTTGGGTGCTGTGCTTACAGAAGATGAGGAAAAGATTGTGATTCAAGGCTTCGGACGTCACCCAAAAGACGTTAAAGAACTTAATGTAGGAAATGCCGGAGCAGTGCTGCGTTTTCTTATGGCTGTGGCCGCGTTAAGTCCTGAGGTTACTTTTGTAAATACGTATCCAGACTCATTGGGCAAACGTCCGCATGACGACTTGATTGTGTCGTTGGAACAGCTAGGTGTTCAGGTGGAGCATAATGAAGGGAAACTGCCGATCACGATCCGTGGGGGTAAACCGGTTGGAGGCAGAATTACTGTCTCTGGTGCAGTAAGCTCCCAGTTCTTAAGTGCTCTACTGTTTCTGACACCATTGCTTGAAGAAGATAGTGAAATTATTGTCCTCGATGATTTGAAATCGAAGGTTGTCGTGGGCCAAACCTTGGAAGTGTTGGAGCAGGCAGGTATTGTGGTGCACGCCGCGGATGATTACATGTCCTTTAAAGTTCCAGGTCGTCAAGCTTATGCAGCTAAATCATATACTGTTCAAGGTGACTACCCAGGCTCTGCGGCAATCCTTGCGGCGGCTGCCGTTACAAAGTCGGATGTGAAAATTCACCGTCTTGCAGAACAAAGTAAACAAGGTGAAAGAGCCATTGTTGATGTACTGCGGATGATGGAAGTTCCTCTTACACATGAAGAGGGTACAGTACATGTCCAAGGGAACGGTATCCTAAAAGCTGTTGAATTCGATGGAGATGCTGCAACAGATGCGGTACTGGCCATGGTGGCTGCTGCAGTATTTGCAGAAGGTACCTCCCGATTCTACAATGTTGAGAATTTGCGCTATAAGGAATGTGATCGCATTACCGATTACTTGGCAGAGTTAACCCGTGCCGGAGCCAAGGTAGAAGAACGACGCGATGAGATTATTGTTCACGGCATGCCCGAAGGTGTCGAAGGCGGAGTCACCATTAATGCGCATTATGATCACCGCGTAATTATGGCACTATCCGTAGTAGGCTTGCGTGCGCGTCAACCTCTTTTGATTAAGGATGCACATCATGTGGCAAAATCTTATCCGCAATATTTTGATCACTTGCGTGCGCTTGGTGCGAATGTGGAGTGGGTACAATAGGAATAAGGGAGCTAGCATATCTAGCTACAGTAAAACAAGGATCATTAAGTGTAACTATGGAAAGGGGCACTACTTATGAGCTTTGAGAATCCAAGTCGGGAGCAGATCGGAGATATTCTTGCTTCCGCAGGTAACATTGCTGTTGTCGGCTTATCAGACAAAACAGATCGTACCTCTTATATGGTCGCGGGCGCCATGCAAAGCCGGGGATATCGGATCATTCCCGTTAACCCAACGGTGGACGGAGAAATCCTGGGAGAAAAGTGTTATCACACTTTAGCAGAAATTCCAGAGCCAGTGGACATCGTCAATGTATTTCGTCGAAGCGAACACTGCGCAAAGGTCGCGCAGGAGGCAGCTGACATTGGCGCACGTGTGCTGTGGCTCCAGCAGGGTATAGTTAGCGCGGAAGCCGCTGAAATCGCCGCTGAGCACGGTATGATCGCCATTATGGACCGCTGCATCAAGGTCGAAGAAGCGATCACAATGCATGGGCGTAGCCGGCAGTAGGTTCGGTTATATAACTGTTAAACTAAACACTGAGTTAAATGTGTAGTGATTATAGTTAGCGTTGACCAACGGACGTCACAAAGAACTGACGAAGAACGAGCAAACTGGCGAAGAATGAACTAGCTGGTGAAGAATGAGCAAACTGGTGAAGAATGAGCAAACTGGCGAGAACGAACTAACTGGTGAAGAACGAACTAGCTGGTGAAGAACGAACTAACTGGTGAAGAATGAGCAAACTGGCGAGAACGAGCAAAAGTGGAATAAACTAACTAGGTTTAAATTTATGATGCTGTGGCTAATGCAAACTTAGATGATGAAGTTTAGCCAAAATAAGTGGTATTGTGTAACGCAAGGTGCGATTTCTAATGTAAAACGCCTGTTGAGCTAGTTATAATAAGATTAGACGAAGAACGTCCTTTAAACCGCTTTTTGCGGTGAAGGGCGTTTTTTTATTTTGTAGGGGAGGCTATAGGTTATGGAGTTTGAAGAAGCGCATGGTTTGTTTATCGACCAGCATATGAAATCAAGAACAGGTGAAAGAAGAGGGAGGCTGGTTAGAGGACATAATTTTGCGGAAAAGCTATTTTTGCAGAATGTATGGTGGCCTATGTTTGAGTCCCTAGGCGATTTGCATCCAGAATACGAAGTATATGACTGGAATCGTAAATCACAATTTCTGGACTTTGCTTATCTTCCACAGACGGGCAGCAGCTTTGGGATCGAGTGTGATGGATATCAAAGCCATGTGAAAGATATGGACCGCGAGAAATTCAACTATTCAGTAAATCGGGACACTTTTTTGACTGGGATGGGCTGGAGGATGATTCATTTTTCTTTTGATGATATCCAGCAACGTCCCGAGGTCTGCCGGATGCTGTTGCAACTGGTGCTGGCGCCTTACTTGGCGCGTAAATCTGCTAGCGTAACTATTTTATCTGAGGAAAAAGAGGTTCTGCGTTTCGCTTGGCGTCTCGGTAGACCGGTTCGTCCAAAGGATGTGGCCATGCATTTCTGCATTAATTTCCGTACGGCGCGTCGATTGCTGCAATCATTAAGTGAGAAGGGGTTGTTAAAGCCGTTTAATCAGGGAGAAAGAATTCGGTATTATGAGGTGAAGGCTCTCAGACCAGATCAAATGTGGTAAGAAGATCTTTAGGAGGTTGGGAAAGGGAATAATTGCACTTTATACAACTAAAACGCTAAAATAGCCATCTAAATGCGAAATAGTTGTACTATGTACACTTAAAACACCTCAAAGATTAGATGAAGTGGAAAATCACTAAAAATAGTTGTATAAAGTGCAGTTAAAAAGGTGCTCAGAGTAACGTCGATATGAATAGTTGCACAAAGTACACTTAAACTCAGGTGGAATTCCTAACTGTGAGTTTAGGGTGTTGGAGCTAGTTAGTGGGGGAGAAAAGTTCGATGTTATGAAGCGAATGCTCTGAGATCAGACCAGACCAGACCAGACCAGACCAAATCAAATCAGATTAAATCATACCAAATCATACCAAATCATACCAAATCATACCTGATCTGATCGGACCAGGTATGCTAGTGAATCTATACGATAGCTGCGCAAGGGAATAATTGCACTTTATACAACTAAATCGCCGAAATAGCTACCTAAATGCGAAATAGTTGCACTTTGTACACTTAAAACGCCTCAAAGATTAGGTTAAGTGGGAAATCACTAAAAATAGTTGTATGAAGTGCAGTTAAAAAAGTGCTCAGAGTAACGTCGATATGAATAGTTGCACAAAGTACACTTAAACTCAGGTGGAATTCCAAACTGTGAGTTTAGGGTGTTGAAGCTAGTTAATGGGGGAGAAAAGTTCGATGTTATGAAGCGAATGCTCTGAGATCAGATCAGTTCAGACCAGACCAGACCAAATCAAATCAAATCAAATCATACCAAATCATACCTGATCTGATCGGACCAGGTATGCTAGGGACATCTATAGGACAGCTGCGCAAGGGAATAATTGCACTTTATACAACTAAAACGCTAAAATAGCTACCTAAATGCGAAATAGTTGTACTTTGTACACTTAAAACGCCTCAAAGATTAGATGAAGTGGAAAATCACTAAAAATAGTTGTATGAAGTGCAGTTAAAAAGGTGCTCAGAGTAACGCCGATATAAATAGTTGCACAAAGTACACTTAAACTCGATTCTGACTCTGTAGTATTCATCAGCCTCACGTAAATACCAGCCGTTCTATGGATACTAATGAATAAATGTTTAGTGGAATGTGAGAACATTTGTTTTAAAAATGTAACGTGATGATCTCATGAGTTTCTTTTGACAAAAATCCCCGCAGCGCTTACCATTCAATATAGAAAGAAAGGAGAGGGTAGCCTTGAATTGGCTCGGATCATTGCAGCAATTGGGCAGAGCCATAATGCTTCCTACCATGGTACTGCCGGCAGCAGCCATTTTGCTGAGTTTGGGCAGCTTACCATGGTCTGCATGGGGACTTTCTTCGGTGTCTGAAGTGGCTACTTACGCGGGGCAGGCAATATTTTATTATATGCCTTATTTGTTCGCTGTAGGTGTAGCCTGGGGGTTATCCAATCAAGCCGGAACAGCGGGTCTTGCAGCGCTGGCTGGGATGTTCACTTACGACCGAATTGTCACCCAAATGGGAGACGGGCTTGTACAACCTGCAACACTAATCGGAATTTTGCTGGGGATCGTTGCCGGTGTCGCGCAAAACCGGTTTAAAAATATTAAGCTTCCAGAGGCGATCCAGTTTTTTGGAGGGTCGCGTTTTGTTTTGCTGTTCATGGGCTTGTTTTCTGCCGGGTTCGCATGGGTAATGTTAGGAATATCTCCGCTGCTGCAGATAGGGCTGGATAATCTTTTTCAGGGAATATTGCAGACGGGCGGGTTTGGTGTTTTTATCTATGGGGTCCTATATAGGGTTCTGACCGCTTTTGGACTACATCATATTCTTAATAATGTGTTTTGGTTTCAATTTGGGAATTTTACGACTCCTGATGGCAGTGCTGTGGTTCAGGGGGATTTGCCGCGTTTTTTTGCAGGTGATCCTACGGCGGGGATTTTTATGGCGGGGTTGTTTCCGATTATGATGTTTGCGCTGCCTGCCATTGCTTTTGCAATTATTCAGGAAGCGCGCGAGGATTTGAAGCCCAAGATTAAAAAGACTTTTGTACGGGCGGCGTTGGTTTGTTTTCTGACCGGGGTTTCGGAGCAGATCGAATTTGCATTTTTATTTGCTTCTCCGTATTTATTCGCGGTACATACTGTAATGTCCGGTCTCGCTATGGTGCTGACCTACATGCTGGGAATCCATCACGGGTTCTCCTATTCGGCTGGAGCCATCGATTTCTTCTTGAACATGCATTTGTCACAGAGGGCTTGGCTGCTGATTCCGATTGGTATCGGCTACGGGATTGTATACTATAATTTATTTCGCTGGGCGATTCGCCGTTTTCAAATCCCGACACCGGGGCGTGAAGAAGGTTCAGAGCTTGGGGATTGGGCCGGCAATATCCCTTATCAGGCACCGCTGATCTTAGAGGCGCTTGGAGGCAAGGAGAATATTGTACAAGTGCAGTCCTGTATCACCCGTCTGCGGCTTACCGTTCATAATGACCGATATATAGATACTGGAGCGCTTAAAGGTTTAGGTTCTGCTGGGATTATCAAGCTAGGCGGCGGAAATGTCCAGGTAGTATTTGGCACGTATTCAGAACTGATCCGCGAGGAGATTAATAAGCTTATGCTTCGTGATTTACCGCAGGTGCTGTTCAGTTCGCCAATGCAGGGTAGAATGATGCCCATTGAGGAAGTGCCTGATCACATTTTTGCAGCTAAGCTAGTGGGGGATGGGGTTGCATTTTTGCCGGAAAAAGGGGAACTTACTTCACCCGTATTCGGGAAAGTTATGCACGTCTATCCTACAATGCATGCCGTGGGTATTTCGACGCCGGAAGGGTTGGAAGTACTCATGCATATAGGGATCGACACTTCACAGCTCAAGGGACCCTTTGAGGCGGTTGTAAAAGAAGGCGACAGCGTGGAGCCGGGTCAATTGCTTGTTAAATTCGACCTCGCTTATTTGCGTGAACATGCGGCCTCATTGGCTACACCGATGGTGATCACGAATCCTGATCGAGTCAAATCATGGAGCTATGCTCCATTTAAAAATGTTAAAAAGGGGCAATCATCAGTAATGTCCGTAGTCTTACACGAAAGTAACGTTGGAGGGATTGAAGGATGATACAAGGCATAGGCGCAGCAGCAGGTGTAGCTATCGGGAAGGCCTTTGTCTTGCCGAACTGGGAATGGAGCTTACCGGATACACAAGTGAACCCAGTGGATCTAGCTAAGGAGTTTGAGCGTTTATACGAAGGTATCCGTACCTCTAAGGACGAGATTGAATTCATCAAAAAAGAGTTCAGAGAAGTGGTGGGTCCGGAGGAATCGAGTATTTTTGATGCTCATCTGGCGATCTTAGATGATCCTGTGTTCATGAGTGAAATCCGCGGGATCATTGAGCGCCAGTACAAGGCGGCAGAAGTAGCTGTGAAAGAAGCGATTGATCATTTTGTAGCGATGTTTGATCTGCTAGACGATGAGTACATGAAGGAGCGGGCGGTGGATATCAAGGATGTCGGAAACCGTCTTTTAAAACATCTTTTAGGCGCTCCAGAGGTTACGTTACCATCGGATACACAGCCATATATTCTTGTTGCGAAGGAGTTGTCTCCTTCCCAGCTAGCTCACTTGAATCCAACTTATGTTCTAGGTATTGTCACCATGATGGGCGGTAAAACCTCACATTCCTCCATTATGGCTCGTGCGCTAGGTATTCCTCTTGTAGCAGGCTTGGAGAATAATCTGTCTAATCCTATTCAGACCGGGGACATGCTTGTGATCGACGGCGATACCGGATCTGTACAAATCCATCCAGATGAACTTACGATAAATGAATACGTAGCGATTCGGGATAAACAGCATAAAAAGAAAGAGCAACTGGAACTGCTCGCCACCGTGGAGGCTGTTACCAAGGATGGTGTGAACCTGCGACTTGCCGGCAATATCAGTTCAGTTAAAGAACTCAACATAGCGCTTAAGTATGGAGCTGAAGGCGTAGGTCTGTTCCGCACGGAGTTTCTTTATATGGATCGCAGATCTTTTCCAACTGAGGATGAACAATTTGAAGTGTATAAACAGGTTGTCGAGAAGGTGGGCAATAACACTGTAGTGATTCGTACGCTGGATATTGGCGGGGACAAGCAGTTGGATTATATCCAGCTGCCTGAAGAGCAGAATCCTTTCCTTGGTTATCGGGCGATTCGCATTAGCTTGGACCGATTAGATATGTTCAAAACCCAGCTAAGTGCCATTTTGCGGGCAAGTGCATACGGGAATGTAAAGTTAATGTTTCCAATGATTTCTTCCGTAGAGGAAGTGCAGGCGGCAAAAGTTGTTTTAGAAGAAGTGAAAGCTGAGCTGGAGCAACGAGATATCCCTTTTAACCGGAATCTTCCTGTGGGTATTATGATTGAAGTTCCGGCGGCGGTTATGATTGCTGATTTACTGGCTGAGGAAGTTGACTTTTTCAGTATCGGTACTAATGATTTGGTTCAATATGTGTTAGCGGTAGACCGTATGAATGAACAAATTGCTCATATGTATCATCCGTACCATCCAGCGGTTCTGCGAATGATCCGTATGACGGTAGAAGCGGCACGTAATGCCAAGATTGATATCAGTGTATGTGGTGAAATGGCGGCGGATGAGCGTTCTTTGCCTCTTTGGCTGGAGCTGGGAATTAGAGATCTCAGCATGTCGCCGCAGGCGCTGCTGAAGGTTAAACACCGCACACTGAACACATTGGCCAAGGATGCCAAAAGAATCGCCAAAGCGTGTTTCCACCATCGTACAAGCTCAGAGACGGAAGAAATGTTAACTGCGTTTGCCCAAAAAAGTGGTCTTACACTTGGATCAAGCGGGGAACTACAGGAGAAAGCCTCATCCTAAAATTACTGTAACTTTTATTCAATTCATATCAAGGTTCGGCATTCTTGCCGAGCCTTTTTCTTTATTTAAGCCATACTTTTTAAAAAAACAAAACCGTTTGCCCTGCGGCGCAGTCAATACATAGAGAGAGTTACACAGAACCGATTTAAGAATAAAGGCAAGGGGGGAGGCGGGCCGAAAATGGATCACATTATAAATGACGAAATGGAAATGGCTGCTACGGACGAAGAGCTGTTTTATGAGCAAGTGGCTGGACAGAAAAGAAAACTTTATAGCATTGCTTACAGCTATTTGCGAAATGAAGCGGATTCGCTGGAAGTTTTGCAGGAGGCCACCTGCCGTGCATGGATTAAACGAAAAAGCTTAAAAGATGCGGAGCGTTTCGCTCCATGGTTAACACGTATTTTGATTAATTGCTGTAATGATGAGCTGAAGCGCCGAAAGAGGAATACAGTCGCAGAAGCTGCTCGAAGTGATGAGGGGATCATGGAGATGAAAAGTGACCGCAGACTGGACATGGAACAAGCGCTGGATGGAGTGAAACCCAAATATCGCCAAGTGCTGGTGCTCAAATATTACAAGGATATGACCCTTGCCGAGATTGCAGAGGTGCTGGATAAACCCGAGGGCACAGTGAAGACATGGCTGAATAAAGGATTAAAACAACTGCGTGACAAAATGAAGCGGAAGGGGGAGCTATTTTATGGCTGAGTCTGAAGAGAAGCTGCTTAAAGATTATTTTCAGAAAATCGATGCGGAGGCAGAAGAAATTCTGGATGTAAAACTGGACACCGCGATCCGCAAGGGGATGCAGCAAGGGAACCGTTCACGTTTGTCTTTTAGAAAAAAGTACGCTGTTGTTGTATTGGTAGTCTTGGCATTCGCCTTACTTATAATTGTGCCTTGGGCAAATCAGATGATAAATCCCGTACGTGCGCAATTACCTCCAAAAAGCTGGGGTCAGCTTGAAGTGTTTAGACCCGTTATTGCTAATAATCTGACGATTAAATCAGCACTTGATGCGGGGATGATGAAGGAGGTAAATATCTCTTCTCCTGAGGTGGACGGGATAACATGGACTGTTAATGGAATCATTGCAGACCGAAGAGGCATTGCTGTGCTTTATACAATCCAGAACAATACGGATCAGAAGATGCGGCTTTTTGGCTTGTCTTTGAAAAAGACTCCAGAGGATAAATACCACCTTAGTGGATACAGCGGGTTTAGCACTTCTAATGCACAAGAGGTTGGGTCCCCTGGGACGACTCGTATGTATGAGCAAATCGTCTGGGATAAATATCAGGATGAGATACCAGAGGAGTTGAATATCACACTATCGCTTTTTCCAGATGCTCTTGGTCAAGTTTTTAATAACAAGGATATAAAAGAAATGGATGTCAAAATTCCACTGGAAGCTGATAACAATTATTTTGAAGGAGAACTCGTTGATCTGAAGGATAGTCTGTCTATCGGCGGACAGAAAATTATAATGGACCAGGTTTATATTGGGCCTACGGGTATTTATATGCGACAAACCTTTGGCAGAGAGAATACGATGAGGATTTTCAGTTTGCTTTCACCTAAGCTTGTCCTCGGAAAAGGGGATCATCAAGAGGAACTAATGTGGGCAAGTGGTTCGAATATTTACCACAATGACAATATGAGACCTGATGATCCAATCAAACTTGAAGTTGAGGGAATCTCTGCTCTAGATCAGTCAGAGGTCGAGCTAGTGATTAACACGGAAACACAGCAGATTTTAAAGGCACCGGATAACTATCTCACGATTTCTAAACGGACCGCGGATGAGGAGAAGGGGATTATATTATTGGATTTATTGATTCCCAAAAAAGTTGAGGAGTTGCATGAAGCAACCGGTTTTGGGATAGACGATAATTTTGTGGATAGCGCTGGAAGCGGACATTGGCTTGTACATGATTCTGAGGGTTATTCTAGATATAGAGAATACCGTGAGGACGCTAAGGGAACTACAATAACTTATTATCTTAACGTAGGCAACAAAAAGCTGCCTCAACCTTTGACTTTTAGGTTTACAAATTATCCAAATATGATCATGGAGACGGATTCCATGCGGATTAGATAACCATCTGGATTTTAAAACCTCAAATCAAAAGCCCTGTTCCTCAAATTGTGAGAAACAGGGCTTGTTTGATTTTAAACTATATACCTACTGTTTTATTCCCCAGCGAGTGCATCGCAAAAGGCTTTCCCGTATGGCGGAAGATCTGGCGGGCGGCGAGCAGAAATGATATGTCCATCTGTAACCACAGCTTCATCCTTCCAGATGGCTCCGGCATTCTCCATGTCATCACGGATGCCTGGCGTGGAGGTGACGGTTACACCTTCCAGAATTTTAGCGGAAATTAATACCCAGCCTGCATGGCAGATCTGCCCAATCGGTTTTTTAGCCGCATTAAAATCCTGTACGAGCTTTAGAACGGCACTGTATCTACGGATTTTATCAGGAGCCCAGCCGCCTGGAACCAAAATCCCATCATAATCTGCGGCATTAAGCTCGTCCCAGGAGTATTCTGCTTTAGCAGGTACGCCATATTTACCGATGTACGTCTTATCTTTTTCCAGACCTGCCAAGTGAACCTCGGCACCTTCTTCTCTCACCCGATACACGGGATACCAGAGCTCCAAATCTTCAAATTCATCGTCTACGAGTGCTATGACCTTTTTACCGGCTAGTCTCATTTAGTTAAGCTCCTTTCGATTCCCATGATTCTTTCATTATTCTATCAAATTTAAAATATGAAGTCATCTTTAGGGATGTAAATTATAGACAAATTGCCAATTTAATCATTATATGCAATAAAGGAGGGTTTTAATCGAGTAGAGTCGAATATAGAAGTTGAAAAAGTCAAACTTTGTGCTTTATTAATTTTGTGCAAGAGGTGTAGAAGATGTATAAAGATAATTTGATGGAGAAGTTGTGCAGTTGTGGTGGCCTCATGAACTTACATATGCATTCTTTGATTTTTAATACGAAGATGAAGATTACTTATGTTCCTGTCTACACCTGCCCAGAATGCGCTAGTTATGAACCTTTGCAGTTTATTAAAGCAGATCTAGGCAAATTAGTAAAAGAACTCAGTGGAGAGGATCCGGGAAAAGATTTTTTGTTTACGGAGAGAAATGAATTGGCCAGTGTATTAAAAGAATCCTTGTCAGAAACTATAATAGGGGGAATATCAGAACTAGAGACGATAATCCGAGAGAGGATTCAGAGCCGAGTCGATATGCTTCTCGATATCTATCGTTTAGCTGAGAAGCTGTCAGACCAGCATTGGATGGAAGAAACTAGTCGAAGATTGTCTCAATTAACCTTCCAAATGGCTGAAAATGAAGATTATAAAAAAATTGTGTGAAAATAATGAAAATTTTTCACGGAATGTTGGATTTTTCACTCACTTTTTGTTACGATAGATAGAAGTTACATTATTGATGCTCTTGGACAGGTTAACCAGCACTGGTCACAATTTTAATCCAGGGTGACGTTTTCAGCCTTGAAAGAAATTTTGAAAGGAAAATGAAGCGTTATCATTGCACAAATGTACAAAGTGTCGTATCATATTTTTAATTAGTCGAACGATAAAATTTATCGCAATGGAGAGAGTAATTTGACGGTAACCATTTACGATGTAGCTCGAGAAGCAGGCGTATCTATGGCTACGGTATCACGGGTTGTGAATAATAACCCTAACGTGAAACCGCAGACCCGGAAGAAAGTTTTTGAAGCGATTGAACGTTTGGGATATCGTCCCAATGCCGTGGCAAGAGGTCTTGCCAGTAAGAAAACGACAACCGTTGGGGTTGTCATCCCTGATATTTCAAACTCGATTTTTGCAGAAATTGCACGCGGGATTGAAGATATCGCGAACATGTATCATTACAATATCATATTGTGTAACGCGGATAAGCGTAAAGAGAAAGAAATTCGTGTCATTAATACCCTTTTGGAGAAACAGGTCGATGGTCTGCTCTTCATGGGGGGTACAGTAACTGACGAACATATTCAAGCTTTCCAGACTTCTGCAGTTCCGATTGTTCTATGTGCTACACGGGATGAGAAGGGAACTTATCCTTCCGTTGACATCGATCATGAAACCGCTGCTTTTGATGCTGTGAACACATTGATTCGTCACGGTCATCGTGAGATCGCTATGATCAGTGGCACACTGCAGGATCCTGCAAATGGATATGCACGTTTCCATGGTTACAAGAAAGCATTGGAACAGGCAGGAATCGAGTACCAAGAGGATTTGGTACGCATCGGTAACTACCGCTATGAATCTGGTGTAGAAGCAATGAAGTATTTCCTTGGACTCAAGAAGAAACCAACCGCTATTTTTGCGGCAACGGATGAAATGGCTATTGGTGCCATTCACAGTATTCAAGATGAAGGTCTGAAGGTACCGGATGATTTCTCCATCATTAGTGTGGATAATATTCGTATGGCTTCGATGGTTCGTCCTTTGCTGACAACCGTAGCTCAGCCTATGTACGATTTGGGCGCAGTTGCGATGAGACTTTTGACCAAGCTTATGAAGAAAGAAACCGTTGAGAATCCGCGGGTTATCCTGCCTCATGAAACGATTCTCCGCTTGTCGGTTAATCATCTAAATAAGTAATTTAAGAACTGAACAGTTATTCCGTAAAAAGCTCCTTATGGAGCTTTTTATGTTTTTATTTGCTAAATAAATCTTCAAAGGAGGTATTTACTGTGAGTGAAGTCATCGGATTAATCGGAGCGATGGATGAAGAAATCAAGCTGCTTCTAGAGGGTATGGAGGACAAGCGGACAAAAGTTAAAGCAGGTATACAATATTACATAGGAAACATATTAGGAAAATCCGTAGTGCTCTGTAAATCTGGCGTGGGTAAAGTAAATGCAGCAGTTACGACTCAGATTCTAATTGATAATTTTGGCGTATCCCGTGTGCTGTTTACGGGGGTTGCTGGAGCAGTACATCCTGAATTGAATATTGGAGATATTGTTATATCATCTACATGTGTACAACATGACATGGATGCTACGAGGCTTGGGTTCGCAAGAGGCGAAATTCCTTATCAGGAGACTTCCGTCTTCCAGGCAGACCCTGCGCTAGTGCAGCTTGCTGAGAAGGCATGCAATGAGCTAGGTCAAAAGTACTTGATAGGCAAGGTGTTATCTGGTGATCAATTCATTTCTAATGCGGAGATTGTAGCTGAATTAAGAGAGCAAATGGAGGGGGCTTGTGTGGAAATGGAAGGGGCGGCGGTTGCCCAAGTCTGTCATATGAACGCCACGCCCTTTGTCATCATTCGCTCCATGTCAGATAAGTCTGATGGATCAGCTGAGGTGAATTTCAGGGAATTTACAGTACAATCTTCACAACGCTCGCATTCCATATTAGAATTTATGCTGCAGCATATTTAATGCTCAATACATGAAGCGTTGTCTAAAACGTACTCTGTCAAAGGTCTCCTGGGAGGACATGGGCACCTCTTGTCCAATGCGAACCATTAGGCAGTTAGCGGGATGTGAACAAATTTCTGGATCATCCGTAGCATACCAAACCATATTTACGGTTTTCATCAGCCGTTCCATCATCTGGCGATAGGCCCATACGTCCAGCCCACTGCCTTTTAAATCCCAGTGCCAGTAATACTCTGTTGTAAAAACAATACAATTCTCCAATTGCTCCCGCTCAAAAGCAGTAGAAACCAGCAGCCGGCCTAGTCCGGCCCCTCTATAATCATTACTCACCTCTATCGCTCCAAGCTCAATAAGATCCTCCATACCACCCTGTGACCATAACTCCATTTCATCTGGATAATGGAAGGTCACATAGCCTACTATAACGTCATTCTCTACTGCGGTAATTACACGGCCCTCTGGCAAGCTGGCGATCTCTACGAGCGCCTCTTGTTGCTCTAATGGCCTGCGGAAAGCATCAAGGTCCTGATGCATATGCAGGACTTCAAGGTCCTCGGGAGATCGGGGTCCGCTCACAGTTATCGTTCTACCCATATAGGAGAGAGTATGGGAAATAGGGATTTTGCGATGCTCCATGACAGTGCTCCTTTCAGATCAAAAAAATGGTATGTAAACGTTTGCTATGGTATACTAATTCAGACATAAAAAATTCACATTCATTGCATTGACATCATTATTTAAAACATGAGTCTTACCCTTAAAGCTTAAATCAAACGAGTGAGGGAGGCAAGAGTGATGGGTCAAGTCCATAGCGAAATTTTGCCGGGTCGTGTGCAGAGCTCCAATATGTCTGATTATGCGGAGGCAGTAGCCAATTTTGAGTGGGAGGATGTTGAACGTAATTTCTCATGGTATGAAACCGGCAAGGTTAATATGGCCTATGAAGCCGTTGATCGCCATGTGGATGAAGGGCGGGGAGCGGCAACGGCCCTACTCTACAGTGACACTGTACGGGAAGAATCCTATACATTTGCCGATCTGCAGGAGCGGTCGAACCGGTTCGGAAATGTATTGCGTAAATATGGCATCGGTAAAGGAGATAGGGTATTTATTTTTATGCCTCGCCAACCGGAACTGTATTTCAGTCTGCTAGGTATTCTCAAAATCGGAGCCATAGCAGGACCCTTATTTGAAGCCTTTATGGAAACAGCAGTTAAGGATCGTTTGGAGGATAGTGGGGCTGTTGCGCTAGTAACTACGCCAGAATTGCTGCATCGGGTCACGCGAGAAGAGCTTCCTGAGCTGCGTCATATTTTTCTAGTAGGTGGAGCAACTGATATTGAGCAAGGAAACTTAGGATTCGCAGAAGAGATGGCTAACGTTTCTGCTGATCTTAATTTAGAATGGCTTGATTTGGACGATGGCCTTATTATGCATTATACTTCTGGTTCTACAGGTAAGCCAAAAGGCGTTTATCATGTGCATAGAGCAATGATTCAACATTATTATACAGGTAGAGTAGTGCTAGATCTACGTCAAGACGATATATACTGGTGTACGGCAGATCCTGGCTGGGTGACCGGAACTTCATACGGCATATTTGCCCCTTGGTTAAACGGGGTGACCAATGTAGTCAGAGGCGGCCGCTTTAGTCCTCAGGATTGGTATAAGACAATCGAACGGAATAAGGTATCTGTATGGTACAGCGCACCTACAGCTTTTCGTATGTTGATGGGTGCAGGGGAGCACTCTTTACAGGGGATTGATTTAAGCAGTTTGCGCCATGTTCTATCGGTTGGTGAACCGTTAAATCCGGAAGTAGTACGTTGGGGAGATAAATTTTACAATCAGCGTATTCATGATACTTGGTGGATGACTGAAACAGGGGCACAATTGATTTGTAATTATCCGTCAATGGATATCAAACCAGGCTCGATGGGCCGTCCGTTACCGGGGATTGAAGCAGCGATTCTGGATGACCAGGGAAATGTTCTCCCGCCTTTTTCTATGGGGAATCTTGCTATAAAAACTCCATGGCCATCCATGATGAAAACGATATGGAACAATCAGACGAAGTATGAGGAATATTTCCGGATTCCTGGCTGGTACATTTCTGGCGATTCAGCTTATATGGATGACGAAGGATACTTCTGGTTTCAGGGACGAATTGATGATGTCATCAACTCTTCTGGTGAGCGTATTGGTCCATTTGAAGTGGAGAGCAAATTAGTGGAGCATCCGGCAGTGGCAGAAGCGGGTGTAATCGGCAAACCGGATCTTGTGCGGGGGGAGATTATTAAGGCTTTTATCTCGCTTAGAGAAGGTTATACTCCAACTGCTGCCTTGAAAGAGGAGATCGCCGCTTTTGTCAAAGCGGGTCTGTCTGCACATGCTGCCCCGCGGGAAATCGAGTTTAAGGATAAACTTCCGAAGACACGATCAGGTAAAATCATGCGGCGTGTACTGAAGGCATGGGAGCTGCATCTACCGACAGGAGATCTATCCACGATTGAGGATTAGAATGAATTGTAAAAAAACACCGTTCCCGGATGAATTCATGGGAACGGTGTTTTGCTGTGTGAAATTATTTAATGATCTTTGGGTTAACGTGTCCCTGCATTATTACCTGCTGTGGTATTATTACTGCCTCCAGTACTGTTACCTCCGCCGGCTGGTGTTTCCGTCGGTAGTAGCGGGAGAATGTTACCTGGATCCTCAATAACGTCTCCTGGTGTCGTCTCAGGCTCTGTAGGCGCCTCTGTACCAGGTTGTTGATCAGGTGTAGGAGTTGCTTCGGGTGTTGGTGTAATCCCTCCAGCAACGCTGCCAGAAGCCGTCTCATTACCTGCAACATCCACGGCTGTTACATAAAAGGTTGCATTAGCACTTGCAGGTGTACCCGGTGTGAATACCTTGTTCTCATCTGCCATGAGTATAGATTGCTTCTGGAAAGAACCTCCGTTTAATGAACGATATAAGCGGTATCCCACAACATCTGCCGAGCTGCTAGCGGAGAAGCTGATGACCGCTTTACCAGTGCTATAAGAGACGTTAACATTTCCGGGAGCAGCAGGGGAAGCCCCATCGTCCACACGTGGATCAACTTCTGTTGGGAAATCCGTCTTGGCATCGGCTGGCATATAATACTCCAGTGATTTATGATCCTTCATCTTAGGGAAGGCAGCCAGGAGTTCTTTGACTAGTTCCTGTATCGGCTTCTCGCGTTTAACGACGATTTTTTCCTTTAGGAACTCCTCTGGAGTGCCTTCCAACGGGATATAATTGACGCCTTTGTAAGTAATATATTTGGCTTTGGAAATCCCGTCGTCGCTCTCTTTTGGCACATATTTTGTATTAAATATATCCGTTGTGAATTTATCAGTCAGGGATGTTGGCAGTTTGCCGCTATATGCGGAAACTGTCTTTTTGATAATTCCCTCAGGTTGTGCAAATTTGTCTGTGACGAATAGTTCCGGCTGCTTATCAATGACAGCATTCAACACTTTTGCCCATAATGTTTGGGCTTGACGTTTTTGTGTATCTCCCGTAAGAGTGTTGATTTGCTCTTTGTAGCCGACCCACATTCCCAGTGTGACATCAGGAGTGTAGCCCATAAACCATACGTCTCCATAATTCTGGGTAGATCCAGTCTTACCGACAATCGGAATTTCTTTAGAGTGTTTATATTCTCTTTTTACGGTGCTGGCTGTACCCTCTGTAATTACAGTTCGCAGCATATCTGTCATTAGGTAAGCTGTTTGCTTAGAGAATACTTGCTCAGGATTAACCTTGTGCTGATAGATAATTTTGCCCTCTGAATTGACGATTTTCTCAATCATGTAGGCATCATTAAAAGCTCCTTGGTTACCGATAGCGGAATAGGCATTGGTTAACTCTTCTACGGATACTCCGTATTTCAGACCGCCTATAACCCCAGTCTGCGCGCTGTAATCATCATCTGTGAGGGTGGTGATCCCCAGCTTTTTAGTAAAGGCCCAAGATTTCTCTATTCCGACCTTTTCATTAAACAGCTTAAGCGCAGGCAAGTTGAGCGATTTGTTAAGTGCGTAACGGGCAGTGACCAGACCTTGATAGCGATTGTTGGCATTCTTAGGAATGTGGAATCCTTTTCCGCCGTCTTTTAGAATAATTGGCGCGTCATCCACAATCCCGGCAGGCTGAATCAGCCCTGCATCTAAGGCTGGTAAATAAGCTGAAATTGGCTTCATAGTCGATCCGGGCTGACGGATCATTTGGGTAGCATAATTCATCTGCTCAATATTGAAGTCGCGACCCTCAATCATGCCGAGAATGGCTCCGCTTTTGTTGTCGATTAACATGCCAGCCGTTTGTTCCATACCTTTGGTTTTGCTGTCTTTAGTAAAATTATTGCTGTCTTCTGAGACACTATGCATTGCATTGTAAACTTTTTTATCAATGGTTGTGTAGACTCGATAACCGCCGGTCATGAGCTGCTGTCTTGCTTCCTCAAGTAACACGGCATTGTCAGTAGTGCTATTGGCATCCGTTGTGCCATTTTTCTCTTCATTCAATGATAGAAGGATCTCGGATGCTTTACGCTCAGTCTCCATCATCAGATATGGATAGGTAGCATAGGCTTTTTTGGTGTGCGGCGCCAGAGAACTCTTGATATCAAATTGAAGGGCTTCATCATATTGAGAGGTAGTAATCTTATTCTCTTCAAGCATACGACGAAGTACAAGATGTTGACGGTCCATAGCTCTGTTGAAAGCTTTTTCGTTGAATTCACCTATGCCATTAAATGCAGAATAAGTGGAAGGGAGCTGCGGAAGACCAGCCAAATAAGCTGCTTGAGCCACATTCAATTTGTCCAGATCGTCTAGACCGAATATCCCTTTGGCTGCTGCTTTAATTCCGAATACATTGTAGCCATTCGAGCCATTGCCGAAAGGAACCTTATTCAGATAAGCCGTTAATATTTCTTGTTTGGTCAAGAAGCGTTCCAATCTAAGAGAAAGTAGAATTTCTTTTACTTTGCGATCTTCTGTCCGATCCAGATTCAGGAATACACGTCTTGCGAGCTGCTGGGTGAGTGTACTACCTCCGGTCTGAACGGATTCATTGAGAAGCTTTTGTTTGACGGCACGCAAGGTGCCTTTGAAATCCACGCCATTATGCTCATTAAAATTATTGTCCTCTATAGCGAGAACTGCATCGATAATAAGCTGGGGGATATCGTTGAATTCAATGAGCCTTCGGTCTTCTTCTGTCCGAAGCTGGCCGATCGGTGCGCCGTCTCGGAAATAAGCGAATCCGGTGATCGCATTTTGACTGACCTGCTGCTGAATCATTTCTTCGGAGCGAACAGGTTCATCCTTCACAATGGAAGCGACATAGCCTGCTACAGCACCACCGGCAAATAGAACGCCTATTATTCCAAGAATAAACATCCACTTAACTACAGAACCGAACCTGCTTAGGGCGGATCTGCGGGGTGAAGGCTTCTTAGCGTTTTTTTTCTTGTTCTCTTGAGCCATCGACGATAATTCCTCCTTTTAACGGAATTATTATAGCATAAATTGGCGTTTTTGAATGCGCTTCTACCTGATTCTCATGGACTTAAGATTCGACTTTTGTGCAAAAATTATAAATAAAGTAATTTAGGGTATGATTTGCGGAAGCATAACCTTTTACAAACGGCATGGAATTTAGGATATTGACATAACAAAAAGCCCCCGGATTAATCCGGAGGCTTCGGTCATACCCGCTAAAAGCGAGATATTAACGGTTGTAGAACTCGACGATTTGTTTCTCATCGATATCCTGGGAAAGCTCGGAACGTTCTGGCAAACGAATATATTTACCTTCGAAAGATCCTTCAGCATATTCCAGGTAAGCTGGAAGGTGGTTACGGTTAGCAAGAGCTTCTTTAATGGAAGCCATGCCTTGGCTCTTCTCGCGAAGACCGATAACGTCGCCCAAGCTTACACGGTAAGAAGCGATGTCGACTTTTTTGCCGTTTACAGTTACGTGTCCGTGGGATACCAACTGACGTGCTCCAGCACGGGAGTTAGCAAATCCAAGACGGTAAACTAGGTTGTCCAAGCGGCTTTCAAGCAAGAACATGAAGTTTTCGCCCGCAAGACCTGGAAGTTTTTGTGCTTTAGCGAAGAGAGTACGGAATTGTTTCTCTCCCAAGCCGTACATGTGACGCAGTTTTTGTTTTTCCAAAAGCTGCATTCCGTAGTTACTTACTTTTCTGCGTTGGTTAGCGCCGTGTTGTCCTGGTGGGAAAGGGCGTTTCAGGTCTTTGCCTGTACCGCTAAGGGAAATGCCCAGACGGCGGCTGAGTTTGAATTTAGGTCCGGTGTAACGTGCCATGTTATAGTAGACTCCTTTATATTTGAAATTTCAGGTTAGGGCTCTATTTGCGCCGCATTTCGTATCCGTGATTAGCATTATTGGCTTTCACACTACCAGGGAAGTTCAGCCGCTGCCCTGGCAGTAACGAAATGCGTGAGGGTGACACAACGTTACGCCCAAGTAAGACTTGTTACAGTCTTGTTCAACAATAAATATTATATGAAAGTAGCATATAAAGTCAAGCGCATATTAAAAGAGTTTTTGTCATTCTTTGTCGTTAGTTCTTTGGTCCTAAAAAAAATCCCGGAAATAAGGAAAATATAATGCAATACACAAAGAAAGGGAGTAAAATATAGTTAATTAGATGTTAATTGGGAAGGTTTTTTTTCTTAAATGAGAAGCAAAGGGGATCTTCGTTATGTCAGAACAGAAAGCATACGCTTCTCAAGACAGTCGTATGCTGATACAGGACAAATTGCACACTAGTAGAGATTCCGAAGATCCCACCGCCTGGCTTAGGGAAACGGAAATAGTGTCCCATGACTTCCCATATTTGGCCAATCTGATTGCAGACAGCTTCGAGGAATGGATCGATGGGCTAGAGGCTCTACCATTCGCTAAATCATGGGATTGGTGTGTGCTGAATTTTGAAGGCAGATATTTTGCTAATATTGCCGATCAGCAAGAACGATGGAGGCACCAATGGGAGCAAGCGGCTGCAGCTAGTTTACTTTCTGGCGCAACCTCCTCTGTTCAACTTACGGTGCAGGGTCAGGCTATGAGCTTTTTTACTATACCGCTCATCACTCGCGTTGACAAAGAAATTTTTGCCTTCCTAGGCTGTGCTATGCCGACACAACAATATTTAATGGGTGGACGAGATACTGCTGAGGCTATATCTTTGCAGTACCGGACCATATTCTATCATAAGTTTGAACATATTTTTGTAACTGATCTTGCGAGTGTTCATCAACATGCTGAACGTGAGAGCAATCGCCGCTCCTTGTTATTTCAGATCGTTCAGCGGATGCATGACAATATTGATGTGAACGCTGTGCTTACGGAGGTTATAGATAGCATTTCTGCAATGTACCCTGGTGCCAGGCTTGAGCTGTTTATGTCGCAAGATCACCGCAGCACTCATCCGCAGGTCAAACCTTTACCGTTTCAGATGTCCAGTGATGATGTCTGTGCTAGAGCATTTAAAGACGGCCGTGTTGCTCTGAACACCAACACCGAAGATCAACACATTGTAGAGATTGGTCTTCCGCTAGGCGGGAAGCAAGGGGTTTATGGCGTATTCCACATGGTGATGGATAACTCGATCTTTATGGATGTAGATTTACGGTTTCTCTCGATGGTGGCGGATACCGCAGGTACTGCTTTTGAGAATGCCAAGCTGTATGAACGCTCCAATCAGCTCATTCGTGAGCTGCGTATGAGTAACGAACTTACACAACGGCTGAATCAAAGCTTGCGTTTAGGGGATATTTTTCAATTTGCGTTTGAAGAGCTGTTGGAGATGTTTGGTGCAGACTACTGCTGTATTTTACATATGAACGAAGAAAAGGGCGGGCTAGAGGTTATTGCTTGCAATCATTCCTCCTTGCAAAATGAAATTTTAGAAGTAGGACAAGGTTTAGGCGGGAAGGTCTATACTACTGGGGAATCATTAATCATGTCTAACTACATAGATAATCCTAATACTACTTCTCGTTTAATGAATGCTACCGGGTCGCAGTCGCTGATTGCCACACCTTTAAGTGTAGGTGGTGAAGTGCGTGGTGCCATCATGTTGGCCCATCGCGATGCCCATTATTTTTCTTATGACAATTACAGATTGCTTCAAGCGATGGCGGGGCATATTGGACTAGCTGTAGGGAACGCAAGGCTGCATGCCGAAGTTAGACGATTAGCGAACAGAGATAGCCTAACTGGACTTTATGCTCGTCATTATCTGGACGAAGAAATAAAGGAACGGCAGTCTACAGATTTTTGCGGTTGCTTAATCGTTGTGGATATCGATCAGTTCAAGATGGTGAATGATACCTATGGTCATCAAAAGGGCGACAAGATCTTAAAAGAGGTCAGTGAAATTGTGAAGTCCTCCATCCGTCAAGGGGATATTGCTGCGAGGTGGGGTGGAGAAGAACTGTCGGTCTATTTACCATTAATGGGAGTAGAACAGGCAGTAAATGTGGCTGAACGTATTCGTAAGCGAGTGATGAATGAGACCGAACCTAATGTAACAGTGTCCTGCGGTATAGCAGAATGGAGCTGGATGGACGAACGTGTAAGCGTCGAATCCCTGTTCTATCGAGCGGATATGGCACTGTATAAAGCTAAGAACAATGGGCGTAACCAGGTGATCGTTGACACTAAAGAGAATGGCAGCGGTGTGAAGGGATTGCCTCATAAGTAAAAAAAAGATAGCAGAGCAGCGGTTCTCCCGTATTTGGAGAGTCGCTGCTTTTTGTTTTGGCAGATGGTTGGTTGCTTCGACTGTGTATCCATCATGCTGCGAGGCTTGCGGACTCAGCTGACGTTATTGGCGTGTATTTTGCCTTTGGGGCATGTTTTCGGACTCCAGAGACGCTATTGCTTGGAAAAAGACTCATTTTGTGCGTTTTTAAGGTCAATAGCTGCGCTGGAGTCCGTTGGTATGGGAAATATCGGGAAATGCTGCGTTAAGGGCCAGCTGTGTCCGATAGAGATAACGGCGTGGCGACTGCAACGGTCATATTCGCGCATCGGCACGTGACTAGCAGTTCTCCCGTAATTGGAAAGTCGCTGGTCATTGTTTTTGATAGTTGGCTGGCGCTTCGACTGTGTATCCATCATGCTGCGAGGTCTACGGACCCAGATGACGTTATTGGCATGATTTTAGCTTTTTCAGCAAGGTTTCGGACTCCAGAGACGCTATAGCTTGGAAAAAGACTCATTTTGTGCGTTTTTAAGGTCAATAGCTGCGCTGGAGTCCGATGGTATGGGAAATATCGGGAAATGCTGCGTTAAGGGTCAGCTGTGTCCGTTAGAGACAACGGTGCGGTAACTGGCATCGGTAATATTCGTACATCGGCATTTGACCAGCAGTTCTCCCGTAATTGGAAAGTCGCTGGTCATTGTTTTGATAGTTGGCTCGCTGCTTCGATTGTGTATCATACATGCCGCTGCGAGGTCTACGGACCCAGATGACGTTATTGGCATGATTTTAGCTTTTTAAGTAAGGTTTCGGACACCAGAGACGCTATTGCTTGGAAAAAGACTCATTTTGTGCGTTTTTAAGGTCAATAGCTGCGCTGGTGTCCGTTGGTATGGGAAATATCGGGAAATGCTGCGTTAGGGGTCAGTTGTGTCCGATAGAGATAACGACGTGGTGACTGGCAACGGTCATATTCGCGCATTGGCATTTGAACAGCGGTTCTCCCGTTATTGGAGAGTCGATGGTCATTGTTTTTGATAGTTGGCTGGCGCTTCGACTGTGTATCATACATGCCGCTGCGATGCTTTCGGACCCAGATGACGTTATTAGCATGATTTTAGCTTTTTAAGCAAGGTTTCGGACTCCAGAGACGCTATTGCTTGGAAAAGGACTCATTTTGTGCGTTTTTAAGGTCAATAGCTGCGCTGGAGTCCGTTGGCATACGAAATATCGCAAAATACTGTAATTAAGGTCAGCTGTGTCCGAAAGCTTCAACGGTGCGGCGACTGGCAGCGGTAACTTCGTGAGTCTGAAGGTGGTATGTATTGACATTCAGAAGCAAGCGACGAACGCGCATAAGTTAGAGCAATGTATGGAAACCGATTACAGCAACGTATTTGCATCTGTATAAGGCGCGCAGGAAAGGAGAACCCTATAGTGGGCTGTAAAGTAAAATACTCCAAGAAAGGCCTGATGACCGTGAGAAAGTCATTATTACTGAAGGGGTTAGTTCTTATGATTTTTACCTTGTCCTGCGTGTTCAACAGCGGTTGCAGCGTTATTAGAGATAAACCAGCCAAGGAAGATCTGAGTTTGGTGTTAGCGGGTATAACGGGCAGCGATGGGGTTACTTTTAAAGGGTCAACCATGCTTACAAAAGGTGGAAAGACCGTTCCGGAATCCATGATATTTTACGAAGGCACAGTACAGGACCATAAGAAGGTTAATCTGTATACACTGCTTCCTGATAAATCCTCAGCCACAAAAAAATCAGCAAATAGCGCTAAAGATTTAAAAAGCAGCATCACTTCTATGAAAGCTTTCCATAGTCAGCTAGAGAAAAAAGAGGGGGAATGGGTAGCGTTGACCACTGAAGGTTCCTCTGAGGACGGAAATCCGCTTGCTTTGCTTAATCCGTTGAAACAGCTGGAGGAGCTGCAATCCATGGAGGCTAATGTGACTGAAGATGCGGGTGCAGGCAGAGGGACGAATGTGCTGCGGATCGAGCTGTCGCCTGCTGAGGCCAGAAAGCAGCTGACTGCTGAATTGGAAAAAGAGATGCAAGACCTTCGACCTGAAACACCAGATTCTGCTGAAAAAATAACAAAGAACGACCAGGCGGTTACGCAAGCTTTGGTGGAGCTATGGGAGAAGAAAAATAATGAATTACAGCAAAAGCTGAAACAAGCTAATGTTGAAACTGTCTACCATTTAACCGTTGATACAAAACATAATCTGCCGAGAAAGCTCACCTTAAATCGTAAGGTTACCTATTCGGAAGCGGGGAATGAATCTGATAATGAAACTTATGTATCACAGGTGAATTTTTCAGGCTTTCGTTGATTTTCACATTATCCCACAGGTCTTGCGCTCCATACAGGGCGTGCTACAATAGAAAAGCTTGCTTATTTTTTAGACAGAGGAAGGAAGAATACACAATGAAAGATCCCAGAATTCAAAAGCTGGCAGCTAACCTAGTCGGTTATTCTGTAAATGTCCAGCCAGGCGAGAACGTGCTCGTCGAAATGATTGGCAATGAAAGAGATTTAATCAAAGCTGTTGTAGAGGAAATCGGCAAGGCCGGTGGTCATGCTTTTGTACAATTAACAGATCGTACAGTCCTGCGCAGCATGCTTAAATACGCAACTCGTGAGAGTCTTCAGACATGGGCTGAAATTGACTTGAACCGGATGAAGCAAATGGATTGTTATATCGGGATTCGTGCAGGTGAGAATGTGAACGATCTGTCCGATGTTCCTGAAGAAAATATGAAATTGTATAACTCGTTGTACTCTCATCCAGTGCATAGCGAACAACGTGTGAAGCATACGAAGTGGGTAGTACTGCGTTATCCGAATGCGAGCATGGCTCAGCTTGCGAATATTAGCACTGAAGCGTTTGAGGACTTTTATTTCGAAGTGTGTAATTTGGATTACGCCAAGATGGACAAGGCTCAGGATGCTTTAGCTGATCTCATGCGCAGAACGGATAAGGTACATATTTTGAGTGCTGGAACAGATCTTAAGTTCTCGATTAAAGGAATCGGTGCAGAGAAATGCTCCGGGCAAAAAAATATTCCGGATGGCGAGGTTTACAGCGCCCCAGTTCGCGATTCTGTAAATGGAACGATCAGCTATAATGCACCGTCAGTATATAATGGAGTGACCTTTGAAAATATCAAATTCAAATTCGAGAACGGAAAAATTGTTGAAGCCACCAGCAATGACTCCGCCCGTTTGAACGAAATTTTGAATTCAGATGACGGAGCACGTCATATTGGCGAATTCGCTATTGGTTTTAACCCTTACATTCTTCACCCGATGAATGATATTCTTTTTGACGAAAAAATCGCAGGCAGCCTGCACTTTACGCCAGGACAAGCATATGATGTTACAGATAACGGTAACCGCTCCTCCATTCACTGGGATCTTGTGTTGATCCAACGTCCCGATTATGGCGGCGGTGAAATTTATTTTGACGATGTATTGATTCGTAAGGATGGAATTTTTGTGTTGCCGGAACTCGAAGGTCTGAATCCTGAAAACTTGAAATAAAATGTAATAACAAGAAAACTCCTTGCACAAGTAAGCGGATTCAATGTATCATAAGAAATGATAACAAAAGACTAAAGTTTTATAATCAAGTTGCGGAGGGATTTCTATGTCCAGTAACAATGCGGCAATTGTCGATATTGCCCAAACGGCAGGCCAGTTCAACTCTTCAATCGTTCTTCAAGCGGACAACAAGTACATTGATGTTAAAAGTATCCTTGGTTTGTTCACTACTTTGGTATCCAGCCAAAGCTATGAGCTTCATGTTCATGGGGCAGATGCTGAAGAAGCTAAGAAGGCAATGACTGAAGTGTTTGCAAAACACGGTTTGAAATTCACAGTTGTTGCTGAGTAATAGTCGTGCTAAAAACGTCCTACCGGTTTTCGGTGGGGCGTTTTTTCTAGAAGTAGATATGAAACTTGATAGGATAACGCAGCAGGTTCTTTTAAATATATGGTTAGTATAAACTGAATTGTTGTATTGATACCGGATTTCGTCTAATATTAAGTAAAATAGTAAAAGCAGCTTAACTTTTGGACATGGGGGGGATAGAGGCATGACTTCATCGGAATTACAGGAACAGTATAATCTTAAAGCAATCAATCTTCTACAAGAAGATGCCGATAAAATTCAGCAACTTATAGAAGTGCAGATGGAGAATCTGGCAACACGCTACTGCCCTCTCTATGAGGAAGTGCTGGATACCCAGATGTACGGTTTCTCCAGAGAAGTGGATTTTGCGGTTAGAGCAGGTTTGGTCCCAGAGATTACTGGTAAGATGGTACTAAGTAAGCTGGAGCGTAACTTAGCAGTACTCTACGAGGCTTTGAACAACAAAGCGAAGGAAGAATAAATATCGGTTTCTTAAGTATTTATAGAAGCGCACATGAGGACGAATCGCTCATGTGCGCTTTTTGTTGTGTACAATGGTTAATAATGATTATACGAGATAGAAGGAGACTCCTAAAATCAGGTAGACCGTTAATAACAAGAGACCCTCATACCAGTTAGTCGAGCCGTCCTGAGTAATTGATTTGGCAATAAAGACAGCTACACCGATGGCGACAATTTCGATGGTCGTAAAAACTATGTCCATTGTATCACCCATGAAATAACTGGCGAAGATTAGGACAGGTGCTACGAACAGGGCGATTTGCAGACTGCTTCCAACCGCAATTTCTACTGCTGCACCGATTTTGTTCTTCATGGCCAGCATAATGGCTGCACTATGCTCTGCGGCATTACCGATGATAGCTACGAGGAACGCACCTACAAACAGCTCGCTGAATCCGAAACGTTCTGTCAAAGTCTCTAACGTTCCTACCAGCCACTCACTCACGAAGGCTACCATTACAGTGGCAAGCACGAGATAAAGGATGGATTTGTTTTTGGACCAAGCAGGGGCATGTTCATGAGCTAATTCTTCTTTACCCTCTTCTGTAACGTCCTCTAGATGTTTCTTATGCGTGATCATGGAGAAGATTAGCCAAGCTATGTACGAAGCGATGAGCAGCCCGGCAACGATTAAACTGAGCACATCGGTATCCTTCTCCGTAATAGAGTGGGTGGTAAAGAACATAGCGGGAACAAATAAGGCAATGACGGCAACGATCATCAGGGAGCCATTCATTCCGGCAAGGGTTACGTTGAAGTTCTGAACTTTGAACTTCATCCCGCCGGCGAAAATACTCAATCCTAGAACAAGCAACAGGTTGCCGATAATAGAACCGGTAAGACTGGCTTTGACCATGTCGAACAATCCTTCCTTGACCAGGAAGAAGGCAATGATTAGCTCAGCAGCATTGCCGAAGGTGGCGTTTAGGAAGCCGCCCAGTCGTTGTCCGGCATAATGAGCTACACTTTCAGTGGCCCGGCCGAGAAATCCAGCCACAAACACCACAGCGATTGCTGAGAGAATGAACTGCAGGGTATGATCCCAATCGGCATAATGGCCGATCGCACTAAGGATAAAGGCGATACCCATCAGTGATGGTGAAATCCATTTTTTCAAGGTAAAGGACACTCCTATCTATGTATTTAGATTGAATTCATAATCAATATACCCAAATTGTTCCTAGGTGTAAACGAGAAAGCGATAAAGTGATTTGCTTTTTAGCCTGTTTTGGAATTACAATAATTGATAATGAGTGTAGGGGGGATATGGCATGGCAGAACAACTTCAACTGGAAATGGGAAATATACGAATTTCAAATGACGTCGTCTCAAAAATTGCCGGTTTGGCTGCCTTGGAGACTCCGGGAATTGCAGCCATGTCTGGTGGCCTGTCAGAAGGCTGGGCGAAACGTCTAAGCGGTAAGAACGTTCAGAAGGGCGTTACCGTTGAAGTAGGACAGCTGGAAGCAGCAGTAGATCTACGAATTATCGTTCTCTATGAAACACCGATCCACGAAGTGTGCCGGATGCTTCAGCAGAACGTACGTGAAGCTGTGGAGAGCATGACTGGACTTCATATTGTTGAGGTAAATGTCAAAGTTGAAGGCGTAGCTTTCAAGAATGATGAAATCTCTTAAAAAACTTGAACACAAAAAAGCAGTCCAAGGTTAATTCCCTGGGCTGCTTTTTTATGTGTAAATTCCCTAACCTCCGGCTTTATAAAGCTTACCGGGAACGAACCTGTCTAACCGTTGTTACAGATTTCGTTACTTCCTCTTTGGCAGGAAGGTTGGTTTCTCTTGAGATGCTTAGCATAATTCCCATGCACAGCATGCTGACAAGGAGTGAAGAGCCCCCGTAGCTGATAAACGGCAAGGTAACGCCGGTAAGAGGGATTGTATTGGTTACACCGCCGATATTGACAAAGGCCTGAATGGCTATGAGGCCCATAATCCCAATTCCGACGAGCGTACCAAAGGGATCCTTACACCTTAAAGCGATTAGAATACCTCGCCAGATAAAATACAGATATAACATCAAAAATATGGAGGTCCCAAGAAAGCCGAACTCTTCACCAATTACGGGGAAGATAAAGTCCGTATAAGGGTATTTTAGATAGTCCAGCTTTTGAATGCTTTTGCCGAAGCCGGAACCACTTACTCCACCTTGGCCAAGAGCGGTTAAGGATTGAATAATGTTATAACCATCACCCTCAGCAACCTGATAAGGATCTAAAAAGGCAACGATACGACCTTTTCTATAATCCTGAGTGTCAGTGGCTTTATCGGATGGAGATAAGGAATCAATCGCTGCTTTGGCGCCTACAACTAGTCCTACACCCAGCACTAGCAGTGCTATAGAGCCCAGAATATGCTTCATGCTGGCACCGCCGGCATAAATAACAAGTCCGCTGGTAGCTACGAGAATGAGGCAAGAACCTAAATCCGGCTGCATCATTATAAGTCCGGCAACAATACCCACGATGACCATTACAGGGATATATCCTGTACGGAAATCTCTAAACCGTTCACCTTTTTTGGTGATGAGTGCTGAGATATACAGGATAATCGATATTTTGGCTAATTCGGTGGGTTGAATTCCAAGTTTTCCGATACTAAGCCAGCTCTTGGCACCATTAATTTTTTCAGAGAAGGCTACCACGAGCAGAAGTATAACGGTGATGATAAAAATAGGTACATACCACTTCTTAAACTTACTGTAGTGAATGTTCATAGCTATAAACATAACAACGGTTCCGAGTACGATCCAGATCACTTGGCGTTTAATGAAATATAGAGGGTCATTACCGAACTTCGAGCTTGCTAAGGTTAAGCTTGAGCTAGCACTGAAGACCATGACTAGACCGAAACCCACAAGTAGTAGTGTTAAGATAAGTAGTTGGAAATCGGGTGTTCCTCTTTTGGGCAGGCTGACATTTTGTTTCGTCGTTCCCTTTCTGTTACTCAAGCCTCTAACAGCTGCTTTAATTCAAGAATCCGCTTAGCAGCAGTGTCCAATACTGGTTTTGGCACCGGAGATTCATATTCCAGGCCATGAGGGAAGGTTGCTTTTCCTAAGTATACGGCTTCAATTGCAAGTACGGCATCAGACTTCTCTAGCTTTCCCTCGACAGCGCGAGTGTTAATGCGTAGGAAGTATTCGCCACCATCCTGTGGGTCTTCAATTTTGCAGTCGTAAGTGGCACGATAGTATTCCCATTGCCAGCGGATGAAGCCAGCTTTTGTGGCACTCTCGTCCAGATAGAGAAGATCACTCTTCAATCCTACGAGGCCCGTGTTCTCAAAAATCATAGCACGCATATCCCCCTTATGAAGTATAATGATGAATTTCTGATCCGATTGCTGATGTTCTACCTCATGATAGTATGTTTCTAAAGGTTGTGCAAGAGTAGGCAGTGCCTAACAATACCCAGTTTTTTGCGTTTCTGCTACAATAAAAGAATTATAGTCGTTCGCGGCTGGAACAAAGTGAACAGGACTGCTATCGCTTGCTATGGATGCGGGTTTATCGAGAAGGGGATGGAGAACTTATGAAGAGCTTAGCGGTTGACTCGCTCATGCCGGAGATCGTAGAATGGAGACGCCATTTGCATCGTCATCCGGAGTTGTCTTTTCTTGAAAAGGAAACGTCAGCATTTATAGCAGATAAGTTAGCCAAATTCGGAATTGAAGTCAGAAGAAGCGGGACAGGGTATGGTGTGCTTGGCATACTACGGGGAAAGCGGCCGGGGAAAACCGTTGTTCTTCGTGCGGATATGGACGCCCTACCTATTAAAGAGGAGAACAAGAAGGATTACGTTTCGCAAAATGAAGGGGTAATGCATGCCTGTGGACATGATGGCCACACTTCCATACTGCTCGGTGTAGCCTCTTACTACAGCAGCCGGCTTGAGGAGCTGGAAGGCGAGCTGCGTTTTCTTTTTCAGCCCGCAGAGGAAGTATGCCCAGGAGGGGCGCAGGGAATGATTGCCGAAGGCATGTTAGAAGGAGCGGATGCGGTGTATGGTCTGCATCTGTGGACTCCATTGCCTATGGGAACTGTAGGGAGTGCTCCGGGACCGTTGATGGCGTCTGCGGACGAGTTCTTTATAGATATCATTGGCAAAGGCGGACACGGCGGCATGCCGAACCGTACCATTGATAGCATCGTGGCGGGAGCGGCGCTGGTGACCCAGCTCCAGAGCATTGTCAGCCGCTCTGTGAACCCGCTGGAGCCTGCTGTACTCAGTGTCGGAACCATTCAAGGGGGATTCGCCCAAAATGTCATTGCCGAGCAATGCCGGATCACAGGGACAGTGCGGGCATTCGACGAGGAGACACGGCATTTGATACGCCAGCGAATCGAAGAAATGACCGTTTCTATTGCCAGCGCTTACGGGGCAGAAGCTAAGATAGATTACGTTATGGGATATCCTCCCCTCGTAAATCACGATGGTGAAGTGCAGCGGTTTTTCGAGGTGGCTCCAGCGGCTTTAGGAGAATCTGTTGAAGTGATTCGGATGGAAAAGCTGATGCCAGCTGAGGATTTTGCCTATTATGTTAAGGAGATTCCAGGCTGCTTTATGTTTGTGGGTGCCGGAAATCCGGATAAAGAGGCTGACTATCCACATCATCATAGCAAATTTGATTTTGACGAAGATGCCATGCTGCACGGAATGAAGCTGCTCATTGCTATGGCGAATTCCTGTATGCGTGAGAACACAATCGTATAATTTCGTTTCATAGAGGAGAACCTATTCCCATAACATGAGACCATGATTAGGAGGGTTCATTCTTGAAGACAGTGAAAGAGGTTATGACGAAGGAGCCTGCAACGGTTACGCTGCAAGATAATGTGTATGAAGTTGCCGTGAAAATGCGAGATTATGACACTGGATTTATACCTGTTGTTGATAATGAAGAACATAAGACACTGCTCGGTGTAATTACTGACCGCGATCTCGTGATTAGAGGTTATGCGGCTAAACATCCTGGTTCAACCTCAGTGGAAACTGTAATGAGTAAAGAGATTCAGGCCGTCTCGGAGAATACTTCAGTAGATGAGGCTGCAGAGTTAATGGCTGGCTGGCAAATTCGCAGGCTGGCGGTGACACGTGACCAGAAGCTGGTGGGCGTAGTGTCGATTGGAGATCTGGCTGTGCGCGACATTTTTGCGGATGAAGCTGGTGAAGCCCTCCATGATATTTCGCAGCAGCATTTACATTAAATAGTCAGATAGGGAAGCTCATGACCGTTATGCGGGGATGGGCTTTTTCCTGTTATATGAAAATAAACAAAATTACATAGCGCAAGCTTAAATTACTTGAACACTAGGGAGGAAAAGCTATGAATGGATCAGGAGCGTGCATCGTACGCAGGGACCGGACAATTTTACTGGAATGTGCTCATCCGGATTTTGAGGTGGCAAGGAAAAAGCTAGGGACCTTCGCGGAGCTGATAAAAAGTCCTCCTGCTTACCATACCTACCGAATTACCCCTTTATCTCTTTGGAATGCAGCTGCGCTTAATTATACTGCTGAGGAGATTATCACTAGCCTGCATCACCTTGCACGCTGGGGTGTTCCCACAGGACTGGAGGAGGAAATCGAAACTCTTTTGTCCAGATATGGAAAGCTGACTCTTCATGGCCAAGAGACTCAGAATGAGGTCGTTATGTTAAGAGCGGATGCTCCTGAGCTTTTGGATGAATTGAGTGATGAACAAGGTCTAAAATCGCTGGGTCTACTGAGAATAAATCCTCTGGAATGCGCGTGCCCTGCGGAGAATAGAGGGCTTTTGAAACAAGAGCTGATGAGATTGGGTTATCCAGTTCTCGACTACGCCGGATATCATGAAGGGCAAGCGCTTAGCTTGACCTGGAAGGAGAATCTCGATACCTGCAAGGCTGATTCGGCAAACGATTCATTTGGCTTACGTGAATATCAGCAGGAGGCCGTTCAGCTGTTTCAAGGGACAGAAGGACAAGGGGGAAGCGGTGTGGTGGTGCTGCCTTGTGGCGCAGGGAAGACAATTGTAGGAGTAGCAGTACTTGAAAGTCTCCAATGTGAAACCCTAATTTTAACTTCAAATACAACGTCCGTAAGGCAATGGATGGATGAACTGCTGGAGCGAACAGATTTGGCTGGGGAGGCAGTGGGGGAATATTCCGGTGAAAAAAGAGAAGTGCGGCCAGTCACCATTGCCACCTATCAAATATTAACGCATCGTTCGTCCAAAGACGGTCCGTTTCTCCATATGAAGCTGTTTAACGAACGCAATTGGGGCTTGATTATATATGATGAGGTTCACCTGCTTCCAGCGCCTGTATTTCGGGCTACAGCAGACATTCAGGCTACACGTCGACTGGGGCTTACAGCCACTTTGGTTAGAGAAGACGGGAAGGAAGGGGATGTGTTCTCTTTAATCGGACCGAAACGCTACGATTTGCCTTGGAAGGAGCTGGAGCAGCAGGGCTGGATCGCTGAAGTGGAATGTGTAGAGATCATTGTGCCGATGAATCCGGAGCTTAAACAAGAATATATGTACGCGGCGGCAAAAGAAAAATTTCGTATGGCTTCCTGCAATCCTGCCAAAGCTGAAATTGTAGCCAAGCTTCTAAAGGTCCATACAGGTTCTTCGGTGCTGGTTATTGGACAATATCTCGACCAGTTAAGTGAACTGGCTGACAGGATCGGGGCGCCTTTAATTACCGGCAAAACGAAGCAGCGTGAAAGAGACGAGCTATATGCGGCTTTTAACGAGGGAGATATACAGGTACTGGTGGTGTCAAAAGTAGCGAATTTCGCGGTGAATTTACCTGACGCGTCAATTGCTATTGAAGTCTCGGGAGCTTATGGATCACGGCAGGAGGAAGCCCAGCGACTAGGTCGAATCCTCCGTCCCAAAGCGGGGGAGAATAAAGCCTATTTCTATTCACTGGTATCTGAAGATAGCCGGGAACAGGATTTCGCTTTGCGCCGCCGGATGTTTTTGACTGAGCAGGGCTATGAATATGTCGTTAAAAAGATGCCGAGTGGAGAGGAGCGAACCATCCATTGAACCAGCTGTCAACAGAAGCATTAGAGGTCTTAAAGCGATTATGTGCAGCTTATGCTGCCCAGCCGTTTGAGGAAGGGAAGGAAGAACGATTGCGCCCTGTGGCGCTTTGTCGTGCTGAGCAAAAGCTTGCAATGAACGAATTGCGCCGCGAGGGGCTGTTAACTGCAAGGCATAAAATATTAGGCGAAAAGCTGTACCAGATTCCTGTTGATCAGCTGCCGGCAATTGAACAAGAATTTTTCCCGTATCAGCCGCAATTCATTGCCGGGCATTTAGTGAGTCTTACCATGGAAGCAGGAGCCGGACTGGCGATAGATTTGTTTCGGGCTTTGCTGTTCACCGCTTGGGAAGGGTTGCCGCTGACAGCCAAGGGGATTATTCATAAAAAGCATCTAAACCGCTTAGCGGCGCAGCTCTCTTTTGGGGAGGAGCATTTGCAAGGGCTCTCCGTGGGTTCTCTTTTAGAGGAACAGAACACACTTTCTGTCATAGCGACGGTGGATATCCTGCTGTGTCTTGGACTTATTCGCAGGCAGAGTGCCGGATACACGCTTGATCTGGAGCTGTTGGATCGTTGGCTGCAGCTTCCTGAAGCGACGATGAGTGACATTCTTTATGGGATTGTAATTAATCGCTCTGGAAGCGTGGGCCCAGCCGATCAACATTTTCGTTATATAATTTCTAATGCAGATTTTATCCCCGGGAAATGGATAATGCTGCCCGCACTATTAGACTGGATGATGGCTTCTAATCTCACAGGTAACGTTGCCCGTAATGAGCTTGAGAAGTCAAGCTTGAACTGGTTACGTTGTTTAACAGGCTTTGGCTGGTGTGAACTGGGAGAAACCGCTGAGGGCATGTTGTGTTTTCGCTGGACCGCTGCTAAGCCAATGCTATCTGCTGAGAGGGGATCATTCGCTGCTGTTGGGTCTGGAGATACACAGGAACAGTTTATTGTGCAGCCGGATTTCGAGGTGCTGGTTCCACCGGAGGTCCCCTATTCTGTACGATGGACACTGGCTGGCTGCGCTGAGCTCCAGCAAAGTGATACGATATGGAGCTTCCGGCTGACGAAAGAGAGGTTGGAACTTGCAGCTGAGCGTGGAATGTCACCGAATGACATCATCTCCTGGATAAGTGAGCATGCAATGGGCGGGCTTCCTTCGGTGGTTCAAATGTCCCTTGAGCAATGGGCAAAAAGTATTGGCCGTACTTCACTATCGCAAGTAATTCTCTTGACCTGTCAGACGGAAGCCGATGGAGCTGCTATCGCAGCTCACCCGCGTTTACAGGAGAATCTTGAACGTATCGGTCCTTTACATTTCATAGTGGACCCGGAATACATGGAACAGATACGAAAAGAACTGTACTCCGCGGGGCTAGCGCCTTCCAGAATCATTGGAGGACAAGGGGAGGATCCAAACGTAGGGTGGAGTTGGTTTCCTCATGAAACAGGAAACCCCGAGGCAACGTATGTTCTTCCAGAGCTGAATGTAGAACTAGGATTGCTGTCCAAAGGGAATCCTTTTCTTAACCTGCCGGTTATTGCTCCTGAACAAGAGGAGGAGATTCTCTTCGGTGGAGAAAATGTACCGCAGATCTGGAGCAAAGAATGGCGGCATTATCATAGCTCGACTGCACAAAAGGTGATGGAGCAAGGGTTAAGATGGGGAGTCAAAGTGCGTTTTGCACTAAAAGATCAGATGTTAGATTTTATCCCTTCCCGCATAAGCGGAAATCCATGGAGAGTTTCCGGACAGCTGCTCTATCACGATGGTGAAACGGTTGAAGATATAGAGCTCACTCCGGAAGACTGGAAGGAAATGAAGTTAGTTATTCCCAAAGGACGAAGAAATTCCTCTTCTGCTCAAGCGAGTGATTATGGTATGATAGAAAAGTCTACTGAATCGGTAGATCATTAACGAAGAAAAGAGCTGAGTTCATGAGCGTAGCTGAAATAAATACGGTCGATATGGCTGAAGTGCTGACATACGCCTATGAATTAGGCGATATGATTAATCAATCCGCCGAGGTGTCGGATTACTTATACTGGAAAGGACGGGTTGATACGAACCCCGAAATTCAGGCCATGGTCAAACGACTTCAGACTAAGAAGGAGTTGTTTGAAGAAACACAGCGATTCGGACATTTCCACCCGAATTATCATTCAGCAAAGGATGAGGTTTCGGCAGTAGAAGCGGAACTGGAGCGGTTCGAAGAAGTTGTTCGTTTCAAGCTGGCAGAGAAGACCCTTGACGACATTCTGCATTCCATGTCGGAAGCGATTGCTTTTTCAGTATCCGATAGCATTAAAGTACCAAGTAATGATCCTTCCCCTAAAGGTGGATGCGGCAGCGGGGGAAAATGCTCCTGCGGATAAGCTTCCCTTAGGATTTAGAGAGAGAAAGGCGGTTTAGCTTATGTTTGCGGAACGGACAGGATACATCATTTGGGTAAGTGACGTTAAAGCGGCACGTAACCTTGAGAAATACGGAACATTACATTATGTTTCTCGGAAAATGCATTATGCAGTTATGTATGTAAATGCAGAACGGGCCGAGGAAGTTATGAAGAATGTCCGCAGACTCTCCTATGTGCGAAAGATTGAAAGATCTTATCGTAACGAAATTAAGACAGAGTATACTAGTAATGGACCGGACAAGTCCCGTAATTACAGTATGTGATTCCAGGAGATAAACAGGCGCTTAAACAGCGCCTGTTTTTTTTATGCTTATTTACAAAAAAAACGCCATTACTCTCGACGGTAGAAACTTGTACAACTTTCGGCAATGAGGTAAGATGACAACATTAAGTGCATACTAAGACCCTTATGGTGGAGTGTGATGATGATGCGCAACAAGGGGACGGATTGGCCCAGCACTTATGAGCCCTTCCACATCATGCTGAACGATTACAGGGTCGCCGATATCGTTATAACCAATCATGCGAAGAGCCGTTATATGGACCGCATCAGCAATGGTGCAAGCAATGCCGAAGAGGTCGCTGCATGGATGTGGCAGTGCCTAATGCAGAATCGGATCAAGCCCTTTTCAAGCAGTGATTATAACGCATATTTAATTGACGATGACTCTGTAGTAATCGCTGAGTTTACGGAATTGACAGGTGAGAGAGATCTCTCAGGCCAGCCATTATATTCTATGATCATCGTTTCGTTTCTTGGGAGAATCTCGGAGATGCCACAGTTGAGAGATTTAAAGACCTATTTTTCACTGCTGCGTAATTCTCACCGCACAAAGCTGTCGAAGAAGAAACGAAGACGCAAATAGTCTATAAAGAATCGGGCAAGAGGCATGCGGCGAGTCTGCATGTCCTTTTTAAAAATATAAGAATTTATATACAGCACGATTATAATATTCTTAAGTTTCTACGAGAAACGATTGTCGTCTTTAAAGGACGTTCTTTTTGTAATATAAGGAGTTGCGAAGCATGAACTTTCATCAGCTGCATATTTTTTATACGGTCTCCGAGCGGGGAAGCTTCTCGGCGGCGGCGCAGACTTTACATATGACTCAACCAGCTGTGACCATGCAGGTACAGGCACTGGAGGATTATTTTGGCACCAAATTGTTTAACCGTTCCACCAAAAAAATCGTACTCTCCGAAGCAGGGCACACCCTGATGCCATACGCGCTGCGCAGTATTCAGCTGATGCGTGAGACGGATCAAGCGATGTCAGCATTCACACATATGCTGGAGGGGCGGCTGCAGCTTGGGGCGAGTCTTACGATAGGAGAATACGTGCTGCCACGGCTGTTAGGCCCTTTCGGAAAGCAATATCCTAACATTTCAATTATGATGAAAGTGATGAACACCTCGCAAATTATGGAGGAAATCCTCAAGCATCAACTGAATTTTGGTTTAATTGAAGCCCCGGTCACACATCCGGACATGGAGATCGAGCCCGTGATGGGGGATGAACTGAAGTTGATCGTGCCACATGATCATCCACTTGCGGAGCAGCAAGAGGTTACCTTGGAGCAAGTGCTTCAGCATCCTTTTGTATTGCGTGAGCAGGGCTCAGGAACGCGGCGTGTGATGGAGGAGCAGCTGTTCTCCAAGGGACTTGATCCGGGAACTATGAAGATCGTGATGGAGCTTGGAAGTACGGGAGCTGTGAAATCAGCGGTGGAAGCAGGTCTTGGCATAACGATCATATCGACCTCTTCGGTCAAGCATGAAGTTGCGCTGGGACTGTTGAAAATTGTGAATATCTCCGATGCCTCTTTTAAAAGACAATTCTACGCCATTCATCTAAAATCAACACTGCTGCCAATTTCTGCAGTAACCTTCCTGACTTATTTGCGTGAGCATTCGAATCAAATCTGATAGTTAAAGCGGGGGATATTACAATGTCAATTGTTCTACGTGGAGAAAAGCTAGTATTGCGCGATATTACAGAGGCTGATTTTCAGAAGCTTTATTATCACTATCATGAAGCTGAAGACCGTGAACACTTGAAATGGGATGGTCCCTATAAATCTCTGACACATCAAAGATTCGAAAAGTTTACCGAGGACTACATAGGTCATTTGGCGTTAGTTGAGACGGAAACCCCGCGTAACCTGTTGATCATAGAAATAGACGGCAAGGTAAAGGGGAAAGTAGGGCGCTACTGGATATCGCAAGAAACCAACTGGATGGAGATTGGTATAGTAATCTTTGATTCTAGTTATTGGTCAGGTGGTTACGGTACGGAAGCGTTTAAGATGTGGATAGATTATTTATTTAATTCTCTTGATACAGTCCGTCTTGGAATAGGCACCTGGTCAGGGAATAAAAGAATGATCGGGTTGGCAGCGAAATGTGGCATGGTGGAGGAAGCTCGCGTCCGTAAAGCACGAATCGTGCGAGGAGAATACTATGATGCCATAAAAATGGGGATTCTGCGGGAAGAGTGGGAGAATGCAGGTAACCTATCTGCTAAGGATGTATGCGACCTCCATACCCATACTCAAGCCTCTGACGGCATGCAGCCGCCAGCGGAGAATGTACGGCTTGCTAAGGAGAAGGGGCTAAGCGCTGTTGCCATTACGGATCATGATACAGTAGCTGGCGTGAAGGAAGCCTGTGAAGCAGGAGAGAAGTACGGAATAACCGTTGTGCCTGGTGTAGAGATCAGTACGCGTGCTGGTGGCAAAGACATTCATGTGCTGGGCTATTATGTTGATCCTGAGAATGAACAATTTCTCTCACGTTTGGAAGGGCTAAGAGATACCCGGGCACTTAGGAATGAAGCGATAATTACCAAGCTGCAAGACCTTGGGATTGCGATTACCTTGGAACAGGTTATAGTGGGGATCGGGCGGGAATTGAAGCCTGACGAAAGCATCGGCCGGCCACATATTGCCGACGAGCTGGTTCGGCTTGGGGCAGCTACCGATATGAGAGATGCCTTCAACAAGTATTTGGCCGAGGATGCAGCAGCCTATGTGTCACCTCCCAGAATCACACCGGAGGAAGCTTGCGAGTGGATCATTGAGGCAGGAGGGTCTCCAGTATTAGCCCACCCGGGCTTGTACGGGGATGACCTTCTGGTGCGAGATATTCTGGAGCAAGGCGCTTTTAAAGGGATTGAGGTCTATCACTCTGATCATGGACCTGCGGAAGAAGAACGTTATCAAGTTATGGCTGAGGATTATAATCTGTTAATAACCGGAGGTTCTGACTTTCATGGTGCCCGTCAAGGCGTAATTTTTCACGGGGATATCGGCAGTGTTACGGTTTCTACAGAAGTACTGAAGTTTTTAAACAAGAAGGCATGAAATTAGTCGATTTGCGGAGCGAATTATAAAAACCTCCAGCCTTAGATGTTCAACATCTGCAGCTGGAGGTTTCTTTATATCTAGTAGTTAGCTTCTCAAAGTATTTGGAAGACTCTTAATTCTTTCCTCATTAGGTGTGACGAACAGTGTCTTTTGATGATCATAGATTACAAATCCCGGCTTGGAACCGCTTGGCTTACGTACATAGCGGATCAATGTACAGTCCACAGGCACACTGCTGGACTGTTTGGCTTGGCTGAAATAAGCGGCAAGCTGAGCGGCTTCTTCTAGCGTTGCATCTCCAAATTGCTCACTTCGGATGACCACGTGTGATCCGGGGATGTCCTTGGTATGCAGCCAAGTATCATTCGGAGAAGCCAGCCGATTGGTGACGTATTCGTTCTGCAAATTGTTTTTGCCGACATAAATATCGATTCCTTCCGAAGAGGTGAAGACCTGTAATGTGGGTCTGGTGGCCTTTTTCTTCTTTTTACCCTTTTTGCTCCGGTCACGCAGATAACCTTGGCTTACAAGCTCGTCGCGGATCTCCTCAATGTCGTTGAGGGAAGCGTGGGCAAGTTGCTGCAGCAGACTCTCCATATACAAAATTTCCTCATGCGTCTTCAAAAGCTGTTCATTAATAACAAGCAGGCTGTTTTTATATTTGTTGTATTTTTTGAAATAACGTTGTGCATTGTCCGAAGGATTTAATAACGGATCGAGCGGAACCACCATTTCCGCCTGATTTTCATCATAATAATTGACCAAGGAGGCTTCTTTATCCCCTTTGGATACCGCGTGTAATGAAGCGAAAAGCAACTCACCCCAAATGCGGTAACGATCAGCATCCTGAGCTTCGTCGAGATCCTTCTGCAAATTAGCGAGTTTTTTAACGTTTTTGCTCCGTTCATTGCTGAGGAAACGGATCAAATCACTCACCCGTTGCTTTACAGTATCGCGCTCGGCTTTATCCCCGTAATAATCCTCCATACATTCACTGATGGAGTTGTAATGTTTCGCACTCTCACCCAGAAGTGTTAAGGGGATCGCAGAAAAAATCATTTTACCTTTTGCGTTTGCACCTGCAACAGGAGAAAACTCGTTATCACGTACGGGGCCCATTACGGAATGGAAGGCAACCCATAATTTTGTTGGAAACGCTGCTTCGGTTTCTGTAACTTCGCCTTTATCCAAGGTGTTTCTCAGACGAAGAGCAATTTCACCAGCAATCAGCGGGCTCATTCCGCTGAAAGCATGTACCATCCAGCCTACCGGGTCAGCTGAGGGAGATGGACCGCCAGAGCCGTCAGGTTTTTGCTCTACTGCTTCTTTTGTGATCAGATTAGCAAGCTCTCCCTCAACGATTTCTTCTGGCTCAGCTTCCTCCTCAACATCCTCTATCAGCGCAGCTTCTTCAGCAGCCGAGATTAAATTGAGAAATTGCTCCTGGCCGATTTCCAAAGGGTTCAGCTTATGCTGCTGAGGCGGCTCTGTGTAGGCGATGCCGGGCATCACAATCCGATAGCTGCTAATCGATGGAGTTACATGATGAATGCCGTCTATGATCGTTCCAGAGCTGAGATCAGTAAGAATGATGTTACTGTGCCGACCCATCAGCTCTATGATGATCTTTTTGGCAAATACGTCACCAAGCTCATCTCTAGTCTTGACGTTTATGTGAATAATTCGTTCCATGCCTACCTGCGTAATGCTTTCAATGGTCCCTCCCTCACAATGCTTCCGCATAAGCATGCAGAACATGGGGGCTTCCGAAGGATTAATGCTGTTTCTTTCGGTAAAATGCACCCGAGGATACGTAGGATTAGCAGAGAGCAGCAGCTTGCCGCCGCCACCTGCGCCGCGCAGGTTAAAAATTAAATCGTGATTGTTCGGTTGATATATTTTTCCTATACGTGCACCTATGAATGATTGCAATTCGTGCACGATAGCTTTGGTAACAATGCCGTCTAATGCCATGATAAAGCTCTCCTGTCGCCGTGAAATGAATTTCTTAAATATAAGAAAGTAAAAGTTTCACACAATACTTTATGTCTTATATTTCTCGCTCAAACGCCTACCTGTCCTTATAAGGACGCCAAAGACGTTTATGCTTACCTCTCTATGATGCCATACTTTAGGACATTCGCGCAAAAGGGGAATTGGATAGGGGTGATATTATTGGACGACCTTGAATACATTTGTCATGAACAGGTGGAAAAGCTGTGCGCCGCCGGAAGTAAAGAAACGACCGGGAGGGAAAGAAAAGTCATGGAACAAAACAGTTGGCACCGTCTCGGTGCAGAAGAGCTGCAGAAAATGTTCAATGTCCAGCCAAGGACGGGCCTCAGTGATGAGGAAGCCGCGGAGAGACGAAAGGAGAACGGGTACAACGAGCTGTCGGAAGGAAAGACAGTATCTCCGTTTACCCTGCTGTTGAACCAGTTCAAGGATTTCATGGTGCTTGTGCTCATGGGTGCAACGCTTGTATCCGGGTTGCTAGGCGAATACTTGGATGCCATCACGATCATCGCGATTATCCTACTGAATGGAGCGCTTGGATTTGTTCAGGAGTTTCGCGCCGAACGTTCGCTCAGAGCTTTAAAGCAGCTCTCCGCACCTTCTGCGAAAGTGCTACGTGGAGGGAATAGCGAGATTATCCCAGCCAAGCTGTTGGTGCCAGGCGATATTGTCTTGCTGGAGAGTGGTGATCGGATTCCTGCTGATGTACGTTGGTTGGAATGCAGTGCTCTATATGTGGAAGAATCCGCACTTACTGGGGAATCATTGCCTGTCTCGAAGCATTCGGAAGCGATCCGTGCAGAAGAGATTCCGCTTGGTGATCAGAAGAATTTAGGCTTCATGGGCACTATGGTAACCAGAGGAACAGGGAGAGCTGTTGTAATCCGTACCGGTATGAATACGGAAATGGGTAAGATAGCAGATCTAATCCAAAATACGGATTCTCAGGAAACACCTTTGCAGCACCGGCTTGAGCAACTAGGAAAGATTCTGATCTACGTATCTCTGGGATTGACAATTGTAGTTGTGGCAGCAGGTATTCTGCATGGACAGCCTGCCACCTCCATGTTCTTGGCTGGTGTGAGCTTGGCAGTTGCCGCGATTCCGGAAGGGCTCCCCGCTATTGTAACTATTGCGCTTGCGCTAGGTGTGCAGCGGATGATCAAACGCAAAGCTATCGTTCGTAAATTGCCGTCAGTGGAAACGCTGGGCTGTGCCTCGGTAATCTGTTCAGACAAGACAGGAACTTTAACGCAGAATAAAATGACGGTGACCCGATTATGGACGGGTGGACGTGGTCTTGAGGTAACAGGCGAAGGGTATGCTCCAAATGGACAGGTTCTGGAGAAAGGTAAAGCAGTGGATCTAAAACATGATCAAAGCTTACGGCGGATGTTGCAGGTCGGCGCATTATGCAGCAACGCGGAAATCATCGAGACCTTCCAGTCTGAAGTGCGAGGCAAACGCAAAGGGAAGGATAAGGATGCTATTCTTGAAAAATCTGCAGACAACACTTCCGTTTGGGAACTGAAGGGCGACCCGACTGAAGGAGCACTCGTGGCACTGTCAGGAAAGATGGGTCTGACCGCTCAGACGCTTGCTGTAACCTACACTCGTGAACAGGAATTTCCGTTTGATTCTGAACGGAAGCTGATGTCTGTGATCGTAGGCCATCCTGGAGGACGGATGGTATGTACAAAAGGTGCGCCCGATGTACTGCTCAATCGCTGCTCATACATGCTTTGGGAGGGCGGTGTTGTGCCTTGTACGCCGACTTTGCGGCAAAAGGTGCTTGATGCCAATGAGCAGATGGCTTCTGGAGCCCTTCGTGTGCTAGGTATGGCTTACCGGGATATGCGTCCAAATGAACATGTGAATAGTGAAAAGGATGCGGAGAATCAATTAGTCTTTATTGGTTTGGCTGGAATGATTGATCCGCCACGTCGTGAAGTCCGCGATGCCATCAGCGTCACACGCCGGGCCGGGATTAAGACGGTTATGATTACCGGTGACCATGGAACAACTGCCGAGGCTATTGCTCACCAGCTGGGAATTCTGCAGCGTGGTGGAACGGTGCTGACAGGTGCTCAGTTAACCCGGATGGATGATGATGAGCTGGATAAGGTATCGGACAATGTGTATGTATTCGCCCGCGTATCTCCAGAGCATAAGCTTCGGATCGTTAAATCGCTACAACGTCATGGTCACGTAGTGGCTATGACCGGAGATGGAGTGAATGACGCTCCAGCCATTAAGGCTGCGGATATCGGAATAGCCATGGGTATCACAGGCACAGATGTGACCAAGGAAGCATCATCACTTGTTCTCGGAGATGATAACTTCTCTACGATCGTTGCTGCCATCGAAGAAGGCAGAAACATCTATGAGAATATTCGTAAATTCATTCGTTATTTGTTGGCATCCAATGTAGGAGAAATTCTGACAATGTTCTTTGCCATGATGCTCGCTCTGCCATTGCCACTCGTTCCCATTCAAATCCTTTGGGTCAATCTGGTGACAGACGGACTGCCAGCGATGGCCCTTGGCGTGGATCAGCCCGAGAAGGATTTGATGGAGCATAAACCGCGTGGTGCGAAAGAGAATATTTTTGCCCGCCGCTTAGGCTGGAAAATTATAAGCCGTGGACTGTTAATTGGCTTATGTACGCTAGGAGCATTTTGGCTAACTTTACGTATAGCACCAGACAATCCTGCACAATTGATTCGCGCACAGTCGGTGGCTTTTGCGACACTCGTTATGGCACAGTTGATCCACGTCTTCGATTGCCGCAGCTCGCGCTCAGTGTTCCACCGCAATCCGTTCCAGAATAAGTATCTAGTGCTTGCCGTATTGTCATCAGTCTTACTGATGCTGGCCGTAATGTACGTGCCTGTGCTCCAGCCTGTCTTCAAAACAGTGCCGCTCAATTTCCGCGAATGGTGTCTGGTGTTTGTAACAGCGGGGATCCCAACCTTCTTGATGGGTGCCGGCAGTGTTTGGGGCGGCAAACGTAATCGTGGACGCAGCGGCAGTACGATGATAAAAAGTACAAAAAATTCAGCATAAAGTCAATACTAATGCTCCATTCCTAAAGGTATACTTGTTGCAGTTAACCGCTCATATGCTTGCGAAATGCTAAATTACACAGAACCTTAAGCTTAAGCGAATGCTAACATAACATAACCTTTAGGAGTGGACTTTTAATGGAATTTACAAAAATGCACGGCCTCGGTAATGACTTCATCGTTGTTTTCGGTGAGCAAGAGCTGCCAAGTAATGCAGCGGAGCTTGCTGTAACCCTATGCAACCGGTTCTTTGGAATCGGTGCTGACGGACTGGTATATATCCTTCCTTCTGAGCGTGGCGATTTCATGATGCGTATTATGAATTCTGATGGTTCGGAGGCGGAGCAGTGCGGAAATGCCATTCGCTGTGTCTCTAAATATGTATATGACCACGGACTGGTAAGCTCAGAGCAGATTGTAATAGAAACGATTGGTGCCGGAGAACAAAAGGTTACATTAAACGTGAAAGACGGTGTTGTGGAGACTGTAACCGTAGATATGGGCGAACCTGTATTGTCCGGTCTGCAAATTCCAGTATCTATTGATGCAGAGCCAGTGCTCTCTCAGCCGATTGAAGCGGACGGAACCGAATTTACGTTCACAGCGGTATCCATGGGAAATCCTCATTGCGTGATTTACGTAGAAGATGCAGTGAATTTTGATCTTGCCACATGGGGACCTAAGCTTGAGGTACATCCTTTGTTCCCGAGAAAAGTAAACGTTGAATTCGCAACGGTACTGGATCGGGGGAGAGTGGATATGCGTGTCTGGGAACGTGGGGCAGGACCTACGCTTGCCTGTGGCACTGGAGCCTGTGCAACCCTTGTCTCCTCTGTGCTGAATGATCTTACAGACCGGGCAGCTTGGATTAGTCTAAAGGGCGGCGATCTCTATATTGAATGGAATGAAGAGGATAATCATGTGTATATGACTGGACCTGCTGAGGTCGTATTCACGGGCAGTGTAGCAATATAAAAAAATAACAAAAAAGGCAGTCCAAGAGCGCATTCTTGGACTGCCTTTTTTGTGTTTCTAACCTGATGTGACTTTAAGCAGCCGAATAATGGAAGGAGTAACCGAGAATAATACTACAATGTTTATGAAAAAAGGAGGGGAGCTTGTTGAACATCAACGGGTTAACTAAAAGAAATAAATCCGGTAAGGGACAGCAAGCAGACCCGGCGGGTTCAGGTTCTGGAGCCAGATTAACCATTCATCTGGAGCAGACACTAAACAATATCATTACCGAGCTGGGAGATAGTCCGGATCTTAGAATCCGCCAGGTAAAGCTTGGTGAGCAATCCTTTGTTGAGGCTGCTGCGGTACATCTTAATGGTCTAGCTAAGACAGAAACCGTTAATCAATTTGTAATGGGTTCATTGCTCTCTATTACGGATGAGATGCTCAAGGAAAGTAATACTGCAGCAAATAATCTGAATGACCTCATCTTAAACCGTGCCCTGGAAATAGGTGAAGCGCAGCTGCAGGAGGATTGGAACGAGGTGCTGCTCGGAATTCTTTCTGGGAAGACACTGATTCTCATTGAAGGTTATGACAGTGGCATCATGTGTGAGACTGAAGGAGGGGAAGCTCGTTCTGTCACCGAACCCTCGACTCAGCTAGTTGTGCGTGGTCCAAAGGATAGTTTTGTTGAATCTTTGGCTACGAATGTCTCATTAATACGCAGAAGAATAAGATCACCCAAACTAAGGCTCGAGCATGTGAAGATCGGGTCGGTAACTCAGACCGATGTGGCTTTAATGTACATCAAGGATACTGCGGACGAGAAGCTGGTTGAAGAAGCTAGAAAACGGCTGCAACAGATTAATGTAGATGCCATCATGGAATCCGGTTATATCGAAGAGCTGATTCAGGATAAGACCTTTACCCCTTTTCCAACGATCAATAACAGCGAGCGGCCAGACGTGGCTGCAACGAATCTGTTAGAAGGGAGGGTAGTGATTGTCGTTGATGGCACCCCCTTTGTATTGATTTTGCCTGCGGTTTTCACTCTTTTTTTTCAGTCAGCTTCGGATTATGCGCAAAGGTTCGATATTGCTATTCTGATGCGAATTATTCGGTATATCAGTTTTATCGTGCTTATTCTAGGGCCTTCCGTGTATATAGCTTTGACGACGTTTCATTATGAGATGATCCCTACGACTTTGCTGATCAACCTGTTATCGCAACGAGAAAATGTGCCTTTCCCCGCTTTTGTCGAAGCTATTCTAATGGAAGGTGCGTTTGAGATCATCCGGGAAGCGGGAGTAAGAATGCCACGTGCAGTTGGGCAGACCGTATCTGTAGTAGGTGCTCTGATTCTTGGTCAGGCCGTGGTAGAGGCTGGAATTATTACGCCCGTTATGGTGATTGTGGTCGCGTTGACCGGGATTGCGAGCTTTGCCATTCCAGCGTATAACATGGCGATTGCGGGCAGAATTATCCGCTTTGGTTTTTTGATATTGGCCGGTATGTTTGGTTTTTACGGGATTACATTGGGTTTAATCGTACTGGTTGCACATATGAACAGTCTGCGGACTTTTGGCGTTCCTTATTTGTCTCCAATCGTGCCTTTGTCATCCAGAGGTCAGAAGGATGCTGTCTTAAGGCTGCCTTTGTGGGCGCTTGGCACAGCAGAACCAGCTCCTGCTACTGCGCAGCAAGGGAACATTTCAGAAGGGAAGGAGATCACAACCGGACATGAACAGAACCTATCTCCAAAAATTCTTGATAAGACTAAAGGGACACAGTCGCATAAGAAAGGAAAGCAAGATTCTGAGTAAATGCAATTTTTTCTTAGCAGGACTTTTACCTTGCGTATTGATCTGTCTTAGTCTCACAGGCTGCTGGGATAGTGTGGAATTAAACAGAAGAGCCATCGTTTCGGGTGTGTCCATAGATAGAGGACCTACAGAAGAAGAGAAATACGTAGTATCCTTTCAGGTTATCGTTGCTGACGAAATCTCTGGGAAGAACGCTAGAGGGACTTCACCTGTTTCGGTATATAAAGGTAGCGGCCGCTCTATGTTTGAAGCATTAGCCAATGCCTCGCGTCAGACTGCACGTTTTTTGTCTTTAGGACATATTCGGGTAGTCATCATTTCCGAGAAGTTCGCGCAAGAAGGCATCAAGGATATCATGGATGTGCTGGAAAGGGAAAGTGAAACCCGGCTGACAAGCCTGATTTTTATTTCCAAGGGACAGCCTGCTAGTGAATGTATGACGACTATGACCGTGTTCGGAAGAATTCCATCCAACGATTTGGTGGAAAAGCTGCAGACGACCTCTAAACAATTCGGATATAACTATCGGATGGAAGTGGATGATATTATCCGGGGGATACAGGTTCCTGGTGGGGGGCCAGTGATCAATGGCGTGCTAGTGACTGGAGATTTGGAGCAGAGGGAAAGTAATGATAATTTAAAAAAAATAAGACCGGAGGCCATAATAAAAGTTACGGGTCTTGCAGCTTTTAAAGAAGACAAGCTTAAAGGGTGGCTGCAAGGGGAGGAGGCGATCGGTACCGTTTTGCTTAAGAATAAAATCTCTCAGATGCCGGTACTGGTCTCGATAGGTGAGAATGATTATATATCGTTTAATGTGTATTTATCACAGGTACATATCCACGCTGATGCGAAAGACATAGAGCATCCTATCTTCACGATTAACGTCACTCAGCAGGCTGGATTAAAGGAATCGCCCAATGGCTTGGATCTAACAGATCCGACGGTGTTAAATAATCTTTCGAAGCTTTTGGAAAAGAATATTAAAGAACAGATTCGCGCTGCCATAACAACTGCCCGTTCGTTAAAAAGTGATTATCTAGGTTTTGGTGAAGCAGCTGAAAGAGCTAATCCACGTGGCTGGAAACAAGTAAAAGATCATTGGGATCGTATATTTGAAACCTGCCAGATTAATATCAATACGGATGCTGTGATCAGGCATACGGATATGCGGAGTGATTCCTTTCAGTCCAAGTATAAGTAATGACGATAAAGGAGGAGCAGCTATGGGAAAAATAAAAATAGGACTACTCCAATTTTTCACGTTGACTTTGTTGTTTGAACTTGGAACAGCACTGGTAGTGAATCTTGGGATGGAGTCTGGTAAAGATGCGTGGATATCCATACTGCTCGGAAATTTGATCGGTTTGATTATTTTTTCGGGGTACACTTATTTATACAGAAAGTTTCCGGATCTCCCCTTAACGGCATATACCCGCAAGCTGCTGGGAAGATCCTTAGGTACGGTGATTTCCGTTCTCTACATTATTCTTTTTCTCAATTTAGCGGGTCGTGATTTACGGGATGGCAGTTCCATGCTGGTTATGGCTACTATGCACCGCACACCGTTGTTTATCATATCTACATTGATGATCTTATCTTCTGCGTATGTTTTGCATAAAGGAGTAGAGGTGTTATCCCGAACTTCATTGGTATTCGCAACTCTCGTAATGCTGATAGGTATATTTTGCTCGATTATGCTGATGTTATCGGGCTCCATTAATTTGAATCGATTGCTTCCTGTTTTTGAGAATGGGTTCCAGCCTGTGATCGAATCTGTCATTCGCCAGAACTATATGTTCCCTTTTGGTGAAATGATTTGTTTTACCATGCTAATGCCCTATCTGAACAATGTTAAAAAAGGTCCTTGGGTCATCGGAGCAGGGATATTTGTTTCAGGTTTGCTCTTAAGTCTGACTATGATGCTGAATATCTCCGTGCTGGGCACAGATATTGTGAAACGTTCACCCCTCCCTCTGATGCCCACGATTAGCAAGATTTCAATCTCCGATTTTATTCAACGTGTGGATATTCTAGTAGTTATGGTGCTGATTATCGGCGTTTTTTTCAAAATGTCAGTGTTTTTTGCGGCGGCACTTATAGGGATTTCCGAATTGTTCAAAATTCCTTACCGGAGAATGGTCTATCCCTGTGCTCTGATCATTCTGTTCAGCTCGATGTTGAACGCGCGGAGCTTTACTGAACATATTAATGAGGGAGGGAGATTGTTATATACGATTTTCCCCTTCTTTATGGTGTTGATCCCTGTAATTCTTGTCATTGTTGCGGCGATAAGAAGTCATCTTTCCCCGCCACGTTCTGGTTGATGTCCTGTTTTCCAGTAGTAGATATCGGGGATGAACAAGCAGAGCAGCAAAATACAAGCCGTTGCTTTCTCAGAGGCGGTATAGAATAGATAATTAAGGATATAGCCGACGTTACCCAGCCCATAGCCATACAGCCAATCTAGCAAATAAATATACAATAAGCAGAGAGTGGCTAGCAGTAAAGTTACAGCGTATTTTCGGATCAGAAACTTTCTTGTTTTGTTCTTCAAAGTATTCTCTCCTTTATGGAAATATCAGCATTAACGTTAGTATGAAGCTTTTTATAGATGAACATGCATGGTGGATATTTTGGGCTAAATGCATTTCTTTTGGAAAGCTTATCATCCATACCGATTTATGTTACATTAGTATGAAACTAAAGTTAGAAACTAATGTGGCAGGGGAGGATCTTGTTGTGAAGCCGGATTTACGTTCCGCATGGGGAAATAAAGTATTAGTCGGAGACGGAGCGATGGGCACCTACTTATATCAGAAGGGTTTCCCGGTCGGCATTTCCTATGAAGAATTGAATTTGACCTCTCCGGGGGTAATCGAAGATGTTCACCGCAGCTATATTGAGGCAGGGGCAGTGCTGCTGGAGAGCAACACCTTCTCGGCGAACTATGACAGGCTCTCTAAATATGGTCTAGAATCTAAGGTTGAGGAAATCAATCGAGCCGGGGTTAGAATCGCTCGCCGGGCTGCTGGAGATCATGGGTATGTATTAGGAGCTGTAGGATCTATTCGCGCGGGCAAACGTGCGAATCTCTCTTCCACAGAGCTGAAAAAATATTTTACACAGCAGATTGCTGCATTGTTAGAAGAGGACGTAGATGGCATTATGCTGGAAACCTTCTACGATGTTGAGGAACTGCATTTAGCTCTAAGAACGCTCCGCAAGATCAGCTCGCTTCCTGTAGTTTGCCAATTAGCTGTCGATGAAACAGCACGCACATTAGATGGATTAACTTTGCCGGAAGCTTTTCGTATCCTGGAAAACGATGGTGCTGATGTTATCGGATTTAACTGTAACACAGGCCCGAACGGAATGAAGCGGGCGCTCAAAGCTGTACAAGGGAGTCTGGTTTTGCCAGCTTCTGTGTATCCAAATGCGGGTGTAGCGGATTATGTAGACGGAGAATACCGGTACGGGGCTTCTCCAGAATATTTTGGGCAAATGGCGCAGACTTTTGCGGAGATGGGCTGCCGGATAATCGGTGGTTGCTGTGGTACAACTCCGCAGCATATCGCAGAAATCTCGTCTGCACTGAAGAATTATGTACCGCAACCGCTTCCTAAACCGTTGCCACCTGCTGTGGAGCGTGTATCGCTGCAAGATAATTTTGGCGATGATGGTAGAGAGGGTAGAGAGCCGAACCTGGTTGATCTGGTAAAGGAACGACATACGGTTATTGTTGAGCTTGATCCACCTCGTGAATTGGATATCGCAAAGTTTATGCAGGGTGCAGAAGCGCTAAGAAGAGCAGGCGCGGATGCGTTGACACTCGCCGACAACTCTCTGGCTGTTACACGGATGAGCAATATGGCGTTGGGGCATTTGGTGCACGCTAAAACCGGACTTCGTCCGCTAGTGCATATTGCTTGCCGGGATCGTAATTTGATTGGTACTCAATCCCATTTGATGGGTTTTGATGCGCTTGGAATTGATCATGTGCTGGCCGTAACAGGTGATCCTGCGAAATTTGGAGATCTTCCCGGCTCAAGCTCGGTTTATGATTTAACTTCTTTTGAGATAATTAGAATGATCAAGCAGCTGAATGACGGGATTTCCTTCTCAGGTAAACCTTTGAAACAGAAAGCGAATTTTGTAATCGGAGCTGCGTTTAACCCGAATGTTAAATATTTGGATAAGGCAGTGCAACGTCTGGAGAAGAAAATCGCCTCTGGTGCCGACTATATTATGACCCAGCCTGTCTATGATCAGGAACTTATCGTGAAGATAGCTGAGGCAACAGCACATCTGGAAATCCCTGTATTCATTGGGGTTATGCCACTGGCAAGCGGACGAAATGCAGAGTTTCTACATAATGAGGTTCCCGGTATTCAGCTTACGGACGATGTCCGCAACCGGATGAAGGGACTTGAAGGGGAAGCTGGAAGAGCAGAAGGTGTCGCTATCGCTAAGGAACTGTTAGATGTTGCTACTGCCCATTTTAATGGGATCTATCTGATGACTCCGTTCATGTTCTACGATATGAGCGCACAGCTAATGGAGTATGTGTGGGAGAAATCAGGACGCAAATTGTCCCCCTTGTTTCGCTAGTAATAATCAATTACAATAGTGTAATGGATGTGATTCCGTTGTCATTTAGCATGACCGGATACGGTCAATCGTCCCTGCAATTCGGCGGCTACAAGATTATGTTCGAAGTGAAATCGGTGAATCACCGGTACTGCGAAGTTGTACTGCGGATGCCCCGGGATTGGACGGGTTATGAGGATGTGTTGAGAAGAAAGGTTCAACAGCACATCAAACGGGGAAGAATAGATGTTACCATCAATAGAGAGCACGATGAGTCGACTGTTAGACCGGTTCTGAATCACTCTGCTGTAATGACCTATCTAAAGGCAGCAGAGCAGCTTAAGAATGAATATGGTTTGAGTGGTGAGTTGACTTTACGTGATATACTTTCTATACCCGGTATTATGGACAGCAAAGACGAGGCTGCGGGTGCCGTGTCTGCGACATTAGAAGACTACTCCGAAGTATTGGAGGCGGGACTTGAGCAGTGTTTGCAGTCTCTGCTGGAGATGCGCGCCCGTGAAGGAAGTTTTCTAGCCGCTGATATTGAACAGCGCCTGAACCATCTTGAGAACATGCATGCTGAAATGGTTGAACTTGCACCTGTCGTAATCATTGAATATCGAGAGAAACTTCGACATCGGTTAAATGAACTAAATGATGGGACGTTCGCTTTTGATGAGCATAAATTTGGGATGGAGATCGCTATTTTTGCAGATCGCTGTAATATTGATGAAGAGTTGACCCGGTTGTATAGTCATTTCGAGCAATGCAGAGCCCTCCTGAAGGGGAAAGGACCGGTAGGACGCAAACTGGATTTTCTCATTCAGGAGATGAACCGTGAGACGAATACAATCGGATCGAAATGCAATCATCTAACTCTCGTGGGTCTTGTGCTAGATATGAAAGCAGAACTGGAGAAGATTCGAGAACAAGCTGCGAACATAGAGTAATCGGGAATAGGTAATAGCATAGAACTTTATGGGGGGAACTACCGGAACATGGCAATCAAACTTATTAACATTGGCTTTGGAAATATTGTGTCTGCCAACCGCATTATTTCTATCGTCAGTCCGGAATCTGCACCAATCAAACGTATTATCCAGGAGGCACGTGATCGGCATATGTTGATCGACGCCACCTATGGCCGACGGACTCGTGCCGTAATCATTACAGATAGTGATCATGTCATCCTATCGGCTGTACAGCCGGAGACTGTGGCGCATCGCTTATCCAGTAAAGATGACGACAACGACGAATAACAACTAAATGGAGTGTATTATGTCAAAAGGATTGCTCATCATATTATCCGGACCTTCCGGCGTAGGTAAAGGTACTGTTTGTACAGCACTACGTCCGAAGATGCCCGAACTTGTCTACTCAGTTTCTGCTACTACTCGCAGTCCGCGTGCGGGTGAGGAAGATGGCGTCAACTATTTTTTCAAAAGCAAAGATGAATTTATGGCAATGATCGAAGCCGATCAATTGCTTGAATACGCGGAGTACGTAGGTAATTATTACGGTACTCCACGTGATTTTGTGGAGAGAACTCTCAATAGCGGCAAAGACATTATTCTCGAAATTGAGGTTCAAGGCGCTCTCAAAGTTAAAGAGAAATTTCCTGAAGGGATTTTTGTGTTCCTTCTTCCTCCATCCATGGACGAGTTGAAGGACCGTATTCGCGGACGGGGTACTGAGCATCCAGATGTGATCGATCACCGCATGACTGTAGCGGAGGATGAGATCAACTTAATGCAGCATTATGATTATGCTGTTGTGAATGATGAGATTGATCTGGCTTGTAAGAGAATAGAAAGCATTATTATCGCCGAACATTGTAAAGTCAGATAATTTATGCTGAAGGTCAAATGTATTAACAGTAAACTATGAAGAGGTGTCCCAGTGCTATATCCATCCATTGATGAAATGATGACTAAGGTTGACAGTAAGTATTCGCTCGTTGTCGCTGCTGCACGTCGTGCTAGACAATTGCGTGAGGGTGGCAAGACAGATGTGAAGAATCCTAGATCGCATAAATTTGTTGGTGTTGCTCTTGAGGAAATTTACGAAGATCGCATTACTCTAACCCGCGGTGAAGAGTAGTCTCAAGCATAAGTAATAATGACCTATTGTAGAAACGGATGCCGCCTATTTGTTTTGAGGCGCTGCCGTTTCTTCTTGGGTTATGGAGCATTTACGGGTCTTAAATTTATGATGAAAGCCCAGAACCGGGCTCTTTATGACAACCGGAAGGTTGTTATTTTTTTCTCGTCGTAAAGATAGCCATTCGTTGTAAGAGTAGGGAACAGGGGGGAGATCATGTTGAAGAGCTTGAAGGGGAAGACTATTTTACTTGGGATCACAGGAGGAATTGCTGCTTATAAAGCGGCGTCCTTGACCAGTAAGCTTGTCCAAAAAGGTGCCGAGGTCCATGTCATTATGACAGCTTCGGCGAAGCAGTTCATTACAGAATTAACTCTACAGTCACTATCGAAGCAACGAGTATACAGCGATACATTCCAGGAGAGAGATCCATCCTCCATTTCACATATTGATCTGGCAGATGCTGCGGATCTTGTGCTGGTAGCACCCGCGACCGCAAATATGATTGCCAAAATGGCGCACGGGATCGCCGATGATATGTTATCTACAACGCTGCTAGCTACTACGGCTCCTATTATGGTTGCACCAGCTATGAATGTTCATATGTATCAGCATCCAGCTGTACTTAATAATTTGAATATTCTCGCTAGTCGGGGCATTCAATTTATTGAGCCTGGTGAAGGACTGCTGGCATGTGGATACGTTGGCAAAGGTCGGCTAGAAGAGCCGGAGGCTATTGTGAGTGTGGTTGAGAATTTTTTTGCACATCAAGCAAGCGTCGCATCCAAACCTCTTGTGGGTAAAAAAATCGTCATCACAGCGGGTGGAACGGTAGAACGCATTGATCCAGTACGTTATATCTCCAATGATTCATCAGGTAAAATGGGCTTCGCATTAGCACGTGCTGCACGCGCAATGGGAGCTGAGGTAACGTTGATTGCTGCGCGTACAGATGAGGCTCCTCCACAGGATCCAGAGATTTCAGTCATTCGTGTTCAATCTGCACAGGAAATGTATGAAGCAGTTACCGCACAGTGGGACAGCTGCGATATTATGATCAAGGCGGCGGCTGTATCGGATTACCGTCCGAAGCATAGTGAGCCTTCTAAGATTAAAAAAAGCGGAGAGACGATGACGCTTGAGCTTGTGAAGACAACGGATATTCTGGAAACACTCGGTAAGAACAAAAACAAGCAGTTTTTGGTTGGCTTTGCTGCGGAAACGGGCAATACGGAATTTTATGCTAAGGACAAGCTGGTCCGCAAAAACTGCGATCTCATCGTTGCTAACAATGTAGCGGCTGCAGGAGCCGGATTTGGAGCGGATACGAATATCGTTTCGATATATGATGTGAATGGATTGGTGCTTGAATTGCCACAATTGTCGAAGGATGAGGTTGCTCGTCGTTTGCTGACGCTCGTGGCAGAGCGAATTACTGGAGCTTCATTATAATGGATATCGCCAAGGTCATTGTGGATGTGCCTGTACGCAGCACTGACCGGCCATTTGATTATAGTATTCCAGAATCCCTGAAATTATGGATTGAAGTGGGCAGTCGGGTAGCCGTTCCGTTTGGGCACCGGACAGTCCAAGGTTTTGTAGTTTCTTTAGAATCAGGCGAGACCCTAGTGAATCCTAGCCTGAAGCCAATCCAAGAAGTGTTGGATCTGCTCCCGCCTTTATCTCCTGAATTAGTTGAGCTTGCGGACTGGATGAGTAAAAGATATGCATGTAGACGAATTTCAGCACTGCAGGCGATGTTGCCCACCGCTCTAAAAGGGAAGGCAGAACGGCTGATTTCACTTGGAGATGTGCAGGAAGAGACAGCATTTCCAGAGGATGAATTGTTCCCAATGTTTGCGGACACAGGGGATGAGGAACGGCTAATCACAGAATTTATTGGACGTAGTGGCGAAGTTTCCATGAAGCAGCTTACTCGTGCATTTCCTGAGGCTGCTGAGACGGTGAAGTTCATGCTGCGGCGTGGAGTACTTATAGAGAGTCAATCCATTAAGGATAAAATGGGCAAGAAAAAGCTCAAGGCAGTCGATCTGGCGATAGGTGTCACTGCTGCCCGTGAGGCTTTGAACAAATTTCCGAAAAAATCAGCACGCCAGAAGGAAGTTCTGAGCTTTTTAGTTGATATGGAAGCTACACTCCCCATGGCCCTTAAAGAAGTTTTGTCTGCACTCCAAGTAACGGCAAGTACTGTAAAGGCCTTGGAGGAAAAAGGATTTATCGAGATCAGTGAAATTGAAGTCTATCGCGATCCTTATCAAGGGCGAGATTTTAAACCTACCGCACCTCTACCGCTCACAGCGGAACAAGAGGTCGTATATACAAGGATTTCTCGAACCGTAGAAGAGCAGCTTCACGAAGTATTTCTGCTTCATGGCGTTACGGGTAGTGGTAAGACAGAGATCTATTTGCAGTGTATTAAACGTTGTTTAGATCAGGGTAGACAGGCTGTTGTTCTTGTTCCAGAGATTGCTTTAACGCCACAAATGGTGGAGCGGTTTAAGGGACGGTTCGGCAGCGGGGTCGCGGTTATGCATAGCCGGCTGTCTGTTGGTGAGCGATACGATGAGTGGCGTAAAATCCGTGAAGGAAAGGCCACAGTCGCTGTAGGCGCAAGATCGGCCGTGTTTGCTCCTTTCTCCAACTTAGGGCTGATTATTATGGATGAAGAACATGAGACCTCTTATAAACAGGAGGAGAATCCGAAATATCATGCCCGTGATGCTGCTATTCGTAGAGCGGAGCAGTGTGGGGCAGCTGTGATTCTTGGATCTGCCACGCCTTCGCTGGAAAGCTATCATGCTGCAAGATCGCAGAGTGATATTCATTTTTCACCGGTACTGCTGGAGATGCCTACCCGTGCGCTTGGAAATGAACTTCCAAAGGTGAACGTAGTAGACATGCGGGAAGAGCTTAAAGAAGGCAACCGTTCGATGTTCAGCCGAAAGCTTCATTCAGCACTGGAAGAGAGGCTGGAACGCGGAGAACAGACCGTGCTGCTGCTTAACCGTAGAGGTTTCTCAACCTTTGTCATGTGTCGTAGCTGTGGTTACGTAGCCGGTTGTCCAGAATGTGATATCTCACTAACATATCATAGCCGTAGTGACAATTTGCGTTGTCATTATTGTGGCCATGCTGAACCAGCACCTAAGCTTTGTCCGGAGTGTGGGAGTGAGCATATCCGGTTTTTCGGAACGGGTACACAGCGTGTGGAAGAAGAGCTTGGTAAGCTGTTCCCAGGCATAAGAGTGATTCGAATGGATGTGGACACAACAACAGAAAAAGGCTCACATGAGAAGCTGCTGAACCAATTCCGGGACAAAAAAGCGGATGTTCTCCTGGGGACTCAGATGGTAGCAAAGGGACTGGATTTTCCAGATGTCACTCTTGTTGGTGTAATCACAGCAGATTCAGCGTTGAACCTGCCCGATTTTCGCGCAGCAGAGAAGACATTCCAATTGCTTACACAAGTTGCAGGCAGAGCAGGCCGGCATCAGCTTCCAGGCGAAGTGGTCGTTCAGTCCTATACGCCAGAGCATTATTCCATTATTCATGCCAGCGGACATGACTATCTCTCTTTTGTACGTGAAGAGCTGAAGCATCGTAGAGGCCTCCATTATCCGCCGTATTGCAGACTCATCCTGGTCACATTGTCTCATGAACAGCTGCCGCTTCTACTGCGGATGGCAGAGAATTATGCTCTGAATCTTCAAGGAAAAGCCAGACAGCTAAGATGGTATGGAAGTCTCGATAAGCTAACCAGTGATGTGTTAGATCTGTTGGGTCCTGTGGCTTCACCTATCCCTCGATTAAAGGGTAGATATAGATTCCAGTGTATGATAAAATGGCGCGGCGCCATCGATGTAATTGGACTTGTCCGCCAAGTGGCTGAAGAGTTAGAGGATTCTGTACGGGATACTGGTCTTCAGATCAGCATTGATGTGGATCCGCAGATGTTGATGTAAATCCGTATCATGTTACAATGTAAAAAAAGAGCTTTATCAATTGACTTTAAATATAGAAATGTTCAGAACGGGAAGGTGTTTTGTAATGGCTATACGTTTGATCGTTAAGGAACCGGATGAAGTATTGCACAAAAAAGCTAAAGAAGTAGCTGTAGTTACTCCTAATGTTAAAAAATTGCTGGATGATATGGCACATACGATGTATGACGCTGAAGGAGTAGGGCTGGCGGCACCCCAAGTCGGAATTTTGAAACGTCTAATTGTGGTGGATGCGGATGAAGAGCATGGATTGATCAAAATGATTAACCCTGAAATCATCAGCATGGAAGGTGAACAGCTAGGACCAGAAGGATGTCTTAGTATTCCTGGCTTGAATGGTGATGTACGCCGTGCGGAGACTGTAACTGTACGTGGCCTTAACCGTGAGGGAAAAGAGATTACGATAACCGGCAGTGGTTTACTTGCCCGGGCTTTTCAGCATGAGATTGACCATTTGAATGGAGTTCTGTTTACAGATATCGCTGAAAAAGTGTACGAGATGACTGCTAACGAGACTGAGGAGTGAGGAATATGAAGATTGTTTTCATGGGAACTCCAGCCTTTGCGGTGCCAAGCTTGCAAATGCTGGTAGATGAAGGCTATGAAGTTGTAGCTGTCATCACCCAACCGGATCGTCCGCAGGGGAGAAAAAAGATCTTGGCTCCTTCACCAGTTAAGGAAGCCGCATTAGCTCTCGGATTACCTGTGCTTCAGCCTGAACGCATGCGTCGTCCTGAGGCAGTCGCTGAGCTGGCTGTATATGAGCCGGATTTGATCGTCACGGCTGCTTATGGTCAAATTTTGCCTAAAGCTGTGTTGGACTTACCGCGGAATGGTTGTGTGAATGTACACGGTTCGTTGCTTCCTAAATATCGGGGAGGTGCTCCGATTCAGCGTAGTATCATCAATGGTGAGAAAGTGACCGGCGTTACTTTGATGTATATGGCGGAAGGGCTGGATACCGGTGACATGATCTCTCGTGTCGAAGTGGCTATTGAGGCTGAAGATACCTCTGGAACTCTTTTTGAGAAGCTAAGCCTAGCGGGACGAGATCTGTTAAAGTCTGAAATGCCACGTTTAGTGAGTGGAAAAGTTCAAGCTGTTCAGCAAGACGATAGTGAGGCAACTTATGCTCCTAACCTTAATCGCGAGGATGAACGTTTGGATTGGAACGCGAGCTCGCGTGATAACTATAATCGAATTCGTGGATTAGTTCCTTTTTCCGGCGCATTTACGCTCTGGAATGGTGAGACCTTTAAAGCTTGGGCTTCTAAACTGCCTGAAGAGCAGAAAGCAAGCGATAGTGCTCCAGGAACGGTGCTTTCTGTAACCGAGCAAGGTGTCGAAGTGAAAACAGGTGACGGAAGTCTGCTGCTGACAACGGTTCAACCTGCTGGCAAAAAAGCAATGAGTGCGGCCGATTTTAGCCGTGGTGCTGTTATGAAGCCAGGGACGGTGTTAGGTTGAGCGGCGGTGGAAATGGTGTTGGCCGATCAGCAGTAAATCCTAACGCTGGGAAGAGACAGGGGAACAATTCCAAAGCAGTTGGCAACAACGGCAGAGCTGGCAATAAGGGTAAGGTTGCCCCTACTTCTGCCCGGGAAATCGCGCTTGATATAATGGTTAAAGTTGAGCAGCAAGGTGCATATAGCAATTTGCTGCTCAACAGCAGTCTACAGAAGGCGACACTTAGCAAAGAAGATGCCGGACTGGTCACAGAACTTGTTTATGGCTCTATTTCGCGGATGAACACCTTGGATTATGTGCTTGAAGGATTTGTTAGTAAAGGGATAGCTAAACTACAGCCATGGGTCCGTAATTTACTGCGGTTAAGTTTATATCAAATTATGTATCTGGATCGTATACCGTCCCATGCAGCTGTTAATGAGGCTGTTAATATAGCGAAGAAAAAAGGCCACCAGGGAATCTCAGGGATGGTTAACGGTGTGCTGCGCAGTGTGTTGCGCGCTGGTGATCTACCGGTTCTGCCTGAGGGGCTGAGTCAAGCGCAGCGGATATCGATATTATACTCACATCCGTTGTGGTTAGTGGAACGTTGGATTACCGAGTACGGTGTCGACACGGCGGAAGCGATTTGTGCATCTAATAATGAGCCGCCTGCGGTCAGTGTACGTGTGAATACAACGATGATCAGTCGTGAAGCTCTGCTGAACCAGATGATTGAACAAGGTCTGCAAGCTTCAGCATCTGAGGTTAGTCCCTATGGCATTGTTGTGAAAGGCGGCGGAAACCTGGCGCTCACCTCCTGGTATCGTGATGGATATATCTCCGTTCAGGATGAGAGTTCTATGCTAGTAGCTGAAGCGGTAGCTCCGGAGCCTGGGATGAGGGTACTTGACTGCTGCGCTGCTCCGGGGGGCAAAACAGCACATATGGGCGAGCTCATGAAAGATGAAGGATCAATTTACGCTAATGATCTGCATTTGCATAAAGCGAAATTGATCTCAGATCAAGCAGAACGTTTAGGTCTTGATTGCGTATCTACAGGCAGTGCAGATGCGCTGGAGCTGGAGCACACTTTAGAGCATCAATCCTTTGATAGAATTCTTCTCGACGCACCTTGCTCTGGACTCGGCGTAATTCGCCGTAAGCCAGACCTCAAATGGCGTAAGCAGCCGGAAGATGTGGCTAGCGTAGCGTCATTGCAACGGGAATTGCTGCAGTCGGTCTCTAAACTGTTGAAACCGGGTGGCATTCTGGTATATAGTACCTGTACTACTGAACAAGCGGAAAATAGTGAAGTAGTAGCTGACTTTTTGAAGCAGAATCCTGACTTCACCGCTGTAACTTTTGCCTCCCCATTATGGGACAGGCTGGAGGGTACTGCGCTGGCTGAGGGTGAGGGAATTCAGCTGCTGCCTCATCATTATGGGAGCGACGGGTTCTATATTTCCAAGCTGCAGAGAGTCTTGTAATATAGCAAATTTTCTGACAATTGTAGTATCCTCCGCCCGCCGGGCTACCGTACGGCGGGCGTTTTCTTTTACCGTCTCTGAAATTTGTGTTAAAATAGGAAGAATGAGAAATAATACGCATATCCTTATGAAAGAACAGGTGTAGATAATAATGAAACCTTTAATATATGATTTTTCTTTAGAAGAGTTACAACAGTGGGCGAAAGACAATGGTGAGCCTGCTTTTCGTGGTGGACAAATTTTTGATTGGCTGTATGTAAAACGTGTGAATGACTTCGAAGCAATGAGCAATTTGTCCAAAGGGCTTCGCCAGAAGCTGAATGAACAATTCTCTATTGCAGCACTAACTGAAATTACTAAAATGGAATCTAAAGATGGAACTGTAAAATTCCTGTTTGGATTGCATGACGATCATGCTATCGAAACAGTTATCATGAAACATAATTATGGCAATAGCGTTTGTGTAACAACCCAAGTAGGGTGCCGAATCGGCTGTACTTTCTGTGCCTCCACACTCGGTGGATTAAAACGGGATTTGACAGCGGGAGAAATTGTAGCTCAGGTTGTTCGTTCCCAACAAATCCTTGATGCGCGCGGCGAACGTGTCAGCAGCATTGTTATCATGGGTACTGGTGAGCCGTTTGAGAACTATGATGCAACAATGAGATTCCTGCGTCTTATGATTCATGAGAAGGGCCTAAATATCGGACAACGGCATATTACTGTTTCCACCAGCGGTATTGTACCGAGCATTTATAAATTTGCAGAAGAAGATACCCAGATTAATTTGGCGATTTCGATTCATGCGCCTAACGACGCCTTGCGTTCAAAGCTAATGCCTGTTAACCGCCGTTTTCCGTTTGATGATGTAATTGAATCATTGCGTTATTATCAAGCTAAGACGGGACGACGTGTCAGCTTTGAATATGCCTTGATCGGCGGGGTAAATGACCAACCGGAGCATGCTGAGGAATTGGCCGGGGTGCTTAAGAGCATGCTGTGCCACGTCAATTTGATTCCGGTAAACCATGTGCCTGAGCGAAAATATGTACGTACTTCACGCAATGATATCTTTGAGTTTCAACGTATTTTGGCTGATAACGGGGTGAATGTTACTATTCGCCGTGAGCAAGGCCATGATATCGCGGCCGCATGCGGACAGCTGCGTGCCAAACATATGGAGTTGGGGTGAGGATATTTGATCAGAACAGTTCATGCCAGCGATATTGGCCGAGTGCGCTCTGTCAATGAGGATTCGGTCTGGATCGGCGCGACGCGCCACGGTTATACACTCGGCATAATTGCCGATGGGATGGGTGGACATCAGGCTGGTGAAACCGCAAGCAGGCTCGCTTTGGAGACAATGAGGAATAACCTGGACGGGTTAGAGCCTGAACTTCAAGACGAAGCTCTGCGTGATGCGTTGTCAGCTGCTATTTTGGAAGCTAACAGCACTGTGTTCAGGGAGGCTTCCGGTGACGATAAGTATCATAATATGGGTACTACTGTCGTTGCTGTTCTTTTGAATGGATCAAACGGATATATTGGCCATATCGGAGACAGCAGAGCCTATTTAATAAAAGACAGTGCGGCAGTTCAACTAACCGAGGATCATACGCTAGTCAATGAGCTGTTCAAGAACGGTCAGATCAGTGTGGAGGAATTGGATAATCATCCGCGTCGTAATGTGCTGACGAGGGCGCTTGGAACAGATGCTGAGGTTGAGGTTGATATGGCGCCTATAGCTCTGTTACCAGGGGAAATTTTGCTTCTATGCAGCGATGGTTTAAGCAACTTTGTCACAAATGAGCATTTAGGCAAAGTAGCAGGTATACATGAGATATCGTTAGAGGAAAGAGCGGACCGTTTACTTCAGCTGGCACTGCTCGCCGGCGGTGGCGATAATATTAGCGTCGCTTTGTTAGAACATCATGGAGAGGCCGCTGTGCCCGAAACAAAGGAGTGGGATTGATGATCGGTCACGAATTGGGCGGCCGTTACCAAGTCATCGAACGGATCGGCGGAGGTGGAATGGCGCTCGTCTATAGAGCACATGACATTCTTTTAAACCGAAATGTCGCCATCAAAGTATTGCGCAATCAGTTTGTGCATGACGAGGAATTTATTCGCCGTTTTAGGCGTGAGGCGCAGTCTGCCGCATCTTTGTCTCATCCGAATGTCGTCAGCATATACGATGTAGGACAAGAAGACGAAATTCATTACATTGTCATGGAGTATATTGAGGGTCAGAATCTTAATGAAATTATAAAAGAACGAGCGCCATTGCAGGTTGATGAATCCGTACGGATCGCTTCACAAATCTGTGATGCCCTAGATCATGCGCATCAGAATCAAATTATTCATCGTGATATAAAACCACATAATATCCTGATCGGACGCAATGGACGGGTGAAAGTAACCGATTTTGGGATTGCCCGCGCAGTTACGTCAACAACCATAACACAGACCGGTTCTGTGGTTGGTTCAGTACATTATTTCTCGCCAGAGCATGCCAAAGGTGTCTCTACAGGAGAAAAGTCTGACTTGTATTCATTAGGTATTGTACTTTATCAAATGCTTACTGGAAGCCTGCCCTTTTTGGGAGAGAGTCCGATTAGTGTAGCTTTAAAACATCTGCAAGAAGAGTTTGAAGAGCCAAAACTTCTGAATCCACTCATTCCGCAAAGCGTTGAGAATGTAATTCTGAGATCAATGCGTAAAAACCCGGAGGAGCGATACGACTCTGCCAAAGAAATGTTACAGGATTTGGAAACATGCTTATTGCCGGAGCGCCGCAGTGAGGCGAAGATTCTGTTCAACGATGAAGAAGATGAGGATCGTACGCGGGTTATCCCGGCGATAAAACCGATTCAAAGAAGCAATGGTAATCGTAATCATCGTGAGGAACGGATGGTTCGTGATGAAGATGATGAACCGGTGCCTTCAAGCAAAGGTAAAAAACAATGGGCAAAACCCACATTATGGATTGGGCTTACCTTACTGTTGCTATTGGCTATGGCCAGTCTCGTATGGTACGTTAAATCACAGCTAGTTGTTCCTGAGGTTTCCGTTCCTTATGTAGTAGGTAAACAGATAGAACAAGCACAAACTGAGCTTGAGGATTTGGGGCTTGAGGTTGCTGATCCTATTCTGTATGACTACAGTCCGAATTTTGAAGAGAATGTGGTCATTAAGCAGAGTAGGGAAAAGGATGCCAAAGTGAAAAAAGGAGCGTCCCTTATACTCACTGTGAATACGGCTAAGCCATTACCCAGGATGCCAGATGTAGTTAACAAGAGCTTTGATGATGCGGTTAAAGCATTGATGGCGCTGGGTGTAGCCCAGGACAGGATTGATAATAAACCTCTCTATGACGAAAATACAGATGAAGGTCTCATTGTAAAATCTGACCCTGCATTAAATGCTGAATTCGATCCTGAGACGGTTCAAATCACCCTTTACGTAAGTAAAGGAGAAGAAAGTGTACTGTTGCCAGATCTCATCGGTAAGACGGAGAGTGAGGCAAAGGCGCTGCTTGAAGGTGCCAAGCTTGTTCTTGGAGAAGTGAAGAAAGAATCCAGCTTCAGCATTGAAGAAGGTAAAGTAACAAAGACTTGGGCATTTGATAAAGGGACAGGTACTTCTGTTCCACCTGGAACAGCGATTACGATTTACTTAAGTACAGGTTATCCACCTGAAGCCCTGAATTATACCTTTAATGTGCCAGTCGCTCCTGCTCAGGATGGGAAAAAGAGCAAGATTCGTATCGAATTCGTGGATGCGCGCAATAATGGAGAGAAGCAGGATTGGGGAACACGTACCATTGGAAAGAGCCAAGTGTTATCCGTTAATCTAGTATTGGCTCCTAATAAAGATGGTTCGGTTATTGTTACCCGTGACGGTGTGCTTTTGGACACTTATGTCATTCCTTATATCGATGCGAAGAACGGAACCGTTCAGGAGCCTGAACCACCAGTTATAGCAACACCACAGCCAACTCCAACACCTTCTGCTGAACCTACGCCTACAATTGAACCTACGATTGAACCGGAGATCTTGCCGGGTTCAGGTTCAGAGAATGACGGAGGGAATAACGGGGCGGTGAATCAGACAGGGTTCGTAAACAATAGTTCTATAAATAGTGAATCGACTAATAATGGCAATAATAAGCACAACAATAAAGGCAAGGATAAATCTAAAGATAAAAACAACAACTAAACAGGGTTTAACCTGAACGGTTGCGTAGCGAAATGACCCGGGGATATCAGACTTGGGTCATTTTCGCAAAATCAGGAGAGGAAGGCTCACTATGTATGCCTGAAGGAATAATTGTTAAGGCGTTAAGCGGTTATTATTATGTGAAACCGCTCCGCGAAGGATTAATTGCGACTGAAGAGCATTCTGTTCAATGCAGAGGCCGAGGAATTCTCAAGAAAAAAGGGATCGCTCCGCTAGTTGGAGATCGGGTTATTTATATCCTTACTGAGCATGGAGAAGGAATGGTGGATGAACTTCTACCTAGAGAATCTGAACTGATTCGTCCACCTGTAGCGAATGTTAAGCTCGCAGTGCTTTTATTCTCCGTTCGGGAGCCCGATATGAACCTGAATCTGTTGGACAAGTTTCTAGTTCATATTGAGCATTCGGGTCTGGAACCCCTAATTGTTCTGACTAAACAGGATTTGGCGGATGATGATGGTGAAGCTACCCGTTATGTTAAAGAACTTTATGAGGATATCGGATATGAAGTGATGGTCACAAGTTCACTTACTGGTGCCGGAAGCGATGAGCTAAGACAAAGGCTTACTGGAGGCATCAGCGTATTTGCGGGTCAATCCGGGGTTGGTAAGTCCACCTTATTGAATCGTATTGTTCCAGGGCTTAAACTGGAGACTGGAGAGATCAGTTTACGATTGGGACGTGGTCGTCATACGACCCGTCATGTGGAGCTGATGGATATTGGTGGTGGAGGTTTTGTTGCAGATACCCCAGGTTTTAGTCAGCTTGATTTCTTGGAGCTTGGTGTAGAAGAGCTGTCCACTTGTTTTCGTGAATTTGCTCAATACGCATCCGATTGTAAGTTCCGGGGCTGCAGTCATCAGCATGAACCAGGCTGCCGTGTAATAGAGGCTTGGAAAGCAGGGAAAATTGCGGATAGTCGCTATGATCATTACAAACTGTTTTTTAATGAAATGAAAGATAAAAAGCGGAGGTACTAACATCATGATACGAATAGCACCATCTTTATTGTCGGCGGATTTCGCGCGTTTAGGTCCAGAAGTTGCAGAGGCGGAAGCCAGTGGTGGAGATTGGATACATGTGGATGTAATGGACGGTCATTTTGTGCCGAATATTACGTTGGGTCCACCTATTGTAAAAGCTGTATCGTTACATACCAAGCTGCCACTTGATGTTCACTTGATGATTGAGTCACCAGAACGTTATATCCCTGATTTTGCTGCAGCTGGTGCAAGTGTGATCACCGTTCACGCTGAGGCATGCGTTCATTTGCATCGTGTGGTTCATCAGATCAAGGAACTGGGGCTGAAGGCAAGTGTAGCAATTAATCCGGGTACTCCGGCATCAGCGGTGCGTGAGGTGCTGGAGGATGTGGATATGATTCTGGTGATGACCGTTAATCCAGGCTTTGGTGGTCAAGCATTCATTCCTAACACTTTGCGCAAAATCACTCAAATTCGAGAATGGGCGAATGAAGTGAATCCAGATTTATTGATCGAAGTAGATGGTGGAGTATCGGAAGATACAGCACCATTGGTTGTGGCAGCTGGAGCCGATGTTTTGGTAGCGGGGAATGCAGTTTTTGGCCGGAGTGATCGTGCTGCGGCGATCCAAGGAATTCGAGAAGCAGCCGAATCAGCACTGTGTTAAAAAATAGGCGATTGAGACTAGAGGTATAGGCCAAGTCCTCGGTGCATAAATATGGTTACATGAGCAGAAATCTCATGTAGCCTTTTTTTGTTTTGGCAGGGAGGACTGCAGTTCGTTTCCGTTATTGACAAGAGGAAAGTCTCCTGCGTACGGCATGAATTGATGGGAGGGTAAATCATGAAATTTTACACGTTTAAGCTGCCAAGGTTTTTGGGAGGTTTTGTTAAAGCAATATTGAACACATTTCAGAAGAGTTAAGCCTCTAACAGAAAAGAAAACATGAAAAAAAGCACCTTACAAATGTAAAGGGTGCTTTTTGCTTCATATAAGTTATCGTTCGGTCTTAAAAATTGCTAAAGACTAAACGCGTTCAACTTTACCGGCTTTCAAAGCACGGGTGCTGACGTACACGCGTTTTGGTTTACCGTTCACGAGGATACGGACCTTCTGAACGTTAACTCCCCAAGAACGACGGTTGCGGTTATTAGCGTGAGACACGTGGTTGCCGCTGCTCGGTTTCTTGCCTGTTACTGCACATTTGCGGGACATAGATTACACCTCCTTATTCCTAACACCTGCATAAACAATACTTATCTATAATATCACAGCAAATTTTGCTACGTCAACCGATTCAAAAACATTTATTTCTTTTAATACTTATAGTACAATGTAAATTAGTGCATTATGTCCTGTTAATCATAGAATGATTAGGCATGAAGTTAGGAAGGGGAATTCTCAATTGAGTAAGCGTTCTATAAACGGAACAGATTTTACCGCTATGGTATTGGCTGGAGCGGATAAGCTGCAACAGCATGCAGAACACGTCAATTCCCTAAATGTTTTTCCGGTCCCAGACGGAGATACCGGTACAAACATGAATTTGACGATGACCGCAGGTGCGAATGAATTAAAGAAAAATAACACCACTTCTGTGGGCCAATGTGCAGGTGTACTCTCCAAGGGCTTATTAATGGGAGCTCGCGGGAATTCCGGCGTTATTTTGTCCCAGTTATTCAGAGGGTTTAGCAGGTATGCGGCTCAACATGATGAGCTTAACACACAGCAGTTCGCTGCTGCGCTGCAAACCGGAGTGGACGCTGCGTATAAAGCAGTTGTAAAGCCTGTAGAGGGAACTATTCTTACTGTAGCTAAAGAGGCTGCAAGACATGCTGTTTATTATGCCCGCCGTACTACTGACGTTGTGGAGCTGATGACAGAGGTATTAGCCAAAGCAAAAGAAGCCTTAGCTTATACGCCTGAGCAATTACCTGTATTGAAGCAAGTCGGTGTTGTAGATTCTGGCGGTCAAGGTTTGGTCTACATTTATGAAGGGTTTCACCAGCATCTGACGAACGGAAGTACCGGTCTGTCTGAATCTGTGCAAGGACAAACCCACACACCAGTTGCACCAGCGCCTAAACCCGTGTTAACGAAACCTGAAAATGAACTGTTTTCTGTACAGTCTTCTGCGCAGTCACAGCTATCTACTGAAGATATAGAATTTCTATATGATATGGAGTTTTTCATTAATCGCCAGTTAGGCGCTAACGTGAGAACTAATTTTGATGAGGAAGCTTTTAGGAAAGCGTTGTCAGTTAATGGCGATTCCATTATTGTAATTTCGGATGATGAGACGATTAAAGTGCATGTGCATTCTAAGGCTCCAGGTGAAGTGATGAACTTGGCTCTTCTTTATGGGGAGATCACGCAGATTCACATTCTTAATATGCGAGAGCAGCATCGTGACCTGTTGACTGCGGGCATGGATATTGCACCAATGCCTGATGTGTTCGCTGATATGCCGAATGAGAAGAGCGCAGTGCAAATGTCTCCTGCTGAACCACCAGCTGATGATTTGGCACCTTACGGCTTCATCGCGGTATCTTCTGGCGCAGGTATTGCTAATATTTTCAAAAGCCTTGGAGTGGATGTAGTCCTTGCTGGTGGTCAAACAATGAATCCTAGCACGGAGGATTTCGTGAACGCGATTTCTTCTATATCTGCGAAGCATGTTTATATTTTGCCGAATAACTCGAACATTGTTCTTGCCGCTCAACAAGCTAAAGATCTTCTAGAAGGCGAACGTGAGATTACGGTGATTCCAAGTAAAAGTATTCCACAGGGAATAGCAGCAGCTTTTGCGTTCCAAGAGGAAGATGCTGTGGAGACTAATTCTGAGAATATGCTGGAAGCAATCTCTCATGTGAAATCCGGACAAGTAACGAACGCTGTGCGTGATACAAGCTTTGATGGGCTGGAGATTAAATCGGGCCAATTTATTGGGATTTCTAATTCTAAAATTGTTGCTGCGGCGGATGATCTTTTGGCTGCAAGTCAGGCGCTGTTATCCAACATGCTGGAGAATGGCGACGAAATCGTCACGATCCTTATTGGTGCAGAAACAGAATCCGAGGCTACTGATTCTTTGAGTGAGTGGCTGGAAGAGACTTATCCGAATGTGGAAGTTGAGATTCATGAGGGTGGCCAACCCCTGTATTATTATCTGTTCTCTGTAGAGCCATAGGTAGGAATTAATGGTTCTTTAACAATGGAGTAGAAATTTGCTATTGCGTAGTTGGCAAAATTATAGCTTGGGGGAGAAAATCCATGAATCGTACCATTATCGTCACCGACAGCACTTCAGATATCCCGCCAACAATGGCGGAAACGTACGGAATTGAGGTAGTACCGTTGACCTTAATGTTCGGCGAAGAGGCTTTTAGGGACAATCTGGATATGACTCCGGAGCAGTTCTATGAGCGTCTTCCCCGTACCTCACAGCTGCCGACTACTTCTCAACCCTCACCGGTTGAATATATGAATGTGTACCGCAGTATTCTGGAGCGTAACCCGGGCTGTTCTATCCTTTCCTTTCATATTTCTTCTGGACTGAGCGGGACTTATCAATCTGCATTGCTGGCTAAATCGATGCTGGAGGAAGAGGGAGAAGGAATCACTGTTGTGGATTCTCTCTCCGCTTCTTATGGTTTTGGATTTATGGTAGTGGAAGCTGCCAGAATGTCTGCTGAGGGCAAAGGACCTGAAGAGATACTTGAGGCTGTAGAAAGCCTACGTCAATCGCGTAAGCTTTACTTCTTAGTAGATACACTTGAATATTTACAAAAAGGCGGGAGAATTGGGAAAGCCTCCGCTATTCTGGGGACACTTCTGAATATTAAGCCGATCCTGTCCATTGATGCAGAAGGAATTATTTATGCGGTGGAGAAAGTTAGAGGCCGTAAGAAGGCTGTCGCCCGTATGATTGAACTGTTCAAGCGGGATCTGCAGGGTGTAAACAAAATCAATGTGGCCGTGGGTCATACGGCTGAACCGGCTTCTGGCGAGGAGTTCCTGAATGAGCTTGCAGGACACTTCACCTTGGAAGAAAAAGTGCTGACGAACGTCGGCCCTGTCGTGGGCAGCCATGTCGGTAACGGTACATTAGCTGTGTTCATTTGGCCTGCAAAATGAGGGATAAATATGACACTGGCATTAAATCAAATTGAAGTAAAAAACATAACTGGCGTGAGTGCTCAAAAGCAAAGCGAGCTTCACGCCTTTGGCGTCTTTACAGTAAAGGATTTATTAGAGTATTATCCGTTCCGCTACGAGGATTATCGGCCCCGCTCGCTTAGCGAGACTAAACACGGGGATAAAGTGACCGTTGAGGCAAAAGTGATCGGTATCCCTGTGCTGCAGCGCTTTGGCGGCAAGTCTCGTCTTAGCTGTAAGATGGTTGCAGAGCCCTGGATGTTCACAGCAACCTGGTTTAACCGCCATTACGTAAGAGAGCAACTCACTGTGGGACGGGAAATTGTGCTGACCGGCAAATGGGATCAGAAGCGCAATCAGATTACAGTGACTGATTATGAATTTCCGGATCGTGGTGAAGGGAAGACGGGAACACTGCAGCCAGTCTATTCAGTAGGTGGCAAGATCACGCAGTCGTGGATCAGGAAGGTTATTAATCAGGGACTTCAGCAGTATGGGGATCTGATTCCAGAAATTTTACCGCATTCTATTATGAGGGAATATGAGTTCATGCCGCGTAAACGGGCCATTGCCACAATTCATAGGCCTGAGGACACTCGTGAAGGGCAGCAGGGGCGCCGTAGGATGGTATATGAGGAACTATTCCTGTTCCAGTTGAAGATGCAAGCGTTCAGGGTTCTGAACCGCGGGCGAATGGATGGGGTAGTCCACACAGTGGATAACGCGACGGTACGCCAGTTCGTACGCAGTCTGCCCTTTGAGCTTACAGATGCGCAGAAACGTGTAGAGCTGGAGATTTTACATGATCTGCGTTCACCATATTGCATGAATCGTCTGCTGCAAGGAGATGTTGGCTCGGGTAAAACAGTGCTTGCGGCAGTGGCGCTTTTTGCTACGGTAAGATCTGGTTTTCAGGGCGCACTTATGGTGCCTACAGAGATTTTAGCAGAGCAGCATATGCGTTCACTTACCAGAATGTTTGAGCCGTTTGGGATTACTGTAGGACTCCTGACGGGCAGTGTGACTGGCCGAAAACGTAAAGAATTATTGGCCTCGTTGCAAATGGGGATGCTTGATATCGTGGTAGGAACACATGCTTTGATTCAGGAGGATGTATTTTTCCGTGATCTGGGACTTGTAGTAACTGACGAGCAGCATCGTTTTGGTGTGAATCAGCGTGGTGTATTGCGGCGTAAAGGATATAATCCGGATGTACTGACGATGACGGCGACGCCTATTCCTCGTACGCTAGCCATCTCTGTTTTTGGCGATATGGATGTATCCACTTTATCTGAGAGGCCGAAAGGCCGGGTGCCAATAACTAGCTACTGGGTAAAGCATGATCTCATGGATCGTGTGCTGAATCTGATTAAGCGTGAAATTGATCTCGGTCGTCAAGCTTATCTGATCTGTCCGCTTATTGAAGAGTCCGAGAAGCTGGATGTGCAGAATGCTATTGATTTGCATATTCAGATGAGCCAAGCTTTCCCTAGCTATAAAGTTGGGCTTTTACATGGTAAAATGACTCCCGCTGAAAAAGATGAAGTGATGCGGGCGTTTTATAACAATGAGCTACAGCTGCTTGTGTCCACTACGGTGGTGGAGGTGGGTGTAGACGTTCCTAATGCTACATTGATGATCATTATGGATGCGGATCGTTTTGGCCTGTCACAGCTGCACCAGCTGCGTGGACGGGTAGGAAGAGGGCAGCATGCCTCGTTTTGTGTGTTGGTAGCTGATCCAAAATCTGAAATCGGACGTGAGCGAATGACTGCCATGACCGATACGGATGACGGATTTGAGATTTCCAGAAGGGATTTGGAGCTGCGTGGTCCGGGGGACTTTTTTGGGACAAAGCAGAGTGGATTACCGGAGTTTCGGCTGGCAGATATGACGGCTGACTTTGAAATTCTCGAGCAGGCGCGGGATGATGTTGCAGAGCTGCTTAAGGATGAAGCCTTTTGGACATCACCTGAATATGCATCTCTTCGGCATTATTTACAGAGTGAACAGATCTTCCAAGGAGAATTAATTGACTAACTAGGCACATGTAGCACCGAAGGCTCATATACTGTGAAAGATTGGATATGACGGGAGGTGCTACACTTGGGTTATCAACAATTCGGAATTAGCCCTCAGTTGGTGGATCGCATCAAGCTGAAGATGAAAAACTCGACTGTGAAGGATCGTATCAAAAGTATGATTGAGGGCATCTCGAAACAGGAGCTGCAGGATCCTGCGGTTGTTCGCAGATTGGTACGAAAAGCGTCAGGTGTATTGAACGAGAAATTGACCTCGACACAGGAAGAACAAATTGTGAAGTTTATCATCGCGCAGAAAATCGATCCGAACAACACCTTTCATTTGATCCGCTTGTGGGGAATGTTCCGTTAAGTAGCGTATTAAATGAAAAGTAGGGGTTGTCCATAGATGTTTTTTTCATCGTATGTGACAGTCTGCAAGCAGCGATCCTCCTATTACTGGAGGATCGCTGCTTTGCTTTTTTGGCCGTAGTTACGGCAAGCTGCAATATGTCTCTATTCCGGACAACCGTTGCCTCCGAATCATAGTCATTCGTCGTCCGGTACCGCTGAATGATGTTCATCCATCGTTTAATGCCACCGAATCATGGTCAACCTTCGTCAGATGCCACTGAATCATAGTCAACAGTTGTCCAATACCGTAGAAATATGATCATTCGCTATCCGATCCCGCCGAATTATATCCATCCTACTACTAATACCAGCGAATCATAGTCATCCGCCGTCCGATCCCCCGAATCACATTCACCCGCCGTAAGATGTCGCCGAATCATGTTCATCCACTGTCCGATCCCGCCGAATCAAGTTCATCCACCGTCCGCTGACCCCGAATCAAGTTCATCCGCAAGTCGATCCCGCCGAATTATGTTCATCCGCTGAGGTATTCGGACTCCAATGACGTTATTTACAAATATATCGCCTTTGGAGCAAGGTTTCGGACTCCAGTGCAGTTATTCATAAGAAATAGACTCGTAGTTGGTGTTTTTTGTGCCAATTGGAGCTATGCGGTCCGATAGCATTCAAAATTCAGGATAATTCCGCGTATAAGGTCCGCTGTGTCCGATGCCACCGAATTCCATTCATCTGCCGTGGGGTACCGCTGAATTATGTTTATCCATCGTCTGATGCTACCGATTCATGTTCATATATAGTCTGATGCTACCGTATCAACTTCATCTGCTGTCGGGTACCACCGAATCTTGTTCATCCGCAAGTCGATCCCGCCGAATCATGATCATCCGCTGTGGCATTCAGACTCCAATGACGTTATTCGCAAATATATCGCCTTTGGAGCAAGGTTTCGGACTCCAGTGCAGTTATTCATAAGAAATAGACTCGTAGTTGGTGTTTTTGGTGCCAATTGGAGCTATGCGGTCCGATAGCATTCAAAATTCAGGATAATTCCGCGTATAAGGTCAGCTGTGTCCGATGCCACCGAATTTCATTCATCTGCCGTGGGGTACCGCTGAATTATATTTATCCATCGTCTGATGCTACCGAATCAAGTTCATCTGCTGTAGGGTACTACCGAATCTTGTTCATCCGCAAGTCGCTACCGCCGAATCATGATCATCCGCAAGTCGCTACCGCCGAATCATGATCATCCGCTGTGGCATTCGGACTCCAATGACGTTATTCACAAATATATCGCCTTTGGAGCAAGGTTTCGGACCCCAGTGCAGTTATTCATAAGAAATAAGCTCATAGTTGGCGTTTTTTGTGCCAATAGGAGCTATGGGTCCGATAGCATCCAAAATTCAGGATTATTTCGCGTATAAGGTCTCCTAAGTCCGATAGCTGCCTCAATCGCGCAAACATGTTAGATTAAGCGAAGTTTGAGGCTTCGATCAAGAAGTTTTGGGTCTCAAACAAAAAAAAGGAGTCTTCGCTCAAGAAATTAGGTCTCGCGCAGAAAAATTGGTTGCGATCAAAGGCTAAATTCAAAAAGAAGGGAGCGTTCCAGCCATTTTCATGGCTTAAGGGCGCTCCCTTTTTTTATTCGTGTAAGCGTGTTTGTCTATGATCTTTAGTGGCTGATCTAAACACAATTTGGCTCTCTGAATCACACTGTAGAACGAGTGCCCGAAGATGCTCTTCTTCCATTCTGTTCGTCAGACAAAACAACGTGCTAACCTCTCCATCTTGCCCTGAACCTTCAGCAATCGCAGCTTCTCGGTTTAGGGAGCTTGCGATTGCTTGCTGAATGTCCAAACATCGGCTGCTGGTAATCCAAGCAGTGCGGGAGTGGGATAATCCCCGTAGTGAGATACGAACACCTTCGAAAGCCAGCAGGTAGGCAATAATAGAATACATTGCTTGCTCCCAACCGAACAATGTACCTGCAAAAAGCAGAATTGCACAGTTCAGGATCATAATAACGACTTCCGTTGACTTTGGAGGTCCGCCGCTCAGCAGAGAATACCCCTGGTCACTGGCTTGTTTATTTACACCGCCGAATCTCACAGATATTCCAATACCTACTCCAAGACAGATGCCTCCTGCCATTGCGGCAGGTAAAGGATCACTAATCACAGCAGGAAAACGATGCAGCGCAAGAGACGCGATGGTTAGGCAGGTTAATCCCAAAACAGTGTAAAGAGCAAAGCGGAGATTTACTTGTTTTCGCGACATAAATATAAAGGGCAGATTGAATAGAAATAGAAACAATCCAAGCTGCATTTCAGTAGTATGAGCGAATAATGCGGATAAACCTGTAATCCCGCCGACAACAAGGCCATGTGGCATTAAAAATAATTCCAATCCTACAGCAGCAAGCAATGCGCCGGCAATGACTGTGAGAACTCGGAAGGTAGAGCTTCTTTGTAGCTGTTGACGTTGATTTATTTTGTTCTGCATAGTTTTTCCTCCTTCAACAGGGGAAACGACCTTACTCATTTTCAGTGGCTATGGCAGATTTTTTTGGATATTCGTGCATCATGTCGTTTCTCAAAGTTGAATACTTTATCCGTTATTTTACAAATCTATTTAGATTCCTTCGTCAGACAATGTCCAAGGACAACAAGGATCAGCACGTAAATGTCTGCGAATGTCTGCAAATGGTTGCAAATCTCTGCGAAAGGCCGCAAATGGCTGCAAATAGTGAAGACTAGCCAGCACTCCGCTTTCTTTACCCAAATTGGCTAAAACAATTTAAAGTTTATCCCGTGAGACTATAGGCATCCCATGATAGATGAAGCATGAAGGTTGTGACCAACGCTACGTCCGGGCAGTAAGCCTGCAACGAAGTTGCGCCAATCAGTATAACGATAACTGCTGCAAGGGAGTACCAGAGCCCCTCACCGCCTAAGGTAGGTGGATGTACCTCAGTCTCAAGCTGAAGAAGAAGATGGCACCTAAGAAATAACGAAATAGGATCACGAGCTTTTCAATTCGTCTCACATGTTCGGTTTCAGCGAGGACAAGTCCACTAGTAGTGCGCCAATAACTTCTGTCTGCTAGACGAGTACTCTCGGAGAATCCAGCAATCAAGAATAGTGCTGCGAATATTACTAATGTACACCGGAACGGATATCCAGAACATGGTTCAGCCAAGATACTTGCTTTCTTCCAGTGGATGATGAGCAATGCGAGCATGTATAGCCACCGGGAAATCCGCATCTCTATAATTCATGAACCTAAGATTTTTATCAATTGAAGTTCTAAATTCCCTTCAGCCGACATTCATTTAGGGCAGAGGTGAACTTCGTTAGTGGAGTGAAATTAGAAAATGAGACGTGAATTTTAACAGGTACAGCCGCAGTCGAAGCAGGAATTTATAAATCACTGGACGGAACAGTAAAGAAAGTACAGGGAGTATTGCAATTACCGCAAGTGACTTCGCTCCCCACTGTTCAGTTATTTTGATGGCTCCTACCTGAGGGGTTATTTGAGGTGCAATCCTTACGGGAGGTGTAAACTTTCGCTCGTAGCGTTCAATTTCGGATGTCGTTGATTCTTGCTCCGTAGTGAATAATCCTCCAGACCAGGCAGGTGGAAAAGAGAACATCATTCCCAGAATTAGGACGATACGAAGAAACCAATGTAGTGATAAACGCGCTATATATTGCACCGAAATAACACCTCCCAACTGTATGTAGTATAAAAAGCATACCATACCTTTTCCTTTGAATCCAAATTGTTTTGTGAAAAAAATTCATATATAGATGATGAAAACATGAAACCGAACGGGAAAAATGACGTATTTCGCAGCATAGATAACTTTTATTATCTTGTTTCAGTCAGGAGGGATAAATTTGAGCGAATGGCAGGATTTTAACGGTTTTGATGAGCGCAGCTTTTTCGGAAGTTTCATTCATGAGATGCCACTGTTTTTTAAATTATTTGTTTTGCTTTTTCTTGGCTTTTTCGTTTTTATAATTGTTAAATCAGTGAGAATCTGGATGTCCAATAACGCAAGTCCTTTGATAAAAGCAAACTGCACAGCGGTCACCAAACGAACCGAGGTATGGGGTGGATCCGGTGAATCGAGAGCAAATACTAGTTATTATGTTACCTTTGAGTTTGCCGATGGCTCTCGTTTAGAGTTGCAGGTAAGAGATCAGGATTTTGGCCTGATTGTAGAAGGGGACCGAGGTGAACTCCTATATCAAGGGACTAGGTTTAAAAGCTTCAATCGCGATTTGAAGAAAGAACATCTAAATTTCTAAAAAAGTACATACCATTCAAGAATCACCATGCCTGTTTTGGGTAAAACTCATATGAGAGGTTTTACCAGATCTCAATTCTGGAAGGAGGCTATGGTCTTGAATTCAAATAATTCACAATCGCAAGGGCTGGTACCCTTCCATACACTGAGCGAGGAAGAAGTGCTGAATAGGCTGGAAACTCGGAAAGAGGGTTTATCTTCCGATGAAGCAGCTAAACTTCTGGAGCGATATGGGAAGAATGTACTGCAAGAAGCGAAGACTAAATCGCTATTAGAAAAGTTTATCGAACAATTTAAAAATGTAATGATCTTTATTTTGCTAGTAGCAGCTGTATTGTCAGGAGTTTTGGGGGAATGGACGGATACGATTATTATTTTGCTTGTAGTCATTCTGAACGCGGTGCTTGGAGTTATTCAGGAAAATAAGGCGGAGCAGGCACTCGATGCGCTTAAAAGCATGTCCTCTCCGCATGCCAGAGTAAGACGTTCCGGTCAGGTTACTGAGATAAAAAGTGAAGACCTCGTACCCGGGGATATCGTATTACTGGAAGCCGGAAATGTAGTTCCGGCGGATATAAGACTTTTGGAAGCTGCATCGTTAAAGACGGAGGAAGCCGCGCTTACAGGAGAATCATTGCCATCAGAAAAGCGGGCCGGTGTGCTTGAAGGCAGCGACATTGTAATCGGTGACCGCACCAATATGGCTTATATGAGCAGCAGTGTTACTTATGGCCGGGCGGTTGGTGTCGTTACAACAACAGGAATGCAGACGGAGGTCGGTAGAATTGCCGGTTTTATCTCGGAGGAAGATAATGATGTAACACCGCTGCAAAAAAAGCTGGATGAACTAGGGAAATATTTCACCTTTATTATTCTTGGCGTTTGCGTGATTATCTTTGCCGTTGGGATCTTCGAGGGAAGAGAGCTAATGGATATGCTACTTACCTCGATCTCACTTGCGGTAGCGGCTATCCCGGAAGGGCTGCCAGCAATTGTTACGATCATTCTCGCGCTTGGTGTGCAGCGAATGGCGGGACGAAAAGCGATCATTCGCAAGCTTCCTGCCGTGGAGACACTCGGAAGTACAGAGATTATATGCTCTGATAAGACAGGTACTTTAACATTAAATAAAATGACTGTCGAAAAAGTACATGTCAACGGAAAGACCACTGATTCCAGTGCAGGACTTGAAGGGATTCCTGGTGGTGAGTTATTGCTTCAAGCTATGACGCTTTGTAATGACTCCAGCATTGACGAAGGAAAGACTCCTAGTGAAACTGAAGCAAAAGCTGGAAACAAGGATCCCCAAACCAAGAGCGGAAAAGCAATCATCGGCGATCCGACGGAGACCGCGTTAGTCGATTATGCGCTTAGTATAGGTACTGACAAAAGGGAGCTTGAAAAGAAATATCCACGTAAAAATGAGCTGCCTTTTGACTCTGATCGCAAGCTGATGACAACGATTCATGAGGTAGAAGATGGTCGATATCGTGTGCTGACAAAGGGTGCACCTGATGTACTTTTGTCCAAATGCAGCCATATTTATGTGGATGGAGAAATTGTACCTCTACAAGACGAACATAAGCGGAATATCATGGAGAGTAATAAAATGCTCGCAAATGACGCACTTCGAGTGTTGGCGTTTGCTTTCCGAGATGAGCAGCAGCTGCCGACCGATCTCTCACCAGATACCACGGAGATAGAGTTAGTATTTATTGGTTTGGTTGGTATGATAGACCCGCCGCGTGAGGAAGTACGGGATGCTGTAGCCATCTGCCGTAAAGCGGGAATAAGACCTGTAATGATTACAGGGGATCATCGTGATACAGCAGCGGCTATTGCCAAAAGATTAGGGATTATTGAAGATGAATCAGGTGTATTAACGGGCAGTGAGCTGGATAAATTCAGCGAAGAGGAATTTGCGGAGAAGGTTACCGATTATTCGGTTTATGCACGCGTCTCTCCTGAACACAAGGTGCGTATCGTTAAGGCTTGGCGGCAAAAAGGAAAAATTGTGGCGATGACCGGAGATGGTGTAAATGATGCTCCTGCACTTAAATCATCCGACATCGGTGTGGGCATGGGGATAACCGGAACGGATGTTGCCAAGGGTGTATCAGATATGGTGCTTGCCGACGATAACTTTACGACTATAGTTGTTGCCGTTGAAGAAGGACGGAAAGTTTACAGCAATATCCGCAAAGCAATCCAGTTCCTTCTCTCCGCTAACCTTGGGGAAGTGCTGACATTATTTATTGCCACTATGATTGGTTGGCGTATTCTAGAGCCGATCCATATCCTGTGGATTAATCTCGTTACGGATACTTTACCTGCACTTGCCCTAGGGCTTGAGAAAGCCGGTGAGGATGTAATGGCGAAGAAGCCGCGTAAAGCAAGCAGTAGCATTTTTGCTGGCGGCGTTGGGATCGGGATAATATATCAAGGGATTATAGAAGCGGCACTTACGTTATTCGTGTACCAATGGGCGCATACGCATTACAATGAAGGTATTGCGGTTACAATGGCCTTTGCCACATTAGGATTACTGCAAATTGCCCATGCTTTTAACGTCAGATCCAATAAAAAATCGCTATTCCAGATCGGTTGGTTCAGCAATCGGTATATGTTATGGGCGTCGCTGATCTCTATACTAATGCTTGTGCTTGTGATCATCATCCCGGGCTTAAACGACTGGTTTGGTGTCTCACATTTAAGTGTATTACAGTGGGGAATAGTATGTGCAGCAGCCGTAGCGATTATTGTCATAGTAGAACTTATAAAGCTGTTTGTCCGGATGAGTGGAAAGGGCAAGAGCTGGGATTAAGAATTTGGTTAAGAGTTGTAGTCAAAAAGCCTGAATCCCTATTGAAGGGATTCAGGCTTTTTGAATGATTTCCTTTAAAGTATGGGAAGCTTATAAAACACGTTGCATGTGGAGGATTACATTACTCCAATAACCTGAGTCGAGGTCACTGATCTGAACTCCGGGTTCACCCCAAGTGTGGATAAACTTTCCGTCTCCAATATAAATACCGACATGACCAGGTATAGCATCACTTTCAAATCGGCCGGGAACGGTAAAAAAGATAAGATCCCCTACATCCAGTTCGCTTCGACTTACACGAGTACCTAAATTATCTTGATCTTTAGCTAAACGAGGTAAGCTGACACCGAATTTTTTGAAAACATGCCTTGTAAAAGAAGAGCAATCAAATTTTTTGGTTTCTTCATAAGATCCAGCGCCAAAGTCGTAGGGTACACCTAAGAAATTTTTGGCAAAAGCGACTAACTCCTTTTTATCCGCTTCAGAAATACTTTGAATGCGTAAAGATTTAGATTCACTCGTGGATTCGACCGTCGATAATTTTTCGATAGTCTTACGTTCGGACGGTGTAGCAATGTTTATCTCACCCGACTGGGGATTCCAGCCTACTTCTGTTTGCAGAAATTTGGACAAGGCTAAAGGGGTGATATAGATTTGCCCTTCTTGCCGTCTAGGGGCTTGTGGCAGTGTGATTTTTTCCCCAAGTGAGAATACCTGTGGTGAGCCAGGGCGCAGCATATACATAACATCGCTATAACCGATTTTAGTGTATCCATCACTAGAACCATCATCTTTCATCCGATATCCGAGCGAAGTAACCGCAGGCTTAAGTGGAATCCAATACTTTCCCTGAGCGTCGGTAATTGCAGATTGTTCATAATAACTGGAGGCATTTGTTCCATCAGGAGTTAGCGCGTTAACCTTAGGTTTTTGCGATTGAGATGAATAACCGCAGGATGAACTCGTTAAAGCGACAGCAAGCAATACAGTAGCGGTGGTTAGTAGTCTTTTGTGATTATTAGCCATTTAACACGCTCCATCTTCAAACTGTAAATTCAGTTTGTGCAGGGCGATTTTTTTTATGTAAAAGAAACGAAGGCAATCGCTGTAAGAGACAACCAAGCATTACCTGTTTTGATGTCATATATTCTTCAGAATTTGAAATCTATGGAAATATGATAAGTGATTGACGGATAAACAACCTCCATATAATATAGGTTTAATAGATTTCTATCATTAATGTGAGGTACGTGTAAGCTTATGCTTTAATGCTTTTATCGATAAAAGTGATAATGCTGAGTCGCTCACCTTGATGTATGCGTTAATAAACTAATGAAATGGGGTACTTTGATGAAAAAGAGAAACATTTTGGCGGGATTAAGCTTATGCTTCATGCTCGTAGCAGCTGGTTGTGGTAACAATAACACTGCGGGAAACGCAGGAAATGCAGCGAATTCCGGTAATTCCCCTACGAATGCAGGAGCAGCAGATTCAAAAACGTACAAAATTGCGATCTCGCAATATGTGGAGCACCCCTCACTTGATGCTACACGTGAAGGAATTCTCGCTGCTTTGAAGGATGCAGGAATCGTTGAAGGTGAGAACCTGAAGGTTGACCTTGAGAATGCTCAGGCTGATCAAGCGAATAACTTGTCCATTGCTCAAAAGATTGCCGCTGACTCTAATGATTTGGTATTGGCAATTGCAACGCCTTCCGCTCAATCAATTGTTCAAGCACTCAGCAAAGCAAGTAAGGATACACCGATTTTATTCGCAGCAGTAACTGACCCACTCGACGCGAAGATTGTCACGGATCTGGAGCATCCAGGTGGCAATGTATCAGGGGTATCGGACACCAATCCCGAAGCGATTAACAGATTAATGCAATTTATAGCTACCCAATTTCCTAACGTGAAAAAGCTGGGCATCGTTATTAATGAAGGTGAACCAAATGCAGTAATTATGGCTGAGATTGCTAAAAAAGAGTTGGATAAACATGGAATCGAGCTAGTGAAGGCTGCCATCACGAATACCTCTGAAGTCAAACAAGCTGCAGAATCACTTGTGGGTCGTGTAGATGCATTCTACATTACTTTGGATAACACAGTCGTAAGTGCAGTGGATACCATTATTCAAACAGCTAATGACAAGAAAATTCCCTTCTTCTCCAGTGACCGTGATACGGTTGAAAAGGGAGCTTTCGCCACCGTTGGTTTTAAATATTTCGATCATGGCTATCAAGTGGGTCAAATGGCCGTGGATATTTTGAAAAATGGTAAAAAGCCAGCTGATATGAAAGTAACCATGCAAGAAAAACTCGATCTCATTCTTAACCTGAAATCTGCAGCAGCGCAAGGCATAGAAGTGACTGATGCAATGAAGGCAGAAGTTGCCGATCAAGCTAACAATATTATTCAATAAGCCATTATATAGGGGGCGATTTCGTGAGAACGCCCCTTTCCGCTCGAAGGAGGAAGTCATCTATGTTAAATTCGATGCTCGGGGCCGTTGAAATGGGACTGCTTTACGCATTTATGGCTTTAGGTGTATACATTACCTTTCGTATTCTTGATTTCCCTGATTTGACTGTAGATGGGAGCTTTACCACTGGTGGTGCCATTGCCGCTGTTATGATTACTAACGGTTATGCACCATGGCTTGCTACCCTGGCCGCTATTGCTGGTGGAATGCTGGCAGGAATGTGTACGGGCCTATTACATACGAAAGGCAAGATTAATGGACTGTTATCCGGGATTTTGATGATGATTGCACTCTATTCCATTAATCTGCGGATATTTGGTGGCAAACCGAACTGGTCTTTAATGGGCGACACTACCTTGTTCACTTCCATTGATCCTCTGCTCGTACTGCCGTTTGTAGTTATTTTTGTGAAAATAGTAATGGATTTATTCCTGCGTACAGATCTTGGACTTGCGCTGCGGGCTACCGGAGATAATGCAAGAATGATCCGTAGTCTGGGTGTGAACACGGATAATACCACTATTCTTGGTGTCAGTTTATCCAATGGAATGGTGGCGCTCTCGGGGGCGCTAATCACTCAGTATTCTACTTTTGCGGATTCCTCTATGGGTATTGGGATGATTGTAATCGGGTTAGCTTCGGTGATCATCGGTGAAGCCATATTCGGTGCTAAAAATGTATTTCGGGCCACATTGGCTGTTGTGCTCGGATCCATAGTTTACCGGATCGTAGTTGCACTTGCCTTGCGGGTACCGTGGCTGAAAGCTTCGGATCTTAAGCTGATCACAGCAATTATCGTTATTTTCGCTCTTGTATTCCCGTCGATTCAGCGTTTCCTGAAGCAGAAGAATATGGCGCGGAGGCGTTCCGTTGAATTAGCTGAGCAGGCTCTAAGCAGCAAGAGAGGAGGCACCATCGATGCTTAAACTGGAGAACGTATCTAAGCTGTTCAATCCCGGAACACCCGATGAGAAAATAGCGCTGCTCGGCATTGACTTGGAGCTTCTTCCCGGTGATTTTGTCACCATCATTGGAAGTAATGGAGCTGGCAAATCTACACTGATGAACATTATTTCCGGTGTCATGAAGCCGGATCTGGGTACAGCCAGCATTGAAGGAAATTCAATCAGCCATTTGGCGGAATTTCAAAGAAGTCGCTGGATCGGCCGTGTCTTTCAGGACCCAATGGCGGGTACGGCTCCACATATGACGATTGAAGAAAATTTAGCTATGGCTTATAAAAGAGGCAAAAGCAGAGGGTTAACCTTTGGCGTAAATAAAGCAAAAAGAGCTTTGTTTCGCAATGAGCTAAGCCGTCTGGGGATTGGGCTGGAGGATCGCCTGCGGGCAAAAGTAGGGTTGTTGTCAGGTGGAGAGAGACAAGCGCTAAGTCTGCTAATGGCGACCTTTACTCAACCGCAAATTTTACTTTTAGATGAACATACAGCAGCCCTTGACCCTTCTCGTGCGGAGCTGATTACTAAACTTACAGAGTCCATTGTCCGTGAGATGAAGTTAACCACCCTAATGGTTACTCATAACATGGAACAGGCCATTCGTCTTGGCAATCGTCTGATCATGATGGATAAGGGCCGTATTATTTTGGATATCGATGAGGAACGTAAAAAAGATCTTACTGTAGAACGGCTGCTCGGAGAATTCGAGACAATCAGCGGACATAAATTGGCAGATGACCGAATGATGCTTGGCTAGTCAGTTGTAGGTGTGAAGGTAGCTCAATATAAGGGCTTGAAGTGAAGTCTGATTCTGGATTTCATTTCGAGCCCTTTTTTACATAGGAATTTTTTCGCCGAGCCATTATACTATCCTTATCTTTCAGTTCACGTAAATTTACCCAAATGGAACATTATGGTTTATAATGGAATTATAGTGATAATAAATGAAAATTATCATATTTAGGGAGCGGAGAATGCAGATGATTTGGAAAAATGTTAGCGCTTACAGAAGTTCGGGCATTTTCAACAAAATGATACTGATTATTTCCTTTTTGCTTCTACTTTCCTTTTTATTCTCTTTGACCGTTTTACAATATGTGTATCGTATCTATGACAAGCAAATTTATGAAAAGGCCTCTGAGGTACTGGGGATGTCCTCCATTAGCATCGAAAATGCCCTAAGAGAATTGGATCAGCTTTCTTTTACAGTGGTGTCTGATGAGCAAATTCAAGAATGCCTGCGCCAATTGCAGAATGATCCACAGCCTTATGAAAGACAAGTTCTACATAACAAGATCATAAACAGGCTGGTTGCTTTTGCAGGGGCAGAGAAATACGTTTATTCCATGATGCTGATGGATACGAGTGGCGGAGTAATGACTGCGGGCAATCGTGAAGGAGTATCACAGGATCTGCAGGATCAGTTAAAGCCGTTAGCTGCGGAAGCTAGCGGGAGTATAGTGTGGTATCCGCAAGGAAACAGAAATTCACTTTTGGCGGTTCGGCAGATTAAATCTTATACAGGGTCAACGTTTACGCTGGATGATCTGGGAACACTCGTGATCCGTATTCGGATCGATCTAATCATTGCGGATAGTACGAGCGATACTGATCAATTAATCGCAGTTGATGCCACGACGGGACAGGCAATCTATCCTGAAGCGCCAATTCTTTTGCCAGAAGAGCTTAAAGAAGAGACAGAACGTCCGGAGCTATATCGCACGGCCAAATATCAAGAAGGTACCTACTTTATAACCAAGACGAAATCATCTTATATAGATTGGATCTACATCAATGCCACTCCATTTAATGAGATGTTCAAACATATTACTTTTGTCAAAAAGCTGGTCGTCATCATATTCGCACTAATCTTATTAATTGGTCTCCTTTTAGGCTACAGGCTTGCTCGCAGTATTGTACGTCCGATCTCTAAGTTGACCAAAAAAATGAAGCAAATCGAGAAAGGCGATCTGGACAATCTGGAGGAACAGTCATTAGGTGTGGTTTCACAGACTGCGCAGGACGAGGTTAGTCAGCTAAACCGGACTTTTAAAATGATGATCCGCAGGATCAGAGAGCTTATTGATGAGAACTATGCGAAGCAGCTGATTATTAGAGAGACAGAGCTAAAAGCTTTGCAGGCCCAGATTAATCCGCATTTTTTGTACAATACACTGGAATCAATCAACTGGTTAGCCAAAATGAACAAACAAGCCAAAATCTCAGAAATGGTAGAAGCGCTCGGTTACTTGTTCCGCAGCTCTATTGGTCTAAAGGATCCGCTGATTACACTTGAAAAAGAGATCACTATCGTGCGCAATTATGTCATTATCCAGAAAACACGGTTTGATGAGAGGCTTGATTTCCGGATGGATGTACCTGAACATCTGCATGACGCTTTGATTCCGAAGCTGACCTTGCAGCCTTTAATCGAAAATGCTATCCGCTATGCACTAGAGCCTAATATTGAACCGTGTACCATTTCTATAACAGTTAGTGAAGATGAGCAGGGGCTCGATATCAGAGTCAGTGATAATGGACCGGGAATGAGCGCTGAATTTATCAAAGATTTGCAGCTGGGAAGAGTTAAGACCCGTGGAGAAGGCATCGGCTTAGCTAACATCGCGGAACGGATTCAAATCGTCTTTGGCCCTGAATGGGGCACTTCCATAGAAAGTGAACCGGGTCAAGGAACAACTATACATGTGCGTATACCTTACTTAAAAGGAGTGCTAGAGAATGTATAAACTGCTGTTGGTGGATGATGAACGCTTGATTCTGGAAGGGATATCGCAGGTTGTGGACTGGGGACGAGCGGGAACAGAGCTTGTAGGCACGGCGTGGAACGGGATTGAGGCTTTGGTGAAAATAGAGGAGCTTAGCCCTGAAATAGTGATTACGGATATTTCTATGCCTGGTTTAGATGGTTTGGGACTGGTGCAAAAATGCAGTGAACGATTTCCAGACGTGAAATTCGTTATGCTGACTGGTTATAAGGATTTTGATTATGCTTGTATTGCTATGCAGAACGGGGTTAAACATTATCTTTTAAAGCCGTGCAATGAGAATCAGATCCATGATGCATTGGTTGAGCTGGTAGCGGAGCTCGATGAACAGAAGAGCCGGGGCGAATTCGTAAATAGCATGAAACAACGTCTTCAGAAGGTATTGCCCCATGTGAAAGAACAATTTTTGAAGGAATGGATCTCTAACAAAACTTATGGAAGTCAGGATCTAGAGTACTATCAGGAATTATTCGGCATTGAACTCAATGACAAAACGGTACGCTTGCTCCTGTTCCGACTAGAAGGTTCTTACGAATATGAGCAATTGTTCGCTCTGCAAAATATTGCCCAGGACGTACTTCAGGAAACACTCCTGAGTGCGACGATAGGCGGTCATTTATTAATATTACTGGAAGACGAAGGAAATACGGTGCAGAATAGCCCCTTGCTTAAACGTATCGCTGAAGTAAGAGAGGTATTCTGCAAGTTTTATAAAATGGATGTGACAATCGCGATTAGTGATGCTGACCTTATGATTCATTCCCGGAGATTGTATCGTCAGACCTTGCAATGCCTGAACCATCGTTTTTATTTGGAGGCGGGCGGTTTGATTACCGGGAGTGATATCCCAAGTGATGAGCTAAGTGGAAGAAATGATATCGAGCTAGATGAAGAGCATATTTGTCTACTTATAAAAGCAGGCGATCAAAATACGGTAGAGCTGGAATTGGAACGATTATTCAACTTGCTCGCGGATGAACGGTTAGATATTAACGTGACGCGTTCATATGTTTTACAGTTATATTCCGCTATGATTCGTTTAGCAGTCCCTGATGAAAGAAATAGCTTCACATCGGGCTTGGCGGAGCTTGCCGAAATTAGAACCTTGGGAGGTTTAAAAGCATACGTCAAAGAGGCAGCGGTTCGCTTAACAGCGATGTATGACCGACATTTTAGTTCCCGGCAATCGCTTATTGTAGACAAAATGTTCAAAATTATCGCAGAGGATTACAAGAATGCAGAGCTGTCGCTTAGCTCGGTCGCTGCTGAAATGTTATATATGAATCCCGACTATCTCGGCAAAATATTCAAGAAAATTACCGGAGAGAAATTCTCGAATTACGTAACCAATTACCGGATTGCTAAAGCATCGGAGCATATTTTGAGAAGTGGGGATGTAAGAGTATTTGAGCTGGCTGAAATGTTCGGCTTCGGTGGAAATGCACAATATTTCAGTCAGGTTTTTAAAAAAGTAACCGGCCAGACCCCTACAGATTTCATGAAACCCCCTCAAGCGAACTGATTATTGAACAAACAAGACGGTTTTTTGTATTCAATAATCACGGAATATTTGAGAAAATTTAACCAATGAAAGCGCTACCTAAAGGGATCAGAGCCTTTACACTATCATAGGAAAAGGGGACATGAAATTGAAAAAGAGATTCGCTTTACTAGCCGTACCATTATTGCTGTCGTCGATGTTAGCTGGTTGCGGTGGAGGTAACAACAATAACAATGCTGCTGCTACGGATTCCGCTACAAATACTCCTTCGGAGACGAAACCTGCGGCCACGACCTCAGCAGAACCAGTAACCCTGCGTATCGCATGGTGGGGTGGAGATACAAGACATTCTTATACACAACAAGTTATTGATATGTATGAAGCCAAATATCCGAATGTAACCATTGAGCCTGAATATGCATCCTTTGATGATTACTGGAAAAAGCTTGCTCCGCAAGCTGCTGCAAATAGACTTCCTGATATCGTTCAAATGGATATTTCCTATATTAATCAATATGGATCTAACGGACAGCTCGAAGATTTGAAACCTTATTTGAACTCTCAGATTCAAGTCGGCGATGTGAATGAGAACGTGCTGAGTACTGGAGTGATCGGTGAGAAGCAATACGGAATTCCGTTAGGGGTTAACGTACTTGGTTTTCAATATGATCCAGAATTGCTGAAAAAGGCAGGTGTTGATTCTATCCCAGAGAACTGGACTTGGGATCAATACAAGGAAATCGCCGCAAAAGCTAAGTCGGCTGGACTGTATATGGACGGTTCCATGGCAGCAGACGTGTTCTTCAACTATTATCTGCGTACAAAAGGGCTGGCACTCTATAACAATGATGGTTCCGCACTTGGTTATGAGGACGATGCGTTGTTCACTGACTTTTTCGGAATGTTGTCTGGTTTGATTAAAGATGGAGCGGTCCCATCACAAGACAAACTGAGCCAAAATAAAGGGGTTATTGAAGAGTCGGATATTGTTAAAGGGACAGGTATCGGTGTATGGCAATGGTCGAACCAATACGTTGCTTTGCAAATCGCTGTAAATCGTCCTATGGAGCTGGCACAAATGCCTGGTCCAGATATGGATAAAGGGCTTTACATGCAGCCAAGTATGTACTGGTCAATTACTTCTAACTCTAAAGTGAAGGAAGAAGCAGCGAAGTTCGTTGATTTCTGGATTAATGATGTGGAAGCTAACAACCTGATCAAAGGCGAACGCGGAGTACCGATTTCAAGCAAAATCAAAGAATCTGTAGCTACACAATTAACTGATTCCGGTAAGCAAGTATTTAAGTTTGTTGCTGACATGGAGCCTACTACTTCACCTATGAGTCCACCGGTTGGATCACCAGAGGTTGTAGCCCTGCTTACAGACCTTGCTGAACAAATGAACTTCGGGAAAATCGATCCAGCAGCAGCAGCGGCACAGTTCCGAAAAGAAGCGAACTCTATTCTTTCCAGCCGTTAATCGTAGGGTAACAGATAACTATACTGCGTCTCACATGGGAAACGGCATGCCATTTCGCTAGGCGGCATCCCGTTTCCCATATTATTCACATAAAAAGGAGTTGGAGACCCTTGGCATTAACGAATCCCCTACCTTCGAATCCATTGGCTGTTAAGAAAAAGAACCTCACCGGCCGGCGGTTACGAAGCAACCTTACAGGATATGCCTTCATCAGTCCGTTCGTCATTGGCTTCCTTTGCTTCACACTGATCCCGATGATCATTTCGCTGTATCTTTCTTTTACCAAATACAATTTATTCGCTCCACCTAAGTGGATTGGATTTGATAATTACATCAAAATGTTCTCAAATGACCCGAAATATTTGCATTCACTAAAGGTAACGCTGCTTTACGTATTTATCGGTGTGCCTTTACGTCTAACCTTCGCATTATTTGTGGCCATGATTCTAAATACGAAATCACGTATGGTAGGAGCCTATCGGACAACTTATTATTTACCTTCTATTATAGGGGGTAGTGTGGCGGTTTCCATCATGTGGCGTAATATTTTTAGTGATACTGGAATTATTAACGGCATGCTTGGCTTTTTCGGAATTGGACCGGTAAGTTGGTTTGGTAATCCGAACGCTGCGCTTATCATGTTGATAACTCTATCTGTGTGGCAGTTTGGCTCATCCATGTTGATCTTTCTTGCAGGTCTTAAAAATATTCCTGGTGAAATGTATGAGGCAGCTAGTGTAGATGGAGCCGGATTCTTCAGAAAGTTCTTCAAGATTACTATGCCACTCTTAAGTTCAGTGATTCTGTTTAATCTAGTTATGCAGACGATCAGCGCATTTATGACCTTTGTTCCAGCTTATATTATCTCTAAAGGTGAAGGCGGACCTATGGACGGCACTATGTTGTATTCTCTCTATTTATTCCGTCAGGCCTTTATGTTTAATAATATGGGTTATGCTTCGGCTATGGCTTGGGTAATGTTGTTGCTTGTCGGCATCATGACCGGAATCTTGTTCAAGACATCCAAATCGTGGGTCTTCTACGAGTCGGAAGGAGGAAAATAATCCATGGCGAAAATTAAACTGAAATGGCCGCTTTATCACATCCTTATAGGTGGCCTCGCTATCGTTATGCTGTATCCGATTCTGTGGATGATCATGAGTTCTTTTAAAGAGAGCCGGCTTGTGTTTGTTACAGCGCAGCACCTTATACCTGATCCATGGGAATGGGGGAACTATGCTAAAGGCTGGGAAGGTATTGCAGGTTACTCCTTTGGTGTCTTCATCAAGAACTCTTTTGTAATTGTTATTGTCGCAACACTGGGCGCAGTCATTTCATCTTCACTGGTTGCCTTCGGTTTTGCCCGCAATAAATTTGTAGGCCATGGCTTATGGTTCGGAATCATGATGATGACCCTGATGCTTCCTTCCGATGTGGTGCTCGTCCCTCAATACATTATCTATGCCAAATTGGAATGGCTCGACAGTATCAAACCGATCGTTGTTCCACAGTTCTTCGGTGTCCCGTTTTTCATTTTCCTAATGCTGCAGTTTATTCGGACCATTCCTGTTGAACTTGATGAAGCGGCTACCATCGATGGTTGTGGGAAATTTGGACTTTATTTCAGAATTATACTTCCACTCATTCGTCCTTCTATGGCTACTGCGGCGATCTTCTCCTTCTATTGGCGCTGGGAAGACCTGCTTGGACCGGTATTGTACTTGAACTCACCTTCTAAATATACAGTTTCGATGGGGCTTAAAATGTTCCTGGACAGTGAGTCCGTATCCAACTGGGGTCCAATGTTCGCCATGTCTGTTCTAAGTTTGGCACCAGTCATGATTATCTTCTTTATCTTCCAAAAGCAGATTGTAGAAGGAATCAGCACCAGTGGTTTGAAAGGTTGATTTCAGCAAACGAATATAAATGTTTTAAATCTCTAATTAAGAAAGGTGCGGCTGAATTTGGATAGCTATCGTTTTGATTTTGGGATTAAGGAAGCTGAGCCTGGCTACACCAAAATTCGGCCGGACACATCTTATTCTAAGGAAATAGGGTATGGTTTCACTTCTGATTCCTCAGTCTTTGGTCGTTTCAGAGGGGGAACAGATATACTGCGAAGCGATTGCTGCATCCCACAGAAAGCAGTTTTTCTTCTGGATCTCCCGAATGGGATCTACCGTGTTACGCTGCTGTTGGGTGATGCTCTGGCAGATACCAGCACATTTATCAAAGCTGGAGAAGGCAAGTTCGTATTGGACACGCTAAATGTGCCTGCGGGCCAATATTTGCGCGAATCCTTTGCAATTAGGGTTAAGGATGGGCAGCTAAAGCTATCGTTCTCGGGTGCGGCACCGCGTATTAACGCCTTGGACATTCAGATGGACAATGAAGCGTTAGTCTTATTTCTGGCGGGAGATTCCACGGTGACCGATCAAGGGGAAGAAGGTTACCCCTATGCGGGGTGGGGCCAACTGCTGCCACGCTGCTTCAAAGCCGGAATAGCTGTAGATAACCGAGCACTTTCTGGACGCAGTTCCAAGAGTTTTATTGAGGAAGGGCATTTGGAGGGCATTGCCGCAGATATCAGACCCAGAGATTATCTGTTCATCCAGTTTGGACATAATGATTCCAAAACTGATGATTTAAGACATACCGAGCCCTTTACTACATATAAAGAACATTTGCTCCGGTTGATTACAGTCGCCCGAGAAGCGGGGGCCTATCCGGTTCTTGTGAGCTCTGTACATCGGCGAAGATTTGATAGTGAAGAAGCAATTGTAGACACGCATGGAGATTATTTAATCGCCATGCGGGAACTCGCAGATACCGAGCAGGTTCCACTGATTGATTTAGCCGAGAAGAGCCGCAAGCTCTTTGAAGCTTATGGCTCAGAGGGCTCAAAAGATTTATTCATGTGGAGCTATCCAGGAGAATTTATTGCGCATCCAGGTGGGGTGCAGGATAATACACATTTTCAGATTTTAGGGGCTCGTCTTCTAGCTGAGCTTATAGTGGAAGGGATCCGGGAAGTTGGATTAAACGATCTCATCATTCATCTTCGTCAGGGAGAATAATAATCCTAAAGGAAAAGTAAATATCTGTCGGTTCAACTTCTGTATGCAAGGTTAAGGTTAAGGAAAGAACTTAACTGGAAGACTTGCATGATAAGAAGGAGGATATCACGATATGGCAGATAAAAAGCTTGTAGGTAAGGTTGCAGTTGTAACCGGAGGCGGCTCAGGAATTGGCCGGGCAACCGTGCTTGAGTTCGCACGTAACGGAGCCAAAGTTGTATTATTGGACAGAACTGTAGAAAATGCTGAAAAGGTTAGACAGCAAGTGGAGAAAGAAGGCGGAGAAGCCCTAGTTATCGAATGTGATGTTGCTGAACCACCACAAGTGGAAGCGGCGATAAATAAGGCGGCCGCGAAATGGGGTCGTCTTGATGTTGTTTTTGCCAACGCAGGGATTAATGGGGCGATGACGCCTATTGAAACGATGGATATTGAAGCTTGGGATCAGACCATTCATATTAACCTGCGTGGAACCTTCGCGACTGTTAAATATGCGATACCGCATCTAAAAGAAAGCGGAGGCAGCATCCTGATCAACAGCTCCATTAACGGAAATCGTGTATTTTCTAATGTTGGTTTTTCTGCTTACAGTACGACAAAGGCAGGACAGGTTGCTTTTATGAAAATGGCGGCACTGGAACTGGCTCAATTTCAAATCCGCGTAAATGCGATCTGTCCTGGGGCTATAAAGACCAATATAGATGACAACACTTTTCCATCAGAGGATCTGAAAGAAGTGAAAATCCCAGTAGAATTTCCTGAGGGAGATCAACCGTTGGAAGAAGGTCCGGGGCGACCTGATCAAGTAGCGAAGCTGGCGCTGTTTCTGGCGTCTGAAGATTCAGATCATATTACGGGGACGGAAATTTATTGTGACGGTGCAGAGTCGCTTCTGCATGGTTAGTTTTTCAACATAATCTTGGCCTCTCATAACGGATTCCATCCTCGTCGCTATGCCGGACCACACGGGTCGAAAGAGCATATGCGCTGAGGATGGTTATGCCGTTTTTTGTTGTAAAATAAAGCTAATCATTATCTCCAATTTCCGTTATAATGGAGTATCTCTGGAGAAAGGAGATTGCGATATGGATTTTCAATTGGAATCATTAATGAAGTTACTAGTGGCCATGCTGTTCGGGCTGTTCATCGGGATTGACCGACAGATCAAGCAGAAACCGCTGGGGATACGGACCAGTATGGTCATAAGCATTGCGAGCTGTCTTGTCACAGTGGTGTCTATCCATGCCTTTGATAAGTTCGCAGGACCAGAGCATCCCAACATGGACCCAATGCGGCTTGCGGCTCAGATTGTCAGCGGGATTGGTTTTTTGGGTGCGGGTGTTATTCTGCGTAGAGGCGGAGATGCCATTTCGGGCCTTACTTCGGCAGCACTCATCTGGACAGCTTCTGGAATTGGTATAGCTGTGGGTGCGGGATTCTATATTGAGGCAGCATATGCGGTTATTCTGCTGATGTTTGCTGTGAATTTAGTTCCTCATTTAATCCGTTCGCTAGGACCAGAAGTACTGAATAAACATGAAGTTTCAGTGAGGATCATTATGGAAGCTAATTTTGTGCTTACAGAAGTGATCCAAAAAATCGAGCGGCCTCAGGTCAGCTCGCAGCGCAGTACTAGAGGTCCATCCCGAGCGATTCGAAGAATGAAAATTAAAGATTTGGAAGATGGCAGACAAATGATCGATATGGTGATCTCAGCACCGGATCGGGATTACGCAACAGAAATCTATTACGATGTGAAGAAAATTGAACATGTAATGAGCGTAGAAGTGGAGCAATTGTAAAAAGAGCATGTCACCTCATGACTAGATGTGGTAATCTATCAAGTGGAGACAATTATCAGACACTGGAAGGGAGAACAATATATTATGTCAATCACAGCGTATGAAGGACAATATGAAGGAGAAGCAGCTATCTGGTTGAAAGCCGGTCGTTATGAGGCAGCTATTCTGCCAGGCATTGGCGGCAACCTGATCTGTTTCCGTGATACCGAAAACGGATATCGCTTCCTGCATGAGCCTGGAGCTGAAGAGATGGAAGCCTTTAAGGCAAGTCCGGGGATTCACGGAATTCCTGTATTATTTCCTCCAAATCGTTATGAGGATGGTAAATTTCCATGGAATGGTCAAACTTATCAATTCCCAGTAAATGAAGTTGCAACGGGCAACCATTTACACGGATTTTTACATACTGCAGCTTGGGAAGTCGAAGAATTTGGCAGCGGTAAGACTGAAAGCTTCGTAACCGTATTCATCAAGGTGGATGAGAATCATCCTTCTTATCAGTATTTGCCACATAAGTATACGATCAAATTGCGTTATACCCTCGGCGAAGGAGGATTATCTCAACAGGTGCTGGTACACAATGATGGAGAAGATGTGATGCCTTGCTTGCTGGCATTCCACACTGCAATTAACGCACCTTTCGCACCAGAAAGCAGTGCACAAGATTACCGCGTAAAAGCTACTATTGGCGAGCGCTGGGAGCTCAACGACCGCATGCTGCCAACAGGCAAATTCCAGGCGTTGGAGCCAGGAGAAGTTCAGCTTCGTGAAGAAGGTGTGAATCCATATTTTGCATCGATGGACAATCACTACACGGCTGTACCTCAGAACGGACGCAACCGGATGGAGCTTACTGATAGCAAAGCCGGAGTAACCTTGGTGTACGATGTAGGGACTTCGTACAAACAATGGATGATCTGGAATAATGGTGCTACAGAACAGTTCTTCTGCCCTGAGCCACAAATTAACTTGGTGAATGCGCCAATGGTAGATCTTCCTGCTGATGAAATCGGCTTGTTCAGCCTGAAACCAGGCGAATATTGGGAAGAAAGCAGCCGCCTGTACGTAAAATAGAGTTCAGTTGACATGAATAGGTTATAAAGAAGGGGCTGTCTCAAACGTAGTTTTTCTACGATTAGACAGCCCCTTAAATTTATCTCTTACTAATAATCTCTTCATTAATCTGTTCAATGATGTCTTGGATACTCTTCGAACCAAGATCACCTTCACCACGTTTTCTTACAGAGACAGTGTCGGAATTTTTTTCGTTCTCTCCAAGTACGAGCATGTAAGGTGCTTTTTCAAGCTGAGCTTCACGAATTTTGTAGCCTAACTTCTCATTTCGGATATCTACTTCGACACGAATGCCAGCCTTCTCCATGTGATGCTTCACTTGCAGTGCATAGTCAACATAGTTCTCAGAGACTGGCAATAACTTCGCATGAACAGGTGCAAGCCACAGTGGGAAAGCCCCAGCGAAATGTTCAGTAATAATCCCCATAAAACGATCGATCGACCCATAAACAGCGCGATGGATTACGACCGGGCGATGTTTAAGATTATCTTCCCCGATGTAAGTAAGATCGAATTTCTCTGGCATTTGCCAATCTAGTTGGATTGTTCCACATTGCCAGCTACGTTTTAGCGCATCTAAGATATGGAAATCAATCTTAGGTCCATAGAACGCGCCATCCCCTTCATTCACACGATATTCGATCCCGAGATTGTCTAATACATTTTGTAAAGATTGTTCAGCCTGATCCCATAATTCTTCAGATCCCATATAATCTGCCGGCCGAGTTGACAATTCAATCTTATACTCAAAGCCGAACACTTGATAAATATGGTCAATCAGTGAGATTACCCGTCTTATTTCATCCTCAATTTGCTCTGGCAAAACGAAGAGGTGAGCATCATCCTGGCAGAAAGTGCGGACTCTCATCATCCCGTTCAGTGCTCCGGAATATTCATGGCGATGCACTTGACCGAATTCCGAGATACGGATAGGCAGTTCCCGGTAGGAATGCAGATTATTTTTGAAAATTAGCATATGCCCAGGGCAGTTCATCGGCTTAAGGGCAAATTTTGTTTCATCTACATCTGTGAAATACATATTGTCCTTGTAGTGATCCCAGTGTCCTGACTGCTCCCAAAGCCGATTGTTCATCATCAGCGGTGTACGAACTTCATCGTAATCTCTCTGTCTTTGTAATTCCCGGGCAAAGTTCTCAAGCTCTGTACGGATTGTCATTCCCTTGGGAAGATAGAAGGGCATGCCTGGAGCTTCTTCAGAGAACATGAACAACTCAAGTTCTTTGCCAAGCTTACGGTGGTCACGTTTTTTAGCTTCTTCAAGAAACAGTAAATGTTCCTCTAACTGCGCTTTTTTAGGAAAGGCAGTTCCATAAATACGTTGCAGCATTTTGTTATTGGAATCTCCACGCCAGTAGGCACCCGCTACATTCAACAGCTTAAAGGCTTTGACCAAGCCAGTAGAGGGAAGATGTGGCCCACGGCAAAGATCGGAGAATTCACCTTGATCATAAATAGTTAATACTGTGTCTTCCGGCAGATCATGAATAAGCTCCAGCTTTAAAGGCTCATTCAGCTCTTCAAAAAGTTTAATGGCCTCTGCGCGGCTCACCACACGGCGGACAATCTGGTGATTCTCTTGGATGATTTTCGCCATTTCTTGTTCGATTGCAGCAAGATCATCAGTGGATAGAGGTTTCTCAATATCAATGTCATAGTAGAAGCCGTCTTCGATAACAGGACCTATGCCTAGCTGGACAGCTTTATCTCCATATATACGTTTTATGGCCTGCGCCATGATATGTGCAGTACTGTGTCTATAAACCTCAAGACCGTCTTTGCTATCCAACGTAACAATATCGAGCCGGCAATCATGTTCGATCGCTTGGTTTAGATCAACAGATTTTCCATCAATTTTTCCAGCTACAGCATTTTTTTTCAGACTGGTACTTATGGCACCTGCTGCTTCTTTAATCGTTGTTCCTTGCAGTACCTCTCTAATTGTTCCATCTTGCAGTGTTACCTTGATCTTCATGATTTTAGCCTCCATTTCTCAAATATTGTTAGTTGTGAACGCAAAAAAACGCATCTCTCCCAGAAAGGGACGAGTGCGTTCAGCTCGTGGTTCCACCCTAATTCGACCTGTCATATAGACAGGACCTCATTGGTATCCGATATCGGGGATAAATCGGTGCCGCATACTACCGAAAAAACAAAGTTCTACGGATTCAGCGCCACGGCTACAAAGGGGTAACTTCACAACCGGTAACTGGAGAAGCTTGCAGCCTGGACTTCTCTCTCTGGACAGTTCGTGTAGGAAATCATGTCTTTGATCATTGCCATATTCTGTTGCTAGTTAATATTACTCAATAGTATTCGATAAAGTCAAGGGGGGAGGTGCACAGAAATCGGATGATCGTTTCTCCGCGGTCTTCATTTGCTTATTGGTAAAGGAAATGAGGATGGACTTGGCGAATTTATATTTCAACATGCTTAAGGGGGATTGTAATGCAGATTATTGCCATGCTGACGATGCTAATCGACCATATTGGCTATATCTTTTTCCCGGAGAATCTTGCTTGGAGATATGTAGGGAGAATAGCTTTTCCGATTTATTGTTATGGGCTTGTTCAGGGACATATCCATACTTCATCCAGACCTAAATATTTATTTCGGTTGCTCTTGATTGCGATTATTGCCCAGATTCCCTATAATCTAGCGCTAAATTCTGGTGGCTGGAACGTGGTGTTTACGTTATTGCTGTCAGCAATCGTACTGGTAATTTTGGACAAGCTGCCTTCACTATGGCTTGGTATACCTGTGGTAATTGCTGCTATAGTGTTAATGGATTATTACCCTATAGATTATAATGCGTACGGTTTGCTCTTAGTATTGATTTTTCGTTATACGAAATCGTACTGGCTTGTTGGAGCCCATCTGGCACTGAATCTTTTCTATATGTTTTATAATTATTGGGTTGTACAGATGCTCAGTATTTTACCTACCTTGCTGATTGCTTTTACGCCTTTAATTTGGGATCGCTTGGAGCGGCACCGGGTTCCGCGCTGGATGTGGTGGTCATTTTATCCTGCACATTTACTGATGTTGGCGATAGTTAAGGCTGTAATTTACAAGGATTGGGCTCAGATCGAATGGCGAAGTTTGTTGAATATCTAAACATTTTACAATAAAAGGAACTTTGATTTACAAAACTTACCTTAGCTGAGATAATGGATTGATTTCACAAAATAAGATGAAGGAGACATGCTATGAGTAGAGTTAAAGCGAAATTGAAGTGGTTTTTGCCTTTTGTCGCACTGATGCTAGTTCTTGCCGGCTGTCAGTCGGTAGGGGGGTTCGATGTTAATAAGGCGTTGATTGGGGATGTTGATGTTAAATCATCAGAATCCAGTATGACTTTTTCCATGAATGCTGAGCCCATAGAGGGAATTAGCGCGGAAGATAAGGAAATGGTTGATCTTATTAATTCTTTTTCCTTGAATATTAGTAAAGCTAAGTTACAAGATAATGGGAGTTTATCGGCCCAAGGAACTGTTGGTTATAAACAATTGAATATTCCATTCACCTTGTTTATGGACAAACAAACACTTGCTTTTACAGTTGAAGGAGCAAAACAACCGTTCTACTTCCCTGTACAAGGATACGATGAAATCTTAGGTGAAGTAGGCTTGGATACGGCAAAAGCTGAAGATGTCAGTAAGCTGTTGACGAAATTCGTTGTTAAGAATCTTCCAAATCCTGGCGTAATCAACATTACACCGGTTAGTGATGCTGTGTATGGTGAGCAGTTGAACATGACGAAGCTGCATGCAGAAGTGACTGGTGATGAGCTTCCTGCATTGTTAAAAGGCTTCCTGAAGTCTGTTTCCAAAGACACAGAAGGTTTTACTGAATTGGTGGGTGGTCTTTACGACTATCTGTACCCTGTGATCAAAGCTATGGATGAAGACGGTTCTGGCGATATTTTCAATCTGGGATTCGGAGATATTCCACTGGATGATAAAGAAGCTGTCGTAACTGTATTGCATGATGCTGCCAAATTGGCTGTTGATGCATTGCTGCTAGTATATGACAATCAAGTGGACAGTCTTTACAAATCAACTCCTGAGATGAAGACCGTGTTGAGTAAGGATACGAAGTTATCTGTTGATATTTTCGTTGATAGTGCTCTGCATGTGCGTAAACAGAATGTTGATCTGAAAGTGGCGCTTCCGGGTACCGAGGATTTCCCATTGAAGAGCCTCTCGCTTAAAGCTTCCAGTCAGATTTGGAACATTGGCGGTGCTGTAACCGCTGATCCAATCAGCACTGAAGGTGCACTTGATATTTCTTCCGGACTTACACCTGGAGAGACTTTGAGAAACTTTGCCCCAGATTCTGATGTATATCGTATATTGAAGGATGATCTGGGCATTACGAAGAGAACCATTGTTATCGAACCTGATGACGAATATTATTACCCGATTGTAGACAAGAACACTACTTATATCCCACTGCGTTATTTGGCAGAAGATTTAGATGCTACTGTAGAATGGGATACGGCCAATCGTGCAATTAACGTTACTGATGGTGTGTACGGAGATAAACTGGTATTCAAAATCGGTTCTTCCGAAGCCTTGATTAACGGCACGGCTGTAAAGCTTGCCCAACCTGTATTTGTTGACGAGTATGGCGATGCATATGTATCCTTGCGTCTGCTTGCTGAAGCGCTTCATGCTACTGTGTCGGTAGATGAAGATGGTTGGATTACTATTGTACGGAAATAGTTGTATCTTAACGATTAATTAACACAATAAACCCAGCTTCCATCTGACGCATAAATGCAGGTGGAGGCTGGGTTTTTCATATGAATACATAATCCAGTTATTGCTTCGTTAATACCACCTCTAAAGCTATATTACTAAGTTCTTTGTCCTCTGTCATACTTTGGATGTATCCACCTAAGAAGCCTTCTTGTAGGCCTTCCCAAAGCTTGTAGCCTGGCATCGCTTTAATATCTTCTGAGGAGCTGCCGGCTGTCCCCGCGAAATATCTTACATTTAGCTTGGCCATTACCTCTGCCATCGATGCCTTTTCAGACTGCGTAAAGGAACTCTCCTTTAAACCATCCATAGCTTTGTTATAAGAGTTTGTAGCAAAAGTATCCTCAGCATAGGTCTTGAAGTTTAAAAGATTCTGATCTGTATTGCCATTAGCTTTAGCCCATCCCTCTACATTTAAGGGCGTTGCTTCATAATTGACGGTTCTGCTCAGGGGATCGAAGGTCATCGCTCCGTATTGATGTGGATAGACAGCCATTGCACTTGTTGCTATATCATAAATTGGCGTTTCTTCCGAAGAAGTTACCGGGTCTACCCGGATGTCCTGCATATGGATATGGCCTGACAAGACTAAATTAAGTTCATTTTCACGAAGTACCTTTATTGTTTCCTGACTGTTGTTAAGCTTAAAGCCTGAAACAGACATAGAGGTGTGGCTTAGTAGATTGTGGTGCATAACCGTGAGAACAGAAGCATGCTCCTTGGCAGCCAGTTTAACAGAATTATCTATCCATGATAGGGTAGAGGCGGTCAGGCGTCCGTCCGTTTGGGGGAAACCGTATTTCTGATTGTTATGATATTGGCTGCTGTCAATCATAAGGAGCCATAAATTTGGCGCTGCCTTAACGATGTAACTTAGTGATTCTTTATCACGTGATACAGCTTCTTTGTAACCGAAATCCTCATACATCTTGGTAAAGTCTTTGTCTGTAATGGAATCCGTAACAAGCTGCTTATCCCCGCTGAAGGATCTGGCCCAAGGATTAAATAAATCGTGGTTGCCTGGAATGACATAAACAGAGGTTCCTTGTGCTTCGATTCGCTTTAATTTTTGGGTTAGCTCCTGATGGCTGCTGCGTTCTCCGTTATTTGTTAAATCTCCACTCAGGATGAGAAAATCAGGCTTCTGCTGCTCAGCGTCATAAACCAAGGTTTCAAGGATTTCATCACTGTAAGGCAGCATTTTTCCATCACCGCCAGTTACATATTTTTGAAAAGCTGTACCGCCATCTTGTAGCTTCTTATCTAAGAAGTGAGTGTCCGTTGCCACCCAGAAAGTGAGGGGGTGAAGATCATTCGGATCTTGTGCTGTTGAGGTTAAATTAGACGAATTTGTGTCTTTACAGCTAGTTAGAGCCAAGCTCATTGAAAGGAGCAGCAATAATGAGATTAAGGCTGATTTTCTATGCCGAACAAGGGCTTTCTTGCTTGGGAATTTCATGATTATAACCTTCCTTCTATACATTTGCTGCACTATTGTAGCGCATTTTAGCTCGTGGTGTATATCGGAAAAGGAAGAGGGCAGTTTCTAGCCCGCCTGAAGTGATTAATGATTAATAGATCAAGTGCATAATTAAGCCCATAAATGCGACAATAAGAGTTGGCAACGAATATATCCGACAAAATAAGTTGTGAATAACTGTTGTGTTTTCAGAAAAAAGGTGCTAAGATATACAAAAGTAAGTTACTAAAATTAATGGAGGTAGTTATTTTATGTCTAACAATTTCTTTGAAGCAGTAAAAGGAAGACGTTCCATATATGCCCTTAGTAAAGAATCTACGATTTCGGATGCACAAATTGTAGAAATCGTTGAACAAGCGGTGCTACATAGCCCAACTTCTTTCAACTCCCAAAGCTCAAGAGCCGTTGTTCTTCTTGGAGAACAACACGATAAACTATGGGATATCACTACAGAAACATTGCGTAAAATCGTTCCTGCCGAACAATTTGAAGGAACAGCGCAAAAATTAGCGTCTTTCAAAGCAGGTTACGGTTCCGTACTATTCTTCGAAGATCAAACGGTAGTGAAGAGCCTGCAAGAGAACTTCGCTCTATATGCTGAGAACTTCCCAATTTGGGCTAACCAATCCTCTGGTATTCTGCAATTTGTAGTATGGACAGCACTTTCTGAAGCAGGTGTAGGTGCATCCTTGCAGCACTATAATCCACTGATTGATGATGAAGTAAAAGAAGCATGGGGCATCCCTCAAGAATGGAAATTGATTGCTCAATTGCCATTTGGTAAAACAGTTACTCCTGCTGGTGAGAAACAATTCCAACCGATTGAAGATCGTGTTAAAGTCTTTAAATAAGTGAAATAAGCGTTTGAAACCTCCTTAACCAGGCTAAGTATGTATATAGACTGGTTAAGGAGGTTTTTGGTATGCCATGGAACAAAGAGGATTATCCAGAATCATTGAAGAACTTCACAGCACCTGTTCGCAATAAGGCAATCGATATTGCGAATGCGCTCCTCGAAGATGGTTATGAGGAGGGGCGGGCGATTTCAATTGCCACAGCGCAGGCGAAAGAGTGGGGGGAGAACCACGATAAACAAATCCGTAAAAAAGGCCATTAAGGTTTAATCAAAGGCCTGAACATAGAAATAAAAAAAAGCAGGACAGCGTTTATTAACGCTTGTCCTGCTTTTTGACGGGCACAATTATTTAGTGGATTCATTTCCTGCTGCTGCGCTTGCAGTTGGCTCAGCTGTTGCAGCTGCATCTTCTTTAGCGTCAGTAAGTGTGTTCGTGATTTTTGCTTTTTCAGTTGTTTCTGACATCCAAGTGGAGGACAGAGTGGAAACCTTTTGCGAAACTAGTGTTTTACGAATTTCATCTTTCTTTTCTTCCAGTGTATAGTCTTTAGCATCTTTATGGTCGGTTACTTTAATGATGTGATAACCATAATCGGATTTGACAGCATCACTGGTTTCACCAACTTTTAGCTTAAAGGCTACATCAGAGAATTCAGCTACCATATCGCCACGTTTGAAGAAGTCTAGATCTCCGCCATTATCCTTGGAACCCGTATCAGAGGATTTTTCCTTGGCAAGAGTAGCGAAATCTGCGCCTTCTTTCAGTTGTTTCAGAATTGCATCTGCTTCTTCTTTAGTCTCAACGAGAATGTGGGAAGCGCGAACTTGTTCTTCTTCACTGAAAGTAGCTTTATTTGTGTCATAGTATTCTTTGATTTCATCATCCGTTACAGTGACTTGTGGCTCAAGGATTTTACGCAGCTTTACTTGCAGCGGCATTTGCTTTTTCAAGTCGTCTACAGTCATTGAGCTTTGGGACAAAGCAGCATTAAAGGCAGCTTCTCCGCCGAATTGTGCTTTAAGATCTTCAAGTTCAGTGTTGATGTCTTCATCTGTAACAGTTACGTTAGCTTTTTTAGCCTCTTGATCAACAAGCTCAGTTGTAATCATAGATTGCAGCGTGCTTTCTCCGCCTGCTTCGATCAATTTATCATAAAGTTGTTCTTTTGTGATTTTTGTTCCGTTTACTGTTGCAACAGCTTTTTTGCTGTCGTCTTTTTGGACGACCAGAACAATGATTAGTGCTGCAGCTAATACGATAGAGGCAATCATCCAAGCTTTATTGCTTCTAGGAGCAGTCGGAGGTGTAGGTGGCGTAGCGTTGTTCGCACCGACTTTGTTCATTACTGGAATACTGTCTGCTTTTGTTGTATTCACAGGTTCCTCAGCAGCAACTTGCGCTACTTCAACCTCTTCATTGATAATCTCGGAAGTGTTCAATTCTTCTTCCGTGGTACCGTTGTTTTCTAAGTTCTCATTTCCATTCAGATCTTTTTTGTCCATTATTAGTAATGACTCCCTTCAATATAGGTGTTGCTTGTCTATTTACAACTTTAACAGAAATCCTAATCCTAAACCTTAAGAAAGTATAAAAAAAGGCAGGATCTTTTTAAGTTTCTATTAATAAAAAGCAAAAAGCCGGAAATGGCATCAGTAACATGCCCTTCCGGCTAATGGGAATAAGATGTCTACTTCAGTCCTTTCAGAAGATGACGAATGCTTTCTTGTTTTCGTCTTGGGACACGTACGTTTTTAGCATACAGGCCCATTTCACCGAAATAAATGCAGTCATCTGCGATAGAGCTGATCTTGTTCAGGTTGACATAACAGCCACCGTACACATGATAATAACTTGAATTGGACAACAATCGATTTAATTGCTCGGCAGTCATTCTCTTTTTTATGTTATAGTTTCTGCCGTGAAAAATGACCAAATCATGGTCCCCGACCTTAAAGAACAGAATGTCTGTTTCCACCTCGAAGTCCTCGTACACATTTCTGGCTTCCAGCAGGATGCTACTCATTCATGTTCCCCCTTTATACGGAATAAAAGACTAATGTTAGCGCTTTCATTATATCACAACAGTTAATCGTTGGAAAGACCCATTTTTGAATTGTTTCGTACATTTCTAACTTTATCGTTTGTAATTAACGTTTAAAAATTGTAGATTATATAGATGATCACATCTAATGAGTGTGAAGTAGCAATACTTTTGAGGAGGAATATAGAGATGAATGAGCAGAATAAGTTATTGCTGTTTACAGGTTCTTATGCAAGTGCCGCGGAAAGCGGAGTGCAGGTGTTTGAATTCGATGGAGCTGCAGGTGGTACGCTAAAGCTGCTGGATTCGGTGCAGGGCTTAACTAATCCTACCTTTGTTAATGTAGATACCGCTGAAAAACGTCTATATGCTATAGGAGAAAAACCGAATGGTGAGGGTGGAAAAGAAGGCGAGGTTGTTACCTTTGCCATTGATCCAAAAGACGGGAAATTGAGTGAACTGAAACGCATTCCCTCCATGCCTGCTTCTGGCAACCGTCAAACAACCACCTGCCATATCAATAGAGATTTGAATGATGAATACGTTGTTGTATGTAGTTATCATGGTGGAAGCGTTGGTTTGATCAAATTAAATGAAGAGAAAGCTGCGGATCAATTAGTTGATGTGGCCGTACATTCAGGTCATGGCCAGCATCCTGAACGGCAGGACCGCCCTCATCCCCATTCCGCTATTTTCAGTCCGGACGGGCAGTATGTGTTTGTATCGGATCTTGGGCTTGATTTAATTCGTGCCTATAGAATCAATAGAGAAACCAACAAGCTAGAAGTGCATGGTGATACGGCGCTGCATCCAGGAGCGGGACCACGCCACTTCACTTTTCATCCAGACGGAAAGTCTGCTTATGTAATTAACGAGGTGGATTCCACCATTACATCGTTTACATATGACAGTGCCGCAGGCACTCTGCATACTGTAGATACAGTGCCGACGCTGCCTGATGATTTTAACGAAGAGAATACTTGCGCTGAAATCGCCATTTCCAAGGACGGAAAATATCTGTACGCTTCAAACCGTGGGGCTGATAATATCGCTGTGTATGCTGTGGATAATGCATCTGCTAAGCTTACACATCTGGAATATGTATCTACTCGTGGGGGACATCCACGTCACTTCGCATTGACACCAGATGGAGCTTATCTTATCGTGGCAAATCGTGATGCGAATAACCTGGTTGTATTTTCAATAGAAGCGGCAAGTGGCCGACTCGAATTTACTGGAAATACAGCTGAAGTATCCAAACCGGTATGTGTGAAGCCCGTAAATGTTCCTGTATAAAGTTACTCCATTTGAAGAGTGAATCAGTGATCTTGGGAAATGCTAAAGGGAACACCGGATATAAAGTCCGGTGTTCCCTTTTTTTGAAAATAAAAGCCTGTGATTATCTGGTTGATGAGGTGAATGAGGGAGTAGACTATTTGAGCGAAACGGGCTTAAGAGGTACAATAGTGGATACTGCAGATTTGAATAGTACATTTTGCCTGCCATCACCTTGACCTTGTAAAGTGATTGTGAAAGCATCGTACGAGGTTACGAGCCCTTGCATTTTCACACCATTCGTCGTAAAAATCGTCACAGGCACCTTTGTGGAAATGAACTGGTTCAACAATCGTTCTTGCAATTTTAAACTCTCCACTTTGGCAGCACTCCATCTTCTGTGAATTTTTTTCTCTCAATAATTATAACATGGGTTAGTCCCTCACTGGAAATGAGATCAACAGTCACCTGAATAGACATGGAGGTATTTATGCTTTATTATCAGAACTGGTCTAGAGCTTTTCACTTTTTTTTAGGGTTTGCTGCTTGTTTCGCCGTTATAGCTGTCCTTGTAAGTATGAATAAGGTATCAACCTTTGATAACTATATTATTGATGGGGTACAATCAGCGGAATCACCGGGGTTGACCTCATTCGCCAAAGGTTTATCTCTGATTGGTTCCTCTAAGATCGCTATTGGCCTATCTATCGTTACCATGGCACTGCTCTATTTTTTGCTGAAACACCGATTTGAATTAATCTTGTTCCTGTGGGTTGGATTAGGCTCACAGCTCTTGAATACAATAATGAAGTTATGTTTTCACAGAGAACGTCCGAATTTACATCGCATTGTTGAAGAGATTGGTTATAGTTTTCCGAGCGGGCACTCAATGGCAGCATTCTCTCTGTACGGCGTTATTGCCTTTTTATTGTGGCGTCATCTGCGGCGGAGGCATGAACGGGTCTTATTAATAATGTTCGCCGTATTCATGACCGTGGGGATTGGCTGGAGCCGTATCTATCTGGGTGTTCATTACCCGAGTGACGTAATTGGGGGATATATGGCTAGTGGCGCTTGGCTGATGTTGTCCATTTGTTTATTTCAAATCTACAAGAGCTCGCGTAAGAAGTAGGATAGATACAAAAACGGATATCTTTCATAACGCATGAAGATATCCGTCTTTATGTGTAAGAGGATTGTTTAAGGAGTCGTCACATGTTGTTCAGATGTTTTGCGATCCTGGAATTGCCCCATTTTGCTTATTCTTTGCTTCAGCATCGCAGGAAGTCCTGCTTTAAGCTTTTGGGCTTCATCTTTTGTCAGACGTCCTTCGGTGATGGCTTGATCCAGCCGTTGGTTTGCCGATTCGCAGAGCTTCTGAATATATTGATCTTCCGTCCAGCCTTTTTTCTCAAGAGCAAGTTGCGGGAGCGTTTTGCCTGCTTTCAGGCTATTGATTAGCTCTGTACGATCCATTTCCAGCAGTTTAGCCGTTTCAAAAATAATGAAATGTCCACCAGCCCTAACCTTTCCGTCTTTTCCTGGATGGTGACCGTGACCTTTCTCTGAAGGATGGGCACCAGGTGCGGTGGCTGTAGGGGTTACTTTCTCAGCAGAAGCACTTCCGATTGGCGCAAGAGCTGGAGACAGGCTGAGAAAAATAACGGTCGTGAAAGTCATTAATCTTTTGATATTGTTATTCATTCACTCACCTCGTATGTTATGTGATAGGCACTACTCGAATTAGTATTCCCTGAAAGCTGAAAGAAACATGAGTGAGAGCTTAAATGTTCTTAAAATTCATCAACTCCAGGCTGGGGTAATTAGAAGTACGAGGGTTCGCTGATGTTCATATTGTAGCGTGGGCTAATTTTTAGGAGGGATAGGTTTGGCTTTAGGAGCTCGCATATTTAAAACAGGTTTGGCCGTTACGCTAGCCCTGTATTTAGCTGTAATGCTTCAATTTCCTTCTGCCGTGGGTGCAGGGATTGCGGCGATTTTCGCTATGCAGCCCTCTATTTATCGCTCTTGGCGTTATTTTCTTGACCAGCTCACGACTAGTACAATGGGGGCCGTTCTGGCTTTACTCGGAGGGATGCTGTTATCCAACAGCCCAATAGCAGTCGGTTTGGTCTGTATTCTAGTCATTATGATCAGTATGAAAATCAACCGGGCGGATACGATAAGTCTTACGTTAGTTACTGTAATAACAGTGATGGAGGCTTCGGGTGAATGGCAATTCGCACTTAATCGTTTTTTATTAACTTTGACAGGTATTGTATCTGCATTTCTAATCAATATTATTGTCGTTCCTCCAAAACCTCGTAAGCAATACATTAAGCAAATTGAGAATGTTTTTTCAAGCCTCTCTTTATTGCTGAGAACAGCGGTTTCTCATGAGATGAAGGAAAGTGTATTTCGGGATGAAAAAAATGCTTTGCATTCATCCATAAAATCGTTGGCTGATAAGTATGCATTGTTTGAGGAGGAGCAGAAGCAGTTAAAACGGGCCAAGTATAGCCAGACAAGACAAATGGTTGTGTATAAGAACCTGTTAGCTTCTTTGCAAAAAGGTTACGATGTTCTCGAGGCCGTAGATCGGCATTATTTCCAGGCGGATCGGACCGAACATACAGATGCTCTATTTGATAATCATTTGGAACATTTAATCAAATATCATCAGCACATCTTACTTAAGTTTGAAGACAAATTAAAGCCCAATGCCAATGAATCTGAACCCTTGGGAGAAGACAATGATGAATTCCTGAATACCGCGATTTTGGGGTATAATGCAGAGAAAATAGGTCAGCTGCGTTTATATGTTGTGGCTGCTGCAATTTATGATTACGGATATCAATTGGAGCGCTTAGATAAAGTGGCCGATCAGATGAATCGTATAGCGGAGGATAAAGAATCTGTGCATGAAGCCTAAACATAACCTTGTGAAGAGCAACATATAAGCTTTGTAACAGCAAAAAATCCGGTTCCACAGGGACCGGATCATCTATTTAAGAGAATACTTGAAATCTCAAACTGAAATTGCTAAAATGATAAGATATCGAATAAGTATGCATTTAAAAACATAAATATGCAAATTTATCATATCATGATTCAAATGGAATGTCAACCTTCCAAAAGGGGATGAAATGTAGTGGATAACAATGAAAGTCAGTGGAAAGAGGAACAGGAACGGGTTGACGGAGTAACCAAGCTTTTGTCCGCCCATATTCGCAATTTATCAGAGGAGCTTGGACTTCATCGTAGTGATGTAGTGGATATGCGGAAAGACTTCTGGGAAGAGGTAACCGTAAACTTCAGTAGCCCGGATGATTTGGGAGAAACCTCAACAAGTCTTCGCCAACAGTCCCAAATCCTAAATGAACGGGAACGTCATCATTTGCAATCAAGCAAGGCGCTGAAAAAATATAAAAAGCTGGTTGTCTCTCCTTACTTTGGCCGAATTGATTTCACAGAGGAACCAACGGGCGGGCTGGAAAAGATTTATCTAGGGATTGGATCTTTGATGGAGGATGATGGCACCTTTTTGATCTATGACTGGCGTGCGCCTATCTCCAGTCTGTATTATGACGGAGCACCAGGTCCTGCAGCTTATGAAACACCTGGAGGATTAGTCTCCGGAACAATGAATCTTAAACGCCAGTTTGTTATTGCTGACGGTGTAATTGAAGTTATGTTTGACACTGGGGTTACGATCGGGGATGAGCTGCTGCAGCAGGTGCTAAGTCATAGCGCTGACGATCGAATGAAAAGTATTGTTGCTACAATTCAAAAAGAGCAAAATGCGATAATCCGCAACGACAAAAGCCGGATGCTAGTTGTGCAAGGAGCAGCGGGAAGCGGAAAAACCTCTGCTGCATTGCAGCGGGTAGCTTATCTTCTATATAAATACCGTGAAGTATTATCAGCAGATCAAATGCTGCTGTTCTCACCGAATCCGCTGTTTAACAGCTATGTATCTACAGTGCTCCCGGAGCTAGGCGAAGAAAATATGCAGCAAACAACGTTTCAAATGTATTTAGAACATCGTCTTGGACATGAATTCCTGCTGGAAGATGTCTTTAGTCAGACCGAAAGTTTACTTAATGCTCCTGAGGGTCCTGAGGTTGCTATACGTAGAGAAGGCATTGCCTATAAATCGTCCGTCCCTTTCCTTGATGTGATTCGGCGGTATGCTACGTTGTTGGAACAGGAGGGTATGCTTTTTAAGCCTTTAATGTTTCAAGGGAAAGCAGTGGTCAGTAAAGAAGAAATGGAACGCCAGTTCTACGCGTACGATCCTGCCATAAAGCTTGCAAATCGTGTGGATTTGATGATCCGCTGGCTGCTTAAGAAAATTGCAGATTTTACTCATGAGGAAAGAAATGCGAAGTGGGTCGAAGATCAGATCGAGCTGCTGGATTCCAGCGATTATCACCGTGCATATCAGATGTTGCGTCGGAAGAAGAAAGCTTCGCAGGATAGCTTTGATGATTTTGATACGGAAAAAGAAGTGTTATCTCGTTATGTAGTCAGCCAGCGGCTCAAACCCCTGCGTGGTTGGACTAAACGGGGTCGATTTGTGGACGTTAAGGGCTTGTACAGCACGTTATTTACAGATCGCGAGCTTATGGCGCGCCTCAATGGAGATTATCCTTTACCAGAGGTGTGGGATGATATCTGTGAGCAGACATTGGAATCCATTGGAGTGAACGAGCTTGCTTATGAGGATGCTACGCCATTCCTTTATCTGAAGGAGTTAAGCCAAGGCTTCCGAACCAACACACTGATCCGTCATGTGATTGTAGATGAGGTACAAGACTATTCTCCATTCCAATTAGAGTTCATGCGGCGTTTATTTCCAAGAGCAAAAATGACCGTATTAGGGGACCTGAACCAGGCCATTTATGCGCAAGGTGAGGTACTGGGGGATTTGTCTAGTCTCGTAAGTATATATGGTGAAGAGAACACAGAAGTGATCTCGTTAACCCAAAGCTACCGTTCAACTTATGAGATCGTGGAGTTTACGCGGTCAATGATCCCTGGAGGAGAACGAATCGTACCTTTTAATCGGCGGGGAGAAGAACCCCAGATAAGTGTGGTATCCAGCGAGAAGGAGCTTCTGAATGCTGTGGAACAGGATATCCGCAAGCTGCATTCTGAGGGATATCATTATGTGGCGGTCATCTGCAAAACAGCGGAGGAAAGCGCAAGGGTTCATGCTGAACTGAATCGTAGCCTGCCGGTGAGACTTGTTACAAAGGAAACACCGAATTTTCAGAAGGGGACACTGGTTCTGCCTGCTTATTTAGCCAAAGGCGTGGAGTTTGATGCGGTCGTCATCTATGATGGCTCGGCTGATCAATATGGCAGAGAAAGTGAACGCAAATTGTTTTATACGGCGTGCACTCGGGCTATGCACTTGCTGCACATTTTTAGTCTGGGTGAACCTAGCCATTTTATACCGTCCGCTAATGTGGCATCTTTAAGCGCTGGGTCGCTGTAAGCATAGATTTCTTCATTTTAAGATCGTCCTTTCCGCAGCAGCGGAGGGACGGTCTTTTTGTTTTCATGAATAAAGAAGGGCGAACAAACCACAATAAAGAATGTTGTACACAATGACAAAGGTGGTCAGTTCATGAAGGAAAGAAAATGGGATCTGCTTGCCTTAGCATCAATCCCACTAATAATGACCCTCGGTAACTCCATGCTGCTGCCTATTCTGCCGCAGATCTCCAAAGAACTCGGCATTAGCGCTTTTCAAGTCAGTATGCTGATTACCGTGTATGGATTGATGGCAATTGTAATGATCCCTATTGCAGGTTATCTCTCAGACCGTTTTGGGCGAAAGAAGGTTATTCTTCCGAGTTTAATCATTGCTGCAATTGGTGGTGCTGTCTGCGTGGTGGCTGCTTGGTTTATGAAGGGGGTTAGCGCTTATTGGGTGATCTTAGCGGGGCGTCTGTTGCAAGGAATTGGTGCAGCGGGTGCTTTTCCAATTGTAATCCCCTTTGTAGGCGATTTGTTCAAGGAAGAAGAAGATGTGAGCAAAAGTCTGGGAATCATTGAGACCTCCAATACGTTTGGTAAAGTACTCAGTCCAATTCTTGGTGCCTATCTTGGGATATGGCTCTGGTTTGCTCCTTTTATTGCAATTCCCATTCTATGTCTAATTTCATTTTTGTTAGTCTTATTTCTGGTCCGAAAACCCGAAGCAAAGGATGAACCTGAGAAACAGGAACTTCGGGCGTTTTTATCTGGAATTGTGAGCGTTTTACGTAAAAAGGGACGTTGGTTGTACGCTATTTTTGCCATAGGCGGCATCTGTATGTTTGTGACCTTTGGTGTCCAATTCTATTTATCAGAAATGCTGGAAACTAAATATAAAATGCACGGAGCGACGAAGGGGTTTGTGCTGGCGATACCGCTTGCCCTCTTATGTCTGTCCTCCTATGGAACAGGAAAGATCATTGGTCAGAATAAAACGCTAATGAAATGGCTGGGCTTTGGGGGCATGGTGTTACTGACTGCGGCGATGATTTGTGCGGGATTCAACAAAGGCATTTATTTTTTAGTAGGGTTTATGGGTTTAGGCTGTGTTGGAATCGGAATTGTACTTCCCTGTATGGATGCTTTAATCACGGAGGGGATTGAGAAGGAGAACAGCGGCACAATCACCGCTCTTTATAGTAGTATGAGGTTTATAGGGGTAGCGTTGGGGCCACCGGTGGTATCGTTGCTGCTAAGCAGTGGGCATTGGGTCTTGTTTGCGTTGATGGCTACAGTAGGGGCAATTGGTGGATTGCTGACCTTGTTTGCAGTAACTCCGAGTAAGGGGGAAAAGGGGGAGCCAGGCGTTAAAGACACAGAGAAGGTAATTCCTCCAATCTGGCCGAAACGTATTCGCCAAACCTCCTCAATGTCTCTGGATGGAAAAAAGGGCTATCCCTAAGCTGCGTTGCCGCAGCTTGTGGGATAGCCCTCTCGATAAAAGAATAAAAGATATTCTTAGGCTTGTGGAACAGATTCCCAATCCTTTAAGAAACGTTCAATACCGTTATCTGTCAGCGGGTGCTTCCAGAGGGTTGGCAGAAGTGAACCTGGGATTGTAGCGATGTGTGCACCAGCAATAGCTGCTTGCTCAACATGAGCAATGTTGCGGATACTTGCTGCAATGATCTCGGATTTCAAGTTGTAGTTAGTCAGGATAGTCTTCAGATCCTTGATCAGCTTCATTCCGTCAACACCGATATCATCCAGACGACCAACGAAAGGAGAGATATAAGTTGCGCCTGCTTTAGCAGCCATCAAACCTTGAGCCGCGGAAAATACTAGTGTAACGTTAGTTTTGATGCCTTTTTTAGTAAGCTCATAACAAGCTTCCAAGCCATCTTCAGTCATAGGGAGTTTAATTACAACGTTTGGAGCCCATTCAGCAATTTCGTATGCTTCTTTAAGCATTTCTTCTGCTGTAAGTCCGATTACTTCTGCGCTTACAGGTCCTGGAACGATTGCAACGATTTCTTTGATAACATCCTTGAACAATCTTCCTTCTTTAGCGATCAGCGAAGGGTTAGTCGTTACGCCATCCACTAGTCCTAGGCGAGTAATACGTTTGATTTCTTCAATGTTTCCGGTATCCAAGAAAAACTTCATTTTAAATTTCCTCCCTTGATTTCCATATGGATTGACAAGCAACATTCATATTTACATTATGAGACATGCAAATCAAAGTTTCAACTGTTATTTTGAATATTTCAAAATAACTTTATAGAATCAGTATTACCTGTATGCGCTGAATTTCAGATAATATAAGATTGGCTTAGGCCTCCCTCCATGATAATATATAACCGGAATTGTTATTTTGGAGTGGGAGGTGGGGATGGGATGATGTATGCGATACTGGTGATTTTACTTGTGCTTGTGCTGGCAGCAGCGGGATTCCTTGCCTACCAAAACAGCAAGTTGGTGTCTAATCAGAAGAAACTCGGTACTTCATCAAGTGATCCTTCCCTTATGTATTCTATCTTTGACCAATCTAGTGCAGCTGGTGTTGAAGAACCTGAGGCCATTCCGTTATTTCAATACACTGTATTTGCGCGGTCGAATGGAGCGGTTGTTGTGAACAAGCCTGTAGCTATGATTATTTTGTGCAGAGTTGCAGCGGGAAAAGGGGATTACTTATTGGCTGATGTCGAGCGTAATATGCTTGACAAGATTAGTAGACCAATGCCTTTGGATGCGTATTCAGAGCATAAAGCCTACTTACACAGGACGGCTAATCACACAGAAAAAGAGATGATTCTCAATCTAGAGGATGCAGTGAATTTACAATATACATAGAGTAGGGTGAAAAATATTGATTTTTTGCTCTGCGCAAAGCATAATACAAATTTGGATATAAAAAAGAATCAAACAGCCGGAAGCAATCGTGTTTTATGTTAAACACAGCTACCGGCACAATGATTGGTAAAATAATGGATGGCAGTCAGCACTTAGGCATGATATCTCCCTACGGGTGCATTAAGCACCCATTCCAGCATCATGATCATATCTTCAACTCTAGTGAGCTGAGCTTGTAGGTTATCTTGCTGTGGGCTGTTCTCTGTTAATGAAGCTAATCTTGATTCCAGAGATCTGCGCTGCAGTGTCAATTCGTTGATTTTAGATTGAATTTGGTTTTCGGTTCTCATCCGGAATCCTCCTGAACAATAGGTGATTTCAACATCATCATAGATCATTATAACGGATAACATGGGGGTAATAAAATGAGTATCAATGTTAAACAATTAGCCGCGGAAAAAGCAGTGGAATTTGTAAAAGATGGCATGAAGATCGGCCTTGGCACTGGATCTACAGCCTATTGGGCGATCAACAAGCTTGGTGAGCGCGTCAGTGAAGGTCTAAAAATTACCGCTGTAGCAACCTCCCGTGCTTCCGAAGAACAGGCGCGTGAACTTGGGATTCCAATCGTAGCTTTTGGAGATATTGATAGTCTGGACCTGACCATTGACGGAGCGGACGAGCTGGATAGTAGTCTACAGCTTATTAAAGGCGGCGGCGGCGCGCTGCTTCGGGAGAAGATTGTTGCGAGTAACAGTACTCGTATGATCGTTATTGCTGATGAGAGTAAAGTGGTAAACACACTTGGCAAATTCCCGCTGCCTGTGGAAATGGTTCCTTTTGCATGGGAATGGACTGTGGCTGAACTTGCCAAGCTGGGTTGCAATCCTGAATTGCGTCGTAGCGGAGAAGAGCTGTACAAGACAGATAACGGCAATTACATCGCAGACTGCCGGTTCGAAGTCATTGAGTCCGCACCGAAGCTGGCACTGACCATCCAAAGTATTCCGGGAGTTGTGGAACACGGCTTATTTATTGGAATTGCAGCAATGGCTATTGTGGGTAAAAAAGATGGAAGTATTGAAATTATAGAAGTTAAACCGGGCAATTGATCATTCGTAGATCTGGAGAATCTAGCAGATTACGGAAGCTGAGAGCATTGACACGGATAGGGCTGACTCTGTATAGTGCTACTGTTATCTATTGGATGTTTATCGGTTTTGGGCGAGAGATCCATACAGGTGGCCCGCTGCAGTACAATTTGATTCCATTACGTACGGTGTCACTTTATTTCGACATGAATAACGGGGTATCGCTGATCAGCCGGTTTGTGAATCTGCTTGGAAATGTTGTTGTGTTTATTCCATTTGGTATACTAATTCCACTTGCAAAGACACGGCCAATTTCTTGGAAAAGAATCTCTTTATATGCTGTTCCTTGCATCCTGCTTTTGGAGTCTCTGCAAATGCTGCTGCATGTCGGAAGCTTTGATATTGATGATCTATTGTTAAACATGTTAGGGATATGGACAGGTTACTGTATGTTTCGAATCGAGTACAGAAGCAACAGAGAAGGAGGAATGTGAACAATGTTGGTAGATCTTAAATCCCTTATTGGTTCGCCTGAGGTGAACGAGCTGTTGACGTATGCGGTCATTGATGACCCCAACGCGTTGGAGCAGACATCGTCTGAGTACAGCGAACAAGCCGGGCTGCAGTTATATGGCTGGGAAGAAGAAGAACTCCTGCTTGGTCTTGTAGGCTTCGAAGAAACCGAAGACGGTTCTTTGGACATTCGGCATATTGCCGTCTTGCCAGAGAATAGAGGGAAAGGTTATGCACGGGGAATGATTCTGGAGCTGCTCGCTACTCGTCAGCCGCGTTATCTGGTAGCTGAGACTGAGGATGAAATCGCCGCAGATTTTTATCGTAGTCTAGGGTTCATGGTGTACAGCTTAGGAGAGAATGAAGCCGGAATTGAAATGTTAAGATGTGTATACGAAGTTGAAGAGACCGAGGATGAGGACTAAAAAATCTTTGAAGGTCATAAAATGGCAGGTCGAGAGGAATCTCGGCCTGTTTTTTTTGCGTTTTGCCTTTAAATGCCCGAAAAAAAGCCAATTGACTTTTATAAAAGCAGGTATTATAGTTTGACAATGAAACTGTTCGATAGTTGAACTATATATTGGAGGTAGGAAGCTTTGGATAACGAAGTGCAACATTGGATCAATCGCTACATGGATGCTTATTTGATTGTAACAAGACAAGTAGCAGCAAGAATTAAAGATAGTATTGCGGCGGAGACAACGAATGATCAGTATCAAATTCTTCGGTTGATTAATGCTCAGGAACAATGTACGTCTACATATCTTGCTGAATCTTTTTGCGTGGGTAAAAGCTCCATTACTGCAATCATCAACAGATTGGTGCAAGCGGGTATAATCGAGCGAACTCGTGACGAGAATGATCGCCGCCAGGTGTATTTGTCGATGTCTGAGCACGGAAAAAAAGTTTTTGAAGCAGCGGAGACGCAGGTTCATGAAGTGATTTCCCCGTATTTGTTTCATTTTGAAGAGAAGGATATTGAAATGTTCGTCATGATGTTCGAGAAGCTGGCGAATTTAATTCAGAATGATGATGGAGGGAAGAATCCATGAAGACGATTCTAAAAGCAAGATGGGCGGTTATCGCAATCTGGCTCGCTGTGGCCGTAGTTTTGGTCATGACGGCCCCTTCGTTCTCTGATCTTGTACGTGAGAAGGGGCAGGTTACTGTACCTGATGGCTATTCCTCATCTAGAGCGGCAGAAATCTTAAAGGAAGCGGCGAATGATAAGGGCGGAGAGACCCTGCATCAGGTAGCTCTTGTATTCAATAATCCAGAGGGAATCGGAGCCAATGAAACAGCTAGTATCCAGCAGGGCGTTGAGAAGTTGGCTGCGAATAAGGAGACGCTGCAGATCGATTCCATCACCGATCCTTTTTCACAAAGTGAGCTTAAGGATACGTTGATTGCCAAGGATGGCAAGACGATAATGGTGGCGTTGTCTATCAAAGGCGGAGGAGAGTCTGTCACCGCACTTCCTGATAAAGTGGATGAATTACTCACAGATGTTAAGGCGGATCATTATTTAACCAGTGAGGGTTTGATTACTGAGGATATGATTGCTAGCTCGGAAGCCGGGCTTAAGAAATCGGAATATATTACGGTAGTCTTTATTTTACTTATCCTGTTCGTGGTGTTCCGTTCGTTCGTGGCACCGTTTGTTCCGCTACTGACGGTAGGACTCAGCTATATTGTTTCTCAGTCCGTTGTGGCTTTTTTAGTGGACCGTTATGATTTTCCATTATCTACATTTACTCAAATCTTTATGGTTGCGGTCATGTTCGGGATTGGTACGGATTATTGTATCCTGTTAATCAGTCGTTTTAAAGAAGAAATGATGACAGCAGAAGATACCAAAAGTGCTATTATTGCAACCTACCGTAAGGCTGGGGGAACGGTGTTCTATTCCGGACTTGCGGTATTCGTAGGTTTTGTAGCGATTGGATTATCCAAATTCATTCTGTATCGCTCGGCGGTAGCCGTTGCCGTGGGGATTGCGGTTATGCTGCTGGCGCTTGTAACCATAGTTCCATTCTTCATGGCGGTACTTGGCAAAAAGCTCTTCTGGCCTTCACGCGGCAAGCTGGAGCACAGTGAGAGCCGTATTTGGGGAGCAGCAGGTTCTTTTTCCTTAAAAAGACCATGGGCCGCGCTGCTAATTGTTGCAGTAATCGTAGCTCCGTTCCTTGTTACCTATAGCGGAAAGCTGTCCTTCAACAGCTTGGAGGAAATTGGCTCAGAATATGCCTCGGTAAAAGGATTTAACATCATTTCGGATAGCTTCGGGCCGGGTGAATCCATGCCTGGCAAGATCGTAATCAAAAATGATGATCGGATGGATACTTCAGAATATCTTGGACTTGCAGAAAAAATCAGCCGCGAGCTGGAAAAAGTGGACAGCGTAAAATCGGTGCGCAGCATGTCTCGTCCAACGGGAGAGCTGATCAGTGATTTCTTAATCCCGAATCAGGTGGGGACTTTATCTGACGGTCTGGATCAGACCAGTGAGGGATTGACCAAGATTCAAACGGGATTGTCTGAAGCTAGTAAACAGCTGAGTGAAAATGCACCTAAGCTTACAGAGGCTGCTCAAGGCAGCGCTAAGCTGACGGAAGGCACAGCAGAACTGAAAGATGGAATCGTCGCGTTAGGCGATGGGCTGGCACGTATTGAGAGCGGAATAAAAAGCGGCTCAGCTGGTGCAGGAGAGATCAAAGCAGGACTTCAACAGGCAGCTGCTAGTGCCAAGCAGCTTGCGGATGCCAATACGAAGCTACTGGAGGGATATAAAAAAATCGGCAGCGGTTTAACTGCGCTGGATCAAGGGCTTGGGCAGCTTCCGCAGCAGCTGCAAGGTGTGGCAGAAGCGTTGAAGGGACTGGATGGTTCTTTTAATGGTCTTGAGAGCAGTTATCCGGAAATTCTGCAGGATGTTAATTATCTGACCATTAAAGGCACCGTAACGCAGAGTGGTACTGGGGCTGCTCAGCTGGCAGCGGGTCTTGGGCAGATCTCAGAGCAGCTTAAAGGAGCAGCAGCAGGCTTAAATGAGGCGAATGCTGGCTATGCCAAAGCTTCGGCTGGGCAAACTGCACTCGCACAAGGTTTAGCTAAGCTTGTTGCGGGCATCGGTCAGCTGCAATCTGGGCTGGAGCAGGCCGCAGCAGGCCAAGGACAGATCGTAGATAAAATTCCATCCATTACTAGTGGCCTAGATCAATTGCAAGGTGGACAGCAGCAGCTTGCGGATGGGTTTGGTCAATTAACAGGGCAGATAGGAGCCTTAACTACTGGATTAAGCGACAGTGCAAACGGATTGGAGCAAATTACCAGTGGGCTGGGCTCTGCACAAGATTATTTGAATCAGATTCAAGCGGCTAAGGATGATGAGCTGAGTGGATTCTTTGTACCGGCTGAGGCTCTTGAAGCTGAAGGCATAGAGCAGGTATTTAATACCTACTTGTCTGACGACCGTAAGGTAATGACGCTGGATGTAGTATTCACTGAGAATCCATATAGTTCAGAAGCTATTGACAGTGTTGATGATATTCAAGCAGCAGTAGATCGTGCAGTGAAAGGTACGAAGCTGGAAAATGCAGAGTCTGCAATCAGCGGGGTTACAAGCAGCCAGAACGATTTGCGTAATATTTCCAACGAAGACTACACACGTACAGTAATCTTGATGCTGGGTGGGATCTTCATTATCTTGGTGTTGCTGCTTCGTTCAATCGTAATGCCGATTTACCTTATTATTTCTCTTTTGATTACTTATTTTTCAGCATTGGGTGTTACAGAGGCTATATTCGTTCACCTTCTGCACTTTGAAGGGATTACCTGGACAACGCCATTCTTCAGCTTTGTTATGCTGATTGCACTTGGTGTAGATTATAGTATTTTCTTAATGGCCCGCTTTAACGAATATAAAACATGGGATGTACGGGAAGCGATCCTGCATGCTATGCGCAATATGGGAACAGTCATTCTTTCGGCGGTAGTTATTTTGGGCGGCACCTTCGCATCGATGTACCCTTCAGGGGTATTGTCGATGATGCAGATTGCAACAGTGGTGCTTGTAGGGTTGGCCTTGTATGCACTAATCTTCTTGCCGTTTTTTGTTCCTGTTATGGTGCGGATCTTCGGCCGTGGGAACTGGTGGCCATTTGCGGTCAAACAAAGTGGAGAACCCACTAAACAAGATGTAAATATGTAATCACTCTACACAGCAAAAAATCTCTAGTGTTTGCCTAAATAGGCGGCTAGAGGTTTTTTTGTGAAAATATAAGTACAAAGTTTATTTCATTTTGGCAAAAAAGCTACGTAACGCCCAGCCGCGTTCTTGCCGTTTTTTATATTTGGGTAGCGAACGGTAAATGGCGGTGGATTCGTCGAAAGCACGTTTAGCATCCTCAGTTCTGCCCAGTGCTTTGTACATGGAGCCGGCTAAATAATAGGCTTCACTAGAGGAAGATTGAATCTCTTGAAATTGAGTAACGTAATGCAACGCTTTATCGTGATTTGTATGGCGAAAGGTTTCCGCTAACCGAAGATATGGCTGACCATATTGGGCTTTTCGGTTGATTTCTAGACCTCGAAGCATCTGATCTTCGCCTTCTTCCAAAGCGCCCAGCTTAAGATTCACATGACCCAGCTCCAGCCAATATTCTGCAGATTGTTCGTAACGGTCTTCGATCTGTAGCAGGATATCCTTGGCTTCCTTGTATTTTTTACGTTCTGACAGATTCCGGGCTAAATCAAATTTAGCAGAAACATCATTTGGATTCAATGATACTGTTGTGCGCAGCTTGGAGATTTGCCGCACCCGTTTGAAGGGCTTTGTAATACTAGGGAAAATTCCCACGTATCGCCGATCTAAGAAATATAAGATAACAAGCAGGATGAATAAAGCCAGAAAAGGGTTGCCCACTAATCTGAAAAGCATCATAATACCTATAAATTTAAGCATGATTTCCCTCCATGATCATTTGGTTCCGGTATTGCGGTTGAATAAGAGTAGATCTAAGGCAGCGTAATTATATCATAATTCAAACCAATCTGAATCCCGGGATTTAAGATAAACTACAACTTTTGTCAGCTTTATAGCGTCTTAGTGTAATAGAAATAATAATTACAATAATATCATAAGAAGGGAAAATCAAGATGCACTTATTTTCAAGGAAGCTAAGGCTGTTTAGTTTGTTGGTTTGTTCAAGTCTGGTGACTGCATTGTCTGTCCCTCAAGTTATAAGTGCAGCTCCATCACCTGGGAAGTTGGGTGGGATTAAGGAGATTGTTGCTTCGCCTGGTTTTTGGGGTGGAAGCTCTTTTGCGGTGGGAACTGACGGAGATGTTTGGTCCTGGGGGAGTAATGTTTTTGGTCAATTTGCTAATGGTACCGCCGGGCCTGAGGGGTGGACGATTACTCCCCATAAAATAGCTGGGCTTGAACATACGAAACAGCTGGCGATCGGCGAAGCGTACTATGTAGCGCTGAACGAAGACGGTACGGTTAAGGCTTGGGGAGATTATCGGGATAAGAGTGTAGCAGAAGCTGGCAATGGGGCAAGTGCTAAACAACACAAGGTTCTGCTTCCTCAAGGGATCTCAGGAATGAGTGATGTGGTTAGTATATCGTCAGGATTGCATAGTGCATTAGCTTTGAGAAACGATGGAAGTCTACTCCAGTGGAATCCTCCAGAAGCATCAGATGTGGGCTATACAGAGCTGCCTGCTGCCACTAAGGTACAGGGTTTGAGCGAAGTGAAGTGGATCGGAAGCAGTATTTATCATGCCGCCATTCGAACTAACGGTACGCTGTGGATTTGGAGTGCTATCCCGCAAACAGAGAACACGAATGTGATGAAGAAACCGACCCCAGTTAAGGATTTATACCATGTAAAGTCCGTCTCTATGAGCGATCGCAGTATACTGGCTTTAACCGAGAGCGGGAGCGTCTGGGGAACAATTGACAGCAATAATTATAACGAAGTCACGATGAGCAAGATGCCAGGTCTTACGGATATTGAATCTGTCCAGACGAAAAACGGGTTCAATCTTGTTGGCAATAAAAAAGGAGAATACTGGGTATGGAAAGCTGGTACCTCACTACAAGGTCTGCAAAAGATTACAGCCGTAAAATCGATCTCAAAACTTACGCTGGATTTAGACAACTTTGCAGCTGTTAAAAAAGATGGCACCGTGTGGACTTGGAGTACCCAACCATCAACCGACAACCGTTTAGTTTTTACGCAGCCTAAGTTAATAAAAGGATTGAGTGATCCTGTTTCTTTTGCCATGGGTGAGAATAGTAAGTATGCAGTCCTGAAGGATGGAACAGCTGTGGCTTGGGGAACAAATAGGTTTGGTCAACTCGGAATTAGCGCGGTTGATTCACGTCCTTTTACTATATCTCCTATTTTAAAGCCTGTTACTGTAATTGTAGATGGTCAAAAAATGGATTCCGCACAGTCTGCTATTTTTATGGATGGAAGTGTAAAAGTACCGATTAGGGATGTAGCAGAAAGTCTGGGATATACCCTGTCTTTGGAGGGGGAACTGACGTTGACGAAAGCTGGGAAGAAAATTTCATTACCATCAGCAGAATCCATTAAAGTAAGCTATACTTCTCTAGTGCCAGCAGCGGCTTTGGCCAAAGCTACAGGTCTATCTGCGGAGTGGAATAGTACGCTGTACCAATTAACATTACAAACAAAAAGATGACTTACATTTAACACATATATTAATATTCTGAGGTACAATAAGTGAATTAATCTCAATTTCACCATAATAACCAGTCTGGAGTGATAGGAATGGCTTTTACAATATGTGTGTTTGCCGGATCGAATCCAGGTCTTAACTCTGAATATACGGAAATGGCTAGGGAATTAGGTTATCATATAGCGGCACAAGGCTGTAGGTTGGTCTATGGAGGTTCGCGGAATGGCCTTATGGGACAGGTTGCGGACGGGGTACTCGCTAATGGTGGCGAAGCTGTAGGAATTATGCCAGTGGATCTTTTTCAAGATGAAATCAGACACTCCGGATTGACGAATCTGATTGAGGTCTCTAGTATGCATGAACGTAAGGCGGTAATGAGCGGTATGGCGGATGCTTTTATTGCTTTGCCGGGAGGTCTTGGAACCTTCGATGAGCTATTTGAAATTCTGTGCTGGATGCAGATTGGTATTCATCAGAAGCCTATAGGGCTGCTGAATGTTCGAGGTTATTTTAATCCACTGCAAGCCTTGATCTCCCATAGTGTGGCTGAAGGTTTTGCACCAAAAACTGCACTTCAAATGCTGCATATGAACTCAGAACCCGAATATCTGCTTGAACTGATGAGAGGGCGAGTGGATCATAATAATGATGAGAAGGGGAAAGCAAGGTTCCCGTCTCAGCGCTAGATTCAAGGTTTCCACTGCTCTAAGGTGCGAATAATTGGTTTAGCACGCTATTCAAAATAAGGACGCAAACACTTCACGGTGTCTACGTTCTTATTTTTTTTCTTTTTGTAAAATCATTTAGTAATAGGGGGAAGGCTTATGATTCGAAAATTAGGCTTTGCGGCTGACGACCGTCTGTTAATAATTAATGCCGACGATTTCGGAATAACTAAAGGAACTAATGAAGCTATTGTTAACTTATTTGAAGGACAAGCTATAACATCCACATCTATTATGATGCCTTGCCCAGACTCAAATGACGCTATAAAGATAATTAATTGGAAAGGAATAAAGAATATTGGAATTCATCTAACGCTAACGAGTGGCGAGAAATATCCGTATCAACCAGTATTCAAAGAAAAAATCTTGAGTAGCTTAATTACGGGGGAAGGGTATTTTCATCAAGATGCCACTCTTCTGGAAAGAAACGCTGCTGATGACGAGATTAGATTAGAGTTAGAATCGCAAATCCAAAGTGCAATCGTACAAGACATTGATCCAACTCATCTGGATAGTCATGGGGGGAGTATCATGGGGTTATACACTGGGCGAGATTTTATAGAAATAATATTTGATTTGTGTGAAAAGTACCGCCTGCCCTTTAATTTACCTATTAGGATATTAGAACAACCCTTTTTTAATAATGATCAGTTGAAATTGTTTCAAAAAAGAATTTCTTCAGCAAAAGAAAGGGGGATTTTATTAATCGATGATATAATTTCTCTTCCTTACTGTTTTTACCCTGCTGCGGAATATAGCATAATGAAAATGAGATTAACTGAATTGTTAAAGAATTTAAAACATGGAATAACACAGTTAACTATACATCCATCTAAAATAACAGATCAATTAATAGCAATAACGAAATGTTATACAGAAAGAGAATTGGAATATCGTCTTCTAAATGATATTGAAATTAAGGAATTGATTATCAATGAGGAGATTAAACTTATTTCGTGGAAAGACATACGTGATTTACAAAGATGTATTTAGCATATTGTAAAAGCTGCACTTTTTCATTTTTTAATATGAATCTGATAAAACTGTTTAAACTTTGGCGAAGCTGGGTAAATAAGCCGTAAGTAACCAAGCAGAAATGCAAATTTCAGGAACATCACGGAAGGAGGTTGAAATCCAATGAATGTGATCGTACATAATCTTATGGCTTACAATCATCAGTTTTTTAGACCTCAGCCCGTGGTCAATCCCAAGCAAGGAAAAGCAGACAAGAAGAGAATGAGTTTCCAGGAAGTTCTGAATGAGAAAATGAAAGCGTACAGCACCTACAACAAAAATTAAAGATGAAAGCTATACCCTATGTCTGTTAAAGAAAGCCGGAACGCGATGATCCTAGAGATCATTGCATTCCGGCTTTCTTTAGGGTCTGACCTCAAAAAATTCGCAGCTCTTGCGTGAGTAGTAAGTCAGATCACTAACTCTAGATTGAATAACAACATCGAAATCAGTGAAGCGGACAACGGTTGCTCCTGAATTTACTAAATGATCGTCCTGAAATACACGAACAGGTAATTTGCGGTCAACGGCTTCTTGGAAATCGCTGTCGCTTAGCAGCGGGCGGTTAATGGGCATGGGTAATAACTCCTTTGATCATGTAATGAAGTAAGAAATAAAAATAGTATACCTGCGGAAGCACAAGAAATCCAATTTAAGATGAAGTACAAGTATTCTGTGAGGAACATATTTGGAAGAAATTTTATACTCCCTCCTTAGACATAACATAGATATGAATGGTTTCGTAATTATTTCCACCATAAATCGGAAGTTTACCTCCTCAAAAAAAGAATTTAAACCCTGTACACTAATTCTTGTAAGAGAAACCTTTGAAAGGGGTACAGGGGAATGAATAAAGTAAAACACTTGGCGCTATCGTTAGTCGCTATCATGCTCGTAGGTTCACTGGCAGCATGCGGAGGCAACAACGCCGAGAACAACAACACATCAAACAAAAATGCAGGTAACAACGCAGCAAGCACAAGTGAACCTACTAAGGATGAGGGGACAGAACCGGCTGAGAAAATCGAACTTTCTTTCTGGACGCTGGGCAACGTGAACTACGAGGATTTAGCGAAGGAGTACACTAAGGAACATCCAAACATTACGATCAAAGTGCAAAATACCGGTGACCAAACCGCTCACCATAATAATTTGACCACTGCTTTGTCGGCTGGATCGGGTGCGCCTGATATTTTCCAACTTGAAATCGGTTTCATGGAACGTTTCATCAACGCTCAGGACAAGTTCTATAATCTGAATGATCTGGGTGCCAAAGATATTCAAGCCAACTATCTGGATTGGAAATGGAAACAAGCTTCTTCCGTAGATGGCAGCTTCCAGCTAGGTCTTCCAACAGATATCGGTCCAACGGTTGTATATTACCGCACAGATTTGGCTGAAGAAGCTGGACTGCCAAGTGATTCAGAAGGATTCGGCGCTGCTATTGATACTTGGGATAAGTTCGCAGCTGTTGCGAAAGCTTTCAAAGAGAAAACAGGCAAACCATTTGTAGACCTTACGGATCTTACCTTTAATGCTTTGCGTGATCAATCTGCTGATGAAATCTATTTCAGCAAAGCTGATGGCAGCTTTATCGGAGATACCAATCCGCAAGTCAAAAAAGCTTATGATTTCACGGTTAAAGGTATTCAAGAAGGCTGGATCAGCAATGTTATGCTCTGGTCTCCTGAATGGGGTCAAGGCATGAACGACGGTTCATTTGCAGTAGTTATGGGACCAGCTTGGATGGCGGGAAATGTTAAGAGTAATGCTCCAGACTCCTCTGGCAAATGGAAAATTGCTCAGCTCCCTGAAGGTGCTGGTAACTGGGGTGGCTCGTTCCTGACGCTGCCAAAAGAAGGCAAACACTCGAAAGAAGCTTATGACTTTATCGCATGGATGGATAACAAGGAAAACCAACTGGAATCTTTCAAAACCAAAGGCCTTATGCCTTCCATTCCTGCCCTGTATGAAGACCCTGCATTCGTAGATTTCAAAGATGATTTCTTCGGTGGACAACAAACCGCTGTAGAATTCGGTAAAGCAGCAAACCGGGTAAAACCTGTATACTACGGTCCACTTCATGACCAAACCGATACTTTCTTCAAAAACGCCTTGAAAAATGTGTTGGAGAAAAAAGCAGATCCGACCAAAGAATGGAACGAAGCAGTAAAACAAGCGAAAACATTGGCTGAACGCAGCTAAGATTTCAAGCTTATGAAATTCAATTTCTAGAAGGTCCGGATTCATAGAGTGAAACATTCTCTGTGAATTCGGATTTACACGTTAGATTACCTGGAGGTGTGACATGGCACAACCTGTTATTTCAAGTCCGCATGCCGAGAGCAAGCGCCGCTTTTTAACTGAACAAAGAAGGAGCCGCATCACAGCTTACACTTTTATTTCGCCCTTTTTTATTCTGTTCTCGATATTTGGACTATATCCGATCTTCTTCACGATCTATCTCTCGTTCTTTAAATGGGATGCCCTGAATCCTATGAAATTTGTAGGGTGGAAAAACTATGATCTGGTCACAAGTGATCCGACCTTTTGGATTTCTTTTAGCAACACTTTAATTATGGGGCTTATGGGTACTGTTCCACAGATATTACTAGCTCTATTGATTGCTGTTTTGTTGAATTCGGCGATGACTCGCTTTAAGAAGACGTTCCGGGTTTTATTTTTTATGCCTAATATTACGTCTATCGTTGCGGTTACGCTCGTGTTCAGCACACTGTTTGGCAACAACGGAATGATCAACTGGATTCTAAACGGCTTGGGACTGGATAGTATGGCCTTCAACTCTGGCTGGTGGGGCGTTAAAATCGCCATTTCTACGATGGTTATGTGGCGCTGGACGGGGTATAATGCCATTATTTTTCTATCAGGCTTGCAAAGTATCCCTACGGATCTATATGAAGCGGCACGTATTGACGGTGCGAACAGAAGACAACAGCTAACCTTTATAACGTTACCGCTATTGAAGCCATTCATTGTATTTGTTACCTTGCTTTCAACTATAGGTGCCTTGCAGCTGTTCACTGAGCCTTATGTATTTTTGGGCCAAGCGGGAACTGGATCTACACGTCAGGAAGGAATCACTATGGTTACTTATTTGTATAGCGAAGCATTCCGCAACGGATTTTTTGGTACGGCAGCAGCTACGGCAGTCTTGCTGTTCCTGGTCACGATTATTTTCTCTGTCCTCAATATGCTGGTCTCAAATCGCATGGGTGGAGATACGGGAGGGGGTAAAGCGTGAGTACACTGCGTGTATTTAAAAAAGATCCGGATGATCTAGGGATCATCGGCAAGTTAGGATTTTATCTGCTGCTGATTGTTGGTGCGCTCGTGTCCATCTTTCCTTTTTATTGGATGTTTGTAGTTGGCACTAATGACAGAGGCGCAGTATTCCATGTGCCACCTTTGCTTACGGTTGGAGACCAGTTTTTTGAGAATTTCCAGCGGGTACTGGACAAAACAGACTTCTTTCAAGCCTTGGGCAACTCTTTATTTGTCTCATCTATGGTTACAATATCAGTCGTGTTTTTCTGTACACTGGCAGGTTATGCCTTTGCCAAATATGAATTTCCGTTTAAAAATTTTCTGTTCTACTTTGTAATTGCTACATTATTTGTGCCACAGCAGCTTGGTGTATTACCTACTTACGTAATTATGGCCAAGCTCCACTGGATAGACTCTTTCAAGGCACTTATTGTTCCGGCGATGGTTAATGCCTTCGGGATCTTCTGGATGCGGCAGTATATCACTACAGCTGTACATACGGAATTGATTGAAGCAGGTCGGATCGATGGCGGTGGACATTTCCGGATCTTCTGGAACATCGCTATTCCGGTCATTACTCCAGCTATGGCTACACTAGGTATACTGAATTTTATGACCGTTTGGAATGACTTCTTCTGGCCTTTAGTGGTACTGAAGAATCAAGAGCATTTCACAATTCAAATTGCGCTCCAGCAGCTGTTCTCCAATCGCGATGGTCTAGACTACGGAATGATCATGTCAGCAACATTTACGGCAACCTTGCCACTGCTGATTGTATTCCTGTTATTTAGCCGCTGGGTGATTGCTGGACTTACTTCAGGAGCTATTAAGAGCTGATCTTACTTTTTGATCTTTACAGGGAATAGGCGGTTTTGTGAAGAATACTAGAGGACAGAGACAGCAGGGGGAAGGGGAATATCATGAAACTCCGCCGTAAAATCTTGTTCGCTATTATTCTTCTCGTCTTTATTCCGGTTATTCTGATGGGGATCGTCACTTACGTTAATTTTTCTAATGCAATGGAGAAAAAATCAAGCAACTTCTACTGGATTTCACTGCTTGAAACGGATCGAAAGCTTAAATTCGCGCTTAGTGAAATCACCTCGATCACGAATTCAAAAATTACGCAGCCGGTTGTTCAGCAATCACTGAAGCAGAAGAACTTTGTAATCACTTATGATCGAAAGCAGGAGCTTAGCAGTTATCTCATTGATCATCCAATGATTACTTCATTTAGTTTTTATAGTAAAGATCGTTTAATTTATCAATACAATGCATCGATGTCTTTTGAGGACTTGAAGAGACAAAGCTGGTTTAACGCAATGGAAGGCGCCGAAGGGCGGCCTGTGTGGTCAGGACCGGGAGAAAATGGCTCGGAGATCTCCGGCAATCCGGTACTTGTACAAGCAAGAGTAATCAAAGATTCATATTCTCTCGAAGATATCGGATATCTGGTTGTTAATGTAAAACCTGATTTATTGGATCAGATTTTCTGGGAAGCAGCAACCCTCAAGAAGGGGGATATTTTGCTGGTCAACAAGCTAGGAAATATCGTTTTTAATAAATCCGGTGAACATATTGGACAACGCACAGATTTCCCCTTTTTACAAAATGATTATGCTAAGGAACATGACTATTACATCGACAACTATCAGGGGGAAAAATCACTCATAACCTTCCTACCTTCTCATAATGCAGCCTGGTATTTAGTAGCCATTACACCTATGAATCTCATCTCGTCAGAATCTGTATCCATCCGGAATATTGCGATTATTTTAAGTACAGTTTCGCTGTTGTCCGCCATTTTGTTCGACCGCTATTTCGTACGGAGGCTCGTTCATAGTATTAATAGTGCGGTTAACGGGATGAAGCGGGTGAAGCAGGGGATATTTACGCCGATCACTACACCCTATCGTGCTGATGATGAAAGTGATTTGCTGATTGATGGCTTTAATCGGATGAGCACGCAGATCAATGAACTGCTTGTGCAGGTGGAGACTGAGCAGGGACGTAAGAAGGAAGCAGAAATGCAAGCGCTAATGGCGCAGATTAACCCTCATTTTATTTATAATTCACTCGAATCGATTAATTCGATGGCAGTGCTGCAAGGCAATAAAGATATTAGCAAAATGGTCATCTCACTCGGCAAGCTGCTGCGAATCAGCATCAGTCAGAATCAGGAGCTGATTCCGCTGCATATGGAGTTCGAGCATGTCCGTCATTATTTGGATATCCAGAAGTTTCGTTTTGAAGATAAATTCTCGTATATCATAGATCTTTCGGATGGTCTTAGGACGTTCATGACACAAAAGCTGATCGTTCAGCCGATTGTTGAGAATGCGCTGTATCATGCGATTGAGCAGATGGAGGACCCAGGGGTCATTGAGATTACGGCCTATGAAATGGGCATGGATATGATCATTATCGTAAAAGATAACGGCCCCGGCTTTGACCTTGCCAAGATGATGAGTCTTTGGGATAACGAGGGAAGTGCTCAGAAGAAATACAGTGATAGCGGCGTGGGGCTTAAAAATGTGCATGAACGCTTGAATATTCGGTTCGGCAGTCCATACGGCATACTAGTGTGTTCATCCCCCGGCTTTGGTTCAACCATCCGAATCCGAATACCAAAAATACTGCCGTAATCGACCGTACGGAAAGAAAGGGGGAGAATGTTATCAAAAAATGGTTATTGAAATGGGGCTGGATGTGGTTATATCTAGTGCTGATTTCGGGTGCGGTTTTATTTATAACTTTAGGAAAGCAAGAACCCATTGAAGATGATTCACCAGAGAAAATCACATTAACTTTCCGTCATTTCTGGATTAAAGAGCATGATCGGCCACTGTTGACTATTTATGAAGATATCGTGGACAAATACCAGTTAGAGCATCCAAATGTGAAAGTTAACTTTGAAGGTGTGGATCAGACGTTGCACCGTGATCAAAAGCTGAAGAACGAGATGGTTACTGGCACCCCGCCAGATATGTTTGTTTTGTTCGGTGGAGCGGAAATTGAGCCATATGTGCGCTCTAAGCGTCTGATTGATCTGACGGATTTCGTCCGGGAGAATGCGCTAACCAATCAATTCAAGGATCTGGATCTCTGGACCTTTGACAACCATATTTATGGCTTGCCCATTGAAGGGAATGCTGAACCTTTATATTTTAATAAAACCATATTTGAAAAGCTCGGTTTGAAGCCGCCAGAAACGCTGCAAGAGCTTGATGCTGCCATACTAAAGCTGAAGTCGGCAGGATATATTCCATTTGCACTTGGCAACGAGGATCGTTGGCCCGCAGGAATTTTTGCACATTATTTAATGGATCGTTATGCCGGCGCCGACTTGATCGAGAAGCTGATCACTGGTGAAGATCAAGCCAGCTTTCAGAATGAGGCGTATTTAAAGGCTTTTCAGCACTTGGAGCAATGGATCAAAGAAGGTGCCTTCAGTACGAAATCGAATGCGTTATCCACAGAAAATGCGGTGGGACTATTTACGAGCGGCAAGGCTGCGATGTATCTGAACGGAAACTGGGATATCAATTTATTTGCCGGAACAGCAGCTCCTACGGATTTTCAAAATGAGGTAGGTGTTATTCCGTTTCCCGCATTGAAGAAGGGGGAACAACCTTCGATTGCCGGCGGTTATACATTTGGCATCGGTCTTTCCTCCGAACTAAGCGGAGCGAAGCGGGAGGCTGCACTCGATCTCATGAAAGCTTTTTACACCCAGGAGGTTCAGACTCGGATTGTATATGAAGGGTTGAGAATTCCGTCCATGCGCATCGCCTTTGATCCTGAGAAGACAGGACCCGTATTCGCGCAAGTCATGAATATGATGGAAGTTAACCGCAAGAGCTTTGTCCCTTATGATAATGTATTGTCACCAGAAGTGAAAAAAACGTTCCTGAGTGTTATAGAACAGATGATTAACGGAGAAATGTCTGCTGAGCAAGCGTTAAAGCAAGTGCAGGCATCCTCCATTCAATATTGGAATTTGATCCAAAGCTCAAGTGTACAATGATCCTGGAGGTGCAGGGAATGGATGAGTTACAAGAGAAATATAAAGTAATAATCGTGGATGATGAGCCGATTATTCTTCGTAGCTTAAAAGCAGCCATTCCATGGAATGATCTTCAGATGGAGATTGTGGGAGAGGCCCGAAATGGAGAATTAGCTCTCCGCTTGATAGAAGACACTTCACCACATATCGTGATTAGTGATATTCGCATGCCCGTAATTGACGGGATTACGTTGATGAAGGAAGTATTGTCTAAAAACCCGAAGCTGGTGTTTATTTTTATAAGCGGTTACGGAGAGTTCGAATATGCAAGAGAAGCATTACGTCAAGGCGCTTTTGATTATTTATTGAAGCCGATCGATCATGATGAACTGGTTGAAATGCTAAACCGCGCCAGAACCAAGCTGGATGAACAGAAGCAAAATGATCAGCTGATTCATTCTGTACAGATGCTGTCATTGCTTGCACGTGAACGTCTGTTTGCAGAAATCACTTTGGGAAATGCAAGGCCGCTTGAGCATCTGAAATGGCTGGAGAACAGTGAACTGGAGAGCGGATATTTCATGGCTGTTGTCCAGTTAGATGACTACACCACACTGAGTAGTCAATGGAGTGTAGAAGAAAAACGGCTATGGCTGTTTGCAATCCGCAATATTGTGGAAGAATGGTCACTGGAGCATGGCGTGCTGACGGTTTTCCCGTTTCATAATGGAGAGTGGATACTACTGTTCCCTGGATCTTTAAGCGCCAGCAGGAGAGAACTTGGTGAACATTTGATAGCGGGAATCAAGAGATACTCCAAGCAGTCTTGTTCCGTAGGCATCAGCCGCACCACACAAGGCATTGATCAATTAAGTACGGTTTACCCTCTGGCCGCGAAGGCCTTATATCAACGGTTCTATTCGGGGCTTGCCGGGGTCTTTATTGATGAAGAGATATCGTTCCCAAGCAGTAAAGAGGTGAAATACCCAAAAGAGCTGGAAACCGCGCTGATAGAAAGTATACGTACCTTAAATAGAGACCGGATGTGGTCTTTATTTGATAAGCTTGCTTTATTTATTGAGTCACAAGCTGTTCCTAAGGATATGGCTGAACGTCTTCTTGTTGAATTGATCGTTGTGTTGTACAGAAATTATGAGTATTTGAATATAAATTCAGATTGGTCCTTGCATGGATTACTTAGCAAGATGCACAATCTCGGCACTTTAAATGAAGTGATCTCTGCTCTGAAAGAAGAGTTTGGTGTGCGATTGGAGCAAGGGAACAAGCCTGTGAACCGCGAGGATACGCGTAGCGCCATCGAGAAAGCGAAACGTTATATTGAGAGTAATTACCATAAAGATTTAAGTATTGAGGAAGTAGCGGAGCTGGCTGATCTCAGCATCAGTCATTTCTGCACTTTATATAAGCAAATAACAGGCTATACCTTTTTGGAGTATGTTACACACTGCCGGATGGAGAGGGCAAAGTATATTTTGCAGAGCAGCAACGTAAAGGTGTATCAGATAGCTCCTCTTGTCGGTTATCAGGACCCACGTTATTTTACACAGGTTTTTAAAAAGGCTAGTGGTCAAACACCAACAGAATACCGAGAAGAGCATACTAAGCAGATCCATTAAAGAGGAGGTAAGGGATGGAATTTCATTTGGAGATGATTGTTAAGTGTTTAACGAACCACAAGCTGCAGAAATATTGGAAGGGGTTCGAGGCTGTTTCTTTTGCATTTTATAATAAGGATAACGTGTATCTGTACAATCATCCCAAATTCAAAACGGTAGGATATCATCCACATTTGCTTCCTTGGAGTAATGAATTCTCAGGAGATACCATCATTTTATATGAGGATCACCCTACAGCCATCGTTAATCTGGAATTACATGATGAGTTCGAAGACTTGTACGCCATTTGTGTACACGAATTATTTCACGGTTATCAATTCCTGATGGGAGATGAACGTTATGCAGATGAATTATTGATGATTACCTATCCTTTATCCCTCGAAAATATGGAATTGCGGATTCAAGAAAGACATCATTTATATCTTAGTGTAATGGCAGCTACTATTGAAGAGCGTAATCACGCAATGTACAGATTTATTGCCATCCGTCAACAAAGAGAACAGCTGCTTGGGGAGTACGTGCTAAATGAATATCTTATTGAAACGCTGGAAGGACCCGCTTGGTATGTTGAATTAAATGCCTATGCCGAAAAATCCACCCTACCTAATGAGGAAGTATTGCACAAATTCAGTTCGTATTTAATAGATGACCTTGAATCTTCGGCTAATATCAGAAGAAGCTGCTACGGTTCTGGTCTGTTTATATGTTTACTGCTGGATGAGCTTCGGACCGATTGGAAAGAAGAGTTTATGAAGTCGGAGTTAAGTTTATATGCGTTTTTTAAGCAATTTGTGGATCAAGTCATCATTCCCTTCGAGGAGATATCCATCAGCAAAGAAACGGAAGATATTATGCAATCGGTCAAAACAATCAGGGAGAAGGAATTCATTGATTTTATCAGCCTTGAAGGGTACCACCTGTATATTGAAGGAGATATAAAATCTACGGGTTTTAATCCTATGGGTATTATTGGTGGAGATGAGAAATGCATTCATAAGAATAATTTACGAATCCAAATCAATGATGCGGAGTATTTTCTGGAAAAGCCAGTGATTAGCTACTATACAGCTGACCTTCGAAATATTAATAAACTGCACCTAGTACTAGATGAACCTCCAACTTTTAATAAAGATTCGTTAATCCTTAATGGAATTGGTGAGATCAAAGGTCAATACGAAGTGAAGGAAGATGGATGTTGGCTGCAATGCTAACGTAATTTAAATGAGAAGGAGAGTATGACATTTGTCATACTCTCTACTTGATGTTTATGACTTATAGGATGACACTTTATCTTCTATACTTAGAGTAGATGAAAAGATCCTTAGCCGGACACATCAAGGAGGAAACGATATAGATGACTACAAAACAGACATCACAGCTCTCCAGCCTTAAAAAGAGTGTAGCCCCTTACGAGAAAAATGACCGCAACGCAAGTATAAGACAGCTCATCAATACTTTAGGACCACTTGTGCTGTTATGGGGCGGAGCTTATTTCTCTTTATCCGTTTCCTATTGGCTCACCCTTCTGTTAGCTATTCCTGCAGCAGGATTTGTAATTCGAACCTTTATTATTTTTCATGATTGCACACATGGATCGTTTTTTAAGAATCGTAAAGCGAATGATATTATCGGAACGATCACAGGTGTGCTGACACTGGTTCCTTATCGGCAGTGGAAACATAGTCATTCCATTCACCACGCCAGCTCCAGTAATCTCGATAAAAGAGGGATCGGCGATATTTGGATTATGACGGTCGAGGAATACGCAGCGGCTTCCTTCTGGAAACGTCTATATTACCGGATTTACCGCAATCCCATCGTGATGTTTGGTCTTGGACCGATTGCTGTTTTTATGATTCAGTATCGTTTCAATGTTAAAGGTGCTAGACGCAAAGAGCGGATGAATACCTATTTGACGAATATTTCAATCGCAGCGCTTTATGGCTTGCTAATATGGGCTATTGGCTGGCAGGCATTTCTTATGGTGCAGCTGCCTGTAGCATTTGTATCAGGGTTTCTCGGCATATGGTTGTTCTACGTCCAACATCAGTTTGAAGACTCTTATTTCGAGAATGAATCTGAATGGAGTTATGTGATGGCCGCGGTTGAAGGTAGCTCATATTATAAGCTGCCGAAGGTGCTGCAATGGATTACGGGCAATATCGGCTTCCACCATGTGCATCATTTAAGTCCAAAGGTGCCAAACTATAATTTGGAAAAAGCGCATAACGCGACGCCACCGCTACAAAAAGCAACAACGATTACGATTGGTACCAGCTTGAAGGCCCTTAATTTCCGTCTTTGGGATGAGGAAAATAAACGATTCATTAGCTTCAAAGAGATGAAGTCCATATTAAATAAACCGAAAACTGCAGGCGAGGTCCTGCAAGTTCATAAGCCCAGACTCCAGGGAGAATAATAGCTACATTGTAATCAAATAGCAGCAAAATGGAAGGTTAGAGCCGGAGAACTCATTCGCGCTCTAATCTTTTTTCTCTTTATCGTTGTGGTTCACCGGATTTTACCGGATTTATGCTAGAATAAGGTGAGTGGCATATGGCAAAAAGGAGAGCGAACATGCAGAAGTGGCATCATATTTTTCATAAAAGTACAGGTCTTAGCCCTTATGTATGGGTCGTATTTTATATTCTACCGTTTTATTTCATCTTTCGGTCCTCTTCTCCCTACCAGGTAGTTTCGGGAATCTTGATGATCGCTGTGTTTTTTGTTTGTTATGTGCTTTCTTTTGTCTCCAAGGGTTGGTTAGTTTATTTTTGGACGAGCGTGCAGATACTGGTCTCTATAACGATGACGTTGTTGTTCGGATATATGTATTTTGCGCTTTTTTTAGCCTTTTTTATTGGGAATATCCAGAACCGAGTAGGGTTCTTCACCCTGTACTCCATTCATTTGCTGACTACGATTATTACGATCAATTATGAGCTGCTGTCGCGTAATCCCGTATTTATCAGCCAGCTTCCCTTTGTGCTTGTCAGTATGATTGCAGTGATCCTGCTGCCAATCAGTACCTATAACCGCAATAATCAAGGGAAGCTGCAAGACCAATTGGAGGATGCTAATAAGCGTATTTCAGAATTGGTTAAGCTCGAGGAACGCCAGCGGATTTCACGTGATCTTCACGATACATTAGGTCAGAAGCTTTCGTTAATTGGTCTGAAAAGTGATTTGGCAGGAAAGCTTATCGACAGTAATCCGACGCAAGCAAAAGCCGAGATTAATGATGTACGCCAGACGGCAAGAAGTGCACTGAAAGAGGTCCGGGAGATGATTACGCGAATGCGCGGCATTCGGCTTGAGGACGAACTCGTTCATATTCAGCAGCTTCTTGCGGCTGCGGAGATCGATTATGTTTTGCAAGGCAATCCTAAACTGTCTAACACTTCATTGATTACGGAGAATGTGCTCAGCATGTGTATTAAGGAAGCTGTCACAAATGTTGTGAAGCATAGTAATGCACAATCTTGCGCAATTATCATTGAACCCACACGCACAGATCTCATCATTAAAGTGAAAGATGATGGAACCGGCATCCCGGGCAATGATCTTTATTTTAAAGGACATGGGCTGCAAGGTATGCGGGAACGTCTTGAATTTGTAAATGGCTGTATGGATATCGTGCGAGATGAGGGTACTACGATAGTGATTAAGGTCCCAAATGCATTTAAGCATCCGGAACAGGAGGTAACCGTATAATGATTAAGATTGTAATCGCTGAGGATCAGCGAATGCTCCTTGGAGCGTTGGCATCTTTGTTGGATTTAGAAGAGGATATGAAGGTCGTGGGCCGGGCAAGCAACGGGGAAGAAGCTGTAGCGATGGTTCAGCAGCATAAGCCGGATATCTGTATTATGGATATTGAGATGCCAGCGATGAGTGGTCTCGACGCTGCGGAAGCGCTGAAGAATAGCGGCTGCAAAACGATGATATTAACCACCTTTGCCCGTGCGGGATATTTCGAACGTGCGCTCAAGGCGGGAGTTCATGCTTATCTGCTGAAAGACAGTCCTAGCGAAGAACTGGCACTTTCGATACGTAATGTGATGGCAGGCCGACGCATGTATGCACCGGAGCTAATGGATGAAGCCTACAGCGGTGAAGTAAATCCTCTGACTCAACGGGAGAAGGAAGTACTTGGACTCATTGCCGACGGTAAAAATACAAAAGAGATCGCCAGCCAGTTGTACATTACCACGGGAACAGTCCGGAATTACATCTCAGTTATACTAGATAAGCTGGATGTAGGTAACCGCATCGAGGCAATCACTCGATTTAAGGAAAAAGGTTGGTTTAAGTAAGCGGGGGTAAGAAACGATTAGTTGGTTGAAGCAGCTTGTAAACGTGAATAGCAGAGCGCTGATTGCTGATTGCTGATCGCTGATTGCTGATCGCTAATTGCTGATCGCTGATTGCTGATCGCTAATTGCTGATCGCTGATTGCTGATCGCTGATTGCTGATCGCTGATTGCTGATCGCTGATTGCTGATTGCTAATCGCTAATCGCTAATCGCTGATTGCTGATCGCTGATTGCCGATTGCTGATTTATACTCACCAATCGCAAATAGATGTATTTCCTACAACTATATGCTATAAAATGCTCTGCAGATGCGATTTAGTTGCATTTCTTACATCTAAAAGTTCACTTAGAGGGCATTTCCATTATTTTTCGGGGAAATAGTTGTAGAGAATGCAGTTAAAGAGTTGTCTAAGCAGAAAATAGACTTATAATTGTACTGAGTGCAGCTATTTCTTTTATTAGCATTAGTGAAATTCAATATAATCCGCTAAAAATAAAATTTTTAATGTTATTTTGATGTTAACACTCGCCAAATGTTCCCGCGCCGTATATCATTAATTATCGGCCTATTATCCACAATAGGACAGTTAATCAAAAGGAAGTGTATTTTCTGATGTCAAGAAAGCTAAGAGCCGGCATAGTTGGCGGCACAGGTATGGTAGGACAACGTTTTATTGCCCTTCTAGAGAATCATCCTTGGTTTGAAGTAACTGCGATTGCTGCCAGTGCTAGATCTGCTGGAAAAACGTATGAAGAATCGGCCAAGGGCAGATGGAAGTTATCTACTCCAATGCCTGAGAACGTAAAGAATATTATGGTCCAAGATGCTTCTAAGGTAGAAGAAGTTGCTGCGGACGTGGATTTGATTTTTTGTGCTGTAGACATGAAAAAAGATGAGATTAAAGCGCTCGAAGAGGCTTATGCTCGCACCGGAACGCCAGTAATCTCCAATAACTCAGCGCATCGCTGGACGCCTGATGTGCCTATGGTCATTCCTGAGATTAATCCGGAGCATCTTGAGGTTATTGCACAGCAAAGAAAACGTCTGGGAACAGAGACAGGTTTCATTGCGGTTAAACCTAACTGCTCCATTCAAAGTTATGTGCCTGCACTTCATGCGCTCAAAGACTTCAATCCATCTAAAGTGGTGGTCACCACCTACCAAGCCATTTCTGGTGCAGGAAAGACTTTTGCAGATTGGCCAGAAATGCTGGACAACGTGATTCCTTATATCGGTGGCGAAGAAGAGAAAAGCGAGCAAGAGCCTTTGCGGATCTGGGGAAGCGTTGAAGAAGAGGGTATCGTAAAGAGTGAAGCGCCAACGATTACTTCGCAGTGTATCCGTGTGCCTGTAGCGGATGGACATATGGCTGCTGTATTTGTTTCTTTTGAGAAGAAACCGTCCAAAGAAGAGATTCTGAATCTCTGGAAGAGCTTTAAAGGACGTCCTCAGGAGCTTGAACTGCCTAGCGCACCTAAACAGTTCATTACCTATTTTGAAGAGGACAATCGTCCACAGACTAAGCTGGATCGTGATATCGAGAACGGAATGGGCGTATCGACGGGCAGACTTCGGGAAGATGCCCTCTATGATTACAAATTCGTAGGTCTCTCCCATAACACCCTGCGCGGAGCAGCTGGCGGTGCTGTGTTGATCGCTGAGCTTCTGAAAGCAGAAGGTTATATTCAACCGAAATAAGTCCATGCATGAGCTGCAAAGCTGATGTGAATAGACACCTCATCAAAGCTTAGTCTTTGGTGGGGTGTTTTTTAATGGATTGATTTGGTAAAATAAGTTATCATCTGAGAAGGAGGAATTTAATTGAAGAAGTACTTATTTACTTTTATTTTGTTGTCATTATCAATCTTTGTAACTGGATGTACATCATCAGCTCAAGAGGAACAAGAGTATGGAGTGTCCTCTATAAATGCCGAAATTCCTATTCCGAAGAATGCCAAAGAAATCGAAGTGACAACAACTTCAAGTAACCCCAATATAAAAATAGGTGTAAAGTACGAATTGGATAATATAGGAGGAGAACAAGGTCTTTATCGGCCTGACGGCTATTTTAATAAATTAAACGATGCTGGATGGATAGAGCTGGAGGACAAGCGGTTAGGGCATGTGCTATTTTTTGAAAAAAAGGACACCGTCATCGCCATCGAAATACATCAGGATACCTTTGATATTCATGAAATGAATAAAGATGCTAAATTCTAAACAGTGGCTAGTTAGATGAAGCATTTGTTATTACTTAAACAGAAAGGTTGAGAGTGTGGTAAGATAGGTAAAGTGTATAAACTATACGAATTCTGAATGACTGACGGAGTGATATGATGGGTGCAAAAAGTAAAGGTGGCGGCACAGGCAGAGGTACGGGGAGTAAAGGCTGGACACGCTGGAACAAAACAGCAAAACCAGTTAAACCTGCTAAAAGTGATCCAACGACGGGTCCAGGTGCTAAAGGTGCAAGTGGAAGCAAGGGCAGTAACGTGAAAAAAAGCGGAAGCACCAAATAGCTCCCTTAAACTGGGTTATTCCTGAAGGTTAACATCTGATTTTGATCGTTAAAATCAGGTGTTTTTTTATGACTAGAGGTAAGGTAAGTATATAGAATGAAAGTAGGATCAGCAGTGAGAATCGATAAATATATAAGCGAAACAGGCTTTTGTTCCAGAAGGGAAACCAAACGATTAATTGCAGCAGGTCGAATCGCTGTAAACGGTATTGTCTGTGAGGCGAACATTCTTATAGAGCCAGAGGATATCGTATGGATCGATGGGGAGCCGATAACAAGCAGTAAAGGGGAGCCAGTGTATCTCGCTTTGAATAAGCCGATAGGTATTACCTGTACAGCAGCCCCACATGTGGCTGGGAACATTATTGATTTTGTAGGGTATCCTTCACGGATCTTTGCGATTGGCAGATTAGACAAAAACTCGGAAGGCCTCATTTTGTTAACCAACGATGGAGAGATTGTAAATAAAATGATGCGTTCCGAGAATGGGCATGAAAAAGAATATGTAGTTCATGTAGACAAACCGGTTACGTCAGAATTCTTACAAGAGATGTCTAGCGGCGTGAACATTCTGGGAGTCACAACGAAACCTTGTGAGGTCTATCGGATCACAGAATGTCAGTTTAGAATTATCCTAACTCAAGGTCTTAATCTGCAAATACGCAGAATGTGCAAGGAGTTAGGATATAGAGTACTAAAGCTGGAGCGCATAAGAATTATGAATATTACATTAGACGGCTTGGAGCTGGGACAATGGCGGCATTTAAGCAGTGAAGAGCTGTATGAGCTTATGTCCCGCTTAAACTGACTTTGTCAACAAAGCCTCTGGCAGTTGTGGTAATATCTTCAGCTCCGGCAATCGCTGAGATAACAGAAATCCCATCCGCACCAGCTGTTAATACTGATGCAACATTTTGCAGCGTGATTCCCCCAATGCCAACCAATGGGATGGTAATGCCTTTATTTCTTAGTTCTTCAATCATCGCAGTGCCTTGAACAGCTTTGGCATCCTCCTTGGATGACGTAGGATAAATGGGACCCACGCCCAGATAGTCGGCTCCATCGGCAATCGCCTGCTGAGCTTCAGCGAAGGAGTGAGCGGATACACCAATGATTTTATTCTCTCCAAGTAGCTGGCGGATCGCCAATGCAGGTGTATCCTCCTGTCCTACATGAATTCCGTCCGCATCAAGCGCGATCGCTAAATCAATGTCGTCATTCACGATAAAGGGCACGCCATTGGCATGACAGATCTTTTGAAGTCGTCTGCCAAGATTAAGTCGTGCCTTATCGCTTAAGGATCCGGTACCCTTTTCACGGAATTGAAACATGGTTATGCCCCCAGCTACCGCTTCCTGCAGCACCTTAACGGGAGCTTTACGGCAATTTACGCTGCCCATTATGAAATAGACTTTTAATAGATCTCGCAGATGTTCACTGTTCATTCGTTGCACTGTTTATCCCCCGCAGTCTGTTTTGATAAGCAAAATGATTGGTTGGTCCATGCCCAGCCCCTATGCCCAGCTCGTCCTCAATCGCCGCTTGTATAAATGCTTTGGCAGTTTGAATGGACTCAGCTACGGATTTGCCTTTGGCTAGCTCGGCGGTAACTGCTGCTGAATAGGTGCAGCCTGTACCATGCGTATGTCTGGTCTGAATCCGGCTACTCTCCAATAAGGTATATTCGTGACCATCATATAGAAGATCGGTTACGGCTGTGGTTGAGGTATCATGTCCCCCTTTTAGCACTACATATTTGGAGCCCATGCCATGAATGATTTTGGCTGCTTTTTTGCGTTCTTCTATGGTGGAGATCGTCATCTTTGTGATCATTTCGGCTTCGGGAATATTGGGTGTCGTCACCAATGCTAAGGGCAGCAGATGGCTGATTAAGGATTGAACCGCCTCCTGCAGCAGCAGTGTGGACCCTCCTTTAGCGACCATCACAGGATCAATTACAAGATTAGACCAGCCGTAATACTTAATTTTATCTGCCACAATGCGGATGATGTCGCTGTTAAATAACATCCCGGTCTTTACGGCATCTGGTTGCAGGTCAAGTCCTATAGAATCAAGCTGCTGATTTATAGCTTCCAGAGTCACTGGATAAACCCCTTGGACACCCAGCGTATTCTGCGCTGTCACAGCTGTGAGGACGGACATGCCATAGACAGAAAGCTCTTGAAAGGTTTTTAGATCGGCCTGAATGCCAGCACCACCGCCGCTATCGGAGCCGGCAATGGTTAGAGCTTTGGATATAATCATCGAATACACTCCTTTGAGGGTCATTAACTGAGCTGTTTGATGCTAGATCTTTCTAGGAAGACTTCTGGCGTGACCCATGTCAGTTGATTTAGAAACTCAACCTGAAAGCTTCCCGGCCCTTGACCAGTTGTTAGTTCAGCGGCGATTTCAGCGGCTACTCCATAGAAGGAGAGAGCTTCCACTGCGGCCTCCAACGAGGCACCGCCACTTACCGCGAGAAATGCACCCACAACAGCACTGAGCAAGCAGCCAGTTCCTGTAACCTTCGTGAGAATAGGGTGACCGTTGCTGGAAATATAAGTGTTTTTTCCATTCGTGATCACATCGTCTTTTCCAGTTATGATGACCACACAGCTTAACTTCCTCGCAGCAGCTTCAGCCAAAAGGACTACATCGCCTTCACCTTCGCCAGCATCCACCCCTTTAATGGACCAACTCTCCCCAATCACATTAGCGACTTCAGCCACATTCCCCCGCAGTGCGGTGATTTGCATCTCATTCACTAGTTTTTGAGTGACAGCGGTCCGATAAGAAGTTGCGCCTGCACCTACCGGGTCAAGCACTAGGGGAACCCCGTGTTTATTAGCGGATTTACCAGCAAGCAACATAGATTGAATGGCGTAGTCATTGAGTGTGCCTATATTTAGAACTACAGCAGACGACATAGCGGCGATGTCGATCACTTCTTCGTGGGCATCCGCCATAAAGGGAGAGGCACCCAGCGCCAACAGACCGTTGGCTGAGAAATTGGCTACTACAATATTAGTGATGTTGTGGATCAAGGGGTTGGATTCCCGTACTTTGGCTAAGTAACTCATCATAATTCCTCCTCAAGCTTGTATGAATAACTAACTAAACGTTACAGATTGATAAAAGCTTCCTGTGCTTTAATATCTTCTGGTAGAAGATCGTTGGTGGATAACCACAGCTGAACCTTTTCCCAAGATGTCGGGTCTTGATAACCAAAAGATTGATCGCCAGCATTCATCAGTGGCAGTAGAATCTCAAGACTTTTTTTCTCAATCTCCTTGTCGAGCGGTGAAGTTGCATCTTCATGTGCAACCAGTAAATCCAGGGCTTGTTCAGGATTCTGCTCCACAAATTCCTGTCCTTTTGTTATGGCATTTAGAAATTTTTTAAAGTAGGCTTCAGAATTTTGCAATCCTTGTTCGCTGGCCACCAGCACAAGCTCATAATAGTCAGGTACTCCGTAATCCGTTGGATTAAGCGAGGTGACCGGATGTCCCTCTTTTTCAAGGATCAGTTGTTCATGGTTGATGAACCCGCCCATTATTGCGTCCACTTGTCCTGTAGAGATCGCAGGGATAAGGTCAAAACCTACGTCAATTAGCTTGGCGGATGAAGGATCGCCTCCATCACTCTGGATCATTGTCCGAATCATTGCTTCATAGAGCGGAATGGAGGAATAGCCGATTTGTTTTCCTGCGAGCTCTTTGGGACTATGAATACTGCCTGCCTGAGGAACCATCAGATGATTCAGTGGATGCCGCACGATAGCTGCAATCGAACGTACAGGAATTTTCTCGCCGCGTGCCATAAGTACCTGAGGCTGATAGCTGAGCGCTAGATCAATTTGATTTGCTGCTACAAGCTTTAGGGCGTCATTGCTGTCCGCAGGCATTTTGATCTCGACATCCAAACCTTCCTCTTGGAAAAAACCTTGCTGTTGCGCAGCGTATAGAAAGGAATGAACGGCATTGGGATACCAATCAAGCATAATCGTCAGCTTGTGTGACTGCTTATTTTCGGTGTTGGAGGAACCGGTTTGGGAGTTGCTATTTAGCTTGTCTGCCTTCCCGCAGCTGCTTAAGAGCAAAAGTGTGCATACTAGAAATACAGAAATAAGTCCTCGTTGTGGTGATTTTAAATGATTCATTGGTTAGATCCTCTTTTCTTTAAAAATAATTGTTCGAGTAAAGCTATCGCCAGAAAAAGCACAACACCAAGCGCGGACAGCAGAAATACAGCCGCGAACATTTCATCGATCTGCATATTTCCGGCCATTCTGCGGCTGAAGTAACCGAGTCCTTTACTGCCGCCGAGCCATTCCCCGATAGTAGCTCCGATGACGCAGTATACAATGGACAGCTTTAAGCCAGAGAAAAAAGCAGGCAGCGCCAGTGGAATTTGGGTTTTGACAAGCAGCTGCCAGCGGTTTGCACCAAATGTTAATAATAAGTCCTTGTAAGTCTGGCCACTTGTACGAAGTCCATCATATGTACTCACTACGACTGGAAAAAAAGCCGTCAAAAACACCACAGCCACTTTGCTCCACAGCGTATATCCGAACCACATAATAAAAATGGGGGATAGCGCAATTAATGGGACCGTCTGGCTAATGATAAGGAAGGGATAGATGGCCTTTTCTACGGGGCGAAACAGGAACATTCCAATGCCCAGCAATACACCAAAAATCACAGAAAGGACAAAACCCACCAGTATCTCCTGTAACGTCGCCAATAAATGCTGTCCAAATAATAATTGCCTGTGCTCGATCAATGCGATGCCAATAGATGAAGGTGCAGGGAGAATAAAGGCTGGAATCAAGTGAAGGCGAACAGCTGACTCCCAGATTACAAGAATGAGCAGTACCAGAAGAAGGAAGGGACCATAGTTGTCTAGATGTTTTTTAAAAGGTATAGGTTGCATGCAATCTTCGCTCCAACTCTGCCCGTAGTGCTATAAACCGGGGTTCATAGTTCATCTTATAATGTCTTGGTTTTGGTAGATCGACATTGATCTCCTGTAATTCGCTGTGCGTACCGCCAGATAATAAATAAATCCGGTCACTGAGCAATAGTGCTTCTTCCAGATCATGAGTGATGAGCATAATCGTCTGATTCAGTTCACCCCATAACTCCAACAGCCAACGGTGTATCTCACGTTTGGTCATGGCATCGAGAGCGCCAAAGGGCTCATCCAGCAGCATAAGACCACTTCCGTCTCCAGCCACTAAGGTGCGCAGAAATGCTACTCGCTGTTTCATACCTCCCGAAAGTTCATGGGGATAAGCCTTCTCTACATCTGTTAAGCCGAAGCGGGCCAACATTTCCCGAATCTGAGTGATCGTTTTCTGTTTACTAAATCTGGGCTTGATCTCCCAGGGCAAAAGGCAGTTGTCGAGCACCGTTCTCCAAGGCAGCAATAAATCCTGCTGAGGCATATAAGCGATCTGACCTAAACGACTAGCGGTTGAGGGGAGCGTAGGGAGTTTTATTTTTCCATGAGTAGGTTCGAGTAAACCGGCAACCGTTTTGAAAAATGTGCTTTTCCCGCATCCGCTAGCACCTACTACGGAGACGAATTCCCCTTGCCTGATATCCATGGATAGATTTGCGAATACAGGGGGTTGTTCAGTTTCCGGAAAAGAGTAGGTTAGGCCTTGAATAGATAAAATGGTCGTGATGATCTAACCTCCTAATATTTTTGTGGAGCGTCTAAACAAATAAAGACCCATCCATTTCCAGAGGAAATGAATGGGTCAAAAAGTTCATTCTGCATAATAACACTTAACATGCTTGATGAAAATTCTGCTCCACTTCCCTCCGCTGGTATGATCCAGATCAGGTTCCAAGGGTCCGGAGCTTGAAGCTCCGTCTCAGTCGGCCGACTCCCCTAGTGAAATAACAGGTCCATATTAATTTGTTTATAAATATACCATATCTTTCTGAGAAGTAAAGAGAGAAAGAAGTGAAGGATTAATCCAAGATTGGGTAAGATATAAGTAGAAATCTAGTTAATATTACAATTCCGATGTATATAATCGGAAAAAAGTATTGACGATCATGTGATGGCAGTGTACTATTCAATTTACCGGAAAAAAACCGGATAGAGAGAGGGGATTTAATAATGAAAAAATGGAGTTTAACTATTATATTGGCGTTAACCGTGGTTCTTGTAGCGGCTTGCGGCAATAATTCGAATACCAATACGGCTGCTGAACCAACAGCTGGAACGAATGGTGGAGCAGCATCTTCAGCGCAAAACAGTTTGGAGGCTGTGAAGGCCAGCGGCAAATTGCGGATAGGTACAGAAGGGACTTATGCACCTTTTACTTATCATGACACTGCGGGGAAATTGACGGGTTTTGACGTGGAAATTGCCGAAGAAGTAGCCAAACGTTTAGGTGTTGAAGCTGAATTTTTTGAAACTCAGTGGGATGGTATTTTTGCTGGGATGGATGCGAAACGGTTTGATGTCATTTTTAATGAAGTTTCCATTAACGAAGATCGCAAAGTGAAGTATGATTTCTCTGAACCCTATATTGTATCCAAGGCAGTATTGATCGTGAGCGAAAACAATGAGGATATTAAGACCTTTGCTGATCTAAAGGGTAAAAAAGCCGGACAATCCCTGACCAGTAACTTATCCGACATCGCTCGTGAGAACGGTGCTGAAATCGTAGCTACGGACGGTTTCAATCAAGCGATGGACCTGCTGACTTCGGGACGTATTGATGCAACTGTGAATGATGGCTTGTCTTATCTGGATCTGAAAAAACAAAAACCAGATGCAAAAATTAAAGTGGTTGATGAGATTCCTGAAGGCTCACAAAGTGCCGCGGTATTCCTGAAAGGCAATGATGAGCTGGTGAATGCGGTCAGTGATGCGATTAAAGAGATGAAAAGTGATGGAACGTACTTGAAAATTTCCGAGAAATACTTTGGAGCTGACGTTTCAAAATAATACAAGGCTAGCAAGGCTAATTAAGCCTAGAAGCTAAAAAGGATGTCTGAATAATGGATGACCGCAAAATACAAATTTTCTTAGATACACTGCTACCCCTGCTTAAAGCCGGGGTGGCTTTTACCATTCCGTTGGCGCTACTTTCCTTTGTGCTTGGATTGATTTTGGCGATCCTAACCGCGTTGGCACGTCTTTCACCGTGGGTAATTCCGAAGCTAATCGCCCGTTTTTATGTATGGGTCATTCGGGGAACCCCGTTGTTAGTGCAGCTATTTATTATATTTTATGGTTTGCCGGCTGTTGGTATTGTACTCGACCCTTTCATTGCCGCCACCATTGGATTTACCCTTAGCGTAGGGGCTTATTCATCGGAAATCGTACGCGCTGCTATCCTGTCGATACATAAAGGCCAGTGGGAAGCTGCCTTCTCAGTCGGGATGACTCGTGGGCAGGCTCTGCGCCGCGTAATTCTGCCACAAGCTGCACGCGTTTCTGTACCGCCGTTATCCAATTCTTTTATTAGCTTGGTCAAAGATACATCGCTTGCAGCGATCATCACCTATACGGAGATGTTTAGAACTGCTCAGCAGGTAGCCTCTACCACTTATGAGCCTCTGCTGGTATACTCCGAAGCAGGATTGTTTTATTTAGTGTTCTGTTCTGTGCTGTCGGCGCTGCAAAATTACTTGGAGAAACGACTCGATCGTTACTCTGCGACCTAAAGGAGAGATACTTGTGATTGAAATCATTAATTTGCATAAATCCTTCGGCGCACTCCAAGTGTTAAAGGGTATTGATCTGAAAATGGAGCATGGAAAGGTACTTGTCATTATTGGGCCATCCGGCTCCGGAAAGACTACACTGCTGCGCTGTTTTAATCTGTTGGAAATCCCGGATCAAGGCAGCCTGTCACTCGGGGATATCACCATCAATTTTACAGATCATAAGAAAATTCCTCAGAATTCCGTATTAGCTCTTCGGCAGAAAACAGGGATGGTCTTTCAATCGTATAATTTATTTCCGCATATGACTGCGCTAGGCAATGTGATGGAGGGACAGGTAACTGTCTTGAAACGAACCAAGGAAGAAGCTCGTAAGCGGGGCCTTCAACTGCTGGCTAAGGTGGGTTTGGCTGATAAAGCTGATAACTATCCACATCAGCTGTCAGGAGGACAGCAGCAGAGAGTGGCCATCGCCCGGGCTATGGCAGTAGATCCAGAAGTGCTGTTGTTTGATGAGCCCACTTCGGCGCTCGATCCCGAGCTGGTAGGGGAAGTGCTTAAGGTCATCAAACAATTAGCAGCAGAAGGTATGACTATGGTGATTGTGACCCACGAGATGAAATTTGCCGCCGATGTAGCGGACCGGATCATTTTGATGGATGGCGGTCATATCTTAGAGCAAGGAACTCCGCAAGAAGTGCTGGAGCATCCGAAGAATCCCCGGGCTCTGCAATTTCTGAATAGACTGAATGGTGAAGAAGAGTAGAAAGACAATACACAAGAAAAAGCAGCTCGGGAATCATCCGGAGCTGCTTTTTCGTGTGTAGATTATTCAAATGAGAAGAGTAACTGATATTTGGCTTATCCTCCAGTTTTCAGGAACTCCAAAGCGTTGTAGAGCATAATCGCAGCTTCGGCACGGGTGAGTTCGCTTTTTGGATTAAACTTTCCGTTAGCGTCTAGAGTATTGATCTTGTATTTCAGGGAGCGCTGAATACTGCCTTGATATGCAGGGGTCAGTGACGCTTCATCAGCGATATCTACTGGAACGATATTGATCATCGGCAGATTACCTACGCCTTCGATCGCTTGCACTAGATAGTTAGTGAATTGCTCTTTGGTCATAATTAGGCTAGGATCAATGTCTTTTGGTAGCTTAACTTGATTGTAATAAGCATTGATAAAGGCTTCAGCGTACCAGGCTTTGTCTTTTACTTTTGTGAACAAGCCGCTGGCAACAGGAGCTTTGTTAAAGTCAATGGCTGCGAGGCTGAGCTGAAGACCGCCGGAGATAAACTGAATCCCTTGGGCTGTAGTTACCTTAGAGCCAGGGAGAAATTGAGATTCGCTGACACCTTTAATTAACCCTTGATTTTTTAAAGAAATGATTTTTTCTTTGCCGTTTATGTTATCAATATCCTTAAAGGTGTTCCCAGCTGCAAACATCTGACCACCCAAAGAAAAGGAGAAAATGGCTACGGTTGTGATCGCTGCTAGTGTGCTTTTTTTCATGTTCATGTCTTTTCACCTCGTTGTATGGATAGGCTCCTTAGCCTTTGTCACTCCTTTAACGTTGTAAATTATGGAAAGGTTGCGGTCTAATCTGTATTATTTCACGAAAAAGTAGATTTTAATAGAAATATAGGCCAGATTGGGGTGTAGTACTTTGGATAAGTGGCATGAAATGATATAATGATGTCAGGCTCTTTTCATTCGTGGTTAATTTTGTTATGATTATATCGTAACGATTACTATTTATGGTTTGTCTTAACTGCATAAATAGGAGCGTCTCAGAGGGTACGGATGTTAAATCGTTCCGGGAAGGTAGGAGACCAAATGGATCAAATATCAAATATCAGTCAATTGTTTGCGGCGCAAAAATATAAATTAACGCCTCAGCGTGAAGCTATAGTGAACGTTCTGCTCGACAATGAGAAGGATCATTTAAGCGTAGAAGAAGTATATATGCTTGTTAAGAACAGCTATCCACATCTGGGCCTGGCAACGGTATACCGTACACTTGAGCTTTTATGTGAGCTACACATTGTAGAGAAGATGAACTTCGGAGACGGAGTTGCCCGTTACGATTTGCGCGGGAACGATCATTCGCATATGCATCATCATTTGATATGCAGCGTATGCGGTCGGTTGGAGGAAATTAAGGACGACTGGCTTGTGGAGCTGGAGAGAAGAGTGGAACGTGAATATGGCTTTAACGTCACGGATCACCGCCTTGATTTCAAGGGTACTTATGGAACATGTAAACGTACTGGCTGCAAAAAAGCAAAAGCAGAAGCAGATAAAGCAGTCTCGTAAGATTGCTTTCTAACCTAAAGACACAGGCTTTCTCCAAGCCTGTGTCTTTTTTGATTACTGCGTTCTAGGAAGTCTAGCTTCGAGTAGGTACAAAGGATTTGATCCACGTTCCGAAACTGCCAGGGTTACGGCTCTGAACGAGAATTACACCTTCTCCACGGAAGCGGCAGACAAGTGCTTCACCACTAGTTATGCTGTTAAGCCAGCCAGAGGCTGCCTTTTCCACCTTGTAGTCCATATAGTCTGGCCATGCTACGAGGTGTCCGTTATCGATAATCATTTCTTCACCAGGTCCTAAATTTATTGCATGGATAGCACCGAAGGAAGACAGGAACACCGTTCCTCTGCCACTGATTTCTACAATGAAGAAGCCTTCACCGGAGAAGAGCCCTCTGGTTAAATTCTGCATTTTGGTATTTACTTGAATGCCTTCAGTTCCGGCGAGAAATCCGTCTTTTTGAACTAACAGTTTATACGATCCGTCTAATTCTATCGCCTGAATATCGCCGAGTGAGCCAGGCGACAGCAATACCTCACTTTGACCACGGGTCGCTCTAAGTTCTTGAAAGAAGAATTTCTCACCGCTCAGCATTCTCCCGAGACCGCGCATTAAACCACCATCCACGGTTCCTTTTAATTCTACGTTAGGTGACATCGCGACCATTGCGCCCATTTCAGCCTTTACGCTTTCACCGGGATTTAGTTGGACCTTTAACATAGCAAAAGCACCTTCATACAAAACCTGGTAATTCATCCTTTAAACCTCCGCATCTATTTAGATAAGATAGAATACTAGCTTTGCTCTAAGTGTAACGGAATTCTTGCTTCGCTCATAGTCTGGAATATGTTAAAATGAAGTTGTCTTATAGATGTAAGATCAATAATCATTCACCCATGAATAGGAGAGTGGTGTCACATGGCACGAACCAAGACACAAAAAGCCTTGCGTAAGGCAGAGCGCTCCGGAGCCTGGTGCGCAGCACAGAGTCGTAGATTGAATAGTGATTATGGAGCCATTTCACAGCATGTACGATTAACACCAAGCAAGCAGGAACAATTGAATAAGAATAGATATAAGGGGCAGATCTTCCAAGATGATGCTCCTTTTTTATTGGCTATTTGATAAGAGAACATCGCTCAGCGTATAGTAATTGAAGAAATAATATATAGGAGATGTATCCCTGATGAAACAAAATAAATATGACGATTCGAATTTCTTCTCCGCCTACCAGCAAATGCCCCGTTCTATTGGAGGGCTTGCATCAGCAGGAGAATGGCATGTATTAAAGGCGCTTCTTCCAGACTTACATAATAAAAGTGTGCTTGATCTAGGCTGCGGCTTCGGCTGGCATTGCCTATATGCTCGTGAGCAGCAGGCGAGTTCAGTTATAGGTGTGGATATCTCTGAAAAAATGCTGCAACAGGCGCGTGAAAAAACGAACGATCCTGCTATAACTTATATCCAGCTGCCGATTGAGGACATTGATTTTACGAGCGAGCAATTTGATGTGGTCCTCAGTTCATTGGCTTTTCACTATATTGAATCTTTTGCAGCCATCTGCCGAAAGGTGCATTCGTTTCTTAAGCCTGGCGGGAGTTTTATTTTTTCAGTGGAGCATCCAATCTTTACTTCACGTGAAGAGCAAGACTGGTATGCCGATGAGCAAGGCAACCGCCTGCATTGGCCCGTAGATCATTATCAATCAGAAGGACTTCGTGAAACGAAATTCTTAACAGAAAATGTGATTAAATACCATCGCACGATTTCCACCTACTTTAATGACCTGATTGAAGCTGGCTTTACTATTAAAGTGGTTAAAGAACCAAAGCCTTCAGAAGAAATGAGTAATGATCCATGGATGAAGGATGAGGAGCGTAGACCGATGTTCCTGATCATTTCGGCTGTGAAAGAATAATCTCATGCTCACGAGTTATGTTCGAATATAGAAGCAGGGGTTGTCCTAGAAGTAGCTTTTTCTACTAAGGGACAACCCTTTTGCAATGAAACGGGGTTTCTTCATTTACACCTGTTCTCTGCTATGCACACGATATTCTCTTGGTGACATCCCGAAACGACTTCGGAAGACCCGGTGAAAATAGGTATAGTTCGCAAAACCACAAGTTTCTGCTACTTGCTCCAGCGGCATGGGACTGAAGGTTATCCGTTCTCTGGCCATTTCCAGTCGGACATCGTTTACATATTTAATAATACTGGTCCCAAAGGCTTCCTTAAATAAATGAACGGCCCGCGAGACGGATATACCCACAAAACCTGCTACATCCTCCAATAGAAAGGGTAGGGTTGCGTGCTCCTCAACATATTGCTTCATTCGGTATGCCAGATAACCTTTTGGAGTAATTGCTGGCTGATCTGTAATTAGCCGATCGATTTCCATACATAGAATTTGCAGATAGCAGGCAGATATTTCTGGAGAGAAGTCGGAAAGTCGACGGTGCTCCAGAATCAATTGGCGAAACAAGCCAAGAAAACTCTCACTAAGCGGCACACTTAGGCGAGTGGGTCTTTGTGAACGTTGCCACCATTCATCAATCCATGTTCCTCCGCAAAAGATATGATAATCTCCGCTTTCAATTCGTGGCTTGCCCACAGGGTACTCTTCTTTATCTATGATCAAATAGTAAGGATCATTTGGAGCGAATAACATAATATCTCCGCTTTCCACAGGTGACATCACACCATCGATCAATGCACGGCTTCTTCCTTCCGTTTGCAGACGTATAAGAAAGTTCTGGTTCCCTTGACTTTGAGACATATGAAAAGGCTTGCGATGAAAAGAAAATCCGGCTGATAATACGTGACAGGTAGCAGAATGAGTCATAGGTCCTCCTGGGTGTATTGAAATGATAAGCAGATTGTTCATGTTTTAATCATATTATTCATTTTAATATATACGCTTTCATATTACTATGTAGCTAAGCAATAAAGAAAGAAATCGACCATCAACGCTAGAAACAGTCGGTATTAGCTGTGCTTACAAGAATGACAGTTTAAGGAAACTGATGTGAATCAGATTAGTCAATTCTGTTACAGCATTATTGTTCAAGTGATTGTCACTACAGAAAGCTAACTTTAAATCCAATTGGAGTGATTCGAAAATGCTGAAGATAGGCCTGCAATTGTATACGCTCAGAGAAGAACTGGAACAGGATTTTGAAGGGACACTGCGTAAAGTAGCAGCCCTTGGTTATAAAGGTGTGGAGTTTTTCCATTACTTCGGCCGTAGCGCAGCAGAAGTCAAACAATTGCTTGATGAACTTGGACTAGTAGCGCTGGGCGCACACCGTCCCTATGACGCGTTGTTGAATGATACAGAGGCAGAGATCGCGTACAACCTGGAGATTGGAAATCATCATCTAATTGTGCCGTATCTGTCAGAAGAACAACGTAACTATGAAGAAGTTGCTGCGAATCTGAAGATTATTGGAGAAAAGTGTAAGGCGCGTGGAGCGGTTCTTTTGTACCATAATCATGACTTTGAGTTAACTGATCGATATGGTGACCGTACAGCGTTTGACGGTTTGTTTGAAGAGGTGCCAGCTGATTTGCTGCAAGTTGAAATGGATACATGCTGGGTACATCATGCAGGTTATGATGCCGTAGAATATATCAACAAATACGCTGGCCGGTTGCCAATCATCCATCTTAAAGATTTGAAGAAACATGAGGATGGTTCACCGGAAACGGTTGTTCTAGGCGAAGGAGAAGTAAACCTTACAGCAATTCTTGATGCGGCTGTACAGGCAAAGGTAGAGTGGGCGGTAGTGGAGCAGGATTATTGCAGCCGTTCACCATTAGGAAGTGTAGAAGATAGTTTGAAATGGGTAAAAGCATACGCTAATCAAGGGGGAAATGTTCATGTCTAAAAAGTTGAGAATTGCTATTGTCGGTTGCGGTGGAATTGCTAATGGAAAACATATGCCAAGTTTGTCACGTCAAGCAGATGCTGAAATGGTAGCCTTCTGTGATATCGTCGAAGAACGTGCACAGGAAGCAGCAAAAACCTATGGTGCTGAAGGCGCGGCTGTATATACAGATTATCAAGAGCTTTTGAAAGCCGGAGGATTCGATATCGTGCATGTATGTACACCGAATGACAGTCACTCCGTGATCACAATCGCAGCATTGGAAGCTGGCAATCATGTAATGTGTGAGAAGCCAATGGCGAAGACTACAGCTCAAGCACAGGAAATGTTAGAGGCTGCCAAACGCACTGGCATGAAATTGTCTGTAGCTTATCAGAACCGTTATCGTGCGGATAGTGAATATCTTAAAGACGTTTGTGAAAACGGTGAGCTTGGTGAGATCTATTATGCAAAAGCGATTGCCGTTCGTCGTCGTGCGGTTCCTACATGGGGCGTATTCCTGGATGAAGAAAAGCAAGGCGGCGGTCCACTGATCGATATCGGTACGCATGCGCTTGATCTAACATTATGGATGATGGACAATTATAAACCGCGTAGTGTTATGGGCTCGACTTTCCATAAGCTTGGTAACCGTAAAAACGGCGGAAACGCCTTTGGTCCATGGGACCCTGAACAATTTAAAGTAGAAGATTCAGCATTTGGATTTATTACCATGGAAAATGGTGCTACAATTGTACTGGAATCAAGCTGGGCTCTTAATGTATCTGAATTTGGAGAAGCGAAGACGCTCCTAGCAGGTACAGAGGGTGGTGCAGATATGAAGGACGGGTTACGCTTAAATGGTGACCGTGGTGGCCGTCTATACGAGACTAAAATTGACTTGTCCGCAGGGGGAGTAGCTTTCTTTAACGGAGGACAAGAGAGTGAATCCGATCGTGAAGCTCGCTTGTGGCTTGAAGCAGTTCGGGAAGATAAAGAACCAGTAGTTAAACCTGAACAAGCCCTTGTCGTTACCCAAATTTTGGAGGCTATTTACGAATCTTCCCGTACAGGTCGTGCTGTGTATTTTGACGGAACATCAGATAACTAAACGAGAAGCAGGTGTGAAGTTCATGAGTTCAAACAGACATTCTGTAGTCATTGTTGGTTTTGGAGGAATGGGAAGTTATCACGCAGGATTGATAAAAGAGACCTCTACCTTAATCGTAGTTGGAACGTACGATGTGCTTGAAGCACGTCGTACCAATTCCAACGACGCTGGCTACAAGGCGTACCAAAGTTATGAAGAAGTATTGGCAGATTCTTCGGTCGAAATTATTCTAATTGCCACACCGAACGATGTGCACAAAGAAATTGCGATTCGTGCATTACAAGCTGGCAAACATGTCATTTGTGAGAAGCCAGTTGCTCTATCAAAGGTTGAATTTCAAGAAATACTGGCGGCGGCTGATCAAGCTGGACGTGTGTTTATGGTGCATCAGAACAGACGTTGGGATGAAGATTTTTTAACCATCAAAAAAATGTACGACGAGGAGACGATTGGATCCCTATTCCAGATCGAATCCCGCGTGCACGGAGCGAACGGAATTCCTGGAGACTGGCGTCATGTTAAGGCACAAGGCGGAGGGATGCTGCTGGATTGGGGCGTTCACTTATTGGACCAGCTATTATTCATGATTGATAGCAAAATTACCAGTGTGAGCAGTAGTTTAAGCTTTATTTTAGGAAACGATGTCGATGACGGTTTTGAAGCTATTCTGCAATTTGAGAATGGAATTAAAGCGATCGTAGAGGTTGGGACGACTAACTTTATTACTTTGCCAAGATGGTATGTGAAGGGTATCGAAGGCACTGGAATTATTGAAGACTGGTCTTTAACTGGAAGATTGGTGACAAGAAATAATGCAGGCGAAAAAATCGAACCGAAGCCGATTCGTGCAGGTGTAGGACTAACTAAAACTATGGCACCTCCATCGGAGGGGGCAACGATCACTGAGGAATTACCTCAGCCGTCGGAGTTAAGCTCTAGCTTTTATGATAATTTCGCTGCTGTCATTGAGGGTACTGCAGAACCTATCGTTAAGAACGCTGAGGTTATGCGGGTACAGAATTTGATTGAAGTTATTTTTGAAGCTGCTGAGAGTAATCAAGTGGTGAAGAATTTTGATATCTACGATAAATAATAAGTAAACTATTTCCAAGAGGAGGTGGCCTACAATGAAACTTGGAGTATTTATGGTCTTGTTTGGAGGTCGTAAGCTGGAGGATGCTCTTGATTACGTAGTATCCAAAGGGCTAAAGGCGGTAGAAATCGGTACGGGAGGCAATCCTGGCAACAGCCACTGCGACCCTAAAATGCTGCTGGAGAATGAAACAGCCTTACAAGAATTCAAACATGCCGTGGAATCTCGCGGACTTACAATCAGTGCTTTGAGCTGCCACGGTAACCCATTGCACCCGCAAAAAGAACTTGCTCAAAAGGATCATGAGGATTTCGTAAACTCGGTCAAATTGGCGCAGAAGCTAGGGGTTCCGGTTGTGAATACCTTCTCTGGATGTCCTGGAGATCATGAGGGTGCTAAATATCCGAACTGGCCTGTAGCTCCATGGCCCAATGATTATCAAGAAATTCTGGACTGGCAATGGGAGAACAAGGTTATTCCTTATTGGAAAGAATGGGGTGCCTTTGCCGCTCAGCATGATGTAAAGGTAGGTCTTGAGCTGCATGGCGGATTCTCTGTACACACACCAGGTACTCTGCTGCGGCTGAGAGAAGCAGCAGGTGAAGTGATCGGTGCGAACCTTGATCCGAGTCACATGTGGTGGCAAGGAATTGATCCTGTGCAAGCGATTCATATTTTGGGACGCCAAGGTGCAATCCATCACTTCCATGCGAAGGATACCGTTATTGATCCTGTGAATGTCAATATGCACGGATTAACTGATATGCAGTCGTATACCAAGATGCTTGACCGTGCTTGGCAGTTCCGTTCTGTCGGCTTTGGACATGATCTTAAGACTTGGGCTGACATTATTAGTGCACTTCGTTTGGTTGGGTATGACTATGTGGTTAGTATCGAGCATGAAGATGGGCTGATGTCTATTGAAGAAGGTTTCTCCAAAGCTGTAAGTAACCTTCAACAAGTATTGATTGAGGAGCCACTGACAGAAATGTGGTGGGTTTAAACGAAATGGAGAGCTTCACGAAAGTTAAATTAAATGATGAACAGCTGGATATTTTGGTGAAAGCGGTTTTCGGTTCAGAAACTGCGGTTAACCTTAGTTCAGAACTTACGGGAGGCTTTTTTAATACAGCCTATGATTTGGAACTCAGCACTGGGAAATCTGTCATTCTAAAGGTTGCCCCTGCTGTAGAGACAGATACGTTAAGTTACGAGAAGAACATTATGCGAACTGAAGTGGAAGCTCTCCGTATGGTTGCAGATAAGGGTGTTGTGCCCGTGCCTGCCGTCTACCATTATGATGAAAGTCTGCTGCTTATTCCTATTCCGTATTTCTTTATGGAGAAGGTGGAGGGCCAGCCCTACAGTGATGTAAAGGAGAGTCTTTCGCTTCCGGAGAGAGACGCTATCGAAACTGAGCTGGGGCGTTACAATCGCATAATCAATGAGATACGCGGAGAACGTTTTGGCATTTTTGGAACGGATTTAGAGGAGCCAAGAGCCTCGTGGAGAGAGACCTTTTCATGCCTGATGGAAAGTGTACTTGCTGATGCCAAGAGGCTGAATGCACAGCTCCCTGCGTCCAGTGAAGAGATTATGCAGGAGGTTTCCAAGTATCTCCCTGCATTAGATGCCGTAACCGAGCCACGACTGGTGCATTGGGATTTATGGAATGGGAATGTATTTGTGAAGGATGGAGTCATCGTATCGCTGATTGACTGGGAGAGAGCCCTGTGGGGCGATGTGCTGATGGAGTATTATTTTAGGCATTTTGAGAATTCTGCCGGTTTCTATAAGGGGTACGGAACAACCTACGACAGTCCGAACGAGATTCAGCGGAAGAAGCTTTATGATCTTTATCTTGATCTTATTCTTGCTATCGAATGTTATTCACGCAAATATGCAGACGAAGGTTATGTCCGTTGGACGCATGATAACTTGACTGAGGGTTGGAACCGTTTTAAAGGCAGCAGTGAATGAAGGTTATAGGTGTGAAAAATGACGTGCGAAAGCACGTCATTTTCCTGTATCTAATTAGATTGGAGGATTACCATGCAGCCGTTAAAAATACCGAGAGAGCATAAGCTTCAGATTACAGCTAGTATTCAAGAATATTTTGACACAGAGCTGTCCAGTGAAATTGGGCAATTAGCCAGCGAGAACCTTCTCGATTTTATGCTCAAAGAACTTTCGCCTTATATTTACAATCAAGCGTTGGCAGATGCACGAAAAATGATTGAGCAAAAGATGATTTCTCTGGAAGAGGAGATTTATGCTCTCGAACAACCCTTATCCTCAGGCAGAAGATAATCCAAAAACACGATTAATTTTAGCGCAGATTTATAACAGTTACGTCTGGATCAGTATCAGCTTCGTAATCTACACCTTCAGTCTCGAATCCAAATAGCTGGAAGAATTCCTGTTTATAGCTATGCAGATCCGTTAGGTCGTAGATATTGTCTGAAGTAAGCTGGTCCCAGATTTCTATTACTTCTTGCTGGACTGCCGGAGACAATTCCCAATCATCTATACGGATACGCCCTTCTTCATCCACAGGAGTTCCTTTCGCTGCGTAGAGATGTTCAGCAAACAACCGATAGGTTTGCTCAATACAACCTTCATGAAGACCGTGCTCTTTCATGACTTTGTAAAGGGCGGAAATATAGAGGGGCACGACAGGAATCGCCGAGCTGGACTGTGTGACAAGACCTTTTGTGACCGCTACATAAGCTCTACCGTGAGTAACAGATAACGCTTTGTTAAGTGTTCTTGCCGTAGCTTCGAGATGGTCTTTAGCAAGTCCAATCGTTCCCTGGCGATATACGGCTTGAGTAAGCTCTGATCCGATATACGAATAAGCAATAGTGGTTGCGTGATCAGCTAATACTCCGGCTTGCTGGAGTGCTTCTATCCATAACTGCCAATCATCACCGCCCATCACCCGTACGGTATCATGAACTTCCTTATCGGTCGCGGGTTCGATGGAGATTTGAGTGACTTCACCCGTATGAAAATTTACAGTTTTGTTGGTAAAGGTGTCGCCAATAGGTTTGAGAACAGAGTTATATACTTCACCTGTCTCCGGGTCTGTACGGCGCCCAGAAGCAACACTGTAGATGACCAAATCGACTTGTCCTAATTCGCTGCGGATCAGCTGAATCGTTCTTTCTTTGGTCTCTTTGGAGTAAGCATCTCCGGTAACGCTGTAGGATTGCAGGCCTGCAGACTCCGCAAGTTGTTCGAAGGCGGCGGAATTGTACCACCCAGCAGAGGCTGTACGGGCTCCATTGCTGCTGCTCGGCCGATATACACCTACTGTGCTGGCTCCAGCCCCAAAGGCGGCTGTAACCCGTGAGGCGAGGCCGTAGCCTGTGGATGCGCCAATGACAAGCACCTTCCGGGGTCCTTTGATCGCGGGTTGTGCCTTAATATACTCAATTTGCCGCTCGACTTGACGAGCGCAGCCTTGCGGATGTGCGGTTGTACATATAAAGCCACGTGTTCTAGGTTTTATGATCATAATAATAGTTTCCTCTCTTTCATGAAAAGCAGCTAATGATACGTGTTATTTCTAATTTTAACAATTTTCATTCCAATGGAGAAGGATTGTTTATCTTTCTTGGATCAAATACAATGAATCCCGGGCTTTTATGAGGTTGGATTTTTACTTAACTCTGTATGGTGGTGAAGTCTTGGAAAGTCAGACTAAAACAAAATTGACGGTTGAGCAGCAGGACATCCTGGTGGGTGCTGCTTTTGGAAGCCATGTGAAAATCATTCAAAGTACGGAATTGACGGGAGGTTATTTCAACGCAGCTTATGACCTCCTATTGTCAGATGGCAGAGCTACGATCCTTAAAATATCGCCATCCGATGAGACAGACACGCTAAGTTACGAGCACGATATCATGGCTACAGAGGTTGCGGCAATGCAGCTAATGAAGTCTAAAGGAACGGTACCTGTGCCTGAGGTATACGCTTATGATAACAGCAGAAATTTAATATCGAGTGACTTTTTTTTCATGGAGAAAATAATCGGCCAGCCCTATAATGAAATTAAGGAAGAGCTTAGTCCGCAGCAAAGAAGTTGTATTGAGGAAGAATTAGGTCGTTATAGCCGGATTATCAATGAGATTCAAGGGGATCATTTCGGATTATTTAATGTATCCTCGAAGATAAAGGGGACTTCTTGGCGGGAAACCTTTCAAAATTTGATTGGCAACCTCCTTGATGATGCTCGGCGCTTAGAGGCAAAGATGCCCATTCCTTTAGAAAAGATTGAGGCGGAGATCAACAGCCGTATACATGTGATGGATGTGGTCACTGAGCCACGTTTAGTTCACTGGGATCTATGGGATGGGAATGTGTTTGTGCGAGAGGGAAGCATTGTTGCCTTAATCGATTGGGAACGGGCGTTATGGGGCGATCACCTTATGGAATATTATTTTCGCTATATTGAGGATTCTGAGCATTTCTGTAGAGGTTATGGGGACAGCTTTGATAGCCCTAATGAATGTGCACGCAAAAAGCTCTACGACTTATATATCGATTTAATTTATTTCATTGAGTGTTATTCGCGTAAATACGATAGCCAAGGCCATTTCCAGTGGGCACAGGATAATCTGCTGGAAGGTTGGGAACGTTTCATGGGTTAGGACATTTTCAGCAAGATTACAACATAAGAAGGTAAGGAGGCTGAGCAGGAGAAGGGAGAGGATTCTCATGTTTGAGTGGCTAAGTGTACATATAGATATCGTAAGTTTGCTGTGGCTGTTGCCGATCCTATTTATGTTTCATGATTTTGAAGAAATATTAACGATTGAAGCATGGGGGGCAAAGTATAGAACCAGGTTAGAGGACGCAATTCCTTCGTTTATGCGCAAGACGTATCATTCGATGTTACAAATGACTACACGTAATTTTGCAATGGACGTATTATTCGTGTATATTTTTATAGTGACGGTAACTTGTATTGCAGTATTCTTTTCTAATTACTTATTGTACTTGGCAGTGCTTGCGGTATTTTTCTTACATGTATTTACTCATCTAGGACAGACGATATATTTAAAGATATATACACCAGGGGTAGTTACAGCAGTACTAGTAGTTCTTCCCTATTCTCTTTATGCGTATTATCGACTATTGAATGACAACTTGGTATCTCTTGGAGATATCGGATGGTCTCTGCTGTTAGTTCTTTTGCTGCTTCCGCCAATATTGTGGTTGTTAGTGAAGAATAGAACTCGCATTAAACAGAACTAGTACATAAGGCTGCTGCTGGCCATATCTTTTTCAGAAAAATCTTGACTAGAACCCTTAGAACTAGATAAAATAATACTTATTGCTTACAACTTGGTGAGAATCATTATCATAATTGACGAGGAAATGAGAGGGTGACAAGATGGAGCGCCTTTTAGAGGTAAAAGATCTAGCGATATCATTCAAAACACACGGTGGAGAAGTACAAGCGATCCGTGGTGTTAGCTTCCATGTAGATAAAGGTGAAACTCTAGCGATTGTTGGGGAATCCGGTTCCGGTAAAAGTGTAACTTCACAAGCGGTAATGAAGTTAGTTCCAACGCCGCCAGGAGAATATAAACGTGGACAAATTTTATTTGATGGACAAGATTTGATCGGTAAGTCTGAGAAGCAAATGCAGAAGATTCGTGGTAAAGAGATCGGTATGATTTTTCAGGATCCGATGACTTCCTTGAACCCGATGATGAAGGTCGGCAGACAAATTACTGAAGTACTGCACAAACATGAGAAAATCTCCAAAGAAGCTGCCAATAAACGTGGGGTTGAACTGCTTACGCTAGTAGGTATTCCTTCACCAGAGCGCCGCTTCAATCAATATCCGCATGAGTTCAGTGGCGGTATGCGTCAACGTGTCGTTATCGCAATGGCACTTGCAGCAAACCCTAAGCTTCTGATTGCGGATGAACCAACTACAGCGCTCGACGTTACCATTCAGGCACAGATTCTTGACCTGATGAAGGAATTGCAGAAGAAGATTGATACGGCGATTATTTTTATCACCCATGATCTTGGTGTTGTAGCAAGAATGGCGGATCGTGTAGCAGTAATGTATGCCGGACAAATTGTTGAAATGGGAACTGCAGAAGAGATCTTCTACGATCCAAGACATCCTTACACTTGGGGATTGCTTGCGTCCATGCCAAGTTTAGAGAGCAAAGGTTCTTTGCTTACCGCTATTCCTGGTACCCCTCCAGATTTGATCAAACCGCCTAAGGGTGATGCCTTCGCACTTCGCAGCACCTATGCTATGCAAATCGATATGGAGAAAGAGCCTCCAATGTATAAGGTTTCGGATACCCATATGGTGAAGTCTTGGTTAATGCATCCGATGGCACCTAAGGTGGAACCACCAACAGTCGTTAAGAATAGACAACGTATACTTAAGAACGCTTATCCAGAGCCAGTTTTAGTGCAAGAAGGCGCTAAGTAAGCAACTTGTTTTAACTAAATAATAAGAGGAAACGCTAGGCCATTTAGTTGGCTTAGCGTTTTTTTTATTTTCTACAACGTTCACTATTATTTAAATAAATATGAATTAATACGAACTTAATTAAATAAAAGGGTTGACTATTTATCGTTTTCATCTCAAAATGAAAAGGCATACATAGGGGGTATAACGATGAAGAAGATAATTATTACTACTTTACTTAGCGTTTCATTATTAGCTGTAACCGCGTGCAACAACGACACGGCTAATTCTGGCAACACAAACAGCGGACCTGAGCCTGTTCAGCCTGTCTTCAAGAATGTTTCTGTACATGATCCTTCCATTATTTTGGCTGATAATAAGTACTATGTGTTTGGCTCACATTTGGCTTCTGCTAAATCCGACGACCTGATGTCCTGGACTCAATTGTCCTCTGGAGTTGTTGATGGAAACGTACTCATCCCGAATGTCAAAGAGGAATTAAAAGAGGCCTTAACCTGGGGAAAGACGGACACTTTATGGGCACCGGATGTCATTCAATTGGCGGATGGTAAATATTATATGTATTACAACGCGTGTAAAGGTGATTCCCCATTATCAGCACTTGGTATAGCCGTGTCAGACCAGATTGAAGGACCTTATAAGAACAAAGGGATCTTCTTAAAGTCAGGTATGGTGGGTGTAGGCGATGACGGAGAAACTTATGATGCCACACAAAAGCCGAATGTTGTAGATCCGGATGTGTTCTTTGATAAAGAAGGCAGATTGTGGATGGTGTATGGTTCTTATTCCGGTGGTATTTTTATTATGGAACTGGATACAAGCACAGGATTCCCACTGCCAGATCAAGGTTATGGCAAAAAGCTTCTAGGCGCAAATCATGCGCGGATAGAAGCTCCCTATATGCTGTACAGTCCTGAGACGGATTACTACTACCTGTTCCTATCCTACGGGGGGCTGGCTGCTGATGGCGGATATAACATCCGTGTAGCTCGCTCGAAGACACCTGATGGACCATTTGAAGATTCTGAGGGCCAGGATATGATCGATTCACAGGGCACAGCTGGCGTATTGTTTGATGATCCTGCTTATGCTCCTTACGGAGTTAAACTCATGGGGAATTTCGAATTCCTGAATAATGACGATGAGCTCCCAGTAAGTGGGGAAGGATATGTATCACCAGGACATAACTCCGCATTTTACGATGAAGAGACTGGCAAGTATTATTTGATCTTCCATACACGGTTCCCGAATCGTGGTGAAAAGCATGAGGTTAGAGTACACCAGATGTTCATGAACGCTGATGGCTGGCCGGTGGTCGCACCACACCGTTATGGTGGCGAGACCATTGATAAATATACGAAAGAGCAAATCGCAGGCGAATACAAATATGTGAATCATAATAAAGAAATTACGGCAGATATCGTGCAATCGGAGCTAATTCAATTGACGAAGAGTGGTAAAATCAAAGGCGCAGTAAAGGGCAAGTGGAAGCTTATCGACGATCATACTGCAGAGTTAACGATAGGTGGTTCTACTTATAAGGGTGTGTTCCTGAAAGAGTGGAATGAAGCTACAGCCAGTAATGTTATGACGTTCACCGCGGTTTCTAATGAAGGGATCTCTATCTGGGGAAGTCATGTATCACCTTCGGAATAAGATAGTTTAAAAGGATTAACAGCAGAAGGGGTTTCAACTAGTCATGTGTAATGGCTAAGTTGAAACCCCTTTTATAATGTAGGATTAGTCTACGAACTTTCGGATCACAATAACAGCATTATGGCCGCCGAAGCCAAATGAATTAGAGATGCCTATTTCGAGATTAGCTTTTCGTGCATTGTTAGGTACGTAATCTAAATCACAGATGGAATCAGGCGTGTCCTGATTGATGGTAGGAGGAATGATCCCTTCTTGGATACTCTTAACTAAAGCGATGGCTTCTAAGCCGCCAGCGGCCCCTAAAGCATGTCCAGTCATGGACTTATTAGCGGTTACGGGGATGTGGTAGGCATGCTCGCCAAATAATTTTTTAATCGCTAGGGTTTCAGAATGGTCTCCTACTACTGTACTTGTCGCATGCGCACTGATTACATCTACGTTGTGGGGCTGGAGATTAGCTTCATTTAGCGCTAACTTCATAGCTTGATAGGCACCAATCCCCTCTGGATGAGTGGCAACCATATGATAAGCATCAGAGCTAGCACCATACCCGATCACTTCACCGTGAATCTTGGCGTTTCTACGCTGAGCATGGGAGAGTGACTCAAGAATGACTATGCCGCCACCTTCACCGATTACAAAGCCATCCCGTCCTCCATCGAAAGGGCGGCTCGCTTTAGTAGGCTCTTCATTTCGTGTAGATAAAGAGGTGGCATTCCCGAAGCTGGCCAGCGAGATTCCAGTAATAGCAGCCTCAGAACCCCCGGCTATAACGATGTCCGCACCGCCATAACGAATTAAACGGAAGGCCTCGCCAATTGCAGTATTTCCAATAGAACAAGCTGTTACTGGAGACATGGTCGGGCCGAGAGCTCCAAATTTAATGCTGATCATCGCCGCAGCCATATTGGAGATCATCATGGGAATTAAGGTAGGGCTGACTCGATCAGGTCCACGCTCTTTCAGGACCGTACCTTGATCCATCAAGGTCTGAATTCCTCCAACACCAGATCCTACATAAACGCCAAGTCTCTCCTTGTCAATCTTATCAAGCTGGAGGCCAGAATGTTTCCAAGCCTCTTCAGTAGCTGCGAGGGCAAACTGACTGAATCTGTCCATTCGCCGTGCCTCTTTACGCCCAAATCTGCCCTCTGCATCGAAATCACGTACTTCGCCGGCAATTCTCGTCTTAAAACCTGTTGTATCAAATGAAGTGATCGGGGATATACCCGATTCACCAGAAATTAGCCGATCCCAAAATTGTTCGATTGTATTTCCAAGTGGTGAGATTAAGCCCATGCCTGTAATCACTACGCGTTCCATAATGAACCTCCTCAGCTAGTGTATACTAGTATTTTTCCACTTTATTTATCCTATTACAAGTTATCGTTTATCCTAGTATAATTTGTACTATACTAAAGGAACAGAAATCCCAAAGTGGAGGTAGCTTATGGCTAATCAAACAAGATTACAAGCATTATCCGATTTTTTGAAAGCACGTCGTGCGGCAATTTCACCAAGCTCTGTAGGCTTGCCAGAAGGCACACGCAGAAGAACGCCAGGACTCCGCAGGGAAGAGGTTGCACAGCTTGCAGGGGTAAGCAGTACCTGGTATACGTGGCTTGAACAAGGCAGAGATATAAAAGTCTCGTCCTCTGTTTTGGACTGTATTGCCACTGCACTTAGGCTGACTAAAGATGAGCGGAAGTATCTTTTTGCACTGGCTTTAGAAACTGGAACCGGAACCACACCCTATCCGCAAGATGAATCTTCCGTAATTAGTCCTTCGCTGCAGAAAATTTTACAGGAACTTAAATATTGTCCTACGATTATTTCTGATAGACGTTGCGGAATCGTCGGTTGGAATGAAGCTGCCGCCCATGTTTTTCTTGATTTCTCAAAGCTGCCTATCGAAGAGCGGAATATGATCCGATTGTTATTTGTTCGTAAGGAGTTTAGGCGCTTAGCAGTGAATTGGGAACAATTCGTCAGCGGTTATCTTTCTATCTTCAGAGCGTATTACGGACAGTATGTAGAGGATCATTGGTATGATGAATTTATAGAGGAATTGAAAGAATTGCATCCGGCTTTTAATGAGATGTGGGAGCAAAGTCGGGTTAGCTCGGCCCCGGATGTGTTACTAGAATTCAGACATGCCAAGGCGGGAAAAATGTTATTTCATCTAACCTCTTTGCAGGTTCATGGCAGTGCAGATTTACGCTGCAGCATCTATACTCCTGCGGGAGATTCGAATACTGAAACCAAGCTGAAGCAGCTTATGGAGCAGCATACAATAGAAGGATTAAGCTAGATTCACATAGAGAAGCATCCCTAGCTGAACTTCCAGCTAGAGATGCTTAATGCTACACTATTAGAAATCTGATGTTGAAATTTCAATAGTTCCGAATGTGGTGCCAGCAGGAGTACTTAAGAGTGCAGCTACCAAAAGGGCATGAACTGCAAGCGTAAGGCTATTGAATGCTGGAATCGTGTATGTGATAACTGGAGCATTCACACGAGTGATTACTAAATCTACTGGGAAGTTGGAGTTGTTGTTCACAGTAACAGCAGCGTTAATTCCACCTGCAAGGTTTTCATAATAAGATTTACCAATGACAGGGGCTAAATTGAAATATTGAAGCGGTAATACGATGGCCATAGTAACGACCTCCTTTTCGTTTGATAGGATATTCTATGTTGAAAATCTATTAATGCTAGAGCGAATGCCATGGTGAATTAGCACTTTTTAATAGAAAAAACCGGGGATGTCCAATAGCCACTTAGAAAGCGGCTGGGACATCCCCGGTTTATTTTCGTACGCTTATTCCGTTTTTTTACGATAAATCAGATACAGTATCAATCCGAATAGCATGCCGACAAACGACATTGCGGAGATCGTTAAGTAAAGAGCTTTACCCCCAAAGGCATCATATAATGCCCCACCAGCATAAGAAGCCAGGATACCTGATACACCGAAGAACAATAGTGCAAGGACGGTTTGCCCTGTAGCACGCCATTCCTCGGGTACAATGCTGTACAGGTATTGAATAGCAGCCGAGTAGAACACAGGGAAGGTAAGAATTTGCAGAATCTGCAAATACGCTAACAAGTGTGGATCAATGATCCAAGCTGAAATCAAGAAACGAAGGAAATAGAAGGCTCCGGAAATCGATATGATGATCAGTTCTTTTCCTTTTCGCAACCACCAGAAGCTTAATGCAAAGACAATGATTTCACTTATTGCCGCGAGGAAAAATGATTGGCCTACCAATTGAGGACTGCCACCAAGCTCACGAATATAAACTCCAATAAATGTATCGTTCATTCGTGCGGGTACAGAGCTAATAAATATGAGCACCAGAAACATCAATGTCTTTTTGTTGCCAAAAAAGTGCTTGAGGCTATCCAGCGTGACCGGCTTACCTGTGACGGGGGCATCTGGCATGTTCCAGCTTACTATAAAGCTTATAAGGCAAATGGCAACAAACAGAAGAGCTATTCCATGAGAGCCGAAAAAACCAAGCACATAGCCAGTAATCAGAGCCATTACACCATAACCTAGCGCACCATATGTACGGATAGAACCATAGCTAATTCCAGCCGCCTCAGAGACTCGGAAATTCAAGCTTTCTGTCAGCGGATCAATGGGCATCAAGAAGAAATACAGCAGCATAGCAAAAAGAATGAGAACAACGTAACTGCTGGAATCGAACAAAAAGTATCCGGTTACCGCTGAGCATAACAGCAGAGCTAACAGCACTTTGCGGATGGTTTTTGTTTTATCACTGATCATCCCCCATAAAGGCTGGGCAACGATGGTAACAAAACCACCAGTTCCAATAATGAAGCCGATTTGCGATGGGCTTAGACCTTGTTCACTTAGATAGACTGGCAGAAAGGGAATAAACATGGCTAGCAGAGCAAAATACAAAAAGTTAAACCCTCGTAAAAGATTTGGTGCATTCATAAGTTTTTTTACCTCACGTGTTAGAAAATTTGTATAGAGTCAATTTTGCTATTGTATCATGGATAATAAATGATTAGGATATAAATCTATTCGCGGAACTGCTCAAGATGACCCTAACCCTCTATAAATTTCTGGCCGTAATATGATAAACTGGTTACTATTAAAGCAAAATGCAAGGAGAAACGTTAATGATAAAGTTGGTATCATGGAATGTGAATGGTCTTCGGGCCTGTGTTAAAAAAGGGTTTGATGATTATTTTAAGGAAGTAGAAGCAGATATTTTCTGTGTTCAGGAGACGAAGCTGCAAGAAGGGCAGATTGTTCTGGAACAGGGTGAAGAATACTATCAATATTGGAATTATGCAGTGAAAAAAGGGTATTCAGGCACAGCTATATTCACCAAAATCAAGCCGATCTCTGTGAGATACGGAATGGAAGAGGATGAAGAAGCGGAAGGCCGGATTATTACGCTGGAGTTCGAACATTTTTATCTAGTGAATGTGTATACACCAAATGCCAAACGAGATCTGGCTAGATTGGATTACAGAATGGAATGGGAGGACCGTTTCCGCAATTACCTTCTGGAACTGGACAAGCTAAAACCAGTCGTTGTATGCGGCGATATGAACGTAGCCCATCAGGATATTGATATCAAAAATGCTAAAGCTAACCGCGGAAACTCTGGCTTTACCGATGAAGAAAGAGGAAAAATGAGTACGCTGCTGGAGTCCGGCTTCATAGATACCTTTAGATATTTTCATCCAGAGCTTGAAGGTGTTTATTCATGGTGGTCTTATATGCCCAAGGTGAGAGAACGGAATGTAGGCTGGCGGATTGATTATTTCCTAGCTTCTTCTAGACTTGCACCTAATCTGCTGGATGCCCAAATCGATTGCCACATTATGGGGAGCGATCATTGTCCGGTCATCCTCAAGCTTGCTGATTTCACAGATTAGAATCGAATATTTAAAAGGCCGCTAAGTCTCTTTAAAGGACGAAGCGGTCTTTTGTATTCATTAAGAATTATAGTCTGCCAATGATCTCAGGGAATTCAGTCGGTCCCATATTCACATTAAACTTTTGTTTAAGAATTAGCTGATTCTCTAGTAAGATTATTTCAAGAGTTATGCAGAAAGGCATTTCAATAAACAATAAAGTAAGCTGTAGCTGATCATCAGCAACCCAAGTAAAGCTGGACATGATTCGGTTCAAGGAAGCATCAATGACCTGTGCGAAGCTTTCGAGCCATTTCCCTCGACCAAGACAGATCACAGAATCCTCTCCAGTCTTAAATTGTAAAGTAACTGCAGCTTCGTTGTTATTGAAAGAGATAGAGAAGGTGTCCAAGGCAAATTGGTTGTCATCGAGCTTATAGGTTAAGCCGTTTATTCGTTCTTCTTGTGATGAAGAGGGCTGCAGTTGTGGCGGTTGGATAGATAAATTCTTTAATTTTTCAACCAAGTGGGCAGAAGCAGCCGGCTCTAATGGCAAGGGAGCTGGCTTCATCGCGGGAAGCAGATGTTCCCACACAGCATTCAACATTCCTTGTATACTGTCTGATGCAGCAGTAGTAATAATTACGGCATCTTGCTCCGGAAGCACAACACAGAGTTGACCGAAGGCGCCATCTGCCCGGTAGCCACCGTGCTGGCATTGCCAGAACTGATACCCATATCCCATTGCCCAGTCATGATCACCTTCGCCATTGGAAATATGTTTGGAAGTAGCCTCATTAATCCACTTTTCAGGCAGAACCCGTTGATTATTCCAGATTCCTTTTTGTAAGTATAGCTGGCCGAATTTAGCGATATCCTCGGTTGTAATGTTTAAGCCAAATCCCCCTGTGTTAATTCCACGTGGACAAGACTCCCACGTTGCACCGTGAATGCCCAGAGGAACGAAGAGGCGCGGTTCTAAATATTCTAGCAGTGTTTGGCCAGTAACCCGTTGAAGGATCGCGGCCAGCATGTAAGTAGCACCGGTATTATATAGGAAATGTGTACCCGGTTGTTTCTCGACGGGGACGGAGAAGAAAGCTTTCACCCAATTCCCGTCGGTACTTTTGCGAAGGGTGTCCATAGTATCCACGACATGCCCGGTACCCATCATCAATAGATGTCTGATTGTCATATTGGATAGATTCTCCGTGATAATCGAAGGAGCCTCTTCAGGGAAAAAGGAGAGGACAGAATCATCGAGGGTGACAAGTTTCTCAGTAACAGCAAACCCGATTGCGGTTGAGGTGAAGCTTTTGCTAAGGGAAAATAACATATGCGGAAGAACGGACCTGTAAGGAGCCCACCAGCCTTCAGAGACCACATAACCATGTCGTAATAGCATAAAGCTGTGCAGGCCTAAATTTTGTTCTTCTACTGCACTAATAAAGCAGGATATTGCGGTTGATGAAATCCCCTGTTCTTCTGGAAGACTTCTAGATAACTGCAAGCTGCTTGTAGTTTCCATACGCTCATCTCCTAAATTTTGAGAATGCTCACCTCCTAATTCTATAATAATTTCCAATGTAAAAATACCATTTAAAAAATAACTAGTTTAGCTTTCTACAGGGCTGTTGCTGGATACATCAGATTGGAGCCGTTTCTCTGGCCAAGAAATAACATGAGAAGTTCGACTTAGTTTCTCATATATTAGCTGAGTTTCTTTTTTGAATATACTAATGACTAAATGAATAAAGAAAGCCAAGTCTATCAATAGAACAAACAGATGAATAAGCATATTCCATACGGAGGAAAGATTCCCTAGAAGGGCGGAATCAAGCAAAAGAGCGTGAATCCCAAGCAGCACCCAATATAGCAGGCCATATCTGATCATCAGAGCCCAGAAAAAAGCATGATTCCCGCTGCTCTTCACCCGAATCCGCACCATCCATTTCCCTAAGGTCCGTCCGCCCGTGAGAGCCGGAACAAGCATGAAGTAAATACCAGTTACAATCCAGAAGGCAGCTTTTATATCGAATCCGAAGAGTACCCCAAACCCGATGCTCCACACCATACTATCGATTAGAAAAGCTATTCCTCTGCGGGTATAGGAGACTCTTTTGGCAGAGCGGTCAATGTTTGTATCCAGTTGTTCTATACGTGGCAATAGCCCGGAGATCCAAATGGAAATTCGAAATCCAAAAATCCCTCCGATTGTGTTGGTAATGAGATCATCGACATCAAAAAGACGGTAAGGATGATCGAAGAAACCATAAATTCCTGTAATCTGCGTGATCTCAAAGGACAAGGAAAAGGCAAAGGATAGTAGAATGCACACGACCCAGCGTGTACGAAAATAATAGCCCAAAAACATTCCAAACGGTACAGTCAATGCAACGTTAAAAATGACCTGTAAAAATGCAGGCTCACGCAGTAATGACCAGTAGGTCGAGATTTGTTCAGGGATGATTGACGATCCATCCACAATATCCTGAATAAACTGAAGGGGAATGAATTGGACGACACTCCCAGAAGGTGCAGCATTGTGCCGGGAGGATGGAAAAGGAAGCAAGACAAGAAAATAAGCGTTCATCAGATAGAGCAGCAGCAGATATAGGATTAAAGCTCTAAGCTTATGTATATAGCCATGTCTGCGGTATTGTACGATAAGAAAAGGTAGTGTGAAGACCAGCGCTGCTATTGGAAACATCATGAACGCATACGAAATTGGAAAAAAGTACGAATGAAACATAAGTCACCTGCCGTGGAATTGTTTTTATAAGAAATTTGACTCTACTTGGAAATTAGCTATCCCCGGCTCATTATAAGTTTTTATGATAGGGAACTCAACTAATTTATCCAACGTTTCCGGCATACATATGTCTATGAAGGAGCGTGAAGTGGATGGAGAAAAAGGTTCAGCAGTATTATCGGCTCAAGCAAAAACAAAAGGATATTGAAAAAGAATTGGCCGAGCTTCGTCAGGATATTTTAAATTATTGTAGTGAGCAGGAAACTAACGAGACTGAAATTGGCCGCTATAAAGTGAAGCTGGTCGTGCAAAACCGCAAAGAATATGATGATGCAAAGTTATATGAGACCTTATCAGACCCCGAAGTGTGGCGTTTGCTCTCCAAATCAGATCCGGCAAAGGTGGCAAGCTTGACCAAGTTGAATGTAATTTCAGAGGATAAAATCATGCATACTTATGCTTTGAAGACAGTGACACTGTTACAGGTGGATAAAAAATAGGGATTGAAGTGAGCGGTTCCTCGCGGGAGCCGCTTTATTTGGCTCATAACTGTCCAAATTAAGGAAATATGTTACAGTATTAGGGTGGAAGGGAGGTTGAATAGTGAAAAAAATAATCATCGCAGGCGTCATGGGCTTAACGATTTTACTTTTTTTCTTCTTTATTTTGCGGCATAATAATCAATCACTTGAGGTAAAACCGGATGTTATGTTCCCAACAGCGGAATACAGGGTGACTGATAGTAGTGCTCCAGGATTACCTATGCTTATAACTGCTGAAGGGGCGGATGTTATTAAGATACAGGCTACATCCGGCAATTTATTGTTATGGACTCCCCCTGACTACAAGGTGCATAACAAAGGTCTTGAGCTGAAAATCAAATCTGGAGATCAAATTTATTGGAGTCCAATGGATGGGGGGAATAAGCAAATAGATGAACCTCAGGATACCAAGATCACAGTGATTGCTTACCATAATGATAAGCAGATCGGAACGTCCAATGTAGAGATTCATAAGAATGATCTAGGTGTCTATACAGGTGAAATACCTGAAGTGAAGTAGCTGAGAATCTAAATCGAATCGCAACTATCCTCGTTTTGCGTTAAAATAAGAAGTGAAGCTGACCGAGTCCTTATAGCAACCCTAGAGATGGAGGAAGAGAATTCATGAAAGATTTTGAAGTAATGCTGGAGAAATATGCGAACCTAGTTGTAAAAGTAGGAGTAAATGTACAGCCTGGACAAGTCCTTATGGTACATGCACCGATAGAAACCGCAGAACTTACTCGCTTGATTGTAGCGAAAGCCTATGAAGCGGGAGCTAAATATGTAATTGTTGACTGGGACGATGAAGCAACTACACGGATCCGTTATGAAAAAGCCCCAGAGGATTCTTTCGATTACTATCCACAGTGGCAGGCTGAGATGATGGAGAAATTCGCGGAAGAGAATGGTGCCATCTTACATATTAAAGTACCTGATCCTGAACTGTTTAATGGCATTGATTCTTCTAAGGTATCTAGAGCAGTCAAAGCAGCGGCTGTTGCTCGCAAGAACTACTCCAAATATACTCGGAACAGCAAAATCAGCTGGTCTCTGGTCAAAGCGCCAACACGTGCTTGGGCGAACAAGGTTTTTGCCGATCTTCCTGAAGAAGAGCGGGTAGAGGCGATGTGGGAAGCTGTATTCCAGATGAATCGTGTGGGCAGCAATGATCCGGTAGCTGCTTGGAGAGAGCATATTGGTCAGTTGAAAGAAAGTCAGGACAGAATGAACGCTAAACGTTATAAAAGCTTGCATTACCGTGCTCCGGGAACGGATCTGCATGTAGAGCTTCCGGAAGGCCATTTATGGCGCGGGGGTGGCGGTGAGAATGATAAAGGCGTATATTTTGTAGCTAATATGCCAACGGAAGAGATTTATTCCATGCCCCATCGGACTGGCGTTAATGGCACAGTTAGAAGCACGCTCCCTCTTAATTTGAATGGACGGTTAGTTGAAGGAATTTCATTCACTTTTGAAAAAGGGAAAGTCGTAGCTTATGAAGCTGAATCCGGACGCGAACATTTAACCTCACTGCTGGCAACGGATGAAGGTGCATCTTATCTAGGAGAAGTAGCCTTAGTGCAGCATGATTCTCCAATCTCTCGCTTGAACCGTATTTTTTACAATACAGGGATTGATGAGAATGCCTCCTGCCATTTCGCGCTAGGAAGTGCTTATCCTGTAAATATTGAAGGCGGCACAAAGCTTACGAACGAAGAGCTTGTGGCTAGAGGAGCTAATGTCAGCTTAACTCATGTCGATTTTATGATCGGTTCAGCAGAGCTGGATATTGACGGAGAGCTGGCGGACGGCACGATTGAACCCGTATTCCGTAAGGGAAATTGGGTGTTGTAAGGAGAAGAAAAAAGCCGGATCTCTTCCAATGAGATTCCGGCTTTTTTTGAGTGCCTATATTGGTCATTTTTAGATTGAAAAATAGTTAAGACTCATAGCCTCACGTACTTCGGCCATTGTTTCTTGAGCAATGCTGCGGGCATGCTGTGTTCCAGAGATTAAGATTTCCTGCACAAGCTTGGGCTTAGTAGCATAATAGGAACGACGCTCTCGCATCGGTTCTATAAGCTGATCTAGAGCTGTCGAAATCAACTGTTTGCAAGCAGAACAACCCATGGTACCCCGCTCACAGCCTTCACGAATTTCGGTTACCCCCGCTGAGCGAAAAGCACCATGATAAGCAAAAATAGGACAGATATCTGGATGTCCAGGATCATTTTTATGCACACGCGCTGGATCGGTTGTGGCTTTTCGTATCTTAAAGATAATCTCTTCCTTAGTGGAGTCCAGCTCGATGGCATTGCCAAGGCTTTTACTCATTTTAGCGTTGCCATCCGTACCCACAAGCCTCGGCGTCTCACTGATCAGCGCTTTGGGTTCCACCAGTATCGGGCTGTACATCTCGTTGAATCTGCGGACGATTTTGCGGGTTAATTCCAGATGAGGGAGTTGGTCTTCCCCTACAGGAATGATCGTTGCTTTACAAAATGTTATGTCAGCAGTTTGACTAACTGGATAACCAAGAAAACCGTAATACAATTCATCTAAGCTCGAATTTTTCGATTCGGCTTTAATCGTGGGATTATGCCGTAAAGAATTCACAGTAACAAACATAGAGAACAAGAGGGTCAGCTCTGCGATTTCAGGGATCATCGATTGAATAAATATAGTTGTTTTCTCCGGATTTATACCCGCAGATAAATAGTCCAGTGTGATCTCATGCAGATGTTGACCCAGCAGCTGTGGACGATCAAAATGGGTCGTTAGGGCTTGAATATCCGCTAAAAACACAAAAGTTTCATATTGCTCCTGAAGGGCTACTCGGGTCTGCAAGCTGCCGGCGTAATGGCCAAGGTGAAGCTTTCCAGTCACTCGATCTCCAGTTAAGACACGTTCGTTCATCATATAAATTCCTCCTGTTATTTAGCATTTGGTTACACTCGAGTCGCCACCACCAGCCATCATCCATGGCCATCACCTCCTTTAAATGACAAAAAAACCTCATCCAATAAGGACGAAGTTGTCGTGGTACCACCTTAAATGATCGTGTCACCTTACGATTCTTGGCTTTCGATCTTCTCTTACCTGTACGGAGAGGTTGAATTTATTCTCGATACAGGTCCCTTGATAACGGCGGGAACCCCGGTTTTCCCTACTGCATCCATTAAGATAGTTCGGAAAAACAACTATAAAGGCCATTCGAGCATACGCTGGTCACCGGTTCGCACCTACCACCGGCTCTCTGAAGACCATGTTCGTCTGTCTACTTACCCTTTGTCATCGTTGTTCATGATATGTGAATTATTGTAATTCTGAACAGGGGTGTTGTCAATGAGTAGAAATCGTATGGTGATTGACGAGGTATCTAGGTTTATATGATCTAGCAAAGTATACCTTAAATGTATATAATCATCAGGAATTAAGTCCAATCTATCATTGTGGATTCACAATATACTACTCTATAACCTTGAAATGGAGTGATGATAAATGGCGACAATAATAAGTTATGGGTCACAGGCAAAAATCCCGTTAGATCCGTTTACTACTGCTATAACGGTTGCAGGGATTCCTGGAGCTGGAGCGGGTCTAGCCACAGCGCAAGTAAATATTAGTCCGGCTAATCCGGCTTCTTTCTCCAGTAGAGTCGAGTTAAATGGTAGTTTTAGTCTTACTGCACTTGCTAATAGCCAATTTCTTGTTATCATCCGACGAGCTGGAGTCGATATTTATAGATCCTTTTATCGTTTTACTACAATTACTGATATTCAATTAAGTGCTCAGTGGGTCGATGGTGCTTATATTGGAGTCCACAACTATGAATTGGTAATTCAGAATGATAGCAACTTGCCTATCAATCTATTTGGACCCATATCATTCACAGCAACTGCTATAGGAGGAGAAGGCGTAATTTAAGTTATGTCTCTGTGCGCCATTTAAGGGACGGGTGAATCAAAGCTTTGGACAGTTGAATCGATCTGATTCAGCTGTCCTTTTTTCGTGGGTGTATAATTGAAGTCCAACTCTCGCAGCATAAATCTCCAACCATTACCTTGATATAGCGGTTTATTTATTTAAGATGTTATCCTCTAAAACAGCGTATTTATCACCGTATTGCTTAATGATATGTTGTTCTCCCCAATTACATAATGCAGTCAAAATATCGCTTAAACTATCCCCATATTCACTAAGCTCGTATTCTACTTTTGGTGGAACCTGATTATAAACAATTCGGTTGATGATTCCATCTGCCTCAAGCTCGCGTAGCTGCTGGGTTAACATTTTTTGAGTAATGCCGGGCATCAACTGTTTTAACTCGGAGGTGCGTTTTTTGCCATGAGTTAAATGACATAGAATTACGCATTTCCATTTCCCTCCGATGACCTCTAGGGTGGCTTCAACAGAAATATTGTATTTTTTCTTGACAGTTGTTGTAGATGTTGTTGTCATGATAACCTCCAAGGTATGGGTACTTTTTAGCACCTATGGCACTTTTGAGTGCGTACTATTAATTATGTCCAATTTAACTCATCATAACATTTTTCGTTCAATTTTTATAGAATGCTATAATTTAGAGAGCTTTGGGCAAAAAAAGCAAAACGAAATAAAAACCGTTTCTATACCTCCCCCGTCTTAATCTATGAAAGGTTGAAGAGAGGAGGCTAAGGAAGGACATGACGATGACTAATGCAGAAATGAAAAAAGTAACGATTCTTGATACTCGGAGCGAGACGGATTTTTACGATTCGATATTGGTACATAGAGAACAATTGTACAGTATTGCTTATAGTTACTTGCGGAACCGAAACGATGCGCTGGAAGCGATGCAGGAAATGACTTGCCGGGCTTGGATTAAAAGAAAAACTTTAAAGGACCCCAAAGCATTCAAATCATGGATTATTCGAATTCTAATTTATGTCTGTATAGATGAACAAAGACGAAGAAAACGTTCCATGCCGCTGGTAGATGAAAGAATAGGAGAACAGGTCACACACATTGGCCATCATCGGATGGAAATGCTGTGGGCACTCGAGCAGGTTAAGCCCAAGTATCGCCATGTGCTGCTGCTAAAATACTACAATGATATGACCTTGACTGAGATCGCTAACATTATGAATAAACCCGAGGGGACGGTTAAGACTTGGCAGCATAAGGGGCTCAAGCAGTTGCGAACCATCATAAAGAATCGGGGTGAATGGAACAATGAGTAGTCAAGAGGAGCTTGCCATGTTAAGCGATGCCGAACGTATCCCACAAGAACAAAAAATAGAGAATGCAGCCGCTCAGATCTATGCGATCCAAGCAGGTTTGGAATTAGGCAAGAAACGTGGCAGAAGGTTAATATTCACAAAAAGCGCGATGTCTGTGCTGGCGGCTGCAGTGATGATAGCGGGCTTGCTGTTCTTCAATCCAACCCAGCTGTTGCCACAGCAAGGGACTTCGAGTGTTGATACGTTCGATTGGGGCGTATTGGAGCCTTTTAAAACATTGGCTGCAGCTGATATTGATGCTCTTACACTAGAGTCTGCAATCCGGAATGATTATGTACAAATCGTTAATAAGAGTGCTGAATCAAATGGATATAAAATTACTCTAAATGCTGTGCTTGCTGATGAAAATAAAATCATGCTGCTGTATACAGGGACAACAAGTGATGGTCAGGAAGTGTACAGTGTAAATAGTGTGAAGCTGACAGAAGCTGAAACTGGACGAGACGTAATGGAGGAGAATGGGAATAGGGACGGAATGGGAGCACACGCAGAGGGAACCATATATACTTGGCTCGGTAAAACTGTATTCTCACTGGACCGAAATAAACCAAGGCCAACAGACGTAGTGGCGGATTTTCAGATTGCCTCTGTAGACCCGGGAATGTTAAGTAAACCGAAAACAGGAACGGTTTTATCCGACATGCGGTATTCTGATCGTTTAAAAGTGAACTTCTCTATTGATCCTAAGTTTTGGGAGCTGAAGACGGAGACATTAGTTGTAGACCACCCCTTCAAAATTGACGGACAGGAAGTAAAACTAGCCGAAGTCGAGCTTTCTCCGTTAAGCATAGCGCTCAAATTTACGATAAATGAGGAATTGAAAACGGATTGGATCATCCGAAATGAACTGTTTCAAAAGCTCCCCTATGAATTAACAGCGCAGGTTGGGAAGCACGACATTAAAATTAATCCGAATTCTGGTAGTGGATCTGATGATGGATTTATAAGTTACTTCAGCAGTAATGTGTTGGATCACCCGAAGTCACTGCGACTGAAACTTAATGCGGGGGCAGATCGAGAGAAAGAAGAGTATATTGATATTCTGAAAAAATGAGCGGTAAGCGATATTAGTGAATATGCGTTGGGAGTTGTAATATAGAAAAAGGCCGCAGGTTGCGGCCTTTTTGTTATTGTTGGGACATTATACTAACTTTGCGAGTTACCTTTTAACACCAAACACGCCACTTGTTAAATGAGAACAAACTCCTGATGCTCCTATCGGGACTGTATGTGCATAATGCTCCTCACGGGGGCTATAGGCGCTTAATGTTCCTCAGGCTTCTCATGTTCCTCAGGCTTCTCACGTTTCACAGGTTTCTCATGTTCCTCACGTTTCACAGGTTTCTCATGTTCCTCACGCGCGTAACACTTCTAACGGACTGTATTGCAGCTATTTTAGCTTTTTTGAGCATTTTGCTGAGTTTTCGGACTGCATAGCTCTTATTGGTCTAAATCCACACCAAAATTGAGCATATTGGGTTGAATAGCTGCATCTGAGTCCGATAGCACTGCGAAATGCCCGGATTCTTCGAAATAAGGGCTCCTGAGTCCGAACCATCTGACCTCGTAAATACTGCACTGTAAACGGTAAAATCACCGCCTAAGCGTCTGAGCAATTTCGGCGGTACAAAAGTGGTGCTAATGTGGCATTAGTGCGGTACAAAAGAGTTGCTAATGTGGCAACTAATTTATAACGCTCCTCAGGCGCTTAACACTCCTAACGGACCGTATTGCAGCTATTTTCGCTTTTTGGACCAATTTGCTTAGTTTTCGGACTGCATAGCTCTTATTGGTCTAAATCCACACCAAAATTGAGCATATCGGGTTGAATAGCTGCATCTGAGTCCGATAGCACTGCGAAATGCCCGGATTCTTCGAAATAAGGGCTCCTGAGTCCGAACCATCTGACCTCGTAAATACTGCACTATAAACTGTAAAATCGTCGTCTGACCTCGTAAATACTGCACTGTAAACTAAAATCGTCGTCTGACCTCGTAAATAGTACACTCTAAACTGTAAAATCACTGTCTGAGCGTCTGAGCAATTTCGGCGGTACAAAAGTAGTGCTAATGTGGTGCTAATGTGGCGTTAATGTGGCGTTAATATGGCGGTAGTAGCACTAATATGGCGTTAGTAGCACTAATATGTCGCTAATTTGTTGCAAAGGTGGCGCTAGTGTGGCAACTAAGTTAGTAACTTTTCTCGTTGTAGTAATGGGATATGTGTTCAGTAATTAGTTAGTCGAGTTAGTTGCTGTAATTTGTTTTCAACCATTCCTCGTTTGACCAGGACAATTTGCCTGCCCCTGAGCCGTCAACAGCGGTAAGTCTGGATTTTAGACTAGCTGGGTCATCTGAAGTGTAGCTGTAAGGTAGTGTTGTGAATCCGTTCCATGCAAATGCTTTAACGGCAGCGGGTGCAGGGGAGAGAGGGCTGTTCTTTGCTGTACTGTCTCCTCTGAATGTTGCTCCATCAAGTGAATAGATCGTATCTAAAGCTGCGATTGCACCTGTATATTTGCTATTACTTGCATCCGCTTGATTGTTGCGAAGAGGATACACTACATCAATGATTACAGAACTTTCAAGTAATACAGCTCCTCCTTCTGTCGAGATGGCTCCGTTACTTGTAACCCCGAAATGATACCCCTTGCTTGAGATCGCTTTTTCCATAGCGGAGGTTAGACGTTTTTTAGCCAATCTGGTATCTTCGTTGTCCATTACAATGTTATAGGCATGCGCATTACCACTACGAAGGCGGGGCATGCGGTCTTGTATATCTTTATAGTAGTTGTGATGGAGCGTCACAGAAAGAAGCGCATTATCAGCTGCAAACTCTGTTGCGCCTATTAAGTGGCCCTTTTTTTGACTAGCGGCAATCGCAATGATGTCGTCTTTACTTAGGCCAACTGAGCTGCTTCTTAAATAAGCGTACATGGGATAGGCAGCCTTGTTGGCTTCCATAGCATTAATTTGCTGAGTAACCCAGCTGTTTGCGTTTCTATCATCCCCTAAGAAGGATGACCATGAAATGGTGACGCCGTTGCTGCCTTTTTTAACATCAACAACTCCGTCATAAGATTTATTGAAAGTGCAGTGGTCGATCCATACGTTGTTGCTGTTTTCAATGGTGATGTAGTCCCAGTCGTTTTTATCGTAATTCCCTTTGGTTGCTTCATCCCATTCCCACAGCTCATCAAATTCAAGGTTGCGGATGATGACGTTAGAGCTTCTTTTAAAGGTAAAAGCGGCATGTTTAATGGTTGCACCCTTAGCAGAGAAAATGGTCAAACCGTCGAAGTTGTCTATAGACACTTTGCTGACACCAGTCTCTATTAATACGGGATGTGTTAAAGCATTGTTATGAGCGCTAAATGGGGAGATCTTTGCTGCATCAGAAATTTCATTCCATCCCAGATCCAAGTCGTTCATAATTTCAATAACCTTTATTTTGGATCCTTTTCTCAGTGCAGTGGCAAGATCTTCTGCGGTATATACCTTTTTATAGAGTGGACTGGTTTTTTGGATATTTCCACCACCTGTAGTTCCTGTGGCAAACCCAGCCAAATCATATTCACTAACCTGAACAGGTGTCGACGTTGGTGAAGCAGTCGGTAATGGCGTAGCAGTAGGCGTTGGTGAAGCAGTCGGTAATGGCGTAGCAGTAGGCGTTGGTGAAGAAGTCGGTGTTGGCATAGCAGTTGGTGTTGGTGAAGCAGTCGGTATCGGCGTAGCAGTTGGTGTTGGTGAAGCAGTCGGTATCGGCGTAGCAGTTGGTGTTGGTGAAACAGTCGGTATCGGCGTAGCAGTAGGTGTCGGTGAAGCAGTAGGCGTTGGTGAAGAAGTCGGTGTCGGCGTAGCAGTTGGCGTTGGTGAAGCAGTCGGAGTCGGTATTGCAGTAGGTGTAGGTGTCGGTGTAGTGCTAATGGTGTCAGAAACGGTCACGTTGTCGAACATCGTAATAGTTTTAAAGGTAACGAGCCCTGCTGCACCTTTTTTTAATTTGGAATCGGAAGCTGAGAGCTCCAGCGTATCATTTACATACATGTTGATGGTATTTCCGCTCATTTCGAGTTTTACATTATACCAAACTCCTGTTTGCAGAGCGTAAGGTTTGCTGGTCAAAGTTGTAGTAGATCCAGAAACCTTCTTTCTGATTTCCAGCATGCCATCATTACTATTATACAAAGAAGCTGCATAAAAATTATTTCCATCTATGTATCTGCCCGCAACATAAGTTCTGTTTGAGCCATTAAAATCAACTGCTTTTACATCCGCTTCCACAGTGTAATCGCTCCAGGCTGGATCACCTGCAGAAGTACGTCCTTCTTTTGTGGCAGACTGGTAATATACGCTGTTGCCTTCGTCCTCAACAATAGTCCAATTCCCACTAGTGGATGTCCATAGATTATCGCCCTCTTCAAAACGGTCTTGAAAGAAGGTAGAAGCACTTGCCGGATACACAATAAAAAGAGAAAAGAGCAGGGTAATGCACATAATAACACTAGCATTTTTCTTGAATGATTTTAGCAAACTCATTGTAATCCTCCTTATGTATTTATAAATTTATATTAATATAAATACATATATCGGAAATAAATATAAGTAATAATATGATTATAAAGTCCTTTTTTTAATTAGTGCTATAATAGCTTTTTGGGTATTCAACGATGAATTCTGATCTATACGAACTAGGAGTGATAGACTTGAGCGTAATCCGAATGGAGAACGTAACTAAGAAATATGAGAATACATTGATCTTTCGAGATATTTATTTTCGTGTGAGCAAGGGCGAACGTATTGGCTTAATCGGACGAAATGGAGCAGGTAAATCTACTGTTTTTAAGCTAATCATGGGAAAAGAGGAGCCAACGGCAGGAAAAGTAGAATTAGATCCCAATGTGAAGATCAGCTACTTCTCTCAATTTTCGGAGCTTTCCGGGTCTTTGTCTGTACAACAAGAGTTAGAACTTTGCTTCGAAGAGGTAGCACGCATTGAACAGGAGCTTAACCAAATAGGAGAACAGCTTGGGCAGGTGTCGGATGATGTCCAGATGAATGCACTTTTAGAGCGCCAAGCTGAGCTTTTTGAACAAATGGAGCATTTGGATGGCTGGAATGTATCTGTGGAAATCAATACGGTGCTGACTAAATTAGGATTCGATGAGAGATCGCGGCATCAACCTGTAGAGGAGTTATCCGGAGGCTGGAGGAACCGCGCGGCACTGGCTAAAGTCTTAATTGAAGCGCCCGATGTTGTATTGCTCGATGAGCCTACTAATTTTTTGGATATGGAAGGAATCGTATGGTTGGAGCAGTGGTTGCACCGTTTCAATGGGGCGATGCTTCTGGTTTCTCATGATCGGCAATTTATTGACAGAGTGGTCACGCGGACGATAGAAATCGAGAACTATCATTTTCAGGAATATGAAGGCAATTATACCGATTACGTTCGTAAAAAGAAGATGCGTAAAAAAGTGCTCGATCGGCAATTTGAGTGGGAAGAAGAACTTCTCCTTATGGAGTCCGAGGCCATTGAAAACCGTGGTAGCAAGAAGTCTTCTAAGGACCGTCTATCCCGTAAGCTAACGGATATGAAAAAACGAGTGGAACCTCATCCAGTTAACGTATTAATCACGATATTTATAGTAATTTACGTTTTCCTGACAAGCTGGGGGAAGTGAAGCGGATTGGACAAAGTTATGATGGCCGCTCCATTTTCCAGAACATTAGCTTCGATATTCAAAAGGAAGACCGGATAGCTATCGTGGGTCCGAACGGCAGTGGAAAGTCGACACTCATCAAGGTACTGACTGGACAAGAAGCACCGGAATCGGGGGAAGTGACTTGGGAACGCGGGGTCGGTTATGCGTACTTTAATCAGATGTGGGATGAGCTGGATCATAAAGATACCGTCAGCCATGCCGTAAATGTTTATGGACTGGGACTGGACGCACCGCGGAAAAAGGTGAATAAATTTCTAGCGATGCTGCAATTCTCGGAAATGGATCTGAGTAAAACGATTGGCAGCCTTTCAGGCGGACAGCAGGCCAGAGTGGCTTTAGCGAAATGCCTTCTCTCCGGAGCTGCTGTCATTATTTTAGATGAGCCCACTAACCATTTGGATTTAACCAGTATTCAGGTGATGGAGCAGGCGTTGATTCATTTTCCTGGCGCTGTAGTAACAGTTAGTCATGATCGGTTTTTTATTGATAAAATAGCGACGAAAATGCTCACTTTTGATCCTGAATTAGGCATTACTGAGCAAAATGTCTAGGATTACACGGGAAGTCGGATGATCACTGTCGTTCCTTCACCTACGTAACTGGAAATTTCAATTCCATATTTTTCGCCAAAATGAAATTGAATGCGATCATGAACATTTTTAATGCCAATATGCTCTTCATCTAAGGTATCTGAGGGTTGAGAGAGACGGAAACGCAGCTGTTTAAGTTTCTCTTCCTCGATGCCAATACCGTTATCTTTAACGATAATCAGCATATCCTCCCCCGATATCACCGAGGATACCTCAAGCAGACCTGGTTCACTGCGGCTTTCTAGGCCGTGTACGATAGCATTCTCTACGATGGGTTGCAAGGAGAAGTGCATGACCTTAACGATTTCGCATTGCGGATCTAGCTGCTCCATGTACTGTAATTTATCCCCAAAACGCAACTGCTGAATCTTCACATATAGCCGGACATGCTCAAGTTCTTCGCGCAGGGTAACGGTGATTTTCCCAGTCTGGATATGAATCCGAAACAATCTGCCCACGATCCCCACCATCTCGCCAATCTCTCTTTGTCCATTGATGATGGCTTTCATTTGAATAGATTCAAGGACATTTGCCAGAAAATGCGGATTGATTTGGCTTTTGAGCGCACCATACTGGGCTACTTTTTGTTGAGCCTTGGCCATCGAAGATCGCTCAATATAGTTTTGCAAATCTTTTACCATCTTACGAATTCCATTATATAGAACCCCAAATTCATCTTGACGATTACTATACAAATCTACATCGAAATTCCCCATCCCCACCAGCTTCACCTTCCGGCTTAACAGAATAATAGGTTTGGTTACGCGTTCCGAGAGGATATACATAAATAAGAGTGCAGTGACAAGCGATAAGAGCGCCAAGGTTAAAATGATTTTGCCAAGAAAAGAAGCCTGCTTAGTCATCTCTTTCTCATCAATATATTGAATGACCTTCCAGTTGGAGTAAGGAGAGGTAACAAAATTAATGTACGAATCCTTGTCATCAAAAGTACCATATAAGCTCCCGGCGTCATTGTTCATAAAAGTGTTAAGCGCCTGTTTGTCGATAGGGACTGGCTCTAAAGGACTCGTCTCCAATGAATCTGAGCTGTAAACGTTGCCCCCCTTATCGTCTAAAATAATAAATTTCCGCTTGCTATTCTCGGACAGCTTTAAGATTTCCCGTAATGAATCCAGCCGGATATCGATTAACATGACACCTAAGGGCTGCTTGCTTCCTTTTTTATTAATGACTCTGGCGATGGAGATGACGGATTGTTTGGAATTGGTGCGATAGAAGGGGAGATGACTTCCAAACAGGATTACGCCCCCCTTTTTTTGCTGCGTCTGTAAATACCAATCCTCTTGGGTGTAGTCCTTCACATCATAATCCGCACGATTGAAATTGGCGGAGTAGAATACACGTGACCCCGCGAAAATCTGCACACTGTCGACATTTTTAATCGTCATTTCAATCCCGCTGATGAACTGTTCAATCGTGTTTCCATACTGAATACTTAGATCATTCCCGATATTATCTTTGTTGATAGTCCAATGCTCGAGAGCGGTTTGTAATTGACTATCTACCTGGGCATTAAGGGTCCCTTTTTCAATACTTTGCAGATACTGGTCGATGTTGAAAGAAAGATTATTAAGGATGAGATTAGAGCTGCTTTGATATTCATTTTTGACGGCTTGATTTGAAAAAATATAGATAATCGCGGATATAATCAGCAAAGGAATAGTAATGGTCAGGATCATCAGCACAAAAATCTGCCGATTGACATGCCGCATCCGATAGCGTTTTTTTGGCTGGTTTATTTGCATCATTTTGCTTACCACCCCGATTGTTTTCTATAGTCTGATGGGGTCATGTTGGTGAAGAGCCGGAACGTTTTAACGAAATGCTTATAGCTCTTGTAACCACACATTGTGCAGACATCGGTCACTAGAATTTCCGGTTTTTTTAAGCATTCCTGCGCGTATTCCATACGGATTTCGGTTACAAATCGCATATAGTTCTTATCGAGTTTTCTTTTGAACAGACGGCTTAAATAAGAAGGGTTATAGAAAAAGCGATCCGCTACCATTTGTAGAGTAATATCTTGATCAATATTAGCTATAATGAAGGATTTAATATGTTCAAAGATAAACACATCCTGCTGATGGTTATCCGTCAGACCTTCGGTATATATGTTCCCCAGATGAACCATCCAATTCCCCAGCCACTCGAACATGACCTCAAGGGAGTGAAAATCCTCAACAAAAGTAAGGTTTAATAGTTTATCGCTGTACACACCATCCCTATGAATGTGGTTTTTATTAGCGAAGCGGATAATGACACTTATGATTTCTTGTACATACGCAAGCCATAGATCAGGTGAAGGGCCATCTGCTTTATGCAAAATATCTTGTGCCAATCGTTGCATTAATTGTAGAATTTCTTGTTTATTGGCATTTTCGATGCAGGAGATTATTCGTTTCTTATCGTTGTCATCTAGTTGGATAAGCATTGGTTTAGTAGCTGTGGCGCCTGCCTTTATGGAAGAGATATGGAATATATTCTGTTCATTCTGATAGAAGCGTTGATATAACAGCTTTTCAGACTCGTGAAGTAATGAAGTGATTTGAGACAGTTCGTTCGTCACTGTACCTATGGCAAGATAAAGGGCAAGATGATGTTCTAACGTAAGCTTGTTCAAATGCTGATCGAGTTCAGTAAGTACTTGGGTCTCAAAAGGGACAATGCTCGTTGCAGTCTGTGATCCCATGACTATTAGCCCGTAGAGTTTGGATTTAGCAGCATATGTAAAAATAGATCGTGGCAGACTCGCCGGGAGATAGGCCTCCGTTGCAAGATGTATGAACTTAGTCGCCTGTTCTCGCATCCACCTTGTGGATGGTGAAGGTGTTTCTCTGATAGGGAAACCTGCCAAAACAAAAGGGAGATACAGATAATGTTTACTTTTAAAATTACATAATTCAGCGATCAAATTAGTGTCAATTGCAGGTTGTTCTTCTTCGAGTAGTAGCTTTATAAGTTGTGAGCCTTCCAGAGTAGAACGTTTCCTTTGTTCTTGTTGTTTAAGTTGCAGCTTGTTCATGCATTCTTGAATCACGGTTAGGCTTTCTTCATATTCCAGAGGTTTGAGCAAAAAAGCATGCACACTCCCAAGCTTAATGGCTCGTTGAGCGTATTCGAAATCATTAAATCCTGTCAAAATAATAAACAAAGTATCAGGAAGGAATTGGCGAAGCTCTTCTATCATCTGAAGACCATCCATTTCGGGCATGCGAATATCAGTGATCACTAAATCTGGCTGCTCACGTAGTGCGGTAGCGACGCCTTCTTTTCCATTCTCCGCTTCAACAATACTCTGAACACCAAGCTCCTGCCACGAAAAGTAATGTTTTAATCCCGTCCGTATTAACGGTTCATCCTCTACAATCATAAGCTTGTACATGAAATCCCTCCGGAAGACTAGATTTATAGTGGATTTTTCAACAACGATATCATCAAATGTAAGTTATAAGCTAAAAATTAAAATAATTATAGGTGAAATATGTAATGTATTATAACATTGAAGAGGGGCTGAAAGAAGGTATAGGTCAGAATACGACCCTAAATGTAAAAGGAGTGGGATTCTCCTGAATTTATAATTGATTTATGATTAGCGCAAGGAATGAGAAAGCATTCTATTCCACAAAAATAATAGGGGGTAGCACATGAGAGCAATGAAAAAAGGGCTAATGAGCATTGTTGGTGTCGCACTTTTAGGTACACAGTTAGTTGCATGCGGAAATACGAATACAGCGAATTCCGCCAATGAACCAAGTAATAATACTGATAAGAGTGAGCCCGCGGCCACCGAGACTGCTGCTAAACCAGTAGAAATAACATGGTGGAATTTTCCGAGCTTTCAAGCTTTAGATGGTGAAGTTGGCAAATATGAGAAGGAAATCATTGCAGCTTTTAATGAGAAGAATCCGGAAATTAAAGTCAACCTTGAGATGATCACCTTTGAAGGCGGCCCTGAAAAACTGAATGTGGCAATTGCTTCGAATACCGCACCTGATGTAATTTATGATGCTCCTGGACGGATTATTGACTGGGGTAAAAAGGACTTATTAGCACCTCTTAATGATATGGTGACCGATGAAGTGAAAAATGATATTTCGGAAGCCTTTTGGAAACAGTCTAGTGTTGGCGAAGAGATCTTTATGTACCCGATCAATACAGCTCCTTTTATGATGGCGGTAAACAAGACTGTTTTTGAGAAGATTGGCGCGCTAGATTTGCTTCCTCTGGATAAGGAAGACCGAACTTGGACGTTTGAAGAATATAAGAAAGCGCTGGAAGCTGTTAAAGAAAAAGCACCTGATGTTATTCCTACCGGATTCTTCGCGAAGAGCCAGGCTGGAGATCAAGGAACTCGTGCATATCTTGCTAACTTAGGTGTATCCAGATTTCTAAATGAAGATAATTCCGCAGTCGCTATCAATACTGATAATGCTGCAAAAGCGTTGGATTGGATCGTTCAAGCTACAAAAGATAAACTTAGCGTTTCTGGTGCGGCTTCCCTTGCGGCTGCTGACGTGAACGACTTATTTTTACAAGGGAAATTAGCCTTTACACTCAACTATTCTGCAGTACTTAAAGCTCAGAACGTATCTAAAAAAATGGTTGAATTCGAAGATGTTCTGCTTCCATTCCCTACTTTAGATGGATCGGAACCTAAGCTTGAACCTTACCTCGGCGGTATGGCTGTATTCAATAATGGTGATGAAGCTAAGATTGCAGCTTCTAAGAAGCTGATTGATTTTATTGCTAATGATCCTGTATGGGGGAAGAAAAACTTGATTCAAACAGGTGGTTTGTCTGTTCGTAATTCGATTACAGGTCTCTATGATGATGCAGAGTACAAATACGCTGAGTATGCTCGTAAATTCACAACAGATGCACCTACCATTGCCGATGGATATGCTGATATTCGTACCTTCTGGTTCCCTGAATTACAACGTGCTTTAACTGGAGGAGCAACCGGTAAAGAAGCTTTGGACAGCTTTGCTGCAAAAGCAAACGAAGCGATTACGAAAGCAAAGGCTGCAATGAAATAAAAAAAGTGAATGGTGTCCAAAAGAATAGAGTGCGGGAAGCACTCTTTTCTTTTTAAATCATCGAAGAAATGGGGAAGGACTGTGGGGACAACGGTTCGCAAAATAAAAGGTTATGTGATTCGTGACTGGATGATGAGTTATCTCTTTTTAGTGCCGGCATTTGGGTTTTTCCTGCTTTTTGTAGCTTATCCGATGGTGAAAGGGGTCTATATTAGTTTCTTTGATTACTCCTTGAGAGATTTCAGCTTTATTGGCCTCGATAATTATATCTCCTTAATAAAAGATGATAACTTCAGGAAGTCGATGGGAAATACATTATTGCTTGTACTCATCACCGTACCCATCGTTATTATTTTCTCGTTATTTATCTCTATGAATATTTATAAGAAAAAAGAGTTTGCCAGATCGTTTTTCCGTGGAGTGTTCTATTTGCCGGCTGTATCCTCGGTCGTAAGCATCACAGTCGTTTGGGGCTGGATCTATCATCCGAACTATGGGATTCTAAATTATTTGACCAGCTTTTTGGGAATGGAGCCTATATCCTGGTTAGGAGATACGAGGACTGCACTGCTTGCTATTATCGTGGTTCTGATAACGACCTCTGTAGGGCAGCCGATCATTTTATATGTGGCATCTATTGGGAACATTCCTACTTCTTACATAGAAGCAGCTGAGATTGATCGAGCGACGCCTTGGCAGATTTTCCGGAAAATATTATGGCCAATGCTAATGCCAACGAACTTATATATTATCGTGATTACCACGATCAACACCTTTCAATGTTTTGCACTAATTCAGTTGCTCACCTCGGGTGGACCTGTGTATAGCACATCGACTGTTATGTATGGCGTTTACGAACAAGCCTTTATGCTCGGTCATTTTGGATATGCCTCGGCGATGGGTGTCATCCTTGCGATTGTGATCGGGATCATTTCTATCATTCAATTCAAATACTTTGGCAGTGATGTTGAGTATTAAGGAGGGGACATCATGAATTCTACGAATCCGTTAGAACTGAGAGCACCTATTGGCCAATCTAAGAAAGTAAGCAAATGGAATAAAGAATTGACGATTCCAAAAATATTAGCGACCATCCTGTTGATTCTAGCAACGTTGTTTTTTATCTTCCCTTTTTATTGGGTGGTTTCAGGGGCATTTAAGCTTCAGACTGTGGCAACAACGATCCCCCCGGAATGGTTTCCGGCTAAGCCGACTCTGCAAAACTGGACCGAGTTATTTAAGAATCCCGTTGAGCGCTGGATGTTTAACAGTTTCATCATTGCTTTTTGTGAAATGGCAGCGATTTGTATCGTTTCTTCCTGTGCTGGATATGTGCTAGCCAAAAAGTCTTTTCCTGGCCGAGGCATTATCTTTACGATGTTTGTTGCCGCTATGGCATTGCCTAAGCAAGTTATTCTTGTCCCGCTGTTTACGATGCTTGCAGATTTTGGGTGGGTCAACACGTATAAAGGGCTTATTTTACCGGCGATTGGCTGGCCATTTGGAGTCTTCCTAATGAAGCAGTTCGCGCAGACGATTCCAGGAGAATTAATTGAAGCAGCCAAAATAGATGGCAGCTCTGAAATTCGTTTGTTCGGAACCATCATTTTACCTTTGTTAAAGCCTGCAATAGGGGCACTGGCAATCTTTACTTTCATCACTTCTTGGAATGATTATTTCAGTCAGCTGATCATGACCAGATCGACTTCAATGATGACATTACCACTTGGGGTAGCGACTCTTCGGGGTGAATTCACAACAAACTATGGATTGCTTATGGCGGGTGCTGCGTTAGCCTCTATTCCTATGATTGCAATTTTTCTAATGTTCCAAAAAGCCTTTACCCAAGGGATTACTATGGGGGCTGTAAAAGGCTAGTTATTCTTATAACAACGAAAATTAATAGTAATGAATTAAACGATGGAGGCTGTAATTTATGAAATCATATGATCTTGAATCCTTTAAAGGCATTATTATTGCTATGTACTCCAGTTATGATGCTGAGGGGGAAATCGATAAAGAAGCAGCCCGAAAATTAGCTCGTCAGTATGCTTCTACGGGAGTAAAAGGTCTTTATATTGGCGGAAGCTCTGGCGAAGGTATGCTGCAATCTGTAGAAGAACGCAAACAAATGCTCGAGGCAGTTATAGCAGAGGTTGGAAAAGAGCTTACAATCATTGCTCACGTGGGTGCTCCATCTACAAGAGACAGTGTTGAACTAGCTATCCATGCTGAGAAAGTTGGCGCACATGCCGTATCGGCTGTTCCTGCGATCTATTATCGTCTGTCTCCGGACAGTGTTGAAAGTCATTGGCAGGCAATTATTAATAGTACAGCGCTTCCATTTATTATCTATCACATCCCGCAAACTACAGGCTTTCAATTATCGAAAAGCTTGCTGATTAAGATGGCAGCTCAGGATAAAGTGATCGGGGTGAAAATTTCGGCGGAGAGCACGTTTGAGCTTCAGCAATTTAAAGCCGCAGGCGGGAAGGATTTTCTAGTCTTAAATGGACCTGATGAGCAGTATTTGGCGGGCCGCAGTATTGGGGCAGATGGCGGGATTGGTGGAACTTATGGGGTGATGCCAGAGTTATTCCTAAAAGTGGAACAATGTTATGTGCAAGGAGAGATGGCTGAGGCGCAGAAATGGCAGTTTATCATCAATGATCTCATTGTTGAATTGCTATCCTTTCCTTCATTATATGGTGCGTGTAAAGCGATCCTTAGTGTGCGCGGATTTGAAACAGGTCAGCCAAGAATGCCGCTTTTACCGATTAAGGATTCCGATCAGGAGCGGGTGGAAGCTCTGAACAATAGAATATTAGATTATATTCTTGAAGCGAAAGGATAGGGTTAATAATGACTCGAATAAGTGATATCTTTCCGGTGAAAGGTCTGATTGTTTCCTGTCAGGCACTTGAGCATGAGCCGCTTCATGGTGGGGATACAATGGCTAAAATGGCAAGAGCAGCGGTTCAATCAGGAGCTATAGGAATCCGGACAAATGGTGTTCCAGATATTGTAGCTATCAAAAAAGAAGTAAATGTACCGGTCATTGGACTTATTAAACGGGATATTCCCGGATCAGCCATATTTATAACACCAACCTTAGATGAAGTGAAGGCGATTGTTTCTGCAAAAGCAGAGATTGTTGCGCTTGATGTAACGAATCGGGAAGAACGCTTAGAGTCAGTAAAGCCATTAATAGAATATGCACATCTGAGAGGTGTGCTGGTTATGGCGGATATTTCGACATTTGAGGAAGGGCTTGCCGCTGAGAAATTAGGTGTGGATTTCATCGGTACCACGCTTTCAGGCTACACCCCATACAGTACACAGCAGGAAGGACCGGACCTTGTCTTAATTCAACAATTAAGCAAATTAGTGAACATTCCTGTTGTTGCGGAAGGACGGATATGGACACCGGAAGACGCAGCAAAAGCTAAGAATGCGGGGGCATCCTATGTTGTTGTAGGAAGTGCAATTACTAGGCCGCAATTGATCACTTCGAGATATGTTAAGGCCGTGAGCAATTTCAATGACTGACGGAGGTGAGTCCGCGATGGAAGGGTATGATCCTCATATAGAATATGCGATCGGAGTAGATATTGGCGGCACGAAAATTAATGCCGGACTCGTCTCTTCACAAGGGGACGTTTTACATACTGTAAGCCTAAGCACATTGACAGGACAGAAGAAAACAATGGATCGTATTATACTAGCTATTCGGACATTAATGGATGAAATAACAGCACAACAAGCGGGAATTCAGCTCCAAGGAATTGGCGTAGGATCAGCAGGGCAAATGGATTGGGAGGCTGGGCGTGTCCGCTCCGCTTCGGAGCTTATTCCTGGCTATGCTGGCACAGCTTTGAAGGAGTTGCTTCAGACACAGTTTCAACTTCCGGTAATCGTTGATAATGACGTGAATGTATTAGCAATAACAGAGAAATATTTAGGTTCAGGCAAAGAGGTAAAAGATTTTATCTGTCTTGCCCTTGGTACGGGCGTGGGTGGAGCGATAGTCGTAGACGGCCATCTTGTCCACGGTTCTTGGGGTGGGGCTGGAGAGTTAGGCCATATGTCCGTAGATTTCAAAGGGCCTGCATGCGTTTGTGGTGGAACAGGCTGCTTGGAGCAGTATGCTTCAGGCACAAGTATCGCACGTCGCATGCGCGACAAGCTTTTATTACATAACCAGTCCCCAGAGAATGTAGACTCACGGGAAGTGATAGCGAGATGGCGGGCAGGTGACTCTCTGGCCACAGAGTTAATGGAAGACACGATTGCTGCGCTCGGATCCGCGATTGCTTCATTAATCCATATTTTTAACCCTAAAGTCATCGTCATTGGCGGTGGAGTTGCTGAAGCAGGCGAACTTTTGTTTGAAGGCATTAGAAGGGAAGTAAAGGGCAGAGTAATGCCATCGATGCTGGAAAATGTTCGTATTGAAGCAGCCTATTATGGTAATTTATGTGGAATGATCGGTGCGGGGCTGCAGATGTGGGAGTATAGTCCCGATAAAGTAAAGAGAGCAGAGCTATAAGGGTCTATTCACCATCTATCTGTATAGAAAGTCATGGAGCAATACGTAGAAGCGAGTTTAATTGTACATCGTACAACTATATTTCTCGAATCCCTCCAGCCGATGGGTATAAGTGTATTTTGTACAGCTATATTCTTGATTTACAGCCTTAGTGGTGGCTTCTCGTGTTTTTAGTTGTAGAAAATGCAACTAAAGTCAAAATGATTGCATTCGCCTACGAAATAACTGTATAGAATACATTTATTCTATTTCTCAGATTCCCCTGAGATCCGGTGTAATTGAGCCATTGAGGCGAATTGGACCAGACAATCCCGATTCAGAGCTCCAACATCGCTTTCAGTTTTGAAGCGAGTTGTTGACTCGGGGCGGCCGGATTTTTCATATGGATTAAGCTCGTTTACAGTGAATGAACAAAGGAGAGCCATTTTGGCTGTGGGGCAGGGTGATTTCGAGCTTAATCATCAATATGGCAAACTGTTTCGGGTTTGCTTTGAATCTGACACTGTGGAGCTGCTATTGGAGACTAAGGCATCCCTTATGTCTCCCCTGCTGATCAGCCCAGCCTCCATTTTAGTTGCGACCAATAGCATTCGAGATAATCAGCTCATTTCGGTTGACGAAAACGGCCAGATAAATTGGAAGACTGCAGTGGATGGTGTACCGTATGGCAGGCCGGTGGTAAACAGCGAAGGGTATATTTACCTGTGTACATATGAAGATGAGTCACAAATTATTGGGAGACTCTATGCTTTTGATGCGGATGGAACCATAAGATGGGTTTACAAGTGCTCGTCCATATTTTGGTGCGATCCGGTTATTTCCCGTGAAGGAATCATATATATTGGTCAAAATGTGAATTCCAAACTTTATGCTTTTAGTCCTGATGGAGAGTTGTTGTGGGAGAAACCGATGGGTCAAGGAGAAGGGCACCGTCCCCCTGTCATAGATCAGGATGGGGTTATGTATGGGTGTCTTTCTAGCCAGTTATATGCCATTGCTCCGGATGGCGAAGTGAAATGGATATACCAACCGGAGGAAAGCTACGTTGACACCAGCCCTTCCCTGGGCGCAGACGGTAATTTATACGTAAATTTGACCGGCGGGGAATTCATTTGTTTAACGCGAGACGGTGAACAGCTATGGAGAGCGGAAACTAAAGGTTTTGCAATAACTCAGCCAATTCTCGGCCGATGCGGCAACGTTATTCAAAGTCGCTTAATGGATAACTCGATTGAAAGCTACTCCGTTGTTGATATTTTTTTCCAAAAAGGAGTGCATTTAGCGGAGACCGCAATCAAAGGTTCCATTCATTCGGTGATTTTGGCAAATGATGACGTGATTTACGTCCTGTCCTCCTATTGGACGGCTAAGATGGAGCCTAAATGGGAACTTCATTTGCAAATCTCCATCGGGCAGTCCCAAGGTTGGACAACAGTACTGGGGGAGAAATTCAACTGGGAAACGATTGGTGAAAGCGCCAGATCTTTGTCTAACTTGATCTCTTCCCTTGTACTTGCTATAGGATACTTTGATGATGATGTGCGGGAGAGTGTAGAGCAACTGGAGACTATTGTACCTGCTCCGCTTATTCTGAAATATGACTGGGTAGAGGACGATGAGTCGCTTGGTCGGAGATTTGCTCCGGCACAGTGAATTATATAGTCCTAATTAGAAAAGTGTTTTTTTATAAAATGCTATAGATATGGTGGAAGAGCAAAAGCTCTGCCTATTAAATTCCCTTGATTTAATAGAATAATTTACCGATAATGTTAATGGGGGAACCCAGAATCAAATCCGTCATGAAGCAGGAGGCACTATCGGACAATGATGACTTTAATGAACATGGTGCGGGGAACGGAAAACGATCTTCCTGCTAAAGAGATGATTAAGTATTGGAATCATGAGCCTGGAACCTTAAAGATGGTAAGGGCCAGCAGCAATTTTATTTATACCTTTCAGTGGAATGGTAACCGCTTTTATTTAAGGTTTACTCATGAAGAGGATAATTCTCCAGACAATATCCAGGCAGAGCTGGATTTTATGATGTATTTATTAGAACAAGGTTATGAGACTGTCTCTCCAGTGCGTTCTAAGTCTGGTAATTGGATTGAGACGTTGTTAACGGATCACGGGCGATACCACGGGGTAGTTTTTGAACAGGCCCAGGGTGAATATGTTTCACTTGATGAGATGAAGGAACCTCATTTTTATCAATGGGGCCAATCGCTTGCACGTCTGCATAATTTTTCGGAAACCTATGCACCGAGCACACCTTATCGCAAAAGCTGGGTCGATTCATTGAATTTTATTTATTCCGTATTGAGCAGGCATCCTGAGGAGCATAAGGCGCTTAAGGAATATGAGCGGATTGAAGCTTGGCTATCAGAGCTTCCTTTTGGAGTAGGGCATACTGGGCTCGTGCATTATGATTTTGAGATGGATAATATCTTTTATATGCAAGAAGAATCCCGCTACAGTGCCATCGATTTTGATGACTCTATGTATCACTGGTTTGCGATGGATATTACATCGGCGTTAAGAGACCTGACGGAATCGGATGATAATGAGAGTAGAAGAAACATTGACCATTTTATTAATGGATATAGATCGGTTAAGCAGCTAGATGATGAGTATATGAAGTTGATACCTGAATTTCAAAGATTTGCAGACTTATACAGTTTTGCTAGATTACTTCGGTGTATGGAGAATACGGATGATTCTATTTTCCCGGATTGGGCGAAACAGCTTAAACTGAAATTAGAAAGAGTTTGTGACCGATTACGAACCGGCTTTCAAGCACATATAGTGCTGAAGGATATTACTGAAAAAAACTGGTACGCTTGTACTCAATTAGAAGTATCGGATGAGCAAAAGGCTATTTTTCCTGTACCGGTGGTCTATTGGTTAGCCGAAGCAGCTTATTGTGGTATGACCCCGCTCGCTTTATACGCAGATGAAGAATTGGTAGGTTTCTCTGTGTATAGCGTAGATCCTGAGGATGGAAGTTATTGGATTATGGCTTTTATGATTGACCAGAAATATCAGAACAGGGGTTTAGGCAGAACGGGTATGGATACCTTAATTCGTTATATTAAAGCAGAACATCATTGCGACAAAATCGTTATTGGCCATCGGATCGAAAACGAACGTGCTACGAATTTATATACATCACTCGGGTTCGTTGAAGTCAGTAGGGACGAGTTTGAAGTTGTACGAGGGTTGGTAGTTTAAAAAGGGAAAAGCCGCCAAGGGTTTGGCGGCTCTTTTTTATATAAGGAAATAAATTAATCTACAGAACCGGTAGCCAGCAGCTGATCAAAAGAGACAGGGAATAGTGGCTCAATCAGCGATAAAATTGCTTTTGCATACTCCTGAATTTCTTTCTGAGCGTCATGCTCCAGTCTTTGATTTAAAAAATGGGCTACAGATTGAACTGAAGCTGTCCAGTACCAACGAACGAATAATCCATAAGCGGGTAGAAACAGTCTTGCTTGTTCAGCACATATGCCATCTGCTAAAGCTGCTTCATACTTAGATAATCCTAACTCGGTGTATTCTTGAAGCTCACGGGTGTATTTTTCACCAAGCTCCCATGCAATGATGTCACCACTGCCTTGTTTGGAATTCTCTGGTTTGGATCTCCATTCTCCCGCAGCAGGTTGATAAAAAACGGGTTCTTCTGTTATGTATCTTCGGCTGGATTCGTTCCAGGCTTCCAAGCTATCTCCAGTCCCTTCGTAATGAGCAGAACCGACTACGTATTTCCACCACTGTCTCGCAACCATTAATGGGGCATAAACCTCAAATTGAGTGATGGCATGGCGGAAAGGAGAGGTATGTCCTTCACGGGCAAGGAATTTTATTAGTTTAATATCCCGATCACTAAGCTCAAAAGATTGTTTTGCATAAGAAACACGCGCAGCGTTAGCAACCGTTAAATCTGAGCCCATATGATCTACTAATCTTACATAACCTTCATTTAAAACTTTGATTGTTGTCAATTTAATGTAGCCTCCTTTTCCAAAGCAGAGTAAATGAGTTCGTCACACCATTGTTGATTGCAAAATCTAGTCTCTCTGAGGATTCCATCCCTAATCATTCCTGCTCTAATCATAACTTTTTCAGATTGAAGATTCTCTGCATTGGCATAGGCAACGACTCTATGGGCATTAAGAGAGCTAAAGGCGTAGCCTATCAGTGTTTTGACGGCTTCTGTCGCATAGCCCATTTTCCAGTATTCCGGCAGTAGGACCCAGCCAATCTCCCATCGCTTGTATAATCTCTTAATATCAATCTGTCGGCTATTATTTCCATGAGTTAATACCTCCTAATCCATGATTATAATGGAAGACTCTGTAATTATCACGGAGTAAATTCACTAGAAATACAAAAAAATATTTCTGTAAATTTTTCTCTAGTAAAATTGTGGAATTGTGATACAGTAATTAAGGTTTATATATTTAGAGGGGGATGTAAGGAAAATGAAAGCTATTAAATGGAGCATCACTGCAGCGTTAGCAGTATCTATGTTGGGTCCAATACATACAGTGAAGGCGGCAGATACGCGTAACGTCGATTACGATCAAGGTAGTATTTTACGGAGTGCCAGTTCAGTTTCGTCATCATACAATGAAGGCAATCCGCAGGTTGAAGATTTGATTTTTCAGATGGATGCGACCGAAATCACTGTTGGGGACAATGTTCCGGTACAAATCTATGCTAAAGATGCCGATGGCATATCTGAACGCGTTCCGTTAGCTCAAGCAAATGTCGTAATTGAAAAACCTTATTTGCTGCAAAAGCAAGCCGATGGCACAATGAAAGCCTTAGCGGTAGGAGAAACGAACGTAACGGTCATTTCAGGATCAGATTCCAAAACAATAAAAGTTTCGATCAGTGCGGACCATGATATTGATCAAGGTGCATTTGTTAATGGAACAATGTATTTGCCGGTTCAATCGGTTTTTCAAACGTTGGGAGCAACAGTCCAAGTTAATACAGCAACTAAAATCTTTAGCATTCGCCTAGGAGATTTACCAATACAGCTTCAACTCGGAAGCGATATTGCAATGGTGAATGGTGCGAAGGTCAAAATGAGTGGTAAAGTGCAAAAGATCGACGGATCTACAGTTTTTCCTGCCACGCTTTTAAAAACTGCACTGTCAGCAGAGTTAATTTGGGATGGAAATTATCAGACGATGGAGATCTACTTCGGCAAAGCAGAGTTGTTCGCCTATACGAAACAAACCGCGCAGATTTTTAAGAAAGAAGAACAAGGAAACCTCGTTAAGTTCATTGGAAAAACATATTGGCTCAATCAATTCGACTCCGATTATAAGTTCCAAAAAGTCACTATTGTAGATATTTTACCTGATTATGAAGGTGAATTCGCCATTTCATTTAAGGTTTTATCAACGGGGCAAATTCTTAACTCTTATACAATGTCGGGGGATGAGTTGATCCGTACATTAGGAAATAAAGAATATTTCTTAACAACGGATCCATTTAAGACCTATAAGTGGTCGGATGCGATTTGGAGTAAGATTAAAAAGAGCATAGTTGCTACTGGGATGACCAAGCAACAAGTGGAGTTTAGTTGGGGTAAGCCTATAAGTAAATCCACATTATCAGGTAGTGGCATTCAAGTGGAGACCTGGCAGTATGGTAATTATAACTATGTTACCTTTACGAACGGTGTTGTCTCCATGATTTATACGAATTAATTCTTCCTAACTTCTGCGTTACTTTAGTCATAGAGCCTGTCTTTGCGACATATCATTTTGGAGAAGCACTTTCAGAATTAAAGTGTTGACTATTGTTGGCCGAAATGAGGGGTTTATTCATGGCAAAGTCAAAACGTGGACATGCACTTTGGAATTTACCATCAAGGGGCAGGGGGACTTGTCCAATCTGTCAGAACACCCGTATTAAGCTGCTTTATCCCAAGAAAAAAACGGATGGAGCAGTCGTTAAGGTCTGTAAACGCTGTGACAAGGCTCCGCAGACGAAAGTGGATGCCGTGTTGATTTAAAAAGAGTACACAAAAAGAGGCTGTCTCAAAAGTGGATTTTTCTACGTATGAGGCAGCCCTTCTCATGAATAAAACAAAGAAGCACTTCTCTAATAAGAGAGGCGCTTCTTTTAAATTTTACAGAGATTTAGTACGTATATGATTATTTCGTTATCCGATTAATGACCTGTTCGCGTCTAGGACCCACGGAAATCGTAGTAATACGCGTGCCAATAGAGGTTTCAATAAAATCAATGTAAAGCTTAGCTTGTTCTGGCAGATCTTCGAAGTCGGTGATCTGAGAGATATCGCAGTTCCAGCCAGATAAATGCGTGAATATCGGTTTTGCAGAGTTCAGTTTATTCGTAGCCGGGAACTTGTCGGTGATCTCTCCATTTTCAAGCTCATAAGCCACACAAACTGGAATCTCTTCCAAATAACCAAGCACGTCAAGATTAGTCAACACGACTTCAGTGGCACCCTGCATTTGGCAACCGTAACGAGTAGCTACAGCATCAAACCAGCCCATACGTCTAGGACGGCCAGTCGTAGCCCCGAATTCCCCGGCATCGCCACCTCTTGTACGAAGTTCATCCGCAACGGGCCCTTCTAATTCTGTAACAAAAGGTCCAGCGCCGACACAACTGGAATAGGCCTTGGTTACAGCGATGACATTCGTGATAGCTGCTGCAGGAAGACCGGCACCGACAGGTGCAAACCCGGCAAGTGTTGAAGAGGAGGTGGAGTAAGGATAAATACCGTGATCAGGATCACGCAGAGCCCCAAGCTGACCTTCAAGTAAGATAGTCTCTCCCTTGGCATAAGCCTCTTGCAGCAAGTCTGTTGTATTGGCTACATAAGGCACTAGCTGTGCAGCTTCTTCTTGCAGCTGAATCATTAATTCCGAGATTTGGATCGGCGCTTTCTTATATAAATGCTCAAGTAAGATATTTTTGGAAGCGAGTAATTGTTCAAGACGTTTCTCAAGTCGGGCGGTATCAAATAAATCCGCTACCTGTATGCCTAGCTTTGCATATTTATCTGCGTAAAATGGTGCGATTCCCCGTTTTGTTGAACCGAATCCTTGAGATCCCAGACGTTCCTCTTCTAGTTCATCAAACAAACGATGGATTGGAAGCACGATTTGCGCCCGTTCGGATACGAATAATCTAGGCTTTGGCACACCTCTATCCGTTAAAGCTTTCAATTCTTTTATTAATACTTCTGTATCAAGTGCTGTTCCGGGTCCAATAATGTTTGTAACGGAAGGATAAAATACCCCAGATGGCAGCATATGCAATGAAAATTTTCCATATTGGTTTATGATGGTATGCCCAGCATTACTACCACCTTGAAAACGAACGACAAAGGAAGATTGTGCAGCTAGCACATCCGTCATTTTTCCTTTTCCTTCGTCGCCCCAGTTTGCTCCTACAATTGCAATTACGGTCACGCGTTTTCGCCTCCCAAGCTTGTTTTTGGCTACAGGACTAAGTATAATGCTAGTTAAATCATTAGAAAAATTGATATAAGTTATATCTATTATAAGGTGGAGTAATGACGTGGGGATGGACATTAATTTGGAGTGGTATCGCTCTTTTTATTGGGTAGCGAATACTGGGAGTTTAACTGCTGCGGCAGATCGACTCAATATTACACAACCGGCAGTAAGTCACACGATTAAACAATTGGAAGAAAAAATGGGCGGCCCGTTATTTTTTCGCACTTCTCGCGGGGTCGATCTAACAACAGAAGGAAAAGTACTGCTAAGCTTTATTGAGCAAGCCTTTCATCATGTAGACATGGGCGAAAGAGCGATCGCAGATATGAACAATCTGAACAGCGGCGAGATTCATATCGGAGCAAGTGACACCTTATGCAAATATTATCTGTTACCTTTTTTGGAGCAATTTCATGAACAATTTCCCAATATCCGCATTCATATTACAAATCGTACGACACCAGAAACACTTACGCTTTTAAAAGAAGGGAAAATTGATTTTGGTATCGTCAGCTTGCCGACATCTGATAAACAGATTGATTTTCGCAAAAGTACTCAGCTTCAAGATTGCCTGGTAGGGGGCAAAGGTTTTCGTCATTTGGCGGACAAGACCATGCCGCTTGCAGACATTCAGCAGTATCCGTTGTTATGCTTAGAAGCGGGTGGCAGCACCAGAAAGTATATGGATCAGTTTTTAGCTTCTAATCATCTGACGATTACACCTGAATTTGAACTGGGAAGTGTGGATTTGCTTGTTCAGTTTGCGAAACGTGGTTTTGGCCTTGCTTTTGTTATTCGTGATTACGTAACCGAAGAATTGAAGAAAGGTGAGCTTGTCGAGATTCCTCTGGACCCACCTTTGCCAGAACGTAACATAGGAATTGCTACCCTGCGTGGAGTTCCTCTTACAGCTGCTTCAAAGTCTTTTCTAACATTATTAGAGTAGAATCAGGAAAGAGCTATTAGAGCATACATAGTGAAGAGGAGGAAAGGTAATGAATCCTTTACTGGCTCGGCTGCGAAAGGGATACGGGAAAAAGCTTCGGGCGCTTCATACCTGGAATGGCTGGCTGGTTGTGTTGCTCACACTCACAGGACTTGTACTTGTAGGTGGCTTCTGGCGTGGCTTCTTAGGGGAAGGCAGAGTATGGATCAAAGGGCTTCATATCGTGGTCGGTGTCGCTTCGATCATTCCGGTTATTTATTATTTGCTGCTGGCAGGGAAACATTGGAAACAACTGAAGGAGCGGCCTTGGCAACGTTTTAATGTAATCGTTGTACTTTCATTGCTGCTCGGCTGGTTCGTTTCAGGAGTACTACTCTGGCAATTCCGCGTGGTGGGTCCACATGTATCGAACGTTGCTCTGATCGTCCATGACTTATTGACCTGGATAGGCCTTCCTTATATTATTTATCATTCTTTGACTCGGGTAAAATGGCTTAAAGAACCGAGCCGGCGGATAGTGAAAAGTGGCATTGAGACAGGCAGCCCTTCGAATCATCGGGAAACCCCGCAGCCGGTTTATACACGTAGAGCTTTCATACGCGGATCGATTGGTGTTGGGCTTGCGGTAACTATAGGTCCATCGTTTATAAAATGGCTCGGCAGTTCAATTGGAAATATCGGAGGCAGCGAAACAATTGATAAGCTGATCGAAAGTGATCGTAATCAGTTGTTGCCTGCACCCCAGCCACTGGCGGCATCCTCACCCCCTCTCGGAGGAGGGGCGCAAGGACAATTCCGTGTTTACACAGTCACTCCGATTCCAGAGTTTACGAACAACAATTGGTCTTTTACGATAGATGGGCTTGTGGAGCAGAATTTCAAGTGGAACTGGGAACAGTTCGTAAAGCTGAAGCGGACCGTTCAGGTGAGTGATTTTCACTGTGTGACAGGCTGGTCAGTCTATAAGAATACCTGGGAAGGAATCAAGCTAAAAGATCTTTTGAGTCAGGCCGGTGTGAAGCCCACAGCTAAGACTGTGAAATTCTATTCGGGTGATGGTGTATACACGGATACGCTCACATTGGAACAAGCCGACATGGATGATGTGCTGGTCGCGGTAATGCATGATGGAAAGCCGATTCCTAGCGATCTCGGCGGTCCTGTACGGTTAATCGTTCCGAAGATGTTCGCATACAAGTCTGTGAAGTGGCTGAACCGGATTGAGCTGATCGAAGGCGATCATACGGGATATTGGGAGCAACGCGGGTATTCAAATGATGCGTGGGTATAAAATAGGGATCGTTAACCTTAATGGGCTTATTGCCTGTTAAGGTTTTTTTGTTGATTAATTCCTTATTTTTTTAGCATATAGCAAATGAAGAGACGTAATAACAGAAATTGCTCCATACAATAGAAGTGACTGGGATGCAGGAGGTGGTTGTGATGAACGGGGTTAGAGCCATAAAGCTGTTGGGACTTATTTTCGGTGTGGTACTACTGAACATTATCGTGTTGTCACCAGGTTTATTAGGGGTGGAAATCGGAGGAACCAGTGTATTTGAAATAGCTTTAGGTGTGACATTGTTGTTTGTTAGTCTACTTGTTGTTCTTTACGGAAGTTATATTTTATTGTTTAAACCTTCATCTATCCCTACTGTGAAAATACTGAAATCTTATGAGGATTATATAGCCGCGCTTACTCAATACAAAAATGTCAAAGTGCTGAAAAAAGACATTGCGCTTGCTCTAGATCAGATATCCCGGATGGAAAAGAAGAGAAGTACCTTGTTAGATGTTTTAGGTCAGAGATTCGAATCCACTGAACTTAGCTTCAAAAAATTTAATGCAGTCAGTTATGAAGTAGCAAAGCTTTTTTACCTGAACATTCGAGGGATTCTGAATAAACTCAGTGTATTTGATGCCTCAGAGTTCACCCTTTTCTCCAGCCAGCATAGACCCTCGCAGTTCTCAGATAAACTGGTGCAAAAAAAGACAGCTTTGTACAATGAATATTTAGCCTACGTAACAGGGTATCTTGGGGCAAATGAAGAGATTCTGCTGAAGCTGGATAAGCTGCTGCTGGAAATATCGCTACTTGACAGTACAGATTATACAGATGTTGAAGAGATGCCTTGTATGAAGGAAATCGATGAGCTGATCAAGCAGACGAAATTCTATAAGCAATGAAGGGGAGATGTGTATGGCTAATAAAGGAAAAACAGTAGCAGTTTTAGGGACCATTACGGTGGTAGTTTTTGCTCTCGTGTATTTTGGAATCACCTTGACTTCTAATATAGGAAAAACCAAAACCCAGATTTCTTCCGAAGATGCGGGGAAGCAGCTTGAGAAGCTATATAAGAACATAAACGTGACCACTGCTGAGCAAATCAAAGGCCAGATTGATCTGGATCCTGTCGCGATTGGGGATTCACTACCAGATATCTCAAAGTTTCCTGTATCCGTAGACAATACAACAGATAGCTTTGTAGAGATATTTTCTTCTACAGAGAAATCAGGAACGGGTAATGATGGTTGGCTAAATGAAGTTGCTACAGATTTTAACAACTCTAATATTGAGGTGAACGGGAGTCATGTTTCTGTGAAAATCCGTAATATTGCTTCAGGTACAGCGACAGATTACATAAGATCTGGGAAGTATGTGCCAGATGCCTTTACCCCTTCAAATGAGCTGTGGGGCGAAATGGTAAAAGCAAACGGGATGAACACTCAGCTAATCACTAAACGTCTTGTAGGTAATGTAGCTGGTATTGTTACCAGTAAGGCGAAATATGATGAACTAATAGAGAAATACGGTTCTTTAAACGTCAAGACGGTTACAGATGCCATAGCAAATAATGAATTATCAATGGGCTATACCGACCCTTTTGCCAGTTCTACGGGTTTAAACTTTCTGGTAACAGCGCTTGGGACGTTTGGCGGTTCAGACTTACTTGGTGAGCAAGCGGTGCAGGGCTTTGAGAAATTCCAAGCAAATGTTCCCTTTATTGCCTCAACCACTTTACAGATGCGAGAGGCTGCAAAAACCGGTAAGCTTGATGCTTTTGTCTTAGAATACCAGATCTTTTTGAATGCAACAGATTTGAAAGGGGGGTATGTATTCACTCCTTTTGGTGTAAGACATGACAGCCCGCTTTATGCTTTAGGTGATCTTCCTCAGGAAAAACTCGATATTATTAAGAAGTTTGCTGAGTTTGTTGAACAGGATAAATACCAGGAGCTGGGTGAGAAAAAAGGCTTCAATGGTCTTAATGATTACCAATCAGAGCTTAGTACAGTGGATGGCAGTCTCATATCCTCAGCTCAGAAGCTGTGGAAAGAGAAGAAAAATGGCAATAAACCTATCGCCGCAGTATTTGTGGCAGATGTCTCAGGAAGTATGAACGGGGAACCCTTGAACCGCTTAAAGCAATCTTTATTAACAGGCCAGAAGTACTTGGGCAAGGATAACAGCATTGGTTTTGTCTCTTACTCTGATAACGTTACAATCAATCTTCCGATTGGAAAATATGACACGAACCAGCAGTCCATGTTTGTTGGTGCGATTGATAGTCTTCAAGCAAATGGGGGGACGGCTACTTTTGACGGGATCGCGGTAGCCATCCATATGCTTCAAACGGAATTACAGCTAAATCCGGATTTGAAGCCGTTGATCTTTGTATTAAGTGATGGAGAGACCAATGAAGGGCATTCCTTGAATGATATCAGAGGTCTTATTGAGACCTACAAAATCCCGATTTACACGATTGGCTACAATGCGAATATTAAGGCGCTTGAGAGTATTTCGAGTATAAATGAAGCGGCCAACATCAATGCAGATACAGATGATGTAGTCTATAAAATTGGCAACCTGCTCAATGTTCAAATGTAAGCTATTTTTTATAGGAGGGGTTCTATGTCGTTTACTATGGAAGTCGTAAGTCAGGAAAAGCTGAAATCAGTAATTGAAGAGCAGGTCAAACCTGAGCCTGAGGAAGTATCACAACTGAAAACACTGGCAGTAAACAATGTCTCCGCCATTCTGGATCTGAATTTAGAGTCACTGGATAAGCGGAAAGCGGTGCTGCAATCCATTGATAGCTTCGGTTTGGAAACGATGAGATCCTCTTCGGACAAAAACTCCCTGTTGCAGGTTTCAGTGGGGAATTTATCAAAGACAGGGGATGAAGGCGGCCAAGTAGCAAAAGGTTTGACGGAGCTTAATCTCCAGCTGAAGGATTTGGATCCCAGTGCAGTAGATTTTGCCAAGACGGGTTTTCTTGGGAAGTTCTTTAATCCATTACGTAGTTATTTTGCTAAATATCAAAAGGCGGATGCTGTCATTTCAGATATTATAATTTCTTTAGACAAGGGAAAGACCGTTTTGAAGAACGACAATACTACGCTGGAATTTGAGCAACAGGCACTTCGGGAACTTACAAAAAAGCTGCAAAAAGAAATTCAGCTCGGCATGCTGATGGATCAGGAAATAGAGACGCAACTGGAAGCCGCTAAGCTGCGTGATGAGGATGAGGAGAAAGTTCGGTTCATTACAGAAGAGGTGCTTTTTCCGTTGCGGCAGCGTGTCATGGATTTGCAACAGATGCTTGTAGTGAATCAACAAGGAATTATGGCCATAGAAGTGGTTATTCGAAATAATAAAGAGCTGATCAGAGGGGTGGACAGAGCTAGAAATGTTACCGTGTCTGCCTTGAAAATATCGGTTACGGTAGCTAGTGCGCTGTATAATCAACGAATTGTTTTGAAAAAGATCGAACTTTTAAATCAAACCACCGATAGCCTGATCAGCGGTACCTCAAAAATGTTGAAAAACCAAGGGGCGGAAATCCATAAACAGTCGTTAGAATCAAGTATTTCAGTGGATACATTAAAGCAAGCTTTTACAGATGTGCTATCCGCTCTCGATTCCATCAGTACTTATAAGCAGGAAGCTCTCCCCAAAATGCGTGAAACCATTAATCAGTTCAGAGAGCTGGCAGATAATGGCGAACAGCAGATTGTACGGCTGGAAAAGGGAAATAAGTTGGGGTTGTAGCCTAGCAAAATCATAAATCTGGTTAATTATGCGCTTCGAAGCAACAAATCCTAGCCTTTAGTCTGGTATGACTCCAGCCCCAAGACTGTTTTGAGCCTTCTTTTTCCCACGTATAATGAGATTAATTGAAAAACGTGAGAGGAAGGACAATAGAAATGAATGATAAGTTATACACTATGCCGATGGGAGCTCTTGATTCCATGCATATTCCAGCAGAATCACAACCCCAATCTAAAACGCGCAAACGTGGAGCAAGTCCAAAGACATATCGGAGTATTTTATACTTCTTAATCTCTTTACCGCTTACGATTGTATATTTTGTGTTTATGGTGACAGGGCTGACGTTATCCATTGCGTTAACCCCAATATTCATCGGAATTCCTTTGTTTTTTGCAGTAGCTAAGGGATTGGATTACATCGTACAATTTGAGCAAGAGCTGGTCAGATCATTGTTAGATATTCCTAGACCTAGTGAAGAGGCCAGATCGGATATGCAGCTAGAGGGAGCGGGCTTCCTGCAACGAATGAAGTTAGGTTTTCATGGAGCGAAGTTTGCCCGTAACGTCATGCTGATTATGGGTCGATTCGTATCCAGCATTATTTTCTTTTCAATAACAGTAACTGTAGTAGCGGCTGCATTGGGCCTGATTACACTACCTGTGCTGCACCAGATTTTCTTGCAAACCATGGATTTGAACATTTTAGAGAATAGTGTGTTTGCTTTGTTCCAGATCGACTGGACATTATCCCAACAATATATCTCCTATGTAGTAGCTGGATTTGTTGTTGCCTTGTTAGCAAGTTGGGTAATTCGTATGCTTATGGATGTGCAACGTAGAATGCTGTTCGTATCCTACGAGGAAAGACAACAGTACTAATTGAAAAGAAGAGATTGTCTCCAAACAACCCTTACTGAATCTGAATAAAACACCAGACAATGATCCTTCAGTTCGTGGAGAATCACTGTCTGGTGTTTTTGGTCTGCGGGGAGGTTTGCTTTTGCAAATGATGAGCTAGTGGAGGCTGCCTGATTGCTTCATTGATTTTTTTTAGTGTCGGTTACTGGTGATGGATGTTGATGGAATCTGCGAAATAGCTGTACTTTGTGCAGTTATTTCGAGTGCTAAAAGAATACTTCTGACTTTAACTGCACTTTATACAACTAAAAACTAGAGAATCCACTTATAAGGGAGTAATTTCAGAAAATAGCTGCATGAAATACACTTATATCCAGTGATCGAGCGTTCTATTGGATTATAGTTGTATGAACAATTAAACTTGAGCGCTTTTACAAATTGCCCCCGTCAACACTCCTGCATCAATTTTCGCTGGGGTGCAATCGCACAAATTATATAGCCTCTAAGCAAAATACTTGCAGCTGCTCGCGTTTTTCGGCTGTTATAGCAAACTCCTGTTCAAGGAAAGCCTCAATGCTCTCATAGCGTTCGTCAATGGCGGAGAAGATAGCCTCCATGAATTCTCTACGTAATTCTAGGGATGCCATAACCTTGTCTACTTCTTCCGGGGATAGATGCTGTGAGACTTGCGCTTTTATTTGTTCATTCATAGGCGCGAGTGTCAGGTTAGAGATCAGATAGTCTTCAACAATCGTTTCTTTCGGGACTCCAAGTGCGAGAAAGATAAAGGCGGATCCAACACCCGTGCGATCCCTTCCGCCAGCACAATGATGCAATATAGGATATTGGTCCGGGAGCATAATAGTTTCCATTAATCGCTTAAAGGAAGGGTTGTTAAAGGCCATATTTAAATACATATTAGCTAAGAAGTCTGCAGTAAAATGCTTCAGAAATTCAGAACCTACCACATCTCTCATGTCCCCAGGCACTTCTTCCACTAGGGCAGGTATACTGATATTATTTACTCCGGGAATTACTGGATCCGGCTTTAAACGGACTTCTTCTACGCCACGATAATCGAATATTGTTTTAATGCCAAGGGATTGAAAGAGTTCCACATCTTGCTCCGTCATTCCCGTTAATTCAGCAGAGCGAAAAAATAAACCACGCTTCACCCGCCGGCCATCTAGTGTTGTATAACCTCCCATATCACGGAAATTAAGGATACCTTTAAAGGGGAGAACATGATTTAGAGAATCATTTGTTGGTTTCTGGTTCATTTTCTTTTGTACCACCTTTGGTTGGTTTTTTATCTCTCTCTACTATTTAACAAATTCATCTAACAGTTTATTTAAATCTTCTGCAACCCAGTTAATTTCACGATAGGAATCAAAATTAGTCATGACTACGATTAAGTTCTTGGTTTCTGGATCCCTAAGAATAAAAGAGGAATATCCAAATATATTTCCACCATGACCCACTAGATTAATTGGATCGTGATATACAAACCAACCATAGGCGTAACTTAGTTTATTATCTTCCATGATAACCTTTGGACTAAACATAATGTCAAGAGATTCCTTAGAGACTAATTTATCTGTGTAAAGTGCTTGATCCCATAAAAAGAGATCTTCTACCGTCGAATATAATGCTCCTGCTGCGAAGGGCACTGACATATCAATTTTGTAGGAGGGTTCGTCATACCGCTTCACTGTACCTTCGTATCCTTTAGCATGAGTATCTTCATTGTAATCATTTATGTCATAACCAGAATGTTTCATATGTAGGGGTTTAAAGATATGGTTATTAATATAGTCCTCATAGGATTCCTTCGATACTTTTTCAATAATATATCCCAACAAAATATAGTTTGAATTACTATAGCTGAATTGTGTACCTGGGGTGAAATCTAGTGCTTTCTGTTTAAAAGTATCAATGATATCTGAAGGGGAATTATAATTTTGGCAACTAGAAAAGGTCAAACTATCAAATGTGAGATATTCTGGAATTCCTGAAGTATGTGACAAGAGGTGGTGTATGGTGATTGTATCTCCATTAGGATAATCCGGGATGTAATTATTCAGAGTATCCTTCACATTTAGTAAATTTTGTTCTTGGAGTTTAAGGATGCTAAGCGCTGTAATTTGCTTACTGACTGAACCTATTCTAAACATAGTATTGGGCGAGTTTGGAATCTCTTTTTCAAAATTAGCCATTCCGTACCCTTTACTAATCCAGACTTCCCCACCTTTAGCCATGAGAACAGTACCATTAAATTGTTTCTCTGTAAGATACTTGTCCACTTGTTGCTCCAAATCACTATTTGTTTTTCTTGGAATGATGACTTCAGGATCAGATGAGCAAGCAGATAGTAAGCAAATCGATAGTAACATAATCCCAAACCTTTTCAAATAAATGATCATAAGTAGAGCTCCCGTTCTTTTATTTGATTTTTGAGAATGATGAACCTCATTATTTACTATTACGTTATTAATGAATTGAGGTTTCTACAAAAGTTAAAGGATAGGAAAGAGCATTGCGGATTTAAAGAAATCTTAAGATTTCTTTAATGAATTACAGACTAAATAGTTTTTCTGAGTTTGATATAATGTCTGATATCGATTCTGAAGATAGGAGGGGAAGGTATGGAAACCAAGAAGGAAAGGTTGTTAAGTATTTTTGTATGGGAATGTTCATTGTGTATTATTTGGATTCGTGGGCTGATTTACTATTTTCATGACTCAGACAAAGTTCTCCAAATCACTCCTGAAAAAGTAACAGTGACTAATCCTGAGTTGATAGACGTTTAGATTATGTGAAAATTTATATCTCCGGAAAGCTTATTAGGCTAAATGCTCCCAAAATAATGATAGAGAAGGTTACACAGAATCAAAATCGGTTAAGAAAGGCAATTATAATGGAGTTGGAACAGGAGACGAAAATAATTTGACATTATTACTAGTGAAAAATACATGTGCTCTTTATTAAGCTATGAAGAATTTATCCCCGCGACTCAAGGCTTCAATCGAAATAATGTTACTGTTTGGAAGGCAGATGGTGAGCACGTTCATATGATTATAATAATTAAGTCATGAATGATAGTTAACTGTGAAATATTTTTTGTTAAAAAAGATCATAATCCTAAATAATACTTCACTAGTAGATTTACTTTACTTTTTCTAAGATATTATTAGTACACATTCCAGTTAAGACTCCTATTGTAAACCCGCTAACAAATCCTCTACTTGGCAAGTCAATAGTGAAAACAATAAGCCAAAAAGAAGACTACTCAAAAAAACACTGAGATTAAAATTATGGATTGAACTGTCGTTATTAATTATACTTATCTTAATTAAATAAGCATTTGTTGCACCAATACTTCCTGGTCGTACAGCAAATGAGGAAGCTGTTCGACAAACTTACGAATTGCTTACTTGTTGGATCTTTAGAAGTTACCTTAAATATAACTTCTCCAGTTTTTGCTTTGAAACTATGTAGAGCATTTAAATTAAATGGATAGGAAAGAGTTTCACCGCTTGCAATACATAAACCAATTGAATTCTTATTATCTCCTTCCATATCTTCTAGTCTTTTTATTTTATTGTAGATGTTTTTAGCTTAGCCTTTACAAAATAAAATCTTTGACGAGAGAATCATTATTATCAAGATCTGTTAAGTAGACTTTTTCGAACAGTTCAATTTCTTTAAAATCTTCAATATTCATTTGAAATAGTATAAATGAATACTACAAAAATAACTGGATTTTCAAAGTGAAATATTAACTTGTTACGAGAAGTCACAAGAGATTTAAGGGTGTATTGAAAGGGTGAAACTTGTGCTAAGATCGAAGCTTTGACATATACGTTAATCATAAACGTTTAGTAGTTTGTTGATAAACTAGAGTTAAAGATGATTATTTGAAGGAGAGACTTGGCTACATTAAGAAATATGTTAATGGTATCTCTTGCAATTATCTAAGGAGAGATTTAATGCCAACTAACTGAACATAAAATGAAATGATTTCAAGCTGGTGTTTGAGACGGTGGAAAACGATAAGGAAATTATAGGATACTAAGATATTTCTATGTTCACAGAGACTAAGGGTTCACCTGTAGTAATGCAGCAGCATGCTAAAGCGATATTGTGTAAATGCTTTTATATATAGACAGGATCGAATGCAAGGCAAAGGCAATTCATGTATAGGCGACTTCTTCAGTCAAAAAACAAGTGTATCTAACTAAATTTTTACCATTCTTCCGAAAAAATTATATAGATTTCTAATAACATTCACTTTTCATGCGAAACTAAACAACCTGACTCCTTATTAATATTGGACTCAGGTTGTTTAAAGATTACTTTTTAGTAGCATTCTATTTGATATGGTCACTAAAATATGAAGATTTAATAGAAAAATAGAATGCCATAAATATTACTATGTACAAAATTATCAGCAGTTCTTATGTTGAAGTTAATACCGAGAGGGGATTTTCGATTGTGATATATCATCTTCATTAAAATTTTTATAATTCTTTTTTAATAAATACAGGACACTTTTTTTTGCAAGATCCATGGTAGGGTAAGGACTTAATTTAATCTTTTTAATAGGTACTGTAAAACTATGTGCTCCTTCTTTGTTAAATATGATATAGGGAATAAAAGAACCATTTAATACTCGGAATTCTTCTCTACTAGTAATCGGACTTTCCTTTTTACAAATAACAACAATTCTCTCTTCTTCTTCTGCTGCATATGCCTTATGCTTAATAGAGAAAGATAAATTCGCAAGATCCATTATGAGTTCATCTATAATGTCTCTTTTACCTTCCAAATCATCATCAGAAAAATAGGTGAATGGGGAAAGCATTTCTTTGAAAAAATCTTCATCTCCAAGATCAACATATCGTACTTCTGTTATGATCACATTAACTTCGTTATCGATTCCCTTGAAATAGTTTTCAAACATATTCAAAAATTCTGATTTGTCAATCCCAATAGAATACCCTTCATTTTCGGAATAATAATTCCACAATGGTAAAGAATCGTCTACTTGCGAGCAAGATAAGATATAATAATTGTATTCATTTAAATAATAGTCTAGTTGATTACTAATGTAATCCTGAACTTTTTTACTCATTCTTATGTGTTGTTTGAAAAACTTTTGTAGTAGTGGCTTTATAACAAGTTGCTCAGTGGTATCATTCAGATAATCACTTTTTGTAATCCAAAAGGTTTGGTTTAAAATAATACTTTTTAATGCCTCTGATCCTGTGAAGTGATAAATAAGCTTTTCCATAACTATCACTCAACTTCTTCAGAATTTAGAAATTTTTCAAGCTCTTCTCGTTCATACTTCTCATCTATCCATCTTTTTGCGATATTGTCTAAAATGATTTTTAGTGAATTTAAATCTAATTTTCCAGAAGTTTCGTCTTCATTATCGTGGATATATATAAATTTATCATCTTCATCACGATACAGGAACATATCATCACTATAACGCTCGGGCTTAAGCCCTGTTCCTACCAAATCTAATCTAATACATGCTACCTCTTCAGATGATGTTAAAGATTGTTTTAAACTCTTAACTAACTCCGTATATTCGTTTTTTCTGTCACTCATTAATACACCTCATTTTATATGATTTTATTGTAAGTATAAACCAATTATTATGAGTAGTCTATAATCTAACAAAGGCTGAGATCCCACGGTTAATATAACGTTTTTTTATTTACGCATCCTAATTTTGATGTTCTTAGGTATTTCCACGAAGGATTCTTACTTTGGATTTCTCTACTAAAAAGCAACAATTAGAACTATATTATACATTGGTTAAAATGCAATATATATTCATTTGTTAAATTTAGAAACAATTCATCAAGTGGTTTTGTCCTTGATTACGTTGAAGAAAGTGGTTTGATTAAGAACTAACAAATCAAAAAGTTAATGAGAGGTTAATATCATAGACAATAAATCTTTTATGATTTATGGGAGGGAAATTAAAATGACTTATTTACTCTAAAAACATGGTTCACGGAATTGAACTCATGAGTGATAACTAAGGTGAATAAATGAAATTCTTGAATCAACATATATCCATCAAAGGTATCATTCGAATGTAATATCCGGCTGATAGTTTTTATCAAAGGATAGCAGGCAGACATTTCAACGAGACCTTGAGAAATTTTTGGGGCAACCAGAGAACAAGCGATTTATAATAGAAGTTAGCAATCTGATTAAAGAAGAATTATTATCGATGCTAGCATCTAGTGGTAGGTTGGATTACGTGCTGTTCTGCTCTCTAGGTGTGGTTATGAAAGAATTTATTACCAATGACGAAGAATGTGACTAACTCATGATCTAGTTGAAATTGAGAACACTCAAGATATTAGTTTTGTTTCTGTAAAATCTGATTTTTTAGCAAGAAAAGAATTTAGTTGGATTAAATGAAATCTTGGATGAGTTTATTTCTTCGTTGAGATTCGTTAGATTTTTTCACTATTCTCATTTCTATAGGTCAATGGAACTTGAGACCATTCTTTCGTCCCTTTTCGACAGTTAAATCTACAGTAATTCCCCCCTAATCCTTCATATGGCGCGTTTATTAACAAAGTTATCGCAAAATATATCCCCCATCCGGAAATAAAGTACTTCCTGTTGTATAGCTATTGGTCATCAAATAAATCGTTGTATGTGCTGCTTCGTCGGCATGACCAACCCTCCCAAGGATATTGATATTCGTATATTCGTCGTAAGCCTTGTCTCTAGTTTCCTGTTCTGCGCCTTCCCAATTAAAGTTGGTATGAATGGTTCCAGGGGAGATGACATTTACCCGAATGGGAGCCAATTCTACTGCTAATGCTTTTCCCAGACTTTCAATCGCGCCGTTACAAGCTGCATAGGAGGCACCGTCTGCAAGTGGACGTTGGCTGAATGCGCCGGACATAAGAACAATGGAGCCTGTAGGGTTGATAAAAGGGATGGCATGCTTTACAGCATTATATTGCGGCCAGAACTTTGCATTAAAGCAACTGTGTGCAATCTCCAAGCTAGAAGTAATCGGTCCTCTAACATAGGAGGCTCCCGGAGTGAACAAATGGTCAAAAACGCCGATTTTTTCAAAGAAATCCTTCAAGTCCTGTTCATTTTGATTATCTAGTGAATGAATTTCAACAGAATCGAATCCCAGAAGCTGTTGAGCTTTCTCTAATTTATCTTGTGATCGCCCAGCGATTATGACAGCTGCACCTTGTTCTACCGCTTGTTTGGCAGTTGCAAGCCCTATTCCGGAGCTTCCTCCAATAATGACGATGCGCTGGTTTTTTAATGAAATAGTGGACATATTTATCTTCTCCGTTCATAGTTAATTGGACTTATTAAGTTCTGTTTTTTATTATTAGCTATAAAATATAACCTGCACAGTACGCACTTTTTTCGTACTAGGTACGATTTTTCGTACTAGCTGGTTCGAACATACAGTTATATAACTATCGAAAGAGGGGATCACATGGATTTGCTGGAGCCGAGATTAACCGGGGTTCTTACAACACTTGAAAAGATCGGTGGAAAGTGGAAGCCGCTCATTTTATTTATTTTATTGATAGATGGCACAAAACGATTTGGTGAACTTAGACGGATTATCCCAGATGTCTCCCAAGGTACGTTAGCTAAACAATTACGGGAGCTTGAAGAGGATCAGCTTATCGATCGGGTGAGTTATCATGAGCTTCCACTCAGGGTGGAATATAGTATTTCAGAACATGGCAAATCGCTAATTACAGTTTTGGATAGCATGTGTGGCTGGGGTAGGATGCATAAAGAATATTTGAATAATACAAGTAAGTAGAGGGGGTACATTATTATTCATACTATTTTGCAGGAACCAACGGGTCAGACCTACAAGACGCTGGTACAGGTAGCTATGGAAGTATGTGATGAATTTATTCTAGCAAAACGTGATCAGATGGAGTTGGAGCCAGAAGGATATGAACTGCTTGAACAGCTGCAACCTTTTCTCAAAAAGGTCATAAAAGATGACTATTGGCCGGGGACTCGGCTTATGGGGCATTATGCAGATGTTTATTTTTTTGATTGTTCACCTGAAGCGGTCAATATTCTTTTATCCTATTCCACCAGCTTGTACTCGTGGGTACAGACCAGGCTGCCTGATGATCTTTGTTTTCTAAAACAGGGACAACCGTGGCTAATCAATACAGCCCATGAGAGAGAAAGCAATTTGCTCACTGATGTGGATGAGGAACTTAATAGACTAGAGGCGTGCGGATTATTGTTCCGTGACTTATCTGAGTTTTATAACGCTGATTAAAAAAATGGACTCATATTTATAGTGCAGAAGAACCCGCATTTGGTGCGGGTTCTTCTGCATGTTCACTAATAATTTAACGCAACTGTTAAATTACAAGATTTCATATAATCAAAGAAAAGTATTGATAATTATTCTCATATGATTTAATATGATAACGATTCTCATTATCATTACTTTAGTTTGAAGAATGATAAATAAAATATAGATGGGGAGATTGATTATGAATCAGAAAAAATATTTATTAGCTGGGGTATCAGCAGTTTTAGCTTTGAGTTTGGCAGCTTGCGGTAACAATGAAAAGGATAAGACAGCTTCAGAAAAAAGCACAAATAATGCTGCAGTAGCAGCAGAAGGAACTGCAAATAACAAAGGAAATGCGGCTCAGGAGGCTGTTGCCACTGAACAAACCGTTACATATTTGGGCAAGGATTATGTCGTGCCTGCAAAGATTAATAATATTGTAGCAGCAAGTCTCGAATCTATGGAAGATGCTGCCATACTGGGAGTGAAACCTGTAGGTGTACTTGCAATAGCTGATGCTATTCCAGGTTATCTGTCAACTGACCTAGCGGGTGCATCCTTAGTGGGGGATAAATTTGCTCCAAGTAATGAAGCGATTCTGCAACTGGATCCAGATGTTATCTTAGGGTCTTCCAAGTTTGGGGAAGATGTGGCCGGCGCACTTAATAAAATTCAAACGATGATTCCTTATTCACATATTTCAACAAACTGGAAAGATAACTTGCTCTTATTAGGCCAATTATCCGGTAAGACCACAGATGCAGAAAAAATTATTAGTGATTATGAATCTAAAGCTGCGGGTGCAAAGGCTGAAATTGGAGAAAAGCTGAAAGATCAATCCATTCTAGTCATTCGTATTCGTCAGGGCAGTATGTGTGTGTATCCTGCTGGCGTTTATTTGAATCCGGTTATTTATGAAGATCTGGGTGCTGCCATTCCTGAGGTGATTTCCTCTACAGAAGCACAAGCAGAGCTTTCATTAGAAGCTTTGGCGGATATTAATCCGGACTATATTTTCTTGCAGTTTGAGACTAGTGAGAATACAGATAATGCAACAGCTCTTGATGATTTGCTCAAGAATCCGATCTTCAAAAGCGTAACTGCTGTCAAAAATAATCATGTGTTTGTAAATGCAATTGATCCGTTGGCACAAGGTGGAACGGCTTGGTCTAAAGTAAGATTCCTGGATGCGGCAATTGAAAACCTGTTGAAGTAAAACCGAAGGTGCGATGAATAAGATGAATACAAAAAATTGGAAAGTTATATTGATCCTATCAACTTCTCCATTATTCATCGTATTAGCAATGGTTGTATCCGTCTTATATGGTGTTAAAGATATTGGAATATTGACAATATGGCAGGCGATTACACACTTCGATGCTAATAATGTGGACCACAACATTATTATGACATCTAGATTTCCGCGTGTAATCGCCGCTTTATTAGTTGGAGCGGCTCTGGCTGTTTCAGGGGCGTTAATGCAGGGGGTTACACGTAACTATCTTGCATCACCATCGATTATGGGAGTAAATGACGGATCGGCATTTGTTATTACGTTGGCTATGGTGTTTTATCCGGGATTATCGAATGTTCAGATGATTATTTTATCTATGGTGGGTTCAGCCATCGGAGCAGGTTTGGTTTTCGGATTTGGTTCATTGGTTAAAAACGGTTTATCACCAGTCAGGTTAGCTATTATTGGGACTGTAATTGGTACTTTTTTAAGTAGTATCGCCTCAGCAGTAGCGATGTTTTTTCAAGTCTCACAAAATGTTAGCGTTTGGTATAGCTCGAAAATACATACCGTTAATCCAGATATGCTAATATTATCAGTTCCTTTTATAATCGTTGGACTGCTCTTGGCGGTTAGTATTTCTAAGTCAGTAATGGTTGCTTCCCTGGGGGATGAAACCGCGATTAGTTTGGGTCAACGAACAAAATGGGTGAAAATTGTCAGTATTATATCTGTTATATGTCTGACCGGGACAGCAGTAGCTTTAGTCGGCAAGATAGCCTTTGTGGGTCTAATCATTCCTCATATTACACGTTTTATCGTAGGTATAGACTATCGCTTTATCATTCCTTGCTCAGCGGTGATTGGAGCTGTTTTTTTAGCGTTTTGCGATGTCTTAAGCCGTTATATTAACTTTCCGTTTGAGACGCCAATTGGTGTTGTAACAGCCTTTATTGGCATCCCTTTGTTCCTTTATTTAATTCGGGTTAAAGGGGGAGAGCAGCGTGGATAGAAGTAAAGTACAGTTTAGCCGCTATATGCTTACACTATTAGTTTTTATCCTGTTAACCCTTGTGGCCGGGTATTTTCATCTTACGAATGGCGTGTTTGATATGTCTGTAATGGATGTGATAAAAACACTGCTGCGAATAGATCCTAATGCTAAATTTGACCTGGTTATTTTTCAGTTTCGGTTACCACGGATCATTATTGCCTCATTAGTAGGAATAGGTCTGGGGATGGCGGGAACTGTCATTCAAGGGACTACCCGTAACGGGCTGGCTGATCCAGGTATCCTTGGGATTAATGCAGGCGCAGGAGCTGCCATCGTTGCGTTTATGTTTTTCTTTCAGATGTCGGGAGTTACTTTTTTTAAAGAAAGCTGGTTCTCGATACTAGCCATGCCGCTGTTTGGTTTTGTAGGTGGGCTTGCCGCAGTTGTCATTATCTTTATTTTTTCATGGCGGAATGGTGCACTCGATATGCAACGCTTGATTTTGACAGGGATCGCGATTAGCAGTGGTTTTGGTGCATTGTCGTTGTATATCTCTCTGAAAATGAATGCAAGTGATTATGAGATGGCTGCGGTTTGGAGTGTCGGAAGTATTTACAGCGCGAACTGGACTTATATCATTATGATCGCACCTTGGGTGCTTATTTTAGGATTTATAATGTATCGAAAAAGCTATTTACTCAATTATTTTCAATTGGAGGATTCCAGTACAAAGAGCTTAGGGATCTCTGTAGAAAAAGAAAAGCTGATCTTTCTGTTATGCAGTGTGGGGATCGTAAGTGTTTGTGTATCTGTATCCGGTTCTATAAGTTTTATAGGCTTGATGGCTCCTCATATCGCCAGAAGATTAGTAGGGATTAATCACCGCTATATTATGTTGTCCAGTGCAGTGGTCGGGATGTTTTTGCTGGTGATCTCTGATTATTTTGCCAAAACAATATTTCAGCCGGCAGAGTTACCCGTAGGTATAGTCGTTTCGATTATTGGAATTCCTTATTTCTTATATTTATTAGCAAAGTCAAGAGTGTAGGGGAGAGTGTACAGAAAAAATGACAACACAAGTAGAGCTCGAACACACAGAATCATGGAAACTTGAATCTCAGTATATGGGTTACACGTACGATATAAAGGTTTCTCTTCCCAGAGAAGCAGCACCAGAAAAGGGCTTCCCCGTGTATTACATGCTCGATGGTAATTCATATTTTCAATTGGGTCGGGATGTTGTGAAATTGCAGTCAAGAAATGCCCCGAAAACTTTTATTGCACCAGCAATTGTGATTGGCATTGGACATTATGGTTCAGATGAAGAGGTCTCTAAAAGAAGATTTTATGATTTCACACCTCCAGCGAAGCATTATGTATATCCGGACCGATTGAAAAATGCTGACATAGGTCCACATGGTGGGGCTGAGAATTTTTTGGCTTTTTTAGAATTAGAGTTAATGCCAGCAATCAACAAGAAATATAATGTGGATCAGTATAAACAAGCCTTGTTTGGTCACTCTCTCAGCGGTCTATTTGTCCTCTGGACGTTATTCACTCGTACGAAGCTATTCCAGTATTATTTGGCCTCTAGTCCATCCATTTGGTGGAATGATCATGAAATCCTGACGTATGCGGAGCAGTTCTATAGCAAGGGTCAAGAGTTGACGGCCGATAAACAAAAGTTATTGATTACCGTAGGGAGTGAAGAGTCGTTTATGGTCGATGACGCAGCAATATTATTTTCAAAATTGAATGAGTATGCTTTGCCTAATTTAGAGGTTAAGCACTATGTCGCACCCAATGAAAATCACGCTTCTGTAGTACCAACGATTATGAGTAGAGCGTTTCGAGTACTGAACTGTTAAGGAGTGGGGATATGACCCAAATGAGGGCAGGCGAGCTTGTGCTTTTTGAACATATGGATCGTCAGATTACCGTGTATTTACCGAAAGAATACCATTTATTCCCGGAGCGGTTATTCCCAGCGGTTTTCTTACAGGATGGAGATTTTTTGTTCAAAGAGGCGATTACAGCTATAGAGAAAGATATGGAAGAGGGAGTAACAGAACCGGTTATTTTTATAGGGATTGATTCTCAGTTGCGGAATGATGAATATACACCTTGGGAAATGCCTGCTCTTTTTAAGGATTGGTCCTTTGGGGGCAAGGGCGATGATTATTTGAATTATGTCTATCAGGATCTTGTACCCTATATCAAAAGCTCCTATCGCATCTCCAACGAGCCGGAGAAATTGGCTTTGGGTGGTGTTTCACTAGGTGGATTAATAAGTCTGTACGCGATGTACAAGACTGAAGCTACTGTTGGGAATTTTATATTGATATCTGCGTCTGTATGGTTTAAAGATTTCATTCATTTCATGGAGACATCAAGACTAGATAGGGAATGCAGAATTTATATGTATGTTGGTGAGCAGGAAGGGATCCACAAGACAAATGCCCAGAAGGACATGGTGCCTAACAGCAAACGTGCTTATGATATTTTAAAAGAGAAGATTGTTGGAGCGGATCAGCGAGTGAAGTTTGAGACGGATCCGCTGGGCACGCATAATGACACGTTTTTCCTGCAATATTTTCCGAATAGTATCAGGTTCTTATTTCCTGCAAAATAAACATAATAGGACGAGCAGGAGAGAGTATCCTTGCGTCGTCCTATTTATCGTGTGATAGCTGCTCTAGTTATTCTTCTGTAAATTCTCAAGATGGGCATCCAAATTGTCGAAGGTTTGGGAAATCCCCTCTAACATCCCCATATCAATCACTTGTTGCAAGGCTTCCGGAGAAGTGTATTTACCGGTATTCACCAGCTTCGTTTGACCCTCCAGGTCGATAAAATCTAGCTGGACAAGCGTTTCAGGCAAATCTTTTGAAATATTACCCTCTGCATCTGAGAATCCATCTGTATAAATGACTTGTTCTGGGACTGTAATTTCCTTATACAACGCCTTGCCCCAAGACTCCATACCGTAGAAATCCCCTTGATTCTTATCCACGCACTTCATGCAATAATGCCAAGTACCCCCTGGACGGAAATCGACATTACATACGGGAAGCGTCCAACCTTTTGGACCCCACCAGTGCTTCAAATGCTCAGCCTCAGAAAAAGCCTTGAATACTAGCTCACGTGGAGCTTGGAATACGCGCTCTAATACTAATGTGTTGCCATCAACAACTTTGGATACCACTTGGTTGGACGGGTTAGAATTTGTCATGGGATAGATCCTCCTCAAAATTTGTTTGCTTCCTGCCAATTTCGGCCTGAGGCTATGATTTTTTATTGTTTTCATTGCTCTGTAGCTTTTGTAAATAATCATCCAGTCGATCGTATCGTTCTTCCCATATATGGCGGTAGGAGTCTAACCAATCGTCTATTTCCTTAAATGGATCAGGACGGAGCTTGCAAATGCGCTTGTTAGCAACAGCTTGAACTTCAATTAATCCCGCTTCACTAAGGACGCGCAAATGCTTGGACGCTTGAGGCTGCCGTAGCTGAAGACTTTCTGCAATCTCCCCAACAGTTAGAGGATTCTCGCGTAATAGTTCAACGATCTGCATGCGGTGGGGCTCAGCTAAGGCACTCATAACGTTAGTATTCATAAACAAGGATCACTTCGATTCATTAAATTCATTCGTATCTCTATTATGACATACTGTGGTTGAGCGGCTCTATAGCGCCTCCTTTTTGGTATTTCCTGTTAGTGATGATAACATACCACGGAGGGAATATTCCTGTAAAGGAATATATAATAACCATTGTATGACAAATGCTAAATAAGGGCATGATACAAGCATTAAAAAGAAATATGTTCCATGATAACCAACAAACTTTACAAAAAACATAGGAATAGATATAATTAAGTATAACTTATCGGGTTTTAGAATTACGCAAGGGGCCTAACGCCAGTGGGCTCCTTTTGTATTTCTTGGCCATGTTACAGGAGGGTGAAGGTCATACACAATGAAAAGATTATGGTTTGTGTTCATTATGGTCCGCATGGGGAGCGTTTAATCCGGCGTGGTGTCCAACTATCTGAAATTATAGGGGCGCCATTGTTTGTATTAAATGTCGATAGTTCGGATATTGATGAATATAATCAGAGCAAAGAAATGTATATGACGGTCTGGAAACGTCTTGCCGATGAAGCTGGCGCAGAGTTTATCATTCGGAAACGTGAAGGCCGAAAAACAACAGACATTATTGTAGAAGTTGCTGAAGAGAATGAGGTTACACAGATCGTCATTGGACAATCTGCTCAAACTCGGTGGCAGGAGCTTACCAAACGTAATTTCATCAATGAACTCATTGGTAAAATGAAAATGATGGATCTGCATGTCGTGGCTGTGCAGCGGATGCGTGCCGGGCTGGAAGAAACCCATGAGGAAGGCGTTATCGCTTACCTGGTCAAAAACGGGGCTGAGTATCAGCTCAGTGATGAACCTCAGGGAGAGTATTCGCTTAAGGGAAAGTTCTTTCACGAACTACACACAGAATTTGAGAACGGTTTATTCAGAATTGAGCAAGAAGATGGAAAGGCTAGATATCTGCATATTTGTGATGGCACATTGACCGATTCTTTATAATCGGGCTTGCCCTTATCAACATTGGGGCCTTGTATATAAGGCCCTACCAATCATATGATCTTTGGCTTTTGGTAAAAAAGTAAGTACTAAAGTTCACAACTTGATAAGCTCAAGTGGAAAAGGAGGACTGCCTTTGCTGCATGTAATCATACTTGTTCCGTTTCTAATGGCCTTAGTAATCGCACTTTTGTCCAAGAGAGCACCCAACCTTCATAGAGGATGGCTTGTTTTCCCTGGTTCACTCGTTTTGTTTGTTTATTTCTTAACCCGGATTCCCGTTATTAAAGGTGGGGATTTGGGATATGAAACCATTTCATGGATTCCTTCACTAGGAATTGATTTGGTTTTCCATCTGGATGGATTAAGTTTGTTGTTTGCTTTGCTAATCACTGGGATGGGTAGTCTTGTAATTATCTATTCAATTTATTATCTGGACCGGCGAAAAGAAGCGTTAACCCCTTTTTATATTTATCTAATGTTGTTTATGGGGGCGATGCTTGGCGTTGTGCTCTCGGATAACTTGATGGTGTTATATGGCTTTTGGGAATTAACAAGTGTTTCGTCATTTCTGTTAATTGCCTTTTGGCATCGGCGGCAAAAATCGCGGTATGGTGCGCTCAAATCTATGTTGATTACCGTATTTGGTGGTTTAGCGATGTTTGCCGGCTTTTTAATGCTTTATGTAATGACAGGCACCTTTAGTATCCGGGAAATTTGGAGTGAGGTTGGCGATATTAGCGGGCATGCTTTATTTATTCCGGCGATGCTACTAATTCTCTTAGGCGCCTTCACCAAATCAGCTCAGTTCCCGTTTCATATCTGGCTGCCGGATGCCATGGAGGCACCGACACCCGTCAGCGCCTATCTGCACTCGGCAACGATGGTTAAAGCTGGATTGTATCTTGTCGCCCGTTTCAGCCCTGTTTTTGCGGGGCAATATGAGTGGTTCTGGGTTGTGTCAGGCGTCGGTTTGATCACCTTGATTTATGGCTCCATCCAGGCGATGAAGCAGACGGACCTGAAGGCTCTATTAGCCTATTCAACGATTAGTCAACTTGGACTGATTATGGGATTGCTGGGAATGGGATCGGCAGCGGCATTTTATGTAGGGGAAGATTCAGTCTTTTACACTGCTGCAACAACAGCGGCTATCTTTCACCTTATTAACCATGCCATCTTTAAAGGCTCTTTGTTTATGATGGTCGGTATAGTTGACCATGAGACGGGTACCCGCGACCTGCGAAAGCTGGGCGGACTGATTTCCATTATGCCGGTTACCTTTACGGTAGCGATGATCGGCAGTTTCTCGATGGCTGGTTTGCCGCCATTTTCCGGGTTTTTAAGTAAAGAGATGTTTTTTACGGCTGTTCTGAATATCCGAAACCTGGATATATTGTCTATTCCCTCGTTGTTTACGCTCTTCCCGGTTTTGGCCTGGATTGCCAGCGTGTTTACTTTTGCATACAGTATGATTTTGGTTTTCCACACCTTTTTCGGAAAATATCAGCCTGAGAAGCTGGACAAAAAACCGCATGAAGCCCCATTTGGACTTCTGCTTGCCCCGTGCCTGCTAGCAGTGCTGTCTATATTTATCGGTTTTTTCCCGAATATATTATCCAAAACACTTATTATCCCTGCAATGAATGCTATTCACCCTATCTTGCAGACCGGAGAACCCTTTGTTGTGAATATTCATTTCTGGCACGGCTTTACACCAGAAATATGGATGACACTTGGTGTTGTGATTCTTGGTATTATTGTATACCGAATCTATGGCCGCTGGAGTCTGGTCGATAAAGAATGGGGCAGTGGCTACACTTTAAATCAAGTCTATGACGGAGTAATCCGGCTGGTCGAGAAATCGTCTAGGGCGTTGACTGGCACCTATATGACAGGTTCCATGCGCCATTACTTGATGTATATCTTCGCTTTCCTGATCGTAGCCATTGGTGGAGCCGTGTGGTATACCGATGGAATAACGCTTGGGACAACTGAATATGCTCCGTTTTCTTTGTTTGAAGTTATTGTTGTTATGGTTATGCTTGTGGGCGCTTTGGCTATCCCCTTTGTTCGTTCCAGAATCACAGCCATTTTGTTAACAGGAATGGTTGGTTATATGGTTACTTTACTCTTTGTTCTGTTCCGGGCACCTGATCTGGCGCTTACCCAGATGATTGTCGAAGTAGTATCCGTTACATTGTTCCTGCTATGTTTTCGGCATTTGCCTAAGCTGGAGAAAGAGCCGCTCAAACTTCGGTCCCGCTTGCCTAAGCTAATTATTTCCATCGGGATGGGAATAACTATGACATTGGTTGCACTTGCTGCTTTAGGCAGTAGTCCGTTCGAATCCATCTCGAAATATTATGTGGAGAATAGCTATACCTTGGGTGGCGGTAAAAATATTGTTAATGTTCTGCTCGTTGATTTCCGCGGCTTTGATACCATGTTTGAAATTACAGTGCTTGGCCTTGCCTCACTTGCTATTTATTCCATGATCAAACTGCAGCTGGATACGGATGGAACTATTGCCCCACTGAAGCGGGCTGTGAAGGATAATAAACCACGTTCTTCTGTAAGTGATGATGTGTTACTACAAGCGGTAGCTAAAGTAGCCTTCGTTATGATATTAATATTTTCGCTTTATCTGTTTTTCGCCGGACATAATAATCCGGGAGGCGGATTTATTGGAGCATTGATGGCATCAGCCGCATTGGTACTGCTCGCCATTACTTTTGGGATTGATATGGTTGAGAAGGTATTGCCTATCGACTATCGTAAGTTAATCGCGGTTGGGGTATCTGTAGCTTTTCTTACAGGAATAGGTTCGTTTTTATTCGATGTACCTTTTCTGAGCCAAGCGTTTGGCTATTTCCAACTGCCACTTATGGGCAAAACAGAACTGACCACAGCAATGTTCTTTGATCTCGGTGTTTTCTTAGCTGTTATTGGTGTCACTATGAATATCATATTTACGATCGGGAGGGATAGCTAATGGAGCTTATTATTGCCCTGGCGATCGGTGTACTGTTTTCCGTAGGTGTTTATCTAGTTCTTTCCAAAAGCTTGCTGCGCATCCTTCTGGGAACCACTTTAATAACGCACGGCGTTCATTTGTTGTTACTGACAATGTCTGGCCTCAAGACAGGTGCTGCACCATTGCTGGGTGAGGAAGCGGAAGCTTATGTCGATCCTTTGCCGCAGGCGCTCATTTTGACCTCTATTGTAATTAGCTTTGGAGTAACAGCATTTTTTATTGTTTTGGCATACCGGACTTACCGCTCGACGGGTACCGATGATGTGGAAGGAACCAAGGAGGAGAGACGATGAACAACTTGTTAGTGCTGCCTCTGCTGATTCCGGCCATTACGGCAGTTATACTCATTTTTTTGAAAGAACGAGTACGTCTGCAACGAATCATAAGTGCCGTCAGTGTGTTTGTAAATATCTTTGTTGCAGGATTCATTGTGTATCAGGTAAATACAAACGGTATCCAGACCTTATATATGGGGGGATGGCGTCCACCTTATGGCATTGTGTTTGTTGCCGATATGTTTTCGGCATTGCTCGTTTTGACTGCGGCCATTGTTGGCGCGGCTTGTCTGTTTTTTTCCTTCGCTAGCATTGGGGAAGACAGGGAACGGTTTTATTACTATCCGTTTTTCCATTTTTTATTAACCGGGGTATTTGGCTCTTTCCTCACCGGGGACCTGTTTAACTTGTTTGTCTGCTTTGAGGTGCTGTTAGTTGCCTCTTACGCTTTGATCGTACTTGGTGGGTCCAAGGGTCAACTGCGAGAGACATTAAAGTATGTATTAATTAATGTGATTTCCTCTTCCTTGTTTGTGGCGACGATTGCTTATTTATATGCCGCGACAGGAACACTGAATATGGCGCATCTATCTATGCGTGTAGCAGAGGCGGGACAAGGCGGTGTAATGAACGTCATTGCGGTCCTGCTGCTAATTGTATTTTCGATTAAGGCAGGTTTACTGCTCTTTTTCTGGCTTCCCGATTCTTATAGTGCACCACCATTGGCTGTTAGAGCCCTGTTTGGGGCTTTGCTAACCAAGGTCGGATTGTATGCAATTACTCGTACCTTTACTTTGATTTTTATTCAAGAACCGGGACTCACCCATACATTGATTGCCTGGATGGCGGGGGCGACGATGATACTTGGGGCAATCGGGGCATTGGCATACAACGATTTGGGCCGAATATTTAATTATAATATCATCATCAGTGTAGGATTTATTGCTTTTGGGATCTCTGTCGCGACTCAGGATTCGTTAAATGGTGTAGTGTTTTATTTAATGCATGACATGGTTGCCAAAGCATTATTATTCTTTCTGGGTGGGATGATTATCTCAGCTTCAGGCACTGACCGCTTAAAAGAAATGGGTGGTTTAATCCGACGTTATCCGTGGACCGGCTGGATGTTTTTTGTACTAACTTTGGCATTGGTTGGTGTTCCGCCCCTTAGTGGTTTCGCTGGAAAAGTGATGATGGTGCGGAGTGGATTTGGCGAGAATCACGTGGCTCTGGCGCTGATTGCACTTGCATCCAGCTTCGTAGTGTTATATTCCTTGATCAAGGTATTCCAGCAAGTGTTCTGGGGTGGCGAGAAAAGGGAAGAACAAGTCAAACCGCTTCATTATAAAGCTATGATGGCACCGGCAGCTGTTCTGTTCGCAATTGTAATTCTGATGGGTGTGGGTGCGGAGACGGTAAACGGACTTGTCAGCCAAGCCGGAGCTGTACTGGCTGATCCAGCACTATACATTAACGCTGTCATGAAGGAGTGATACTATGGCTTTTCAACTATTATTGAATTTCATGATAGCATTCCTGTGGATGTTCCTGCACAATGACTGGACTGGGCCACGTTTCGTCATTGGTTTCTTGATCGGTATCCTCATTCTGCTCGGAATGCGACGTTTTTGGCCCAGATTATATCTAGGAAAAGTGTGGGCAATTATTAAGCTAATCCTGTTGCTGCTGCGGGAACTGGTCGTTTCAAGTTATGTAGTAGTAAAAGCTGTTCTGAGACCGGAGCTTAATATACGTCCAGCAATCTTGAAATATACTACAGAGCTGAAATCGGATTGGGAAGTGGCTACTTTGATCACATTGCTCTGCCTTACTCCCGGATCTGTGGTACTTGAAGTATCGGATGATAACCGGACTTTGTATATTCATGCCATGGATGTTGAGGATCCCGCACAGTTCAGAGCGAATATCCGTGACACCTTTGAGCGTGCGATATTGGAGGTGACCCGTTAATGATCCATTTTATTCTTATGCTCTCGCTTACGATTATGGCGCTGGCGATTGGTGTATGTGCCTGGCGGTTGTTGAAGGGACCTTCTTTGCCCGACCGGGTAGCGGCACTGGATACGATTGGAATTAATCTGTTAGCCATGGTAGCCGTTCTTTCTGTTTTACTCCGAACGCAGGCTTTTATCGAAATTATTTTGTTAATAGGCATTCTTTCCTTTATCGGCACGACGGCATTTGCCAGATACATCGAAAGGGGAGTGGTGCTTGAACATGGAAATGATCAAGACAGTCGGTGAATTGCTGTTTGCCTTATTAATACTGATGGGGGCATTGCTTAGTGCTGTAAGTGCTTATGGTCTGATTCGGCTGCCTGATGTTTATCTGAGATCACATGCTGCTGCCAAAAGTGCCACCCTTGGTGTTTTATGTGTTCTGAGCGGGGCCTTTCTATATTTTGCATTTTTTCTAGATCATATAAGTGCTAAGCTGCTACTGGGGATTGTCTTTGTATTTATGACCTCACCTTTATCTGCGCATTTGACGGGCAGAGCTGCTTATCGCTCAGGGGTTCCCTTATGGAATCGCAGAATTCAAGATGATTTAAGAGAGGTACTGGAGAAAGAAAAAGCTGTAGCAGCATCCCCTGAACGGGATGTGCCTCAAGAATAAAATCCATGAAATGGTGATCTGCGATTTCGGATTACAACAATAAGTTTGGATCGCAATAGCTAAAAAGCAACAACCCTGCATGAAAACGCGGGGTTGTTGCTTTTTTAGATTAAAACTACTCTTTTTTGTTATCTTAACGAACTAATATTTTGCCTTCTCCAGCAAGGATGCGAAGTACCCTTGGGAGTCGATCACCATCATTCTCAGGGATGTCCAATTGAATGCCGTAGTGGAAACTGCCTTGTTGTTCTTTGTTCCATTTCAATATTCCTTCTATGTACATAGATTCATCCGTAAGATTCATTTCCATGCCAATGCGTACTAGGTTATTTTCTGGGTTGATATTGAGGGGTAACGATAAGTGGCAACCCGATCGACTGATGTCGAACAATACAGCCCTTACAGGCTTGGAAGGAACCTGAATTCCGTTAATAGTAAGAATATGAAGATCAAATGTTACAGGTTCTTTAAGGGTATATCGAAAAGGTTCGGTTCTGCGATTAGTGTTCATATGCTCCTCCATACTTTTCCATGTAATATAAATTATCGACATAAAAGTAGGATTAGTGAAGAGCTGATTCAATTTTTGATTTATTTCACTACTTGAGCAGTCTCGTAGGTAAGGCAGCGCAGACTTTGATCAGGATAACGCATTTCTGCCGTGTAGCTGCTGCCATCTTCCAGCATCATCTGAACAGCGACCATGCCGCGTTTATCATTGGTGTCAGTGTTGATCAGTGTTGCTGTAGCAATTTTCCGGCTTTCTTTTTGTTTATCTGTAAGGATAGTTATGGCCGCATTGATCCAACGGGCATCTTTATAGATAGTGCTGGCAGCAGAAGCGCTAATTGGTGTTCTTTTCAGAGCAATATTAATCGCGGTCGTGTTCACTACCATACCGTTTATGGGATCAATTAGTACATCATATTCCCAGAATTCCTTACCTTGCCCTTCTAGGGTCTTGGCGTTATATGGACTGAAATGTACAGCCCATGTCCACGGCAGCGAGGTTCGGGTATCACTCAGAATAACCCGCATCTGCAGCTTGGCAATATCCACATCGAATAATTTGCGTACGCTTGTAGCAGCAAGAATAACGGCATCAGTCTGACTCAAATTCCCTGCAGCAGGCGGTGTGACAGTGGTCCGTTTGGATTCAGAAGTCTCATGACCAGCCATGTCTATGAAATTGTTAATGGGTTGTATTTCTTTAGGACTCATCTGCGGTTGTAGATCGTCATTCACTGTGGAGGACACCGGCGTTGGTGCTTCCAACTTCATCCCTTGGGTTTTGGTGCTGGTTAAAGCTAAATGGGTGGTGTTTTGAATGACTGCACTGACGATTAGCAGACTCCCCGAGAACAGGAGTACAGCTAAAGTAGTGGGGAATTTTTTGTTATTCACTTGAATAACCTCCATTTGCTTCGGATGATGCTGAATCTTCCTAACCTTAAACTATAGATGTTATAGAGTAGGTGAACAGATGTTATGGAGTTGTAAAAAGATGCGGATACTTGTTCCTTGACCTAAAGTAGAATTGAGTGAAATTCTAGTTTGATGCGCATCTGCGATTTGCTTGCATAAAGATAAACCAAGACCCGCACCCCCGTATTCGCGTGTGCGCGATTTTTCACCTCGATAAAAGGGTTCAAATACACGCGCGCTCTGTTCCGGTGTCATCCCAAATCCTGAATCACATACTTCCAATATGGCTTCATTTTGCAATACATAGGCAAGCAAGCGGATGGTGCTCCCTTGCGGAGATGCATGAATGGAATTTTCGACAAGGTTAACCAAGAAGGAAGTTAGCAGATCATGATCACCCCAAACCGCAGGGATGGAATAAACCATTTCTAGTTTGATGCCTGCTTCGTCCAATTTAAGCTGCTCAATCTGTTTAACCGATTTGAACAAATCTGATATGTCTACTTGTTTCAGAGTCAGAGGATGATGCCGTAGGACGGACAAATCCAGCAGTTTGAAGGCTAAATTCTTCAGGCGTAAGGTTTCACTAAGGATATATTGACCAGCCATCTGCTGTTCTTCCTGGCCTATATTTGCGGAAGTCAGAAATTCAGCAAATCCCTGCATACTGGTTAAAGGTGTGCGCAGTTCGTGGGCGAGGTTATCGACCATTCTCTGCTTTTCATCGGCCATATTAGACAGTTCGATCACGTGCTGCTCCACTGCGTTTGCCATTCGGTTAAAGTTCAGGGCTAACTCACCAAATTCATCTTTACTGCGCAACTGCACGCGCTCGGTATATTTGCCTTCAGCGATCGTTTTTGTAGTCTTTGAAAGCTGTTTAAGTGGTTTGGTCAACTGCCGGATCAGCAAGTAGAGTAATAGGAGCAGAATTGGACCGATAATCCAGTTAATCATTACAAAAAAACGGTTCAGCTCATGCTGCTTAGCATACAGGTCACTGATATCACGTTGATAAACGATCGACAAAGCTTGATAGGGAGCAGGGAGTTCAGTAGAGAGTTGAATAGAATGTGACTCCGGTGTTGAGACTGATGGGACTCCGACATTCGGATAAACCAGCTGGTCATTCTCCCAGAGCTGTAGTCCGATTCCCTGCTTATGATAAAATTCACCATAGGATTGAGCCACACTTGAGATTAAAGTAGAGGTAAGTGTGGCCCCACGGGTCTGAATCGATTCAAGATTTTCATAAATGTTGTTTGCAATTAATAGCTGTTCGCTTGAAGCACGCTGCATTTCGCTGTCCATGTTCAGCTGCCAGCTTTTTTTCATAATCATGATTACACTCACATCTAGGGCGACGATGAAGAAAGCGAGGACTGACAGCAGAATTTTATGCCAGAATCTCATACTAGACCTGAACTTCCAAGCGGTAACCAAGCTTAAATACGGTTTTAATTCGTTCTTCCCAGCCTAGTTTTTTGCGCAGCTGTCTGATGTGAACATCTACGGTACGGGTATCTCCTTCAAAATCATAGCCCCAGGCTAATTCCAGCAACTTTTCCCTTGATAAAGCAATATTTCTGTTGCGGATAAGGACCTCAAGCAGCTCAAATTCCCTAGCGGTTAAATCTACGGGTATCTGATCCACCATCACAAGCCTCTCAAGATAACGTACCTCAACGTTTTCACAGAGAAAATTGGAAATGCCTTTTTCGCTCCTACGTAACACTACATTGATTCTTGCCAACAATTCAAGGATTTCAAAAGGTTTAATAATATAATCATCGGCGCCCAGTTCAAAGCCTTTGATGCGATCAGCCAGTGAATCTTTTGCGGTGATCAGAATCACCGGAATTTGTAAGTGAGCAATCCGCTGCATGATCTCAAAACCGTCCAGTTCGGGCAGCATTATATCGAGCAGAATTAAATCGGCCTTTTCACGTTCCAGCAGTTCAATAACCTCCAGCCCGCGATAAGCCTTGCTATAGGTATGTCCGACTAATTTTAGATTCATAGTAATTAAGTCACTGATTGCACGTTCATCTTCTACGACTATGATATGGCCCATAGTTCATTGTTCCCTCCTAAGCTAGCAAATCACTTCCTAATGCTAATAAACTATAAACAACTTATTACAGAATTGTCCAGTGCAGGTATGAAAAAGCATCTAGTTCTTCCTAATTTGGTTTGTTGATAAAGCTCAAAAAGGACTGAAAAAGAGAGCGGAAGCAGTCTCTTAATCAATCCTGAAAAACATCATTATAAACCTTCGGAACTCTTGATTAATTGGAAATTCCATCTGTTGTTGACTTAGACAAGTGGGCATCAGGGGCAATAAATTCGTGAACGATTTGACGAAAATACTCGTGATTATCATAGCTGTTGTACATACGCCAGGCCACTGTTTGGGAGTTGCCGAAAAATAACCGCTCAAACTGGGTTTGACGACCTCCGAATGCACCCGCTCCTAGTTCCCAAGCCAGCCGGAATAAGGCATTTCGATACCACGCATCCGAGACATTTCCCTTCAAATACTCATAAAGATACGAACCAGCGCTTGATGTAAAGTCGGCTTCAGAGGGGATCATGATGAGCCCGCTTGAACTGAGGTTTTGAACCATTTCAACCATCTCTGGATAAAACTCTGAAAAGTGAATGGTTGAAGCCAACAGTGGACCTTTATCTGGAACGAGATATCCAAATTTGTCGAGCGAAGCCCCTATTTCCGCTGCAAGTCTTAAGGCTTTGAAAGTTTCTAAATAGGCTAATATTCTGGAAATAGGCAAAATCGTGTAGGCCTCAAGGACAGCATTTTGTTCTTCCGCCAAAGACTCTAGCATACCAAGAAAAAACTCGGTCTTTGCAATATAGCGGGTGATAATTTGGTGGGCCATATGCGTATGAAAGTTACTCTCGCCGAATAATCGGGAACAGTACCTCTCATCGCCATAATAAAATATACGATCATGAGGGATCAGTACGCGGTCAAAGATAACAAGGGTATCCATTTCTTCATATCTTGAACTTAACGGATGGTCGTAGGTGGATGAGGCAGCGTAGCTTTCACGGCAAAAAAAAGTCATCCCAGGCAGATCATTAGGCACCGCAAAGGCAAACGCAAAGGGATTATCATCATCCACAAGTGAGGGTGAGGGAGTTGGGAATACAAGCATTTCATCGCATGTAGCTCCCTGTGTTGCCATCATAAAAGCACCGGTAACAAACATCCCTTGATCATTGATTTCTACGACTTTTGCAGCGATAGAATCCTCTGTAGCATCAATCTGGCCGGATATTTTGCTGGCTTGAGGCTGGATGAAAGCATGGGATAAGGTAATATCATGATCTCGACAGTAGGCATAGTATTTTCTGAGGTTCTCAGCATATTTCGGATTATGATCCTCTAGGATATCAGCAGCTGTGAACAGAGACATGATGGCCGTATTCATATAATCGGGGGAACGTCCTAAAAATCCGTGATGTCTGTTGGACCAGAGTTCAATCATTTTTCTCCGGCGTTCTAAATCTTCAGCATTTTTGGGTGGAAGAAAAGATAAACCAACCGGATCTCCAGTATCAGGTGAAGGATAGGTCATCTGCGCCAAATAACGTTCATCACACTGCATGTTATACATTTCGGCTTGTGTTTGTATGAGACCTTGAAAGGCAGGGTGTTTGGATAAAGGACCTTCAACACGTGTTCCTTTGTACCAGATATTGATCTTTTGCCGGTCGATTCGTTCGATGTATTGATTACCTGTTTTTATAGGCATAGGTTCCACCTCTTTTGAAGTCATCTTTGACTAATAAAGCCGTATTATTGCTATTAATGTACGTAATCATGAATCTCCGTGTACATTGTCCATAAACCGTGGTGAGCTGGGAGTTTAGGGTTGACATAAACGATGCTGACTTGTATATTTTGGATATTGGATTACAAGTGTAGTCATACAGAGGAGAGAAAGGTGGATAGAATGATGTCTACGGAAACTCCAAAGATCTCGGATGCCGAGTGGGAAGTGATGAAGGTGCTGTGGGCAAGTGCCCCACGCACTGCAGGTGAGATTGTTGAAGCACTAGAAGGCAGCAGGGACTGGAACCCAAAGACGGTACGGACGTTGATTAAGCGTCTGACAGAGAAACGGGCTATTGGTTATAACCAGACAGGTAGGGTGTATTCCTATTATCCGCTGGTGCGGGAAGAGGAATGTGTCCAATCGGAGACAAGATCCTTTCTGAAGCGGATCTACGGTGGAACTCTGCGCCCGATGTTGGTCAATTTTTTGCAGGATGAAAAGTTGTCCCGGGAAGATATTGAAGAACTGAAGAGAATTTTGGATGAACGAAAGGACTGAGCCGCTTGCTGGAAGCTGCATACAATCTGTTCGTCAAGGTATTGTCGCTGTCTGCCATGGCGAGCGTGCTGGCTCTGCTGATCTTATTGACCCGCTTCCTGTTCAAGGATCGTCTGAAACCTACCTGGACGTATCTTCTGTGGATACCATTGATCGTGAGGCTGGTTATACCTTGGGCACCTGAAAGCACATTTAGTATTTTTAATCTGTTGCCGCTGGAGAAAGAAACGGCGCAGAGTTCCTTTATTTCGTCAGCGCAATCGGAAGTTGGCTTTACTTATGTCCCAGAGTTGACCGGAGGGGAAAAGGAACCGCCGTCAGTTACTGGAATTGCAAAAAGTGGACCTTTGCCGGGAGAATCGACATCGGATGTTATGGTACAAGTCAATCCGCAAACCGGTTCAGGATGGCAGCCGATACATGTACTGGTTTTGATGTGGTTTGGCGGAGCGGCGGTGGTGCTGGGCATGTCGGTTCGAGCGCAACTGCGATTTACCGCACGGGTTCGACAGGAAACGGAGATTCATTCCTCAGAAGTCCAACGGTTGTTCGAATCCTGTAAGCAGGAAATGCAGGTGCGTCGCCCAGTCAAGCTGATCGGGACGAAGCAGATTGCCGTACCGACACTACTTGGCGTTATGCGGCCCAAGTTGCTGCTGCCCATCTCTACTTTACACACTCTGGAGACGAACGGACTCCGTCATATATTCCTTCATGAGCTGGCGCATGTGAAGCGCCATGACATTTTGCTAAATCTGCTGACAGGTCTGCTGCTGGCCATGCATTGGTTTAATCCTCTGTTGTGGTATGCCGTACGCCAAATGAAAGAGGATCAAGAGGTTGCCTGTGATGCTCTGGCCTTGAAGCATCTTGAACCGGCTTGCCACAGAAGTTATGCCTTGACACTTCTCAAATTGTTAGAAACCTTACCCGATCCGATCCGGTTGGCAGGTACAGCTGGCATTTCAAGCAGTAAAAAGGAAATGGAAAGAAGGATTATTATGATCACCAGGCACAAAAAATTTACGGCAAAAAGCTCAATGCTGGGCCTCGCTGTAATTATGATCTTAAGTGGCTGTACCCTTACAGGAGCAAAGCTGAATTCTGCATCAGCTCCGGCAATGAGCGCTCCTGCTACTTTTCAGGCAGAAGTGCAGGATAAAAATACCACGGCTTCCGGGGTTAAAGGCACTCTTTTGGCGGAAAAAAACGGAATCACGGTATTTGCTAATCCCACTGGGGAGAATACACTTTTGCATAAAGTCACGGTAGATGTGCGTGGTGAAGTAAGCCGTACGTTCTTGTGGAATGCAGGAGAAGATAAAACTCGGCCTCCATTGATTGAAGAAGCAGATGTGAACGGAGATGGAACGAAAGAAATTTTCATACGCATTACGACCGGCACGGGTACTGGACTTTCTATGAGTGAGATTCATGTGCTTCAGCCTGCTAGCTTGGAAGAGCTTGTGGTCGAAGATCCGATCGAAACGTTGAATCAGAAGCTGAAATCATCCATTACACATCGAAATAACCACACTTATGTATCTGCTGAACTGGACGGAAAGCATTTGACCAAAGTGTATGATTACACGGAGGGAGCTTGGGGAGAGAAGGTCGGATTTGGCTCTATAGTTTCATACGAACTGATAGATGACCAAATTGTAGCCCATATGTCCGGTGCGGCGTCTATGTCTGAGTTTCCGCTCGAAGTTATTGCCGTTTACGGGAAGAATCTGACCATTGAGAGCGCACAGATGTACTATGGATCGTTTATATCTCCACCACTCAGTGAACAGGATATCAAGTCCATGATGGAAAAACAGCTTCCGGCAAGTGGTTGGACCTTTAGCAAAGACGGAGATCAGTATAGGGTGGATATAGATCCACTGAATGGCGTAGGGGAAGGCAATAGCTATAAAATAAATCCGCTTACCGGAACGGTTCATGACGTAACTTCTGGCAGTCCACTGAGAAGTCTTGTAAACCGAGAAGCGATAGATCTGTGGAACATCTCTAACGGTACAGAATACCAGAAGGAACTGTATAAGTTACTCCAACCTATCTTTGATACAGAGGGTTTCAAGCCAACAGATACGGACTGGATTTCAGGCTTTATCGGGGATGGTTATTTGTTCAGTGATGTTAGGCAAGGAAGCAGGGAATTCACGATTAAAGTAGATGTCTTTACTGGTCAGTGGGAGGAAATTCCTGACCCGTATCAATAGTTAAGTTTCAAGGTCTGTACCGTATTATTGAAGAGACCATTACTAGCGAATTGAAACTAAAAGCAGCCAGTACGCGCCGATAGATTATCGGCATGCACTGGCTGCTTAATTTTTTTTGAAGGGAGGACAGTCTTACGACTGTGTAAATTACGGATGACTAAAGGACTATTCGACCTGGAACTGGTTTAATTCGTCCTGAAGCTTTTTGGACAACTGATTGAGCTGCAGGGACAGTTCGGCAACCTGTTCAATGCTGTCCAATTGTTCTTGCGTACTTGCGCTAACTTCTTCCGTTGAAGCGGAATTCTCTTCTGTAGTTGAAGAAATGATTTCGAGTGCCTGTAGGATTTCATCTTTGTGTTTATGGACTTTGGAGGTGTTGCTGCTGATTTGAATCATACGTAATCTTAAAGCCTCCAAATCGCTGTTGATGCTAAAGAATACCTGTTTCGTAGCCTGCACGGATTTTGCATTTTCTTCGGCAATTTCAAGTCCTTGGGCTGTGTATTCCACAGATGCTCTAGTTTTCTCTTCGATTTCATGAACCTTTCTGCCAATCTCCTGTGTAGCCTGTGCAGTCTGCTCCGCCAACTTGCGAACCTCTCCGGCAACAACGGCAAATCCGCGTCCCTGTTCTCCCGCACGTGCTGCTTCTATGGAAGCATTTAGTGCCAGCAGATTGGTTTGCGTAGCGATTTGATGTACCGTGTCCACGATGCTCGAAATTTCATGACGGCTTTGATCAATATCATGGATGGCAGACGATATCGAATGAGTGGAGTTATGATTTTCTTCTGCCCATTTTGATAACTGATCTAATACACCCAACCCCAGTTCGCTCTGGTCGGCAGAAGCCTGCACCATCGTCTCTATGGCTATGGCATCATTAGCGATTTCGTCAATTTGACCAGATAATGATCCGGTTTTTTGCAAAATCGTATCCGTTTCGATCGACTGATAGTTGGTTGCATTCGCAATCTCATTAATGGCTGTGGCTGTATCGTTCATCGTTATAGCTGTGCGGGAAGAAATAGATTGCAGATCCTTTGAGGACTGGTTTAATACCTGAGCGGAGGTACCCACTATTTGGAGCATCCCTTGAATTTTCTGGACCATGTTGAATATTCCGTTGGAGATTTGTCCAATTTCGTTGTTGGAATAGGCATCAAATTGAACCGTCAAATCCCCATTTTCCACCCGTTTGATTTTGGTAAGCAGCTTCGGTATGGATCTGAGCAGATAACGGAGTGTGATATACGAAAATAGAACGAGCAGAATCGCCGCTGCAACAAACCCGCCAATCGTAATCCAGGTGAACTTTTTTAATTCGGAAAGCACTTCCCGCTCTGAAATAGTTAAACCTACGGACCAGCCGGTATCTTTACTTGTAGCATAGCCGATGTAACGGCGTTCTCCGTTGTCATTAATCAGATGTACGCCGGATTCACCAGCGATCATTTTCTTGCCGATTCCCCCAAGATCACCTGGCAGCTCATTAATCTTTTCCTTTGTGACCTTAGACTGGTCTGGGTGATACAGAATATCACCTGTTTTGGAGGCGAGAATGGAATAACCTGTGCTGCCTAGCTTATAGCTTTCCATTATCTCAGGGATATTTTTAGACGCTATATCAACCGCGACAAAACCGATTAATGTATTGTTGTCATTTTTTATCGGATAGAAAATACCCATCAGCATATCACCTGTAGTGATGTCAATATAAGGATCGGAGTAGTACAGGCCGTCTGCTTCGACTGCTGGCTTATAATACGGCCGTTCTTTAATGTTAAAAGCAGCATCTGATGTCGTACCATTGTTGAGGATATAAAAACCTTTGCCGGCAGTACTCGCAATCCATGCATCTGCAAAAGTGGGTTCCACCTTTACTATGTCAGCTAGTGTCTTTGCTACTTCAGCGGCATGCGGAGAAGTCTTGGCCATTTCAGGAGCTTCGGTGGTTTCGATGTATTGTTTGAATAAGTTATTCGTTGACATTTGCTTGACCAGTGAACCCTTTTCCTTAAATAGTGCATCAAATTGACTGACAAGTGCCTGTGTTTTGGTCTGAAGCATAGATTCTTGTTGTTTCACAAGTATGCTGCGAGTGCTGGAAAACATAAAGGTTCCCAAGATTGAGAAGACGACAACAATAATAACTAAAAGTACAATGGACAAAGTATTTGCTATGCTTGATGAACCAAACCGCCTTTTTTTTAGTTGTTGTAACATGCTACCATCTCCCCCAAGTTGTCTCTGAGCAAATAGCTCATAAGAACATATCGGAAGATAGTGAGATTTTCGAAATAGTAATTTTGAGAATGAAAAAATTAAATTAAAATGGATGATGCACAGAATAAATCCTTGACTGGTGCGGGATTTCAAGATGGTGGGGGGAGAGGGAGATCTTAACAATTAGCCTGTAGCTTGGCACATTGCAGCTACTGATTAAAGGCGAACTGTTGTTTTTTTAGGTGATGCTTAACTGCCTTTATCAGACTTCTTGTTTGTAGATTGCTTCCAGCTCTTGCGGTTGATAATGATTATCAATTATACTTCCGATAGGAAGGAGGCGAGTAAAGATTTTAAATGCTGATGATAATTTGATGCTCTGGGATTATGCACATATCCGGCTGATTGATATTCGCCATATGTTGTTTAAGGCAGGAGACAAGCTGAACTCCTATAGGTTCCCGGCTGCAGGTTTTTTATATATGGTTCGCGGCAACGTGGTTTTTCGGCTCAATGGAAATAAACATGCTGCAGAACGTTTTCATATCCTACACAGCGGAAAAGGAGGGCAACTGGATATTGATTGGGTCAGGGAGGAAATGGAGTTTTATTTTATTTTCTATAAAGCCTCACTTTCGCTAACGTCCGGATCAGGTGTACGTAGACTTTTTGAAAGAAACAGTCCTTTTCAAAAACAATATGAATTTGCTCCGAATGCTCCAGTGGCTTTGCTGTCACAAGTAAAGGAGATGCACCGGAAATGGCTGGACTCAAGTTCACTTGAACGGATTCAGATCAAAGCAATGCTTTATCAATTTGTCTACGAAGTTGAGCGGCAGAGACAGGCATATGGAGTCTATTCCGTCAAGCCGGATCTGGTGGAGCAAGCAGTTCGATACATACGAGAATATTACAGTCAGCCTATTACCTTATCCTCTATTGCAGAGCAGCTTAATTATAGTGTGGCCTATGTGGCGAAGCAGTTTAAAAGCAAGACGGGTACCAGTCTGATTGATTTTCTTATTCGGACGCGAATAGATAAGGCGCAGGAACTGCTGCTAAATACCGATGCATCATTGCAGGAGGTTGCCGCCGGAGTGGGGTACACGGACCTATCCTATTTCATCCGTATTTTCAAGAAAACAACCGGTGTGACTCCGGGTAATTTTAAGTCATTGGCCCTAGGCTCTGCCAAAGGATCAGATCGTCCTAAAATCAGGCTAAGATTGTCTAATGCAGGATGGGCTGAGCCAAGTTATATTGTTAATGATCATGATAATCATTATCAATATAGAAGAAAAGGGGATTTACCGATGGTTAGAAATACAAAAATGTCAATGGGAGCAGCGATGCTGTTATGTCTGGTTTTAATGCTTAGTGCTTGTTCTTCAGGGAACAGTCCTGTTAATTCTGTGAATGCTGGCCCTAGTCCGGTATCCTCTGTGCAAACAGAGACAAGTCCACCGGACTCAGCCACCAATTCAAAATCTACAAGAGTATATAAAGACAGTCAGGGGCATGAGGTTGATATTCCAGAGCGTCCACAGCGGATTGTGCTGCAAGGTAATTCGATCGGAGACCTGCTGGCACTCGGGATTCAGCCGGTCGGTGTCGACCGCCGGTTTATTGAAGAATCAGTCTATTTGGATAAGGAGACAACCCCGGCTCAGGATATTGGATTTCCTACAAATCTGGAACTTGTTTTGGATCTGGAACCGGATTTGACAATGCTGGGTTATGTGATGGACAAACAATATGAAGAAGTGTCCAAAATATCACCTACTGTTGTATTTGACCAGAGTAAACCCTTGTCTGAGCGTCTGCCTGTCATTGGTGAGATAGTGGGTAAAAGGGCTGAAGCAGAGCAACTGTTGTCCGAATATAATCGCAAGGCCGAGAATATGTGGAGCGGATTGCGTCAGGAAGGCAAACTTGCCGAAGGAGAAACAGCGGTAGTGCTGATTTATTATTGGAACAAGACAATGTATTTGATGAAAACTGGTGGTATTCCTGCACTGCTGTATCAGCCGCAGGGCTACAAAATGTCCGAGGCAGTGAAGGAAATCGAGCCGGCAGAAGGTGCACCCTATATTGAGGTCTCCCCTGAGCTAATGCATAAGATGCTTATTGGTGACCATTTGTTTGTCATCTATCCGGCCAATGCTGATGCGGAAAATTCCTTTAATGAGTTAATGAAAACTGCGTTGTGGAGCTCGCTCCCTGCTGTAAAGAGCGGAAAAGTTACTTTTGTGGAGACTAAATGGAATTATGACGATATGTTGACCAGCAGCATGCTGCTGGATGAGTTCCCTAAACTGCTGGCTAAATAAATGAGATCTCAGGTTAATCCGCAACAAAGAAGCAGAGGAGGAACTCGCTGCTTCTTTATTTTGTTTATAAAGTAAAGAGGGTTGAATATAGAATAGTAATCGGTCATTGTTTTTTGTTGATTAGCTAGACTCCAAGAGTAGCATCGATTAATCTGAAGAAGTGGAATGCGGGTTATGATTGAATCGTCGACATAGATAAACGGAGGCTAACTATGACTTACTCACAGATCTGGAACAACTCAGGAAATGAAGCCGATATTCTTTATTTGGAGCAGCAGATTAAGGCCGTTAAAAAAGAAATAAAACGAGCAGAAGCTGCAAAGCTTCAAGAAATATTGGATCAAGCGAATCGTAAGCTGGCTGAATTGGAAGCGAAGCTGGACGAGCTTGAGGATTAGGAGCTCGCCGCCCTTTTGTACCGTTTGAACTTTATGTTTCTGAATTTGCACCGGTGTCTATATAGTTTTATAATTGTAGTTTACTTAATCGTATTACTGGGAGGAATGGGGAAATGGATAAAAATAGAAAATATATGCTTGTCGGTGCGCTTCTGACAGGGGTAGGTGTCTCTTTGATGGCCTATACAGCAAGCCGCTATACTTCGTTTAAACGAATCGTAGCCAATACCATCCGTTTGGAAGAAATCTCCTCTCTAGAAATCTCGCGATTGTCTTCAGTTCCCGGTGAAAAGAAAGACATCATTATAACTGATCCTGCTGTTATTGAGCGGATTTTTGCTGATTTCTCTCATGTTCAATTAATGAAATCGGCCCGAAATGTCAGTTCTGACAAAAACTTCAGCTATTATATTACGATAGTTCAGGCTGACTGCAAGCAACGATTTGATATTATTTTAAAAAGCAGACAGCATATGATCATTTATGATAATGATTTAAGCAATCCTCACTTGAATGCCTATAAAATTATCAGCCCTTATTATCCGCAAGCACTGGAACAGGTTTTCGACTGATTATATAGAGGTGCGCAATGAAGTAATATCATAGCCCATTTCCTGCATAGCATCCAATCCATTTATGATCTCTATTGTCCGGGTGCCGTCCCAGCCTTTAGCCGTTCCATATTCGATCCATTCGCGGATACGCTGTGGATGATTTAGATTATAGACATCTTCAAAACCCTTTTTATGGTTTTGCAGCAGATAGCCTGTATTTAGCGGACAACCGGCAATAGGATCATCCCATGTTAGGAGTTGGATGCGGAGGGGGTGGAGCTTTACATTTTTATGATAAATCTTTAATTCAAGCAGACTCCGTTCGTCATGGATTCTCATGCCCAATATATAGCTGTATTCCAGTTCCCTGAGCGTGATAGAACGCAGCTTTTTTTTCATGAAAATCGCCTCTCATCCTAATAATTTTGTTATCATAGCAAGCATAGGGATATTTTTCAAGCAATCAACAGGAAGGATGTTTATATGAAGTATGAATTTGGGGTCATGGCATCCATTACAGAATTGGTGGAGTACCCGGATGAGCAGAGTGATACCTATATTCCGCACCCGAATTTTCAGATCATCATGGATCAATTGGGTATTACAGTACCCGTTGCGGAGATTTATGAACATTTTTTTGCCAACCCTGTTCACACCGGACATGTGCTCGTTTACAGCAATCCAGAGCAACCAAACGCTTGTATTGTCCTCGACACTTACCGTGATCCGCTGGACCAGCTAGACATGATTTATTTCGGATGGCGCTGTTCGTCCGAGAAAGACAATATCCGTGAGCTGTCCCGGCGTTTTTATGATGAATGTGAATTTGCGGTCCGTTATGAAGAAGGTCAATCCGTGCTTTACAAGGTGTTGAAGGAGGATACCTATCCGCGAAAATTTTACTATAATACCGTGTTTGAGCAGCAGTTGAAACGATACCCGGCAAAATAGGCGCTAGAAATACATAACCGAATCACTTAGCACAAAAACGCGAGTTCAGGGCAATGCCGCCCAGACTCGCGTTTTCTATATACCTGTTTTTGAAATGCTCTGCATCATTCAGGCAATTACTGTGCCGTCAGCAGCTGCTCCAGAATTTCGGCGCGAATCTTCAGCAGGCTCAGCTCTTTCAGCGAACGGCTGCGCTGTGGAGTATCAATTTCAATAATTTTTACAATCCTGCCCGGATGTCGGGACAAGATCATAATTTCATCCCCCAACAGCAGGGCTTCATCAATATCATGCGTAACAAAAACGATGGCGCATTTCTTGCGCTCCCACAATGCGATTAATTTCTGAACTAAATCAAACCGCAGATGATAGTCCAGGGAGTGAAAAGGCTCGTCCATCAGCAGCATATTTCCGCCGTGATAAAAAGCGCGGGCAAGGGAGCAGCGCTGCCGCATGCCTCCTGACAGCTGATGAGGATAATGATTCTTGTAGGCAGCAAGCCCGACCTCTTCCAAAAATGCTTCGATTTCCGACGCAGAGGTCGGAGAAGCCTCCTTAACAAAGCTGATATTCTCACCAACTGTAGACCACGGCAGCAAACAATCCTCTTGAAAGACATAGGACAGCTTTAGCTCTGGATGCACAGTGACCCTGCCGGAATCGGCGCTTTCGGACTGTGACAGGATATTCAGCAACGTTGTCTTTCCCGCACCTGAAGGGCCTAGAATACAAATGATTTTCGGCATCTGGATTTCAAGACTGATTTTTTCCAGGATTGGAACTCCCGAATAGCGTTTGGAAACTTCTTGTAGTGTAATAAGCATAAGCCCCACCCTTATTTATTCAAATGCGTCGGCAGGCTTACCCTGCTGCGGAACAGAAATGTAATGCAAGATTTGATCACATTCCAGAAAATAGCCATAAACAACGCCAGGGCAAACACACGATCGGTCTCCAGATTTGTTCTGGCATCGGACAGCAGGCTGCCGATCCCGTCGACGGAGGTCAACAGCTCCGCCATTACGGCCAGCTTCCAGCCCAGTCCCGCTGAGGTGATCATGCCTGATTTCAGATAACTTTTGAGCGAAGGCAATATGATATGCCGGAGAATCTTATTGCCGGGCACATGATAGACCTTGGCCATCCGCATCAATTTGCCATCGATCGCCGCAAATCCCTCGTACAGATTGACCACCAAAACCGGTGTAGTGGACAACACGATAATAAAAATTGCAGGCAGATCCGTAAGCCCAAACCAAATGATCGCGATGCCCAGCCAGGCGATCGGCGGCACGGATTGCATTATATCGATGACTGGTTCCAGATAAGGCTTCCAACGCGGATAAAGTCCAAGCAGCAGCCCCAGACAGCCGCCCAGCAGCAGAACGCAGACCATGCCGATCAGCAGCTTGAGCAGCGTGCGATAAACTGCATAATAAAACTCCGGATCACCGAAATAGCTCAGGACCGTGCGCATCGTCTCCAGCGGGCCAGGCAGGACAAAAGGGTCCATCTGCATAGCTACAAGCTGCCACAGCAAGGCAATGCCCAACAGGGATATGGCTTTTTTACTTAGGCTGATAATAGAACTGTTCATCGGGAAGCTTGCCTCCAATGCTGTCCTTGCTGTAATTCATTAGCGTCTGGTAATACGTTGACAGAACCTCTTTGCTCTCGGAAGCGGAGGCGAAATCCAGCGCCATATGCGGAATCGCTTTCTCAACCACACCGGCATCCAGCTTGAAATACTTGTTGGCCAACTGAGCCGCCTCTTTGGGGTTGTCCAGCGTCCATTGCAGCGCTTTTTGATATTCTTCCTGGAAGCGGGCGACCAGTTCCGGCTGGCTGGCAATTACTGACTGCTTGGTTGCGAGTCCGGCGTTGGGCAGATCGGTGTTTAATTTGGTAACCTGCTGCCATTCCTTTTTGTAATCCACGATCGAGCGCACCTGATCATTTTTCATTTGTATCGCGGTAATTTGCGGCTGAATGCTCACAATTGTGGAGGCCTTGCCGGATAACAACAGCTGAGCTCCCTCAGCCAGCTGGGTGTAATGCAATGTGATGTCTTTCCCTGGCTCCAGTCCGTTATGCTTCAAAAATGTCTGCGTAATATAATCGACAGGCGAGGATTTCATAGGCACATACAGCGTTTTTCCTTTAAGATCCGCCCAGCTCTGGATGGACGGATCTGTTGTAATCATGCTCATCACTGACCAGGTATTCACATTCATCAAGGAAAGATCCATTCCCTTGTTATACATCACGACGGCATTGTTCAGTGGCAGAGCTAAGAAGCTTACTTGATTGTCCTTAGCCAGCGCGGTCAGCGTGTCGATGGACTCCCAGGTTTTGAACTCGATGTTGACCGATTCTCCCAATGCCTTGGATTCAATTAGCCTCAGAATAGGCAGAGAAGGCGGAGAAGGAGGGCCGCCGACCGTGATATTCAGTGTTTCTGCCGGGCCAGCGGAGGGAGCGGCGGATTTGGGCGAATTTTCATTTTTTTGTTGCGAACAGGCACTTAACATAAAAAATAAACTTAACAGTAAACTGAGGCACAAGGCATAAACAGATTTAGCTTTCATCGTGAGTTCCTTTCAAGCGGTTATTTTGACAGCTAGATGGTAATGTTGATGAATTTTATTGATAATTATTCTCAATTACAGTGAAAATAAAAACCTATCATAAGACATGATAGGCCTGCGCCCAACTATTTTTTGCTGCTGCAAACGGCAATATAATTCAGATCTTTACCCGTCGTATTAAAAAAGGTATACATCTTTTTGAACTGTTCCCGGTTCTCTTTCTTGAGCCCGTTTTTCACAATACGCAGCGCCCCGATAACCCCTTCATCGCGAATGAGTCCATTGATACTCATTAAGGACATGGGACCGGTAGCATTGTCTACTTGCTTAAAGCCTGCGGAGTGGAACAATCCCGCCCAATGCCCAACAGACAGCGGCTCGACATTGATGTGAATGGTGCGGCGAAGCTCGGCTAGATGTTCTTCCATATTTTCCTTGGCAAAGGTAATATCATGTGTTAGCAGAATGCCGCCAGGCTTTAGTACCCGATAGTATTCGGCGACTGCCTTTTCCTTCGCAGGCTGGTTAAGCATCGTGAGCATGGCTTCATTAATGACAACGTCAAAGCTCTCATTCTCAAAAGGGAGCTTCATCGCATTGCCTTGCCGGACATGGATATAGTTTTCCAGATTGGCATTTTTAATATTTCGGTTTGCTTTTTCCAGCGCCCGCGGGTCCATATCAATGCCGGTAATTTGACAGTGGTATTTCCCGGCCAGTTGAATGGAGGTGGTGCACATATTGCAGGCTACCTCCAAAACCTGGCTGTCCGTACTCAGATTGGCTTGCTGGATCAGCCAGTTGGTTGCTGCAACGCCGCCGGGCCGCAAACGTTTTTTTCCCAGCCGCGCCAAAAAATTATGGCCTACTTCCTTTTTCATCGCATTCACCCCATTACTTATCCGGCTTGACTACAACCAGAAGCATCTGAAACGCTTCTGTTGCGTATAGGGCATGCGGAATATTGGCCGGCATAACTAGGGTCTCCCCCGCATGAACTGTGTAGTTATCTTCTCCAATTGTAATTTCCGCTTGCCCGGACAAAATGTTGACCATGGCATCGCCCGGGGAAGAATGGCCCCCAATCGACGAGCCTTTATCCAGCGAAAGTAAGGTCATTGCCAGATTTGGCCGCTGTACAAGGGTCAGACTGGAAACCTGCTGTTCCTCTATTGTGATGATTTCTTTCAAATCTATGACTGCGGATTGCGGCAGTTTTTTAATAAATAAACCTGTTTCCATTTTGAATACCTCCGTTTTATATACTGATTTGCAAAAATTTGCAGCTGCTGTGGGCGGAATAATCATGCCATGTGCCCGCTGGGACGATAACAGATGCGCCGGCTGTCAATTGATAGGGCTCTGCCGCCACCAGCAGATGAAGCTCGCCTTCCAGCACATGGATGATTTTAGATTTGGGGGAGGTCTCCGAACTGATAGTCTCCTCCTGATCCATGGCATACAATACCCATTCCGGTTGTGCTGCTGTTTCGGCTGCAGCTACGGGTAATGACAGCGTTCGGCTCGCAATCCGGTGCGGCTTGACGCTGATCATATCTGTTAAGAAAAATACCTTGCCTGCTGTAATTCCACTCATACGATCCCCCTATTCAAAGTACAGTGTTTTGATTATTTCCAAATTGCTTGATTGAATGATTCCTGCAATTTGATATAATGAGAATGACTAATGAGAATTATTCTCATTTATTTTATTGTAGCAGAGTATTCATCATGACTCTGTTGCCATGGCAACAGGAGGCTGAGAAAATTGCAGAAATATCTGAGCAGGATACAGAGCACCACTTTGTTTAAGGGATTCGCGGACCGGGAGGTGCAGCAAGCACTGAGCTGCCTGCAGGGCACAATCAAGGATTTTGCGCGGAAGGAGGTTGTTTTTAGAAAAGACGATATTCTGGATTCGGTGGGCATTATTATCCATGGCAATGTTTTGCTGTGCAAAGATAATATCTCAGGCATGAGATTTATTTTCTCGGAACTCGGGGATGGAGAAATCTTTGGCGAAACGGCGCTTCGCCTTGTCCAAGAGCACAGCGGCTATGAAGCGGTGGCGGGATCGGAATGCCGGATTCTGTTTATCAAAATAAATAAAATCGTCCGGCCCGGCCAGGACACTTGCCATTTAAGGGGACGGATCATTGAGAATATGTTGGCCCTGCTGCTTGAGAACAACCGGTCTATCTATCAAAAGCTGGATCTGGTCTCCCACAAATCGCTGCGGGACCGTATCCTGCATTATTTGGCCCTCCAGACCAAAAAAAACAATTCCGCCTGTTTTGAAATTCCGTTTACCCGCAGCGACCTGGCTGATTATTTGACTGTTGACCGCAGCGCCTTGTCCAGAGAACTGCAGCGAATGGCACAGGACGGGCTGATCCGGTTTAATCGAAATCAATTCGAGCTGTTGGACGCGGAGAATCAGCTGCGGATCAGCGATTTTCAGAATAATTTCTCCAAACATTGAAAAGGAGTAAACAGAGGGAATAATCAGCTAGAAAGCGCATTGGGAAAGGATTTGACCGATCTAAACAGCATAAAAGAGGTAGTTAAAGTTAGCTAACTGTTGACTTGAGTTTTGATTTGTTGATTTTAGCTATCTATCGTAGTTACTCATAAATACAAGAGCCCGCGTCGAACGCGGGCTCTTGTATTTTACTCTCCTCCAGTAGCCACCGGATTCTCCTCATATGAAATCCAATCACTCCAGCTTCCTGCATACAGCTTCACATTCTTGTACCCGGCTTTGCCTAGTGCGAGCACATTTGGGCAGGCACTTACGCCTGAACCGCAGTACACGATAATTTCTTGCTCAGGATTAATTCCTTCATAATGCTCTTTCAGCACCTCAGTTGATTTCCAGCGCCCTTGCTCATCCAGCACATCCTTCCAGAACTTATTGATCGCTCCGGGAATATGACCTGCCTTCGGATCAATGGGTTCTTCAAGTCCTTCATAGCGGCGGGACTCGCGGGAATCCATCAATAGTGCACCACCGTCGTTAACTACATTTTGCACATCTTCCATGCTAACAAGCATCTTCTTCTGAACATCTGCTTCATACTGGCTAGGAATTCGCACGGCTTGATGATCACTGACGGGAAACTTACCATTTTTCCAAACAGAGTAGCCTTCATCCATTACAAACACACGTTCATGCCCCAAATATTTAAGCATCCACCACAGACGGGAAGCGTAGGCACCGCCTTGATCATCATAAGCAACGACAATGCTATCTCTGTTAATGCCAACCTTGCTAAGAACGGTGGTTAGCTTCGAGATCTCAGGCAGTGGGTGGCGTCCACCGTGTGCGCTTACTGGAGCGGAGAGCTGTTCTTCCAGATGTAGATAAACTGCTCCGGGAATATGATCTTCTGTATAGGCTTTACGTCCAGCTTCCGGGTCAGTAAGTAAAAAACGGCAATCAACTATAACAAGTTCAGGCTCGTATAACCGAGCAAGCAGCCATCGAGTAGAAACGATCGGTTCCATAAAGTAGCCTTCTTTCCTGTTTAATATGTATGGAGTCATTATAGCGGAAAATAAAAGAGGGCGCACCTTAAGCTTATGGCTTAAACTGCGTCCTCATTGAATTAGATCAAACGATATCCTGATGGCAAGCTGCCGGTACGTTGAATGGTGCGAACCTGCGCCGGGGTCAGCCGTTGATTGCTTGAAATGAGCGATTCGACATCTCCTCTTCGCAGAAAGTCGTCCAGTTCGCGGATGCTGCGGTTACCACGCAAAATGACGAAATTATCGCGGAAGGCAGAACGATCGAATAACACAAGCGTAGCGTTCGGATTTGTGGAGAAGAAGCGCAAGCTTTCTATTCCTGTAAGGACTGAATCTATATCTGCAATGCCCAGGTTGCCGCGAAGAGTTCTGCGAAGCCCCCGAAAGTTCTCCTCACTAAACACTCTTAGCCTAGGATATATTACAGATGTTACTTTTTTTGTAATCATGGTTAATCCCTCCAAGTTCGATTGACGAACAGTCGTTTTCGACAACTCGCCGCCAGATTTACCATAAATGAATGCGGTATTTTCGACTGGAAAAAGGAGTGACCTGGGCGCTAGGCTCCGGATTACTCCTTTTTGTTGTTGTAAGCAGTTGTTAGATCAAACGATATCCCGAAGGCAAGTTACCGCTGCTGCGGATATTACGGATTTGTTCGAGGGTTAAGCGTTGGTTAGTAGAAATAATGGATTCCACGTCATTACCTGAAATGAAATCATCCAGATCCCTAATGTTGCGGTTCCCGCGAAGAACACGGAAATTTCCTCTAAACCGGGTTCTTGTGAAGAGTACCAGTGTAGCATTGCTGCTAGTAGAGAAGAACCGAAGGCTCTCAATACCATCGAGGATGTTGTCCGTATTACGAATACCCAGGTTGCCAGTATATACTCTACGGCGTCCATTGAAGTTTTCTTCATCGTACACGGTCAAGCGAGGGAAAGTCTGAGAAATGTGAACTTCTTTTTTCATTTGTAATTCCTCCTTTGTTATCTAATCTATGTTCATATAACTTTTTGGCTTGGCTGAAAGTCTAATAGAAAGCCCTTATTTGCATGAATTTATTATTTTGGGCTTTACTCCAACAATATATTAGTGTACTATTTAACTATGACACTGACACAATATAAAAAATTAACAATACATTAGTTGGCAGGGAGGATTCGCATGAAACAGGGGAGTGGTGTAGAAATGCAAGATTCAATCGTTCTGCAAATGAATGAGGTAAGTAAGATCATCAAAGGAAGACCAATTGTGGATAAGCTGACATTTGATATCCGTAAGGGTGAAATTGTTGGATTGCTAGGTCCAAACGGTGCAGGAAAGACCACAACGATTCGAATGATGACGGGTTTAATAAGGATGAGCGAAGGCGATGTGATTATCCAAGGCCACAGTGTGAAAAAGGATTTTAAGCAGGCGATTGGCCATATCGGTGCGATAATTGAAAATCCAGAGTTTTATCCCTATATGACTGGACTTGATAATCTGAAGCAGTACCAAAGAATGACGGATAACATTGAGGCTGGCAGAATAGATGAGGTTGTAGAACTGGTAGGACTTCAAGAAGCGATGAATAAAAAAGTAAAGGCTTATTCGCTGGGGATGCGCCAACGTCTTGGGATTGCTCAGGCGCTTCTCAATCGGCCGAAGTTATTGATTTTAGATGAGCCTACGAACGGACTTGATCCGGCCGGAATACGGGAAATGCGTGATTATATGCGTACCATCGCCGAAGTGGAAGGCATTTCTATTCTGATTTCCAGCCATTTACTTACTGAAATTGAACAAATATGCCATCGGGCTATTGTGATCCAGAATGGTAAGCTGGTGACCGTAACTACGATTGGTGAGGAGCAGGAAGCAACCGCACAAGTGAAGCTCACCATCCGTGTAGGATCAATCGAATCCGCTATAAATATCTTGGAGCGCTTGGATTATGCGGAATTGATCTCTATGGATAGCGCGCGATCTGAAGTGACAGTAAGTCTGCTTGATAGCAGAGTACCGGAGCTTGTATCTACTTTTAGTGATGAAGGCGTGGGGATTTTTCGGATTACGGAGAATAAACAAAGTCTTGAGGAAGATTTCTTGAAATGGACAGGAGGAAACCGCATTGCGTAACTTTAATAATCTGATTGTGAATGAATGGCTCAAGCTCTCAAAAAAACGCACATTTTTTATGCCATATCTGATATTAATTCTATTATCCCTGCTGTTAGGTTATATAGTTCATTCTGTCTCACCTGGCCTGTTTGAATCAGCTTATGATTTTTCAGCAATGATGCTGCTTTCCCAAGGGATTGGGCAAGTGATTACAATTCTTGCGATTATCGGAACAGCAGGTATTGTCTCAAAAGAGTATAGTCAAGGAACCATCAAGTTCCTGCTTATCCGCGCCAGAAGCCGTACAGCAATCCTCGCATCCAAATATGTGGTTGTACTGTTGTATGCTTTGACTTTGACTGTCATCGGAGGTATAGCCGTTTTTGGAACAGGAGCTTTGTGGTTTGGACTAAGTGGTGGAGAAGCGGGTATGAGTGAGATGCTTACAAACCTATTGTATAATCTCGTTAGTACGGTTGTGTATGGAACACTTGCTTTTATGCTGGGGATATTGACCACTTCAACGGGAGTAACGATTGGGGCTACTATGTTTGCATTAATGATAGACAAATTGATTATTTCTCGTGATTTTTACAAATATGTTCTGTTTCCAAACTTAAATTTATCTGCTTATGAAGGTGGAGGAGCACCAATGCCTGGAATGACACTGACCTTTTCTGTCGTGATGCTTGTCTTATACACAGCTGTCTTTCTTCTCGTAGGTTTCTCCGTCTTTAGACGAAGGGATGTTGCTTAATCATGACAATCGAATTCGATAACAACCTGCCGATTTATATACAGATCATGAATTACATCAAAGGTGAAATCGTCACAGGCAAGCTGAAACCGGGAGATAAAATACTCTCAGTACGAGAACTTGCCAGTGAACTGCAGATTAATCCGAATACGGTGCAAAGAACTTTTCAGGAACTGGAGCGTGAAGAAATCGTGGAAACCCGGCGTGGAATGGGAAGATACGTCACAAGTAATGAAGGTACTATCCTGACCATCAAAAAAGAAATGGCCAAAGATGTGCTAGATCGTTTCATTCGTGGTATGCAGGATCTTGGCTTTCAAGGCGAAGATATTTTAGCGGCGGTTGCGGAGAATATCCGTAACAAGGATAAAGAATAGGGGGATAAACAAGTTGGGGAATATACTTGAGGTTCATGAAGTTACAAAAAAATATAGATCCAAGCATGCCCTCCACAAGGTATCTTTTAATCTGAGTGCGGGTAAGATCACAGGACTGCTGGGCAGTAACGGCAGCGGCAAAAGTACACTTATGAAAATCATCGCTGGACTGACACAACCTACCTCTGGTCGTGTATCCGTCATTGGGGGTTCTGTAGGAACAGAAAGTAAAGCGGTGGTGTCGTTTATGCCTGATAAGCCGCTTACAGAATCCTGGATGAGTGTTTCCGATGCTCTGAAATTCCAAACTGACTTCTATCCGGATTTTGATCAGACTAAAGCCTCGCGAATGTTGGAGTTTATGAAACTAAGAGCGCAAGATAAGGTAAAGGACCTGTCCAAAGGGATGAACGAACGTTTACAGCTTACACTTGCCCTATCACGCCGAGCTAGCCTTTATTTGCTGGATGAACCCATTGGTGGTGTAGATCCGGTAGCTAGAACAAAAATTCTTAACGCGTTAGTAGAGTTTTATGAAGAGGACAGTACCATTCTCTTATCAACCCATTTAGTATCGGATATTGAGCGGATCTTTGATGATGTGATTTTTATAAAAGAAGGAGAAATTCTGATGCATACTGCGGTGGAGGATATTCGGCTACGCCATGGCAAAAGTATTGACGAACTGTTCAGAGAGGTGTACGCAGAATGCTAAAGCTAGTGAAGTATGATTTTAGACGGGATAGGGATAAGTTTCTTGCAGTTTTTGTAATCATAATTCTGGCACAGATTGGGTTAGGATTTACCAAACTGCATGACTATGAACGGTTTACTTTGAACGGAATAGCTTATGTTATTGCAGGACTGATCTTTCTTGTCATGGCAGCAAAAACCTTTTTTAACAATATAAATTCCTATAATCGTCGCCTAGTGCCCGTAAGAACTTTGAACACAGTCCTTTCTCCGTTAGTGCTCTATTTAGCTCTAATGCTGGGTATTATTTTAATAGCTTTGATCCATTTTGGTGTGTATCTTTCAATGTATCCCTCCTCATTTCTTCCGGAGAATTTCTGGAAAGTGGGATTGTTAGTTCTCTTGCAGGCGTATTGGTTTGCCGGTTATATCATGCTTACCTTGATGGTCTCCATTACGGTTGCACGAAGTGTGAAATTTAAGGGGCGAGTATGGATTGGGCTGGCCACTGCGTATTTGTTACAGAATGGAATATTCTATTTGGAGTATTTTATTTTCAAAAGTAACTTCACTGCTTGGGAAAGTGTATTCCAGTTCGAGGTCATAGATGAGACGGATACCGCAAATGGGATACAGCTTATACAGGGTCATTTGAATCTAGCTCCTCTTCTGTTTGAAGCGGTGATAGCAGTTCTTCTTATAGTGGTCATCATCAAGCTAGTTAATAAAAGAGTGGACGTCTAGCCACAACTTGGCGGAATAGTTTTTTGAACGGAGGCAGAGCGATTTAGCTTTGTCTTCGTTTTTGTGCAAAAAAAAGACGTCCTTCTAAGTGAAGGGCATCTGTTAGGGTAAGTTCTACAGACCTTCAACCCGAAGGGTGGCGGTCCATGTTTCAAGCTCTCTTATTAGGCGTTCTTCCTCATTTTCGTCCAAGCGGAATTTAACTCCATATTGATATTGGCCAAGCCCAAACATCCAACCCCACCGGACGCTGCATAAGAGCTGAAGCTTCTCTTCATTTAATTGAAGATGAATAATAAGCCTAGTATCTCTTGCAGTGAATCGAAGATTCAAAGGAGTACGTACCTTACAACCCGAACGGCTAAGATCGAGTAATACAGCCTCTGTTAACTTTCCAGCACCTGGACCGGAATTGTTAAGCGGAACTTCAATCCAGCATTCAAGCGGATGGTTCATAACATAACGGAATGGTTCTTTCCTGCTGGACACATCCATAATTTTCCTCCCCATTGTTTATTTGCTATTATATCGAAAGGGAATGTTGAGAACAATCTACTAAAGTGCTATTTTTAATTAAGAATTAATTTTTTTAATACTAACGAAGGTGATGAGATTTATATGTACCAATACCTTAATGAAACGTTCCGTAATCACAATTTTGATCAAGGAAGCTTGCAGGATGGTGAGTTAAATAACTGCACATTCGAGCAATGCTCCTTCAAAGGCACTTCTATGGAAGAGATGAACTCTATTGGCTGCCGATTTATTGATTGTGATTTTACTGGAGCCATGCTTAATGCGTCTCACCATAAAGGTTCAGCTTTTACCAATTGTAAATTTACGGGAGCGAACCTGTTTGTATCTAAATTCGAAGATTGCAAGATGGTTGGATCGGATTTCTCAAATGCATATTTGGACGGAATCTCCCTACTCGGAGGGGACTGGTCGTACACGAACCTAAGACATACTAATCTAAGCAGACAGGATCTGCGAGGGATTCGATTTACAGAAGCGGATTTAATGGGCTGTAATTTGCAAAAAAGTGACTTGCGCGGAGCGGATTTGAGCCGTGTACAATTGTCTCAATGCAAACTTAAGGGAGCGGATATGCGGGAAGCGATTGTTGAAGGAATTGATTTAAAGAGTCTGGATCTGCAGGGAGTGCGGATGGATATTGAACAGGCGGTACTCTTGGCACGTTCATTTGGGGCAAAAGTAGGGAATTAGTAAACGGACGGCATCAGTTGCTAGCGTGGATCATAAAGACCTCCGCTAGCAAATCAATGCTTGAAGCGGAGGGGGGGCAGTGCAGATTATTATGAGTATTCTAACTGCTGAGCCTATGTATTATGGCATATGTAATAGTATGCGTTAACGTAACCGTTTTCTGGGTTTTGCCCACCATTTAATCCATAAGAATCCATCATCATCACGAAAAAACTTTATACCTACCCAGCGTAAGGGTGTCCATACTTCTTTAAAATAATATGAAGGCATAGTCTGTTAGACCCTCCTATATAGTAAATTATTACTATATATTACGCTAATTCTACGGGATTCACAAGCTAGATTTACTAATAATTACATATTGTCCGGGTGAAAGGAGTTGAGGATGCATTATGCAGGACCTAAGGCACCGCTTGAGCTACCGAGAAGTGCACCCCTCCATTTTACATAGACGCTCCACGTCATAGTGGATAGCAGTGGTCGATGTCATGAAAGACAAAGGAGTAGTAGTTCTCTAATAATAGGAGAACTACTACTCCTTTTTTTTGGATCGTTGTTTGGCTGCTTTTACACCGCCGAGTCATATTCAGTCTATTGAAGCTTTAGGACCCGGATGACGTTATTAGCATGTTTTTATCCTTTTTAGCATGGTTTCGGACCTCAGAGACATTATTCTATATGAAGAGCCTGTTATTGATTGTTTTTGGTGCCAATTACGGCTGTGGTGTCCGTTAATATCCAAAAAGTGAGCTAACGCTGCGTACAAGGTCAGCTGAGTCCGATAGATGATTCGTAAGCGAATGAGATGTAATTAGGAAGTTAGATGTTCAGATCATTGAGGCTACTCCAGCAGTCATTTCATGGGTAATGGGATGGCTTTTTTTTGTTGCCGAGTTGGATTCGAATCTAGTAAAAACACAATGTTAGAAGGGGATAAGCACAGTCATTTTATGATGCCCCGCATTTAATAAACGGAGAGGATGTGATGAGATGACAGAAGGCGAGTTTATAGCAAAGATTGCGAATTTTGCTGTAAAGGACATGCAACTCACTAAGGTTCCTGCTTCGTTAACCATTGCTCAAGCGGCTCTGGAGTCAGGCTGGGGCAGCAGTGGATTGACTGTGAAAGCGAATAATTTGTTTGGGATCAAAGGAAGTGGACCTGCTGGCAGCATTACTGTACAAACTACCGAATATATTAACGGTAAAGCTGTTAAAGTGAATGCCCCTTTTCGAGCCTATAACAACTGGGGAGAATCTATCGCGGATCATTCCGACTTGATTGTGAATGGAGTCTCATGGAATCGCAACCTTTACAGCAAGGTTCTCGGTGCGAGTGGCAAGGTGGCCGCACAAGAGATTGCCGCAGCTGGTTACGCTACTGATCCGAACTATGCAGCTAAGCTGATTCAAATTATGAATACCTATAATCTGTATCAATATGACGACAAATCCATGGGAGGAGATGATGAGATGTCAGCAGAGGATAAGCAAAAGCTTGTTAGTCTAGAATCGGAAGTAAAGGAACTGCGTGCTCTTATAGCAGCTCTTACAGATAGCAGGGATACGCTGAAAACAGGTGTGCAAGAACAGGGGCAGTCGATTAATAAGCTTACGGATCGGGTGACATTCATTGAAAATCGGGCAGTCATGAATGTCCCTGCATGGGCTGAGGCGGCTGTGAAAGCAGCGACTGCGGCAGGACTTCTCGATACTCCATCGGGTGGCAGTTACGATTTCTATCGCATATTAACGGTGCTGAACCGTGCGGGTTTACTTGTAACAGGAAGTAAAAAATGAAATAAGGAGGATTAAAAAACATGTATAACGATGCTCTCAACAGTGTGCTTGCCTTTGCTTCAGTCCTAGCTGTTTTTGTAATGGCACTTGTACAACTTGTGAAGAATAGCATTGAACTTCCGCGGAACATTGTGCCAGTAGTGGGGTTGGCTATTGGCTTGCTGGTTGGAGCAGTTGCCTACCCGTTCACTGATATGAATCTGATTCTGAGACTCTGGGCGGGGGGTCTTGCGGGACTATCAGCGACCGGTTTGTTTGAACTAGCTTTTAATAAAAGGGAGGGGACGAAAAAAGATGATAAATAGATCTGGCCTATGAGTTTTATAAAACAATTGTTTTACACTGGTAATGTGGCTATGCATTCTATCGAGAACACTAATATATTATGGTATGCCAATTTATAAAGGGGGTGCAACGATGGGAACTTACCTTGATGCTAGAACATCTCAAAATGCCAGCCTCGCCAACTCTATATCTATTCCTATTACGGTACTTAACACGCCGCAGCTTTTTGGACAGATTGGGTTGTTAACGGCTGGAGTGACTACCAATCCACGTGTTCTCCTTAAAGGAACGATATCAGTGACGCTTCCGCTAGCGTTAGTGGGTATCACAATCACGATTGTAAAAGGAACCTTGGCTACTGATCCAAAAGTGTATTCTGCTACTTCAACTTTTGCTCTTAGTATATTGGCTCCGCAAGTAATAACCTTTTCAGCAGCGGATTTCTTACCAGCCATCACACCTCAGCTCACTTATACAGCATTTGTTTCTTCTAATCTTCTCGGTACAGTACGTGTGGGCCCAGAAAGCTTTGATGGTATTTTAGTTTCTGATTAATTGTAGAGCCTTTAACCTCGCTGGTAGCCCAGTAGAGGTCTTTTTTTTTAACTGAACGCCCAATCTTCTAAGGGGATCATTACATATCTTATGATGTATTCTAAATACGGAGGAGGTCTTCTCATGGGTGCTGAATATGGTCATGTTGGTGGTGCTTTTACTTCTACAGGCGCAATCTTAGTTTTGTTCATCTTATTAGTAATTATTACAAGCGCATGCATATTCTAAATCACTAAAATAGCAGAGCTCCATGTTGGCATTTTGCCGACTTGGGGCTTTTTTTTTGTAGATATTTTGTCCATTAAGGTAATATAAAATAATAAGTTAAAAGAATACTAATCACGTAGTGAATAACATGAGTTTACAATACTATGATTTTGAATATTCAAATATACATGTTATCTTAATCTGATAACATAGATTAATACTGTTAAATTTTATTTAGGAGAGAGCTAGTTTGAAGAAAAAAATGATGATCGGAATTTCTTCTGTTATTGTACTTTTAATCATTGTTGTAACTGTGGGAAGCTTTTATTTCTATCATGTTGCTATTGCACGTGCTTCAAAGGACTTCTTAAATGAAAGCCCTGACCTGCAGTCCAGTCCAGAGGTAGAACAATCTAAAGATACCTCGAAGGCAGACCAAGAGTGGTGGGATACCCAGAGCTTTGATAGATGGGAAATGAATTCTGATGACGGAATACAGCTTAAAGCGTACTATTTAGCTGCTCCTGAACATTCCGATAAGACAGTGATTATTGCTCATGGCTATGCTGGAAATGCAACTCAAATGAGCGGTTATGCCAGAATGTATTATGAGAGACTTGGATATAATATTTTGCTGCCGGATGCCAGAGGACATGGAGAAAGTGAGGGTGACTATATCGGATTTGGATGGCCAGAACGTAAGGATTACCTGAAGTGGATACAGAACGTTCTGAAAGCAAACGGTGAGGATACACAGATCATACTGCACGGTGTTTCCATGGGGGGAGCTACCGTAATGATGACAAGCGGTGAGGATTTACCAGCTAATGTTAAAGCAATTGTGGAAGATTGCGGCTATACCTCAGTGAAGGACGAGCTTACCTTTCAATTAAAAAGAATGTACCATCTCCCCGCCTTTCCAATTGTAGATACGACCAGTATGCTAACAAAGATCCGGGCAGGTTATTCCTTTGGTGAAGCCTCGGCCTTAGAACAGGTGAAGAAATCTAAAACGCCAACTCTGTTTATTCATGGCGATAATGATACTTTTGTTCCTACGGAAATGGTTCATACGGTATATGAAAATAGTCCGGTCGAGAAGGAGCTTTACATCGTTCCTAATGCGGGTCACGGAGAAGCTTTCCGCATGGATCCGGTTAAGTATGAGAGCGTAGTTTCTGAGTTTATCGGAAGATTTGTGAAATAGTTGTTGCTGAAAAGGCTGCCGAAAGGTAGTCTTTTCGTGCTTATAATACCGTTAAACATAAATTCGGGGCCCTCTTTCGAGGGCCCCTTTCATGGGAGAGGAGAAACCGGACGAAGAGCTTATGGGGAAACGTAAGCCTGCTCCGCGGTTGTCTACGACATTTGTGGTGTCGATAATTACATGATGTCCCTGGAAGTCCAATCTTATACATTAAGATGACTTATTTCTCTGAATAAGCTGTTTCGCCTTCTTATTTCATATCTAGACAAATTTTTTATTTCATCGCGCAAATGTGTTACGATAGGCGTGGACTTATGCCCTTTTGGGCATAACAAACAGAGATATAGAGCGGGTGAATAACAGTGAGAGTGGTATCGGGAAGTGCAAAAGGAAGGCCACTGAAGAGTGTTCCGGGAAGTGGGACAAGGCCTACGACCGATAAGGTGAAGGAAGCTGTATTTAGCATGATAGGCCCATATTTCGAAGGTGGAGTGGTGCTGGATTTGTTCGCCGGTACTGGGGGGTTGGGGATCGAAGCCTTAAGCAGAGGGATGGAAAGCGGCGTATTTGTTGATATGGATCCTAAAAGTATCGACACGATCCGCGCCAATCTGAAGGCTACTAAGCTGGAAGAACAAGCGCAGGTGTACCGTAATGAAGCTGGGAGAGCGCTAAGTGCGTTGGAGAAGCGGGGGAAAATTTTTGATTTGGTCTTTTTGGATCCTCCCTATCGCTTGAAGCATGGAGATGAGCTTATGCTTATGATGGTCGAAAAAGGAATGCTGCAAGAGGACGCAATTATTGTTCTGGAGCATGAATCAAGTTATGCCTATCCTGAAGATATTCCAGGATTTTATAGGCTGCGTCAGGCCGTATACGGAGAAACGACAATTTCTATTTACCAGTATGAAACTAATCCTGCAGAGGAAAGTGAAGCTGGTGAGGAGGTAGAGAATGAGTCAGCAAATTAGAAAAGAACGTGTTGCCATTTATCCAGGTACCTTTGATCCCGTGACTATGGGACATATGGATATTATTCGGCGCGCATCCAAGCAATTCGACCGTTTGATTGTAACGGTGCTTAATAATTTGAGTAAAAACCCGCTGTTTACTGTTGATGAACGGACAGAGCTATTAAGACAGGCGACCGCTGATATTCCCAATGTGGAAATTGACAGCTTCCGTGATCTGTTAGTGAATTATGTTCGTCAAAAAGATGCTCAAGTCATTGTTCGGGGTATCCGTACCGTTACTGACTTTGAATATGAGCTGCAAAACGCATCGATCAACCATAGCCTGGATCCCGATGCAGAAACGATTTTTATGATGACTAATCCGAAATATTCCTACTTAAGTTCCAGCGTTGTTAAAGAAATCGCCCACTTCGGCGGGAATGTGACTGATTTTGTGACGCCTGAGGTTGAACAAGCGATGAAGCGTAAATTTAACCGAGCCGATGGCGAATAGTACTTACTAGATACGTTCCAGCAGATAATCCCAACAGGATGATGAGCAGAAGGGCTTGCAGACTTAGCAGCTGTGGAAAAGAGCTCCATATGTCCGTTACATTAAGGGTGCCGCTTGGAGTCGGGCGTGAGTCTGCAAGTGCTGGTAAAGCAGCTTTAGGGATAGCCAACAATGGTTTCCAGAGCAATAAAGTTAACAGAAAAGCATAAAGTCCATGCATCAGACGAACCGTAGCGTAGGGTAGAAATCTGACTCTGGCTTGTTTGAGCATGGTCAGCACCTGTAGTTGCGCACAGAGTCCGCTCCAGCCCAGTGCAGCAGACAGCAAAGCTATCCCAAACATACTAGAGGGACCTGTTCCTATGCTTGCTAGCCCTTTGCTGATTGCGTCGGCGCCTAAATGAATTTCCAGCAAGCTTGCTGGCAGAGCAGCTGGCAATGCGGGAAGTACAGTAGTGATGATATTGATGACTACAGCGAACATAATCATGTAACCGCCCACGACCATCAGACTTTGCACGGCATTAGCGACGGACTCGCCGAGAAGCTTGCCGAAGCTGCGTCCGTCTTTTGCTCTGGCATCTGTTGCTGCAAGCTGAACGCGACTATATAAAGAAGGCTGTTTGGTGTCCGTGGAGATCTTATCAACTGGTTTCGTGTTCGCTGACCGCCCCTTTAATAGAGCATCGGTGTAGCTGGCTAGAAGTCCAGAGATCCAGTGGATGGTTAGCAGGAAATAACCTGCTGAAGTACTGTGTAGAAAAGCTATGCCAATTACTATAAGCATGGTTACCGGGCTGGCGAAGTGTGTAAGTGCGGCAAGTCGGGCGGCTTCCTTGTCAGAAATGCTGTTCTGCTTGTGTAGCTGCATGACCCCTCCAGCTCCACCGGGGAATCCGGCTGTGATTCCGAGTGCCAAGGTCCAGCCGCTGGCACCGGGCAGACGAAAGACCTTTTTCATCAATGGCTCCAGAAGCACTCCAAAACCATGCACGAAACCCGAGGCGGTAAGCATCTCTGACAGCATCAGGAAGGGGAGCAGGGCAGGAAATACGAGTGTCCACCAAAGCTTCAATCCTTGGAGTGAAGCCTCAAAGGAGCTCTCCGGTGAGATAATAATTGCAATGGCTGTCAGGATTGCCATAATCCCGGGTATAAATGGTGTGGAGCGTGTAGCTAGTCGGCGTATTTGAATATTTTTCATTTCTCAGATCACCTCTTCATAACTTAAGGCATGGACGATGTGTTATCAATTTATGCAGAGTAGACAACCATCATGCCAAACCACTAGTCGAAGCGGTAATGAAGTTCAATCATTCATATCCTAAAAGTGCCGCGGGAAAGAAGGGAAGAGCAGTGAAGCAACTGAAGCATCGGCCGGGTTTCCGCGCCACAGCTTATCTGTTTACGTTTGTAGTAATCGTGTATGTATTTGTCTTTATGAACACCCCGTACATCGTATATCAGCCAGGCAGTGCATCTGAAGTTGCCCCTATGATTAAGGTAGAGAATGCCGATCCGGCTGAAGAAGGAACGTTTATGATGACAACGGTGTCTGCTAGTTATGCTAATGTGGCCTTATTGGTCGCCTCTGCTTTTAATTCCAATTCAGAGGTTGTGCGAAAAGAAACCCGGCTAGGGGATAAATCAGAAGACGAATATGCTGCAGAGCAGGTTTATTATATGAATAGCTCACAGTCTTATTCTGTTCAGGCCGCTTATCATGCAGCGGGAATTCCATATGAGGATGTAGTGGATTATCTCTACGTCTTTTCGGTTCCTGTAGAAAGTAATAAAGGACAATTTCTGCCGGGTGACAAAATCATTAGTGTAGAGGGACAAAAAGTGCCCGATCCTGAAGCACTGTCTAAACTGCTCTCCTCTAAAAAAATCGGAGATCAAGTCGCTGTTGTTTTGCAAAGAAATGGCAAGGAAGTACAAGAACAAGTGACGTTGGTTGAAATAAAGGATAAAGAGGGAGCTGCCGTTCGACCTGGTTTTGGAGTCACTATTGCCGCCGTTCAAAAAGTAAAACCAAAAGAAGCAGGGAAAGCTGTCAGCTTTGTAGATACAAATGTTGGCGGACCTTCGGCAGGGCTAATGTTCACTATGGAAATTTACAATCGCCTTACTTCTGGAGATTTAACTAAGGGCCATAGGGTTGCAGGGACGGGTACGATTAACGCTGAGGGTGTAGTTGGTGCTATCGGTGGAGTGAAACACAAGATCGTGGCTGCGGACCGAGAAGGGGCGGAGATTTTTTTCGTGCCTGTTAAGAATTATGACGAAGCCAAAGCAAAAGCTGATAAAATCGGCACATCTATGAAGCTGGTGCCTGTATCTACGCTGGATGAGGCGCTGAAGTATATGGTGGAACTGCCGGTCAAACCATGACCGGAGGTTCCAAATAATCGCGGTACATATCATTTCTACGGGGTTCCTTAAAAGCTCCCGCGAAAGCGGAAGCGGCTTGAAGATCTCGCTCAAGCTGCGGATGGGAACAAAGGGACGGGCGCATGACGATGGGCAACGTAGCTTTTTGTTTCATTTCTTTAAGCAGTGCTCGTCCGCTTTCTCTAAAACCAAGAATACGAATATATCCGGGCCCCTCTGCTAGTATGGAAGGGGTCATTTCTTTTTTAGAATGATTTAACAGAACATGTAGCAGCAGACGCTGTAACCGTGTATGCGTGTAGCGCTTGCTCTTAAGGGCGTGAAGCAGGCCTGAAACAGAGAATTGCTCCAACTCAGGCAAAAGCCGCAGTATTCGGTTCTCCAAGCCTTCATTCATATCATGGATCGCGTGTAACTCGGCAGCAGTATGGGTGGTCAGCAGATGGCGGAGCGGGATACTGAAGCTCTCCAAGCTCAGAGGGCCCCTTCCGGCTGCATGCTCTCTTTCCAAAATGGACACGCTATAATCCGGCATATAAGCAGCGGGAGATCCGCCTTCTTGCAGCAGCTTGCGGATGGCCGTCGCACTTGCAATAGAAGAGTCGGCTTGTAATGGGTCATGGAAGCCTGCTGCTGTGCGCGGAACGGTTAGTGGCATTATCTTGCTGTGCAGCCGCTGCAAGGCGATAAGATAATGCAGTCCAAGGCTGTTATTCGGCTGGCGCAGCAGCTCGCCTGCATCTCCGGAACTCTCCGTTTCCGGGAGAGTCCCTTCAAAGGCCACCGCCGCCGCTGCGCTGTACGCGGCGGGGAAGCTCGCTCCGAGCGCCATGCGGCGGCGGATCTCGCTCTGAAGCTCGCTGCTTTCCTCAGCCAGATATCTGGCCAGCGGGAGCAGCGAGCCCAAAGTGCCGGCTTCGGAGCCGAAGCACAAGCTGTCCACGACCCCGGTCGCTTCCAGCAATGCAACTGCTCCGAACGCGAACCACTCGGCTGGCTGGACGGCATAAGCCACCGGCAGCTCAATGACGAGGTCGGCGCCCATATGCAGCGCCATCTCTGTCCGGGCTTGCTTGCTTACCGCCGCCGGCTCGCCGCGCTGGGTAAAGGGACCACTCATGACGACGATGGTGCGCTCTGCGCCGGAAAGTCTTTTGGCTTCCGTGAAGTGATGCACATGTCCGTTATGTAAAGGATTGTATTCTGCGATGATTCCAACCGTTGTCACTGTGGCTTCCCTCCGATAAGTAAGGTATATTTATTGAGTTTAGTAGGGTAGATTTCTAGAGATACTGTTAGCACAAGCTGATCTTTTGATTTACACTAATAGTTATATCATAATTCACCGCATTTTCTGAAACAATATAAAGGGAAAATGGTTGACAAAGGTATAGAATACTAGGTATAATAAATTTTGTTTGTTTGGGAGTGATAAGTATGCAGATTCACTTTCGCAAATTAGCGAATGCCGACGAACCGTTACATATTCACGATGTTGTGGATGTCAGCGAGGTAGTCAAAGGGCGCAAGGATATTCTAACTGTTGCTCCGCTCTCAGTAGACCTTAAAGCGCTGCCCGCGGGAACCGATTGTGTGAACGTGGTGGGGAAACTGAGTGGAGATGTGGACATGTTATGTTCACGTTGTCTCACGGAGGTCAAAAGTGATTTGAACATTCCTTTTGCTGAGACTTTCAAGTGGCTTAAGCAGCCAGTTCTTCCAGATGATGACGAAGATGAGGATCTCATTTACGTCAAGGATGAGGTTGTGGATCTTATCCCGTATGTGGAAGAAAATTTCGTACTGCACTTACCGGATTCGGTATTGTGCAAGGCAGACTGTCTTGGTCTTTGTCAGAAATGCGGACAGAACTTGAACGAAGGCACCTGCAGTTGCGACAACACAGTGATCGATCCTCGACTCGCTGGGTTGAAAGACTTTTTCAAATGAAACATTACAACAAAACACATCCTGCTCTGAGGAGCAGGCTGACAGAAATATCACGAGGAGGTGGAACACATGGCAGTACCACAACGCAGAACGTCTAAAACACGCCGTGACAAACGTCGCACCCACTTTAAGTTGGTTGTGCCGGGCATGGTGAAATGTGAACAATGCGGAGAGTTGAAACTAGCTCACCACGTATGCAAAGTTTGCGGAACTTACAAAGCAAGAGAAATCATCAAACAATAGTTTCAAAAATAAGTAGTACTTCACTTCGGTGAGGTACTATTTTTTTGTCCAAATCTAATAAAGATAGGGTTTGCACCTATACTTTATGTTCCGCTCAGAAGTCAATGCTTTATTTTTGGTGCGGCATGCTTTATACTACATATTAGTACCTGGTTCTAAATAATATTTATGATTGTTTGACCTAATATAACAGCGGCCATTCAAGCGGCCGGATGCTTTCTTTAAAATATAAGGAAGTATAAGTTATGCACCTATACTTTATGTCTTATATTTCTCGCTTAAACGCTTACCGTCCTTATTAGGGCGCCGAAGGCGTTTACGCTTGGCATGTGCCAGGAGGTGAGCCGCTATCGAGCGGATGTCCAAGAAAGAACGTCAGCAACAGCTGCTACATATAATTGCAGGCAATCCTTTTGTAACTGATCGGGAGTTGACTCGTCAGCTGAAGGTGAGCATTCAGACGATTCGGTTAGACCGGATGGAGCTGGGAATACCAGAACTGCGTGAAAGAATGAAACAAATGGCAGAGCATTCCTATGATCAGGTGCGCTCTTTGCCTGCGGATGAAGTGATCGGAGATATTGTCGATTTACAGCTCGATAAGAGCGGGATTTCGATCTTTGAAATTCGTGAGGATCATGTCTTTTCCAGAAATGGGATCGCCCGTGGCCACTACGTGTTTGCTCAAGCCAATTCGCTTGCGGTTGCTGTGATTAACGATGAAATTGCCTTGACTGCTTCAGCCGACATACGATTTGTTCGTATGGTTCTGCTTGGTGAGAAGTGCATTGCTAAAGCTCAAGTGCGGTCACTTGCAGGCAGAGGCGGCAAAGCAGAGGTGGACGTATTCACCTATGTCGGAGAAGAATTGGTATTTCAAGGCCACTTTATAGTGTATCGTTCCGCTAATGAAGAGTATAGTGAAGGGGGTAACCGTAGTGCTGATCGCCATTGATGCCATGGGCGGGGACAACGCTCCTGAATGTAATGTCGAGGGGGCGTTGTCCGCGGCCGCGGAATGGAAAGATACGCAGATTGTGCTCGTAGGTGACGAAGCCAGACTAGAGCCACTGCTGAAGGACAAGCCGTCCAACCTGAGTGTGCGGCATGCAGGAGATGTTATTGGTTCTGATGAAGAGCCGGTTAAGGCGGTTCGCCGCAAAAAAGATTCATCCATGGTTGTAGCTGGACGTATGGTGCGTGAGGGCGAAGCAGATGCTATGATTTCGTCAGGTAACACGGGGGCGCTTATGACTACAGGGTTACTTGTAGTAGGCCGTATGCAGGGGATTGAACGTCCGGCGCTGGCACCTATGATTCCGACGCTGGATGATGTTGGCGTGCTTGCGCTTGATCTTGGCGCTAACATGGATGCGAAGCCTGAACATCTGGTGCAATATGCGCTGATGGGCAGCATTTATCGGAATAAAGTGCATGGCATTGCTAAGCCGCGGGTTGGACTTCTAAATGTAGGGACGGAGCCTGGGAAAGGCAACGAACTGACCAAAGAAGCCTATCCACTGCTGGAGAAATTGCCGGGCATTCATTTTATCGGTAATGTTGAGGCACGCGACGTACTGACAGGAAACTGCGATGTGCTTGTCTGCGATGGATTTGCTGGTAATATCCTGTTGAAGTCGCTTGAGGGTACAGCGGGTGCATTGTTCTCTTTACTGAAGGAGCAATTCAGCCGTTCTCTGAAGACTAAACTTGGAGCGGCTATGCTGATGCCGGAGCTTAGAGCCCTGAAGGGCAAGATGGATTATAAAGAGCATGGCGGTGCACCGCTGCTTGGTCTTAGCGGATTGGTAGTTAAGGGGCACGGATCTTCAGACGGAAATGCGGTTAAAAATGCAGTAAGACAAGCGCGGATTGCTCTGCAAGCCGATCTTGTGCCAAGTATATCCAAGGAAATTAGCGGGAAGTGAGTGACGAAATGAAACAGTTGCGGCCGGTTGGGATTATCGGTACGGGTAAATATGTACCTGAGAAAATTTTAACAAACAGTGATCTAGAAAAAATAGTGGAGACTAACGATGAATGGATCGTCAGTCGGACAGGGATCCGTGAAAGACATATCGCTGCACCACATGAGGCAACTTCTGATTTAGCCTATGAAGCTGCACTTAAAGCTTTGGATTCTGCAGGCATGAAAGCCGAAGATCTGGATCTTATTATTATTGCAACGGTAACCCCTGATAGCTCCTTTCCTTCCACAGCCTGCATTTTGCAGGATAAACTTGGAGCAAAAGGTGCTGCGGCCTTTGACTTATCAGCAGCCTGCTCTGGTTTTGTATACAGCCTAGCTACTGCGGTTGGCTTTATTCAGAACGGAATGTACAATAATGCACTCATAATTGGTGCGGACACTTTATCCCGCATCACTGATTATACGGATCGTAACACCTGTGTACTGTTTGGCGATGGTGCAGGAGCAGTAATCATCGGTGAAGTTCCAGAGGGACGCGGTTTCCAATCCTTCGATCTGGGTGCTGAAGGTTCTGGAGGAAACTTGCTTAAGCTGGAAGCTGGGGGCTCGCGCTTGCCTGCTTCTCAGCAGACGGTTGAAGACAAGAAACATTTCATCTATATGAATGGCCGGGAAGTGTTTAAGTTTGCCGTTCGTGTTATGGGCTCAGCTACAGAACGTGTGCTTACTAAAGCCGGATTAGGTAAAGAAGATATTGATTTGTTCGTACCGCATCAAGCGAATATTCGTATCATTCAATCCGCTATGCAGCGGCTTGACCTGCCACCGGAGAAATGTGTAATCAATGTTGATAAATATGCTAATACATCAGCAGCTTCTATTCCTCTAGCTCTAGTTGAAGCGGCGGAAGAAGGACGCATGAAGGAAGGCGACACGGTTCTGATGGTTGGATTCGGCGGTGGCTTGACTTGGGGCGCGTCCGTATTGATCTGGTAATAGAGGAAGGAGTTCTTACTTATGAGTAAAATCGCATTTGTCTTTCCCGGTCAGGGTGCACAGGCAGTTGGAATGGGTAGAGATGTATATGAAGCTCTTCCACACAGCCGCGCGGTATTCGAAAAAGGTGACGAGGTGCTCGGATTTCCGCTGAGCCAGCTGATTTTTGAAGGACCTGACAGTGATTTGAAACAGACCGTAAATACACAACCAGCTCTGCTAACAGCAAGTGTGGCTTTTCTGGAAGCATTACGTGATCAAGGGATGAAGCCGGATTATGTAGCTGGTCATAGCCTAGGAGAATACAGCGCACTGGTTGCGGCAGGCGTATTGTCCTATGAAGATGCTGTAAGACTCGTGCGTTTACGCGGTCGTTTTATGGAGGAAGCTGTTCCAGGTGGACAGGGAGCTATGGCTGCAGTGCTTGGTGCGGAGCGGGATGCTCTGGCAGAATTATGCCGGAGCGTATCCGAGGAGAGCGGCGTGGTAGAACTGGCGAATGTGAACTGCCCGGGACAGATTGTTGTTTCTGGTTCACAGGCCGGGGTTAACGGTGTTGTGCAGCGTGTTAAGGAAGCAGGCGGAAAGCGGGCTATTCCGCTGGAAGTAAGTGGACCTTTTCACTCTTCGATGATGAAGGCTGCGGCAGACCGCTTGGCAGACGAGCTGAAGAGTGTTACCTTTAATGCTCCGGCTGTACCTGTTATTGTCAATGTTACCGCAGCCCCTGTAACGGATCCTGAAGAAATCCGTGAACTGCTTGTCCGCCAGGTGTACTCCCCTGTGCTCTGGCAAGACAGTATTGAATGGCTGATTGCTGATGGTGTGGATACTTTTGTGGAAATTGGTTCTGGCAGTGTTCTGGCAGGTCTGATCCGCAAAATAGACAAAACAGTCAAAGTAATCAACATTAACACACTTGAAAGTGTGCAAGCTGTCTTGTAAGATACGTTCAAACATTGTTTATCAATAGCAATATGATCGAAAGGGGAATAAATGATGTTCTCAGCATTGCGGGGTCAAACGGCCCTTGTAACTGGTGGCTCTCGCGGCATTGGCCGCAGTATTGCACTTGCTCTCGCGGAACATGGCGTGAAGGTGGCCGTGAACTATGCGGGCAGTGAAGCAGCCGCACAAGAAACCGTAGCTCGGATTGTCGAGCTTGGCTCGGAGGGTATTGCCCTTCGTGGCGATGTCGGCAATAGTGAACAGGCCGAGAACCTTGTCAAAGAGGTTCTGAATACCTGGGGACGTATTGACATTGTTGTCAATAATGCCGGCATTACCAGAGACAACCTGATTATGCGCATGAAAGAAGAAGAGTTCGATCAAGTGATCGAAACGAATCTAAAAGGGGTGTTTAACTGCCTAAAGGCAGCTACACGCCCTATGATGAAGCAACGCTACGGGCGCATTATCAATATTTCTTCCGTAGTAGGTGTAACAGGAAATCCTGGACAAGCTAATTACTCCGCAGCTAAGGCAGGTGTCATCGGTTTAACGAAGGCATCGGCTCGTGAGCTTTCCTCACGGGGGATCACGGTGAACTGTATCGCTCCTGGCTTCATTGATACAGATATGACGCGTGAGCTCTCTGAGGAAGTGCGCAGTGAGCTTGAGAAGGGCATTCCACTTGCTCGGCTGGGGCGCCCTGAAGAGATTGCTATGGCTGTAGTCTTCCTGGCCTCTGAAGGCGCTGCGTATATGACCGGCCAGACACTACACGTGGATGGCGGGATGTATATGTAACTCTCCGTCAAGGAGAAATTACACTGTTTTAATGCTGAAATGTGAGGGATAAAGAAAGCGTTTTTGACGCTCTATGGTATTTTGAACTCATATCTCGTATAATACCAAAAGAGGAGGTGAACCGGATGTCCGATGTATTAGAGCGTGTAAAACGCATTGTCATCGACCGCTTAGGTGCCGATGAAGCTGAGGTAACATTAGAAGCGTCTTTCAAAGATGATTTAGGTGCTGATTCTCTTGATGTAGTAGAATTGGTTATGGAATTGGAAGATGAATTCGATATGGAAATCTCTGATGAAGATGCAGAGACGATTACGACCGTGGGTGAAGTTGTGAAGTACATACAATCTCATACCTAGAGTCATATGATTGAGAGTCCCGTTCCTGCTAGGGCGGGACTTCTCCTCATTTATAGAGCATTAAAGATGAATCAAAGGTTGCCTTGAGCAACTATATAAGGGATATAACAGAACCGCAGGATGGTTAATGATGCGGTTATCGCTGTTCATATAGTAGCAACAGAAAGTATATAAGTTCTGAATATAATGTATACAACCTATAGATGGGGTGATTGTGTTTGAGTCATAGAGTGGTTGTTACCGGGATGGGCGTAGTTACATCATTGGGCAAAGATTTGGAGACGTTCTGGGATAATCTTATGAGCGGCAAATCCGGTGTATCACAGGTTGAGACCTTTGATGTCAGTGAGTATACTACGCAAATAGCATCCTCTGTTAAAGATTTCGATCCAGAGGCACTTTTTGGTCGTAAGGAAGCCCGCAAAATGGACCGTTTTGTACAATTTGCAGTGGCTGCCGGTGAGGACGCATTGCGAGATAGCGGACTTAAGATCGGTGAAGATATTGATGCCGAAAGAATAGGTGTATCTGTAGGATCAGGTATTGGTGGTCTTGGAACTTGGGAAGACAATCATAACTTGTTGCTTGAAAAAGGACCGAAGCGGGTTAGTCCGTTCTTCATTCCGATGATGATTGCTAACATGGGTTCTGGGCAGTTGTCCATTAACCTTGGTGCAAAGGGTCCTAATACGACGACAGTAACTGCTTGTGCTACAGGAAGTCACTCCATTGGGGAATCCTTCCGCTTGATTCAACGTGGAGACGCAGATGCAATGATCTGCGGTGGTTCCGAAGCGACCATTCGTCCAACAGGTATGGCTGGTTTTTGTGCTATGAGAGCAATGTCCACTCGCAATGATGAGCCTGAGAAGGCAAGTCGTCCGTTTGATGTGGATCGCGATGGTTTTGTTATGGGTGAAGGTGCCGGGATTCTTATTCTGGAATCACTCGAACATGCTGAGAAACGTGGAGCGAAGATCTATGCTGAGGTTATCGGTTATGGTCTAAGCGCAGATGCTCATCATATGACTGAGCCTGATCCAGATGGTGCAGCTCGCTGCATGAAGATGGCAATCCGGGATGCTGGTATCTCTCCTGAAGATATTGATTACATCAATGCTCATGGTACTTCAACGCCTGTAGGAGATAGATCAGAAACTGCTGCTGTTAAAAAAGCATTGGGTGACCATGCCTATAAAGTGGCAATTAGTTCGACGAAATCCATGACAGGTCACCTTCTGGGTGCTGCTGGTGGAGTAGAAGCTATTATCTGTGGCCTTTCTTTGCAAAAAGGGATGATTGCGCCAACGATTAATTTGGACAACCAAGACCCGGAATGTGATCTGGATTATGTACCAAATGTGCCACGTAAAGCTGATCTTGATATTGTAATGTCGAATTCGTTCGGCTTCGGGGGACATAACGCAACAGTTATTCTAAAAAAATATAATTAGTAAGGGGACAGTGCGGTGAAAGGAGAACTGAAGCAGTTACAACAGCAACTTCAAATCCAATTTCACGATTCTGTGCTTCTGAAGCAGGCCTTTACCCATGCATCCTATGTGAATGAACACCGTTTCAATCAGCATCAGGACAATGAGCGTCTCGAATTTCTTGGGGATGCAGTTCTGGAGTTAACGGTTTCTGAATATTTGTACAATCTATTGCCAGACCGACCTGAGGGAGAGTTGACCAAGCTGCGGGCCGCTATTGTATGCGAGCCTTCACTGGTCAAGTTTGCGGAGAGTTTAGGTTTTGGCCGTTATGTACTATTGGGCAAAGGGGAAGAACTTACGGGCGGACGTACTCGCCCGGCCCTGCTGGCTGATGTATTCGAATCCTTCGTGGGAGCGCTTTATCTCGACCAAGGACTGGAAACAGTGCGGAGTTTTCTTGATAATCACGTATTTCCTCTCGTGGAGACGGATGGGAAATTGCAAATGCAGATGACCGATTATAAGACGGAACTGCAAGAGCTAATTCAGCAGCACAATATGGGTACATTGGAATATCGAATTATAGAAGAACGGGGACCTGCACATGAGCGTGAATTCGTCTCAGAGGTGTATATGGCTAACCGTTCACTTGGTAAAGGAAGCGGCCGGTCCAAGAAGGAAGCAGAGCAGCAGGCTGCAGCAGCAGCACTTTTGCATCTGAAAGAGGACGGTGCCTGAGTTTTGCATCAAGGGGACAAGCGGAGGAGAGCAGCAAAGGTCTGAATACCGGCGTTTAGGCGGAGCTCAGACCGTTGCTGCTCTTTTTCGACAATATAAGAACTTATATGTTCCGCGTTACAAAGGATAAGGTACATCTTAATGGTTTTTTAGGGTACAAACGCTATGGTATAATGGGTCAGAGGTGATTGGCAAGTATGTTTTTGAAACGGATAGAATTAGCTGGTTTTAAATCATTTGCCGACAAAACAGAAATGGAGTTTGTGCGCGGTATAACGGCTGTAGTTGGCCCGAACGGAAGCGGCAAAAGCAATATTTCTGACGGCATACGCTGGGTACTCGGCGAACAGAGTGCTAAATCACTGCGTGGCGGCAAGATGGAGGATATCATTTTTGCTGGAAGTGATGCGCGTAAAGCCGTGAATTATGGCGAAGTATCACTTACGCTTGATAATGAAGATCACACACTTCCGCTGGATTTCAGCGAAGTTACAGTGACTCGGAGAGTCCACCGCAGTGGAGATAGTGAATATTTAATTAATAAGCAATCCTGCCGTCTGAAGGATATCACAGAGCTGTTTATGGATACCGGTATCGGACGTGAAGCCTATTCGATTATCGGGCAGGGTAGGATTGAAGAGATTCTAAGTACTCGTTCCGAAGATCGGCGAGGCATCTTTGAAGAAGCATCAGGTATTGTAAAATATAAATCGCGCAAGAAAGACGCAAGTCGAAAGCTGGATGATACCGAGCAGAACCTGCTTCGTATTCATGATTTGATCAGTGAGCTTGAGGATCAGATTGGGCCACTTAAGGATCAGTCCGAGAAAGCTATCCGCTTTAAGGAACTTCGCGAACAATTAAAACATCAGGAAATTTCAGTATACGTACACCAGATTGAAGGCATTCATACCGCTTGGCAGGAAGGTAACGCTAAGCTTGAAACGTTGAAGGACGAGCAGCTGGAGCTGTCTACTGTGGTTTCGGCTCATGATGCCAAGCTGGAGAGCGGGCGCTCTGAACTGCGCACAATCGAAGCACAGATCGAGAAGCAGCAAGAGCAATTGCTGCGTTATAGCGAAGCATTTGAGAAGAGCGAAGGTTACGGTGAAGTGCTGAGGGAACGCAAGCGCAATCTGGAAAGTAATCGTGAGCAGTTAATGCTCACGTTAGGTTCGGTTGGCGAGCGTTCTGCAGATCGTCAGCGTGAAGTCGTGGATCTGGAGCTTAAGCTTGAGCAATCGCGGCTTAAGCTTGTGGATCTTCGGAAACAGATCGAAGATGAAGAGACAAGGCTTGAAGGTGTGGCAGACGGGATTAGCCAGAGCCAGGAAGAAAAGCTCAAAAGTGCTCTTTTGGAGCTAATGAACCTTATGGCGAATGCACGTAACGAAATTCGTTACGCGGATCAGCAAAAGGAGAATCTGGAACGTCGTATGAGCCGCAGTGAAGAAGAAAGCGGCAAATGGACAGCCCGGCATGAAGAGTTGTCTGCCAACCAGAAAGGGCTGAAGGACAAGATTGCCCAGCTGGGGAAGGAGCTTAGCAATCTTCGCGGGGCTTATATCACTGAAAGTGAGCAGCTCAGTAAACGTCAGAAGCTGATCGAAGAAACACAGTCCGGTCTTCGGAAATGGGAACAGAAGCGGGAAGCGCAAGTCTCTCGTCATGAGACCATGAAAGAGATGCAGGATGATTTCGACGGCTTCATGCTTGGGGTTAAAGAAGTGCTCAAGGGTGCGCGCAAAGGACAGCTCAACGGTGTGCATGGTGCGGTTGCGGAGCTGATCTCTGTTCCGGAGAAGCTGGAAATGGCGATTGAGACTGCTCTAGGCGCATCACTTCAGCATGTGGTCATGGATAATGAGACTGTGTCCCGCCAAGCGATATCATTTCTAAAGCAACGTCAGCTGGGACGAGCTACCTTTCTTCCGCTAGATGTTATCCGGCCGCGCCAGATTTCTGGCAGTGACCGTGGTATGGTGGGTGATGCTGACGGATTTGTTGGGATTGGTTCCGAACTTGTTGGTTACGATGATAAATATACTAGCATTATTGGCAGTTTGCTCGGCAATGTGGTTATTGCGGAGAGCTTGGAGCAAGCGAACCGTATCGCCGCTAGATGCCAATATCGTTATCGGGTAGTTACCCTGGAAGGCGATGTAGTTAATGCCGGCGGTTCGATGACCGGGGGTAGCCAGCATAAGAAGAACAATAGCTTGCTTAGCCGCAAACGTCAGCTGGATCAATTAAGCAGTGAGATTGAAGAAAGCGAACGTCAAATAGTGAAGCTGAAGCAAGGCATTGCCAGACTTCGTGAGGAGCAGGAGAACGCTAGCGTGAAGCTGGAGGACCTGCGCCGTGATGGCGATGAGAAAAGACTGGAAGAGCAAAGAGTCTCCGGTGATTTGAAGCAGCTCGAGCATGAGCTTCGGCATGTGCAGGAGCAAGTGGAGAGCACAGGTGCGGAACGCAGCGGCTTTGAGAATGAAGTACGTGCGCTTGAAGAGACGCGGAAGCAAGCCACTGCTGAGCTTGAACGCCTTGAAAAGGAAGAAAAGGAAGCCCATGAGGGTATCCGTAACGCTGAATCAGCGCGTAAAGCGAATGAATCAGCTAAGGAAGAGCTGCAAGGCAAGTTGACCAGTATGAAAGTCTCGGAAGGCAAGCTCGATCAGGAGATATTCTCCCTGGAGGAGCAGTTACGTCGCCTAAGACAAGATGTGGGTTCACAGGACAAGGAGCTGCGCCAGAATCGAAATCTGTTACATACGATTGAACAGGATCTGGCTAACAATGCTTTGGAAGCTGTGAAGCAGAAGGAAGATTTGAACAGTTACCGCTTGAAGAAGGAAGAGACGACTGGAACTTTGGATTTTGCGCGTGCTGAGCGTACAGCGTTAACCCGTAAGCTGGAACTTGAGGAAGGCAAGACTAAAGATCAACGTCAGGCCCTTAAAGTAGTCGAGGACAAGCTGCGTGCCACTGAAGTTTCTGTCGGTCGACTCGATGTGGAGCTGGATAATATTCTCCGCAAGCTGAGTGATGACTACGAGCTAAGTTATGAATTAGCAAAACAGAGATATCCAGTGCCTGAAGATGTACCTGCCGCACAAGCCGATGTACAGCGTTTGAAGCGCAGTATTTCTGCGCTAGGAGAGGTTAACTTAGGGGCGATCGAAGAATATCAGCGGGTCCATGAACGGTATACGTTCCTCAGTGGACAAAAAGATGATCTAGTCGAAGCTAAGACTACCTTGTATCAAGTAATCCGCGAGATGGAAGATGAAATGTCCAAACGTTTCAAACAGACCTTTGATGCGATCCGCAAACAGTTCGGGACCGTGTTCTCAAAGCTGTTCGGCGGCGGGCGAGCGGATCTCATGCTTCTGGATCCGGAACATATGCTGGAAACAGGTATAGATATCGTAGCCCAACCACCGGGTAAAAAATTGCAAAATCTGCAGCTTTTATCCGGCGGTGAACGCGCTCTAACTGCGATGGCGTTATTGTTTGCTATTTTGCAAGTGAAGCCAGTTCCGTTCTGCGTATTGGATGAGGTCGAGGCTGCGCTCGATGAAGCGAACGTTGTTCGTTTTGCACAGTATTTACGCGAGTTCTCTGAACAAACTCAGTTCATCGTCGTTACGCACCGCAAAGGAACGATGGAAGAGGCGGACGTGTTATACGGAGTAACGATGGAAGAGGGCGGTGTCTCCAAGCTCGTTTCAGTACGTTTAGAGGATGAAGAAGCTGAGATTGCTTAAATTCATCAAAGAAGAGAAACTTTTAGGAGGAACCAAATGAGCTTTTTTAGAAAATTAAAAGAAAGCATTTCCGGCAAAACGGAAAGTGTAACGAAACAATTCCGCGACGGATTAGAGAAAACCCGTAAAGGTTTTGTAGAGAAGGTCTCCGACCTTATCATCCGCCGCAAAAAGATAGATGAAGAGTTCTACGAAGAGCTGGAAGAGATTTTGATTGGTGCAGACGTGGGTGTAAACACTGTTATGACCCTTGTCGAGGATTTGCGTGCCGAAGTGAAGCAAAATCGGATTGAAGATGCTGCCGAGCTGAAGCCGATTTTGTCCCGTAAGCTTATGGAGCTGCTGCGTGGAGATGATGATAACAGCCTGAAGGAAAATCCGAATGGAATTACGGTTATTTTGTTCGTTGGGGTCAATGGCGTGGGCAAGACGACTACCATCGGCAAGCTGGCTCATCGTTACAAACAAGAAGGTAAAAAAGTTCTTTTGGCTGCAGGGGATACGTTCCGTGCCGGAGCGATTGAGCAGCTTGAGGTTTGGGGCCAACGCGCAGGCGTAGATGTCATTAAACAACAAGCAGGCTCTGACCCGGCGGCTGTAATGTACGATGCGGTCCAAGCGGCAAAGCAACGCAACGTGGATATCTTAATCTGCGATACTGCTGGCAGACTGCAGAATAAAAGCAATCTGATGGAAGAGCTCAACAAAATCTTCCGCGTCATTCAAAGAGAAATCCCAAGTGCTCCACATGAGGTACTGATGGTGCTAGATGCTACGACGGGTCAAAATGCACTTACACAAGCCAAGTTATTTGGTGAAAAGAGTGGCGTCACTGGCTTGGTCTTGACGAAGCTGGACGGTACGGCTAAAGGCGGAATCGTTGTAGCGATTCGTCAGGAAATGAATTTGCCGGTGAAGTTTGTAGGTCTTGGAGAAAAAATGGAAGACTTGCAGCCATTTGATTCGCAGCAGTTCGTACATGCTCTTTTTGCCGGATTAATTGCCGAGGAAGAAGAGTCAGAAGAATCGGAAGAGCAAGTGTAATCAACAGCACAATATAATCATAAAGAAGTCATATTTACAAGGAATGCCCTCGAAGCTATATTTAGTTAGGAGGGCATTCCTTTTCTTTTTTATAAAGGGTTTGTCCGTCATTTTGTAGCAACTGCTAAGCGACTTTTAGAAAGTATAAATGCATCGCGTAAGGGATCCCTTTAAATAACAGCTTTCCCTCACTAATTAGCCTCCAGAAGCGATATTCTATGAATGAGGTACTGAGATACAAATTCCATTGCCCTATAATTGTGCCTACAACTAGACCTGCATTTACGTAGCCATCTCTTTCCTCACACTGTTGAAGTTGCAGAATTAAAGAAAGAATTTCTTCGTCATAGTAACTCTCGGGAACATTCATAAGCTGGCCCTCAGCCCAAACTCTAAGCATATCCTCGGTGTTGCTGATTTTTTGCCATTCTAGTTCATACTGTTTTCTTTGAGCGGAGGTGATAGGGGGTGTGTTTTCGGTAATTTTTATAATTTTTTGCAGAACTTCATTTGGGAGCTGACTAAGTGCTCTGGGATATAAGCCGATTTCAAATGGAGCAGCAATCTCCCTATAAGCCTTGACTGGATCAATAACATGAATAGGTTGCGTCCTCTCACTAAGAATAGAAAGTGCAAATCGTAAACCCGTTTGATCATGGGAGTTATCTCCGCACCAAATAGTGATTTTTTTGTCCTCGGGAATTTCTTTTAAGGTCTGAATCATGGCTGCCAGTTTATGCTGGGGATTTAAATGATAACCCTGATCCGGAAATCGTTCCTGAAACCATAACTCACGGGTATGATAGCCTTCATTATTATGTAATCCACGCAACGGTCCAGCAGAGAACGTTTCATTAAATGAAAGTACTCGTATTAAATGACGACAACCCAGATGACTAAGGGCTACCTTCATTGATCCCGCTTCAGACAGGCCAAATAACAGATAAATGTGATTCCGCCTAGTCTCTTCCTGCTCAATTGACATAGTATATTTGTGCTCCATAGGTCACTCTCCCATCGCAACAAATTATACCATACTCAATGAATCCACATCCTCAGGCAACTATATAAAAAATACATTATATGAAAAATTCATAACAGTAATGCTTGTCACACTTCCTGCATACAATTCAATGATGAATCTACATTTCATCTCCGGCAACCTATATAAGAGAGAAAGGAAGCGATTCCAAAAAATACAAATATCTCCGGAATCACATTTCTCTGTTATATATGTTGACATGAACGAGTGGATTTACGTATTATGAGAATATAAACCAATATTTCCATGGATGTTTTCTGAAATGAAAGTATAAGTTGTTAACAAAGATTACATCTATCGAAAGGAGTCGGGCTCATGTCCAAATTAGATCCTCTGCCAGGTCTGTCTCCGTATCCATTACAGCATTTTTTCGATGAAATGTATGCTGATAAGAGGAATGTCCGGCCGCACTACAGACATGTGAATCGCATGTTTTCCGGAATGAGCTCCGAAGAGCTGCAAGGGAAGCAAAATTTAATGCAGCGTAGGATGATGGAAGAAGGAATTACCTTTACGCTTTACAACCCGGCTCAGGATCATCCTATGGAGCGAACGATCCCCTTCGATATGATTCCACGTATTATCCCTAAGAATGAGTGGGAGAGGCTAGAAGCTGGAATTATTCAGCGTATCACAGCTTTGAATTTATTCATTCATGACATTTACCATGAGCAATACATTGTTAAAGATGGCATCGTCCCTAGGCGTATGATTATTTCCAACTGTTATTTCCGGCCAGAAATGTCAGGTCTGCGAGTGCCCGGTGGAGCTTATATCACCACCTCAGGAATCGATCTGATCCGCCACCACGATGGGCATTATTATGTACTTGAAGACAACCTGCGAACACCCTCCGGCTTTTCCTATCTTTTTAAAGGCAGAACGCTTATGAATCAATTGTTTCCTGAATTGTCCTTTGCCAGCTCCATCCGAGATGTAGATCATAGCTTAAATCGCTTCTTATCCGTGCTTCGTAGTCTATCTCCTTCAAGAAGGTCAGATCCGGTTATAGCACTCCTAACGCCTGGAGAATACAATTCTGCATATTATGAACATGCTTTTTTGGCACAGCAGATGGGTATACATTTGGTCGAAGGACGAGATTTGGTAACAAAGGATCACAAAATATATTTGAAAGAAATGAACGGACTGCGTCGCGTGGATGTGCTGTATCGTCGGTTGGATGATGATTACATTGATCCGCTGGCCTTTCAACCTGATTCTTTACTGGGTGTGGCAGGACTTATGAATGCATATAGGGCAGGTAACATAGCGATTGCTAATGCTCCGGGAACCGGTGTTGCAGATGATAAAGCGATGTATGTCTATGTACCGGATATGATTCGTTATTATCTGAATGAAGAGCCGATCCTTGGTAATGTGCCGACGTATTTGTTGTGCAGACCCGATGAACGCCTGTATGTTCTTGAGAACCTATCCGAAATGGTTGTTAAAGAAACCTCATTATCCGGAGGATATGGGATGTTGATCGGAAGTGAGGCGACCAAAGAAGAATTAGCCGAGTTCCGAATGAAAATTATTGCCGATCCGGACCGTTATGTGGCACAGCCAATTATGTCCTTGTCCAGAGCGCCAGTATTGTCGGGAGGCACTATGGCACCCCGGCATATCGATCTTCGGGCTTTTGTATTAATGGGCGCAGACCGGAAGCCGCATGTCATACCTGGTGGATTAACACGAGTGGCTATGAAAGAAGGTTCACTGGTTGTGAATTCCTCGCAAGGTGGTGGCGTAAAGGATACTTGGGTTATGGCTTGATCTATATCTTGTAAGCCTTGATTGTGAATCAAAAATATGCAGCATCAATTTGGAGGATAAAGGAGTGGCTAAAGATGCTGAATCGAAATGCGGAGGCTTTATTCTGGATCGGCCGATATATTGAAAGGGCAGAGAATCATGCGCGGCTAATCAATGTACATTATCATATCCAGCAGGAAGAGGATTTTCAGGAAGAAGGACATAAATGGTCGAGGCTTATCGATGCATTAGGAGTTCGAAGTGAGTATTTGCAGCAGTTCGAAACCTTTTCTGAACAGGACGTGTTATCCTTTATTACACTCGATTTGGGCAATTCGAATTCATTATTCTCTTGCGTACATCATGCTAGAAATAATCTTCGCACACTGCGTCAGCATCTTCCAAGTGAGCTATGGGATATCGTCAACAGCTTTAATCTATGGCTTGGGGAGCGGTCAGTCGCTGATATTATGAGTGGCCCACATCATTTCTACCAGCAGGTGAAGGAACGTGCGGCTATGTTTCTAGGAGCAGAACAATCCGTAATGCTTAGGGGAAATGAATGGCATTTTATAGAGAGCGGCCGTTTTCTGGAACGGGCAGAGAATACGACGCGTATTTTGCAGGCAGTTATTGCCTCTTGCCGTTTTAAAGAGCTTCATGCAATTTATATTCAGTTACAGGCTGTGCTGAAATCGGTAAGTGGTTATCAGGCGTTTCGCCGTTATTATGCAGATGCTATGTCACCGGAGAGCATTTTAGATTTTTTGATCGCAAATCCCAAATTTCCACGTTCGATCCGCTTTTCTTTTCACCAGCTGGAAGAGCATTTAGCTAGACTTGAATTAGATTCCTCAGAAAAAGGCTCAGGTCATGAGAAGGTCATCCGTCAAGCAGGAAAGCTGAAGGCAGAGCTGGATTATATGGAGAAAGAGGAAATGTCCGGTGAACTGGTGGAAGATGTGCTGCAATCACTCGTAATATCTTGCCAGAGACTGGGCAAAACGATGGAGGGCGCCTTTTTTCGGCGAGAAGGAGTATCTGTATGAAGATTCAAATCAATCACACCACCACATACAGTTATCCAGAGCCGGTTACGGACAGTGTCAATGAAATCAGGCTTACCCCACGCACCAACTATCGGCAATCCTGTTATCACCATGAGGTTGAAGTATCTCCGGCAGCTAATCTATTAACGTATGAGGATTTCTTCGGTAATCGGGTGCATGCCTATTCGGTTAATAAGCCACATACGGAAATGGTAATCCATACGAAAGCTACTGTAGTAACGCTGGATAAAGCCCAGGGTACCGATCTTCCGCGAACCAGCCTTGAAGAGCAAGTTAAACTATTAAATGATGAAAAGTTTCAGAACCGTTATATTGAGTTTATTTTGCCGACCCGTTATACCGAGGTGACTCCTGAATTAGTGGAGTTCGCTTCCCAGTACCCTTTTAGTGAAGCTGAGGATATGTATGAATGGATTCTGAAGTTATCTTCGACGATTTATGAACAGTTCACCTATGATCCTGAGGCAACAAGCGTAAATACAACGGTAAAAAAAGCCCTCAAGCTCAAGCGGGGGGTCTGTCAGGATTATGCTCATCTTATGATCGCTGTCTGCCGCAGTGTGGGTCTGCCTTCAAGATATGTTAGTGGATATCATTTTGTCGGTGATCTACAGAGCAGCAATGCTAATTTCGAGCAGGCTTCACATGCTTGGGTGGAGACCCATATTCCGGGTACGGGCTGGCTTGGTTTTGATCCGACGAATAATGTTGAAGTGAACTGGCGTTATATCAAGCTGGGTCATGGACGGGATTATAAAGATATAGTACCTGTAAAAGGGGTATATCGCGGCGGAGCAGGAACACTGACTGTAAAAGTGGACGTACGCAAGCTGGATAACTGAATTGAAATAATCGAAACATCGAACATCGAACATCGAACATCGAAACAATCAAAATATTTTAAATACTCTAAATATTCGAAACAAACTCTCCGCTCATCTTATTGAATGGGGAGATTTTTTTGTGCGGCGTGCCTAAATTCTGAAGATTTATGAACAAGATGATTCCATTACAGGTTTATTTGGGTAATCTTGATCCATAGTACTTATCTTACAGACATTAGAGGAGAGATTACATATGAGCCCAAACATATCTAAAAAACAAAGATTTATTGGAAAAACAGCGATTATAACCGGAGCGGGCTCGGGAATTGGCCGTGCCACCGCTATTAAGCTGGCGCGGGAAGGTGCAAATGTAGCATTGTTCGATTTAAATCTTGAAAGAACCTCTTCCTTGGCAGAAAAGCTTAATAAGCTACGAAAAGATTGCGCGCTGGCCATAGAGGTAGATACTTCGGATGAGAAAAAGATGGAGGAAGCCGTACGTTGTACGGTGGAACAATTCGGAGGTGTGGATGTAGTATTCGCTAACGCGGGGATTAATGGCGCTGTGGGCCCGATAGAAGAACTAAGCTTGAGCGACTGGGAGCGTACGATATCGGTGAACTTGACGGGGACTTTTTTGACTCTGAAATATACTATTCCTCATCTGAAAGATAAAGGGAAGGGCAGTATTATTATTACTAGTTCCATTAATGGGAACACTAGATTTGCCAGCTTTGGGTGGTCTACTTATAGCACTACCAAAGCTGGACAGGTGGCTTTTGCCAAAATGGCAGCTCTCGAGCTTGCTAAGTTTAAGATTCGTGTAAATGTGATCTGCCCTGGGGCTATTGCTACGAATATAGATGAAACCACTGAAATGAGCGAGGATGTTGAAGCAATCGTTATTCCGATTGAATTCCCTGATGGAGCGCAACCCTTGGCAGATGGACCGGGCAAGCCGGATAATGTCGCTGATCTCGTTGCTTTTCTGGCTTCGGATGAATCTATCCATATTACAGGTGCGCAAATCGTGATTGACGGCGCGGAGTCCTTGTTATCCTAATTTCGAGATCGCTTCCCGGTATTGCTCGTACCATTTATTCCATTCGTCTTTCCGTGACTTCAGCGTCGTGCCTTCCAAAAGATGCTGGATCACTTCTAGACAAACATGCCAGCCAGCGAGATCTCGTGGTGTATGCGGGGTAAGCGTTTGTAGTGTTTCGTTCAAGACGAGTAAACAGCCTTCTGAATTAGGGTATAACTCAAAACGAACAAGATCCTCAGCCCAAGTAAACTCAAAAATAGATTGATGCTGCAGCACGGTAATTTCCATATCCACAAACGTTCCGTTTTGCATATCAAACTTTATAAGTCCGCCTTCACGCAGGTCCTCGATTTTTAATTCAGAGAACCATAAGGCAAGCTTCTCATTTTCGGTCAAATAGGACCAAATCTCAGTTGCGGAATGCTTTAACTGCCGTTCGAAACGAGCGACATAATATTGATCTTCTTTTTGGATGTTAGCTAACATTTATATTTCTCCTTTGGACTACTGCGGTAGTCCTTTTTTTATTGAGTTGAGGCTCATTAGAAAGAGTATAGCAATCGCCTGTGTTAATTGCACGATCCGGCTGTGTGGCTGAAGCGTAACTTATAGGGTATAGAGGGCAATAAAATAGCGGGAGAAATAAGGTCATAGGCAAGTCCACGAGCTCGATTTGCGTACGGCGCGGAGTTAGTGTTGGCGGAGAAAAGGGAGTGATGTAGGAGATAAGTGTGCAAGACGGGGGAAAGGGAGTGATGTAGGAGATAAGTGTGCATGACGATGAAAAGTGAGTGAAGACAGGGATAAGTGCGTGATGAATGGCGGAAGTAAACAGTAGCATCTACGGTGGCGAGGATGCATCGGCATTGCGGACTGTATTGCAGCTATTTGGAGTTTTTGATTTGATTATTAGAAGTATCGGACCGCATAGCTCTTATCGCTGCGATTTTAAAGAAAAGTAGGGTGTGTTTGAGCGAATAGCTGCAACTGTGTCCGATAGCAGAGGGAATAAGCCTGAATTTGTGAAATAAGATCATCTGAGTCCGAACGTTACTTGGTAGCGAGGATGCATCGGCGTTGCGGACTGTATTGCAGCTATTTGGCGTTTTTCGTGTGTTTATTAGAACTATCGGACTGCATAACTCTTATCGCTGCGATTTTGAACAAAAGTAGGGTGTGTTTGAGTGAATAGCTGCAACTGAGTCCGATAGCAGAGCAAAGAGGCCTGAATTTGTGAAATAAGATCATCTGAGTCCGAACGTTTCACGGTGGCGAGTGTGTGCTAATGCATCGGTGTTGCGGACTGTATTGCAGCTATTTGGAGTTTTTGGTGTGTTTATTAGAAGTATCGGACTGCATGGCACTTATTGCTGTGATTTTGAACAAAAGTAGGGTGTGTTTGAGTGAATAGCTGCAACTGAGTCCGATAGCAGGGTAAAAAGGACTAAATTAGTGAAATAAGGGCTGCTGGGTCCGAACGATCTATGGCGACGAAGATGTAATGAGGGTGTAAAGGACGTAGTATACGAGCAAGACCTGCTGAATCGGATCGATCTACGACCACGAGTATGCATTGTTTTGCGGACTGTATTGCAGTTATTTGGCGTTTTTTGTTTGATTTTTGATCGTTTCGGACCGCATAGCGCTTATTGCTGCGATTTTGAACAAAAGTAAGGTGGGTTTTAGCGAATAGCTGCAACTGAGTCCGATAGCAGAGGGAATAAGCCTGAATTTGTGAAATAAGGTCATCTGAGTCCGAACGTTACATGGTAGCGAGGATGCATCGGCGTTGCGGACTGTATTGCAGCTATTTGGAGTTTTTCGTGTGTTTATTAGAACTATCGGACTGCATAGCTCTTATCGCTGCGATTTTGAACAAAAGTAGGGTGTGTTTGAGCGAATAGCTGCATCTGAGTCCGAAAGTACAGTGAAATGGACTAAATTAGCGAAATAAGGGCTGCTGGGTCCGATCGATTTGTGGAGGCGTGGATTCGCTAATGTATCGGACTGTATTGCAGCTATTTGGCGTTTTTGGTGTGTTTATTAGAAGTATCGGACCGCATAGCGCTTATTACCGCGTTTTTGAACAAAAGTAGGGTGTGTTAGAGCGAATAGGTGCAACTGAGTCCGATAGTACAGCGAAATGGACTAAATTTGTGAAATAAGGGCTGCTGGGTCCGGACGATCTATGCGACGAAGATGTAATGAATGTGTAATGAAGGATGTAGTATACAAGCAAGAGCTCCTGGGTCCAAACGTTTCACGGTAGCCAGTGTATGCTGACGTTGCGGTTATGGGCTTAGAATATACTTTGTGTACGATAGTTACAGAGTCTGAGCTATTCAACTGTGCGACGAGGGCAAGGGGCATTTGAGTAAATAGCTCGCCATCCCTATAGTTAACAGCATAGGAAAGATCTGAGAAAGCATTCCGGCACCTTGATGCAAATCCTAAGTCTTTTATGCTAAAATGAACGCAATTCCGTAAAATCTACTTTTGCTTAGGCAGGGTAGTTAATAGTGTGGCATTGGTGAAGGAGGCTGCGTATATGGGGATGATGTCTTGGTTAGCTGAGCAGCGGATTCAGGAGTCTATGCGTAACGGGGAATTTCGAGATTTACCTGGGCATGGCAAGCCGCTGGAGCTCGAGGATTTATCGGGTGTGCCGGAAGAATTGCGGATGTCTTTTAAAATCATGAAGAACTCCGGACTGGTGCCTGAGGAAATCTCTCTGCGAGCTGAATGTGTTACGTTGGAAGGATTGCTAGCGGCGTGTCATAATAGCGGAAGTGCAGAAACCAGTGAGGGCAAGGCTTTGCGGTCAAAACTGTCTATGAAAAGACTGCGTCTACAGGAGTTATTGCGTGAACGCGGCTTGGATAGTAACCCTGCTTTTATGCAATACAGTGCTCAAATACACGAACAGATGATAAAGGAAGAGGAATAACGCTGGTTACGTTACTGCCTAAATGCCTACAGTCATTTGGACATCAGAATAAATAGTGTAAAATAAAAAGGCATCTCTTGGTCGTTTTAGACAGAAGAGCTGCCTTTTTGCTTGTTATGTGTAACTAAACATGTATACTCATCTAATTTGTTTAAAATATACCCATTCCGGATCGCCATCATCTAAATTCTCAATGACTCCGCTTTTAACAAACCCTTGAGAAAGACATAGTTGCTGCATGATCGTATTGGATTCATTGGTGGAGGTGAAAAGCTTGGGGGTTGGGCATTGTTCCTCGATGTAGCTAAGGAGTGTTTTGGCTATGCCTAGGCGTCTGAACTCAGGATCCACAATGACCAGCTGAATAAAACAACATTCGAAAAAGGTTGTATCGTAGCAAGCAAATCCTACAAACGTTCCATTATGTGATGCTACGTAACACTGCTCATGATTGATATATTTTTCAATCTTCGATTTGCGGCTTTCATTGCCAATGATCTTGCTGTCTATTTTGGTGAGCATGGGTAAATCTGAAATTGTAGCTTTTGTTACGAATATCATAGTAAGTCTCCTTATTAATATTATAGAGGGTATGATTGGTAAGTCTTGATCTTTAAGGTTTTTTCACACATGATGAGGATGATCTAAGATAACTTCAAGGAAAATTATAACATATGATTATAGACGATGGAGAGATAGAATGAAACAGCTTCCGATTATACAGGTGCTTCCTGACCTGAAAAACATACTTAACACTGCGCAGGCAGCAGTACTTATCGCTGAACCGGGTGCAGGCAAAACAACAGGAACGCCTCCGGCGTTTTTGGACGAGCCCTGGATGGCGGGTAAAAGCATTTTAATGTTAGAGCCTAGAAGGCTTGCTGCTAGATCTGCCGCCACTTACATGGCATCCTGCCTTGGAGAAAGTGTTGGACAGACGGTAGGTTATCGGATGCGGAATGACACTAAAGTAGGCAAAAATACGCGGATTGTTGTAGTCACTGAAGGAGTATTAACGAGAATGCTGCAAAGCGATCCTTCTTTGGGTGATGTGGGTTTAGTTATTTTTGATGAGTTCCATGAGCGCAGTCTTCATGCGGATTTGGGACTTGCCCTTACACTGGAAGCACAGGCTGTGCTGCGGGAGGATCTAAGGATTCTTATCATGTCAGCTACCTTGGACAGTGAGCGGGTGTCTGCTTTACTAGGGGATGCGCCTGTAGTAAATTGTCCGGGCAGAACCTATCCTGTAGAAACAATCTATGTGCCAACTACTGGGAATTTTCCACTGGAAAAAACTGCTGCAGCTGCTGTGAGACGTGCGCTTGCTGAACAACCCGGAGATATTCTCGTCTTTTTACCGGGGGAAAGAGAAATACGCAGAACTCAAAGTGAGTTGGAAAATGGAAGCTTGGCAGAGCAGACGGTAATTCGCCCTCTATATGGCCAGCTGCCACAAAATATCCAAGATGCAGCCGTGGCTGCATCTGTTCAAGGTGAACGAAAAGTAGTGCTTGCGACTTCTATCGCTGAGACAAGTCTAACGATTGAAGGCGTGCGAACGGTAATTGACACAGGGCAGCGCCGTACACAGGTATTCTCACCACGCACAGGAATGCCAAGTCTAACGACAGTCCCGGTATCGAAAGCCTCCGCGGATCAACGGCGGGGACGTGCTGGACGAACAGCCCCTGGCGTGTGCTACAGGCTGTGGAGTCAGGAGGAGCATAATCGACTTCCGGATGACAATGTGCCGGAGATTATGCAGACGGACCTTGCGCAGCTCGCTTTGGAGCTGGCGCTGTGGGGCGTGCGCGATCCTGCCGCGCTATCTTGGCTTGACGCGCCGCCCGCTGCGCCTTTTGCGCAGGGCACCGCGCTGCTGCGCCAGCTCGGCGCGCTGGACGCCGGCGGCGCTATTACGCCGCACGGCCACAGCATGGCCGCGCTTGGCGCGCACCCGCGAGCCGCGCATATGCTGCTGCGCGCGGCAGAGCTTGGCACAGCACCGCTCGCCTGCCGGCTGGCGGCGCTGCTGCAAGAGCGGGACCTTTTCAAGGGTCCCGCGGCCCTAGATTGCGACCTCACGCTCCGCGTTGAGGCGCTGCTCCGGTTCGAGCGCTCCGCTGATAGCGGCGGAGCGGACCCGGCGGCTCTGCGCGCTGTGCAGCGCGAGAGCCGCCATTTCCTGGCGCAGCTGCAAGCCGCGCCGGGCGAGAACGTGAACGACATCAGCCGCTGCGGGCTGCTTCTGTCGTTCGCCTATCCCGACCGGATCGGGCAGAAACGCGGCGATGGCGCGTTTCTGCTCTCCTCCGGTCGGGGGGCGGCCATGCGGGAAGGGCAACCGCTGGCCCGGTCATCTTATATCGTAGCTGCTTCGATCGATGATCGCGCTACACAGGGCGCAATTATGCTGGCAGCTGAGATAGAAGAAGGACAACTGCTTTCCTATCATGCAGACCGCATCACCGAGGAAGCGGATGTGTATTGGGATAAAGAAAGTGGAAGTGTGAAGAAACGTCGTCGCACAATGCTCGGCGCGTTGGTCTTAAAAGAAACTTCACATGAAAGACCCTCCGCGGAAGAAATGGCAAATGTACTATTAAGTGTCATCGCTACAGATGGCATTGAAATCCTACCGTGGGAGAAGGGAACCATACAGCTTCGCGAACGTTTGATGTTTATGCATACCTTACGTTCAGATTGGCCGGATGTATCAGATGTTGCTTTAATTGCTACGTTGGATGAATGGCTTTTGCCATATCTGCAAGGTATGAGGAACCTCCGCGACCTTCAGCGTGTACCGTTAGCGCGAGCGCTTGAGGGGATGTTAGACTGGAATCAGCGGCAGATGCTGGAAAAGGAGGCACCTACACATATATCTGTTCCTAGTGGCTCGCGTGTGCCTGTAGATTATACTAATCCTGCTGCCCCGGTATTGGCAGTAAGATTGCAAGAGATGTTTGGACAGCTGGACACACCTCGAATTGGAGGGGGAAAATTGCCAGTATTGCTGCATCTTTTGTCACCAGCTAGACGACCTGTGCAGGTAACCTCTGATCTAGCAAGTTTTTGGCGGGGGACCTATTTTGAGGTCAAAAAAGATCTGAAGGGACGGTACCCGAAGCACTATTGGCCAGATGACCCATTACAGGCTATTCCGACTAATCGTACACGTCCTGTAAAATAATTTATGGTTACATATGCTCTTGAAATTTTTCCTTAGATGTTTGGTCTCCCGTTTAAAGGGTAATTACTAGCGAAGACAATTACTAAGGAGGGCTTCAAGTGACTAAAAAAATCGTAGGTATTTTCGACACAGAGCAAGAAGCAACCAGAGCAATTGAAGGACTTCACAATCAAGGATTTAATAATGATGAAATATCAGTAATCACACGTGATCGTGATGAGCTTAGAAACATCTCAGAGGATACAGGCACAAAAGCTCCAGAAGGAGTAGCAACAGGCGCTGCTACAGGTGGTGTAGTTGGCGGCGTTGCCGGACTATTAGCAGGGATCGGAGCATTGGCGATTCCGGGGATTGGACCGATTCTGGCGGCAGGGCCTATAGTTGCAACCCTTACAGGTGCAGCAGTTGGTGCAGGCGCAGGTGGATTAGTCGGCGGCTTGATCGGACTCGGTATTCCTGAGGATGAGGCTAAAGAGTACGAAGGTTATGTGGAAAGCGGCAAAATCCTTGTACTAGTCGATGATAATGGACGCGGCTATCAAGCACATGATGTGTTCCGCGGTAACCGTTCGCTGAATACTCAGCGTTACGAAGGCGTCTATAACGAAGACACTAGACTAGGAAATTCGATGGCTAACAGAGCGGATCGGACGGCTGAAGTCTACAACCGCGATAAAATATAACATTATAATAACCTGCTTTAAAAGCGGTAAAAGGTTACAAGGAGCGATTCTCCGATTTAATGGAGAATCGCTCCTTTTGTATTTTTAGTCCATCGCGCCTCCCGGAATCCCCCTTTGCTCATCCTCTTCTGAGGTGTACGGACCCAGATGACGCTATTGGCTAATTTTTGGTCTTTGCAGCAGGATTTCGGACTCCATGGACGCTATTCTATAGAATGAGGCTCATATTTGCTGTTATTTATGCCAATAGCTGCAATGGGGTCCGATAGGGCTCCAAATATTGAATAATATTGCGGTTAAGGTCCGCTGTGTCCTTTGCTACTACGTTCCTGCATCGTTTCGGAGTGTCCTTATGCTGCGACGCACGTGCTGTCCTTGTATTGCTACGTAAGCGCACCCGGTCACGTGTCCTTATGCTACAGAGTATTCGCATCGGATTGCAACTCTGAACGTGCCCCGTTACGCAGTGTCCTTATGCTGTTACGCAGTGTCCTTAATACTGCTAAGCACGTGCTGTCTTTGTACTGCTATCTATGCGTACCCGATCACGGTGTCCTTTATTGGAGGTGCATCGTTCCGCTGTGTCCTAATGCTGTTACGTACCTGCACCGTTCCCTAGAGTCCTTTTACTATTACATACGTGCATCGTTCTACTGTGTCCTTGTATTGCTACGTAAGCGCACCCGGACTCTGTGTCCTTATCCTACTGAGCATAAGCCCCCGGTTTGCAGCTACGAAATCCCCCCGTTCCGCAGCGACCTTATGGTTGCTAAGCACATGCCCCGTTACGCAGTGTCCTTATATGCTGCTACCTTGCACGATCTTAATCAAGGATACGAAGCATGCGGACGAAAGAATCAGCTGCCACGGATAACCTCATATCGCGATGGATTGCGAAGCCTATATTCCGGGGTGGAGGGGGATCATCTAATTGCAACTCGAAAAGTTCTCCTTTTTGAATCTCCTCAATTACAAAAGAACGGCTAATAAAGGCTACCCCGTAACCAAGTCTTGCAAATTCAGAGAGTAAATCGATGCTGCCCAGCTCTATATCTGGTTTAACGGACAACCGCTTACCAGCAAACCAATGATCAACAAACAGTCTGGTGCTGCTTTCTGGGGATAATAAAATAAAAGGTAACTCTGCAAGTTCTTTTGCCGTAAGCGAACGGTTTGCCAGTTCCTGAAAGGCTCGTCCCACTACAAAACAATCCTCAAGGGTGGCAAGCGTCTGAATACTTAATTGTGGATCGTCAATAGGCATATGGACGAGCGCACAGTCTATTTCGCCTTCTTTCAAACGTTTGGTGATCTCATGCGTTTTTCCGTGTGATAGCCGAATTCGTATGCCGGGATATTGTTTGTGGAATGCGTTCAATTGCGGCAGCAAAAGATTTTTTATAAGGGAATCACTTGCTCCAATCCGAACTTCTCCCTCGTTTAATTGCTTTAGATTATGAAGATGCTTTTGTGCAGAATCCAGCATGACTAAAGAGGGCTCAACATATTCCAATAACGCCCGTCCTTCCTCGGTTAGCTCTACACCTTTAGATAAACGATGAAATAATTTGAGGCCTAAAGAATCCTCCATTTGTTTAATGGCATAACTTACGGATGGCTGTGTAATATGCAATTCATTTGCAGCCTTTGTTAGATTTTTGTAACGAGCCGTATATAAAAAAATACGATACCATTCAAGGTTAAAGAATTTGATATAGATCACCTCTATGACAGTCTGTTGAAAATGTGATTTCATTAATTGCAACAATCTTATTATAATTTGGATATATAAATAATAAAAGAGTCGGCAATGGAGGTTTGAATATTATGGCAGGTAACACATTTGGAGAAGTATTTAAGATTACTACCTTTGGAGAGTCACATGGTGCAGCGGTTGGGGTCATAGTGGATGGAGTTACACCTAATGTTGAAATTGATGAAGCATATATTCAGAAACAGATGGATAGAAGGAAACCAGGCCAGTCCTCTGTAACTTCACCGCGTAAGGAATATGATGTGGTGCAAATACAATCAGGAATATTCGAAGGGAAAACAACCGGAACTCCACTCTTTGTAGTTCTGTACAACAAAGATATGAAACCGGAGGCCTATAACGATATTCAGCATTCATTTAGACCCGGCCATGCGGATTATACTTTTTTGCAGAAATACGGAATTCGCGATCATAGAGGCAGTGGACGGGCATCAGGCAGGGAAACAGCGGCAAGAGTAGCTGGCGGAGCGATCGCTCGGAAACTGCTCGAAAGAAGAGGGGTTGAGGTACTAGCCTACACGCAAGAGGTCGGAGGGATTAAGTGTCAAACCTTTGATGAAGATGTTATTGAACAAAATGCAGTCCGCGCCTGTGATGCTAAGGCTGGAGCTGAAATGATTAAAAAAATTGAACACTTAGCTTCGATTGGAGACAGCTGCGGAGGTATCGTGGAGTGTCGGATTAGAGGGGTTATTCCGGGTCTTGGAGAACCCGTATTTGATAAATTGGATGCAGAGTTAGCTAAAGCGATGTTATCTATTGGTGCTGTAAAAGGAATAGAGTTTGGAGCTGGATTCGAAGCGGCCTCTATGCTTGGAAGTGAACATAATGACGCGATGAATAAGGATGGATTTCTTAGTAACCATTCCGGCGGGATTATAGGCGGAATCAGCACAGGAGAAGAGATTATTTTTCGAATAAGTGTAAAGCCTACATCCTCGATTTCTGTTACTCAACAGACCATAAACTCGAATGGTGAAGAAGTTGAGATTAAAACGGAGGGCAGACATGATCCATGTATCTGTCCGAGAATCGTGCCGGTTGTTGAAGCAATGGCTTGCTTAGTATTGGAAGATCTTTATAAAAGACAAGCTGCTATTTTTGGATGAACCACTTTATAAAATGAAACAAATCAAAGACTGCACCTCTTAACAATAGACTGTGAGGTGCAGTCTTTTTTGCATATGTGGTATCATATGGATAATCATTCAAATTATGTTTTGTCTCTAGTTATGCCATAAGATACAGTACAGCGAAAAGGAGGGAATAGATGAGAATCTTTGTTGCAGGTGCTGCTGGTGTGATTGGACGGTTATTGCTTCCTAAGTTACTACAAGCGGGGCATGAGGTTATCGGTCTGACCCATAAAGAAGAAAACAAAACAATCCTTGAGAGCATAGGGGCACAAGCGGTAATCGCGGATGTGTATGAGCGTGAGTCTATATTTGCGGCTATTCAAGCAGCCCAACCTGAAGTGGTAATTCATCAGCTGACTTCATTAAGTCAGCGGAATTTTGCAGATAATTCAAGGATAAGAATAGAAGGAACACGAAATATTGTCGATGCTTCACTGACAAACGGGGTTAAACAGATTATTGCTCAAAGTATCTCTTGGGCTTATGAAGCTGGTGAGGGACCTGCCACGGAGAATACTCCATTAGATGCTAATGCTTCTGAATCCCGGATGAGAACCATTGAGGGTATCCGCTCACTTGAAAAGGCAGTTGCAGAAATTCCTAATCATGTGATTTTGCGGTACGGAATGTTGTACGGCCAAGGGACTTGGTATGATGCTGCTGGATTAATGACAGAAGAAATTCGACAAGGGAGACTGACTGCAACAGAAGCGGTTACGTCATTCCTTCACGTGGAGGATGCAGCTAACGCGGCGGCGCTTGCTCTGAACTGGCCTTCTGGTCCAGTTAATATTGTGGACAATGAACCTGCGCGAGGAATAGATTGGGTGCCTGTTTTTTCTGAAATCTTGGGAGCTCCTAGACCTCCTTTGCATATGGGCAGAGAAGGCTGGGAACGGGGAGCGTCCAATACAAAAGCTCGAATGGATTACGGATGGAGTCCATCATACCCATCATGGAGGTCAGGTTTTGCTCAGAGCTTGAAAGGTTAGAGATGAATCCAAACATGTACAAGGAGAGATAACATGAGTAAATTAAAGAATTTTTCTTTAGTAGTCGTGAATTTAATTGCTGATCTATGGTTTGGAATCGTTCGAAAACCAGAGTTTTATGATAAACACACCGTTACTAGAACAAAGAAAGGGTATGTCCTGTTTGTATCTATGGCAGGCATTATCGCAGTGGGTTCAGCTTTTTGGTTATGCTCAAGAATATATTAGAAAAAAGGCTGCCAATTGGCGGTCTTTTTTTGATATTGGATGTCAGAAAGCTAGAATGTTATGTTACTACTTAATAGATGGTTAAAACAGGCTCCTTATTATGATCAGCGCATAAGATTAATGTCTAAACTCATGGATGAAAATCGTGCCAAAGTGACGCTTATTGCCGCCTCAGCTGGGTTTGGAAAAACGACACTTGCGGCCGAATGGGCTCGTACTCATTCCGATGAGGTTGCATAGCTTGCAGATAACCATCTTGTACGATTCTGGTTAAATTTGCATGCTGCAATTGAGAGAATCTTTCGCCCCTTTTTAAATCGCTTGGATTTGTTTATCCAGTCTGTTCGTGACGGTTCAGTAGAAACTGCGATTCCTCTTTTATTAAACGATCTGCATTCTCTTCCAGGCTCTATTACACTTATAATGGATGATTATCATGCGATTACGAATCAATCGATTCATGAAAGTATGGGCTTTTTCATCGGACATCTTCCGGCTAATGTGAAGCTTGTAATATTGAGTAGAACCCTCCCGCCACTCGCCTTATCCCGCCTAAGAGCACAACAGGAACTACTAGAATTAAGTAACGATGATCTGAGATTTACATTTGACGAAATTGATGAGCTACAATCTCAACCCTTGAGCGAGCAGCTTTCACAAGATGAGTTATTTTTGCTTGGAAAAAAAACAGAAGGATGGGCAGCGGGTTTAATTCTTGCCTTCCGCTCTTTTTCAGGAAGGGCTGGTCTTGGAAGCTATCCAGCATGCTTTTGAGGCAGAGGATTATACGTTTTCTGCATCATGTATGGATAGGCCTTTCAATTCAATTATCAAAGATGGCGATGAATCTACATTGCTAGATTCACTAGATAAGTTGTCGATCAAAAATATGATTGTGCACCCTGATTTATTTTATTTTCAAGCGGGTTCGATGGCTGTCGCTGGACGATCAGATGATGCCAAACGCTTCTTACAAAAGGTTGAACTTTTCATGGAAGAGGAATTTATTATTCCGGAAAAAGAGCAAGCAGTAATTCAAATGCGGTTGGATCTGTATCGTGCTTCGGTTGCATTTTATCAGGGGGACGTGGATACGTTCGTTGAGCTATTGGACCAAAACAGGGAAGGCACAGAGAGATTTGCATCTATAGTAAACGTTACAAGGACATGGTTTTGTATTTTTGGCGGATCTTTTCTATGAACGGAATCATCTTAAAGATGCAAATGTCCAACTGGACAAAGCGCTTGTTATGTGTAATTCCACGAGGCATGTGAGCGTGTGGGTGCCAAGGGTTATTTTGCAAGCTAAAATGTTAAAAGCAATGGGTCATGTGGAAGATGCAGCGGAGGTTTTGCAGACAGCTATTGCGGAACTTAAGCAATATCATTCTCCTGGCAGGGAAAGATTGCTGGAAGCTGCATATATTCGAATTCAGTTCTCGCAAGGACCGTTAAGTAGCGGTGATGAATGGCTAACGAAAAGGCATATTAGTGCAAATGATAAACCTAATGTTGCCCGGGAATACGAACAAATCACACTCGCGCGTATGCTGATGGTCCGTCAAGCTTATCAAAAGTTAGAGGTTAAAAACCAGGTAAAGCCGTTTCTAAGATAAAAGAAAAGCATTTGCTTTAAATCGGCAAAAGACTAATATAACAGTTTATTACCAAACATTTACTTTAAGAAGTGATACTATGGAATACAGAAGGTTATAGGACTAGCGAGGAGGAAATGTAAATGCAATTAATGGCATGGTCTGATTACGAGATTTCATATGACTTAAATAATGATTTTTCTATTCGTAAGGCAGAGTCGGAAGAATGGGGACTGTATTGTTCCATTTATTAAAATATGCAATATAATGGTTTTTTTAAAGAAGAAAGGTTCAATTCTGCCCAAAGAAACGCTTTTTGGATCTATAAAGGCGAGTCTAAAATAGGTGGAGTAAGGATGTCGCCTAACCGGATATATCATTTATTTGTTATTCCACCGTTTAACGATACATTTGTGGTGCTGAAGCTATTAAAAAAGCTTTTGATTTATTGGTCGGATAGAACAAAACCGATAAAAACCTTCGAGGTTCTGCCAGACCAGGTTCAATTATTTGCGCGGGCAGGGTTTTGGCCTGATGAGTTCAGATGCCGTTGGATGCACCGTCCTACAGATTATTTTGAGGTCGAATGGAACAAAGAGTTAAGGATTGAAAGTCCTCAGATCGAAGATAATGGAATGGGCGCTAAACGTTTTATTCTTGAAGAGCAGATCGCCGAATGTAACTATGCGAGCTTCGATGGAAGTCTTGAGGCAACAAGGAGAAAAAAATTCGCTTATGAAGATTTTATCCCAAGTGAAGAACCTAATTACACAAATGAAGAATTACTGACAGCGTCAACGCTTGTGTATGATAAGAAATCAGGACAGCTAATTGCGAATTGTCTTTTGGGTTTACAAGATGATTACGCAGCAGTTTACAGTATTGGTGTAATACCTGCTTACAGAGGAAAAGGGATTGCTACACTGATGTTGAAAAGAGGACTTAATCTCCTGAAAGATAAGTATCCGATCCTAAGATTATATGTCATGGAAGGTAATGATGCGGAGTCTGTTTATTTAAATCTAGGATTTGTCCCTGGAGTACAAGAGATACAGAGTATGTATATTCCTATGCACGACTAAGAAAGGCTGCCAGATGGCAGCCTTTTTTTTGTTAACTAGGCATGAGAGGTAATAGGAAACATGAAATGTTGAGGGAGTTCTTTTAATAACGGACGTATAAATAAGGTATCTTCACTCTGGGAAATTAATTCTGCCTTAACTTGATCGATTGGATAATCTGGTGTGAAATAAAAATGTATAACTTCAGTATCCGGAGAAATAATGCTTTTCAATACTGTGTTGATATCAAAACTTGTTGTACTAATAATATCAAAAATATGAAGCTGATGATCCTCATGTTTAAAGATCACAATAACGTCAGCCTCTTCAATATAATAAAAGGAATCGTGAAAAGGAAGAATAAAATAAAACAGCAGCTGATGTTCATTATTTATCACACTTAGCGCAGAGGATACCGGTGTTCTTTTGACTGCAAAATTTTTGATCATGCTAAAATCAACGGGGTTACCTATAGATAAAGGCCGCACAGAGTAGGTTGTAGTTGGCTGATTGCTAAGATGAGCAACGTTAAGTGAAAAGCTGCTTTCTTGCATGCGTTCAAACCCGAATTTAGGATAAAAATCCAAAGCGCGCTCATTAGCAAATAAGTAGAGGAAGTCGTATTCATGTTCGTACTTAGCGATAATGTGGTCTATTAATTTTCGGGATAAACCTTGCATACGATAATCAGGATGTGTCATCACCGTCCCAATTTGGATGGCGTTGTATTCTTTTTTGTTGATGAGAATAGTCATTTTATTAATAGATGCATTCGCAATGACGTGATCTTCATCGATAAAGGAATAACAAATATATTTGTCATTCCAGCCCCCTTGTTCATACCAAGGTTTAAAATCAATACCAAAGATTGATTGGGCTAAAGAATTGAAGCTAAGCTTATATTTATCGATGTGTTTATAATCGCTAATCAATTGATATTCATTCATAGAATATACCTCTATTTCAGATGATTTTGGGATTCGCATTTTATGAATATATAATACTATGCTTTTTAACCGTAAAGTTGATTTTAAAAATACTATACCAATATAATCCTGTAGATGTGTTATCATAATCTCTAAATTGTTGACTCGGAGGTATAAGATGAGAGAGATAGATTACAGTCATTATTTTGGGCAGGATGAGAAAATAAGACTAAGATTGTTCACATTTGCAGAATTCTCATCACAGCGGCTGATGTTTACGATCGAAAATCTGAATGGTGAATATGTGGGTGGAGTAAATCTTAATAGCATAGACGAGAAAAATGGTACGTTCAGTATAGGCGTGCAAGTGGATAGAGACCATCGAGGTAAGGGGTATGGGACAAGAGCTATCAACATCCTGTTGAAGTATGCTTTTTTGGAGCTTAGACTCAAACAAGTTTAACGAATGTGCGCTCGAAGGTAACGAACCCTCAGCAGCTATGCTTAGAAAAGTGGGTTGTGTTCAAGAAGGCGTGCGCCGTAAAGTTATTTATACAAATGGACAGTATTTAGACTTACTGTTGTTTGGATTGACGAAGGATGAATTTATGGAGAAAAACGCTATGAAATAGTGCTTAGGAGAGGTTACTTGGAAAGCGGAGTGGCGCAGGGATTATAGCTGAGAAGGACGTTTAGAAAATGAACTTGGCAAAGTGGAACTTATTAGTTACCTAAAAAGCGATTCTTCAATACATGGAGGATCGCTTTTTTGCGTTTTGCTGTTCGAATTGATGTTCTATTGAAGCTTGCGGACCCAGAAGACGCTATTTGCAAATATTAAGCTTTTTCAGAGTAGTTTCGGACTCCAGTGCAGCTATTCCCCAAGAATAGCTCTATATATGTTACTTTTTATGCCAATAGCGTCCATGGGGTCCGACAGCACACCAAAAGTGGGGAAAAGCAGCGAATAGAGTCAATGGGGTCCGATAGTAGCTCGAACGAGCAAACTTGAACAAACTAAACAAAGAATGGGAGGAGGATCATGCAGAAGCATGTGGATTCAGATGTAGTTTGTATCGTGCAGAAGCATGCGGGTTCAGATGTAGTTTGTATCGTGCTGAAGTATATTGATCCAGATGGAGTTTGGTTTGCGCAGAAGTATGTGGGCTCAGATAGAGTTTATTTCGTGCAGAAACCTGTGGATCCAGATAGAGTTTAGTTCACGCAGAAACTTTCGGACCCAGAAGACGCTATTTGCAAATATTTAGCTATTTGAGAGTAGTATCGGACACCAGTGCAGCTATTCCCCAAGGATAGCTGTATAAATGTTACTTTTTATGCCAATAGCGCCCATGGGGTCCGATAGCACAGCAAAAGTGGGGAAAAGCAGCGAATAGAGTCAACGGGGTCCGATAGCAACTCGAACGAGCAAACTTGAACAAACTAAACAAAGAATGGGAGGGGAGCGTGCTGAAGCATGTGGATTCAGATAGAGTTTGGTTTGCGCAGAAGTATGTGGGCTCAGATGGAGTTTATTTCGCGCAGAAACTTTCGGACCGAGAAGACGCTATTTGCAAATATTAAGCTTTTTCAGAGTAGTTTCGGACACCAGTGCAGCTATTCCCCAAGAATAGCTGTATAAATGTTACTTTTTATGCTAATAGCGCCCATAGGGTCCGATAGCACAGCAAAAGTGGGGAAAAGCAGCGAATAGAGTCAATGGGGTCCGATAGTAGCTCGAACGAGCAAAATTGATCAAACCAAACAAAGAATGGGACGAGGATCATGCAGAAGCATATGGGTCCAGATGGAGTTTGTATCGTACTGAAGTATATTGATCCAGATAGAGTTTGTATCGTGCAGAAGCATGTGGACCTAATTCTTCGAGGATCATTCTACGAAATCAACGATGTACAATCATTTATTCCATAATTTCATCATATGAAAAATTCACAATAGAAAACCACAAAAAAACCAAACCCTACCTACCCACATCCACATAAATCATCCTATATCCCACCAAATCTCTATAAACAACGTAATAAGTGAACCCTCTATCAAATTTCAGGTTGTGAAAGTTGGAAAATAGTGCTTATACTAGAGTAATAGAAGGAAAGATTAGCCAACAACATTTACAACATGAGGAGGGTTTATATGGCGTTTATGATTGCTCAACGAGCGTTTATCAAAGTGTATCTTATAACAATGGTAGAACAACACCGCGGTTACGGATATCAAATGCTGGAGGATTTACGTCGGGATTTCAAAGCCCATGGTTATTCCCCTCCACAGAGTGAAATCTATCGCGCCCTGCATGAGCTGGTGCAGCAAGGGATTTTATATCGAACCAAGCAGCTGAAAGGCAATGACCCTAAAGTGGATTTTCAAGAAATCGTACTTTACCATTTCACCTCAGATGGAGAAGAGAAAGCAAAGTTATATAAAAAGCAGGTAAAGACGGATCTTGACCGCTGCTTAGGCATTTTGAATAAAGCTGTTGTGGACAACTATTAGAACTGCAACTATAGTAATATTTTCAGGATGCTCTCACCCTGTTATAATGGTTACTGCCGGATGATTGCAGTATATACTTGGAGGTAGCAAAAGATGGATGAACATATGAAACGCCGGTTAGACAAACAGCGGAAGCTGTTCAGTCAACTTGGCATCACATTAGACGCTCTAACCATACATGAAAAAGAATTCAGCATGAAGCTGCGTGGCTACGATGCGGAGGAAGTAGATACATTTCTGGACAGCGTAATCAAAGATTACGAACGTTTCTATGCGACGATAGCTGATCTGATGGATAAATGGCAAGAGCAGCAGCTGGAAATGCGGGAATTAAAGGCAGAAACAAAAACAGAGGTTATCCAGGTTCCTGTTTCCCGAGGCATTGATCCAAAAGAATTGGAAGAGGTTATTCTGAGACTTGAAACTAACGTCCGCCAGCTTAAAGATAAGCTTCCTCGCGTGGAAGAGTTTTTATAAGGCGCTGTTTGGGATAATTGGAGCTCCGCTTGACATTTCTAAATTTACCATTGACGAGTTAGCAGTTCATGAATTATGATATGTTCATAAATGATCATTTATATTTTAGTGGCGTGTTACCGTTAAGGGCATGAGCCAAGAATTGTCTTTATTTCCATTAGACAATTCTTGGCTTTTTTTGTTCCAATTTGACGATAATTAGGGAGAGGAGTGATGAGCTTGTCGCGAGAGATCGAGCAATTTCAAGTACAGCGTGTAATTGGGAATAACGTTGTAATGGTTCAGGGAAGCAAAAACGGGAAGGAATATGTCATCATTGGCAAAGGTATTGGATTTGCAGTGAAGGGTTCTGGTGTGATCGAAGGAAATGATGTTCGGATTGAGAAATTGTTTCGTCTAGAAGATCGCGAAGCCTGGAGCCAATATCAAGTTTTGCTGGAAGATATAGATCCTAAGGTAATGAAAATAACTGATGAGATAATTGCAGATATCCAAAGTCAATTTCCTGACAAGTTAAACGACAAGATTTATCTGGCACTCCCGAGCCACATACAGTTCACCATCTACCGTCTGCGCAACGGGATGGATATTATTAATCCGTTTTTGCAAGAAACCAAAATGTCATTTCCGAAGGAATTTGAGATCGCTTACAAGGCATCGGAGAAAATCAATGCTGAATTTCAAGTGCAAATCCCCGAAGATGAGATTGGATTTCTTACTTATCATGTGTATTCAGCAGTCAATAATGTATCGGTTGGTCAGTTAGTCAAGGCCTCTAATATTGTCAATGAGCTTCTAGACATGATTCAGCAAGAACGAAAGATAACTTTTGAGCACGGCAGTATGAATCATATCCGATTAATGATCCACTTGCGTTTTTCGCTGGAACGTATTTTAAAAGGATCACTAATAGATAATCCCTTTGTGAAACATATTAAGAAAGAATACAAAGAGGAATACAAGCTGGCTAAAAAGCTCGGTAAAGTAATGCAAAGATCGCTTGAGGTCGAAATTCCGGAAGAAGAACTATGTTTTCTAGCCATGCATTTGCATCGGTTATTTCAGACCTTAGTGAAATCAAATTAACATCTTAAGAGGAGTGGAGCATATGTTTTCCAAATGGAAATCAAAAAAAGAAGAGAAACATACTGAACATACCATCGAAATCATGGCACCAATCAGCGGGGAGTCAGTTCCACTAGCACAGGTTCCGGATGAAACCTTTGCTGGCGGTCATATGGGTAACGGAATTGCAATAAAACCCTCTGAAGGAATTTTGAAAGCGCCTTTTGACGGTAGGGTTGCTCATATCGTGAAATCGAGTCATGCAGTCATTCTGGAACATTCCTCCGGTATGCAATTGCTATTACATATCGGAATCGATACTGTCAGCCTCAAGGGCAACGGTTTTGTCAGTCATATAACCTCTGGAGATCAAGTAAAAGCAGGTCAAACCCTAATCGAATTTGATCTGGACGTAATTCGCGCGGCAGGTTGTGACACAATTTCGCCTGTAATCGTGACCAGTACAGAGGAGAATCCACCTCAAGTAAGCGGACATTATGGTCAGGTTACAGCAGGACAGGATCTGATTCTTACCGTGGCTTCAAAGTAAATGGTTTATAGAGCACTACTACTATTGAACCGAAAGGATGATTTTAAATGTTGGCTTTTCTACAAAAACTAGGTAAGTCGTTAATGCTTCCTGTTGCAACCATGCCGGCGGCAGCTATTCTTCAAGGGTTTGGTTTGCTTAACTACGAAAAAGATATTCCGCTAGGAGCGACCATTGGTGGATTTCTGAATCAATACTTTGCTCCATTTCTAAACGCCGGAGCGAATGCGATCTTCGGTAACCTAGCCTTAATCTTCGCGGTAGGGGTTGCCATTGGATTTGCCGGTGACGCCGTAGCAGCTTTGTCAGCAGTAATTTCTTACATGGTACTGACTAAGATTCTGCTTATCGTACCGCTTCAATTCTCTTTCATCAATGATGATGTTGTATTGAACATGGGTGTGCTTGGTGGTATTTTTGCCGGTGCTTGGGCAGCGTTCTTATACAAGAGATATCACAATATAAAAATGCCTGATTGGCTCGGATTTTTTGCAGGTAAACGTTTTGTCCCAATCATTACGGCAGCTTCTATGATGGTTCTTGCTGTATTTGTGGGTATGATCTGGAGTCCGATACAAGATGTTATCAGTGACTTCGGGAACTGGGTTGTGTCACTGGGGGCTGTTGGAGCATTCATCTTCGGTACAGCTAACCGCTTGCTGATTCCGTTCGGTCTTCACCACGTGCTTAATACGATTGCTTGGTTCCAAATTGGTGATTTTACGAATGCGGCTGGTGAACTGGTGCATGGTGACTTGTACCGCTTCTTCGCTGGAGATAAAACTGCTGGGATGTTTATGACTGGATTCTTCCCAATTATGATGTTTGCGCTTCCAGGGGCAGCACTTGCATTTATTCATACAGCTAAACCGGAAAAACGTAAAATGGTTGCTTCCATCTTCATCGGTTCTGCCATTGCCTCTTTCTTAACAGGGATCACTGAACCACTTGAGTTCTCCTTTATGTTCGTAGCACCACTCTTGTACGGAGTTCATGCTTTATTAACAGGATTCTCCATGGCCTTGATGTACATTTTAGATGTTAAGCTTGGTTTTGGTTTCTCCGCAGGTTTGATCGATTATCTTGTAAACCTGAAACTGTCTACTAATGCATGGATACTTATTCCTGTGGGTCTTGGATTCTTCGTCTTGTATTATGTACTATTCCGCTTTATTATCTCATTGTTCAAGCTAAAAACACCTGGACGTGAAGATGATGATGAAGAAAGTCTGTTAGCACCACCTGGAGGTAATGGAACGCCTTCATCGTCTTCTAAAGCTGCTCAAATTCTTGAGAACATCGGCGGTCCATCGAACATCCGCAATATCGATGCATGTATCACACGCCTTCGTCTGATTGTTAATGACGAAAAAGCCGTTAAAGATTCCGCATTGAAACAGCTCGGAGCTTCCGGTGTTATGAGACTGGGTCAAGGGGCTGTGCAGATCGTATTTGGTCCAAAATCAGAGCAAATTAAAGATGATATTCAAAAGCTTTTATAACTAAATTGATCATGTTGAAATCCTTAAACAGGGCTGGTTCTCATACCAGTCCTGTTTTTTTGCTGTGTCCAGAGATAAAGGGTTGCTTTATAGATAATGCCTAGTATAATACTTGGTATAAGTAAGCAAAGGAGTCGGTACACATGTCAGTCGATGATTATTTGGATCTTTTAAATTACGCCAAGGCGATTAAAGATGGGCAGTGGCAGGCTGACATCATTGAGCGTTTAAAGAATCTTAGTGCAGCAGCGGAAAGTCCTCAGATACAAGAAGAAAGTGTAATAGAACTTTGGTCAAGGTTTGATGCCATTAACATAATGATTATGAAGCTGTTTGAGAAGTTACGGGAGAATGAACATTCAGAGCAACAGTTTCAGTGGAAAGAGCAGCTCTGGGAGCTTAGGCTGGAACGGAGTATTTTATCTAAAAAGATTCTTAATCGTTACATTCGAATTAGGTAAACACTAGAAGACAGTTTCCTTATTAATTTAGGGGCTGTCTTTTTTTACGTAATCTTGATACAAAAATACATTGATAGTCGTCTTACTTATAGCTGCAGCTGATAAGGAGGATTTACAAGATGGGAATTCCGGAATCTGAAATTTTTAAAGCAATATTCTATGAACATTATCCTATTGTCAGACGTAAGCTGACCGCTTTGGTTCGTGATGAGTCGGCAGCAGATGATTTGGCACAAGAAGTTTTTCTGAGATTGTATCGTAACCCCCCAGATGATCCAGCAGCGCTGGGTGCCTGGCTTCATAGAGTCCTTACTCGTATTGGATATGATTATCTGGACAAAAAAGCAAGGGAACGGCGGCTGCAAAATAAACAAGAACAGTTATACGAAGTGGGGGAATCACCTCCTTCAGGAGAGGAAGTCTTAATCAGTAAGCTGGATCAGGAGGATGTTCATGAATGGTTGAACGAGCTGCCTGACAGGGATAGACAAGCGCTTCTGCTTAGATACTCTGGTTACAGTTATGCGGAAATAGCAGGCGAGCTTGGTCTAAGACCTCCCGTAGTAGGGACATTACTGCACCGTGCGACCCAGAGGTTAAGACAAAATGCAGCAAAATCACTGTCTCAGACGGAATAATAAAACGAGATAAGCGAAGCTAAATTATTTAGGAGGGATTACTAATGACTAAACAACCGCTAAATCAAGATCATAATAAACAACATACAGATGAAGCCTGGGCCAAATTGCAAAACAAGTTAGTGTCTGAGCCTGCAAGTCCCAAATGGTCTGTGTGGAGTCAGCAGTTGTCTGTGGATGTTATGAAAGATGATGACAAAACAGATCCACATATAGACCAGCCTCAATCTACGGATGACAATCCAACAGCTAATCGCCCATCCAAGCGTCCTCGCATGAATCGTCGGCGCAAATGGGGAGTAGCAGTGGCAGGTGCCGCGATCTTTGCGGTTATACTTGGAACTCCAGTAGGAAATACGGCTATGGCATCGCTGCTGAATCAATTTCGGATGGAAGAAGTTACAGTTGTGAATGAAAATGATATCCGGGATATTTTTTATCAGGTAAATGAAAGTCAATCCATGAATGAAGCTATGAACAAATTTGGTGTGTTTACAAGTTCCTTTGGTTCAAATAAAGGGATTATTCCGCTAAATCAGGTGGAAGAGACTCTAGGTTTTACACTTCCAAGCGGAACTTTGCTCGAGAATGTGAAGAGCGCATATATAACCAATTCACAAGAAATAACCTTGAAGCTTAATATTGAAGCAGTTAATAAAGCAATGAAAAGATTGGGTGCAAAACAGCTTCTTCCAGAAGCCATAGATGGGAAAGAAATTAAATTAGATCTTTCGGAGATCGTGAATTATGATCTTTCGATTGATAATGATAAATGGGCTAATCTTACACAGACGAAGACTCCTTTAATTACGGTAGATCCAACTATAAAGGTTGATGAAGCTTTGGAAGCTATAATCGATTTTCCATTGCTGCCAGATTATCTGAAATCCAGCTTAAAGCAGAGCCGCATTTTATCGGGTGAAATTCCTCTGCCACTGGTAAAAGGCCTGAATACCGATCAAATAAAGATTAAAGATACAACGGTTCTACTGAATCAGAATGAATATAGTCAAGGGATTGTGTACTCGGCCGTTTGGGTACAGAACGGACAACTGTTTGATTTCAACGGAGGAAGCGTGTATACAGATAAAGCTGTATTCTTAGAGAAGTTAGGGGAGTTGATTGAATAATGACGGCTGCTGCAATAGAAGCGAAGTCTTTGACCAAAGAATATGATAACGGACGTGGTTGCCGTGATGTAACGATTACTGTTGGGAAAGGGGAAGCCTTTGGCTTCCTCGGCCCTAATGGTGCGGGGAAAAGTACCTTTGTCAAAATGTTGGTAGGTCTCATTCGTCCATCGAATGGTAGTGCTACTCTATTTGGTCATAAGATCGGTTCACTTGAAGCCAAGTCCCAAATCGGATATTTACCGGAATTATATCGCTATCAAGAATGGCTTACGGGGGAAGAAGTAGTAAGACTGCATGCCAAGCTGTGCCGTGTAGAGCGATCTGTAGCCGACAAAAGAATTCCAGAGCTTCTAGCGGAAGTTGGAATTGGAAACCGTGGACGGGATCGTGTGAAACATTATTCCAAAGGGATGCAGCAGAGATTAGGGCTTGCTTGCGCTCTTGTAAACAATCCGGCCATCGTTTTTCTGGATGAGCCCTCATCGGCGCTAGACCCGATTGGACGTCAGGAAGTTCGGAATATTTTGCAGAGGCTAAAAGAGAAGGGAGTTACAATATTTCTTAACTCTCATCTACTGGAGGATGTTGAACTCATCTGCGACCGTATGGCACTGCTGAATAACGGAGTTATACTGCGGCATGGGAAAGTATCTGAGATCTTAAATAAGCGAACAAGCTGGCATTTTAAAGTGGGCGGTTTTACGCCTATTTTGTTGTCTTGGTTACAGGATAGTACTGAACTTCAGATCAAAGTTTCAGCGGATATCGGAGCTCAATCTGAAAAAGGAGCTTCATTCCCAGCTACATTGGAGAGTAGCACAGTTTGGCTGGAAGCGGAATTGGAGAATGAGGAGCAAGTAGGCTGGCTGAACACGTTAATTATTGAACAGGGCATGACCTTATATGAAGTCTCACGGAAGCGAGAACGTCTGGAAGACTGGTTTATGAGTGCTGTATCCGGCCTAAGTCACAGAGGTGAACACGAATGAGAATAATCATAGGAATGACCTGGAAGGAATTGCTGCGTAAACGAGTAATGGTATTAACATTGCTTATGACCATTGTCTTTCTTATAGGGTTTTGGTTTGTGGCAAATACGATCGGACAAAGCGGAATACCGAACAGAACAGATATTAGCAGTGGCGAGCATCTCTTAGCTAATTTTACAAATGGTGCTTTTATATTATCACTTGGCTTCTTTTTTGGCGCTTTTGTACTCGCCTTTTTGGCGATCTTTAGTTCCTTCTCAGCTATTGCAGGTGAAGCGGAACAAGGGGTTATGCAGGCTTTACTGCCAAGACCGCTGCCGCGGTGGAAATGGTATACAGGTCGCTGGCTTGGATATGTGACGCTTGGGATCGGTTATGCCCTGATTTTATTTATTTCTATTTTATGGATTACTGAGATCCATGCCACCGTTCCTAGAGATGCCGTAGTCCTATTGAAATCATTTTTGTTATTCTCCTCTGTAGTGCCTTTGCTAATTACGATTTCTATGCTGGGTTCTGGATTCTTCTCAGCAGTGGGGAATGGTGTCTTTATGACAATGTTATATGGAGCTGGCTGGTTAGGCGGGATGATTGATAAGATCGGAGGATCGCTGAGATTAGAACCCGATGTCCTTGACACATTAAATAATCTGTCAGGAATGATGGCACTGCTTATGCCAGTGGATGGTTTACAGCGGAAAATGACCGCCGTCCTGTTCAGCGCTAATGAAATGAGTGGAATGATGGGATTGTTCGGCAGCATGAATGGATTGCTGGATTTTAATACGGTTCCGTCAAATATGTTTATTTTTTATGCGATAGGATATACCCTGTTAGCTTTTGTTATAGGTCTACTTCGCTTCGAGCGAAAAGACTTATAAAGGGGATGTTAATCCAAAAAGAGCCCTCTTGTCTCATGATCGGGACAATTAGGGCTCTTTGTGTTGTGTAGCGGGAATCATTTCTTAATACCAAGCTCAATCCATTCGGTAGACCAGTTTCCAATTTCACCAAGTATAGGAGCAAGCGCTGTGCCTTTTGGAGTCAGAGAGTACTCAATACGTACTGGCATTTCAGGATATACAGTTCGCTCTATAATACCTTCGGTTTCCATTTCCTTCAATCGGTCAGATAACACCTTGCCACTGAGATTGGACAGACAGCTCTCAATTTCACCAAAACGGCGTGGCCCTGGCATAAGCACGAAAACAATAAGCGCGACCCAACGTTTACTTAGCAAGTCTACCGCTTTTTCAAAGCGAGGACACATGTTGAAATCATTCATAATATCACCTCGACATTCATTATATCATAAACTTACATAAAGTAATTATAAATATTTAAAGATATATTATAACTTGACGAAGTTATATTACAATGATAAACTTACTTACAAATAGTTACTTATAATTTAACTAATATTTTATCCTTATGCTTAGCTCTATCTAAGCATTGATGAACAATGAGGAAGGTGTAATTATGATTAAACCAGAAATCACTTCTATTTTACAGAATAAAATCACGCGAATTCCTTTAGCAAATTCCACAAATATATTGGTTGGACCCATCACGTTACCGGTGAATTTAGACGGCGAGACCGTTGTTTTTAAATGGTACAACTGGCTGAATACAACGGATGCAGAGCTTCTTCAAGAGGATAGCAGTAAAGCAACGGCAGCTTTAATTTCACGTTTGCCATCCATGAACTTAGCAGAAGGACAACAATCCAGTGTGTTGGTATATGGCGATTTCGAAGGGTCTGAGGATGCATTGATCCGGATGCATAGCATCTGCCATACTGGCGATATTTTTGGCAGTAAACGTTGCGATTGCGGCTTCCAGCTGCATCAATCCATGAAAATGATTGTTGAGCATGGCTCTGGGGCATTATTTTATCTCGCGAATCATGAAGGAAGAGGCATTGGCCTGTTCAGCAAATCTTTAGCGTATCTTTTACAGGAAGAAGGATACGATACAGTTGAGGCTAATTTAGAGTTGGGATTTGCTGATGATTCAAGAAACTACGAAGAGGCAATCAGTGTTCTGCAAACTTTACGTCACAAACCAGTGACGCTGATTACGAATAATCCGAAGAAATTGGATGCGCTCAAGGCTGCAGGGATGAATGCCGTGAAAAGAGTAGCGTTATGGGGAGATGTATCTTCTTTTAACGAGAAATATTTGCGGACTAAAGTCGCTCGCTCAGGGCATTTAGAAGCTGTGAAGGACACCCATTCGCTAAATGAAAGACTGGCTAAGTAAAGATTGAAGTAGTGCTTTTGCGCTTCTTCTATTATAATGGGGTACTGGGAACCAACTCTAAGCTTAGTGAGGTACAATATGACTGCTATTCAAGTACAAGACTTACGCAAAACATTCAAAGTACAAAAAAACCGCGAGGGTCTCAAAGGGGCCTTCGCTGATTTGTTTAAAAGGGAATATACGGAAGTGACTGCGGTGAAGGACATTTCCTTTTCCATTCCTGAAGGTGAGATCTGTGGATATATCGGCGAGAACGGTGCTGGGAAATCGACCACGATCAAAATGCTCACAGGTATTCTCGTGCCGACTTCCGGAAACCTGACAGTAGGTGGGTATGTTCCGTATTTGGAGCGCGAGAAATTCGTGAAAAATATCGGTGTGGTATTCGGGCAACGCAGTCAGCTATGGTGGGACATTGGCGTGATTGAGTCGTTCCAGCTCCTGCGCAAGGTTTACCGGGTATCTGAACAAGATTTCAAGAAACGGCTGGATGAATTGGTCGAACGACTGCAACTGCAAGAACTGCTGAATCGTCCGGTTCGTAAGCTAAGTCTAGGTCAGCGGATGCGTTGTGAATTAGTGGCAGCATTGCTTCACAATCCGTCGATTGTATTTCTGGATGAACCGACCATTGGCTTAGATATTGTGGTGAAGTCAGAGATCCGTGAATTTCTAAAAGATATGAACCGCGAGCATGGGACAACCATACTGCTGACTACACATGACCTGCAAGATATTGAGGCGCTTTGCTCCCGAGTGATAATGCTTGATGATGGCCGTATCATTTATGACGGAGGACTGGAAGACCTGAAGCAGCGTTGGGGAACCGGACGTGAGGTTCAATTTCAATTTGGAAATGCTACGAAACGTCAGCAACTTGAGTTATGGACTGAGGGATTGCCTGTTACCTGGTCTGCGGAGAACGATTTAGGGGCGTCTGTCTGGATACCGCTAGAGCTAAATGTATCGGATGTATTAGGCAGAGTAGTGGGAAAAGCAGACATTACTGATATCAAAATCATAGAGACCAATACGGACGATATTGTTCGCAGTATTTATCAATCTGGGTCTGCAGACAAGCCTGATGAAATGGCTGCCGCTCTGAAGGATGAAAGAGAGGCTTTACATGTCTGATAAGCTTAATCCTGCAACGGCTATGTCTTCCTCCTCAGGAGGCGCATCTTCTGGTGGTCCTCAGGAGAATAGCCGTAAATTACTATTCGGGGCTTACTTAGATTTTATACGCATCCGTTTTCTTACCATGCTTGCTTATCGGATTAACTACTACTCAGGTATTCTTATCTATTCACTGAATATTGGGGTTAACTATTTCACTTGGATGGCCATCTATGGCAATGGGGATTCATTGGGTGGCTTTACTGCAACGCAAATGACGTCATATGTAGCTGTATCGTGGATGGCTAGAGCCTTTTATTTTAATAACCTAGACCGCGAAATCTCTACGGATATCCGTGATGGAAGTATCGCTATCCAGTTTATAAGGCCCTATAACTATGTCTTAGTCAAAATGATGCAAGGTCTTGGAGAGGGAATGTTCCGCTTCCTCTTATTTATGATTCCCGGCATGGCCATAGCGATGTTGCTGTTCCCGGTTCAATTGCCAACAGCGCCATCTGCTTGGGCAGGGTTCCTGGTGATGCTCTTTTTCAGCTTTTTAATTAATTCACAGATCAATATCATTACAGGGCTCTCGGCATTTTTTGTAGAAAATAATGAAGGCATGATGCGAATGAAGCGGGTGATTGTAGACTTATTCTCCGGCTTAATCGTACCGATCAGTCTGTTTCCTAACTGGTTATCTTCCGTACTTGAGGTGCTGCCGTTTCAGGCGATTACCTACTTGCCAGGTTCAGTGTTTACGGGACGGGTGCAAGGGGTTGGAATATGGAATGTATTAGGGATACAAATTATTTGGTTCCTGGTATTGCTGATTCCAATTGTCTGGTTATATCATGCGGCGCGGCAGCGTCTCTTCGTGCAGGGAGGTTGAGGAAACATGTATTACCTGGGATTATTAATTGAATATATCAAAAACTATATGAAGAGCCGGCTCACCTATCGCGCTGACTTTTGGGTAGAGGTCATTTCAGACTTACTTTTTCAAGCTACCAACTTTATCTTTATTCTCGTAATTTTTATGCACACAGATAGCCTGGGCGGCTGGAATCAGAATGAAGTAGTGTTCGTTTATGGATTCTTTATGGTGCCATTTGGGGTCTTTAGTTGTTTTGTGAATCTATGGGGATTTAGTGAACGTTACATCGTTAAAGGTGAGATGGACCGTATTTTGACACGCCCAGCTCATAATTTGTTCCAGATCTTTTTGGAAAATGTTGATCCACCAGCACTTATGGGCTCATTCATAGGTATTATTATTATGGCCATCAGTGGCAGCAATTTGGGTCTTCCCTTTGAATGGTGGACGATACCGGCTCTGATCATTCTAACGTTAAGTGCGGTCGCCATCTATACGGGGATTTACACAACGTTGACTTCATTGTCTTTCTATTCGGATGCTCCTACTGGCATTCTTCCGTTAATGTACAACATTCAGACTTATGGCCGTTACCCGGTAACGATTTACAATCGTGCTATACAGGTATTGCTTACTTGGATCATTCCATTTGCATTCGTCGGAGTGTATCCAGCCGCGCTTTTTCTACAGCGGGAGGAGATGACCAGCCTTGCTCTGATGACACCTGTAGTAGGCGCTATATTCCTGGGGATTGGTTTGTTAGCCTGGAGTTATGGCGTACGAAGATATAAAGGTGCGGGGTCTTAAGTTAAGCTAGTGTTTTGTTAAGTTGGAAAGGCTACCTTCGGGTAGTCTTTTTTTTCACCCGGAATTCATGAATATGCTAAAATCATATATATCTACAATGGGGAGGAATCATAGATGAATGTGTTAGATATTTTACCAGCACCCGAAAACTTAAAAAAACTTATGAAAACACTTGCTTCTCTAAATATTGTCCTATGTCCAGAGGACTGGCTTCGCTATCATAGTTTTGATTCTAAATTTGATAAGAATGTTTCTCTAGCATCGATCGATAATGGCTCAGGCGATAATTTGTTTATTATTTTTACACCTCAAGGAACGATAATTAAAGGTTTTGATCATGAGTCCGAAGTAAGTCCATATGCGCGTGACGAACATGAAGTTTGGCCAGGAATCTATGAAGAGGTCCCAACCTCGCTATTGTCTATACTGGAAGATGAGGCGATAGCTAAGGACGATGTTACTTTTTGTTTTTGGCGTGAAAATAATGATTTGACGTGGCAGAAGGGGAAGGTAGAGATTCCAGCGGAGGTAGAAGATGGTTCGGACTTTTTGCTAGGGACTATTTTCCGCACAGCTGAGGATTTTGTGGAATTTGCCGAAGGTTATTTTGAACTCACACTCCCTTTAGAGGTTGTTGCACAAGTTTATGAGGATGCAGCCATTACAAAAGAGATGATCAAAGCGTTAAATCCTGATGGTGATGTAGAGACAATCCTTCAGGAGTTAGCAGAGCTAGACTCTTAGGGACTTATCGATTTTGAAAACAAAGGGGGATGCGAAATTGGAACTTTACGTGGAAAAGCTGAATGCTGATGCTGCTAGGGATATTTTAAGCTGGCAATATGATCCACCCTATGATTTTTACAATAATGAACTAACTCCTGAAGCTATAAGTGAAATGCTAGAGGAAGCATTTTTTTCTGTACTTGATGCAGATAAACAATTGATCGGATTCTTCTGTGTAGGAAGTCCGGCACAGGTTCCAAATGATAAATATACATATTCTCAGGATTTTATAGATGTGGGTTTAGGAATGAAGCCTGAGTTAACCGGACAGGGGAATGGGACTCTATTTTTCACAACAGTCCTTAACTATATTAATGAGAGATGCGAGGAAAAACCAAAGCGGCTGACAGTGGCGAAGTTCAACGATAGAGCGATACGCTTGTATGAAAAACTAGGATTTAGCAGGGAAGCTGAAATCGTTAAAGGAACTACAGAATTTATAATTATGATTTGTAATGAAAATGATAATCTTGCTTCCATGTATGAGCGGGCGAAACCCGGCGAACTAATTACTTTTGGTTCTTATCCGCAAATGGCGGACGGAGCAGACCAAATGCCGATAAAGTGGCGGGTGCTGCAAAATTCAGGTAGAGAACTGTTCATTTTGAGCGAGTATATTTTGGACTGCAGGCGGTATCACGATGAATATGTTGATGTTACATGGCATGACTCCGATTTGCGAAAGTGGTTGAACGATGAGTTTTATAATGCCGCTTTTAATGACTCCGAGCACAGGCTCATCAAGACTACACAATGCACAGATAGCGGAGAGGGAAGTATAAACACGGAAGAAAAGATTTTTCTGCTTAGTGTTTCGGAGGCGAATGAATTCACCTTTAAACTTGGAGAAGATACTTTACGTGCGAAGCGTAGGGCGATAGGAACGGGATTCTCCAAAGTGAAAAAGAACGATGGATGTAAATTGTATGTGTATGATAAAAAAGTCAAAGCTGATTATATCCTTGAGAAGGATGAAGAGTTTGGCTGCTCATGGTGGTGGCTGAGAACTCAACCTGCGATTTCTTCACGTGCGTATTTTGTAGGTACTCGTAGCAGTATTCGCAGTTACGGACATGTCAACTTAGCTTGTTACGGTGTGCGCCCCGCTTTAATCCTTAATCTTCAATGAGATAATTTCCAGAGCCTTGCCCATCTGCTCTTCGCGGGAAGTGAACCCTACCACAGAAACAAAACAGCCTGAACCCCTAGGAATACAGGTCTCAGGCTGTTTATTATTGTATCTATTTCATGGAATTAGATTTGTCTTTAGCATTGAGTGTAGCAATCAGTTTCTCGCCTTCGACATCCAGGTTTGGCAGAATACGGTCGAGCCATTTTGGAAGTGCCCAAGCTTTGTTGCCGAAAATAGACATTACAGCAGGAACTAATCCCATTCGAATAATGAAAGCATCGATTAAGATCCCTACGGCCAGTGTAAAGCCGATTTGTTTAATCATGACATCATCCGTAAAAATAAACCCTGCAAAAACGGAGATCATAATTATAGCAGCGCCTACTACGACACGACTCACCTGGTTGTATCCATGGACAACGGACTCTGATCCCTCATGACCATGAACGTACGATTCACGCATGGAACTGACAAGGAAAACCTGATAGTCCATCGCAAGCCCATATAGGATACCCGTAACGATGATTGGCATAAAGCTTAGCAATGGGCCACCGGTGTCGAAACCAAAGAGAGAATGGAGCCAGCCCCATTGGAACACGGCTGTGGTGATCCCGAAGGTAGCGAGTATGCTAAGCAGAAAGCCGATCGTAGCTTTGATAGGAACGATAATCGAACGAAATACCAACAGAAGAATAATGAGCGATAGGAGAATGATGATTCCTACATAAATGGGAAATACATCTGCCAGTTTGGCCGACATATCGATGTTAACAGCGGTAAAGCCGGTAACCCCGAGTTTAACATCATTACTTTGAGCGATACTAGATTCCGTAGCCCGTAAATCATTCACCAGATTTTTGGTTGTTATATCGCTAGGACCCGTTTCTGGAATCAGACTGAAGATAGCCAAATCCTTAGTCATGCCCAGAGGAGTGACCAACGCGACATTCTTTTGAGCTTGGAGCTCTTTTACAAGATTTCCTAGGAGCTCCGGAGTGACTGGATTGGAAGAATTCTTTGGTTCTGCAACCAAAATAAGCGGTCCGTTAAAGCCCTCTCCAAAACCCTCGGATATAGCATCATAACTTTGTCTTGCTACCGTGTCCAAATTCGCTGAGGCAGCTCCGGGAATGCCCATTTCCATTTTGGCTATAGGGGTTGCTGCTACGCCAAGTACCACGACGATGGCAACAATAGTGACCCAACGATACTTGATGACGAATTTAACCCATCTATCAGCTATACCGCGGTTACCCGTTGTATGATGATCCTTGTTTTTCTTGCGAGCTTTAGGCGAACAGATGCGTTCACCCACCAATCCGAGCAATGCCGGCAATAGGGTTAAGGCAACAAATACGTTGATAAGGACGGTAGCAGCTGCTACTAACGCCATCGTTGATAAGAAAGTAAGCCCGATTACAAGCATACCGCAGAGAGCAATAATAACCGTCAAACCGGCGAAAAATACGGCGCTGCCGGATGTGCCAATAGCTCTAGCCGCAGCTTCTTGTGCGCTTAATCCTTGATCAATAATCATCCGGCGTTGGCGATTTACAATGAAAAGAGCATAATCGATTCCGACGGCTAATCCAATCATAAGCGCCAAGACGGAAGTGACACTAGGCATTTCAATGAATTTGGAAATAGAAAATGCTCCACCTACACCGATGCCGACTCCAAGCAGTGCAGTTATAAGGGGCAGACCTGCTGCAACGACAGAGCCAAGCGTCACCAGCAAAACAATTGCAGCAATGACAAGTCCGACAATCTCAGCTGATCCTACACCGATAGATACTGATTTAAGTGTCTCGCCCGGCAGTACAGTAATGTTAGTATCTTTCTCGACATTCTTGACGGTATCAATTACAGAATCAAAAATATCTTGAGAGATAGCAGATTGCTCAATAGTAAACTGGAATTGGAACAATGCAATGCTACCGTCTGCGGAAAGAATAACTCCAGGTACTGGAACGCCATCTGCCATCAGAGGACCATAGGAAAGGGGTGCTGTGGCTGCTGCAGACTGATCCATACTGGCAGCCTGAGTTGCTTCAGTAGTTGAACTACTTGCTTCCGCTGCGTAATCCGCAGGATTAATCACTTCGTTTATACCGTAAACCTCATTAACACCTTTAGTGATCGCTGCCAAACGTTCTGGCGTATCCAATCGCTCATTTTCAGGTGCTTTGAACACGACACTTCCTTGTCCACCAGATGCAGCCGGAAGTTCTGTTGCTAATTGATCCAAAATCTTTTGCGATTCCGTGCCTTCAATCTTCATTTCTGAACTGATATGAATACCATTCATGCTGATCATAGAGATGACAATTCCTAAAATTAAAATCCAACCTAAAATGAAGTACCCAGGTTTGCGATAAGCGGTTTTTCCCACTCTGTATAATAATGTTGACATGTATCTATTTTACACTCCCTCGTTGATGAAAACTGATTGTTAGCCTATTAGAATCCGTTGCGTAAATATCCGTAAATAGTTTCCAAAAATTGATCGAACGTAAGAGTTTCAGGACTTGGATCGTCGCTCGTCGTTTGTCCCGGAAGCAGCACATTAAGTTTTCCGTCAATTAAGGGAAGTACAGTTCCGTAAACCGAATTTATAAGCAGATAAGTATAGACCTCGTCATACTTACCATTTGACAAGTGCAACAATGTTTTTTGTGCTCCAGTTTGCGTAAGATGTATTGCTCTTAGATAATGGGGCTCGAGAGCTGGGAATTTTCGGGAAAGTAAAGAAAGCTCACGCAACCTCCCTATAAGCTCAGATGTAAGTTGCATCTTAATTAGTTGATATAAGGTATCCAGCAGGGAGGCATTATCAGGAATTTTGGTGAGCAATTCTTCATACTCATTCGTGTTCCGTACGGTAACTGCTCCCATCGCAACTGCCTCTTCCTTGCATGTGAAATAGTTTGCGAAAGTTCTTCTGGAGTAGCCGGCTTTTTGCACGATATCTTCAACAACAAAACCGTCCAACCCATGTTCAAGTGCAAGTTCGAATGCCGCTTCTGCTAGCGCTTTTTCAGTGGCTTCTTTTTTGAAATCTCTCAACGTTTGTTTAATCATAATTTTATGTATACACCTCCCATATGGCTGTTATTGTGGTGAAGATTAGGATTAATGACTATATACTAATGTAAACTTGCCCAAAGTGCAAACTTTCTCATTGGGCAAGTTTACGCTTTGGGATCTGCTTATAGAAAACTCTTAGCTGTTACACACCAGAAAACAGGAAATAAAAATAGAATAATTTCTCTTTATCAACAGATGAAAAGAGTACATAATTACAGACGACCTCATTAACTCTAGAAATATTTTGTGAGTATTATAAATGATCTTTTCAAAGAGGGGAGTTCGTTGTATGTATGGAATTCTGGCTGTTTCCGGCCTGTCTTTTCTTCTGGTGGCGGTGTTTACGCCTCTATTAATCTGGACGCTGCATAGACTGAGGTTAACGCAGCCGATTCGTGCCGAGCTTCCAGCAGAGCATCAGGCCAAACGGGGTACACCACTAATGGCAGGGTTGATCCTGCTTATCGGGATAGCGATTTCGCTGCAGTTTCAACCCGGGCCTCTAATGTTACTCTTATGCGTTACGTTTTTGTTGTTTAGTTCAGTCGGATTTTTGGATGATTTCAAAAAGGCTTTTTGGCAAAATCCATCCGGCATCAGCGGCCGCTCAAAACTGGTGCTTCAATTTCTTTTTACTGGAATTATATTATATGTGTTGTTCCATTCGTTCGGCCTGACGAGTAATATCGAGTTATTTAAAGGCCAAAATCTGCAGTTGCCTGTGTACCTTTATGTGGCCATCATTTTGCTGTTTGTGGTCGGCTCCGCGAATGCCATCAATTTTACAGATGGTCTCGATGGGCTATTGATCAATGTTGCCATACCGTCGTATTTTTTCTTTTTTATGATTTCGGACAAACCTGAAGTGCAGACATTTTCACTTGTTATGATCGGTTGTCTGCTAGGGCTTTTGCTTTACAATATTTATCCTGCAAGAGCGTTTATGGGCGATACTGGATCACTGGCGATCGGTGGCTCCCTTTCCGTTCTGGCTGTCATTGAAAAGGTTGAGCTCTTGCTTCCGATTTTATTTTTCATTTATTTTGCGGAGCAGTTGTCGGTCATTTTACAAGTTTGGTACTACAAACGGACGAAGCTGCGGCTATTCCGGATGGCTCCGATCCATTACCACTTCAGCTTAAAATACGGATGGAGTGAGAACAAAATCGTGATGATTTTCGGTTTCATTTCGTGGGTATCCGTACTGCTGTGCTGGTTGATATGGAAATATTTAATTCACTAAACGAACAATTCGATACGAAACATGACTCTACATAATGTTATTGCAACAACGAGACATCGGCATCTTTTGTATTTACAAATCTATAAAAGTAGATATAATGGAACACATGGAACCTTTATTGATATTCAAAGCGTTGTCTAACGAGACTCGTAGTCAAATTATGATGTGGCTAAAAACTCCCGAGGAATTTTTTGATGAAAAGCCTTATTTACAACAAGGCCTAAATTTTCAAATTGGGATTTGCGTGGGAGATATTCAAGCTAAAGCGGGGCTTGCACAGTCGGTTATTTCGAGCTATCTATTGACTATGCAAAAAGCTGGTTTGCTGGAATCTGAGCGAATTGGGAAGTGGACGTATTATCGTCGAAACGAAAAGACAATTCAAGAGTTTTCCGATTATATTAAAGAGAAACTATAGGAGAAAGGAGGTAGGGCTTTTTTTTGGTAATACATATCTACAAATCTAAATATGTGAATATAAATGGAGGATTATTTTAAAATGAAAAAGGTTAACCCTTTGCTTATTATTATTTTGGCTTTAGGCGTATTTGGCATTATTACAACGGAAATGGGGATTATAGGTGTTCTGCCACAGGTAACTCAAAAATTTAATATATCAACTTCTCAGTCTGGATGGCTTGTAAGTATATTTGCTTTAGTTGTTGCTATTTCAGGTCCATTTCTGACCTTATTGGCTTCTGGAATTAATCGTAAAATAATTCTATTAACTGCTGTACTTATTTTTGCAATTTCAAATATTGTTTATGCGTATACGACCATGTTTGAAGTAATGCTGATTTTCCGTATTATCCCTGCTATTTTTCATCCCGTGTTTTTTTCAGTTGCACTTGTTACCGCTGCCCAACTTGTCCCTCCGGAAAAGAGCACCAAAGCAGTTACAAAGGTTTTCGCCGGAATAACGGTCGGGTTTGCTTTTGGTGTGCCTTTGACTTCTTATCTCGCGGACAAAATTTCGTTAGAAGTCGCTTTTCTGTTTGGAGCTGTCGTAAGTATAATTGCCTTTTTAGGAATACTAGCTTGGCTCCCTTCCATGCCAGTTAAAGAAAAAATGTCATATGGTAAACAACTTGGTATTTTACGCAAACCTCTATTGTGGTTAAATATTGTGGCAGTTATTTTTATCTTTGCAGCTATGTTTTCTGTGTACAGTTACTTTGCTGAATATCTTGGGCAGGTAACACATATGAACGGGTCATGGATTAGTATCATGTTGATGGCCTTTGGGATAATCATGATTTTTGGGAATTTTTTATTTGGAAGCCTTTTGCATAAAGGCATTACAAAGACCGTTATCATGTTTCCATTGTTATATGCGGTAACTTACTTATTCGTATATTATCTAGGTTCTTATTTCCTTCCGATGGTTGTTATCATAATCATTTGGGGGGCAGTGCATTCCGGCGGACTGATTGTCAGTCAAGCATGGTTAACGACCGAAGCGAAAGAAGCTCCCGAATTCGGTAACAGCTTGTTTATCTCATTTTCCAACCTTGGAATTACTATAGGGACTGCTATCGGTGGCTGGTTTATTTCTCACGCAGGAATACATCAACTCATCTGGATCGGAATTATGTTTTCCCTGCTTGCTTTCTTATCGATCATAATCAAAATAAAGATTTCCAAATTAAACGTGGTGGAAGTAGAGTAAAAGCGAAACAGCGATAGCCAAGAATCTTTTTTCTGGTACATGGCTGTCGCTGTTTTCTATGATTAGTAGTACAGTCTTGTGTTTTTAAGTTTTTTAATTTATTTTTAATAGACCCCATGAAATTACATACGTGTATAAGAAAGAGGTTAACAATGAATAAGATTTATCTAGTAAAAAGCTTTTTAGCTATCACACTCTTACTTGGAACAACAACTGCCTGCAACTTAGCCGAGCAGATTACTTTAGAGCCAGTTCCAACGATTACGGCTGATTCCAGTTCTGGATTGGGTTCTACGCCAGACAATACAACAGAGGACAACAAACGTTTAATAGATGCAAAGGTAACACGAGTAGTCGATGGTGACACCATGAAGCTGACTATAGGCGGCAAAAAGGAAACCATTCGTTTATTGCTGGTCGATACTCCAGAGTCAGTGAATCCGAACATCCCCGAACCACAGCCCTTTTCGTTAGAAGCTTCTGATTTCGCCAAAAAGATGCTTACGGATAAAGATGTACAAATTGAACTAGATGTATCGGAGCGGGACAAATATGGCCGCCTACTTTGTTACCTCTATATAGATGGGAAAATGTTCAATGAGATTCTGCTAGAGCAGGGTTATGCACGTGTAGCCTATGTATTTGCACCTAATACAAAATACGTAGATCAATTTAGAGCGATTCAGGATAAGGCGCGAGAGCGGGGAAGAGGTATTTGGAGCATTGAAAATTACGCGCAAGACAATGGTTTTCATGTGCAGAAAAAGAAATAAACTTTAATTAGCTTAGGATATTTGAGCCTATTAGAAGAAAGGATGTAGTTTTTTGAGCGATTATATTATGGAGTTAAGAAAGCTGGTAGGTACCAGACCGCTTATAATGGCAGGAGCCTGTGTTTTATTGTGCAGCAATCATCAATTATTATTACAACGTAGAACGGACAACGGATGCTGGGGTTTGCCAGGTGGCTCGATGGAGCTTGGGGAGACTTTAGAAGAGGTAGCTAAGAGGGAGCTTTTTGAGGAAACGGGCTTAACAGCCAAAGGTCTTGAATTGTTCGACATGTTCTCTGGAAAAGATCTTTATTATAAATACCCGCACGGGGATGAAGTATATAATGTTGTGGCTGCGTATCTATGCACAGACTTTGATGGGGCGCTAAAAGTAGATGGAATTGAAGTGCAAGAATTGCGTTTTTTTAATTATGCAGAATTGCCAAGCGAGCTGTCTCCTCCAGATGTTCCCGTCATTAAGAGGTTTTTGGATCGTTTTGTGAAGTGATGTCGGATGGTATTCAAAAGATTAAAGAGGGCTGCCTAGTGGTAGCCCTTTCTTTAGTTTGCCATTTCCTCGGAAGTTTCAGTACATCCACGAATTTTCCTGTTGAAAATAACTATAGCAGCAGTGTTGACTTCGTCAAACTATTGGAGTAGTCTGTATCCAAGACCCAAACTATTGCAATAGTGTAAGGAGATGATTTAAATGACTATTAAACTTTTTGATTCGGAACTTAAAGTAATGGAAGTGTTATGGAAAGAAGGAGATAGGTCTGCCAAACAAATTTCTGATATTTTGAAGGCTGAGATTGGTTGGAATATGAATACAACTTATACTGTTATCAAAAAGTGTATTGGTAAAGGTGCAATTGAGCGCTATGAACCTAATTTTATGTGTCATGCGTTAATTGCTAAGGTGCAGGTACAAGAAATGGAGACAGATGAGCTGATTGACAAGGTGTTCAATGGTTCTGTCGACAAGTTATTTGCATCCTTACTTGGGCGTAAGAAATTATCTGCTCAACAGATTGAGAAGCTCAAACAAATCGTCGATAACGTTGAATGAGGTGATGGCCTATGAGCACCTTTATGAATATGAGTTTTACTGCTGCGGTGATGATCGTGGCTATTATTGTCATTCGAGCGCTGGTCATCAATAAGCTGCCTAAGAAAACCTTTATGGTGTTATGGGGGGTGGTTGTATACAGACTACTGATTCCCTTTTCTTTGCCGTCACCATTTAGTATTTACACATGGGTTGATAGTTTACCTTTGAATAATTCGAACAATGTGACTTTCGTTAATCCGTCCTCCCCTCTAACCTTAACCATGAATCTAGTAGGTTCGACTTCGACGTCTGAGGTTCAGTCGATTAATAACGATTTGTCTTTTGCTATCTCGTCTATCTTAGTCATTTGGATAATGGGTATGGTTATTTCCGCATTGTACTTCATCATCACTTATGTGAAATGTCGAAGAGAATTTCATGCTTCTTTGCCTGTTGATCATCCCGTTGCTTTGAAGTGGCTAGATGAACATAAGTTGACACGCACGATACAGATCCGGCAATTGGATTTAATCCGTTCACCCCTAACCTATGGAATTAAGCATCCAGTAATCCTACTGCCGAAAAATACAGACTGGAGTAATATTGAGCAGATACAATACATTCTTATGCATGAACTAGTACATATTCGACGATTCGATCAGATAACGAAGCTGATATTAACAGCTGTTCTCTGTGTTCATTGGTTTAACCCGTTAGTGTGGGTCATGTATATGCTGGCTAATCGTGATATTGAACATTCCTGTGATGAAACGGTTGTGCGATCATTTGGCGAAACAACGAAAAGAGCTTATGCAATGTCTCTTATAACAATGGAAGAACGAAAGAATAAGCTAAACCCTTTAAGCAATCATTTTTCAAAAAATGCGATTGAAGAAAGGATTATGATGATTATGAAGATGAAAAAAACGACCACCGCTGCGACTGTTCTAGCCATTGTCTTAGTTGTTGGGGCTACGGCTGTTTTTGCAACCAGTTCAGCGAAGTCTGCTGGCTTGAAGACGAATCAAGATTCATCTGTGTTGACTCGTGGGGACAATGATAATATTCAGTACTCAACGAATGGAGGAAAGACATGGATGAGCCAAGTGGAGTATGAAGCAAAATATCCCGTTTCAGATGTAGAATGGTGGACTTATGATGAATACAAAGCTTGGCTCGAAGATGTAAAAATAGAACTCCCAAAAATAATTGGAGGAAAAGCATGGACCTCAGGAGATGGGTGGTTCACATGGACACAGAAGCGTGTGGATGATGTTATCGCTAGGTATGAAAAAAATCTTGCTGATATTAAGAACGGGACAAAAATTTCAAAGACCGTGAATGGTCAGGACGACATGATGTTGTCCTCTAATGCGACTGAAATAAGTACTTCTGTCTACAGTGAAACCATTTCGTCGGACAACGGTGAGGTTATCTCATTTGGCCCGTTTGACACGAAGGAAGAGCTTCTTGCTAAGGTTAAACCTTACTGTGAGCAACAAGTCAAGCAAGGAAATATGACGCAGAGGGAAGCGAAAGAGATACTGAGCAAATACAATTAAGAATAATCTAAGAGTGTGTTGTCACATAAATGTTAGATTCCTGCTTAACTTCGATTTCTAAAGCGTCACCCTTCCCGCAGAACGTTAATAAGATGAACAATGAAACATGACATCAGCCCGGAAAGGTGTGCGATTATGGACGGAACAATCCTGAATTTCTTTGCTGGCGGCAACACAGCTCACGGCTTCTCTAACCTCTATGAGTCGTCATTGCAAGGTTTAACACGTTTGTTTGTTTTAAAAGGAGGCCCCGGTACGGGGAAAACTAGAATCATTCGAGAAATCGGAGATCTTCTGGCTCAACAAGGTTATGAGATCTGGTTAATTCACACAGCGTCAGATAATGATTCACTCGACGGAGTGGTTATTCCTGAATTAAAAGTAGGAATTATAGATGGTACGGCTCCACGGGTCATTAAGCCAGAATTGCCTGAAGAGGTCATCATACATGTGAATTTGGAGCAGGCCGTCGATACGCTCCAGTTAAGCCAGCGTTGTATTGAGATCGACAGCTTAGTTGATCAGTACACGGAAGAGCATGAACTCGCTTATTCAGGCTTTGCTGAAGCACTCCGCATTCATGACGAATGGGAAGCGATTTATATTGCGACAATGAATTTCCAAGCCGCTGATGAGCTGACTCAGGAGTATATTCAACTTCTGTATGGTGATCAGAACTTCGAAAAAGTAAGCCGGGTGGATCACCGTTTTTTAGGTGCAGCTACGCCTAAGGGTGCAGTGGATTTTGTACCTAATTTAACCGCAGGGCTAAAAAGATATCTTGTAAAAGGTCGCGCGGGTTCCGGTAAATCTACACTTTTAAAAAAATTGGCGGCTGAAGGAATAAAACGTGGTGTCAATGTTGAGATTTACCACTGTGGTTTCGATCCGAACAGCCTTGATATGATTATCGTACGCGAGCTTGGGTTTGCTATTTTTGACAGCACAGCTCCGCATGAGTATTTCCCTGATCGTGCTACCGACGAGATTGTTGATATGTATTCACGGTGCATTCAGCCAGGTACGGATGAAGCTTTTGCCGAAGCCATCGCAAGTATTAAAGAGCGATATTCCAGCACCATGAAACAATCCATTCAACATCTGACTGATGCCAAAGTATTTTTGGATGAGTTAAAGACAATCTATGCCGACGCTACAGATTTTGACCATGTAGATCAGATTAAATCCCAAATTCAACAAGAAATCAGCGGGATTGTAGAAAGTCCTCAGGAGGTTTAACCTTCATTAAAGATCGCTCTCTTAGCGGGCGGTCTTTTTTCTATGTCAAGAAATTGGTATGGTACATACGCACCCATGCGGTTATTTCCACCAGAATTGTATCCAAGTATGCTCTCTCTAGGGACAACGATAAGGGAGAGAGAAACTTATGAGTGATCAGAAAGTGATGTTTAGAACGGGTCTTAAGGATTCTGTAGCTATTGTTGCAGGATTTATTCCTGCTTGTTTTACGTTTGGATTGGTCGGTAAGGGATTAGGCCTGGGGAGTCTGGAAGTGTTCTTATTGTCAGCGCTCGTATTTGCGGGAGCCAGCCAATTTATTGGCGTGAAAATGCTTGCCGCTGGTGCCGCCGCTCCAATGATCCTGCTGCTTACGTTGATCATTAATTTAAGATATTTGTTTATAAGCCTATCTTTTGGGGGTCAGCTTGACCGTACAATCAATTCACTGTCCAAAGTCTGGATTGGGTTCAGTTTAACAGAAGAAGTGTACGCTGTTAGTATGATCCCCCGCAATCATTCAAAAGAAAATATAAAACTTCCATATTTGCTGGGTCTACAAATTCCTCCGTATATAGCAAATTTGCTGGCAACAGCTGCGGGAATATCGCTGGCATCCTACATTCCGGCTATATACTTACCTGCTTTGAACACCTCATTATATGCCTTACTGATAGCACTAATAGTGCCACAACTAAAGGGAAGCATTCGGAATTTGGCCATATGTTTAGCAGCGGCGGGTTCTTCATGGCTTCTACATCCCGTACTTGGAAACTCCTCGATACTTGCAGCTATGTTAATGGGTATGGCAGTAGGCTCCTTATTTCGAAAGCAAGCTGAAGTAGAAAAGGAGGTATCCGTATGACTATTCTGATCATTATCGGGATGGCAATCCTTACATTTTCATTTCGTTTTGTACCTTTGCTGCTGACAAAGCATACGAATGACTCTTCCAAAGTCCAAGCTTTGTTGGAATATTTGCCTATCGCGGTTCTTAGTGCTTTAACGGTTCCTGGGATATTTCAGGTGGACGCAGATGACAATCTTGTAGGTATCGCTTCGGGTATAGTCGCTGTTATACTGGTATTAATTAGGAAAATCCCGCTGTTACTCGTGATCTTAGGCGCTGTTTCTGCAGCACTAATTGTAAAAATCCTTACTATGAACCATTAAGAAAACCCGGATTAGAAGGGTAGGAAATCTTATGAAGCATGAATTGCTGATTACTCTCGATAAACAAAGACCCATTCCATTAAGCCGTCAAATTTATGAGCAGGTTCGTAATGCTATCCATTCAGGAGCTTTAAGTGGGGGGGATTCACTGCCTCCATCAAGGACTTTGGCTAATCAACTGGAAGTATCCAGAAGTGTAATTCTTCAATCCTACGAGCTACTTCAAGCAGAGGGTTATCTGGAGATGAGAAAAGGGGCAGGAACCTATATAACGGGGCTGCCGGTGGAGGAGAAAGACCCCCAGGATTCTGAGAACCCTTACAATTTTATAACGAAGGGTCCTGATTTCCTAACACTCAATCCTACTTCTATTATAGATAACGACTTGAACACAGTATTATGTAATTTTCGGCACGGTGTACCTGCATGGGACGCTTTTCCAATGGATCAGTGGCAAAAAGCATTAATGAATGCCTGTCGTCGTGCATCTCCTGATACTTTGGGTTACGGCCCGGTCGAGGGCTCTTTGGGACTACGCCAAGAGATTGCACGTTTATTACGGTCTACTCGTTCGATGCCCGTGGTTCCGGAACAAATTGTGATTACATCCGGGGCGACGCAGGCATTGGATATATTATCGAGAATTTTTGTTTCAAAAGGTGATCAAGTTATTGTTGAAGATCCATCACATAACGTTGTGCGGGAGATTTTTTCGTTCGCTGGAGCGGTGGTTACACCCATCAGAGTTGACCTAGAGGGTATCTGTGTAGATGAGCTCCAAGCAAGCTGTGATACCATCAAAGAAGATCCTCATAAAAAACCAAAACTAGCTTATGTCACTCCTTCGCATCAGTTTCCTTTCGGGGTGACCCTGTCGATGAAACGAAGAGTGCAGTTACTGGAATGGGCCAAAGCCAATCAAGCTTTTATTATTGAAGATGATTATGACAGTGAATACAGGTACGAGGGTCCGAAGCTATCATCACTTGCTGGACTAGATGTTGAGGGTAGAGTAATTTATGTAGGCAGTTTTAGTAAAGTGTTATTTCCTTCTCTGCGCATAGGTTATGTTGTATTGCCTCCGACTTTGATTCAACCTTTTTTGGCGGTCAAATGGATAACAGATCGTATGTCTTCTGCTTTGGATCAGGAAGCGTTGGCGGAATTTATTCAGAATGGACATTATGCAAGGCATGTTACGCAGATGGGGAAACTTTATGCTGCCCGCAGGGCTTGTCTAGTAAAAAGTTTGGATGCTGAATTTGGCAGTCATGTCCGCTATTATGGGGAAGAGGCGGGTCTTCATTTATTAATTGAGCTGGAATCCAATGCCGAAGAGCATCGTATAGCTGAATTGGCGTTACGCTATGGAGTTCGGGTCTATCCTGCGTCTTCTTATTTTGTGGGCAGTAAACCTCAAGGTCCTGTCTTTCTACTTGGTTATTCCAATCTCACCGAGAATCAGATTAAGATGGGTGTGAACCGCTTGATGTTAGCTGAAACGGAAGCGGCAGTTAGTACTAGAACTTAATCGAAAACGATAGAATACCTAATTCTGGAGGTTTTTATGAAACGGTATATGTTAGGGATTGATCTTGGCGGAACCAATATTAAAGCAGGGATTTACGATACTGATTTTATAGCTGTAAAAGAAAGATCTATACCAACAGAGGCTGCTAAGGGCCCGGCCCATGTGTTGGGACGGATTAGAGAAGCAGTACGTTTAATCACGGATGAAGCGAATATTCCATTAGATTTGGTAGAAGGAATGGGAATCGGAGTGCCAGGATTACTTGATCCAGTAACGGGAATTTCTTTTTTCTCACCGAATTTTCCGGATTGGGAGCATGTACATGTTGTAGATGAGATGAAAAAATTCTATGACTTTCCTACTTTTATTGATAATGATGTTAGGGTTAATCTTTATGGTGAATGGCAACAAGGTGCAGGAAGAGGGTATAACAATCTGGTTCTGATTACCTTGGGAACGGGATTAGGGTCGGGTATTGTAAACGACGGAAAAGTGATCTACGGTACGTCTTATAGCGCTGGTGAAATTGGGCATATGAATATGTACAGGAACGGGCGTCCCTGCAAATGTGGAAGCTCCGGTTGTTTGGGGCGATATGTGTCCGCGATTGGCATGGTGAATACTTTTAAAGAAAAGCTGAAAGAAGGTCGAACAAGTATTATTCAGACTTGGACTAAGGATCAAGATGAGCAAATTACCGCGTTAATGATATCTGAGGCTTACGAACTTGGAGACGCTCTCTCTATGGAAGTAATGCAGGAGACTGGAACTATACTTGGATTTGGATTAGCGAATGTTGTGAATATCCTCAACCCGGATCTTATTATTGTAGGTGGGGGAATGGCAGCGGCGGGAGATAAATTGCTCCAACCTGTAAGAGAGACTGTGCATCAGCATGCGTTGAAGCTATCAAGCAGTAAGTGTAAAATTGTTCAAGCAGAGCTTGGGAGTCGAGCAGGAACTATAGGTGCGGCCTCTTATGCGTATAGTAAGCTGCAAGATGCAGGGAAATTAAACTTTGCTTAGTGTTAATTGTTTTTTTACATGAAATGGAACCAGATCGAGCCGCCCGGAATACAACTGTATAAAACCGTGGAGGTGCTCTTATGTTTGCAATCATGCAATTAATAGGTGGAGTGATTCTTTCTTTGGGATGGATCCCGCAGATTGTTCAAATCCTCAAATCAAAATCCGTAGCCGATTTAAATCTCAAATCGTATTTACTTATGCTGCTCGGGATTAGTCTAATGGAAGCTTATGCGATCAGTTTGGCGGTTACGGGGGTTGGATTAGCTTTTTTGATTACGAATACGATGTCTTTATGTGTTGTATTGCTGGTTATTATTCTAGTGATTAAATATCGAACAAGACCATGAATGAAGCTTATAAATTTAATCTAGAAAGTGAATGCAGGAGGTTAATTTGCGCGAAAAAAATTATACATATGAAATCGATGCGATAACTTTTCAATTACAGGAAGCCTGTGATTTTGCTTGGTTAACTAAGCTGGGAAAAGTGTTTAAAGTGTTCGATCAGCAAGACTCCGGAAATCTTTCTTTTGGCGTTGAGCAGGATGGGAAGAAGTATTTTGTGAAATTTGCTGGGGCGAAACCTTTGACTTATGCCGGGAATCCTCAGGATGCTGTTAACCGTTTAATTGAAGCTATTCCGTTATATAACGAACTTAGATATGATGCGCTGATCACGCTACTGTCGCATTTTGAAGTTGAGTCGGGGTATGTAGCAGTCTTTGATTGGTTTGCAGGTGAATGTTTACATTCGCATTGGCTGTTTGCGGGAGAAGCGAAGCTGAGTCATCCGGAGTCGCCTTTTTTTCGTTATAAGCAATTATCCGTTGAAAAACGTCTGTCTTCATTAGATGTAATCTTTTCGTTTCATGAATATGTGGAGTTACAGGGTTATGTGGCTGTCGATTTTTATGATGGAAGTATTCTATATGATTTTGTAAACGATGAAACTAAAATTTGTGATATTGATTATTATAGACGTAAGCCTACTGTAAATGATCTAGGAGAGAACTTCTGGGGTTCATCCAGATTTAAGTCACCGGAAGAGTTTATCTTGGATGCACCGATTGATGAAGTTACGAATGTATTTAATATGGGCGCCACAGCATTTGTTTTGTTAGGAGGAGCATCCGATCGATCGTTTGCAAAATGGGAAACCAGCCAAGCCCTCTACGAGGTTGCTTTGCGGGCTGTCAGTGCGGTGAGGGAGCAGCGGTATCGGAATGTAGCAGAATTTAAATTGGCTTGGGATGCGGCAAAAAATGTTTGAGGCTGGTGGGAAGGCGAGGGATATAATTTGCAGGTAAACTTTTTTGAGTTGGATAAGGAAAAAGAAGTTGAGCTGAAGTACGTTGTTATTATGGTTAAACATGGTGAAGAATGGATCTTAGCGAGACATCAGAACCGTTCGACGTGGGAGTTTGCCGGAGGGCATATAGAGGTTGGCGAAATCCCGGAGCAGGCTGCTGCCAGAGAATTATATGAAGAAACGGGTGCGGAACAATTCTTACTTTTTCCAATAGCTATTTATAGGGTCACTAGTATCGACGCTCCAGAAAATTATGGTAAGTTATATTTTGCAAATGTGGAACAGTTCGCAGAACTTCCTCCTTATGAGATGGCAGAAATCAGAGGATTTACTGAGATACCAAAAGAACTGACGTATCCCTTGATTTACCCAGCCTTGATATCAATAGTTCAGGATTTCATTAACCATTCATCTTCAGCTGTAGGATAAGAATGATAGCCCTGCTGTTGTCACATGATATGATTAATAAATAGAACAAGCAGGAGGGATTTCATTGAAAAGAGACATTCAGCATGTACCCTATGGCTATGAGCCACCAGTTGAGCAACGTAAAGGGACTTTAGTGTTTTACGACTCTTTTGAACATATAACAGATCAAGAGCTTGAAGTGGCGGCAAAAACTGCAACAGACCGGCGTTTCACCAAACTGGTGTTATATCCACTTCATGAGGAAACGGTGCGACGGATGAGCAAAGAGCCGGTGAGCGCTTATTATAAGCGAGAGGACCGGCTGCATGAATGGAAAAGGGAGCAAGGGCGTAGCCTTATCACGGTAGAGAGTTTGGAAGGGAAGCGAAAGAAGTATACTCCGTTTGATTCAGCGTTGCGGCATCTTTTGGAGATCTATCCTTCGCCGATTTTTCTGTATTTAACGCCTGAGGTGGCGAATCAGTTTGCGTCTTATTCTTCTTTTGAAGAGTGGATTGTAAAGATTCGGTTATTGTTGCCATCTGCACCTTCATCACTGCATCCACGGTTACTAAAATTTCGCCATCGCTGGGATGTTGTTGGAGAAGAGAGAGATTAAGATTAACAAATTTAATTTGTGCTGCTTTGTTTACGTCTATAATTGTACATTCTCCATTGATAATGGATAAAACATCCGATACAAAAACCTAGGATTGCCACAGTGGCGGCCACCGCAACGAGCGCTGTGAAAATGTAAGCTGCGATCGTCCAGCCAACGATGAAGCTGATGAGACCCCCTGCGAGGCAGAAGACAGCTATGCTTTGATTAAACTGTTGTTGTGACCAGTCTTCGAGTACATAGTGGGAACGCTCTTTTGTCAGAAACCTGGCAGCTAGCTTAATGATGGGATTATAACCGAACAAAAGACCGAGCAATCCGGCAAACAAGGGCAGCGCTAGTATCCAGTGTTGTCCTGTTAGCCATGTTAATATTACAGAAATGACGATAAACGCCTGATTAGTTTTTACTAATGGCCGGGGAATTCCTTTGCGCACGTTTTGCATTTTATTCACACCTTTCTCATTGGAATAATTATAGTATACGCTGGGATTGTGGGAATGGGAAGTAGATAATTTCAAGCGGACGTGGGGTGTCGGGATTTAATTTAGTGAGGGAGAGAGAAGGTATGGAGATGGCTGGAAGCGGATGGGGAAGATGGGGCGGATGGAGGCAGATGAAGCAGATGGGCGGATGAAGCAGACGGGCTAGAAGGGGGCAGATGGAGCAAATGGGGCGAGTGGGGACAGAAGGAGCAGATGGGCTGGATGGAGGCAGGTAGTAATTTATTGAGAAAATACAGATGGACATTAATAGCATCCCACCCACCCAGCACATTACGTCCTCACCTCCTCTCCACAGCACATTGGGCCTTCTCTCGTTCACACCATCTCGTTCACACCATCTCCTTCACCTCATCTCATTCACTCCATCGGACCCCAGAGTCCTTATTTGCTGGAAAAGTAACCTTTTGAAAGATTAACGGACCCCAATGCAGCTATGAGCACAAAAAAGGGATGAAAACAGTCCGGTTTGAGGGGAATAGCGGCGCTGAGGTCCGATAAATTGTGAAAAGACATGATTTAGCACAAATAGCTGCATCTGAGTCCGATAGGAATGTTAGCTTGAGAGCAAGTGTAGTACAGGGAAAACAAAAGTGTGGTAGTAAGTGTGAAGCAAGGGAGTACACGGACAAATGCATGCGCGGAAATAGTGTGAGGCATGTGTGCGACCTAATGAAGCTAATAGCTCAATGAGAAGTAAATGTGAAGTAGAAGGATGTTCGAAGTTAGGAGCTATCGGACCCCAGAGTCCTTATTTGCTGGAAAAGTAACCTTTTGAGTAATTATCGGACTCCATTGCAACTATGTGCACAAAAAGGGATGAAAACAGTCCGGTTTGAGGGGAATAGCGACGGTGAGGTCCGAAAATGAGCCCAAAAGTATGTTTTAGCACAAATAGCTGCATCTGAGTCCGATAGGGAGGATGGAGCTAACCCAACCCAACCCAACCCAACCCAACCCAACCCAACCCAACCCAACCCAACCAACCCCCACGATCTTCCACCAAAATTACTTTGAATTTAAGTAATTTATGTGTTGACATATCTCTTTGAAATATGGTTTTATTATGTAGACCAATTGTTATAATGCAAAGGAAGTGTCAGCTTGTCGAACAAGCCGAATACGCGTGAGGCGATTTTGGACACAGCTTCGAAATTGTTTTTTTCTCAGGGATATCATGCAACAGGACTGAATCAGATTATCAAAGACAGCGATTCACCGAAGGGGTCTCTTTATTACTACTTTCCTCACGGTAAAGAAGAACTGGCTTTGACATGTATTAACCGGACTAGTGAAGTTGTCGCTCAGAAGCTTAGACATCATATGGAGAACAGCAAGAGTGCGTCTGAGGCAATGGAGGATTTCATTCTAGGAATGGCTAAAGATGCTGTGGAATCCTCATACGAAGGGATTGTTCCGTTTAGTTTTTGGTTGGCGGCGGAGACATCCTGTATTAGTGAGGAGCTGCGGACTGCATGTAAATCTGTGTTTATGGACTTGCAGGATGTGATCAAGAAACGTCTTTTGGATGAAGGCGTAGAGAACATGCCCGCGGCTGATAAGGCTTCAGTGGTAATCTCTTTATTTGAAGGGGCGCTTCTCCAGACGCTGACTTTTCGGGAGGAACAACCGCTTCTCGCGGCGGCAAAGTTTATCCCAGTAATACTTGGTTAGATACAGACAAATAGATAAGATTATCAGGAGGATTAAGGGTGGAAGCAACTATGCAAGGGAATCAACAAAAAGAGGTCAAGAAGTTTAAGACTATTCCAATTCTTGTCTCTTTATTACTAGCAGGTTTTATCGGAATGTTCAGTGAAACGGCATTAAATGTTGCCTTAAGCGATCTTATGAATGTCCTACAAATTACCCCAGCAACAGCACAATGGTTGACAACAGCTTATCTGCTTACACTGGGTATATTAGTACCAATTTCGGGGATGCTGCTTCAATGGTTCTCGACGAGACAGCTGTTTATAGCGGCTTTATGTTTTTCAATCCTAGGAACATTCCTAGCGGCAGTATCACCTAACTTTGAGTTCTTACTTACAGCAAGAGTGGTTCAAGCTATGGGAACAGCGCTTCTGTTGCCACTGATGTTTAATACAATCCTTATCATCATTGCTCCTGAAAAACGTGGGGCAGCAATGGGGATGATCGGTCTGGTTATCATGGTTGCTCCGGCGATTGGGCCTACCATTGCTGGACTGCTTATTGAAAGCCTCAGCTGGCACTGGATCTTCTGGTTGTCATTGCCATTCTTAGTGATTGCATTGATATTCGGGATTCTGTTCATGCAGAATGTAACAAAGGTGACGAAACCGAAGATTGATATCCTTTCTATTGTCTTATCTTCACTCGGGTTTGGCGGTATTGTGTTTGGTTTCAGCAGCGCCGGTGAAGAAGCGGGCTGGGGAAGTCCGAAAGTGATCATTGCGATCATCGTAGGTGTAGTAGCACTGTTATTGTTTGGACTTCGTCAAATGAAGATGAAGGAGCCAATGATTAATCTGCGTGCTTTTAAATATCCAATGTTCGCTATTGGTGTAGCTATGGTATTTATTTGTATGATGGTTATTCTGTCCTCCATGTTGATTCTTCCGATGTACCTTCAACAAGGACAAGGTTATACAGCTTTCAAAGCGGGTCTGTTGCTGCTTCCAGGCGGAATTATAAACGGATTGATGTCCCCAATTATGGGTCGTATGTTTGATAAATACGGTCCGAAATGGCTCGTGATTCCAGGTCTGATTATTGCAGCAGTAGCCTTGTGGTTCTTCTCCAGTATTACTGTAGCTTCTACGGTTGTGTTCGTAATCGTACTTCACAGTACGCTTATGATTGGTATTTCAATGGTATTTATGCCGGCACAGACGAATGGTATTAACCAGTTGCCACTAGAACTTTATCCAGATGGTACAGCTATTATGAATACACTGCAGCAGGTTGCTGGTGCCATTGGTACTGCATTAGCAGTCAGCATTATGACCGCGGGTTCAAAAAGCTACATGAAAACTGTGGAGAACCCAGCAGATCCAGCTAATATGTTACCTGCGTTCACGAATGGTGTACAAAATGCTTTTATTTTCGGAATGAGTATGGCGATTGTAGGACTAATTCTTGCTTTCTTCATAAAAAGAGTAGTTGTTAATCATAAAATGAATACTCCGATGCATTAATAAATAAATTTGACGCAAGAAAAGGTGTTCGAATAGGTTAGTTTGTAAAATCCCCTTAGGATAGACAGTGAAAAAAAGTTCATGATCTCTTGGACTTAACACTGTTGATCGAAGGGGATTTTTTTGTTCGCAATAAGAAAGAGGACCACTCCTCGGTAGAATACCGAAAAGCGACTCCACTTAAAGCTTTCTTTTCAAGAAAAATGCTGGGATATATTAGTCAGATATTCTTCTTCGGCCGTATTTTCTTTCATTTGAATGAGCATTTTTGCATCTTCACCAACAACATATCGGAATTGACTTGTCCCATCTGTGGCGGCTTGATATATTGTTTCCGCAACAAGTTCTGGAGGCGAAGCATACGCAGGTTGTTTTTCCATCTCACCCAATTTACCCAAAAATGCAGTAGTAAAAGGTTTATATTCCGTTAATGCTTCATTAAAAAAGAACTCCATCGATCTACCACCAAAGTCTGTCTGAATGGCACCAGGTTCAATTAACTTTACTTTGATGTTTTGTGATGCTAATTCATAAGATACGGATTCAGAAAAACCTTCTACGGCAAATTTCGTTGAATGATACAGAGACATTGTAGGAAAGGTAACTTTTCCACCCATAGAAGAGATATTGATTAGCAAACCATCTTGATTAGCTCTAAAATGTGGCAGCATGGCTTTAGTCATACTGATAAGACCAAAAACGTTGACTTCAAACTGTCTTCTGATCTGCTCATCTGTAGCTACTTCAATAAGACCCATTGTTCCATAACCAGCATTATTGAGAAGAACGTCAATTTTACCGAACCGCTTAATCGCCTCCTCTAACGCAGGTTGAATCGTGTCTGCTTTCTCAACATCGAGCCGTAACACCAACACATTATCAAGTGTAGTGAATTCACTTTCTTGTTCAGGTGAACGCATCGTGGCTACCACATTCCATCCTCTTTCAGCAAAATGTTTTGCTGTAGTTCTACCGATACCAGACGAAGCACCCGTTATAAAAATTGTTTTCATCTACAATTCCTCCTAAAAGTTTTATGAGCGGTACATCTTAACCTGGTTCGTATTAAAACTCACTTCGTAAGTACTAACTTCTCCATGTTTAACAATCCCTCAGCAATGGTTGTTAGTTTAGCCTTATATTCTTCTATGCCAATTTGAATGCAGATGATCTGTGCTGGATGCATTTCATCTTTATAAAGCGAATACTGAGCGAGTAATTGATCTAACTTATGTTGTGATTCCTCTTGAGCTTGCTTCAACCAAATAATCACCTTCTCATACCCGACAAATTCACCAAAATAAAGCCTCATCATAAAATCAGATTTCTTAATACTGTCAGCCTCTAGTGGGGCTAGTAAATAGGCATTAAAACTATCTCTTCCTTTATCCGTGATGTTTAAAAGATTTTTATTAGGCTTACCTTCCTGAGGTATGTTTTCCTTAGTAATCAGACCCTCCTTTTCCATGCGAGCAAGTGTAGGGTAAATCGTTCCATAACTAGAACTATAGAAATTAGAGAATATTTCTTCCAATAACTGCTTTATTTCGTATCCAGTCAACGATTTTTTCATAAGCATGCCTAAAATAACATCCTGACTGTTCAAAATAGGGCCTCCTTTAAGTTTCTAAATATTTGTATATCGTTATCACAATATATCAGACCTTTATATATTTAGTCAATATATATTGGACGGATACTTGGAGTTGTTTTTTTATGTATTCATAATAATTAAGAGACATCCCGAAAAAACGACGATCGCTCCCTGGCAGAATACCGGGGAGCGATCGTCATTTAATTCTCACTTATTAAATTTTCATTGTGTCCATTCCATCATATATACTCGTTGTAACTCCACGTTAAGGATCACGATACAGTAGCTACCATCATCTTTTTTCTTATAGTAATAGAATCCTCTTTCTTCGAGTTCTATAGGGTTAGCCCAAAATAATTTTTCGTATTTTTCTTTTTCATTTGGATAAATGGCAATCACAGAGTCTTTGAAACTTGATATTCTCTCTTTTAAGGGGTCAATGGATTCAACATTGAGGGGATGCCAAAATGCTGCATCTTTGATTTCTTTGAATTGCTTTTCGTCATAATCTAATACGTAATAGCTTTCGCCATCCCCATGGAAACTGGGTGGACTTTCAAATATCACCTTTGACTCTGTAGGTTTAGAGATCGATATGCCCCAATTTATCTTCCACGTCTCATAATAGTTCATCGAATTGTTACGGAGCATATATCCAACGAAAATAAATATGAAAAGAACGGTAAAACTCAAGATTGTTATTGTTGTTTTTCTCATCGTTGATCTCCTCAACATGCTGCTTGTATTACCATTATTATACATGAATGAGGAGGGAATAAGGGCTTTCTTAATAGAAACTTTACATACATAGATTTACGATGTATAGTTGTCCTAGGTATAAAAGGATAACTAATATTCATGATATACAGATATTAGTCATGGGAAAAAAAGCAAATCAACGGTATAAATCCCGTAGAATGAGCCGAATCCGGCTCGACGAAGCAAATCAACGGTATAAATCCCGTAGAATGAGCCGAATCCGGTCCGACGAAGCAAATCAACGGTATATATCCCGTAGAATGAGCCGTTTCCGGTCCGAGGTAGCAAATCAACGGTATAAATCCCGTAGAATGAGCCGAATCCGGCTCGACGAAGCAAATCAACGGTATATATCCCGTAGAATGAGCCGATTCCGGTCCGAGGTAGCAAATCAACGGTATAAATCCCGTAGAATGAGCCGAATCCGGCTCGAGAAAGCAAATCAACGGTATAAATCCCGTAGAATAAGCCGTATCCGGACCGAGGAAGCAGATCAACGGTATAAATCCCGTAGAATGAGCCGAATCCGGCTCGACGAAGTAAATCAACGGTATAAATCCCGTAGAATAAGCCGTATCCGGACCGATGAAGCAGATCAACGGTATAAATCCCGTAGAATGAGCTGAATCCGGACCGAGGAAGCAAATCAACGGTATATATCCCGTAGAATGAACCGAATCCGGCTCGACGAAGCAGATCAACGGTATAAATCCCGTAGAATGAGCCGAATCCGGTCCCACGAAGCAAATCAACGGTATATATCCCGTAGAATGAGCGGAATCCGGTCCCACGCCAATTGTAAAGTTAGAATTTAGGAGGTGTTAGCCGTTGAAAGTAAGTAAAGAGATGCTGAAGGGCAGTACGGGTACGTTAATTCTGACTCTTTTACTGGAGAAGCCATTATATGGTTATGAGTTAATCAAAGAGCTGGAGCTGAGATCACAGGGTGTTTTTTCATTAAAAGAAGGAACCTTGTATCCAATTCTGCATGCGATGGAAAGTGAGCGCTGGGTAGAGGCTTACTGGATGGAGGTAGAGGGAAGGAAGCGTAAGTACTATAGAATTCTGGATGAAGGTAAAGAGAAACTCAAGGAGAAAAAAGCAGAATGGGTTATGTTTAAAGGTGCAGTTGACTCCGTTCTGGGAGAGGGTGGTGTATGATGAAAGAGAGGCAGCAGCAATTTTTGGATGAAGTGTGTGCAGAGATTAAAGCGAAAAAAACTCACCCAGAGATACGTCAAGAATTAGCTAGTCATCTAGAAGATTTAATTTGTGAAAAAGAATCAGAAGGTGTATCACGGGAAGAAGCCATAGCTTGGGCGATCGCACAAATGGGGAATCCGCAAACGTTAGGAAAGGAACTTCATCTAATACATAAACCACATGTACCTTGGGGATTGTTTGGCGTTGTAGCTATATTATCCGCGATCAGTCTGATCGGAATGAGTTCTGTGGATGTAGGCTACAGTGATATTGTTAAAGGTGCTTTTTTGGATAATGCGTTTAGACGCCAAGCGATAAATATACTCATTGGAATTGTATTGATGTTTGGATTGTATTTCATTGATTTCAGAAAGCTGAAAAGTTTCTCGTGGGTATTATACGGAACATCAATAGCAGGAATTCTGTCGAGTATATTCTGGGGGATAACAATAAATGGAGTAAATTATGGTCCTAGGATTTTTTTGATCTTACCTGATATGACATCCTATCGTCCTTATGTTTTGATAGTCGCGTTAGCAGGGATTTTAGTGAATCGTAAGGAATCGGCTAAAAAGAAAACTTGGCGGAGTGGGTTGTTCGACATAAGCCTTCTGTTAGCACCTGCATGGCTTCTTATCTCTCTAAACTCTCTTCCAGAGCTTGTGGTGTATCTAATCTCTTCACTAGTATTATATGTATGGATTACTCGCGATTGGATAAAGAGTGTAGTATTATTAGGGTTCTTTGTAATAGTTGGACTAATGTTCATCTTCAATAGCGACTACCTGATGGCCAGAATTATTAGTGCAATAAATCCATCTTTAGATCCAGAAGGTTATGGCTATATCTATCAAGTAATGCGTGAAGTTATTAGTTCAGCGGGTTGGTGGGGGCACGGATTCGGAGCAGTAGAACAAAAGCTGCCGTATGTCTACTCAGATATGTTGCCTGTCTATCTTATTCATTGTTTTGGTTGGGCGGGGGCGCTGCTTTTGCTTACAGTTATCTCCTGGTTCTTTATTAAGCTTCTATCTACGATACGAGCGATTCGTGAGCCCTATGGACAAGCTTTAGTGTTGGGTTTGGCATTTTTACTAGCCATAAGACTAACCTATGGTCTTGCTGTTTTGAGCGGCGGAATGATGCTGACTTCTATCCCGTTCCCTTTCCTGAGCTATGGGAGTCATGTATGGTTTGAATATGCGGCTATTGGACTTTTGATGGGAATTTATCGTAGGAAGGATATTGGAGCCGTCCAGGATAATACTGTACTGAGTTAGATTCAGGATCCTCTCGTATGTCTAATTATTAAGTATGAATACTTAAGGGAGGTCTTTTAATGGGATGGAAAAAAACAGGCTTGTTAAGTATTGCCTTTGCCCTAGGCTCTATGGGAGGGTTTGGGAGTATACATACAACTGATACTGTAGCTGCCGCAACTGTGAAAGAATCTGCAAAAGTCTATAACCAATTCCAACAATATGTACAGAAACCGGCATCTCTTGCTAACGCACGGAATTATTTGATTAACCATATCAAAGAAGTGGATACCTGGACAGCAACTCAGATGACACTCCAGCTCGAAAATGCACAGAAGGCATATTTACCTGTGTACTCTGAGAAGGTTTTTCCGGAGAATGTTCAGAAAGAGATAAATAATGCTTTTTCCAAAAGCAAAAATCTAACCTACAGCACACTCCTTAATGCGATCAAAGATGCTAATGTACGCAATATGTTAATTGAAGGACGGGATAAGGGGTTTAAGCTGGAGACTAGTGAGGGCATGTACTATCCAGTGATGCATTATGAGGGTTTCAAAAGCTTTAAGCCGTATGTCACGAAGGACATCGCTGCTTATATAGATATCATGGCCACTGAATCGAATCAACCAAGTGTTTTTGATGCAGCTATTGTGATTAGTTGGACAGAGTTAACGAACAGGGCGCTTGCACTGGAGGATTTTGTGACGAAATACCCAGCTTCCAATCGGTCAACCGTTCTTCAAAAAGAGCTGCTCAATGCAACTTCACGCTTATTATATGGATCAAGCAACACACCAGCTTATGACTATGATGAGCAAGTAATCAAACCTGAAGTAAAGAAGGCGTATGAGAATGCATTAAAAGGAAACAAAGGCGACACCAGAATCCTAATGATTTTAGAAAAACTACTGCAGTTACTTGATTCCACGAATAATAAACTCACACCTGAAGTGGAGAAATTTCTGAATCAAACGGTTAATTCGAAATGAAGAGGCGGGATCTATTGAGAAGCGGATTTAGAGGAACAAAAATCATAGTTTTCGCATTTGTGCTGTTGTTATGGACAAACACTATTTTTATGGGCAGCGCAGATGCAGCTTACGTTGGATCATCTACAGACAATGTACTGCAGCAAATGCAGCTGGAGAAGAAAAACCGCCTGCCGCAAGGATTTGTCTATTTGGATGAAGTAATTCCTACTGCTCAATTTGAGATTCGTTATTACGGGGACAATAATTTTGTAGGGCAGCGGATTGATGGTTATAAAGCGCCTTTAGCGATCTTTTCACAGACTGCAGCTACAGCCTTGAAGGCAGTAAGTGAGGATTTAGCCAAAAAAGGATATATCCTAAAAATCTATGATGCTTATCGTCCGCAGACCGCGGTGAATCATTTTGTAAGATGGTCACAGAATTCCGCGGATACTAAGATGAAGCAGCAATATTACCCGCTACTGGATAAACGTAATTTATTCAAACTCGGATTTATAGCGAAAAAATCAGGACATTCTCGAGGCAGTACCATCGATTTAACGATCGTCAATAAAGAGACCGGTCTAGATGTAGATATGGGCAGCCCGTTTGATTTTTTCGGAGATATCTCTTTTTATGATACATCGTTAATCACCAAGACTCAGAAAGCAAATCGCGCAATTCTCAAAGAGGTTATGGTGAAGCAAGGCTTTAAACCTTATAGTAAGGAATGGTGGCATTTTACGCTGATAAAAGAACCTTTTCCTAAGCAGTATTTTGACTTCAAGGTGGAATAATCATTTCTAAAGAAGCGGCTCAATATAATGTTGAACGGCTTCTTTTTTTCTTGGCTTGATTATCCTTAGGATTAGCACATGCTGGAAACGCACATAATACTTGTAATAACTAAAGGGAGGTTTCGAGCAGATGATCAAAATGGCAGCGGTTGTTGTGTTAGGTGTTCTGTTTTTAACTAATGGATTTGGTGGATTTGCCGCTCCAACAGTATGGGCAGACTCCGGCCAGGTTAGCGTGATTTTGAATGGTAAACTACTGGAAACTGATCCCCATTCAGCCTACAACAAGGGTTCCACGGTCATGATTCCGCTCAGAGAGGCTTCCAATGCACTGAAATATACAACAACATATCAAAAAAGTTCAGAAACTATAACGCTAACAAGGATAAATGAAATAATTAAATGGAAGCTTAACGAACATTTAGTTAGCATCAATAATGCACAAGAGTTGGTTTTTAAAGATGATTTCGAATTCAGACAGGATCATATCTATGTTCCAATCTCCTTTTTTAAGACAATTGGTTTAGTAACCTCATATGATGGGGAGTCCAATCAAGTTGAAGTGTATACCCCTGAAGTGACAGCGAGTGTTATAGCGGGGTTACTGGTCGGCGGTAAATATAATGAATTATCGGAGCGATATCATTATGATGTGGTCGTAAATAAGCCAAGCTCAAATGGATTACTGGAAGACTGGAAGCAAATTACGATAAAAGCCGGGAATTATCATGGGATTAAATCTACAAAAAGTAGCTATAACGAGGATCAATTTTCTATCCGCTGTGTATTGGATTTTGCAGAGACAGAGATTCCACTTGAAATTATTTTGAACACATCGGGCAAAATTATAGAATTAAGAGAGACGCTCTAATCGGAAAATGATTCCATGATGACTATGCACATTTCCCAAGCGAGAAGATTTTAGGGGATTATGCATAGTCTTTTTGCTGTTCTAATATACTTTCCCAGATAATTTCTGAAGGGTATCGTAAACCCGATGTGTTTTTAATGTAAAAAATGGTTTTATTTGTTGACTTCCAGATTCATCGAATGTAAATTAAAATTTGAAATAATCAATAAAGCATTTAATTAAATTAGAGAAATGAGTGGAGTACTGGATGACAAAAACAATGACTGGAATGAGTACTGCAGAAGAGCAACCCTTTTCGTTAAAAGCAATCATCCCCCCGCTTCTTGCTATTATTGTCGGTATGATTATGGTTATTCTGGATGGTACTGTTGTGAATGTGGCCGTTCCCAAGCTGGTTGATTATTTTGCTTCCGATCTCAAAACGATTCAGTGGGCGATTACGGGTTATACTTTAGCTTTAGCGGCTGTAATCCCACTCGCGGGCTGGATGACCGATCGTTTTGGATCGAAACAAGTTTTTCTGGCAACTCTTACGATGTTTATTCTTGGCTCTATGTTATGTTCGGTTGCACAAAGCTCATCTCAGCTCATTATTTTTCGAGTCATTCAAGGTCTTGGCGGGGGGATGGTTGCTCCCATTGGGATGGCGATGGTTTTTAAATTAGCTCCAGTAGAACGTCGAGGTTCTATTATGGGGATGCTTGGTATTCCAATGCTCTTAGCTCCGGCACTCGGTCCAGTCTTATCCGGTTGGCTGGTGGAGTACGTAAGCTGGCACTGGATCTTTTTGATTAATGTACCTATTGGAATTGTTGGCATTATTCTTGGTGTTAAATATTTGCCGAAGTCTGAACAAAAGAGCAAAGGCAAACTCGATATCCTAGGCATTATCCTTGCCCCAATTGCCTTCTCTATGTTGGCTTATGGAGTGAATGAAGGCGGTGGAACAAGCTGGTCGTCTACTCCCGCTATTGTTGGCTTATCTGTTGGAGGGGTTGCATTGATCCTTCTTGTCATTGTGGAGCTGCTTCACAAAAATCCGCTTTTACAACTGCGAGTTTTTCGTTCGTCGGATTTCACTCGGGGTATTATTTTAACTTGGGTTATGCAAGCTGCTTTGTTTGGGTCCATGTTATTTGTGCCCCTTTACCTGCAGCAGATTCGAAGCTATACCCCGCTGGAGACCGGCCTGATTCTACTTCCGCAGGCTTTAGCTTCAGCAATCGGAATGCCGATTGGCGGCAGGTTGTTTGATAAGATCGGGGCTCGTCCGCTGGCGTTTGTTGGACTTAGTATCATTACGGTCACCTTGTTCCTGTTATCCGGAATTAGTGTTACAACAAATTTATCGTTAATTATGACATACCTGGGTTTCTTAGGCTTTGGGATGGGTCTAACGATGATGCCTTTGAATACTCATGTCTTGAATGCTGCTCCACGTGAATGGGTGGGAAGTGTAACTTCACTTACTGCTGCTGCTCAACAAGTCGTTGTTTCATTTGCTATAGCTGGAATGACAGGTTACCTGACTAGTCAGATCGCTGTTCACATGGGAGCACTGAAAGTGGGAAGTAATCCTTTGACAGCCGCAGTTAGTGGTTTTGATGATGTGTTCTTCCTGTCTGGCTGCATAGGTGTGGTAGGTGTATTGATGAGTATTATTTTGCGCAAGCCTAAGCTTTCCACTGGAGATCCTTCCTCTGGAGAGGGACAGAAGGCAGATGCGGCGATGATGATGGGGCATTAATTGAACCCAAAAACATAGATAATATAGAAAAGGCGTCGTTCAGCTTGTATAGTTGAACGACGCCTTTATTGTTATAAATGCTCTGGTTTCTTCTGAGCCCACGATGCGGGGAGAGTTGCTTTACCAAGCAGCTCAGAAGCCACGATTCCCAGCAGAACAAGCGCTGCGCCAGCATAGCCTTGCATCGACAACTTCTCAGCAGCGAACCAATAACCAAACATCGCAGCGAAGACCGGCTCAAGGGAGAAGATTAGTCCGGTGCGGGTTGGTGAAGTATATTTTTGAGCAATAGGTTGCAGGATGAAGCCACAGGCACTGCATAGGATACCAAGCGCTAGTATTGCTGCCCAACCTGGCAAAGTAGAGGGGAGCGAAGGTGTCTCGAAGATTGCGGACAACACTAAGGCCAACCCTCCGGCAAATCCTAACTGCAAGATTCCAATATTCAGGGAATCACATTCTTTTACCGCCTTGCCTGTAAATAAGATCTGTACCGCATAGAACACTGCCGAAAGGATACACAGAAAGTCACCCGGTTGAATAGTTAAGGTTGCATTTAAGGTAAGAAGTCCAATCCCGGCTATGGCGAGGATGGAGCCGAACACTTGCGGAGGTGCAACTCTTTTTTTGAAAATAACTCGATCCAAGATCGGTACAAAAATAACCGTCAATGCAACTAAAAATCCTGCGTTTGAGGTGGTGGTTGTTTGAAGTCCGAAGGTTATACATGTGAATACGCCTAGCAGGAGGAATCCGAGGAGAGCACCATATTTTAATGTTCTCATGTCTACTCGTCTTAATCGTTTGTGGAATATCATAGCGGCTAATATAAAAGCAAGTCCGAAGCGGAGTGCAATCAGATTGAATTCGCCTAACGTACCTAACCCCATTTTCATAAATATGTAAGAGGAGCCCCAAAATAATGTTACAACTAACAGCAGCAGCTCAGCTTTGAGCGGTTTCATCTCTTCATCCATCCTTCTTCATTTTCAACTCAATATAGTATAATACGGCTCTATACATAAGGTAACTGAATGTTTATCATAGGATACATGAGTAAAACTTATGTAATTTATAAGGGTGGGAACAGAGGTTGAGCATTAATAAATATGAGATTTTTCTGAAAGTTGTAGAGCTAGGCAGCTTAACAAAAGCAGCAGAAATGCTGGGTTTTACGCAATCCGGAATTAGTCACACCATTAGCAGCTTGGAAATGGAGTTTGGGTTCGCGTTATTAATTAGAAATAGATCCGGTGTGAAATTGACGGTAAACGGGGAACAAGTTCTGCAGCCTATCCGTGAAATCTTGAAATGGAACGAGAAATTGAAGCAGGAGGTAGCGGACATCCACGGGCTAGAGATTGGCACGATCACCATCGGTACGTTCACCAGTGTGTCTGTGCATTGGCTGCCAGGGATGATTAAGCAATTTCGCAGTGAATACCCATATATAGAAATCAAGCTGATGGAAGGCGGTTATTTGGAGGTTGAGCAATGGATAGAGGCTGGAGTGATCGACTGCGGTTTTATTTCACTGCCTACACGTGAGAAGTTTGACGTAATTCCTTTAAAAAAAGACCGGATGTTAGGGATTGTATCTAAAGAGAATCCGCTTAGTGCAGAACCCTTTCTTTCCTTATCGCAAATTGCTAAGGAGGATTTCATTATCCCGAAAGCAGGCTCGGATTATGATGTTAGACGTGTGCTGGATAAGGCGGGTATTAAACCTAATGTTAAATTCTCAGCAGGTGATGACTATGCCATTATGTCGATGGTGGAGAAAGGCCTTGGCATTAGTATTTTGCCAGAGCTTGTCTTGACCCGGCAAAATTATAATGTGGCTATGCTAGAATTGGAGGAACGTAGTTTCAGATCGTTAGGAATTGCTGTCCACTCTATGAAATATGCTTCTCCCGTCACCAAAAAATTTCTAAAGCATGTGCAGGTGTGGCTGAAAGATAACACCTAAATAAATACGTCAAAAAATAAGAAACTGATACCTCATCAAAGTTAAGGGGGATCAGTTTTTTTGTTTAGTACTTCAGCTAGTTTTTCAGAAAACAGGAACTACACACAGGCCCACTGTAATCGATTTTAAAGGATTTTCGTTAAACATATGTATATCTCCATTATCTTATAGTTTTGGCGGCATTATAGAGGATTTAAGAGACGTTAAATTGCATGTTGATCCTCTATTAATATCTGTTTTAGTATAATTAATATGTTATAATTAGAAGAGTGGAAATAAGGAATGTATTCAGATGTTCTGGAAATGTGAGGACTTTATGCACAATTACGGATGGATGAGATTAGGAGGAGGATTATACGATTGAGCGTTACAATAATTACACTAGTCGTAGTAGCAGTATTTATAGGTGCCTTAATGAGAACCGTGTTTGGTTTTGGTGAAGCGATTGTGAGCATGCCACTGCTTGCACTGCTCCCGATTCCTATACATACCTCAGTTTCTTTGATTGGATTGGCAGGCCTCACGGTTGCCTCACTTACAGTTGTGAGTGGGTGGCGGCATATAGAACGACCTATTTTGATTCGACTAGCACTCTCAACAGTGATAGGAATTCCTGTAGGACTAGTCATGCTTTATTTAGCACCTGCAAGTGTAATTATGACTGGACTTGGTATATTTTTGATTGTTTATGGAGTTTATTCGGTGATTAAGAAGAGAATATTTAAGACGATCGATCATCCCTTGCTTAAGGCAAAAGGCTGGGTGTATCCTTTCGGATTCGCTTCGGGTGTCCTTGGCGGTGCTTATAACTTTAATGGTGTCCCTGTCGTGATCTATGGTACTTTAAGACAATGGAATCCGGATCGTTTTCGGGGTACGTTGCAAGCTCATTTTCTTATTTCTGGTGTACTCGTTGTAACGGGTCATGCTATCGGGGGATTGTGGACGGTGGATGCTCTTATTCTTTATGGATATTCTATTCCAGCAATTCTCTTAGCTACGGTGCTTGGGGTATATGTGAATAAACGTATTCCTGCTAAAAAATTTGAGAGTTACTTATTTCTGATTATCATTTTACTTGGTGTCCTAATGCTAGTACCTCGCGGATAGTTGAAAAGAAATAGAAAGACGTTCTTCTCCTTAGTGTATATGAACGTCTTTTAAATTTATCCAATCTTAGGGTTGACGAAGAGCCTTGTTCATGAGAAAATGTACGCGCGTACATTAAATGAATGCGTTTTCGAATAGCGAATTGAACGAGGCTTAATGTCACTGTTCATAACCTATGAGAAGGAGGAATTTATATCGCCAGCCGTAAAGAGGTTGCCGAGCTTGCAGGTGTCTCAGAAGCCACAGTGTCTCGCGTGTTAAACAATGTTGGTCCGATTAAGGAAGAAACGAAGGAACGTGTGTTGGCAGCTGCACTGAAGCTAGGCTATACCCCTAGTTCACTTGCTCAGAGCTTTGCTCGTAGACGGAGCGGGAACTTGGGTGTAGTGATGCCTTATTTGCCGAAAGCCCGCTTGTTCTCCACTTATTATTTTTCGGAAATATTAAGTGGAATAGGGAGCAAGGCGCGAGAAGAGGGTTATGATCTGTTAATGCTGTTTCGGAATGCCGAAGAGCCAATGGATTATAACGAGTTGTTTAAGATGCGGAAGATCGATGCTTGCATTGTGCTTGGCGCTAAAGAAGAGCCAGGTGAGCTAGCCTCACTCCGCCGTTTGAAGGAAGAAGACCATCCTTTTTGTCTGATTAATCAGCATTTTGCTGGGGAAGCTTTTCACGAGGTGGATGCCGATCATGTCGAAGGAAGCTGGCAAGCAGCTAAACACTTACTGGAACAAGGTTTTACGAGGATTGCTTTTCTAAATGGGCCAGAATCTTATTCCAACAGCCGAGATCGTTTAACGGGGTATACCCGCGCTTTGGCAGAGGTGAATCTTTCTGTAGATTCTTCACTTTTGTTCGAAGGTAACTTTAGCCGGAAAAGCGGAATTATAGCTGCCAAAGAAATGTTACCTTTGCTGAATGAGATTGATGCGATTATGGCCGCTAATGATCGGATGGCCATAGGTTTGCAGCAAGGGCTGCAGGAGCTAGGAATACCAAGGGATCGCCTGCCAGCTATTGTGGGTTATGATGATTCGGAAGCTGCGGAGCTTACCACACCTGCATTAAGCAGTGTGCGGGTTCCCTTTTATGAACTAGGTGAACTTGCCGCAGCCCAAATCATTGAATTGCTGGGAAACAATCTGGCAGAAGTACCCGTACCAGCCGTACAGATCAAATTACCGACAGAACTAGTTATACGAGCTTCATCTAAATCTATCAACACTTAGGAGGAATAAGATGAAACAGCTTCGCATTGGAATGATCGGTTATAAATTTATGGGTAAAGCCCACAGTAATGCTTATCGCAGTTTGCCTATGTTTTTCCCGAAAGCGCTTAAACCGGAAATGTCTGTAATCTGTGGACGTAATAGTGAAGCGCTTGGAGAAGCTGCATCGCAGTTAGGCTGGGCGGATTGTGTTACGGACTGGAAGGATCTGATCGCTCGAGAGGATATTGATCTTATAGATATTAATGCTCCCAGCAACGCGCATAAGGAGATAGCTTTGGCAGCAGCCAAAGCAGGTAAACATATTTTTTGTGAAAAACCACTTGCGCTGACCTTGGCGGATTCCCGTGAAATGCTGCAAGCTGCTGAAGACGCGGGAGTTACACATATGGTTGGTTTTAATTATCGCTTTTCTCCGGCAGTTCGACTGGCTAAGAAGCTCATAGAGAGTGGGCGGCTGGGAAAGATTTATCATTTTCGGGCTTGGTTTCTACAGGATTGGATAATAGATCCGGATTTCCCTTTAGTGTGGAGACTGCAGAAGGATATCGCCGGTTCAGGTTCGCATGGAGATCTGGGGGCGCATCTCATAGATTTGGCTCATTTCTTAGTAGGTGATATGAAGGAAGTAATCGGCATGAGCGAGACCTTCATAAAAGAGCGTCCGCTCGCCGCTGAAATGACTGGTTTAAGCGCTAAAGGAGATAAGGATGCACCCAAGGGTAAGGTTACCGTTGACGATGCCACCTTATTCTTAGCCCGTTTTGATAATGGTGCTCTGGGCAGCTTTGAAGCTACAAGATTCGCAGCGGGTCATCGCTCTACCAATTCTTTTGAGATCAATGGGAGTCTTGGCAGTGTGAAATTCGACTTCGAACGTATGAATGAATTAGAAGTTTATTTGACCTCGGATGCAGAGGATGTACAAGGTTTTCGCCGTGTGCTGGCGACCGATCCTGCTCATGAGTATGCAGAGGCTTGGTGGCCACCAGGTCATACGATTGGTTTTGAACATACGTTTATTCACGAAATGCTGGAGCTTTCTAACGCAATTGAAGAAGGTCGTCAGCCAGAACCGAATTTCAATGATGGAGTGAAATGCCAAGCGGTGTTAGAGGCTGTAGAACGCTCTATTGATGAACGCCGGTGGGTCGATTTATCCGAGATGTAATCTAACCTTAGAAGGAGTGCTGAAGATGAGAAAAGCATTGATTGTATGGGGCGGTTGGGAGGGTCATGAGCCTGAGCAGGTCGCTGATATATTCGCTAAAATGTTGCAAGAGGAACAGTTTGAAGTTGAAGTATCGAATACACTGGAGGCTTTTGCTGATGCAGATAAGCTTCTTGGACTAGATTTGATCGTGCCGGTATGGACAATGGGCACAATCGAGCAGGATTTTGTGAATCATGTCTCCGCAGCTGTACAGCATGGAACAGGTCTTGCCGGTTGCCATGGCGGGATGTGTGATTCTTTTCGTAATAATGTAGATTGGCAGTTTATGACGGGTGGACAATGGGTAGCTCATCCTGGGAATGACGGCGTTAACTATACCGTAGAGATTTGTCAAAGCTCAAGTCCTCTGGTAGAAGGATTAGAAGATTTCAGTGTTTGCTCAGAGCAATATTATCTGCATGTAGATCCAGCTGTTGAAGTTCTTGCTACGACTCGTTTTCCAGTAGTTGAAGGGCCTCATTCGTATAATAAGGCTGTTGATATGCCAGTAGCTTGGACAAAACGTTGGGGCTTGGGCAGAGTTTATTATAATTCACTGGGGCATCATGCGGACATTGTAGATCAGCCGCAAGTGCGTGAAATGATGCGCAGAGGATTAATATGGGCAGCTGAAGGTAAAGCGCAAGCATTATCCAATGTTTCGGAGGTTATGAATAGCTATAGTGGAATGGCAGACAGTCAATAAATTCTGGGAGCGATCAGCGAATGGATAAAGTCAAAGTTGGTATTATTGGATGCGGTAAAATCAGTAGTATCTATATGGAGAACTGTCAAAAGTTCGAGATCCTTGATCTAGTTGCATGTGCGGATTTAGATTTGGTGAGAGCACAAGAACAAGCGGATAAATACAATATTCCAAACGTCTATACCACAGAACAATTACTGAATGATCCAGAGATAGAAATCGTAATCAACTTAACGATTCCAGCTGTTCATGCGGAAGTATGCCTAAAAGCTATTGAAGCAGGTAAACATGTATACGTTGAGAAACCTCTAGCTGTGACGAGAGAAGAAGGCCGCAAAGTTCTGTCAGCTGCGCGGGAAAAGGGAGTACTTGTGGGCAGTGCACCGGAGACATTCTTCGGAGCGGGAATTCAAACGGTTTTGAAGCTGATAGATGAAGGAGTAATTGGCGAACCTGTTGCAGCTACTTCGTTTATGCTGGGCCGTGGACATGAGCATTGGCATCCAGATCCGGAATTTTATTATGCCGCTGGTGGAGGTCCAATGTTCGATATGGGTCCTTACTATTTGACGGCTTTGGTGCAGCTGTTGGGTCCTATTCATACGGTTAGCGGAATGACTGGGAAAGCGCTGGAAGAACGTACGATTACAAGCGAGAAGAAATTTGGGAATAAAATTCCTGTTCAAATTCCAACTCACGTAGCCGGAACCTTACGATTTGAAAATGGTGCCATTGCAACGTTGATTACAAGCTTTGATATCTTTGGCGGGAGCAACCTGCCGCATATAGAAATCTACGGAACGCTAGGAACGATTCAAGTTCCAGACCCGAATAACTTTGGGGGTCCCGTGAAACTCCGGCTTATGGGTGAGAATGAGTGGACGGAACAGCCGTTGTTGTCAGGGTATGATCAGAATACCCGCGGGATTGGACCAGCAGATATGGCTTACGCCATTCGGACGGGTAGAGAGCATCGTGCCAGTGGAGAACTGGCTTATCACGTATTAGAAGCAATGTGGGCTTTCCATGATTCTTCTGATGCTCATTCATTCTACGAAATGGAAAGCACCTGCACTCGTCCTGCGGCACTTCCAATCGGTCTTGCTCCTTATACTTTGGATTAGAGAATTCTTCCTGAATCTGCAACCTATCACTTCCGGTCTTCGTTTGAGAAGATGAAGAGTGGAGGTGTTAATAGGATGCGTAAGATAATTATTGGTTGGATATGGATTCCCGTTGTTATTTTGTTAATCAGTGGCTGTTCAGAGGCTCAACAAGCGAATAAGGAGCCGGTTCCAACTCCTGTAATTAGTTCAGAACCACAAATTTTAGCTTCTACGAACCCCGCAATGGATGATCCAGGCGCGGTTAAGACTTTCTTATCAGCTCAGAAGATTCCTAACGGAGATATTTATCTGCAAGATAACAAGGTTCATATTAATATTGTAGGTTTGAACTCGGAGATTGAGCAAAGCCTTGCTCAGACTTTCACTGCAGGTACTTATGAGCTTCATGATGTGAAATATACGATGCAAGAGTTATTAGCTGCTCAAGAATTGTTGCATGAACAAGAACTATACCAGAAGCTGAATCTCTACGGCTCTGGTGTAGATACGATTGGTAATAAAGTAACTATTACCATTCCGTCAGATGATGCGGAAGCAGCTAAGCTTGAAATTGAAAAGTGGATCGATCCAAAGATGTTGACCTATGATATTTCAGAAATAGGTGATCCGCATGTAGTAGGTACAATCGTTGATATCGATACTAAACAGGCGAAGCGGATTCTAATCCTTGAACCTGGTAACGAAGATCCATCTTACTGGTTCACATTCAATGCGAAATCTGAAATGTTTAATGAAGCTGGAGAGACCATCAGCTTTAAGGATTTACAGGTTGGACAGCAGGTTAAGTTATGGAATACAGGGATGGTGCTGGAATCTTTTCCCGCGCTTGCGAGTGTGCGGAGGATGGAGCTAGCAATTACTGAATAATCTAATAGACCCGTCAACAGGTAGCAAGTGCTCCACGTATTTGAACTGTAGATGGAAAGTGAGGGTGCTCTAACCCTCACTTTTTTTAATTAGGAATAGTATACTTTTTCTACTTTGTATAATGTATGCTCGATTGTTGGACAGAGATTGGCATGTACTTTGTAATATTTAACTCGAAAATATAAACTTTTCAAAAAGTTCTTTATATTATTTTTTTGTTTAAAGGCAGGAAGAAATTCTGGATTTTTCTCCACATCACCAAAACTTTGAATCCATTGCTCTACATAAGTCTGACTAAGCATTTTTCTATCTAAAACACTCATTATGGATCTTACCATTCGCTCATCTTCCCCATCGGAGTATATTCGATCTGTTATGGTCATCTTTTCGTAAACCAAATCGAGGATAGTTATGAGGTCATTTTCATCCAGTTCGGAGCATTGAGCCAATTCATCTAAAGTATCTGCTGCATGGGCTATAGCATGAGCCCAGCCTTTTTCTTCGTCATACCCCCGGTAATCCCGCTCATTTTGCACACTGCAAAATACCTTCTCTTTTATCTGATGAATTTGCTCTCTTGAGAGAAATGGTGATTCTTTATGCCTCATGAAGAGGAGTGGGATAACTAGCATAGAGAAAGATCTGGTAAAGACAGAGTCTGTATTGGTTTCGCCAAGCTTAAAATGCAAATGGTTTTTATCCAAGATAACGGGTATAAGTTGTTCCAGTCCGTTTGTAGTTAGAGAATTACCTGGGATCCAATGAGAAAAAGTTGTATAAATTAGCTCATCCCGTAGTTGGGCATCTAAAGAACCAATGTTATTTATCATTTCTTGTACCAACTGGAAGGTATCGGAAGGTGCTTGGTAATCATTTTCTTTTATGCATATCAACGTTTCTTTTAAATTCATTTTATAATCTCCTATTTTCCAGTGTGAATTATTTTCTAATACCGGATGGTGTAGTTCCTTTATATTGCTTAAACAGCTTGGTAAAATAATTAGGATTGTCGCAGCCCACTCGTCCAGCAATCTCCGTTACAGTAAAATCTGTCTCCAGCAGCAGTCGTTCTGCTTCATTTACGCGGCAAAGATTAACATAATCGATGAAGGTTCGGCCGGTGAGCTTCTTAAAGGTTTTGCAGAAATGGTATGGATTTAGATTAACGGATCTCGCGGCGCTTTCAATAGTCATTTTCTCATCAAAATGGTTCTCCATGTACTCCAGCAATGGCTTAAAACGCTCACGATTGAAGGATTGACGTTCATTTGTTCTGCCAGAAACCTGCTCAGGCAAAAAGGTACGGGAGAGCAATACAAAAAGTAGATGAAGTTGATTTTTGATGATCAACTGAAATGCAGGACCTTTCTGATGCACTTCATCCACGATAGTGTTCAGAAGAGAGTAATAAGTAGAACAGGTTGGAACTAGTGCCGCTGGTTTAACTGGTAGCTGATATCGATTCTCCAAATAGGGAGCTACGAATTGTTCATGTTGAGGATCTTGCTTCCAATCTTTAAATAAAGAACTATGAAATACGACGGATATAAATCGGACATGATCATCCCGCAGACTATATCCAACATGCAAACCTCCAGAAGGAACAAACAAAACCTCTCCGGGATGCAGTTCGTAGGGCTTGCTGTCGATGTGGAAAATGGCGCTGCCTGCTTGCATGATAATGATTTCGAAATGCTCATGCCAGTGTAGAAAAAGGATGTTCTGGCCGATTTTCGCATGTCTGCATTCATTAAAAAACAATCGAAACGGATAGGTGTTTCCTTCTAATTGAGGGTATTCTTTAAGATCATTAGGATAGCTCAATATTTATTCAACTCCCACAATATACGACTATATAAACACAATATAATAAGAGTTTTAAGCTCAAATGCAGTATATACTCGGGTTATAGAACTTACTATAAACCAATATTGGAGTGGTACACAAGATGAAGGATACAATGCGTATAGGCACATTAGTTGGAGGCGGAGATGCTGTTAGAGTGATTCCGCAAATCGTAGGTCATGGCTTCGAATCTTTTAGCTTAACCTTCTGGCAGACTACAGGTGAAACAGATCTTGTGGAAACTGGTAAGCGTGTGCAAGAACTTGCGGCAAAACATGATTTTGTGATTTCATCGGTTGGCATCTTTGGCAATCCTTTGACGAATACGGGTGACAATTCCGATGCATTAGCGAGCTGGGAACGGCTTATTGATCATGCTCATGTATTTGGTACTGATATGGTATCAGGATTCACGGGACGACTACCAGGAGTGTCCATTGATGAATCGATTCCGAAGTTTGCCGAGGTATTTGGTGAGCTGACAAAAAGAGCAGCAGATCGCGGAGTAAGAATTGCTTTTGAGAACTGTTCCATGGATGGCAATTGGACTTCAGGGGACTGGAATATCGCTCATCATCCAATAGCCTGGGAAAAGATGTTTAACGCTGTCCCTGCTGACAATATGGGACTCGAATGGGAGCCCTGCCATCAGATGGTGCAGTTGATTGACCCGATTCCACAGCTGCGCAAATGGACAGATAAGATTTTCCATGTACACGGCAAGGATGCCACCATCGCTTGGGATATTGTAAAAGAATATGGAATCCACGGCCCGAAACCTTATGTATGGCACCGTACTCCGGGTTTTGGTGATACGAACTGGACGGATGTTATCTCCATTTTGCGTCAGGCTGGTTATAAAGGAACCATTGATATTGAAGGTTGGCATGATCCTGTCTATCGGGATGAACTGGAAATGATGGGTCAAGTACATGCCTTGAATCATTTAAAACAATGCCGCGGGGGCAGCTTTGTGCCTAATCCGCTTTAATAAGTCAGGGGGAGAAATATGACAGCACAGTATCGGGTAGTAGTTGCAGGTTGCGGAGGAATGGCTAATGCATGGATTGAATACGCTTTATTGCGTACAGATACTAAGATCGTTGCTCTAGTAGATATAAGGTTGGAGTCGGCTGAGGCGATGGCCGTGAAGCATGGGATTTCATGTCTGACGTTTACGGATATTAAGCAGGCGATACAGGAGACCGCAGCAAATCTCGTCTTTGACGTTACTGTTCCCGGAAGTCATTTCAATATTTCTAGCACTGCATTGGAACTTGGGTGTAATGTGTTTAGTGAGAAACCTTTAGCTGAGACTATGGAGGAATGTAATAAGATTGTTGAGATCTCGGAACGGACTGGAAACGCTCATGCGGTGATGCAGAACCGCCGTTATGATCCTCGTATTCGTTCTTTAAGAAAAATCATAGAATCAGGAACGATTGGTAGAACAGGATTTATCGGTGCAAGCTTTTTCCTTGGGGCTCATTTCGGGGGGTTCCGTGATGTTATGAAAAGTCCGTTGCTGCTGGATATGGCGATTCATACCTTCGACCAGGCCCGGTTTATTAGTGGCGCGAACCCTGTGTCCGTATACTGTCAGGAGTTTAATCCTCCCGGTTCATGGTATGAGGGGAATGCGTCGGCAGTGTGCATTTTCGAGATGTCCGACGGTTCAATATTTACCTATCAGGGATCTTGGTGTGCAGAAGGTGCATCCACGTCATGGGAAGCTTCTTGGCGGGTTAACGGGGAGAAAGGAACCGCAATCTGGGATGGTCATGAGCTGCCATATGCTGAGGTAGTTACTGCAGGAGATCAGAGCGATATGTTCATTCGTGACGTAAAGCGTGTAAAGGGTGAAAACGTTGAGATGAGTAAAACATTCCATCAAGGGTGTTTGGATGAGATGTTCTTGTCATTGGCAGAGCAACGTCCTGCAGAGACGAATTGTAGAGATAATCGGTATAGTATGGCAATGGTGTTCGGAGCGCTGGAAAGTGCTGAATCTGGCCGGAAAATCGATCTAGTGGAGTTTTGAGATTGACTTCTGTTACTACAATCGCCAGCAAGGAGATCAAAATGAATATTAGAGCTTACCGAGAATCGGATCTTATTCAAATTATCTCATTGTTCTACGAAACAGTTCATTCCGTAAACAAACAAGACTACTCACAGGAACAGCTGGATGCTTGGGCACCTAAAGAGGAAGAGGCACTTAAGCTTAATACTTGGAGAGCTTCTTTACGTCAAAATATCACTTATGTAGCCGAAATTAATAATATTATTGTGGGCTTTTCTGATATGACAGCAGAAGGACATTTGGATCGATTATATGTTCACAAAGATTACCAAGGGCAAGGTGTAGCCTCTGCATTGGCGAATAAGCTTGAATTGAAAGCAAAAGAACAGGGTCTTTATGAAATGGATGCCGAAGCAAGCATCACTGCTAAACCTTTTTTTGAACGACTGGGATACCAGCTTATTGCGAAACAAAGTATAGAACGAAAAGGTGTTCTGTTGGTCAATTATAGGATGAGCAAAAAAATAATGTAATTCAAAAAAGCAGGTTGCTCATTAGAGCAGTCTGCTTTTTATGATAAGAAGGATATTCAAATTCACCCATCAATCAAGTTCATTAATGCTACAGTATCAAATCGATCCCCTTGAACTAACCATTTACCGTCCACATCAAAGAGAGTCAATATACCTTCCAAAGGTACACGTTTACTTTCTTTGTCATCCTTATCCAATAAAACAAGATCCACCGTATATTTTAACTCGACAATATCCTTTTTTTGTTCGGAAAGGTTGAATTTTAGGTTTTCCGGTTTTAAAGAAAGCTTTTGTGTATCAGCGATTTTAAATGGGATAGTTGTAATTCGGTTCGCTATAGCCTTTTCGGAAAAGTATTCTGTAAAATACGGTTTCATCTCTTCATTTCGCGCAAGAATGGATTCATCAGACATTAAATCCTCAGAAGCCTTGACGGTATATTCTATATTTTTATATTTCTCTGCGGCTTTAGTAGCATCATCTACTTCTGAACTACATCCCATAATTAACGCCAGGGATAATAATATCATGCTTAATATCAACGGTGATTTACGCATTAGTACACCCCCAATGTATTTGATCTTGCATTATTATACTTATATTACCATGTTGTGGTTTCATAATTTCAAGAAGAAAATGATTCAAATCCCTAAATATGGTATGGTGTAAATATGATCGTAAATTTGAGGAGATTAAACTAAAAAGTAGAATCGAAAGGATTATTAAAATGAACACAACCTTAAAATTTACTCACGGGAATAAAGTAGGACTGATTGCTTGTTCAGATGGTGTGAGAGTAGAAAACCTAGCAAAAGTAGAGGAATTAAAAAGAGTTTTGCATTCATTTGGACTCCATGTAGTGGTGGCTAATACTTTGTTTAGAAAAGAGGGTTATTTCAGCGGCAATCCCATGGAAAGAGCAGTGGAGCTGAATCAACTATTTAAAAATACTGAAATTAGCGCGATATTCGATATTTCAGGTGGGGATTCTGCCAATCAGATCTTAGAGTACATAGACTATGAAAGTATCCGAATGACCCCCAAACCCTTTTTCGGAATGAGTGATTTGTCAGTTATTTTGAACGCTTTATATACGCAAAATAATTCGAAATCCTATCATTATCAGTTGATGAATTTAGTGTCTTCTGATGGGGCGGAGCAGCAAAGGGCTTTTTATCGAACATTCTTCGAGGGTCAAAACGATCTTTACGATTTCCGGTATCATTGGGTTCGTGGTAACCAGATGAGCGGGATAGTAATCGGGGGGAATATTCGCTGCTTTTTGAAGCTGGCAGGGACAAGCTATTTTCCGGATCCTTCGGACAAAATTTTATTGTTGGAGAGTTTAAGTGGCAGAGCTAACAAAATAGTCTCCTTTTTTGCTCAGCTCCAGCAATTGAAATATTTTGATGCTTGTGCTGGATTGATTCTAGGGTCGTTTTCAGAACTTGAGAACTTTAATGAATTCCCGATAGTAGAAGAGTATGTGAAGGAAATTAGCCATTCCGCCTCCATTCCTATCATAAAGACAGCTGAGATTGGGCATGGCAGTAACAGTAAGTGTATTGTTGTGGGTGATAAAATCACTTTGTAAAAAAGGTGGAGTGTGCGATGGGCAAAATTCTTTGCTTCATATCTGATGATTTTGCGGATTTTGAGATTACCTTGGCACTACATAAGATTAGAAATGTTGGAAAAAAAGAAGTGTTATCCGTAGGATACAGTTATGAATCTGTAGTTAGCGAATCTGGTCTGACTTATCAACCTGATTTGGTCCTCAAAGAAGCAGTTAAGCTTAATGATATTGAAGGGCTAATTATTCCCGGAGGTCCGATTGTAAATCAAAAACAGGATTTAACTGATCTGATAAACCATCTTGATCGAGAAGAGAAGATGCTGGCAGCCATATGTCATGGACCACAGTATTTAGGACGAGCGGGCATTTTAGACCATTGTAAATTCACTACTTCGTGTTCAGTAGAAAGAATCAGTAAACTTAATGTAGATGATCCATTTCCAAGAGACAATTATGTTGATAAGAGAGTAGTTAGAGATGAACATATCATTACTGCTAAAGGCCGTGCATTTGTTGATTTTTCATTTGAAATCTTTGATTATTTAGGGATTTATCAGGATCTAGATGAAGAAAAAGAACAATTGTTTAGGGATATTATGGATAAATAGCAGTGATAGATGATAAACAGGGAGAGTTGACGTGGAAACTAATTTAAACGAAAAGAAAAATGATTATAAACCATTAGGGATATCAGGACTTGGGGGATGGTTGATTCTTGTACAAATCGGTCTTTATGGGACGATTATCATTCAGTTGATGCAGCTTTTTCAGGATTCTTTTACAGCATTTGATGCCGATATCTGGACTGCTTTTACTTCTAAAGGTTCGGATTTCTATCATCCCTTGTGGGGATTTATAATTGTTTTTGAAACCACTTTCAATATAGCTATATTAGCGTTTAGTGTATATATTCTAATTAATTTCTACAGAAAAAAAGCATTTTTACCACGGTTATTGATTATTTTCTATATTGCAATCCCTGTAGTAGGAATCATTGATGTTGTACTTCTTTATCAAATTCCGCTTGCCAGAGAACTTGGAAATGGAGATTCACTCAAAGGGATCATTAGGTCAGTGTTTACGTGTGCAATTTGGACTGCATATTTATTGAAATCAGAGCGAGTACATAATACGTTTGTAAAGTAATTTAAAAAAGTGTTTTAAAGGAGGGGTATGATGTCTACACAAGATTATCTATCAAAAGAAGAATTGAAAGATGCGATTCATATTGCCTATCAGTCTCTTGATCATGAATTTGATGGCATTGAGCACTCCCAAAGAGACAATCGTATGGAAGGGGTTGATCGTACCCCAGCAGAAATCATTGCTTATCAATTGGGCTGGTTGAATCTTATTATGAAATGGGATAAGGATGAAAAAGCAGGGTTAACCGTTATTACACCTTCACCGGATTATAAATGGAATCAGCTTGGCGGATTATATCAATCGTTTTATCATACATATGCTGCCTACTCATTAGACGAGTTAAGATCTTTATTTCAAGAGACAGAGCATCAGTGGCAGAACTGGATTGATTCTTTAAGTGATGAAGAACTTTTTACGCAAGGCGTGCGGAAATGGACAGGAAACAATCCAAGATGGCCAATGGTCAAATGGATTCATATTAATTCAGTAGCACCGTTTAAGACTTTTCGTTCTAAGATTCGCAAATGGAAAAAGCTTAATGTAACTAAGGAAGTATAAAAGGACGGATTATTTTTGAAGAAGATATCTATTATTGTAAGTACATTTATATTTTTGATTGCATTAAGCTCGATTATACTTGTCGTAGTAAACAACACTTCTAAACCCATTAAGAGTCCTGAGAACATTGAACTAAAAGAGTTGGCGAATGGAAACAAAATACAAGTGGACTTCACGGAGAAACCCACTGTATTCGTATTTTTCACCTCATGGTGTCCATATTGTAATGACGACGCTCCTAAGATTGTCTCATTGTATGAGAAATATAAAAATAGAGTGAACATATACGGAATCAATTTGCTTTATCAAGATGATCTTTCTGAAGTAAAACAATACGTGGCGGATTACAACATAAAGTATCCTGTTCTCCTAGATGAAACAGGTGATCTCCATAAACAATTTGGTGAACAAGCTTTTCCTGCGTTGTTTTTTATAAACTCTGATGGCAAGGTCATGGATCAAATTATTGGCTCGACTGATTTTGACGCAATTGAGAGTTCGTTTAAGATTTTCATTAAAAACTATGATTAAGGAGGTTGAAATGAATACGATCCATTTAGAGGTTTTTGCAGCAAAAGATCAATCGGATGTAGATATATTTTGGGGACTTTTTAATAGTTACATTAATGAATTATCTCTCCACGTATCTATGGGCGATGATTTTGACCTGGATTACTTTTATTCAGACGAGTATAGAGAGATCATTGAAGAGCTAAGAACAAGAGATATAAATCCTTTAAATTTGTTTCTTATACATAAGGACGGTACTGTGCTTGGATTTTTAATGTATGTTACTTATTTTGATGAGGGTGGAAAGTGTTTTTTAATGGAGTATTATATTGAACCTACGTATCGGAATTTAGGGTATGGTGAATTTGCCTATTCAATGGTCGAAAAACATGTTTATGCAGACGGTGCAAAGTATATCGAGTTAACCCCGACTAATGATGCAAATGAAAGGTTTTGGCGCAGTGTGGGGTATATGAAATCAACGGATATGGATGAGGATCATAAATACATTTATCGGAAATCACTTTGTATCTAAATCGTAAGGAGTTAATCCCTATGATCAAAAAAAGAAAGAAACTCATAATCATCACCGCATTTCTTTCATTTTTGCTTCTGATGCTGATTGTTGTCTATATGATAAATCCTCAACCTTTTATGTAGAACCAGATTTTACAGAGGTCACAACAACGATACTTTTGAACGATATTGATCCAGACGGATTTAACGCGGATGTGATCGCCCATTCAGAAATTAATAGATGGTTTGGAATCTTTGTCAGGTTTAGTGGAGCTTATTGATGGATTAAATAATGGAAAAGATTTCAAAACAATCTATAAATCAATCGAATCCCAAAGCTAGGAGGTTGAGATGAAGAAATTCATTATTGTAATTCTAGCCATAATTGCTTTATTGCCATTACATGCGGTCTACGCGGATTGGGCCGGTTCGTTTGTTGTTTATTCAGGTGACATCTACGAAATATCAGACGATGAACTCATCCCCTCCGAAGAAATCGATAAGAAGATAGGGCATGTAACTAAATATTCCGATGAGGAAGGCACGTACAGGGGGAATTTCTCGAATATTTATCCTAAAGGTACGCCCTACTACTCAATTATCAATACCGATCCAAAAGATTACATTGCTATTAAGACCCAAGAGGATATCTTTGTAAAAGCTTATAATAAAGGCCATTATCCCAATGATGAATTGGTTAAAAAAACGATTTGGATGTATTTCTTATTGGGGACATCGGTTATCGTCTTATTAATAATTTGGATAATGAAGCGGAAGAAAGCAGTGTTGTAGCTAGAACGGCGTGGTGGAAAATTCAAGTTCAAAGGGTGAATCTAGTGGAAGAAGCATCTAGTCTAATCAAAAAATTATCATGGCACACACGCGAAGAGGAAAAGGAAGATGCAATTAATAAGCTACAATATATAAAGGATGAAGCTTTGCATTTATTAGTACAACCTATATCAAAAGACTATTGGGATGGAGCGGCTGAAACAGTCATACGTTTAGGATATCCACGTGTGAAAAGCATATTGCCGGGTTTGCTTGAATGGATACAAGATTTAAATTGGCCAGGTGCGGGGGAAATAGCTGGTTTTTTACTTGAAATAGGGGATCCGATGATTCCATATGTTAAAGATGTACTAAATCAACACAGCGATGATCAAGAATGGGTGTATTGGATTTTCGAAAAATTAATTGATCATTGGAACACGAAACAAGTCCAACAGATACAAGCAGAATTAATTAAGATTTCACAGGAAAAAGCCAATGACCTATCGGCATTAAGAATCTTATTAACTCACGGTATATACGCAAAAGATGTGGTCTGTGAAATAATCCAGCACAAAAAAGATGTCCTTGTATTTGAACTCAAGGAACTTCATGATACTCATCTTGATTGTGAAGCTCTTCATAAAGAATTCTTAAATCAGCAGCCTAATGTAATTAAACAGTTTCATGAGCACAATAAAGACCGTTTTTATATATGTAATGCGATATCTAACCGCCAAGAAGTTTTAAGAGAAATAGAAATTTTTACTGCTGAGTTTCTCACTTCGTGAAGTTATCAAGCTTTATTGAAATAAATTGAAAGGAGACTAACCAATGAACAACATAAAAGTACTTCATTATGATGCTTTTTCTCCTTATCCCAACAAAGGAAATCCAGCTGGTGTAGTATTAGATGCGGCTCATTTGAGCGAAAGTGACATGCAAGCGATAGCTCATAAGGTCGGTTTTAACGAAACAGTTTTTGTAGTCTCATCAGATGTAGCTGATTTAAGGCTTAAGTATTTTACGCCAGGCCATGAGATCAATCTTTGTGGACATGCTACAATGGCATCTTTATTTGCTTTAAAAACAAAGGGGATCCTTGGTGAAGCTGGCTCGATAAAGATCGAAACAAACGTGGGGGTGCTACCCATTCAATTCAGTATGGTAACTTCATGATTGAAATTGATTGTCTGGGAGAAATCTGTCCAGTACCAGTAATGATGTTAAAAAAACATCAAAAAGCCATTCAAAATGGCGAACAGGTGATGCTGGTTACTGATCATAGCTGCGCAAAAGTTTCCATCACGGATTACTGTCGTGGTTCAAATTTGAAATGTACCATCCAAGAAGTTATTAATGGGGTATGGGAGATTACGATTGAGATATAAGTTCAACACAATGTATCAATCAATGTCTTTTCTATATAACGAATTAATTGTTTCGTATCATTGTCACAACGCTGATTATGTTTTTTTACCATGTAGACATCGTTATTTACTTGGAACTGATCAATATGAATAATCTTGAGTTGTTTACTATACAACTCTTTTTTTATGGACATATAAGGCAGAAAGGCAACACCATGTCCTCTAATTGCAGCAAGCTTTACCGCCTCAAGGGAGTCCAGATTAAACAGTATGTTTAATTTAAGCTCACCCGCAGATATGTTATTTAAAGCCCTTTGCACACAATGAAGCTGTGAGGACCAGATTAACGGATATTTAGGGAGCTCATTCAGTGTGATTTTATCAGGACAAACGGTCGTACTGCTTGCCACTAGCATAACTTGATCAGAAAACACCATATTGGAGCTTAATTCAGATTTCGGGGAAGGCCCGGAAATAAAGCCAACATCACCTTCTTCAAGAAGCAAACGTTCTTCTACCAGTGACGATGCCCCTTCGTTTAGAGTGATATGGCAATTGGGAAAATGCTTTTTTACCTCATATAAAGTACATGGCAGGGCATAATTACAGACTTCTGGAATCGCATAAATAGACAGCTCATGTTGTGTTGGCTGTAAATGATTGATCTCTGTGACCATATCATCATACAATTTACAGATTTGCTCCGCATACTTCTCTGCTATAATCCCTGCTTCTGTTAGGCTGGCCCCTTTATTACTTCTCACAAAAAGCTCAGAACCCAAGGTATTCTCCCAGGATTTCAACTGCTGACTCAGTGCGGATTGGGTGATATGAGATTTCTGAGCGGCTTTAGATATACTTTTTAACGAAGCAATATCTAAAAATAATTTAAGCGTTTCCATATTCATACTTATTCCTCCTGTTGCCCGCTGTTAGTGCAAACTATAGCATACTTGATTACGCTCCATCTGTGCCATTAGTAACACTTATACAGCATAAAGAAAGCAGATAACCACAGCGCAAATAAGTATGTTACTATTTTCACATAGTCAATTACATAAAACGATGGAGGTGTTAGACTATGGGGCAAACCGTAAGTCCCGAAACGAAATCAACTCGAACCAGAGCTCCTAGAAAACCTAAAAAGAGTCAGTTGCCCATCGCGTTGCTGGTCACAGTTCTCATTATTGGGTTTGGTTTTTTCCTAGACCATTCCCACGATAAAATGGTTGTCTACCTGCTTTTCGGTATTTCGTTTGGCGTTATTTTGCAAAGATCACGTTTCTGTTTTACTGCATCACTTAGAGATCCATGTATTACAGGCAGCACATCGGTAACAAGAGCTGTACTGATAGCATTTTCTCTCGCTACGATCGGATTTACAGCCATAAAGTATCCAGCATTCCTGGAAGGTAAACCGATTCCTGGGATGGATAATGTGGGTCAAATCAGTTTTGCTTTGATAATTGGCGCAGTATTATTCGGAATAGGCATGGTTATTGCAGGGGGTTGCGCTTCGGGTACATTGATGCGTGTAGGTGAAGGATTCACGATGCAGATGTTGTCACTTGTGTTTTTTGTCATTGGGTCACTTTGGGGATCACATGATATGGGTTGGTGGAGAGCTAACGTTATAAAGGATGCACCCACTGTATTTTTACCAGACGTCTTTGGTTGGCTTGGAGCGCTAGTTGTTCAGTTCCTGATCATTCTTCTGTTGTACATCGCTGCAGTTAAATGGCAAGAGAAAAAGATGGGAAGCGCAGATTAGTTTAAGTTATTACGTGAATATTTTCACTATTAGGAATTTTAAAAAATATAAAAGGTGGTTTTTAAGATGGCTGAATTTACACTTGATTGCCTGGGAGAAGCTTGTCCGGTACCGTTAATGAGAACAGAAAAGAAAATGACTGAACTAAATGTTGGAGACGTTCTAGTTGTTGCTATTGATCATAGCTGCGCAATGAAAAACGTACCAGAATGGGCGAGAAAACAGGGACATAATGTGGAAATCGAAGAGGTCGATGATGGCGAGTGGGAAGTTGTTATTGAGAAGGTAAAATAGGATCGCTAAGTAGGAAAGGACGGTGAATGAAACGGTGAACGAATTCTGGTTGAAGATATCGTCTAACCGCTTTTACAAGCAATTGCTCAAAGAACCGTTTACTTATGTAACTGGAGCTGTACTTCTCGCTGTGTTCGCTACAGCACATCTGGCTGTTTTCTCAAAAGGATGGGGAGTAACCAGCGCCTTCGCGGACTGGGGAGCTTGGGCGTATCGACTGGTAGGAGGAAATGTAGATAACTGGGCTTACTTTAGTACGGAGAAAGCTCAAAAAACATTATCTTCCGGATTTTTGAATGATGGTGGGTCTATTCGAAATGTAGGGATTATCTTAGGTGCATTAGCAGCGACATTGTTTGCTTCCGAGTTCAAGCTTAAGAAAATTAAGTCCAAAAAGCAGGTAGTGGCGGCTGTACTTGGTGGGTTGCTCATGGGGTACGGAGCTAGACTGGCTAATGGATGTAATATAGGTGCATTATTTACGGCTATAGCTTCTTTATCGCTTTCAGGCTGGATTTTTGGATTGTTCCTGCTGGTTGGTGCATTTATAGGCAGTAAATTATTAGCCAAATTCTTTATGTAAAAGTGAAATAGGCTGAGCTTATAGTGCTGACGAGAGTCAGCCTATTTTATTGAAATCATAGTCTACACAGGAGGGTCAATTGAAATGGAAAAGAAGACAGAACAGTATGATGTCGTCATTATCGGTGGCGGGGCTGCTGGATTAACAGCAGGGATCTATTGTGGACGAGCAAAATTGAAGACACTTCTTTTGGAAAAATCGCTGGTAGGCGGTCTTGCGACTTATACTAATGAAATAGAAAATTATCCTGGTTTTCCTGAAGGAACGACCGGAACAGATCTTATGGGATTATTTCATAAACAAGCCAAAAAATTTGGTGTGGATTTCAAAATGACAGATGTCAAATCTGTCTCGGCAGCGGAAGGGATTAAAGTAGTGGAAACCTTTCGGGTTCGATATGAATGTAAAGTCATTATCATAGCCAGTGGAGGAAAACCAAGAATTACAGGTGCAGCTAATGAAGATATGTTCTTATATGATAAAGGAATTTCCTTTTGTGCAACCTGTGACGCTGCGGCAAATACGGGGAAAACAGTTATGGTCGTTGGCAGTGGTGATGCAGCTATTGAGGAAGGGATGTTTCTGACTAAGTTTGCAGATAAAGTGATCGTATCTGTCATGCATGATCATGGGAAAATGGATTGTAATGAAATTGCCAAAACGCAGGCACTAGAAAACCCTAAAATGGAATTCATGTGGAATACGGTGGTAAGTTCTTTCGAAGGTGAGGAACGTTTGAATTCCGTCGTCCTGAAAAATTTAAAATCTAATGAACTGCAAAACGTAAAGGTCGATTCATGTTTCTTATTTATTGGATACACCCCTAACACAGAAATTTTATCAGGGGTAGTAGATCTAAATCGTAATGGATATGTACTTATTAATGAGAAAATGGAAACGAATATACCTGGGGTCTTTGCAGCAGGAGATGTGTGCGATAAATTTCTAAAACAAGTTGCTACCGCTGTTGGCGATGGTGCCATTGCAGGGTATGGTGCAGAGAAGTATATATCTGAATGTGAGGTGTATGAGCATCAAATTCTGAATCAAGGCAAAGCATCTGTTGTTTATTTATGGAATGCCACAGATCCTTCCTGTCGGGAGTTATTGCCTCTAATTGAGGGATTTGAGCAATCCCATTCGGATGTCAGGGTCACAAAGGTAGATGTATATAAGTCACCCGGACTTGCTGCCAAGCTAGGAATAGATTCAGTTCCTTCTATTGTTTATCTAGATGATGGAAAGATCCAAAGAGTAATTACTGAAAAGATAAATGAAGAAATACTGAGGACTCTTGCTAATTAAGGAGAAAGTCAAAGACACATGCAGATGTTATCTCTGTATGTGTCTTTTTTTATTCAAGCTTAAGGAATATGAGAAGAGCTAATGCAAGAGAGTGTCAAAGTATCAATAATAGTTGTTTTGTCATATATTTTTGAAAGCGCTTAAACCTTATGATTATTTTATAAATGTTGCAACTATAGCGGAGGGAGAAAGGACATCAATTATCTGTACATATCTTCAAAATCATCACAAGGAGGATTCACCTATGGCGAACGCAAGCGTCGCACCAGACAAGAGATCCGGACCGAATCTCAACAAGCAACGAACTAGCGGGATCAGACGCTTTTTTAAGCAAATAGATCTACAGCTTATGGTATTACCAGCACTTGTTCTAGTTTTTATTTTTGCCTATATCCCCATGTACGGGATTCTAATTGCATTCCAGGATTACAAGTTAGGGAATAGCTTTATTAGCAGTGACTGGGTTGGCTTAAAGCACTTTATTTACTTCTTTAATGCTCCTGAATTTGAAGTGGTTATGAAAAATACAATCATTATCAGCTTACTGAAGTTTTGTTTTGGGTTTCCTGCACCGATTATTTTGGCGTTAATGCTGAACGAAGTCCGTAAGATGTTCTTTAAACGGGTGATTCAGACCGTTACTTACTTGCCTCACTTCTTATCTTGGGTAGTTATCGGCTCAATGGTTACCTCGATGTTATCCGTAGATAACGGCAGTATAAATATGCTGCTTGAGAAATTGAAATTCATTGATGAACCGATCAACTTCCTTTCCATGACAGAATATTTCTGGGGCATTTTAGTTACAACCAATGTATGGAAAGAAATTGGATTTGCTTCAATCGTGTACTTAGCTGCCATTGCTGGTATTGACCCGCATTTATACGAAGCGGCTTCGATGGATGGTGCAAGTCGGTTTAAACAGATATATTTGATAACGTTGCCTTCAATTATGCCAGTTGTAATCATCTTTATGATTTTGGCAATCGGTAATCTGGTGAATGCAGGATTCGAAGATATTTTGATCCTAGCTTCCAATCCAGCTCTGCGAGAAGTGTCAGATTCAGTTGATGTATATGTTGTACGTGTCGGTATAGACAATTTCAGGTACTCCTATGCGACTGCTATCGGATTGTTCAAGGCCGTGATCAGCGTGACATTACTTACCTTTGCCAACTTCATTGCCAGAAGAGCAGGGAACAGCTTGTGGTAATGAATTACTCAATATAGGGGGACCAAACTATGAAACGTATTAATATAGGAGATCGAATATTTATAGGATTCATATATGTATTTTTGACCTTACTGGCATTTTCCGCTTTTTATCCATTTTGGAACTCACTTGTTATTTCCTTTAATGAGGGGATGGATACTTCGAAAGGTGGAGTTACTTTCTGGGTCCGTGAGTTCACGCTTGAGAATTATAAGATCGTTTTTGAAGATTCTCGTCTAATGGGTGGATTCGTCATTGCTACATTGCGGACAGTAATCGGTACAGTAACAGCGATACTGGCCACTTCGATATTCGCTTATGGAATGTCGAAGCGTGAACTGATGGGTCGCAAATACTACATGATTATGTGTATCATTACTATGTATTTCGGTGGGGGACTCATTCCGTCTTACATGCTTATCAGAAGTTTAGGTCTCTTCAACTCATTTTGGGTGTTTATAATTCCTGCACTGGTCAGCGTATGGAATATGATCATATTCCGGACCTTCTTTCAAGGCCTTCCACAAGGTTTAGAGGAGTCAGCAAAGATTGACGGTTGCGGATATTGGGGGACTTTTGTCCGCATCGTACTTCCTTTGTCGGGACCAGTTATAGCAACATTATCTTTGTTCACAGCAGTAAATCACTGGAATGAGTGGTTCGTAGCGAGTATTTACATTACGAAAGAGGAGTTAATGCCGATTCAGACCATCTTAAGACAGATATTGTTCTCTAATATTGCTTCAGAACAGCTGTCTAATGTAGATGCAAGCTCCATTGCTCATATTAACTCGGCAAAGAAAATAACCTCGAAGTCATTAACGATGGCTACGATCATGGTTGCAACCATTCCGATTGTATGTGTGTATCCATTCCTACAAAGATTCTTCGTTAAAGGGGTCTTGGTCGGATCATTGAAAGAGTAGGATGATAGAATGAGAATGGGTTTAGAGCGTATTGCTTTGAACATAGATTACAAATTGAAAGGGGAAAATACATTGAAGACTAAGAGAAAGATGCTTCTCGGTATGATGTCTACCTTGCTATTAACGACTTTGGTGGCGGGTTGTGGTGGCAACAATTCAAGCGCTCCGGCGGCAACTGCTGAACCAGAGAAAGAAGGAGGAACAGCGGTCAACACAGCAACTGAAGCACCTGCGGCTGATTTGTATGAATTAGGGAAAGAACCGCTTGAAGTCTCATTCTACGGAAATTACGGCTGGTATCAAATGCCGAAATGGGGCAAAGATGCTGCTTCTAAATGGATTTTAGATAATCTGAAGATCAATGTCACAGGAATTAGCTCTGGTGGTAATAACGCTCAAAAGCTGCAAACGATGATCGTTGGTAACGAGCTGCCGGATATTGTGTGGACCGAGAAAGGTGCTGACGTAGAACGTCTTCGCCAAGCGGATATGCTAGTTCCTTTGGATGAATATATTGATAAATATCCAAACTTTAAGAAATACTTAACAGCTGGACATTTGGAATTGCTTCGGTCCCCTGATGGGAAGATCTATCAGCTGCCGAATTATTATACAACTCAGCCAAACGGAAATGCCGGTTATGCTATTAATAAAAAGATTTACAAAGAGCTTGGTTCTCCTAAGCTAGAAACGACAGATGATTTGTATGCTTATTTAAATGCTGTTAAGGCGAAGTTCCCTGACGTTATTCCGTTCGAGACGGGTTTAGCGAGAGATGGTAACGGAATTGACCAGTTATTCTCCTCTTTTAAAGAGAGTAATCTGTCGTATACTAGAATATACGCCGTACCTGATGGCGACAAAATGGGTTCGATATACAAGGATGAAGGATTCCGTGAGTCAGTTGTATTTGCTGCTAAATTAATGCGTGAGAAGCTAATGACGCAGGATGCGAATACTCAAACAGAAGATCAAATTAGAGAGAAAGCGATGAATGGCAAGTTTGCTGTTATTGCGACTTTTGATCCAATGAAATTGCTCGCCACTGCTGATGAAGAGATGAAGAAGACGGATCCGGAAGCTGGATATATGTTTATTAAACCGATTTACAAAGCTGGTTTGGATCAAAGTAAGATTACTCCAGGAACGTATAATCAGTTAGGTTGGAACGTTGCTACAATCACTAAAAACGCTAAAAATCCAGAGGCTGTATTCGCTATGCTTGACTGGATGACAGGACCAGAAGGTTCTATGGTTCTTAACTGGGGTCCTCCAGGACCAGAAGGTTATTGGGATGGATTTGAAGCAGATGGACTTACTCCTAAATTTAATAAAGATAAATATCTGAATGAGCCAGAAGCTCTGTCCGAAATTAACGGAAAAGCCGGTGACTTGGTATGGGTAGGTAATACTGTTTTCTTGGATAATACAAAGAAAATGATGTTGCAAACCCTTCCAGCTGACAAGATTGACTTTAGTAACCGTTGGCAGATGGAAGTAACTTGGGCTTCGCAAGGTGACTTTACGGAGTTCCTGAATTGGGATCCGGCTCCAGACAGTGAAGAAGGGATTATCAGACAAAGTGTCAGAGATATCTGGTTAACAGCAAGAGCAAAATCGATGTATGCGAAGACTGATGCAGAAGCATTAGCAATTCTTGATAAAGCACATGAAGATTCTATCAAGGTTGGCTATGAGAAATTCCTTGATTATGTAACAAAAGTATGGACAGAAAATAAGAAAGCTTTAGGTAAATAATAATTTGTAATACGAAGGTTTGCTATTTAGCAAGCCTTCGTTTTTACGTCCCATTTCTTGTACTCATTGTTTTATCAGCTGTTAGGGAAGAGAATGAATGGTATACTGAAAAAGATTGGTTAGTAGAATTCAGCTGGTTGGATTAAAACATTTCAAAGGGGGATTGTGTTGATGTACAACGTATTATTAGTAGACGATGAGATGCTTGATCTTGAAGGCATGAGACAATTCATTCCTTGGAATGAACTGGGTATGCAGGTCGTGGAGGCAGCGAATAACGCGTTTACGGCATGCGATATTTTAGAACAGCATGTTATTGATATTATTGTTAGTGATGTGAATATGCCGAATATGTCGGGTCTAGAGCTGGCTCGGATTGCCATAGAGAAAAAAAACGATATACGTGTGATTTTTGTAAGCGGTTACCAGGATTTCAGCTATGTGAAACAGGCGCTTTCACTAAAAGCATATAGCTATGTCCTTAAGCCAATGGATGACAAGGAACTTATTGCTGCACTACAGAAAGTAAAGCAGGATTTAGATGATGAAAGTAAACGGCGTGACGTTGAAGAAGCTTATCAGCATATGATTCCTATGGCCAAGAATGATTTGTTGATCCGCTTATTTGAAGGGGAATGGGAGGGGGACACTCAAGCTGGAATGTTAAAGCTTATGAAGTCCTACGGTCTGGATAAGCTGGAATGGCCTATACGTGTGGCGGTTTTGGAGCTGGATTATTTCAACTGGTTGCAAGAACAGGATAATCTAACTAAACATCTAATGTCCAAGGACTTTCTGTATGAAGTGAATACTATTGCTCAGAAGCACGGTATGCCACATTGCTATAAGGTATCTTCTTATCGAATCGCGTTGTTGATTAACGAACAGGAGATGGAGAAGTTTATTGAAGAAATTTATGAGTCAATTCGCACAAAATTTCCTGTCACTATGACCGTAGGGGTAGGGAAGCCTACATTTGCTATGGACCAGGTCCACACCTCCTATCGGCAAGCTATGGAAGCCGTTGACGGAAAGATGTTTCTCGGCAAGGGCAAACTAATTATGTATGAAACGGTTAGCAGCGAACCTGGAATGATTGATGCCCGTACGTTGGATGCCCGTATGGATACACTTTTTAAAGCGATGAAAGAATATGAGTTAGTCCTTATTTATGACGAGATCGATAAGCTGTTTAAATCCGTGAGTAGTTTAAGATCTAAATTCACGATTCATAATCTAGCCATGTATATTATATGGAAGCTGGATCAGCAGTTGAAAGAGGTTAGTGAGGATTTATTTGAAATCTTAGGTATGGAGTTACATAGTTTAGATATTTTGCTTCAATTCGATACGATCAGTGATATACGCTCTTGGCTTGTACTCAAAACGTTTGAAATATCCGAGTATCTACGCAGTAAAACAGAGTCAGTGAACAATAAACTGATTAGAGAAATTATGCAAATGATGAAGGATAAGATGAGCGAGAATTTTACGTTAAAGGATATTGCACAGCAGTTCTCTTTCTCACCCAACTATTTGGGATATCTATTTAAAGAGGAAACTGGGAAAACGTTCAGCGAAGTACTCATTCAGCTGCGAATGGAACAAGCCGGCAAGCTTTTGAAAGATCCGAAGTGTAAAATCTATGAAATCGCGAGCCAGGTAGGTTACCGTTATCTTCCTTACTTCAGCAGACAATTCAAAGAAGCCTATGGTATGACACCTATGGAATATCGTAAGCGGGAGAAGTGATGGGGGATGATGTTGCATGAAACAACCAAGAAGTAAACATAAGTATGTGCCGATAGGGTATAAATTAATGCTGACGTATATTTTTTTCATTATTATCCCAGTATCTGTGATAGGTTTTGTCTCTCACTCTATGTACAATGATTCATTACGCGAGCATACAAGTTCGAATATTAAAGGTACGTTGTTGCAAATTCGCGATAATATTGATTATAAAATGGGGGAAGTTACCCGGATATCCACGCAATTATATAGTGATTATGATTTCTATCGGAATCTGCGAAGCTATGAAGAAGGCTGGGAGAATTATGACCGGATGTCTATGAAGGTACTTCCAAAGCTGGACGTAGCTATTCAATCAACGGGTATGAGGATTGGGATGTCGCTATTTTTAAAGAATGAATCCATTCCTGAGATCTATTCGAATTCACTAGAGGGCTATCTGGATAATAGTAGCTTCTATCATCTTTACCATATGAACCGGATTGAAGGGAAATCCTGGTATTATGATTTTCCAACCGAGAAATATGCGGAGACTATGAAATGGTGGCAGATTGAGCGCGATGTAGAAAATAATCGTATCTCGTTGCTACGTAGATTAATAGATACATATGATCCTCTTGTACCTAAGGAGATTGGCTTCCTGCGGATTAATGTAGGCATTCCAGATCTGTTCAATAGTGTGAATTATACGAAGATAGGAAAAGGAAGTATTCTAATTTTAAAAAACGAGTTCGGAAGAACGATGTACCAATCGGGAGAACTACCAGAGCACTATTCCAACGAAGCCGAACTTAATAAGGATTACCTGACGATTAGTGAAACAGTTACAGTTTCTAACCAAGCTTGGCAATTAAACGCGCTAGTTCCAATTACGATTCTTGAACAGGATGCAGTGAAGGTACGACTGTTTATTATTTTGATGTGTCTCATCTGTTGTGTAGTTTTTAGTTTTGTCGGCATATTTATATCCCGATATTTTTCAATTCGGATTAATAAGTTCGTGTACGTGCTGAATGCCTATCGGGAAGGTGATCTTCACAAGCGTATTTCCTATCGAGGCAAGGATGAATTCTCTCAGATTGCAACCGCATTAAATGATATGGGCGAAAATATCGATATGTTGATTAAAGAGGTATATTTGACGCAGCTCCAGAAGAAGGAAGCAGAGCTTGAAATTCTGCAATCACAAATCAATCCTCATTTTCTATATAATACGTTGTCATCTATTATTCAATTAGCCAAGTTTGGTCAAAATGAGAAGCTGCAGCAGATGGTGCTGGAATTAGCGAAGTTTTATCGCCTGACGCTTAATGAAGGACGAACCATGATTCCGGTCCCGACTGAAATTGAGCAGGCAAACGCTTATTTAGAAATTCAGAAAATTAAATACGGTGATCGTCTGGAAGTTATGTTTGATTTTGATACAGAAATCTGGCCTTATGAGACTATAAAACTGATTCTACAACCCTTTATCGAGAACGTGCTGAAGCACGCCTGGTGTGGTGATCACATTCATTTACGCATTGTTGGGCGTAAAGAGGGCAATGATATTCTATTCCGCATCATTGATGATGGAATCGGCATGAGACAGGAACGTATTGATCAAATTTTTGATCCAAAGGGCCACACGAATACAGGTTATGGGGTCCGTAATGTAGATCAGCGGATTAAACTGCAATATGGATCTGAGTACGGCGTAACCATTTTTAGCCGTGTTGGAATTGGCACTTCTGTTCAGATACTAATTCCTGCTAATAAGGGCAAGCGTGGCATTCGTTCGAATGTTGTACATGATGAAAAGGGGTCTTAAAGCTAGTTTTTCTAGCCTAAGACCCCTTTAATTTTAATTAAAATCCTTTATATTGAGGCTCTTCGGACTCCAATTCGGTTACCCGGTTCTCTACTTGAGTTACGATTTGTTGTGTTTGCTCGGCTGCGTTCGTGAACAAGGTTTTTGCACTCTCGTTTTGTGTTTCTAGTGCAAATTGTTCAAGACTGGCTTGAGCACCTTTTAAAGAAGATAAACATGTTTTAACTTGTGAGGCTACTGTCATTGAGTTTCTCTCCTCTGTGTTGGATTATTAGCATGACGAATGCTATTGTCCTCAAATGCTTCTAGCGTTATGCAGGAAAAAAATTCATACTTCTAGTAATAGATGATTTTCCATAAATAAGTAGTGAAATTCCGGATTGAATGCGCCTTTATTGACAAATAATGAGTGTTAGTAAACAAGTTTTGATTCAAAAGGAGGGTAATTGTAATGCCGGAGTGGTTAGAGGTTGTAGTTCGAACGCTCTTTGCTGTGGTTGTACTTTTCTTTTTAACAAAATTACTGGGAAAGAGACAAGTATCGCAGCTCTCGTTCTTCGAGTATATAACGGGGATAACCGTCGGCAGCTTAGCCGCTTACATTTCTTTGGATACGGATAAGTTATGGCATTTAGGGCTCATTGCACTGATTGTATGGGTGGCTTGTTCTTTAGGGATCGAATACCTTCAGATGAAGAGTAAAAAAGCAAGAGACTTTATTGATTTCAAGTCCACCGTACTAATTAAGGACGGAAAAATACTCGAAGATCATATGAAAAAAGAACGTTTAACCACAGATGAACTGCTGGAGGAATTACGCAAAAAAGACGTTTTCAATATATCGGAAGTGGAATTTGCGATTATGGAATCTGATGGAGCCATAAATGTTTTACTCAAGAGTGAATATCAGCCGGTAACCCCTAAGCAATTGGGTATAAAGGTTGCCCCGGAGAAAGAGTCGCAAGTTGTCATTATGGATGGTAAAGTGCTCGACAAACCATTAGACACCCTAAACCTGACGCGAAGCTGGCTGGATGGAGCCCTTGAGAAAATGGGTTTTACGGTTGAGAATGTTTTTCTTGGACAAGTTGATTCTTATGGTGAGCTGACTGTCGATTTGTATGCAGATAACTTTAAAGTCCCACAGCCGCAGGATAAGCCTCAATTATATGCTTTGCTGAAAAAGTGTGAAGCTGATTTAGAGATGTTCAGTTTATCAACAGATAACGAAAAAGCTAAAAAAATGTATGAACAATGTTCGGAGCAATTGCAGGCTTCACTGAAGGTTTTGAAACCGTTAATTCAAAGCTAAGGGTAAAGATAAAGGCACTCTCGAGTAAGATCGAGGGTGTTTTTTATATTAATTTAAATAAATGTAATAATATGGGCATAAAGTAGCTGTACAACTTCGAAATATTAATTATAGTTGAGATTAGGCTGGAGTTATAGATGACACAAGATTGGAGGAATGCCTTCGCTTTTTATTTACATCAGAAAACAAGGAGGAAGATGTTCACGTGAAACTAAAAGGAAGATTTTCATTCGGAATTATGGTTGCGCTTACAACTTCGCTGGTTCTAGGTAATTTGGCATGGAGTAACCCTACCGCTCAGGCAGCAAATATCTTCAGTAATGATTTTGAGAATGGAAGTGCCGACAATTGGATGAGTACAACAGGAACTTGGTCTGTAGTTGAAGAAGGTGGCAATCATGTGTATTACCAATCCAGTCAAAACGAAGGACGTTCGTTCTCCGGTAGCAACACGTGGACAGATTACAGCGTTCAAGCTGATGTGAAGATTGATGATTTCAATGGGACTAATCGAACTTATGTGTGCGGGCGCTATGTTGACGGAAATAACTATTATGCTGCATCTCTGTCTAACAGTAATGGTGGGACGCTTGAAATACGAAAAAAAGTGAATGGTTCAAGTTCAACACTGGCTAGTAAAACTGATTTTCCTATAACTACAGGGACTGCCTATACAGTTAGGCTAGAGCTTAGTGGAGATTCGCTTAAAATGTATGTTAATGATGTTTTACAGCTAAATGCACACGATAACATTTTGACAGCAGGAGGTATAGGACTTGTAGCTTATAAGACAGCAGCGAAGTTCGACAATATCAATGTCTCCGATATCACCACGGGCACTCCGACACCAACGCCTACTATAGCTCCAACAATTGCACCAACGGTAGCTCCTACGGCTACTCCAACAGCAAGCGCAACCCCCACTGCGACAGTAGCTCCAACCGTCACACCAACAGCAACACCAGTTGCAGGCTCTATTTATGTAGCTCCAAATGGTCTGGACAGCAACGCAGGAACAATTGGTAGTCCAACCACACTGGCCTCAGCGATTACGAAGGTAGCCCCCGGGGAAACCATCTATATGCGTGGAGGGGTTTACACGTATTCTTCAACAATAATTGTTGGACAAGATAATAGCGGAAGCTCTAACTTACGAAAGAACATCACTGCATATGGGACTGAGAAGCCTATATTGGATTTTTACGCTCAGCCATTTGACCCAGCTCAACGTGGTTTGCAGATATACGGTAACTACTGGAAGGTAAAAGGATTAGAGATAAGAGGCTCAGGAGACAATGGGATCTTTATTGGCGGGAACTATAACATTATTGAGAATGTTGAAACCCACCATAATCGGGATTCGGGACTGCAAATCAGCCGTTATGCTTCATCACTGACCAGCATGAGTCAATGGCCGAGCTATAATCAGATCATTGGAGTGTATTCTCATGATAATTATGATCCGGATAACGGGGAAGACGCTGATGGTTTTGCTGCTAAGCTGACCATAGGTCCTGGTAACGTATTCGATAAATGTATAGCTGCATGGAATACAGATGACGGCTGGGATCTTTACAGTAAATCAGAAACAGGCCCCATCGGAGTGGTGACGATCAAGAATAGTATCTCCTATAAGAACGGACAGACCTCAGATGGAAATTCAACGGCAAACAGTGATGGGAATGGATTCAAACTAGGTGGTGAAAAAATTGCAGTAAACCACATTGTGCTGAATAGCATAGCGTTTCAAAATAAAAAACACGGATTCACTTACAATAGTAATCCAGGTTCCATTCAGTTAACAAATAATACTTCTTGGAGTAACGGACAGAGTAACTTTGCTTTTGATGCCGGTACTCACCAATTTACGAACAACTTGTCTTTTGCTGGAGGATCGAGTGACAAAACAAGTGGAACCGATATTCTAAGTACTAATGTGTGGTGGAAAAGTAATGCAAGTACCAATGCCAAGGGTTTGGTGGCCAGTGCCGCTGATTTTGTAAGTCTTACACCTTCAGTGGTACGAAATGCAGATGGTTCTTTTAGTCTGGGCAGTTTCCTCAAATTAACTGGGGGTAGCGATCTAATCGGAACTGGAACACCTAGCGGAACTAATATTGGTGCAACTTTTCCGTGATTTGAAAGCTAGGGGTTTGAGCTCCTTATTTAATTGACTCTGTAGGATTAGATAGGTCATTTTATTCGATATTTTGATGGGCATGAGTCCGGTACTATACCGGATTTGTGCCTATTTGGTTTGTTTTAAGTATAAACCTTCCATCACGTTGGCAAACTAAGCCAGATTAACAAGTCACAATTTTGGAGGTAGTCTGCAGATGTCTGGAATTATTGAAACAATAAAAGAACAACTGGAAGGATCTAGTGATGCAGTTTTTCAAAACATTCGCCTTCATGGGCATTCCTGTGACTTGATCTATATCCCATTCATTGTAAATTCCCTGAGTCTTCATAAAGATATTGCATTGCCGCTAAAAAATGAAGCAAATTCAGAGCACAAATGGCCGGATTTTTTAGAACGACTGGATCGAGGAGCTGTTTTTCCCATCCCGTATCTTAAGGAGTTTGACATAAACAAGGCTGTGGATTTGATTGTCGCTGGAAAAGTAGTGCTTTATTTTGAAGAGCTTCCTTATGTTTATTATTTTGAGATCACGCAATATCAGAAAAGATCGGTTACGGAATCACAAAATGAACTTGTGGTGATTGGACCACAAGAAGCATTTATTGAAGATATTGAAACAAATCTGTCCCTGCTCCGACACAAAATTAAACATCCGGATCTAAAGACTATTCATTATACGATTGGTAAATATACAAAAACTGATGTGTATGTTGTATATATTGAAGGACTTTATAAAAAAGAAGTTCTTGCTGAAATTGAAAAGCAACTAAATGAAATAGATATTGATGGCATATTGGGCATTAGTTATATATCGGAACAATTACGGAAGGGGAACTTGACACCATTTCCGGTATTTCAATATACAGAACGCCCCGACTCGGTGGCAGCTTCTTTAATGGAAGGCCGGATCGGAATATTACAGGATGGCACACCCACTGCAATGATTGCACCTACCTCTTTTTTTACAATGCTACAATCCTCTGAGGATTATTATCAAAGCTTCTATGCCGCAAGCTGGATTCGAATGGTTCGATTTGTGTTCTCCATCCTATCGATGATTCTTCCATCGCTTTATGTTGCGATTACAACCTTTCATCCTCAGATCATTCCCTCAAACCTGTTAATTACGATAGCATCTGCCAGAGAGAACATTCCTTTCTCAGCATTGACTGAGGCTTTGATTATGGAGCTTACCTTCGAAGCCCTTAGAGAAGCTGGAACCCGAATACCAAAGCCTGTGGGCCAGACCGTTTCTATTATTGGGGGTATAGTCATCGGTCAGGCTGCGGTACAAGCGGGAATTGTATCCGCTCCAATGGTTATTGTTGTTTCCATTACCGGAATTGCCACCTACATTATTCCCCATTATGAGCTCGGTCTGACTTTTCGCTTACTTCGTTTCCCTTTATTGATTATGGGGGGAACAATGGGATTGCTCGGGGTATATATTACAGCTTTTTTGATTTACGGACATTTAGCTAATCTTAGACCGTTAGGCTCACCGTATTTACAACCCGTTGCCCCTTTGGTGTTAGAAGATTGGAAGGACACATTATCTCGCTTTCCCTCTAACTATATGAAGAAACGCAGCAAACTTTATAGCAACAGGAATCTAAGGAGACAGAATCAAAAATGAGAACTCTAAAGATAGGAGTTGTTATACTTCTACTCCTAAATTTAACAGGCTGTTGGTCGTCCAAGGTGGAACTGGACGAATTAACCTTTGTGTACGGCTTATTTATAGATGTAGGCAAAGAAGCAGGCACCGTTGAAATTACGATTAATTCTCCTTTGCCTAATCGTCTCAACTCGGGAAGCCAGCCCTCAAGTGGTGGCGGTGATGGGAATAGTTATTCTACAGTTTCTAAGACCGCAGATACGATCGCAGACGCCATGTTACTAGTTCAGAAAGATCTGACACGTCAACTTAGTCTTTCTCAATTGAAAATAATCGTCTTAGGGAAAGCTTATGCAGAACAAGGGATCGGTGAACTCTTATTATGGATTAGAAGAGAGCCAAGTCTCCCCCTTGGAACCTATGTCATGGCTAGTCCCGGCAGTGCAAAAGAGATGAATACATTAACACCTATCTATGAACAATTGCCTTCTGATGTACTGAGGAGCTTTGGAACAGAAAAATATATGTTTTCGACTACAATTAAGGACTGCATATTCGCTGAGGCATCGGGCGTTGGATTTGCTATAAATAATCTTTCATTTGGCAAAAAAGAAGAAACTACAAAAGAAGGTAAACCACAATATTGGGCAGGCATTCAAGGAGCTATGTTGTTTCAGAATGAGAAAATGAAGGGAATACTAAAGCTTAAAGAGGGGAGGGCATTGGCATGGGCCGCAGGCAAGCTTAAGCTGTCGGTTTATTCTGTTACCTGGGATGGTGGAGAAAGTGCAGCAAGTGTTGTATTTGTTAGCACCAAATCTTCGAAAAAAGTAAAAATAACGGATAAGGGTCCAGTTTTTACAGTGAAATTAAAGGGAAAAGCTAGTGTGATTTATTTAAGGGATCCTAAGAAAAGAAATCTAGAGGAGATCAGTAATATCATTACAGAGAAACTAAGCGATAAAGTAACTGCTAATCTGACCAAAGCTATACGTTTATCCCAACAAGCAGGTGCGGATGTTCTACAGCTCGGCATGTTGCTGGAATGGAATGATCCGAAACTTTGGAAGCAATTAAGAGAACGTTGGGATAATTACTACGCTCATGAGGCAGATATTAAGGTGAAGACGGACTTTCGGATTGTGGATTTTGGGACAGCAAAATAAAGAACTGAGGAAGGAGAAGTTATGCGTACAACAAAGTGGCAGCTGTTCCGGTTTATCACCATTTTTTTTAGCTCACAAACCACCATTTTTTTGATACCAGCTATTATTGCTACTTCCTCTTATCAAGGCTGGATTGCATTAATCGTTGGCTCCTTATTAGGATTGATATTATTGTGGTTTACAATCTATGTTGGTAAGCTGCGACCTAATCAAGCTTGGGTTCACTTTGGAAAAGAGATCATTGGCAAATGGCCACATAAATTTATGATTCTGCTCCTACTATGCTGGTGTGTTTATTATGTTTCTTTCGATATAGAGAATTTCGTACTATTTTTCGGCTCGAATTATTTAAGAGGAACTCCACCTCTATTTATCCAGTGTGTCGTTGGTCTCGTAATCATGTACACGGCAAGTCTAGGATTTGCAACAATTACATATATGGCCGATGGATTATTTATTATTTTCTTTATTACCGTGATCATATTATTTAATTTATTCCTTCCAAACGCGGACTTTAATATGGTACCTGCTTTCTTTCATTATCATGATCCTGGAATCGCCCTGAAAGATTCTATTGTGGTCATGTCATGGTTTGGAGAATGGATTGTGCTTTTGTTCATTGCACCTGATTTAAAAATTGAAGCGAAAATGATGAAAAGATTAGTATTTGCGCAGTTCTATGTTTCAATTACGGTCTTAATAGGATGGTTATTGACAATGATGAGTTTTGGTCCACATTTAGGCCAGCAACTCCAATATCCTTTTCTTGAGATGGTGCGTAGTTCAAAAGAAGATAATTTATTAGGTAATACTGACCCGCTTTTGATTGGAATATGGTCGTCTTCGATGTTTATTCACAGCGCTTTCCTTATCTATGTAGCTTCAAAATGTGTAGCAAGTTTGTTTAATACTAATAGTAAAAAATTTTACGTTCCCCTTTTAACACTGGCTTCAGTGACAATAGCATACTTATATTCACGCGACGTCGGCAGATATTACGAACACTACAAAAGCTTTGCCATTGTGATCATTTGGCTAATCGTTGAAAGCATACCCATCTATTATGGGATTGTAGCCTTTTTTCGATATCGGCATAAGACTGCGAAATGAAAATCGAATGGAAGACGGGTGCTGTCTAATTATGGACAGTGCTTTTTTTGTGAATTATAAATCGGGTACGCTTTCTGTTATGATTAAAGCACTTATTACATAATTATCCTCAGATTGGATGGTGTATTCACATGAATCTTCAAGAAGTAACTGAACTTATCAAATCTATTAGGGCCAATCTTGCCAAAGTCATTGTAGGAAAAGAGGAGGGAGTAGACCTGCTGCTGACCGCATTACTTGCGAATGGACATGTCTTGCTGGAAGATGTACCTGGTACGGGTAAAACCTTGCTGGCAAAGGTTCTTGCCAAATCATTGGATTGTTCATTTAAGCGCATACAATTTACGCCGGATTTATTGCCTTCCGATTTAAGCGGGATCAACTATTACAATCAGAAGACGGGAGAGTTTCAGTTCAGACCAGGTCCGGTATTTGCTAATATACTGCTGGCTGACGAAATTAATCGTGCAACACCTAGAACCCAATCCAGCCTACTGGAGTGTATGGAGGAACGGCAAATTACTATCGATGGGGTAACGCACGGATTAGAAGCACCGTTTCTTGTCATTGCTACTCAGAATCCGATAGACAACCAAGGGACCTTCCCACTGCCTGAGGCTCAATTAGATCGATTTTTGATGCGGATTACTACGGGTTATCCTACCTTTGATGAAGGGATACATATTTTGCAGCGTTTTCGTGAGAATAATCCGCTCGAAGAGTCTTTTCCTGTAGCAACGGCACAAGATATTCAAGCCGCACAGCGTTTAGCCGCATCGGTAAGTATCAGTGATGATTTATTAGGTTATATCGTACGGATAACGGAAGCTACACGCAAATCTACGGCAGTAAAACTGGGTGCGAGTCCACGTGCCAGTGGCGCGTTGCTTAGATCAGCTCAGGGATATGCACTTATTCAAGGCAGATCCTATGTAACACCGGATGATATCAAAGCCGTGGCTGTTTCCGTGCTTGCACATCGTCTGCTGCTTCATCGGGGATTAGGCTCAAGAGAGGGACAAGCCGCGGATATTGTATTGCAAGTGCTTCGTGAAGTTGAGGTGCCTGCTGAACCCGTGACGTCCTTAAGAGGCGGAAAGGTGGAATGACCTATGGCTTTGCCTTGGTTCATTTTCATTACAGTGGCGTTGGTGTTACTTCTTGCTGACATTTATAAACGGAATGGTCTGAAAGCGCTTAGTTATTCTCGTTATTTTTCAAGTAAGACTGCTTATGAAGGAGAACGTATTGAGATGATCGAGGAGATCATTAATGCGAAGCTTCTTCCTTTGCCGTGGCTCCGATTGGAGTCTAGTATTGCGAGAGGTCTGGAATTTGGAAGTCAGGATAATCTTGGGATTAGTACAGGAGAAATCTCTCAGAATCATATTAGTTTATTCTATTTAAAATCTTATCGTCATATTAAAAGACGGCATCAAGTGACATGTGAGCGTCGTGGTTTATATCGTTTAGAATCCGTGACTATGACAACGGGAGATCCATTTGGTTTGACTCGAAAAAACAAAACATATCCACTCGAGTTAGAGTTGTTGATCTATCCCGTTCTGCTGAATCTAGACGAGCTTCCATTGCCCATTCATAGCTGGCTGGGTGAGCTTCCTGTGAAAAGATGGATCGTTGAAGACCCTTTTCTGACTGCTGGCATTCGTGAATATAGCTCAGGAGATTCTATGGGATTGGTAAACTGGAAGGCTACAGCACGTACTGGTGTTATGCAGGTTCATAAAAAAGATTACACGGCTGATTCCCGGCTCGTCATCTGTCTGAATATAGAGGACAGTGATTCCATGTGGAGAACGGTGACTGATGTGGAACGAATCGAGCAAGGAATAAGATATGCAGCGACTATAGCTGAATACGCAATGCAGCATGGAATTGAGACCGGATTAATCTGTAATGGCAGATTGGACGATGCTGGCGAAAGAGATCCAATTGAAGCAGAGCCGATGGCTCAGCTCGAAGATATGTTAGAGCTCCTGGCAAGGCTGAAGCTGGATAGAACACTTCCTATGAGTCGACTATTGGAATTGCAGGTTGAGAGTGGAATTAGTGACACAGACTTTCTAATCATAAGCTGCCATAGGGGAGCAGAATTGCAAAAGGCGACGGATCTCCTAATGCAGCAAGGCAATGGTGTGGAATGGCTGGATATTCCGGAACAAGGGAGAGAGAGCGCATGAAGCTTACGTTGTCTGGCTATGTAAGGGAAACAGTGAAACTCTGGTTGTGGTCTATTATTGAATTGTTGCTATTTCTACCGGTTTGGGTTCTATTTCAGATTTATTTGTTGCCCCAACAAGATGAACAAATATGGTTGATTGCGCTGCCTATACTAGCTTTAGCAGGCATTCTTTTGCGCAATTTTTGCAATGTAAGATGGAAGCAATTACTTGCCGCCTTAATCCTCGGGGCATTATTAGGTGTGGCTTCAGGGAGTTTATCCATCGAAAGCCTTCCCTTAGGTGTGGCTGGAATTATATGTACATTCTTAGGGATGACGGTAGACTCTAGAAATAATAGATTCAGAATGTTTTGGATAGGTATAATAATCTATTTTGTGGCAACTATAGCGTTTCATAGAGTTCCTGAATTGGAGCCAAGTGTGCCGTTATTGACCTGGTGTGGCAGTCTGTATTTAATACTGACTTTACTTATTTCTAATAGCAGCTATATACGATACAGCGCACTTACTGAAGAGAATGAAACGCTTCCCAAAGGGATACAACGGAATAATCGTATATATGTCATTGTGATTGGAGTTATTGCAGCTGTACTAGCGGCAGGTGTCGGTAAAGCTATAGGATCATTGGTATGGAGACTCTTACGCTCATTTTTCAATTTTATTAATCAGTTATTTTCTGGCACAAAAGAACCAGAGCCACCGCCAGCAGAATTGCCGCCAGCAACTCCGATGTTACCACCTGTTGGCGAGCAAAAGCGTGGCTGGCTAGCTATTATACTAGAATACGGGTTTTATATTTTGGCGGCGGTATTATTGGGGTTTACAGCCTATTATGCACTTCGCTGGTTGTACAGAAATGCTGGAGAAAAGTGGCGGAAAGTCATAGATGCATTGTTATCGATGTTACGTAGGGAACATACCCCTAAGAATAATACAGCATATCTTGACGAGGAGAAAAGCGTCTTTACTTGGGAACAAACCGTTCGAGGGTTAAAGGATTTCTGGAGCTCTCGTCTTCCTTCAAAACATCGTAAGGATCGCTGGGATCAGATGAATGGCGAGCAGGAACGTGTCCGTTGGCTTTATCGGCGGTGGCTTAATATAAAGCGCGATAACGGTTATGAAATGAAAAGTTATCTTACGCCGCAGGAAACAAAAAGGGATGTTTTGCTATGGGGAGATCGTAGCAAGCATAAACGTAAGGGTGATGATGATTCTTTAGCAGCAGATCAATTGATTGAAATATATGAAAAAGTTAGATACGGAGAAGACGAGCCTGCCGCTTCTGATATTGCAGCTTTGAAAAATCAACTGAAATTATAGAATCATTTTCAGAATATATGCAAATTGGAACAAATAGGTTACAAAAGACCTGTAAGAGTTACAACATGGATACAATTGGATCTGTGCTAACCACTATAATAATTCTAGTAAAATACTCGTGGAGGGAAGTCAATGAGAAAGCATAGCAGTACATATGTTGTTTTACTCTTAAGCACCTTTGTCATAAGCCAGTTGACAGGGCATCCCGCTTCGGCTGCAGCAGTTAGTTCTGTTCAGCCAAAATCGGCGGTAGCTGCTGCAACTGTAACAGCTCCTAGTAATCTGGGTTCCGTTTCTTTAGGAGCTAATATCAAAGCTACACTGGAAGATGTGAATATTTGGTCACAGCCTGGAGGTAATATTTTAACTTATACAATTAACTATTCGAATGGCAGCAGCAAAAGTGCTAGCCTACTGTATTATTTTTCGAGAGTTATGACCTCTGGCGGCTCTGTTATTCCAGGGAATCCACTAAGTGCGGACGCTACTAAGAAAAAAGTGGGTTCTAACGAAAGCTTGCGCGTTACATATTATGTTAATGTTGGCCAGGTAAATTCGTTAAAAGGTATCAAGATTCCAATGTACGTTTGGGATTCCAAAACCAAGGGGTATCTCAAGCAAGTAGGAACTTTTAATATACCCGCCAACTATTCGCCAACCGCTGTAAACGGAAAAAATGTAAGCACTACAATGAATGACATTCCGGTTATTGCTAAAAGTGAATCCTTGGAGCTCTACAAATACAGCGGAAAGGTTTATGCCAAGGTGGGCATAAGCTTGACCAATAAAGGCAGCAAAGTATTAAGTGATCCTGGTTACGCAGCATATTTGGTCTCGGCAGGGGGAAGCTCGTATGAATTAGCCCTTGACCGTTCTCAGCTTAGTTATAAAATTCAGCCCCAAGAGAAAAAAACCATTTATTATCTTACAGAAATTCCTTCGTATATGAAGACGGAGAATATGAAACTGCAATTCACCCAAAAGGATGAGGCGCTGAAGCTGGAGATTGCCAAATCCTCGTACAAGCTGCCTGCGGCTACTACACCAAATCTGGTAGTTGGCAAAGGTGTAATCAAGAAAATTACCATCAATAACAATACGGTTGAAACCCAATTAAATAACGCAACCGTATACGCAGAGAACAACAAGGGATTCTGGACTTTTCAGCTGCGAGTGAAGAATACAGGGAAGTCAGCCGTTACGTTACCTTCTTATGAGCTTGCCGTCAAATCCTCAACTGGGACAACCTTTCCGATCAATTCTAAGGGCTTGAGCGGATTAACCATAAAGCCTCTGGAGGAAAAAATCATCCCGCTTACCGCACAGGTACCCCTTGAGGTAGAACAGAATTCACTGCAATTGCAGATGATTGAGGCTGTTTCTGCTCCAGATAATAGTGAAACGGGAACTACTGGAGAAGGTGCAGCAACTGGAAGCACTGGTGGAACCAATGTCGCTACGAGCAACACAGCTAAACTAACGGTTCCGGTTGCTTACTTTACGATCTCCTATACCTTGCGTCCTGAGATACAAAAAGGTATGGAATATAGAGCAACAAATGAATATGGGACGTTTACTTATAGTTTAGTTTCCTTGCAGCGTTTTCCATGGAAAGACGATGATATCGTTGTTGCCAGATTAAATATTACGAATACCCAATCGGTTGCCTTGTCACTGCCGGAATTAAAGGGAGCTGTTCAGGTAGACAATGAGGACATGACATCTTCAACGGAATTGTTTATGGATAAGGAAACTTCAACGATTGGGCCCGGTAAAAACGCTGAAATCTATGTGTTTGCCAAAATTCCTTATACACAAGAGTTCGATAAATTAAAATTAAATCTTTATTCTATGGTAAAAGAAGAGAAAAGCTCGTTCCTGTCAGTTACTACGAACAGCATGATGAACGCTGTAGCCTCTATTGAAACTGGAGGAAGTTATGTTATCTCTGGTAAAGGCAAGAACGCTAAAGTGCAAGAGAACAAAACCATTATTTATGAAGGACTTAACTCCAATCTCGTATACACAGAGCTGCTTCTGAGCAGTGAAGAGAAAAGACAAAGCAAAATGGCTCGTCTCCAAGCTTATTACAAAACGGGAGATGGTCAGCTATTCGAAGCTACAGCCAATCAGCCGGATACGTCTGCTACTCCAGGCGGTAAGCAATTAATCACCTTTTGGGCTAAGGTTCCCAAGGCTGTTAATGCTTCTGATGTAAGCCTGTTCCTTGGGCCAGGGATTACTGGAAATAAGCTGACGGAACCCGGTCAGGAATCCACTGGATTTATTAATATGGCTTCACTGTCATTAAATCCGGTCATCACACCACCAGAGAAGAACTTGACGAAGGTGGCTATTTATCCGTATACCATGTCCGTTCTAAGTTCGGAAGGGCGCTCACTACAAGGCAGTGACTCTATAAATATAGTTATGAATTACAATCTTCTTCGTGACAGCAGCTATGATATGGGAACCTTCACGCATAAGCTGGTCCTCAAAATGACGGATCCATATGGTCTATCTCAGGAACGAAGCTTGAACATTGGCACCGATATTCTTGAAGGGACCAACAACTCGTATACAGCAAGCTTTAGCAATAATATGTATAAGAATTTGTCAGGAGGAACCTACCGGATCACGCTGTACGATGAATTCCAAGGCGAACGGATCGAGCTGGCTAGTCAAGCTTATAACATCAAGATTGATAGAGCAGTTGTAACTGAGAAATAGCATTTCATATCTATTATTGTACGAAGAGGAGCAGCTCCAATGTTGCGAGTGGAAAATGTAACGCATTCTTATAAAAACGGTAATGAAACTACAGCAGTGCTTCATCAAATTGACTTTTCTGTGAAAGAGGGGGAGATGGTAGCACTGCTGGGGAGCTCGGGTTCCGGTAAGTCAACGATGCTCAATCTGATGGCAGGACTAATGAAACCTACGGAAGGCCATATTTATATTGCCGATCAAGATATCGTGAAGATGAGTGAGAATAAGCTATCGGAATTTCGCAGAAAAAATATCGGGTTTATCTTTCAAGCTTATGAGCTGATTACTAGCATGACAGTCCGTGAAAATGTAGAGCTGCCGCTGGTTTTTCAATCCGTTGCACCCTCTATACGTAAACAAAAAGCTTTAGAATTGTTGGAAGGAGTCGGCATTCCTGATAAAGCCGACTTGTTCCCTTCCCAGCTGTCTGGCGGACAGCAGCAGCGTGTTAGTATTGCACGCTCCTTGATTACGGAACCATCTGTTATCTTTGCAGATGAACCAACCGGAAACCTAGATTCGAAGACAGAAGAAGAAATTATCAATATCCTGCTTAACCTGAACAAGAAGATGAAGACCACCTTCATAGTTGTAACTCACGAGCTAAAAGTCGCGGAGCAAATGCAGCGGATATTCACGCTTCGGGACGGATATATGATTACTGAAAACCAAACTTCTTCGAATACTGAACTCGAAGGGGGTATACTCATTGAGGATTAGTGATATTTCCCGCTTGGCTTGGGAACAGGTCAAACGGCGGAAAGTTGTCACAGGTCTTTGTATGGCTGGCATATCCATTGGATGTGCTGCAATCATAGTTGCATTAAGTATAGGAGACTCCGCACAGAGCTACACGGAGCGGGAAATCAACCGCAATTTCAAAATGGATGAAATTACGGTGTCTCCCAACGGAGGTATACCCTCCCAAGGAGGAGGCAACGGTGGCAGCGGATCGTCTGCGGCCAATGAAAAGCTTGATCCCGGCAGGCTGACAGCACAAAAGCTGGAGATTATTAAAGGCTTGCGGCATGTAACTGCAGCAGCTCCCTTTCAAGAGCTAGGGTACATACAGATGTTGACTATCGATAATAAAATAACAGATGTACAGCTTATTGGAACGGATCTACGCTTGTTAACGAAATATGATAAGAAATTCAAACAAGGCGGAGCTTCTGATTTGGTAGGAATGGCTGTACTGAACTATGGTGCAACCGTTGGACTGATTGATAACGAAACTCGGCAGCGTCTTTTTGAACAACTGAGTACAGATCCATATAACAATAAGTTGATGGAACAGTACAACAGCTTAAGCATGCTTCCAACAGATATGTACAAGCAACAGGTTCAATTACAGTCTTTTGATCCCGCCTCTCAAACTGGAGGGATGTTGGTTAGCTCACCGATTCAAGTGGTGGGAATCCTCGACAACCCGAGTGGAACGAACGAGAACATGGCTATGTACGACAAGAAGATCTATGTGTCACTAGAGACTGGCGAGCGGCTTGTAGAACAAATGAAGCTATCGAGTGGAACCGCTGGGCAAAAGGGTGTCTATAACTCAGCGATTGTAAAGGTAGACAGCACTGAGAATATCGTGGAACTAGAGAAGCTTATTCAGAAACTTACTCTAACAACAAGCACGAATTTGTATCAAAAAGAGGCACTCGCTGATACCTTCAGCATGGTCAAGAAAGCAGCTCTCGGTATAGGTGTATTTATTCTGATTATTGCTTCGATCTCCATTATCGTTGCGATGACTATGTCCACTCATCAACGACGACGGCAGATCGGTATTATGAAAGTGTTGGGCGCCAATATGGGCCAGATCCGCAATATGTTCATTACAGAAGCGGCATTGCTCGGGATGTTGGGCGGATTGCTCGGCATAGCCTTTTCATACTTGATTGTATTAGGAATTAATAAGCTCATCGGTAACTCTTCAGGAATGGGTGGAGGCGAGCCTTTGGTGATTTATATTCCTCTGATGACTCTTCCGGTAGGGATCGCATTTGCGGTAATGACAGGGGTATTATCGGGTATTTATCCGGCGATCAGTGCATCCAGAACGAATGCACTCACGGCGATTAAACGGGATTAGCTATTTTTAAGTTGAAAGGAAGCCAAAGTGATGAAGAGGAGAATCAAGTGGATTGTATTGGTACTGATTATAATTGCAGCAGGTTATTTTCTATATAGTAAGATGTATAAGCCTGAAGCGCAGTTAGAGCCTGTTGAACCCCCACAAGCCATAACTTTTGAGGTCACACAGGAGACCATTACCAATTCCATACAAGTTAAAGGTAATTCTAATTATGAGAAAGAAACGCTTGTTTATGCTCCATATGCTTCAAAGGTGACAAAGTGGAAGGTTGAGAACGGTGGACAGGTCAAAAAAGGTGATTTACTGTTTACTCTCGATCAGGAAGCCTTGAAGAATGAGATTGCTACACAAGAGGCGACCATCCGTAAAGCAAAGCTGGAAGCAGAGCTGAATGCATTTGTGAGCCAGCAAGACGAGGAGAATGCTGCCCTTGGTGCGACTGAAGCAGAACGCATTAAAGCACTCACAGCCCAAGAAGCAACACGGCTAGGGGACGAGCTTAATCAGGTCAATGCCGAAATACAAGCACGCGAATTAACAGAGAAAAAAGCCAAACTCAAAACAGCACTTTATTATGCTCCGGCAACCGGCATTTTCTTATTTGACAGTGCAAGCGAAATTCCGCAAACAGTGACAGATAATCAATATATCGGAAAAATAGTAGATATGAACAAGCTAGAATTCATTGCTCTTGTAGGTGAACAAGACGTCTTCCGTATAAAGACAGGCATGAAGGTCGACGTAAAAATGACAGCTATAAAAGATTTGAAGTTATCTGGAGAAGTTACGAAGGTAGCGAAATTTGCAAAGACAGCTTCAGGGCAGAATGCTACTGCCAGTTCGGTTCCTCAATTCGAAGTGGTTATCACGCTGCAGCCTGACGAGCATTTGATCGGTGGCTTAAGCTTAAACGGAGAAATTGAAACAGTTCGCAAAGAAAATGCCACCGTTGTATCCAGCATAGCTGTAATGCATGAAGGAGACCTCTCCTACGTTATGCTGGATAAAGGGGACGGGCAATATGAACGAAAAGATATCGAAGTGGGACTGGAAACAACGGACAAAACAGAGGTTCTCTCTGGGTTGAAGGTTGGAGATGTTGTTGTTCTTCAGTAAAAATGACTAACCCTTTGTTTTACTTCTCAATTGTTTGACGCCAAACGTTAATATCTTTATTAAGATCGGTAAGATCAGGAACCGGGATTTGCTCATCGGAAAGGTTATATTTGGCTTTTAAGGCTAAGATCCGATAGACGCTTTCATCAATCCGTGTTTCTTGAATCTTACCGTTTTTTACGTTTTGCAGGAGGGAGTCCATGACCCGTTTTTCATTATCATAGCCGTGAGCAACAAGGAGAATATCACTACCTGCATTCACAGTATCTACTGCTGCTGTAGTCAGATCGTAGTTCTTCATAATGGCTCCCATGGTTAGATCGTCTGTAATTACGATTCCTTGGTAGCCCATTTCATCTCGAAGCTGTTCACCAATAATGGTACGCGATAAGGATGCAGGTTTGTCTGGATCTAATTTTGGAAACAAAATATGAGCGACCATTACGGCGTCCGTCCCCTCTTTAATGGCTGCTTGGAAGGGGAGCCATTCTAAGTCAGCTAGCTGACCGGCTGTTTTGTTCACAATCGGCAGATCCAGATGGGAGTCGACAGAAGTATCTCCGTGTCCTGGGAAATGCTTGACAACAGGAACGACGCCTTCGCTCTCAATTCCCTTCATTTCGGCAATTCCTAGTTGAATGACTTGGCCAGCAGCATTGCCGAACGACCGGTCTCCGATGACTGGATTGTCTGGATTGCTATTGATATCGAGAACGGGAGCAAAGTTCATATTAAATCCGGCTGAACGTACTTCTCTTGCGAGCAGCTTTCCCATTTTCTCGGCAGCAGCAGCGTCATTACTTGCACCCACTGTTCCGTTAGAAGGGAATGTAGCATATTCTTTAGGCATCCGGCTGACTTTTCCACCCTCCTGATCAACACTCATGAATAGTGGGGCAGGGTTGCCAGTGTTACTCTTTTTCATAGAATTGATAAGACTGATCATCCCTTTCAGGCTTTTAATATTGTCCTTATAGAGGATGATTCCACCTATTTTGTCTTCGGTAATCATCTTTTTAGCTTGCTCATCAAGGACAGTTCCATCAATTCCAACTAGGAGCATTTGTCCGATTTTTTCTTCCAAAGTCATCTCAGCAACCTGAAGAGCAATTGGATCGCTGACTGCTGAGGGGGTGGGAGCCAAGCTGGTGGTTGGTGCAGGTGTGGATTGGGAGGTCGGTGAATCGGTAGCTTCGGACTGTGAATTACTGCTGCTATTAGAACAGCCAGCAATGAGGAACAGTGACACCATAGCTGCAATAATGAAGAGTGTACCGGAAATCTTAGGCTTTAGGCTGTGACGGGTGAATCTAATCATCTGAATAGTCGTCCTTTCGTTAGCTAAATTAGATATTGGGAGAGGAATCCTTGCTGACTTAGAAGCACGGTGATAAGATAAACTTAAATATTTACATATTAAATTTGAATAATGAGGTGACGGTCCAATGAAAGATGGATTAGTACAAGCACTTAATGAACAGATGAATTTCGAGTTTTATTCCGCTCATGTTTATCTAGCGATGGCTGCTTATTGTTCCGGCGAAAGTCTGGATGGATTTGCAAACTTTTTTCTAATTCAAGCCGAAGAAGAACGGTTCCATGCCATGAAGATTTATAAATTCCTTAACGACCGGGATAACCGTGCTACGCTAGAAGCACTGCCAGAGCCGAAGAACGAATATAACTCGATGTTAGATGCTTTTGAACATGCCTTCGCGCATGAACAGCAGAACACTAAACGGTTCTATCATTTGGCTGACCTTGCTCTGGATGAGCGTGAACATGCGACGATTTATTTCTTGAAATGGTTTATAGACGAGCAAGTAGAAGAAGAAGCACTCTTTAGCAACATCATCAGTAAACTGAAACGAATTGAAAAAGATAGCAACGCCTTCTACATGCTGGATGCCGAGTTTGCTGCACGTACTTTTACAGCTCCGGCTGAATAAGTTATTGAAGCCCAACAGCCTGAGAAATCAGGCTTTTTTATTTTATAGAGGTAGGAAGTTTAATCGCGAGCAGCTTATTATCCGTCCGAATCATCAGCATCCCTCCAGTTTTAAGGGAAGGGGCAAAGTTACGAGAGCCTGTGTTCACAGTGAAAATAGGCTTTAGAGTTAACATGTCATAAGCGTGAAATAGGCCATCAGATTGTCCACTATAAACCACGTTTCCGAACAGATCCGTCTGTACCACTGGATTCTCTCCAATATTGAGGTCGACAAGCTGGCCGGTTCCTAGCTTAAGTGCGGATAAAGTACCTTTATCTTGATTTTGAAATAACATTCTTTGTTGATAAACTTGGTTCAATGGAGAGTCTTTTTCTTTAACCATCGAGGCCCAGGTTTGCACCGGTTTACCCTCTGCAGAATAATTCCAGAAATCATATTTCACAAATTTACTGCCCTGAAAGATATAAAAGTCCTTTCCATCCAAAAACGCGTTTCCATTCATCCCATTATAACTGTACACACCATCTTTATTCTCGGTATCTGTCCATTTATATAAACGTTCTCCTTTTAATTCACCTGTCTTTATGTTGAACACGGATACTTTGACTTTTCGATTTACCGGGTCATCATCCATCATAAATGTATTCGTGATAGAGTAGAGGAGCCCATCCTTCACTGCTAACGGCATCCACTGCCGGGTCTGGTCCCATAGTTTTTTTCCTGTCAGACTGTCATAAGCGGCGAGTCCAGCAGTTGTTAAGGCCCCTTGAGACAGATAGCTGCGAATAACGACCCCATCTGATTCCATGACCTCTGATAAGCCTGTAAAGTTATTGCTTTTCTCTACAGCCTTCCATTTGATCTTTCCGGTTACTGCGTCAACTGCTGCTAATTGTTCCTCTTGAGTAACATAAATAGTAGATCCTAAACGCTGTATATTTGTAGCTTTGGGGAGTGTTATGGAAGCCGACCATGCTTTTTTACCTGCCTCATTAACGGCATATAGGGAGCCGCTTTGGGTCAGACCGTAGATAAATCCATTGCTGTACGTGAATAGCGGCGCTAATCCACTTCCGAACTCCCATATTTTTTTGCCTGTTGCCGCATTCATTGCGGTTAATTTTTCATTGCGCTGCAATGCAAAGATCTTCCCGTTTTCCGCGAGTGCTGTAATGTCCTGTCCGGTGATTCTGTCTTTTTTTAAAATGGCGAGTTGTGCTGACCAAACAGGTTTTAGGATCGGGGCTGTGACTTCACTGTAATAAGTGTTACTTAGGCTTACAATTGCTTTTTCTGCAGAAATGACTGATATTGATCCACTGTTTGTTATTGGAATTAAAATACTCCCTATAGCTAAACATGTAACAATTTTCTTCGGCAAAGACTGAATCATCACTCCACGCTCCTTTGAATTAGTCATTACTATAATTAGACAATAAAAATAGCAAAAAGTTACTATTCCAGAAGAATGGAAGCAAAGTTGAACGGGGGCAAACTATGTTGCGTCCTGCAAAACAGTTACGACCTTGCAACTCTATTTGACAGAGGGAACTATTGCGCCCCGTAGCAACACTGTTTCTCTAGACCCACCCGATTCTCAAAGTGTAGTATAGAACAATACTATTCTTTGGGGGTTCTTTTTTTGGAAACTTATAACGACATTAAACAAGGCGAAAAAGGAGCTTGGCTAAGCATCGTTGCTTATATCTTTTTATCAGCTATCAAGCTGTTCATAGGTACGGTCTCAGGATCTCAAGCGTTGCTTGCAGATGGATTGAATAACAGTACAGATATTATTGCTTCTATCGCGGTACTAATTGGCCTGAAGATTTCCAGAAGACCGCCGGATTCGAACCACAGCTACGGGCATTTTAGAGCGGAGACCGTGGCTTCATTAATTGCTTCATTCATTATGATTGCGGTAGGGCTTCAAGTTTTGTACCAAGCTGTGAACAAATTTATTCAACCAGCACTGGAAAGTCCTGATCTCATAGCAGCGTGGACGGCAGTGGGCTGTGCTGTAGTTATGATGGCTGTCTATATGTATAATATTAGGCTGGCCCGTGCCATTAACAGTAACGCAATGCGGGCAGTAGCACTGGATAATCGATCAGATGCTATAGTTAGCGTGGGCGCTTTTATCGGAATTGTGGCTTCCTCCTTGGGCGTTCCTTGGCTTGACCCGCTTACAGCCATCATTGTCGGACTAATCATCTGTAAGACGGCATGGGATATCTTTAGCAAAGCTACGCATGATCTGACGGACGGATTTGATGCGGAAGAGCTTGAACATATGAAAGAAACTGTAGCAGAAATTGATGGTGTACAATCCATAAAAGATATCAAAGCCCGTATCCATGGGAATAACGTATTAGTAGACACAACTGTGCTAGTGGATTCTCAGCTAAGTGTAGTGCAGAGTCATGATATTACGGAAGAAATTGAAGAACAGTTAAAAGACCGGCACCAAGTTTCCAATGTACTTGTACATATCGAACCCGTGATGAAGTAGAGATTTATCAATAGGTGCCATATGTACAGCTAATGGTTGAATATAAGCACCTGTGATGTTGTTAATAGTTCTTTTGTGGAGAAAGGTGGAAAATAAAATTAAAATGTAATTTTCAAGAAACGGAATGGTGATTTCATGATCGCTTGGAAAGATTCATATGATATCGGTGTAGAAAAAATTGACTGCCAGCACAGACAGTTGTTAGCGAAATTGAACGAATTCTTTGAAGCATGCAGTAATCAGCAAGGGAAAGAAAAGATTGAGGAAACACTGAAATTCTTAAAAGAATACACGATTGAACATTTCAGTAATGAAGAGCAGCTGATGGAGGAGATCAACTTCCCTGAACTAGCTGAACATCGTCAGACGCATGCTGATTTCGTGAAGGCAGTTCTCGAATTGGAAGAAACGGTCAAAACAAAGGGAGTATCCGTACTCTCAACCATCAAGCTTAATCGAACGTTAACAGACTGGCTGATAAATCACATCAATAAATGCGATAAGCTGATTGGTCAATGTATGGCCACACGTGATAAAGCGATATAAGATAAACCTCCAAAGAAGATGCCTATGGGCATTTTCTTTTTTTAGTTCCGATGTTTTCCGAACACCGCATTGCAGTTTATACTGGGTTAACGGTTTGTGTTATGATTTGAGATAAGAAGTAGAGAAGTAGTTAGGTAAAGGGGAGAGAAACGATGAAAACATTACGAATGTTAGCTTCAGGATTTGCTATGCTGCTCATTCTGGGTCTTGTTAATTTCTACATTGGCTATCACGGCTGGTTACTTATTCATGAATGGTTTTCTGGTGTTTCGTCAGCAGTATTCTGGACATTATTTATGCTCATCGCTTTTGCGTATGTCATTGGAATGATTCCATGGCCAAAATCGGTTAAACCGATCGCCAGATTCTTTAAAGTGATTGGATCGTATTATTTAGCGTGTATGGAATTTGCTATCATTACGTTACCTTTGGCAGACCTATTATATGTGATACTGGGATGGTCGGGAATCGATCGTACCTATTACATCGCAGAAGCGGGCGGGACAATTCTGATATTACTGGCAGTCTTTCTGGTCTGGGGTTCAATCAACGCCTGGAGTACCGTGATCCGCACACATTCCATTCCTATTGATAAATCTATTGGCACCAGCACGCCATTAACGATCGCGGTTGCTTCAGACCTGCACTTAGGGAATATCGTGGGCAATCGTCATCTCAAAAAAATGGTGGCACAAATGAACGCGATGCAACCCGATGTGATTTTGCTGGCTGGAGATGTCTTGGATGACAGCATTGAACCTTTTATCCGCAATAGTATGAGTGAACAGATTAAACAGTTAAAAGCTCGTTATGGTGTCTACGCAGTACTGGGCAATCACGAATATTATGGTGGATCAATTAAGGAATATACCGATTTGATGAGTAGTATTGGGATCAAGGTCCTGCAAGATGAGGTTGAAGAAGTCGCAGGAACCTATATTGTAGGCCGAAAAGATAAGACAGCCGAGGCGATGGAAGCCGGTGGCAGACAAAGTGTAAGCTCCTTGCTCGAAGGACTTGATCTTACACGTCCTGTGATTATGATGGATCATCAGCCTACCGGCTTCGACGTAGCCGCTCAAGCTGGGGTAGACGTTCTACTCTCGGGTCATACACACCGAGGACAGATTGCTCCTAATCACTGGATCACTAAACGTTTGTTCGAGCTGGACTGGGGATATCTTCGTAAGGACAATTTGCATGTAGTCGTGTCGTCAGGTTATGGAACATGGGGACCCCCAATTCGTTTAGCTAGCCGGTCGGAGATCATTAAGCTGGAGGTTATGCTGGAGGGTTCTAAAAAATACAGTGAAGAGCCTGTTTCCACAAAAACGGTGTTAATCTAAAGTGAGTTTATTTAGAGGCTGTTTCATCAGCAGATTTATTCTGCTAGGTGAGGCAGCTTCTTTTTTTGACAACTCATGGGGAGTGTAGTATGTTAAAAATAGTTAAGGACTTAACTATATTGGAGCTGAATTATAGAAAATGGATCATTTACAACAGTTTGTGCTGAATCAGCCATTGCATACCAAAGCATTTTTTACATTAGTTGAAGCTACTGCAAATTTAGTTTCTATTTCTGAGAAATATTGGCAGTCGAAAGGATTGAACGGAGCAAGAATTCGTATCTTGGTGGAGATCTCTAAACAGGGAGGTGCGATTCTGCCTTCTACATTGGCTCACATTATTGGAGTTACCAAAGCTAATATAAGCATGCTGTTAACACCATTGGAGCGAGATGGATTAATAACCCGTTCGAATGATACCAAGGATGGCAGAAAAAGCGTCATTTCGATTACGACTGAAGGCCAGCAATTACTTCTGGAGCATCTTCCAGAGAATCGTCAGGCTGTCGCAGAGAGAATGAAGAATCTGAATGATCAGGAGCTTCATCAACTTATCTTTTTATTACAAAAACTGAGTACATTCGAATAACAGAAAGGGTGTTATGTATGTCGATTATGGTTACAGGAGCCACAGGTCAATTAGGCAGCTTAATTATGGAGAAGCTTGAGAAGTACGTTCCGGCTAGTCAAGTTATTGCTTGTGTTCGTCAGCCAGAGAAAGCTGTTAATTTTTTAGAAAAAGGGTTCGAAGTCCGTTTTGGCGATTATGACCAGTTAGATACGCTGATTGAAGCTTTTACTGGGGTCACAACGTTACTTTTAATCTCCAGCTCTCATACCGATGATAAGATCAGATTATATCAGCATGCTCAGGTCATTCATGCAGCAAAAAAGGCCAATGTGAAGCATCTGCTTTATACTGGATTTGCCTTTCCACCCAAAGGTCCGATTCCTTCTTATCATGTTCATTTACTAACTGAGCAGATGATTCTTGAATCAGGGATAGATTATACGTTTCTACGTAACGCTTTGTATATAGATTTTGTGGGTGTGCTTGGGTTGAAGGAAGCGATGGAAAGCGGTGAGCTACCCACTTATCCAGGGAACTGGCAGTTTAATTCAGTCACTCGTGAGGACCTCGCTTTAGCTACGGCAAAGGTTCTTACAACGAATGGACATATGAACCAAGTCTACGAACTAGCTGCACCAAACGTTTGGGACTTCAACGAATTAGTTGATGTATTATCAGAGTTATCAGGGAAAAAAATTACGTTTCGCCAGGATTCAAGTATTCAGCATTGGATTTATTCGTTTCTAGCGAAGATAGATACTGCTTCTACATCAAAAGATCTGGAGAGACTGATGGAGCGGCCGGTTACCACACTTAGAGAGAGTATTAAGCCTTTTGTTTGATCTGACTTTAGTTGTTCTATCGTTATAAAGTTGTTACTATGAGTTCATCCATTATTCAGGGAGTGTAAATGATGAAGAAGATTTTAGTAGCAGATGACGATGTGAATATTCGAACATTATTAAAACATGTACTAACAAGGGAAGGATATCAGGTGATGGAGGCCAGTGATGGCCGAGATGCGATACATAAATTGCAGGACAGTATTGCGGATTTAGCGGTCGTAGATGTAATGATGCCACATGTAGATGGGTTAGAGCTATGTCAGCATATTAGAGAAACGTATGATATTCCGATCATTTTATTGACAGCACGTCAGCAGCTGAGTGATAAAGAGCAAGGTTATTTGCGGGGGACGGATGATTATCTAACGAAACCTTTTGAGCCTGAAGAGTTGCTATTTCGGATCAAAGCGTTATTTCGCCGCTATTCCATTGCTTCAGATGATCGGATTCGATTAAATTCTCTAGTTATTGACCGCAAAAATTATGAAATAACCGATGGTGATGAGGTTCTGCTGCTACCGGTAAAAGAGTTTGAGCTTCTGGCTCAACTCGCACAATATCCAGGCAGGTTATATACACGAAGTGAGTTAATTGAACTGGTATGGGGCATGGATTATGAAGGGGATGAGCGAACAGTCGATGTACATATCAAACGTTTGCGTCAGCGCTTTGTAGATTATCAGGAAGATTTTGTGATCCGAACCGTTCGAGGCATTGGCTATAAATTGGAGATGGTTAACGTATGAGATCCTTGTATGTCCGGATGTGTATTGTCTTCTGTTCAGTAATTGTGGTGAGTAGCCTTCTTGGATTTTTGGTGTCTAATATTTACTATCAAGCCCAGATTAAATCTCAGAACGATGCCAAACTTACCGGAATGGCTATCGAGGTTCAACAATTCGCAGAATCACATCCGGAGACAATGGAGGATTATTTGCGGAGTATAGCCAAGCTGGGTTATAAAATCTATTTAACAGATGCTGAAGGGGAATCAAGATTCTACGGGAAGCCCTTTAGAAAAGAAGATTTGGATGAGCAGCAACTAGAGAAGGTTCTGAATGGGCAAATTTATCATGGGGTTGCGGATTTCCCGGACAGTGCATTTATTACCGGATTTTTTGATAATCAACTGCGTAATTCAATTGGTGTTCCTGTAAAAGTAAACAATGAGACGTATGCTTTGTTTATGCGTCCGGATGCTGAAGTACAATTCGGTGAGCTGCGCGTCTTTTTTGCTGTGATCATTGGGTTCACCGTGTTGTTTAGCTTAGGCTTTGTAATGATTAGCGTACTGCATGTAGTTAGACCTATTACACGTTTGACGACGGCCACTAAACGGATCTCAAAAGGCAGATACGATATCAAATTGAATACGTGGCGGCGTGATGAGATTGGTCAGTTAGCTTCCCATTTTATGATTATGAGCCGGGAGCTGGAACGAACAAATCGGGCACGTCAGGAATTTGTCGCTAATGTATCACATGAAATTGAGTCGCCATTAACATCTATTCAGGGATTTGCCCAAGCGTTACAAGATTCAACCTTACCTGAGGATGAACGGTTACAGTATCTCAATATCATTGACCAAGAAAGCCATCGTCTTTCATTGCTAAGCAAACAGCTGCTTACCTTGTCTTCGCTTGATTATGATCCTAATTCCATACAGAAAAAGTCGACAGACTTACGTGCACAACTAAGACAGGTCGTACAAATCATGGAATGGAGATTAACAGAGAAACAACTGGCCGTGCGTTTGAATCTTGCAGACATCAGCGTTCTAGGTGATCCAAATCTATTGTTCCAGGTATGGATGAACCTGCTCTCCAACGCCATAAAATACACACCTGCTGAGGGTTCCATTATGATTTCCGCGAAGCTTGTGGAACAGAACTGTATTGTTTCTGTGTCTGATACGGGTGAAGGCATTTCAGCTGAGGAGTTGCCGTTAATCTTTGATCGTTTCTATAAAGTAGATCGAGCACGTACGCATGAAACACATAGCAGCGGACTTGGACTTGCGATTTCTCAAAAAATCGTAGAAGCGCATAACGGAACCATTGAAGTAACCAGTACTTTGGGTGAAGGGACTACCTTTACAGTTACACTTCCGCTTTTGTAATTCATTATTCATACTCCGTTCATTTTCATCTTCTAAACTGTGACTATACAGATTAGAAGGAGTGGTAATATGTTTTTAGCCTTAAGGGAAATGCGACATTCTAAAGCCAGATACCTATTAATTATGGTTATCATGTTATTGGTTTCCTTTCTTGTACTTTTCGTCACGGGACTAGCCAGAGGATTAGCTTATGCAAATATCTCTGCAGTAGAGAACATGCCGGCGAATTATTTTGTAGTGCAAGGTGATGCGGATCAGACCTTTAGACGTTCTCAGTTAACAGATACGGAGCTCCAGAATGTACGTGCAGTAGTTGGAGACAATAATGCATCTTCACTTGCAATGCAGATGAGCACTGTCACTGCTAACGAGGCAGACGTAAAAGCAGATATTACTTTTTTTGCAGTAGATATGAATGGGTTATTAGCTCCTAAAGTAGTTGAAGGTGACAAGATTACGAATGAGACAAACGGTAAAGTCCTTGTTGATCGTGACCTGGAACAGTCAGGAATCAAACTTGGCAGTATCATTCGTGATCAGGCAACCGGGATGGAATTTACTGTCGCAGGTTTTGTTGAGGATAGCTCTTACAGCCATACCCCAGTAGTTTATATCAACAATCAGGATTGGCAAGCTATGAAGCAGGGGGTTAACCAAGGAGAAGAAACCTCTTCGTCGGTACCGTTTAATGTGATTGCCCTGAATGCGAATGCTGATCAAGTAAATAAGATTTCAACGAATGTAAAAGATGTAGAGGTCATTACTCAAAAAGTAGCTATATCCAATGTTCCGGGCTACTCGGCAGAGCAGGGTTCTCTGCTAATGATGATTGTTTTCCTGTTTGTGATCGCAGCGTTTGTTCTGGCAGTATTCTTCTATGTCATTACGATTCAGAAAACTAGCCAGTTTGGTATTCTGAAGGCGATGGGTACCAAAATGTCTTACTTGGCTTGGAGTGTGGTAGGGCAGGTTATGATTTTAGCTATTTCAAGTCTTTGCATTAGCCTACTGCTTACCTTTGGGATGAATAAGGTTTTGCCTGATTCGATGCCATTCCAACTGGAGCCTTCCACCATTCTTTTAACCAGCTGTTTATTCGTTGGGATGTCTCTTTTAGGATCACTAATTTCTGTCGCTAAAGTGGCAAAAGTAGATGCATTAGAAGCTATTGGGAGGGCTGGAGCATGAGTGCAAAACTAATCATGAAGCAAGTAACCAAAAACTACGGTGATGGCGATACAACGGTGTCTGTGCTGAACAATTTGAATCTGATCGTTAATGAAGGGGAATTCGTTGCTGTCCTTGGACCTTCGGGAACAGGGAAAAGTACATTCCTTTCAGCGGCTGGTGCACTTCTAACACCTACTAGTGGTGAAATTTTTATAGATGGGGAATCACTTACAGATAAAAGTAAAAGTGAGCTGACGGAGCTCCGTTTAGAGAAGATAGGTTTTATGTTCCAAAGCGCTCAGTTGTTGCCTTATTTGAAGGTGGAGGAGCAACTCCTTTTTGTAGCCAAGCAGGCGAAAATGAGTGCTAAGGAAGCGAAGGAACGGGCTGCTGATTTGATGAAGCGGCTGGATATCTGGAAACGGCGTAATCATTATCCGGAACAGCTCTCCGGTGGGGAGAAGCAGCGTGTAGCTATCGCTAGAGCATGGATGAATAAACCAGCGATTCTTTTTGCAGATGAACCGACAGCCAGTCTGGACTTCAAACGCGGAAGAGAAGTTGTACGCATGATCGCTGATGAGGTGAAGAGTGAAGGTAAAGCAGCGGTAATGGTCACTCATGATGAACGGATGCTCGAATGGTGTGACCGCGTTCTGCATCTGGAAGACGGGCATTTGGTTGAACATCAAGTATAATTTCATAGTGTGGAAGAAAAAAAGCTACTTGTCTTTTCTAAAGACAAGTAGCTTTTTTATAAAGACATCGGTAGCTAAGGAAGAAGAACATTCTTGATGTCGGATGATTGAGAATTGCCTTTCCAGATGACGTTGTCTGATTGGCAGCTCTTTGATCTCACCGCTTTCTAGTTCCTTCCGTACAATCCATCTGGAGAGCATGGCGATTCCGAGGCCAGAGGCTACAGCTTCTTTAACACCTTGAGAGCTGTTGAAGACATAGGATCTTTTAACAGATATATCTTCCTCCTGTAGGAAATGATCACTGAAAGCTCGTGTACCCGAGCCGTGTTCGCGAAGCACCCAAACCTGATCCTGCAACATACTCTGCTCCACAGAAATCGCTTTTGACAGAGGGTGGGTAGCAGGAGCGACCATAATCATCTCGTCTTTCATATAAGGAGTGACATTCAGATCATTCTCATGGACCTCACCTTCAATAAACCCTATGTCCAGTTCGTTGGATTTAACGCCTCCAATAATCTCCTCAGTATTACCTATCGTCACTTGCAGCTTGACCTGCGGATATTGATTGGCAAAATCAGCAAGTCTTGCCGGCAAAATATATTCACCTATAGTAAAACTAGCGCCGATATGTATACTCCCAGTGACTTCGTCCTGAAGCATATGGATTTCCTGACTTGCTTCATCGAAATGAGCCAATATTTGTTTGGCGTGTTTATAAAGAATACTGCCGGCTTCTGTTAATCTAACCTGTTTAGAAGAACGATGCAGGAGTTTAGCACCGAGCTCATTCTCAAGATTTCGGATATGCAGACTGACACCGGGTTGAGATAAATTCAGCGCTTCTCCTGCTTTGGAAAAATGACTCAGTTCAGCTACAGTAACGAATACGCGTAATGGATCTACAATCATTGTAATCCCTCATTAGATTAGTCTATACTCCCGAATAAGCCAAGAATCCACCGTCAACGGGGACGGTAACTCCGGTCACAAAGCTTGACATTGCTTCATCTGCTAACCAGAGTAGTGTGCCAAGCAGATCCTCCGGCTGTCCAAAGCGGCGCATTGGAGTATGAGAGATGATTTTTTGGGAACGGTCTGTAAGCTCGCCATCTTCACGAACCAACAGCTTCTCATTTTGTTTAGTAAGGAAAAAGCCAGGGGCAATGGCATTCACACGTATACCAGACTCAGCGAAATGAACGGAGAGCCACTGGGTGAGATTATTAATTCCTGCTTTGGCAGCGCTGTAGGCAGGTACTTTGGTCATTGGAGAAGGTGCACTCATGGATGAAATATTAATAACAGATGTGCCCGTTCTGCCGAGCATCTGCTTGGCAAAAACTTGGGTTGGGATCAATGTTCCAATCAGATTAAGGTCCATCACATTGCGAAATCCATCTACACTAAGGTCAAAAAAAGTAAATATGTCCGGGTTCTCCAGATCATCATTTTTGAAAATCTCTTGGGTCGTATTTGCTGAGGAATCATTTCCGCCAGCACCGTTAATTAATAGATCGCAAGGACCCCAGTGATTCTTAACAGCTTCTGCGGCTTTCATAACACTCTGTTGATCTGTAACATCACAGGAGAGTGAAATCGCTTGACCGCCTGCGGCTGTAATTTCAGCGGCAACCAAATCTCCCTTAGCTGCGGTGCGATTTAGAATCGCGACTTTAGCTCCTTGCCGACCTAACTCTAGCGCCATAACCCGGCATAATACACCGGCTCCTCCGGTAATCACAGCGATTTTTCCTTCTAATGCTGGATGCAAAGTTAATTCTATCATAACCATTGAACCTCCCTAAAAGTCCTGAGTGTGATTAAAGTTCCTTATCAAGTACATGCTGTGATTTTTTTTGCGAAAATCCTATATGATTATAGAACTGTACAGCATCTTCTCTGGTTTGATTGGTACGTACTCTAATTTTGCTAAACCCTGTTTGGATTGCCCATCGTTCACAGGTTTCTACAAGCTGTCTGCCAATTCCTTCTCCGCGGCAAGTCTGATCAACAACAAGACCTCCGATTTCAACAAATGAAGGAGATTCAAGTAAGATTCGAACGGTCGCATGTATCCATCCTACCAATTGTTGATCTGATTCAGCTACATATACAGTATGATCTTTGTGTGTTCCGATTTCTTGTAGTCTTTCTCCTAATTGTTCGATATTCAAAGGATATCCAAGCTGGCTTGAGAGTCTTGCTATCTCTTGAATGTCGCTTATAGATGCTGTTCTGATAAGAATATCGTTCACCACCTCAAAATTGTAGGTTAGAGCCTTTTTATTATAGTTCATCACATAGATTAAGACATTCCCTAATAAATTTACTTAGTGCTGTTACGATAGGCAGAAGGGGAGATTCCTATTGTCTTTTTGAAATATTTAGAGAAATGGGCTAATTCCATACTGACTTGCTCCGCGATATCTGAAATGCTGAAATTGCTATAAGAAAGCTGTCTTTTAGCATGCTCCATTCTTTTCAATTGTACATAATGCATGGGGGGAACCCCTATAAATTTCTTGAAGTAGGGGATGAAATAGTTCGGATGTAAGTGGACAATTTCTGCTAACTCTTCTATTTCTATGGGTTTATCCAGCCGCTCATCAATATATTGAAGCACATAGGCGAGCTTTCCTTGATCCCCCGTATGTATAAATTCTTGCATAAAGTCTGTTTTGATATTCTCGTTCGATTCAAGACAAGTAGCAATTAGATTGAGGACGTTGGCCTGAGTACGCAGAATGGACAATACATCATCTTTTTGAAACTGTTCGATCATTTCTGTGAAAATAACCCGTACGGAATCTGGGTTGGGCGCATCACAGATAAACAGTTTGTTTGCCGAATGGAATAAGGGCCACTCCCCAATATCAGCATCAAAATGGCAGAAATAGCGTGTATAGGGATCATTCATTGACGTCTCTGTAGTTTGAGTGCTTCCTGCGGGCATGATCATTAGCTGACCTGCTCTCGGATAATAAGTAACACCGTTAATGATAACTTTTCCCTCACCGCGGTCAATAAAATACAGCCGATTAAAGGTTGGAGTTTCCAACGTACGATTCCACCCGCTATATCCGCTTCTAAGTTGGGCATGGGTCACTTTTACGGTAAGATTCTGGAGGAATCTGCCGGTAAGGTTACCTGGATTATTCATCATCTAGCTCCTCTATGACTTGATTATCCTTATTATAACGAATTAATTTAACTAAATCATCTTATTATTGTGCAAATAATGCTTAGTTTCGCTCATGTTCATGTCTATTAATTAAGTATATTCTCATAACATAACCTCAAATAGGGAAGTGATCTGATTGAATAAAGTACGGTATGGCATTATTGGAATTGGGAATATGGGGAGTGCACATGCACAAAGTCTGTTGAATCATATTAAAGATGCTGAGCTTGCAGCTGTATGTGATGTAAGGGAAGAACGTTTGAAATGGGCAGAAGAGCATTTACCGGAAAGTGTACAGAAATTTGCAACACCCCAAGAGTTATATGAGTCTCATCTCATAGATGCAGTATTAATCTGTACTCCACATTATGATCATCCAACTTTAGCTATCGAGGCTTTTCAATATGGCTATCATGTATTGGTTGAGAAACCGGCTGGGGTCTATACCAAAGCTGTTAAGCAGATGAACGAAGCTGCAGCAAAGTCTGATCGCAAATTCGGAATCATGTATAACCAGCGGACGAATCCTTTGTATCAAAAGCTTAGGGATCTCATTCAGTCTGGTGAACTAGGCGAAATCCGCCGCACAAATTGGATTATCACCAACTGGTACAGATCACAAAGTTACTATAACTCCGGTGGTTGGCGGGCTACATGGGCAGGCGAAGGTGGTGGGGTGTTGCTGAATCAAGATCCTCATCAACTAGATTTATGGCAGTGGACGACAGGTATGATGCCTAAGCGGATCAGAGCGTTTTGTCATTTTGGTAAATACCGCAATATTGAGGTTGAAGACGATGTAACCGCTTATGTGGAATATGAAAATGGTGCGACAGGGCTTTTTATCACCACAACAGGTGAAGCACCGGGAACTAACCGTTTCGAAATTACTGGTGATCATGGAAAAATCGTAGTGGAAGACGGGAAATTAACCTTTTGGCGTCTACGCACGCCGGAGCCGCAATTCAATGCAGAGTTTACGGGAGGATTCGGCAGTCCAGAATGTTGGAAATGTGAGATTCCTGTAGAAGAGGGTGGCGGGGAACAGCATAAAGGAATTTTGCGGAACTTTACGAATGCCATTCTACACGATGAGAAATTGTTAGCTCCGGGTGAGGAAGGCATTCACGGTCTAACGCTATCTAATGGGATGTATTTATCGGCTTGGACCGACGATTGGGTGGAGTTACCGATTGATGAAGATTTATTTTATGAGAAGCTCATGGAAAAGGTGGAGAATTCTAACTTCAACAAAGAAACCACAGCCGCCCAAACCTTTGATGTTAAGGGAACTCATTAAATTTTAATCAGAGAGGAAAGATCCTATGAATCGTTCAACCATTGCTGCTCAAATGTACACATTACGTGATTTTACTAAAACTGCGGAGGATTTAAGATCCACTTTTCAAAAGGTCTCTGCTATGGGTTATGAAGCTATTCAGATTTCAGGCATCGGGCCAATCGATCCGAAGCTCGTAAAAGAGTATGCAGATGAAGCAGGACTGGCAATATGTGCAACCCATGTGTCTTGGGATCGGCTAGTGAACGATTTAGATGCTTTAGCCGCTGAACATAAGCTGTGGAACTGCAAAAATATTGGACTAGGAAGTTTACCGGAAAAATTCCGTACGGGGCAAGAAGGTTACCGTGAATTCGCCAAGCTGATGTCGGGCATTGCAGTTACACTAAAAGAACAACATGATCTGCAATTTGTTTATCATAATCACGATTTTGAATTTGAACGGTTTGATGGATTGACTGGCATGGGATTTCTGCTCACTGAGTCTGATCCTGCCGTTGGTTTTGAGCTGGATTTATATTGGGTTCAAGCGGGCGGAGGGAGTCCAGCCGAATGGATACGCAAAGTTGCAGGTCGAATGCAGGTAGTGCATTTAAAAGATATGGCGATTGTTAATAGAAAACAGATCTTTGCTGAAATCGGTGAAGGGAATATGGACTATAAAGAAATTATCAATGTCTGTCGCGAAACGGGTGTTGAATGGTTCGTAGTGGAGCAGGATGTTTGCCGCCGTGATCCTTTTGAAAGCTTGGAGATCAGTCTGCGGTATCTTCTTAATACCTTATAGAATGGAGTAATACTAATAGAAGGAGGGTTTCTATGAATCGAAAAAATGGGATGACCTATGCACCAACGTATGAATCCAAACCCGTAGTGAAGGCGGGGGAATTCATCATTGCCGCTATTGCCCTAGATCACGGTCATATTTACGGGATGTGTAACGGACTGGTTGAGGCAGGGGCAGAGCTGAAATGGGTATATGATCCGGACGAGGAAAAGGTCAGAAATTTTATTAGTAAATATCCCGGTGTCAAAGCTGCCGGATCAATGGAAGAAGTTCTGGAAGATCCCGAAGTACAATTAATTGCAGCGGCCGCAATTCCATCTGAACGAGGACCTTTAGGCAATAGAGTAATGGCTCATGGTAAGGACTATTTTACGGATAAAGCCCCCTTTACGACCCTGGAACAGCTTGAATCCGCTAGAGCAATGGCAGCTGCAACCAATAAGAAATATATGGTCTACTATAGTGAACGCCTTCACGTTGAAAGCGCTATCTATGCGGGGCAGCTGATTCAACAAGGCGCTATTGGCCGTGTCCTGCAAGTCATTGGATTAGGGCCACATCGTCTAAATGCTCCTAACCGGCCGGAATGGTTTTTCCAAAGGGAGAAATATGGTGGGATTCTATGTGACATAGGCAGTCATCAAATAGAACAATTTTTGTATTATGCAGATTGTCAGGATGCTTCGGTTATTCATAGTAAAGTGGCCAATTACAATCATCCGACTTATCCCGAATTAGAGGATTTTGGTGATGCTACTCTTGTAGGGGACAATGGGGCAACACAATATTTTCGCGTGGATTGGTTTACCCCTGATGGGCTGGGCACTTGGGGAGACGGGCGCACGATGATTATGGGGACTGAAGGATACATTGAACTGCGTAAATATACTGATATAAGTCGTTCAAATACACCGGATCATGTGTACTGGGTCAATGGGGAAGGGGAACATTATGAGCATGTAGCAGGAAAGGTTGGTTTTCCTTTCTTTGGTGAGCTAATCCTTGACTGTCTGAATCGGACAGAGCTGGCGATGACACAGACCCATGTGTTCAAAGCTGCCGAGCTATGTCTGAAGGCTCAAGAGCAAGCGATCAATCTAACCCCAGCAATACTCAGATAACGATGGAATGATGAACGGAGGGTAATATAGATGAAAGAACTTGGAGCAGCCATTATTGGATGCGGAGCCATTTTCCCTCTTCATGCAAAAACATTAACAGGCATCGATGGTGTGAGACTACTTGCGGTTGCAGATATTGATGCTGATAAAGCATTGCAGACGTCTAATGAATATGACTGCCAAGCCACTAATGATTATAGAGAAATTTTAAAGGATGACCGTATTCATGTTGTACATCTCTGTACGCCTCATTATTTACATGCAGAGATGGCTACGGAGTTGTTACAAGCAGGAAAACATGTCCTTACCGAAAAGCCTATGGCGGCAGATCTTCCTTCAGCCAGACGAATACTTGAAGCCGCACAGCAAAGCACAGGTCAGCTTGGTGTGGTGTTTCAGAACCGTTATAATGATGCCTCGATGTATATTAAGCAGGTGATTGACTCAGGAATATATGGGAAGCTGCTCTGTATGAAAGGAATCGTGACCTGGCACCGTAGCGAAAGTTATTATAGCGATAGTAACTGGAGAGGACGCTGGTCTACGGAAGGTGGAGGTCTGCTAATTAACCAAACCATTCATACACTGGATTTACTTCAGTGGTTTGGTGGAGAGGTGGCATCGGTGAAAGGGAGTATTACCACGGATGTGCTAAATGGGGTCATAGAGGTAGAAGATACCGCCCATGCCTGCATCGATTTCACTAGTAATGTCAGAGGGCTTTTTTATGGTACAAATACCTATCTGGAGAATTCTCCAGTGGAGCTGGAGCTAGTTTTTGAAAAGGGTACTATCAACCTCCGCAGAGATCATTTGTATCTTTGGAAGGATGGAAAGGAAACCTTGCTGTGCGAGCCTAGTTTCAGTGCCACGGAAGGTAAATCCTATTGGGGCACCGGGCATAAGAGACTGATTGAGGACTTCTATGAGCATGTAGCCAGGGGCCAAAAGTTTTGGTTGGATGGTGCTGAAGGGATAAAAGCGCTGGAGTTGGTGGCGGGGATTTATAGTTCATTGCAGAAGGCTGAATAAATAATAAATAAGCTGTATCAAAAGTAGAGTAATCTACGAATGATACAGCTTATTGTATTTTAATGTAAAACACTTGTACTCAATCCTCCTAAATCAACGAAACTCTAAATAACCTGTAACCTTCCTTGGTAGCTTGTCCATGGGGTTGATTTATGTAATTATGTTCTTGGGTAAGTAATTCGTAGATTTACAATAAATATACACTGATGATTAACGGCAAGTAGGAGGGATTAGGAATGAGTGTTACATGGAAAAGAAGGATTCTGATCAATGATCCTATTTCACTAGATCCAGTTCAGATTCAGCAAGACTTGTACAGCGGCAACCAAGTTATTGTCCAGTTCTCTGATCCATCGACCTATGGTTCGATTCTGGATGAAGTAAATGAGCTTTGCGCGCGTTTTGATGAAAATTTTGGAGTGCGTTTTTATGGCCACTATTCTGTATCCTTTGATTGTGAGACACTCCTGCAGATTCCAAATGTTAAAATGCTGCTGCTGAATTGTCTTCACCAGGCACATAACACGAACGTATTGGCTAAGCTGAATAACCTGTATAGTCTGAGCGTGGGGATATATGAGCTTGAAAATCCGGAAATTCTGAGTATAGATACGTTACGGTCTCTAAGTATTTTAAATATTAGCTCGGAGAAAAAGATGCTTAATCTGGAATACCTAAAAGAATTCTCCCGTTTAGAACAGTTGCATGTTATAGGTAAGGTTAAAAACCTTGATGCTATTGGAGATCTGGAGGATCTTACCTATCTCGCGCTGCACTCCATCAGCAACAAACCCTTACATTTTATTAATCGGCTAAAGAAATTGAAAGACCTACGTATTTTACTTGGAGGCAGAGAACATATTCAGGACATCGAAGAAAATGAAATCGAGAGCCTGGAAATTTGTAGAGTCCGTGGCTTTCATGACCTGAGTAATATTTCGGTTTTTCGTGCGTTAAAAAAGCTTGTGATTGAAGATCAAATCCAGCTACGTGAGATTAACTTTGATCAGCAGATGAAGGCACTGGAAGAGCTAACGATTATGAATTGCAAAACATTGGCTCATTTGACGGGAATGGAGCAATTACCTTTTCTGCACAAGCTTCGTATTTTCAAAACGGCGATCGATTTTGATTCATTTATAGAACAAGAGCTTCCAATCGGCTTAACCACATTAGAGTTTGCAACTTTTAAAAGAAAAGTAGATCAGGAAATTCAAAAAACAATAGTGGGGATGGGCTATCAAAACGGAATTGTCTACAATGAGAACAGGGCATGATGCAGCCTTTTTTTGTTCCATAAATCTTGAGGACTTATTTCTATCTTTTTTACAAGCTTTTAAATATTTTATTTTTTTCATATAATAGTAGATATTAAATTTATAAATAATTGTAATACACCATGATAAGGTTATAATTGATACAGAAAAGGTGTGACGCCTAAGAAGGAGCGCCCACATCCTTTCTGCAAAATTCAGGGGATAAGGATGGTAATAATGGGCAAAAGTGCAACTGATACAGACGTCATTTTAATTGGTGCCGGAATCATGAGTGCGACTTTAGGAACACTTTTGAAGGAATTAGTACCGGAATGGAAAATTAAAGTATTTGAAAAGCTTGAAAAAGCAGGGGAAGAAAGCTCTAATGAATGGAATAATGCAGGAACCGGGCATGCGGCGCTCTGTGAGCTTAATTATACTGTTGAAAAGCCAGACGGATCTATAGATATTAGCAAAGCTATTCAGATTAATGAACAGTTTCAGCTTTCGATGCAGTTTTGGTCTTATCTTGTAAATCGCAAGCTGATACATACTCCCCAGGACTTTATTATGCCGTTACCTCATATGAGTTTGGTGCAAGGGGAGAAGGATATAGCTTTTTTAAAGAAAAGATTTGAAGCGCTCTCAAAAAATCCTTTATTCCAAGGGATGGAATTTTCCGCTGACTCTAAAAAACTGATGGAATGGATTCCGCTTATTATACAAAATCGTCCTGCGAACGAATCCATTGCGGCTACAAAAATTGACTCTGGAACGGATGTTAACTTTGGTGCTTTAACGCGTATCTTATTTGAGCATTTAAAGAGTAAAAACGTCGATCTCCACTACAAACATAGTGTCAATAGTATGAAGCGCAACAGTGCTGGCTTATGGGATCTAAAAATCAGAAATGCCAGCGGTAACATTGAACAACATACAGCGAAATTTGTGTTTATTGGTGGCGGGGGAGGAAGCCTGCACTTACTGCAGAAATCCGGTATTCCTGAAGGGAAACATATTGGTGGATTCCCAGTAAGCGGTATTTTTATGGTGTGTAATAATCCGGAAGTTATTGCGCAGCATCATGCCAAAGTATACGGCAAAGCTAAAGTTGGAGCCCCTCCAATGTCCGTACCGCACTTAGACACAAGATTTATCGACAATAAAAAATCACTGCTATTTGGACCATTTGCCGGCTTCTCACCTAAATTTTTAAAAACGGGCTCAATGTTTGATTTAATAACTTCTGTGAAACCGGATAACCTCATAACAATGCTGTCGGCAGGTGCTAAAAATATGTCATTAACAAAATACCTGATCGAACAAGTGCTGTTATCGAAAGAAAAACGTCTGGAAGAACTGAAAGAGTTTATCCCCAATGCCAAAATTGAAGATTGGGATCTTGTTGTAGCTGGTCAGCGTGTGCAAGTTATCAAAGATACAGAAGCTGGCAAAGGCACACTTCAATTTGGTACGGAGGTTATTAGTGCCGCTGATGGTTCGGTCGCCGCATTGTTAGGGGCTTCCCCTGGAGCTTCTACGGCTGTTCACGTGATGCTTGAAGTGCTTAACAAATGTTTCCCTCAATATATAAAAGAATGGGAACCCAAAATTAAAGAAATGATTCCTTCTTATGGTTTGTCACTAATGGATAATCCCGTGCTTCTGCAGAAAATTCACACTACAACAGCAGATACACTGGGTTTAGGTGGAAAAGAACATGTTTTTAATCAAAAGGTGTTTTAGTAATAAAGGAGCTGCCGAGAGGCAGTTTTTTTTTGCTCAAATCTGAACTATTGACACAAAAGTGTATTACACGTATAGTACATAAATGAGATGTATGAACCACTTAGTACACACACTTAGTATATGGAGTTGGTTGTATGACAGAAGAACAGAAATCAGGCGTCAGCTTTAATATTCGTGAGCCGGTATATATTCAAGTTGTGCGTCATTTCAAGGAACAGATCGCCACAGGGCAAATCGGAGCGGGAGACAAAATTCCTTCACGGCGTGAACTGGCATCAGTAATGAAGATTAATGCGAACACGGCGCAGAAGGCATATAAGGAAATGGAGGAACAGGGTTTGATCGTAACAGAAGGGAATTCCCCGAGCCGAATTACACAGGATCAGCAAATCCTAAACTCGATTCGAGCTGAATTAATCGAAAGTGCAGTGGATATATTCATCAGCTCCATTCAGAATATTCAAATTCCAGTTGAAGAACTGGTAGAGATCATAAAGACAAAATATACATCCGAGCGCAAGTTATCTCCAGAGGGTGGTGACACAAGATGATCCAAGTGAATCAGATGGTGAAGAATTATGGATTCAAGAAGGTACTAAATGGCGTTAGCTTCACTGCTGCCAAGGGAGAGATTACCTGCCTGATCGGAATCAATGGTGCCGGGAAGTCAACAGTGCTGAAGTCCATCATGGGACTGACACCATTCAAAGGGGAAGTCTTAATCGATAATGTATCACTAACACCTGCGATGTATGAGAAAATGACTTTCATACCAGATTCGTTAACGATGCCCTCTAATATGCGAATTGCTGATTGCTTGAGCTTTATGGCTGACTTTTATCGGAATTGGAACGCTGAACGTGCAAAGGAAATGCTTAAGTTCTTCCGACTGAGCTCTTCAGATCGCGTATCCTCATTGTCGAAAGGGATGGCTGCGAAGGTGAATTTGTTGCTGGGACTTGCCTTGGATTGTGATTACATTCTAATGGACGAGCCGTTCTCGGGAATTGATATGTTCAGCCGCGAGCAAATTACTGATGTGTTCACGAGTGAATTGATCGAGGATCGTGGTGTGATTATTACAACTCATGAAATTAACGATATTGAGCATTTAATTGATAAAGCGGTCTTGCTACAGCACGGGAAGGTAGAACGTGAATTCTACTGTGAAGAAGTTCGCGAGCAGGAAGGTAAGTCCATTACGGACGTAATGAGAGAGGTGTACATGAAATGAGAGCTTTTGTGAAGCTATTGAATTTTGAAATGAACCGATTTGCCAAAATATATATTGGACTCATGGTGCTGACAGTTGCCTTGCAGCTTGCAGCAGTCACCATCGGTGCTAATCATTGGCTGGATTCTGCGAATGAGGCAATGAGAGTGAATCAGTGGACGCTTGAGCAATATCACAATGTGACTGGATATATTCAGCTAAACAGTATGCTGTATGCTCGCTATAATGGACTTCTATATTTCGGACCCATATTTTTGAGCATAACAGTGTTGCTAATATATAGCTGCTTCATCTGGTACCGTGACTGGAGAGGTAAAAATACGATAGTATATCGCCTGCTCACCTTGCCATCCAATCGGTCGAATTTGTATTTTGCCAAGCTGGTTACGATCTTGCTATTCGCATTTGGACTTGTTGCCCTGCAAATTGTGCTTGTGCCACTGGAGCGTTTGATAGCACAGTCGATTCTTCCTGCTGAACTATATCGGAACATCTCGGTATTTGATTATTTGAAGTATCCTACTGTGCTTAAAGTTCTGGTTCCGCCCTACTTTTCTGAGTTTGTTCTATATTATGGACTGGGCATTACGGGCTTGATCGTCTTGTTCACAGCGATTCTAATGGAGCGGAGCTACAGACTGAAAGGGATCGGCTTTATCATATTATACTTAGCGGTTCTGGCTGGATTAGCCTCAATACCCTATCTTATGGGTTATAGCAGATATGATAGCTACTTCTATCCCGGAGAGATCATGGGTGTTTGTCTCGGATTAATAGTGATTATTGCTGGAGGTTCGCTTTGGTACAGTTTATATCTATTGCGTAAGAAAATATCGGTATAATTGAAGGGGTATGGAGGTTAAGGAATGAGAAAATATATGGTTACCGCCGTTCTTGTAGTGTTCTCGGTTGTTACAATCGGGACGTATTATGTACAGGCCTCACAAGAGACACTACCTAATTATAAGCTGACGATGGTTCAAGGGGATGCTTCCCTCGTTGAAGGTATAGCCTTATACGGAAATTATCTGACTAAGGATAGTGTTTTTGGCATCAAACGAGCTAATATCACTACAAATGGTACAGATTATCCAGATGAAAAGTTAACGATCAGCCAAAGCTTAAACCGAAGACCAGTGAACACACAATTGGATAAATGGAGGGATCAGCATCGTCAGTTCATGCGTGGGAAGAAGAACTTAGCTGGGTTCTATGAAAATCAGGATATGCTTGCTTACGTGAATTGGACCGTAGATAAGCAGCAATCAAATGATCCATCAGCGAAGAAAAATGCTAGACTCAGTATTTCTGTGCTTAATAAGCAAAAGGATAATACGCAGGAAATCAGATCCGATATCAATGTTGATCATGATATTTCAGATATCTATGTACAAAATGTACAGCTTGTTGATCAAGAGCTTGTTGCAATGGTGTTTTTGAATCACGGCGCCAAAGGTTATGTAACTGAACCGCAGATTATCCGTGTTAATCTAACAACAAAGGAGATTACGAATGAGCCGCTCGTATTACCAGGAGCTAAATCTGAAGCAGCAAATGGGGATAATCAATTCGTTAGGTTAGCCAATCAAAATCTGGATCACTCGGATCAATGGATTTTAACGGTTAGTAAAGATAATCATAAAAAGGCATATCAAGTAGATGTTGCAACAGGACAAATCTCGCCGCTCGCGTTCCAAGGGCATGAAATGTTATTGAATAATATTATGAATGCGTATGGACAGAAAATTTATTTCCTGCAAAAAGCTGTATCGGGTAAGGAGAATATAGGATTTACTGTTATTTCTTACGATCTCGTGAGTAAAGAATATGAGACTACTCTGAAGAATACAAATATAGATTTAAGTGAAAACATTACCTATGATTTTAAACAAGACTATCTCTATATTGTGGGTTATAAGAATATGGGTAATAAGTACTTCAAAGGTAATCGTCTGTATGTATTCAATTTGACAAGCGGTAACCTTGAATACGAAGGAAAAGCAGTATCAACAGAGGTTACAAATCAGGCTGAAGATGAAGCTAACATGGATTTGAATTTTATCGATCTCGGTCAGTATTAGGATTACTTGTAGAATAGAAAAATAGAGATAAAGAGATATGAAAAGGTGAAATAAGCCGAGCTAGTGACTTCAAAAGTCAATTAGCTCGGCTTTTTAGTCGAAAGTTATAAAACAACCAATAATAACTGTATATCGATTAAAATATATTGTAAAACGATAAATAATATGATAAATTCAATTCACAATAAATCTGTGAGGTGTGTTTATTATGGAAAGAGGATCAACACTTTTTTTAAGGGCAGCGGTTATTCTTATTGGTATCCCGGTGCTTGCTTTGTGCATATTTGTGGTGCCGGAAATAGCGAGTTTCGCAGCAGAACTGTATCCGGATTATAGTTTATTGAAATATCTCATTGCCATTGATTTGTATGCCTCGGCTATACCTTTTTACTTTGCACTGTATCAAGCTTTTAAACTGTTAGGCTATATTGACAAGAACAATGCTTTCTCGGAAATGTCTGTACAGGTTTTAAAGAAAATAAAATATTGTGCAATCATCATCAGTTGCTTGTATGTAGTTGGTATGCCACTCTTTTACCTCATGGCGGAGAAAGATGATGCCCCAGGGATTATAGTCATCGGCTTGATTATCATTTTTGCCTCCATGGTGATTGCCGTTTTTGCTGCAGTTCTACAAAAGCTTTTAAAAGAAGCTATTGATATAAAATCAGAAAATGACTTAACTGTCTGAGGTGAAAACAATGGCGATTATAATTAATATTGACGTGATGCTGGCTAAAAGAAAAATGAGTGTTACTGAGCTTTCGGAGAGAGTTGGAATAACAATGGCTAACCTTTCTATTTTGAAAAATGGAAAAGCAAAAGCGGTGCGATTATCAACGTTAGAGGCAATTTGTAAGGCATTGGAATGTCAGCCTGGAGATCTATTAGAATACAAAAATGATGAGGAAACATAAGAATGAAGTCAATAACACAATTACTGCATTTCGGATATCATCAGGCGATGAGTTGCATATTTCCTGTTGCGATTTTTGGGACTTTAGCTCTTTCTAACATAATAGAAATGCCTTTTCTTTACCGTTATGATGCTATTCTTCTAATACTGCTTACAGTGCAGTACCTCATGTACCGTACTGGATTAGAGACACTGGATGAAATAAAAGTAATCTGTGTGTTCCACGTTATTGGTTTATTGCTGGAAATCTATAAGGTAAAGATGGGTTCATGGGCATACCCTGAGCCAGGGTTTACGAAGGTGTTTGGTGTACCCCTATATAGTGGATTTATGTATGCAAGTGTCGCAAGCTTTATGTGCCAGATATGGCGAAGATTGAAAATGGATATGACCGGTTGGCCGGGGCTTGCTTCAGCGGGATTGTTGGGAGGAGCCATCTATTTAAATTTTTTCACACATCATTTCATTCCTGATTTTCGTTGGTGGCTGACAGCGCTTGTGGTTGTTGTCTTCTGGAAAACATGGATCATTTATAGGGTACGGACGGTTACCTATCGAATGCCCTTGACACTGGCCTTTTTTATTGTAGGATTTTTTATCTGGTTAGCTGAAAATATCGCTACATTTTTTAATGCATGGAAATATCCTGATCAATATCAAACGTGGCAACTGGTTAGTTTCAGTAAGATCAGTTCGTGGTTCCTTCTAGTGATCATTAGCGTCATTATAGTTGCCCAGCTTAAACATGTTAAGGCTAGCCGTAATCCGATAAATTCATAATTGAGCTGAGTTCGGACAATACGGTTGATTTGACGAATAAATCATTCGTTTGTTACAATGACGGCATCAATTAGGAAAAGGATGAGGACGATGGTTCGTCGTTTGAAAAGGTTTAAGAATGTCGCTACTGCATCAAGCTTCTAAGTATAAATGAATTACATTACTTAGAAGCGAGGGAAAGAAAATGAAACAACATCAGTTTAGCCACTGGTCTGAAACTAAGTATTTAAAGGATATTGTCACCAACCCAATGATAGAGGTAGGAGAGTACTCTTACTACTCTGGTTATTACGATAATCTTGATTTTGAAGATGGGTGTGTCAGATACCTTTGGGGTGATGAACAATCAAGAAAGTTGTTTAATCCCAGTGAAGATTATGGCTGGGATTTAGATAAATTGATTATAGGAAATTATGTTTGTATTGCTAGTGGTGTAATTATTCTCATGGGTGGGAATCACAATCATCATCCTGAATGGATTACCGTGTATCCTTTTGTAGACCAGATTGCAAACTCTTACGAATCCAAAGGGGATACAATCATTGCTAGTGATGCCTGGATTGGGATGAATGCAATGATTATGCCCGGTGTGAAAATAGGCGAAGGTGCTATTGTTGCGGCAGGATCAGTTGTTGTAAAGGATGTCCCACCGTATACGATAGTAGGCGGCAATCCTGCTAAAGTGATCAAGCAACGGTTTACAGATCAAGAAATCGAAAAGTTAAAGGAAATGCGCTGGTTCGATTGGAAACGTGAGAAAATTGAACAAGCCACGTCTATCTTTTCCAGTTCATCTATTGATCAATTATATGACTTTTACTTTAAAGAAATAAAAAAATAACAAAATCAGAACAGGCTGCCGGTATATTCGGCAGCCTGTTCTTTTATCTGACAGGTTCGTTTAACAATAATTGTTTTTTACCAGATTAATCCTAATTAGTATGTTAATATAGGAATGGACTCATTTAATAAGTTAGGAGGAAATTATATTATGGCCTTACCTTTACAAATCCGTCGAATGACACAAAACGATATTGATATTATACATATGGGGTTATCTGAGCATGACGTAAGCCAACCTCTTGATTATGTCCAACGTTGTTGGCAAGAAAATCAAAATGAAAAGCGAGTTACACTTTTAGCTTTTTGTGAAAATGAGTTTGTTGGATGGGGACATGTGGTATACAGGTCGGAATATCCTTATTTTGCAGAGAATAATATACCTGAAATTCAAAACTTTGACGTCATCCCGCCATTTAGGAAACGTGGGGTAGGAAGTGTATTAATTGAAGCTCTTGAAAAAGATGCTTTTACTATATCTAATACTATTGGTATTGGATTTGGATTATACGCTGACTATGGAACCGCACAACGGATGTATATAAAGCGTGGTTTTATCCCTGATGGGCGGGGAATCATGTACGATAATAAGCCTGTTGAGCCTGGGGCACATGTTTGTGTGGACGATGATCTCTGCCTTTATCTTATAAAAACTATTGAGCAATAAAAGCAGCTCATGTACGGGGGGAGATAGATTCTGAAGTATATCGAATTTGGTCTCGGCAATACATGGCTTATTAGAACTGAAACGGAGTTAGAGGATGGAACGGAATATGAAGAAAAAGGCATAGTGAAACCGGTAAAGTTCCGCTCATTATATTTAAGGATTTGGATTGGCAAAACTGTAATCATTCTAGACTTAAAACAAGGCTTGAAAATATGTAAGAAGAGTCGTAAATCGTTGAAGATTATTTTTGGTATAACAAGTCTTTAGGTTAAGTATGAGAAGGTTGCCGTCTAAATGAACAAATGGAGGAGACCTGACACGAGACTTAGCACTCCACCTGAGATTATTAGAAAACTCAAAAATATAACGACAAGCGAGGTTTAAATGGATAATCCAGAGAATTTGACCCAAGCGCTGTCTAAGTTTTATGAAGAACTTGAACGATCTGATTTACCGGTTAATACTTTTATGCTATTGCGTAAGGGAGAAGTTATTACCGAGTTTTATCGTCAACCGTACCGCAAAAACGTTCCCCAGGTTTTATTTTCTCTAAGTAAGAGCTTTACATCTATTGCAGCAGGCATAGCATGGGATAAGGGTTATTTTGAATTAACGGATAAAGTGGTTTCTTTTTTCCCGGATCAGCTTCCTAGCTCAATTTCACCTAATTTAGAGAAGATGACGATACATCATCTTCTTTCCATGAATACAGGACATAACAATAATATATATGGTGCGATAGCCAAGCAAAATGATTGGGTTCGTGCCTTTTTAGCTTTGGACGTAGAAGATGAACCGGGAAGTTATTACAATTACAATACACACGCCACTTATATGGTTTCGGCTATTATCGAAAAAACGACTGGAGAAAATCTTGTTGATTTTCTAATGCCAAGATTATTTGCCCCGTTGGACATAGAAAGACCGGAATGGGAGACTTGCCCGTTAGGAATTGTTGCTGGTGGAATGGGACTAAGCATACCAACAGATGGAATCGCGAAATTTGGCCAGATGCTCCTCAATCAAGGGGTTTACAATAGTCGTAGAATTGTTTCTGAAGATTATTTAAAGCTGGCGCTAAATGAACAAAGCGATAATCGTTGGGGACAAAATAAGCCCGACTGGTCAAACGGATATGGTTATCAGTTCTTTATGTGCAGGAATGGATGTAAGATGGGGAATGGAGCTTTTGGTCAATTGTGTTTCATTGATCCGAGTCAAGAGATTGTGATTGCTTCAACTTCAAGTTTTACCGAGATGAAGAAGTTACAGGATTTTTTAGATATCATATATGCAAATTTACTGAACCTTGATTGGCCAACGGTTGCATCTAACATTATTAAACCTCCTACCTTTACCTCCTTAGTAAACAGGATTGTTAAAGTAGATTATAGATCGTACAGTGGAATTTATATCTTTGAAGATAATAAGCATAAAATCAAAGAATTAACACTGAAGATTGAAGAAGAGCACCTTAGTTTTTCTTTACTTTACGACGATCATTTAGATGAATTTCCGTTCGATTTTTCAAGGCCTACCCATGTAAAAAGTTTATTTATTAAAGACTTATCCCTTAGTGAGCAGGAAGTTTGTACATCTGCAAGCTGGCAATATGATGATTCCAAATTAATCCTCACGGTATATTACATTGAAACCCCTTACGTAGTTGATTACACTTTGAGTTTTAGCGGTAAAAAAATTGAACTGCATATGCATAGGAATCTTTCCTTAGAGGATAGAGAAGACATAACTGTTATTGGTTGGGAGGGATGAAATGACCAAGGGTAAAGGTTGGATAGCTGTTTTATTTTTGCTGTTTTCTTTAGTTTTTGTGGGAATCACACATCAGGGGACTATGTTTGGGGATTACCTCTTCAGAACTATTGGAATTCCACCTTGGAGCGAACCTGCGACAAACCATGGTTTACATTATTCAGCAATATTCGGGATCATTTTGTTAATTTTCAGTGGGAATTTAACTATAATGCACTTTAAGCAGCGCTATAAAAAATATGTAGGCAGAACGGTTATTCTTTTTTTTATCATTTTTTATTATTTGTATCCATTTCTAACAGAACGATTGTATTATCTTGTGAATATGAACAATGATGGAATTGGAGTTGTGGATTTTCTGGAAAAAGATTCGCACTGTATGTACGGTACTCAAGAGGATATTGTGCAGGTCCAATGTAGAATCAGGCTAATCAACTATGGCGGGCAAAATGAAACCATTAAGATTCGTCCAATTTTTCGAGAGTATGTTAATCCTCAAGGGATCTGGTCATTCGCAGAGGTTCAGCCGCAAGAAATCACCTTGTTACCAAGATCTAATATTAGACATCACATTTATTTTGAGAGTAAGCCTGATGCTCGGATCGCTGAATTCGGGGCGGACGGTAATACCGATTATTTTGGTGTGGAGTTCGTCAAGGATGGACAGAAAAAGGTAGTCTTTAGGGAATGAATTGATAAAAATAAATATGTGAGTTATTTGCTTTAATATTATTACAGCTGAGTAGTAACGGAAGGGAAGGTTTCCAGTGACTCAACGCCTGATAACAAAAGTGAACCAGCGCCTCGATAGTGTGCGTGTGCTGGTTCAAGAAATGATCATGTCTATAGGTAGCGAACAACGGAAACAGGAAGCGTGTGTTCACCTGTACGGAGTGTCTAGTTTCGCTTCATTGCTTGCCATGAAAAGAGAACAAAATCAGGAATTGGCAGCCATTATAGGACTGCTTCATAATTATTATTTCTTCAAAACCGGAGTCAAGGAATTTCCAGGTCCCAACAGTGCAGATACCATAAGGCCTTTATTAAGAGACTTGAATATGTTTACCAAAGAAGAGCTGACTCAAATTCTAAAGGCGATCTTCCATCAAGGGGACAGAAATAAAGTTCAGGGTCCCTATGAAGAGATTCTAAAGGATGCTCAAGTTCTACAATTACACTTGCAGAATAGGAATTGTATCTTAATGCCTCAGGACAATACTAGACTTCGGAATGTACTTCGTGAAATGACGATTCCAGAGGATTTTTTGGAAGAGATAGATTACAGTAGCGGGGCTGAAGTTCTCCAGCCTACGGATAAACGAGGTAAGTTAGCTACTATTGCTGAAGCATTTGGAAAAGAAAACATTGTTGGAATACCAGGAAACGAACGATATCGAGAAATCTGTAAATATTGGCCTGACCAAGCGATTTATAAAGTATTACAAAACAATTGGTGCGCAGCATTTGTATATTACTGCTGTATGCAAGCTGGATTTCTGCTGCCGATTCGATATCCGAATGCTGATTTTCGATTAGCTGGCGTAGGGGCTTGGTTAGAGTGGGCGCAACTACCTGAGACCGCATTTTTTTATTTTGACGGGCAAGAGGGGTTTACTCCTCAACGTGGTGATATTGTGATTTATGAAAAATTGCTAACTAATGACCCTCACGATCATACAGGTATTGTTTTAGCATGCGATGACAAGGAGATCTTAGTTGCTGAAGGAAATAGGGATAATCAGAATTATTCCAGTGTTTTCTACAGAGATCGCTGGCATTGCGTATATGGCTATATCCGTATCGCTAATGACTATGAATTTGAGTTTAATGGTGAGTATACTCCAATTAGTTGAGGGGAGTTCATTCGGATGGTCACAGTTAAGAATATTAAGGCTGAGTATTTATTAATGACTAACCCTAATTTTGAATTATTTTCAGAACATGCTCTGGAAAAAATAATACGCTGCAACAGCAAAACATCTAAATAAAACTCCGGTTTTTATCGTTACTTTTGAAGGGAAAAATGAGCCAGCTTGGGACAAAGGTTCTTGAGCTTCTTCTCTTTTAAAAAGCGAACAAACTTGCCTTTTAGCTATGTTAGAGTTATCATAGATTTCTAAAGTCGTTAATGGAGGTGCTGAATGAAATATTCCCAAGCGACAGATTATGCACTTCATGCAATGCTCTATATGGTGACGGTGGCGTCTGATAAGCCGGTGGGTGTTCAATTGCTTGCTGAGAAGCTAGGTGTTTCCCAAACCTATCTGTCCAAAATGATGACTAAGCTAGTGAAGGCTGGATTGATTCAATCTGCACCTGGTGCTAATGGTGGTTATCGTCTCAGACGCAAGTCGGAAGAAATCTCTTTTTTGGATATTATCCATGCAATCGAAGGAACGGCTTCCTTTTTTGAATGCAGTCTAGATCACGGAAGTGAATGTCTGATTCAACAGGTTGTGATTGACGCTGAGCGACAGATGGAGCAGTACTTAGAGAACACGAAAATTGCAGATTTGGCAAAAACGATGAAGACGGAGTAAAGATCCGTTCTTTTTTCGGGGTTATTAGAGACAATATAAATCCGTAATGACTTTAATGTGGGTTTTGATACTAAAATATGAAGTTTAAAACAATGGAGGATGATTACAATGACTGAAGAGCAAAAATTAAATGCCAAGAGGGCAACCTATGAAAAAACCACTCATATTTCGATTCCCTCTTATGATTCATTATTTTCGATGATCCAATCTTATTTTCGCTTCGAATTAGGTGACATCCCTGTATCTATGCTCGTGGTCGGTGCGGGGGGAGGAAATGAATTTTCGGCATGGGGGCCATCTAACCCAAACTGGACATTTACTGGAGTGGATCCTTCGGAAGATATGCTTAAGATTGCGAGATTAAAGATAGATGAACTGGGCCTAGAGAGCCGTGTCAGTCTGATTCCTGGTACAATCGATGATCTTCCTCAGCAGGACTCAAAGTTCGATGTGGCAAGTTGTATTTTGGTCCTTCATTTCATCCATGATGTTCAAGAAAAATTGAAATTGCTTCGCTCCATAAAGGATAATCTGAAACCGGGTGCTCCATTTGTTCTCGTAAGTGCATATGGAGATTTGGATGATCCTGAACTCCACGACAGAATAAACGTATGGAAAAGCTTTTGGGTTGCAGGGTATGAATCTCCCGAAGCGTTTGATAATGTAAGTAGCAATATTACAAAAATTTCTTTCCTTCCTGAAAAACAAATTGAAGAGTTATTGAAAGAATCAGGCTTCACAAGAATCACTCGATTTTATTCTACTGGAATTATGGCAGGCTGGATGTGTCACGCGGAGTGACTTGAATACTTTCGGACCCAGATGACGTTATTTGTATATATTTAGGCGTTGGAGCATGATTTCGGACTCCAGTGCTGCTATTCCTTAAATAGAGGGTGATATATGGTGATTATCATGCTCATAGCGGCTATGGAGTCCGCGAGCACCCTTAATATAGGAAAAAGTAGCGTATAAGGTCAACTGTGTCCTATAGTGCGATTCATAAGTGTGATTAGTACTTAATTAAACCAAGTTTAAGGATTAGATCAGCGATCAGGTAGCTTCAAAAAGGAGGGGGTGCCCAACAGCCATTGTATGGCTATGGACACCTCATTGTTTTTAACGAAAGTGACTAATCTATACATGAAGCTTGTAACGATTTGCTTTGCTTATCCGCTGAATGTCTGCAAGTTCCTCCGAAGTGAGTGGAGCTACATCAGCAGCCATTACATTGCTTTTTAATTGCTCCAGACTGCTTGCCCCAGGAATAATAACGGCTACAGATGGATTGGCTAGTGGATAATGAAGCGCTGTTTGTGCAAGATTGCGAGAGTCACTAGTTTCCTGCGAAAGCTGATCATGTAAATTCAGAAGTTCCTCACTACTGTAATCTAAGTAATTCTTCTCCGCCTTGCTGCGACCACGCTCTGACAGTATGCCCCCTGCTAAAGGCCCGCGTGCGATCATGCTAATTCCATGCTTAGCTAGTAGAGGAAGGATTTCTTCCTCAGGACGTCGATCTAAAATGCTATATTGGCTCATAACACTTACGATATTTGATTTTTTCACATATTCTCTAATTACATTAGGACGAATAGAAGAGATCCCATAATAGCGGATAAGACCCTCTTGCTTAAGTTCTTCTAAAGCTTCAATCGTTTCGTCAATTGGATCTTCAATAGTGCCGCCATGCAGCTGGTATAGATCGATGTAATCGGTTTGCAGCCGTTTGAGACTATCTTTGACTGCATTTTTAATATAGGCTTTTGAAGGATCCCAGCTCCAGCCATCTTGGCCGGGAATTCTGCGGTTGCCAACTTTTGTGGTCAGGATTACATCCTGTCGATGTTGACGAATGGCTTGGCCAATAATCTCTTCATTACGGCCCTCATCATAAAGATCTGCTGTATCAACAAAATTGATTCCTTGATCGAGTGCTTCATGAACAATGGAAATGGCTTTCGCCTCATCCGTACCCAAAGACATACAGCCAAGTCCTATTTCACTTACATACAAATCGGATTGTCCTAAACGATTTTTTCTCATAGCGCATTCCTTTCTACTTCTGTTGTTGTTATATTATAACGTTTTGGAGAATTGAATTCTAATGGTGCTTCGGACTTCCATTGACTTTATGATCTTTTGGCTTTATCGTCATAGCATATATTATTTATTAGATGAAGATAGATAGGGAGAGATTTGATCATATGGAACAAGCGATGTTTGCAGGCGGATGTTTTTGGTGCATGGTGACACCGTTTGAGGAATTACCAGGCATTCATGGAATTGTATCGGGATATGCGGGAGGGTTAACTGAGAATCCAACCTACGAAGAAGTCAAAACCGGAACAACGTGGCATTACGAGGTTGTGCAGATTACGTTTGATCCAGCGCTTTTTTCATACGAGAAGCTGCTTGAATTATATTGGCCTCAGATTGACCCTACCGATGATGGTGGGCAATTCCAGGATCGAGGAACTCAGTACCGGACAGCGATCTTCTATTATAATGAAGAACAGCGTTTAGCAGCTCTTGCCTCGAAGGAACAGGTTGCGGTCAGTGGCAGATTCTCCGGTCCAGTCGTTACGGAAATTCTTCCGGCGCCAACTTTTTATCGTGCAGAAGAGTATCATCAGGATTATCATCATAAGAATCCCAAGCACTACAAAGAAGATCGGGAGCAATCCGGTCGGGATACTTTTATCGCTAAACACTGGTAAGTGTTGAAAAAACTTTAAACCAAGAGCATCCTGAGTCATTCATGGCTTACGGGATGCTCTTTTTGCATTATATACAAATTTTATTTATTTTAAATTCTACATACTTTCCACACATTTGTAGACTAAACTACTCTAAATCAAGCGAGAACATCACACAGGAGGGTTTAGGATGAAAAAAATCATACCATTTGTTGCCGTTAGTTTGCTTTTGAGTACAGTGTTAACAAGCTGCCAATCAGGCAATAATGTTCCATCTAAGGTTAATTCGCAAGCTAGTTCTGCAACGGTGGAGCAACCATGGATAGCTACGAAGAATACTACTCGTATTAACACTTCAGATCCGATTCAAGCCGCAGTGTTAGTTTCTCAGACTTTATGGACTGCGCAAACAAAGAATAATAGACCTTCAAGTGTAGTTTTGACGGATGTGAGTAATTGGCAGATCGCCGCAGTTAGTGCAGATTTGATTCATCATCCCAGTAATGGGCCTGTACTGTATACTACAAAAGAAGGGGTTCCTGAGGTTACTCTCGCTGAACTTAAGCGACTGAATCCAATAGGTGCTGAAGGCAATAAAGGGGTTCAGGTAGTGCTTGTTGGGCCTATGGCATCCAATGTCGAACAACAATTAAAGGCCATTGATTTAAAAGTAGACCGGATAGAAGGGGATGAGCCAGCGGCAGTAGCTCAGGCTATAGATACTTATTACGCCAAAGCAGCGGGTGAACTTCCAAAGTCGGTCATTATTGGTTCTATGGATAGCCCTGAGTACACGTTGCCAGCAGTGAATTGGATCGCACATATGCCTGAACCTCTTCTCTTTGTAACCAAAGACGAAATTCCTAACTCAACGGTCGAGGCTTTAAAAGAACGTGGAGGTAGCGCAACCATTTACATCCTAGGACCAGAAGACATTGTCTCAGCAGATGTAGAAAAGCAATTAAAAGAATACGGAACAGTTCTCCGTATAGCTGGAGAAGATGTTTTTAAGAACGCTATAGCTTTTGCAAGTTTTAAGGATGCCAATAACGGATTCGGCTGGGGAATCAATACACCCGGTCATAACCTGTCTTTGTTAACCACGGATTCAACGATGCTCGCTATCGCCGCTGCGCCTTTTTCTCATTTGGGGAAACATGCGCCGCTTATTTTTACGGAAAAAGACGGGCTGCCAGATTCAGTAATGGAGTATATGATGGAGCTTCAACCTAAATTTCAAGATTCACCAGCAGAAGGTCCTTACAATCATGCTTGGATAAGTGGGGATAACCTTACAATAAATGAGCGAGCACAAAGTGAAATCGATGACATGCTAGAAATCTCGCCTGCTGCAGGAGGCAATCCGCATTCCGGTCACTAACCATCATCAGAGGCTGGCATCATTTAGGGATGATGTCGGCTTGTTCTGTGTTTTTTTTGTATAATGAGAAGAACTAGGTCGTAAAGAGGGTGAACGGCTTGAATAAGCTACAGATACTGATCGTAGATGATGAGTGGAACATGCGGAATTTATTGCGGATTTATTTAAGTAAAGAAGGGATGTCTACAAAAGAGGCGTCAACGGGTCATGAGGCACTCCAACTGTTGAAACAACATAGCTTTGACCTAATCTTGCTGGATGTGATGATGCCGGATATGGATGGCTGGCAGGTCTGCAAGCTGGTGAGGGAGTCAAGCTCTATCCCAATTCTAATGCTAACCGCACGTTCTGAAACCAAGGATAAGGTACGTGGTCTCGGTATAGGTGCAGATGATTATCTTACTAAACCGTTTGAGCCGGAAGAATTAGTGGCTAGGATTTATTCTCTGCTGCGGCGTTCAACACTTACTTTTGTTCAACAACCTCAGGAAAAGGTGCTCACATACCCTGATTTTAAAATATACCCAGAAGCTAGGGAGGTACATATTCAGGATACATCCATTGAATTCACGCTCAAGGAGTTTGATCTACTGGCCACTTTGGCGCAAAACACTACCCGGGTTTTTACGAGAGAAGAACTGGTGGAGCGATTATGGGGGAATAATTATGAGGGGGAGAATCGTGTTATTGACACTCATATTAAGAATATCCGCGAGAAACTACATAAAGCAGGCCTAGCCTATAATCCGGTTCAGACGGTGTGGGGATTAGGTTATAAATTTCATGCTCCCGGTAATCAGGTATGAGAAATAACATCATCGGACTTAAGCTCGGTTTTGTTATTATGTCTGTTTTTGTGGTTGTTTTGCTTGTTCTTGGAATTACTATAGACCGGATGTTTACAAGCTTCTATTACAACGAGATGCAAAAAGAGACGGAGGAACTCACCTCACATTTTATTGGAATGGCGGAATCGCAGGATAGTTCAAACGAGCAGATGATGAGTACCTTTGCAGAATTTTCGGATGTCAGTATCTTTAATATCTCGAAGGATGGCCATGTGATACTCCACTCGGGTGCACATGATCGTATGGATCGTTCATTCATCCAAGCTTCGGATGTTAGCCGGATTTTCGCTGGGAAAAGTGTTGATTTTGAGTATAAAGATCCTGCTGGATATTCTTATTTTATCATTGGAAAACCAATAATGGAGGGGGATACAACTCAGTCTGCACTTTATGTAATGTCCTCTACAGAGAGTATGAAGCAATCTTTGGCTTCCATCCGGAACCTGCTGCTGATTGCAGGAATAGGGGCTTTTATATTGGCTTTAGGGATCACTGGTGTGATCGCCATGATTTTGTCCAGACCTCTGATCAAGATGCAAAAGGCAACCCGGAAAATCGCGGCTGGCGAGTTGGAAACGAGACTGTCTATACGTAGTAACGATGAGATTGGTTTTTTGGCAGAGGCCATAAATGATCTGGCTGTCGATCTGCAACGATACAGGGATACAAGGCAGGAATTTCTGGCAAATATCTCACATGAGCTGAGAACGCCCATTACATATTTGGAGGGGTACACCAAGGTTATAAAAGATGGGCTTTACGAGACCGAGGGGGAAAGGGATCTATACTTGGATATCATTCATCAGGAAGCACATCGGCTCCAGCATCTGGTGGATGATTTATTTGAACTGGCAAAGATGGAGGAAGGAAAGGTTACACTTACCCAAGAGTGGATCGATCTCAGTCAGCTAACGGAACAAGCCGTGCGCAGAGTTGAACTGAAAGCAAAAGAGAAGGGGTTACAGCTGAAGCTTCAGCTTAGCGGAGATGCGTATATGATCCGTGGAGATCAAAAACGTATGGAACAGATTATAATGAACCTTCTGGAAAATGCAATTCGTTATACGGATGAAGGCGAGATTATTGTTCATGTGGAATTTACAGCGGATGCTGCAACTCTAATAGTTGAAGATACAGGAATAGGTATTCCTGAGGAAGAGCTTCCCTATATCTTCGAACGTTTCTACCGGGTAGAGAAATCACGTTCAAGACAATACGGAGGTTCAGGTCTGGGACTTTCCATTGTTAAAAAGCTGGTGGAATTGCATGGAGGCAAGATTCGAATGATGAGTCAGCCTGGAGCGGGTACTCGTTGCGAGGTGCAACTATTGAATTTATCTAAATCCGAATAAATGTAAGTAAAAAGAGACTTCCGATACAAAATGAGGTCTCTTTTTTGCTTGTTTATAATGTTATTGATTCGACTCAAGCTCTTCAAGTGCCCATTCGCAGAATTGTATAGAGCTCTCCATATCAAGCACACGTTTGCGGATCAGTAAATAACGTCCAAAAGTGGTGGCTTTTAACTCACGAGTCTCACCGCGTTCATCACGCAAGACTTCGTTTGCTTTGAGCAAAACCTTGTATCGCTCCAGCTCACTTTTACAAAACTCTGCACGTTTTAGCAATAGGTCCTTGGCTTCTTCCGGGTTGGATAGCCATAAGCTATACAGCTTAAAATGCAGCTCATCCCGTAGCACCGGAGGCTCTGCAGTAGTTTCCACCCATTGCCGCAATTGCTCCAGTCCTGCTTTCGTAATGGAGTATTCTTTTTTATCCGGTTTATCGGTCTGTTCAATGAGCTTAAAGGTGATATAACCTTGCTGCTCCATGCTCATTAATAGAGGGTAGATTTGACTATGTCCAGCACGCCAGAGCGGCTTGATATTCTGAGTTAATTCATATCCAGACAATGAGTTAGCGCTAAGTAAAGCTAGAAGTCCATAAGACAGTGTATTCATTACTATAAAGCCCTCCAGTTATTATAAATCCGTTTTCATTGAATTTTTCGGGGATATGTCATCATTGACATATTGATCATACGATTATAACATTATTCAAGTCACCTTATATATGTAAAAGTAGACATATAAAAAATAATGAGGAGGGGAAGCATGGAAGAAAATCAAGCAAGCAAAATACATTTTTGGCCGATCATGATTGCCATATTCTTCGGAAATTTCGTCTCTGTCTTAAGTACAACGACGATCAACATTGCTGTTCCTCTTTTAATGGATCATTTCAATACGAGTCTGAACACCATGCAATGGATGGTCACGGGTTTTATGCTGGCGACAGGAGTAACCGCACCACTCGCCGGCTATCTCGGAGGAAGATTCAGCTACAAAAGGCTTTATCTTTTCGCCTTGATGGGATTCACCATGTTCTCTTTGTTTTGTGCTTTGGCATGGGATCCAACATCATTAATTGTATTTCGGATGCTTCAGGGTTCGTGCAGCGGTCTCATCATGGCTTGTACGATGACCATCATATTTCAAGTAATACCGGGAGAACGCAGACCTTTTGCAGTAAGCCTCTGGTCGTTATCCGCGATGGTCGCGCCAGCCATAGGACCAACGTTTAGCGGGTGGCTGCTCCAATATGCCAGCTGGCATTGGTTATTCTTAATTAACATCCCTATTGGAATCATAGCTGTTATTCTAACCCTAACGTTAATTCCATATTATCGAATGAATATTCCGAAGTCATTTGATATTCCTGGTTTCCTTACCGTTGTCCTCGGTAGTTTATCATTATTAACTGCATTTAGCCAAGGCAATAGCTGGGGATGGACTTCGTGGAAAACCTTATCGTTAATCCTTTTGGGAGTTGTGTTGTTAGTTTTGTTTGTTTTGCGCGAGCTGAAGGCGGAGGTACCTCTGCTGAATTTGCGTGTATTCCGTAATCGCCGTTTTACCGCCATGCTTAGTATCTATAGTTTAGTTACGATTGCGATGTATGCCGGAACCTATTTAACCCCTTTGTTCTTACAAACGGTAGAAGGGGCTACAACGCTTAAAACAGGGCTGATTTTATTGCCGTCCTCGATCCTCCTTGCCTTATTGAGTCCAATCGTAGGTAAGCTGTATCCAAAGTTCGGACCTGTGAAGTTGATTTCTGCGGGTATTTTATTTATATTCATCGGTTTATTCATGCTTAGTCGGCTGCAAACGAACATATCTTATAGCTTTATTATGTGGGCGATGGTCGTTCGTAATCTCGGCATTGGACTAGCCAATGTTCCAAGCAGTACAGCCTCAATGGAGGAAATTCCTGTCGAATGGTCTGGGCATGCTACGTCGATCAACAACTGGGTTCGCAATGTGTTAAGCTCACTTGGGATTGCAGTATTCACCTCCCTGCTGTCGAGTAGATCCTTACTCCACTCTAAAGAGTTGATCAGCTCCGGTGCAAGTAATACAGATTCGATACGTTTGCTATCGTTCACGATGGGTGTGAATGATGTTTTTGTGGTAGGTTCCATTATTGTGTTGTTTGGATTTCCACTGATGTTTTTATTACGCAAGAAGCGTACTGTGGTAACTGTACAAAACGCAGGATAACCGGTACGATACAAAAAGCAGATCAAGGTTTTATCCTTGATCTGCTTTTTGTCTTAGATTACGTTTTGTTAATAAACTTTAATGCATCATATCGCCCATTCCACCCATACTCCCTACAATTTCCGGATTAATCATCCCAAATATCATCGCGATATGCGCCACGACCAAGAATCCACTAATAAGCAGAAAATGCAGCTTCATCTTGTGCTCTTCCGATCGTTTACGGGCAATCAGACCAAGATCTAACAAAGCCAGTGGCAATAAGAAGAGTACTCCGCTTAAATAGAAGCCCACGGCTACGATATCAACCCATGTGTGCCATTCCCCATTCACAGACAAAGGAATAAACGCAGTTGGGAACAAGTAGAGAAATACACCTGTGAAATATATCCCTGCGAGTATGCTGCAGACTTTGTTGAAGGATCGTAGTGGGCCTGTTAGATTCTTGGTGAACAAAATAATAAACTCTGTAATGGTAATCGTCTCAGCAAAAATCACGGGGATGGCCATGAATATAATCAAATTCCAAGGCTGGTTGTCCGCTAGCAAAGACATGTAATGCGTCATGTTCATAAGATACTCCTCCGATAATATGTAATAGCTTCAGTTACTTATCGTATTCGAGAAGTATGTGGAAAGTATGTGGAAACGAAGGTATGATAAATATATGCAATAATATCAGTCGAGGGGAGCAAGACAACCGTGGGAAGAGGATTACAAAACATTTTATTTGATTTAGATGGTACTTTAACAGACCCCAAAGAAGGCATCACCAAAAGCGTAGAATACGCTTTGAACAAATTTGATATACAGATCGAGCATTTGGATGAGCTTCTTCCTTACATAGGTCCTCCGTTATATGATTCATTTATCGAGCTGCACCATTTCACTGAGGAACAAGCGCTTCAAGCGGTTGCTTTTTACCGGGAGCGTTACAGTGCCACGGGATTATTTGAGAATAAGGTGATTGAAGGTATACCCCAATTGCTGGAGGGACTTAAGACGAATGGATACTCATTGTATGTAGCAACCTCCAAACCGACTGTTTTTGCAGCACAGATTCTTGAGCATTATAAGCTCGATCATTATTTCAAACATATCGGAGGAAGTAATCTGGACGGTACCCGTTCTAAGAAGCAAGAGGTTATTCAGTACGTGCTTGATGAGAATGACATACATCCAGAGGAAGCGGTAATGATAGGAGATCGTAAGCATGATATCATCGGTGCTATTGGCTGTGGTGTCGAATCTATTGGAGTGACTTTTGGTTATGGTCCCAAGGAAGAGCTTGAACAAGCCGGAGCAGACCATATCGCCTTTCGTGTGGAAGAAATTGCAGATATCATTCAGCATATTTCATTGAGAGAACGGTGCACCAAATGAGTGTTATGAATACTGAAATACTTGACGGGAAATCGATTAAGCTGGTTCCAATAGATGAAAGTCATGCAGAAGGATTGGCGAGAGTGTTAAGAAATCCAGACATCTGGGAATTTACCTGGCGAAAAATAACGTCGGACGAGCAGGTGCAAGGATTAATCTCAACAGCTTTAGCGAATCAAAAGAACGGTTCACAAATTACCTTTACTATCATTGATAAAGCAACGGAGCGAATTATCGGAACCACTCGTATTATGCATCCGGATTTGGTTCATCGTAACGCTGAAATTGGATGTACCTGGATCTCACCAGACTATTGGAGAACTAGTGTGAACACAGAAGGCAAGTCGCTGCTGCTACACTATTGTTTTGAAGAACTAAAGCTGATCCGCGTAGAATTTACAGTGGTCGCGAACAACTTGAGGTCACAAAGAGCAGTAGAACGAATAGGGGCGGTTAAAGAAGGGGTTCTGCGTAAGCATAGAATCAAGTCTGACGGATCGATTCATGATAATGTGGTCTTTAGCATATTGGATACCGAATGGCCTGCTGTAAAAGAGAATCTGCATTATTTGATAAATGATAAATACGCATAAGTATAGATGAAGCAAACAAACGGGCTAGGGGCCGTTCCATAGGGAGCTACACTTCATCTATAATTGATGAATCAGAGTGGTGACGGAAGCAATTTGTTAAAGCAGAGTGAGCGTTTAATTGTATTTTGTACAACTATAATTCCTTAATTGGTCGGGGCATAGATATAACTGTATTTATTACATCTATATTCCTCATTTACTTCCTTATAGGAGGATTTTCAGGGTTTTAATTGTACAGAATACAGTTATTTCACATTTACCCTATATCACTCTCCATTATCTCATTCGAATCCTTTGAATTAGGTGCTAGAAGTATAACAAGAGGGAATGCACCGGAAGCTACGTTCTGTCTGAAAGGATTTCTTCAAGGCATCAGACTTGCAACTCCTGCTTAGTGAGGATGAATATACTTTGGTGGATCAGCGGATGATTAAGCGAGTTAAGCCAGAGCGTATAAGGATTTGCCCATGAATTTGCTTAAACCCCCCACAGATCAAAAACACCAGGCAGTGATACTCCAATTCCCGGAGAATCGCTGCCTGGTTGTTTTTTAATAACAGAGACCGCTACAAATTCTAGAAAGAGCTGCTTGGAGCAGCGCCTTCTTTTATGATTCAGCCAATAGGCTGCTTATGGTTATTGTTTAGGACTTACAAGGATTTTTACTTGATTTTTTTCTTTCAAAAGAGCCTCAAACCCGTGATCAATCACTTCATTCAGTTTAATTCTCTTAGTAACAAGTTTTTCAGCAGGGAAGTACCCTTGTTCCATCAAGCTAATTACAGCGGGGAAAACATCACGGTAACCAATGATACCAGTTAAGTTGCGTTCTTTAAGTACGATATTGTTTGGAGTAATCGTAGCATCTTTTTCGAAAATACTAACGATCATGATTTGTCCACTCAATTTAGTGGAATTGATTGCTTGGGTTAGAACGGGAGGTACGCCTGTCACTTCAAACGCAACATCTACGCCACCATCGGTACGTTTTTGAATTTCTTCGACCACATCATATTGTTTAGGATCGATTACAATACCACCAAGTTCTTCAGCTTTACTCTTACGTTCCTCGGAAAGTTCTACTACATAGATTTCAGCTGCGCCGGATGCTTTCAAAGCTTCAATGACCAGCAAACCGATTGGGCCAGCACCGAATACTACAGCTTTATCTCCAACCTTGAGTTGACTGGAACGAACAGCGTGTAGAGCAACGGCAGAAGGTTCCACCAGAGCACCTTGTTCATAGGATAAGCTGTCTGGAATTTTGTGCACCATATGTTGGTCTGCTGCGACGTATTCTGAGAATCCACCGCCACCACCAGCCAAACCTAGGAAGCCCATTTTTTCACAAAGATTATATTTACCTTGTCGACAAGCTACACATTCACCACATGCAAAAACAGGCTCGACGACGACGCGATCACCAACATTAAACTTGCTAACGCCTTGACCTACTTCTACGATTTGTCCAGAGAATTCATGTCCCATTACGACTGGAGCTTTTTCACCAGTAAGGGGATGATCTGTTCCTTGGGGAATGAAAATAGGGCCGGCTACATATTCGTGAAGATCGCTGCCACAAATTCCGCACCATTCGATTTTGATTTTCACTTTTCCTTCAAGGGCTGCTGGTTCTTCAATCGTTTCTAACCGTAGATCTTTGACGTTATGCCATCTTAATGCTTGCATATCATTCATCTCCTAGATTAATAATTGATAATAAATAGTGTTTTATTTCTGGAAAAGAGGAAACGTTTCCGAGAACAAATATGTCACATAATTTTCATATTGTCAAATTTAAATAATGAAAATATTAATATTGAAAATTAGTGAAATAATTCACTAAAACAGAGTTATATCAAGCCTTTAGGCTCACATTAGTCGTTGAGATAAGTATTCTTCTATGTACTATTATGTTATAATCTATACATTGGAATTTTGATTTTAGATGAGTGGAATAGAGATAAATACGAAAACGATTCCGGAAATAAGGGGACTATCAGAGTGGCTAATAAAAACAAAGTAACCATAGAGGATGTAGCGAAACGGGCGGGGGTAGGTATTGCTACTGTCTCAAGAGCCATTAATAATTCAGAGGGAATTAGTTCCAAGACCAAGGCGCTGGTACTGCAAGTGATTGAGGAGATGGGTTTCACTCCAAATACCTCTGCGCAAAGCCTCAAAATCCGCCAAACGAAGCAAATTGCTCTGGCCGTTCCTGACATTCGCAACGCAATTATTCCGGATATCGCCTGGTCCGTAGAGCAAGCCGCCAAACAACATAGCTATCGGGTAATCCAGATTAATACTTCTGGCAACCCGCGGACTGAGCTCGAAACAATCCGTGAGGTCAAAAAATTACATGTAGATGGACTCATTATCATGCCTCTTGCTTATCCAAAGACCATGGTAGAGTTAATTAATAAATCGAGTGTTCCGGTCTCTATCATTAACTACGGGAAAAGAATCACAGAAAATGTGAAAGCTGACATCGTTAGTTTGTCACGTTTTGAAGGACAATTAGTGATGGAGCATTTAATCAATATCGGTCGTACTAGGATTGCATATGCAGGGGCACAAAAAGATCTTATTGAAGATCGTTATCTTGCTTATCAGCAAGCTTTAAATCAAGTGGATATTTCGCTTGTATATTTTGGCGAAGACTTTTCCTTGCAAACTGGACTACAAGCCGCTGACTATTTCTACAGCCTGACGCATATGCCAGATGCTATTTATGCAGTGAATGACATGGTGGCCATAGGTATTGTGAATCGTTTTAAAGAATTAGGCGTTCGTGTTCCAGAAGATGTGGCGGTGGTTGGGGTAGATAATAACTCATGGACAACCATTACAAGTCCGCAGATTAGTTCGGTCTCGATCATGGGGAATGAAGTGGCACGATTAGCCACACAGCTTCTTTTGCAACGTATTCAGGATAATATTACCGGGGAGTATCAAAGGGTGCAGCTTGATCCGCGATTAATCGTGCGAGAGTCAAGTGTTTCGGTTAGACGTAGTACGAATTAAAGGCCTCAAGTTTGCGACTACTAAGAATGAATAGGTTGTAAATCCTTTAAATCCTGCTAGACTTAATACAGAGTAATTTGATTGGAAATTAAGAAATGAGGTGCGGATCATTATGGCTAATATTTATAAGAGCTTAACCGATCTGATCGGAAATACACCGTTATTAGAGATTTCAAAGTATAGTAAAACCCAAAACGTAGAAGCAAGGGTTCTTGCCAAGCTGGAATCTTTTAATCCTGCAGGTAGTGTTAAAGATCGTATTGGGTATGCAATGATCAAAGATGCGGAAGAGAGAGGTCTCATCAATAAAGATTCTGTCATTATTGAGCCAACTAGTGGAAACACTGGGATAGGGCTTGCTTTTGCAGCTGCTAGCTTAGGGTATTCACTGATAATCGTGCTACCAGATACGTTTAGTATTGAACGCCGTAAATTAATGCTGGCATTAGGTGCGGAGCTTGTGTTAACACCGGGAACAGAAGGAATGAGCGGAGCTGTAAGAAAGGCAGAACAATTAGCTGCGGAAATTCCAAATTCATTTATTCCTCAGCAATTCAGCAATCCTGCGAACCCGGAAATACACAGAACGACTACAGCTGAGGAAATTTGGCGGGATACCGATGGAGATGTTGATATTTTCATAGCGGGTGTTGGTTCTGGAGGCACTATCTCGGGTGTTGGGAAAGCGTTGAAAGAAAAGAACCCCGCAGTCCAAATTGTCGCCATCGAGCCGTTTGATTCCCCTGTTTTATCAGGAGGCCGTCCTAAGGGACATGGGATTCAGGGCATTGGAGCAAACTTTATTCCGGAGAATTACGATAATGAAGTGGTGGATGAGATTTTTCAGGTGAAAAATGATGATGCCTATAGCGTATCACGTGCACTTGCGAGAACAGAAGGATTGCTGGTGGGTATCTCCTCCGGAGCAGCTGTTTACGCAGCTACACAAATCGCTAAGCGTCCTGAGAATAAGGACAAGACCATCGTGGTGATTCTGCCGGATACCGGTGAACGTTACTTAACTACTACGCTGTTTGATTTTTAACGGAACATGAGCGCTAGATCCAAGGAATTGGCTTTAAAAAGCAAGCAAAAGGTTCAGCTATAGGCTGAGCCTTTTTGTTGTTGGAGTATTGGCTGTATAGCTCCAGATAACGGGTATCTCAAGTAACTAAGAAGTTTAAGAGGGATTCAAATCTCCTATTATTACACGTAGCTAAGAAGTTCAAGGGGGATTCCAAACCTCCCATTTTGTATAGTAGCCAAGGAAGTTCAGTGTGTTACGGACCGTATTGCAGCTATTTCGCCTTTTCAGCTCATTTTGCTGCATTATCGGACTGAATAGCACTTATTGGCCAACATTTGCGGATAAACAGTGTGGTTTTGAGTAAATAGCTGCAACTGAGTCCGATATACTACCGCAAACGCTCAAATAAACAGAATAACGTCTCCTGAGTCCGATGAATCGGCGAAAAGTATGTTATCCAGCAGGGGATTCCAAGCCCCAATTATCTCAAGTAACTAAGAAGTTTAAGAAGGATCCAAAACTCCCATTATTTCAAGTAACTAAGAGAGTTCAGTGTGTTCCGGACCGTATTGCAGCTATTTCAGCATTTCAGCTCATTTTGCTGCGTTATCGGACTGTATAGCACTTATTGGCCAAAAATTTGCGGATAAGTGGTGTGGTTTTAAGTAAATAGCTGCAACTGAGTCCGATAGCCTGCCGCAAACGCTCAAATAAACAGAATAACGTCTCCTGAGTCCGATGAATCGGCGAAAAGTGTGTTATCCAGCAGGGGATTCCAAAACTCCAATGTACCTCAAGTAACTAAGAAGTTTAAGAAGGATCCAAAACTCCCATTATTTCAAGTAACTAAGAGAGTTCAGGGTGTTACGGACCGTATTGCAGCTATTTCGGCTTTTAAGCTCATTTTGCTGCGTTATCGGACTGAATAGCACTTATTGGCCAACTTTTGTGGATAAACAGTGTGGTTTTGAGTAAATAGCTGCAACTGAGTCCGATAGCCTGCCGCAAACGCTCAAATAAACAGAATAACGTCTCCTGAGTCCGATGCATCAGTGAAAAGTATGTTATCCATTAGGGGATTCCAAATCTCCAATGCTCTTGAGTTTGATCCATCAACACAACACGATGATTGCCCCTGAAGTGACTCGCACGCCTCAAATCACCCGCCTCATAAACTCTAACCGTTTTTTCCTGTTGTGTAATTTCCAGTTTAGAATAAAATGGAACTATTCCGCTAACCGCGCGTAACCGATAAATAAGAGAGATAATGATAGATCAGGAGGTACATATGAACACGAGAACTCTAAAAATACTGCTACATACCACACTTGCTGCCTTATTGTTAAGTGTATTGCTTTTGCCGGCCGTAAGTTTAGCCAAAACTGCTGTACCTAAGCATACAGGGTCATTTTATGTGAATGATTTTGCGAATGTGATTGACGAGAAAGCAGAGAATTACATGGTGAACTACGGTATTCGATTACATCAGGCTACTGGAGCTCAAGTTGTGCTTGTAACTGTCGATTCTACTGAAGGGGTTTCGATGGAAGAGTATGCAAAATCGCTTTTCAATAGCTGGGGTGTGGGGGCTGCGGATAAAAATAACGGTCTGCTGCTGCTCCTTTCTATAAAAGATGATGATTATTGGGCGGTACAAGGTAAAGGTATAGAGGAATCATTGCCTAACAGTAAGATTAAAGAGATTCTTTCACAATATCTTGAGCCGGATTTCGCAGCTAAAACATACAGTAATGGTGCTAGGAAGACGTATGGAGCTTTTATTCAAGCTATGGGCGGCACTTGGGCAGAAAATGTTGGCACCAAAAATTACGTATCCGATAATGCGGGTGTGCTCAAAAAAGTAACTAAAGACTATCTGAACGATTCCAGCAACAGATATAAAACAACAACCGGAAGTGGAATTTATGTGGTCACCGTAAAAAATGCTGGGGATAAAACATTGCAGGACTATACTTATATGAAGTTTGCTTCGGTAGGTGCGGGTCCTAAGGATGTTATGCTGGTATTGGACATAGGCGGAGACAACTATCATGTTCTACAAGGCAAGGATATCGACAAGGTTTTAACCAATGAGGCTATTAGTAATATTTTAAATACCGTGCTTGAACCCCAATTTGTGAAAAAAGATTACGGTACGGGAGCTACAACGACAGTTAATTCGTTCTACAGTTTCTTGTTAGCTAGAGCGGATCATCCGCAAGGAGTCACTGGAAACAACGGAAACAATGTTAATCCTGGAACTACAACGAATTCTGGTACTTCCTCTACTACAGCTACAAGTGGAGGTGAGGCGGTTAGTAAAAGCAAGGCTTTTCTAATTTTCTCAGCGATTTTTGGTTCGCTTATCTTATTTGGATTTACTGCTTCACGACGCAATAGATATATAGAAATGTATGGTTTGCCATTTAATCCATATAGCCAAAGGAATATACGCCGTTATGGTCCTTGGCATGGTCAAGCGGATTACGGTTATGGCAGACGCTGGCACAGACGTTATTATCATCACCACCATAGGAATACAAACAATTCGCAATCAAGTTTCTGGGGAAACAGTGGTGGCGGAGGCTCTACTAACGGTGGCGGTGCAGGAAGGTATTCCTCAAGCAACGAGAACCATGGTGGTGGAGGTTCCAGCAGTGGTGGAGGAGCAGGAAGACATTCTTCAAGCTCATCCAGCCGCAGCTACTCAGATGATGATGATAGAGGCTCATCAGGTGGTGGCGGTTATTCCGGCGGTGGTGGCTCATCAGGCGGCGGCGGTAGCGCTAGCAGCGGCGGTGGAGTAGGAAGACATTAGAATTTGTTTAGCTTTAGATGAGCAGGTAGCCAAGATATTGGAAACCTGCTCGTTTTTTGTTTTTGAATGCTGACTATTTCTCAAACAGAAACTTTTAACGAAAATCATCGTCTATGATAAGGACGAGTTGTACATATTATCAAATTAGTAATATTTAGGGAGGAATACTCAGAAGTGAGCACTTCATCATTACCTCAACATTCCAATGCACGCAATAAGAAACCTGTAAAGAAACCAATAAAAAAGCGGAAGAAACGGAGTTTTTTTCGCACCTTATCCAAAGTTTTTTTATTCTGCTTATTCTTAATGATCGCTGCTGGTGGATGGCTTTATTTTGCACCCTCGGCTCAGAACTTACGTTATACAATCGCAGATACGCTAATTACAACACAACATCGCTATATGGCTAAATATATTATAGGTGAAGATCAACTGAAGGGCCGGGTAACCGAATATACCGCCCGTTTTGAAGAGATGGGGGACGAAATAGATACACATACGATCGCTCCCGAACCTGAGGTGGTAGAGAAGCCGCTTGTCGAGATTGAGAATGTCTCAGGCAGTGGCTATACCGGATATGTAATGATTGTTAATGATCCAACCAAAGTCCGACTAGGAATACCTAATAAGATTGGTTCAGGTGAAAAAGTAACCAGTATGGTGAAGCGTACAGGCGCTATCGCTGGAGTTAACGGTGGTGGGTTCGCTGATCCGAACTGGAAAGGTAACGGGTTTAAACCCATAGGAATTGTAGTCTCACAAGGTAAGTTATATTACAACGGTCTTGGCGGTAAAAAATCTACACAGATTGTTGGTCTGGATAAACAAGGAAAAATGGTTGCAGGGAATTATACGCTAGATGAGATTAGTAAAATGGGGGTTCAGGAGGCAGTTACTTTTAGCCCGCGGCTAATCGTCAATGGCAAAGGATTGATTAAGAATGCAGCGGAAGGTTGGGGGATTGCACCTAGAACAGCAATGGGTCAGCGGGCAGATGGCGCTATTATTTTTGTGGTAATTGACGGACGACAGCCTACTTATAGTATTGGAGCAAATCTCTATGATGTGCAGCAAATTTTGCTTAAGCATGGAGCTGTGATAGCGGCTAATCTGGATGGTGGATCTTCTACGGTACTAGTAAAAGATAATGAGATTATGAATAAACCCTCATCCCAATATGGTGAGCGGTATTTGCCTACAGCTTTTTTAGTTTTTGAGCATCCAGAACAGGTTGATATGCCAAATATCTGGAAAGGACTAGATCCTGCCAAGATTGATGCTGGGAAAAAGAGAACACAATAAGTACGCGTTATTGGGCACATAATAAGGATTATCTTGGAATGAGATGTGTATTTATGCTACGATATCAGCTAGTATGAAACAGAATGTAGTACGAATAGGTCTGGAACAGGGGGAATAGGAGTGACGTTGCAGCAGCTCCGCTACGCTATCGAAATTGCAAATAGTGGCTCCATGAATGAGGCGGCAAAGAAACTCTTTGTTTCTCAACCGAGCCTGTCCAACGCTATTAAAGAGCTTGAAAATGAACTTGGGATTACCATCTTTGAAAGGACGAACCGTGGAATCAGCATTTCTGTAGAAGGAATGGAATTTCTCGGATATGCCCGTCAAATCATTGAACAAACAGAGCTTATGGAGAATCGTTATACTGGGAAAAAGCGTAGCCCAATCTATTTTTCCATTTCGACTCAGCATTATGCTTTTGTGGTAGATGCTTTTGTGAGTCTCATGAAGCAAAGTGATGTCTCAGAGTACAACTTCAGCTTGAGAGAGACGCAAACCTACGACATCATCGAAGATGTGCGTACTCTCCGTAGCGATTTGGGGATTCTTTATATTAACGAGAGCAACTATAAGCATATGAATAAGCTGTTCAGTGACGGTAATCTGAAATTCACGCCACTCTTTAATACTGACCCACATCTTTATGTTAGAACTGGACATCCGCTTGCCCAGAAGGAAAGGATCTCGCAGGACGATATTTTACCTTTTCCGTATATTACTTTTGAACAGGGTGAGAACAATTCACTTCACTTCTCGGAGGAAATGTTAAGTTTTTCTCAGATTGAGAAGAATATTAAAGTGAATGACCGGGCAACCTTGACCAATTTATTAATGGGCACGGACGGTTATACAGTGGGTACAGGAATCATGGCATCCGATCTGAACGGTAATGGACTGAAGACGATTCCATTTGAGAGTAATGAAGTATTCACGGTTGGTTGGATTGCGCATAAAGATCGTAGACCTAGTGTGATGGCATCCAAGTATATAGAAATCTTAAATGACTTGGTTTCCGGAAGTTATTTTGATCTAAATCATTTTTTACTATAGCTGTAGGAGGATCGGTATGATTAGACCCGTAACTGGCACCCAGAGAAATGCTCCACCCTTTCGCTATGATATCGTCGGCAGCTTCTTGCGTACGGAAGAGATTAAAGCAGCCCGCCTCCAATATGAGAATGGTGAAATTACAGGTAGTGAGCTTTATGAAATAGAGAATATTGAAATTGCTAAACTACTGGAATTAGAAAAGGAAGTAGGATTATTAGCAGTAACAGATGGTGAGTTTCGCCGTTCCTGGTGGCATCTTGATTTCTTTGTCGGAATTAAAGGAACTGAAAAGATTAACTTAAACCAAGGGAATGGAAGAGCCGAAACGGTTCAGCGTGCAGAATCATTCCGAATTGTTGACCGGATTTCCTTTGAAGATCATCCCATGCTACAGCAATTTATAAAGCTCAAGGAAATGGCGGGAGACCGGTTACCCAAAATGACGATCCCTTCACCTGCCCTATTTCACTTTGTGGAGGAGTTTAATGGAAATGAAGTTTACCCTGATAAGGAAACTCTATTTCAAGATATCATTGCGGTTTACCAAACTGCGATTCAAGCCTTTTACGATGCAGGCTGCCGTTATCTTCAGTTAGACGACACAACTTGGGGAACGCTGAGCAGTGGCCGACATCGCGCCCATTTACGCAGTAGAGGTACAGATCCCGATCAGTTAGCAAAGGATTACGTTAGGCTGATCAATGAGAGTATTGCGAATCGTCCGCATGATATGACCATCGCGCTGCACGTTTGCCGAGGTAATTTTCGCTCCACTTGGTTCGCTGCTGGCGGTTATGAGCCTGTTGCCGAGGTGCTTTTTTCCAATACAAAAGTTGATGCCTTTTTCTTGGAATATGATAATGAACGAGCTGGCGATTTCGAGCCCTTACGATTTATTAAAGACCAATTTGTAGTGTTGGGATTAGTAACGACCAAACATGGGGGTCTGGAGAGTAAAGAGCAGCTTAAGGCAAGAATCGAAGAAGCCGCACAATATGTAGATATTGAAAAGCTGTGCCTTAGCCCTCAGTGTGGATTTGCTTCTACGGAGGAAGGAAATATTCTAACTGAAGAAGAGCAGTGGGATAAAATACGCCTTGTGATCGAAACCGCCCGAGAGGTCTGGTTATAATTAAATAAGCTAATTTGGTGGCCTGCTATAGCGTAAGCTTATGGTAGGCCATAGTTTTTAGGAGTTACCCTGTCCTGATTGTACAGTGCTATAGTGAATTCAACAGAAAAGCACAGACAATGAAGGAGGCCGAACCCCTATGAGTACCATCCAAAAAGGAAAACAAAGAACTGAAGTGCCATTCAGAGTAGATATCGTTGGCAGCTTCTTACGTCCGGAAACGATTAAGAGAGCTCGTGTCCAATATCAAAATAATGAAATCTCCGCTGATGAATTGCGCAAGGTAGAAGATACAGAGATTGCCAGAGTTGTGAAAAAACAAAAAGCGGTTGGATTAAAAGGTGTAACGGATGGAGAGTTCCGCCGCTCCTGGTGGCATTTAGATTTTATGTGGGGCCTTGAAGGGGTAACAAAGAAAGTCAGCCCAGTGGGCTACCTGTTTAATGGTGTAGAGACCAGAGCGGAAACTGCAGAACTATCCGGAAGAATCCGTGGGACTAGCCATCCAATGATCGCTGACTACAGACAATTGGTTAGCATAGCGGGAAATGATGTAGTAGCGCGCCAAACGATTCCTTCGCCAGCGCAGTTCCTTGCTGAACTTCAGCGCAATCAAAAGACTACTGTAGCTGTTTACGACAAGCAGGATGAACTTGTGGCTGATATTGCTGCAGCTTATCGTGAAGTTATTCGTGATTTCTATGAGGCAGGTTGCCGTAATCTGCAATTGGACGACTGTACATGGGGTATGCTTTGTGATAAAGGATATTGGGAAGCCCGTCAAAAAGAGGGTGTAGATGTTAACGAAATCGCTAAGTTATACGCATTTGTAAATAACGAAGCGATAAAAGATCACCCAGCAGATATGGTTATCACGATGCATGTATGCCGTGGGAACTACGCGTCCACTTGGGCAGCATCCGGCGGATACGAGCCTATCGCAGAAGTGTTATTTGGAACGGTGGATGTAGATGGTTTCTATCTGGAGTTCGATACGGATCGGGCCGGAGACTTTGCACCCCTTAGATTTATTAAAGATCAGCAAGTAGTTTTAGGTTTGTTCAGTTCGAAGTCAGGTGAGCTTGAGAATAAAGAAGAAATCATTGGACGGATTAAAGAAGCTTCGCAATATGTGGATATCAATCAGTTGTGCCTGAGCCCACAATGTGGTTTTGCCTCTACGGAAGAAGGAAACCATCTGACAGATCAACAGCAATGGGATAAACTGCAGTTTATTAAAGAGATTGCAGATGAAATTTGGCAGTAATCTATAAAAAATTAGCAGGCTCCTGATTGAATCAGGGGCTTTTTCTATCTGTATTGTGACAGCTTAGAGGATTAACCTACTACTGCACTTTACTAGAGCTATCGAAGAAGGGTATAATAAGTAACAATTGTTTTTAATTCATGTTGAAAGAGAGCGGGAACAATATGGGTCGTAAGTGGAATAATATTAAAGAAAAGAAAGCTTCCAAAGACGCAAACACAAGTCGTGTTTATGCAAAGTTTGGTGTTGAGATTTATGTAGCAGCAAAGAAGGGCGAACCCGATCCAGAAGCGAACCGGGCCCTGAAAGTTGTATTAGAACGTGCAAAAACTTACAATGTACCAAAAGCGATCATTGACCGTGCGCTTGATAAGGCTAAAGGTAGCGCTGAAGAAAATTATGAAGAGCTTCGTTATGAAGGATTTGGACCTAGCGGTTCAATGATCATCGTTGATGCGCTAACAAATAACGTTAATCGGACAGCTCCATTGATCCGTTCAACCTTCAGTAAGAATGGCGGAAATATGGGTGTCAGCGGATCAGTAGCTTACATGTTTGACTCTACGGCCGTTATAGGTGTGGAAGGTAAAACTGCTGATGAAGTAATTGAAATGATGTTTGATGCAGAACTTGATGTACGCGATGTGCTGGAAGAGGATGATGCAGTTATTGTTTATGCAGAACCTGATCAGTTCAATGCAGTACAAGAAGTATTCAAGAATGCAGGCATCACTGAATTTACTGTTGCTGAGTTAAACATGCTTCCACAAAACTATGTGGCACTCCCAGAAGATGCTCAAGCTCAATTCGAGAAATTGATTGATGCTTTGGAAGACCTGGAAGATGTTCAACAAGTGTATCATAACGTAGATTCAGAAGAAGAATAATTTAAGTTTTATAAAGGGCGATGGAGTTCGCCGTAACTGTCTCTCTGAGACTAATGACTCCTACCAGTGTGAGCTTCCCTGGTAGGAGTCTGTTTTATTGTTGAGACTAATTTATTTTGTCCTTAGGAGCTGTCGAGATGAATCCATGGTCTACCCGATGGTTTGAAATCACTAAGAAGCGAAGTTATTTTGCTCTTTGGAGTACATTTATCAAATGGATTGTGCTCGGCAGTGTAGTTGGTATTTTATCCGGCACCGCCTCTGCTTTTTTTCTAAAAAGCTTGGATTACGTAACAGATGTACGTTTAGAGCATCCAGGGCTACTTTATTTGTTGCCTCTTGGGGGAGTATTTGTTAGTTTCCTATATATGCGTTACGGAAAAAACAGCGCTAAAGGAAATAACCTTATTATAGAACAAATTCAGGACGGCCAAGAGACTATACCTTTGCGAATGGCTCCATTGGTGTTGTTCGGAACATTAGTAACCCACTTGTTTGGTGGATCCGCTGGGCGTGAAGGGACAGCTGTTCAAATGGGCGGAAGCCTTGCGGAATGGTTCGGAAAGCTGATTAAAATCAGTCCTCTGGATCGTAAGATACTGTTAATGTGCGGGATCAGTGCAGGCTTTGGTTCTATTTTCGGAACACCGCTGGCTGGAACCTTATTTGGTCTAGAGGTAGTAACCATTGGACTTATTAGCCAACAGGCATTACTTCCATGTTTTGTGGCTAGTTTTGTTGGTGATCTGGTCACCACTCGATTGTGGGGTGTTCATCATACACACTATGTAGTGAATGAATTTCCAGCTTTAAGTTTAATGATTATTCTAAAAGTGGTATTGGCCTCTGTAATTTTTGGTCTCGTGAGTATGCTTTTCAGTGAACTGACTCATTTTCTAAAAAAAATCTTCACCGCCAGGATAAGCAATCCAATGATAAAAGGTGCCGTAGGTGGATTAATTATCATTGCCTTAGTATTCCTTGTAGGGTCTCGTGATTACTTAGGCCTCGGAATTCCGTTAATCAAGGATTCTTTTGAGGGAGATGTCTCGCCGTTCGCTTTTTTATGGAAGCTGATCTTTACCGCCTTTACCTTAGGAACAGGATTTCAGGGTGGTGAGGTTACTCCGTTATTTACGATTGGTGCCACACTAGGAAATGTCTTGGCTGGAATATTACATGTTTATGGACCCTTTTTAGCTGCCCTCGGTTTTATTGCTGTCTTCTGTGGAGCTACTAGCACGCCTATCGCTTGCTTCTTAATGGGTATCGAGCTGTTTGGTTCGGAAGGAGCCATATACATGTTTATCGCTTGTGTGGTGAGTTATTTATTCTCCGGACATAGTAGTATTTATACTTCACAGCTTATTGGTGTATCGAAGAGCCAGTTCATTACTATTCCTCAAGGGACTAGGATCGGTACGGTCAAACGCGCCCGCAAAAAATAACAGCACCTCTCGGATGGTGGTTGACAAGTGCGGATACACGATTTAAAATGTAGCCAAACGAAGGGATGGTTCAACATGATTCATGTGGAAACTGAAAAATTATATACCAGAAGCTGCTCCGAACAATCGGATACAAACGATGAAACGTTGTCCGGAGCTTAATCAAAAAGCGAATCGCTTTTTATATCATCGAAAGATAGCTAGGTCATTTTAGTGTGATTATTCATGCTTATTTGATTACGCCATCTTCCGATGTTAATGATTAAGAGGCTGTAGACAATTTTCGTCTACAGCCTTTTGTGTTTATAATGTTCAGTTTCCAAACTGACAATTATCTATTTGTGCCGTCTATTCGTGCACTAATAAGCAGAAGGCTTGCGCCCAAGGGCGCGGTGTCTTCTGCTTTTTTTGTGCTTAAAAACAATTATAGAAAAGAGGAAAGCAAATGAGTTTACTTGAGGTTTCTAATGTATCACATGCTTTTGGAGATAAAGTGCTGTATAAACAGGTTTTTTTGGAAGTCTACAAAGGGGAGCATGTAGGTGTAGTGGGTCAGAATGGAACAGGGAAAAGCACATTGATTGGTATTCTGACGGGCGAGGTGATTCCTGATGGTGGAACGATTAAATGGCAGCCCAATATCAAAATAGGTCATCTTGATCAATACGCGGTTATTGATGGGTCAAGTACCGTTCAAAGTTATTTAAGGAGAGCGTTCACTGAATTATACGAAATGGAAGAAAAGATGAATGCACTTTATGCGGAATGTGCTGTTACTGGCAATGAAGTGCTTTTGCAGAAGGCAGCAGACCTTCAGGAACGACTTGAGGCGCTCGACTATTATTCTATCGAGAGCAATATCAGTAAAGTGGTTACGGGGCTAGGATTAAATGCAATGGGGATGGACCGTCCTATTGATCAGCTTAGTGGGGGGCAGCGAACCAAAGTTATATTGGCAAAGCTGTTGCTTGAACAACCTGATGTGTTATTGCTCGACGAGCCCACCAATTATCTCGACACCACGCATATTAACTGGCTTGCTGAATATCTGATAGCGTTCGATCAAGCCTTCATTGTGGTCTCTCATAACTACACTTTTCTCGATAAAATATCAACAAGCATTTGCGATATTGAAGGGGAAACGATTAAAAAATATCATGGCAAATATGCTGATTTTTTGAGACAGAAGGAGCATTTTCGCGAAAGCCATATCCGGCAGTACCATGCACAGCAGAAAAAAATTGAAGCCACTGAGCAATATATCCGGAAAAATGGTGCTGGTGTTAATTCTAGAATTGCCCGTGGCCGTCAGAAGCAGCTGGATCGTATGGAGAGAATCGCTGCACCGACGTTTGTCACTAAAGCATCTATCCGTTTTCAAGAGCTTCCTGTTACTGCACAAGTTGCGCTTAGAGTAGACCATCTTGTGGTTGGTTACGATAAGCCGCTGCTTCCAAAATTAACATTTTCCATTCGAGGAGGACAAAAGATAGTCATAGCAGGCTTTAACGGCATCGGAAAATCAACATTGCTGAAAACATTAGTTGGTCAAATCCCCTGTGTTGCCGGAGCATTCCGCTTTGCCGAACAAGTCTCTATTGGTTACTACGAGCAAGATTTAATTTGGGAAAACGATAGCATGACACCCATTGAAATCGTCGCATCGTTTTATCCAAAATTGACTATTAAGGAAATACGTCGTCATCTAGCATTATGTGTTGTAAAAGATAGTCACGTTACACAGCCTATCCGTACACTCAGCGGTGGCGAACAATCCAAAGTTAAGCTGTGTCTTTTATTGCTTACAGCATGTAATTTCTTAATCTTAGATGAGCCCACTAATCACTTAGATGCCGAAACAAAAGATGCTTTACAGAATGCTTTAATCCAATTTAAAGGTACAGTGATTCTGGTTTCTCATGAGGAGCAATTTTATCAAGGGTGGGTGGATCGTGTAATCAATATTGTGGATGAAAATAGAAATAGAGAACTAAAGTATAGCCATAGATAAGGTTACCTAGTAACATGAAGCTGTTCCAAATTAATACAATCGTCTTTAAATGGCTTCCTGGTTTAAGTGAATATTAAGGAGGGCTCCAATCAGACATGTACATTAATAAATCTTCGTTAGCTCAGTTTGCTCAGGGCAATAAGACCTCAGATGTGACCATGGATAGATATCTTACACAATATTTAGATCTTTACGATAAGGTAGAACCACACGTGCGTGCTTTTGTGCCAGAGGAGAACCGAGCAGATAGAATAAAAAATGAAGTGGCTAGGGTAAAAGAGAAGTATTCGGAATTTCCTAAACCATCGCTATATGGAATACCTGTTGGAATCAAAGATTTAATTCACTTAGACGGGTTGCCTACCTGTGCAGGGTCGAACCTTCCCCCACAAGCTTTGACGAAGTCTGAGGGCAGTTTTATTCAAAAGCTTCGGCAAAAAGGGGTTTGGTTCACCGGCAAAACAGTGACGGAGGAATTTGCTTATGCCGGACCTATCACGACCCGTAATCCTCATCAGCTGGATCATACGCCTGGCGGCTCTAGTGCAGGCTCTGCTGCTGCGGTTGCCGCGGGTATCTGTCCATTTGCGATAGGTACACAAACCTTGCGTTCTGTTATGGCACCTGCTTCATTTTGCGGAGTGGTCGGCTTTAAACCTAGTTATGCGCGTATCCCTATAGATGGTGTCCAATTGATGTCGCCATCTTTTGATACGTTTGGATTTTTCACTCAGGATATGGAGGGTATGGACTTTCTCGCCGCGGAGCTAGTAACAGAATGGAAACCATTTAATGAAGCTCGTAAACCTGTGCTAGGGATACCCGAAGGTGTATACATGACATTATTGGAGGATGACACCAAGATAACCTTTCAGAAGCAGCTTAAGAAGCTTGAGGAAGCAGGGTTCAGCATAAAAACAGTTGCGATGCCGTGGGAAGATAGCTTTATCTACGGAGATGCCATGGTGCGGTTTGTTCACGGAGAAATGGCGCAAGTCCATCATTCACTATTTGATATTTATAAAGATCTTTATGAGGATACCGTACGGCGGGCTATTTTATCTGGACGAACCATCACTGAGGAAGAACTGGAAGGATATCGTAGCGGACAAATCAAGCTCAGAAATGATCTATTAGATGTGCAGAAATCACAGGGGATTGATTTGTGGGTTTCGCCAGCTCAGGCAGGAACAGCTCCGCTGTGGGGTTCACGAACCGGATGGACCGGAATGACGGCCATTTGGTCATATGCTGGAGCGCCTGCGGTGAGTATTCCAGCTGCCTCTATAAATAACATGCCATTAGGATTTCAATGTATCGGGGCATATGGCAGGGATGAAGAGTTAATTTATTGGAGTAAAGTGGTTTCTTTAGCGCTTCAGTGATTCTATGGCTTTAGAAATGGATCAATTATTGTATTTTGTTCTAAAACGTAATCGGTAGATTACACAGTAGGTCTTCGTTTTATTTGAAGATCTACTTTTTTTTGTATAAAGTGAGAGTTTTTTTAATAGGGATCGTCTATATAGTATCGTGCTTCAAGGAGGCTTCAAGGTGAAGGGACATGTACCGAAAGTTGAAAAAGAGGATGAGAGGCTATGGATCCAAAATGTTCTCGATGGACATAAAGAAGACTATTCGTATCTTGTAAATCGATATAAGAATAAAATTTATGGGCTTTTGCGAGGAATGGGAGCCAATCATCAAGATGCACAAGACATAACGCAGGAGACGTTTATTAAAGCTTACCGTAAGCTGGCCTCACATGATTTGGATAAGAATTTTGCGGCGTGGCTATATGCTATCGCGACTAATTTACTGAAGGATTTGTGGAAAAAAGACCGACCGACAGCGAGTTTGCCGGACGACAATGCCGAACATTCTCTTTCGGATAATCCAGAAGAAGAATTAATGCGATCGGAGCATCGCACAGAGCTGCTTCACCTGATGCAGAAGCTCCCGTCTAATTATCGTACGGCTTTACTGCTTCGTTATACCAATGATTTAAGCTATGAAGAAATGTGTATGGTTCTAGATGTTCCATTAAGCAAGATTCAAAATGATTTATACCGGGCTAAACAGCGTTTGAAGCAGCTAATTACACTCCAGGAGGTGAAGACCGATGAGGTGCTTAAATTCCTATGAGATCGAAGAATATATTTTAAGCAAATCTATCTTACGAGATCAAGCCGTAGCTGAACATATGGCAACTTGTACGCATTGTAATATGATCTACGAAGCAGAGCTTGAGGAACAAGCTGAATGGTCGCAGGCTATGTATGAAGAGCGCTTACCAGATTCATTTACTGCTCAAGTAATGGCTTCTTTGGAACAAGTAGAGCTTGAGGAATTTACTCCAACACAAAGGAATCGCAAGCATCCGAAGCGCAATAAGTTGCTGAGATTATTTATGGGTGCGGCGTTGTTACTGGTTGTGCTAAGTGCCGTGATCTTATATTCCGTTCCTACACTGGCAGAGACTTTACGTTCTCTTTTTGTAAAAAACAACATGGACATTGGCCTTCTACGAGCACAAGAATTTGGGTTGGTAGAGCATCCTAATATTAAGGTGAAGGATAAGGGCTACACAATCAAAATAGATGAAGCAGTGGCAGATCCTACACGGGTAATTGTTGCGTTACAGTTGTTTGGACCAGATGGAAAGCATGATAAAAAGCGGTTGGCCCTTAATGATGGGAACAGTATTGCGATTAAGGATGATCAAGGGAAGGTTGTTGGGGAGTTATACGATATAGGATTTACCAGTGACTTTTACTATTTGATCGCTAATTTCACTGAACCTCTGCAAACTGATCGAATTACGGTCGAAGGTCATATTACTGAATTGGGAAGTGAACGCAAGAACATCCCTACTCTTAAAGGCGATTGGAATTTCAATTTTTCTATGGATATGACAGAAGCGAATAAACAAACAACCTCCATGCCACTAACGGGTAGCTACACCTCCCCGGACGGTTTAACTGTGACCTTGAAAAAATTAACTCATATGGTGCAAGGTGTTCGTTTTGAGTTTGATACGCAATTGAGTGAAGAGGCATTGACCCGTTCTCCTGGCGAACTATGGAAGCAACAGGGCTTGAAATTCCATTTTGAGGATACAGCAGGCGAAGAGATTCACAGTGTTAATGCTAGAAAGTTTCCTAATAAGAATAGCGTGATGTCCTACTCTAACCTTCCCGGGGCAACAAAGGGACTTATGCACTGGAGCTATACGTTTAAATATTTACCTCAGGATACGCCTTATACTTTCGTATTGGATGGATATTTCATCCCAGAGAAGGATGGTTCTAGTGTGCAATTTGAGCCTGCCAAGTTGAAAGAACAGCCGATTCCCTTTGCATTTGACGGGGATGAACTGATGTTAAATGATTTTACAGTGGAGTCATCTCCCGATAACAATGTATCAGCGAAGGAAGGTGTATTACATTTTAGAGGAAGATTGAGAAATGAGTTTTTAAATAGTGAATGGATATTTAAGACACTAGATGGCAAGGAGTACAAACTAACTGAACAAGGAGCTTTTACTACTAAAGGGGTAGGATGGAAAGATGGTTATATTGAATTTATCGAGTCTCAGTCAAATAATCAAAAGAAATATTTCCAATTCCGTGCTGATGGCCTTACACAAATTCCCGAGCAGCTTCAATTAGTGCGCACGATAAACAATCGAATGTATGCTAATGTAGACTGGTCCGTTCCTATCATGGAAGCTAGCAAAAAAGAGTAAATATAGTTATTTGGTTTCCGGATTGTACAAGCAAATAAGGGGGAATAAGCATCTCATATACTATCACAATCGAAAAGAGGTGGTAGTTTATGACTGCTGCAGAGAAGAGAAAAATTCAAAGAGCTTTGAACGCATTGCGTAAGCAAAGAGTGATTCTGAAAGAAAGTCTTAAAAGAATTGAAGCCATTCTTTGCAGGTTGCCTATTGGCAGTCGTGAAAGATTTGAATTGTTAGCAGTAAGAGACTCAATAGTAGAAGCGCTTCGACTAAATGCAATTGCCATTAGAAATTTAAAAGATGCTACTTGTTCTTGTTAATTACCCTAATACCAGTTCTACGCAGTTTTTGCGTGGAGCTGGTTTTTTTGAAATAATAAGATTCAAACTATCCGTTATGATACTATAAACTTAATATGTCGATAACGTAAAAAAGAGAGGAAACCATTTATGACCAACAAACTATACTACAATTCTACATACCAGACTGATTGGCCAACCCGTGTGACTGAAACCATAGAACGAGAAGATGGGCTTTATGTTCTTTTAGAGGAGACGGCTTTTTATCCGCATGGTGGTGGACAACCCTGTGATCTTGGAGCTATTCAGGGAATCCCTGTGCTTGATGTAATCAGTGAGGAAGAGCTTGTACTGCATAAGCTGGAACGTTTACCTAATGAGGAATCGGTAACTTGTCAGATCGATTGGAATAGAAGATTTGACCATATGCAGCAGCATAGTGGCCAGCATTTGCTCTCAGCGGTTTGTCTAGAAAAACATAACTTTATGACCTTAAGCTTTCATTTAGGTGAGGACTATTGCACTATTGATATAGAAGTGCCAGAACTGTCTGCTGATCAACTGTACTCCATAGAGAGAGAAGTTAATCGGCAGATTTACTTAAATCACAATATTCTCAGTTATTTCGTAACAGGGGAAGAGGCTGCACAGCTTAAATTGGTTAAACAGCCAAAAGTGACAGAGAACATCCGGATTGTTGAGATCAAAGATGTTGAATACAACGCTTGTGGGGGGACACATGTGTCCTCAACGGGTGAAATTGGAATGATTAAGCTTTTAAAAGCTGAGAAAATAAAAGCGAACATGCGGATTTATTTTAAATGTGGGTATCGTGCTTTAGAGGAATTTAATACTAGTCAGCAAATCCTTGGAACACTGTCTTCCAAATTCAACACAGGCAAAGATGAGATTATTGATCGAATTGAAAAATGGGAAAATGAACAAAAGCTGCTGCAAGCTGAAATTTACCTGCTTAAAGAAAAAAATGACGACTATGTTGTGCAAGAGCTTTTAAATGAGCAAGCGGGAAAGATGATCGCACAAGTATTTGAGGGTAAATCTCTAAAAGATCTACAGAGCTTAGCAAATAAGCTGACTTCGAAATGTGATCTTCCTGTATTATTAGCTACTTCTGCGGAGAATAAGGTTGTTTTTGCGCAGAATGGGAGCACGGAGATTTCCTGTGGAGCTTTTTTCAAAGCTCATCTAGGCAGCTATAATGGTAAAGGCGGGGGCAGCGATAAACTGGCGCAAGCAGGATTCCCAACTTGGGAGGATGCTTTGGCATTTTATGAGTTTGCTAGAGGGTGAGAAGAAACTTTTTCTATTATCTTCCGTCTAATTACATATGATTATAAGGTCGAAGGAGACGGATAGAAATGAATAAATGGAAGGTAACACTAGGGATCTTTGCAGTTTTGATTTTAAGTACTGGGTATGGAGCGGTATCTGCGCAAGCAGACAAGCAAATTCAATTCAACTATAAAGAAATTGGAATCAGCAGTAAACAAGTGATCGCGGAGAATACAACTTTTGTACCCTTGAAATCACTTGCAGATGCTATGGGTTATACGTTATCGTGGGATCAAAAGTCCAAAATGGCCAAGCTGGTACGTCCAGAGCGTGAAGTCATCTTCACCGCGGGTGCTGCAACGTCAAAAGTGAACGGGGCAGCGATGGCATTAACAAAATCTCCGCGTATCATAAAAGGTTCGTTGTACATGCCCTTGGTCTCTGCAGTCAGTGTACTTGGGGGTAAAACCGCGTTTAATAAAACGGATGGGGTTATCCAAATCGTAGATGAACCTAGATTTGTTGCTGCTTCTGTAGAAGGTAGATCCTATTGGATATCTCAAAAAAACGCAAATTTATATTACCGGGCTACGGCAGCTGGGAAACCAGTAATTATTGGCCAACTACCCCTTAAGGAGTCAGCTTACAATCATGGATTTGAGATTAAAAAACTTGGAAATGGCACGGACTTACTTCAATTAACGGACAATCATTATGCAATGTTTTATGATTTCAACAGCAGCTATCAGGTACTAGTTCAAGCAGGTACAATAATTAAGCAAATGGATTATCAATATATGATTCCGGCTTATCCACACGCGCCTCAAGTGCCTTCCACTCAGGTGTATATGACCGATGGGAAGAACGTTCAGTATATTACTAAGGATGGCGGTTTGGGCAAGTTGTTTGAGATGGAGAAATTAACCGGGGCAACCGGTGATTTCATAGTGGAGTACGCCGCGGAGGATGTGGCACTCGTTCGCTTATTAGATACAACTCAATTATATATTGTCTACAGCAGTACAGGAGAAATCGTCAATCTCAGTGAACAACTGATTACTAGTGAGGATCGTAAAGAATGGGATAAAGTAAATGATGGCAGAGATCAATACATTCTGAGCAGAATGTTAGGGATGAAAAGCCGTAAGGGGAATGTACTGACATTCACCTATACGCCAATCCTTGAAGAAAAAGCAAAAACAGTGACATATACACTTCAAGCGAAATAATTCGGAATCACATCAATATAATTAGTACAAAAAAAGAGCGATGTTGAACATCGCTCTTTTTTATGTATTTATGATTATTTCGTTGTCATCATACTTCCACCCTTAATCTGAACGGGTTGATCATTTATAGATACCCAAACATCTATGGCAGAATTGTTGCGGATAATCGTTTTGTCGGCACTTAATTTCAGTGAATACAGGGCAGTGACATAATCATAAATCTCAATATTAGTAGCGTACCAAATATCTGAATGTCCACCTGCTTGTTGGCAAAAAGTTTCGATTAGCTCCCAATTGTTCTGCTGTGCGAACTCATAGCTATGGCCCCAAACATAGCAGAGTCTTAGTTTCTGGGAGGGTCCTTCCATTGTGAATCGCTCCCAAACCTGATGCAGATCTTCAATATGGTGGCAGGTTGGATGCCATTCCATGAAATTAAGAGGCATATCAAATTGTTTAGTAGAGTGAACAGTGCGGCTGTATTCAATTCCAACGGACTGAAGTGGTGCAATTATCTCCTGAGAGTATGTACCGTAGGGGTAGGACATGCCTCGCACTGGATAATCCACCAGCTTTTCCAATCGTTTACGGTCTTCGAACAACTCTTCAATTACCATCGGTAAAGGAAGACGCTCTAGATGTGGGTGAGTAACGGAATGGGCGGACACTTCATGATTCCTGAGCGAATGCTTAACATCAGCGGGCGATAAGAACCCAGGTGCATTGATCATTGCACTATTTAAATGGAAGGTCCCTTTAATTCCATATTGATCAAAAATACCAGCCAAGCGGATATCGTGTTTCTGGCCGTCATCATAGCTCATAGTGAGCGCCTTTGATAATCCGCCTGGGAATAAGTTGAATTGAAGTTTCATGAATTCACACTCCTATAATTTGGTGAGCTTGAAAGTGCTTCTTCCAATTATAAACAATTAACGTTATAATCAGATTCCACGTTTGAAAAGGAAAGAGTTTTCAGTGAAAAATATACACTTAAGGAGAGATGCTATCTGCCTGACTTTCTCTACGTTGTAAAGCTACTCTATGTAAAAGACAAAAGAAACTCACTTTTATATTTTATCACTAACCTGCTGAGCCCACCAATTCTATTTGCAGAGCTGTTCATAACGAAATATGTGGTTGACCTCATTCAGAACTTCACGACTAACGCCTACCTACATATCTTACTATTGGTAAGTTCACTGATGTTAATTTTATATCTGGCTGGCATCAATGGTTCTCTTCGAGCCATTTCTGTAACCAATTTAACGGCAACCAGTATTTATGAACTGGAACATAGTATTTTGGCTAAGACCTCTAAATTATCGACGGCTTTATTGGAAGATCCCGCAACAAAAACGATTAGAGAAAAAGCAAAACGGCTTTCCCTGATCGATTTGTTAGATCAATGGACCGGGGTGACAATCCACTTTATAACATTGATCGCACTAATCGTAGTCCTATCCTGTTATGGCTTTTATATCCTGGCAATGTTCATTTTAGTAGTACAAATTCTGCAGCTTTACCTCATCAGATGGATGTCTCGGAAAGTAGAGGCCATTTCAGCGAATCAAACCTCCTCTGTACGAATGATTAATTATATCGTTGATTTGCTGGTTAGTAGAAATACCCTCCCGGAAGTAAGAATGTACGGAATGTCCTCCTACTTGGTTACCACAATGAAAGAGATCTTTAATGGGAATTTCAAACAAATGCACCGAAAAGTTATTTTATCTGAGACCTTAAGCTTCTCCCAAAGTATAACTATGACTTTATTAAACGGGCTTACGATTGCTATTTTAGCAATTACGCTTGGAGGTAGCGGGCAGAGCGCCGGACTTTTCGTATTATTACTTCAGATATCTAGTCAATTATTTATTGTCATTCCTGCACTAACAAGGATGTATTCTGATCTGACCAAAAGTCGCGTGCGCTTCAATGAGTATAGTGCGTATTTGGAACTTGAAGAGCAAGTTCAAAGAGATCCGGAAGATTCCATAAGGAATACCGATGCGATGCAGATCATAATTCAGCAGTTGAATTATCGTTATGCAACCAATGCACAGGACACGCTTAAAAATATAAACATGACCCTCAAACCTGGTGAACGAGTTGCTTTTGTAGGTGAGAATGGTTCAGGAAAATCCACGCTCATCAAGCTGATAGCAGGGTTATATCATCCAACAGCGGGAAACATCCAGTGGTTTAATGGAGAGCAGGAAGTTCTGGCTCATAACGTCACAAAGGGTGTGAGAGTTGTTTTTCAGGATTTCACTAAATTACATAGACCAATTCGAGAAAACATAGCCATGGGGAATATTGCTGCCATGTATGACGATTCAAGATTATTAGCTGCGATGAGAAAAGCAGAAGCCGATTCTTATGGTGTTGCGTTGGACACTTTAGTAGGTCCACAGTTTGGGGGGATTGATCTGTCTGGTGGACAATGGCAAAGACTTGCGATTGCACGTGCATATCTCAACAACGGCTCGCTTACGATTTTTGATGAACCTACTGCAGCCCTCGATCCTTACGCGGAACAGCAGGCGTTTGAAACCTTTATGAAATTAGGAGAGCAGCAGACCTCCATTATTGTGACACATCGGCTATATATGTCCAAATTCGTTGATAGAATTTTTCTGTTTGAGCATGGAGAAATCGTTGAAAGTGGAACACATGAAGAATTAATGAAGTTGGATGGTAAGTACAGGGGAATGTTTAACCGCCAGTCCTCTTTATATGGCTGAGAAAGGAGAGATTCTGCTGAGAAGAGACCTTAAGAATATTTTAACGATACTGGCACGGATGGTTGGAAAAAGTCCAGCAATCTCAACAATAACGATCATAGTTCCTGTAATCAGTGGATTATTAACTTTTTACTCGTATTCTGTTCAAGTTCATATCATTAATGCAGTAGCTGCTGGTGCGATAACCTTTCTTCCGATTCTATGGTTTGTTTTAATTCATGGGGTACAAGCCTGTTCAGTGAGTATAACCAACATAATGAAAAGTCGAATGAATGCGGAACTAACTCTCGCTTTCCAATCCGAGCTGATAGATATTGCAAACCAAGTTGACTTTGAGGATTTTGATGATGAAGAGTTTGGGAACAAGCTGCAAAGAGCTAAAACAATAGTTGGAGAAGATTTAGAGGGAATTACTGGTTTTTTGCTGTCCAGTGTAGGGAATGTCTCAGGACTTATAAGTATCATCTGGTTATCGGCTACAAGTGGATATTTTTTTGTCACACTGGTGGTGGGTTTAATGATCGTATCTACTTTATCTTTTCGAATGTTTACAGAGATTAAAGTTAGAAGAACAGGGCGAGAGCTTACTTTTGACGGAAGAATGGGAGATTATCTAGCTGTAACTTTGGAAGATCCTAATGCGATTAGGGAAATGCGAATCTATAACTCTATCTCCTATTTTACGGATCTCTGGGCAAAGCTTATGAAAAAGCAGCATGATAAAAGGTATAGTGCCAGGAAATTCGAGATCAAAACAGGGATGATTGTGGCTATGGTTCAGACGAGTGCTATTTTTATCGTATTGGTCTATCTGTTAAGTAAAATGGGGGAGTCAAATACAGTTACTGTGGGGACAATCTCAGTGTTATTTCTGGCTTTGTTAACCTGTGGTGGTAAAATCATGAGTTTGACCTGGCCGCTAAGCAAGCTTTACATCAGCAGCAGTAAATTATATGACTTAAATGAAGTGCTTACCTATAAAAATAGAGATTTCCGAAAAAATAATATCAATAACAGCTCTGAAGCTATGCTTCCTATTACCGTTTCAAATATCTATTTTAAATACGCCAAATCCAGTAAGTATGTTTTATCTAACATCAATATGGTCATAAAGCCCGGTGAGAAAATAGCCATCGTTGGAGAAAATGGAGCAGGAAAGTCTACCTTGATCAAATTGTTATTAGGGCAGTACACTGCTAGTTCTGGATCTATTTACTGGAAAGACAGTCCAGAACCTCAAGGTAAAGTATCCGTCGTGTACCAGCATTCTATTAAATTCGAAATGACACTAAGAGAAAACATCCTGTTGGGTGATGCCAAATCTTCGCCGGACGATGTGAAAATACTAAGTATTCTGGAAAAATGTGAGCTGATGGATTTGTTTTACGAATTAGGGGGACTAGATGTAAGGTTAGGTCAAATGCTTGAAGGAAGCAGGCAGCTATCAGGCGGACAGTGGCAAAAGCTGGCGATAGCGCGTGCGTTATATAATGATGCGGATCTTATAGTGTTTGACGAACCTACTTCTGCGATTGATCCGAATGCTGAGATGCAGATCTATACACAATTATTAGATATCTGCCAAGATAAAGCTGCGATCTTCATTTCACATAGACTGGGCTGGGCGAAAAATGTTGATACGATCTATGTTATTGATAATGGAAGTATAGCTGAAGTGGGGCAGCATCAAGACTTAATAAATAATAAAGGGATTTATGCAGATATGTACGCTTTACAATCATCTTGGTATAACTAAAAATGCTTAGCATAGTAGTTTTTACCTTAATTATATTCATGAGGTTTACTAAAAAAATCCACAGCAAATTTCCGGAAATGTATAGCTGCTTGCGATAAAAAGTGCTTTCTGCTCCATGCGATGCCAAAAGAGCGTTGACATAGTGGTTCTGTTATTTTTAATTGAACAATTTCTGTATTTTGACTTCTTCTGCCTAAGGAGAGAGGGAGGGTGAAGGTGATTCCTAGTCCCATTTCTACTAGGGTTTGAATGGCGCTTACTTCTTCAAGCTCAAACGTAATTTGAGGTTCAAATCCAGCTTGTCGGCAAAATTCATCTGAAATTTCACGGAAATTATATCTAGAAGATAAAGAAATGAAATTCTCACCTGCAGCTTCTATCAAAGAAATACTCTTTCGATTAGCAAAGCGATGATTCTTGGGCACAGTTAAACATAATTCTTCTTCTGCTAAGGTATGCCACTCGATATCTGGTCCGGTAACAGGTGTAGATGATATGCAAAAATCAATCGCTGCACTCTCTAAATCATTTCTCATTTCTAACGCAGAGCCGAGCTGACGTTGGATGATCCGTACATGCGGATGAAGGGTAAGAAATTCTTTTAGTAAAGTGGGCAATACATACGGGAGTGTGGCCGCAATGGAAATTACACCATGTTCAAGTCCAGCCATATCTGTGAGCTCACGCTGTCCTTCTTCAAGTTCCATAAAAGCTTGCTCGACACGTTGCAGATAGGTTTTTCCGAATTCGTTCAATTTTATATTTCTGCCTTGTCGCTCGAATAAGGGAACACCTAAGTTTTTCTCTAAACGCTGTATGGAATTACTAAGGGAGGGCTGAGATACATTTAATTCTTTTGCGGCCTTAGTCATGTGTTCATGGCGTGCAACTGCCTGAAAATATTGAAGCTGAAGGAATTCCATAACAAAAACCTCACTTTACTTATAACTCTAATGTGATCTATCGATCATATAATATGTATTTTACTTAATTAATTTTCAGTCCTATACTATTGTAACATATAAAAAGTTATAGGTAGGATGGAGAGAGTCTGTTGTGATTAGAGAGAAAATATGGACCCGGAATTTTATTGTTGTTTGCTTAAGTAGTTTTTTTATGTTCCTGACCTTTTACATTCTGGCAACTGCATTCCCGTTATACGTAAAGGAAAGCTTACACGGGAATCAGCAGCAAATGGGGTTAGCGATTACTATCTATGTAATAGGGGGAGTTTTGATCCGTCCTTTTTCGGGACAATGGGTCGATAAATTCGGCAAAAAGAAAATGGCGGTTATTGGGCTAACCATATTTCTAATCGCCTGTATTGGTTACTTCGGATCTAATGGAATTGTACTATTCCTGGTAATTCGTTTCCTACACGGAATGAGTTATGCTGTTGCCTCGACAGCTACTAGTACAATAGCCTCGACGCTAATTCCTTATTCACGTCAAGGAGAAGGCATCGGTTATTTTAGCATGTTTATGAGCATTGCTATGGTCATTGGACCCGCATTGGGTCTTTTTCTCTGGAAAGATGAAAATATTAATGTACTACTGTTAGGCGTGTGTGTGATTGCCGCTCTCTCGCTGTTATTCACGTTAGGTGTTCGGATGCCAAAAGAAGATAAGGCTAACGTTATTGAAGCTGTTAAGAAACCTGCTAAGACGCGAAAAGGGCTTCGCTGGAGAGACGTAATCGAGCCGAAAGCCTTGCCGATATCACTTGTCGGATTTACGCTTGCTTTTTCCTACAGCTCCTTGTCTGGATTTATAGCTTCTTTTACGAAAGAAATTCATCAATCACAGCTTACTGGGTATTTTTTTGTGGCTTTTGCAATTATGATTGTATTGTTTCGCCCGGTTATAGGTAAAGTATTCGATAAATATAATGAGCATTTTCTCATCTATCCCGGAATTCTAATCTTCGCCGTTGGATTGCTTAGTTTAAGTCAAGCTCGGTCTGGTTTGATGTTAATGATGTCTGGTGTCATTATGGGAATTGGATATGGTGCACTTATGCCATGTTTCCAGACTCTTGCGCTTAAATTAGCGGCTAAAGATCGTAGAGGTAGTGCGAATGGGACCTTTTTCTTGTTATTTGATTTGGGTTATGGAGCGGGCTCGTATTTCATGGGTTTAATTGCTTCTTATACGGATTACCGAATGATGTATGAGGTTGCGGGGGGAGTAACACTTCTTTCGCTTGCTGCGTACTATTTGCTTCATCATGTACCTCAGGCCAAAGCTAAGCTGCACATACAAAAATCAAATATAGACGTTGTATAAATAGATGGTCTTGGCTGTATGATATAATTATTAGAAAAAAATATGGGGAGAACTGTATGACTACAATCATTGATAAAATTGCATGGATTCATATTCAGAATGGACAAGTTTTGTGTGCGCGTTCCAAAGGGAAAGATACCTATTATTTGCCTGGAGGAAAAAGAGAAGCTGGAGAAATAGACGAGGAGACGCTCGTGCGCGAAATCGAGGAAGAGATCTCTGTTCGTATTAAACCAGAAACCATCTCCTATTTTGGAACCTTTGAAGCGGAAGCTCACGGTAAAGCTGAAGGCGTCATAGTTAAAATGACATGTTATATCGCGGATTTTGAAGGTACACTTAGTCCTGCGTCGGAAATTGAAGAGTTATCCTGGTTATCTTATAAGGATCGAAATCGTGTTTCAGTCGTTACACAGATCATTTTCGATCAATTGCATGAGCATAAATTACTTTCCTAATCCACAATTTAAAGTTCTGAAAGCCCGTTTTAAGCCTAAGAGATGGCTTGAGGCGGTCTTTTTTTTGAAAATATACGAAAGGCTTATAGGGGCAACAACATCGTTTATTTTGCTTTGGGACAGATGTCCTTTTTTAAAGGCCTGAATTGCTTTTTAATATGTAAGAGATCGAAGTTGAGGAGAGAGAGAAATGAGAGGAATTATATTTGCGTTTTTAGCGGGGGCTTGTATCACTCTGCAAGGAGTATCTAATGCTCGAATTAGTCAAGATATTGGGACTTGGCAAGCTGCGACAATTACACAGTTAACAGGATTTATCATGTCGTTACTAATCCTCTTATTTGTTAGAGATGGGAAATGGCAAGGAATAAAAGAAGTAAAACCATTATATCTAATTGGCGGATCTTTTGCCGCAGTCGTTATTTTCAGTGAAGTCACTGCCATTCAACAGATTGGCGTTACTTTTACTATATCGACATTGCTCATTGCACAGCTATGCCTGACCTTTTTAATTGATATTAAAGGCTGGTTTGGGATGGAAAAACGACAAATGAGACTCCCACAGTTTATTGGAATAGGGTTGATGATTGCTGGAGTAGTGATTTTGAAATTCTGAGAATACAATCAACAACTGGAGGAGTTACGTTATGATTTTAGGGTTAATATTAGCGCTTGTCGCGGGTTCATTCGTTAGTTTACAAAATATTTTTAATACGAAGGTTAATCAAAAGGTTGGATCTTGGGCCACAACGACGTTAGTATTAGGGTTGGGTTTTCTGGCTTCCTTTATCATGAGTCTTATCTTTGAAGGCGGCCGAATATTTACTTTGCGAAATATGGAGCCTTGGTACTGGATCAGCGGATTGATCGGGGTGGGTGTAGTAATCTGTCTCGTGCAAGGCACCAAACGTCTTGGGCCAACCTATGCGATCTCGATCGTATTAATCTCTCAGCTTGGGTTTGCTTTATTGTGGGATTCCCTCGGCTGGTTAGGGCTTGAAAAGGTTCCATTCACCTGGAAGCAGTTGGTCGGAGTACTCGTGATTGTTGGCGGTATTCTAGTGTTTAAGCTAGGTGGTGCCCGGGAGACTCAAAAGTCGGCTTAATTTATCCTCAGACTCATGTTTGTCAAAATAGAAGTGATGGCAGTCACACGAGAGTGAAAGCAAATCAATCTATACTTTGGGAAAGTAGTAACTCAATTATAAATAAGGAGCAGATCATCCAATGTTCATACAATTGAACTCTCTAACTACAGAAAAGTTAAATGAAAACCTTGGTGAACGACCAGGTTATTTTAAATTGTTCTTCGATACAGAGGGCTGTGGTTGTAATGGCGTGATCGTAATTCAGATTATTAGTGAACCCCATGCTACAGATATTGAAGTTCAGAAAGAGCCCTTTACTTTTTTTGTGGACCGTCAACAGGAATCTTTATTTGATGAACAGATGCGACTTGAAGCAGATGAGAATTACCCGTCATTCAGATTAAGTAGTGATTCGGGCCTGTTAGGAAGCAATATTCGAGTAAAAGATATTCGCTGAGTAGAGCACTGCTACTAAAAACCAGAGCATTTGAGATCATCTCTCAATGCGCTGGTTTTTTAAATTTCGTTCCTATATATGGCACTTGCAATTCATTTCTTACCCATTAGATTTTTTCATAAAAGCTATATGGTCTATTTTGCTGTTCACCAGTGTAATTAACTGTTCTGCCATATAGCTCGCCGAATATTTGAAATTGACTTCAGCCCAGTGCATAATGACACCTACTGTAGCAGACATTTGGTAACTCAACATAATTTCATAATCCACAGGAGCAGCATCAGCTTCTATCTCAATTCGCATATCCTCACGCATGGATTCCCGTAAACGGTGGAACAGTTCAACAGTCATTTTCCCTCGTTCCACTGCGGATAAGGCTAAAAAATCCGCTTTATGCCCCTCAATATATTCGAACAGCTGCAGAATGGAAGGGAAGACCTCCGTTGCCTCAATACGTTCCAATCCCTCATAAGGGTCTAATAGCGCCTCTCCTATACCCTGTAGAAATTCATCATGTATTTCCTTAAGCAAAGCCTCTTTACTCTCAAAATGTTTATAAAAAGTCCCTCGATTGTAATCCGCTCGATTAGTCACGTCCAATATCGTAACTGAATCATAGCTATTTTCCAATATTAGCTCAACGAATGCAGATTTCAGAGCTTGGCGTGTTCTTCTGGTTCTTCTGTCTTCATGTTCTTCCTGTATCAAAAAAACTACCTCCAGCTATGATCTTTTTATCGTTCATTTATAGTTCTTACTTTAAAAGTAACAAAAGATCAGCTAATGTTCAAGATTTAGACATAAGTAAACACGTAGAGCAAGTATGTTGGTTAGGCGACATTACTTAAAATTCTGATTATTGAACAGGTTAACTAATGGGGTGTACTCTAGTAATAGAGATAGGTTATCCCATCTCCTAAGACTATAATATATAGCCAATTCATAACAAAGGATGCGAACATACAATGAGTGAATCATATGTAAAAACTGCTGTAATTACTGGAGCTGCAGGTGGAATCGGTAAAGAGCTTGCCCGTCGATTGTCTGATCGTAAACTGAATCTTGTACTTGTCGATCTGAATGAAGAAGCGATAAAAAATGTCATCCAAGATTTAGGCTTAAATGAATCTAACTCTTTAGCTGTAGCTGCGGATGTCTCTAATGAAGAAGACGTTCAGAATTATGTTAATAGAGCGGTAGAAAAATTTGGAACCATTGATTATTTTGCAAACAATGCCGGAATTGAAGGTCCGACAGGTCAAATCGAAGAGCTTAACGTTAAAGCACTTGATCTTGTATATAACGTCAATGTACGTGGTGTATTTCTTGGACTACATTATGTAATTCCTGTGATGAAAAAACAAAAATCAGGTGCTATTCTGAACACTTCTTCTCTGGCAGGACTCATGGGTGCACCCGGCATGGCCCCTTACATTATGTCTAAGCATGCTGTAATTGGTTTGACTCGCGTAGCTGCAAATGAGCTTGCACCACTTGGTATTCGTGTAAATGCGGTACTCCCAGGAACGATCAATACACAAATGATGCGTAAAATTGAAAATAATTTTGGAAGCGCAGAAGAATACAAGGCAGCTAACGAAGCTGCAACACCTATGGGACGCTACGGAGAACCGCAAGAGGTTGCCGCTGTGATGAACTTCCTTCTGTCGGATGAGGCTTCATTCGTAACGGGTTCTCTATATACAGTCGACGGTGGTATGATAGGTCAATAATGCAAGCTGATTTCGATCATTAAGGATACTCCAAATAAAGGATTGGGCCTGTGCGTCAAGCATTGGGTCCAATTCTTTTTTATTTAGGATACCCGGATCGGATTTTATAATAAGCAATTTGCTGAATTATCTTATAGAATATACAAAGGGGATTTAATCTTTTTAAGTATTGATCAGTGATTTAGATAAATTGTTGGCGAGGAGTGTTCATATGCATGAATTATCTCAACAGGATTTTAATGAAGTGAAACCGTTACTTACAGGTGCTCCTATTCATCCTGAAATTCTCTCCATTATCGAGGGAAATAATCCGGGCTGGATTTTTGTAGATCAACTTGTAACACCAAAAAGCGCGTTGGTATGGAGTAAGGGGATGCAAGGATTTTATATTATAGGCGATCACACCAATGAGTTATTTATTAAGAGCTTAGATAGTTATATATCCAGTCATATTGCACCGAGGATGAAAAAGCTTGGGCTGGAGTATTTTGAAGTCTCAGGTCAACACAATGAATGGAATCTGGCATTGATGTTTCCTTCTAGGAAGCTATATCCTTTTGAACAAATGGTGTTCAAGTTATTCCACAAGCCCGTTGAGTCCCTTAATAATGCGATTAGAATTATAAATCTTAAAATGCTGGACTGGGAGGACTTAGATCTAAAGAATATAGAATTTGTACATGATAATATTGATTTATTCTGGTCATCGAAAGAAGACTTTAGGGCAAAAGGCTATGGATATGCTGCTGTTGAGGGAACTGAGATTATGGGTGTATGTTATTCTAGTTTCGTTACGGAGGATACACATGCTATCGGAATTGAAACTCTCTCCAAGTATCAGAATAGAGGAGTGGGGACTCATTTAGCGGCCTTAGTAGCGGAGGATATACTTACAAATGGTTTTACACCTTACTGGGACTGTTCATTAGATAATGAAGCTTCCCGAAAGCTAGCGCTCCGTTTAGGATTTCAGCAAATTCATCAATATAAGTGTAGTGCTTTTTCAATATGACGGTTTCGCAAATTATTAGGTTAGGATGAACATTGATGAGAATATTGCTCGTAGAGGACGATAGAACGATTGCTTCAGGACTTGAATATTCCTTGCAGCAGGATCATTTTGAAACTATTTTATGTTATGATGCAACCTCTGCTAGGAGGGTGTTGGCGGAGCGGTTATCTGAAGTAACACTTTGCATTTTTGATCTCTCTCTACCGGATGGCAGCGGATATGATCTGTGTAAGATCGTGAAGGAGCGGAGCGATATTCCGGTCATCTTTTTAACTGCGATTGATGACGAAGTTAATGTAGTGATGGGACTTGATATGGGAGCAGACGATTACATAACTAAGCCATTTCGGATTCGCGAGCTGTTATCACGCATTAAATCGGTGTTAAGGAGATATAACAAGCAGGCTCAAACTCCATCTAATTTTGAACTAGAGAATATACGGATTAATACGCTTGAAGGAAAAGTTTATAAGAACGGCGATGAAGTTCTGCTAACAGCATTAGAATATCGTCTGCTTCTGATATTTGCTAATCATGTGGGACAAGTCCTTTCCAGAAATCAGCTGTTAGAGCGGATTTGGGATGTCGCCGGAGAATTTGTAAATGATAATACATTGTCTGTGTATATTAAACGCTTAAGGGAAAAGTTAGAGGATAACCCGCAAGAACCCACACTGATCAAAACAGTACGCGGTTTAGGGTATAAGGTTGGTGATTAGATGTTACGAAACAGAGAATTTAGATGGTTATTACTAACGATGACTACGATCAGCCTTCTGGCGATTATAGGAACGGCATTTATTTCATCAGCAGCGATGGGGATCACGGCGGTAACTTCAGTTCTGCTTATAGGTTGTTGTTTATTATTTACCCGCTGGAGATACCGCGAAATTGAGAAGCTTTCAGGGTATCTACGTCAAATTAGCAGCGGTAATTATTCGCTCGATGTTCGTGATAATCAGGAAGGCGAGCTTAGTATCCTGAAAAATGATATTTATAAGGTGACGTTGATGTTATCGGAGCAGCGTTTGCTTTTGCAAGAGGATAAAATAAAGCTTACCAATGCGATCTCCGACATCTCCCATCAGCTCAAAACACCACTTACCTCCATGACCGTGATGGCAGATTTATTAAGCGATCCTGATCTGGACGTTGAGAAAAGAATAGAATTTACGCGGAAAATCAGCCTTCAGCTCGATCGGATTGGCTGGCTGGTTTCTTCATTATTAAAGTTCTCAAAGATCGATGCCGGAACCATTCAATTTAAAAAAGATTCAATAAAAGTAAAGAAGCTTGTTCAGAAATCTATGGAGCCCATACTGATTCCAATGGATATTAAGGAGCAACGGATCCTAATCGAAGGTGAAGACGCTACCTCATTTATAGGCGATTACAATTGGACAACTGAGGCGATGATTAATATTCTGAAAAACTGTGTAGAGCATACACCTGCTGGGGGAGAGATTGCGATTTCTTTTGCAGAAAACACGCTGTTCACGGAAATTGTCATTACTGATAATGGAAAAGGAATTCCTAAAGCAGAGATCCCCTATATTTTCAAACGATTCTACAAGGGTACAAATGCAAACGAAGACAGCGTTGGAATTGGACTTGCCTTGGCGCAAAGTATTATCACTGAACAAAACGGCACGATTGATGTGGTGAGTGAAGTAGGAAAGGGTACACAATTTCGGATCAAATTTTACAAGCAAGTGATTTAACAATTATGGCTTAGTGACTAGAATGTCACTTAAGAGTCACTGAAGAGTCATTGTAGACAGATATACTGATCTCATCAACAAATGGGGGTCTAACAATGGATATTTTAAAGATTGAACATCTGTCTAAAACATATGGTAAAGGCGAGACCGCAGTAAAGGCTCTGGATGATGTATCTTTTTCAATTAAAAAAGGTGAATTCGTAGCGATTATTGGACCATCCGGCTCAGGAAAATCAACGATTCTGCATTTATTAGGTGGGGTGGATAGACCGACAAGCGGTAAAGTATTTGTAGATAACACGGATATTTATGATTTGAATGAAACACAGCTGGCGATCTTTAGACGCAGACAAATTGGTCTTATTTATCAGTTCTATAATCTCATACCGGTGCTGACGGTTGAAGAGAATATCACACTTCCGTTGCTGCTCGATCAGCATAAAGTGGATAAGAAGCAATTTGCAGATACCGTGAAGGCGTTAAATTTGGAAAATCGTTTAAACCATCTGCCGAATCAGCTATCAGGAGGACAGCAGCAGCGGGTATCCATAGGCAGAGCATTAATTAGTAACCCTGCAATTATGCTGGCAGATGAGCCAACTGGTAATCTAGACAGCAAGAATAGCAGTGAAATTATTGAATTATTAAAAATGTTTAATAAAACGTATAATCAAACACTTATTGTGATTACTCACGATGAACGTATTGCCTTGCAAGCAGATCGGGTCATTACTATTGAAGATGGAAGGATCGCTAAAGATGAGGTGATTCGTCCGTGAATATCGTAAACAAATTAACTATAAGACATTTGAAACAGAATAAGCGAAGAACATTGGTAACTATCATTGGAGTTATCATTTCAGTAGCTATGGTAACGGCTGTGGCGACGTTAGGTTTTTCTTTTATGGAATTAATGAAGAAGCAAAGTATCTCTACAAATGGAGAATGGCATGTCCAATATAGAAATGTTACTAAAGCTCAGCTCAAAGCGATAGAAACAGATGATGCGACAAAAGCCCTAGTGATCTCCAACGATCGTGGCTACGCCCCTTTAGAGGGTGGGAAGAATGAGAATAAACCCTATTGGTATATCAAGGAATATAATGCAGCTGGTTTTAAACAATTCCCGATTGAACTGCTGGAAGGTAGACTCCCGAAGACAAACCACGAAGTAGTCATTTCTGAGGAGATTGCAAAGAATGCAAAAGTCTCTTACAAGATTGGTGAAACTTTAACGCTTGATGTGGGTGAACGTGTCACTAGCGATGATGAAAATAGTGGCCAACCCCTATCTCAGAATGAACGATTACGGACTGAAGAGGATACCTTGCTTGAAAAGATTATTCATAAAAAATCAATGAACTATACGATTGTGGGAGTGATAAAACGTCCTACTTGGGAACCAACATGGTCTCCGGGTTATACTGCCATAAGTTATGTGGATGAAAGCATGATTGGAGCAGCTGAAAAAACCACAGCGACGGTTGTATTAAAAAAGGTGGACAGCTCCATATACAAGCATGCAGAGGAATTGGCAAAAGAAAATAAGATCGAGTCGATCTCTTATAATAATAGTCTGCTCCGCTATTATGGTGTGACGAATAACGATGGCTTACGTAACACACTTCTTTTATTGTCAGTAATTATTATGGTTGTGATTATCATTGGTTCCGTTTCTTTAATCTATAATGCTTTTGCAATCTCTGTCTCGGAGCGTGCACGTCATTTAGGGATGCTCTCCAGTGTAGGGGCTACAAAGTGGCAAAAGCAGAATTCAGTGTTTTTTGAAGGAATGATTATCGGTTTAATTAGTATTCCAATTGGGATCATTTGCGGTATAGCAGGCATCGGGATCACTTTTATGTTTATCAATTCGATGATTAAAGATGTATTAGGGATAACTGAGAGATTAATGTTGATTGTTACACCTCTGTCTCTACTAACCGCTTGTTTAGTTTCAATACTGACAATTTTTATATCCACCTATCTTCCAGCCAGAAAGGCTTCAAAGATCTCGGCAATTGATGCGATCAGACAAACAACCGATGTTAAGCTCTCAGGTAAAGCGGTGAAAACATCCAAGTTCGTGCGCAGATTGTTTGGTATTGAAGCAGAAATTGGTTTGAAGAATTTAAAGAGAAATAAACGCAGGTACCAAGCAACCGTGTTCTCACTTGTCATTAGTATTGTTTTATTTTTATCTGTATCAGCGTTCACTTCTAATATGAGAAGATCGGTAGAACTCTCACAGGATGGTTTGAACTATGATATCCAAGTATATATGGGGACTGAGGACGCTCAAAAAGTGGACCGGTTGACGAACTCGATATCCAAATTACCTAATATAACGGAATATAATGTGACTAAGGAACTCAGTGTGAGTTCATGGATTGATGAGAAAAATATGGCAAAAGAATTGCAAGAGATTGTGCAGGCGGATAAGAGTGTTCTAAAGAACGGGAAATATCCTTACTATATTCAGATCTATGCACTAAATGAACAGAGTTTGAAAACCTATGCAGAAACGGTCGGTATAAATTATGAACAACTAACGAAGCTTGATCAGATGACTGCTATTGTGAATGATACGGTTACCTTTGAGGATGAGAAAGCTAAAAAAATTGTTGAGACCAAAGCTTTTCACTCTGAAGTCGGCCAAAAGCTTGAGCTTATTTATACGGATTGGGATACCAAAAAAGAGACGAATTTATCACCAGTAAAAATTGTCGCTCTAACTGATAAACGTCCAATGGGAGTACATTCAGCAATGGTTGGTGGAATAAACATCATCGTCTCTGAACAAGTCTTCGATAAACTAACAAATGATGCGATGAGCAAAGATATTCAAAGCCGGCTTAACTTGAACAGCACAAACCCATTAGCGACACAACAAGCCATAGAGGAAATGAAAGAGCGGAATATCTATGTTCAAAATGTGTATCAAAATAGACAAAATAGTGAGCAGATGATCATGTTAATGTCTATTTTCACCTATGGTTTTATTGCTTTGATTACTTTAATATCAATTGCGAATATTTTTAATACGATATCAACTAGCATATCTCTTCGTAAAAGAGAGTTTGCGATGCTGAAGTCTGTGGGCATGACGCCAAATGGTTTTAATAAAATGATTAATTACGAAAGTGTTTTTTATGGAATAAAGTCACTACTATATGGGCTTCCGATTAGTATAGTTATTATGTACTTGATCTATAGATCAATGATGAGCAGCTTCTCTTATGGATTCACACTTCCGTGGATGAGTATCTTGTGTGTCATATTGGCAGTGTTTATCATCGTTAGCGCAGCTATGTTATATTCAAGCTCAAAAGTGAAAAAAGAGAACATTATCGATGCATTGAAACAGGAAAATATATAACTATTAGCCCATCATTGCCGCGTTTAACGCGGCTTTTTTGTGTCATATCTGACACGTTGGTATGTAAATTCTTATAAATTCCTATGATATAATGTACACAATTGAATTGAACAGATTATAACCACGAGGTAGGTGTCAACGAATTGAGAACAGTTGTCGTGATTGGCGGGGGAATTACTGGATTGTCTACCGCTTACTATTTACAGAAATCTATAGAGCATAACAAGCTAGATGTAAAAATCATTTTGGTTGAAGCCAGCGATAGACTGGGCGGCAAAATCAGAACACTAAAACAAGAAGACTTCATTATGGAGTCTGGGGCAGATTCTATTGTCACTCGCAAAACGAATGTTGCACCTCTGATTGAAGAGTTGGGTATTCAAAATGAGGTTGTATATAACGCGACAGGAATATCCTTTATTTATACAGAAGGTAAACTGAAGCAAATTCCTAAAGATGCAGTCTTTGGCATTCCGCTCAGTATGGAGTCGCTTGCTACAACAGAACTGATCTCAGCTGAAGGAAAGGTTGAAGCACTCAAAGATTTCTACACTCCCAATAATAAGTTTGCGAAAAACGATTCCGTGGGTGATTTTCTAGAAGCTTTTTTTGGAAAAGAACTTGTCGAGAAGCAAATTTCACCGGTTCTTTCAGGTGTATATTCCGGGAAGCTAAGCGAACTTACAATTGCCTCAACGCTGCCTTATTTGATTGATTATAAGAATGAATATGGCAGTATTATTCAAGGCTTATCCGCAAATAAAGCCAAATTTCAAGGGAATGGTGATAAGAAGTTCATGTCATTCAAGGGAGGTGTATCTGCCTTGATCGACTCTATGGAAGAACATCTTTCTAATTCGGAGATCATCAAAGGGATTCGTGCCGAAAGAATTGAGAAGCGTGGAGAGCAGTACCAGGTAACTTTGGCAGATGGACGAATCATAGACTCCGATGTTGTCGTACTTGGAACGATGCATTCTACTGCACAAGCGCTACTTCAAGACGAAAAACTAAATGAAGATTTCAATCAGTTATATAATAGTTCTATGATTAGTGTATATTTAGGATTTGATATCCCCGACAGTCAGCTGCCTGCGAATGGCACAGGGTTCATCACTGCCAACAGCGATGATGTTCTATGTAATGCGTGTACGTGGACAAGTCGCAAGTGGGAGCATACGTCAGGACAACAGCGTCTGCTTGTCAGACTCTTTTATAAAAGCTCAAACCCTCATTATGATTCGTTGATCAAGCTATCTGAAGAGGAACTATTGAAGGTGGCTTTGAAAGATATACAGACCAGTCTCGGGATAACAGGACAGCCAGCTACCTACGATGTGACCAAATGGCATGATGTAATGCCAAACTACCATAAACTTCATCATCAAATTGTAGTATCCTTAGAGAAGAAGATGACAGACAGGTATCCTAATGTTATCCTTGCTGGATGCTCCTATTATGGTGTAGGCATTCCAGATTGTATTGCGAATGGAGAAAAAACAGCAGAGCGTATTCTGAAACAAGTAATTACACATTAAAAAGGAGGGTGTACAATCGTGAGAAGATTAGCGATCAGCTCTATGCAAAGTCTAGACTTATAAACAACGGCGGTTGTTTGTATAGAGCGAAAAATTGATTTTACCGCTAGTGCAGTGTGCATGGGTTGTTTAAAGAATAGACTTTGCTACCTTCAAACTCATAAAAAGTTTAAGGAGCAGAGCGATTATGAAATATGTAAATGCAGATACGATTTTCCCAAAAGAATTATTAGAGGAAATTCAGAAATATATCAACGGGGGTATGGTTTATATCCCTAAGCCTGAAGAATCACATGTAAAATGGGGCGAAAAGTCAGGGAGCAGAAAATACTTAAGATCTAGAAACATCGAAATCTGTCTAAGGTTTGCTGTGGGTGCAACGGTTGACCAGCTTTCAGATGAATATTGCCTATCTAGGGATAGTATTAAGAAAATTGTTTATTCAAAAAAATAGCTTATCATCCAAAAAAACCACGTTAGAGGAAACTCTGACGTGGTTTTTGGAATTTAATTATAATTCATCCATCTTTTTATTTGCGGCATTAATAGCTGTACTAGAAACCTTTGTTTTGTTTAGTGCTTCTTTCATCATTGTCATTGCTTCTAATTGCAACATTAATCGCTTTTAAATAGATTTCATGTAATGCTATACGATTTGTTTATTCATATTCAAAGAGGCTTCAAATGCATCAATTATATACAGGAATCGTTCTGCTTCCCGGAATACATGATCCGCAAGCAATGGATGGATGATGCTCTTTATTCGGCATTCCTCAATAAGATCACGTGCCGTTTTCTTAAAGTCACGGAGAGATTTAACTGAGACTTTATTCTCGTCAAGTTGCTGACTGAGCAGGGGTTTGGTTTTCATTAATAATTGCGTCTGATAAAAGATCTAACCTACCCTGATTCAGTTCTTCCAGTCGATTTCGAAAATAGTTGGCTTCCCTACTGACATGATCCACTAATAAGGGGAAGTTCGTTCCGCCTGGAAGCTTACATTGTAGAATTAGACCTAGTATTTTTCTTTTAAACGCCCAGATATGTGAAGCTGCACTATGAACTTCCTCATTAAACTTCCGTATTACAGCTGGATCAGAATCCACAGTAAATCCGAGTGATCTATTCTCTATGGCTTCGAATGTGACATAGAATTGGTTTGCTTCATTAATTAGTTGCGTGTCTTCACAACGAAACCCTAATTTAAGAAAAAAAGAGTGTTCTTTCATGATTCGTGACCAGAATCTTATTTCATCTAGAGATCTCGAAACAAAAGGATCCGGCATATCTGAGCGCACCTCCCATTTTTATACAATTGTAATATGCGTGAGGTTTGTACTGTATCCGCAAAAGTTAAGACGAGTATATAGAAGTACAGTAGGTACGGTTAACTTAATTATCAAATATAAATGGTGACATTATATAAAAATTAATTCTAATCGAATATGGCATATAACTAGAGCGAGGTCGTAATTATACTAAAAAAGAAGTGACATTAGACAAGAACTTGTGGAGGTATGATGGAGATTAAGCTTGTTCCAGTAACCATAATATTTTAGTGATCTCCATAAATATATTCAGGAATTCGACAGAAGGTAGGGAGGGAACGACATGAATATCACAATCACCTTAACTGACAGTGCCTCGAAGTTTATTATTAACAACCTTTACCCACTATACTTACACGATCTATCAGAAATATGGGGGACGATTCCTAATCGATACGGGGTATTCGAGGAGGACGAGACACAGTCACTGCAGGAACAGAATAAAGTCTTCGACATTTGGTGGGAGAAAGCTGGCATTTTGTATCCTTATTTAATAAAAGAAAATGATATTCCAATAGGGTTTGCATTAGTTGCTACACCACCATATACTCCGTCTGCTTGTGAATTCTATTTGAATGAATTTTTTATTCTACGGCCTTTCCGTGGTAAGGGGCTCGCTGAATATGCGGCTAAGGAAGTCTTTAAGCTTCATTTGGGTAACTGGGAGCTACAAACGAATCCCACGGATACAAATAGGAGAGCACAGCATTTTTGGAGGAAAACTTTAAAAGAATACACTGGGGATAGTTATTTAGAGGAATGCGGGAAGTCATATGATGATGAATTAAAGATGATTTTTACATTCAATAACCAATCAGAATTATCGAATCCATAAAAGGGGATTTCGAAGTTATGTTTAAGAATTCATTCCTAAAAGCAAAAGCTTATAAGTACAATTCACTGCAATATTTGGTGGCTTTAGTGCTTGAAATGGATGCTAACACAACCGAATAGGTTTAATAATAAAAGCCGATCTAACTATCGTAGTTAGATCGGCTTTTGTTGATCTTAGCTATTTGATGTAATTAACTCGCAAATATATGCTTACCAATTTTTAAGTTTTGCGGACGTGACCAAATCCATGCACTAGTTGCTGTATCGGGATTGAAATAATAGATTGAATGGTTTGTGGGGTCCCAACCTCGAACAGCATCAAGAGCAGCTAAATAAGCTGTCTGATTTGGTGTAAGCCAATACTGGCCGTCAGATACGGCTGTGAAAGCTCCTTTTTGGAATACAACTTCTTTAATATTGTCAGGAAATTGACTAGATTGTATACGATTCATGACTACTGCACCCACTGCAACTTGTCCAACATAAGGCTCACCGCGAGACTCACTGTAGATAACTTTAGCCAAAATATCCATTTCATTAATATTAAGTGTGTGTTTTTTTAAAATATTCCAAGTTTTTGTCCCCGAAATTCCATCAGCGCTTATGCCATAGGCCTTTTGAAATTTAGCAACCGCTGCTTTCGTTTGTGATCCGTATACCCCATCTAAGGGCTCAATATAGAAATCAAGGGTTTTTAATCTATATTGTAGATCCCATACATCTCCTGAAGAACTTCCTATGGTTAATAGCGGAGCTGCATTAGCAGAACCGATCATAGTAGCCATGCTCACCAGACCCAAAAGAAGCAACAAAGTGAATATTTTAGTCTTCATTATAGTAGCCTCCTTTCAGAAAACATTATAAATATAGTTTAATCATTGAGACAACACTCATTTAATGGAAAATAAATTACTGTTTTACAAACTGTAAATCCTTAGTTCCGTTTGTGATTTTCTGAAATGGGTAAAATAATACTTATAGGCAGATAAAATTTCGGAGGTCTTTTATATGAAAAAGCAATTATTTCTACTAGTCGTCGCAGCTGCTTTCAGCTTAAGTGCTTGTAGTAATGACAATAGCTATGGCAATCAGATGTCTTCTAACGATACACAAATGGAACATAACTCACATTCAAGTTCAGGTGAAGTTCCAAAAGATCTGAGGGTAGCGGAGAATCCTACTTACAAAGTAGGAAGTGAAGCTGTGATCCAAACTGACCATATGGAAGGGATGAAGGGAGCCATTGCGACAATTGTGGGAGCTTATGAGACGACAGCATATAATGTTTCCTATAGACCTACTACAGGAGGTCAACCGGTCACAAATCATAAGTGGATTATTCATGAAGAAATAAAAGAAGCAGATGATATATCCTATCAACCAGGCTCAGAGGTTATTATGGAAGCTGATCATATGAAGGATATGAAGGGTGCAACGGCTCAGATTAACTCAGCAGAAAAAACCATTGTCTATATGATTAATTACAAACCTACTACGGGTGGAGATGAAGTGAAAAATCATAAGTGGGTAACAGAAGATGAGCTTTCACCTGTAAAATAATAGATCAACACAAAAACTGCAACTTACTCAGTTACGCATGAGTACGTTGCAGTTTTTGTTGTTTTATAGTCAGCTTCAAAATAATTTGCGGTTAGGCTTTATCCACTGCAAGTTTTGAAGATTTCATGTTTGACAGGTCCTGTTCAGCTTCTTCAGGAACTGGCATTTGGTTAGAAGTACGAAGTGGAAGCTCCTTCAGGAAGAAGACAAGCACGAAAGCTACAACAAGCACAATGGTTCCGGTTAAGAACACGGATGACAATGTCTGTCCTAAAGCATCACGGATACCCTCAATCATTTGTAAGAAGACAGGCTGTACATCGGCTGGCAGACTAGCTTGAGTCTGTTCAAGCAATGGTTTGTTCATTAATGCCTGTGGATTAGCGAAGGAGAGCATTTGCTCAGCAAGTTTTGGATCTATCTGTGTGAAATCCGGTGCTGATGACGATTGCAGAGCTTCCTTCAAGTTTTTAGTAAGACTATTGGACATAACGGTACCCATGACTGCGATACCGATCGTACCGCCTAAATTACGGAATAATTGTGAGGAGGCCGTTACTACACCTAGTTCTGTGTGTGAAACCGCATTTTGAGTAGCTAGTGAGAATACTGGCATCCCCAATCCTAACCCAAGACCAAACACAATCATACTTAGGACAGCCATCGGTACATTATTCATAAATACCATAATTGTCATACCGGCAATCATAATGGGTATTCCAATTAATGCGTAACGTTTATACTTCCCTTTTTTCGCCATCTTTTGACCGGTAAGGGCACTGGCTACAACCATAACGATCGACATTGGCATAGTAACATACCCTGCATATGTCGCGGAGATCCCCAGAACACCTTGTACGAAGAAGGAAAGATAGATCATAGCTCCCATCATACCGAAGTTCATAATAAAACCAATAATATTAGATATGGTAACTACACTATTCTTAAATAGATGAAGCGGGAGTATTGGATTTTTAGCTTTGGATTCGACAAAAATAAAGAGAAGTGCCGAAACGACTGTTCCCGCCAACAGGCCGAGAATTTGCGAAGAACCCCAATCATATTCTGTACCTGCCCAGGTGAAGGCAAGCAGTAGAGGAACGATGGTAGTTGTCATTAACAAGGAACCTAAATAGTCGATGCTGGTTGACTCTCCGCGTTTGCCTTTAGGAAATAAGGTAAGAATCATCACGAAGGCCACTACACCAAGCGGTAGGAAGATCCAGAACAGCCAATGCCAATCCATATTGTCGATCAAAAAGCCTCCAAGCGTTGGTCCAAGCACACTGGAGAAACCGAATACGGCCATCATCAACCCCATCCATTTACCACGTTCACGCGGAGGGAATAAGTCACCTACGGCAGTAAATGCGGTGGATTGAATAATACCTGCACCTACCCCTTGTATCCCACGATAAATGATAAATTGATAAACATCGGAAGATGTTCCTGTCAGAAAAGCCCCAACCATAAATAATAGAATACCTGCTAATAGAAAGGGTTTACGTCCGAACATATCAGATAACTTACCGACAAGAACGGTTGCTATTGTTGATGTTAATAAATAAATGTTAATAGTCCAAGTATAGTAATCCATGCCATCAAGAATTGCGATTATACGCGGCATAGCAGTACTTGTAATTGTCTGATTAATCGCTGCGAACAGCATTGCAGCCATAATAGCTATCATAATACTAAGTTTTCGTTTGCTGGATAAATGTTCCATTCGATTGTTTCCCCGCCACTTTTTAAATTTTATCTCTTGTCTAAATCAGAAATTATAACTGCGAAAATTCTTCTTAAATGCTCAATATCTTCATCGGGCAGTATCTTAAAGTAAGATTCCATAAGTTCTTGATGGCGTTCCTGCACCTCTTTAATCGTTGCTTCTCCTTTCTGCGTAATGGTGATGTGTACCACTCTTCGATCATCCTTGGCGCGTTCCTTATTTACGTAATCTTCAGCGATTAATTGGTCTGTTACGCCTGTAATTGCTGCTGAGGTAATACCAAGAGCTGCAGCAATCTGTGATACGTTTTGTGGACCGTTCTTAGATAAAGTCCTGAGGGTTTTGAACTGTGTAATATTTAGGGGGTAGTCTTGTTTGTTCCAATCTTGAGAGATTCCTTTTAAAAAGGATTTGAACATAGTAGATATCTGAAGAAAATCTTCATTATTAGCCAAATCACGCCTCCTAAAGTTATGAAATAGGGCGGAATAAGTAATTCCATTAAATTTTAGATAACAACTAAATGATTAACTACTTAATTATTAAAGCGTGAAACAATATATCATCCTTTTTTATATCTCGTCAAGAAAAGGTTTGTTTTTTCGAATGAAATAGAGTGGGTTGATAATATTGTTGTTGAAGTTCGTTCCTGAGCTAATGAATTATTTGTTATACTGTGTATAGTTATCGTTATTATCAATACATTAAAAAAGGAGCATTTATTTGAATCTAGCAACGCCAGTAACACCTATTCAACTTATGCAAGTACTTCTAAACGTTTCTGTGATTCGCCCTGTTTTTATCTGGGGGGCGCCTGGTATTGGGAAATCTTCGCTAGTAGAAGCTTTTGCTGATCAGGTGGGTCTTCCTTGTGTGTCTCTATTAGGTTCTCAATTAGCACCTGAAGACATCATTGGAGTCCCGCAAATCGTTAACGGTAAGAGCCAATTCTGTCCTCCAAAAATGATTGCTCGGGATGAACCTTATTGTTTGTTCCTGGACGAGCTTAATGCCTGTTCTCAAGAAGTGCAAAAAGCTTTTTATAGTCTCATCCACGAACGCCGCATAGGCGATTATCACCTACCTGAGGGCTCTATAGTAATAGGAGCTGGTAACCGTGCACAAGATAGTGCAATTGTTAAACCTATGTCCTCCGCGCTTATCAATCGGATGTTCCATATACAGTTAAATGTATCGTTTCAAAATTGGATCTCTTGGGCATATGAGCATAACATTCATCCTATGGTTATTGAATATCTGGAATTGCGTCCCGATCATTTGTGGAGTGCACCTCCAAAGACTGAAGAGCCTTTCTCCACGCCACGCTCTTGGCATATGCTTAGTGATGCACTACATGAGTTTGGCGATGATATAAATACGGATACCGTGGGGATTTTAGCGAATGGTTCACTGACACCTGCTCACGCCACACAATTCAGGGCTTTTTATAAAAATCTAACTGGAAAATATGAACTTAATCAAATTATAGATGGTAAATCCTCATTTCCAACGGCTCCAGAAGATCGGGATCTCCTGTATTTCCTGGCGCAATCCTTGCGTGCCCAGATTATCAAAGAACTCCCTCCGATTAAAGATAACGTACGAGATGGACATCGCCAATTTGCACACACTGTTAAAAAGCTGATTAAAGACCTGTCCGTCATTAGCTTTGAAATTGCACAGCTAGTAGTTGCTAAGCAGGAGCAAAGTGATAATATTCCAGATTGGTTAATGGTTGAAATTGTACGTGATTTACCACGTCTTGCAATAAAAGAGCGGGGGTAAATATGGCTAAAAAAACAACTCCAGATAATCCCGCTTTGAAAAATTTTAATGAAGCATGTTCGTTAATCGCGGATCATCCTATTTTTGCGCCGTTATCTGTTCGAGCTTCGATTATTCATAATGAAAATAGTCCCTATCCTGAAGACGGCTGGGCAATTGTCACTAATAACGGTTACATTTACACTCATCCTAAACGGCGTGGCGAGGTTGCTGAATGGATGTACGTTTTGGCACATTGTTATCTTCATTTAGGTCTTGGACATTTAAAGATTAAAGAGAATCAAGTGGCGTGGAACGTTGCATGTGATGTGTACATAGCAAAGTTTTTAAATGACTTGAAGCTTGGGAAAGTACCCGCAGATATGGAGTCGCGAATTGATCTTACAATTAAAGATGAACAACAGCTTTACGAGCAGTTTATGATAAAAGGAATTCCGGACACCTCCAGATATTTTGGGACTGCGGGTGTTTCAAAACTGGATATGAATGTTAGAGAAACCACCAAAAGATACTGGGGAAAAGCACCGGATTGGGAAGCCTATTTTGCTTATGGGTTATCTAATGCTGTGACGAATGCAGTAAGTGTTGCTGGAGGCCATGCTAATACTATTAGTGACCCTACACTTTCATTAACCGCTCCACAACGTGCAAAACGATGGTTTATGGACAGATATCCTTTATTAGGTGCGCTTGCCGCCGGCTTTGAGATTATAGAAGATCCAGCGATATGTCGGCGATTTGATATTTCCATAGCTGCCATTGACGTTATTGAGCGCAAAATATTTATGAACCCTGCAGCCGGACTAAACGATGAGGAGTGTATTTTCGTGATGGCGCATGAGCTTCTGCACGCGGGGCTTCAGCATCACGAGCGATGTCTTGGCCGGGATCATTATCTTTGGAATGTGGCTTGTGACTACGTAATAAATCTATGGCTAGTAGAAATGAGTGTAGGGGAGTATCCGCGAATTGGACTCTTATTAGATCCTGAGCTTAAAGGTTTATCTGCTGAAACGATTTATGATCGTATGGTCGGAGATATCCGCACTTATAAGAAACTGGCAACCTTGAGAGGGAATGGACTTGGTGACATTTTAGATAACGGTTCATCAAGTTTTTGGGATGCGAGAGAAGGACAGACACTAGATGATTTCTGTAAAAATGCTATGCAACAAGGACTTATGTATCATGAAGAGCATAGTCGCGGTCTTTTGCCATCAGGCCTAGTTGAAGAGATTAGAGCGCTGGGCCAGCCACCTATTAAATGGGATGTAGAGCTTGCTCGTTGGTTTGATCATTATTTCTCACCGCTTGAGAAGACCAGATCTTATTCACGAATTAGCAGACGTCAATCTTCTACGCCTGATATCCCTCGACCACAGTGGGTTCATAGCGGTGCTGCAGATGATGGCCGCACTTTTGGAGTTATTTTAGATACCTCAGGCTCAATGGATAAAAAGCTTCTGGCCAAAGCATTAGGGGCCATTTCAAGTTATGCGCAGGCTCGTGATGTTCCTTTTGCACGGATTTTCTTTTGTGATGCTTGTCCTTATGATGCAGGTTACATGCCCCCGGAGGCTATCGCGGATCGGGTACAAGTGAAGGGAAGAGGGGGAACGATCTTACAACCAGCTATTGATTTGATTCAACAAGCTGAGGATTTTCCGAAAAAAGGACCACTTCTAATTATTACAGATGGTTATTGTGACAAGCTGACCATTAAAAGAGACCATGCTTATATCTTGCCCAAGGGAAATGACTTGCCTTTCTCACCCAAAGGACCTGTATTCAGAATTAATTAGGGCTTAGAATAAATTTAGAGCGAGGTAACAATGGATATGAATCCCCCCAAACATATTCTTTCAGCAGCTACTGTTGTATTCAATGATCAAGAAGAAATCTTATTAATAAAAGGTCCACGTAGAGGATGGGAGATGCCAGGCGGACAGGTTGAAGAGGAGGAGTCCCTTATAGAAGCAGCAATCAGGGAAGCCAAAGAAGAATCGGGCATTGATATAGAGATTAATAAGTTCTGCGGAGTTTTTCAAAATGTTGATCGATCTATTTGTACTAACCTATTTCTAGGGAAAGCCATCGGCGGCGAACCTGCTACTAGTTCCGAGAGCTTAGAAGTTGGGTTTTTCTCGATAGAACAAGCATTGGAAATGGTCACATGGAAAAACCTCAGACTGCGGCTGGAGTATTGTCTAAATGATGAGGTGCAGCCTTTTTACGTAGAGTTACGGGGTACAGAAGTTGAGGAAATTATATTTAAATTAGAAAACCAGCAAACTTTTTAGAGGTCCTCCTGCGTCCTAGCTAATGAGTGTCATCGGAAGGCACTTATAAATAGAGATGGAGGATGACGAGATATGAACAAAAGAACAAAAAATCTATTTAAAATGAGTGCAGTTGGATGTGTAGCCATTATGGGAGTGAGTGCAGTTTCTTTACCGGTTCATGCTATGGTTTCCACACAAGTAACAGCTAATGTTTCTGCGGCTTTACCGTCGAAAGCACCAGTCCTTGCTGGCATAAAAGTGCAAGAAAAAGTACTTAACACAACAAGTAAATACCTGATTGCAGATTTAAAAGTACCACAGCTAACAGGAATGCTGGATACTCATTATCAAGATGAACTGAACGATATTATCCTCTCTCATGCTGAAAAGGATCTGGCACAGTGGGAGAAAGACGCCGCAGAAATGGGCAAAAAAGCACAGGCTGATCAAATGGAATTTCATCCTTATACTCTTTATATTACTTATGATCTGAAATCAGATGGAACAGGTTCTCCAGCAGGCGTTATCTCCTTGACTGTTACTACTGAAGGTTCTGAAGGTGGAACAAGCATGCCGCGGATCGATACTTATAATGTGAAAAATATAGCTGAGGCAGAACCTGTTGCGCTAACGGATCTACTGGGCGCTAACTACAAAGAGAAGCTCGATGCAGACATTCTGGCAGCGATTAAAAAGGATTCAGATAAATATTTCTTAGAAGAGTACACAGGAACTTCAACTGAGCAGTCGTTCTATATCGATAAAGGTAACTTAGTAATCGTATTCCCTAAATACAGCATTGCGCCAGGTTATGTAGGTTCACCAGAGTTTCGGTTCAGCTTAAATCATAGTTCAACGGATACAACTAAGCTTGATTTGAAAAAAGTAGCTACTTTCACGAATAAGAAAGGCGTGCTCATGGTATCGCTTCGTGATGTGGCCAGTCAACTAAACTATGAATTGAAATGGAATCAGTCTACCAAAACCGCTGAGTTGATGAAAGGAGCACAGTGGACAAGTGTTACGCTTAACAAAGATTCATACTTCTTCGCAAAAATGACTCCTAAAGCTTTAGGTGCCGCACCTGTTCTGCAAGATAACAAAACCTATGTACCTGTTCAATTCGTATCAGAAATTCTTCAGGTTGAAGTTCAGAAATAACCATTTAGAAGTTTGTGAAAGTAGTTTGATTTATTAAAAACATCCCGCAGGGTAATTCTTGCGCGGGTGTTTTTTTTACTTTTGATAACAGATTAGCCAGTTTAAAGAACTTTTTGAGCTGCTCCTGCGTCCTGCCTATGAACAACAAATTAAGGGTAAGGACTGAAACAGAATGAATGACAACAAGCGTTATATGCCTGGTATTGATGGACTAAGAGCTTTTTCCGTACTCGCTGTCATAGCCTATCATTTGAATTTGAAATGGGCTGGGGGTGGACTGCTGGGAGTGGGAATCTTTTTTGTGATCTCGGGTTATCTCATCACAGACCAAATCATTAACCAATGGGAGCGTCATCGAAGATTGGACCTTCTGGACTTTTGGATACGTAGAGCACGGAGGTTGCTGCCGGCGACGATAGTCATGCTGATCGTTGTCACCATATGGCTCTTAATCATAGATCCCACGAGATTAAATGGGCTGACAGGAGATTTCATGTCATCACTATTTTACGTTAATAACTGGTGGTTAATATTTCATGATGTTTCGTACTTCGAAAGTTTTGGACCTCCTTCTCCGATCGGACATTTATGGTCACTTTCTATTGAAGAACAGTTTTATATTCTATGGCCGCTGCTGCTCGTATTAGGACTAAAGATCATACCTCGTCGAGGTAAACTTATTGCCTGGATTCTGGCTTGTGCTGTTGTCTCAGCTTTAGCCATGGCTATGTTCTATGTACCGGGCACAGATCCAAGCAGGGTCTATTATGGAACAGATACTCGCATATTTGCACTTCTAATTGGAGCGGCGCTTGCTGTTGCATGGCCTAGTCAGAAACTTAAAAATACAGTCACAGAAAGATCTCGTTATATGTTTGATATCATTGGTGCTCTGGGACTGCTGGTATTAATGGTGCTAGTTTACCGGGTTAACGAGTTTGATGAATCACTATATCGGGGTGGATTTTTGATCATCTCTATCATTACTGCAGTAGTGATTGCCGTGCTTGCTCATCCTGCCAGCTCTCTTGGACGGAAAATGGGCTGTAAACCCTTGCGATGGATAGGTGTACGTTCATATAGCTTATACCTTTGGCATTATCCCGTAATAATTCTTACCAGCCCTAATGGGAATCCAGATGAGAGCGGCGTGCTTCGAATTATCCTTCAGTTAGCAGGAAGTTTTCTACTGGCAGCCTTATCATACAAATATGTCGAGGAGCCGCTCCGGCGGGGATCATTAAGAAACATTTGGAACAATTGGAGTGCAAAACAACGCCGCAGCTACCGCCCAGTCTTTCTTATGACCATGATCTTTTTGATTCTTATTCCGATTGCCTGCAATGGATATTTATCCAACGCTGAATCTGACACACTTCCAATCGAAGTTGCAGATAAGCAGAATGTACAGCAAGAGGGAATAGCGCAAGATCCAATAGATCACAACTCATTGGCACCACCCGTAGAAAAAGATACGACTGATGTTGAAAAGCAAAAACCTGACACTGAAGAGCAACAAGTTGAACCAGAAGGAAACATAGCGGTAACCGGGAAAAATCAAACTGGAAAGAATATTACGGCCATTGGCGATTCTGTCATTTTGGATGCAGCACCATTTTTGGTAGAAAGTCTCCCTGGTATTGTCATCGATGGAAAGGTCGGCAGACAGATGATGCAGGCACAGGAGGTAATTGATCAGCTTAGAGCACAAGGACGGTTAGGGGAGCGGATGATCATAGAGCTGGGAACGAATGGAGCTTTTAACTCCAAGCAATTACGTAAACTACTAAACTCGTTAAGCGATGCGGAGCAGATTATTTTGGTCAATACACGTGTGCCGAGAAAGTGGGAGCAGCCTGTGAATTCCACCCTTTCAAAAGTTTCCAGTGAATTCAGGAATACGACCATAGTAGACTGGTACTCAGCTAGTGAAGGAAAAGACGACTACTTCTACAAAGATGGTATTCATTTGAAACGTGAGGGTGCCAAGTATTATGCATCAATTCTAATTAAAGCTTTGGAAAAAGAAAATAAATAATTTATTTGGAATCTCCAAACTTTTTTATACTCACCAAACGTCTTACTCCTGTTACAACACCAGATCACAAACAGAGAAGGATAATCGACCATGTTGAATAGGAAAACCGAGAAAATATTGACGCGATGTATCAAAGAAAACAAAGAAAATGTATACCGGCTTGCTTACAGTTATGTGAAAAACAAAGAGGATGCCCTCGACATTGTGCAGGATTCTATTTATAAAGCGATGACACGAATGGATTTGCTAAAGGATCACGACGCCGTGAAAAGCTGGTTTTACAGGATTGTCGTGAATACTTCCTTAGACTTTTTGCGCAGAAACAAGAAGGTTCAGACGATGGAGCCAGAGATAATAGAAACCTATAGTCCGGCTGTTGAGGATAGCTATACAGATATGGATTTGAAAAGAACACTGGAAGAGCTGCCGGCGAAATACCGAAGTGTGATTGTGCTTAGATATTTTGAGGATATGAAGATTAATGAAGTGGCTGAAGTTCTTAACGAGAACACCAATACAATAAAGACAAGGCTGTATCAGGCCCTTCAGTTATTGCGGGTGAAGCTGAATGATGAAGCCTTAAAGGAGATAAAGTAAGATGGACGAAAGAATACAAGAATTACATAAAGAGTATACCGATATTCCCATTCCGGAAGAACTTGATTTGATTGTAAACCGCTCTATAAAGCAGTCACTTAAAGCCAATAGAAAAAAACACACGACAACTAAGTGGGTGGCTAGTGTTGGTGCGGCCGCAGTTATTTTTCTAGTAGCCATAAACACCAGTACAACCGTAGCAAGTGCATTATCTTCCATTCCAGGCGTTGATCGGATAATAAAAGTGCTGACTATTAAAGAATACGTTGTAGAAGAAGAGAACTACGATGCAAATATCAAGGTTCCAGCCGTTACGGATATGGAAAATAAAGAACTGGAGCTTGGATTGAACAGCAAATATTTAAGTGAGAATAAAGCACTATACGAAAAGTTCCAAGCGGAGATCGAAGCGTTGAAAGAACAAGGTGGGGGCCATTTGGGGCTGGATGTAGGTTATGAAGTGAAAACGGATAATGAGCGCATTTTCTCCATTGGCAGATATGTTGAGGAAACCGCTGGTTCATCTTCAATGGAAGTTACTTTTGATACGATAGACAAAGTGAACCAGATCCTTATTACATTGCCAATGCTATTTAAAGATGATCAATACATTGAACGCATCAGTGAAAATATTAAAGAACAGATGATTGCCCAAATGAAAGCAGACTCTGAGAGTGTTTACTGGATCCCTGAGTATGGCGATGATGTGCCAACGGATCAGTTTACCTCCATTACGAAGGATCAGAGCTTTTATATCAACACCGAAGGTAAGCTTGTGATTGTGTTTAACAAATACGATGTCGCACCTGGTTATATGGGCTCCGTTGAATTTGTGATACCAACCGCGGTGCTTGCTGATGATTTGGTCAGTCAGAAGTATATTCAATAAAAGAATTGTGGGAATAACGTCATCTGCGGTCCGAAACTCTGCGCAAAAGGTGCTAAATGTGGAAATAATGTCATCTAGGTCCGATAGTCTAACCAAAACTCTTTGTCAAAGCCTCAAACATCGTTTGCTCTCGTTATTTGACGCGAACGCTGCTGGTATCGGACTCAGCTGACCCTAAACGCAGCATTATCGTATTTTTGCAATTCTAACGGACCGCATAGTCGCTATTAGCACGAAAAACACGCCCCAAGCGCACTTTTCTAACGAATAGCTGCACTGGGGTCCGAAACTCTGCACAAAAGGTGATAAAAGTGGAAATAACGTCATCTGGGTCCGATAGTCTAACCAAGGCTCTTTGTCCAAACCTCAAACATCGTTTGCTCTCATTATTTGACGCGAACGCTGCTGCTATCGGACTCAGCTGACCCTAAACGCAGCATTATCGCACTTTTGCAATCCTAACGGACCGCATCGTCGCTATTGGCACGAAAAACACTCCCCAAGCAAACTTTTCTAACAAATAGCTGCACTGGGGTCCGAAACTCTGCACAAAAGGTGATAAAAGTGGAAATAACGTCATCTGAGTCCGAAAGTTTAGCCAAGGCTCTTTGTCCAAACCTCAAACATCGTTTGCTCTCGTTATTTTACGGGTGACGCAGCAGCTAACGGACTCTGCTGACCCTAAACGCAGCATTATCGCACTTTTGCAATTCTAACGGACCGCATCGTCGCTATTGGCACGAAAAACACGCCTCAAGCCACTTTTCTAACGAATAGCTGCACTGGGGTCCGAAACATTGCGCAAAAGGTGATAAAAGTGGAAATAACGTCATCTGGGTCCGAAAGTTTAGCCGTAAATAAATCGTTCTACTGCCGCAGCAGTAGCAGTAATATCCGGGTTAGAATTGTCGATCAACGCAATATTTTCAGCCGGGAGCGGCCATTCTACCGTACGGTTGCCAAGAGAAGTGCGGAATTCATTCCAATGCTGGAACTTCCATTCATCTAGTGGTGATTGTCTGTTTTGAATTCGTTCCCGGTACAATTCCTCGTTGGCTAACCCTACCAAGACAACCTTGACCTCAACATCATGAAGGGAACGCCCGATCCGAGCTAATTCATGGCTGATCCAGTCAGAACTGGCCGCCTCTTTGGTAAAGGGACCAACCACAAAAGCATCGACGTCCAAGCTTATATTATCTAGCGCAGCATCCATAGTGATTCGATAACCTAAATCGCGGCATAACCTTTTGTACTCTGCTGAGTCTCTATCTGCCGGATCCAGTCCGTGTAAAGTCATTATCGCGTCAGCAGCAGGCCGTAGTAGGATATCCATATCGAAAAAAGGTATTTTGCGCCGCGAAGCAATCGCTTTAGCTAACGTTGTTTTGCCTGCTCCAGCTGGACCAAGAAAAAATACAAGTTTATTCATTTTTAATTCTCCTTAGTTCTCAAGTCAACTCCAATGTGTATCTATGCATACTATCATATAAAAGATGACGAGCAATCGCCAGCGCAAACCCATTCTCGGCAAGTGACGGTCCACAAAACTAAAATTGCTCGCAAATTAGCCCATAAAATGATAATTTTTTGCTTCTCCATTGAGTTTTTAGTTAATCCTGCTTATAATATAGCGAGAAAAATAAGAAAAAGGTGTCCATAAATGAGCATATTAAATGTTGAAGGATTAAGTCATGGCTTTGGAGATCGTGCGATCTTTAAGGATGTTTCATTCCGTCTCCTAAAAGGCGAGCATATCGGATTATTCGGCGCTAACGGCGAAGGGAAATCCACTTTTATGAATATTGTTACAGGCAAACTGCAACCTGATGAAGGTAAAGTCGAATGGTCCAAGCGGGTGCGTGTTGGCTACCTCGATCAGCATGCAGTGTTAACCAAAGGAATGACGATTCAAGATGTACTCAGAAGTGCTTTCCAGTACCTGTTCGATCTTGAGCAAGAGATGAACGATATGTATGGCAGAATGGGTGACGTTTCACCTGAAGAGCTGGAAAAGCTGCTTGAAGAAGTAGGTACCATCCAAGATACACTTACAAATCAAGACTTTTACATGATCGATGCGAAAGTACAAGAAACCGCGCGTGGACTAGGGATCACTGACATTGGATTGGATCGCGATGTAGCCGATCTTAGTGGTGGTCAACGTACCAAAATCTTGCTTGCTAAGCTATTGCTTGAAAAACCAGATATTTTGCTCCTCGATGAGCCTACGAACTATCTGGATGAGCAGCATATTGAATGGCTGAGACGTTACCTTCAAGAGTACGATAATGCTTTTATTCTGATCTCACATGATATGCCATTCTTGAACAGTGTTATCAACCTGATCTACCATATGGAAAATCAAAAGCTGACCCGATATGTGGGTGATTATGAGCAGTTCCAACAAGTCTACGAAATGAGAAAACAGCAGCTTGAGTCTGCTTACAATCGCCAAAAGCAAGAAATAGCAGAGCTGAAGGATTTCGTAGCTCGTAACAAAGCCAGCGTGGCTACCCGTAACATGGCGATGTCCAGACAGAAGAAGCTCGACAAGATGGAGATCATCGAGATTGCCAAGGAGAAACCGAAACCACAGTTTAACTTTAAAGAAGGTAAAACTGCCGGCAAGATGATTTTCGAAGCAAAAGAATTGGTTATCGGCTACGACTCTCCATTGTCCAGACCGCTTAATTTGTTGATGGAGCGTGGACAGAAGATCGCGTTGGTTGGGGCAAACGGAATTGGTAAAACAACTTTGCTGCGCAGCATTTTAGGTGAAATCTCTGCTTTGTCCGGTTCGGTAGAACGTGGATACCATCAGGAGATTGGCTATTTTGAGCAAGAGATGAAGGAAGGCAATTACAAGACTTGTATTGAGGAAATCTGGGATACATTCCCGTCTCTGTCACAATTCGAAGTACGTGCTGCCCTTGCTAAATGCGGATTAACCACGAAGCATATTGAGAGTAAGATTGCTGTACTAAGTGGTGGGGAAAAAGCTAAAGTTCGTCTATGTAAGCTGATTAATAGCGAAACTAATATTCTCGTATTAGATGAGCCGACGAACCACTTGGATATCGATGCCAAAGATGAACTGAAACGCGCTCTAAAAGCATACAAAGGAAGCATTCTTATGATTTCTCACGAACCCGATTTTTATCAGGACATCGTAACCGATATCTGGAATTGCGAAGATTGGACAACGAAAGTATTCTAAGTATACGAGTTCAATTAACGAATCTTAAACAGGATACCTTACTTCGATACTCCGAAGGGTATCCTGTTTTTTATTCCGAGGCACTATCTGTAGTAATTGTGGCGATTTAAATTGGCGTCTGAGTAGAAATCAAGATCATCATGTGGAGTGATTCCACTTTCAATGCAGATTCCCAGATAACAAATCCGTCAAAAATTGATGGCCGCCTTAATGATTTTCATAATTAACACAAAGAATAGATCACTCCTCAAAACTTTCCGTCCGATAAGAAGACTTTAGGCTTCAAACTTCAGATTCTGTGGTTCCGTCGGAAATTCTTCTGTCCGTGCACGGGAATCAGTGACGGGAACGTCCAGGCCTACTTCTTCAAATGTGCAGTCATCTAGCCAAATCTTTCCTGATCCCGATAGGAGAATACCAATGTTGATACAATCCGCCTCTGCCGGGATATCCAGCACACAAGCGTAAAAATTCCAGGAAGCAGTTCCTTTAATGCTTCTGTACTGCATGTTGTCAAAACCCAGCATATTCTGGAGCTTGTCATCAATACGCATCCATAAGCCGCACCAGTCGCTGACTTCTTCGGTCCGGATAAAGCCGGCAAACCGCATCCGCTTCCCAAGATAATTTTTTGCATCAAACTGCTGCATTAGAGTACCAAATTCGTTCTCTTCAGGTGGTTCAGTTTCTGCGCATTCCAGTGATACAGAGTTCCTTCCCTTATGGTAAATCTGCATATCTAATGATGCCTTATATTTGCTGGGGGATGTTCCGGTGATGAACCAACCTTTAATTTCGGACATGGTAAATTCCTCTCTTTCCTGAATCAATAGTTTTATCTGCGACCTGTATTGGGCTGGGGGGAGAGCATAAAGTCCTTTAAAAGCTCTTGTAAAAGCCTCTTGACTATCAAAACCATAAAGCAGTGCAATATCTAGAATGCGTTCTTCGGAATAGAGCAGCAGTTGGGCAGCAGAACTCAACCTACGGGAACGAATGTATTCAGCTACACTTTTGCCGACATATTTCTGAAAGAGCCGGTGGAAATGATATTTGGAGAATCCAGCCACTTTCGCAATTCTGTCCAGATTCAATTCTTCTTCCAAATGGTTCTCAATAAATTCAATACTATTGTGAATCATCTTGTAATACAGCCTAATCACCTCCCTGGTATTAATATACCTCACCTATTTAAAGGGATTTTGATAATTCTTGCTTAGTTGTACTTCAGTATGTAGAGATTTGCATCTGAACCTAATACTATCAGCAGAAGATATAAAAGGAGAGTATAAAACTATAAAACACAAAAAAGGCGAATTCTTACTCATAATGGAGTAAGAATTCGCCAATATCTATTCGATTGCATTCCTACATTAAACCTCAATGATGATTGGAAGAATCATTGGCCGCCGTTTCGTTTTTTCGTATAGGAACTTACTTAATGATTCTTTGATGGTCTGCTTGATGATATTCCATTGGCCGAGATCCGTTTCGTTCATTTTTTTAAGGGTTGATGTTACATGCTGGTTGATCTCGTCCATTAAATTATCGGAGTTACGGACATAAACGAATCCCCTGGAGATAGTGTCTGGCTCGTTTAATAGACGTCCATCGGTTTGGCTCAGTGTAATCACTGTAATCAGAATACCGTCTGCTGACAGCTGGCGACGATCGCGAAGCACAACATTTCCAATATCTCCGATCCCAAGGCCATCTACTAGAATTTGCCCAGCAGTCACTCGACCGGATTGGCGGACAACACCAGACGATGACTCAACGATGTCTCCATTTTTTAGAATAAAGATATTTTCCGGTTTGACGCCTACCGCCTCCGCTAACAAGCTATGATGATGCAGCATACGGTATTCACCATGAATCGGAATAAAGTATTCAGGTTTCATTAGAGTCAGCATTAGCTTAAGCTCCTCTTGGCTGCCATGCCCGGAGACGTGAAGCTCACTGCGTGAACCATAGATGACTTTAGCACCCAGCATATATAAATTATCGACAATCCTTGAAACATTCCGTTCATTTCCCGGGATGGGATTGGCTGCGAGCAGCACCGTGTCCCCAGCCTGGATCTCCATCAATCGATGGCTTGAGTTCGCTAAGCGGGATAGTGCGGCCATGGGCTCTCCTTGACTGCCTGTACATAAAACAGTTACCTGTGCCGGAGGGAGCTTAGCAGCTTCTGCAGGTTCGATCAGCATATCGTCCGGAATGTTCAAATAACCGAGTTCTTGGGCCACTCTGACTACATTTACCATACTTCTGCCGAGTAAGGTCAATTTACGTTCAGTTAAATGAGAAGCATCAATGATCTGCTGTAGACGATGTACATTTGAGGCGAAGGTAGAAATAAAAATTCTACGGTCTGCTTTTAAAAAGGCTTCTTCTATGTGAGCGCCAACAAGCTTTTCAGAAGGGGTGAAGCCAGGACGCTCAGCATTAGTGCTTTCTGACAGCAAGATCTTTACACCGTTTTTCCCAATATCGGCCATTTTATGTATATCTGGATACTGCTTGTTGACAGGCGTCATGTCAAATTTGAAGTCTCCCGTATGAACTACGATACCTTCAGGTGTATCGAATACTACGCCAAGGCAATCTGGAATACTATGATTTGTATTAAAAAATGTTGTAGTAATGGCTCCCAGGGTCAACGTGGATTCTGAATTAATACAATGGAGTTTCGTTTGTCGTAAAATTCCATGTTCCCTAAGTTTATTTTCGATTAATCCTAAGGTTAAACGGGAAGCATATATTGGGATATTCAACTGTTTAAGCAGGTAAGGAATCCCGCCGATATGATCCTCATGTCCGTGAGTCACCACCAACGCTTGTACCTTATCAATATTATTTAATAAATACGAAACATCAGGAATAATTAGGTCAATCCCTAAGAGACTTTCATCTGGGAATTTAGAGCCGCAATCAATGACAACAATATCATCTGCGTATTGTAGGATATACATATTTTTACCAATTTCATGAACCCCACCTAATGCTGCAATCGAGAGTTGCTTAGCTGCCATTTTCATTGAAGCCCCTCCTAAATAAATTTCTCTATATTATGTTTGAATCCCATTATAATTATCCATTCTGAAGCTTGATACAATATAATAACTGAAGAAAGCTAATCGAAAGATAGGAGAACGTTACTCATGAATATCCGACTATTACAAATGAAAGATAATAGCTCCATTGAAAAGGTCATTAGGGAATGCCTAATTGAGTTTGGCGGGAATCGCTCGGGTCTAGCCTGGGAGGATGACAGCCTGCATCATTTATCAGATGATTATAATCATAGTGAGAATCGGGCTTATTGGGTTGTCGAAGAGGGAGGGGAAGTATTAGGGGGTTGTGGCATTGCTCCTTTCGGGAATGATGACAAGATATGTGAGTTGCAAAAAATGTATTTATCTCAGTCGATTAGAGGTAACGGGATAGCCAAAGAACTTTTAAATACAGCGTTGGACTTTGCTAAGCTTCATTACAACCAATGTTATTTGGAGACACTTCAAAACATGCACGCAGCTAACCGTTTCTATATGAAAAATGGATTTGAGCTTTTGGATGAACCGCTTGCGGGGTCGGAGCATTTCGCTTGTGATGCTTGGTATATTAAAAATTTAATGTGAATTGCTTTAAAAATGTTGGAGGCCTGGATTACCAGGCTTTTTTTGATCTAAGGTAATGATTTTTTATTTGACAATAAAACCGTCCAGACGGTATAGTAAATAACAGAGGTGATTATCGTGAACAGTAATTCAAAACGAAGTAGTATTTTATTAGCAGCTTCTATTGTAGTTAAAAACAATGGGGTGGAGAAGCTTACCCTTGAAGCCGTTGCCAAAGAAGCCGGGGTCAGTAAAGGTGGACTGCTGCACCATTTCCCGAATAAGGAAGCTTTAATAAAAAGTATGGTGGAAGAATTAACAAGTGATTTTTTCAGTAATGTTCAAGAAAGAGTAGCGAATACATCTAGAGAAACGGGGAAGTGGGGACGAGCGTTTGTTCAGGCGATTGACGACGATCTTAAGGAAGAGCAAGAGATTAGCACCGCGCTTTCGGCTGCTCTTTTTACGAATCCGGATATCCTTAAGAAATTTCAAGATCAATACTCAGTATGGCAAAACAATATAGAGAACGATGGAATAGATCCTGTACGTTCCACAATTGTCAGGCTGGCAGCGGACGGTTTATGGTATTCAGAAATGTTCGGATTAGGAGCTTTAGATAAGGATTTACGAGATAAAGTAATTAAAGAATTAATAAACATGACGGAGTAAGGAGGGGCTATTGTTGAATTCATATGTGTTACTGGCAACAGCGATTATCTGCGAGGTATTTGGTAGCTCCATGCTTAAGGTTTCTAACGGGTTTAAAAAGATTTTACCTTCAATAGGAGTCGTACTCGGCATGGGTTCAGCCTTTTATTGTCTTTCTTTAGCGCTTTCAACGATTCCACTAGGGACGGCTTATGCTATTTGGTCGGGGGTAGGTACGGCTTTAACTGCGTTAATTGGAGTCATCATTTATAAAGAAAACTTCAATCTGAAAAAACTACTCGGCCTGATTCTTATCATTGGTGGAGTAGTCATTATGAAACTTTCTGGTGGATCTCATTAGAGCTTGGAGGAAATGTTATGAACAAGAATAAGGGTTTTTGGGTACTTGGGGTAGCTATTATAAGCGAAGTAATAGGTACAACTATGCTGAAAATGTCAGAAGGGTTCACACAAATATTGCCTACTATAGGTGTTATTATTGGTTTTATTATCGCATTTTATAGTTTGTCCATAAGTCTCAAAGTTTTACCTTTAAGCCTAGCTTATGCGATTTGGGCAGGTGTAGGTACAGTTCTAACCGCCATCGTTGGTATCGTAATATGGGGGGATCCATTTAGTATGCTTACACTTGCAGGCATAGTATTAATAGTTGGAGGTGTGGTTTTATTAAACTCTCCAGATTCAGCTAATGAAAAAGAACTTAAAACCACAAGTTAATCTTCATAAAAAACTAGGGCCTGAGAAATCAGGCCTTTATTTGATGGACGTGATGTTAATAGATTCCATATTTAGGGTAGTTTCGCGATATTGGTATCACATATCTTTTCCGTAGAATTACATCTTATAGCTTGATCCGCTTCTTCTCTATAATGAGAGTGTCTCACATTGAAAGGAGGATCGGTTGTTATTTAATGTGCTCTGAGATGAATTTGATTGTAAACGCTATCATTTGAGCACTCCGATAAGGCGACACGTTAGTGAGTATCTACATTAAGAGGAGGATTATAATGCGCAACAAGTATGTCGTTTGGTCGCTTGTAGTAACCCTGTTGATTTCAAGTTTATACCTGGCAGCGGGTCCGTTCACATTTGTTAGTGCCTCTGGTGGCGCGAATTTGACGCTGGGCAAAACTGTGACGGCTAGTGGTCAATCACAAACGTATAGTCCAAACAATGTGAAAGACAGCAATCAAGAGACGTATTGGGAAAGCAGCAATAATGCATTTCCGCAATGGATCCAAGTAGATCTCGGTACAGAGACAAGTATTGACCAAATCGTATTGAAGCTGCCAACGGGCTGGGAGACGCGTACGCAAACACTCGCCGTTCAAGGCAGCACAAATGGATCTACATTCACTGACATTGTTGGTTCAGCTGATTATGTGTTCAATCCTTCAGCAGGAGGGAACACCGTTAAGATTGATTTTTCAGCAACCAGCACTCGTTATGTACGCCTGAATGTAACAGGCAATACGGGTTGGCCGGCAGCGCAAGTATCTGAGTTCGAAATTTATGGAGCTAGTACACCAACACCGACGCCAACAGCCACACCAACGCCAACAGTTACACCAACGCCAACAGCCACACCGACGCCAACAGTCACACCAACGCCAACAGCCACACCGACGCCAACAGCCACACCAACGCCAACAGTCACACCAACGCCAACAGCCACACCAACGCCAACGGCCACACCTGTTGCGGGCAGTAATATCGCGGTTGGCAAATCGATTACCGCATCCTCTAATACGCAATCATTTGTGGCAGCAAATGCTAATGACAACAACACCAACACATACTGGGAAGGTGGCAGTAATCCTAGTTCATTGATACTTGACCTGGGGTCAAACTACAACGTTTCCTCCATCGTTCTAAAGTTAAATCCAGCCGCTGCATGGGGAGCACGTACCCAAACGATTCAAGTGCTCGGTCACAATCAGAACACAACGACATTTGGGAATCTGGTGTCAGCACAATCGTATTCGTTTAATCCAGCTTCAGGAAATACAGTAACCATTCCTGTTACCGCAACTGTCAAACGTCTACAGCTTAATATTACTGCCAACTCGGGTGCTCCAGCTGGACAGATCGCCGAATTTGAAGTATACGGTACTCCAGCTCCGAATCCGGATTTGGTGATTACTGGCATGTCCTGGTCACCAACGAATCCGGTTGAGTCTAATGCGATTACGCTGAACGCAATCGTAAAGAATATCGGCAATGCCAGCTCTCCAGCTACTACTGTTAATTTCTATTTAAATAATGAGCTTGTAGGCTCAGCTCCGATAGGTGTACTAGCAACTGGAGCATCGACAACAGCATCGATGACACTTACCGCAGGAGTTAAGCCTGCCGCAACGTATTCAGTTAGTGCCAAAGTTGATGAAGACAACCTAGTTATCGAACAAAATGAAGCGAATAACAGCTACACGAACCCAGCGTCACTTATTATCGCTCCAGTGTCCAGCTCTGACTTAGTGGGAACTGTTACATGGACACCAAGTAATCCTGTTGCTAATAACAATGTAGCGTTTAATGTAAATCTTAAGAATCAAGGAACCATTGCCTCTGCAAGTGGTTCACATGGTATAAGCGTTGTTCTTAAAAACTCTGCGGGGTCCACTATTCAAACCTATAATGGATCTTATAACGGTGCCTTAGCAGCGGGGGCAATAGTTAATGTTGCGATTCCAGGGACTTGGACAGCGATTAATGGTAACTACACAGTCACCACTACTGTTGAAGTGGATGCTAATGAGATAGCTGCCAAGCAAGCGAATAATGTAAGTGTTTCTAATCTCGTTGTCTATGCTGCGCGTGGTGCGAGCATGCCGTATAGCCGATATGATACCGAGGATGCTACACTTGGGGGTGGCGCGACATTGAAATCGGCGCCAACCTTTGATCAAGCATTAATCGCCTCTGAGGCTTCTGGTCAGCGTTATATAGCTCTTCCTTCGAATGGTTCGAACTTAGAGTGGACGGTCAGACAGGGTCAAGGCGGCGCAGGTGTAACTATGAGATTTACAATGCCTGACTCTGCAGATGGGATGGGATTGAATGGTTCACTGGATGTGTATGTGAATGGAGCGAAAGTAAAAACAGTTTCCTTAACCTCATACTACAGCTGGCAGTATTTCTCAGGTGATATGCCTGGCGATACACCTAGTGCTGGACGTCCACTATTCCGTTTTGATGAAGTTCACTGGAAGATGGATACACCCCTCCAACCTGGGGATAAGATTCGAATCCAGAAGAACAATGGAGATAGCTTGGAATATGGTGTGGATTTCCTTGAAATTGAATCTGTTCCAACAGCAATTTCTCGCCCAGCTAACTCCGTATCTGTAACAGATTACGGTGCTGTGGCAAACGACGGACAAGATGATCTGGCAGCTTTTAAAGCTACTGTAAATGCAGCCGTGGCAAGCGGAAAGTCTATTTATATTCCAGCAGGTACCTTTAATCTTAGCAGTATGTGGGAGATTGGTTCTGCTAGTAATATGATCAATAACCTCACTATTACTGGTGCTGGTCTCTGGCATACCAATATTCAGTTCACCAATCCTAATGCTGCGGGCGGTGGTATTTCACTCCGTATTTCAGGTAAGCTAGATTTCAGTAATGTATATATGAATTCTAATTTGCGCTCACGTTATGGACAAAATGCAATTTACAAAGGTTTTATGGATAACTTTGGAACCAACTCTATTATCCATGATGTCTGGGTAGAGCATTTTGAATGCGGAATGTGGGTAGGCGACTACGCTCATACACCTGCGATTTATGCTACCGGGCTGGTAGTTGAAAACAGTCGGATTCGGAACAATCTTGCAGACGGCATCAACTTCTCGCAAGGAACTAGCAATTCAATTGTACGCAATAGCAGTGTGCGAAATAATGGTGACGATGGTCTTGCAGTATGGACCAGTAACACAAATGGTGCACCTGCTGGTGTGAATAATACCTTCTCGTATAACACCATTGAGAATAACTGGCGTGCGGCAGCGATTGCTTTCTTTGGAGGAAGTGGTCATAAGGCTGATCATAACTATATCATTGATACAGTTGGTGGTTCCGGCATACGTATGAATACCGTTTTTCCAGGTTATCATTTCCAGAATAATACGGGTGTAGTTTTCTCAGACACAACCATTATTAACAGTGGCACGAGTAAAGATCTTTATGGGGGTGAACGTGGCGCAATTGATCTTGAAGCATCAAATGATGCTATCAAGAACGTTACATTTAATAACATAGACATCATTAATACCCAGCGTGATGCGATTCAATTTGGATATGGTGGTGGATTCGAGAACATCGTGTTCAACAACATCAATATTAACGGTACAGGACTTGATGGAATAACAACTTCACGGTTCTCAGGTCCACATAAAGGTGCAGCTATTTACACCTATACAGGCAATGGTGCTGCAACCTTTAATAACCTGACAACCTCCAACATTGCTTATCCGAATCTGAATTATATTCAGAGCGGTTTTAATCTAACGATTCATTAATTTTATGTACGAGGTTAAGGGAGAAGCTCTTAGGAGCTTTTCCCTTTTTAGCTTGTAACGAGCTGGATATCTCTAAATTGCCAGAAGGATAATGACTACATGAACAAGAAATTAATATAAGGGGAATTTAAACTATTAAATTTTTGAAATTCTTTTGCGGATGTGTTGATTTCATCATCTTATGTTCGTCATAGCAGATGCGTCGGATCTCAAAGGACCTCCTGATTTTGTTAAACAACTTACTGCGCTTATTCAGGCAAACCATTTAATTACTTAAAGGGAGAGATGAAAAATGAATCAGGAAGTAATCGATTTTATTGAAGCGCTAAAAGAATCATGGCAGGTGGAGTTGTCCACCTCACTACGTGAGGTTGTTCATCAGGCTATACCGGATGTGCAGGAACGTATTCAGTATAAGAAACCTCATTTTTTGAAAAATGGAAAATACGCTGCGGCCATCTCGACATCAAAAGACGCAGTCAGCTTTGTAATCTTTAATACAACCGAGCTAACGCTTCCAGAGGGAGCATTTGAGGGACCACCTGAAAGGAAAACCCTGAAGCTTCGAAAAGGAGACACATTTGATTCTGCACAATTGGTCTCTTTAGTTGCTCAAGCTTCAGCTTCTCTTTGAGCCATACTTATATTAAAAGGACGATATCTCAAAGTCATTTGACTGCATGGGATATCGTCCTTTTTGACGATTATACAGTCTTAGTTACTCGTTGTAGTGCTGAGATAGTGAATCTGCTCTTCCAGGATGGTACTTGCTTTGCCTAAAAATGTTGTTATAAGCTCAAGCTCCTGCTCAGTAAAGGAAGACGCCAGTTTAACCATCTTAGTGTGCAAAGGAAGGTAGGCATTTCCAACCTCGTTATTCTCATATAAAGGAACAATGATCACCTTACGACGGTCATTGGGATCATGTTCTCTGCGAACAAAGCCGTTTTTTTCAAGTCGATCAATTAATGTGGTAATGCTGCCTGTAGTAAGTCCAGTTAATTTGGATAGCTCGCCGGCGGTGATAGGACCTTTTTCATGAAGGATATCTATAGATAGAAAATCGTTATTGTATAACCCTAGAGAAGTCGCTACTTTTTGCTGATACAAAACCGTTCGGCTGCCTAGGCCCCGCATGCGTAAAGTTAAGTCTTCCTGCTGAATTGTAACTTGATTGTGTCGATCTCTTGACAAAAGAGGACCCTCCTTTTAAAATGTTTATATCTTGATAGTCAAGATAATTAATAAACAAGATGCTTGATGAACACCTAATTAATTGTCTTGATTTTATCGAATTATTCACTAATTTGCAAAGGGTATAACATCACGTGGTTTGGAATGAAGCCTGTGCACAATCCTTTAACAATTAGAGTAGAACTAAACATTTGGGAAAAGTGGAGGAGAAAAAGGAGCATGGAAAAGAAAAATAAAGTTGGGGTTATTATAGTAGCTCTATTGTTGGCTACACTTATGGCATCAATGGATAATACTATACTTGCAACCGCAATGGGAACCATTGTAGGTGACCTTGGCGGCTTTGACAAATTGATGTGGGTTACGTCCGCTTATATGATAGCTGAGATGGCGGGTATGCCGATTTTCGGTAAATTATCGGATATGTATGGACGTAAGCGATTTTTTATTTTCGGTATTATTGTTTTTATGATTGGTTCAGCTTTATGTGGTACGGCAAATTCTATTGTTCAGCTTAGTATTTATCGGGCAATTCAGGGTATTGGTGGAGGGGCACTCGTTCCTATTGCATTCACGATTATGTTCGATGTAGTGGCCCCAGAAAAACGGGGGAAAATCGGTGGGTTATTCGGTGCTGCCTATGGTATTTCCAGTATTTTTGGTCCTCTTATTGGCGCTTATATAGCGGATTATATTCATTGGTCTTGGGTCTTTTATATCAATTTACCCATTGGTGTTATTGCATTCTTTATGATCGCTTTCTTCTACAAAGAATCTGTTGAGCATTCCAAAGAAAAAATTGATTATCTTGGGGCTTTTACACTTGTAGCTTCAATCCTTTGTCTCATGTTTGCGATTGAGCTCGGGGGTAAGAAATATGCTTGGGACTCGACAATGATTCTGGGATTGTTTATGGCTTTTGTTGTGTTTTTAATTGGTTTTATTGTTATCGAACGTCGTGCAGAAGAGCCAATCATTACCTTTGGCATGTTCAAGAATCGTCTCTATTCTACGAGTAATGTTATGGCGATATTTAGCGGAGCGGCATTTATTACAGCCTCGGTGTACATTCCAATTTATATTCAAGGGGTTCTTGGCGGGTCTGCCACAAATTCGGGGCTTATTCTACTTCCGATGATGATTGGTTCTGTTATCACTGCTGCTGGCGGAGGATTCTTGCTCTCTAAATTTAATTATCGCACGATCATGATTTCTACGTTAGTACTCCTTGTAGCAGGTATGGCTCTACTTACCACACTAACACCAGACTCCTCCCGGTTTATGGTCACTATTTTTATGTTTCTGGTGGGTCTTGGCATAGGTTCATCATTTTCTGTTCTAAGCAATGCAGCGATTCATGGATTTACAGCAAGACAACGGGGTTCTGCAAGTTCGACACTTAGCTTCACACGGGAGCTGGGAATGACACTTGGCATTACGGTATTTGGTATTATTCAAAGTCACATTTTTTCGAATAAACTAGCTTCCATGTTCAGTAAGGGAGGCGCGGCACCAGAAGGTGTTAATCTAAGTGATCCAAGTACAATTTTGACTCCCGACACACGGGCCAAAATTCCCTCTGAGGTTCTTGATAAAATCACCGAAGGATTATCTTCTTCTCTTGTTCATACCTTTGCTTGGGCGATTATTCCATCAGTTATAGCTCTAATGGCAGCATTTGTGATGAGCAGGGAGAAGTTTGACCCTGCTACTGAGCTGGAAGAATTTACGGCATCGCATTAAGGAAATAAAAGATAAAAATTAAAGCCCAAGTCCTTTGTTAATAAAGGCTTGGGCTTTTTTGATAAGAAGCTCGGCGATCCTATTTCTCTGAAATGCTATAACGAGAATGTAAATGCCAGATAAGCTCTCTACGGCTACTGACACCTGCTTTAGCAAAAATGGATTTTAAATGATCCTGAACCGTGTAAGCAGAAATATGTAATTCAGCAGCCAATTCTTTAGTAGATAATCCGCGAATTACTCCTTCAAGTAAATGCTGTTCCCGTTTCGTCAGATCATACGCTTCTGCAATGATAGGAAGCATATCTGCTGGACGTGCAGGCTCGAATGAAATGGCAATTTGCGTCTGACCGTCGTATGCATGAAGCCGGCTAGCCCGGATCACTAGATAAGGTCCGTCTGACATCCGGATACAGGACTTTGCCATCCCCGAAGATTCAGAGGGACTATTGATTGCTTGTGTGCTCACCGCCCGAATTGGTCGTGGCAGGATATGGTGATCAATTTTTTCTAATGAACGAAGTTTCTCTAACCAGCGGTCTGCTGTAGGATTGGAGGAGAGGAGCACTAGTTGATCAGAAAGGACGGCAATTCCGGAACCGTAATCTTCTTCCAGCCAAGTCTGATTTCTCTCAGGCAACTCAAGACTGAAAGCCCGCATTCTTGCGGCAATCTCAGGAAGCATTAAGGCTATCCGTACACAATCTTCCTGTGAAAATACAGGCTGACCCGACTTTCTGTAAAGTGTCAGATACCCCCAACACGCATCTCCATGAACAAGTACAGCGCGTAATTCATCCTCAAATCCTGCCGGAGACAGTACTTTTTGATAGCGGGCACTCAAATCTGGCTGCCCTTCGGTTGCTTCATATAAAGTAGCTACATGCACTTTACTATGAACCATTTGCTCATAGGGATTAATATCGTCTTCACCGTATTCGATCTGGAACAAGTGATGATGAATGGATTCCACGTTATCTTCTGTAACCGCACCTGTCGAGAGTAGTGTCTGTGGATCAACATGGGTACAGCAGGCAGCATCAAAGGGTACAGCCTCGCGTAAAATCGACAGTAATGAAGTACGGTAGCTATGTGAAGATTCAGAAACAGTACCTAACCTTATGATTTGTTGTTTAATATGATTAAGTTGTCTTATGGTTTTCATAGGTCAGCCCTCTAGTCATGGAGTATAAAAACAGGTATCCCACATTTATGGGATAGTGAATGTAAACCATATCCGTATAATTGAGAATGGTTCTTAATTATTTCTATTATATAGGATGCGGTGATAAAATGCAGAGAAAAGAAGATATTGTAGTCGTCGGTGGATATGGCCATGTAGGGCGTACCATTTGTGAAATCTTAGAGAAAAAATATCCTGGAAAAGTATATGCTGCAGGGCGAAGTCTTGTAAAAGCAAAGCAATTCAGTCAAGCAACTGATGGGAAAATTAAGCCGATGCAGTTGGATATTAATAAACCTTTACCTACTGATAAGTTAGAACGAGTGAAATTAATCATTATGTGCTTAGATCAAACGGATACGGATTTTATAAGAGCTGTGTTTCGAAGCGGTATTCATTATGTGGATGTATCTGCGAACGGTTTGTTTTTGAATGAAATTGAGAAATACAAGAGAGAAGCTGAAGACAATGGGTCAAGTGCTGTCTTAAGTGTAGGACTTGCTCCCGGCATCACTAATCTCCTGGCCCTTGAAGCAGAGCGGCAGATGGATCAGATTGAGGAGATAGAAATTGCGATTATGCTCGGATTAGGTGATTCTCATGGCAAAGCGGCGCTAGAATGGACAGTTGACAGTTTAGCAGCTAAGTTCGAAGTGAAGCAGGATAATCGCCAGGTTGAGGTGGAGAGCTTTACAGACAGAAGGTTGTATCATTTTGGTGATGAGATGGGTAACCGATATGCTTACCGTTTTCCATTCTCAGATCAACAGACACTTAGCAGAACACTGAAATCATCGTCTATCTCTACACGATTTTGTCTTGATTCAGCTCTAGTTACTAAAATACTGGCAATAACGAAAAGAACTGGAGCCGTTCGCTTACTGCAAATAGGCTGGCTGAAGAATTCAATTGTTCGTGTTATGGGGCGGCTGCATTTGGGGGATGATGGGTTCGCTATTAAGGTTGAAGCACATGGAAGAAATTCAGAAGGTAAATTACTTCATACGGATTTTTTATTACAAGGAAAGAATCAATCTATCATTACGGCAAAAGTAACAGCGGCAGTAGCAAAACATCTATATGATTCACCACCCCCAGGTGGAGTTTACCATATTGAGCAGATGACTGATATAGCGTATATACAGAAGGAATTAGGATCAGCCATTTCTCTCAAGACTGCGGTAAACTAGTATAATATTAATCATATAGAAAGGGGCGTCTTAGAATGAATAGAAAAGATTGGGAGCTGTTGAACGGTCATAAAGCGGGCGTGTTTTGGTTCACAGGATTATCAGGTTCAGGAAAAAGTACACTAGCACAACAAGCTGAAAAAGAATTGTTTAAGCAAGGCATCCGATGTGCTGTGATCGACGGCGACCAGCTAAGGAAAGGTTTGAATATTGATTTAGGCTTTTCAGAAGAGGATCGTAAAGAAAACATGCGTCGCGCAGCCGAAGTAGCATCTATGTTTTTGGAACTAGGCTTTATAGTGCTTGTCCCGATGATTTCACCTTCTTCAGCTGCTAGAGAAGCGATTAGATATCGTTTTCAGTCTGGCGAGTTTGCAGAGGTTTATGTGCAATGTTCATTAGAAACCTGCGAACAACGTGATCCTAAAGGGCTGTATAAGAAAGCTAGAAAAGGTGAAATTCGTGAGTTTACAGGTATTGATGCTATTTATGAAGCCCCTGAACATGCCGAATTGAAAGTTAACACAGAGATTTACGATATGGAGAGCAGTGTGAATCTGCTAGTTGATTTTGTTACACATAATTACGCTAAAAAGATATAGAGGGAAGTTAACAGAAGCCTGGTCAAGTCGGGCTTCTTTTTTTTGCATTCTCAAATGGAATTATATCGCATAAAAGGGATCAAGGTGCTACAATATGAATGAACAAAAAAATATTCATTCATATTGATGGGTCTTATTCAAAATATGCATATATGGAGGGGTTCAAATGAAAAAAGTTACTGCATTTATTGGGAATCAACAAAAGCATGCGACCTTTGAAGCGGTTTGTGAATTTGGCAATAATTTAAAAGCATATGGTGATATTGAATTTGAGTATGTCTTTTTAAAAGATTATCGGCTTGAATATTGCCGGGGCTGCAAGATATGTTTCAATAAAGGTGAGGAATATTGTCCACTAAAGGATGATCGCGATGTATTGATGGAGAAAATGATCCATTCTGACGGAATTATTTTCGCCACGCCTAATTATGCATTTCATGTATCGGCACCGATGAAGAACCTCTTGGACCGGCTTGCTTTTGTATTTCATAGACCTCGATTTTTCGGGAAAACCTTCACGGCTATTGTCAATCAGGGGATCTTTGGAGGCAGCAAAATTGTGAAATACCTTAGTAATATGGGCGAGAATTTCGGATTTCAAGTTACAAAATGCTGTGTCTTGACTACTTTGGAGCCAAGAACAGAAGTTGCGCAGAAAAAAATGACGAGAGAAATAAAGAAAGCCTCCGAAAGATTCTATAAGGACCTTATGTCGCCCAAGACTCCAGTTCCTTCTTTTCTCAGATTAATGCTGTTTCGAATGTCACGTACAAGTATAAAAACAATGCTTGATGATCATTCCAAGGATTATCGTTATTACAAAGAACAAGGCTGGTTTGAGTCGGGTTATTATTATCCTGTTTCATTGGGTCCTATAAAAAGGACAGCGGGTCTGATCTTTGACTTTATTGGGAAACGTATGGCGAAGAATTCGTAACCATAAAGACACTTCTCCGTATAAGATATGAACATGACCGACAATTAACCAAAAGAGAAGTTGAGGTAATCCACCTATGAATGTGAATGTAACCGATCATGCCGATTCAGCCTATTCGCTAGCTGAGCAGAGGGCGGCTCAGTATTTTGTTTCACTGTACATGCAGTTCAAAGAAAAAACTTATGTATCTACTCTCACTGAAGATATTCAATTATGGAAAAAACATCATATTCATCGCCGCTCATGGTTGTCATTTTTCTCTAGAGGGAAAAGGAAACCTGATTCGCAGGATTATCATAGGTATATAGGCTGGCTGAATCTTAACGGTAAATTGGATGATTATTTAGATCGCAGCGTGTCCTATTTATATATGAGGGATCTGGGCAAAGCCTTGGATTCTACTGATACACAAAACAGGATTCAGCGAATGGTTGCTGACATTAGATCTCAATTGATCCCAGACGATTCAACAACGATAAGAGATCAATCGGAATTTATGAGTTTGGCAGGAGTATATCGCTGGGCGCAGAAAGAAGGCGTCGAGACCGCCACCATCTGGGTGATCGACAAGCTAAAGAACGTATCAACCCATATTCCGCAGGAAATGAATGCCGAACAAGCGCAGCGTAAGTTAATTAAGATCATTATCGGGGTCATTCTGCATGTAATGGAGGAAATGGGGGAGAGTACCCCACCTTTGGAACGTTCTAAGAAGCTTAGTGAAGCCATTAGACTTGGTTATTCTTATGGGCTGACTTACCCTTTTATTGATGATCTTCTCGATTCCAGTGTCTTAACGGTTCAAGAAAAAGAGCAATTTTCCCTCATGATACGCGACGCTATCCTTACTAGATCTGTGCCTGAGCTTGGAGAATGGTCCAGAGAGAACATGGAATTCATTCGATACGTACATTCGGAGCTTAGTGAAGCTTTCGAATATATTAAAAGCTATCAACGTCCAGAAATGCAGAACATATTTTTCGAGCAATCCTTTGTGTTTTTTCAATCTCAGGAGCTGGACCGTGTTAAGGAACTTTCCAACGCTAATTACACCAATGAAGAGCTTTATATCCCCATTATCTTAAAATCCTCTTCTTCCCGTTTAATTGTCCGATCCGTTATTAGTGCACCTACAGATGATGGATTTGATCAACGCACTTTTTATTATGGTCTTTACAATCAACTGGCTGATGATTTTGCAGATATGTTTGACGATATGAAAGAGGGAGCGGTAACGCCGTATACCTATTTTCTGAAATACCGTGATCAACGTTCAGATTTGATAAACCCTTTTGAATTATACTGGACCGTCATCTCTCATCTAATCCATTCCGTATATCACTCCGATGCCAAAACCCGTGAAGTGATTCTAGATCGAGCAATTAACGGTTTGAAGCGTTGTAAAGAACGTGTGGGTACTGAAAAGTATAAAGAGATTATGGAGATCTTTGCTTCGGGTCAACCCGAATTTAATCGTCTCGTGCAGCAAATGGTGTTGAAAGCTGATGATGTGGATTTTTTTGACAAACTACTAAGAGATCAAATGCTTACGAATTTAAAAAACAACAAGCAGGAAAAGGTGGATTTTCACAATACGATTCAAAAGGTTCGTGGTGAAATCAACAATCAATTGCCGATTAATAAACCTGTTGGGACACCAGCTATGAAAGAAATGTTAATTGATGCAGCCAATTATAGTTTAGAGGGTGATGGCAAGCGAATACGACCTATTCTGACTTGGGTTATGGGGGTGAACGAATACGGATTAGACAGCGCGGCAATTGTGCCGCTTTTGAGGTCTTTGGAATATATGCATACTGCATCCTTAATTTTCGATGATCTGCCCTCACAGGATAATGCCCCCACTCGAAGAGGCCGTTCAACTCTACATGAGGTGTATAATAGCGCAACGGCGGAATTGACAGGACTCTTTCTAATTCAGAAGTCGATTGAGGAACAGGCATCCCTTTCTACATTCGATGCTAAATCCGTAATTGCTTTAATGCAATATTCAGCTCAAAAGGCGGAAGATACCTGCATGGGGCAAGCGATGGATTTGAATTCTAAAGGGAAAGCATTGACGCTAGAGCAATTAAATATGATTTGTTTCTATAAGACGGGCATTGCGTTCGAAGCTTCACTAGTTATGCCAGCGATTCTCGCACAGGTTAAGGAGACAGAAATTGAAGCTTTGAAGAAATTTGCTTATCATGCGGGGATTGCTTTTCAGATTAAAGATGATTTACTCGACTTGGAAGGGGATTTACAATTACTGGGTAAGCCCACAGGGCAGGATGTTGAGAATAACAATGCAACGTTTGTCTCCATTCTGGGTTCAGAAGGCGCTAGAAAAGAGATGTGGGAGCACTATTGTCTTGCCATGGAGGCGCTAAAAGAGATCCCCCGCAATATCAATTTTTTAAAACATCTATTGAATTATATGGTTAATCGTGATCGATAAATATGAAAATGGAGTGTTGGCATCTTTGCCAGCACTTTTTTATGAAAAAAATCAATCGTTTTTACGTTCAACTCCGTCTTACTTATAAGAACATCAGAACGATGACTTTATCCTAATACCGACACTGACAAAAAAAGAGGGGGTGTGGTGAGTGGTGGATAGGACGATGGACGAGGTCAGAATGGTTGATTTTGCCCGAATGGATGAGGAAGTTTTCTTTAAACGCCTGTATGTGGAGCATCGGAAAATGTACACTGTCGCTTATAGTTATCTACGGACAGAAGCGGACGCGTTAGAAGTTGTACAAGAGGCTTCATGTCGAGCCTGGATGAAACGTAAGAAGCTTAAAGATGAACAGTCATTTACACCTTGGTTGATTCGAATTACGATCAATTGCTGTATGGATGAACTACGACGAAAAAAACGAGTGATTCCTACGGAGAAGCTGGCAGAGGTTGCAACTCAGGAAATGAAAAGTAACGACCGGATTGATCTGGAACGTGCTCTGAACCGATTAAAGCCCAAATATCGGCATGTGGTACTTCTTAAATATTACAATGACATGACTACAATCGAAATCGCAAAAGTGCTAAAAAAACCTGAAGGTACAATCAAAACCTGGTTACGCGAGGGACTTAAACAGCTTCGTAATGTGCTGAAGTGATATGGGAGGTGAACGGAGTGACAGATAAAGAAGATCGTATTTTGCAGAAAAATGTTGATGAAATGAATCAGAATACTGAAACTTTACAGGAAATGAAAATTTATAACGCGATGCGAAAGGGAATTATGGAAGGAAAAAAACGTGAGAAACGCCGCGTTTATACCGCAGGTTTGGGAGTGATCGCAGTTGCAGCCGCAGCCCTTTTATTTACATACTCTTCAATCGGGTTACCGGCCAAGGAAGTGGCTGAACCTTCAGTTCAAACCGCCAGCCCTAAAAATACAGATGATTTTGCAGCTTATCGTTCATTTTCAAGGTTAGAACCAGCGCTTGCTAGTGCTCTGGAAGAGAATCTCGTGATGCCGGTGGGTCAGAGCGCGGAAAACAAGGGGTACCGAGTGGATGTAACTGGTGCAGTAACAGATGGAAGGAAGGTGTATATTCTATACAGTGTTCAGAACAATACAGACAAAGAAGTTATACATGCGAATTTTGCGCTTCAATATGAAGGCATACAGGAGTCGAATCTACATAAAGGTGCTGCACTAAGTATGCTTGCCAGCGATAACCGAATTCAACCAGGCCAGTCTAAGGATTTTATATACACTACTAGTCTTTCACCAACGGTTAAATATCCAAAGGAAGTAAACTATAATGTCATTCTCACTGAAACTTCAGATAAGGCGCTACAATCCAGTAGTAATAAGTACCGGACTAATCTGGATGTTGCTTTCGAACTTAATCCTGATATGCTCAAAGCACAGGAAAGAATTCTAAAAACGGATAAAACGCTGACAGTTGACGGGCAAAAGATTAAAGTGAATCTAGTGCAATATACACCGCTTAGTACCTATGTAGATTTGGAGTATGATCCGAACAATGATAAACAAATTTTCCAATTGATTAATCCAGTTCTGATTAGTACAAATGGGGGAGCTACCGAAAAATTATTTTACCCCGACATCATCAACTCTGACAATTCTGAAGTCTATTCGGACAACTCCAAGTTTACACTGGTGTTCAGGAACAGCCAGAGCAGTCTAAACCGTCAGCCAGACACCGTTTCATTAAAAACCTTTGGTATCTCGGCAGTGGAAAAGAATAAAATGAAAATTGTTGTCGATCTCAATAAGCAGCAAATCATTGAAGCACCGGGAAGTGGCCTTGAGCTTGTTGTTCCAACGCAAGAGAATTATGCAGATGAAGGAGAGATCTTGTTGCGGCATACAATTACTGATGCCGAATATTTAAAATACTACACTAGACTTGCTGAGACTTTTACTGATGCGGAAGGAAATGTGCATAAAAGAGCAATCAAAACAACTTCGGCAGGAAACTTCGGTGGCTACATGACTTCAAAGGATGGTACAGCCGTGGATGAAATGCGTTATACTTTTGGAAAGGGAGCGAAAGATTATCCTCAACCCCTAACGATTACGCTAGAGAAATATATTAATCCGATTATGGATACGCAAGCCGTAGAGTTATTTTCTAAGTAATAGAAGCTTAACGATTAATAATCTTATATTTGTTGTAATCCTATAGGAGGTAGTTATGCGTAAATATAACACTGTAATCTTTGATGTGGATGGAACCTTAATTGATACAGAAATCGCTGTTCTGAGTTCTCTGCAAAAGATGTTAAAGGTGGATCATAACAGAGAGTATGAATTGTCAGAGCTCTATTTTGTGTTAGGTATTCCCGGTTCAGCTTCATTACCACAACTTGGGATCGAAGATATTCATGAGGGCAATGAGAGATGGAATGTTTTCATGAAAGATTTCTATGATACTATTAACATCTTTGACGGAATTGTAGATGTAATGAGTTCATTACAGTCAAAAGAGATCGTTCAAGGAATTGTGACTTCCAAGACAAGAGATGAGCTAAATGACGATTTCGTTCCATTTGGCTTAACTAAATATTTATCATATACCGTTATCGCAGAAGATACAGCAGAGCATAAGCCACATCCAGACCCCTTGCTAGAATTTATTAGAGTATCAAAAGCAAACCCTGAATCATCTATTTACATAGGGGACACGATTTATGATTATGAATGTGCACGAGATGCTGGTGTCGATTTTGGATTTAACTTTATGGGGATGCAAGCAGCATGAGCATATTCCCGCGAAATATAAATTTGAAACTCCGCAGGATATTTTAAAGCTGCAATTGTAAAGTGAATAGGGTGAATATATAGCAGAGCGGCATTTTGCCCTCTGTTTTTTTAATGGAAAAACCTTCATTGTATGTTCTTAACATTGACTCTTCTCTATCTTATCGTTAATATTACCTCTGTGCTTCATTGCCCAAAAGCCTAAAAGCTTAAAAGCTTAAAAGTAAGGAAGCACCGCAATCTCCGAATTTTATCCCAATCACAATGTTAAGGAGCACTATCGTTATGGACCGTCAGCTTAGTTTTTCAAAAAGTATGATTATTATCGCTTTTATTTTTGCACTTCTTTTTGTATCTATTTTCCTATTGAAAGCAGAACCTCATATCCCTCTTCTCGCAACCACAGTTGGCACAGCAGTCTTATTGGGTTTATTTGGCGTGTCATGGAAAGATATTGAGGCAGCTATCATTAAAGGCATCCAAACAGCTATAATGCCCATTCTTATCCTCATGCTAATCGGAATATTGATCGCTGTATGGATGATGAGTGGTACGGTGCCTACACTTTTATTTTATGGTATGGATTATATTAATCCGAACTACTTTGCAGTAAGCGCGTTATATGTCACAATTGTCGTCTCTATGTTTACTGGAAGCTCATTCACCACCGTTAGCACGATCGGCGTAGCTTTGATGGGTATTGCTTTGACGACAGGGATTTCTCCCACACTTGCTGCTGGAGCGATCATTTGCGGAGCTTGTTTTGGTGATAAAATGTCACCCTTATCCGATACGACGAATTTTGCACCTGCAGTGGTAGGTATATCCTTGTTCACACATATTCGTAATATGATGTACACAACGATTCCAGCGCTTATTATAACTACTGTCTTTTTCTTGTTCGCACCAAAAGCCGATGCGATTGATTTATCGTCGATTCAGGGGATTAAGTTTGCTCTACAAGATGGATTTCATATCCACTGGTTAACGTTGATCTCACCACTTGCCGTTATTATTTGCTCAATCAAACGAATCCCAATCCTTCCTACACTGATAGTTGGTATTGTTACTGGTCTTCTAGTGACCGCTATTATTCAGCAGCAGGCAGAAATCGGTGTCTGGTTCAGTGTGATGCAGAATGGATACGAAAGTACTATTGCCAATGGAACCGTTGCTTCTATCGTTAACCGAGGTGGAATGCAATCAATGATGAGTTCCGTTTCACTTATCTTGATTGCTTTATCATTAGGCGGGCTAATACAACATTGTGGTGTCATAGAGGCTTTTTTTCGCAAAATCATTCAACCCCTCAAACGTAAAAGCAGTATCGTGCTTATGAGCGGCGCATCATCCATTGCGGTTAATGGGATGACTGGTGAACAGTATCTTTCTATTTTGTTGCCTGGTCAAATGTTCAAAGATGAATATAATCACCGAGGCATTCCAGCAAAGACACTATCCCGTACGTTAGAGGATTGTGGAACCCTTGTTAATCCTTTAATTCCTTGGGGAGTTAGCGGTGCTTTTTTCGCTGCTACACTAGGTGTGCCGGTAATTGAATATATACCTTATGCCACCCTTCTGTGGTTAAGCCCATTCATTACGTTTGCGTATGCTTTGATCCCGCAGCTGCAAAAGAATTCGCTAGGCTAACCTTCTCTGAAAGAATGTATTTATTGAACGGATATAAAGAATAATAAGAGTGATTTCTGATTTATATCTGGGGAATTCAGCGGGGGTATTGCTAGTGAGTCGCAATAAGTTACAGGACAGAATCAGGTTAGCAAATGTCGAGACTAAACATGCAGAGCAATTTAATAATTTATTGCGTTATGTATTTCAAGTGACGAATCGTGATTTACAAATCTTTGGTTGGGAAAATCGTGAAATCACCCAAGCGAAGCTGCCAGTTCTAAAGTATGCTGATGTGGTCGGTTGGTTTGATGGTGATAAATTGATTTCACAGTTAGCAGTATACCCATTTCAAGTAAATATTTTTGGGCGAATTTATGAGATGGGTGGCCTGACGGGTGTTGGAACCTATCCCGAATATGCTAATTTAGGTTTAATGAATAAGCTGATGTTGCATGCATTAACTAAAATGCGGGGCCGCAAGCAATCAATTTCTTATCTATTTCCGTATTCTATTCCGTATTATAGGCGGAAAGGCTGGGAGATCATTACCGATAAAATCTCATTTGAAGTTCCGGATACCCAGCTGCCGAAAACTAAAAAAGTTCCTGGGAACGTGGAGCGGGTAACTATTGAACATCCAGATATCAAGGAGATATATGATCAGTTCTCCATGCAGCATCATGGAGCTATGCTTCGAAATAAGTTGGCTTGGGAAGAATATTTACGCTGGGATCTGGATGAAATGACAGTGGGCATCTACTATAACAATGATGATTTGCCCACAGGGTATTTGTTGTATTGGGTTGCTGAGGAGATCTTTTACATCAAAGAAATGGTATATATTAACGAAGAAGCTCGCGTGGGATTATGGAACTTTATAAGTGCACATTTTTCGATGATTACTCTTGTCAAAGGGGATATTTATAAAGGGGAGCCGCTTTCCTTCGTTTTAGATGATGGTGACATCAAGGAAACCATTGCTCCTTATTTTATGGCCCGGATAGTGGATGTGCAATTATTTATCGAACAGTATCCGTTTAAAAAACAGGATAAAGATGGTTGCCTTATCTTCACCTTGAGTGATCCGATGCTGGAATGGAACCGGGGTACATTTACGCTTAATGTGGATAAAGATGGAACAGGTGTTTTGCACGCAGGAGGGACTAACCCTTCCTTGTTGATTGACATTCCTACTTTAACCACGATGTTAATGGGCTATAAGCGACCTACCTATTTGGCTAGGATCGGTCGGATCCAGGCAGATGAAGCTACAGTTCAATTCCTGGAAGGGTTAATCAGGCCAGAACATCCTTATTTCTCTGATTATTTTTAAAAAGCATACTCTAATGAGTGTGCTTTTTTCTTCTTTTATAGTAGAATTGATTCTCGGCAACACTAAATGATATGGGGTGTAAGAATGGCGATTAATTTCACCAAACCAATGATCCAAAGGTTAGAACAAGAAATCATAGAGGTAGAGAGCAAGCTCAAAAACGTGAAGAACAAAAAAGAAAAATCCAAATTCAAAATTAATCAATTAGAACAGGATATGAAATTTAGCAAGTCTCACACAGATTTGAGCAGTAAAATGACGCGAATCAAAAAGCTTAACGATGAAATTAAGAACATGAATCGCCTGCAAGCTGATCTTTCCAAAGAATTAACAGCAAAGAAAAACTCGTTAAAAAAACTCCAGGTAAATGGAACCGCACCTACTACAATTGATTCCACAAAAGGATAGTCGATCATGGCTGCACAGATGAAAAACCGCGTAATTGGCGGTTTTTATTTTTTTACCAGCTCATCTGTTTCTCCCCTTAACAAGGAAATCTCATGCTTATAGGGTGCGTTTACATATTTCTTTTCACCGATGGAGGGAGTCTCTAGGAGTTTGGGAATGGTTGATAGTTGAGGATGGTGGACCACATATCGAAGCGCCTGAAGGCCGATATATCCGTGTCCTATATTTTCGTGCCTGTCTTTATGTGAGCCCATAATATTCTTTGAATCATTGACGTGAATTACCTTTAGTCGCTCTATTCCGATCAATCGATCAAATTTATCCAATATGCCATCAAAATCTTCTTTTACGTTATAACCGGCATCATGGATATGGCAAGTATCCAAACAAATTGATAGGCGCTCATTATGGGTCACTCCATCAATAATAGCTGCAAGTTCTTCAAAAGAGACTCCACATTCACTACCTTTTCCAGCCATAGTTTCTAATGAAACCTGAACATTTCGTTTATCTGTTAGCACTTCGTTTAAGCCTTCCACGATCCGAGAGATTCCAGCTTGAGAGCCAGCACCAACATGGGAGCCAGGATGTAGGACGATTTGGGTTGAACCCAAAGCTTCTGTTCTTATGATTTCTGATTGAAGAAACTCTATACTATGCTCAAAGACCTGTGCCGAAAGTGTATTTCCTAAGTTAACAATAAATGGAGCGTGTACAATAATATTAGAAATACCGTTATCTCTCATATGAGCATGTCCTGCTTCAATATTCAAAGCTTCAATGGGTTTGCGGCGTGTATTTTGTGGGGCTCCGGTATAAAAAAGGAAGGTGGTCGCTCCATAAGAGGCTGCCTCTTCACTAGCTCGAAGGAGCATTTTTGTTCCGGTCATAGACACATGAGAGCCTAGGAGTAAAGACATCGGGGTTGACACTTCCTTTCCTCTGAAAAGAGAGCCATATTTAGTCACTATATATCCTATATGTCTATTATTATTTGTGAATTACCCGGATTATATGTATTGGTATTACAAGAAAGTAGGATGTTTTTTAGGGAAGATCAAGGTTGTCTCATCTGATTTATTATTTATGAGAGACAACCTTAGCGACCCGGAATTTAGCGCTAATTAGCAGCGGAAATAGTCTCACCTTGAATTGGTTTTAAATTTTGCTCCCATTTAACTCTGATTGCCCGGGAAGTGAATAGATCAGCTCCATCTGAGATTTGGAAGTGTAGATGGGCCTCGCTCGTATTACCAGAATTACCTGTTAAGCCAATAACTTCACCTTTTTCGACTTTATCCCCCGGTTTTAAAGTAACTGACCCATGTTTGAGATGCGCCAAATGACTATATTCCCCGCCATGATCAATGACAACGATATTTCCGGTAGCTTGATTCGGATTCATGACCCCAACTGGCTCATTGTCTTTAATGTCATTCACAACCGATACAACGGTGCCGTCCGCTGGAGCGAGAATGTTTTTGCCAAAGGCATAATAGCTTTCATTTTTTAGTGGATCTCCTGTATAGGAATAGTTATCTTTGGTTTGGATAAAATCGTAAGCGTACCGCTGGATTTCTAACTCATAATGATAATTCACAAGCACATTTTCACCACCCCAAAATACATACCAATCTCCCTCAAACGGCAGTGCGTATTCATGTTTGCTTAGTACATTGTCGGTTTCAGGAGAAGGGGTAAGCTCTTGAACTTGAATTAATGTAATCGTCCCATCCGGATCAAACATCCCGACAAGCCCCTTATTGCCAGCATCACTAACCCATGTGCGTCGATCAAATCCATTAAGCTGCATGGTCGATGCCTTTTCCAATGCATGGATACCCTTAGTGAATTCTTTTCCTGTCTCTGTTAATTCTGCTTCACTTATTTCATCTTTTAAAGGCTGATTAAAGCGGGCATACAACTCCTTGTACTTCCCGTCCAGTAGAATCTTTGATAGTTCATCTGGAGCAAATCCGCTCAGAATGGCAGCTGTGGCCGGGCTTGTTGTCTGCTCCGCCTTTTCAGTAGTCGGCACATCTGCATTCTCTCCTCCACAGGCAGCCATTAATAAAGACAATGACCCTACAGCCAATGCAGTTCTTGTATTCAAAATAACTTTATGAATGATTTTTTTAGGTTTTTTGTTCATATATATCGCCTCCCAGTATTACGATTGTAGCAGTCTATCCTTAGCTCTTCTGAAATTCTATATTAACACTTACATAATTTACTAGCTATTTAATGAATACGAATTAAGCTTCCGTTAAGATTAGTAAGATTGCTAGCCAAAAAAATCATGCTATGATGTTAAAAACGTCTATTGTGAAAGGGAAAATTTATATGAATGAGGCTTCAATTTTATTGGTTGATGATGAGGTATCGCTTTTAGACATTATGGAGACAGTGCTGCGTAAGGAAGGCTACGCCAATATAGATACAGTGCAAACAGGTGAGGAAGCAGTAAGTGCCTGTGAATCCAAAAAATATGATTTAATTGTGCTGGATGTAATGCTGCCCGGACGAAGTGGTATCGAAATCTGCCCTTTTATCCGTCAGACGACGGATGCCCCTATTCTTTTTCTGACTGCTCGAACGTCTGATTTCGATAAATTAACGGGATTTGCTATAGGCGGAGATGATTATATTACCAAGCCCTTTAACCCGCTTGAAGTGGTGGCTCGTATAAGAGCACAACTGCGGAGATATTTTGCTTCTGCTAACCAACAGGCTACTGGCAAGAGTGTAGAAATAGTCCCCAATAAATCTGCAAATGTATATGATTACGGAAGGTTTAAGCTAGATGAGACAGCGGGAGAACTCCTGGTAGAGGGTCAGTCTGTTGCTTGTCCGGCACTTGTATTTCAACTGCTGGTCTTCTTATGCAAACATCCTAATCAGATTTTCAGCAAAAGTGAGTTATATGAGAAAGTATGGGGCGATGAAGCACTGAGCGATGATAATACGGTCATGGTTCATATTCATCGAATTAGAGAACGTATCGAAGCAGACCCGTCCGATCCAAAATTTATTGTTAACGTTAGGGGTCTTGGTTATAAGCTGGTGAAGGTAGACCGCCAGGAGTTGTCCATGCCATGAATATCAAACGTCGGTTAACGTTAAGGTTCGTTCTACAGCTAGCAATTACGGGAATGGTTGTTCTCGCTATTGCAGCAGTAACGTTTACTTGGATGCTGTTGCGTTTTCTCGATATCAGTATTACGCGTGATTTTGCTAATGTTGGCTTAGAGCAACTGGTTGAATCCTCCAAAATCGATGAGAAGGGCATTCAATTTTCCCCGAGCTTGCTGGAGCAAGTGAAGAAGAATAAGGGCTGGCTGCAAAATATCGATGAAAATGGAAAAGTTGAAAGTGCCTACAACACTCCAAAAGATGTCCCAATTCAATATGGACCGGGTGAAGTAGTCGCCTATTGGACAGGGACTCAGCCTTTTCCGTATACTCTGGCTGTATGGATTCAAGAGAAAAATGGGAGACAATTCACGCTTCTTTATGGCGCGCCAAATACACTAGATCCTTTGTTAAAAAAAATGAGCGAAGGTACATTTGATGCAGTAGATGGAGATCTGGTTCTGCCTGATTCGATTGAAAGAGAAATTAAATCATCACAGGCTTTTGTTCAACTCATTGATTCATCGGGTACGGAGCTGCTCTCCTATAATAGGCCAAAGATGATTCCCACCAAGTACTCAGTGCCAGAGCTAGCACTACGCACTCTCTACAGTGAACGTTACGGCTATCATGTCCGATCTTCTTTTGATAAACAAACGGGCCAAACATGGATCGTTGGACAACCGAACGTAAAGGGTGCAGATACAGGACAAAAGGTATGGGTACCTGAAGAGGTTAAAATTGTCATTAAAGGCTCATTAGCAATGCTCGCGGCTTTATTGCTTGCATTTATATTGCTATCTTTATGGCAAGCTCATAGGTTTGGAGCGCCAATGCTGCATATGCTTGTATGGCTCGATTCTATTGGAAATGCCATATATACAGAGCCTTTGGACCGTAAAGGAAATCGTCGTAGTCGAACACACGTAGGTAAATGGAGGCGGAGATACCGGGTTTTTTCTGATGTAATGGTCTCCATAGAGAAATTATCTGCTAATTTGCAGAGAGATCAGGCGTTGCGGCAACAAACAGAGAATTTGAGGGAAGAATGGATCGCAGGTGTTACACATGATTTAAAAACTCCTTTATCTTCTATAACTGGTTATGCTCATTTACTGGCGGAGCCTTCGTATGATTGGTCGAAAGAGGAAGTTCGCAAGTTTACAAGGACGATGCTGGATAAATCAGCCCATATGGACATGCTGATCAGTGATCTTGCCATGACCTATCGGCTAAAAACAGGGATCAAGCCACCAGAGCTGATGGAAGTGGAATTGAACTCTTGGTTACATCAAACCCTTGATCAAGCTGCTGCAAATCCCGAATACGGGAAGCAGCGAATTATATTTGTGCCGGCACCAAACGAAGTGAGGGCCCGATTGTATACTCCATGGCTAGAGCGGGTTGTGAACAATTTGACTGCGAATGCTTTACTTCATAACCCCTCGGATACGATTTTAACGGTTTCGCTTACTATGAATGATTTGGACAGTGGATTTACTATTCAATTTTCCGATGATGGCGATGGAATGGATGAAGTCACACTTAACCGATTATTTGAACGTTATTATCGAGGAACGGACACCGTATCTAGCTCCAACGGATCCGGCCTTGGCATGGCGATCTCCAAGGGATTAATCGAATGTATGGAGGGCAGAATTGCTGTTGAGAGTAGCCCTGGACAAGGGACCATTATTAAGTTGAGTTGGAGCTAATCATAGAACCAGCGTTTTTCCTAACGGAAATGACGGTGTTTTTTTTGTTCTGAATATAATTTTTTAATTCTCCTGTTTATTATCCAGCCAGAGTTGGGATCATAAATAAGTTGACATCCAAACTGATTGTAACTACAATAGTTACAGGTAGTGGTTAAAATAAATTTATCATCCTAATTTGAGGAGGAAGTAAAAATGAAAATAGCAATAACAGGAGCAACAGGTCAATTCGGATCATTGGTGATAGAAGCTTTACTTAAAACTGTACCCGCAAGTGATCTTGTAGTTAGTGTGCGGAACCCAGAAAAAGCAAGTGATCTTCAGGCACGTGGAGTGGAAGTCCGTCATGGTGATTTTGATCAACCTGAGACGCTGGAATCAGCATTTGCCAGTGTGGATCGATTATTAATTGTATCTGCAGATGGTGATAATGAAACCCGGATTCGTCAACATAAAGCAGCTGTTGCTGCTGCGGAAAAAGCAGGCGTCGGCTTCATTGCCTACACAAGTGTAGGACAAGCAGACAAGAGTGAACTATTTCTTGCTGAAGTTCACCGCATCACCGAAGAAGCTATTCGCGCAACAGGCATTCCTTACAGCTTCCTCCGTAATAACTGGTATTTGGAGAATGAGATCGGCTCCATTCAAGGTGCTCTAGCAGGTGCCCCATGGGTGACTTCAGCAGGGAATGGTAAAGTTGGCTGGGCTACACGCGGAGATTATGCAGAAGCTGCAGCAAATGTTCTGACAGGTGACGGACATGAGAACACAGTGTATGAATTGTCTGGCAACCCTTTAACACAAGAGGAATTGACTGAGATCATAGGCAGTGTAATCGGTAAAGAAATCAAAGTAATCCAGGTTGACGACGAGGCTTATGCCAAGACCATGTCGGAGGTGGGTGTCCCAGAAGCTGCGCTTCCAATAGTTGTAGCTATACAACGTGGGATTCGTGAAGGTTGGCTTAATATTGAAAGTAGCGATTTAGAGAAACTGCTGAAACGTTCAGCTACTCCTCTTGCGGATGTCATTCGTGTTATGGTCGGTAATTTACAAGCATAATAATATAAAAGATAAAAGGCTTCCTCGAGGTTGAAAAACCAGTGAGGAGGCCTTTTTTTGTGTTGATAGAGGATGAATCAAATACATAACTTTTCACTATTTTGCCTTGTTCATAATTGTGTTAGTTTAGTTTAACTAGTTATACTAAAAGAAATGGAAGATACTTTGAGTGAGTACATAATCTGGCGAATAAGCGAAGGAGATGATTACAAATGAAAAGAAATATCTTGGTGGTATCGGGAGCGGCGGTTGTTGCATTAGGTGCGTATTTGTTATTGGGAGGTATCGATAAGGATACGCCTTCAGCACAAGATACAACCGACATTAAGCAATTAGTGCAAGAATATAGTTCAAGCAGTCTGGAAAACCTGTCCGCGTCTATCACTTCTGAGCAACTTATTGTAACCGATAGTAACAATAAAGAGAAAACTTACGACTTGCCTAAAGATGAGTTTTTTGTTTCTATAGCTCCATATGTGGAGAATACGCATCCTTGCGCAACACATAGCTTGACTGGCTGCCAAGGGGAATTAACGGATGATGAGTTTAAAGTATATATCGAAGACAGCGAAGGCAATGTGATTGTGGATCAAGAAATGAAATCGCTATCTAACGGATTTATTGATCTTTGGTTGCCCCGGGACAAACAATATAACGTAACCATTGAGCAGGACGGAAAAACAGCAAAATCTGAGCTTTCCACTTTTAAGAGTGATAATACATGTGTTACAACTATGCAATTGGCAGAAAGTATCTAAAAAGTTGCAGAGAGAAGACTTGAAAAGCGAATGCTCAGCAGGATGTTTCTTAAGCGATGTCGAAGTCGTTATTGATAATCCAATTAGATCTTCCTTCTGATGTATTCTGTATTGGACTTTCGCCAAATGTCCATCGTATCGGACTCCATTGCAGCTATTTTAGATTTTCGCTGCATTTTTCAAGCTTATCGGACTGCATAGCTCTTATTGGCTTGTAATGGCACAGAATTGGAGTGTATTTAGGGAAATAACTGCATCTGGGTCCGATAACCTGGTGAAATGCTATAAATCTACGAAATAAGTGCACCTCGGTCCGATCTAGCGGAGAGTTAGAAAGTGTTTGGGAAAAGAAATCAAAAGTATCACACGAATGATCAAAAGAAATTGCTTTACAGAAGAGAGGAGAGAGATGAATGGTTAAAGAGCTGATCATTGGGGATGTTTTGCAAGAGCTGGCTGGTACACGTCGGATACTGGAGAAGCTGCCTCAAGAGAATATGACATGGAAACCACACTCTAAGTCAATGAGCCTGGGTGGGCTGGCCACACACCTCGTTAACCTTCTGAGCTGGCAATCTGCAATTCTACTTTACTCGGAGTTTGATTTGGCATCTGTGGCATATCGACGAGAAGCACTGGAGAGTCCCGACGCGGTTCTACAAGAGTTCGACCTGAAAGCTCGTGAGATTGAGGAATTAATTACTGCAAGCAATGTGGAGATGCTCGGCGCGGAGTGGACCTTGCGGAACGGGGAGCAGATCATCCGTCGTCAGACACGGGCAGCTGCGCTTCGTACCATCGGATTGAATCATATGGTTCACCACCGGGCGCAGCTTGGAGTTTATCTGCGGCTGCTTGACGTGCCGGTACCTGGTCTTTACGGACCCTCGGCTGATGATTTAGAATTAGCAAACGGTGAAGGTTGATAAGTGAGGAAGCCCTGCACTGCCAAGTAAGTTCAACATATAGCTCTTACCTGATATATTGGAGTATTAAGTTACCTCCAAACATAAGGTAATGGGCTTATTTACTTTTTTCTAGTATTACACTAAATAAAACTCACGGAGGATCGGAAAGTTTGGGTTGACACTTTAGCTAATTTGGAGATATTATAGATTCATTAAGTCTATGATGTGGCAAATATTTTTTGGTTTAATAATAGACAAAAAGAGTCTTTAATATCTGCATATAGGAGATGATTCATATGATTTACGATTGCATTATTGTTGGTGGTGGACCCGCAGGCTTGAACGCAGCCCTTGTTCTTGGTAGGGCAAGAAGAAAAGTAGCTTTAATTGATAATAATCAGCCAAGGAATGCTGTTACCCATACATCACATGGTTTTATTACAAGAGACGGGGTTACACCAGCCGAGTTTCGTCGCATTGCGTATGAAGAGGTACTACGTTATCCGTCTGTTAAGCATATCCAGACTGAGATTATTTTGATTAACAAAATTGATTCTGGATTTGCGGTACATGATTCGTTTGGTCGTCACATTGAAGCTCGCAGATTGATTTTGGCGACTGGGTTAAAAGAGGTCCTTCCTGAGATAGAGGGCCTACGACCATTATACGGAAAAAGTCTGTTTAATTGCCCGTATTGTGACGGCTGGGAATTACGAGATCAACCCCTTGTCGTTGTTTGCGAAAATCCACATGTTTTTCATATGGCAAAAATGCTGCTCAATTGGAGTAAAGATTTGGTTATCTGCACGAACGGCAAGACATTCCTTTCAGATGAACAGAAAAAAAGTCTTGAGGCTAAGGGAGTTGTAGTCAATGAACAAACAGTTTCCTCTTTTATGGGTCATGACGGGCAACTTCAGGCGGTTCGCTTTGCAGATGGTACTGAGATCTTAAGAACGGGAGGGTTTATTTCTCCGAATTTGATCCAAACGTCATCAATCGTAGACCATTTGACTGTAAAGCGGAATGATTCTGGTGGGTTTAGCACGGATGGTGCGGGGAGAACCTCGATTCTAGGATTATATTCGGCTGGAGATGTTTCTTATTTTATGCCTTCTCAGTTAGTGTATGCCGCGGCTGACGGGAGTCGGACAGCTATGAGTGTAAATATGGATCTTATAGAAGAAGAATTTGAACTTTTTTAACGAATTATGGGTAGGAAGTTGAAAATAATAAGTATGCATGATAACATAATTACAAATTAATGATCGGAGTTGAAAAGTATAGTGTAGTAATTATTCTTGCGTCCCATGATGAATAAAACAACAACAATGGTTTATTTCGTTTGTTTTATTCTTTGTATGCAAGAAAGTTACTACTTCTTTTCACTCGAAAATATATCCATATCTAACTCCATTTGGGGCTGGATTTGCTGTATTTATTTGAGTCACAAGAAAGTAACTTTCTTGTGGCTTTTATTTTGTTAAAATACAGGAGGATTATTTTATGTCATTAATAAATGTCACAAATCTAACCTTTGCCTATGAAGGCAGCTACGATAACATATTTGAGAACGTAAACTTTCAAATCGATACCGATTGGAAATTAGGTTTCACAGGGAGAAATGGTCGAGGAAAGACTACATTTCTTAGCTTATTGCTTGGAAAGCATGAATACAGCGGTAATATTTCTGCTCATGTCAGCTTTGAATATTTCCCCTTTCAGGTGAATAACAAGGAGCTTAACACCATAGATGTGATCAGCGAGATTTTTCCGGATTATATTCATTGGAAGTTAATGCGTGAGCTTTCTTTGCTAAAGGTTTCTGAGGATGTGTTATATCGTCCCTTTGATTCATTGTCTAACGGAGAGCAAACGAAAGTGCTGTTAGCCACATTATTCATTAAGGAAAATAGCTTCCTGTTGATTGATGAACCTACAAATCATTTGGATATGACGGCAAGAAAACTTGTCAGTGATTACCTCAATACGAAAAGTGGATATATTCTGGTCTCTCACGACAGATCCTTTCTTGATAATTGTGTGGACCACATCTTGTCAATCAACAAAACCAATATAGAGATTCAAAAGGGCAATTTTTCTAGCTGGTGGGAGAATAAAGTCAGACAAGATAACTTTGAGATAGCGGAAGACGAAAAACTTAGAAGAGATATCAAACGCTTGTCAGCCTCATCTAAACGAACAGGTAACTGGTCACATGAGGTGGAAAAAACTAAAAATGGAACTAGAAATTCTGGATCTAAGTTAGATAAAGGTTATGTTGGACACAAGGCCGCTAAAATGATGAAACGCTCTAAAGCCATCGAGCAGAGACAGCAATCTGCCATCAACGAAAAGTCTAAGCTTCTTAAAAACATCGAAAATTCTGAGAACTTAGAGATTACGCAGCTTGCTTATCATAAACGTCATCTTGCGGAGCTGGATAATGTTTCGGTTTTTTACGGAGAGAAAAGGGTATGTTCAGAAGTAAGCTTTACCATTGAGCAGGGGGAGAGAATTGCACTCTCGGGTAAAAATGGTTCCGGAAAATCAAGTATCATCAAATTGATCTGCGGTGAGGATATAGATTATACCGGCACCTTCACTAAGGATAGCCAGCTTATCATTTCCTACGTATCACAAGACACTTCAGATCTACGGGGCGATTTAACAGATTATGCTAGAGAGAATGGGATAGATGAAAGTCTTTTTAAATCTATTCTGCGAAAGCTTGATTTCTCCAGAATTCAATTTGATAAGGATATATCCACTTACAGTGGCGGCCAAAAGAAAAAAGTCCTGATCGCCAAAAGTCTTAGTGAAAAAGCTCATTTGTATATTTGGGATGAACCGCTTAATTTTATTGATGTTATTTCACGTATGCAAATTGAGGAGCTATTGCTTGAATATACACCAACACTCGTTTTTGTGGAGCATGATCGCGAATTTTGCCATAATGTTGCCACGAAGATCATTGAACTTAGCTGATATTTTTAGCACCGATTGAAAATTTCCAACTCTAACAGACCAATATTATTATATTAATAAAGATAATTATTATATATATTACAGTTATCCAATGTACTATAATGGTATAGTTAAACTTTATGATATGTAATTGATGCCTAAAGAAACAACCTATAGAATTGAACAACAGGAGGAAACAAGTTGAGTACACAGAGTGTGGGAATTCCATTAGAAGGTTTTGCAGAATTTAGCCGAACGGTAGCAGCAGAAGGTGCGGTACTGTTGAAGAATGATCATCAGGTGCTTCCGCTTGCTGAAAGTGATAATGTTGCTGTTTTTGGCAGAACTCAAGTGAATTATTATCGCAGTGGTACTGGTTCGGGCGGTAGTGTTCATGTTACTTATACGACCAACCTGCTGGGCGGTCTTCGCAGTAAAAAGAACCTTACGGTCAACGAAGATTTGGCAGCAGTATATGAGAAGTGGATTGAGCAAAATCCATTTGATAATGGTGGCGGCGTTTGGGCTGCAGAGCCATGGAACCAGAAGGAAATGCTTTTATCCGACGAATTGGTAGCTGAGGCTAGAAGTAAATCGAACAAAGCAATCATTGTAATCGGACGTACAGCAGGAGAAGATCAGGATAATGTCGATGGTTCAGGAAGCTACCAACTAACAGCTGATGAAAAAGCGATGCTGAAGCAGGTAACTACATATTTTGAGCAAACGATTGTTGTACTGAACGTCTCTAATATTATTGATATGAGCTGGCTGAACGATGAAAGCTATAAAAATCCGATTTCGTCTGTCATCTACTCTTGGCAGGGGGGAATGGAAGGTGGTAATGCAATTGCGGACGTGCTGGCTGGAGAAGTAACTCCAAGCGGAAAATTAACAGACACGATCGCATATTCCATCAACGATTACCCGTCAACACACAACTACGGTAATGAATTTACAAACCTTTATCAGGAAGATATCTATGTTGGTTATCGTTATTTCGAGACATTTTGCCCAGAAAAGGTTCAATATGAATTTGGTTATGGAATATCGTATACCACGTTTAAGCTCGAGCCAGAAGAAGCTAAACTTATTTACAAAGCTGGCGAACTTAATGTTGAAGTCGGCGTAACCGTAACTAATACAGGAACTACCTTTGCTGGAAAAGAGGTTGTTCAGGTCTATTATGAAGCTCCACAAGGAAAATTGGGACAGCCTGCTAAAGCTTTGGCAGCCTTCGCAAAAACAGAAGTCCTTCAGCCAGGCGAAGCTCAACGTCTTACCGTGAGTTTCCCTGTTCATTCAATGGCTTCCTATGATGATGCTGGTGTGTCAGGGCATGCTTCCGCTTATGTGCTAGAAGAAGGCACGTACCGCATATTTGTGGGAACGAGTGTTAAAAAAGTGGAGGAAGTCAAGGTTGAAGGGAATAGCGGCTATGTCGTGGAAACTCTTCAAGTTGTGGAACAGTTACAAGAAGCTCTTGCACCCACGCAAAGCTTTACAAGAATGCAACCTGGTGTTCAAAAAGCAGACGGTTCATATGAACTTGTTTATGCAGAGGTTCCAACACGCAAGATTTCGTTAGCAGAACGGATCGAGAGCAATCTACCAACAACGATCTCCCAGACAGGCAATCAAGGGCATAAATTAAGAGATGTATTTGAACAAAAAGTTAGTATGGAAGCTTTTATTGCCCAGCTTAGTGACGATGATTTGGCTGCCATTGTACGGGGTGAAGGTATGAGCAGCCCATTGGTTACACCGGGTACAGCTTCTGCATTTGGAGGAGTAAGTGATAGTCTATATAACTTAGGAATCCCTGTTGCATGTACGGCAGATGGTCCTTCAGGAATTCGTATGGATAGTGGAGCAAAAGCGACTCAGGTTGCGATCGGAACGCTTCTTGCAGCTACTTGGAATGCCGAATTAGTCGAAGAGCTGTATGTGTTAGAAGGACAAGAGTTGGTACGAAACAACATAGACACCTTGCTTGGACCAGGTCTAAATATTCGTCGCAGCCCGCTTAATGGCCGCAACTTTGAGTATTTTTCTGAAGATCCTTTGATCTCTGGGGTGTTTGCGGCTGCATGTACACGTGGGATTATGAAAGGTGGCTCTAATGCCACGCTGAAGCATTTTGCCTGCAATAATCAGGAGAAACATCGCAGTAAAGTGGACGCTGTTGTGTCGGAACGTGCGCTTCGCGAGATTTATTTGAAAGGTTTTGAAATTGCAGTGAAGCAGGGTGGAGCGAATTCAATTATGACCTCCTATAACCCTGTTAATGGACATTGGGCCGCTTCAAATTACGATTTGAACACTACAATTCTCCGCGGAGAATGGGGCTTCAAAGGTATTGTCATGACAGACTGGTGGGCTATCATGAATGATGTCGTTAATGGTGGAGCTGCAGACCGGAAATTTACAAATTGGATGGTCCGTGCACAAAATGACCTGTACATGGTTGTAGCTAACTATGGCGCCGAAATTAATGGATGGAATGACAACACCATTGAATCCTTGGAAAATGGATCTTTGACTAGAGGAGAGCTGCAACGTTCTGCAATGAATATTTGTGAGTTCATCATACATGCTCCAGTATTCTCGAGAAAACAGCAAATTGTTGAAACAGTTGAGTCCTTTAAGGCTAATCCTTCACTTACTGCAGAACAAGTACAATCCTTATCTCAAAATCCACAGGTTAAGCCAGCAGTTGAAGGATCGACTTTCTTTGAAGTTGGCCAAGCTGGACAATATCGGATCCTCGTGCATATCATGTCAACAGAACCTGAGCTGGCTCAAAGTGCATGCAATGTTAATTTGAATGATCAATTGATGACAACCATTCAAACCAACGGGACAGAAGGTCAATGGATTAGACAAAAGCTTGTGAAAGTAGAACTCGAAGCAGGTCTTTATGAAATGAAACTGGAATTCATTAAACCAGGTTTACAGATCGACTGGATCGAATTTAATAAAGTTGACTAAGTAGCTCTAAATATAAGTTAAAGGAAAAACCCTGCGCTAATGCAAATCCTCCAATAAGGATGTTTACGATAAACATAATTGTTTAGGCACACAGCCGAACGATTACTGTTGAATTGTAAATAATCTATATTGGAGGATTTACTTTTTGGTGAAGTTTAAATTTGAATACATAGAAAGCCGTATGTCCACAATTTTGCAGTAAAACCTGATCTTAATATCGGTATTAAAATCAAGCCAAATCATCCCGAAGCGCGTCAATGATATTTTCTTTTTTTATCTTGCTAATGGCATACAACATTGTAATAAACACGATAAAGATTACGCCAAACACGCTAATTGCCATACTGCCCCACGGGAATACAAAATTAAAGTTATCTATCCTTTCTACGGCCACTAACCCTTCATAAATCAGCCACGAGATGATTCCCGCTATTGGAATTCCGAACAGCAACGTCCTCATCCCATAAAAGAAACACTCAAAACTCATCATCTTATTGAAATCGCGGTCGGACATCCCCAACGAGCGGAGCATGGCAAGTTCCCGCCTGCGCAGTCTGATATTTGTGGAAATAGTATTGAATACATTTGCAACCGCAATCAGGGAAATCATAATAACAAAAACATAGGTGAACACATCAATAACAAATATTAAACTGCGGTATTGTTCAACTATTGTATGGACATTGTAAAGGGTATAAGCAGACATCATTCCCGTGTCCTGAATGATCGCTTCCATTTCAGCCACCGATTGCGAGGGATTATTTGAAAGAAAGGCCAGGCCCATTTCCGCATGGGTATCCGGGCTTTTAAAGTTCTCTTTAAGTGAATAGGGAGCTACCACCATAAAAACGTATGGCCGCTGCTCTAAAGATTGCCTTGGAGGCGGATCCACCGGGTACGTATCGACAAACGTAATGTTTATGCTTTGCCCCTGTTCCATCATTTGCTTGTCATTTGTTTGGGGGGCGACACTAAATGTCATGGAATGATTTGCAAACATATTAAACACTTCGCTTGGCCTTTCATTATTATCAATCCGCTTTTTGGCAACGGCAATCATCTTCGCGTCCTGCCCGGTATATTCATCTGCAGACAAACCCAATTCTTTGATAAAACTCAGATATTTGCTGTCCTCAATAAACTGGATGTCCATGGGTAGTTGAACCGTTTCGTCCGGCGTAGTATACCCCGCGTATTCCCGGTAACGGTCTGAAAAATCGCTTGCCTTAATTACGGATGTATACACATAAACGGTTTGGTACGAGCTTTCATAAACCCCGTCAGAGGTTTTAAGTTTGTTGTAAAGCGGGATCATTTCGCTGTCGTCCGTCACCTGAGTGGTAAAAAGAATGTCATAGTCCATGTCCATTATCAACTGTTCTGAAAGTCGTTTTAGAGTTGTTCCAAAAGCACTTCCCGATACAAACAGCACGACGCTTAAAGTGAGCGATAACACAATGCTGCGATAACGTTTTTTGTTTCTTTTAAAGTTTTTTAACGCAAGTGTACCCTCCAAACCGTAAATACGCTGTGCAAATTTTGATGTTTTTACCGCTTTCGATTCGGTTTTGACCTCGTTGGTCTGACGAATATTCTCCATCACGGGAGTATTTGCAGCTTTTCTGGCCGGGATATAGGCTGAAATCAAAATGGTAACTAAACTGACTGCTGTAGCTGCGACAATTGCGGGGACAGACAACGATAGGTTTAAAGGCACGGTGCTGTGGAAAGTTTTCCCGAAATTCTCGGCAACCATAGGAATTACAAGTCCGATACTGCCTATGCCGACCATAATGCCAATAGGTATGCCGACTGCACCAATGCAAAGTCCCTCAAATAGCACAGAATTTCGCAGTTGCCTTGCCGTTGCACCCACCGATGCGAGAATCCCGAACTGGCGTGTGCGTTCGTTCAGCGAGATGTTGAACGAGTTATAAATCAGAAAAATCGAGCCTATCATTATTATGGCAACCAAAATGCCGCCAACTGAGTACAGAAGCGTGTTGAACAGTTTATTGTCCGAAGCGCCCATGAAGCGCAGTACATCATCGTTAAAGACATAAGCTCCTGCTCCGACTGTACTGCTTGCGTAAGCCGTTACACCGTGCGGATTTTTCAGTGTGACAAATATACTGAAGTTGTCCGCTTGGTCTTTAGGATCTGCTTTCGTTATCAAGGTGTATCCTGGTGCGGAATGTTCCTCAAAACTGGGTCTTTCGCAGATACCTACAACCTTGTAGGTTCTCTCTGATTTTGGAACAAGGGTTTCTTTGTCCTCTCCCGATTCACCCCCGGTCTGATAAGGGTCGTGTTGGCCGAGATTCTTGTTTCCATTCAATCGGCTTCCAACAGAAAGTGAAAGTGTGTCGCCCAACTTAAATCTAACACCGCCCTTTGCAGTAACGTGAGACGGGACGAGAATCTCCTTGCTATTTTCAGGAAGCCTGCCGGAAATCAGGCTTGTGGGTAAGGTATCAAAGGCTTCCTCACTGAATCCGGTGATGAAAAGATAGGGCTTTTCAGGGCTTTTCCCGCCTTCAAGCGTTGCATAACCGATATTTTCAAATGCTGCGCTGTTTGCAACTTTACTGTCATGGGTTCTCTCTTGCACGAAAGAGGAATCAACATCCAAAAACTCAACGTGCCAACCGCCGTATTTCGCAATAGAACCGTTTACCAGATAATTTAACAGGGAAGTGCCAAAGGTAGCGACAGCCGTAATCATGGCGGCGGACAGAACAACTCCGATCACCGTGACAATCGTTCGGGAACGGCTTTTTTTCATACTTTGCAGTGTGACTTTGTTAAAAATATTCATGGCCGAACCACCTGTTCATCCCGCGTTACTTTGCCGTCTGTTATACCGATAATACGGTCTGCTTGCAGGGCAATATTTTCGTCATGGGTGACGAGGATCAGGGTCTGCCCATATTTTTTATTGCTTTCTTTGAGCAGCTTGATGATTTCATGTCCATTTCGGCTATCTAAGCTGCCCGTGGGTTCGTCGGCAAGCATGACCGCCGGGGCATTCATCAAAGCGCGTCCTATGGAAACACGCTGTTGCTGACCACCTGAAAGCTGATTGGGTAAATGCGTTTTTCGATCTTGCAACCCAAGCATTTCGAGCAGGTCATTTAGCCTTTCCTCGTTGACCTTGCGCTTGTCCATAAGGATAGGCAAAGTGATATTTTCCACTACATTCAGAGTGGGAATGAGGTTGTGAAATTGGTAAATCAGTCCAACTTGCCGTCTGCGGAAGATGGCGAGTTTTTCATTGCTTTGGCTATATACATCTTGCCCGTTCAAATATACCTTTCCGCTTGTCGGTACGTCTACGCCCCCGACGCTGTGAAGCAATGTAGATTTGCCCGAGCCGGACGAACCGATGATTGCGGTGAATCCTCCCTTTTCAATTGTAAGTGAAACATGGTCAAGCGCAGTAACTTGATTATTTCCCTTACCGTAGACTTTGCATAAATTTTCAATTTTTAAAAACTCCATTATGTGAGTCTCCTTTCTGATGGGTTACCCATATAATAGAACCTTCAACTTACATCTCTGTGACTTTCAGGTGAGAGATCTGTCACTTTGAGAAACGAATGGTAAAGATTGCGCCGCCTTGCGGGTGGTTTTTTGCGGTAATCGTTCCTCCTTGCCGCGTTATAATCATCTTGCAGAGAGCCAATCCAATCCCGTATCCTGTAGCGTTTGGGTTTTTCCCGCGATAAAACCTGTCAAACAAGCAGTGCAAATCTTCTTTCTGAAAACCCGCACCGCTGTCGTGGATGGCAATCTCGGTAAATAACCGGTTATCCGTACAATCAATCTCAATCCTCCCGTGCTCGCCTGCACTTTCTATACAATTTTTGAGGATGTTTTGAATTGCTTGCGAAATCCAACCTGGATCGCCTTGAATAAGTACTACTTTCGGCACGTCTATTTGCAAATCAATATAGCGCAGTTCTATTGGGATTAGGAACGGGCGAAGGGCGGAGCGTATCAAGCTATCTACATCTATCTGCTCGTTTTGGAATACCACAATGCCCGCGTCCAAGCGAGATAATTTTAGTAGAGAAGTAATCAGCCAATCCATCCGCACAAGCAATTCTTCTGTTTCTCGTATAAATGCTTTCCGTTCGTTTTCATTAGGGCTATTCTCTAACAAAGACAGAATGAGGTTGGCTGATGTGAGTGGGGTTCGGAGTTGGTGGGCTATGTCGGCCAGCGAATCGGCAAGATGTTCTTTTTCTTTTTTCAGCGCATCGTTTTGCTCCCGAATGCGCAGTAGCATTTTTGTTATCTCGCTGTGCAGAATAGAAAGCTCGCCCTCGTCCGACTCTTCAATGTACAGAAGGTCAGCATTATGAAGCACAAGGTCGATTTGATGTGAAATCCGTGCAATGCTTATGTATCGGGCTTTGGTAAACACGAAAAACGCTATGCCAAAAGCGGCGGTAGAGGTAGTGGTAAGGATTCCCGCCGCCATATTGATTGCAAATCCCAGCGTCACAGCGGAGGTGGCAATTAAGGAGAACAAAATGACAAAATGTCGAAACTCTCTATTCCGAAGCATACTCGTTCCCCAATCTATATCCCGTCCCACGAACAGTCAGAATAATTTGCGGACTTGCTGGATCGTTCTCTATCTTCTCCCGCAAACGTTTGATGTACACGGTCAGTGTATTGTCATTGACAAACTCGCCTGCAGCGTCCCACAATTCGTCAAGCAGCCTGCCTCTCGTGATAATACTTTTCGAATTGCTAATAAACATCAGCAACAAGCGGTATTCTAATGCTGAAAGAAAGACTTCGCTACCGTTTTTCTCCACAATGCCACTTGCCATATCGACATGAAGCCCGTGAATTTTAAAATCAGATAGGGAACGCCCACTTTTTCGCAAGGCGGCTCCAATTCGTGCAATCAATTCACGCGGACGAAAAGGCTTAGTGATATAGTCGTCCGCGCCCATGTTCAGCCCGGTAACAACACTTGACTCATCGCCAGAAGCCGTCAGAAAGATTATGGGAATATCTTGCGTTTTTTTGATTTCCGTGCAAACCGCAAAGCCATTTCCATCAGGCAAAGAAATATCAATCAACGCCAAGTCAAATTTATTTCCGGCAAGCGCGGTAAGGGCTTCACTCCGCGTAGGGACATGAGAGACTGTAAATCCCTCTGAGCGGAGCAGAAGCACAAGGTTTTTAGCGATTGTCTTATCGTCCTCAACCAAAAATATCTGGTTCATTTATTTGCACCGTCCTTTACTTTACTGCAACTATATCGTCCGTTAGCCGGGTTTTTAGCGTCAATTGGAACAAGGCAAGTATTTCCCATTTTTTCGCTGATTCCTTTGTCGTTATATAATCTATGCATAACACCTCCTTAGATCTATTATATTTCTTTTGACAGAAACATACAGTCCGAGGTATAAACAAAAAATAAAGGGTGTGTAAACTTATATTAAAGGCAGAGATATGAACGCTAAAATGTAATAGGGTTAAATAGTATGAAGCTAAATGTAACAGGAAGAAATCTCTCGAAAGAAAAGAGTCTGCAAATTAAGGATGAATTTCAAAAGCAATGTCTGATAAAAGGTTTAAAACAAGAAAAAAGCCGTAGGACTTGATAATCCTACGGCAAATCTCAAAAGCCGAAAACATCCTTATTGAACCGTGACAAATGCGCAGGGGATTTGTTCTGTAATAAAGCTATCCATCTAGTTTAAAGTTGAAAATACCTTACTCTGCTTGGAACTGGAACCACTTAAAATCAAACTGGCTCCCCGGTAGAAATATAAAGGTGACGGTTTGCGGACCGGTTATGCGCTCCAATACAAATTCTCTTTCGCAATAATCACTTGACTGTGTAAACTCCACAAGCTGTCTCTTTTCACCCTCTGGTCCGCTAAATAGAATATGCAGAGTATTTTTATCGATAGGCGAATGCCCGCATAAGGTTAGTTTAGTGCTTCCAGTATGACCGAAGTCCATATCTTTAAAGATGAGAGAGACGTTGTTACCAATATTTTTGATTTGTCCATCTGCCAGCGTAAAGGAATCCCCATAAATCTGATTGTATTCCAGAACGTTAAGTTGTTCGTACGCTTTTAAAGGCTTGTTAAACTGAAAGCCCTTGAGATGAATCTTTTTATGAAGAACAAAACAAAGGGTGGTGACACCTTTTATTCGCTCAGGTAATGGGTAGGTCTCCTCTTGATATACATTCCATATGGATGGTTTTTGATAGGTTACCTGTGTCAGCAGAGCTGCGTTTGGAGCATCCGGTGTACCTTTCCATATATCAATCGTATATTTATCGTTATCTAGCGCGAAGATAGGAAGGGTAAGTTCAGTAGCTCCATAATCACCGAAATCGATGTTGTCAAAACAGATCCAGCTTTCTCCTTCTCTTGCAGTAGCCACTCCGCGTTCATTCCCATTTGTTAAGTTCCGGCTCGTATTGCTATGATAACCAGCGGAAACAAACTCATAAGGATTCAAAAAGGCAGCTCCCATATCTCGAATATGGAATTCCATAAGCGAATACAGGCGCACTTGATCTGCACCGTTTTTCGTTGCACACCGTACATAGACGTCTCCGTCTCCCAAAGCCGAAATTACTGCTTCATGCCCATTTGCCTCAAGAACGGCTATATTAGCGTCAATACCGGCAGCATTCGTAACTCGCCATTCAATTTCCTGATAGGTTGCGTTCTCTGGATGAATTTGCACACGAACCGGAAGTGAACGGGTGTCCTTCGTTAGTTGATTTCCTTGCGGGCATATGATTTCCAGCTTGCGAACGGGAATTTCATCTGATAAATAGTTTTGGGATAACTCGCTCACATCCGATAGTGATTGTGATGAGTGTTGATAAAGTACAAGCTCTTCGTCCTTAGAATGATCTAGCTCTCGTGCTTCAGAAGTCAGTGTAAGCTCAGCAGACTGTAAGCCATGGGAAGATGCACGTACAACGATTGTACCTGACTCCAATGAAGAGGCAATGACCGCAAGCAATTTGCCGCTGAACATCCGGCGACTTGTTCCTTTATATGAATCGTAGTCAGTGCTGTCACCATTATCCAAACCAACAAGACGCCCCGGTCCTTCTACAGTGATTTGAATACGATTATTGGCGTTCTCCACGGGACGTCCTTCTTGATCGAGGGTCGAGATCTCCACAAATACCAAGTCCGATCCGTCAGCAGTCATCTGAGTTTTATCAGGATTCATGACCACAGTGGCCGAATCTCCGAAAGAAGTTACCGTATCATCAGCGATCTGTACTCCGTGTTCATCATAAGCGACTGCTCGGAGAGTACCTTTGCTATAGGGGAGCTGCCATTCCCCAAGCAGCTTTTTACCATGTTTATGGTCAATGTTAACCGTGCCCATGGATTGATCATTAAAGAACAATTCGATTTGTGGTGCGTTGGAGCATACTCGCACATCAATAAGCTGCCCTTCAGAAAAATCCCAGTACGGAAAAATATGAATCATCGGGGCGACCTTGTAATCCGTCCATTCTGCTTGATAAATATAATAGGAATCCTTTTTGAATCCTGCGGTATCCAGTTGACCGAAATACGAGTTTTTAGTGAAGTACGGAGTCGGCTCCCCAATATAGTCAAATCCAGTCCAAATAAATTGTCCAGGTGAGTAGGTCGCATCACGATCTGCGATGATGCAAGCTTCTGTGTTTTTGGCACCCCAGCTAGTAGAACTGTTCCCTAAGGCTGAGCATTGTTCATCATCGTCAGACAATACAGACTGAGCATAAGGGAAGTGGTAGATGCCTCTGCTCTGTACAGTAGACGAAGTTTCACTACCATAAATAATCCAGTCGGGATGTTCCTCATGATGCTGGTCATAGTATTTTTCGGCATAGTTATACCCTGCGAACTTCACTAGATCTGCGCATTTCTGTGCATTCTCCCATGGCATATAGTTGGAACCGATAGTAACCACTGCATTTCCTTTAGGGTCATGAACCTGCACCAGATCACGTAATTCTATGGTTAACTCTTGGCCGCGTTCATCGGCATGGGTGTCGTATATTTCATTTCCGATACTCCACATGAGCATGGAGGGGCGATTTCTATCCCGGCGTACCCAGCTGGCAATATCTTGTTTCCACCAATCTGGATAAAATCTGGCGTAGTCAAAAGGAGTTTTACTGCGTTCCCACATATCGAATGCTTCGGAAACTATGAGCACGCCCATCTCATCCGCTAGTTCCATCAGTTCAACGGCTGGCATATTGTGGGCCGTACGAATAGCGTTTACGCCCATCTCCTGCAGGAGGATAATCTGTCTTTTTAGAGCTGCCTTATTCACCGCAGCCCCCAAACATCCCAAATCATGATGTTGGCATACGCCATGAATCTTCACCTTTCGGCCATTCAAAAAGAAACCTTGTTGGCTGTCAAACTCCATCGTACGGAATCCGAAGGTTTGGATTTCTTCTTCTATTACCTGATCATTCTCCAGCAGTTCAGTTTTTAGGGAATAGCAGTAAGGCTGGTTAATATCCCAGAGCATTGGATTATTGACGGATAAGAGGGCAGAGCTGGATACAGCAGACCCGACTTGTACTGGACTTTCATTTTCTACATGAGAGATACAGATACCTGAAGCGTCCAGTATACTGTGACGAATTATGTAGTGTTTTTCGCTTTGCAATAGATCATTGCACAAGACTTCGGTATCTACCTCAACATTCCAGGAATCCTCTTTTTTGTGAGTAGAGATATAAATACCATCAGGCACAATATGTGTCCCCGGATACGTCTTCAGCCATACACTGCGATAGATGCCCGCACCAGAATACCAGCGTGAATTAGGAGACTCATGAACCACTTGAACATAGATTTCGTTGATACCTTCAATAATGTATGGCGTGATATCTATTTCAAAAGTGGAGTATCCATTTTTCCAGACGCCTGCGATATGGCCGTTCACATAGAGAGTGGAGTCCATGTATACGCCTTCAAAACGAAGCGAGACAAGACTATTTGGCACTTTCTCATCTATAACTATGCTTTTACGGTACCAGCCTTCTCCGCTTTGATATAGATTATGTGTATCAAAAATTAGCCAGTCATGGGGTAAGGTTACGTCGATCCACTCCGAATCAGCTGCTATCACCGATTCTAAAGTGGACTTAAGCGGCTGTTTGCTGAATAACCAGTCATTATTTAATCTTGTTTTCTGACTCATGAATGAAGTTCTCCTTTATCTTTGGAAAATTTAGAAGTGGTTATTAATGATGTGAATGATTTCCGTAAAGCCTTTTGTATTCTTTTTTATCATATCAAAGATTTTGCTAAAAGACATTCACGAAGAAGAGTGAAAAAACTGTTATAACAAAGCTATTGAAATCGCATTCAAAATGATAACATGCTATTGGTAAATTATCTATTTATTTCTTAATATATCTTTTATTGCGGAGGATGAAATTTATACAAAAACAGTACTAATGAATGATGCAAAGAAGTATCTCTGATCTATGAAAAAGATTTTCGCTACAGAAGCTAATGAAAGTGAAGTGAGGGAAATTGCCTGGTACACCGGCTAAGATGTGTTGGGCTTATCGCTGATTTAATACTTTACAAATACTTGTCTGCATGTACTTGTGTTTGTTCGAATAAGTTAGAAAGAAGGACAGGACAAACCATAGGTGGAGATGCGTATAAATGGGGATGCGTAAACAAAGTTTTATTCGTGGCACGTTCATATTAACCATGTCGTCATTTTTCACAAAAGGGCTTGGTTTTTTGAACGGAGTCTTGCTGGCACGTTTTTTGGGAGCAGAGGGAGTAGGGCTGCTTATGATTGCTCATCCACTGCTTCCCTTATTTATTACGCTGACAGAGCTGGGGCTTCCTGTTGCGATTTCAAAGCTTGTATCGGAAGCTGAGGTTAAGCAGGATGAAGCGCGAGTAAAGCGGATTCTCACAGTATCCTTAAGCATTACGGGTACGTTGAGTATTATATTAACTTTAGTGGCTCTGTTTGGCTCCAAATGGATCGCATCGATTTTTTTGGCCGATCAGCGGGCGTATTATGCTATGGTTGCTATTACGCCGATCATTCCAATTATTGCGATGTCTGCTGTACTGAAAGGTTATTTTCGTGGAAAACAGAACATGAACCCACTTGCCTTTTCCGATATTATTGAGAATCTGGCGCAAATCATTGTCATTATCGGTGTGGTCAACGTTTTGTTGCCCTACGGTATTGCCTATGCGGCTGCTGGTGCAATGGCTGCCTCCGTTGTTGGGGAAGGTTTTGGTTTGCTCTATTTATTCGCTGTTTTCAAATGGGCAAATCGAGGTAAGATCAAAACCTCTTCACCACCTACGTCAAGAATTTCACTTAAAGGAGACAGTACGTTGAGAGATTTGCTGCGCATCGGCTTACCGATGACAGGCAGCGGTTTTATTCATTCTCTCTATCATGCCTTTCTACCACTGCTGATTACGAAAAGTCTAGTACTGTTTGGTGTGGGTGTTGAGATGGCGACCAAGCAATTCGGACTTCTGGCGGGTTATGCTCTACCCATGTTGTTTCTCCCCAGCTTCTTCACACAATCGTTGTCGACTGCATTAATTCCGGCGATCAGCGAAGCAAGTGTGAGCAACAATAGCAAGCTTATGCATAGTCGGATGGATATGGCTATGCGATCCGCGCTTATAGTAGGTTTCCCATGTACAATCATCCTGTACTTATGGGCTGTACCCTTAACAACCATGATCTATCATTCGCCAGAAGCGGGCGAGCTGTTAAAGTTAATTGCACCCTTATTTTTTCTTTATTATTTCGGAGCGCCACTGCAAGCAATTTTGCTTGGTTTGGGGAAAGCATCAACGGTTATGTGGAATCATATTCTTACGAATGTCTTTGAAGTGATTGCGATCTTTGTTCTAGGTTCTAATATTGGAATCGAAGGGGTGGCCATGGGATTCGGACTGGGGCTCTTGCTGCTGACACTGTTGAATTTTTTATCTGTGGCAGGAACGATCGGATTTTATTTTGACTTTCGTATTGTATTCAAGGTGGGAGCGGGAGGAATTGTCATGGCGCTTAGCGGGTTGGCGGCTCACGGAATTCTGGAGCGATTGGACCTGGGGCAGATTATTCAACTGTTCGGAGCGTTGCTTGTTTCGTTAATCACCTATGCAGCAACATTGCAGGTAACCCATGCGTGGGAAAGGGCACCAAAACCACCAACAATTACACCTGTTTCTTGAAAGAGGAGGGGATATTCCGGTAGCATGCTCCAAAAAGTAAAATGAGTAATGCAACCCTCTGTGTACCCGTATGGGGGCGGATGAAGGTAATGGATGGGGAGCAGCGAGATGTTTAACTGTATTTTGTGCAGCTATAATCGTTCAAAACAGTTACACATTGAAAATAGCTGTATTTCTTACATCTATTCTCACGAGTTAAAGCCTATTAGGTGATTTCTCTTGATTTTAATTGTATAGAATGCAGTTAAAGTCGGAGTTATTCCCTAGCAATATGGATTAAGTGTATAAAATACAGTTATCTCATTAGATTGCGTTAAAATCTTGCGCTACAAATATATGGAGTGGGGATATCAGAAGTTACAGTCATAATTTGCTCAGGCAAAACGCCAGTGATCCAAAATATCAGGCAGCGATCCTTGATTATCGGAGATTGCGCCTGATTGACTATGTGTTAACTACGCTCAATTGACTCCATGCAAAAATGGAATCTATCTCATAAGTAATCTAAGTGATTTCTATAGGGCTGCTCCAAATAGCAAATTGGATTGATTAGGTAACATTTTTCGCACACGTATTTTCTATCGGACACAGCTGACCTTAAGAGCAGATTTAGCTTACATTTGGAATTTTATCGGACCCCATCGCAGTTATTACCATGAAAAAAACCAAAAATGGCTCTCTTTTTGAGGAATAGTTGCACTGGAGTCCGTAACCTAACTAAAAATCCTAAAAACAAGCAAATAGCGTCTTCTGAGTCCGAAAAGCTCTAAACTTGATCAAGACTGGGTGATTTAGAGGTAGGTACAACGGACAAAAGCATTCAACCCCCGGTTCATAACACCAGAGCAATGATTCTTCAATAACGGATGGTCGCTGCTCTGGTGTTTTTAACTAATAGAAAAAGCAGACGGTCTTTATGGAAAGAAAACATGTAGTATAGTTTGAACAGATGAATACGTACTGGAGTAAGTTATTGGAGAGGGTAGGGTAGCTGATATACCAATCTCTATGGCATTTAATGAATGATTTGGTTGCATTACTGGGTCGCACCCGTTTACGGACCGACTGAAATGGAGATGTAGACTATTAAGTAAGAACTGATAAGGAGAGTTTGTCAAAAAGGACGGCATAAGGTGCGATTCAAGCTTTTAGGAGACAATTAAAAAGTGGAGCAGGACAACGCTAGTTATTACCGAGTATTACTGAGTATTACTGAGTATTACAGAGTATTACAGAGTATTAGCGAGTATTATCCTTGACCGTATTTTTTTCTGTAATGACTCAGTGTGAGTAGTGGCCAGATATACTGATAACTATGATAATTGGAATAGAAATTACCGGGGAGACCAGCGCCAGTGGGATAAGAAGTTTTCCAATCCTCTTCATGAATAGACGTGATTAGTCTTTGAAGTCCTTTTTCCACCGCAGCTGTTGGCTCTGGCTGAACGGCGATAATCGCATCAAGTGCCCAGGCGGTTTGTGAAGGTGTGCTTTCTCCTAAAGGAACATATTGTAGTAGCCGGTCGCTGTGACAAGACTCTCCCCAACCGCCGTCCGAGTTCTGAATGCTTAGAAGCCACTTCACTCCTTTTTGCAACGTATCATGATTTATAGGCAGCCCAACAGCCTGCAGGCCTGTTAATGATGCCCAAGTGCCATAAATATAACAAACACCCCATCTTCCATACCACGAACCATCCTTCTCCTGATGTTGAATCAGCCATTTTGTACCCCTTTTAATGAACTCGTGTTGTGTATTTAAACCAGCGAAGTTTCCGAGAAACTCCAAAGTTCGTCCGGTAAGATCTGCTTCCGAAGGATCAATGGCTGCAGATTTAGCACCATCGATAGCGAGCCATGTGAGCATTTCTTTATTGGTGTTTTTTTCGAATGCCGGCCAGCCGCCGTCGTTATTTTGCATCGATAGGACCCAATTCAGTCCGCGATTCCATGATTCCAGATATGAAGGGTGAATGGTTGATAAGCTTCGGATGGCTCGCAAGGCTGCCGTTGTATCATCTACGTCCGGATTGATTGTATTAGACTCAGAGAATCCCCATCCACCGGGAACTATATCCGGATTATGGATGCTCCAATCAGCAGGTTTATGATGCTGTTTATCCAGAAGATAAGTTGCAGCGTGTTTTATTCCTTTGTGATCAACCGGAATTTGAGCCTCTTGTAAAGCATAGGAGATTAACGCTGTATCCCATATTGTAGATGGAGAGTTTTGAATTGTAGTATTACGATTTGATTGGCATTGCAGTGCGGTGAGACCTTGAATGGCCTGTGTAATTATTGGATGCTGCCGAACATAATTGAGAGCAAGCAGGGCAAAAACCATAAGAATCGTACTGCTGGCATAGCTGTAAAAGGTACCGTCGGATTCGATTCGCTGGAGCATATATTGCTCCGCTTTGTTTTTGGCAGCTTCATGTATGTAGTGTGGACTCCCGAGTAATCTGCTCAAACCCATTTGAATAACATCCTGCATCTCCTGATATCCACGGGTAGGCGATTCATCTCTATCCAATCGTGTCTCCATAAGATCTGACAGATCAGGAGCATGGGTTGTAGTGATCGAAAATCGCCGATCGGCCATAATGAGCATAGGAGTGAGGTGTACCCTAGAGTAGCCAGAGAATTCGAAATAGTTAATTGGGAAGTAAGACGGAAACAAAAGCACCTCCAGTGGAATCGAAGAAATTGCTAAAGGCCACTTGCTTTGACCCGTTGCGGCGAGAATGACTCTAGTTAAGATACTTGTGACCTTGCCTAAACCACCTTTAGACAGTATATAACGCTTAGCCCGAAGTATTGGCTCGTCTGTTATCTTACTGTATCCAGAATAGAGCAGGGCATAATAAGCTTCGACTGATGTGGATAAGTTCCCAGCTTCTTCGTCCTTATATAACTGCCAGCAACCCTCTCGCTGTTGTGCATCAAGAATGCGATCATGTAGCTGCCGAATGAGCGTTTCATTCTGTAGGTTCAACACCCTAAAGAGAATGATCATATAAGCATCGATCACAATCCCGTTCTCAAAACAAAAATGCCATGAGCCGTCATCCTTCTGCTGTTGTAGCAAGAACGTTGACAAACGTTCGATTTCTTCATCTACTTTACTTAGTATATCCGTCATGTTTTGGGTTCCTCCGAAGGGCATCATTTTTAACATTATATGAAGTCGGAGAACAGGACATGAAAAAGAGCTGCTTAGTCGCTTTTACGCAACTTTGCAGCCCTTTTTACATTCCCTCTTAGAATTATTAAACGGTTAATTTTCAATCACAATACGATTTAGCTTGAGATTAACCGGAGCTGCAATGGTGTCACCTACAGGGCATTTGCTCTCCAGAAATTGTACGAACTGTTCGACCTTCTCAGCAGGGGATGGAGTCTTTATGTAGAATGTATACCGAATATCGGAATAGCCAGGACGTACTTCAGAGCGGTTGAAGAATCCGTCGAGATCCAAGTCACCTTCCACATCTACTCTGAAATCTTCAAGCTCCACCTCAAATTTAGAGGCGTAGACCCGAGCTACAATGGATTGGCAGGCACCCAAAGAAGCGAGCAAAGCTTCAACAGGATTCATTCCTGTATCCGTGCCCCCTAGACTTGTCGGTTCATCGATGACCAGCTCGAATTGTCTTGCATTAGTAACGACCTTTACGCCGTCTTGCAAATGAGCAGTTGCTTTGAAAGTTTGAACATTTGGCATGTGTTTACACTCCTTCTTGTGGACAAACTAAGGATGATTTAATGTTTCTTATTTTTTTGTAATTCATAGTATGTTTCTAGGAATTGTATAGATTATAGTTCTATTCTGTATACCCGTCAATACATGATTAAAATTATAGTTAGGAGGCAGCTAGAGTGTCGACCGAAATTGAGGGCTATTTGGACTATCCTATGGTTGCAATTCCAGGGGGAGAAATAGAATTAAGAGACGATCGGATAAAGCGTAGTTGGAAAGCACAATTCAAACCGTTTCTTCTTGCACCCTATCCTGTAACTATGGATCTATCCAATGCTATAATTAATAACTCATCTCAGGGAGATCTAAAGCCGTTTGTGAATATAAAGGTGAAGATGGTATACACATTACTTGGATAAGGAGTCAGACGGCTTCCATCTTACCCGGTCTTATTAATGGGCTATGGTTTTGTAAGTGGAATTAGAGGAGGGAATAATTATGCGCGAAGGGCACATAGATAAGCACGGTTATAACGAGCATCGAGAATACGGAGAGCATGAAGAAATGAATATAAATGGAGTCAAGGAGGGTTCGGAGCATCCTCACAAAAGCGCTCAGACCTTTCGTCGTGCTAGGGCTATCGCATTTTTGGACAAGCTAATGATTAATCGTTCGGCGTTGCAGCAGCAGCTAAACGAGTCAAAGATTGAATCGGCAAAACAAGTCATTAGTGGTGAACTAAGAGCTACGGAAGCGATCATCGATGAGTTCATACATATGTTTCAGATTCATGAGATAACTTCTGATAATAGAGAAGAGAGAAGATAGAACCTAAGCCACTCAGCTATATAGAGGTGTTCATTCCCTAAGTTTTGATATGAATGAAAAAAAGACTTCTGAAGAAATCAGAGGTCTTCTTTATGTGTAGCTAATAAAGAAAAATGTCTAATGTAAAGAGAATACATCATTAAGTAAAACGCTTTCATGTTCACTCGATAAATTGATTTATATAATTAGTCCTGTAAGCAATATAAAAATGGGGGGCGAAAAAGAATGAAAAAAGTCAACAAAAAAAGGATTAGCCTAACTCTAACAGTGTTGATGGCTATGTCCATACTTATCACTGCTTGTGGTGGGAACAACGGGAATAACGTGAATTCTGAGGCTAATGCAAACGCAGGCAAAACGGGAAAAACCCCTGCGGCGGAAGAGAAGCTCAAGATTACTATGTGGTCCCAATTCGCGGATCCAAATTCTAAAGACGGCGGGTTTGTTGGTTTTTATAAAGCACTTGAGGCAACCCAGGCTAAATTCCCTAATGTAGAAATCGAGCATGTAGGTGTTGGAGGCGAATCTTATAAAACGAAAGTGAAAGCGGCTTCAGCAGCCAATGAGCTGCCCGACATTTTTTACACCTGGGGTGGTGGATTCTCTGAGCCATTTATAGCGGGGAACCGGATTCTGTCCATTGATGATCTCGCAAAAGATGGAACGCTGGACCAAATCGTACCAGGTACGACAGACAATTTCATCTTCGATAGCAAGCTTTACGGTCTGCCGATCAATATAGCTACTGCTCAAATGTACGTCAATAAAGAACTATTTGAGCAAGCAGGAGCAAAAATTCCGGAAACATGGGATGAGCTTGTTGCTGCGATTGAAGCACTAAAAGCAAAAGGCATTCAGCCGATTGCACTTGGGGCTAAAGACAGATGGCCAGCAATGCAATGGAACGCGATTCTAGCCATCCGGATGGCAGGCGTGGATGCTGTAAATGCCGCTTTAACGAAAACAGGATCATTCGACACAGCTGAATTCACAGAAGCTGCTGCGAAATACAAACAATTGATTGATGCGGACTCCTTCGGCAAACATTTTGTTGGAACTTCTTATGATGACGCGACAAATATGTTCCTATCAGGCAAAGCAGCTATGATGTTCATGGGCGCTTGGGTCAACGGACAGATTGAAGATGATAACTCTCTGGTCAAAGGTAAAGTGGTACCGATTAAATTTCCAACCATTCCAGGGGGGAAAGGAAATGCTGACGAGTGGTTCGGAGGTTCGGGTGAAACATTCGTGCTCAATGCCGATCTGAAAAACAAGGAAAGAATATGGGAAGTATACAAGTTCTTTATTGAGACCATGTCTAAAGAAGTATTTCTGGCTGGTTCAGGCTCCTCAGCATGGAAAGTTGATGTAGGTGACACATCTCAAATGAATCCACTGGCTCTGCAAATTGGTGAATTGTCCTCATCAGCAACTGGTTTCTCCTACTGGTGGGATCAAATGCTGAATGGTAATGACACTGAATCTATGTTCGGTTCGCTGATGAAATTCGTCGCCGGAAAAACAACACCTGAAGACTACACGAAAGAACTACAGAGCAAGGTCAATCAAGGACAATAATCTGCGTCAGGCGGCGAGAATTGTTCGCCGCCTGATCGATTTAAGGTGGAGTGAAGCATGCATCAAGTATTCGGAAACAAAAAGGCTATCGCCGTATTTGTTGTTCCTGCTTTGATTTTATACATTCTTGTTGGTTTTTTCCCGATCCTTCAGTCTATGTATTACAGTCTGCTGGACTGGGATGGGATACAACCGGCTAAATTTATTGGTTTAGCTTCTTATAAGGATTTATTTTTTGCAGATACGTACGGCATGGATTTTGATCATTCGATACTTAATACGTTGTATCTGGCAGTTCTTTCTGTTTTCATGCAACTTCCGATAGCTCTGGTGCTCGCTCTGGTTCTTGCCAGAGGGGTGTGGGGTGAAAAGCTGTATCGTACTTTGTATTTCATTCCAGTCTTGGTATCCTCCTCTGTCATCGGGGTTATGTTTCTGAAAATCTATCAGCCTGAATATGGCTTGCTGAATACGATACTCAATCAACTAGGCTTGTCCTCCTGGACAAATGATTGGTTAACGGAAAGCGGAACTGCACTAATAAGTGTTATGATTCCAATCGTTTGGCAATATATCGGCTACCATATGCTTCTAATGTACGCTGCCATCAAAGGGATTCCTGAAGATTTGTACGAAGCTGCAAAAATTGACGGAGCATCAAGTATAAGAACCGCCTTCTCTATCACTATTCCACTTATTTCACCGATCCTGAAGGTATGTGTCATATTTGCTGTTTTGGGATCATTGAAGTTTTTCGATTTAGTCTTCATTATGACCAATGGCTACCCAACACCGGAAACTAGTGTTCCAAGTACATTGATGTATTCGTCGATTTTTAATCGCAATATGTATGGGTACGGCAGCGCGATGGCCGTGTTTATGGTTGTGGAATGTCTCTTTTTCTACTTAGTTCTACAAAAACTGATCAGAACCTACGATGATAAGGAGGAGAGCTAATGACAACAACACATAACCGCCGCTGGCCAAAGGTTGTTTTGCAGATTGCGTTTCTAATCTTCGCAGTTATTCAACTGTATCCGCTCGTGTGGCTTGTATTTTCCTCCTTTAAAACAAACATAGAAATTACAGGCTCAAATGTGATGGGCTTGCCTAATGAGTGGAGGTGGGCGAACTACGACTACGCACTATTTAAGGCGAATATCGCACGTAACTTTTTGAACAGCCTTATGTATACAACGGTAACTGTCATTATTTCTGCTCTGTTATCGGCAATGGTTTCTTTTGCTGTCGCAAGAATGAAGTGGAAGCTTAATAATGTGGTGCTTACTTTCTTCATGCTGGGATTGATGATCCCCGTTCATGCTACGCTGCTACCTGTCTTTCAGATGTTAAAAATGACAAGCTTGCTGAATACGCCTTGGGCCTTAATCATTCCTTATACCGTTAGTGCACTTCCTACTACAATCTTTATCATGATTGGTTTCTTTAGAGCGCTGCCAGGGGAGTTGGAAGAAGCCAGCGTTGTAGACGGCTGCAATATTTATCAGGTTTTTTTCCGTATTATGCTTCCGCTTGTAAAGCCGGCTATCGTAACCACTTCCATCTTTACTTTTTTATCCGCTTGGAACGAACTGATGTTTGCCAATACATTCATTAATGATCCTGACTTAGCAACAATTACCGTCGCCATCAATTCGTTTAAAAGTGCCTATGCCACAGAATTCGGACCTATGTTCGCAGGAATGGTTGTGGCTACACTACCCATGATCATTATCTACTTGTTCCTAAGTAACCAAGTCCAAAAAAGCATTATTGTCGGGGCAGTTAAGGGTTAAAGCAATGGGATAGGAATCCTTCGAAAAATGCTATACTAGTTTCGTATTGAAGTAGCTATAAATAAAAGTCCGTATTCGCTTAATTGTCGGCCAGGAGGTTACCGATGAGGTTTGCACGTATCCGATCACAAATCGTTTTTTACTACTTGGCCTTACTAGTGGTTTCCATGATTGCAAGCGGTATTATGTACCAACGAATCAATGAGAAATTCACCGAGGAAAAGGTAGGTGAGGTATCGCTTCAAACCTTAAACGCCATGAATTCCGGAATCGAATCACTTCTTGACAGCACGAATAATTATTCCAAGATGATCGTGTCGAACAATACGGTTCAGGAAATTTTGGGCAGTGATCTGGCGGGTAACGACATCGGAATTTTAACTTACAAGCTAGAGGTGGCTCTGTCAGATTTTATGCTCGCAGAGCCCTCTATCTCTTCTGTCTATCTATTCGATAATGCAGGACGTAAGTTTGCGATTGATTTGCAGTCTGCAAAACCGATCAGAACAGATGGGATCGAGTCAGCGGAATGGTACTCCGAGGCAGTCGCCTTGGACGGAAAAGCAATTTGGAGGAAAAATGCCGGAGGTATCTTCAATTTTGAGACGAAGGAACCCCAGCAGGATCCACAATATATTTCTCTGATTCGTATCGTAAACGACATGAACACTTCCAAGAAAATAGGAGTATTAGTCGTGAACATTACGGTTCAGGAGCTGAAAAAAAGCTATGAACGTTCGATCAACGATAATAAACCTGATTTAATGATCGAAACTGGATATGAGACACTCCTTGATTTTACACGGCCTGAATTATCGAACTATACAAACTCTTCTATGCTTGATGTGCCGCTCGGCAGTAGCAAAATCGTAAAGATCAAAGATCATAATTATCTGATCTCTTCTCTGGTTTCAATGGATCGTGGTTGGAGGTTTACTAGCGCTCAGCCTTTGGGGGAATGGGAAAGCCCCTATCGTCAATTTAATCTGATGCTGTTAATGATTATGTTGTTTAATTTCATTTCTATATTTTTAGGTTCCGTCTGGATTTCTAGATTCATTACTACACCTATTTTACATATGCTGCGATCCATGAAAAAAGTGGAGATTGGAGATTTCAGTTTGGTTCGGTACGAGGCGAGAACGGATGAGCTGAACCAGTTGAAAGATAGGTATAACAATATGATTATGACCATTGAGCAAGCGCTGAAGCGGGAGAAAGAAGAACAGAAATTGATTCGGAAACTCGAATTGGATATTTTGCAGCAGCAAATTAAACCACATTTTTTATATAACACGTTAGAATCAGCTGGCTATTTAACTTTGTCAGGAAATAATAATGAGGCGTACCAGATTATTTCTGAGCTTGCAGCCTTCTATCGTCAGAGTCTTAGTAAGGGCAGTGATGTAGTAACGTTAAGAGAAGAAGTAGAGATCACTAAAAGTTATTTGAGTATACAAAATATTCGCTATCCAGAAATTTTCATCAGTGAAATTGAGGTGTCGGAAGAAGCTGAGTATGTTCGGATACCCAAATTGACGCTTCAGCCGCTTGTAGAAAATGCGCTTTATCATGGTATTCGCCCTTTAGGGGAGTGTGGTAAGATTCGCATCCTTGCCCGTATTCAGGGGAATCGACTGAAGCTAGTCGTGGAAGATGATGGTGTGGGGATGAATGAAGACAAACGTCGGGAAATGCAAGCTGAGCCCTATGGGCAAAATGAGTCCAGTTTTGGGTTGCGCGGTACTTTGATGCGTTTGAAGCTGTACTATGGGGCGGACATGAATTGTAGTTTGGTCAGTGCACCGGGAGAAGGAACTCGGATTGAATTGGAACTACCGCTTGAGGAGGGGAATAGTCATGGAGCTTGAACTGCTCAGAGCCATTATTGTGGATGATGAAATTAATGCGAGAAAAATTGTTCCCATCATTATAGATTGGCAAGCAGTTGGTTACAGATTCGTAGGTGAGGCCTCGAATGGAAGCGAAGCGTTAGATCTGATCGAAACCATGAAACCGGATGTAGTATTTACAGATATCAGTATGCCTTTTATGGATGGACTGGAATTAAGCCGGTTGATAAAAGAAAGGTATCCGCTAGTCAAAATTGTGATCATCACTGCACATCCCGAATTCGAATATGCAAAAAGAAGCCTGGACATTGGAGTGCAAAATTTTATCTTGAAGCCGCTCCAAGCCGAGGAGGTACGAAGAGTTGCGGTAGATCTTCATGGGAAAATCCGGGAAGAGACAGAGCGGTGGAACGAATATCAGGAGCTGAATCGACAGTTAAAAGAACACGCCGTTCAACTAAAAGAAAAATTTCTAAATGATTTGCTATCAGGCCTCTGGGACCCCGATCAGCTGGATAGCCGATTCCATTACTTTTTTCCTGAATCAGCGAACAGCTTGTTTTCAATCATGCTTATTGAACTTCAAATTCCCTTAGAAGAAGGGGAGGAACAACGAATCCTGCAGTCTTTGCGTTGTAAGAGGTTTATTGATTACGCGCTTGAAGAGTATGAGGGAATGGAAGTTTTTTTTGATAACAGTCAACGGATTGTCCTTCTTAATAGAAAAGATAATCAGAATCTTACGAAGATTGGAGAGTGGCTGGCCCAATCGCTCCATGAAAAGCTTGGATGTAAAGCTTGCATTGGCGTAGGTAGTACCTGTACGGATTTCAATAGGATCAAAGAATCCTATAAAGAGGCGCTGGAGGCAGTTAGATATGGTAAGTTAAAGGGCAGTAACGCCATCTATTTTTTTAATGATGAAATTCATTTCGGAGGCCGATCCTGGGAAGTTAAGACGAATGAAATTGAGGAAATTTTGTTTTTTGTAAAAGCTGGTGTCTTAGATAAGGCTGTGCAATCCATTGAGAAAATGTTTCAGGATTTGGAGAAGTCCAAGGCTTTTTCTGTGGAACGAGCTAGGCTGGTTTCGGCCCAATTTGTCTCCACATTAATCAATTCACTCGCTGAAATGGGAGTTATACTAGATAATAATCTTTCTTTCGATATTTCGCCATATAAAAGGATTTTTGAGCTCGATAGCCTGCCAGACATGCAACAGACATTACTTGAACTCACAGAGAAGGTAACCTCTCAAGTAATTCAGGCACGAAGCAAAAAAACTAATAATATTATTCATGAAGTTAAAGATTTTATTCAACAGGAGATGCACATTCCGGAGATGTCTTTATCCTATGTATCGAATAAATTCCACATGAATTCCAGTTACTTTAGCCGGATCTTTAAGCAGGACACAGGGATTAGCTTTACGGATTATCTTCTCAAGTGCAGAATGGAAAAAGCGGTGAAGCTTCTGAATGAAACGGATTGGAAAGCTTATCAAATTGCTGAAAAGGTCGGCATTAAAGATCCATTTTACTTCAGTAACTGTTTTAAAAAAGTAATGGGAGTATCCGTTCAGGAGTATAAGAAAAATAGTTTCCCCCTATAAATTGCTTCGTTGAATTTGATATTTTTTCTCTATAAGCCCGCACTTTATGCGGGTTTTTTATTGTTTTTTAAGATATAAAGTAAGCAATAATGATGTTACAAAATGGAAAAATGATCTTGACAGAAATGGTTTCTATCGTATACATTTGTATACATGAAGAGTGCGTATACAAATGTATACACTGCAAAAGGAGGAAATAAAATGCGTGAAGGACATGTCGGCAAACGTGGCGGTCATAGGGAGCATGGAGAGCACAGAGATCGTGAGGGACGTGGCGAACACAGAGATCGTGGCTTTATGAAACATGGGATGACAGAATCAATGGATCCACATCCTAAAAGTGCTCAAACTTTTCGCCGTGGCAGAGCCATCGCTTTTTTAGATAAGCTTATGGTTAACCGGGCTACATTACAGCGGCAGTTAAATCAGCCTGAGCTTGAATCGATTAAACAAGTGGTTAGCGGTGAATTAAAAGCAACGGAAGCGATCATTGAAGAGTTTAAACAAATCTTTCAGATTCATGAGATCGTTCCAGAAGATACAACATCAAATGTTAATAAAGAGGAGAGTAAAGAAAAAGATGAAAATAACTGAGCTCATTAAAACCCGCAGAAGTACAAAACAATTCAAACAGACTCCAATTCGTGAAGAGGAGTTACATTCATGGCTGGAGGCTGCAAGTTACGCTCCTAATCATCGTATGACCGAACCTTGGGAGCTTCTTTTCATCGGACCCAATACTAGAGCGAAATTAAAGCATAAGACGGATTTTGGCAACGCACCTGTTGTTTTTGCAGTTCTGTCTAAGCCTGCCGCAACTGCGTTTGAACGCGATGAGAATGTTATGGCTGCTGCTTGTTTCGTACAAAATTTCTTATTAGCTGCACATGAAGCAGGTGTAGGTACGTATTGGGCTTCGCTGGGGGCTTTGCCTCATAATCGTGAGATTCTTAGTGTTCAAGAAAATTACGATGTTATTGGGATATTTGGAATGGGGTATCCGGAGGAAGTGCCGAATGCGAAACCCAGAACACCGATTAGTTCTAAAATCACGTATTTATCTTAAACAATTGAAGGTGGCGGAATGTGGAAGCTTAAGCATTATTTGAGGCCATATTGGGTGTGGTGTGTGTTGGCACCATTGCTGATGCTGGTCGAAGTAACTATGGATTTACTGCAGCCCACGCTCATGGCGAGCATTGTGGATAAGGGTGTCATGACAAAAGACTTGTCTCATATTTTCTCGACCGGACTGATCATGCTTGGTGTAGCATTTATCGGTCTAATTGGTGGGGTGGGCTGCACTATTTTTTCGAGTATTGCTTCTCAAAACTTCGGAAATGATTTGCGGATTAGCTTGTTTGAACATATTCAGAAATTTTCTAATAAGAACCTGGATCAATTGAAGACGGGCTCACTGATTACACGATTAACAAATGATGTGGTACAGCTGCAAACCTTTGTGCAAATGATTTTGCGGAGTATTCGATCTCCCTTGCTATTAGTCGGAAGCTTGGTGATGGCGATTCGGATAAGTCCTATGCTGACCCTCATCCTAGCCGTTGCCGTGCCACTCTTGAGTTTAATTTTGTATGGGTTAATCCGACTTTCTTTTCCTTTGTTTCAGAAAATGCAGGTCAAATTAGACGGTGTGAACACAGTGTTGCAGGAAAATTTATCAGGCATTCGTGTAGTCAAAGCATTCGTCCGCGCTAACCATGAACAGAAACGCTTTAATACAGCTAACAAGGATTATACAGAAATTGCGATAAAAGCGGTACGGTTAATGTCATTAAATATGCCGCTAATGATGCTTGTACTAAATGCCAGTATTGTTGCTGTACTATGGTTTGGGGGAGTGCAAAGCTGGAACGGTGGGCTGCCAGTTGGTCAGCTGATCGCTTTTATTAACTATATAACCCAATTGTTGATGTCAATGCTGATGTTAAGCAATATGTTGACCTTCTTCTCACGAGCCAAGGTTTCTGCCGATCGGGAGAATGAAGTATTTTCCACCATTAGTGAGATTAAAGAAGTTGCCAACGCTAAAAAAGATGCCATACACAACGGTCGGATTGTATTTGACAATGTATCTTTTGCTTATGATCCTTCGGATGAAAATCTAGTGTTAGACGATATTAATTTCACTGCGGAGCCAGGAGAAACAGTGGCCATTCTTGGTGCCACCGGTACTGGTAAATCATCATTGGTCAGCCTCATTCCCCGGTTTTACGAAGTGTCCTCTGGATCCATTACAATTGATGGCTCCGACACTCGTATGATTGCTCTGGAAGATTTGCGTAGCAGAATCGGATTTGTTATGCAGCAGGCTATTCTGTTCAGCGGTACTATCCGCGATAATATCCGATACGGCAGACCGGATGCCACAGATGAGGAAGTGGAAGAAGCAGCAATAGCCGCTGAAGCTCACAGTTTCATTTTAGAACTTCCACAGGGTTACGATACAGAGCTCGGCCAGCGTGGCATTAACCTGTCCGGTGGGCAAAAGCAGCGGCTTTCGATTGCACGGGCACTTTTAATTCAGCCAACAATCCTCATTATGGATGACAGCACTAGTGCGCTCGATGCAGCGACAGAGTCACGAATCCGGCAGATGTTAAAAACACGACTGCGCAGCAGCACGAATATTTTGATAGCTCAGCGTGTCACCTCTGTAATTGATGCTGATCGTATTCTGGTATTAGAAAACGGCCGAATTGCTGTACAAGGTACACATGATGGACTTATGAACAGCAGTGAAATATACAGAGATATCTGGAGATCACAGATGAAGGGAGAGGAGGTGCCTTATGTCAAAGCTTAATAATGGCATGAACACCACTCCTTTTAATCGATCAGGCGGATTCGGACCTGGATCTGGACCGGGATCTGGCCCTGGACGCGGCGGAGCTGTGCCGATCGTACGCGCTAAGAATCAAGCGGGAACACTCAAACGCATCTGGATGTATTTGAACCGCCAGCGGTTCGGGTTAATCATTGTGTATGTATTTACAGTGTTGAATGCAATCCTTTCGTTGATCGGGCCTTATCTAATCGGTAAAGCGATTGATACTGCCGTAATTCCTCACGATTATCAGGGTCTTATTCGCTTTTGTCTACTCCTAATAGGTATTTATGGTCTAAGCAGTGTGGTTGCTTGGGTGCAAGCCTATGTTATGACATCCGTCTCACAGAATACCGTGTTTGAGCTGCGTCGTGATCTGTTCAGCAAATATCAACAGCTACCGATTAAGTTTTTTGACACGCAAGCTAACGGAGAACTAATGAGCCGGGCAACCAACGACATAGAGAGCGTATCCAGTACACTTAATCAGAGTGTGACCCAGTTATTAAACAGTTTGATCACCCTAAGCGGTTCACTAGTGATCATGTTAATGATGAACGTTCCGTTGACCGTAGTTTCACTGATAACGATCCCTCTTGTGTTATTGTCCAGCCGTAAAATCATAGGTTTAAGTCGAACTTATTTTAAAAATCAGCAACGCCATCTAGGTGAGTTGGGTGGATTTATCGAAGAAACCATCAGCGGACAAAAAGTAGTCAAACAATACAGCAGGGAAGAGACAGAAGTGAAACGGTTCCGCAAAATCAGCGGAGAGTTGAATAAAGTCGGTATTAAGGCACAAATTGTTTCCGGATTAGTGGGACCGGTCATGAACATGATTAATAACCTTGGATTTGCGATCATTGCCGGGGTGGGTGGCTGGATGGCTTTTCATAACATGGCTACGGTTGGCGTAATCGTTAGCTTCCTTACGTATTCCAAACAGTTCGGACGACCGATCTCCGATCTTGCTAACCAGTACAATCTAATTCAGTCGGCAATTGCTGGTGCGGAGCGTGTGTTTGAAGTTATGGATATGCCATCCGAATATGGTGACGGTGATGAACAAAGTGACGATCTGCCAAGGTTAAAAGGGAACGTTGTTTTCAAAGACGTTTCATTTGCTTACAAGCCGGATTCACCAATTCTGAGCGGGGTTACGTTTGAAGCAAAACCCGGAGAGAAAATTGCGCTTGTTGGCCCAACGGGAGCTGGAAAAACGACCATTGTCAACTTGCTGATCAGATTCTATGATTTAAGCGGCGGCTCCATATTCATTGATGGCCGCGATATTGGAGAGCTGGATAAAAATGCACTTCGTAGTCAATTGGGAATGGTATTGCAAGACGCGCATGTATTCTCGGGAACGATTCGGGAAAATATTCGCTTTGGACGTCTTGATGCGACAGACCAAGAGGTAGAGGAAGCGGCAAGATTGGCCAATGCAGATGCCTTTATCAATAGACTGCCGCATGGATATGAGACTATTCTCCATGCGGAAGGCAGTAATTTGAGCCACGGCCAGCGTCAGCTTTTAACGATTGCCCGCGCCATTCTAGCTGATCCAGCTATTTTGATCCTAGATGAGGCAACCAGCAGTGTGGATACGCGTACGGAAATGCATATTCAACAGGCGATGGAAAAGCTAATGAAGGGACGAACAAGCTTTGTGATCGCCCATAGGCTTAGTACCATCCAGGATGCTGATCGTATACTCGTTATTCAGGGTGGCGGAATTGCCGAGCAAGGCAGTCATAAAGAGCTTCTTGCGCTGCAAGGTGTTTATTACGAGCTGTACAATACCCAGTTCAAACGAGCGATTTAAAAGAATCTTTACTTGAACTGATAACATTTGTAAGTAGATGCTTTTATCGGACTCCTCTGACCTTAAAGGCAAGATTTTCTGATTTTCAGAAGATTAAAGGACCCCACTGCAGCTATTGGCATGAAAAACACAAAATATAAGTCACTTTCTAAGGAATAACGTCCTTGAGGTCCGAAGCCCTGTTTCAAGAGCTGAAAACTACCAAATAACGTCATCTGGGTCCGAAGTCCTTAAAAAGATGTGTAATCTATTGCCGTAATTAATGCCCGATAAAAAAGAGCGGCGATTCACCTATTATAGGAGAATCGCCGCTTTTTTTTATAAATTCCTCTCTAATAACGTTCCGAGTTGTTCAGCCAAGACTTGATAGGTCACAGGTCTTTCATTCTTGAACCACCATTCCACTACCCCTGCATAAGCCGATGCAACAAAACTAATAATAACCTCTTCATGTAACCCTTCGTTTATGCCTTCGGTGGTAGTTACTTCATGTCTAAACTCATCGAGAAGAAAGCTTAAGAAACGATTTCGGAAATAAGGAGCACCTTTACTCGCTAGCATCATAGAGAAGAAAGAATAATTTCTATCGAAGTATTCCGTCCAGGTCAACGTTGCCTCGATAAACCCCAATTCAGACGCCGATTCACAAAGTGTTCTTAGGACCTCTATATGTTCTTCGATAAGTTTATCTAACAAATCATATTTATCCAGATAATGAAGGTAGATCGTTCCCCGGCTTACATTTGCTGTGTCGGAGAGATCCTGTATGGTAATGTCGTCAAAATTTTTCTCAGACATTAGTTCAATAACAGCCTTTTTAAGCGCATCTTGGGTTTTGAGTATTCTTCTATCCACTTTAGACATTCGAGGTTCACCTTACTTTCAGAAAATAATGAACACATTCATAGGATCTGTTTAGTATTGAACAAAACAGAATCATCGTACAATTGAATGTATTTTGTAACTGTTTATAATAATAGACTATAGTCCATTAATGAATCAATATACAATATCGAAAGGATGTTTATTCGCATGTCTAATATCCAAGATAAAGTCGTAATTATTACAGGTGCTTCTAGTGGGATTGGGGAAGCCGCTGCTAAAGAACTAGCCTCTAAAGGAGCTAAGCTTGTCCTAGCCGCACGTCGTGAGGAACGTCTACAAAAGCTACAAGGAGAAATTGAACAAAGTGGTGGAACGGCCATCTACAAAGTAACAGACGTGACTTCCCAAACACAGATGGAAGAACTGGCTGCTTATGCACTTAAAAAGTTTGGCGAAATTGATGTATTAGTTAATAATGCGGGAATCATGCCACAAGCCTTTCTTTTTAAGAAAAAGGTGGATGAATGGGATCAAATGATTGACGTAAATATCAAAGGGGTTTTATATGCGATTGCAGCTGTTCTCCCCTCAATGAGAGAGCAAAAATCAGGTCATATTATTAATCTGTCATCGGTTGCTGGCCATAACATTTACCCAGGGGGTACAGTATATTGTGGCACCAAACATGCGGTTAGAGCAATTTCTGAAGGGCTTCGTCAAGAAGAAGCGATGAGTGGAACCAATATTCGTGTCACCAATGTTTCTCCAGGTGCCGTCAGCAGCGAATTGTTAGCTACTACCTCAGATGCAGAGTCAAAAGCTGGCTTGGATGAATTTTACAAAGTGGCTATTGATGCAGACAGTATTGCACGTGCGATCACATTTGCCATTGAGCAACCGTCAGATGTAGCTATCAATGAAATGATTATTCGTCCAACAGTTCAAGTTGGTTAAAAGGGGATCATTATGGATAGACCCTATATTATTTGCCATATGCTTACCTCATTGGATGGTAAAATCATCGGAGATTATTTGGATGAAGAACGAACTGCCTATTTTATTGATGAGTACGAAAACATTCATGATCGGTATGGATGTAAAGCTTGGATATGTGGCAGGATTACCATGGAGGAGAATTTTACATTAGGCAATAAACTAGAATTAGAGCAGAGTAACCTTTCAAGCATTCCAAGAACAGACTATATCGCTCAAAAAGATGCCTCAACATATGCAGTAGCTGTAGATCCCACTGGAAAATTAGGCTGGACCAAAAACTACATTTCAGAAGGAAGTCACAATAGAACAGAGGATCATATCATTGAAGTACTTACAGAACAGGTATCTGATGCTTATCTAGCTTATCTGAAAAATCTAGGAATCTCATATATATTCGGTGGAAAAGAACGATTGAATTTTTCTGTAGTCGTGGGAAAGCTGAAACAATTATTCTCAATCGATGAATTGATGCTGGAGGGTGGGGGCGTTTTAAATGGTTCCTTCCTGAATGAAAACTTAATTGATGAGTTAAGCTTGGTTATTGTTCCCATCGCAGATGGTGCCTCTAATTCGGTGACCTTATTTGAAATGGATGCATCTTTGAAACAACAGCCCCCAGCAAATTTCAGCTTGAAGAGTGTAGAAAAACTTGCGGATGATGGGCTATGGTTGAAGTATGTAACACGGCGTGATTAAATCTATGTTTCTTAAAAAGCGCAAAGCAAAATATGCTTTGCGCTTTTTGAATTCGAGAAAGTAGTAAGTAATCTTCTCATTCCAAGCCTGCCAGATGCATCGTTTGTTTCAGACGATTTACGTTCACATAGATGTCCTCCAGTCCTGGAAAACGAATCGCAGGATCGGGTACACCTTGCCCGTACACCATATAATATTCGAGATTATTATGGTTGCTGATCATCCAATAGGTTGGAACAACATGCTGGGCATGGAAAATTTCAATGACCTGTGTTCCAGGATGGCAAAAAGCCAGATTAGCGAGTCCAGCACCATGTGGACCTACGATTACTTTCGCTGAGGCGAATAATTGGATTTGCTGGGCAACCGTCCAGTCCTCTAGACAAATCGGTACGATATTAAAATTCTCAAGGCAGCGGATGACATCATCTTCATTAACCAACCGTCTTGAGCTTGCTTTTTTTCGTGAGATATAAAAACGTTCTGGAGTGACTAGTGTTGTTTCTCTATGCGGCAACAAAAATCTTCGCAGTGTATCCGTGGTCCAAGGAGGATAATGTGAATTCATCATTAAGGAAGGGACAAGTAGCCGGTCAGCCTGAACATATACTTCTGAATTCGTCCGGATCACCAATGACTCGGATATCCCAAGCATGGCCCACGTTTGTTCCACAAAGGGTCCATACGGATTTGGATTCATGATAATAGTGGAGTAAGTGATTCCGCTCGATTGAAGCATCGCTAATCTAGGAAGCACATCATACATCCAATGAAAATAGTTATGGGCTCCGCAAAAGGTTAACACCGCCGCGGTCCCGGCAAAATGTTGAAGCTGCGGATCATTCCACCGGTGAAACACTGGGTGCTCATCTGCTTCAAGCATCCTATATTGCTTGGCGTCATATTCTTGGGAAAGATCAAAGATCAATTTCCCTTCTGGTGTTAGAACAGCACCAGATTCTCCCCATACCTTCCCTCTGGAAATGGTGGCAACGTATCCGCCAAAGGGCTTCAAACAATAAGGTGTTAGTGCTGGAGCAATACTCGTTTCAATGCTTTTAGGCGCTCTGAACTCAGCCGCCCGTCCGAAGTCAAAAGGAACGACATTCCCGGCTTCCTTTGTACTGTTTTCGTTGTGGGAAGTAAAGTCCCAGATGCTTTGGTAATATCCTTGGGGTGGTACCCCTTGTGCAGAAAATAACATCATGTCACCTCATATTCCCAAGTAGAAGCGCAGAAAACTTATTAAGCTATTTTATGAAATGAAGAATCTTCGGACACAGACTTACACGGAAAGAGGCGGATGAACAAGATTTGATTCAAATGCTGTTATTACTTGATTAATGGGCTTGACATGGACTAGGATTGAATATAAATTCAGTTTATTCAAACGCCGTTTAAATCATCGATTAGGTGCAATGTACTGCTGGAAGTGTTAACTATTCCCCAGTTCCTTTTCATCGGTATGCGTTGGAGCTGTTTTATGAATTAATATGTACCCCTTTAAGACAGGGCATTAGGATATTACAATTTAATTGGAAAGTGTGGATTCGAGATAAATGAAGTATACAAAACTTGGAAAAACGGGGCTGGACGTATCCCAACTGTGTTTAGGTTGTATGAGCTTTGGCGTTGCCGAACGTTGGATCCATCAATGGGTGCTTGATGAAAAGCAGAGCCGTGTTATCATAAAAAAAGCGCTTGACCTGGGTATTAATTTTTTTGATACAGCGAATGTATACTCCGATGGAACGAGTGAAGAAATCGTTGGACGAGCGCTTAAGGATTATGCCAATCGAGACGAGATTGTTTTAGCAACTAAGGTCTTTAACCGTATGCATGAAGGTCCGAACGGAGCAGGATTATCCCGGAAAGCAATTATGAGTGAGATTGATAAGAGTCTCAAGAGATTGGGAACAGATTATGTAGATCTATATCAGATTCATCGCTGGGATTATCACACACCTATCGAAGAAACGATGGAAGCTCTTCATGATGTAGTGAAGGCTGGTAAGGCAAGATACATAGGTGCCTCAGCAATGTATGCTTGGCAGTTTCAAAAAGCGTTATATGTAGCGGAGAAAAACGGTTGGACCCGATTTGTATCTATGCAAAATCATCTCAATCTTATCTATCGTGAAGAAGAACGAGAGATGTTGCCGCTTTGTAAGGAAGAGAATATTGGTGTTATTCCCTATAGTCCCCTTGCATCAGGAAGACTTACGCGAGACTGGGCGGTATCAACTCATCGTTCAGAAACTGATCAGATTCAAAAATCTAAATATGATGGAACTGCCGATACCGATCAATTAGTCGTGGAGCGAGTTGCGACAATCGCCGAAAAACACGGTGTTCAACGGATTCATATCGCTCTTGCTTGGTTGCTTCAAAAAGAACCAGTTACAGCACCTATCATCGGGGCTACAAAAACATCGCATCTCGAAGATGCCGTAGGTGCGTTATCCATTACTTTAACCTCTGAAGAAATTGCGTTTTTAGAGGAGCCTTATGTACCACATTCCATCGTTGGTTTTAATTAATAAAAAATCAATGGGGGAGGATAATCCCGTAGAGCCGAAGTCAGCGATGTTTACCAACGTTTAACTGTATTTTGTACAGCTATATTCCTTCAAATCACTCAGCTCGTGGATATAAGTGTACTTCGTACATCTATTTCCTTGATTTTCTACCCATTAGGTAGGTTTGGATGTTTTTAGTTGTATAAAGTGCAGTTAAAGTATGAAGGTTCTTTCTGCGTACGGAATAAGTGTATAGAATGCAGTTATCTCCCAGATTCCATTAAAACGTAGAGCTACATGAATGCGGAGAGGAACTTCCGATCGCCTCAAGTTCAAGGTTTGTTAAAAGCGATTAGCGACCATTAGTCTGTTTATATTCACTTGCCCATAATCTGATCAGGTAATGCGCATTGATTCAAAAACACCAGGGAGTGATTTTCCAATAATAGGAGAATCGCTGCCTGGTGTTCTTTTTTTACCCTCAAAGCTTGTTCCTATAGACCTTGGGTGACATCCCATAGATTTTAGTGAATTGGCGAGTAAAATAATTACTATCACTAAACCCGCATTCATGTGAGATTTGGGTGATACTGAGATTAGAATGCTTTAATAACCCGCAAGCCCGTTCCAGACGTAAACGATGAAGATAAGCGATCGGGGTTGTCTGATAGTAGGAGCGAAAGATCCGGTTTAAGTGTCTGACTGATATGTCCGAATGTTTGGCGATCTGATCCAGTGTTAACGGCTCAAGATAACGATCTTCCATATATGAGAGTGCATTCGCCAAATGCATCAGATGGTTCCCCTGAATCCCTTTTTCCTGTGGGTCATATTGTCTGGACAAATAGACGACCAGTTCCATAAACTTGGAGCCCAGCATGGTCTGATAACCCTGTAGCTTGTTGTGATATTCTTCAATCATGCCCGCAATGAGAAAAGAGACATACTCCAGGTTAGGAATCGGCAAGCTGAGTTTGCTTGTGTAGGAATGTTTATGGCGATACAGGGGTTCCAACACAAATAAGGCTTGAAAGCCGTTGGATGTCCGCAAATCTGCCCCAGCTGTCGATAGCAATTCAGGCTGAAACATAACATTGCAGATCTTGAAATCCTGAGGATCTGTAAAAGCATGCGGGGTCGAACCATTAATTACAAACACATTTCCCTTTTTGATAAAAGACTCCTCAGTATTAACAATATGTGTAGCTGTGCCACTCAATACAATTACGAGCTCTGAAAAGTCCGCATGTCTATGTAGATCGGTGTCTTCGTCATGATAGCCGTATTGAATAAAAAATGGAAATTGACGATCAGATGTAAACCATTTTAAATAAAATTCACTCAACTCGTTACCCTCCAAAAGCTTGTCTAGATGAATGTCTATATCATGCTATTTTAGGACCGAATAATCAAGGCTTTCTATCCAGTTGAAGCAGTATAATCCTTGACATAGGTTTCAGTGATTAAGATAGAGAAGGAGAATATTACATGAAATATAACAATCCGATTATCCCGGGGTTTTATCCAGATCCAAGCATTTGCAGAGTAGACGAGGATTATTATCTGGTAAACAGTTCATTTGCCTATTCTCCAGGAATACCCATTTGGCACAGCAAGGATTTGGTGCATTGGAAGCAGCTTGGGTACTGTTTGACTCGTGAGAATCAGCTTCAATTTGATGAATCCGTGGTGTCCGGAGGTGTTTGGGCGCCGACTCTTCGTTATTATAACGGTCGTTTTTATATGGTTACGACAAATCAGGATAGCGGAGGTCATTTCTACGTTTGGGCGGATGACCCGGCAGGCGAATGGTCGAATCCACTTTATGTGGAGCAAGAAGGCATTGATCCCTCCTTGTTTTTTGACGATGGAAAGGTTTATTTCACAAGCACAGGCTCCGAGCAAGGGATGGGGATCTACCAATGTGAGATTGATATTGAAACGGGTCAAAAGCTTAGCGATACACGCTTGATCTGGACTGGCAGCGGAGGGAAATTCCCTGAGGGTCCACATCTTTACAAAATAAACGATTACTACTATTTGATGTGTGCGGAAGGTGGGACAGAATATGGACATATGGAGACTATTGCAAGAAGTAGATCGCCATATGGGCCTTATGAATCGTCTCCTCACAATCCCATTTTGACACATCGAAGTTCAGATTACCCCATTCAAGCTACAGGGCATGCCGATTTAGTTGAAGCACAGGATGGTAGCTGGTGGGCGGTTTTTCTGGGGATTCGACCAGTAGGCTATCCTTACCGTCATCATCTTGGCAGAGAGACATATTTGGCTCCGGTTCAGTGGACGGAGGAGGGGTGGCCAATGATTGGTGATAACGGAGTGGTTGGTTTAGAAATGGAAGCTGACCTGCCCTCACCAATGCCGTGGGAAGAAGAGCCTGAAACCGACGATTTTGATCAATCTGACCTAAGAATGAGCTGGAATTTCATTCGTAATGCTAATAAGGTGGATTGGTCATTGCAGGAACGGGAAGGGTGGCTAGCTTTACGTGGATCAGATGTGAGATTAAACGAAAAGGGAACGCCTGCTTTTATTGGCTGTAGACAGCGGCATGTGAATTGTGAAATTACCACCAAAATGGAATTTAGCCCTCTTGATGGTGACGAAGCTGGTCTTGTAGTTTTTATGGATCAGAAGTATCACTACGCAATTGGACTAACGCAGATGGAAGGTGAAAATGTTATTACGCTGCGCAGACAGGTAGGGAGCATAATTGATGTGGCATATTCTTCGGCTTTCGAAGGAACAGGGGTAGAATTGAGAATCCAGGCATTACCTGAAAAATATATATTTTACTATCGAGGTGTGGATCAAATATGGCATCTGCTTGGCGAAGCCGAGACACACTTGATATCTACTGAAGTCGCAGGCGGATTTACTGGAGTATTCTTCGGCATGTATAACTACTCTCCTTATGGAACAACTGCTTATTATGATTGGTTTAGCTATCAAAAGAAATAAAAGGCGGTCGGCTACGTGATCGTCAGAAAAAGCAGTGTTAGCTTGTGAAAAATACAAAGCAGCGATTCTCCAAGTATGGATGAATCGCTGCTTTGTGTTTTTTGGTTGTTGTTGTTGTTGTTTGGATATCGTTGTTTTTTTATCGTCGTTGGTTGTCTTCCTCAGCTTGTATTTATCAACCTCTTAGGCTTAAGGACTCAGAGGACGTTATTTGCGTATTTATCACTTTTTAAGCATAGTTTCGGACCCCAATGCAGCTATTACTTCGAAATAGATTCATATTGAGTGTTTTTTGAGCCAATAGCGGCTATGCGGTCCTTTAGCATCCCAAATGTGAGATAATACTGCGTTTAAGGTCCTCTGGGTCCGATAGTGATCAGCAGATAGGATAAGCCTGATAGGATAAACCTGATAGGATAAACCTGATAGGACCAGCCCGATAGAATCAGCGTGTGCGCAAAGGTTACCCATACAAGTTGGTGTTAAGCTGATAGTTCCATATTGTGAATGAAGAACACGTTCGCTTTTATCCAATGAGCATATCTTCCTTCAAACGCTTGATGTCTGCTCTAGGGGGTGAACCAAACATCCGAGAATATTCGCGGCTGAATTGTGATGCACTTTCATAGCCAACACGGAACGCGACATCCGCTGCATCCGCTGATTCAGATAATAAAAGGCGGCGAGCTTCCTGTAAGCGCAGATGCTTTTGAAACTGAATAGGACTCATGGCAGTTACCTCTTTGAAGTGTCTATGGAACGAAGAAATACTCATATTGGCTGTTTCAGCAAGCTCTTCAATCCGCAAAGGTTTATCACAGTTCTCGATAATCTGTTCGATGGCCTCCCGAATGCGGTAGGTGCTGCTACCTTCCATCGCAATTTGAGCGAGTGTAACTCCATAGGGTCCCTGCAGAAGCCGGTATAGAATTTCATCAGTATAAATCGGAGCCAAAAACGGAATGTCCTTGGGATCATCCAGCAAACGTACCAATCTCAGGATCGCATCCAATAGTGATAACTCTATCTGCCCGACATACATAGCTCGCTTAGCATTTTCTTTCGGAGCGAGTTTAAATTCGGAATCATTTAGTACTTTCAAAATCTGACTCTGCGTGAATTCTAGCTTAAAGCTTAAATAGGGTGCGTTGGGAGAAGCTTTTATAATCTGACCGATAACGGGTAAATTCATTGATGATATTAGATAATTTGCGGGACCATACTCAAAACGCTCCTTGGCCAATAAGATCTCCTTTGTTCCCTGCGCAATGAAACATAAAGAAGGTTTGTATACTCTGTATACTGGCTCGGTCACATTGGAGTTACGAATCACAAACAATGAGGGGATAGCGGTCTCATATACTCCATCCTGGCTCGAATGATGTTCAATCAATCTGGCGAGTTCTTCTTTCCGCTCTAGTAATTCTTTAGACATGTGCTCCTCCTAATGTTTTGTTCTTATTCAATTATAAAGTAAAAACATCTTTTGTGTTAGTGATAGTGAGAGGAATAGGCAATCATTTAAGATAATTGAGATAACGGCGTCCCCTTCATTTATCGCATAATTAGAACTAAGAAAGGGGTTTTGAAATTGAGCAATGTTTTGATCTTAGGCGCTAACGGCGGAATTGCACGTCATGCGATTGATTTGTTTTTGAACGAAACCGATGCCCGGTTAACACTATATCTCCGAAACTCGGACAGATTAAGCCATATAACATCCAGCCGCACTCGAGTAGTTGAAGGAGATGTGTTGGATAGTGAGCAATTAAAAGAAGCGATGATCGGGCAAGATGTTGTTTATGCTAATCTGGCAGGTAATTTGGAGAAAATGTCTAAGACCATCGTTGAAGCAATGAACACCACTGGTCTTAAACGTTTGATTTTTATCAGCTCAATGGGCATTTACGATGAAGTTCCAGGAGAGAAGTACAGCAGTATATTGGATCCATATCGTAAATCTGCAGAAATTATTGAAGCTTCAAATCTTAACTATATAATTCTGAGACCTGGATGGTTTACCTATAAAGACGAGATAGACTACGAAACAACTCAGAAAGGTGAACCTTTTAAAGGGAGAGAAGTGTCGCGAAAAAGTGTGGCTGCATTAGTTGTTAAATTGGCCGAGTCACCAGATATGGAAATTCGCCGCAGTTTAGGAGTAAACAAACCCAAAATCTAAAGGAGACACAAACTAATGGAATATACAAAACTTGGTCGTACTGGTTTGGATGTATCTAGAATTTGTCTTGGTTGTATGAGTTACGGAGTACCTGAACGTGGAATGGCTCCGTGGTCGCTAAATGAGGAGCAGAGCAGACCCTTTATTAAAAGAGCACTGGAGCTTGGCATCAACTTCTTTGATACGGCTAATGTATACTCTGACGGAACAAGCGAAGAAATTGTCGGACGTGCCTTAAAAGAATTCGCTCGCCGCGATGAGGTAGTCATTGCTACAAAGGTGTTTTTCCGGATGCATCAGGGACCAAATGGAGCAGGACTTTCACGCAAAGCGATTATGACCGAAATAGACAACAGTCTAAAACGGCTGGGCACAGATTATGTGGACCTATACCAGATCCATCGTTGGGATAATGACACTCCTATCGAAGAGACCATGGAGGCCCTTCATGACGTAGTAAAGGCAGGTAAAGTTAGATATATTGGAGCGTCCTCTATGTATGCTTGGCAGTTCTTGCAGGCACAGCATGTTGCTGAGCGTAACGGTTGGACTAAATTTGTCTCTATGCAAAATTACTTGAATCTACTCTACAGGGAAGAAGAACGGGAAATGTTGCCTCTTTGCCGGGAAGAAGGAATCGGTGTGATCCCATGGAGTCCGCTTGCTAAAGGTCGACTAACCCGTGATTGGAATGAACAAACAGCTCGTTCAGAGATAGACGAAGTCGGAAAGGCATTTTATGCAAAAATGGCTGAGGCTGACCGCAAGGTTGTTGAGGTAGTTGCCGAAATTGCGGCAAAGCGCGGGATTCCACGTGCCCAAGTAGCGCTTGCTTGGGTTCTGCAAAAAGAGCAAGTAACATCGCCTATCATTGGTGCAACCAAAGCAAATCATCTGGAGGACGCCGTTGCAGCGGTATCAGTGAAGCTGGAGCCAAGTGAAATAGCGAGTCTGGAAGAGCCTTATGTGCCACACCCAGTTATAGGAAATCTAAGCTAGATAAAAAGCGTGATACCCTTGGGGATCGCGCCTTTTTTTTACCTAAGCTAAACTTTCATCTACCATTTAGTGCCTTTAGAAACTTGTCTTTAGTTTGGCTTAATCGTTGCTCAGCACCATGCGGGTGCAAGGGTTTGCATAAATAGGTGAATAAGAAAACACATTCCAATCGATAAAAATGACATGTTAATTCTTCTTAAGCCAAGGTAATATGTATCCGATATGTGAGAGTGAATATAGAAAAGGAGATGAACTCTTTATTATTAATTCCACATTGAAGCATACGCACATGAATACTGAAATTGGCCAACCAGCCATCCTCAATCCAAGTCAGGTGTACCCGACGGTTTCCTTCACACCGTGTGTTAACGGAAGGGTTGCCTGTGAATTGATTTTTGATAGAACGAAACTGGTGACTGAGTTGCCTGAGACTCCTATGGTTAAAGACTCGTTAATGGAATGGACACCGTTAGGCACGGCTGATCTACTGGGTACTTATGAACTGCGAATGACCCTCAAGCAGGACGGAAAAGCTCCTCAGTATGACTCATATTATTTTACCGTGCTGGATCCAAAGAGCATCCCCGCGGGACAGAGCACAATCGCTTTCCTTGGTAACGATGGAATGATGATGTATATCGGTGATTATCGAGGTAATCGGATCTTGGACTTTTCTAATGCGGGTTATAGGGGTGGTGGTGTTGAGATCCCGAATATTCCCGTTAAGTCGACCGTTCTACCCTTGGACGGAGACGCGACGGACCGTATTCAGGTGGCAATTGACCAGTTGGCTATGCTCCCGCTCGATAAGAACGGATTCCGCGGGGCAGTCCTTTTGAAAAAAGGCAGATATGAAGTCGGAGGCACGTTGTTCATTAAAGCAAGCGGGATCGTCCTTCGCGGTGAAGGTCAGGACAAAGAGGGCACTATTCTCTATGGTACCGGAGCGAAACTGCGAAATCTAATTGAAATTGGTGAAAATGCAGATCTTATGCTGGACAGCAACTCGAAGCAGATGATTTCAGATTTGTATGTGCCCTCAGGCTCGCGTTCTTTCCATGTAGAAGACGGGGGTGCTTACAATGTAGGCGATCAGATCATAGTCCGCAGAATAGGTAATAAAAACTGGATTCACGAAATTGGTATGGATAACATCTATAAGCGCCCGGGTGGAACCGTAACCCAATGGTCACCGTTCAATCTGGATTTTGACCGAGTCATCACTGCTATTGTAGGTAATACGATTACGGTCGATGCCCCATTGGCGAATGCTATCGAACGTCAGTGGGGCGGCGGAGAGATCTATAAATATACAGACCATGCCCGCATTCAGCAGGTGGGGGTAGAGAAAATGAGGGTAGAGTCCGATTTTGACCCAAGCATTATAGATATTAAGATGGATAACGATACAACAGATCCTTATTATGCGGACGAAAAACATGCTGAACGTTTCGTCGTGTTCAACAGTGTGAAGAATGGCTGGGTTCGAGAGGTGAGAGGTTACCATTTGTCCTATTCTCTCGTTCAAATGAAGCGTTATTCCAAATGGGTTACGGTTCAGGACTGTCAAATGTACGATATGATCAGTGTGGTTACTGGGGGTCGCCGTTATGTCATACATCAGATGGGCCAGCTAAATCTCGCTCAACGTATTTATACAGAGACGGCGCGGCATGCGTTCACCGTCGATAGCTGGGTACCGGGGCCGAATGTATTTCTGGATGGAGAAGCTGTTGAAAATTATAACACCAGTGAACCTCATCATCGCTGGTCAGTCGGAGGCCTGTTCGATAATATCAAAGCTCCCATCTCTATTCGGGATAGGGCGTGGTTAGGCAGCGGACATGGCTGGGCAGGTGCGAATTATGTGACTTGGAATACACAAGGAGAGCTCACTTTACAGCGGCCACCAACCGCTCAAAACTACGCCATTGGCCATGTTGGTAGCAAGATACCCGGACTGCTTCCTAACGATTATGATTCCCGGCCCCGTGAAGATGGATATTGGTGCAGTTGCGGTCAACATGTCGTCATTAATAGTCTCTACAAGCAGCAGCTGATGGAACGTTTAGGTCGAAATGCGCTCAATAATATAAAAAAATAATTTACAGTAGGGTGCGGAATTTTCCGCATCCTTTTTAGTGTGGATCATAAAAAAACACAACCCCTAACAATCTATGCCATGGAGAGACATCAGGATCAAGAGTAGCATAGGAAGTGGAGTTACTGACGAATGATATGAACTGAAAATAGGAAAGGCCAGGTGAACAAGAGTTGAGTGAAAGAAGACGAGCGAAACAAGAGGTAGCATTACCGGCAACCAAGCAGGAATCAGAACGTCTTCGATTATGGTATACAAGCCCGGCGTCAAATTGGAATGAGGCTCTTCCCATAGGAAATGGGCGCCTCGGGGCAATGGTGTCCGGTATGATCGGCCAAGATAAAATCCAGCTTAACGAAGATTCAATTTGGTACGGCGGCCCTGGACGTGCAGCTAATCCTGCAGCTCAGCCATATTTAACAGAGATTCGGCAAATGCTGAAAGACGGCAGGCAGGCGGAGGCAGAACATTTGGCACGAATGGCTATGACTGCTTCACCAAAATATGAGCAGCCGTACCAGCCACTTGGAGATTTGATTTTAAAGTTTCTGGATTCCAGTGAGGTTATAGAAAAATACGAGCGGGAGCTCGACTTGGAGCAAGCGGTCGTTACGGTATCGTACCGTTGTGGCGGGGTTCGCTATTACAGGCAATATTTTATAAGTGAACCGGACGGTGTATTGCTAGTCCGATTGACAGCTGACAGACTTGGCAAGATCACGTTGGCTGCGAATCTTATGCGTCGTCCGTTCGATACCGGCTGTAGCACTGGTCCTGCAAACACAGTTTTAATGAATGGGGAATGCGGAGCGGATGGCGTTCGCTTTTGCACAGCACTAAGGGCAGTTCAACAAGGGGGCCGCCAGAGGCTCATCGGGGATTACATCTCTATTGAGGGGGCAGACTCCGTCACCCTTATGCTGGCAGCGCAGAGTACCTTCCGTGTAGATCAACCTGAAAAAGCCTGTCTAGAGCAATTGGATCAAGCTACGGCTCAGTCTTTTGCAACTCTAATAAAGCAGCATAAGGAGGAATACAAGTCCCGGTTTGCTCGATTTTCAATCGATTTAACTAAGGATGGAGACCCGTACGCTGAGCTTCCTACCGATAAGAGATTACAGCGTTTACAGCAAGCAAAAGATGAAAGAAGCAATCCCAATGAGTCTGGTGATCCGGGACTAGTTGCACTATATGTACAGTATGGGCGCTACTTACTGCTTTCCAGTTCTCGACCAGGTACGTTGCCTGCTAATCTGCAAGGCATATGGAATGATAGCTTTACCCCGCCATGGGAATCAAAATATACAATTAATATTAACCTCCAGATGAATTACTGGCCTGCCGAAGTCCTAAATATGGCTGAATGCCATGAACCGCTGTTTGATCTGATCGAACGGATGCAGTTGAACGGTCAAGAAACGGCAAAAGAAATGTATGGCTGTCGCGGTTTTGTTGCTCATCATAACACTAACTTATGGGCGGAAACCCGACCAGAAGGCATCCTAATTACCTGCACGGTCTGGCCAATGGGTGCTGCTTGGTTATGCCTTCATTTGTGGGAACACTACCGGTTTGGACTGAACCTTTCTTTTCTCAAGGAAAGGGCCTATCCAGTGATGAAGGAAGCAGCGATTTTTCTGCTTGATTACATGGTAGAGGAAGGTGGCTTACGAATTACTGGGCCTTCTGTCTCCCCGGAAAACCGCTTCCTACTTTCGGACGGAAGCAACGGCAGCCTCTGTATGGGACCATCCATGGATTTGCAAATCGCATATACATTGCTATCCGCCTGTTCAGAAGCGGCATTAATTATCGGAGAAGAAGATACAATGTTTCTCTCTGAACTACATGAGACGCTTGAACACATTCCACAGCCGAGTGTGGGCAGTCATGGACAGATTAAGGAATGGCTGTTTGACTACGAAGAGCAAGACGCAGGTCACCGGCATATTTCTCAGTTGTTCGCATTACATCCGGGGGAACAGATTGACATGAGGCACACCCCTGAGCTTGCCGCAGCAGCCCGGCGAACGCTTGAACGCCGCCTTGACGGAGGTGGAGGTCATACCGGCTGGAGCAGGGCATGGATCGTCAATTTTTATGCCCGTCTCGGTATGGGTGCGGAAGCCTATGAGCATTTAATTAAACTGTTAACCTCCTCCACGTATTCGAATCTTTTAGACTGCCATCCACCCTTTCAAATAGACGGAAACTTTGGTGGAGCAGCTGGGGTAGCAGAAATGCTGCTGCAATCCCAACGAGGAGAACTTCGACTATTACCTGCCCTTCCTAAGGAGTGGTCTTCAGGCAGCATAAGGGGGATGAGAGCAAGAGGTGGTTTTACCGTTGATCTTTCTTGGAGCCAAGGAAAGCTTGATGAAGCGACGGTTCACTCTACGGTTACCGCTGAATATCGAATTTGGTCTGCCGTTCCGCTCGATCTGCCAGAACAATTTCTTATTAGCAATGGTCAGGGCTTCGAATATACTTTTTCTTCGGTTGCAGGGAAGTCCCGCAAGATTCGTGCACAATAGTCAATCGTAATAAAACACAGGCAAGCCGAAAAATCTCCATTTTGAAGACCTGGATATTGGATTAACATTAGCCATACAACAAAATCCAAACTGCAACCAAAGGAGCGATATTTATGCCACAACAAGTGCCAGCCGCATTGCCAGCGAGCAGGCCAGATCTTTCCCCATTCCAAAGACGAATGACCAATTTGCGCAAATATAAAGCGCTGTATCTCATTTCACTTCCGGGCATTATTTTTTTTATCGTATTTAAATACTTACCCTTGGCGGGATCCATCATGGCCTTTCAAAACTACAACATATTCAAAGGTTTTACAGGCAGTCCGTGGGTTGGCCTTGATCAGTTCCGGCGGATGTTCACCTATCCAGAGTTTTTGAGAATTCTTGAAAATACTATCCTGATCGGCCTATATGATATGGTCTTTGCGTTTCCGGTTCCCATAATATTCGCCCTCCTTCTTAATGAAGTGAGAAAAGCTTTCTATAAACGGATTTTGCAGACCGTCGTTTATTTGCCCCATTTTCTCTCATGGGTCATTATTGGGGGGATTATGATTGGCATTTTGTCCCCAACGACAGGTATCGTGAACCAGATCTTAAATACTTTTGGGCTCGACTCCGTTTATTTTCTGGGCGAGGACTCGTATATTCGTACCATCCTGGTTGGAACAGGCATATGGAAAGACAGTGGATGGGGAACTATTGTTTATTTAGCCGCACTCGCTGCTGTGAATCCTGAGCTGTACGAAGCGGCTCGGATTGACGGAGCAAATCGTTGGAAACAAACCTTATCTATAACGATCCCGACGATCTTGCCCACTATCATGATTATGTTCCTGCTTCATATCGGTAACTTCCTTGATTTTGGCTTTGAGCGAGTGTTTGTATTTATCAATTCGCTTAATGAGACCAATGGAGATATTCTCGATACTTATATATACCGAGTGGGTCTTATTGATCAGCAATACAGCTATACAACAGCTATAGGCCTCTTTAAATCGGTCGTCGGACTGTTGCTAGTCATGATCGGGAATACGCTTAGTAAAAAAGCATCAGGGGATGGACTTTACTAGAAAGGAGTCGAAGAGTAAATGAAAAATAAAGGTCGCCTGTTTGACGTTTTCAACTATATATTTCTGATGCTGGTCGGGTGCTTGATGGTCTTCCCTCTGCTGCATGTGCTCGCCAAATCATTTAGCAGCACTCATGCCATTAATGCAGGCGAGGTTAAGCTATTCCCTGTAGATTGGACGCTTATGAATTATCAAGTTATTCTTGGGGATACCTCCATCTGGAGAGCTTTCATGGTAAGTATATTTATTACCGTTGTCGGAACGCTTATTAATCTGATTTTAACTGCATCACTGGCCTATCCTTTATCCAGATCCGAATATTCGATGCGCAAAGGAGTTCTGATTTTAATCCTAATTACGATGATATTTCACGCTCCGCTCATACCGAACTATATGGTCATCAAAAACTTGCACTTGATCGACTCTTTATGGGTATTAATCATCCCATCGGCCATCAGTGCATATAACCTGTTCATCATGCGTTCTTTTTTCTCAGCCCTGCCTACTGAGCTGATAGACAGCGCGCGAATGGATGGAGCGGGAGAGCTGCGCACGATGTGGAGCGTCATCCTTCCTTTGTCCAAACCTGTTATGGCAACTATGGGCTTGTTCTACGCGGTATCCCATTGGAATTCTTATTCATCGGCGTTGTATTTTATCAATACACGAGCGCTTTATCCACTTCAGCTGCGGCTTCGGGAAATCGTACTGAGTAACGACCTTGGGCAAGCGGGCAGCTTATTAGAAAACGTAAATGAGGTATCTCCGGCAGGTGTGCAAATGGCAGTTATTGTCGTCTCCGTCATACCGATTATTATCGTGTATCCGTTTCTGCAAAAGTATTTTATCAAAGGGATGTTAATCGGATCTATTAAGTCTTAAATCAATCAGCTTGCATCATCCTTTAAAAGAAACAGCCATCTGCTTATCAAAATATGGTAAGATATAATCCAAACTCAAAAATGGAAGCGTTGCCAAATATCGCAACTTCAAATCAATTTCATACCACAAGACAACTGATTCTGATTCCATTCCGGAAGGGATTTGATACAAGTGCGAGTATTGATTGTAGAAGATGAGCCTGTCATTCAAAAAGGATTGGTGAAGATGGTCCAGCGTTATCCGGTCTCATTCACCGCGATTTATACAGCCGACGACGGCGAAGCAGCCTTAGAAACGATCCAAAAGGTAGAACCGCATTTAGTGCTGACAGATTTGCGCATGAAGCGGATGGATGGCCTTGATTTATGTGAACGAATTCACCGTGATTACAGTCATGTCCAGGTGGCAGTCATTTCCGGGTACAATGACTTTCAATATGCACAACGAGCAATGGCCTATGGCGTTAAACGGTATTTACTGAAGCCGGTTCTCCAGCAGGATGTGCATGATATGCTGAGAGAACTGATATCCGGCATGACAGGCAGCATTATTCCTGTTCATAAATACGTGGATTGGGCCGAACAGCTGGAACAACACATCTGGCTGCTGCAACGTGATGAGACAAACCGTCTGCTTGATGAAAGAGAAACATCGGGTTTATTTGAAGGATTGAACGTCTTTAGCATGGATGCAGTGCTGAATGATTGTCTGCAAATGATCGTAGATCGCTTGGAACGCCGAGGCTGGAAGCCTCCGTCCCGGTGCTGTGGAGATGTGAAAGCCGCCAATACGAAAAAAGAAACGATGTTAGCATTTGTCGCGATAATAAACGGTATACTTGCGGAGCTGCAGCTTACTCGCAAAGGCAACTATAAGGACCCGGTTGAAGAAGCAAAAGCTTTCATTGATAAACATCTGGCTGAGGATGTGTCGTTAGAAGAAGTAGCCAAACGGGTGGGACTTGCCCGCACCTACTTCAGCGCATTATTCAAAAAAATGACGGGGGAAACCTTCGTACACTATCGGATCCGGAGACGAATGGAGGAAGCGCGCAGACTTCTTGCCGTACCCACCATGACAATCAGTGACATCTCGATTCATGTAGGTTACGAGGATTATCCTCATTTTACGAAGACATTTAAAAATCTCGTGGGTGTGTCACCTTCGGAATACCGTGCTTCGTTTGGCATTGAATAATGAGAGCAACCCTCAGCCGGAAGCTGCTATTTTATTTTACCATTGTCATCTTACTTTCCCTGTCAGCGCTGGGGATTTCCTTTTACAGCATTTCTGCCAAGCAATTGCAGTCAAGCACTGAAAACCAAATGATTCAGATCGTAAATAATGCAGTTCATCATACCAATCTCTATATTTCATCCTATCAACGGTCGACCGTGGCGCTACTAACGGATTTGAGAGTTAAAAGATATATTGATCTATCAGCAGATCGTGAGGAATATGAAAATTACCGCTACACGACCGATATTCGCGATGCTATTGTTGAACCTGTATGGATTCGCAATCCCGAGATTGAAGCCCTATATATTATCGGGTATTCCGGGAATGCGCTTTATTATTATAATGGCGGTTCAGCGCCATCTTTTACACAGGAAGACACCGCTAGACAGATCCGGTATTTCAAAGAACATACAGATGTCAGTGGACAGTTGAATGTAATCAATTACAGTATCCGTGGGGATCAAACGCCGATGTTGACCTTAATCCGCAGCATTCGCGGTCTTCAGTCACCAGAGATGAAAGGATTCGTAGGCATCGAAGTCAAAGCGGAGGAGCTCTCTACGTTATGGAAAGGAATCGATCTTGGTCCCGAAAGCTATTTTTTTATTGTAGATGGCGAAGGCAGGATTCAATATCATAACGATCAAAACAAAGTAGGGACGTTGATTCCCGATAGTCTTGGCAAGCAAATTGAGCAAGCAGGAGAGGCGATGTTCCGCAGTTCGGCAGAGGGCGTGGAAAAATCTTATATCAGCCGTAATGCAGAATATTCCGGTTGGCATCTGGTTGTATCCATCCCAGACACTCAGCTGCAAAAGCCGCTAATTACCATCCGGAATTATATTATTGTTGTCGCGATTTTGACATTTATGATAGCGCTGTTTCTGGCAAGCCGATTTGGTAAGTCCGTTACTACACCCATCCGTATACTGATGAAAGGAATGAGCCAGACCGAAAAAGGGAATTGGGAATTAATCTCCCTTCCGAAAAGCCAGGATGAGGTCACTGGGCTTATCGTTCGTTACAATCTGATGGTAACCCGCCTGTCAGAGCTTGTGGACACCGTGTATCAGTCAGAACTGAAGAACAAGGAAATGGAAGCTGAGCGGCAGAAGGCCGAATTCCAATCCTTACAGCTGCAGATCAACCCTCATTTTTTATACAATACGCTCGAAACGGTGGTCTGCTATGCAGTAATTCAGGATTCAGATGAAATATCAGAAATCGTCGGAGCCCTGTCCTACATGCTGCATTATTCGGTGCGCACCAATCTTGAAGAGATAACCGTAGCAAATGAGCTGAAGCATGTCATCCATTATATGGTCATTATCAATCACCGGATCGGAAGGCCGTTTGAAATCGATGTGCGGATAAAGCCTGAAATGCTTCTGCGCAAAATGGTTCGCTTGACCTTACAGCCACTTGTGGAAAATGTGTTCCAGCACGCCTTTCGTTATGGTGTTGAAGATTATCACACAATTACGATTGATGCTGGAGAGGATGGCGATATCTTCTGGGTCAGCATTACGGATAATGGCAGCGGGATGACCCCGGAGCGGCTTGAAGAACTTCGCCTCAAACTGAGCGAAAATCGACTCGCCGATGTGGAGGAAGGGAAAGGAAGCCCAGGCGGCATCGGTGTGCAAAATGTTCATCGCCGGATTCAGCTTGTCTTCGGAGAAGAATTCGGCGTTGACGTAGAAAGCAGTCCAGAATGCGGAACACGCATGATCATGAGAATGCCGATTTCCGGAAGGAAGGAACATCAAGTGCTTAACGCATAGGCGTTACTCGCCGAAGAGAACGAGGATCAAAAGGCTGTCCTGAGGTCCGAGCCGCGGACTTTTGGGGATGGCCTTTTTTTAAAACGATAACCGATCACAAAAAAACACATCCCACAATAATCCACCCCATGGGAGTGCTGTTGATACAGCTTTATGATGGGTACAGGTAAACCAAATACCTTTTTATACTAATAAGGGGGATTATCCAGATGAAAAAATGGGTTAGTCTGATCCTATCCACGGCGCTTGTCTCAAGTCTCGTCGCAGGATGCGGAAGCAATGAAACATCGGACGGTAACGTCGATGCAGCAGGCGAATCAAAACCGCTTAAATTTAGTATTTCGTTAAACACAAGCGGAAACGCTTACACGGAAAGTTCTAAAGACATTAACACCGATAAGTGGGTCAAGGAGTTAGAGAAACGGGCGAATGTCGATTTAGACATTAAGTTAATTCCTTTGAAGGACTTTGATTCCAAAATGGCTGTTATGTTTGCCGGCGGTGATATCCCGGATGTGGTTCAAAATGTCGGAGGGGCTACGGATAAATCGATGGCTGGGTCGGTTCAGGCTGGTGTTTTTATGCCGCTGGATGATCTGCTGAAGGAGAATGCACCCAACCTGATGAAGGTTGTCCCGCAGGAAGCATGGGATGAAGTCAGCTACGACGGAAAAATATATGGCATTCCGACTTGGCTCAGCAATCCGTCTCGACGTGCTACCTTTATCCGAACTGATTTATTGGAGAAAACTGGCCTTCCGGTACCTGTAACGATTGAGGATTTCTTGAATGTGCTGCGCGCTTTTAAGAAACTCGGTGTGAGCGCTCCTTATCAGATGCGTGAGAACTTCAAGTATGCAGATATCGCATTTGGTGCATATGACGCGCTTGGCTATCAGTTTACAGAGGACAATGGAGAGATCGTACCCAAATTTTATAATTCCGAGAATATGGAAAAAGCACTGAACGTATACAAAACGATGTATGACGAAGGCCTCATTCAGAAGGATTTTGCGACAATCCAAACGGCACAGTATGGTGAAAATATTGCTGCAGGCAATGCAGGGATCTGGACAGCTAATGCGCAGAATCTCCTGGATTTCCGGACCCAGATCGCCGCGTCCAATCCGGAAGCGAAAGTGGATATTATCTCGTCGCCAACCGGTGACCATGGACAAAAAGGATACGGCTTGTATAGTTCGGTCAATACCTCACTGTATATCAACAATAAAGTCAGTAAAGAAAAGGCTGCCCGGATTATCCAAATGTTTGAATGGATGCAGACCCCGGAAGCCAGTAATTTCTATAGCTTTGGGATTGAAGGCGAGAATTACACGGTAAAAGACGGAAAAGTTGATTATAAGCTGCCAGAGAACAAGGCTGCCCAAGATGAAGAGAAATTCCGCACACAGCTGCGCTGGGTAGGGGACGGAACAATCAACCGCGAACGAACTGAGCTGCTTACGGGTGGTAAAGATGTTTTGAAAGCATTGGATGAAACTCTGAGTAAAGAAGGCTTAGGGGGCATCGGATTTGTACCTGATCTGGAGTCTTTCAGCAAATTCCCTGATCTAGCCTCCAAACGTCCCGATCAGGCACCAAAACTGATCATAGACCATATGGTCAAAATGATTTATGGCAAAGAACCGATTAGTGATTTCCCAAAAGTCATCGAGGAATATAAGCAAAAGGGCGGCGAAGAAATCTTAAAAGAAGCAACAGAACGCTACAAAAATAATGAGGGAATCCTTAATCAGCAAAGCCGGAAATAGATAGATTCTCAGGAAGCCTCTTCATTCGAAGGGCTTCCTGCCAGTTAGGAGGGAGAACAATGAGTCAAACTGCTCTGTGTGATGAAATCATGCGTCTGCCTGTAATCGATACACATACCCATCTCGTCGGCGATAAGCTAAACGCGGCTGACTTCTGGGAAATCGCCGATTATTTCTGGTTGAACCAAGAGCTTCAGTCAGCAGGATATCCGGCGGATGCGGACCAACTTTCGAAAGAGAAGCGGACTGACTCTTTTGTTAGAGCTTACCACGCTTCCCGTAATACGATGATGAATCGTGCTTTTACAGCAATCATGAAAGATTTGTACGGTATCTCCATCACTGATTCAGAGTCGGTGTTCAAAGCGGATATAACGGTTAAACAGAAAAGTAACGATCCCGGCTGGGCGCAAAACGTAGCTGACCGCCTGCATGTGCAGCGGTTTATTGTAAACCGCCCGGAGCATGCCAACTTTGCACACATGAGAGAAAATGCTCTACTGATTCCTCGAATTGACTCCTGGCTGCCTGAGCTGGCAAAGGATATTACAGATGCCTCTGATCCCAGCCGGGAAGCGGCTTATACTCAAGCGAAAAAGTTTATTAGCGAGCAGTTGCACTCATATCAGACGATGGGCTGTCCGGGAATCATGACTACGTTGCCAGCCTTTGAAGCCAATGCTCATGATGTTTACAATCTTAGCAGCGTAACTGAACCGGATGAAATCATGATGCTGCTCCTTCATCATATCTGTTCGGAACTGCAAGTAAGAGGAATGTTCTTGCAGCTGTTTCTCGGCGTCGAACGCAGATGGTGTAATACATCGGCTGCGCCAGTTAACGATCCGCTACGGATTGTTAAACTGTATGGTTTGTTTGAACGGTATTCCATTCCGTTTGAGCTGGTGGTGGCTTCAGAATTAAATAACCTGGATATTGTGCAGGCTGCATGGAATTTCCCTAACGTTCATGTAGGTGGGATGTGGTGGTATAACTTCAGACCCAGTACTTATTTGCAGAGCATGCAGTATCGGTTGGAGGCACTCGCCCCGCTCAAGTGTTCGCTCATTGTCTCGGATGCGCGCTGTATCGAATGGACATATGGCAAGCTGCTGATCGTTAAAAAAATACTTGCGCGCTTTTTGGAAAGTCAAATAGCGGAAGGCTGGATCAGCCGGGAGGAGGCGCTGAATATTGCGGCGGAATGGCTACATGGCAGTGCTGCTAAACGTTATGGACTAACAGATGTAAAGCAATAAGCCGTGGAGGGAGAAAATGACTTTTTCATTGATGGACCGAATGTTGCCTGCTCCTTTGAACGGAGGGTTCCGCATGGAGGATTGGTGGGTGTGGTGCGGATCAGCTGTGCGTGGCGAGGATGGGCGTTTTCATTTATTTGCATCCCGTTGGCCGAAGTGGCTGCCGATGCATCCGGGATGGTTACTCCGCTCAGAAATTGTCCGCGCATCTGCCGATAACGCGGAAGGACCTTATACGTACGAAGAAACCGTACTACCCGCAAGGGGAGCGGAATACTGGGACGGACGAAGCACCCATAATCCGCATATCCTTCGTTATGGTGATAAGTATCTGTTGTATTATATGGGTTCCACTCATCCATTCGCTGAGCCGCAGCCTAATGAAACAGTGGAACTTGACGACTATCGGGTGATTGCCGCTCGTGCCAACAAACGTGTTGGCTTAGCTATAGCCGACAGTGTATTCGGACCATGGATAAGGATGGACGCACCTATTCTGCCTACACGTCCGGGCAGGCTCGACAGCTTTCTCACATCCAATCCGGCTCCTTGTATCCGCGAAGATGGCTCCTTGCTATTGGTATATAAAGCCCGCAAATACGAGGGCAATTCCTATGGACAGATGACGCTTGGCATTGCCGGTTCATCTAAGGACGAAGGGCCATATAAAGTAATTAACAACGCACCGCTGTTTCCACCAGAGCGGTCTCATATTGAAGATCCATTTATCTGGCGGACCACGGACGGGTACCAAATGATCGCCAAGGATATGGATGGCCGGATATGTGGAGAAAAGCACGGTGGGATATTTGCATCATCTACGGATGGAACCGACTGGCAGCTGGCTGATTCAACGCAATCGTATTCCCGGCGGGTACTCTGGGAGGACGGCACAGAGCAGTGGATGGGCAGCTTTGAACGTCCGTTCCTATTATTTCAAGAAGGGGTCCCTACCCATTTATTCGCTGCAGTAGCAGATGGACCGGGAGGGTTTCGAAATGCGAAGCACACTTGGAATATGGTAATTCCACTACGGACAACGCTTTAAGAAATTAAATTTCATAAATATCATCAGTGTTTACAGGAGGAACTAAAATGAGTGAAGTTATACCAACTCAACAAACTCGCGGACTGGTAATTTCGGAGTCTACTCTGGAATGGGCGGATGGCGCTTGGCAACAAATTGTAAATAAAGTGGAAAAGACTAGTAAGCGAATTGGTGTTAGTTTTCCGCATGCTTCCGTGAGCGGAGTATACGACAACATGCGTCCATCGTGGTGGACAGCAGGGTTCTGGCCGGGTATTTTGTGGCAGATTGCCGCAGAAGGTAATCATCCGGCGCTGCAAGAAATCGCCGAGCAAATTGAAGAGAAATTGGATGAACCTCTTTATGCCCTTACCGTACATCATGATGCTGGTTTTATATGGACACTCTCAGCTTTGGCCAATTACCGAGTGACTGGTAATGAACGCTCCAAGCAGCGCGGGTTGATGGCTGCTGCTCAACTGGCCAGCCGCTTTAACCTGAAAGGGTCATTTATCAGAGCCTGGCATGACACGGAGAAGATAAACCGGGCGGGATGGTCCATCATTGATACTGTAATGAATCTGCCCTTACTATACTGGGCATCGGAAGTTACAGAGGATCCGCGTTTCCGGCATATCGCCGCTGCGCATGCGGAAACGGTAGTTGAGCATTTTTTACGTCCGGATGGATCAAGTTATCATATTCTGGAGTTCAACCCGGAATCAGGCGAAAAAATCGGCGCTATGGCCGGCCAAGGTTATGCGGAAGAATCCGCTTGGGCACGGGGCAGCGCATGGATGATTTACGGTCTTACTTTGTCTTTTCACTATACCAGAGAGAATAAGTTTCTAACGGGAGCTAAAAGAGCTGCGCACTTCTTCTTAGCTAATCTTCCGGAGGATCATGTACCTCACTGGGATTTCAGGGCACCTGATGCAGGCGAAAAGCCGCGTGATACCTCTGCTGGTGCATGTGCGGCATGTGGCTTGATTGAGCTGGCAAAGATCGTACCACAGGCGGAAGCCTCTTTTTACCTACGAGCCGCAGAACAAATCGTTCGCTCACTTTATGAGAATTATGGGACTTGGGACATTCCGGAAGAGGAGGGCTTGATTCTTTCTGGAACATCCAATCTTCCAGGGGGTGTGCACATTGATACGCCACTGATATATGGCGATTATTTCTTCGTCGAGGCTGTATCTAAACTCCGCGGAGCCGTTCTTCAGTTATGGTAAGGAACGGAAAAACAACAGAAAACCTTCTCGATGATCCGTATAGTATACAGTCGGTCGAAACTCCGATAGATAACGAGCAGGCTCGGCGTATGGAATGGTGGCAGGAAGCCAGGCTCGGCTTGTTTATTCACTGGGGCCCTTATGCCCTGCCTGCGGGTGAATGGAAGGGAAAAGAAATACAAGCTTCTTACAGTGAGCATATTATGCTACGCGCGAAGATCCCAGTGGCTGAATATGAGGAAATGGCCGCAGCGTTCAATCCATCAGCTTTTGATGCAATGAAGTGGGTGCGGACTGCCAAGCGTGCTGGCCTAAAATATATCATCTTTACAGCTAAACATCACGACGGCTTCGCGATGTATGACTCAAGTGTATCCGAATATTCGATCGTCAAGCACACCTCATTGGGCCGTGATCCCCTTCGGGAACTAATGGAGGCATGTCGTGCGGAAAAAATGGTACTCGGAATTTACTACTCTCATGCGATGGATTGGCATGATCCAGACTCTCAAGGGAATACCTGGGATTATCCACTGAATATCGGCGCTTACGATGACGTTCAAACGTGGATAAATGATACCGATAAACGCACACGCTTTGAACGATATTTGCACAGCAAATCAATCCCTCAAGTCCGTGAGCTGCTGACGGACTACGGCAAAGTTGGTTTAATTTGGTTTGATTGCGGAGGCAAACTGACCCGTGAGCAAGGAGAAGCGTTTTTGGCGGCGGTTCATGCAATTCAGCCAGAATGTTTGGTCAATAGCAGAGTATGGAAAGCACCACTTGGAGATTATTCAAATACATCTGATAATCAACTTACGACTCGTAACCTTGGTAAGTACTGGGAGAATATTATTACGTTAAACGACTCATGGGGGTATAAGAGATCCGATCACCATTGGAAATCCCCTGTAACTATCATCCGCCAGATCATCGATGTTGTAAGTAAAAATGGAAATCTGGTAATCAATATCGGCCCAACAGCAACAGGGGAATGGGATCCGGTATCCGAATCCATTTTGCTTGATGTAGGAGATTGGTTAAATACCAATGGGGATAGCATTTACGGTGCTGGAGAATCGCCCACAGCCAAACCGTCATGGGGCAGATGCACTCTGAAAGGAAACACATTATATCTGCATGTTTTCGATCTTAAGAAGAGAAATAAGCTAATCGTCCCCGGTCTGAAGACCGCTGTTCAAAAGGTATTTGCTTTAGATGGAGGGGAGGAGCTGATTTTCACAAAGCTATCTGAGCAGGATCTGGAAGTCGAACTCCCCAGCTTACCGAACTTTGCCGAAAATTCTAACAACATGCCGCTGGTCATCGCAATTGTCTGTGCAGAACCTGTAGAAGGTAATCCAATCCGATTATTGGAATTTGGAGAAGATACCTTACAAGAATTAGGGGTATTTGAAAGTGAGATCGTTGGTCCAACCCTCCGTTACGATACAGGAAAAAAAGACCATGATAATCTGTTGGACTGGAAGGATAGAGAGGATACCGCAATTTGGCATGTCCGGACATTAGGTCCGGTAAGATTTCAGGTTAGTATCGAATATCGCAGCGAAGAAGGAGAGAATGGTGGTGGCGGAGTCTACCTCATCAAGGCAGCGGATCAAATTTTACAAGCTAAAGTTCATTCTACTGATGGGGTTAGTAATTTTCAAAGCTTTCAAGTAGGTGAGCTGTATTTCCCCACGGCAGGAGAATATACGATTCAATTGCAGGCAGAGCGTATTACAGGGGGTTATTTGATGCAGCCTAGATGTTTAAAACTACTGCAACTATGAGATTTTTATATTGAAATAATGCAAAAGAACTCAAATCACTTGGGTTCTTTTTTTTTGTTGATTTAAGGAATGTTGTTGACATATTGCCCTCGGGTAAATATATTGTATATAAGAATAAAAGTTTACCTAGGGAAACAAATTGAATCAAAGGAATCATTGTTTCTATTGGGAAATAAATTAACAGGATGAACAGAACAGTGCTACATATGAACTTAACAGAGATAAGGAGTTTTTTTATGATTGAAATCAGAAACCTAAACGTAGATTATTTCGGTAATTCTGCACTAGAAAATGTAAATATTGATATCCCCTTTGGGTATACAATCGGAATTATCGGACCAAATGGTGCGGGGAAATCTACATTCATCAAGTCATTGTTAGAGGTGATAAAGAAGAGAACAGGATCAGTTATGGTGGAGGGAAAAGATGTTTCTGAGTACAAACGGAAGATCGCATATGTGCCGCAAAAGAATGACATTGATCTTTCTTTTCCAATCACGGTAAGGGATACAGTGCTGACTGGAACTTACCCTAATTTGCGAATCTTCCAGCGTCCCGGAAAAACAGAGCGGCAAAGAGTCGAGGAATGTATGGCGATGGTGGATATAAGTGATCTTGCGAATAAACAAATCAGCAATCTGTCCGGGGGACAACTCCAAAGAGTTTTTATCGCCAGGGCACTTGCACAACAAGCAAATGTATTTTTTTTAGATGAACCTTTTGTAGGCATAGATTTAGTCAGTGAGAAAATCATTGTAAAGCTGCTAAAACAACTTCGCGAAGAAGGAAAAACCATACTCATCGTTCATCACGATTTGCATGAGGTCGAAGAATATTTTGACAAAGTCATCATTCTCAATAAGAAATTAATTGCTTTTGGTGACGTTAAAGACACCTTTACGCCAGAGAATATCCTCAGCGCCTATGGTGCCTCCTTAGGTAATCTGGTGATCAAAGGGATGGGGGCGACAGATCATGATTGATTATTTCTCAGGAGTATTAAACATTCCGATATATGCACTTAACGCGGGATTATCTGCTATCATTCTTGGAATTGTATCAGGGGTTTTAGGAAGCTTTATTGTACTTAGAAAGATGTCATTAATGGGAGATGCGTTATCACATGCGGTGTTACCCGGGGTGGCGTTATCTTATATCTTAGGAATCAACATTCTTCTTGGAGCTTCACTATTTGGACTATTAGCAGCGGTTCTCATTCAATTTATTACAAGTCGCAGCAATATTAAAAGTGACACCTCTATCGGCATTATTCTCAGCTCATTTTTTGCGCTAGGTATCGTCCTAATTACTTTTGCCAAAAGCGGGCTTGATCTAACTCACATTCTGTTTGGTAATATTCTTGCCGTCCCACAGTCGGAGTTAATGCAATCCTTTATTATTATGATTGTTGTTATTGCCATCATTTCATTGCTATATAAAGAGCTTTTAATGAGTTCGTTTGATCCGGTTGTTTCCAAAGCCTATGGGTTAAAAACAGGGTTCTATCATTATTTATTGATGATGCTCCTATCTGTGGTTACCGTATCTTCGTTATCTCAAGTAGGAATTGTGCTTGTGATTGCAATGCTGGTTATTCCGGCTGCTACATCCTATCTCTGGACGAATAAGCTGTTCCACATGATTATCCTGGCTTCTACAATTGGCGCTGTATCAGGGATTATAGGTGTAATTGTAAGCTTTAAATTCAATTTACCTACAAGTGCCACGATTGTTCTGGTCGGCGTAAGCATGTTCGGAATTTCATTTATAATCTCACCCAAAAATAATTTTTTCAGGAAAGGGTTGAAACAAGGATGAAGACCATAAAAATACTCTCTTTGACAATGTTTATCGTACTTCTTACCGCATGCTCAAAGATTAGTGAAGGAGATGCAGACCATGATAAGCTGCAGATTGTTGCAACGTACTCCATTATCGCTGATATGACCGAAAACATTGTAGGGGAGAAAGCTGAAGTTTACAGTATGGTACCCATCGGAACAGATCCGCATATGTACGATCCATTACCCAAGGATACAAGTAAGGTTTCTAGCGCAGATTTAGTGTTTTATAACGGTTTGAACCTAGAAACAGGTAAGGGGTGGTTTCAAGATCTTCTAGATGTGACTAATAAAAAGGATGTTGCTTTTGCAGTCTCAGATGAAGTATCTCCAATGTACCTAACAGAAAAAGGAAAAGAAACACAGGTAGATCCTCATGCCTGGCTGGATATTCAGAATTCAATAAAATATGTAGATATCATCACAAAACGTGTAATCGAAAAAGATCCCGACAACAAAGAATTTTATCTTAATAATCAATCGGAATATGTTAAGAAACTGAATGAATTGGATCAATATGCAAAAGAAGCGGTCGAAAAAATTCCACAAGAGAAACGTATCCTTGTTACCAGCGAAGGAGCATTCAAATATTTTTCCAAAGCTTACGGATTTGAATCAGCTTTTATCTGGGAGATCAATACGGATAGTCAAGGAACGCCTGAACAAATGAAAAACATAATTAAGATCATTGATGAAAATCAAGTGCCTGCATTATTTCTGGAAACTAGCGTAAATCCAAAAACAATGGAAACTATCGCAAATGAAACGGGAGTACCGATACACTCTAAGATTTTCACCGATTCTTTAGCTAAGAAAGGCGAAGAGGGCGACACATACATTAAGATGATCAAATGGAATATTGATAAAGTTATAGAAGGTTTATCTCAATCCTAAATGCCGGCTCCAAGCCTATATTAACCGACCTAAGATTCAGTTTTTTAGCTGATGATTATGTCGGTTTTTTATTGAATAAAATCTACATTCGAGCCTCGAAATATTACGTTTACGCCATGGGATAACCTGCTACAGGAAATATCTTCTTGTCTACTTTTCAAAAAAATCTTGGTAAGGTAGAGGCTAACACTTAATAAGAGGTGAAGAGTTGTCATGATTAAGAAACACTGTTTGTTCTGTGATGAGATTGTTTCCATTGAACCAGAAGGCGATAACGATAGATATATAGGCTGTTCTTGTTCACCAGGCGGGTTTTATAGTCTACGTAGAGACAGCTACGAACCCATTAATTCGCTCCCGCATCAAAAGAAACGCGACATGCTTCATGTAGTATCTGCTTACATACGTGAGCTGACTGATTGTGATGAAAAGATCACTATATCTGCTGATGATTTAGAGTCCATTGTAAATTCACCCAAAATACCTGTGAGCATTGAAGATAAAGGAAACCGTCTACTGCAATATTTATATAGACATTCTGAAGGCCCGGGGGAAGCGGTTGTCATTCAACCCCTCTCTAGCAGCTATAACTTGACGTATTCTCCCAATCTGCAAGAGCTGGTATACATCATAGACAAGTTGATAAGTGATCAGCTTCTGATCAGGGAAGGCATGACCTTTAAGCTTACTGAAACCGGCTGGAATGAAGCTGCGGAAAGCGCTGGAGGTAAAAAACTAAAACCTTGTCTCGTGCTCGTGTCGGATGAAGAAAATTTGTCTACAACATGGCTGGAGAAGTTATTGCCCAAAATAGAACAGTGTGGTTTCCTGCCGCGCTTATTAACACATACGAAAACTCAAAACGGCGAAAAATACGAGTTGGATCAAATCGCAGAAAGCAAACTGATTATCGCAGATTTAACGGGGCAATCCCCAGAGGTGTATTTTTCAGCGGGATATGCACTTGGTTTAAACATACCCGTACTATGGACCGTAAACAGTATTGAGGCGGATAAACTTTTTGTACAGCTTAAGGATATTCGTCCTATTGTGTGGGATTCAGCAGAAGAGCTAGCAATTATACTGCAGCAGAAGTTGAGTTAACCCGCAAATTTCTTGCCATGACTCGTCAAACGAAGCTGAAATTTAAACAGGTGTCTTCTTAAATGAGGACGCCTGTTTCGTATGTTACTGTAAGAACACTATCAAATTTTCTTAGGAAGTGATATTGTAACCGATATAAAAAAATGAGCAAATGTATGTAAATGTATGCTTCAGTTAATATTAGCTCATATTCATACTCTGGATAAGAAAGAGGGATACAATTGTTTTCAAAACGGCAAAAAGAAATACTTTTATACTTAATTAATTCTAATCAACCTGTCACAGCTGCATGGATTTCTAAGGAACTGAATGTTAGCGATCGAACGATCCGTAATGATTTGAAAGAGTTACAAAATATATCCGCCATAGTAGGACTAAAAATAGAGTTAATTCGTGGGAAGGGCTTCGTTGTAAGAGTCTTCGATAAAGATATATTTTCCCAAAAATTAAATGAGTTAACTAATGATAAAATCAATCCTTCTACAGTAGACTTTTCTGAACAAGATAATAGGGTTCTTTATTTGTTGAGTCGGTTTTTATTAGAAAATAAGTATATCAAGTTGGCCACTATTGAAGATGAGATGTTTGTATCTAAATCGACAATCCAAAACGATCTAAAAGAAGTGCGTAAGATACTGGAAAAATACAACCTGAATTTAGTTAATCGGCCTCATTATGGCCTGTTTATAGAGGGCGATGAATTTAAGAAACGAATATGTTTGTCTAATTTTTTATACAAAAGAGAAGAAAACTCCGATCCAACTTTCGATAACTTTACTTTGTTTGACAAAGAGGTATACACGAAAATCAAAGAAATAATCATCGGCAAAGTAAATAAATACAAAATTGAGATTTCAGATATTTCCTTGGAAAACCTCGCTATTCACTTAATAATAGCTTGTAAACGTATCGAAGAGGGATTTTTAATCGAACAACCGTCGGTAAATCTTATGGAAGAGTATCCTTTTGAAAAAATTGTTGCCCATGAAATTGTTAAAGACATTGAAGATTTCACAGATCTGCTCTTTTCCGATTCAGAGATTAATTATATTATCATCCATTTGGTTGGAACAAAATTGCTGCCGAAAGAAAATCTAACGGAGTACAGTAAGTTCGATGAAGTGGACTCCATTGTCAGCTGTATTTTGAAAAGTTTACAAACTGAGTTGAATTGGGATTTTGGCCATGACCATGAATTTATTCAAGCCCTGACCCTTCACATTAGGCCTGCGATGAATAGATTAAGATACAACATGAATTTTAGAAATCCTCTGTTAAATGATATTAAGACGAGTTTTCCAGCCGCATTCGAAGGAGCACTTATTGCGAGTAAATGTATTAACTACTATTTGGATTCAGAAGTTGGAGAACATGAAGTTGCTTACATTGCCTTGCACATTGGGGTTGCTTTAGAAAGAATGAAAAATAAAAACAAAAAAATAAAACGAGTTATTCTTGTATGTGCGTCTGGTGTTGGAAGTGCCAAATTACTTTATTACCGATTGATCAATTCATTTGAGAATCTATTGCAGATTGTAGACACAATTAGTTTTTACAAATTAGCAGAAACGAACCTATCCTCGATTGATTTTATTATCAGTACAGTTCCGATCAATGAAGATATAGGTATTCCCGTCTATGTTGTAAATACCTTTCTAGAAGCTAAAGACCTCAAAAGAATCAAGGAAGTCTTACTGTCTTCAGAACAGGTGGCAGAAACTCATTCTTACCTTGACACATCTAGAGTATTCGTGAAAAAAGAATTTACCACAAAGGAAAGTGTGATTCATTTTTTAAGCAATGAGCTAACAAAACAAGGACTTGTACCAGAGCATTATGAATCCTTAGTAGTTGAAAGAGAGTCCTATGCACCCACTAGTTTTGGAAATCTTGTCGCTGTTCCACATCCTTCACTTCCTGTTACCTCGGAAACCTTTTGGACAATCTGTACGTTAAAACGTCCTATTCGTTGGAATGATAAGCAAATGGTGCAATTAATTTGTTTATTAAACATTAAAGAAGGAAACAATGTCGACCTAGATAAAATGTATAAAAAGCTAGGATCATTGATAGAGGATAAAGAGATTGTTGTGCAGATCCTTGCTAAGGACTCTGTGGAAGAAATTATACAATTACTAAACTAGAGTGAGTGAGAAATTAGGTACTGCCTTACTATTTGCAATGTAACCGTTTCCTGTTGATTTGGAAAAAGGTTAGCTTAAAAAGAAAGCGATTTAAGTTTACACTAAAGGTGTTCAATAAATGATAATTTTAGGGGGAAGTCAATATGAATACAATTATGTTAGTGTGTTCAGCAGGAATGAGTACAAGCCTTTTAGTAACAAAAATGCAGAAGGTTGTTGAAGAAAAAGGGTTGGATGTCGATGTTTTTGCTAAATCAGCATCTGAAATTGATATTACTTTGCAAGAGAAAAAGGTTGATGTCTTATTGTTAGGACCTCAGGTGAAATATATGAAAAAGCAATTAGAAACAAGATTAGCAGATAAAAACATTCCTATAGAAGCTATTGATATGTTGAATTACGGAATGATGAACGGTGAAAAAGTACTTGAACAAGCCTTGCAATTAATTGAAAGTAAATAGAGATAAGAGAGGAGTAGAGAGAAATGGTAGATGAAGTGAAAGAGGAATACTATACTGTGGCTTTTAACATTATCAGTAATGTAGGCGCAGCTAAAAGCTTAGTAATGGAGGCGCTTTACGCAGCCAAAGAGGGAGAATTTAAAGAGGCACAAGAAAAATTAGAAGAATCAAAGCAATTTTTTAGAGAAGGTCATAAAATGCATAAATCATTAATCAAAAGAGAAGCAAATGGCGAACAGCTTCAATTCTCACTGATCCTTATGCATGCTGAAGACCAACTAATGAGTGTAGAGACCATTTCTTTACTTGTTACGGAAATCATTGAACTTTATAAGCTTTCAAAATAGGATCAAAAAGAAGTGGCATCGCAATAAGAAAATACTTCTTCGGGAGCGTGCAAGAAACTATGGATAAAATAACGAAATTTTTAGAAGATAAGGTAATGCCAGTTGCAGGTAAAATCTCTGGTCAGCGGCATTTACAAGCGCTTCGCGATGCAATGGTTTTAACTATCCCGTTTATTATTATCGGTTCCATTTTTTTAATCTTAGCAAACCTGCCAATTCCAGCCTATTTAGATTTCTTGGTCGCCCATCCAAATATCAAAACAGCCTTACTATATCCGTACAATGGTACATTTAACCTTGTCGCATTAGTTGCAACATTTGCCGTGGGATACAGACTAGCAGAGAGCTATAAAGTGGATCCGCTTTCTTCAGGGGCTGTGGCATTATGTTCATATTTTGTAGTCACTCCATCAACTTCTTTCACAGTAGATGATGTTGTCACAAAAGCAATGAACGTGAATTATTTTTCGAGTCAAGGTTTATTTGTAGGATTGTTAACCGCAATCTTCGCAACAGAAATATATCGCAGAATCGTACAAAAAAATATAGTTATTAAAATGCCGGATGGTGTGCCGCCAACAGTTGCTAAATCCTTTACAGCGATTATTCCTGGTTTCTTTGTTATCGTGAGTGTCTGGGGAGTTCGCCTACTTGTTGAGAACTTTACTGGTTTTGATAACGTGCATACCATTGTTGCCAAGCTTCTTCAACAACCATTAACCACTGTTGGAACAAGCTTAGCGGGAACAATTGTTGTGTTCTTGTTAATCAACTTATTATGGGCAATCGGATTACATGGTTCCACCATTGTAGGTTCTGTCATGTTGCCTATCTGGTTGCAATTGACCTCAGAAAATGCTGCAGCCTACGCAGCGGGTTCACCCGTCCATAATATTGTTACAGCAGAATTCAGATATCTTATCTTTATCGGTGGATCTGGTGCAACTCTAGGACTAACGATTGCTATGTTATTCTTTGCGAAGAGCAAACAGCTGAAACAAATGGGTCGACTGACGATTGGACCAGGACTATTTAATATCAATGAGCCGTTAATCTTTGGGATGCCTATCGTATTAAACCCAATGATGTTAATCCCATTTCTTATAACACCGATTGTTACTGTTTTGATAACCTATCTCTCCATGGATTTTGGATTAGTAGCGTTGCCAATAGGTGTACTGCCTCCGGGAACAATGCCATTAATTATCGGCGGATATTTGATGACAGGTAGTATCTCGGGAATGATCTTACAAATTGTACTGTTTGCAGTAGCGTTTATTATTTACTATCCGTTCTTTAGAATAATGGATAATCAAAAATATAAAGAAGAACAAGATGCCCTTATCCAACAGGTTTAATCCGTAGCATATGTTTTATTTAACAACAAGGAGGGTTTACACATGTTTGAATTGAAAACGACATTTCCAGAAAACTTTTTATGGGGAGGAGCAGCAGCTGCCAATCAACTAGAAGGAGCAAGTAATGTTGGCGGTAAAGGGCTTTCTCTAGCAGATGTATATATTTTTGACGAAAACACCCCTAAAAAAAACTGGTCTGACCAGTGGCACCTCATGACTCATAAACAAATAGAAGAAGCACAAGATCCCGCAAGTGAAAAGTATTATCCCAAAAGACATGGGGTGGATTTTTATCACCACTATAAAGAAGATATTGCTTTATTGGCCGAAATGGGTTTTAAAGCCTTCCGTATGTCCATTGCTTGGACTCGTATTTTTCCAAATGGGGATGAATTAATCCCTAATGAAGAAGGTCTTGCATTTTATGATCGTGTGTTTGATGAATTGAACAAATATGGAATTGAGCCTATTGTTACTTTATCCCATTATGAAATGCCACTTCATCTAACAACTAAGTATGGAGGTTGGGTGAACCGGAAAGTTATAGATTTCTTTGTTCGCTATGCAACCACTGTAGCTGAAAGATACAAGCATAAAGTGAAATATTGGATGACTTTTAATGAAATTAACTGTGTAGTACACCACCAATATGTAAGTTTAGGGGTTATCGAAGAAAATCACCCGAATATTGAACAAGCAATGTTTCAAGGAGCGCATCATCAATTTGTCGCAAGTGCACTTGCAACCAAAGCGTGTAAAGAAAGTAATCCTCAAGCAATGGTTGGATGTATGGTTAGTTATCAACTTCTTGTTCCTTATAGCTGTGATCCTGACGACGTTCAAGCCACAGTTGATAAACAACGTACCTCTTTATTCTTTACTGATGTTCAAGCGAGAGGTTACTATCCGGCTTACACCGCTCGAATGTTTGCAGAAAAAAATATAGTTCTGAAAACAGAGCCCGAGGATGAACAAATCATGAAAGACTATCCAGTGGATTATGTATCCTTTAGCTACTATATGTCTGGTGCAGTCAGTGCACATCCAGAAAAGATAGAAGGCGCTGAAGGGAATTTGCTTACAGGCGGAGTGAAAAATCCTTATTTACCATCGAGTGATTGGGGTTGGCAGATTGATCCTAAGGGTTTACGAACTGCAATAAACCAATTGTATGACCTCTATCAAAAGCCGGTACTTGTTGCAGAGAATGGCCTAGGTGCCTTAGACGTATTACAAGAAGGCGATGTTATAGAGGATGATTACCGAATTGATTATTTAAAAGAACATATTAAGCAAATAAAAGAAGCCATTGCAGATGGTGTAGATGTAATGGGCTACACAAGCTGGGGTTGCATAGATATGGTGAGTGCAGGAACAAATCAAATGTCCAAACGTTATGGTTACATTTATGTGGACCAAGATGATATGGGCAGAGGTACAAAACGTCGTATAAAGAAAAAATCATTTTATTGGTACAAAAATGTTATCGCTACTAATGGAGAACAATTAGATTAATTATTAAAGCGTACAACGAAATGATTTATCTGGAGGCATTATCAAAAGCAGTCCTAAGCTGGACTTGCTTTTGGTAATGCTTTTTTTACTGAATTGTTGACATGTGACCATTTGGTGTCTTATAATCAATTAGACACCAAATGGTGTCCTATTAGGTAATAATGATGGATACTAGGTGACATTACAGGAAATATTACGGAAAAGGTGGGGGTGGTTGTGAGCGACAATAGTCAAGTGAGGGATGTTTATGACGCTGTTGCGGATCCAACAAGACGAAAACTTCTTCAAATTCTGGCTGATGTTGATGAATTACCTCTGTATGAGATAACGATTCATTTTGAAATGGGTCGTACAGCCGTTTCGAAGCATTTAAATATACTTAAAGATGCTGGTCTCGTAATTGCTCGGAAGGTTGGCAGAGAGACGAGGTATCGGTTGAATGCCAATCCTTTGAAAGAAATTCAAGATTGGGTATCTTTTTATGAAGGATTCTGGAAACAAAGAATTGATAAATTAAAACTTATATTGGAGGAATAACTATGAAACCAGATGTATCATTAGATTTTCAATTTACAAGTTCGATCGAGAAGGTATGGAATGCTTTAACGGATTCGGATACGCTTGCGAAATGGATCTGGAGTAATGATTTTAAACCCGTCGTTGGTCATAAATTTCAATTCCGTGCTGAGCCAAATGAATGGTGGGATGGAATTGTAGATAGCGAAGTACTCGTCGTGGATGAGCCGCATACGTTATCTTATACTTGGAATAGTGCGGGAGAAAGTACTACTGTTACTTGGACTGTGAGTCAAGATTCAGAGGGGAAGGTTAACCTCCATCTAGATCAATCAGGATTTAGTGAGGAGACGAAAGCCCGCCAAGGAGCTATCGAAGGTGCTAAATATGCTTGGACAAATATGGGTGGTCAGCTCGAAAAGGCATTAGCAGAATTGTAATTTCAAGAATAGGGCGCTTTTCTGGAATAAGGAAAGTGCCCTTTTTAATGGAATAAATCATGGCAATACTAGATGAAGAGAATGGAGATGAGATGAGCTTACTATGAAAATAAATCAATTAATTGCGAACAATATTAACAGATTAGAAACGGTACTGCCAGTTGATGAGTCGTTAGGAATTGCTGGTTTGTCTGGATCTGGTAAAACAACTTTTTGTCAAACGATTGGGGAAGAATCAAAAAAACGTCTCGTTTCCTTACTGCCAAAAGCTGAATACCAGTATTTATTCCCCAATATTATGGAGACTAATTTCAGTGCGATCAAAATGGAAGCAATGCCACTTGTTCTTTTTCTTGGTAGATCATCCATATCTTCAAATCCTCGGTCAACCATTGGCACACATACAGGTGTGTTTACTGAAATCCGTGTCACTCTTGCTGAACAATATAATCTCTCTCCAGAGGTTTTTTCATTTAATAATGAGTTGGGTTGGTGTCCTGATTGTAAGGGGCGTGGAACTACAAAAAATGTCGAGTGTAAAAAGTGTCAGGGGAAACGCTATAATCAAGCAGCTGAACAATATAAAATTGAATTATTGGATCAAGCAAAGAGTATTTCTGATCTAAACGACTTAAGTATAGAGACCATTTTATCACAGGCAGATATTCTAAAAATAAGTGAAGGTAAACAACAAATTCTGAAAAATATAATCAATATGAATATTGGTTATTTAACATTAAATCGTATTATGGGTACATTATCAGGCGGAGAATTAACACGACTTTACCTGGCAGAATTCATGGCAACAAGTGAAAATACCGTGATTATCATTGATGAAATCTCCGTGGGTCTCGATCACCAAACGCTATTGAAGATTTTAGCGGAGATTAAACAATTGGGATATAAAAATCAAATTTGGCTCATTGACCATTCTGACACGGTGCTGGACACAGCGGATAAACACTTGTTCTTTGGACCTGGCAGTGGCAAATACGGCGGGAAAATAGTTGAGGAATCACCACGTCCTGAGCCCATCAATAGAGAACTAAATCAGGCAGCACCTGCAGAATATTATCAATTTCATGATCTTTATTGTCGTAATATTCAAATGGCCGAAATTCAGATTCCTCAAAATAGACTGGTAACTTTTACAGGTGAGTCCGGATGTGGTAAATCTACACTGGTTAATGAATGTATGGTCAAAGATTTTCTAAAGCGTTATTCCAAAGATAAGCTGGTGATCGTAGGGCAAGATCGAAATCAGTCGATTACCAGTCGCTCGACCGTTGCCACTTTTCTTGATATTAAAAGGAAACTCACAAAGTACAGTGAGGATATTGATGATATTTTTGAGCGCTCGATTGAAGATATTATTGTTGAACTGCCAAATGAGGACATTGCTCATAAAAGACTAAGCTTATTGATCAAGCTTGGACTTGGTTATTTGACGTTGGAGCGAAAAACACAGTCCTTATCCACGGGTGAATTTCAATGTGTCCATTTAGTTTCTGAGCTGTTTGCGGGCTCAAGAAATCCACATACACTTTTTATTTTTGACGAGCCTTCCAAAGGTTTATCACAAAATATTTTAAATCAATTCATTGACAGCATTAGGGACATTCTGCAGGATGAATATGTCTCCATAATCATGATTGAACATAATTCCTATATGTTAGAGAACTCTGATTTTATCGTTGATTTTGGCAAAAGACAGCTTGCACCTGTGGAGCATCTTGATGTTCTCAGTCATGATGATTATTATCGTCAACAAAATCCTGCTGATAGTGTGGCACCTGCGCACATTTCTTCAACACTCCAGCTACAAAATGGAATTGACTATTTAAAAGAAGGTCAGATCCCCTATTTTAAAAATGCAGAGAACATCTATAAAGGTGGCATCTTAAAAAGCTTATCCTCCATGGCCCGCCTGATTTATGGTGAATATGAATCGGATACGATTGCGCCTGTCATCGCCATTGATCTGGAACGACACTTGTATAGTCAGTTTACTTTCCTTTATGAAATGGGTGGCTTGATCAACCATATTGTGGCAGCGCATCCCACTAATAAAGATACAAAAAGCTTTGATTTCTATCAATCAGACAATCATTGTCCAAGCTGTAAGGGCCGCCGTGTGATTGAAGAATTTGACTTTGATATTGTTCTTCAGGACAAGAACGTACCCTTTTGGGACGGTTCATTACATCCAGATGCGATGGAGATTCTGAAATTCTATCAATTACCAAAAATAAAATTCATCTTTGATGAGTTAAAGAATGAGCTCGGACAGGATATTAGCAAAAGTTATAATGAGATGACAGAAGCTGAAAAACACACCTTTTTATACGGGTATTGGGAAAAGTCCTTCTATGATAAAGCAGCTAAAGCCTCGAGAACTTGGGATGGCTTTAATACCATTATCGGGAACTATATGGTTATCTCGAAATCGATTATTAAAGAGCATATTAAAGCATCCAAAAAAATGATTACCTGTCCAATTTGTCAAGGAACGGTATTAAATCATCATAAAAAGCTTAAATACGGCGACACTGATATTCGTGAGATTATCGGGATGCCCCTTGATCAAGTTATTAGCACTGTTGGCGAATTACAGGTACTAGAAAAAATGAAAGCCATCGTGGGCGGCGATATGGTTTTGACAGAAGAGGTCTCTCTATTACCTAGGGAAACACAAGTCGCTCTAAAAATGCTTGAACTAGAGTTAGGAAGTTTTGCGCAATATGAAATGGTGTTACAAAATGCCATGCCATTCTGGGACAGCATTAGCGGCAGTATCGAAACCATCAGCAGGAAAAACCGGATTACGATCTGTGATTTTGCCAATATCCACGAAACAAGAGAAAATATCATAGATAAGTATTTCACTAATGGAAAATATAAAAAGCTGACTTATGTCTATGAAGCGTTTGGTTACAAAAAAATCGTCACCTTAATTAATAAGGTTAAAGCAAGCCATCCCTGTCCATTCTGTAAAGGGAAAAAAGTTATTTCGGAAGATGGACTTCATGATGGCGTATATAAATTAACGATTCCCTGTGTGAGTTGTTATGCCAGTGGAATCAATGATGAAGGGCGTAAGGAAGTCGTTGAAGGTATAGATGTTCAAACTTGGCTAACGGGTAAAGTAAGTGACGTTATTTCTGAAAGCTTAAATATTGAAGCTGTTGCTGATATTCCAATTTTCAATCGTATTCGTGAGTTGAATAAACAAGAGATGATGGCAGTTTACCAATTTCTTGAGCAATAAAGTTTAGTTTTCTCAAAAAGACGATATAGAAAAGAAACGCATCGAGTCTATAGACTCGATGCGTTTTTTTATAATTGATTATAAAGCTCATCATCAACAGGTTCTAACCATTCTGTTTCTCCGGGTGAAATGGCTAAGTGGACAAACCAACTGTCTTTTGTAGCACCATGCCAATGTTTTACGTTCGCTGGAATATTCACAACATCCCCGCTTTGGAGGAATTGAGCGGGTTTGCCTTTTTCTTGATACCAACCCTCACCACCGGTAACTAATAATACTTGTCCGATTTTATGGAAGTGCCAGTTATTGCGAGCTCCCGGGGCAAAGGTTACGTTCCCAATAGGCGCATTCAAAGGTGTCGCATCAGTATAAATCATCTGCAAGTATGCATCACCTATAAAATTAGCTTCAACCTTTTGTCCGAGTGGAAAGATAGTACTGTTGCTTAGTTGCTCATTAGCCATAATAAAAAAAACCTCTTTCGTTTAATTTTTATAAATTTCTTTGGCAATATTAAATGCCGACCATGCTTTAGGCCACCCTACATAAAACGAAAGGTGCGTGATGATTTCCGCTACTTCATCTTTTGTGATTCCGTTTGCCTTTGCTTTATGCAGATGTGGAGTTAATTGTTCAAAGTTTCCTCCTGATATTAATGCTGAAACTGTAATCATGCTGCGGTCACGTGCAGATAATTCTTCCTCTCTTGACCACACTTCACCGAATAAGATATCATCGTTCAGTTCAGCAAATTTCGGAGCGAATTCTCCTAACAAGTCTCGTCCTGCTGTTTGTTTTTCAGCCATATAAGAACATCCCTTTCATCGATGATTAACTGCTTTAAAATGAAGTATAGACCTTAAAGTACACTTTAAGGCAAGCCATAAAAATGGATTGATACTCCGACATTTGGTTTTTTATTAATTTAAGTATATCCTTTGAATAGAAACAAAATTAGAAATGGAGGTGGGGATCATGCCTTATTCCATTGGAGAATTTGCAGAAATCGTCGGTGTTAACAAGAGCACGCTCAGATATTATGAATTGGAAGGCTTACTTACTCCACATCGAAGTGACAATAATTTACGTGAATATACAGATCAGGATATAGGTTGGGTTCAATTTTTGCTTCATTTAAAAGATTCAGGAATGACGATGGCAGAATTGAAGCAATATACCGAGTGGCGGGCTATGGGGGACGAGACAATTCCTGAACGGAAAAATTTACTTGAACAGCGTAAGCAACAAGTGGAACAAGAAATTAAGGCATTGCAACAAAACTTGGATATACTGAACCGTAAAATTGTATTTTATAATGATCAACTAACGGGGAATAAATACGAATTCGTCCTTTATCACAATGAAAAGAAATCACATCAAGAAGAAAAAGTAGATTCCTAACAAGTTAAGAGGCAGATGAACAACTTTTGATTATCAAAGGTTGTTCATCTGCCTCTTCTAATTTCAAAACTTGAAATCGAAGATGAGAGTCTATTTGTGTAATCATATTGCATGATCCGGTCGAGATATTACATTCTCATTTATCCGTTTATTAATTATATTGAAGCTGTATTCGTTTAAAAAAACCAGAGTAAAGGAGAAATTACTTTTGAGAAGAGAACTGAGGAAGTTTTTGTCTTTTTTGTTGGTTTTAGTGACAGTGGTTGGCACAGGGATTAGCTTTGACGGCAATATTGTAAACGCTTTCGGTCCTAATGTCTTATATGTACCACCAGCAGATTCACCATCCTATGGGGCTTTATCACCTAGGGCAATCCAGCTTAAATATAGTGGCATCAACAATAATAAAATGTATGCTACATTTGAACAAACCTCTAATACCACCCCTGTTTTCCCTATTTATGAAAGCGTTGACAATGGTGTCACTTGGAATCAGGTTGGAGAAGTGGAGGATACTCAAAACGGTTGGGGAATGTTAAATTGCCCTGAATTGTTTGAACTCCCCCAATCTATAGGTAACATGCCTGCAGGTACTATGCTTCTTGCAGGAAATTCTGTGCCAAGCAACAAAGCAGCTACCAAGTTGGAATTATATAAAAGCAATGATTTAGGTAGAACATGGACATATGTAAGCACTATTGCTGAAGGTGGACGAAACGATATTGGTTATGATCCCATTTGGGAGCCTTTCTTTTTGGTTCACAACAACAAACTCATTGTTTATTATTCAGATGAACGTGATCCTGCCCATGCCCAGAAGTTAGTTCATCAGACTACGTTGGAGGGTACGAACTGGGGACCTGTGGTAGTTGATGTGGCATTTGCAGACAGTAAATTACGTCCAGGAATGCCTACAATCGCTAAGCTGGGCAATGGTAATTACGCAATGACCTATGAGATGGTCGGATACCCGGGCGTGCCCAATTATTTGAAAATTTCAGCAGATCCTGAGAGCTGGAATCCAACTGAAGTAGGATCTCTTGTAGGGTACGGAGGAAGTCCCTATATTTCTGCTTTGGGAGATGGGAGACTCGTATTAAACGTTGCAGGAAAAAAAGAAGTGCTGATCAACTCTTCTAGATTGGATGCATCCGGAAGCTGGGTTCCATATAATCCGCCCGTAGATGCAGGGTATAACCGCCAACTACTGCCGCTTAGCAATGGCCGCTTATTTATCCCTCAAGCCGGATTTTTTAGTGGGAAAAACACGGTGAAATATGGTGATATGTCCGTAGGTTACTACAAATTAATTAATGTGAAGAGTGGGAAGGCTTTAGGTGTATTGGAAGGTGGAACTGCGAATGGCAATCCGCTCGTCCAATGGAGCAGCGGGACTAATTCTTTGGATCAATATTGGCTCATTTCCACAGCGGAAAGTGGTTATGCTCCTAACGGTTACAAATCCATTGTGAATGCAAAGAGTGGAAAGGTCGCCGGAATATTAGAAGGATCAACAACAGAAGGAGCTAAAGCCGTATTATGGACTGAAAACCATTCCGATGACCAGCAGTGGACTTTACAAGCCTCTGGTAACTACTACAAGATTGTTAACCGTAACAGTGGTCAGACGTTAGGTATAGCGCAGGGTTCTACTGAAGAGGGTACCCAAGTTATACAGCAGACTGATGCAGGCAGCACTGATCAGCTGTGGGAGTTGGTTCCAGATGAAGGACATATTATGGTGGACAGTTATCGATTAGTTAATGAGAACAGTGGTAAAGTGTTGGGTATCTATCAAGGTTCGATGGCGGATGGAGGGAAGGCGGTTCAGTGGACCAGCGGAATTTCATCCCATGACCAAAATTGGTTTGTAGTCAGCACAGCTGATGGTTATACGAAGCTGGTCAATACTAATAGTCGTAAAAACCTGGGCATTTTAGGAGGTTCATTAGCTAACGGTGCTCAAAGTGTACAATGGAATGATAACGGATCGAATGACCAGCAGTGGACTTTGGAGTCCTCAGGTGATTTTTACAATATTATTAATCGTAACAGTGGAAAAGCTCTGGCAGTAGATCAGGGTTCGACGACAGAGGGGGCAAATATTATTCAAACAAATAATACAGGTTCTGCTGGCCAGCACTGGAAACTAGTCTCGAATAGATAATTTATGTAACCAAAAGTCATCGACCTTAAATTAAGGGTGATGACTTTTTGTCGATATAAGCTTTGAATGACTAAATCGTCACCTTCAGTGTCACGGGAATGTCACTTTGGAGAGATATACTATTTCCATCGACATATGGAGGGAATTGTGAAGTTATTATGGGAGTGAAATTACGAAAGATTCTTATTATAGGAACTATTTTGTATACACTGTTGATCTTATATTTTTTGTTTTTTGCTTTCAATAGAGTAGAGCATGCAACAAGCCAGTATGAATATACGTTTATGTTGATTCCAGAAAGTGTTCCGCTTCTTTTTCCTGATCTCTTTGACCTATCCTTTTCTTGGGTTTATGACTTTGGGAACATCGCTGCTTTTATTCCTTTTGGCGTATTATTCCCTTTGCTGTATCGTACACATTTTAAGAAGTTTATTTGTTTGTTTATCTTAACAATTTTTATGCTGGAAAGTCTTCAAGCTTTAACTTTTTTGGGTTCCTTTGATGTAGCCGATGTCATCTCCAATACGTTAGGGGCAATGATCGGATTTTGTGCATATAAGATTGGATTTTCCCCGGAAATCACCAGGAGATCACTTTTTACTTCGGCATTATCTGTTGTTGTGCTATTGGTTGGAATCATGGGAATCTCTGAGATCATTGATTTAACTCTGAAGAAAAGTGAAAGACCTGTGCAGGGATTACAAACGTTGGAAAAGCTTACGGGAAGCATGCCTATCACGCATAATCTTCCCAGTTTCACTATCGCAGGTGAAAATATAATACCAAAAATGAATTTGTACAGCAGTGAAGGTGAAGAAATTAAAAAATACACCTATACTTTGGGTGATAAAAAAGAGGTATGGTTATATTTCAGCTTTGGATTCCCGCAAAATGAAAATTCTAGCAGTGAACTAATGATTATAGCTGATGGTAACATGATCCTTCAATCCAGTGAACAATATAGTTCCCAAGCTGAACTCAACAATACGGCATTAGTTACCGTAAAAGAAATAACCTTTATCCTTAAAGGGAATGTGAAGTTATGGGATGTAGGATTTAGTGAAATGAAGCATTGGTGGGAATGAGAAACTAACCCTTCGTTAATTTTATTAACGGAGGGTTTCTTTTGCTGATCGCCTCATATACATATTCCGATATACAGCCGGGGTGAGGTTCTCGTATTTTTTGAAGGTTTTAATGAAATAGCCCGTGTCGCAAAAGCCCAAATCATCACTGACTTGATTGATCGGGGAATCCGTGGATTCCAGCAGTTGCTTAGCCCATTCAATCTTGAGTCTGGCAATGAAGATGGAGAAATTCTCTCCAGTTTCTTTAGTGAAAATACGGCTGAAATAACTGGGGCTGATATGACAAAGCTTAGCCATCTCTTTGAGGCTGAAATTCTCATTTTTGTGAGCATAAATGTAATTAAAAGCAGGCTGAAGCACAGAATTTACTGAGACGAACTTTTGTACACCATTCTTTAATTTGGTCTCGATCAAGGCCCCGGATAACTCCTGCTGTATGGATTGGATTTTTCGATACGTACGGTCTGACTCGTCCATTGCTTCAGCAGAAGCGGGTTCTTCTATATTGGTGGTCAGAACCTTTTTGTACAAATCCACAGTAGTATGCTTTTGAATGGCTTCCTCCACGATATAGGTACTTAACTGCAGCAGCAGCTCAACACACTTTGTTACTTCATCGTAGGATAAAACAGGCAGTGCCTGGTAATCCTCTTTGAGTGCTTTAAATTTCATGTTCGTCTCCACATTCGGAGGGCGAGAGACAATTTGCTCCAGTTGTGGCACGTCAGGTTCACGAAGCTTGAGCTGTCCGGCCATAATTGCACCTAGATATTGATTATCTATAATGATCGGAATCGCGATATCTATAATATTGAAATGACATAAATAAATAAACGGTTTGTTCTGGCGAACCGCTTCAATCCCAGCGCGGGCATCACATTTTTGACAATATTGAGAGAGATGGGAGTCCTGGCGCACACCTTGACAGAATGGCTGGCAATAGCTGTGCTTGGTCACGGGAACACCCTTGTAATCAACAGTAAGAATAGCCATTTTGGTTACAAGAGATAAGGAATCCTGGAGCTTTTCCCATTTCTTCAAATCAATAATTTCTTCTAGATTGAACCGGGATTTTGACATCACAAAATTCTCCTATGTAAGTTATAGAATCTTAATGAACATTATACAGAATAATTCAACACAATGACATGAAAGTTCGATTTTTCACGATTATGACAAAAAAATACGATAAGAAAACGCTTTAATAAGCTTTTATTGTTTCATGTTTCTTAAATTAGAGCAATCTATAATGATAACTATAAACAACTGAGGAGGAACGAAAAATGAGAAGAGCATTTATCAGTCCGACGAAATATGTACAAGGTGAGAATGAATTATTGAACTTAGGTTACTTCGTAAAAACATTTGGTGATTCTGCTTTGTTAATTGCCCATCCAGATGATGTAACACGTGTGAAAGACAAACTGGAGTCAACTAAACAGAAATTTAATATAACTCTTGTTGAAAGCGGCTTCCACGGGGAATGCTCAAGACAAGAAGTCGCCAGATTACAAGCGCTAGCCAAAGAACATCAATGTTCATGTACGATTGGCTTGGGTGGAGGTAAGGCGATTGATACGGCAAAATGTGTAGCTGAAGGAGAAGCGCTGATTATCGTTCCAACGATAGCAGCAACTGATGCTCCGACAAGCCACTCAGCGGTGCTCTATACTCCGGAAGGTGAATTCGATGATTATGCTTATTTCAAGCAAAGCCCGAGTGTAGTCATGATTGATACAACAGTTATTGCCAATGCACCTACAAGATTTCTTGTGGCAGGTATGGGAGATGCACTTTCAACCTATTTTGAAGCAAGAGCTACTGCAAATTCTTACTCCAATGTGAATGCAGGTTTACCTTGCGGAGTTCGTGAAGGGGTTTGCGGTGAAGCTAAAGGAACAGTAACAGCGTTGGGACTTGCGAAGCTCTGCTATGAGACATTGCTTGAGAATGGATTCAAGGCGAAGCAAGCTTGCGATCTGAATATCGTAACCCCAGCTTTGGAGAATATAATTGAGACGAATATTCTTTTATCGGGTCTTGGGTTTGAAAGTGGTGGTTTGGCAGCGATTCATGCGATTCATAATGGGTTAACTGCTTTGGAAGGAACTCATCATTATTATCATGGTGAAAAGGTTGCCTTCAGCACGATTGCTCAATTGGTTCTTGAAAATGCAGACCGGACTGAATTAAAAGAAGTGTTGGACTTCTGTCTTTCGATTGACCTCCCAGTATGCTTAGCGGATATTGGTGTTGAGCATGTAACCTATGAGGAACTGCTTGAGGTTGCTAAAAAAGCTTGCATTGCTGAGGAATCTATCCATTCGATGCCGTTCCCAATTACGGAGGATGCGGTTGCATCAGCAATTATGGCAGCCGATCAATTAGGCCGTCAATATAAATCAAGTAAGGAGCTTTAAGATGAAAAAAATAATAAACAAGCCGGAGACTCTGGTTAGGGAAATGTGTAACGGGCTTGTCTTGGCGCATCCCGAGCTGGATTTCGATCCTAAATTCAAAGTGATTTCTAAGAAAGAGATCAATCAAAGTAAAGTTACCCTGATCAGTGGTGGCGGAAGCGGACATGAGCCGGCTCATGCCGGGTTTGTAGGAACCGGGATGCTGGATGCAGCTGTATGCGGTGATGTGTTTGCTTCTCCATCCCAAATTCAGGTTTATCAAGCGATTCGCCGCACAGCAAGCACCAAAGGTTCGCTGCTTATTATCAAGAATTATAGCGGTGACATCATGAACTTTAAAAATGCGGCCCATCTAGCAACTGAAGACGGTATCGAAGTGGATTATGTCAAAGTAGACGACGATATTGCCGTTGAAGACAGCCTTTATACAGTAGGGAGAAGAGGCGTAGCCGGAACAGTGCTTGTTCATAAGGTAGCCGGAGCAGCAGCAGAAGCTGGATTGTCCTTAGCGGAAGTGAAAGAAGCGGCGCAACATGCAATTGATCATGTGCGCAGCATAGGCTTCGCCTATACCTCTTGTACCGTGCCTGCCAAAGGTACTCCGACATTTCATATTGAAGAGAACGAGATGGAATACGGGGTTGGCATCCATGGAGAACCTGGAATACGCAGGGAGAAAATTGTACCCGCAGATGAATTAGCACAGCGAATGGTTACCTCTTTGCTAGACAACTTCCAAATGAATGATCAGAAGCAGGAGGAAGTAGCCGTATTAATTAATGGTTTTGGCGGCACCCCGCTGCAAGAGTTATATTTGCTGAACAATTCTGTCATCCGCGAATTAACCGCTAAGAATAAGCAAGTGTTTAAAGTGTTTGTTGGTAACTACATGACCAGCATTGACATGGCAGGTGCATCGGTGACGATAATGAAGCTGGATGAGACACTGAAGAAATGGTTATCTGCGCCTTGTGATACACCAGCCTTGTCGATTAAAGGCCCTTTTGAGCCTGTGAACTATACTGAAGTAATCCAAGAAGAGAAAGCAGACAGCAATGTATCCTTTAAGAATAATACGGATGCTGCTGCAGCGGTGATTAAGAACAATCGGTTTACTTTGCAAAATATCGTCTATCTGCTCGATCAAATGAGCCAGGTTATTATCGAGAATGAAGTTCCGTTCTGTGAGCTTGACTCCCACGCTGGAGACGGCGATTTCGGGATGAGTGTAGCTAAGGGCTTTAAACAGCTGAAAGTCGAGTGGGAAGATATTTTAGCTCATCATCTCACTAATATCGGTGAGTTCCTTGACGCCTGCTCCATGGTCATTATGGAATATTGCGGCGGAGCATCCGGACCGATCTGGGGATCAGGCTTCCGCGCAGCGAGCAAAAATGTTCAGCAGAAGGAAGAGCTGACCATTCAGGAGTTTGCTGATATGATGCAGGCTGTTGTCAAAGGGATTCAAGATACGGGTGAAAGATCTTTTGGCAGAGGGGCTGTCGTCGGAGACAAGACATTGATTGATGCGCTTGTACCGTTTGCAGATGCCTGGACCCAAAGTGCAGAACAAGGCGACGATATCAAAGTGGCGGCAAATAAAGCAGCGGAAGCAGCTGTCCAAGGTTCTAAAAATACTATAGAAATCGTTGCCCGTATGGGAAGAGCCGGCACAGTGGGGGAACGCAGCATCGGTTATCCAGATGCGGGTGCTCATGCGCTGGGGGTTATTTTCACAGAGCTGGCAAAAGCAATGAAATAAACAAGGTTAACTGGCGTATCACCTAAAATTTAGAAAAAACGTACTGCATTAGCTGCAGTACGTTTTTAATTTAAATCATAAATTCAACGATGTATTGTTGGCAAATGAGTTCATATCCCAGCGATTGATATAGAGAAATGGCTCCTACATTCTCCTCAAAAACATTCAAATATACGTTAGCTGAAATGGCATGTCCTTGGCGTGTTAGCTCTGCACAGACTTTTTTACCATAACCATTTCTTCTCCAGGCCACATCTGTTCCGATATTTCCTAGTTCAACGTAATCCTCACTATATATATGGTATCCTCCTACAGCAATCAGCTCGTCTTGTGCCATCACACCATAGAACGGATTCTGTAATTCTTCTTTTGAAAAAGCCATGGTTTGCAGCTCGTTCATCTTTGCTTCAATTCGCTGGAAATGAGCAGGTCCTAAGTGCATAACATGCTTGTCCGCGGTTGGTAGAACATCTTCATGAATATGTTTCATAAGAAGCAATTTTTTGGGAGGGCTGTAGAACTCAAGCTGAGAAGCAAAGACCTGCAGCTCTTGTTCGTTAATAATAAAGCTACCTACCGCATGGTTATGTAGATGTAATTCATCTTTCATGAACGCCAACATTGAGCTGAGACAAAAGGATTGCTGAACTGGATATACAGAAAAAGCATTAAACGGAAGGCCACTTAAAAAGGCTAATACTCCAAGCAACTCGCCCTGGTCAGAATACTGACCGTAATGCACTGTGTTTTGTCTGCGAAAAGTAAGGTATGAATAATATAAAAAATGCTGTTCCTTATTAATCGAGCTTAAAATAACATCCAACTCTGCTGCTGTTAATTTTCTATACATATACGACCTGCCTCCATTAACAATTGCTGTTGCTATTTCCTCTTGCTGAATTAGCACAACCTTTTCTAATATATCATAAATCAGAACTTTGTTTGCTTTATTGCTGGGTTGAGCCAAGTATGATACTATTGTCCCCTTAGAAACATAAAATGAGATATGAAGGTTTTCTTGAAAGGATGATATATATTAAGGCAATCTTAGTTCGGTACTTCGGAAATCCGCAAGATCGAACCGCCATGTTCAACGCTGCTTCCCTAGTCATCAATGCTTTTATTGGTATAGGCAAGTTAATTCTTGGGTTATATCTATTGTCCGGATGGTTCATCACAAATGCACTTTATTATCTGATCCTGTGTATAGCCAAAGGACAGGTGCTTCATAAATATACATTAGCTAAAAAAGTCAGTTCAGCACAGCAAAGGTATTCCATGGAGCTTTATGTTTATAAGCGTGGCGGTGTTTTTCTTTGTCTTCTAGGGGTTTCTTATCTGTTGGTCTGCTTGCGGATTTATCTAGTCGGAGACGCTTTGGTTTATGAAGGTTACATTGTATATCTGGTAGCACTGATCGCTTTTACAAAACTTGGTTTTGCCATTCATGGAAATATTGTTAACCGTCATCTCAAAAATCCCATTATATCAACATTAAAAATGATTAGCTTTACTGATGCCTTAGTCTCCATTGTTGTCACTCAAATGGCTGTGCTTACAATGAAAGGCTCACCTCAGGCATTAAACGCCAGCGCGTTGTTTGGCATGGGATGTAGTGTTTTATTTTGTCTGGGGGGGATCTGGATGATGCTCCGTAAGACAAAGGCTCCAATGAAGGAAGTAGAATTAATTAAAAATTAGATGATATCATAACTTCCCCTTATCCCTTAGGATGAGGGGTTATTTGTATTTTTATGTCATATTATCAGCGTTGAATGCCGAAGCTTATAGAAAATTATATTTTTATGCAACCTAAACACTTCTTTTCCTACTTTATAAGTGAATGCTTAATCAAATCGAACGGAAGTGATGGAGTGGAAGATAGTGAAATCATACAATTGTATTTTGCACGTAATGAAAGGGCAGTAGAAGAAACATCGAAAAAATATAGAAATTATTGTACTCGGATCGCTCATAACATTTTGTCTAATGCTGAAGATTCGGAAGAATGTGTTAACGATACCTTTCTTGGTGCATGGGAAGCAATACCGCCGAAGTCTCCTGCAAAGCTGTCCTCTTTTCTGGGGAGAATCACACGAAATATTGCTTTGAACAAATACGATTATTACATGGCTAAAAAACGGAATAAAAAATTCGATACGATTCTTAATGAATTAAACGATTGTTTATCCTCTTCAGACAACGTTGAAACCCAATACGAGGAAGCACAAATAGCCGAATCTATAAGCAAATTTCTACACAACATTAAGGAAGATCAGCGGAATGTTTTTTTGAGGCGTTACTGGTATTCTGATTCTTTGGCCGATATTGCCGCACGCTTCTCAATCAGTGAAAGTAAAACCAAATCAATTCTTTTCAGAACACGCAAAAAACTCCAAATATATCTTCAGAAAGAGGGTTATTTCCTTTGAATAATAAAGAGCTCTTCAAAACAATCGGTTACATAGACGAAAATCTGATAGAAAAAGCCAACTCCGCGAGACGCACTAATAAAAAAGCTTATGTAAAGTGGGGCTCACTCGCAGCTTGTGCTGCATTGGTGTTAGGTGTGGCCGTTTATAAATTTCCGCAGACTCCGTTGCCTAATTCACCACAAATATCACAGCAGACACCAGTCTCGTCTCCCACAGGGGTTCGCAAAATTCTGAATTACAATGGATACCGTTATGCATTCGTAGCAGATGGCGCTCAGTTTAAGTTCACAGGTATGGAGCCTGACAAATCGCTTGGTGCATTAGAGTTTGATCTCAACCAAGAGCCCGGAAAGAATGACGGGGATAAGAATGCGGAAAAAGATTATGCCGCTACGTTCGCTATGGGTGGAAAGCTGTATGAAATCCCAACATACCCATCCCATTTTCGTATTGCAGTTAAGGATGAGCAATATTATTATCTAGCTGAAATTGTGGCGAAGGTAGACGATTCTGCAATGAGCGCGAAGGAGTATCTAGATCTGGCTAATCTGAAGGAGCATGCAAAAGATATCTATATTCTGAATCATGTGGGGAATGACGTGCAAAAGACTATCACTGATCATCCTATTGTTGAGTCCATTATCGAAGGTTTGTACAGCGCAAAAAAAACAGAGCTAAGCATTAAGGAATATGAAGCTCTTGCAGCGGCGCAATCCCAAGGAAAATCATATCAATTACAGTTCAACCTCAAAGACGGGACTTATATCGCCATGTATATCATTCCCGAATTAAAGGTGGTGTCTATGGGTGATGCTTATTATTATTTGCCTGATGCCTTTTTTGATCAAACCAGCGACCTCTTTTCAGGGCTGACACAAGAAGTGCTACCGCTTTACTGAGAAGGCGGAGATAAGAGATCCTTAAAAACTGTACATTGCAGGTTATCTAATATCTCGCATATAATGATCTAAATGATAATCGTTATCATTTAATAGAAGAGAAAAGGTGATCTGCTCATGATAAAACATAATATTGGGATTACGGAGTGCAGCTTACCTGCTGAGTGTATAACAGAATGACAAGTTCATCTATTCATAACATCTATAACGGGTATTTCGATGCTTTGTTTGAGGCTCCGTCTATGAGGGGCACTACAGAGAGGAAACATTTTGCACAATCCAGTACACAAGGATACGTCGATAGAGTGATCACACCCTCCGGGATCGAAATTGTTGATAGTGATTACCGTTTTGCTGATGATCGCCTAGTTCGGGTTCAATCCGAAGCGGCGATGATTGAGTTAAGCTTTTGTCTGCAGGGAAGCGGGGAAGTTCATGTAACAGATACCAGCCATGAGTTAATGCCCGATAGTTGTTCATTGCAGTTCATGCAGGATTTCCAAGCGGAATTTCACTATCGCAGTGCTGAACCTATCCGTTTATTGTCCATAGGTGTACCGGTTACACTATTCGATTCATGGATGGCGGATCAAGGCTCTTCACATGCTCGCAGCTTATCCGGGCTGTTAGATTCACGTGCTTTTCGAATGTTCCGTATGCCTATTCTTCCAGAAACCACCCGATTATTGGTGCAATTGAGAGACTGTCCATATCATACCTCCATGCGCCGGTTGTACGTAGAGGGGAAGGCATTAGAACTCCTATCTGTATATTTTGACGCATTTCTTTTTGAGCAGAAACATACTAAACGGAGTTTGCATTTATCACGTAGTGACCGAGAAAACATTCGAAAAGCCAGGGATATCATCCTTGACCACATGGCAAACCCACCTTCGCTAATCGAATTGTCCAAGCTGGCAGGCATTAACGAATACAAATTAAAAGTTGGTTTTAAGGAAGAGTACGGAACAACTGTATTTGCATATTTACGGAACAAACGTTTAGAAAAAGCATGGGAAATCATAAGTACCGGGGAGATTAGTGTCAGCCAAACAGCGACGATGGTAGGTTACAACAACTTTAGTCATTTTGCCGAAGCTTTTCGGAAGCAGTATGGAATTAATCCTTCAGAAGTAATTAAAAAACGATAAAAATTAAATAAATATCCGCCAAACCGTTATTCAATCCCTCTGCCGGTAGTTCTGTCCTATCAGCAGAGTGTATGATCGGACTTGCTAGAAGTGAGAATGATTATCAGTAGATTGGAGAGGGTTGGAAAAAATGTTCAGTTTAAAACAGATCTCTTTTGTGGGAATCGCCTTAATCATGATGGTGATGCTGTACGGGTGTGGGAATTCAGGTCAGGAGGCTAAAGTAGAAAATTCTCAACCTGCGGTAAATTCAGAACCCGTCGCTACTAATTCGACCGAAACACGTACCCTCAAGGATGCTAAAGGGGATATTGTAATACCGGTGAACCCGGTTAGAATTGCCGATGTATCCGGCTCAACGGAAGAACTTCTGGTGCTTGGATATAAACCTGTTATTACTGGGAATACAGATATGGCTAATTCATTAGAAATCACTCCTATTCTCAAAAAAGAACTGCCTGATGTAACTCCCGCTGGATGGTTTCAGACGGAAGTCAACTTAGAAGCGATCATTGCAGCAAGCCCTGATTTGATACTGGCAGGACCTACCCAAGAAAAAATCTATGATCAACTAAATATGATTGCTCCAACAGTGAGGGTGCCTTATGGTTTTAACGCTTTTAGAGAGCGATTTGCATTTGTTGCGGAGGTGCTTGATAAGAAAGCGGAAATGGAAACGTGGCTGAAGGCCTATGATCAACGTGCTCTACTACTACATGATCAAATCACTGAGATAACCAAGGAAGAGACGTTTGCGGTAATCGAAGCTACAGAGAAAGAAATACGCATCTATTCCCGCACAGGTATTGCGGATATGATTTTTAATGATCTAGGATTACCCATCGCGCCAGGTACACCGGAGCCAGATCCATGGGGAGGGAAAGTGACAAGTCTAGAAGCACTGTCCACCTTTAATCCAGACCATATCATTTTATTATCCGATAATGACCAGAATGTTCTTGACCAAAGCAAGGTCTGGAGCAATCTGAAAGCTGTAAAATCGAATAATATATATCGTATAACAAGCAGACAAAATTATAATGAGGCTTTCTTTGCTTTAGGAAAAGAAGCATTGTTGGAGCAAATAGCCGAACAAATCAAGGAACATATCAAACAGTAAAGGATAATTTAATCTTTTCTCGAATATTCTCTGAGTTGCAATGATTATTATTTGAAGGGATGATTAAATTGAAGCAAGGGATATTAGTTTTTCTAAATGGAACTTCAAGTTCCGGAAAGACCTCCATATCGACTGAACTGATAAAACAGAAAGAGATTCCTTTTTATCATTTATCAATTGATGATTTTTTTAATAATTACAATGATTTTATTAATAATAAATTTCCAGATGAACCTCCAAGAGAAATAGATCATCAAGTCGTTTCCCAAATATTAGATGATTCCATATTCTCAGTGTACCGCTCGACAATTAAATTGTTAATAGAAATGGGTTTTAATGTAATAGTAGATACCGTAATCGACAATGATAAGAGGTTTAATGTGTTTCTTGAGCAATTTTTCGATCAGCCTACGTTATTTATAGGTGTAATATGCTCGAAAGAAGAACTCATAAGAAGAGAGCAAACAAGAGGAGATAGAAAGATTGGACTAGCAGCTTCACAGTTTAGCAAAGTATATTGCTTTGATGAATATGACCTCGAAGTAAATACGGAAGAGATGAATTCAATAGAATGTGCCGAAAAGATATTAAGTTTTATTAAGTCCAATAAGGAATACTCGGTATTTAAGAAATTAAGTAAAAGAAATGTTAGTGTTTCCTAGATGGCGTATCCAGATAACACCATATTCAAGCGGGTCAAAAAAGAGAGGATCCTTTATAATGATGAGAATGGTTCTCACTATTATGAAAACTTGATCGGAGAGCGGTAGCAATGACTGGAATAGATTTTCATCACAATTTCAATCTTTTTTTCGATGGGCTTGAGCTGCCGCGGCAGAATAGAGATCGTACAGAGCACATGGCACTACATTCGCAAAGGGGAGAAGGGTTCGTTCGTCGATTCGTCCCACGCTTTGATATCAATGTGGTGGTATCCGATTTTACCTTTCGCCAGGATTACAGCGTGCCTCTCGTAACCAAAACAGCAATGGTTGAGCTTAATTATTGTTTGCAAGGGAAAAGAGAAGTCTCTGTTGATGGTGTCCAGTATGAGTTTGTTCCGGGAAGCTGTACGCTACAACTCATGAATGAAGTTGGCTCTCAATTTGAGTTTCAGGGGAATGAATCTTATCTGATGTTAGGCATAGGTATTCCTGTTTCGACTTTTCATCACTTCATGGAAGAAGGCGGGGGTGGGAGATCCGCTGATTTTGACCGCATTCTTGGCCAAGCATCTTTTCGTGTTTTTCAGGAAACGATGCAGCCGTCTACTGCTATCGTGCTTGAGCGAATGCTGGCAGCTCTTCAAAACCGCAGCACCAAAAATCTGGAGATCGAATGTAGTACATTAGAGCTTTTGTCGTTGGGCTTTCAATCGATTCTAACAGAAGGTACTTCTGGGACAACAAAGCTGTCGAAAAGCGACATGACAAAAATTAGTGAAGCCCGGGACATCATGTTGCAACGGATGATAGATCCGCCAAGCCTGTTGGAGCTCTCCCGATTGATTGGAATGAATGATAACAAATTAAAATCAGGCTTTAAAGAAATGTTCGGAACAACTGTATTTGGCTATTTGCGGGATATAAGGTTGGAGAAGGCTCTACACCTATTGCAGCAAGGTAATTTGAACGTTAATGAGACATCCTGTGCTGTAGGTTATTCCAACTCAAGTCACTTCTCAGAGGTGTTTCGGGAGAAATACGGGATTAATCCCGGCAAGCTTGTGAAACAGTTTGCTTCTTCTGTACTGTTGACTTCAAAACACGAATCGAACCTTTAAAGAATACGGAGATAACAGTTGCAAATAACCCACCAGTCACGACTGGTGGGTTATTACATTTACATATGAAGAGAAACGCAAAATCCCTCAGAATTTATTCTATCTCTCGACTACTGTTTCTCCTTCAATTAACACAGGTTGATAATAAGTATTGTTGGGAAGATCCTTTTTTCCTTGTAATTTTTTAATGACCCAATCCGCTGCATCACGGCCCATAGTTTCTTGGGGATGTGTTAAAGTGGTCAGTTTGATGTTCGCATTTTGGGCAATATAGGAGTTGTCCTGGCCAATAATTGATAATTCCTCTGGTATAGAAATGTCTAGCTGTCTGCAAGCATTGACCACTTCCAGACCAACCTCGTCGTTGTAGCAGACAATCGCAGAGAGGGTATCTCTATTTTTATTTAGGAAATCCTTCAAGTTCGTAGCTAAGGTTTGTTTGGTCTCGGTGTTGAACGAAAATATTTGCTCTGGATAAAACCGCAATTTAGCTTCTTCGAGGGCTTTGATATAACCCTTCATTCGATATTTGCCCTGTAAATCATCCATTTTTGCGATAAGTCCAATTTGAGAGTGGCCTTTGGAGATCAATTCTTTCGTTGCCAGATAACTGGACTGCACATCGTCAAGACAAAGGAAGGGGAGCTCTATTTCCTCATAAAAAGCATTAATCATAATGAGTGGAATATCTTGCTCCTTAAACGACAGATAATACGCAATATTGGGATTATACAGATTACTTTTCGTAGGTTCAATAATTAAACCATCTACGCCGTAGGACAACATCATTTCGAGAGCTTTTTTTTCTTGCGCAACATCGTTATTGGTACTAGCCAATAGTAGTGAATAGTTATCCTCATTCATTCGGCTTTCAATCCCCCGGATAATAGAAGGGAAGATGTAGTCAGAGATATAAGTCGTAATTACACCGATCGTCTTCTTATGGGAACTCCCGCCGGTCTTTGTGCGATATTGGTTGCTGACATACGTGCCAGAACCTTTTTCGCTGCGGAGGAATCCTTCGTTGGATAGCTCTAAAATGGCTTTTCTAACAGTCTGTCTGCTAACCTCGTACAAGGACTGCAAGGCAGACTCCGTAGGAATTTGTTCGCCTACATTGTAATCTCCTGAAAGGATCTTGCTTTTTATATCCTCTATAATCACTTGATACTTTGGTTTCATGTAATTCCTCTTTCCATACTTGTTCGCTTTATAATTCGTACATTTCGTTAAGTTGTATGTACAAATTATAGCATGACTACGAATTAAATATAAAGGGGCTCTTTTTTTATGAAAAATGTAAATATTTCGTACCTTTAGATCATCATAAACAAACTAAGTCCGGAGTTAAATTATTATCTTCTCCATATTTGTATGTATATATAACTATTTTATTGACAAATGTACGTACAAAAATTTATACTAAAGCTGTCAATTAAGAAAGCGAATTCTTTTATATTAAAAAAGCGCTGTCAGAGAGGTGACCAACGTGATATCGAATCGATTAAGCATCGAAGAAGCAATCAATAAGGGAGAAACTTCGCTAGGGATTGAATTTGGATCCACGCGTATTAAAGCAGTACTTATTGATCATAGTTTTCAAACGATCGCTTCTGGAAGTTATGAATGGGAAAATCAGTTGAAAGACGGCTTTTGGACGTACAGCCTAGAAGATATTATCAAAGGTCTACAAGATGCTTATCGTGAGATGAAGCAAGAAGTTCAACAAAATTACGGAATCACCCTCCAAACCGTTGGTTCAATCGGGTTTTCTGCAATGATGCATGGATATATGGCTTTTGACGAACAGGATCAATTGCTCGTTCCGTTCCGGACTTGGCGTAATGCAACAACGGGTAAGGCAGCCAAAGAACTGACAGATGTATTTAAATTCAATATTCCTGAACGTTGGAGTATTGCTCATCTTTATCAGGCGATCTTAAACAAAGAAGAACATGTGCCGCAGATTCGGTTTGTTACAACGTTAGCAGGATACATTCATTGGTTATTGACCGGCAACAAAGCACTTGGTGTTGGAGATGCTTCAGGTATGTTCCCGATTGATGAATCCATAGGAAATTATAATGAATCTATGATACAACAGTTTGATGAGCTTATTGCTGGCAAAGGTTATTCGCTGAAGACCAGCGACCTTCTTCCTAAGGTGTATGTTGCCGGTGAGCAAGCAGGTCTATTAACCGAAGCAGGAGCCAAAATTCTGGATCCATCATTGCAATTACAAGCTGGGATTCCGCTTAGTCCTCCAGAAGGGGATGCAGGAACCGGTATGGTTGCTACCAATAGTGTAAGAAAACGTACCGGGAATGTCTCCGTAGGAACCTCTGTTTTTGCCATGATCGTATTGGAAAAAGAGCTTTCCAAGGTTTATCCGGAAATCGATATGGTGACTACGCCAGACGGAAGTCCAGTAGGTATGGTTCATGCTAATAACTGTTCAAGTGACCTTAATGCCTGGCTCGGATTATTCCGTGAATTCTATGAAGCGATGGGGCAAAAAGCCGAAGCTGACAAATTGTACAGCGTACTGCTGAATAAAGCTTTGGAAGCAGACCCAGATGCCGGTGGATTGCTCAGTTACGGTTATTTCTCGGGTGAGAACATTACGGGGTTAGAAGAAGGTCGTCCGTTATTTGTACGTTCGCCTGAGAGCAAATTTAATCTGGCTAACTTTATGCGTACACATTTGTTCAGCGCCTTTGGTGCTTTGAAAATTGGAATGGACATTTTGACGAAAGAAGAGAATGTAGCCATAGATAGTATTTTAGGACACGGCGGTATATTTAAGACTCCGGTTGTTGGCCAAAGAATGATGGCAGCTTCACTGAATGTTCCTGTTTCCGTAATGTCGACAGCTGGAGAAGGCGGCGCATGGGGAATGGCTATTCTTGCCTCCTACATGATGAACAAAAATCAGGAAGAAAGCTTGGAAGACTTCCTCGATCAAAAAGTGTTCAAAGATGTAAAGGGAGAAGAAATTCATCCCGATGCAACCGACATTAAAGGTTTTGAAACCTTTATCGAACGTTATAAAAAAGGTCTGGCGATTGAGCAATCCGCTGTTGATAATTTAGTCTGAAAATGGAGGGACCAAGATGTTAGAACAACTTAAAGAAGAGGTTTTTCAAGCCAATCTGGAATTGCCGAAACATGGACTAATCAAGTATACATGGGGAAATGTGAGTGCAATTGATCGCGAAAGTGGATTATTCGTAATCAAACCTAGTGGTGTAGATTATGAAACAATGAAAGCCAGCGATATGGTAGTTGTTGATCTGGATGGCAATGTGGTTGAAGGGGAGATGAGACCTTCCTCCGATACACCTACTCACGCAGTACTTTATAAACATTACTCCGAAATTGGCGGAATCGTGCATACACATTCCACTTGGGCGACTATCTGGGCACAAGCAGGACTTGACGTTCCTGTAATGGGAACTACGCACGCTGATACATTCTATGGCTCCATTCCTTGTGCGCGTTTCTTGACGCAAGAGGAAATCGATCGGGGTTACGAAGCGGAAACAGGTAATGTAATCATCGAAACCTTTGAACAACGCGGGATAGATATTATGGCGGTTCCCGGTGTTTTGCTTAAAGGCCACGGACCCTTTACTTGGGGGAAAAATGCAAAATCCGCTGTAATGAACAGCGTAGTGTTGGATGAAGTATCGAAAATGAATTTATTTGCTAGAGAGTTGAACCATTTTGCGGAAGAATTGCCACAACGTATTCTAGATAAACATTACTTGCGCAAACATGGGAAAGACGCTTATTACGGTCAAAAATAATCAAACCACAAAATGATGAAAAGAGGATGAATATGTCAACAGCAGTAGCAAAAGAATTTTGGTTTGTCGTAGGTTCACAACATCTTTATGGGGAAGAAGCTTTGGCTGAAGTTAAAGCGCACGCACAAACGATGACAGATGCTTTGAATAAAAGCGGAGTTTTGCCTTACCCACTAGTATTGCAGGATTTGGCTGTCAGCGCAGATAAAATCACCAACATTATGAAAGAAGTTAACTACCGTGACGAAGTTGCCGGTGTCATCACTTGGATGCATACTTTCTCACCTGCAAAAATGTGGATCCGCGGAACAAAAATGCTGCAAAAACCTTTGCTTCATCTAGCTACGCAATATAATGAAAGTATTCCATGGGCAACAATTGATATGGACTTCATGAACTTAAACCAAGCAGCTCATGGTGACCGTGAATATGGTTTTATTAACGCCCGTTTGAACAAACAAAACAAAGTGGTTGTAGGCTATTGGGAACGCCCTGAAGTTCAAAAGCAAATTGCAGAATGGATGGACGTAGCCGTTGCGTATAACGAAAGCTTCAATATCAAAGTTGCTCGTTTTGGTGACAACATGCGTAACGTTGGTGTAACTGAAGGAGATAAAGTTGAAGCCCAAATTCAATTTGGCTGGACGGTAGACTACTTTGGTATTGGTGACCTGGTTCAAGTCATTAATGAAGTTAAAGAAGAGGAAATCGATGGTTTGTTTGCTGAATATGCAGAGCTGTATGAATTCGACTATGGCACTAACAGCAAAGAAGCTTGGGAAGCTAGCGTAAGAGTTCAAGCAAGCTATGAAATTGCTATCAAACGTTTCCTTGATCAAGGTGGCTACAATGCCTTCACCTCAAACTTCGAAGATTTACATGGAATGAAACAACTTCCAGGACTTGCTGTTCAACGTTTGATGGCACAAGGATATGGTTTTGCTGGAGAAGGAGACTGGAAAACTGCAGCTCTCGACCGCTTGCTTAAAGTGATGAGCCATAACCAATCGACTGGCTTTATGGAAGATTACACTTATGAATTGACAGTTGGACAAGAATCTATTCTTCAATCCCATATGCTTGAAGTAGATCCAACTTTGGCAAGCAACAAACCAAAAATCATCGTGTCTCCACTAGGTATTGGTGGTAAAGACGATCCAGCCCGTTTAGTATTTGACGGCAAAGCAGGAGACGGTGTAGTGGTTTCCATGGCTGACTTCGGTACGCATTACAAACTTTTGATCAATGAAGTGACTGCTTTTGAACCAACTGTTCCAGCTCCAAACCTTCCAGTAGCTCGTGTGCTTTGGAATGTTAAACCAAACTTCCAAGACGGAGTTAAAGCTTGGATCGAAAATGGTGGCGGTCACCACACTGTTGTTTCATTAACTCTTACAACAGACCAAATTATTGCTTACGCAAAACTTGTGAACTTGGAGTATGTAGTAATTAAATAATAGCAAAGCTTTATTACGATTAATAGGACTCCATTCCTCGACCTTTTCGAGGAATGGAGTCCTATTGTTTTGTTCGATATACTTCAATAAATGCGATAGTTTCCACTTAGGGCTAGTAAACTAAAGAAGTACAGACAGTTATCATAATAACGACGTTGTCCAGTTCGCAAAGGTGTATCCCAAAACAAACGGACAAAATGCTCTGCCTCCGGGCCATCCGAAGCAAGCGAAGCCATGGCATTAGTCGCCAAAAGGCCTACCGGATGCAGCGCCGGTTCGTCGAATGCCTGTCCCTCAATGGTATACCGCTTGTAATTGGAAACTTCGATATTCCTAAAAAAAGCTTGAATCCGGTTACATTGATCGACCTGCCAGCTGTCCTTTTGGAACCATGCCCAGTCCAGACCGATATTAGCCGCAACCCGGTAAGCATCACTGAAAAAATGGCTGAAATCACCATGAGGCTGGGGTTCTGCCGGGGTGCCATTAAAATTGGCATATTCGGGAGCGAGACCAGTTATAGGATTACATGTAGTGTGTAGATATGAGCGGCTGGCTTCCGCCGCTTCTCGCCAAAAAATGTGGTCACCTGCATCAGCCCACAAAGCGAACAAATCATAGAAATGGGGGAGATGGTAAGATGGATCACTGAAGGTGGATTCCGGTACGAATTTAATCAGTTTCGTTTCCGCGTCCCACATTGAGTCACCAGCGCCTGTTTCAGTTTTATGTACACAGGCACGCAATATTATTCGAGCCTGCTCGGAATAATTATAAGGTTCCGGACCGTTCCCCCAACGTTTTGAGGCAAAAAACAAAGCCATGGCGAAAAACTCTTCCCCGTCCGGTGCGGGTCCTTGAGAAATTCTTGTACCGTCAGGCTTGCAGTGCCAAGCAAAGTAATCGGCATAACGGCCTTCTTTGTGCTGCATAAACGTCTTAGAGAAGTTCCATAAACGATCAAACTCATCTTTTTTATTCATTTGAACAGCCATCATCATCCCGTAGGACATTCCTTCAGACCTAACATCCAGATTACCTGTATCCAGAATATAGCTTTTATCCTCGTCCAGCGGATAGTAAATTCGTACGTTCGGATCTCCGTAAAACAAATCACTCCAAGTTTCTTCGAGTTTAGCGTTGATTTCATCTTCAGAAAAGCCGAGCTCCTTAAATAAATTGCGATATTTCCCCGTATAAAAAGCACCTTGTTGTGTTATTGGCATGATATTTCCCCTCCTATGCACTACAGCATGCACTCCATTTCAATAAAAACTAAGGATGGATGGTTTGAATGGTGCCATCATCGTTGTATTTCAGCTCCGTATATTTTACAGAACGCTTGTTGTCAGCACCACCAGATAAAGAACTATCATGATAAAATAAATACCATTTCTCTTTAAACTGAACAATAGAATGGTGTGTTGTCCAGCCCAGGACGGGTGTAAGTATTTTTCCTTGATATACAAAAGGCCCAAGCGGATCTTTACTGATAGCGTATACAATATTATGGGTAGTACCCGTGGAATAAGAAAGATAATAATAACCGTTATATTTATGAATCCAAGGACCTTCAAAATATCTTCTCTCTTCATCTCCAGCAAGAATCGGATTTCCGTTCGTATCGACGATGGATATTTCTCTAGGCTCACCTTCAAAGCTCAGCATGTCCTCGCTCAGCTCCGCTACGATAGGTCCTAGAGCAGGTGCCGTTTTAGCCGGTCCCTCTGCATCCGCAACAAATGAGCCGGTTTGCCATTTTTCAAGTTGACCGCCCCAAAGACCCCCAAAGTATATATATGATTTGCCATTATCATCAACGAAAACAGCGGGATCAATGCTATAACTGCCGGGAATGTAGTTCGGTTCAGGTGTAAAGGGTCCCGAAGGTGACGCTGAGGTTGCAACCCCGATTCGGAAAATATCGTCATGGTCTCGGGCTGGGAAAAACAAATAGTAGGTATTGTTTTTGTATGCTGCATCCGGAGCCCACATTTGCTGTTTAGCCCATGGGACATCCTTCACATGAAGCACTTCACCGTGGTCGATACAAGGGGAGCCATCTCCATCAATAGACAGAACATGGTAATCCTCCATATTATATTGGTCACCGTTGTCATTAGAGATCATATCGTGATCCAGGTCATGAGAGGGATAAATATAAATCTTGCCTTCAAATACATGAGCAGAAGGATCCGCAGTATAAATATGAGTTACGAGAGGTTCATTAGGTTGCACTGGCTTTGTCAAGTCATTTCCTCCTATAAAGTTAATCGCTTACAAAGTTAATGGTATAAGAACTTTAGGACTCTGTATATATAGCAACTATAGTTTATACCCCACAAAGTTTAGATGTTGCTTTCTTGACCTTGCAGACCCTTTCCCATTTATGCTGCCTCACAATATTTTCTCTAGATAATCTGGTACAATAGAAATCTCCAAACTTTGACCTTACAAATACGATGAGGTGAGATTAACATAAGGGAATATAAATCATAATTTTACACAAGAATGAATGTTAGAGCGAAAGACACCAAGTATTCTACATTATATTTTTAAAAAGATGAGGTCAGCTTAATGCAAAAAATTCAAAATTCCAGAATCTACTTTATAGGTATACATGTGCTTTTATTAATCTTATTGTTCACCTCTTTGTATGCTTATTCCCCCTGGATTCGCATTAAAGTAAAGGAAATTATCATGCCTGCGGATAAAGTATATACCATCGCTCACCGTGGTGCTTCAGGATATGCTCCTGAGAATACAATACCTGCATTCGAGCTAGCCATTGATATGAAGACCGATTATATCGAGTTAGACATTCAGTTAACAAAAGATCATGTTCCTGTTGTTATTCACGATGGGACCGTAAACCGTACCACGAATGCTAAAGGGTATGTAAAGGATTTTACTTTAGAGCAGATCTCAAAATTAGACGCGGGTTCATGGTTTAATGAACAATATCCCATGTTCGCTAGAGATAAATATGTAGATTTACGTATTCCGACACTAAAAGAGGTATTTGAAAGGTTCGGAAAAGAAGTGGACTATATGATTGAGATTAAAGATCCCACGTCGAATTCGAACATCGAGGCATTGTTAAACGAAGAAATTTTAAATTATGATCTGTCGGCTCATGTTGCTATTCATTCATTTAGTGAAGCGAGTTTACGTAGATTCCATTCCATAAATCCAGCAGTCCCTCTTTATCAAATTGTATGGTATGATTTCCCTGTTTATAAAATATCAGAATCCTATGTGAATAGATTAAAAACTTATGCGGTAGGCATAAGTCCTAACTTTCAAAAAATAAATGCGGCATATGTCGCGCAGGCAAAAAATTCAGGGCTAAAGGTGTTTCCATATACTGTGAATTATCAAGTGAATATGGATAAAGCCGTAATTTGGGGTGTAGATGGTGTACATACAAATTTCCCTGACCGCTTTAGCGAAGTAATTAAGAATAATAAAAGGTAAAGGGATGTGAAATCACCCTTTTCTGGACATAAATAAAGCTGTCGAGACTTTCTCGACAGCCTAAGAACCTTTATACAAAGGTTCTTTTTTTACGGAAAAATCAATTATTTTTGTTTCGTCATACTAATGAAGTCTTTTCTCGTGAAATTGTAGATGAAGCTCCCGTACTTGTTCTGCAAGATCAGGTACAGGACCATCTACGAACGCATCGTGAATAACCTCTTGAATACTTAAATTACGGACGGGTGATGCTGCAATTCCCATATCATTTAACCACGCCGATAATTGCTTCGAGGAACTGGCATATACAATTCGTCCTAAATGAACCCACCCGTGTGCCGCTGCACACATAGGGCAATGTTCTCCGGAGGTATACACTGTTGCCTGCTTACGTTCTTCCAGTGTCATATTCTGAGCTGCCCAGCGGGCTAAAGCGAATTCGGGATGCTGAGTATGGTCACCGCTACCTACATGGTTGCGGTCTTCCGCCAGCACTTCGTCACTTGCTGATACAAGGACGGAACCAAAGGGTTCGTCCCCAGCTTCGAGTGCAAATTGGGCAAGTTCAATACAACGCTTAAGATGTTTGATATCCGTGTCGTTTATCATGATGGTAGAACCTCCTGAATTTTAATTTATAGATAAGTTTCATGAATAGTAGGCCTGAGCCTGTTTGTTCACCACATTCTTCTATGTTAGCATGTAAAGTATTCGATGAAAAATATAGCATGCAATATCAAGCTAGGGAGGATATATAAAAATGAAGCACCCATTTATATTGAACGCCGTATGGAACGGTGGCCGTAACAGTGACGGAACTATTGAAGCTGGACAGCTTAAGACTCAAATTTCCATTCCGAAGGAAATGGGAGGACCCGGAGTAGGAACGAATCCGGATGAGATGCTTTTGGGAGCAGCAGCAACCTGTTATCTCATTACACTTGCAGCAATGCTGGAGCGGGCAGGGCTTACGACTTCAGAGCTGACGTTAACCTCAGAGGCGACGGTCGATGTAACGAATAACATTTTTACATATGAAGCCATCAAACATTCACCCCTAATCACCCTTACCAAAGATGCGTCACAGGACGATATCGATAAAACCATCCGAATTGCCCATAAAGCAGAAGGCTCCTGCATGATCTCCAGAGCCGTTGCAGGAAACGTAGAAATCACGACAGAGCCAACGGTGCTGACTGCAAGCCTATAAAATTGAGTCCTAGGTAATCAGAGAGGAGACGTTAACTTTGAACGTTGAGTTATATAAGGATTTGATCAAGGATGAGCGCGGAAATTATTACGTGGTTGTACAAAAAGAGGGCAACGAGCTGACTTTGGTAAACGCAATGCTAGAGCGGTCTTACCAAGAGGTGTGGGAATTTAATGAAGCTTTCAAAAAGAAGTACGCGGAATACGAGCATCAGTTCATCGGCAAAATGATTATGGACAAGCTGCGGCACGATGTTGTTTTTGCCTCCAAAGAAGACGGCCATGGCCGAATGTATGATCTGGCCGCGGTTGCAGTTGATTACAAGCTTATTTTTATCGATATGATCGAATTTTACCGAAACCCTCGAGTAGGACTTAACCATGACAACAACATCCATTAAGCTTAGTGTATTAGATCTCGTACCTGTTTTTAATACGGTGGATGCTAGTACCGCATTGGGACAAGCAGTGAAGCTGGCTCAGACAGCAGAAAGACTGGGATATACTCGTTATTGGGTTGCTGAACATCATGATATGCCAGGATTAGCATGTACCTCTACGGAGGTGCTTTTATCGCATATTGGAGCGAAAACAGCACACATTCGCCTTGGCTCAGGCGCTTTATTGCTGCCACATTATAAGCCGCTAAAGGTGGTGGAAGCATTTCATTTGTTGGCCAGTTTGTACCCGGGACGCATCGACCTTGGATTAGGCAGAGCTCCCGGCGGTACGGCTGAAGTAAGTTTAGCACTGAGTGGCAATTTTCTCGAAAATGTTTGGAAAATGCCAGAACTCCTTAAAGGAGTCACTGAATTATTGCAGGGTAACTATTCCTATGAAGGACGTTCAATAACCGCCCGTCCGGTCCCTCCCGTATCTCCAGAGCTATGGCTGCTGGGTACAAACAAGAAAAGCGCGGCATATGCTGCCGAGTTTGGAGCAGGTTATGTGTTTGGCCAGTTCATGAGCGATGTAGCAGGGGAGGAGGTTTTGCAGGCTTACCGTGAAACCTTTACTCCTTCTTCACTTTCTCCTGAACCGCAGGCCATGGTTGCTGTTGGCGTCATTTGCGCCGAGACTGAGGAAGAGGCAGAGCGATTGGCCTCATCTGGTACGACATTATTCCAACAAGAAGGTTCTGCCGAAACGAAGTCTGAGCCCTTGGAACGCAAGCTGCTGGTAGGTACTCCGGAAAGTGTTAAAGGTAAGTTGGAACGGTTATCTCTTTTGTATGGAGTTAATGAATTCATTATCGTTACCATGATTCCAGATTATGAGAAACGGTTACATTCGTTCGAGCTGCTTGCCCAAGCGTGCTGGAGTTCTTAATAAAGGAGGTCCATATGTATGAAGTCTCATACCTCTGATCAAATTAAAATCCCACCAGGATTTTGGGCTGGATTAAGTCAATTAGGAATAACTGCACAAGATGTAGCCAGCAAAGCAAATTTTCCACTTAGCCAGATCACAGAGTCAGAAGTCACCACCGCCCAATATTTCGCAGTCTGGCAGGCATATTCCGATCTCATTGGGGATACAGCCGAAGGAATCATTAAGCTTGCAACCGTCTTTGAAACTACACAATATCCGCCTACGGTCTTAGCAACATACCATGCTAAGGACTATCGCGATGCTCTTAAGCGAATGGTACGATACAAACAAATGTGCCCTCCTGAAAGCTTGCGTTTTACCGAAGAAGGCGAGCTATGTACAATCGAATTGGAATGGCAGCATCCCGGGCATTTTGGTCCACCGCTGCTACTAGGCCTCACTTTGGCATTTCTTCTAGAGCTTGGGCGGCGAGGCACAGGTCTACCTTTGACAGCACAGCTTGTCGAGTTTTCACAGCCTATAGGAAATGTAAAGATTCTTGAAGCTTATTTCGGCTGCCGAATTCAGATAGGTGCTCAATATAATCGTTTGACGTTGCGTCGAAATGATTTGGATCGGCCTTTTATCTCGTACAACGAAGAGCTGCTGGAGATTCTGACTCCCGTTTTGGACCGGACGCTTGCTGAACAGAAGGGCACTCGCTCTATAACCGAGAGGGTCAAATGGATCATGAAACGCAGCTTCAGCGGAGGACGCCCTGACATTCATGCTGTTGCGAAGGCATTAAGTATGAGTGACCGTACGTTGCAACGCAGGCTTACTGAAGAAAACACAAGCTTCAAGCAATTGCTGACACAAGCTAGACGTGAGCAAGCACGAGAGTATCTGGCAGATCCATCGCTTGATATTAAAGAAGTGGCTTTCTTGATTGGATATGAAGACCAGAACTCGTTCTACCGTGCCTTCCGTCTTTGGGAAGGTGATACTCCTTCAAATTGGCGTACTGAACATTTAGGTTTAAACTCGATACCCTCTTCATAAAGACAGTATTTTCAGAGATTTATCATTGGCGTGTTAAACAAGAACTTTGGCGCAATCCGCTAGTTACTGAACAACCCCGGTACGATAATATAATCCTAGCCGGCACACAGGACTGTTCTTGAAATGACAACTACTCAGCACGCCGTGATAAAAGGAGAAATGTAATATGGATATGGGATTAAATAATAAAACAGCTTTAATTACAGGATCAACAAAAGGTATTGGCAAAGCAATCGCCTTTGAACTTGCTAAAGAAGGAGTTAATGTACTAATTAATGGACGGAATTATGATCAGGTAGAACAAACTGTAAATGAAATAAAGTCAAATTTCCCGGCTACCTCTCCACAAAATGCTACAGCGGATATTGTGAATATTGAACAAAGAGAAGCCTTATTCGAAAAATACCCTAATATAGATATTTTAGTTAATAATATGGGTATCTATGAAATTATGAAATATGAGGACGTTGACGACGAAATATTCGAAAAATACTTCCGTACTAATGTCCTTGCTGCGAATGGATTAACAAAATTCTATTTACCTAAAATGTTACAAAAAGATTATGGCCGCATTCTCTTTATTGCTAGTGAAGAAGCCATTATGCCTTCAGGCCAAATGCCTCAATATGCAATGACCAAATCAATGTTATTATCATTGTCAAAAAGCTTATCTAAGTTAACGATAGGAACTGAAGTTACAGTCAATACAATCATGCCAGGACCAACACTTTCTGAAAATGTGCATCAAATTATCGATGGGATATACTCCAATGAAGATATGACTTTTTCAGAAAAAGAAAGAAAATTCATGACTACAAATCTTCCTCAATCTGAAATACAACGATTTATTAAACCTTTTGAAATAGGCAGACTAGCAGCATTTGTATGCAGTCCTTATGCCTCTGCATTTAAAGGTTCTCCAATTCGCATGGATGGGGGAATGGTGCCGACTATTTTTTAAGCTTACTCTAAAAGGATAGAGATAACGATACAAAAAAGCCACTCCTTATGGAGCGGCTTTTTTGCTTGAAAAGTTATCACTGTCCTCTGGTATAACAAAGGATACCAAGGTGCCTTCTCCAGGCTTACTCTGGATCGAGAGACCTTGACCATATAATTGACTTAACCTCCGATGGGTGTTGGCCAGCCCGATGCCACCTTTGCCTTCCATCATTGGCTTCAGCAGTAAAGAGAGGGTCCCGGAATCCATACCTTGCCCATTATCCTCCACCTCAATCTTTACAGCGTTGTGCAGACGGATAATACGTATTTCAACAGTCCCACCCTGTTGGCGCTTAAGTATACCGTGCTTAACAGCATTTTCTACCAACGGTTGGATGGATAGAGGAGGAATTAGGATGTCAATATTCGGATCTACCTTCCAGACAACAGATATCCTTTCTGCAAATCGAGTCTGTTCAATATACAGATAAGATTCTACCAATTCCAGTTCATGGGAGAGGTTCACGAGCTCTCCGATATTTAAAAAGTCAAAACTGATTCTTAAAAAAGAAGTAAACGCACCAATGAGCTCCTGCATTTTTTTAGTATCCAAATCACTGAGTGCGGCAATAGAGTTCAATGTATTGAATAAAAAATGCGGTTGTATCTGTGCTTGTAGATAGGCTGCTTCTATCCGCACCCGTTCATTGAAGGATAGCTTCATCGCAGTTAAAGCCCGAATACGGTATTTAAGCTCCACTGCATCTACAGGTTTTGTGACATAATCATTGGCACCGGACAAAAATCCAGTATAAATATCCTCAGGCTGACTACGGGCAGTAAGCAGTAGAATCGGGAGCTCATATAAGGAGTAACGAGTACGAACCTTCTGTGTTAATTCGTATCCCGACATCTGTGGCATCATAACATCGCCAATAAGTAAGTCCCAGTTCCTTTTATCCAACAATTCCAATGCTTCATGGGCTGAGTTCACGGTAGTTATGATATAAGGTTCGGTTTCAAGAATACCCTTTAGTACATTCAGATTGACAGGATCATCATCTACCACCAGAATATTTACCTTCATCTCTGTAAAAAGCGGCGGAATTTTTTCAGAGTGATTACTTGGCTGATGTTCGGAAATTCCCCACTCAGTCATCTGTCTATGAATCTCATCTGCCATATACGAAACTGTAGGTTCCGTCTGTTTTATTATCTGTTCGCTGTAAGAATCGGCAAGAGAGAGTGTGAAACTAAAAGTTGAACCTTTACCAAGCTCTGATTGAATGCTTAGGCTGCTTCCATGCAGTTCTACCAGCTGCCGGCATATGCTTAATCCCAGCCCAATTCCACGCCCGTCATTTATTCCGTGAGGGCCTTGCTCATAGGGTAGAAATATCCGTGCCATAGTCTCTTCAGTCATGCCTACTCCGGTATCTGTCACATAGATAAGAACCTGTCCGTCCTGTTCCTCAGCCTTAACAGTTACAAGTCCTGCTTCGGTGTATTTGAGCGCGTTGTGCACCAGATTTAATAAAACCTGCACCAGTCTTTTCTCGTCCGCACGAACTGGCGGCATAGCTTCCGGGATATCCATAGATAGCTGGACTGGCTTACCTTCAATCATATATTGAAGCATACTAATCACACCGGGAACTACCGATTGAACCGAAATAGGTTCCTGTTGTAAAATAACACGATGCTCCTGAAGACGGACCACATCCAGTAGATCACCAAGCATATGAGACATACGGCGGCTGATTGTAATCAGCAGTTCCATATCTTGACGGCTACTTTCGTAAAGTCTGTCCTTTTCTTTTGTGACAATATTTTGCGCGATATTCATGATTCCGTGAAGCGGTGTACGCAGCTCATGTGAGGTATTAGCGAGAAACTGGTCCTTAAGTTTGTCTGCTTTTTTCAGCTGCTCATTTAGTTCCATGTTCTCTTTAGCATTTTGAAAATACTTTTTAAACCAATAAGCTGAGAAGCCCACGATGGCTGCGATAATATCCAAAGGATAATAGACAATTGAATAGTGTCCGTTACTATCCCACAAATTCCATAACAAATTAGAAACGATCGCCGCACCTGATAACAGCAGAAAAACAACATCTTTATCATCTTGCTTTTTGAACAATAAGCGCCCTAAGCTATAGAGCAACCAAATGAAGGGAATATACTGGAACACTTGAATGATTCCCAAATGAATGGATGTGCTGACTAAATAAGCAGGGACAATAAATATAAACAAGGTATAAAGGAAAAGACACCATGTGTAAGCACGTAACCACTTGTTGACTTTGGTACCTGAGGTGAATTTCCTGAAAACAAGCAGAATAAAAAGGTTTTGCCATAAGAAGGCGATCAAACGGATTTTTAAGGACCAAGTATAATTAATCGGCAGTAATGAAAGCACTAAGTTGTCATTTCGAGCTAAAAGGATTACAGCTACAGATAAGGTCATTAATCCTACAAGAAACAGAGCACGTTCTTTAGGATTAAATAAGTACAGAATGCAGGCATAAAGCCCATGCAGTAGTAAGATAATTGCTGTAAGCATTTGAAATCCGACAGTGTAAAAGTATGTCCGGTCAATGAGTTCCTGAGAGCCAAAGAAAATAGGGCCTTTTATACCGCCCTTATAGGGGTGATCAAAGTTAGCTACGTGAATAAATACATCTATCACTGTGGTGTTTTTTGAAAAATAAGCTGCTGTATATGAGGTGGTTTTGGGTACATATGTATCGGCATCAAGAGCTATTACCCCATTATTGAGAATAGGAGTGCCGTTAATCTCCACACTGGAAGCGGAATAAATTTGTTTGATCCAGAAAGAGACAGGTTGCTGAAGCGGGTCTACCAAAATTCGCAAACGATACGTACCATAACCATAAGAAGAATTCTGATCGCTTCCCATAACATGGCTCCAATTTCCAGGAACTTGAAGCGAGTGGGATAGCTTTGGTAGAGTAGAAGTCTTCGAAGAAACGAATTGCGAAGGATAGAAGCTCCATTCACCATCCAGCCTGAATAAGTTAGCCTGCTCCAGATCCTGGCCGCGTAAATCCAGTACCCCATTGTTAATCACAGGTACAGTGTTGGAAACCTTAAATACACTCAACCAAATGCAGCGTAGGCCAAAGAGAATGCTTATAAAAAGTAGAATGATAGCTAATTTGTTTAGGATAGTTTTATTTTTCATGAGAACATTATAGCAAATAATTCTAATCTAGAATCTAAAATGAAGATTATTTACATAAGAAGGAGAAGTAATGAGCAACGGACACTGCGTGGGGCTAAGAGGAATGTTCTCCACATGGAAGATGCATGATGTATCTCCTTGAACATTTGCGTACTCGAATACACGAACACATGAATACACGAACACTCCAATACTTGATTGGTGCTTCTCTGTTGGGCGTCTGGATTACCGAATGTGCTATTTGGCTGCTGGTTTGGCGTTTGTGTTACCTAATTTGTGACTATGCTGCTGGTTTGGCGTCTGTGATACCGGATGTGCGACTATGCTGCTTGTTGTGCGTATTGTATTCCCACACGCTCTCTTCACCATGAGCGATCGGACTCAGATGCAGCTATTCGGCTGAATTTTGACTTTTAAGAAGTGTTTCGGACCCCAGAGGCGTTATTTGTTCCAAACATGCGCGATATGAGGGCTTTTCGAGCCAATAGCGACTATAGAGTCCGATAGGTTCTCAAATGAGCCGAATTATGGTTAATAGCGACTATAGGGTCCGATACACTTCACTCCTGCTTCCAATATCATTTTTCATAAGCTTGGCTCCTCGTTTATTGGTGAATGTGATTTTGAATACCCCGTTAGAACTAACCTTCGGTGTAATGAGTGGAGGTTAACGGTGGATTCTCCTTAATCCTAAAGGGTATATTATTAGAAAATTCAATGCAGACAGGAGTGTAGATACGATGATTAAAGGTTTCGGAGGAATATTCTGGAGAACTAAGAATCTTGAAGCTACAAAAAAGTGGTACAGTGAGGTGTTGAAGCTTGACATAGAGAATTGGAATGGGACTGTGATAAAACCTCAAGTGGGAAATGAGACCATCTTTTCTTTCTTTACCGAGGATGACAGTTATTTTCCAATAGAACAACAAGTGATGTTGAATTTCCAAGTTCATGATCTAAACGAAACGATTAAGCATTTTGAACAGATTGGTGTACCTCTTGCAAAGAAAATAGAGATTAGTGAATTTGGAAAGTTTATTTGGATTGAAGATCCAGAAGGTCGACTGATCGAGCTTTGGGAGAAGTAAGGAGTTGCAGATTATTGCTATTGAGCTAACAGGTGCGTTTTTTTATAAAAGCTCAGTTCAATATCTAATTGTAAATGTATTAGGGAATAAAGTTGTCAAATCCGTGGGGAATATTTCTTCAAAGCTTTCAGCTCCCAGGAAGAACTTTAACTTCTATATTCTGAGGTGCGGCGCTTGCGCTGCATCCACGGTCAACGAAATACTATTGTCAACCCAAATAGGGAGCATACCGTCGAGGTGTACTCCCTATTTCATTGAAGGAATTGGAAAATTAGTGCAACATTTCACCTATAACTTATGTCAATAAAGAAGTTATGTAATAAAATCATAAGAGTAGGTGGTAAATTGAAACTTCGTTTAATCACGTTAATATGTTTATTCACATTCGCATTCTTTATTGCAAATGGACAAGATGCTAAAGCTTTATCCTGTGTCGAGTTAGGAAGTCCCCAAGAAGCCCTAGAGGTCTACGGTGGAGCAATTTACGGTGAAGTAAAACAAATAAAGGTCGATTTGAAACAAGAAGGATTTACGGGGCCAAAAGAGAAAATCAGATATATATTAGTGGATGTTGAACGAAGTTGGAAAACTGAAGTTGACTCTCAAATTATTGTGAGAATAGACTACACTTGGGGTTTTGATTTCAAGGAAGGTAATAAATACTTAATATACATTAGCGAAGTGGATGGCGAATCAAGCAGTAGTCCATGCAGTTCAACAATTGAAATGAATAACCTTAACCAAGCAACAGAACTATTCGGTGAAGGACTTCGACCCAAACAGCAAGTACACCTAGAATATAAGATGTGGTTAATGTTTGAGCAGGATATTGATTTGTATATTGTAATTGCAATAGGACTAGTAGTGATTTCGGTCATTTACCTGAGAGCAAGAAGGAAAAAGGGCTAAGTGTAATTTTATTACACAATGGTTAGGATAGTTCAATAAAATTAAGAATAAGATAGCTGAACTAATTACTATTCATTCATAACATGTGAGGTGCGAGTTGAACTTAGTAGAAACAATCATAAAAAGATTTAACCTTAATGTATTAAGTATAGATAATGTTCCTGAGTCCTTTAGTTCACAAGTATACAAGCTGAATCTTACTAATGGAGAAACGGTGTATGCGAAGATCCCTTATAACAGGGATAAAGTATATCGCGAATATCGTATGCTTGAACTGTTGAGGGAGGTATTACCGGTTCCAAAGGTGTTAGACTTCTGGAGTGGGGATGACTTAATTTCTGGTGCATTACTTTTATCTGAGATTAAAGGTATACCATGTACAGGTGCTATTGACGATGAATTAGCATTTCAAATTGGGGTACTTCACGCAAAGCTGCATGAAGTTAAAATGCCGGGATATGGTGTGGAAGGATTAGACGGTTTTCAATTTTTTAATCAGAACAATTGGAGACTTTATATAAGAAATAGCTTTGAAAAATTTATAGAACCTTGCAAGCAAGTCCTTGAGAGAGGACTTTTCGAAAAATGTATTAATTACTTTGAGGGTGCTTTCTCAGTTTTACCTCCTCCTGATGGCCCATGTGTTGTTCATATGGATTTTCGACAAGGTAATATACTAACAAATAATAATATGGTTGTTGGAATTATTGATTTTGAGAGTGCACGGAGTGGATCCTCTGAAATTGATTTCACAAAAATTAACCGATATGTTTGGGAAGTGAATCCTCAAAGTAGAATTTCGTATAAAGAGGGATATTCAACAATTCGTCCTCTAATGGATTTGGAAACAATACTACCCTTTTATGATTTTTACGATGCTTTTGGTGCTGTTGTCTGGTGTAAAAATAGAGGGATTGAAAAGAATAGGGCGTTCCTAAAGGAAAGTATTTCTGTATTGCAGAAATCCGTAGGTTGTTGAACTGACGGACACGTTAGTTTGCGAAGGATATTCCTTGTTTTACGGAGGAGATGATAATCTGAAACTAATTATTGAATGGCTAAACCGCGATCGAATACGTCGATGTGAAGCCTGTAACACTGAGCTTAATATTTATTCATATTTCTCCGATGAATCGCAGATTTTGTACTGTGTTGTATGCAATAAGTATTATATTAGGGCGGACAAAAGCTCTCCCATATTTAAGTATGAAGTTTCCGAGGGGCTTTTAAAGATATGGGAAATGGACCCTTATCATAGTTATTATACAGGGATTCCAATTAGTGAAGCATACGAGCCGAAGTGGATTAAATTTCTCCGTAGTATATTAAGCTAAAGGGAAACAATAGTTCAATAACAGTTTAAGACGAGGAGCTACCTCCATGATGGATAGCTTTATTACATTAAAGAACATGATAGTGAATAAAGGATAGAATAATGGAAATGGCGAATATTTGATCGGCAGTATACTGTAAAATTATTATGATGCAATCATGAATACAATAGCTTATCGTGATATATGGATCATCAGACCTAATAATGAAAAAATCGAAAACCCAAAAAACGCAATGGGAAGTGTGTTTATGGAAAGTATATATAACAATTTACATACAGCGGAGATACTGTGCCGTATCGAGAATTTAAGTCCTAATTCAAACCCACAGTGGGGAAAAATGAATGTTTCTCAAATGTTGGCTCACTGTTCAGCATTTCAAGACATCGCAAATGGAAACTCCTTTCCTCCTAGAAGTTGGCTAGGAATATTAATAGGAGGGTTTGTGAAATCTATTTTTTACAATGACAAGCCAGTACCACATAATATGTCAACAATTCCGACCATACTTATTTTAGATGATAGAGATTTTGGAAAAGAAAAAGAAATACTGAAACAAAAAATTATAACTTTTCAAAGTAACGGTCCGGAGAATTGTTCATCCCATCCACATCCTTTTTTCGGAAAATTCACTCCGGAGCAATGGGGTAAAGGGATTTATAAACATCTAGACCATCATTTAAGACAATTTGGTGTTTAGTCTTTTTTCGCAGTGAATAATAATTGTTTAACGGAGACGAGCACTCATAATCGCCAACTCACATATTTTTTATTGACATAAAATCCCTATTACTTTATATTGTATCTAATTATATTGCAATCAAATGCGACGAAGAGGACATGTAAATCCGGATATGTCGATCAGAGAACTGCCGGTTGGTGCGAGGCAGAGGACACCCGAATCGAACAATCGCCTCAGAGCTGGCTCCCGAAATCATAGTAGGCGGGCCCGGGATTCTGCCGTTACAAAGAAGCATCGTTGTTGGACGATGGCAGCAGAGAGGGTGTATTCATAAATACACCAATCAGGGTGGTAACGCGGAATCTACTCCGTCCCTAATGGGACGGAGTTTTTTGCGTTCTTATAAATAAATAAGGAGGAGTAACAATGTTTCAAAAAATCAATGTCTCCGATCGAATACTTAGCCAGGATATGTTTATTGCTGATGAGGTTCAATACAACCTGATTCACCTTATTTGCGAGTCGAAGAGTTCTACTTGCTTAAAAGATTCTGATGAAACAATGATTTATGCCCAGTCAACGGGACATAACGCATGGCTTTGGAGTTCTAAGGATATTGTCGAGGATAAGAAGGCCTTTCTCTACGAAGAACTTATAGAATTTCTTAAAGAGACTACATTACCGGGAGTATCTGGAGAACAAAAAACAACAGAACGTTTTGCACAGCTGTATTCTCAGGCAAATCATCTTCAATATGAGTCCACGATGACTATAGAATCTTATTTCTGTACAGATCCAAAGAAACCTTTGAACGTAAAAGGTACAATGCAACAAGCAACGAGAAAAAACCTGGCCATTGTAGCAGAGTTTTTGGCGGGTTTCTCAGAGGGGGCTTATGGGGTTAGGGTGAACCCAGAAGCTAAAATTCTAGATGCCAAGAGGATGATTGAGACAGGGGACTTGTATATATGGTTTGTAGACGATAAACCTGTATCGATGGCGTACATTGCACATAGGTCGGCAAGATATTCCAGATTAAATGCGGTATACACACCACCGTCTTGCCGGAAAAAGGGTTATGCAAGTGCACTAGTAGCAGAGTTATGTTCCGTTCTTTTATCGGAGGATTTAGTGCCCATGCTTTATGCTGATTTAAAGAATCCTGACTCGAATAAGGTTTATCGAAATATTGGTTTTGTGGAAAGCGGGAAGATTGTTGACATCAAGTTCAAATAGGCACAAAAGGGCTACCGCAAGGTAGTCCTTTTTCTATGATCAATATGTTACTCGGCATTACTTTTATACAATTTCACATAGTTTGTAAGTTCAGCTATCGCGAAAAATTGCTTCATTAATTGAGAATTCAATTTTTGTAAGGCAAGCTGAAAGGATATCTCCACTTTTTTGTAGTTATGTGTTTCTATTTCATTCAAAAGCTGTTTCATATTCTCGATATAATAAACAGTTTTCCTTAAACTGCTGATAAGAATAATTTTTCTTAATTCCGTTAAAGTGAAGACTCTGTAGCCATTATCTTTGTTCCTATTCGAAGAGATTAGCCCTTCTTGTTCCCAATGCCGAATAGCTGATGGATTAACTCCTGCCATTTGTGCAACTTCACCAATCGTCATTGAATCTGATACAGTTAAATCTTTGTATTTAGATAAATCAACATCCCGAAACATGCGTAAGACTTCCTCTAACCTTTCTTTTTCCACTTGGGTATTATGTTGCTCTTGATTGATTGCCCAAAGAGCAGACTCCATCTGCTGGCCTTTAATCTTCCTCATCACATCGTACACAACCGGAATTTCATATCCCTGCAATAATGACCGAATGGTAATAAAAGCTTGCACATGGATGGAAGTGTAACATCTGCGGTTGCTGGCGGTCCTTGGTACATCTGGAATTAAACCTTGATCTTCGTATCTCCTTAAAGTAGTGGTACTCACATTTAATTGCTTAGCTATCAGTGTAGGTGTATATATCTCTTCCATAAACATCATCACCCCAAAACATTAAAGTTGAACATTCAAGTACTACAACAATATTAAATCGAATTTAGGTAGATATATCAAGGGAGGTAGAGGGATAAACCGAAAGATTGCATGAATGTTATATGATACTTTTATAGAACATAAAGGAGTGAGTTCATTGAAAAAGATAATACAATTAGCAAATCAATCAGAAATAGAAGTAGGTATGGCAGGACTTCCAGATTGCCCAACCCTCATGTTACCCATCGCTAAAAAATCTGTGTACAATCAGGAAGCAGAAAACTTAAAGCTGTGGGGAGTAGATCCCGAATTAGGCAAACATTTTGTTGAAGGACTTGCGGATACGTTTCAAGTGCTTTATTTCGATTATGAAGGTCATCTATTTCAATATCCAGAGGAAAATCTAACAGCAGATCATATTGTGAAGGATCTTCTCCACATTGCGGATGAAATGAATGTTACAAGCTTTAGTTACTACGGTTATTCCTGGCTTGCGTTGATTGGATTGCAAATGGCTATAAGAACAGATCGCTTGGAGAGTTTGGTAATGGGAGGTTTTCCACCCTATAATGGCCCCTATCAAGAAATGAGGGTTGTAACCCATAAAACACATACACAAGCTTTGAGTAACCAAAATGAACCTGTGGAAAGCCCAGCAGGACCGGAGAGTCCAAACGAAATGGATTGGGACAATATAAAGGTTACCATAGATACCCGTGTTACAGCACAATTTGTCACTCTATATCAGAGCCTCACAGCCTTTGATGATCGCAGTATTCAACATTTGCTTAGTCTCCCTAAACTAGCTTTTGCAGGTGGAAATGATACGATCGTTTACGGTGAAAATTTCGGGAACGTTACCGTTGACATCGTCGGGTTGTTAAAAAGAAATAAGGAGACGCTGGCTGATTTAGGTTGGGATGTTGAAATCCTTACGGGAGCCCAGATGGACCATACAAAAGCTATGCAACCAGCAGTAGTCTTACCACTGATTAAGCCTTGGTTTATGAACGTGTTACTAAAAAATACTGGATTGTAATTGTGGCAGATACAAAAATCCAGTGAATAAGGTATCCCAAAAGAACAATACTTTTTAGGGTAAAATCTTTAATTTGAAGAGATTAAATAGTAAACGATCTATGATAAGATTCCATATGTAATCGCTTACATTAATATATATGGAAGGAAGTGGTGTTGCGAATCTGCCCCACAAGGAATTGCTTCGACTACTAGAAATACAGACAAGCAGTATGTAGGTATGTAGTGACAAAAAATTTCAGGAGGTAGATTATGTTTAAATTTAACAAGAAAATCGTGACTGTAATTATGGCAGCTACAATGAGTTTCAGCTTGTTTGCAGCAACCTCAAGTGCAGCGACAGACTATTGGCAAAATTGGACCGATGGTGGCGGAACAGTAAATGCTACTAATGGATCTGGTGGGAATTACAGCGTTACATGGTCAAATACTGGTAACTTTGTTGTTGGTAAAGGTTGGAATACTGGATCCCCATCTAGAACAATAAACTACAATGCAGGCGTCTGGGCACCATCCGGCAATGGGTATTTAACTCTGTATGGGTGGACGAGAAACTCCCTCATAGAATATTACGTCGTTGATAGCTGGGGCACTTATAGACCTACTGGAACTTATAAAGGTACCGTGACCAGTGATGGAGGCACATATGATATATATACGACTACGAGAACGAACGCCCCTTCTATTGATGGTACGGCAACCTTCACACAGTTTTGGAGTGTAAGACAATCCAAGCGAGCAACGGGAAGCAATGTTGCGATCACTTTTGCCAACCACGTTAATGCTTGGAAAAGTTACGGAATGAATCTGGGCAGCAGTTGGTCTTATCAGGTGTTAGCGACAGAAGGATATCAAAGTAGCGGGAGCTCAAACGTAACAGTATGGTAACTTGAGCATCGGACCAGCTCAGGCATCTCCAGATTATTAAAATAACTATTAATCACTATCATTGCTAAGGTTGTCGGTCCACAGCCGGCAGCCTTAGATCATTCAACAAATGATACTTAACTACATACCAGTGGTTGGAAAGGAGATATATCCATGAGAAAACTATTAATTTCTCTTTTAATAGTAGTTGTTATCAGCGCTTGTTCGCAAGAAAAGCCTGAACAGAAGGATACTTATGTATTAGTCAAAGGCGGGACTTTCATTAACACAAATTCCAACTACAAAAGTACAACTATATCAAATTTCTATATCGGCCAATATGAAGTGACTCAGAAAGAGTGGGTTGAAATAATGGGAAGCAACCCTTCAGCATTCAAAGGCGACAACTTGCCAGTAGAAATGGTTAATTGGTATGACGTAATAGATTACTGTAATAAAAGAAGTATAAAAGAGGGGTTCAAACCCTATTACAATATAGATAAAAATAAAAAAGATCCGAATAATAAGAGTGATAACGATAATTTAAAATGGACAGCAACGCTCAATGCAGGAGCTAATGGTTACCGATTGCCTACTGAAGCAGAGTGGGAATATGCTGCAAGTGGAGGACAGTTGAGCAAAAGTTACACCTACAGTGGAAGCAATAAAGCAGATGAAGTAGCATGGTATTGGCAAAATGCTGGAGACAAATACTTATCAGGAGATTGGAACTGGCCGATCATAGAAAACAACCACAACAAAACAAAATCTATCGGTGGCAAAAAACCTAATGAGCTAGGTCTTTACGATATGTCAGGGAATGTAAGGGAATGGTGTTGGAACTGGTACGGAGATATAGATAGTAACAGCGGTTCTTTCCGGGTTGTAAAGGGTGGCGGGTGGATCGGCGGTATCAGCAACAACGAGATTTCTTTTCGGGGAAAGTTCGAAGCGAATGGTATGGGTCCTGATCAAGGTTTTCGAGTAATTCGTGGTGAGTAGAGGGGAACAAGACATACCAAGTATAATCGGAAAAAGCTGAAAAGGGTTTGATTAATAAACAAGCTTTGCGCTCGAATATAATCAAACCCCAATATGTATGTTTGCTATATTTCTTCGATCATTTGGATTAATTTTGACAACGCACTAGAAAAAACCGCGTTCCGGCGATACACAAACCATACCTGCAAATCTCGATATCCTTCAGGCAGACGGTGGGAAGTAATTACTCCCGCCTCTTCAGCCTTGGAAATCGAAGATTGGGGCAGCATAGACACGCCGAGTCCTGCGGTAACCCCACTTAGAATTACATCTAACGTTCCGTATTCCATAATCTTATGAGAGCTCATCCCGCTTTCATTTAGGAAACTCTCAGCTTTGGCGCGATGTGTACATCCGACGTCGAAAAACAACATTGGCTTTGTAAGCAATTCGCGCATATCGCTCTTACCTGGTTGTGAGATAAGCACCAGCTCCTCTTCGAAAGCAACAACATGTTCTATATCAGGCTGGTCAATGGGCCCATAAACAAAGGCTCCATCTAGTTGGTAATCAAGCACCTTTTGTAAGAGGTTATGCGTTTCTCCCGTTATAAGCGATAGATTAACCTCGGGATATCGTAAGTGATATTCGGTTAGCAGAGGCGTTAGATGAGTAGCCGCTGTTGTTTCGATGGAACCTAGACGGAGCGGACCAGCAGGGTGCTCAGAGTATTGTGTGGTTATCACAGCCTCGTCCATTAGTAATAATATTTTGTCTGTATATACCAGTAAGTTCTCACCTGCCGGCGTTAACGTCATCCCTCGATTGGATCGACGAAATAGGGGGATTTTCAGCTGAGCTTCTAGATACTGAATCCGGTTCGTCACATTTGATTGGACATAATTCAAGACTTGAGCAGCCTTCGTTATGCTACCCTCGCGAGCAACCGCTTGAAATATTCTCAAATCTCCACTTTCCATTTCCTTTGCACCTTCTTGGTATGATGATTTATGATAGTCACCTTCAGTTTTGATCATTTTACTGGATTACACCCACTATGTAAAATTTATTATAGATTCATTAATAACAACTTGAGGAAGGGGCTTAGATGATGAAAGCCATTATACATGCTGGAGAAGGTGGCCTGAAGGGCTTGAACTATAAAGAGATTATGGATAAAAGACCGGGGATTGGAGAAGTGAAGGTTAGGTTAAAGGCTGCAGGGCTAAACCACAGGGACTTGTTTATCATGGATGCCAGAACAAAACAGGATGTTCCTTTGATTATCGGTTCTGATGGTGCGGGGAGAATTGAAGCAATAGGTGAAGGTGTGCTTGATCATAAAGTAGGTGAAGATGTCATCATTAATCCGTGCATCGGATGGGAACATACCGATAATGTTCCAAACGTTCCAGCCATTGTTGGGGGACCTTCAGAAGGCACATTCGCTGAGTCAATCATCATTCCTGCGCAAAATGCCATCAGCAAGCCAGCTTACCTGTCATGGGAAGAAGCCGGCGTGCTGCCCTTATCTGCCTTAACAGCCTATCGGGCGCTATTCACTAGAGGCCGCTTAAAGAAAGGTGAACATGTTCTTATACCTGGTATTGGTGGTGGGGTTGCGACTTATGCCATGATGATGGCTTCAGCGGTGGGTGCACGTATCAGTGTCACTTCACGCAGTGAAACGAAAAGACAAGCTGCACTCGCTCATGGAGCTGATCATGCGTTTGACAGTCATAGCAACTGGAAGGAAAGCATGAAAGGAGACACCGTTCATCTCATCCTCGACAGCATTGGGCCTGCGACGTTCCCACATTACTTTGATATTATTAAACCCAATGGACGTATTGTTACGTTTGGTGCAAGCTCAGGAGATCGAATCGAAATCCCGACGCGAGCCATATTTTTCCCGCAAATTAGTATCATAGGTAGTTCAATGGGAAGTAGTGAAGAGTTTGCGGATATGCTTCAGTTTATGGAACACCATTCGATTCGACCTATCATTGATCGAGTGTATCCTTTACAAGACACAGTTCAAGCCTTTCACCGAATGCAGCAGGGAGAACAATTTGGTAATATCGCGATAAGAATAGAATGAGCGGAGTCCATTATAACTGGAATTCAAATGCCAAATATATCGATTTCGGAGACAGGAAACCACTTTTTCGAAGCCACATCTTTAAAAAATACTTGAATAGTGTAGGTGCCCTTTGTAGTAAAGGAATATGTATACTCATTGGTTTTGAACCAAAAGTTTTCTTCGCTGTTCTTAATTTGTTGAGCATCAATGGTTTCTGTTTTATCCGCAGGATCGGTGATCACAACCTTAATATCTGAAATTTCTGTTTTTAAATGATCCACCTGTAATAGAGTCGAAAATGCAAAACGTGACGGGCTTTTTACTTTACCAAAAATCTCTCCGTTATTATCGAGCATAACCATGTTTATATTAGGCTTGTAGATTCGAACGGTTTTACCTGATTCATCCAAGGCGAATAGTGCAAATAAATCTTTAGACAACTGTTCAGTCGTCAAGGAAATCGAACCTTCGGACAATATTGCGGGCTGTTTTTGAAGCACATTATTCAAATATAATGAAACTTCAGATGAGCCAGCTGCAGCATAAATCACGGTTCCCGGTAAAATCATGATGCAAAATCCTAAAAGAATCAGCTTCCTTATTTTTCTCAATGATTTTCCCTCCTATAGAGCTTTATGTTAATTATACCCATAAGATGGAAGATAGTTTCTTTTACACAATTAATAAAATATAAGAAGGTCAGTAGAGGGAAATACCCTTACCTGACCTTCTTGTTGTTAAATGAGAGAGTTATTATTTGAACCGTCTAATGGTAAATTGAAAAGCCGTTCCTTTTCCCGGTTTGCTTGTAACCGATATTTTTTCTCCCAGACCATTTACAATTTCCTCGGCGATAGCAAGCCCAAGACCACTTCCTTTTTCATTATGGGACTGTTCGCTTTTGTAAAATCTTTCAAAGATATAAGGGAGGTGCTCTTTTGCAATGCCGGGTCCATTGTCTGATATCTGCACAGTTACAACCCTCGAATGCACAATAGCATCAAAAGTTATTTTCCCATCCTCCTGAACGTATTTCATGGCGTTATCCATCAAAATATTGACTAATTGCAACACTTTATCTTTATTAGAAAAAACATCTGGAAGGTTTCTGGCGTTATCTGTAATCTCAAATACAATGCCCATTTCATCGGACAAGAAAGAGTATTTAGACTCAATAAGCATGACTAATTCCTGAGTATCTATTTTTTCTTTATTCCAAGTTTCTTTTTTATTTTGCATTCTTGATAATTCCAGTACATCATAAATCAATCGTTGCAAGCGCGCACATTCGGATAAAATAATTCCATAGTATTTATTTGTTTTTTCTTCATCTTGAATCATTCCATCTGCCAGCGTCTCCGTTAAAGCTCTGATAGAGGCAATGGGAGATTTCAGCTCATGGCTAATATTCGCTATATAATCCCGACGAGTCTTTTCAAGCTGCTTCATCTCCTTTAGATAGGAGGATATAAAGAAGCTGATTATTAGTGTGCCTAACAGAAGGGTACCTGTAAAAACGTAATAGAAGCCATTCAATACCGCCTGAAATTCACTACCAGGTTCTAATAAAAAGACGACTCCGACCGCTTGTTTATCCTGAATAATAGGTGCACCTACGACAATGGATTTACTCGGAAACCCATTAATATTTTTAATCGCAGCGAATTTATTGTACTTAATTACTTCGGGAATATAATCTATAAGGGCATCCTTGAATTCATCCGATGTAACATTGAAAAAAAGATGCTTATTTTCATCACCAGGTGAAAGGTCATTCCCCTCTAAATCATACACCTTCATAAGATACGGTTTAAAACCTCGAATGCTCATCTCATTTTGTGCCATTTCAGCAGCTATAGCAGAGGCCTGAGGCAGCATATCTTTTAATTTATAATTCAAAAAAAGCTGTTTAATAATCAAGGTTCCTCCAAGTTGTCCTAAAATGAAACAAAAGAGGATGGCCAGATAAATCACTTTTTTGTTGGAAGTTACTTTTTTCATGTGGAAGTCTCCATTTTGTAGCCCATCCCATAAACAGACTTGATTTCAAATCCCAAATTCTTTTCAGGCAGTTTTTTTCTCATTCTTTTTATGAGATTATCAACGGCTCTAGTATCACCGAAATAATCATAACCCCAGACCTTATTTAAGATTTGTTCTCTTGAAAGCACCTTGTTTTTATTAATTGTAAAATAGATAAGCAATTCGATCTCTTTAGGTGTAAATTCCATTCGTGATCCATTAATTTTGATATTAAAAGCATTTCGGTCAATCTTCATTTCTCCCAGCGTCAGGATGGCGTCTTCACTTGGAAAGGTGTAATGAGTGCGTTTTAAAATGGTTTTTACTCTTGTGACGACCTCCCGGGGGGAGAACGGTTTTGTAATATAGTCATCTGCACCAATTTCCAAGCCTAATATGCGGTCAGTTTCCTCACCTTTTGCGCTCAGCATTATAATCGGGACGTTACTAGTCAAGCGAATCTTACGACAGACCTCTGTCCCAAAAAGTCCAGGCAGCATAATATCTAGAATTATGAGATCAAAATGCTGATCTTCCAATTTGTAAAGAACTTCCTCACCATTGTATACGGATTCATATTCCATATTTTCCGCCTGTAAATAAGCAGATATGCTCTCATGTACAGCTATATTGTCATCACAAATTAGTATGTTCACTTTACCCTGCATAGCTACCACCTTTATTCCGATATCTTGGTCCTTATTGTATGTAAATTGTCTAAAAGGAGCAAGGAAGACTGCATGTTGGTGAGGGAAATAATCGCATTCTACATGGAATGGAAAGAGACCGATTGAAGGATCGGCCTCTTGTAACCAGAATAAGTTACTGTTCTATTATTTATTGCTGTCCTTATAGATGTTAGAAGTATCTATACTTATGGTGTGCGTTCCAGCATCCCATTCCAAATTAAAATCAAGTGATTTTGCAATATCCCTCAGCTTAAAATACTCACTACCGCCGATATTATAGCCCGTTACTGAAATCTCTTGTCCGTTCAAAGTTATCTTAGTGGCTGTCATAACACCGGTCTTTGAACTAGTATCTACAGATGCTGAAAGTTCAATGCCCGTCGGAGTGTACGTTTTGTCAGATGTAATGTTTAAAGTATTCGTATTTTCATCCGATGTCACTTCAAACTGTTGTGTAGTGTTGTTTACAACCATAGCAATGTCCCGTAATTTAAAATAGTTGCTGCCGTCGATATTGTACGCGTTAACAGATATCTTGTTACCATTCACCAACAATGATGATTTGGAAGGAATGGCAGTTGCGGATGCTTTTGGCGAAGTAGCACTAACCTTGTCCGCCCAAGCAAAAAGCTCATCCAGATCGTAATCTCCGCTGTGTGGAATATCCCAAGCCATTGCAAAGTCAACGTTTGAACCTTTGTTCTCAAGTTCTGTTGCCAATATAGTAGAAACAGCGAGGGAGGTATCACTATCCTTGGTTCCCATCCGAATCCGCCAATTATTTGTAGTGGTTGTTCCCTCAGTGCTGATATAGTTCATTGGATTCATCATTTTCACTAGATTCTGGTCAGCAAGTGTTCCCCCCGCTGTATCATGCTCCAAACCGAACTGAGTAAAATGCTGTGCAGCGACATTCGCTGTGCCGAATAGATCGTTTTCACCATTGCTCAGGTCTAAACCGTCAAAGGCTCCAGGCAGTTTCATTCTGCCCAAGTATGCAAGATATTGATCATAGTCGATATCCGTAACAGTGCCATTTTCAATGGTGATCCAGGTTTTGTCGGACAGATCTGTACCCGATTTTAACGCTTTTTGCGCTGAAGCGATCACAAAAGCTTTGATGTAATCTTTAAAGGTGCCATTGCCGTCCGCATCCATCTTCAAAGCTGTTCCGTCAGTATTCGTAAGTCCTAGACTATTGACGTATTCAGGGAACATAGCTTCCAGTTCGTTAGATACCTGAATCTGATCCTCCGTCAATGTTCCTTCTACCAACTTTCTTTCCATGTTAAAATCCGTATTTCCGGAGAAATCAAGTTTTTCATAAGTGTTAATTCCGTTGAATTGCCACTCATAAGCTGCATCTGCGTTATCTAGATTCGTAATCGGCGTGTAGGCCGAAACGGCAAAAACGTCGTCACGCTCATCAGCTGCTCCGATCGCTTCCAAATAAGGCTCATATTCCGCATTGTTGCCGGTAGCACCCAGTAATGCGGAGAGCGCGCCGCCAGCACTTGTGCCGTTAGAGATGATCTTCTCGGCGTCACCAGGCATAATGTCGTCGTTAAAGCGAAGGTAGCGGACAGCCGCCTTCAGATCTACGATAGCTGCGGGTGCCTTACCAGTGTAAACACCTTTTTCGTCCTTTGTAGTTCTACCGCGAGCGCCTGGAGATGCGACCACATAACCTTTGGACAGGGCAACTGCGATAGCACTGGGAGATTCAGATGAAGGTGTTCCTGCGTTTTCGTCTTTACCCGCAGCGGGTTTATTCAATTCCGTTCCTGTATCGGCGCCTGGGGCTGCTGCGGATTCCTTGTCTGTTTTCGGAGCGCCGTTCTGTGGACCTGCCCCCATACCCATTCCTTTACCTGTTTCAGTACTACCTGGCTGAGCAGGCATATACCCGCCAACCTGGTTTGGGAAGAAGATAGGTGCGGTATCGGCGGTGTAACTACCGATCGACTTACCCTGGAAGTATTCCTCAGGGACATAGACGTTCATAGTTTCATAATTAATATCTACAGGGTTCTTTACATAAACGATATTCTCATATGCCCGATAAGTGACGGATTGACCATCCACCGTTATGGTCTTTGTAGTATAGTTAGTCGCATTGAATTTCAAGCTATACTCGCTGTTAGTTGCTGCACTTGCAGATCCTGTAGCGAAAGAGAGGCTCATCAGAGAACATGTGAGGATAGGGGCAATCCATTTTTTAAGTTTCATTTCGTATCTCCTTTTTCTAAAAATAGTAGATAATCTCATCAGTCTCTTTTGTACTAATCTGAATTAAACAGTGTCATATACCAACTCCTTCTTTTAAGGCCAACAAACGTTATCAATTAACTCTACTCAGGAGCTCGGATAAGAATGTAACAAAACATTGTGGCATAAAAATAGCATTGGTACTGGATTTCATTTGACAGTAGAGATGAGTTTGGTAAAATTTACATAGGTTATATCAATAGGAGGTTAGCAATGGATATCGCCATTGAGTTAATTGAAAGTATGTTGGTTAAATTTAGATCGGAAAAGAAATGGACGCTCCAAGCAATCGAGCAATGTACCCAAGAGGATATTACATGGTCCCCAACCGTGGAAAGTAACAGTATTGCAAATTTGGTTGCTCATATTAGCGGAGCAGTACACTCACGAATTGAAACCATTCTTTTAGATATTCCTGATACAAGAGATAGAGAGAGGGAGTTTGAAAGAGGTCTAGAAATGACTAAAGAACAAGCTATAACCATGACCAGGGATGCTTTTGATATTATTATCCAATATCTTGAACGGCTCCAATCTAACCCGGAGTTATTGATGTCACAACCCTTTCTTAATTTGCCACCACTTACATATAGCCAAGTAAATAACGAGACCACTGCTCTTAATCTCATGATAGCGATGGTGAGAGAAGTCCATTATCATACAGGCCAAATCATCTATGCAGCAAAAATAAGAAAGGGACAGCTTGTATGGCAATAATAGTTTAACTAGAGGAACGCTGCATACACTAACAAAGGACTGCCAAGAGGCAGTCCTTTGTTCATTCTAACTAGAATCCCCTCACACTGCTAGGGGTTACTTTTTTATGCTTTTTGAAGGTGCGGCTGAAATAGTAGATATCGCTGAAGCCGGTAGTGGTAGCGATTTCAGAAATCGTTAGCTGGGTATGGCGGAGCAAATAATCTGCACGGTCTAAACGGACAGCATTTACATATTCCGATATCGTATGCCCAGTTAGTTCCTTAAAGAGACGGCTGAAATGGAAGCGGCTTAGCCCCGTTAGCGCCGCAAGTTCGTCAACTTGAATCGGTTCCTGGTAATGGGTATCGATATAACGCAAAACAGGTGCGAAGCGTTCAACGGTCTGAATACGCCTCTCTTGCTCAGCTTGTGAGAGTACGGTGACGATATGTCTACGCAACAACAGCGTTAACAGGCGGTATAGCTCGGACTTGACGGCCAGCTCGTAACCAAATTCGCGACGTTCCAGTTCCCGAATAATCGCCAAAGCACAGTCAGTAATATGCTGATCCCCCCGGATATGGTTACGTAACAGCAGCTGGTTCCGCTGAATCGGGGCGATGAACTTGGTTTCGGCAGCGTCGCTTACCGCACTATGCAGCAAAGAAGTATCTGCAATAATCGCATAATACAATAAATCAGAAGAAGCGCTTACCCCATAATGCAGCTCGTTGCTGTTCACAGCAACTAAATCGCCAGCCCGAACGTTGATCGGTGTTCGTCCGCACTCAAAAACAGCCTCACCACTTTCAATAAATATAAACTCAAGATGCTCATGCCAATGATGTGGGAACAACATAACTCCTTCTTGGTTGAAACGCTGGGTATGTACTTTAATCGGAAACTCGGGATCCGGCATGTCCATGGGTTCCTGTAGATGTTTATCATAGTCCAACATTTATAGACTGCACCTCCTATAGCACAATTGTACAAATGAAACCGCAAGGCTCTGCATGGTGTTTAAGGTTGAAATCATTATAATACGAATCATAACCTATGCAAAATAAAGGAGCGAGTGTTAATGGATAAGATCAAAATTGGCGTAATAGGTACGGGCTCTATCTCCGGCATGCACTTAAGTGCTTATCGGAATAATCCGCAGACAACCATATATGCGGTATGTGATCTGAATGAAGAGCGTGCACGCGAAGTTGCTACAGAATATAATGTCGAGAAGGTATACACGGATTATCGTGAATTACTGGCCAATTCCGAAATAGATGCAGTCAGCATCTGCACATGGAACAACTCTCATGCCGAGATCAGCATCGCGGCGCTTGAGGCAGGCAAGCATGTGCTTGTGGAAAAGCCGCTTTGCCGTACGGTTGAAGAAGCGCTTCAGGTCCAGCAAGCAGTGGAAAAGAGCGGCAAGATTTTGCAAGTAGGCTTTGTACGACGTTATGACTCCAATGCCCAGCTCCTTCAGACGTTGGTGGAACAAGGAGAATTCGGCGAAATCTATTATGCAAAAGCAACGACGTTCCGGAGACTAGGCAATCCCGGCGGCTGGTTCAGTGATATTGAACGCTCCGGCGGCGGACCGCTGATCGATATTGGTGTCCATGTGATTGATCTATGCTGGTACTTGATGGGCCGTCCGAATCCAGTATCGGTAAGTGCTAATACCTACCGGAAGCTCGGCAATCGTTCTAATATTAAGAATCTCTCATTCTATAAAGCCGCCGATTACGACGCAGCGAACAATACGGTGGAAGATTTAGCGAATGCACTGATTCGCTTTGAGAATGGAGCTTCGCTAATGGTCGATGTCAGCTTTACACTGCATGCCAAAGAAGACGAGCGTTCAGTACGCCTGTACGGTGACAAGGGTGGTTTTGAAATTGATCCTGAGATAGTCATCGTTAAAGAACAGGCGGATACGATCGTCAATACCTATCCGCAGACCGATAATAAGGGGTTTGAGTTCAACAGTGCATTCCAGAATGAAATTAATCATTTTGCGAGCAACATCAGTACCGGCTCTACACCGATTAGTCCTGTGCAAGACGGCGTTACAATTATGAAGATACTCGGCGCGATCTATGAATCCGCAGCCAAAGGTGAAGAGGTGAAACTATGAAGTTAGGAATCAGCACTTACAGTTTGCATTCGGCTTTTTCAACGGGTGAGCTCACGCTTGAAGGAGTCATTGAGACGATCGCCGATCTGGGCGCAGAACATGCGGAGATTGTACCCTTAGGTATTAATCTGGTTGAAAATCCTGAGCTAATAGATCAGATTGTACGAACAGCAGCGGGTCGTGGACTAGAGTTATCCAATTATGCTATCGGGGCGAACTTTGCCGGGCTGGAGACAGCGGAAATGCAGCGGGAAGTCGAGCGGGTAAAGCGGGAAGTAGACGTGTGCGCGGCATTAGGCATTCAGCGGATGCGGCATGATGTAGCCTCCTCAAACGATCTATCCATCACGCATTTTTTGGAAGAGCTTCCACGTTTGGCTGAAGCCTGCCGAGAAATTGCCGATTATGCCGCAGGTTTAGGCATTACGACCAGTGTGGAGAATCATGGATACTTTATTCAGCACAGCGATCGTGTACAGGCGCTGGTTCATGCGGTGGGTAGAGACAACTTCCGTACAACACTCGACATTGGGAACTTCCTGTGCGCAGATGAGAACCCGCTAATAGCTGTACCTAACAACATCAAGCTTGCTTCAATGGTGCATTTCAAAGATTTCTATATTCGTCCGCAAGACCGCCAGCCTGGCGAAGGTTGGTTCCAATCCTCCGGTGGGAACTGGTTGAGAGGTGCCATCGTTGGTCAAGGAGACATCGATATGCCGAGTGTAATTCGAATCGTTAAGGAAAGCGGTTACGATGGATATATCTCTGTAGAATTTGAGGGAATGGAAGAGTGCCGTAAGGGAACAAGACTGGGGCTGGAATACATCAAGCGGGTTTGGAACCAAATCTAATTCATTATACTGGAGGATTATGCCATGGTTAAACCAATTATCACTAATAAAATCGGTGTTATCGTAGACAGCTTTCAGGTTGGAGTGAAAGAGGGATTGCGCAAGGCAAAAGAAGCTGGGGCAGATGGAGTTCAGATTTATGCGGTACAAGGCGAATTTGATCCCGCTACTCTCTCTCAGTCAGCACGCCGTGAATGGAAGGATTACATTGCTTCGCTAGGTTTAGAAATCTCTGCCCTCGTTGGAGATTTAGGCGGACATGGCTTTCAGGACCCTGCCCAGAACCGTGCCAAAATTGAAAAGTCCAAGCGCATTATGGAGCTGGCCAAGGAGCTAGGTACAGATATCGTAACTACACATATCGGTATTGTTCCCTCTAATCCAGCCAGTAAAATCTATGAAACCATGCACATTGCCTGTGAGGAACTTAGCAGATATGCACATGAGATGAATTCTTATTTTGCGATTGAGACTGGGCCAGAACCCGCTGCACGTCTGAAGACGTTCCTCGACGGTCTGGGTTCCAGAGGGGTTTCCGTTAATTTTGATCCGGCCAATATGGTCATGGTGACTGGTGATGATCCTGTGCAAGGTGTTCATACTCTAAAAGACTACATTGTACACACCCATGCTAAAGATGGTCTCAAGCTTGCCGATATCGATCCACGCGATGTTTACGGTCAATATGGTTATGAAGCACCAGCATTAGACCATGAGAAAATCGCTGAAATGGCCGAGACCGGCTCGGCATTCCGTGAAGTTCCGCTCGGAGCGGGTTCTGTTGATTGGAACAACTATCTGCAAGCACTGAACGACATCGGTTATACAGGATTCCTGACCATAGAACGGGAAGTTGGCACTAATCCGGAGGAAGATATCCGCCAGGCTGTGAATTTTTTAAAGGGTTTTCGGGTCTGAACACGGTAGTGATAAAGAATAAATAGTTCATTCAAACAGTCCCAGTGAAAAAAGATCCTACATCCATTGGGACTGTTTGTGTTATAGATTGTGCGGGAAAGACCTAGGACGGTAATGTTCTGAATTTGGAAAGAAGGTGTGACGATGACAGCAGAACGTTTGCTCCTCCGCCGGGCGAAAGTCCTGAATGGAGCGGAAGTGGACATTGTCATAGCTGATGGCAACGTAGTCCAGATTGTTCCCGGAGGCACCGCCGAAGACCATGGTTTCAAGGTCGTGGAAGCCAATGGGGCGTATGTCTCTAGCGGCTGGATCGACTTGCATGTACATGCGTTTGCAGAATTGAATCCGTATGGAGACGAGATCGATGAAATCGGAATCAAATGTGGCGTGACTACCCTCGTGGACGCAGGTAGCTGCGGAGCGGAGCGTATTGGTGAGCTGGCAGAGGCGGGGAAAAAGTCAGCAACGCAACTGCTTGCTTTTCTTAACATTTCAAAGATTGGCCTGATGCGAATTGACGAGTTGTCCCAATTAGAGTGGATTGATCATGAAAAGGTGCTTCAGGCGGTAGTTGCTTATCCTGAATTTATCGTAGGCTTGAAGGCCAGAATCAGCAAAAGCGTAGTGGGTGACAATGGCATTCAACCGCTTCAACATGCACTGGAGCTTTCGGAAAAGACCGGGCTGCCACTGATGGTACATATAGGCTCCGCACCGCCGGATATCCGTGAGGTTTTACCGCTACTTCAACGCAACGACGTGATAACCCATTATCTAAATGGTAAAAGCAACAATTTGTTCGATAAGGAGAATCGACCGCTCCAAGTGCTGAGAGATGCTATTGAGCGTGGAGTTCACTTGGATGTGGGACATGGTACGGCTAGCTTCTCGTTCGCTGTGGCCGAGGCGGCCAAACAAAACGGTATTGATCCGGATACGATCAGCACAGACATATACAGAGGCAACCGTATCAATGGTCCCGTCTACTCCATGGCGAATCTGTTGAACAAATTCCTTGCACTGGGATATTCCCTTGAAGATACAATTGCACGGGTGACAAGCAGAGCAGCCCAGTGGCTGGGACGCCCGGAACTTGGGGAGATTCGGATCAATAACAAGGCGAATCTGACCCTTTTTCGTGTGACGGATAAGAAGATTGAACTGGTAGATTCTGAGGGGGAACGCCGGGTAGCACAGCAAACCATTCAAGCAATAGGAGTGATCATAGGTGACAAATACATGGAATGCGAAATACGGCCTGAAAAGAGTTATTAATGCAAGCGGCCGGATGAGCATCCTCGGGGTATCGGCACCGACCGATACGGTGATGGAAGCTATGCGTCAAGGCGGACAGAGTTATGTGGAAATCGCCGATTTGGTGGATAAAGCGGGGGATTATGTTGCACGTCATACAAGTTCTGAAGCAGCGGTGATCGTGAACTCGGCTTCCAGTGGAATTGCTTTATCCGTGGCGGCGCTGGTAACCCGCGGTAATATTCGTACAAGTCTGCGGCTCCATCAGGATAGCATTGTTAGAAATGAAATTGTAATGCTAAAAGGTCATAACGTACAATACGGTGCACCAGTGGAAACCATGGTTTATCTCGGCGGTGGTAAAGTAGTGGAAGCAGGTTATGCCAATGAAGGACGGGCGGAGCATTTGGCTGCTGCGATCTCGGATCAGACTGCGGCTATCTTGTATGTCAAATCTCATCATGCCGTTCAGAAGAATATGATCTCTGTAGAGGAAGCTTGGGCTGTGGCCCAAACTCATAACGTCCCGCTTATTGTAGATGCTGCAGCGGAAGAGGATCTGCAGAAATACGTGCAAATATCCGATCTGGTCATTTATAGTGGCTCCAAAGCCATAGAAGGTCCAACATCCGGACTTGTGGCGGGAAAACGTCTTTATATTGAATGGCTGAAAGTGCAGCTTCACGGCATTGGACGCAGCATGAAGGTTGGTAAGGAAACATCCTTCGGCCTGATGCAAGCGTTGGATGAATATGCTCACAAACAGGATACAAGCGAAAAGGAAAAAGCTACGCTCCAATTGCTGATGCCGCTCGATGGGCTTCCCGGAATTCGGGTAACTATCGTGCAGGATGAAGCAGGCCGGGCGATTTACCGTGGACGCATCCATGTGGACCCGAATCAGTGCGCAATAACAGCACTTGAGCTGTCCCAGCAGCTTCAACAAGGTGAAGTGGCTATTTACACTAGAGACTATGGGGTAAGGCAAGGTTATTTTGATATTGACCCGCGTCCGCTAATGGGTGATGACATAGAAATGATTACAGCGAGGATAAGGGAATTGACAGGAGGGCCAAGCAATGTCTGAAATTAACAAGCGGTTCTATAAAGGTCGGGTGGCCTTAAACGTATTGGCTAAGGATATAGAAAATGCCAAAGAGGTATTTGCTGCTGCCGAAGGTTATGTACTGGTCGGTGTATTGTCCAAAGACTATGCAACGGTAGAAGAAGCTGTGCAGGCGATGGAGGCATATGGGCGGGAAATTGACGGTGCGGTATCAATAGGACTAGGTGCGGGTGATAATCGGCAAGCTGCTGTTGTTGCAGAGATTGTCAAATCCTATGCTGGCAGCCACATTAATCAGGTATTCCCAGCAGTTGGTGCGACCCGTGCCAACCTTGGAGCGAAAGATAGTTGGATTAACAGTATGATCGCACCAACGGGACAACCTGGTTTTGTGAATATCTCCACCGGCCCGGCCAGTGCGGCACAATCTGTACCCGCTGTAATTCCCGTAAATGCGGCGATTGCATTGGTTCGGGATATGGGCGGAAATGCTTTAAAGTATTTTCCGATGCAGGGGCTGAGCCGTAAAGCGGAGCTAATCGCAGTGGCCAAAGCCTGTGCGGAAGAGGGGTTTGCGCTGGAGCCGACCGGCGGTATCGATCTGGACAACTTTGAAGAGATCTTGTCTATTATATTGGAAGCGGGAGTGCCGCAGGTGATTCCCCATGTCTATACATCGATCATCGATCCGCAGAGCGGAAGAACGAGAGTGGCGGACATACAACAGCTGTATCGGACGATGAAAAAGCTGGCGGATCAATATGCCTAAACATATCGCCGCTTTTGGTGAAATAATGATGCGGCTACAGGTACCTGGCTTTGAACTGTTATCTCAGGGTAACCTGCTGAAGTATTCGTTCTCCGGCACCGGAGTCAATGTACTGTCCGCATTGTCCCGATACGGACATCGGGGGACTTTGGTGTCCAGACTGCCTGCGAATCCTATTGGTGACGCAGCAACAGCCTATCTTCGGCGACTGGGCATCCAGCCGGAGCATATCCAACGCGGGGGCTCAAGTATAGGGATGTACTTTCTTGAAAACGGATTCGGGGCTCGCCCCTCCCGAGTGACTTATTCCGGTCGCCCGGAGAGCAGCTTCAATACTGCTCCTCCGGGTACTTATCCATTCGCAGAGCTGGCAGACCTCGCGGATACTGTTCATTTCTGCGGGATAACACTGGCAATGAACGATGATGTGCGAAAAGCGATGAAAACTTATGCAAAAACGGTTAAGCAACACGGTGGTCTAGTCGTTTTTGACTGCAATTACCGCCCATCGCTCTGGGGGGAGAGAGGCTATGAGCTGGCGCGCTCCCATTACGAAGACATGCTGCATTTGGCCGACATCGTGCTGATGAATGAAAAAGACGCAATGCTAATCCTTGGTATGAAGCCCGAAGGAACTTCAAGAGAAGAACAACTTCAGGAGCTGATTCCCACAGTAGCTTCACGCTACAGTCTAAGTACGGTAGCAGGAACGCATCGGTCCATCCATGATGATAACCACCACTCGTTGCGCGGTTATATCTTCAAAGCCGGTTGCTTCGCTTATTCCGAGACCTTAACCTTTCCGGTGCTTGATAGAGTCGGGGCTGGAGATGCATATGCCAGTGGTATAATTCATGGTGAGCTGGAAGGTTTTGATCCTCAGCATACTGTAGCCTTTGCGGCCACGGCCGGTATGCTAGCACACACAGTAGAAGGAGATTCTCCGCTGGCCTCCGAGCAAGAAGTTATTGGTGTATTGACGGGTGCTGTAAGAGATATATTGAGATAAAGAAGAAGCTGCCTTACAGGAGAACAGGCCTGTGCGGTGGCTTTTTTTATCGCTGCAAACACTGTACTTTTGTTCAGGCCAAGAATCAGATCCAATGGTTACAGGCTATATTTGGCTTAATTAGATCTTTTTAAATAGGTGTAAAATCTCATTTTTTGCAACTTTATCCTCTATCCGGCGTCAAAGAAGAGAGAATAAGAAGGGAGAGCCTATATGAAAAAGTTAAATCTACTAGCCCTTTTAGCAGTTATTTCAATAATCTTTGTTGGATGTACCAATACAGGGAATAAAGATAAAGGGAATCAAACGCTAATCGATCTGAGTTCTGTGGACTCCATTACAATCCATAATGATAGCGGCGGATTAATAACCATAACGGACCAAAAGCTAATAGAACGTTTCAATAAAGCTATACATACTGCTGAGTATGACAACGCGAAGCTTGATATTGCAGCACCTGATTATGAGGCTATTGTTGAATTGAAGAATAAAGAAAATGAAAAGTTCTCATTCTGGATTATGGGCAGTAATAATGGTCTTTTCACCAAATCAGGAGTAAATGGGCATTACAAGTTATCTGAAACGGATAAGACTGCTTTGCTTACCTTATTTCAATCAAATGATCAGCATATAGAATCCGATAATCTAAAGATAGATGAGACCATCAAGCGAATCACATTAGCAAACGCTCTAGCACATGGTTCAGTGAATGCTAACATAAAGGATGAATATACAGATCATGAAACCATAGATATTTTCGTCCGAGCCATCCGTACCGCTGAACAAATACCAGGGAATTTAAATACCGCAACGCCTAACTACGATATCGTTCTAATCTCAGATAATAATAAATATGCCTTTCATTTATGGATTAACGAGACAAGCGAGCAAGGCATGTTAATGAATGTGAACAAAACGGATACAAGCTACACACTTACTAAGGAATCAACTGCCGAGTTAAAGAAGATTCTGTTCTCGGAAGCAAAATTTAATGGTTTGGAGTTTAATACAGAACGGAACTCTATTGGAGATCTGGTGGCCAAACCGATTGGCCTATCCGAAAATAACTATCTGTTAAACGGTGGAGCAGTAGTTGAACTGCAAGGGATAGCTTATCATACCATTCATCTTTTCTATGGCGACCATAATGCTGTCAACGCTTTGTTAGCCCATGATCCTGCTTCGGATGAGGTAAAGGTGAAATGGAGCGACGAGCTCAACGATTCCAATAATCGCTGGAATAATGCTTTTATGAGCAACTATAATATGCTAATCCCGCTGGATGAGGATCATCTATTATTTCTGGAATCGGATGTGACGAAAAAAGCTGGGCAATATCATTTGTCCTCATATAATGTTCTTACAGGAAAGATTGAACGACTTCGGGAAAACTTCTGGCCGCTTTCTGATGATTATGATTACATTTATAAATTTCAATGGAAAGCTGATGAGCAAAAATTGTTTATGCAGAGTTATCTCGGCAATGTATGGATCTTTGATCTGAAAACAGGAAAGGACGATGTTCATCTTCTGAAATATCGCGTAATCCCACATTCGACGACCGGGGCGCCATCCCTGTTCCTCTCACCAACTTTTAAAAGATTTGTACATGATGATGAGAGCGGCGAATTAACCTTTTACGATAATAAAGGAGTTTCTCTTCGTACTGTTCCGTTACCACAAGAGCAATATGTACCTTCTGAGAAAATAAAGTGGAACCCGGCGGGCACGATTGCCTGGATGGATACAGCAGAAGTCAACGAAAACCGAATTCTTGACATCGATATCGATTATCTGAAAATAGCTGCACAAAAAATTAATTTTTATAATCAGGATGGTCTTTCCATCGGCTCCATTAAGACTGAAGGCAACCATGAAGATACAGCTATTGAAGTTGTGGGGTGGATGGACGCTAATGTAGCCGTGATAAAATCCTATACTGTAGAACTTATACACAAGGATAATGTAGGGCTTAATGTTAAGGATGTTTCTTATTATCTCTATGATGTAAAAAAGAAGCAGAAGGGGGCAAGCTTTTCATCCATCCCTTCCCGTGCTACCGTTACTACAGATCTTCGAATGGGCGATGCCGATAATACGGGGGAGATCACTGTGAGTTTTAAAGAAATCACTTATAAAAAAGAAAAATAAAGAAGCCTCGGGAGTTTACCGTAACGATCACACAAGATCATTGGGGAAGCTTTCCGAGGCTTCTTTTTATATTTAAAAGACAAATATTTAAGAATTCTCGAATTCTATATTTGTCCCGCTGTAGAACGGACGGAGGACAGCAGGTCTAGCCGGAAGCCTTGTACTAGAGTGTCACCGTTCATAAGATCGGTCTCATATGCACGATTAAAGCCTAAGCGCTGGTACAGTTTGATGGCTGAAGACATCATTTCCGAGGTGTGCAGGTTCAAGGTGGTGGCACCCAACTGTAGTGATCTCCGTGCAGCATCGCGAATCAGAAGGGTTGCAACGCCAAGACCACGAGCGGATGGAGATACGGCTAGCAGACGTAGGATAGGGGAGTGAATCCCTAGCTCCGGTTTCCCGTAAGCCGTTTCCGAGGAGCTGAACAAGAGTGCGCTACCAACGATTTTCTTGTCGATTTCTGCGATGATCCGTACGAGCGGGGTATCACCATGAACGGAATCAAGAAGCGATTTCCGGTACTCCAGCCACAACGGCTCAGGCATGATCTTCGAATATTGATGGTATGCATCTAACAGCACTTCGGCGATAGCATTACAATCTTTATTCTCAGCTTCACGGATAATGATCTTTTGTGACATGTTTTTGCTATCCCCTTTCAGACAAATGTTATGTTCATTCGAATGAAATTATTATATATGATAATTCCCAGTGGAATAAGAGGTGTTTTATAATTCTGATATAGGAATAGAAAAGTTCTATATGAAATAAACATAACGTTTGATTCAAAATCCGATTGATTTACACGGAATTAATTGTTGACAAAAAATAGGGCGATGACTAAGATATAAACAAAATCTATAGGAAAGCATCGCTATAATTCATTGTTTTTTCATCGGAATAGTAAAATTAATAAAAGCATAGGGGGATTAGGGATGAACATTGAAAATATTGAGGCCTTTGTCTACATCAATCATTATGGAAGCTTCAATAAAGCGGCCGAAGTCCTATATATCTCACAGCCGACAGTAACGGCCCGGATTCAATCGCTAGAAAGGGAACTGGATTGCAAAGTGTTTGATCGGTTGGGGAAGCAGATTAACCTGACGGATAAAGGTAAACAGTTTCTACCCTATGCCCAGCAGATTCTCCAGATCTATCAGAACGGTAAATATCAGGTTCAGGCTAAGGGACACATTCCAAATGAACTGAGAATCGGCAGTACGGTCTCGGTTTCCAATTATTTAATGCCCCATCTGATGCTTCATTTAAAGCGCAGATATCCTCATATCACAATCAAGCTTATGACAGCTTCTACGGAAGTATTGACTGAAAAGTTAAAATCGAAAGAGCTTGATTTGGCTTTTATCCGTAAGGTCGTAAATCCGGCAATTCAAACCTTTCCATTCTGCGAGGACCCCATCTCACTGTATGTACATGAGGGACACCGCTTTGCTAAAGCACAGCGGGCTTCACTGGAGGATATCCGCCAGGAGACGTTGGTTTTTTTTGAATGCGGATCTTTGGATTGGATGCGGCTGCATCGTGTATTTGAGAGTATGGAACAGCCACCGAAGATTGAATATCAGGTAGATAACCTGGAGACAGCCAAAAAGCTGGTATTGAAAAAAGCAGGCATCTGTTTCCTTCCCGCCCTCAGTGTGCAAGAGGAAGTGGCGACGGGGTCGCTGATCCGGGTGGATATTGCGGAGACGGAAGGCATCTCCTTGCGAACCAGCCTGATTTCATTGAATGGAGAAAACGCAGAATTCATCGAAACCTTGCTTGAACTGGGGATTGGTAAAGTGGGAGATCGACTAATTGTATAGATGTATTAAAAAACTCTATTAGCGCGTGGACACATGCAGTGATAAAGTTAATTGCATATAATCACGACTATTTCGATAGGGATTATTAAATTAATTTCCGAAAGGCTGGAGGGCATGTGATGAGTGAGGTATTCAGGCTGGCAGAACTGAAGGATGCGGAGCAATTGCTAGATGTTACATATCGTGCCTATCAGCTGATTCGTGAACTCGGGCTGCATTGGCCGGCGGCCACAGCCGACTTGGCGCTTATTGAAGACAATATAGCTACGAATGAGTGTTATGTGCTTGAAGTTGACGGAACGATAGTTGCAACCATAACCCTTTCAAAGGAAGAAGAGATTAAGAAGATTAGCCCACTGCCTTTTATCAAATGGTTTGCTGCTCATCCAGATTACAGTAACAAAGGTTATGGTGGAAAACTTTTGGATTGGGTGGAAGAGAACATTATTGCTGGACAGTTAGGTTCGGCTGCAGTCACGCTGGCAACGGCGAAGAAACATCCGTGGTTGGTTCAAATGTATGAACGCCGGGGGTACGAACGGTTTTTAGAACTGGATCAGCAGAACGGTGACGGCATTATGTATCTGATGAAAAAAACACTTACAGACAAACCACAGTTCATTCAAAGGGGATAAAACAATGAAAAAGTCCATTTCACTAGTATTTGCATCGGTATTGACACTGGCGATTGCCGGCTGCGGAAACAACAGTAACAGCGCTAGCAGCAATCAGAATGGAAATGCAGCAGAAGCTGCGGCACCGGCAAAGGATTCGGCAAAGGTAACTAAGATCATTGTGGGCACGGGTACTGCTTTTCCGAAAGTCTGCTTCATAGATGAGAACGGCAAACTCACCGGATTTGATGTGGAACTGCTCAAAGAAATCGATAAGCAGCTGCCAGAATATGAATTCGAATTTCAAACCATGGATTTCAGCAATCTGCTGCTGAGCCTGGAAACCAAAAAAATCGATTTGGTCGCCCATGTCATGGAGAAAAATCCGGAACGGGAGCTGAAATACTCTTTTAACAAAGAAGCCTATGCCCACTGGAGAAACCGCATTGTAGTGGCAAAGGATAATAATTCAATCCAATCGCTTGATGATCTCAAAGGGAAAAAGGTGCTTGTAGGTGCAACGAGTGCACAAGCACAAATACTCGAGAACTACAATAAAGAGAATGACAATGCGATTGATATCGTGTATCAGAATGGTGCAGCGAATGATACCGTCGCACAGATTAGTACTGGGCGTGTGGACGCTACGCTGGCTGCAGATTTTGTCCTGCCGATCATTGATCCGCAGAGTCAGCTAAAAGCTACGGGCGACGAGCTGTCATCCGCGGATATTCTCTATGTTTTCCGTAAGGATGATGCCGATTCACAAAAGCTGTCAGATGCGATTGACAGTGCGATTAAAGAGCTGAAGACAGACGGCACACTAGGCAAGCTTAGTACGGAATGGTTGGGTGCGGATGTTACAGCGGATTCGGTTAAATGATTGAGCCGGTGAGCACGGGAAGGGGGGGAATATATGGGCGCACAGTTTGATATCAGCTTTGTATTTACGTTTTTGCCTAAGTTACTAGGGACTTTAAGCACCACGCTTCTGATTGTCGCCTGTTCTCTACTGACAGGAATTCTTGTCGGCTTTCTCGTAGCTCTGCCAAGACTTTATAAAGTGCCTGTGTTAAAAACCATCTCCGAAATCTATATTTCTTTTTTTCGGGGAACTCCGATTCTTATCCAGCTCTTCTTGTTTTATTATGGTCTGCCCGAAATTATGAAGCTGGTTCATGTCGATATGACCCGGACTCCGGTGCTTGTTTTTGTGATTCTTACTTACGGGCTGCATACGGGGGCATACATGTCCGAAATGATCCGGGCTTCTGTAATGGCGGTGGATAAGGGGCAGGTAGAGGCTGCTTATGCTACAGGGATGACGGGGTTTCAAGCTTTTACGCGAATCGTGCTGCCGCAGGCGCTCGGAATCGCAGTTCCGGTATTCTCCAATCTGGTGATTGCTCTACTGAAAGATACGTCATTGGCCTTTACTCTTGGGGTGATGGAAATGTCAGGTAAAGCACAGACGCTAGGCAGCTTAACTCAGCATTTTATTGAAACGTATATCGCGCTTGCGCTAATCTATCTGGTTATCAGCTTTACAATTGAGAAACTGCTGCTTATAGCAGAACGCCGGCTGCTGCGGCATGAGAAACGGAATACACCGGAGAAAAAATCGTTCAAAATCAACAAAAGCTGGTCCTACCGCCGCATCATTGCTGAACTTGGACCGGGTAAAGGAGGTAGCGGATTATGAAGCTGGACCCATCTTTTATCTGGACTGCTCTGGTGCAAATTTTAAGTGCAATTCCTGTGACCTTATCTATTACTGCTGTCTCAGTACTCATTGGATTTGTGATTGGTGTGGCTGTAGCGTTGATCCGGATATACAGAATTCCGCTGCTGTATCCGCTGGCTGTCGGTTATGTTACGTTCATCCGCGGGACACCGATGCTGACGCATCTTTTGCTTATCTATTTTGGGCTTCCCGTGTTAATCGATGGTCTGGCAGTGCAGTTCGGCTGGAGCTTCAGGTCGGTAGCCATTCCGATGATCGGTTTTGCCTATATTTCGTTCTCGATTACAGCGGGAGCCTATATGTCCGAAGTCGTCCGTTCCGGTCTGCTTGCTGTGGATCGCGGTCAGCTGGAAGCTGCCCATTCTATCGGAATGACCACACCCCAGGCACTGCGGCGGATTGTTTTTCCTCAGGCGCTGGCGGCGAGTCTGCCTAATCTGTCAAATTCGGTAATTGGTATGCTGCATGGATCTACCCTTGCTTTTACCGTTTCGGTGGTGGATATCAATGCTAAGGCGCAAATTGTAGCTTCAACGAACTGGAAGTTTTTTGAGGCTTATCTGGCGGCAGCACTGATTTTCTGGGGACTTACGTTCCTAATCGAACGCGTGACGTCGCTGATTGAAAAAAGAATTAATCTGTACAATCGAGGTGGAGTAGCATGATCAAGCTTGCGCAAATTTCGAAGTCATTTGGTCGGAATCAGGTGCTCAATAATATAGATTTAACGGTGACGAAGGGTGAAGTTGTCGTCATTCTCGGTCCCAGCGGCTCAGGCAAAACGACACTTTTACGCTGTGTGAATTATCTGGAGAAGCCAAGCAGCGGAGAGATCGCCATCGGCGATTTCAAAGTGAACTGCAAACATCCCCGCAAAAAGGAGATTCATCTGCTCCGGCAAAAAACGGCAATGGTGTTCCAGCAGTACAATTTATTCCGCCATAAAACCGCGCTGGAGAACGTGATGGAGGGACTGCTGATTGTCAAAAAGCTTCCGAAGGACGAAGCGAAAAATCGGAGTATTGCCCTGCTTGAAAAGGTTGGTCTTGGCAGCAAGCTGGACGCCTATCCAAGTCAGCTGTCCGGAGGCCAGCAGCAGCGGGTTGGCATTGCCCGTGCCTTGGCGCTCGAGCCGGAGGTTATATTGTTCGACGAACCCACATCGGCGTTGGACCCAGAGTTAGTGGGTGAGGTGCTGGCCGTCATCCGTAAAATTGCCAAGGAAGGCATCACAATGATTGTGGTGACTCATGAAATGGGCTTTGCTCGCGATGTGGCGAATCATGTGGTTTTTATGGACGGAGGCGTCATTGTTGAAGAAGGGACTCCGGCAGAGCTGTTTAACCATCCGCGCGAAGAAAGAACGAAGCAGTTCCTGAAGCGGATCACACCTGAATTTAACTATTCCATATAGGAGGAAAAACAATGGTTATTACAATCAGCGTACTTGATCAAAGTCCGATCTATCCGGGAGAAACGCCGGAGGAAGCATTCCAGCATACGATCAAGCTGGCACAATTGTCCGAAGAGCTTGGATTCCACCGGTTCTGGGTTTCGGAGCATCATGACTCCGAGCAGGTAGCCGGCTCTTCCCCGGAAGTACTTATCTCACATCTTCTGGCTAAAACAGAGCGAATCCGCATTGGCTCCGGTGGCATCATGCTCCAGCATTACAGCCCGTATAAGGTAGCGGAGAACTTCAATGTGCTGTCTACACTGGCTCCTGGACGAGTGGATCTCGGTGTGGGACGTGCTCCCGGTGGACTCCCACGTAGCACACAGGCACTACAGCAGGGAAAAGCTGAAACCCCAGACCTGACGGACAAAATCATCGAGCTGGAAAAGTATGTACATAACCGCCTCGAAGAAAACCATCCGCTGGCAGGGTTGAAGGCAGGTCCCCTTCCTGGTATTCCTCCTGAGTTGTATGTCCTTGGCGCGAGTGTAAGCAGCGCGGAAATTGCCGCTGAACTGGGGTTACCCTACGTATTCTCCCTGTTTATTAACAGCGATAAGGCGGTAGCGCTGGATGCCATTCGTGCTTACCGCAGCGGTTTCGCTTCTTCACAGGGCAGACAACCGCAAGCCATTATCGCTTTAGCGTTAGTGGTGGCTGAGACTGAAGAGGGAGCGAAAGAACTGGCAGGTGCGCATAAGCTGATCCGGATTCAACTGGCGAGCGGGAAGAAGCTGACAGTAGGGACCTTGGAACAGGCGGAGGAATTTGCCCGCCAGAGCAATGAAGCCTACACGATTGAAGAGCTGGAACCGGAGATTACCAAGGGAACAAAATCATCTGTCCGTGAACAGTTGTTGGAACTTTCAGAGGCATCCGGTGTCGAGGAGTTCATCATAACGACGAATGTACAGCCCTTTGACAAACGGCTCCGATCCTTTGAGCTACTGAGCGAAGCAATCGCTGAAGTGGCTGCAGAGGCATAAAGCGGGCGGGCTCGGTATCACACAGGAAATCGTGTAAAGGAGGGTGACTGTAAATGACAAGTAAAGCTAAAGAGTTGAGTGCGGAAGCGCTTGAAGAAGAATTAATCGGGATACGCCGTCATCTGCACCGGCACCCGGAACTGTCCAATGAAGAATATGGCACAACAGAATATATTATTTCCCTGCTGGAGCGGGCAGGAGTCAGGATCGTAGAATACGGTCTGTCTACCGGCGTGATCGCAGAGATTGGCGGCAAAAAGCCCGGTTCGGTCATCGCACTGCGCGCAGATATTGATGCCTTACCAATCCAGGAGGAAAGCGGAGTATCCTTTGCTTCATTATATCCCGGCAAAATGCATGCCTGCGGGCATGATTTCCATACGGCTGCCTTGATTGGTGCCGCCTATCAATTGAAACAGCGAGAGCAGCAATTACAGGGAACGGTGCGCCTGTTATTCCAACCAGCCGAGGAGAAGGCGCAGGGTGCACAACGAATCATTGCTAGCGGGGCACTCGAAGACGTCCGGGCAGTGATCGGGCTGCATAACAAGCCAGACCTGCCAGTCGGAACCATCGGTATTAAGGGTGGTCCTTTAATGGCAGCAGCTGACGGGTTTGTGATAGAAGTGCAGGGTGGCAGTTCTCATGCTGCCGTTCCGGAAGCTGGCATAGACCCGATTGTAGCGGCTTCGCATATTGTGACGGCATTCCAGTCCATTGTAAGTCGCAATGTCAGCCCGCTGCAGAGTGCGGTGGTCAGTGTGACGCAGATTCACAGCGGCAATTCATGGAACATTATCCCCGAAAAAGCGGTGCTTGAAGGGACGATCCGCACCTTTGATGAAACGGTGCGCAGCAAAGTGCTGGACCGGTTTCAGGAAGTGGCGGTCGGTGTAGCAGCGGCTCTTGGAGCAGAAGCTACCGTTCGCTGGATAGAAGGGCCACCTCCGGTTATCAACGATCCCTCCCTAGCAGCGCTTGGAGGTGAATCGGTCGATGCTCTTGGCTACCGAGCGATTCAGCCAGAGCTTTCTCTGGCTGGAGAGGATTTCGCCTTCTATCAGCGCGTGGTACCCGGACTGTTCGTTTTTGTAGGTACTGAAGGAAGCCAGGAATGGCATCATCCGGCCTTCAATCTGGATGAACGCGCACTCCCTGTGGCAGCACGTTTCCTTGCGGATGTAGCTGTACGATCCCTAGTGCAGTACAGTCCCGATGGAGGTGCAGAATTATAGCTGAACATAACAGTTACGATGTAATTATCGTCGGCGCAGGCTCGATGGGCATGAGTGCCGGTTACTATCTTGCGAGGCGCGGAGTGAAGACGCTGCTAATTGATGCCTTTGATCCTCCACATACACAGGGAAGCCATCACGGGGAAACGCGGCTGATCCGGCATGCTTACAGTGGTGATCCCGCCTACATTGATTTGGCTCTGCGGGCAGATCGTTTATGGAAAGAAGCTGAGCAGTTGAGCGGAATAGAACTGCTTGTCCGCTCGGGTGTATTGAATCTCGCAGATAGTGCAGTGTATTCCTTTAGCGGTCGTCTCGCGGAAGCAATGAAACGGAAGGTGCAGGTACAGCATCTGGATGCCGGAGAGATCCGGCGGCGCTGGGCGGGATTGAACATTCCGGAAACATTCGCAGCAATGTATGAACCAGATGCCGGGTATTTGTACAGCGAGCGCTGTATCTCCGCCTACCGCCAGCTTGCCCTTGGACAGGGTGCGGAACTGTTGACGAACACTTCGGTAGTAAACATCACCGCCCGCGAAAGCAGTGTAACAGTTCATACAACAAACGGCGATTATCACGGAGCGTCAGCTATCCTTAGTGCCGGAGCCTGGTTTGGTGCGTTAGCGCCTTTTGTGCATTTGCCAATCAAGTCGATCCGCAAAGTTGTGGGCTGGTTTGAGAGCTCACCTGCTTTTGCAGCCGGTAACTTCCCTGGCTTCACGCTAGGAGCTGAGGAAGGTGGCTATTATGGCTTTCCCAGCATTGCTGGAGCCGGTCTGAAGATCGGCCGGCACGATACGGGGCTGGAATGGAAACCAGGCACACTACTTGCTCCCTTTGGCAGTGAAACCAGCGATGAGCAAGACCTCCGAAGAGTACTGGAGACTTACATGCCGGGTGCAGCTGGCCGATTACTTAAAGGATCTGTATGCAAATATGAGCATACACCTGATGAAGATTTCATTATTGACCGCCATCCGCTCCACTCCAATGTGCTGGTAGCCGGAGGGTTCTCAGGGCATGGTTTTAAATTTTCTAGTGTTGTAGGTGAAATACTTGCTGATTTGGCGACAAGTGGAGCTACCAACCACAACATTCAACCTTTTGCGTTATCACGTTTTACACCTGATCATTCGCAAGCAGGCCTAATTTTGGAGGGGATTTAATGAGCAAAGTTCAAATTAGCAATTTTTTAAGTACGCACAACCAACTGGTGCATGCAACCGCAGGGTTATCAGAGGAACAGCTGAAATGGAAGGCAGCACCAACGAGTTGGAGTATTACTGAGGTGTTAGCCCATCTAGCTGATCACAGCATTGTGGTTTCGTTCCGTATACGTGATATTCTCGCTGCTACAACTGCGCAGCTGCCAGTCTTCAATCAGGACACTTGGGTCAGCGGCCAGTACGCCAATAGTGGTAGTGCTTCCGATAGTCTGGAGTTGTTCCGCAGCCTGCTTTATTATAACAGTCTATTGTTTGAACGACTCAGCGCAGAGGATTGGGAAAAAAGCGGGGTTAACTTCAAGGGGGAAAACGTTAAAATTTCCGATATCGTCCATAGCTTCACCGCACATGTAGAGAGACATCTTGGCCAGATTGAGCGAATCAAGCAGGGCGCAGCCAATGCATCGTTCGTGCAATGAATACTTTCATAGTTAGTTTTGCATGAAGTAAAACCTGGGAATCGTATGCTCACAAAACTTTTAGGAGGAATGAACATGACCAAACCAAAACAACTGAAGCTAGGCGCACTGCTGCATGGAGTAGGAGGCAGTACGTCGATGTGGCGCCATCCTGATGCTAAGCCGGATGCAAGTGTAAACTTTGAATTATACAAAGCGTGGGTACAGAAGGCAGAAGAAGGCAAGCTGGATCTGATCTTCATCGCAGACGGTTTGTACATTAATGAAAAGTCCATTCCGCATTTCCTTAACCGATTTGAACCGCTGACCATTCTTAGCGCACTCGCCGCCGTCAGCACCAACATCGGTCTGGTTGGTACCCTTTCCACCTCCTACAGTGAACCGTTTACCGTCGCGCGTCAATTCGGCTCACTGGATGTAATCAGCGGTGGCCGGGCCGGCTGGAATGTGGTGACTTCACCGCTGGAAGGCTCTGCCTCGAATTACAGCAAAACAGAGCATCCTGACCATGGCAAGCGTTACCGTATTGCTACCGAATATTTGCAGGTGACACGCGGATTATGGGATTCCTGGGAGGATGATGCGTTTGTTCGAGATAAAGAAACAGGTGTATTCTTTGATCCGCAAAAAATGCATACCCTGGACCATCAAGGAGAGTTCTTCTCCGTGAAAGGACCGCTCAATATTGCTCGTTCGAAGCAGGGGCAGCCAGTCGTGTTTCAGGCAGGTTCCTCAGAAGTTGGTAAAAATTACGCCTCAAAGGAAGCGGATGCTATCTTCACTGGCCACGAAACGCTAGAAGATGCCCAGGCATTCTATAGCGATGTTAAGACACGGGTAGCTTCATTTGGCCGGGATCCGAATGAGGTGCTGATCTTTCCTGGTATTGCACCAATCATTGGCGACACATCAGAGGAAGCAGAGCGTAAATATCAGGAGGTTGCTGGTCTCGTGACGATTGAGAATGCACTGAACTATTTGGGCAGATTCTTCGAGCATCATGATTTCTCGCAATATCCGCTGGATGAACCGTTCCCTGAGCTTGGCGAGTTGGGGCGTAATAGTTTTCAGAGCGGCACGGATAAAATCAAAAAGGACGCGAAGGAGAGAGGCTTAACACTAAGACAGGTCGCCTTACAATCCGCTACCCCGCGCAGCAGCTTTATTGGCACACCTGAGCAAGTGGCTGATCAGATTCAAACCTGGTTTGAGGGTGGAGGAGCAGACGGATTTATGATCGCAGCTGCTGTTCCTAATGGACTGGAGGAATTCGTCGATCGGGTAGTGCCGATTCTGCAAGAGCGGGGCCTGTTCCGCACTGAATACGAAAGTAGCACCCTGCGTGGAAATCTCGGTATTCCATTGCCAGAGAACCGCTATTCCAAGGCTTCACAACCGGTAGGGCAAAAAGCCGTACATTAACAATAATAATTTGAATCGAATAATTAGCTTTCGTCATAAAAAATGTAACGCAGCCGTTTAAGGCTGCGTTTATTTGCGTGCGAGCGGAGCTTGTCTAACAACGTAAGCGCTTTAAAGAACCAATCAGAGCAATAGATAACCAATCACTGTTATATAGGCAGGGTTCCCGCTGCACCTTATGATAGAAATATCAAGGAGGGATGTAAATTGTACGCTAAGTTCTACAAGTACCGATGGCAATATTTAATGATTCTTCCGGGAGTGCTGTTGCTATTTTTGTTCAGCTATATTCCGATGGCAGGGATTCAGGTCGCCTTCCGCGACTTTCAGATTGGCACCTCGATCTGGAACAGCACATGGGTGGGATTAGACAACTTTTCTTTCCTGCAAGATCCCCAGTTTTTAACTGTCGTCAAAAATACGTTATATATATCTGTGCTTAAGTTCATCTTCGGATTCCCGGCACCGATTCTACTGGCACTGGTGATTAACGAGGTAACCCGGCCTGTATTTAAGCGATTCGTGCAATCGGTCAGCTATTTGCCTCATTTTTTCTCATGGATTGTAGTCGCTTACATCCTGCAGTCTTTTCTGACTTTGGATGGTGGGCTGGTCAATCAGTTCATCGAGAAAGCAGGCGGTGATCCTGTATTTTTTCTAGGTTCCACGGAGTGGTTCCGGCCCATGGTTATATTAAGCGGCTTGTGGAAAGAGACCGGCTGGAACACGATTCTCTATCTGGCTGCGATCACAACGATTGATCCGCAATTGTATGAGTCCGCCAAAGTAGAGGGTGCAGGAAAGTTAGCCCAGATTCGGCATATCACCTTCCCGGGTATTCTACCGACAATATCGATTGTGCTAATTCTGAGTATCCCAAGCCTGATTTCAGTAGGGATGGATCAGATTTATCCGCTGATGAATTCTGCTAATCAAGGGGTCGCGGATGTACTGGATACGTATATCATCCGCAACGGATTGCAGCAGGGATATTTTGGGATGGCGACCGCGGTGGGATTGTTATCCTCAGTGATCAGCTTGATATTGGTTGTTTCGACTAATCAGTTATCCAGAAAAATAAATGGTGAAGGATTATGGTGATGGCATATGAAGCTCAGCAGAGGTGAAAAAATAGCTCAATACGTCATCGTCATAGTACTGGCCGGTCTGTGCTTGTCTGTACTATATCCATTCCTATACATGCTGGCCATCTCACTGAATGACGGTGCAAGTGCGGCCAAAGGTGGCGTGTATCTATGGCCCAAGAATTTCACATTAATTAATTATGAGATTGTATTAGGAAATGAGATTATCCGCCAGTCTTATCTAATTACAATCGCTAGGACAGTCATTGGCACATTCGCAGGACTTATCGTCACACTTCTGGTGGCCTTTGGCTTGTCCTACCGCGGTCTTCCATTAAGAAGCACGATACTAGGCTATGTTCTTTTAACCATGTTATTCAGTGGAGGACTGGTTCCTTTCTATATTCAGCTTAATAATCTCGGGCTTATCAACACGTTCTGGGTGTATATTTTCCCCGGGCTGTTCTCGGTCTGGAACATGTTTGTCATGCTGAAGTTTATACAGGGAATCCCTGAAGCTCTGGTAGAATCCGCTGAACTAGATGGAGCCGGTCCTGTTCGTACTCTGATTCAGATTATTATTCCACTCTCTCAACCTATGCTTGCCGCACTTGGATTGTTTACCGCAGTGGGACACTGGAATGACTGGTTCGCCGGTGCTTTCTTCGTCACGAAGCAGAACCTGATTCCGGTGCAGACCTTCCTGCAGCAATTGCTCGCTGCTCAGGATTTATCCGCTGTCCTTGGCTCGAATACCAACCAGGAAGCTTTGGCGAGAAGCTCACAAATGCAGAACATTACGCTGATGTCGATTAAGATGGCAGTCGTTATGGTGAGTGCAATCCCCATCCTGTGCGTGTATCCGTTCCTGCAGAAATATTTTGTGAAAGGAGTTCTTGTAGGGTCAGTAAAAGGCTGATTTTCAATAATAGAACAGGGGGAAAAATCAATGATATTCAAAAAAACGGGTCTAGCCGCTTTGGCTGCAGCAACCTTACTGATGTCTATTGCCGGATGCTCCGGATCAGGTGAGAATACTGCGAACAAGCCTGGAAGCGACAATGAAACGTCAAGTAACCAGCCCGCCAGTGGCTCGACATCTTTTAATCTCTGGCTTGGATGGACGGCAACCATCAATAATGATAGTTTGGTCCAGAAATATTGGCGTGAACAGGAGCCTGGAGTAAATGTGAAGCTGGAAACCACTCAAGGCGACGCGATGACTGCACTTAATTTGAAGATAAACACTGGCGGCTTTGAAGATGCAGCTATCTTCAGCAGAAACGAAACGGTCAAAAGCGCGATGAACCGGTCGAAACAGCTAATGCCGCTAGAGCAGTATTTCGACATGCCTGACAAATATCCAGGACTGGCGTCTATTCCAAAGCAGTATCTGGAACTTATGAAGGATAATGAGGGTCATATCTGGTCCATTCCTACCTGGTTTGACCAAAACCCGGAAGATCCGTGGCCAGGCTGGGCATCTCAAGCCTGGATTGTCAGAAGTGATGTGCTGGAGAAAACAGGTATGACCAAAGAGGACTTAGCAACGTTAGAAGGAGTTGAGACCTTCCTTCGGAAAGCTGCAGAAGAGAAGGATGCTTCCGGCAAATCGCTTATTCCTCTATCATTCCTGATGGACACTAGTGATAATCTGGGCTGGAGCGATGAAAACGCGATTTTGACAGCATTCGGGGTGACTACAGCAGGTAATGGCGTTGACAAACGCGGCGATGATTTTGTATTCGCTTACGACGATCCCAATTATAAAGCAGCTTATCAATGGATGAACAAGATGTACCAGGAGAAGTTGATCGATCCAGAGGTCGTCACCAGCAAAAGAGAACAGTATACAGAAAAGAACAAATCGGGTCGTATTGCCTTCAATGTCGGCAGCTTCTGGAACATTCCTGCCTCAGCCTGGGAGACATTGGACGGCCCAACAGAGCCAGGGTGGTTTTACGAAGCGATCCCTTTTCCTAAAGTGGATGGTGTAGAGAAAGTCGGAATTAACCAGGTTACCAATCCGAATCCAGGCTATGATGTCTATGTTAGTGAAAAAACTAAAAATCTGGAAGCTATTCTGAAATTCTTCGATTATACCTTGCAGCCAAAACCCGAGCAGCAGCAGGTCATTAATGAAGGACCGGCGGGATTATACTGGGATTGGATTGATCAACCGTTGGGCAAATGGAAATTCACAGACGAAACCTACAAGACGAGCCGCAATTCCGGAGACACCGCACAAAAAGCTAAAGTCACCCCTGAGCTTTACATGACTGCCTCTTACAGCAATGAATGGTACCCATGGTGGAACACAGAGGATGCAGGAAAAGCCGGAGCTGCTAAGACCATTAAGTTCACTGAAGCTATCGGCAAAATGGGAACGATCCGCGTGGCAGAGCCTTATGATCTATTCCAGATGAAACAGGGCGGCGCATGGGAGAAATATTCACCGGAGATCGAAAATATCCGCAAGGAATATCGAGCCAAGCTTTTAATGGCCAAAGACGAGGGGCAATTCGAAAAGAATTGGAGCGATTTCCAAGCAGCACTAGAGAAGCGTGGGCACTGGAGTGAAGTCAAGCAGGAGTGGCTGGATACGTACAAGGAGGAAGTAACAGCCTTGCAATAGACAACAGTGATGCTCTTTCAGTCGCGGATCGTAAACGATAAAAAATTAATGGAGCACCTCTCACTTGGAGGGGGCTCCCTTTGCACTTCATGGGGGGAATCTATGATTAAACAACAAATAGAGAAATGGATCATCCGTATGACCCGTTCCATGAACCTGAGGAGTAAAATTGTATTATTCTACGGACTAATTGTATTTCTCCCCACCGTACTGCTGGCTGCAGGTGCAGGGTATATGATGCTTCATACGGTGCGGGCCAATTATATGCTTACGATCAGGGAAGCCGTTCGGCAAAGTGCGCAGAGTATTGAATTCAGGAAGCAAAGCTATGATCTGCTGGCTACCCGGACGGCTACGGATGGTGAGCTGATCTCTAGATTAGCCAGGGACTATGCGGATATCGATGAACAATTGGGTACGGTCAATTATGTGGACCGATCCTTTCTGCTCACCAGCAAATACTTGCCAGGTATTGAGAATTTCCGAATCTATCATACCAACGATACACTAGTGCAAGATGGAGGGCTTCTGTGGAAGCCGGAAGAACGTAGCCTTTCGGGAATTCGAGAGCGGGATTGGTATACGAAAATGCTTCGCACAACAGACAATCTGGTATGGACTAATGCAGCTGACGACAGGACTAAGCTAGTGGTATCCCATAAAATTCTGAACGCGTATGGAGATGTTTACGGGATTGTGTACCTGTTACTGAACTATAACGGTGTCTTCATGGAATCGTTCGAACATCCTTTTGAAGGGGCCGGAGAATTGTATATCGTTGACGACAACGAACGCATTATTGCATCCTCGGAGCCCTCTGAAATTGGCAGCCGGTTATCCTCATCCTCCTTAGGTCAGTACTGGAACAACTCGTTGGAAACCTCAGCAACAAAAAGCGGGATGATGCTGATCACTCAGGAGATTAAGTCTGGCTGGACGGTTGCCGCACTTGTGCATCTTGACCGACTGGAGGAGCAGTCTACGCGGATTATGTACTATATCGGAGCAGGTATTGCATTTTTCCTGCTGCTGTCCATCTTTCTAATCATGATTGTACTTAAAAATGTGATTTGGCGGATCCGCAAGCTGGGCACCAGGATGACAGATATCTCACAGGGCTATTTCGAAGTTACAGTGAGAAACCGTGACAACGATGAGCTGGGGGAGCTTGAGGTATTGTTCAATTCCATGTCTGGCCGTTTGAGAAAACTGGTCGAAGAACATACAGAGGCCATGCTCAAAGAGCGGGAGCAATCATTCAGGGCGTTGCAGGCACAGATTAACCCTCATTTTATTTATAATTCGTTAAGCCTGATCCGTTGGCGGGCATTAGATCAGCAGGACGAATTGCAAATCCGAACCATAGATGCGCTGACGACATTCTATCGGCTGGCACTCAATAACCGGGTTAATGTGACGCTGATCCGTGACGAAATTGAGCATCTGAAAGCGTATATCGAAATTCAGCAGCTGCGTTATCCCGGTCAGGTATCCGTAGAGTGGCTGGTAGAGCCGGACGTTCTTGACCTGTACAGCATTAAGCTGATCCTACAGCCAACGGTCGAGAACTGTTATCTGCACGGGGGCATCACAACTAGAACTCATGCTTTTATACAAATTACGATCAAACGAGTGGAGAATACGGTGCAGTTTCAGATTTTTGATAATGGAAAAGGGATTGGCAGTGAGAAGCTGGAACAGATCCGTGCCGGCAGCTACACGGGTACGCAAAACGGATTCGGGATGAACAATATCCGTGAACGTCTTGCATTGTATTTTGGCACAGAGGGCCGCTTTGAGATTGAAAGTGTAGAAGACGAATGGACTTGTGTAACCATTGATATCCCTGTTTGCAAGGAAAGTCCTGAGATAAAAAAGGGGGATGGAGCTTAATGCGGGCATTAATTGTCGACGACGAGCCTATGCAGATTCAAGGGCTTCTTCGTCATATTGGCTGGAAAGCTCTGGGGTATGAGGAACCGTTAACTGCATTATCTGGTGAAGAAGCACTAACGATTCTAGGAGAAACTCCTGTGGATGTGCTGATCGCTGACGTCTCGATGCCCGGTATGACAGGGATCGAACTGCTCGCCAGATGCAGAGCGGATTATCCGACACTCCAGTCTTTACAGACTGTGATGATCAGTGGATATGACGAGTTTGAATTTGTGCAGGAGGCTATACATCTGGGAGCTAAAGCTTACGTTCTGAAGCCCATCAAGACGGAAGAACTCGAAATGAAACTGGCTGTGTTCAGAGAAGTAGTTGAGAAGAAAAAACAGATTGAACAGGAAACCACTGTACTTAGGGAGAAAGTTACAGAGAGCTATGAGGTGCTGCAGGAACGTTTCGTCAAAGATATGGTCGAAGGCTGGATCCACAGTGATGAGCTGCTCGAATCCTGGCGGCGCCTGCTGGATCTGCCTAATGGGGAATGGCAGGCAACTTTATTCCTGTTCGGATATGACCGCAGGTTCCTAGATAATCCGCATGATGCCAAGGATCGGATCCTGCTTAGCGAAGGGCTATTGAACTGCGTTAAGACTGGTCTATCTGGTTTCTCCGGTACCTATATAGGGAAGACAGGAGCGGATGAACTGGCCGTCATTGTGCTGAACGCAACGCCATTGGTGCGGGCAAGACTTGAGAAGCAGCTTGCGTTTATCCAAGATATCCTAAGAGAGCAGTATAAAGCCTCCGTCTCGGTCGGAATCAGCAGAGAGTGTTTGTTCTGGACGGAAATACCGTTGCTGTATAAGGAAGTAAGGCATATGATGAGCGGTGCCAGGCTGGCCGGCTACGGACAAATCCTCTATTTCGACCGGAACTTGATGAATGAATATCATGATTTCAGGTTGCGTGAAGAATACATTCCGGAAATCGTTAAGCTACTGGACAGAGGAGAGAGCGATAAAGCTTCCGCTTATTTCAATCATGCTTTCGAAGTGTTACTTGCACGAGAGCCTGTATCCTTCTCCTATGTGCAGGCTTTCGGAATGGGGTTGCTTAGCGAGCTAGCCAGAAAACTGAAGCGTGTACATGAGAAGGAAACAGAGATGAACATCCTCATGTGGCAGCGGCTGATCGACTGTACAGGCGTAGATGAAGTCAGGAAGGTCGTACTGGAATATTTGGCGCAATATGCTAAGCTTAATCAAAGAGAGCAGGTCGCTCAGCAGCATAACCTTATCCAGCGGGTCGCCCGCCAACTGGAGGAGCATCTGCATGAGAACATGACTGTTAAGCAGCTTGCTGAGCAGTTCCACTTGAATCACAGCTATTTAAGTGTTCTCTTCAAGAAAGAAATGGGCCGGACGATTTCCGACTTCGTGCAGGAAGCGCGTATGAACAAAGCCAAGGAACTGCTTCGTGACCCCAATATTAAGGTTTACGAGGTTGCCGAGCAGGTGGGCTTTCAGACCGCGGCTTATTTTGCCTTCCTTTTTAAGAAAACAACCGGCACTACACCTCAGGAGTTCAGAGATTATCATTATTAGGAGTGATATTTTGCAGACAAAGATCAGCCTGGAAGGCGAATGGAAGTTGCAATTGGATGAGGGAAAACAAGGACTGCTGGCATTGCCTTTTACAGATGTTATCACACTGCCCGGAACAACGTCCTACGCACGCAAAGGTCCGAAGAACGAGGATGTTTTAGTAAGCGCATTAACGGATGAGTATTTGTTTGAAGGGCAAGTCTGGTATTCAAAAGAGGTCGTCATTCCGGAAGAACTAGCCGGCAAAGTCTGCTTCCTATATTTGGAACGCACGAGACTGACGACTCTATGGCTGGACCATCAGGAAATAGGCAGCCGTAACAGTCTAAATACCCCACATATATATGAGTTGCCGCAGCTTCAACCTGGGAATCATACGCTCACCATCCGCGTGGACAATACTGGTTACCCAACCAAAGGTGGACATTTAACGTCGCAGGATACCCAAACCAACTGGAACGGGATTACCGGACGTATGGAGCTTCAGTTCTATGGTGAGTCACGGCTCAGCGGCATCCGGCTCGATCCGGATCTCTCAGCCCGCTCAGTCCGAATCACGGCAACCTTGGACAGCAGGAATGAATCTATACTTACAGTGTCTGCTCAGAGCTTCAACAGCGACAATACACATGCTGTGGACGAGCGGGAGTACCCAGTCTCACTGGGTAGTTTTTCCGTCAACTATGAGCTTGGTCAAGACGCGCTGCTCTGGAGTGAAGGCGCTCCCAATCTTTATAACATAAACCTTGTTTTGAAAGACAGCGATGGATATATAACGGACCGACAGGAGCTCGTTTTTGGATTGAAGGAATTCCGGGCAGAAGGCGATAAGTTTACAATCAACGGAGAAAAAACCTTCCTCCGCGGCAAACATGACGGCCTGATCTTCCCGCTTACCGGTTATGCCCCGACTGACGTCGAGGAATGGGTAAGAATCCTGGGCATCTCCAAGTCTTACGGCATCAATCATTATCGCTTTCATACCTGCTGTCCGCCGGAAGCTGCTTTCACCGCAGCGGATATGCTCGGTATCTACATGCAACCAGAGCTTCCCTTCTGGGGAACAATCACAGAAGAAACCGACGAGGGACATGATCAGGCGGAGCAGGACTATCTGATCAGCGAAGGCTATGCCATTCTTCAGGCTTTTGGCAATCACCCCTCCTTCGTGATGATGTCGCTTGGCAATGAGCTATGGGGCAGCAAAGCTAAGATTGATTCCTTCCTAAAGGACTATAAAGCATTTGATAATCGGATTCTCTATACACAAGGATCCAATAACCACCAATGGGTGCCAGAAATTCTGGAACATGACGATTTTTTCAGCGGCGTGCGCTTCTCCAGAGATCGGCTGTTCAGAGGCTCCTATGCGATGTGTGATGCTCCATTAGGTCATGTCCAGATTGATCTGCCAGGCACGATGAAAGACTATGACGATCAGATCGTCCCTCAGGATTTCTTCAACGAAGAGGGGTTGGAAGCTGCCGCTGGCGGCGAGATCCAGATCCAGTATGGTACGGAAGCCAAGACGGTGAAGGCTGGAGACGCTTCCGCAGAATGGATACCGCACATTCCGGTAATCTCGCATGAGATCGGACAGTATGCTACCTATCCTAATTATGAGGAAATCGATAAATACAACGGTCCGCTCAAAGCTGAGAATTTCAAAATTTTCCGTGAACGACTGGAAAGTAAAGGGCTGGGTCATTTGGCCGCCAAATATTTTGAATCCTCGGGGCAACTGGCAGTAGCTTGCTACAAAGAGGAACTCGAGTCTGCATTCCGCTCCCGGCGGCTTGCGGGCTTCCAACTGCTTGATTTGCAGGATTTCAGTGGCCAGGGAACGGCGCTGGTGGGTGTCCTCGACGCCTTTATGGATTCCAAAGGAATGATAAGTGCTGAGGACTGGCGAACTTTTTGTAATGATGCCGTTCTGTTGGCAAGATTCCCCAAGTATAACTATGTCTCTGGTGAATCGTTCGATGCCCATGTCGAACTGAGCTGTTTCCGCAGTGGTATGCCGAGTGCATTTGAACTGCATTGGGAGCTTACCGAGGATAACGGTATACTCGCCTCAGGTTCAACCGAGGTGGACGTACCTGCAGGAACGAATTATATCGATATCTGCGATCTGGCAATAAAACTACCTGTAGTTGAACGGATGAGTACTATCGTATTATCCCTCTCCATACAGGGAACAGATATCCGTAAGAGCTACGACCTGTGGATTTATCCAGTGAAGAGTGGCAACATGCTGGAGGGTGTCCATGTCTTCGACAAGCTATCTGATAATGCGCTTGCATTGCTGGAGCAAGGTGAGAATGTGCTGCTTATGCCGAACCCGGAATCTCTCCAAAATGCTGTTGAAGGTTATTACTGCACAGATTTCTGGTGTTATCCAATGTTCCGCTCGATCTCAGAGAGCATGAACCGGCCAGTACCCATTGGTACTATGGGGCTGTTGATTGATAACAAGCACCCGGTGCTTCGTGAGTTCCCGAGCGAGGAATATTCTACCTATCCTTGGTGGAGTATTGTTGAGAATTCGAAATCGCTCATCATGGATGCAACTGACCGCGATTGGAATCCCGTTGTGCAGACTATCGATAATTTTGAACGCAATCATAAGCTGAGTTTCCTAGTGGAATGCAGTGTAGGAGCAGGCAACCTGCTGATATGCGCATTGGATGCTGTTAAGGTTAGCGATACGCCGGAAGGCAGACAGTTCTTATCCAGCCTTGCGGGTTATATGAAATCAGACGATTTCAAACCACAGTACAAGGCCAATGTTGCGGAGCTTCTAGAGCTGATCCAATAGGCAGAGGCAGGCGATTACTGAGCTACTTATCGCATTTTATATGGATGAACAGTCCAAGGGCGCTATACTAAAAACTACATTTTTATTGAGTAAGACAGAAGGTTTCATCGTAAAAAACTCTAGAGCAGCGTTTCTCATAATAAAGAGAGATTCGCTGCTCTTAGTTTTTTGCTGCTTTTAGTTTATTGGTAGCCGCCAGCTTCAACTGTGTCATCGTTATCTGAGTCTCTGAGGGTTTCGGACCCAGATGACACTATTTGCTAATTTTCAGCCTTTTGAACAACATTTCGGACTCCAGTGACGCTATTGCTTAAAAAGAGGTCCATATGTGTTGTATTTCATACAGATAGTGGCTATGGGGACCGTTAGCCCACCAAAAGTACAATAATACTGCTTTTAGCGTCATCTATGTCCGATAGGTGGTGCTACATTGTTGCAATAGTTCTTAAAACTTCTATCGAACAAAAAGTACAGGAGTTCACCAAGCAGCCTTTCGCGGCTGAAGGGAACTCCTTTTTTCGCGTTCGACGTATTACACGTATTGGTAAAGCACGGGAGTCAGAGGCTCCGAAACAAAACAAGCCTTAAAAAGCCACCTCTATAGATGATTGCTGATAAGCCTCACTCCAGCCTAGAGGGGTTGTTTGTGTTTATCAGCAACTGAGCAGTTTTACAAACGATTTCACAGGGTTGGAGACCTTTGAAAACATTAACCCGGTGCTATCATTGGTAATGAAGCTGCACACCTAAAGTTGTAAGCGCATTAACGAATGGCGCCAGAGCCGCTCATCGTCAGGAACAGCGCCAAATTTAGCAGGGTTTGGGGGAACGGGAAGACATGAATGAAATTCGATTGAACGATTTGAAGTGGGAAGTCAAAGGGTATTGGCCCTGGGTTCCGCTAAAGGGCACCAGTATGGAGCTGGGACAGGAATTGATGGGGGTTACGGACTGGATGCCTGCCACTGTGCCGGGTGGAGTTCACTATGATCTCTTCAGACAGGGCTGGATTACCAACCCTAATCAAGAGTTAAATAGCCTGAGTTGTGAATGGGTGGAGAACCGCTGGTGGGTTTACCGTACGACCTTGAAGCAGCCTGAGCTGAGAGCAGCCAGAGTTGAACTGGTCTTTCAGGGACTGGACTATGAAGCCTCGGTATACGCTGATCATTTACTGCTGGGTGAACATAAAGGTATGTTCGAGCCGGCTGTATTTGATGTTACAGACCTGCTCTCCGGGCGGGAAAGCCTTGAAATTTCAGTGCTGTTGAAGCAGGCGCCAGATGAAATGGGGCAAATCGGCAAAACCTCGGCTACCTTCACGCAGAAGAGCCGTTTTAATTATAAATGGGATTTCTCTACCCGGTTGGTCAATGTCGGAATTTGGGATGATGTGGTATTGAGGGTACATCAACAGTGCTCTTGGGATGATGTGTCGATCACTACAGATGCGGAGTTTGGCGAGAACGATAGAAATCAGATCTCGTCTGGTCGAATTACCATTCAAGCTGGAATCAAGCGAATGGCTGGCTCTGAAGATGATGGGACACTGACAGCGTGCATCACCTGTGCTGATCCGGAGGGGAATCCGCTGCTGGTTCAATCGCGACTAGTTCGAGCTGGAGAGCTTCTGAACGCGGAGCTGGACATACCCGAACCTGAGCTATGGTACCCAAACGGTTATGGAAAGCAGCCACTGTACAATCTTGAACTAAAGCTACTGGATGAAGCTGGAACGGAGTTGGATACCCAGAGCTTTCAAACGGGCATTCGCAAGCTCGATTATATCCACAATGTAGACAGTCCAGACAACGCCCTACCATATACAGTGGTGATTAACGGAAGCAAGATCTATATGAAAGGGGTAAATATGACCCCTCTGGACCATCTCTACGGGAATGTAACGGTTGAACAATATCAACTGATGATTCGTCTGATGAAAGCAGCTCATATTAATCTCGTTCGGGTATGGGGCGGTGGAATCATTGAGAAAAAGGCTTTTTACGACTTATGTGATGTGAACGGCATTATGGTCTGGCAGGAGTTCATTCAGTCGAGTTCAGGTATTGACAATATCCCTTCGAAGCAGCCGGAGTTTCTGGAGCTGCTTCACAAGACTGCCTGCACAGCGCTCTGTGACAAACGCAATCATGTATCGCTAACGGTATGGAGCGGCGGCAATGAATTAATGAGTGAGCCAAATAAGCCTTCCGACAGCAGCGATTCCAATCTGGCGATGTTGAAAGAACTGGTAGAACAGTATGATCCGCAGCGACTCTTCCTACCGACCTCAGCTTCCGGCCCGGTAGAATATATTACGGATGCCAAAGGTCAGGGGCATGATGTGCACGGTTACTGGAAGTATATGGGAAACCCTTATCACTACGAGTTATATGGCAGCAATGATAATCTGCTGCACAGCGAATTTGGGGTGGACGGTCTGAGTTCTCTCAAAAGTCTGGAGAAATTTCTGAGTGAGACCAACCGGCGACCGGTTTCTATGGAGAACAACGCGATATGGAGACATCACGGGGAGTGGTGGGATACGCTGAGCCGTGAAGAAGAAATGTTCGGCAGCATGACAGATTTGGAGCAGTTCTCTGCCTGCAGCCAGTGGATACAGGCGGAAGGAATCCGGTTCGTGCTGGAGGCTAACCGCCGCCGTAAGTTCCGAAACAGCGGCAGCATTGTATGGCAATTCAACGAGCCGTGGCCGAATGTGTCCTGCACTAACCTTGTCGATTATTACGGTGAAACGAAGATGGCCTACCATTGGGTGAAATCTGCCTTCCGTCCGCTACATGTTTCGCTGGACTACCGCAGTCTACTGCTTACACCAAGCACCGGATTTCAGGGAGATGTATACGTGCATGGAGGAAATGGACACAGGGTAGAAGTCGACGCGGAAGTCTTCGATGCAGTCGGACGGTGCATCTATCAGCAATCATTTGAGGCAGAGGGAAACAAAGATCAGGCTGTCGGCGCTGGGGTGCTGAATTTCAACGTGCCAGAGCATGAGGATGCTTTATATTTCGTCAGATTGTCCTACCAGGACGGCGATGAAGCACCACAGCAGAATTTATATGTATTCTCTACCAATAAAAAGCATCCATATGCTCCCGCGCTTGCACTTATAGGAGGCAATCTTGAGGTGCGTCAGGAGAGTTTATGGCAGCCGACGGGTGCTCAGGAGAAGAGCCAGCAGGCCCTTTTTACAGTCCAAAATACCGGTAGTGAAGTTTTACTGCATATCCATGCAGAGGAAAGGGGAGACCGCTACTGGATGGAAGCGGATGAGCAGTTCCATACCCTCTTTCCGGGTGAGACCAAAACAGTAACGGTTACTTGCACTCCTAAACTCTCAGGAGGATTCCTGTCTGGGGAAAATTATAGGATCACAGATGGCTTGCCAGAAATTAGATTCATGTCGTTCCTAACAGCACAGAGCAGAATGATACAGGTTGGAGGAGAAAAAAATCGTGAGTAAAACATTGTGTTTTGTACCGGAGGTACATGTTCCGCTAAGTCGGTTTATTCAAGCCAAGGGATCTACACCTGTCGCTATACCTGTTAGCAGAGCAGTGGCTGATTACTTAAGGCTGCACAACGCTCCACTGCTGCTTGCTTGCTTGCGAGGCGGCGAAGTAGCTTATCAGAAAGCGAATTGGTCAACCCTCCATGAAGACACTGTTGAAGTTGAAGCAGCAGAAGGGATCTCCGAGAAAGAGGAGGGGGTATTTGTATTAGTCAGTCCTATGCTGACCAATATGCTTCCTGTAGTGTCTCACTGGGATAATAGCGTTGCTGAGGGAAAAGGAGGCTTCCGTTATGGCGGAACAGATGGCATAGGGACATTGCGGATGGACGAAGCCGGGGAAAAGGTTGTTTCCGAGCATGCACGGCTCTACAATAGCGACCCAGATAGCCCTTATGTATACAATACGGAAGATCATCAGCTGTTCGGAGGCAACGAGGGAAATAAGAATTTTAAAACTCCGCAATTCGAGCATTATATCGGTGACCGCTACAGTCTCTATGCTGTAGATGATCTAGTTGCAGTTTCCTTGAGCGACCGCATCCTTAAGACCTTCGGATTTCCGGTGGTTTTCCGCAATGCATCCACAGACAATGCTTCACTTTTAAGTAATGCGCCTGTATTTCAGCTCATCAGCGGCAGTCTGCTAGTTACAGAGAATGACCAGCATAGCCTTGCTTCCTATATTCTGCCGCCCTTTTGGAGCGCGGCAAATGTTAAGGGATATCCACTGTTGTTCAATGGTTATTATGATGCCAATGAGAATACCTTCAGTACGGTAGGTCCCTCATTTCTGGAAATCATCGGCAAGACTCTGGCCAGCACCGGCAAAGGCGTTGTCGGCATTCTGTGGAACGGAGGAGGATATATCGGCAGCCGTTCCTTGCAAGGCTCCATCTATGCTGGCATTGGGGCGGCAATTACCAGAGGTCAAGAAAGTTATGGCGGTGATGCAGAGCGGGTAGTGGCTGTAGGTGGTTCGCGCGGCGGCTTAACTGCGCTGCTGGCTGGAGGCAATCCGCTTTGCTTACCCTACCGGGTGCGCTACACACTGTGTTATGCACCGCCGTTGATTCTGAACGGGCTTACCCGTGAGTTTGCCGAAGGAGCTTGCCCACTGATCTGGCATGTGGCGGAAGTAGACACCGGTTACCGGGAAATCTGGAAGAAAGATTGGCAGCATCCACAGAACGGCAGCACGGGAATCGAGACTCTGCTACAGACTCTGACGGGAACTATTGACTCTGCAAGTCTAAAGGAAACGACCGGACTGGAATCCGAATTTTTTCTGGAGGGTCTTAAAGCGAGTGGCACAAAGCTGCTGATTAACCATGGCACGCATGATGCCTTTACCCTTAGCCGCTTCAGCTTTTCCTTCGCGGCTTTGGTCCGGAGTCGCGGGATACCGCTTCGCCATGAGATCGGATACCGCTTCGGCCATAACAACTGCACGGATCTTTACGAGCAAGCTATTCTATGTCTAATAGCTCTGCTACAGGAACAGGAGCTCGAATTCACGGGCACGGTGCATTATCGCAGACGCAGTCCGGCTGCGGGAGAGTGGGAGCAGACCGAACGTTTTGTCCCAACTCATCAACCCGTTTTTCTGGAAGCACCTAAGTTCGTAGCGGTGGGTAGCCCTGTGGCTTGGACTCTTTATGGAGAGCCGGGAATGGAATACCGCCTGGATCTGGGAATCCTAGATCAGCAGGCTTGGGAACAGAAGCAGCAGGTAGTTCGAGATGAGCGCATCACACTGGCGTCCGGTGTATTGCCGGACAAACAGCATCCGCTTGAACTCTGCTCGTGGCAGGATGGCGTAAGCCAGCTCACTGACGGACAACATGCGGGCTTATATCTTTATGAGCTGTCATACAGGCTCAAGGGTGAGCAGAAGTGGAGCGTAGTTTCTCCCTCCCGTGTGCCACAGCCCGGCGTAGAGCCTCAGTCGGTGCTTCGTATTTTGGAGGAGCAGCCCAATCCGGCGAGCGAAGCGTTTCGGGCGGAAGCGGCCGTCCTCTGCATCAGCGCAGGGTTAAGTGAGGCCTAAACGATTCACCATAACATGAACATAAGCGGTGTGCGGCCATTCCGGTGCGTGCACTGCTTTTTTTTGCCAACAAATAAGTAGCTTTACAAACGCTTTCGCAGGGTTACCGGATTTCGGCGCTCAGTAGGAAGCGCTATCATTTAGGTATAACAACTATACAACGCCTGACCGGATTAAAGCTTGATTCCGGGAGGAAGGAAGGACAGGAGCATGATTGGAAAAACCAGTGAACTAAATCCTTTAATGACAGAGAAAAAGAAAGGTTATCCTGTACGGCGTTTATTCAAAGATTGGTCATCCTGGATATTAATTGTACCCACACTGTTTGCCTTTTTCTTTTTTTCCTGGCAGCCGCTCGTGAAGGGCATTGTGCTCTCTTTTTTCAATACTGAGGGTTATAATGCCGTAAGTTTCGCCGGACTGCAGAATTACAAGGATGTTATACAGAACTCGGCGTTTCAACAGACATTGACCAACTCTTTTGTGTATGTGTTCTGGTCACTACTGATCGGTTTTGCCGTACCCATTATTGTCGCTGTCGTGATTAATGAATTGAGACATGGGAAGTCATTTTTTCGCTTTTCGGTCTTTTTTCCGAGTATGGTTCCCGGCATTGCCGCTTCGATGTTATGGATGTTTTTGTTTGAGCCCGGAAAGGGTGGCGTGCTGAATATTATGCTGAGTGCCATGGGATTTCCGGTGCAGCAATGGCTTCAGGATCCGCAAATGACGATAATGCTGATTATCTTCACGATTACCTGGCGAAATTTCGGGGGAACAGTGCTGCTTTATCTGGCAAGTCTACAGAGTATTAATCATGATCTGTACGAAGCAGCCTCGATTGACGGTGCGAATGTATGGCGGAGATTCAAAAGTATCACCATTCCGCAAATCTCTAGCATGATCGGACTGATGATGATTTTGCAGATCAGCGGTGTATTCCAGATCTTCAATGAACCCCTGGTAATGACTGAGGGTGGACCGAACAATGCCTCAATGACCTTGATGCTGCAAAGCTATTATTATGCGTTCCGGAGTTTTGAAGCAGGCCATTCAATGGCGCTCGGGGTTATTACTTTTCTAGTCCTGATGGTGCTTACCATTATTTATTTCCGGCTGGATAAGAAATTGAACAGGGAGTAGAAGCTATGAAAACTAAAGAAGCATATGGCATTATCGGCAATATAGAATACAGATCACCTTGGGTGCGCCTGCTGTATTGGTGCATGTTCATTCTGATGATTGTGCTGGCCGCTGTCTGTATTTTGCCTCCGGTCTGGATTATGGTCTCAAGTCTGAAGGACATCAAAGAGTTTTATGCAATCCCGCCCACCCTGATCCCCCGCTCGTTCAATGTTGGCAAGCTATGGGAGACCTGGCAGGAGTTTAACTTCCTCAGTTATTATCTGAATACGGCTTATCTGGCCGCAGGTTCTGTACTGTTCTGCCTTACTTTTAACGGACTGGCCGGATATTTCTTCTCCAAGCTAAAGCCGCGGGGCAGTGCCCTGCTGTTTGCCCTGATCGTGTGGACCATGATGGTGCCGAATACAGTGGGCATGGTGCCGCTGTTTAAGAATCTGATTGATTTTCCGCTGTTGCACTTGAACCTGACCAATACTTACTGGCCGATGTGGTTTATGGCTGCTGTGAATCCGGTGGTAATTCTGATCTTCAAAAACTTTTTCGATACCATCCCACAAGCGCTGCTGGAAGCAGCCAAAATTGACGGAGCGAGCACCATCGGTATTTTTATTCGAGTCATTCTCCCGCTCAGCGGACCAGTTATGGCTACAATTACAATCCTTACGATGAACAGTGTCTGGCAGGACTTCTTCTGGCCCTTTATGGTGCTGAAGGATAAATCGACCTGGTCGGTCATTGTGGCTATTTACAATCTGAAGGCGACATTGCCGCAGGACATACAGTTTATTGCGTTGACGTTTGCGATTCTGCCGCCGATTATCCTGTTTATTTTTTTCCAAAAGTACATTATGAACGGGCAATCCTTCGGCGGCAGTATTAAAGGGTAACATCACCCGATCACAAACCATTTCACAGTTTTGCCCCGTAGGGTGCTGCAGAAGGTGCATGTTAAGATGATTTCAGATTCAAAAAGAAAGCGCTTTACATGTTGCGAAGAATGCTTTAACAATAAGACTAGGGGGAATTACATTGAAAAAAGGACACACCAAGAACCTGACAGCTACACTGGCACTTACGCTGCTTTTTTCTGCCGGACTGGCTGGCTGCGGAGGCGGCTCCAATGAGAAGAATGCCGGAGGAAAGACGGAGACAGCGGGCAATCAACAGGTGACGATCAAGGTCAGTAACTGGCCAAAGCCGAATGAGGAAGCCAAAATCGCCCAGTATGAGCAGGTCATGGCGAAGATGAAAGCCAATTATCCGGAAATTATTGTGGACAAAGATGAATGGGGGTATGACGTCAGCTCATTCCTGCCAAAAGCGGCCAGCGGCCAGCTTCCGACGGTATACGAAACCTTTTTTACAGAAACAAGCAAAATCATCAAGGCAAATTACGCCGCTGACATAACGGATACGATGAAAAAATATGGCTACGACAAGGCGATCAATCCAGATCTGCTGAAAATGGTTACCAAGGACGACAAGTATTATGGGATTCCGAAGGACGGATACGTCATCGGTATGCTCTACAATATGAATCTTTTCAAGGAGGCTGGACTGCTGGACGACAAGGGAATTCCTAAATTTCCTAAAACATATGAAGAGCTAGCAGAAACTGCGCAGATTATTAAACAAAAGACCGGTAAAGCCGGAATGTTCTTGCCTACAAAAAGTGGTCAAGGCGGTTGGATGTTCATGAACATTGCCTGGGCATACGGAGCAGAATTTGAAAAACAGGTAGACGGGAAATGGCAGGCGGTGTTCAATTCGCCGGAAGCAGCAGCGGCCCTGCAATATGTGAAGGACTTAAAATGGAAATATGATGTACTGCCCGACAACAATCTGGTCGATGTTACGAACGATATGTTCCGCTTGTTCGGAACCGATCAGGTCGCTATGAGCTTCGGCACGAATGACTGGTCACCGGTCATCCAGCAACAGACTAAGATGTCCAAGGACAATGTGGCAATGTCCGCGCTTCCAGTAGGACCGATCGGGAAACCTGTAACCCTGCTCGGTGGCGGCCTATATATGTTCTCGCCTAATGTAACACCTGAGCAGATTGATGCCGGATTCAAATGGCTAAAAACCTACGGATTTACACCAGAGTCCTCTGAAGAGGCACTGACCGGTTGGGATATTGAGAAGAAGACACTGAGCGATCAAGGGCTGATCGTAGGGCCTTACGGGCTGCGGATTTGGACTGATGAGAAACGGATTGGAGAAGAACAAAAGATTCTCGACAAATACAACAACGTCAATCTGGATTTGTTCCGTGATTATATGGACAATGGCAGCAAAGGCATGCGGGCGGAAGAACCAGTCAACGCACAGGAATTGTACCAAAAGCTGGATATCGTACTGCAAACCGTACTGACGGACAAGAACGCAGATCCGCAACAGATCTTGGATAGGGCTGCCGAAGAATTCCAACGTGATTATCTCGATAAGGTTAAATAAAACGCAGACCAACGGCGACGTCGTCCTTCTGAAGGGCGGCGATGCCGTTTCTGCGTAGATTGCCTTAACTACTTAAATGAGATAAAGGAGATATGCATAACATGGCAGCAAAAGAATGGGGAGACTGGGGAGCACGCTGGATCTGGCCGCAGGAGGAGCAAGGATCAGCGGATAGGGAACAGCAGCACGAGCGTGCGTACTTTCGCAGAGTGTTCGAACTGCCAGCTGGTATCGGAAAGACCTGCACCCTGGATTTGGCCATTACCGCAGACAGCCGCTACAGGCTGTTCGTCAATGGGCAGCGTTTATGGGCCGGTCCTTGTAAAGGACATGGTCATATACAGTATTATGAAGAATTCAGTCTGGACAATGTTCTACAACCAGGTTTAAATGTGCTTGCTGTTATGGTCGTTCATTATGCAGGGACTACGCCCTTTGAGCTGGGTGAAGACGGACCTTTGTCCGTCTGGCGCTCGCAAAAAGGCGGTCTGCTTGTGGAAGCGGCAGTTACACAAGGCGGGCAGCTAGTACAGGAGCTAAATACGGATAGCTCATGGAAAAGTATTAAGGATCGCCGCTATAAGCTCCAGCAGTTTCCGATCATACGCTGGATGGGTGGACTGGAAGAAGTGGAGGGTGACGCAGCGCTGCTGGATTGGACACTGCCCGAATATGATGACAGTGCCTGGCTTGCTACCGGAATTGTGCAACCGGTGCGGGATGAATATGGCCAATTAACCCCTTGGCAGCTGGCCCGGCGTCCGATTCCGCTGTTGTATGAGCGGGAGCAATTTTTTCTGAAGCTAATGCGCAGCAGTAGCGGGGTAGGGCAAGCCTTTTTTGAGGAAGGGCATAGTCTGGAGCTGCGAAATGGAGATGGCGGCGCTTCACCCAACGCAGTACTGCCTTCCGCTGGAATAACAATAGAAGCAGGGCAACATTTTTGGTTGGAGTTGGATGCTGGCGAGCTAACCACAGGGTATTTGCAGCTTAGACTTCTTGGAGGCAAAGGTAGCCGGATTACCCTACTATGCGCTGAGTGTTATGAAGAAGAAACGGGGGATGATGAGATTCGCCGCAAAGCTGTCCGCGATAATACGAAGGAACATGTATTAAGAGGGGGCTACGATAGCTATCACCCGGCAGGTTACGGCATCTCTGCGCGGATGGAAATCTACGAACCGTTCTGGTTCCGTACTTTCCGCTATGTACGGCTGGAAGTGCAGGCTGGTGTCGAGCCTCTAACGATTTCCAGCTTTAGCTATAGGGAGACCGGATATCCACTGCAGCCGGAAGGAAACTTTCACTGCTCCGATGAACAATATAACCAACTATGGGAGCTCAGTGTACGAACACTTCAGCGCTGCATGCATGAGACCTACGAGGATACTCCGTATTATGAACAGCTGCAGTATACCATGGATACCAAACTGATGATGGAGTTTACGTACCTATTATCAGGGGACGACCGGTTAGCGCGGAGAGCTATGGAAGATTATAAGGCCTCTCAGCTACCAAACGGGATGCTGCAAAGTCGCTATCCCTCTGTGCTGCCGCAGGTCATTCCTTCCTTCTCCCTATATTGGATCGGAATGATTCATGACCACTACAGATCCTTCGGGGATATGGCCTTGGTGAATCAGTACCGGTTAGCGCTGTTATCTGTGCTGGACTGGTTCGATCAACATCTGACTCCGGAGGGTCTGTTGGACAGAACGCCCCGCCAATATTGGAATTACTTCGATTGGGTGGAGGAATGGCCGCTCGGCGCACCGGATTGTACGGATGATGCACCCGCAACCGTACTGAGCCTGATGTATGCGGCCGCGCTGGAGCAAGCGGCTGAATTGCTTGCAGCCAGCGGTTGGACACAGATTGCTGGTGAACTGCGTCAACGCAAAGCGGCGGTCAACGCTGCGGTAATGGATTGCTGCCGGCTAACGAACAGTCAGCTGTTCCGCGACAGTCCGGAGGCATCTGCGGGAACGCAGCATAGCCAGCACACGCAGGTCTGGGCGGTTTTGGCGGGCACAGTGGATGTTGTAGAAGGGGCGGCACTGCTGGAGTCAACGTTAACAGACACATCACTGGCTAAGCTTTCGTTGCCGATGAGCTACTATCTATTCCGCGCGCTAGAGAAATGCGGAATGTATGACCGCTCGTTCGGACTATGGACACGGTGGTTGAAGCAGTTGGAGCTTAATCTCACTACACTTCCAGAAATAGATTCAACCGGCACCAGAAGTGACTGCCACGCATGGAGCGCACTGCCGATCACTGAGTTCACCAGAGGGATATTGGGTGTCCAACAAGGAATAGAGGGAATAACTATAAAGCCCCACTATGGAGAACTGCGGCAGGCCAGCGGAACCGTAAATACAAGTATCGGCCCAATAAACATCAAATGGGAGATCCGTTCAGTAACAGGACAGGAGATCTTCCACATGAAAGCTTCCTGGCAAACCGGATCGGCAATTACAATAATTCTGCCTAATCATGAAGTGCATGAGACAGATGAGGGTTCCTTTTACAAGGAGATCGACATTAGTCACCTTAGCTGTTAGTCTGATTTCAGTTGATTTTGTTTTCATGATTCATACACCGGAGGGGGATGGGGAAGTCATATGTTCAGATCGTTCGGCCGCAATATCCGCCTAGTCCTGGTGTTGTTCATTACTGTCTATATTGTCGCTTCGAGCTTCATTCTGTACCGTACTATGGAGCATAGAAGCCTTGACATGCTGCGGCAGCTATCCGTTCAGTACACTGGCCAGCAGCATAAGAACACACTTCTGTTCATGAACTGGCTGGAGGAGACCTCGAAGCTTATATCCAACAACCAGGTGGTGCAGAATGCGCTGAAAAAACCAACATATGACGGGGCAATCTCTCCGATACTTGAGGGCATACGTTCTTCCAGTAGTGACATTCTCGGCATTTACATTTGGGGAGAAGCAGGGGGAACTTACTCCTCGAGCAATGTTTCCGGGTTGCTGCCCTTTGCAGAGATCAAAAAAGAACCAGGGATGGAACAATTTCTAAATAACCGAGAGCAGGCTTTGCGCTGGACGGTGCTGAACCGGGAGCATCTAATGAATGCACCTTCGGATCTGCGCGACCGTCTGTTGCTTGAAGTAAAAATTAAGGGTTCGATGGGAGACGTCCTCGGTCTGCTCTCGCTCGAAGTGGAGATTGACAAGCTTTACAGCTTCTACCTATCTGGCGAGAATACAATCTACGGGGGAAATGAAGTTTACCTACTGACCGGAAACAGGAAGCTATTGAGTGCTGCCGATGTCCCGAAGGAGCGCCTGCAGGAGATCAAAGCAGCACTAGTTACTTCGGAAAAAGCTACCTTGCCTGAGCCTGTGACACAGGGTATCGATCAAAATAGTACAGGCAGAGGTGATGCAGATCTGCTGGAGCGGGAAACGGCTGACGGCCTGATTTTGCTCTATCCACTACCGGAATCGGCAGAGCGGATTGTCACCTATATCTCAGCAGATGGCATGAATGCAGAGCTGCGAACGTTTAAGTATTTAATGCTCGCCCTGAACCTCGTAGTGTTCATAGTGTTCTGGCTGCTGATCTCAGTGCTTAGCGGCAGTATAGTTAATCCACTGAAGCAGTTGTACCTGAAGATTAATTCAACAATGAAAGACTAAGATAAGATGGAGTCTGAATCATGAAAATCGCTAACCGAAGTGTATTTCATACATCTAGCTTGGGCAATAAACGGATGAAGTAAGATATAGTTGTATTCAGTACACTTATTATTCGGAAAGTTAGTTGCTGCCAACAGAATTGGAACGTATAGATGTACCAAATACATTTAAACTTCTGCTCGCTGCAAAAAAAGGGTGCTTTAGCTGTATTAAATACAACTAAAGCACCTATAATTCTCGAAAGTATCTTTAATTTGCCACTACTCAGAATAAAACAAGAAATCGTTTTTTTAAGCAAAGTAGAAGTCCCGCTTACCCACTCAAAAAGGTTCGATTTCTTTGTTATGTCCGCATTTATAAACTAAATTCGCTAATTGGGCAGTTCCTTCTTCAAGTTGATCGTAACCGTGGTGCCTTGCCCCGGCGTGCTGAAGATACTTAAACCATATTGAGGACCATATTCAAGTTTAATTCGTTCGTCCACATTTCTTAGTCCATACCCGCTCTGAAACAACACATCTTCCTTGGCTTGGCTAAGCGTCGCACCGTTGGAAAATCCCACCCCGTCATCAGTCACTGTGAAGCGAATCTCATCTGCCACTAATTCGCCTTTAATCCAGATTCGGCCCATCCCGCGTTTCTCGCTGATGCCGTGTTTGATCGCATTCTCTGCAATAGGCTGAAGAATCAGCTTCAGAATGCGAACCTTGCGCAGCGATTCCTCAATCTCGTATTCAATCTCGAACTTATCCGGAAACCTCATTTGCTCAACTGTCACAAAACTCTGCACCAAGCGGATTTCTTCGTCCACGGTCACGAACTTGTCGCCTTTATGCAGGCTGATTCGAAAAAAGGTAGCTAATGAAGAAATCAGCCGTTCGATATCGGGCTGCTTCTTCAGTCGGGCAATCCAGGCAATTGCATCCAGTGTGTTGTAGAGAAAATGGGGATTGATCTGTGATTGAAGTGCGGTCAGCTCAGCTTTCCGTTGCTTTTCTTTCTCCTCATCTTTCTCCAGCATTAATTGGCTGATCCGCTCCACCATCTGATAGTAGCTGTTCTCAAGCTGAAAAATCTCATCAACCTGACCGCGCTGTTCATAAACAGCGGCCAGATCTTTTTTGCCAAACAGGCTCAGCTTCTTCTTCAAGTTCAGCAGTGGACGGGTGATTTTGGCTGCCAGATAGAAGGAAAAAATCAGCAGCACAATAAAGGTAACGCTGGCGAACAAAAGCGCATTTTGATTGCCTTTGGCGATTCCCGAGAGCAGTTTGTGATTGGAAATCACGCTGGTGAATTCCCAGCTGACCCCAAGTGTCTCCAACCGGGGATTCAAAGGATAAGTAGCAATGATGTAGGAATTTCCGTTATCTGACCAGGTACGATAGCCTTCTTTTTTACCTGGGCGAAGAGGGGCGTTTTCCTCCAAAAAATTGCCCAAGAGCCGTTTGTCGGGGTGAGAAATAATCCGATTGTCGGAAGTCAGGAAGGAGTAGCCGATGCCAGTGAAGCTGGAGGAATACAGGTCCGCCAAAGCAGCCTCCCTGACATAAATGATCACGACCCCGATATTTTGCCCTGTATTGAAATTGCGGAACTGCTGGCCGAATGGAATATACGCATTGCCTTCTCCATCCCGTTTGATCTCACCGACAACAGGCATGCTGCTCTCCTGAATGCGTTTGATGAACAGGGCTTCAGGCACTTCCAGCATCTGCTCCTTAGACTGGTAAGAATAAAGCATATTATCGTTGGTGCTGATAATTACATTACCCACCAGGTCGTTCTGGGCCAGCATACCGTCGATGATAGCTCCAATTCGCGATTCCTTGTCAGCTGACGGCAGGGAATCGTTATTGATGATTTGGTAGATATCACTGTTCACCAGAAACCGCAGAAACAACATTTGAATGTCATCGACCATGAGCTCCACGCTAAGCCCAATTTGGCGCTGAGTCTGAACGACATGGCGGTACAGATCCTTTTGCAGGTAGGTATAGGAATAAAAATTGAAAATAACGAGCATCAGCACCAGATGCAGAGACAGTCCTGCTAACAGAACAACAACAATCCGGCTTTTGATCTTGAACCGCCTCATCCAGGAATCCATCCGGTTGGCTAGTCTCCGCTTACCCATAGGTTTTTGCATATTCGCTCGGCGGGATGCCCGTCATTTTTTTGAAGATCTGGCTAAAGTATTTGGAGTCAGTGAAGCCGACCTGATTGCCAACCTCGTACACCCGATACTTCGGATTGCGCAGCATACGTTTGGCCTCCTCGATACGGTATTCCGTCAGACATTCGTAAAAGGTTTTGTTCAGATCTTTACGGAATAGATGCATCAAATGGGTTGGACTGACGAAGACCGCCGCAGCAACCATCTCAACGGTAATGTTTCCGGCATAGTGCTCCCGGATAAAAGCGAGTGCGTCCCTGATTTCACGCCGGCACCGAGCCCCAGCCTCTTCTTCAGCATACAGCACACGTTCAATGCCAGAAAGGGCACGCTGCGCAGCAAGTACAGCCTGCCGGTATGAATCTACGATCCCGTACCATTCTCCCGCAGGTTTACCTATGCCGACGCTTAAGGCCTGGCCGAAGTGCTGTTGGCTCCATTCAGATAGTTGTTTGCCCAATTTTCGTGCAGAATCTCCGGCCAGCTCTGGTTCCCCGGTCCGAAGGATCATAACCCACTCCAGATGGCTGTCCCGGAATAGACACAGTTGCTCAAAAGAATGCGCTTCCAGAATAGTCGCCGCTGCATCCTCCAGCGCTTTGCCTACAGTATTTCCTTGAAGGCCGTTATCAGGAGGAAAGGTAATGGACAGCGGTATGATAGCTTTTCCAGGTTCCAATTGCAGTTCCAGTAATTTTATCTTATTTGAAATAAACTCTTCGTCATGCAGTTGGTCATGCAGCAAATCCTGCCAGAACTGCTTGGAGATCGAGGCCAATTCCTCATTAAGCTGTGAATACCGCTTGGAGAGTTGCTTTTTGCCAAGGATTTCATCCCCGACGCTTCGAACTGTATTTGCAAGTTCTTCTATATTAATGGGCTTTAGCAAATAGGTGGAGGCGCCATAACGCAAAGCAGCCTGCGCATATTGAAATTCGTCATAACCGCTGAGCACGACAATCCCTACGAGCATGTCCTGTTCCCGTATTTTTTCGATGAGCTCAAGACCGTTCATATACGGCATACGAATATCGGTAATGATCACATCTGGACGGTGCAGTAGGGCAAGCTCCAATCCTTCCTCGCCATTGCTGGCTTCTCCTATGATCTCGACGTTGTATTCTGCCCAGTCTATGGTCTGGGTGATGCCCATGCGGACCAGATATTCGTCATCCACTACAAGCGCTTTCAACATTGGCTTCACCTCGAAGTAGTTTCTAATATGTCTTACAGCCATTATAAACATGAAACCTCTTAAAGAGGAGGTATAATTTCTGAGGTTGTCAGGATCGCAAACGATTTCGCAGTATATTCCCCGCTGACTCTGCGCAGTGACTGCCACGTAGCGTAAGGATCAAACATTTCAACAGCTTCGCAAACCGTTTCATAGGATTCCATCCTAACTTTTGCCAAATCCACTGTGATAGACTTTAAGCGTAAAAGAGCAGTAAGCGCTTTTATAAACATAGAGAGATCGAAATTGAACGTTGTAGGAGGAGTACACTAGATGCAAGATTCATTTATTCCATTTGGGTTTCAATATTACCGTTCCCCGACCCCCTTCCGTGATCAATGGGAACAAGACCTAAGCAATATTGCCGGACAGGGCTTCAATTGTGTGAAATATTGGGTACAATGGCGCGCGAGTGTGTCCAAAGAAGGGACCTATCATTTCGATGATATTCAGGAGCTAATGGATATTGCGCAGAGGAATGGTTTGAAGGTCATTTTGAATGTAATTTTCGACGTGGCGCCGGCCTGGTTCTATAAAAAATATCCTGATTCCAAAATGGTTACAGCGGACGGTTTCACTCTGGAACCAAGGGCGATTAATTGCCGCCAGATCGGCGGAGCGCCGGGGCCCTGTTATCATCATGCAGCTGCCGCCGAAGAAAAGGCAAAGTTTCTGGCGGAGACGGTGAAGACTTTTAAGGATCATCCGGCGCTCTGGGTCTGGGATTTATGGAATGAGCCTGAACTAACCACAGGAATCAAGCGCAAGCTGTCTTTTGACAACCAGGTGTGTTATTGCGAGCAATCGCTGTGGGTGTTCCAAGAATGGCTAAAAAATAAATATGTTACTTTGGAAGCTCTCAATGAATCATGGCAGCGGACTTACGGAAGCTGGGAGGAAGTAGAGGCACCGCGTGGACAAGGCGTATTTAATGATCTGGTGGACTGGCGCCTGTTCATGTCCGGTACTCTAACGGATGAGCTGCGGAGCCGGGTAGATATAGTGAAGTCACTGGATCTTTTGCATCCTGTTATGGCCCACACTGTGCCCGCCCCTATCTTTAATATGATTACAGCGGGTTCGGACGACTTCAAGCTGGCTGAGCCCTGTGACTTGACAGGCAATAGCCTTGGGTCCTCGGCCTGGTCTGCTGATCTACTGATCTCTGCCGCCAAAGGTAAACCCATTATCAATTCGGAGATTCATGCTTTGCCAGGCAATACTGCAATGAAGCCGCGTCAGCCGGACCTGCGGGAAATGAAACGGCATATTCTGACCCCGCTCGCTCGTGGCATCACGGGATATTTGTTCTGGCAGTACAGACCAGAGATATTGGGACAGGAGGCCCCTGCATGGGGCAGTGTATATTTGGACGGAAGTCCAACCCCATGGTACAAGGATATGGCTCATCTAAATAAGCTGGTGCAAAACAATAAGCAAGAGCTGATGCATGCAAAACGGCGCGGAGACGGGATTGCCATTCTGTTCAGTCCGCAGAACCAGGTTGCTAACTTTGCGGCACATGATCATCTGGACACCTACAACGATTCCTTACAAGGCGCCCATAAACTACTGCATGAGCTCAATTATAAAGTTGAATTTCTGCATGAGACGGATGTTAACGAGAAGACACTGGAGCAATACCACTGCTTGTGGATGCCTTATCCTCTATATTTGAACCGCAAACTGTGTGACATCCTACGCCAGTGGGTGGAAAAGGGCGGGATTTTGATTTCAGAATGCTCGTTCGGAGCACTTCAGGGAGAGAATGGCTGCCACAGCTATACGGTGCCCGGTTATGGATTTGACCAGGTGTTCGGGGTCCGTGAGACTTGGATTCATTCCGCTGAGAACCTGGATCACAGCTATCATCAGGTTGCGTTCGAATCACGGACAGCGATTCCGTTGCGGAATGTTATGGAGCATAGCAAGGCGGAGGAATCGGCAGCAGACGATACGGCGCACGGATCCTATTACAAATCGGATATCGAGCTGGAAAGCCATGTGAAGGTACTGGCTGAATTTGCCGAGGACCGCATGCCTGTGTTGACTACCGCCGCTTATGGCAACGGGCGTGCCGTATGGTTTGGTACCTTGCTTGCGGCTGCCTACTGGCAGGATGGACATCCCGGAACGCTTCAGCTGGTGCGGGATCTATTACAGAAGGAACTAAAGCTGCAGCCGTATGTACAAGCAAGCGGTGGTGTCCGCGCGGATCTCTCCGAGTGGGAAGGTGAGCAGGACCGAGGGGCATTTCTTTATGTTCATAATGAAGGGGATATGGCGGTTAAGGCTGACGTTACGCTGGGTATTGTTTATACTTCTGTCGAACCGTGGTTTGATGATGGCAGCGCTGAAATTCAACCAATGAATCTATTGAAACCCACAACTACAAAACTGACTGTGCGGGTGGAAGCTGGAGATGTTCAAGTATTCCGATTATCTTAACCGGTATCAGTAAAGAGCGGAGAATATAGAGCCGGTGAAAACTGGCTAAAGGAGTGTATCTATTTGGGTTGGTTAGATTATGTAAATCCATTACAGGGGACGGAGTCAGATTTCCGGTATTCACATGGCAATACACTGCCACTTACAGCGATGCCATTTGGTATGGCGGCTTGGTGCCCGCAAACCTATGAAGCAGGTGGAACCTGGTTCTTCCACCCGCGCCATCGCCACCTAGAGGGCATCCGGCTGACCCATCAGCCCAGCCCGTGGATCGGAGATTATGGGCATCTGACCCTGTTGCCGCAGACAGGTCCACTGCTCCTCAGTCCCGGTTCACGTTCTTCTTCCTTCAAAACGGAAGAGATGCAAGTGTTCCCTCACTATTTCGATATGTTTCTTCAACGTTACCGCACCCGGCTGGAGCTGACTCCAACCGAACGTTGTGCAGCGATAAGAATAACTTTCGCTGAGAGGCAGCAGAACAGGCTTATTATAGCACCTCTGAAAGGTGATTCACATCTCACCTTCCAGCCGGATAAACGTAGAATCACCGGCTACACAAGAGGCCATACCGCCGGGGTGCCTGATAATTTCGCGATGTATTTCGTGTTCCAGTTCGATAGGGATTTTCACATGGAGGAGTCGGGAATCTTTAACGGAGATTATCAGCCACTGGAGACCCATGAAGGGACTGGCGAACGACTGGGCGCTTACGTAGGAATAGCTGCACCGGAATCTGGCATAGTGGGAGTGAAGTGCGGGACTTCCTTTATTAGCGGAGAGCAGGCGCTGCTTAATCTGAACCGAGAGATTGGGGAAGACAGCTTCGGAGAGATCTTGAATAGAGCAGAGGCAAGCTGGGAAGAACGGTTGGGGCGCATTGTTGCTGAAAGCGCAGATGAAGAGAACCTCCGCACCTTTTACAGCTGCATGTACCGAATCTGCCTGTTCCCGAGAACGTGGCATGAATATAACGAGCAGAACGAGAAAATCCATTACAGCCCTTTTAATGGCAGCATCTGCCAGGGTCCAATGTATTCGGATATCGGGCTGTGGGATGTATACCGAACCAGCCTTCCTTTATACAGTATCCTATTCCCATCTTTATTGGGTGAGATTATGCAGGCGTGGACATTGGCATACAAGGAGAGCGGCTGGCTGCCAAAGTGGCTGTCACCAGGGGAGCGCAGTGCCATGCCCGGCACACTGATTGATGCCGCAGCTGCGGATGCCGTGGTTAAAGGCATCGGCGGATTTGATACAGAGGTACTGTATGAAGGTCTTCTGAAGCATGCAGATCGTCCATCAGTGGACGAGAAGCTGGGCAGAAGGGGCCTTGAATTGTACTTGCAGCATGGTTATCTGCCGCATGACCGTTTCCATGAAAGTGTAAGCAACACGTTGGATTATGTATACGGAGATTTCTGTATTGCGCAGATGGCCAAAACACTTGGCAAAATGGATGATTATGAGCGTTTTATGGCTCGGGCACAGAATTATAAGCTGCTGTTTGATCCAACAGTTGGGTTTATGAGAGGTCGCAATGAGGACGGTACTTGGCAGGAAGCATTTGATCCTCTGGAGTGGGGTAATCCGTTTTGTGAAGGCGGGGCTTGGCAGGGGAGCTGGGCAGTGCCCCACGACTTCCCGGGACTAGCCGGGCTGATGGGTGGTGAAGAGGCTTTTGTCCAGCGTCTGGATCAGTTGATGACCGAGGAACCGGTATTTAAAGTGGGATCCTATGGTTTGGAAATACACGAAATGTCGGAAATGGCCTCCGCCGATCTGGGGCAGTTTGCCATCAGCAATCAGCCGAGCTTCCACATTCCTTATATATTTGCCAGACTGGGTGTGCTGTCCAAAACGCAATATTGGGTCCGCAAAACCATGACCGAACTGTTCAGCAGCCAGATGGATGGTTTACCCGGCGACGAAGATAACGGCAGCATGGGTGCTTGGTTTATTTGGAGCGCCATCGGCCTGTACCCTTTAAGTCCCGGAATTCCTGAATATGTGCTCGGCAGCCCGCTTTTTGATAAGGTAACTATTCAGCTTGAAAATGGGCAGCAATGGATCATTGAAGCAGAGAACAACAGCCCCGCCAATGTGTACAGCAAATCGGTCCACTGGAACGGATCGCTATGGCAGCACCACTCTCTGTCACATGACGAGATTGTCAAAGGTGGAGTCTTGAATTTCTGTATGTTTTCGGGCGCATATCCGTCTTAAGAACAATGCAAGGCAGTCTGGAAAATTCCGGACTGCCTTTGTTTTTATTAGATGATTTTACAATCAAAAAAATTGAGGAACACACTGAATCAGTGATGATTGCAAATCGACTTTTCTATAAATCACTCCGATCCCGTAATTGCATGGATATCATGCTTGATATACAACAATTTGCTGCTCAATCCCGACAAACGCGCTGAATTCCTGCACATTGTACAACATTCCACGTTCGAATACGTAACTTCTCTATTCTCCGCAGCATTTTTTATGGGGCGAAAACTGGCCTTTACGGTCAAATCGTGAAATGGCAAACCATTTCGCAGCTTTCCCGCCTGTTATTTCAAGGTAAACATGTCTAATATCGAAGAGAATGAAAGCGCTTAACACCAAGGAAGAGAGGAGGAATCAATATATGACTCTAAAACTTCATTCCAAAAGAAATCAGCTAATCGTTATTCTGACCGCTCTGTTAGCAGGAAGCCTGCTGCTGATTGGTGCGAAGAAGTTGCAAGATCCACAAGCAGAAGAAATGCTTCTGACCCTTAACGGGCAGGAGGCCACAGCAGCGGAGTTCAACTGGCATCTTCAAATGAATCGGGCACTGATTGTTGATTATTTTAAACAAACTTACAACGCCGACTATTCAAAAGACTTCTGGTCTGCCTACTATTCCGGCGAAAATCCAATGCAGAAATGGATCAATACAGCTCAAACTCAGCTTTTGACGAAGCGGATGGAGCTACAGCTTGCTCAAGAAGCAGGAGTCGTAACGGATATCAGTTTTGAAGGTTTTCTCAAGGAAATGGAGCGCGAGAATAATCGGCGGAGTCAGGCAGCAGCGAATAAGGAGGTGGTGTATGGTCCTCTTCATCTGGAGGCGCAGGCCTATTTCAGTTATTACATGAGCAACCTTGAGGAAGCCACGATTGAGGCAATGCGCAGTAACGGAAGTATCGTGATTTCAGACGAACAGGTGAAATTGGAATATGCAGCAAATCTAATTGCGAAATATTCTCTGCCGGGAACGATTCGTCTGGAATGGGCAACGCTTCCCTTTGGCCCAGAAACAGAGTACAAAGATCAGCAAAAAGCCTTAGAAAGAATGGAAAAGCTCCATGCAATAGCAACAGCGACAGCAGCAACAGATTCTTCAGGCACAGGCTTCCAAGACCAGGCAAAAGAGTTTGGCGTAAACGTTGGCGAGGTGAAAATAACAAGTGCTTCACGGCGAACAGCAGCTCTGGAAAATCCAAAGGTATTGCTTACCGCAGAGCAACTGGCGCCGGGAGAGATTAGCAGTTTGTTTGCTGAAAATGGGGCTATCCATCTACTTTACTGCCTGTCGGCAGATGATGCAGCTGTTCAGCCGCTCGATCATGTGAAGGATGCCATCGCACTGAATTTGGCGCAGCAGAAGTATAGATCCATTGTGGACGAAAAGCTGTCCGAAGCTGTCGTGGAATGGAATTACCCGATGGCTGAAGGTCTCGCAAACCAAACCATCCAATAAATGTTCAAGGGGGAATAATACAATAATGTTCAAAAAACTCGTAAAATCACTGCTTATAATGGTGCTGATCTTCACAGCGCTGCTTCCCGTAATGGGCGTTTCTGCCCATTCTGAAGAGACGAATGCCGATGATTTCTCAACCCTACCGGCAGCGGAACACAGGTCCGAGAACTGGCTAATTGACAGTAGTAATCCTCAATTTTTCGGAGGAGATGCAGCCCGGCTGGTCAGAACCTCCACGGAGACTGGCTATGCCATTTACCCTTTGACTGGAGTTCAGTCGTTTACGCTTCAAGCGTATTATTTCTCTGGTTCCACGGCTGTTATCAAGTTCTACGGATCGCCAGATGCAGATATCTGGACGGAGCTTCCAGCCATCAACGACAGTCCCACCGCAACCGGTTCTGGCTGGTACGGAACAGTATATACACCCTCGGGGGCGCTGCCGGATGGTGTCAATTATGTCAAAATTGAAGTCAGTGGTGACCTCGATACCTGGCTGATGCAGCTTGGGCACCTTACGCTCTCCAATGTGTCGCTTGCACCACAAACGATTGTTGATGAGCTTGACGACATTGCACAGCTTTATACACACAGTACAAATTGGTCTTTAGATACAAGCAATCCCGCTTTTTTTGGTGGAGATCATTCTCGTGCGGTGAGAACAGCAGACTCAGCAGAATCACTCGTGTACCATTTGCATAATCTGCAACATTTCACAGCCCGCATGCATTCCTTTGCCGGTTCTAGCGGGACTATCAAGTTCTATGGTTCGGCGGATGCATCCACTTGGACAGAACTTTCTGCTGTTCATGAACCTCCACAGGCCACTGGTGATGCGGCTTGGACCGGGACGAATTATACTCCGGCACAGGGGATTCCTTCCGGACTTCATTACTTAAAAATAGAACTTAGCGGTGATTCCGCACCCTGGCTGATGCAACTAGGATCGGTCACCTTATCCAACCGCTTGCCTGGAGATGGAGGGAGCAGCGGTGGAGACGGAGAATATTATGTGGATTCATTTGCAGGCAGCGACAACAACGATGGAAAAACACCGGAGACTGCCTGGAAGACCTTTTCTATAGTGAATCAGACTACCTTTGAGGCTGGGGATCGGATTTTATTAAAGAAGGGTGGAATCTGGAACGAACAATTATATCCTAAGGGCAGCGGCACAGATGAAGAACCGATTACAATATCTGCCTATGGGAGTGGAAGCAAACCGATTATCAATGGTGGAGGCATGGCCGGAGCAGCTGTATACCTACGTAACGCCTCGAACTGGGTGATTCGGGATCTTGAGGTCACTAATTATGCTTCCGAGAGGGGAACTGTTTACCGGGAAGGTATTATGGTGGAGAATGCTAATGGAGGAACATTAAGTAATATCCGCATTCAGGATAACTATGTCCATGATGTATCAAGCAGTTTCCGTTATCCGACGGTTTCCGGAGCCGAAGGTGGCCCGCATGCGTTTGGAGGTATCTCCGTATATGTGGGCGGAACGACGGGCACGGACAAGTTCGATGGGGTATGGATCGAGGGCAATACAGTGGAACGGATAGGCCGGACCGGTATTGTGGTATGGGATCAGCGTTTTAACGGAGCAGACTATGCTACGGTCAATGTTACGATCCGTGGAAATTATGTCAAACAAGCCGACAGCGACGGTATTCTCACCTTCGGTGCGGATGGAGCGGTGATTGAGCATAACATAGCGGAGGAAGGCGGAAATTATTCCGAAGAAGGCGAGTTTAACGGCTCTGCCGCAATTTGGCCGACTCGCGGCAAGAATAATATCGTCCAGTTCAATGAGTCTTTTAACACGAACAAACCAGAGGGAGATGGTCAAGGCTTCAATCTGGATATCGATACGATGGACAGTGTGGTTCAATATAATTACAGCCATGGCAACAAAGGCGGATTCATGCTTTTTGTCGATGCCCGTTTGACTCCAGGCGTGCTGACAGGCTCCTCTAACAATGTAGTCAGATACAACATCAGCCAGAATGATCTAACGCATACGTTTAATTTTGCAGGCGGGGTTACGCCAGATACACAAATCTATAACAATACTATCTATATTGGAGCTGGGCAAAACACCAAAATTATCGATCATGAATGGGATGACGCAGGAAATATTAACGCTCCATATTCTTTTAGGAACAATCTGGTCTACAACCTTGGTCAAGGAGGTTATAATCTGCCAGGGGTGAACGGTAGCTTCGACCATAATCTATTATATGGCAACCATCCAGTAAGCGAGCCGGAAAATACCAATCCTATCACAGCAAATCCACTCTTAGTTGCTCAGGGCACCGCCGGAATGGGCTGGAATACAGTGGACGGTTACAAGCTGAGAGAGGGGTCTCCTGCACTTGGGGCCGGTGCTGTCATTGCAGACAACGGTGGGCGGGACTACTGGGGCAATCCCGTTTCAGCAGCAACTCCACCGAATATTGGAGCTTATAATGGACCCGGACTTGATCCTGCTACTCTTCCAGAAGCCCCTGTAGATGATCTGCGACTATATTTTCAAGGTTTAAAAATTGCTCCTCATATTACAGATGGTAATAACGGCGGCATGTCGCTGCAACTTCAATTTACGAACAGTTCCAGTGTGGATCCTCTAAGAATTAAAAAGATTTCCTGGACCCTAGGGGAAGAGACTGGTCAGATCAGCGGTAGTGAATCGCAATTGTCTGAAATTGCCCCAAATAGTGGATTTACTTATTCAATTCCACTGCCGGGATTCTCTGAAGGGGTTAAATATCCTCTTGAGTTGACAGTTGACCTTGAAGGTTATGAGACAGTTCACCTCAAGCAAAACATAGATATTAACCGGATGCAGCATCAGTCCGATACACGAAGTCCAGCTCTGATTGATCTTGCGGACGGAACCCCTTTGCTCAACGGATATAAGGGTGCGGATGATCTTAGTGGAACAGCGCAACTACGCTGGGATGAAGAACACATTTATTTGACCGCCGATATCCGCGATGATGTATTCAGCCATAATGCCGCCGGGATTAATATTTGGCAAAATGACAGTATTCAGTTCAGTCTTGCTCCCGGTGTACCGGGCGATAGTCAATCCTGGTATGAATACGGAATCTCGCAAACCCCAGAGGGGCCGCAAATATATCGTTGGCTGTCCATGAAAGGTGCAGCTACCGGAGTGTTGACTAAGGGAACTTTAAGTGTGACCAGAGATGAGGCGACCAAGGTTACCTCATATGCACTGGCACTACCTTGGAGCGAAATAAGCCCGATCCGTCCAGCGGCGAGCGATATCTTAAGCTTCTCCATGCTGGTTAACGATAATGATGGCGCGGGTCGAAAAGGATATATTGAATGGGGATCAGGCATTGGCGCTGCGAAGGACGCCTCACTTTTCCGCACCTTCCAGTTTATGAACGTAGAAGGTGAAGAAGAGACCCCACTGAGTGATAATGCCGATTTGAGCGTTTTGAGTATGGACGGTACAGACATCCCTGGGTTTGACCGTAAGAAACTGACCTATACAATAAATGTGCCCTTTTCCAAGACAGCGGTGGCTGTAACTGGGACACCTTCTGATGCAGAAGCCAAATTGACGGTAACAGGCGGAAGTGAGCTTAAGGTAGGAGATAACAGAATCGATGTTAAAGTTACCGCTGCGAACGGCATAACAACTAAGACCTACACTTTGAATGTAGTGCGGAGTGAAGAAGGTGGGGGAACAGATACGCCCGGCAATTCGTCCGGCAGCAATAATAGCAACACAAATGAGAGTAGTGGAGGAAAAATAGTTAGTCCAGTGAATATAATTTCAGCGGGCCGTATTCGCATTCAGGGTTCACCCGGTGCTGAAGGAATGAAAATTGCACAGCTTTTCACTGGAGAACTCCAAAAAGTGATGAAGGGAGTGCAAGATGGAGCTTTAGTACTTGAGCTTGCTGAAGAGGATGCGACTGCCAGTGGTGTGGCTTTTCAAGTGCCAGTTCCCGAACTAAAAGATAATGTTACTTCCCTAACTGTAAAAGCAGGTGCAGCCACAATAACACTTCCAATTGACACTTTAGGTGAGAATATTCCAGAGGGTGCCCGGCAGTTGGAGCTATCTATCCATTTTGTTGATGCGTCAACCCTTCCAGTTGCCTTACAAGAGAAATGGAAAACGCATGCTTTGTTCCGGATCTCAATGACGGTAGACGGTAAGTCCAAAGAAACATTAAGCCCTTCTGCGGCAATGAAGGTATCATTTGGATATGAATTAAACCCTGATGAAGTCCCACATCAAGCCATCGTCTACTCTGTTACCGGAGAGGGAGTGGCCAAAGTGGTCAAAAACTCCAAATACGTATCAGGTACTGGAAAAATTACGTTTACATCAAGTGATTTTGGACTCTATGCTGCAGCTAATGCAAATATCCACTTCTCTGATGTTGATTCAGGCTCCACAGTCATCTTGGAAGCTTTGGCTTCCCGTGATCTTATTCATGGCACAGGCGGGGGCAAATTCGAGCCTGCCCGGCAAATTACAAGAGCGGAATTTGTTCAGCTGTTAGTATCAGCGCTAGAACTTCAAGCCGAGAGTAGCAGTACTTTCAAAGATGTGAGTTCAAATGCTTGGTATTACCAAGCTGTCTCAACAGCTCAGGCGCTAAAGCTTGTTAACGGACGTAGCGAAGGCGTATTTGCCGCAAAAGAACCTATTTCCCGCCAAGAAATGGCTGTTATTCTGTTTCGCGCTCTGAGCATATCTGCTCTTCAGTCGGATATCTCCGGCAAGGCAGCAACTTTTGCCGATGAGAAGCAAATCGGTTCTTACGCGATGGATGCGGTTGAGTACCTGCGGGAGACAGGAATTGTCAACGGTTATACCGACGGTACCTTCAGACCACTGAGCCTGACCACACGTGCGGAAGCCGCTGCTTTAATTTACAGAGTAATGGAATTGTAAGCACCAAAGAAGAGCTAGAGCCAAGTTCACTTGGCTCCAGCTCTTTTTGCTTTCGGAAATGATAATTGGGATGGTGACGGCAGTTTCAAAATCACGATGAATCTGGCTGAGCTGGCGAACAGCAGCGGGATCACACGTAGCAAAGAAATGACCGTAGTCGTTAAGGAATAGAACAGGGACAAAAAATCACAAATTCAGGCAACCAGTCGCCGAAAAAACAGGGATGACTGGTTGCCTTTTTTGAGTTATAAACTGCATTATAAGGGAACTGGAATCTTGAATATTCCTTTAATTACTATACTTTTTCAAAGCATCTGCCATATCCAATTTATATTGATCTACTTTTTTTAAATTATCGATAGTTGCTACAACCATTTGGAAAAGATACTCAGATGTTCCTCCTAATTTTAGATTGTTACGTATTAAATTCATTACAATGTCCAAAACGATTGATGACGGAATGAGGACATCTGTAAGTCTAAACGTATGAGAAAAGGATTGTGACCCTAAAGGCCATGGTAAGTCAATCGAAAAAGAAACCGGCACTTTAATATCCAATTTGAAATTTTTCATATTTAAACCTTTTTCAAGTTGATTCTGGATCTCCCCAAAAATATAATCGTTAAAAATCTCAGAAAATTTTGTAAAAGTAAAGTCAGAAACGTCTCGGCAAAGATCCACGAGCTTACGAGGATTGAACTTGATTTCTTTCACTGTCATAACAACAGGAGGGATGATTGCTTCTTGAATTATAGCTTCGACTGCTCCTCTTAACCCTTTGAAAAATTCATCTTTTACTTTACCGGCACCGATTAGAGAAAAAATGTTAAACGTTAATACGTCAGCGGCTTTTTCAGCGATTTCCATTACCGGTTCAATCAGTTCTTTCATTAGTTTTTCTTGCATCAGCTTAGTTATGAAATCGGTAATAGTATTTAATATCTTGGCTATTTCATTTAGCCAGTGTTCGATTATGGCGAGTAGTTCATCGATCAAGGCTTGAAACAACGCTGGAATCAGTTTTAGAGCGAATTGAATCATATGATCAGTTAAATGATTTATCAATATTTTGGCTATTGCTTCTATTTCAGCCATTTGAGGCATCCACATCGGATCGCTTTGCAAATGGTTGGCGAAGTCCACGGCGTTACCTTTTATTGGAGTAAATATGTTTAGAGCATTTTCAAAAAGCTGTTCTTGTGCTTCAGGTGTCAAAGGCGCTACCATTTCCGCAATAATTTTAACAGCTGCCTCCAACGGTTTCTTTAAAATATCTTGAGCTCCAAGTGGTCCAAGAACATTTGCAGCCTGACCTGCAGCTTCGCGAAGAAGACCCTCGATTTGTTCATTAACTGAAGTCTGAATTCCGTCCATGACATGAATAACGCTTCTTCCAAGCATTGTGAGTAATACGCTGGATAATGCTTCTTGCATAGTTTTTATGTCAAAATTTTGAAATCCATTAACGATCTCTGGAATCAGAACATCAGAAGTCAGTTGTATGCAGGGAATCAGGGCTTGCTCAAACAGTATCTTAATCTCTTCCTCGCCAGCCAAAGTGTTCGAGATTGCAGTTTTTCTAGCACTTATTTCCGTATCCACATAATGATCGAAAGCTTGGTTTATGGCTCCAAGTGTTGATCTAAAAGAGTTTTCCCCTGTAGTCAAAGGAAATGAGGGACTAAATAAGAACTTCATTGCTTCTTGGGCAGTTCCTGAAACGGCAGGTTTCAGAATTGCTGCTATCTCCCGAACGCTATCTACATGTTGAATGGCAATCGTCAAAGGTTTATCAAGTAGAAATGAAAGAAGATCCCCCTGGTTCAAATTTGTGTCAGACGGACGGTTCAAATCTGTATTAATTGCACTTTTGACAGCGGGAGGAGGTTGGTAAGACAATTGTGCCGTAAAAGTAGGCATGGTTGCTTTATCTGCAGCTTGCACTGCAAGGGGGAGCAACAAAGCTGATACCCACAAAGCAGAAATACTTCGGACAAACTCCTTCTTAAGCTGCTCGTTTTGGATTAATGCTGATAATGAATCTAAACGAACAAAGATTTCATGGTTATCCGGCACTAACTGAAAAGAATTAAAACCTTTCAGGGTTTGAATGACTTCTGTGGTTTGTTCAGCTGGTAAAGAAGCAAGGCCAAGTAAACGAAGGATCTCTTCCTTAAAGAACACATTCATAGTCAAGAAGAACAACGATTGGAATTGCCCCCCAATAAATGTAAGAACGGTTTGCGCTAGTTTTTCGGTATTGCTCCCGGTACCTTCATTTAATTGTCTACTGACCTCATAGGCTGATTTCACTCCTATCCTCAGCATAGTACCGAGCATTAATGCTTGTTCCTGCTGTGTGTCAATAGCTTTATTAACAATGCCCTCAATTAAGCCGTTCCCATAACGATTGACCAGTTTTGCAGGATCGGGGAATTTAAAATTGATGCCACCTCTATAGCCACCCCCCGCAATAAATCCCATTCCCGCCTCATAGACAAATTGGAATCCAGATTCCCCTAGAGTAGCTGTCTTATGTAAATTACCAAGCATAACAAAATTGGCATACGCCATAAAACCAACCGCAAATTGGGCATACAAATAACCTTCGAGCTCTGATTCTTCTAACAATAGCTCAATCAATTCACCGGATAAACCATTTCCTGACGGTTTATTCTTCAGGATTTTCAATAACTCTTTAACGGTCATATTCATGCTTAATCCAGCCGCTACCGCCGCTTTAAGAACGGCTTGAAGTCGACCGGCTAGCCCGGCTTCGTCGAATAGATCCAGGGGCGTTTGTATCTGTACTTGGAGAAGAAGTGAAACTTCGGCACTCCCCAATATTTTTAATTCAGCCCATTTATTTAATAAATTATTGATTTGTGCCATAGCCTGTGCGCCTAACTTATAGTTCATTCCTCTTCTCAAGCTACCCTGGCCCGCAACTAAGGTCTGTCCCTGAATATTTCCCCAGTTTTGAGTTGTTGTACTTTGTTGAAAGATCTGCTGATCTTGATTCAGTGGCAATCTAACACCTCCATATTTACGTTGTTTTAGTATTAAGTAATATGGGCTATGAACTCATTTGATAACTTTTATGGAAAAATTTGCTTGGACAAAAACGAAAACTTCTCATGAAACTTTTCATCCAATAACATTATTTCTGCTTTTCTGCTGATAGCTTGGTTTCCAAACTTAACATCAATGATAAATTCATCACTCAGCATCTGCCGATACCGGGATATAATCTCTTCTTCCATCAATTCTCCCATTGACTTCGTTTCGGCCGGGATTACAGGGATTCCAGCTTGCTCTACCAAGTGAAGATTTTGTTTGATATCTGTAGCTACTTTGCTAAGAATGCTTTCACTTATTGCTGTCTCAATATCTACCATTCCTTCATTCGTATAAAAATGCTTGTTGACTGCTGCGAGTGCAGCATGTGAAACATGAAATGCTTGAATATCTTTTTGTATTTCATAATGCATTTCAGCTGTTTCGAATATCAAAGCAAGCTCCTTAACTCTTTCGGTCGTTTGTCCATTTATTTCACCAAAATAAGTTTTGGAACCAAATTGAGCGTATAAAATATCCTCTTTAATGTCTCCACCTGCACCAGGGAAACCTGGAAGTAACCGATCACCTACGATCTCTAGCCAGGAATTATAACCAATAGTGTTGGTCAGTGTAATTATTGTTTTGCTCTGATTATTTTTGATCGCAGACAGGGCAGATTCTGCCTGATCATATCGTACAGGAACAAAGATAAAATCATAGATGTCATCATCTGCAAGCTTTTCGACCGTCTTAATGGATAGTTGCTTTATCCTTCCGTTGTCGTTGTATCTCAAACCCTTCCGCTTAAGTTCATCCAGCCTTTTTCCCCGAGCCAGTAAAGTGACGTCAAACCCCGATTGTGCAAATCTAAGAGCGTATAAACTGCCAATCACACCAGCCCCAAAAATTAGAAGTCTATTTTGTTTTATGTTCACTATTATCATTCCTTCCGACTAACTAGTCACTGATTGTTTAAGCAACATCTGTTTGATAAGATAATAGTATGGCAAGTTTATGCTTACAACCGTCAGTGTAAGAAAAGAGTTGCATAGACAACAAATTCCGATAATTGATGTTTTAGAAAGGGGATATTCAGATGGTACATCAAGAAGATCCGAGAGTAATACGGACTCGCCTGTTAATAAGAGAAGCTTTCAGAAATCTTTTACAGACTAAAGGATTTGATTCAATGACAATAAAAGATATCTCACAGAAAGCTACGATAAACCGGGCTACTTTTTATGCTCATTATGAAGATAAATATGCTTTACTCAATGAATTTACAGAACAGTCTTTTCATCAAATGATTCCTGAACAAGTAATAAATGCACGGGAGTTTTCAGATGAAATATGTAACCAGCTGATCTTGTTGACTCATCAGTACATCGTTGATTTTTATCAGAAATGCAGAATGGATTCCAAATCCATTGCTAAGGTGGTGGATGAGAAAGTGAAAAATATGCTGCAGCAAATCATTGAAAACATATTTCTGAGAGGGGATAAATACGATATTGCAGACCGCCAACATACAAAGATCATTTCAGCAATGACAGGTTCAGCGATCTATGGCGCTGCATTTTCTTGGTTAATTGAGGGGGAGGCTGATCAGACCGATTTACTTGTGGACATTGTTCGTCCTTATGTAATGAGTGGCCTGGGACTCTTGATAAGATAGAATAGGAGCGCTTACAAGTATTACTCTCGGGACAAATCCCACGAACATTAAAATTTAATCACTTCGCCAAGATTATTAGAAAGGTGGAACCTATGGTTGATTTTGACTGGTCATTTTGGGAGACGGTATTACTATATTTCATGCTCATTTTTTTCGAATCACCAGTAGGTATAATTATCGTAATTATTTTTGTTATTATTTTTATTATGTTTATAGTTGATAAAATCAAGAGAAAAAGAACAAAGAAAAAACAATGATTAACTTAGCTTTGATATCCATGATTTATATGTGAAAATTTAAATAAAAAGGATCATATTGTACATATCGCACATATTTAATCAGTCATCGAATCCTTAATTGCAAATATCCACGAAAACTAACGCTTCGGACCATTCCGAAGCGTTAATTTTTGTATGCGCAAGTTATGTTTCGTCATCTACCGCATGCCTAAATCCAGAAAATAATAATTTTCAAATTAACTATTTTAAATTTTATGAAAATGATATAAGATAGTGTAACAAATGAAACGATACGTATCGTACTATAATTACATCCTTTTAATAACTTAAATAACATCTAGGAGGTGAAATGAATATGAACGTGAAAAACAAAGAACCTCGAAGTAAAAAAGAGATTCTTACTGCAACACTTGAAATGTTAGAATCCAACAGTTATTCATCTTTAACGATTGAGGCGATTGCAGCACAAGCTGGAGTAGGCAAAACAACCATCTATAGATGGTGGGAAAATAAAGCGCGTCTTGTACTGGACGCTTTTCTAATGACCGTAGAATCAGAGTTTGAATTTGATAGTAATAAATCCATTCAGGATAACTTCAAACAACAGCTTGAAGCTTTAGCTCGTATCCTCAATAGCAAAATCGGGAAATCCACTTTAACTATAGTTACAGAGAGCGAAGAAATCGCGAAAGATTTTTACGTATTGTTTTTAATGACAAAAAGAAATGAAGCCAAACAATTACTCCAAGCAGCCATAGATATGGGAGAATTGAAACCAGCAATCAACCTGGATATAACTTTAGATCTGCTTTATGGTCCCATATACTTTCAAATTCTCATCTATAAACAAATTCCGGATGCGGATTACATAAACGATTTGTTGATCCATGTCTTGGAAGGCATCAATATTGCAAATTAATAGTAAACCGGGGGATATTTACTTTATGAATCAGACGATAGACGTTCAGAATTACAATAAGAACTATTCATTAATGACGATTATTTTATTTTGGTGTGGATTAGTTATTTTAACTAGCATGTATATTACAATTCCATTATCCGAAGTATTTTCACATGCCTTTCAGATTAGCTCGAGTGAGGCGGCTTGGATTGGGAGTTCATTTTCTCTTTGTTATGCTCTGGGCTGTCTTTTGTATGGACCTTTTTCAGACAGATATGGACGTAAAGTATTTTTAGTAGCCAGCATTATTGGGTTAACCGTAGTTACGCTTGCATTAGGATTTGTGGATAGTTTTTACGGGCTTATTATGCTCAGAGGAGTGCAAGGCCTAGTGGCTGCTGCTTTTGCACCTATTGCGCTAGTGTATGCAGGGGAGATGTTCCCGCCTCATAAAAGACTAACAGCCGTCGGATTTATAAGCTCAGGACTGTTAATGGCAGGTATAGTAGGCCAGGTTTTTAGTGGGATTGTTAACGAAGCTCTTGGCTGGCGTGCTATTTTCTTTATTTTGGGAATTGTGTATGGTATTACTTCAGTGATAGTAATGAGGTTCCTTCCTAAAGATGAAATGCTAAGACCGAAAGAAAATGTTCTGCGGAAGTTTAAACAAATGACAATTCTGCTAAAACAATCACAATTGCTTTTGGCTTTTGCGATAACCTTTATGCTTCTATTAACTTTAGTTGGCATGTACACCGTTTTGGGAAGTTATTTAAGCTCAGCTAAGTTTGGTCTTTCCTCACAGGATATCCTTTATATTCGTGCATTTGGAATCGCGGGGATGCTTTTATCACCCTTTTCCGGAAGAATTGCTCAAAAACTTGGAATGGCCGCTGTTCTAAGGGGAGGCTTAGCTTTAGCTGCAATTGGGTTGCTTGCTCTAGGTTTTAGTACGAACCTGCCACTTCTTGTCCTAATGAGCGTTGTATTTGTGGCTGGTATCGCGCTGGTAACTCCCGTTATCATCTCAATCGTCAGTCAATTAGGGGGAAATGCAAGAGGGTCTGCGATTTCATTCAATGCATTTATTCTATTCCTAGGCGCTAGCACAGGCCCGATATTAGCTTTGAAATTACTAAAAACAGAAAATTATTCGTTATCCTTTACTATATTAGGTTCTATTCTTTTATTAGGTTTTTTAATCTCTCTTTTTCTTAGATTATCGGCTAGGGTTCCAGTAGTGAAAAATGAACGGGCTGCTACTTTACCCACAGAGTGATAGGAATGAATAAAGAAACGGAGATTTGCATTGTTGGTGGTGGACCTTCTGGTCTCTTTCTAGGGCTGCTGTTAGCCAAAAACGGAATTAGAGTTACCGTACTGGAAAGTCAAACAAGCTTTAATCGCAAGTTCAGAGGAGAAGTTCTTCAACCTCGATTTGTAAGGCTCATGAAAGAGTTGAATCTGGAGCAGCGTCTTGAAAAGTATGAGCATATAAAATTATTTAATGCTGAAATATGGAATAATAAGAAATATATCACTCAAATTGATTATGAAAAAGAAATGCCGGAGGCACCTTACGCAATTAAAATAAAACAATCCGTCCTGTTAACTTTTCTTTATGATCTGGCAAAGGATTTTAGTAATTTCGAGCTCATTTTTAACGCAAAGGTCACTTCAACTATTAAAAGTGCAAATCGAACAGTCGGAGTAAACGCCTTAGTAGATGGACAAATGACTGCGATCCATGCTTCTTTAGTAGTCGGAGCGGATGGACGGATGTCGACGGTTAGGAAGACAAGCGATTTTTCTTTTAAGTATAAAAAAGAAGATTTTGATTTAATCTGGTGCAAAATATCGACTAATGAGTTCAAGCTAAATCAAAAACTCCTTTTCAGATTGTCTGATTTTAGTAACTTCATAGGGCTTCCTTATTCCTCTGATTGTGTGCAGATAGGTTTTACAATGAGGAAAGACCAATGGAATTCCATAAAAAGCAAAGGCATCGAACCATTAAAGCTTGAATTCATAAAGGCCTTTCCTGAGCTTAAAGAAGACATTGAAAAGATCATTGATTTCAAATCGTTTGTTTCTATCCAATCAGAGACTTTCATGGTGGACAATTGGCATAATAAGGGTTGTATTCTAATCGGTGATTCTGCACATTGTTCCTCACCACTCGGAGCTATCGGATTGTCCTTGGCTTTTGAAACAGCGCTGGTCGCTGCTGAACTTATTGTTGCATCAAAATTAGAGCCAAATCATGAATACAAGTGTTTAGATCGTTTGCAGCCCATTCGTAATCGGGAAATTCGTTTTGTGCATTTTGCTCAACAGTTGATAATCAGCATGGCCGTTAAATCCCCTAAAGGGGTTAAAAAATTCTCGCTAGCCTGCATGAAACTGATGGGAAATAGCAGGATCGCAAGATATTTAATGCGGAGATTCTTTTTGGGGAGTCCTAAAATAACGGTTGATAATGCCTTCAAATTTTAACGCAGCCTCATTCCTAAGTAGAGTTCATTGGGAATGAGGTTATTTTAATTTGCTGAAACGCAAAGAATTTGTATAGAAAACGCTTTCTATCCATTGTAAAATACAGGTTGAGGTGTAATTACAAAAAAGGATGGAAATCCCATGCGGATCAAATTTAATATTTTTCAGAAAATGTTAGTGTTGTTGCTGATTCTGCTAACTCCGGTCGTGGCGCTGTACTATTATTCTACCTCTAAGAGCATCAACGTCATACAGGAGGAGCTTATCAAAGCCAGCCTGAACCGGATGGAGCTCTTCGTGGCACAACTGGATGCCAGCATTGAGAAGTTCGACTTAGTCTCCGCACCTATGCTCGTTGACACGAACGTGCTGGAATACCTTTACAACCTCAATATGAGCGATTATTCCCTAATGAAGACAAGGCTGCTGATCCAAGAGAAGCTGTCGCTGGCCAGCGCATCGGGCAACTGGCGCAATGACGTGACCGTCTATTTCCCGCAACGAGACGATAGTATTTCTTCTTCCCCCTCCTATGAATATGACCTTAAAGAGTTTGATAGCCGATTTTCGCTAGGGTGGAGCTACAGCGAAGATTTGGAGATTGGCTCCGGTTTTACTCGAACTTATGTCACTACGGGTTACAAACCAGCCCGTCCGGACGATCTGGATGTTGCCGTTCGCATTAACCTCTACAAGTGGAGCTTTGAAAATTTGCTTGATACCTACAAATCTGGTCACTCTGACAACCCGTTTTTTTACAAAGAAGGACATGCCATCATCGCCAGCCGATCCGCAGATGGGTCCAAGATGGACCAAATTATCGCGGAATTAGGCGACAGGATCAATAGCCGGAATTCAAGTTTTTTAATTCATTCCTTCGACGGCAGGCCTTATCTGATTACCTATTATTATTCCAATATTCTTGAGTGGCATCTCGTCGATTCTGTTCCACTTAACCAGATTATCGGACCTATCAAGCAACAGAGGTTATTATTTGGAGCTTCTTCGATTATTTTGCTCCTATCCTGTATTACCGCCGCGTCTGCTTTGTACTGGAACGTACATCGACCTATCTTCCAACTTGTGCGTGCGGTGCAGAGGATTAAGGAAGGCGATTACGCGTACCGGCTACCGAAGAAATCAAACAATGAATTCACGTTCCTGATGCAGAACTTTAACGAGATGGCGACGCAGATCCAAGATCTCATCGAGAATGTCCTACAATCGCGTATCCTTGCGCGTGATGCCACGCTAAAACAGCTACAAGCCCAGATCCATCCTCATTTTCTGTACAATTGTTTGGGTTTCATCATTAATATGACCAAGATGGGAAAGAATCGGGCTGTTATAGACATGGCGTATCATTTGGCCGACTATTACCGGTATACGACGCGAATGGATAATCAAGGAGTCAGCCTGGGTGAAGAACTGGCGTTCGTGCGCATTCACCTCGAGATTCTTCGGCTTCGCAATGAGACGCTGTCCTACAGCATCGAACTGCCTGAAGAGTTGGCGGAGCTGCGAATTCCCCGGCTTCTTATCCAACCAATCGTGGAGAATGCGATCGTGCATGGACTTGAGAACGTCGAATATCCAGGCCGGGTTGAAATTAGAGTTTACGTCAATGAAGACCAATTGCACTTGGAAGTGGAGGATAACGGAAAAGGATTAAATAAAGAACGGATGGACCAACTGCAAATGGAGCTTCATATTCCGGCCAGCGAATATGCAGGCTGCGGTCTTTGGAACGTATATCAAAGACTGCAAGGCAACTTCGGTTCAGACGCTCAAATTGAGTTTTGCCCGTCCAGACTGGGTGGTCTAAACGTGAGGCTGATTTGGAGACAGGGGATGAAAGAAGAAACGAAGGAGGAAGAGCATTGAATAGCCTGCTTGTAGTTGATGACGAGAAACATTATGCGGACAGTCTGGCAGATACGATTCCATGGGCGACACTTGGTATCTCCCGCGTTTGGAAGGCATACAGCGCGAGCGAGGCACTTGCTCTGATAGACTCCTTCCCCATTGATATCCTTATGACGGATATCCGTATGCCGCGCATGAACGGCCTGGAACTGATCGAACAGGCCAGGCTTCGTATTCCAGGGCTGAAGTGCCTGCTGCTCACAGGTTATGCGGACTTCGATTACGCCCGAAAAGCGATTGAGCTGCAAGCGCTCGATTACCTGATGAAGCCCGCGAAGGACGAGCAGTTACTTACGGCAATGGGCCGGATCATTAAACAGCTTGAGCAGGAGCGATCAATCGAACAGGGCTTCCGTATCTACCGAGACAATAGTGCAGAACTGAAAGCAGGGTTGTTGCTCAAAGTACTCAGCGGAAATCTGAATGGCAAGGTTCTTGCAGAGAAGTTAAAGCTGTTTGACCTGCCTCTTCCGATACCAGGTCACGTCTCAATGTGCCTTGTCCGGTTGGGTTCCCCTTTCGACGGACAAGATCTCTATTCGCAGTCACTGATCAGGTTCGCGGTAACAAACATGCTGGAAGAATTGCTGATGGACCGCTATGACTGCTGGTCGGCAGCGGATGATGAAGGAAACCTGCTCGCTCTGGTATACGACCTATCAGGAGCACCACCTGATCCGGAATGGGTGCTTGAGCGGATAGAGCGATTAAAGCAAGAAGTACAGCGTTTGCTTAAAGGTGAAATTTCTGTAGGGGAAACCGACTGTCTATTCCCGGAAGAACTGCAAGCTAGTTATATGACAGCTAAATCACGATTGGATAGTGACAGTTTTTCGGGTGGACAGGTGCCAGAGCGGAATGAAGAGGAAGCGCGTCTTATGCGCAAGCTCTATGAAACGCCTCTGCTGACACATCTTTTGGAAACGGAGCAATGGGAAGCGGCGGAAGCTAAGATCCGAGCGTTCGTGTCACCGCTTATGCATACGGGTTCACCTTACCTCATGCGCGACGTCTTTTTCTTTCTCTCCAATGCCTTCCAGTATATCGCGAATCGCAGTGGCAGGACGCTGGCCCAAATGCTCACTCCTGAGCAATCGGCTTTCGTTAAAGGAAAAGCAATGCTGCACGCGTCGCAGCTGGAAAGCTGGGCGCTCGACTTACTACGCACACTTCGCGATAAGCTAGGGGAGGAGACCGAGGACCACAGCCAGGTGATCGTCCGGAAGACGCAACTCTACATCCAGAAGGAGCTGGACAAGGACTTGTCACTTACTTTGCTGGCCAAACGCGTCTTCGTACATCCTAACCATCTGTCAAAAATCTTTAAGCAGTGCACAGGCACTACCGTATCCCAATATATTTACGAGCAGCGTATGCTCAAAGCCTGCGAGATGCTCAAGCATACAAATAATAAAATCTACCATATTGGTGAAAGCATTGGCTATCCCAATACTAACTGGTTTATTCGGAAATTCCGTGACTATTATCAGGTGACGCCCCAGGAATTCAGGGACAGATACCGATCGGGAATGGAGGGATTGGGCCGGTGAAGAAGCAAAAAAGAAAGGCCATCTTTCTATGGGCAGTTCTGAGCGGAGTGCTGCTAGTTTCCGGCTGTTTAAGTAGCACAGGGAAAACGGCACAGAACAGTATATCCAATGGGGAAAAGAAGCCGGTATGGGACTTTAAATACGATCCGCCTATAACGATCACAACAGGAATCGTAGACGAGAATCGGCCTAACGCATTCAAGCCAGATGAAAGCCTTACAGACAACGTGCATACCCGCTGGATGGAAGATAATCTGGGAATCGTCACGAAGTTTGATTGGATTGTCAGCAAGTTCGAAGATGCAGATACCAAAATTCGGCTCGCGCTGGCTGTGAATGGCAAGCTGCCGGACACCCTTAGCGCTGAAGGAGACATCCTGAAGTATCTGCTCAAAGCCGACAAGTTGCTTCCGCTGGATGATGCCATCGAGAAGTATGCTCATCCTAAGCTAAAAGAAGCGCTGGAGAAGTACGCTTATACCATGGCAGAAGTGACCAAAGACGGCAAGATATATGGACTTCCCCGTTTTAGTGCAGGAGATGAGGGAACGGTCATGTGGATCCGTAAGGATTGGCTTGAGAAACTGTCGCTGAACCCGCCTACGACGATAAGTGAGTTGGAGAACGTGCTGAAGGCATTTTCTGAACAAGATCCTAATGGGAATGGCGAAGATGACGAAGTTGGTCTATCGGTTCCGCTGAAGGAAGGTCCCTGGAGCTGGATGGGGCAGACAGATGCGATTTCCGGAGCTTTTTCAAGGCAGATGATTAGCACGTCTGACATCAAACTGTTCTGGAATGAAGACGAGAAGGGCAGCTTGATCTTTGGCGCCGTACACCCGGATGCTAAGAAATACCTGGAAACGATGGCATCCTGGATGGCGAAGGGCTATATGGACAGGGATGCAGGCATGCAGGACCCGAGCCAAGCGTCCGAACTGGCGGTTAACGGAATGGCCGGTGTCATGTTCGGCCCGTTTTGGATGGGAGCCTGGCCGCTCGGCGATACAGTGAAGGTCGATCCCGAAGCGGCTTGGCAGGCTTACCCCCTTCCTGCCGGACCAGATGGGTTAAAGGGCAAGGCACAAAAGCCGTTGTACGGTATCTACACGGTGTTCAGCAAGGATTTCACGAATATGGAAGCCTGGTTCGCTTATTATAACAAGTTGCTTGCCAAAAATTTCGGCCCGGATGACCCGTACTTCGATCCCCGATTCGCACAAGGGTTTCACGAAGGTTACGATTATGTGATCATGAACGACAAGGTCATTACTGTCAATTTCGCCACTGAAGGCGTGCCGAATGATAAGTGGCCGCTTGCGGACGGGTCTTCAATGGATATGCGCTGGATGCTCTATCCGCTGACAGGTGGCGCTCCAGCCTTGCCTTATATGAATGCGGATGCAATCAGAAAATTATCTGAAAATTCGGAAGCCATAGTGACGACGCCGATCGAACAAGCCATTAAAGGTTTGAATTCGGCTCAGCTTACGGCGGCTGGGGTGGCGATTGCCGAGCAGGGACTCGAAATCCCAAACCGATACCACGGACCTTTAACGGACGGGATGGAGAAACACGGAGTGTTCCTGCAGAAACTCGCAACGGAGAGTTATCTGAGCATCATTTATGGCGAGAAGCCGATCTCCTACTTTGATGAGTTCGTAGCCCAATTTTACAAGAATGGCGGCGACGTAATCACGAGAGAAGTAAATAATTGGTACATGGAAAACAAGCCATAATATTGTGGCTTGTTTTCTTCTATGTTCCTTTATTTCTTCTATATAACAGGATTAACTTCGTGAATTAAAATGATTTTATTAGAAAGCGTTTTCAAAAAAAGAGGTGATGGTATACGAAGTTAATCATAGAGTAACTCTCACTAACTAAGTGTAAACTTTCGAACTGATTTTTGTATGAAGCGGAGCGAAGCAGTTTATGCTCACAAAACTTTTTAGGAGGAGAGGTAATGAGGAAAAAAGTAAGCGTGTTTCTGGCATTAACTATGTTTGTGGCTATCTTTTTTTCAAATCCGATCAAGACTAATGCGGCAACCCCCGAAGCGCCTGCAGGGTGGAGAGACTTACTAGATTACCAAATATTCAGTAATATATCCGACGGTTGGGCAGGAGATAGCGGGTTTGGATTGGAGACGGAGAACAGCAAGCTTCCCATTGATTCTACAGCAATGTACAATGGATTGCCTTCATTATTGTTGAATGCGAAGACGCCTACCAGTCCTTCCTGGTACAACGCTTTAATTACGGTTGCCGGCTGGAAAGCATATGACTTTACCTCTTATCATCCAAATGGATTCCTTGAGTTTAATATCAAAGGAAATGCGGGCGGAGAGTCCTTTTTACTGGGCTTCAAAGACCGGGTATTCGAAAGAGCTGCCGGCAATGAAATTACCACTACAGTAAACATTAACAACTACGTCAACATTACTACAAGTTGGACCCATGTGAAGATCCCGTTAAAGGATCTAATTCAGGTCTCCCAAGGAATTGATGTATCTTCCATAGATGCATTATCCATCAAGAATAATGGTTTTCAACCTTTAAAAGTGTGGCTTAATGACATTAGGGTTACGTCTCCCGATAAGGAGAAAGAGTACGCCCCCATCAAGGTCAATCAATTAGGGTATCCCGTAGATGGAGTAAAGCAAGCGCTTGTAACCGGTTTTGAGGATGTGCTCACGGTCGATGCAGGTACTACGTTTAACATTATTAACGCCACAAATAATTCGACAGCTTACTCCGGAACGCTTGTACTCACCAAAAATTATGATGCTATCGATAGCGGGGAGCGTATTTTTACCGCCGATTTCACAAATTTAACGATTCCGGGAAAATATTATGTTTCAGTGCAGGGTCTTCAGAATTCGCCCAAGTTCACTATCGGCGAAGCTAACGAAATCTATGAACCCTTTTTAAATGACGTAACAAGATACTTCTATTACCAGAGAACCGGGATTAATATTACCAGCCCATACACTCAAAATTATCAAAGAACAGATTTTACCCCTGACACCGCAGTGCCTTTAATGTCTAACCCTTCCATCAAAAAAGATGTTTCCAAGGGATGGTACGATGCGGGTGATAAAGGCAAGTACGTTAACGCAGGAGCCAAAGCCTTGTCGGATCTCTTCTGGGCCTATGAAATGATGCCGGAGAAATTTACAGACAATCAATTTAATATTCCTGAGAGCGGAAACGGCATTCCCGACATCCTGGATGAGGCAAGGTGGGAACTGGAATGGATGCTCAAAATGCAGGATGCTGCAACTGGCGGTTTCTATGCTCGAGTGACCTTTCAGGATGATGACAATATGGTAGACAGAGAAATTATCGATAAGGATACGGTAAGCTCGCGGACTGATATCAAAACGACCGCCGATACAGCTACCGCAGCCGGTGTATTGGCACATGCCTACTTAATTTATCAGAATATTGATCCGGCTTTTGCCCAAAGTTGCTTGGATGCGGCAATAGACGCATGGGGGTACCTGGAAGCACATCCGGAAAATATTCGGACGCCTAACACGGGCAGATGGCCTTACGATGTGACGGATGACGCTTCGAATCGTCTGTGGGCTGCAGGCTCCCTGTACCGATCGACCGGCGATGCCGAATACAATGATTATTTCCTGGCGAATTACACCGATATGGGAATATTTTTTGAGGATACCCTTGATTTCGCCAGTGGTTGGGCAAACACCTGGAATACAGGCTTCTTCAGTTATCTGAAAGCCGCTAATCCGGACTCCGGAGTCTTAAGCTGGTATTCGGATAAATTCCAGCAATGGTTCAATGACAAAGTGAGCAGATATAACGATAGCCCTTGGAAAAGCATCATAAAAGATGGTAACTACTATTGGGGAATCACCATGCAGGTTGCGGACACACCGATGGAAATGATCATCGGTACGAAGTTACTGGGAACTTTTGAGAGCAACCGCGCTATCATTAATGAGATTAACAATAGTCAGTTAGACTGGATTCTTGGCCAGAACCCGGTGGGCGTATCTTTTGTATCAGGTTACGGCGATAACAGCGTGAAATATCCGTTCAGCATCATGTATAGAACAGATGGATTACCTGGTGTACCTAAGGGATATCTTGTCGGAGGACCGAATAAATACTCCAACGACATAACCGTAGGAAACCAGATATCAAGATTTGCAGCCAAAAACTATACCGATAACTTCCAAGAATGGACTACAAATGAACATACCGTTTATTGGAATTCAGGGTTGGTATTCATTGCCGCATTCGCAACCGGAAATAGCAGTAACTCGACCATTAGTCCAACGACTGCTGCCTTTGATAAGAAAACAGCAAATCAAGCTGATATTCCGGTGACTCTAACGTTGAACGGCAACACGCTCACCGACATTAAGAACGGTACGACATCTCTCGTTGTGGACACGGACTATACCGTTTCGGGCAACACGGTCACTCTACACAAGAGCTATCTCGCGCAGCAGCCAATCGGCAAGGCGAACCTCACTTTCCTGTTTAACGCCGGTTCATCTGCTACGCTATCCGTTGCTGTGAACGATTCGTCGGTTATTAACTCGGCGATCAGTCCGATGACCGCTGCCTTTGACAAGCAAACCGCGAATCAGACCGACATTCCGGTGACCTTGACGCTGAACGATAACACACTCATCGGCATTAATAATGGCACGACTGCCCTAGTTGCTGGTACGGACTACACCGTATCAGGCACGACAGTGACGATTCAGAAGGCATATCTGGCTGCCCAACCGGTGGGAACAACGACGCTGACGTTCAACTTTAGCGCAGGAGCAAGTGCGAATCTTGAGGTCTCCGTGGTCGATACCCCCACTGCCGAAAGTGGTTCTATCAAAGTGCAGCAGTACAATTCTCCTGTTACGGCAACGAGCAATTCGTTGAGCCCTCGGATAAAGCTGAAGAACACCGGTACCACGGCCATCAATCTGTCCGACGTGAAGCTTCATTATTATTACACGATCGATGGGGAGAAGGACCAGAATTTCTGGTGCGATTGGTCCACTGTCGGCAGTAGCAACGTAACTGGCGCCTTCGTCAAGTTGCCGGCTCCTTTGACAGGAGCTGATCATTATCTGGAAATCGGCTTTACGAGCGGAGCCGGAAGTTTAGCAGCTGGAGCCAGCATTGAGCTTCAGATCCGCATGAACAAGACCGATTGGACGAACTATACGCAGACGGGAGATTACTCCTTCGATCCGACCGATTCGACTTACACCGATTGGAGCCATACAACTGGCTATATCGCAGGCGCTCTTCAGTGGGGAACAGAACCTCAATAAGTAACGTCACAATTGACGTTACGGCTCAATAGTGAAAACCTGAACTCCCCATTACCGCCTAAACAACGGTGTGGGGAGTGTGTAAGACAGTGAAAGGAGTGCAACAACTCTATTGAAAGCTATGCCGCTTCCTACAAATAGGAAACCAATACGTACTGTACGTAATTTTTCCATCGTGAAGAATCTTCGTACTTACTGGATGTTCTACGCAATGATGCTGCCGGGAATCGTTCTGCTTGTAATAAATAACTACATCCCTTTGTTCGGGATCGTTATTGCTTTTAAAACAATCAATTACCAGGACGGAATCCTGGGAAGCCCATGGACAGGGATGAAGAATTTCGAATATCTGTTTGCCTCGAAGGATTCGTACATCATCATTCGCAACACATTGCTTTATAATTCGCTGTTTATTGTATTGAACATGGCGCTTCCTCTAGGGTTCGCCTTGATGCTTAACGAGATGAAGAACCGCTTCCTCTCGAAGCTACACCAAACGATCATGTTCCTGCCATACTTCCTGTCGATGATCGTCATCTCGTACTTAGTGTATGGGTTCATGAGCGACGAGCGAGGATACTTCAACGGCACGTTGCTGCCGGCGCTTGGTCTTGATTCCGTACGCTGGTACTTCACGAAAGAAGTGTGGCCGATCGTTTTGCCGATCATTAACACGTGGAAAAACATGGGGTACTACACGGTTGTGTACATGGCAGCAATCATTGGTATCGACGAGGAGTACTACGAAGCCGCGACAATTGATGGGGCAAACAAGTGGCAGCAGATCAAGAAAATCACGATTCCCTTGATCATGCCTGTCCTCACGATTATGACTTTGCTGCAGGTTGGCCGGATCTTCAATGCCGACTTTGGTCTATTCTTCCAAGTGCCACGTGAATCGGGGGCATTGTTCCCTGTGACAAACGTTATCGATACCTATGTCTACCGCACCTTCCTGACCGTTGGGGATATCGGACTTTCCTCAGCAGCAGGCCTGTTCCAATCAGTCGTTGGTTTCATCTTGGTTTTTGTATCTAATTGGGTCGTTCGCCGCTTTAACCGCGAGAACGCGCTGTTCTAAGAGAGGAGCCCTTATGACCAATACAATGAGTAAATCCTTATCTGGGTCCAATCCAAAGAATCAGCTGTCGGGATGGGCGTCAACCCTCATCAACATCTTCTTTGTCATCTATTCGGCGCTCTGTATCCTACCGCTTTTGCTGATTCTTTCGGTATCGTTCTCCGATGAGCAGTCCGTTATGACACACGGATATCGATTTATGCCCGAAAATTTCAATCTGGCGGCCTATCGATTCCTAATGAAAGATATCAGTCAAATCGTTCATTCCTATGGAATCTCACTAACCGTCACGGTGATAGGTACGATACTAAGTGTCATCATAATAGCTCTGTATGCGTACCCCATTTCACGGAATAATTTTCCGCAGGCTAAGTATTTTACATTTTTTGTTTTTCTAACGATGCTGATTTCCGGCGGCTTAGTCCCTTGGTATTTGGTATATGTACAGATGCTGGAATTAAAAGATACACTTTGGGCACTGATCATGCCGCTGATCATGTCCGCATTCTGGGTACTGATCATGCGCACTTTCTTTAAGGAGACCGTACCTGAAGCTGTGCTGGAGTCAGCAAAAATAGATGGGGCAGGGGAGCTACGGATATTTATCCGAATTGTATTGCCATTATCTCTGCCGGTTCTGGCAACCGTTGCACTGTTCCAAACACTGACATACTGGAACGACTGGTTCCTAAGCCTAATGTTTATTACAGACAACCACAATATATCCGTGCAGTACTTTCTTTACAAGATGATGGTCAACATCCAGTACTTATCCAGTAACCCGAACGCGATGGCTGAAATTACCCGAGCTGGCGGAATGATCAACTTCCCGAGTGAAACGGTGCGTATGGCGATGGTGGTTGTAGGTGTTGGACCTATTGTATTTGCTTACCCGTTCTTCCAGAAATACTTTATCAGAGGCCTGACAGTAGGCTCCGTTAAAGGCTAAGATTGCCGATCACTTACGTGGGCACGGAAACGGCTAAAACCAGTATATGGTTTAGCATATCATTCTATTTTATGGGGGGATTACTTGAAAATGAAGGATACGAAAAGCAAGGTTTCACTGCTTCTTACACTGATGCTTATTTCAGCATTAGCCACTACGGCTTGCGGCAATTCAAACAACTCGAACAACGCTACACCGGATAATGCCGGAAAAGAAGGCGCCACACCGAGCTCATCAGCGAACTCAACCACCGATAACACATCCAATGAGCCCTCGAAGCTGGAGCCCTATAAACTAAAGCTGGTCTACGAAGGAGCTCCACAGGCGGACGAGGCTATCGTCGAGGAAGCGCTGAACAAGATCTTGACCGAAAAAATAAACGCGACGGTAGATATCGCACCAATCGATTGGGGAGCATGGGATGATAAGACTAACCTCATCATCGCTTCTCGAGAGCCCGTAGACATTCTATTTACAGCCTCATGGAACGGGTATGCAAAGAACGTTGCCAAAGGTGCTTACTTAGATCTCGGTCCCTTGCTCGATCAGTATGGCCAGGGCATTAAGGATAGCTTGGATCCAGCTTTTCTCGATGGCTCCAAAATCGGCGGCAAAAATTATGCAGTCCCTACTAATAAAGAATTGGCATCGTCAGGGGGCATTGTGTACCGGAAGGACATTGCCGATGAACTCGGCATCGACATGAGTAAAGTGCAAAAAATCGAAGATTTAGATGCTGTTTATAAGATCGTTAAAGAGAAGAAGCCAACCATGTATCCGCTGTATACAACGGGTGGCACGTTCGCCTCTCACTCCTTTGTGGAATTGGATTTTTTAGGTGATACGACGATACCTGGCGCTATCGATAAGAATGGCACGGAAGCGACAGTCAAACCGGCCGAAGAGTATCCCCAATACTTAAATGCATTAAAAGTAACCCGTGATTTCTTCCAGAAGGGGTATCTTAACAAAGATGCGGCCACTTCCCAAACGTCATCCCTTGATGCTTATAAGACTGGCAACGTATTCTCCACTGTAGAGCCTCTCAAGCCAGGCAAAGCAGAGGAAATCGCATCCGCGACAGGACTTGATGGCAAGCTTGCCCAAATTACTTTAACAGGTAAAACGGTCGCCACATCGGAGACTACCGGCGCCATGTTAGCCATCTCATCAACGTCTAAGAATCCGGAACGCGCCATGATGCTGATTAACCTGCTTCATACAGATCAAGAGATTATTAATCTGCTTAACTTCGGTATTGAAGGTACACACTTTACACTTAATGGTAATGTTATGACGCAGACGGAGAAGTCAGGACAGTACGCACCGGGCGTCGCTTGGGAGCTGGGAAATCAATTCCTGAACTATGTCTGGAGTTCGGAAGCTCCAGACAAGTGGGAGCAGTTCAAAAAGTTCAACGAAGGCGCTAAATCATCGCCGGCACTGGGCTTCACCTTTGACAGCGAGCCAGTCAAATCCGAAGTCGGAGCACTAGCAAACGTTCTAAGAGAATATCAAAAGATGCTTGAGACCGGCTCGGTTGATCTGGACAAAGAATTGCCGAAATTTATCGCCGCCCAAAAATCGGCTGGCCTAGATAAAGTCATTGCTGAAAAGCAAAAACAGCTTGATGAATTCCTTGCCAGTAGATGATATGTGTTCATAGCAAATAAAGGACCTACTCATTGTTCTGGATAAGAACAATGAGTAGGTCCTTTTGACTTTCGTTATTTAATTCACAGTGTCAACTAGGCTTTAAGAGGCTTGGTCGAATTGGCTATTATAAAGCTCCGCATAAAAACCATTTTTGGCAAGTAGTTCTTCGTGGCTGCCGCTTTCCAGGATATCGCCTTCCTTCAGAACCAGAATCACATCGGCGTTCTTAATGGTTGAGAGTCTATGCGCAATAACAAAAGAGGTTCTTCCCTCCATGAGCTTATCCATTGCCTGCTGAATCAAGAGCTCTGTTCTTGTATCGACTGAGCTTGTAGCTTCATCGAGGATGAGCATTGGGGCATTTTTGAGCATCGCGCGGGCGATCGTAAGCTGTTGCTTTTGGCCCGTGGATAAATTAACTTTGTCATTTAGTATGGTATTATAACCGGCACTTAAGGTCTGAATGAAATGATGCAAGCCTACCGACTTACAAGCATCTTCAACTTCTTTATCGGTTACACCTGTTTTGTTGTACACTAGATTTTCCCTGATAGTGCCCTCAAAAAGCCAGGTGTCCTGCAAGACCATACAGAATAGATCATGGATGTTTTCTCTTGTTAAGCTGCTGATGGGGGTATCATCAATATATATTTCTCCGCCCTTTAATTCATTAAACCGTATTAGAAGATTTATCAGTGTAGTTTTACCTGCGCCGGTAGGACCGACTATAGCAATTTTTTGCCCAGGCTTAATCTCTGCAGAAAAATCTTTAATCACAAGTTTATCTGAATTTTCATAAGCAAATTGCACATGTTCAAAATCAACTTTGCCCACAGCAGTTTTAAGATGTCTTTCTTTATGACTTTCATTGTCCATTTCGTCAGCATCGAGGAACTCAAAGACACGTTTGCTTGCCGCGGAAGCCGATTGCAGACTTTGTGCGGCTTGAGCAATCTGAGAGAGCGGTTGTGTAAAGTAACGGACATACAGTATAAAGGCTACAATGACCCCAAAGGATATCGTTCCGTTCATAGCAAGTACAGCACCAACTACACAAACGGCCACAAAACCTAGATTGCCTATAAACATCATAATCGGCATCATAAGACCGGAGAGGAACTGCGCTTTAAATGCACTATCTTTAAGATTCATATTCAGGGATTCAAATGTATTGCGCATTTGCGATTCACCATTGTAGGCTTTCACTACAGTATGTCCTGTATATACTTCCTCCACATGGCCATTGATTTTCCCTAAGTATTCTTGCTGACTTTGAAAATACTTTTGGGATTTTTTCATAATTGCCGCTATGAGGCCAAAGCCAATGATAGTTGCAACAACCGCCGTAATAGTCATGATCACATTTGTTTTGAACATCATGATGATGGATCCCGTAAAGAGGGCAAGGGCAGTTACCAGTGTGCCGACGCTTTGGTTTAAAGCTTGCCCGATCGTATCCACATCGTTGGTAACCCGGGACAGGATGTCACCGGTTGTAGAATTATTATAATAAGAGATCGGAAGTTTGTTCATTTTGCGTGAGAGATCGGCTCTTAAGTTTTTGGAGACCTTTTGCGTAACTGCGGACATAATTAATCCTTGTACCAAAGATAACACAGCGCTAAGGATATAGATAAATACAAGGAAAAGGCCGATAGAAGTTACTGCTTCCATATCAATTCCGGTGACGAGGCCGGCCGTGATCAAGTCTGTCATCTCCGAAAGCTTATCCGGTCCAAGCAGAGTCAGAACCGTACCGATTGCAGCACTAATAATAGCTATAAGAACTACAGGGATATATTTTCTGCAATAGTGGAGAAGTTTGCTCCACGTGTTGAGTTGCTCTTTGCTTTTGTTCATTAAGCTAGCTCCTCCTTTGAAAGTTGTGAGTAAGCAATCTCTTGGTAGACATCACAGGTCTGCATCAATTCATCATGTGTTCCCATGCCTGCCATTCGTCCGGCTTCCAGTACAATGATTTTGTCTGCATCTTTGATTGTACCGATCCGTTGGGCAACGATTAGTATCGTTGTACCGCTGGATTTTTTCTTCAATTCACTTCGCAATTTGCGATCCGTCTTATAATCAAGCGCTGAGAAGGAATCGTCGAAGATTAATATTTCAGGACGACGGGCAATGGCTCGGGCAATGGAAAGACGTTGTTTTTGACCGCCAGACAAGTTCGTACCGCCTTGAGAGACATGAGCCTCGTAGCTTCCTTCCATCTTTTCAACAAAATCTGAAGCTTGAGAGGTGTAAATGGCATCAACAACATCAGAGGACAGATCACTGCCATTATCGCCAAAAGCAACATTAGAGCTCACCGTGCCGCCAAACAAAATCGCTTTCTGAGATACATATCCCATTTTATTGCGCAGTGCAGTTTGCTCATATTGGTTAACATTAATACCATCCACCAACACTTCACCTGCTGTAGCATCATAAAAGCGAGGAATCAGGTTCACGACGGTACTTTTTCCGCATCCGGTTGAACCGATGAAGGCTACAGTTTCTCCTTTTTTCACCGTAAAGCTGATATCTTCAATAACGTATTCTTCTGCATCCGGATATTTAAAGCTGACATTTTTGAATTCGACCTCACCCAACCGATTTGCCTTGGAGGAAGTAAGGGATCCGTTCTCTAAGCTTGGCTTAGTATCCAGCACTTCATTGATTCTTTTAGCGGATACATGGGCACGAGGCATCAGGATAAAAATCATGATCAGCATCATGAATGCCATAACCACCTGCATCGCATAGGATGAGAAGACAATCATATCTGAAAATAAGCCCATCTTCGCCGTACCATTGGCATTTTGAATCAAAATAGCACCAATCCAATATATTGCGAGACTTAAACCGCTCATAATCAGAGAAATACTTGGCATCATCATGGACAGTACATTATTGGCGAATAAATTCGTTCGGGTAAGCTCGCTGTTGGCTACGCTAAATTTATCTTCCTGGTAGCTTTCCGCATTATACGCACGAATGACACGAAGGCCGGTAAGATTCTCTCTTGCAACACGATTAAGATTATCAGTCAGTTGCTGCAATTTTTGGAATTTCGGAAGCACTAGCACGATCACTATGCCGACAATAAGAATCAATACCCCAATGGCGACACCGGTAGCAAGCGACCACTGCCAACTCTTGCCTGTAATTTTGAGCATTGCCCAAACGGCAAGGATGGGAGCCTTCACCAGCAGTTGCAGACCGATGACAATCAGCATTTGCACTTGTGTAATGTCATTTGTTGAACGGGTAATTAAACTAGCTGTAGAGAAGTTGTTGATTTCTTCCATAGAGAAAGACTGTACCTTATCAAACAATTTGGAGCGTAATCTTGAAGAGAAGTTGGCGGCAATTTTAGCGGCGATCCCTGCCACTATAATTGATGTGGCTAAGCTGCCGAGGGCACAGAGCAACATCCAGCCTCCGGCTGCAATGATTTCGCTCATTTCACTCCCTGGTATCTGTACAAGACGAGTAATCTCGCTCATATAACCGGGCAATTCCAGATCCAGCCATACCTGTGTGACAATGAATAGGATGCTGATACCGATTAGGGCCCATTCCTTCGGTTTTAAGTACTTAAGTATAGTTACCATACATCTGACTCCTTTATGTGGCGTTGCTTAAATGATAACGAAAGAAGATAAACTGAAAGTTAACTTTTCTGAAAAATAAAAAAACCCTGAAAGAACGATGAGGTTCTCCAGGGCTCGCACTACATTCCAATCGGAATCGTAACTGTAAATGTGGTTCCTTGTAATGGAATGCTTTCGCAAGAAATGGTTCCATGGTGTAGATGAATGATTTTTTTAACAATTGCTAATCCAAGTCCATTGCCTGCAGTCGAGTGGGAAGTATCCTGCTGATAAAATTTATCGAATATCTTAGGAAGAGCCTCAGGATGAATACCGCTTCCGCAGTCATGAACTAGAATCACCAGGTTATCTTCGTTTTTCTTCATCTTAACTTCAATTTCACCATGCTCAGGAGTGAATTTGATCGCGTTATCCAATAAATTTAACCAAACCTGATTTAAAAGCTCTTTATTGCCGGAGAGTTCATAATCCTGAATATTAACATTCAGCTTCAGGTGCTTCTTCTCAAATTTGGCAGCCAGTAAAAGCACAGACTGGCGAATTTGTTCCCCAACATTAAACCGCATTTTGTTTGTCAGAATCTTTTGCGTCTCAACCTGCGTCAGCTCCAGTACATTCGAAGCAAGGGAGGCAAGTCTGGTCGATTCCTCAATGACAATATCTAGATATTCATCACGTTCCTCTTTAGTAAGATCATCATTCTTTAAGACTTCAGCAAACCCTTTAATAGATACAATCGGTGTTTTGAATTCATGGGAAAAATTGTTTACAAAATCAGTTCGCAGAATTTCGATACCCCCAAGCTCTTCAGCCATACGGTTAAAGTTCTCTGATAGAATTTCAAACTCTGGCGGGCTTTTGAGCTGGAGCCGCATGGAGAAGTCACCACTGGCAAGACGCTCTGTGGCCTCTATAAATATCCGGATGGATTTTACCATTTTCCGGCTTGTGATGGCTGATATCGTGGTACCGATAATTGTACAAGCGATTAATACCATTATGGGTAGTACGAATCCATCCTGGGCAAGCTCTTCGTTCAACAAACCAAAAACCTGTGCGAGAAAGAAGAGTAGTCCTGTAATCACAACGGTAATAAGAAAGATGAAAAATATGATAAGAGAAAAATAGATGGGAAGGCTGATTCTGTTGCTGAGCTTGTTACTTATTTTGCTCACTGGCTTCGCACCGCCTTGTATCCAAGACCTCTGACGGAAACCAGTTCAAACTCTGGATAAGCGTCAAACCGTTTCCGCAGGCGATTGATGTGCACATTAACGGTTGTATCCGTACTTTCACTTTCCATGCCCCATATCTCGTCCATAAGCTGGATGCGCGTGAAAATCCGTTCAGGATAGGACAACAACTTATACAACAAATAGAATTCTTTTTGCGGAAGCGTTTGTTTCTCGTCCTCCCGGGTTACTGTCAATGCGTCATAATCAAGGATCACTTTACCCACTACTAATTTACGGGCACTTGCGATTTGCGAACGGCGAAGCAGTGCTTGGATTCTGAGCAGCATTTCTTCGGTATCAATGGGTTTGGTCATATAATCATCAGTTCCAATCCGGAACCCCTTTTTCTTATCTTCAGGCAGCTGTTTTGCTGTAGCCATAAGAATGGGGACCAAGCTATCGGCATCTCTTACTTCCTTGGCGAATTCATAACCATCCATATTAGGCATCATGATATCCAGAATGATTAGATCAATATGCTGTGAATCAAGGACCTCCAAAGCTTTAACTCCGTCTTCAGCAGTTACAACATCATATCCTTCGCGTTTCAGAACAGCTTCAAGAAGTCTTCTTACATGCTTATCATCTTCAACTACGAGTATGTTAATCATTACTGTTCACTCCAATAGTAGGTTTGTATCCATTATTACCTGTGGGGAATTTGTTTTAAAGGGAGCAGAATCAATATTTATCTAATCTTAAGATTTGGTTTGAAATCCTTGTAGTCGATATAAAGTGACTCATACATAGGGAGGATTCAATGAAATGAGAGGAATAGGCAATGATTTAATACTATTATGATATCTGTTTTGTGAAAAATTGTTGCATACTAAAATAGTACCCAAACTAATTTAGCTGGATTAACGTGCTGAACAATAATGCAGCTTACTTGAACGTTGAACTTTGACTGAACTTCATGCGAAAGGAAGATCACAGATGCAAATGCGTAAATTAGGAAATAGTGGCTTGGAAGTTTCGGCAATAGGGCTTGGCTGTATGGGAATGGATCATGCCTATGGAAAGCCAGCCGATCGTAATGAAATGGTTAAATTAATTCGCAGAGCAGTTGAACTAGGATGTAATTTCTTTGATACTGCTGCTTTTTATGGAGATTCCAATGAGGAATTAGTAGGCGAAGCCCTTGCACCACTAAGAGATCAAGTTGTGATTGCAACTAAATTTGGAATTTTAGGACAAGAAGCTGTAGACGGTCAACCTCAACTTATTTTGAATAGCACACCAGATTCTATTCGTGAACAAATAGAAGGCTCATTAAAAAGGTTGGAGGTCAATTGCATTGATTTATATTATCAGCACCGAGTGGATCCGAATGTCGAACCTGAAGCTGTCGCAGAAACAATGAAAGATTTAATAGCTGAAGGGAAGATTAAAACATGGGGAGTCTCTAATGCACCGATTGATTATATGAAACGTGCACATGCTGTATGTTCGATTACTGCAACCCAAAATCAGTACTCCATGATGTGGCGTGAACCGGAAAAAGAGTTGTTTGAGCTTTGTGAAGAGTTAGGAATTGCTTTTATCGCTTACAGTCCATTAGGAAATGGTTTCTTAAGTGGTAAATATACCAAGGAAACCAAATATGATGAAGGTGACTATCGAAGTTTCATGGGAAGATTCAAACCTGATGTGATTGATCATAATCAAGTGTTATTAGATTTAATTACTCAAGTTGCAAAAAGCAAAAATGCAACACCAGCTCAAGTCGTACTCGCGTGGGAATTAGCTCAAAAACCATATATCATTCCAATTCCAGGCACTACAAAATTAAACAGATTAGAAGAAAACCTATATGGAGCTGATCTCAAATTAACAAAGGAAGATGTAGATAGTCTAAATGAAGCTTTGTCAAAACTGGATATTGATAGTTCACACTTTTAAATAGAGCTATATCATCAACTAATAGGAGGATTTTTTATGCAAAAAGTTATTTTGAACAATGGTGTTGAAATGCCGATACTTGGTTTTGGGGTTTTTCAAATTCATGATGAAGCTGAATGTGAACAAGCTGTTTACGATGCGATCATGTCAGGTTATCGACTGATAGATACCGCAGCCTCATACCTAAACGAAGAAGCGGTGGGAAGAGCCCTCAAACGGAGTGGAGTACCAAGAGAGGATCTATTTATTACTACGAAATTATGGGTTCAAGATACAGGATACGAACGTACAAAGGAAGCATTTGAAAAATCCCTTTCAAGATTGCAACTTGATTATTTGGATTTGTATTTAATTCATCAGCCATTTGGCGATGTGCATGGTTCTTGGCGGGCGCTGGAGGAATTGTACCGTGAAGGAAAAATCAGAGCGATTGGCGTAAGTAACTTCCAGAACGATCGTCTGATTGATTTGATTATTCATAATGAAGTAACTCCTGCAGTTAATCAAGTTGAGACACATCCATTCTGCCAACAAATTGAAAGTGCTGCATTCATGAAAGAAAACAATGTTCAGATTGAATCATGGGGTCCATTTGCTGAAGGTAAAAACAACATGTTTCAGAACGAAGTTTTAGTATCAATAGCCCAAAAATATAATAAATCTGTTGCCCAAGTGGTTTTACGCTGGTTGACGCAAAGAGGAGTTGTTGTGATTCCAAAGTCTGTCCGGAAAGAAAGAATAATTGAAAACTTTAATATCTTTGACTTTGAATTAAACTCAGAGGATATAGAACAAATTGCGCTGTTAGACACAAAAGAGAGCTTGTTCTTTTCACATAGAGATCCTGTAATGGTAAAAGCGTTAAGTACAAGGAAGCTGGATATCTAATTTTTCTTAGGATCTTGTTGGTTTTGATAAAAGAGGGGTTAACCATAATTAAGGGGTTAACCCCTCTTTTATTTATAAGACCCTTAGCCTTGAACAGTTCATTTTAATTTGAAGGTTTAAGAATAAAGGCAGCTAAAGCTTGTGAATATCGCATTATAATCTTGATCTTCTCCAGTGGCGTACAAACCAATAAGCACACCTGTGAATCCTCCGGCTATTTCAGAGGATAGATATTTGGTTTGCGCAGCTCCGAGTAAGATCTCAATACCGTCTACCTGGATATAAAATTGATAATGCGTTGGACTGCTTTTGACAACTAATGAAGCATGGTTGCACTGACCTATATTTTTTGTTTTTTCAATGGATTTGATATCTCCGATATTCAGCCGTTCGATAATCTCATAACCCTCTGGATGTTTACGCAAGGCCAAATCATAATGGTGATTTTCGTCCATGTAAAGTGTAATTCCGGCTTCACCATTCGTAAGGCTGACTTGGCACGAAATAATTGCGTTAAAATCTTTTTGACGAATACCAATAAATGTCGGAGTAGCCGGGATATCTAACGTAACTGCAGTTCCTTTAAGCTTTATTTTATCAGCTTCTAACCGATAATTTTCTGTAACCGGGTGACGCAGGTAACACCAGTCTAAATTCCAATCTGTGTTCTCGAACGTAAAGACTCTTTTCTCCTGCTGAATGACTGTGTCCGCAATACGATCAGTCTCGAAACTTATAAGTGTGGTACCTTCATGACCTGCTGTAAACCATCCATCCTCGCCAAAGGTAATCGGAGTTAGAAAAACCTCGCGCCCCAAATGGTGATAGGTAAGATACTGGCCAGTCTGCCGGAATCCAAGATGTAACAGCCACCAATCCCCCTCATGGTCTTGTACCAAATCTCCATGTCCAACTCCCTGAAGCTCGTAACCGCCTAAATTTCGATTAGTCAATACGGGGTTATGCGGGTAGGCTTCGAATGGGCCAGTAGGAGAATTGCCCCTTGCATAAGTAACCATATGCCCATATTCGGTTCCACCCTCAGCAGCTAGCAGATAGTATTGTCCATTAATTTTGTATAAATGAGGACTCTCCAAATAACGCCCACCGGATCCTTGCCAGATTGAACGGCTTGGCGACAGCTTCTGCCCAGTTTCAATTTCAATTTCACATTGGACTATACCATTAACTCCGTAATCGTCTGTCCCATTACTCATGAAATACGTTTTGCCGTCTTCAAAATACAAATCCGGATCAATACCGCCTTGATCTACATTAATCGGATCAGACCATTCGCCGTAAATATTGTCAGTCCAGACATAGAAGTTCTGGCGCAGAGTGTCATTAGTGGTCGTCATGTAGAATCGTCCATTATTGTACCGCAGGGTGGGGGCGAATACACCACCGGAGCTGTCCACAGTATCCAGTTGAATCTGGTTCTTTCGGGTTAAGCAATGACCGATTTGGGTCCAATTAATTAAATCTTTGCTTTCAAAAATCGGAACACCGGGAAAATACTGAAAGGAACTGCAGACCAAATAATAAGTGTCTTCAACTTTACATGCGCTGGGATCAGGATAAAACCCTTTGATGACCGGGTTATTGTATTTCATTTCTCCACCTCATTAATAAATTCATATAAATAAGAATTCAATATATTTAACTACTAAGAAAATTAAACACTATTGCTTATAGGTTTTCAATGAATCGGGGTTGAAGATATACGTTATATTTATTAAATTAATATATATGTAATTTCAATAAGCACAGGTCAGGTGATTATGATGATGATCAAAGCAAACGGCGAAGCAAAATTCATGTCGTTGTATGAAGCGCTGGCAAGCGAAGTCAGATGGAGGATTATGAGCCTCATTGCAGATAATGAAATGAATGTGAAGGAGATCGCGGCTAAGTTAGAGCTTAGCCCTTCCATAGTTACTATGCATATCCGAAAGCTCGAACAAGCTGGACTTACAGGAAGTCACAGGATACGCCTAAACGGAGGAACACACAAAATGTGCTTCCTTAAACAAAAAAGAGTTGAAATCGAACTCCCCACTGCCACTCAAACTCCGAGGATCAGAGAGCAGAGCATTTCAGTCGGTCATTATACCTCGTTTGATGTCCATCCTACATGTGGTCTTGGGACACAAGAGAAAGAGATTGGGGTTTGGGACGATCCCCGCTATTTTCTCGATCCCGAGCGGGTCAACGCCGGCATTTTGTGGTTTGGGAGAGGTTACGTAGAGTACAAAACGCCTAACTACTTACTTCCCGGTCAAATGCCCGAGGCCATCGAGATTTCAATGGAAATTGCTTCTGAAGCGCCAGGCTTGAAAGATCATTGGCCTTCGGATATTGAGTTCTTTTTTAACGGTGTGAAGCTTGGAACTTGGACCAGTCCGGCAGACTTTGGAAGAGCGGCACGAGGCATATATACTCCGGATTGGTGGCATCGGAATGTAAATCAATACGGGTTATTGAAGACGCTCCGCATTGACACTTCGGGCACATTTATTGATGAAGAAAGGATGTCGGACATTACTGTCGCAGATATTTTGCTACGGGAACAATTCTGGACGCTTCGGTTCGCAGTTGACGAGAAGGCTGTTAATGTTGGTGGTTTGACACTTTATGGGGCTGGATTCGGTAACCATGACCAAGATATTTTAATTCGTGTGTACCTAGGAACGATGACCTAATGAAGCAGGATAGTTCAGTTATAGTTGTTTTCTCCATCCAGTTTATCAGCTGGAGCTGGTAAACTATCCATATATTGAAGAAGTTGAGAGGAGAGATATTCTGAATTATAACGAGGTTATTAAAATCGCTGATACACACTTACTTCCATTAGTGAATGAATTGTACGGATTGGAAGGTTATGAAATCAGGCTTATCAATGCACATGAAGGAGGACGGAATGTCGCATATAACTGTGATAAAGCTGATTCTGAAGCAAAAATAATCAGAATTGCCTTCTTAAGTGACAGAAGCCGAGAAGATATTTTGGGTGAAGTGGAATATATCAGGTATTTGTACGAGCATGGAGGCAGTGTTTCGAATGTGGTCAACTCCCAGAAGGGGAATCTGCTGGAAACGATAACTCTTAATAATCATACCTTTTTTGTCTGCTTGTTTGAAAAGGCCAAGGGGGGTATGCTCGCGGAAAATAATTATCAGTATCGGGAAGGCGTTCCTATTACGGAATACTATTATAACTGTGGCAAAGTTCTTGGAAAAATGCATCAATTATCGAAGGGTTATACACCTGTCCATTCCCGGTATTATTTTTTTGATAAATACAATGCCGATTATATAGATAAGCTAATACCTGACTCGTTATCTCTGTTGAAAGAGAAACTGGTAGATCTCTTAACAACCTTAGAAGGGATGGACAGGAATCACGAGTCTTTTGGGATGGTTCATTTTGATTACTGCGATGGGAATTATATGATCGATTTTGATACAGGGCAAATAACTGTTTTTGATTTCGATAACTCCTGCTTTTGTTGGTATATGTATGACCTGGCAAATCTCTGGACACTTGGAGTGGGCTGGATACAATTTGAACAAGACACTGATAAACGCAAACAGTTTATGGATGATTATTTTAAAACAGTCCTTGATGGCTACAGATCCGAGACCAGGATCGAAGATTCGATGTTAGACACATTGCCATTGTTTATCCAAGTAACCCTCATGGAAAACATCGTTGATGCATTCGAGGTAATGCGGAACAATGGTGAAGACCCGGAATGCGATGAAGAGCTGTCATATCGTATAAAATGTCTAGAAGACGATATCCCATATGTAGGATTTTTCCATGAAATTTACTCATGTGATGAACCCTTTGAGTATGAGAAACGAGATATTTAGGATGAGGGTGTTTTTGATATGCTGCGGATAAAATACATATGGGGTGTTTTTGATATGCTGCGGATAAATTCATATGTAGACTCAAATAAGCAGGAGTTGGAGTAAATATGGCTTACGAAAAACCGGAATTGACCATGAGTGAAATTGAAAAAGTACTGTGGAATCATCTTGGACAGGGAGCGGCTGAGATTACACCGTTGTCTGGCGGCAATATAAGCAACGTGTTTTCTTTTATTTTAGAAGGAAAAGACTATGTTGTGAAATTCAGCGATTTGGAACGAGCATATGAGACCGAACAATTTGTATCTAATTTGCTACTCGACCAAGGTATCCCTTTCCCAAAATGTTTGGGGTTAGGGAGGACTAATCAGTTAACCTATTTGATCATGGAGCGAATGGAAGGTCGCAATCTATCCGATTGTACAGCAGAGGAACAAACCCGTCTGATGCCGGAAATTATCGGCATTTTAACAAGAATGGCCGAAACGGATATTGGGGGAACTAACGGTTATGGTTGGATCGGACCTGACGGCAATGGTTCCTATTCATCTTGGAAAGACTTCGTCATTGCCGTAAATGCGGAAGATCAGACGGGGACATTCTGGGAAAATTGGCATGAACTCTTCCGCACGTCTTGCTTGGAAAGAGACGTATACGAAGAAATCTATAGTCGTTTGATGACCTACGTACCCTATAATGAATCTAATAGAAGCTTTATACACGGAGATTTTCAACAGTGGAATATGTTGTCCAACGGAACACGGATAACCGGCATTATTGATGGTAATTACATGTATGGCGATTCTCTCATAGACCTTGCGGTTCTCGACAAGCATATGCCTTGGTGTGATGTCATTAACACGTATCAAAATTATCAAAAGAAAGCTATAATAGTAACCCCGAATTTTGAGGAGCGGCTAATCGGTGCCTATTATTTTAAGGGACTCGATGGACTTCGATTCTATGCTAAGATGGGCTGGACAGAGGCTTATCAGGACACACGGCATTTTCTTTTAAACCTAAAAGTGTAATAACTGAACACTTTACCTTATCCTATACATTTAATAGCCGCATAATTGCGGCTTTTTGTATATAAATATCAAATTTCTAGGAGCAAATTCTCCACTGGGATTATAGCCTAGGCTGACAACCTGTAATAAATGCACCTGAACTTGCCATTAATCCACTATCTATAGCTTTGTCCAACTTGATAAAATGAAAGCGCAATCATTTAATCAATCGATTGGAGGAGTATGGCATGAAAAAGATTGGGGCAGGTTTTATATTCTTACTTGTGATGTGCGCAGCCTTATCCACAACTGCGTTCGCGAAACAGCCTTATTCATCCTATTGGTTTCCGGAGCAATTGCTTCAGTGGAGTCCGGCATCCGACCCGGATGCGGCATTTAACCGGAGCACAGTCCCGCTGCAGGACCGTTTTGTAGCAGATGGAGTCAACGCTCATGCAACCAAAGCGCCAAAAGTCATGGCTTTATCAGCACTGAACCCGGGAACAAGCGGAGTTCCATCGCAGGGTTCAAGCAAATTCGAAGCTAACACATTTACCTATTGGCAATATGTTGACAAGCTGGTCTATTGGGGTGGTTCCGCGGGCGAAGGGATCATCGTACCTCCAAGCGCTGATACGATCGACGCGGCTCATAAAAATGGCGTGCCGATCATCGGAACGGTGTTCTTCCCACCAACCGTATATGGCGGGAAGTATGAATGGGTCAAGCAGATGCTTCAGCAGAATAGTGACGGATCCTTTCCTGCTGCTGACAAGTTGATCCAGGTTGCGAGCCATTACGGATTTGACGGCTGGTTTATTAACCAGGAGACTGAGGGCGGAACGCCGGCTGACGCACAGCAAATGAAAGCTTTCCTAAGTTATCTGGAATCGCACAAGTCAAATTCTATGCACATCGTATGGTATGATTCCATGACCAATGAGGGCAGGATTAGTTGGCAAAATGCACTTAACGACAAGAATGCGATGTTCCTGCAAGACAATAAAAAGCAAATAACAGACAATATGTTCCTGAACTTTTGGTGGAAGGATCTTAAAAGCTCGGCAGAGAAGGCTAGAAGCTTGGGCAGAAGTCCTTATGACTTGTATGCAGGCATCGATGTCGAAGCCAAGGGTTACGATACAAAGGTGAACTGGAATCTGTTGTTTCCGGATAAAGATCCTGCCGTTACTTCCCTTGGTATTTACCGCCCCGATTGGGCTTTTAACAGCGCAGAGAGTATGGAAGATTTCTTCGTACGCGAGAACAAATTTTGGGTGGGTCCAAACGGGAATCCGAGTAACACCTCGAGCGATCAAGCCTGGAAAGGTATCGCTAACGATGTGATCGAATCATCACCAATCAATGAGCTGCCTTTCACCACCAACTTCAACACGGGAAGCGGACAGAAATATTTTGTAAGAGGGAAGCAGGTGCGGGATAAAAGCTGGAACAACCGGAGTCTGCAGGATATTCTTCCCTCCTGGCGTTGGATTGCAGACAGCAAAGGTACCCCGCTTTCACCAGTGCTCGATTGGTCCGATGCCTATTACGGCGGCAGTTCGTTGATGGTATCAGGCGTACTGAACCCTAACAATGCGACACATCTGAAGCTCTACAAGACCAACCTTAAGATCGAAGCAAGCACAAAGCTGTCTATTACGTACAAAACACAAAATAAGCCAAGCCTGAAGGTTGGTCTTTCATTCGCAGATCAGCCCGATCAAAATATCTTCCTTAATGTGAAGGATAAGACATCGCCAGACTGGACAACTGAAACATTGAATTTGACCCCATACAAAGGGAAACGGATCGTAGCGTTGTCACTGTATTTTGATTCTAAGAATGCGATTAATAATTACAACATTCAAATTGGCCAGCTCTCCATTCAAAATGCTAATGACCCGATCAAACCACTACCCGCGGTTCGCGATCTTAAGGTCACTCAAACTGATTTTCGCAATGGTATTTATGGAGATGCCAGATTACAGTGGAAACAGCTTGACCAACAGGTCAAGCAATACGAAATCTATCGAGTGCTTCCAGATGGCAGTGAGATGTTCATAGGTGCAACACCAAATCATGTGTTTTACGTTCCTGAGATGCGAAGAATAGACAAAGAAACTATCACAGTATTGAAGGTTGTTGCCGTCAATGGAAGATACGAGCAAGGTCAATCCTCTAGCGTGAAGATCAGCTGGCCGGATTATCCAAAGCCGACTGCGGAGTTCAAAACTGATCGAACCCTAGTCGCTCCAGGCGAGAGCGTAAACTTCACCGACCTGTCGACTGAAGTGACAGAAGGATGGTCATGGACCTTCGAAAGCGGAAGCCCCGCGGTCAGCACATCAAAGAACCCAGTTGTGACGTTCGCTCAGGAAGGCGTTTATAGTGTGACGCTGACTGCAACTAACAGCTCGGGCCAAGACACAATTACGCAAAAAGCGCTTATCACAGTGAGTAAGGAAGCTGGAGCAGTGAAAAATCTGGCACTTGGTAAAACTGCAACAGCCGATCATGCCTGCGGGGAAAAGGAAGGGGCACCTAACGCCGTAGATGGTAAAGTGACGGATAACAGTAAATGGTGCGCAATTGGCAATCTGCCCCATTGGCTTCAGGTCGACCTCGGCGCCGAACATCAACTCAGCGCTTTTGTCATCAAGCATGCTGAGAGCGGAGGAGAGTGGTCCGGTTTTAATACCAGTGATTATACGATTCAGGTCAGCAGCGACGGAACGAACTGGACGGATGTCGTCAACGTCCAAGGAAACTCGGCTGCCGAGTCGACTGATTCAATTGCGTTAGTAAAAGCCCGCTATGTAAAATTATTGATTCTCAAACCTACGCAGGGAGCCGATACGGCAGCGCGAATCTATGAGTTTGAAGTGAAGGGATTATAATATACCTTATTACGTCATTCTAATATTAAAACAAATAAACCGTAGGCCACTTGAGGGGCTACGGTTTATTTGTTTTAACATTAATGATAGCTGAAATCAAAAAAAGAACCTGATTTATCTCATCAGATTCTTATATATTGCATATGAAAAGACACGATGATATAATCAACTCACGACTGAAATTATATAGTTAGGCATAATAATTGCATCTTATATATTTAGTTTATCATGCCATTAAATTCTTGTCAATTTTTTTCTCAATTTAATAGTTAGGAGCGATAATAAATGCGTTCTTTAGTTCTCGGTTTTCAGGAAGTGGACAATACACAGCTTTTGCTCGTTGGCGGAAAAGGGTTAAATTTAGGGAAACTATCACAAATAGAAGGAATACAAGTACCAGAAGGATTCTGTATTACAACAGTAGGATATCACCAAGCCCTCGAACAGAACCAAACGTATCATGCTTTGTTGGATCAACTAACTATGCTAAAAGTAGAAGATCGAGATCAAATCGGTGAAATCAGTAGGAAGATTCGGCAAATCATTATGGAAACAGAAATTCCTTCCGATGTTGTGAAGGCAGTTTCTCTCTATCTCACCCAGCTGGGTGATGAACATGCTTATGCAGTGCGTTCTAGTGCGACCGCAGAAGATTTACCACATGCCTCTTTTGCAGGTCAACAAGATACCTATTTAAACATCATCGGCATAGAAGCAATCCTTCAGCATATCAGCAAATGTTGGGCTTCTCTATTTACGGATCGTGCCGTAATCTACCGTATGCAAAATGGATTTGACCACAGTCAAGTTTATTTATCCGTTATCGTTCAAAGGATGGTTTTTCCACAGGCTTCAGGGATTTTATTTACCGCTGATCCGATTACTTCTAACCGGAAACTGCTATCCATCGATGCCAGTTTTGGACTTGGCGAAGCTCTGGTCTCTGGCTTGGTATCTGCCGATAGTTATAAAGTACAGCAAGAGAAAATTGTCGATAAGAGAATAGCGACCAAAAAATTGGCTATTTACGGACTAAAAGAAGGCGGAACAGAGACCCGGCAGATCGAACTCGATCAGCAAGAGACTCAAACACTTACTGAACAACAAATTTTACAATTAGCAAGGATAGGCAGACAGATTGAAGCTTATTTTGGTTGCCCACAAGATATCGAATGGTGTTTGGCCGAGGATACATTTTATATCGTCCAGAGTCGGCCAATCACGACTTTATTCCCCATCCCAGAAGCGAATGATCAAGAAAACCACGTTTATGTATCTGTTGGTCATCAACAAATGATGACAGATCCCATGAAACCGCTGGGATTGGCTTTTTACCTGTTAACGACTCCTGCACCTATGCGTACAGCTGGCGGAAGATTGTTTGTTGATGTCACACCAAGTCTTGCTTCATCTGGCAGCAGAGAAATGATCATAGAAGCCTTAGGTAAATCTGATCCCCTCATAAAAGACGCACTCATAACCATCGTAGAGCGAGAAGATTTTATAAAATTCTCGGCAGATAATGAAAAAGCTTCTACTCCGAGTAAAAGCAATACAAGCCTGCCACCTAGTGATTCTCAAGTACAACTCGAAAATGATCCGACAATCGTTTTTGACCTCATTAAGAGCAACCAAGCCTCGATAGAAGAGTTGCAACAAATCATTCAAACCAAATCAGGGGCGGAGTTGTTTGATTTTATTCTGGAAGATATGCAGCAATTAAAGAAGATTCTATTCAACCCACAAAGTATGCGTGTGATTATGGCGGCTATGGATGCTTCAGCGTGGATCAATGAAAAAATAAATGAGTGGTTGGGTGAAAAAAACGCAGCGGATACGCTTTCTCAATCTGTACAAGGCAATATAACTTCAGAAATGGGTCTGGCGCTACTCAATCTCGCTGATGTGATTCGGCCTTATCCGGAAGTCATTGATTACTTACAGCAGGTTAAAGATGAAAATTTCTTAAATGAACTGGTTAGCTTTGAGGGTGGGCAGGAAACCCAAGACGCTTTCTATGACTATCTCAGTAAATACGGAATGCGATGTACCGGAGAAATCGATCTTACAAGAACTCGTTGGAGCGAAAAGCCAACTACACTTGTCCCCATGATTCTCAGTAATATCAAAAACTTTAAACCTAATGCTGGCCATCGGAAATTTGAGCAAGGTCGACAGGAAGCTTTGAAAAAAGAACAAGAGCTATTAGATCGATTGAAGCAATTACCCGATGGTGAACAAAAAGCGAATGAAACAAAACGAATGATTGATCTCATCCGCAATTTCAGCGGGTTTAGAGAATACCCAAAATACGGCATGGTTAATCGCTACTTCGTTTATAAACAAGCTTTACTGAAAGAAGCAGAACAACTAGTACAAGCGGGAGTTATTCCTGAAAAAGGAGATATATACTACCTCACTTTTGAAGAACTATGCGAAGTTGTAAGCACAAATAAATTGGATTACCAGATCATTAGCAAACGCAAAGAAGAGTACAAATTATTTGAAAAACTAACTCCACCACGTGTTATTACGTCTGATGGTGAAATCATTGCGGGGAAGTATAAACGAGAAAACCTCCCAACTGAAGCTATTGTAGGTTTAGCGGTTTCTTCCGGTGTTATAGAGGGACGTGCGCGTGTCATCTTAAACATGGAGGATGCTGATCTGGAAAACGGAGATATATTAGTTACCTTATTTACTGACCCTAGCTGGACTCCATTGTTTGTATCTGTAAAAGGCCTAGTTACTGAAGTTGGTGGACTCATGACCCATGGGGCAGTTATTGCGCGTGAATATGGCTTGCCAGCAGTTGTCGGCGTGGAGAATGCTACCAAATTGATAAAAGACGGGCAACGAATTCGTGTGCATGGAACAGAAGGCTATATCGAGATATTGTAATGGCTGATTCACGAATGTGGTTTGACAAATTCAAGCTTTTGAATTATTTTTAATAGTGAATTATCAGTTCATTATTAAAAGTGAGGGGCAATATGCAGTCTAAAAAAGATGAAGTGAAACAGGAAATTGAATCCGCCGCTTTAAAGGTATTTTTCCAAAAAGGCTTCTCTGATGCCAAAATGAATGATATTGCCGATGAAATTCAAATTTCTGTTGGAAATATTTATACTTATTTTAAAAATAAAAAAGAGTTGTTCTATTCGGTTGTTCCGCCGTCTTTAGTGGACTATTTGAAGAATGTGTTAGTGGAAAATATTCGCATCGATAACCAGACTTTTTTTGATGATGTTAATAATGAGAAAAAATCAACTATCGTTCAAGAGCAAATAACTATATTAACCCAGTACAGCAGGCAGATTGTTATTATTTTTGAAAAGAATAAAGGGACCGTATATAGCAATGCCAAAAACGAGCTGATCGATCTGATGATCGAAACTAAAAGGCCCTATATTAAGGATCATTATAAAAGATACGAAATCGGAACCGAAGAAAATATGATTCTGCTGAAGATCATCGCGAACAATGTCATCAATATGATTCTGGATTTATTAAAGCACGAGATGAGCGCCGATAGCCGGAAACGGATTTTTGAGGCATTAAGCTTATACTGGCTGGCTGGACTAAAAAGCTTAAACGAATAACGTAAATGCGCCGAATTTAGGTGTGGGATGAAACTGGCTCACAACGCTGCAATGAGGGACAACTAAGTGGATATGCACATTAAGCATCTACGAGGGTCCCTATTTTTTTAATTCAATAATGAATATTTAATTCACTATTGAAAGGTGTAATCATGAAACGGGGGAAGCTACGATGAAGATAGGTTATGCGTTTAAGGACTGCAATGTTATATATGGAGATGCAATAAAAGGCACAGATACCCATATGACTATTTTGATTCAGGAAAACGGATTGATTCAAGAGATCGGGAAAGCAAGCGCTGTAACTGTCCCGACCCATTACCAAACGATCGATTGTTCGGGGAAATATGTGATGCCCGGTCTCATCAACGCGCATGTTCATCTTTTTGCCGATGGGAAGCCATTTACGCTATCTGCCAGTGAAGGGCTGCTGAATTTTGCGTTTCATCATATTTTGGATACGAGACTGGGCAGAAACGTGTTGAAGAAATGGATGAAAAAAAATGCCCTAACCGCACTACATTCCGGAGTAACAACGATGCGTAGCGTAGGTGAATTTTTTTATACTGATGTTCTTTTGAGGGATGAGATTAAGGCAAATCAATTTATTGGACCTAATCTTTTGGTATCTGGGTATTTCCTGAGCGTAACGGATGGCCACGGTGCACCATATTTGGCTTTGGTCGGTGATTCACCATGGGAAGGGAGAAGAAATGTAAGAATCAATGTAAAAAACGGAGTGGACCTAATCAAAATATGTGTAACTGGCGGGGTTACCGATGCCAAAAGGGTCGGAGAAGCAGGCCGCTTGCAAATGACGGAAGAAGAGGTGGCTGCGATTTGCGAGGAAGCTCATAAAATTGGGATGCGTTTGGCGGCACATGCAGAAAGTACCGAAGGTGTAAGAGTTGCGTTAAAGGGTGGGGTAGATACTATTGAACACGGCGCGGAGATGGATGAGGAAATGATCAGGCTGTACAAAAATAATCCCAGAGCCTTAAAGGGCTACACCGCTGTGATCCCTACTTTACAAGCAGCTTATCCCAGTGCGAAATTAGATCCGAGCCTGACAAAGTTGAATACAACCGTTAAGGAAAATGCTCGGCTTGTGTATGACTCAATGTTAAAAGGGCTACAGCAGGCTATAGAACATGATATCAAAATTGGTGTGGGCACGGATGCCGCTATGTCCTATGTAACCCACTATGATCTTTGGCGTGAGCTTGATCATTTCATGCGACAAACAAAGCTGAACGCAAGTCAGGTTATTGAACTAGTAACCAAATCAAATGCAGAGATTTTGGGAATCGATCACCTGACAGGTTCTATAGATGTTGGCAAATATGCGGATTTAATCATGATGGAGCAAAACCCATTGGAGAACATAAAAGCTTTGTCTGATGTAGCTATGGTTATGGTCAGAGGGAATTTAATACAAACACCCTCTGTGACCAGAATTCAAGCAGTGGACGAGCTACTGGATACGGTTTGGAGTATTTAGGAGTGAGATAAATGATTGTAGAAGCTAAGCATATTTCAGCAATTCATGAACTCTACGAATTAGAATTTGTAGCCATAAGATACGCTAAAACTTTGAATTCAAAGACCCTTATTAATTAAACTCCAGATGCGTTCAAACCTGTCTTGGTAGTCAGGTAAATTCCAGGATTCTTTGAAGGATGGGAGGCTAAATACTGCAAACGCAGAGAGAATCGCCTCAGCCCGTTCCAAGTGGGGATCGTGATAGTCCATGAGGCCGTCAATGATTTGGTAGGAATCCCAGAGAACATCGCGTAATACCAGTGGATTGCTATCCACGTATTGCGTATTCAAGGCAAACATCTTAGGATTCTCGTTATAAGCGCGTTTTTTTGCGTTAACAAATGCCCATAGCCAATCGTGAAGCGATTCTTGCGGTTTAGTTAAATTAGTCATATCTAATTTAATTTGTTCTGAAATCATCCGGTTGAACCAGTTCTTAGATACGGCTGCCCAGAGCTCTTGCTTATTTTTAAAGTGCTTATAGAGCGCTGCATGGGTGATACTTAATTCATCCGCAATTTGTGAGAGTGTCACTTCGGATTTTTCCGTGCGTTTAATTAATGCCTCAGCTGTTTCAATAATGAGCTCTTGAGTGATTTTAGCCACCGTACTGCTAACCCTTCTTTCTTCAATAAATTCCCTTTTATCGTTAATACACTTGCGAGTATTCTAACATATAAAATATTCAGTAACAATTGTTGATTTTTGTAACTTATTGTTTTATGCTTGTTGTGTAAGTTACAAAAACAAATAAATGTTACTTTTTATAACGCATAGGAGGTCATTAATTATGAAAGCAGCACAGATCACCAAATATTCAAAAAAGTTCATAGTAAAAGTGAACGATATTCCAATCCCAGAAATAAGTGATAACGAAGTCTTGGTTCAGGTGAAAGCAGCAGCAGTTAATCATTTGGAATTGCTTATTGGTACCGGAAGTGTAAAGCTGATTCAGGATTATGAATTCCCATTAGTACTTGGTAACGAGCTGACGGGTGTTATTGAAAAAGTGGGTAAGAAGGTGCAAGGTTTCAAAGTTGGCGATGCAATTTATTCACGTCTGCCACTACAAAAAATCGGTGCCTTTGCGGAATACGCGGCAATTAATGCAGATGCCATCGGGTACCTACCTGCCAATCTGAATTTTGTGACTGGTGCTGCTGCGCCATTAACAGGATTAACAGCTTATCAAGGATTAAATGAAGAATTAGATGCTAAAGCAGGCGAAAGCGTGTTTATCCCTGGAGGGTCTGGTTCATTTGGCCAAATGGCCATTCCTATCGCCAAAAGCATGGGGCTCAAGGTCATCATCAGTGGAAATCCAGGAGCACGTGAACGGACAATGGCCGCTGGTGCAGACCAATATATTGATTATACGACTACGAACTATTGGGAACAGCTTAGTGATGTTGATTATGTGATGGATACCTTAGGACCCAGCGAATTTGATCATGAACTTTCAATTATTAAAGCAGGAGGCCGCCTTCTTTCTCTGCGGACCGGTCCTAACAAACGTTTTGCAGAAGATCTGGGCTTCTCTGGCTGGAAACAAAAGCTCTTCACCATCGCCGGGGCTAAGTATGATCATAAAGCGAAGAAAAAGAAGATTCAATATCATTTCATTTTTGTTCGCAGTGATGGCGAACAATTAAAGAAAATTACGAAGATTATTGAAGATAATGGGATTGTACCAGCAGTGGACCCTACAGAATTCCACATAGAAGATATTAACGAAGCACTGACTTTTGTTGCTGAAGGTCATCCTAAAGGGAAAGTTATTATCAGATTTTAAGGAGGGTCTCAATTGTTGTCAAAAATTTCTTTACTGATCATTCTAGAATTGATATACTGATGCAAATTAGAGTTAATAGTGTAGTTTTTTTACCTTAACTAGAATGATCGTTCTTGAATATTTTGAAGAAATTTATTAAGGGAGGGATGAATGAGATACAAGTTTAATCGTGAACAAAACTCTATTGAAATGTTGTTAAATGATCAAAAAACTTAAAAGGGAGAGAATAATATGAAATATACAGTGATTACAGGAGCAAGCTCAGGAATTGGGTATGAAACAGCATTAGCGTTTGCTGCACGCGGTAAAAATTTAATTTTGGTAGCTAGAAGATTAGATAAATTAGAAGAACTTAAATCAACAATTCAGAATATTGATCCTAATGTAGATGTTATTGTTCGTTCAAGTGATCTGTCTGTTACAGAGCAGGCTTACACACTGTATAACACTTTGAAGGAATACCAAATAGAAACCTGGATTAATAATGCAGGACTTGGTGAAGCTTCTTTTGTGGTAGAACAGAATTTAGATAAAGTTGAAATTATGTTACGTGTTAACATCGAATCCTTGACGATCCTTTCTACACTATTTGTGCGAGATTATGCTGATGTAGAAGGGACTCAGTTAATTAACGTATCATCCGCACTCGGATATGCCATTGCTGTTGGGAGCGTTGCTTATTCTGCATCTAAATATTATGTTAGTGCCTTCACCGAAGGGCTTGCAAAGGAACTAGAGCTTAAAGGCGCGAAATTAAAAGCAAAGGTTTTAGCACCAGCAATAACTGAAACGGAATTTGTGAAGAAATCAATAGATGCTGAAGAATTTGATTACAAAGCAAACATGCCTAAATACCACACTGCCAAACAAATGGCGAGTTTCATGGTAGAGCTTTATGATAGCAATGATATGATAGGGATTGTTGACCAGAACTATGACTTCAATCTGAGAGATCAAATCTATCCAATTATATCTGAGTTTTAAATCGAATTAGATATTAGTCACTAAAACGATCGTTGTAGAAACTGGAGCAAAAAGAACTGGCTTCCCTATTCTTAAACGTGGGGTACAACTTTTGCATACGCTGGAAAAAGATTGGACTCTGGATTGTTTATAAGCAGACAAAGTAAGAATTCTTCGGTAAGCATCAGTTCAGTTATCATGTTATGAATAAAATCAAGCATCTTGCTTGATTTTATTTACGTTTTATATATTAGTTTGCGGATCGTTTACTTAAATGTATAATGATTGCTTGAGGTGATTACAATGGCAAGAAGCAAAGAATTTGAAATTAATGAAGTACTAGATAAAGCGATACAACTATTTTGGATGCAAGGTTACGAGAAAACTTCAATGCAAGATTTGGTAGACTGTATGGGAATTCACAGAAGAAGTATCTATGATACATTTGGTGATAAGCACGCCTTATATTTGACGGCACTCCAACGGTACGAATCTACTCAAAACAAAAAAATGAGCTTCTTGGTTGAGAAACAAGAACCCGTAAAGGAGATCATTCGACAATTTCTAGAATCTTCGATGAGGAGCGAAGGAGAACCTCAAGGATGTTTCATAGTTAATTCGGGTGTGGAGTTGGGAGTACTGGATCCGGAGGTTGCATCCTTTGTTGAGAATAGCTATTCAAAAACGGAGAAGTTGTTATATGACCTCGTTCAGACTGGCCAGCAAAGAGGTGAACTTAGAATTTCACTGGAGCCCGAGGCTATTTCCCATTATTTAATGAATGCCTGGTTAGGACTACGTACAATGGTAAAAACGGCAACGGACCATGGGAAATTAACAAGTATTATTCATACCATACTGATCACTCTAGATTAAAACTCCTTTATCTATCTGCAGTGTAAGAGGACAAGCACTTGTATCGAATGCCGAAAATAGACAATCAACTAACTGCTACCCGAGTACGCGAAGAATAGAACCGACTTAATACGCCCAGCTTAACTATATAAATATCGCGTCCGACACCAGCTGTAAGGAACTAAGAATGCAGACACTAAAAAAACCCATGCTGACGATGGGCTTCTTAGTCAATGTGGATATTAATCTGTCCAAGATCGATAGATACGGCGCACTTCACGGAAGGATTGTTTAGGTTTGCGGTATTCATTAACCAGACCCTTGTTGTTGAAGCCGCGGGCACGGTCGCGAAAGTTCTTGCTGCTGCTCTTCAGATCGCCGCGGATGTCTGCAAACTGCCAGATGTAGGTCCCGCCAATTTTCGAATCATTTTTGAAGATCGCCAGTGCTTCAGTCACAATATCTGCCTGATAATCCTCGCTGAACAATCTCGGCTCCCAGCCCATATCCCCAAATAGTCCAGCACCACCGAATTCGGTCATGAGCACTACCTTGTCACCTGCTCCCATCTGCTCCGCACGCACATGGAACTGTTCCAGCATGTCTTTAAAGCTGGCTGTATCGCCTTCGTACCAACCAAAATATTTATTAATACCGATAACATCGAATAAAGGAAGTAGAATATCTTCGAGTGGATGCATCGTAGCGTAGGTGACAAGCCTAGTACTGTCGAGTTTATTCACCAATCCGACTAGAGCTTGTGTGAAAGCATATGCTTCTTGCGTCCGGGTATCAATCTCATTATGAACGGACCAAAAGATCACACTTGGGTGATGCATATGCAAGCTGATCATTTCTTCAATCATAGTCAGTGCACGCTCCTGGAAGAGCGGCTCACTTACTGTTTCGTTCGGCAGAAAGGCTCCCCATATCGGAATTTCGCTCCAGTATACAATCCCTTGCTCATCGAGTAGATCAAGCCAATATGGGCTTTGGGGATAATGAGAACCCCGGACGGAATTGCAACCTAACTCCAAAATGATACTGAGTTCCTTGTGCATCAGCTTCGGAGGGAAGGCGAAACCCCACTCAGGATGCTCTTCATGTCTATTCACCCCCTTAAGATAAACGGGTGAACCGTTAATTAGAATCCGATGATCCTTTGTTTCAATATAGCGAAAACCGATCCGTTCAATCTTGTCGTCTTCCTCTGTCCGCAGTTGAAAGGTATACAGTTCTGGAAGACCTACGTTCCACAAACGTACTTCAGGCATAAGCAACTTGAACGTATGACTGAGGGTCTGGCCAGTCTCAATCTGTACTTCTTCCGAGTGCAATTCATGTCCGCTTTCGGAGAATGTGATCTTTGTAGTGTGCTGCTCCTTAAAGAAGGAATGGAGCCTCACCTGAACAGTGACATCGGCATCTGGTCCATGCAGTTCATAATCAATCTTCAGTTGTTCGATGTAAAGTTCAGGCAAATATTGCAGCTCCACCGACCGTATGATTCCCCCATAATGAAACCAATCCACCTGCTCCGTAGGAATCGTAAGTCGGTCCAAGGTGCTGTCCGTCCGGACGATAATCTCATGTTCTCCTGCCCCTAAGGAAGGAACAATAAATTCAAAAGGTGTAAATCCTCCATAGTGATACCCAAGGTGCTGCCCGTCCAAATAGACATCGGTGTGGCCCAGCACGGCATGAAAGATGAGTCTGACATGCTGCGAATTCACAATCTGTATTTTTTTACGATACCAACCGACACCTTCATAATCGTACATTCCCAGTTCATTATTCCAGCACGAGGGCACATAAAGAGACTGCCAAGAATGTGGAAATCGCTCAAACCATTTTTCTTGAACACCCGTATTTAACGGATCCTTCATGAAATCCCAAGGCCCATCCAACAGCGCAGTTCTCCGAATTTGATACTCGCTAAAAGTCCTTAACAAGTGTGTTCCTCCTTTTTTTCCTGGAATGTATTGTGAATTTCAGACATCTTGATAATATGGATAGTAACATTTGGAGTTTAAGCATTGAATAGAAAAAAACGTTACCGTCTTGTTTAAATCGCTCTTTTAGCAGCAGGAGGGGATATTAATTGGAAGAAAATGATTACAAGCTGAATGACCTCACAGTGCATATCCATTTTGTACTCGACAAAGCTACTTATCCCGGCTGGGAGGACATCCGTAACATGGTAAATGTGCACAGCTTGTACTGGATTCATGAAGGTAAAGGGGTTTTCCTGACCAATGTTGAGCACAAAGTAGAGGCTGGAATGCTAATCTATTTAAAACCAGGCCTTAAACTGTCCATGCGCTCGCAGATGGATGCTCCACTTCGCATAACGATGCTGCTCTTCGATTGTGCAGAGCTTAGTTATGATGCGGTATGGAAGGAAGTCAAGCCAATCGGAAAACTGAGACTTCCCTTCTTAAGCCAATATAACCAACAGCAGGCTGAGGAAATTAGCCAGCTGGTCTGGGGGATTCACCAGGACTGGCTACCCGGACTAACCGATGGCATAGCTGTATCCCGGGCTAAAATGCAGATCCTGCTGCATAAGCTGCACCAGACCGTACAACCGGACTGGAATCTGATGGAGTCTGGAGCTTTTTCCGCCTTCGAACAGATCAAGAAAACACTCGAGAACGACTATAAGGATCATCACCGGATCGAGAAATTAGCGGAGAAATACGGCATTTCGCCATCTTACTTGCGGAAGATGTTTCTGAAATTTACGGGGATGGGGCCGAAGGAATACCATATGCACTTACAGAACCAGCAAGCTTGTCGTTATCTGGTTTTTACCGATTATCCAGTTAAGGAAATCGCCAAATTATGCGGGTACTACGAAGAATATCATTTCAGTAAGATTTTTAAACAGCTTAACGGGATCCCTCCGACAGTATACCGAAACAAACAGAGAATCAAAGATTAATTGTCCGTAGAACCGCTGGTAAAAAAATCTTGAGGTTATGTTTTTTTTACGGGAAGGACTTTCCCATGATAATATTGAACTCATTGAAGCATGTTTAAGGAGGGAAAATTGGGCATGATTATATCACTCAAAAATGTATCATGGCAACGTGATACGACAATGATCTTACGCGATATGAATTGGGAAGTGAAGCAGGGACAACACTGGTGTATCGTCGGTCTGAATGGATCAGGAAAAACGACGATGCTAAACGTCGTGAACGGCTATATCTGGCCGACAACAGGACAAGTCGAGGTGCTGGACCATCGCTTTGGCGATGTGGATTTGAGAGAGCTACGCAAACGAATCGGTTGGGTAAGCACCTCCTTGCAGCAGAAGCTGTACGGCCATCAGACTGCCCTGAACATCGTCCTAAGCGGAAAATTTGCGACCATTGGTCTGTATGATAAGACGAATGAAGAGGATCAAAAGCAAGCCGAGGAGTTAATGGAATTTCTAGACTGCTCTTCTTTGGCTGGTCGTACATATGATACCTTGTCGCAAGGACAGCGTCAGAAAGTCCTCATTGCACGCGCACTAATGGCCAATCCAGATCTACTAATCCTTGATGAGCCGTGCACGGGACTAGATATTTTTGCCCGTGAACAGCTGCTGCAGATGATCGAGAAGATAACAAAGCAACCTGGTGGACCAACCTTGCTGTATGTAACCCATCATATCGAGGAGATAACACCATGCTTCACGCACACGCTGCTGGTAAAGAACGGTGAAATCTACAAAGGTGACGAGACAGTAAACTGCTTGCAGTCAGATGTTTTGAGTGATTTCTTCGATACCCCCGTTGAAGTACAGGAACATCATAACCGCAAGTGGCTTACACTTGCCGGTGATAAGTAGAATATCAAGGCACATCGAATAGGCGAGCAAACCGTTCTGAAGTGGTTTGAAGGATTGCTTGCAGATATAAAAAATGAAAACTAATCACAATATAATTTTAAAATAACCCGCGCACCGCGCGGGTTTTATATTTGTTTGCAAGCTTATAAGCCACGTCCATAAACAGTCAAACGACATATTAACGGTACCTGTAAAAAATATTTTGACATATCTAACAGGTACCGTTATAATACAAATCAACAGGTACCGTTATAAAGTTCAACAGGTACCGTAAAAACTTAATGGAGGATTCATTATGGACATGAATACTGAATTGTACGAAAAACTCGCGAAACTGCAATGGCTGTTGCAAAGGCAACACTTGAAGTCTCATGCCGCGGTTGGTCCTATGGCCGACGCATCACGTGGGCAAGGGAGGATATTAGCGTTTCTTCGGATGAAAGACGGTATCAGCACCAAAGACTTATCCTATATGCTGGACATCCGTGTATCATCCCTCAATGAATTGCTTGGTAAACTGGAGAAAGCAGAATACATCACCCGTAAACCCTCAGAAACAGACAAACGTATCATGTTGATTTACCTAACGCAAAAAGGACAAGAGGAAGAGAAACAAGAGATAGACAGCGGCAACATATTTTCTCGCTTATCGCCAGAAGAGCAGATAGCTTTCGGGGATTACCTAACTCGCGTCATTACAGCTTTGGAGGAAGAACTTGGATCGGGCGAAGAACGTGATGTGATGGCTATGTGGATGGAAGCTGCCAAGGCGCGCATGGGAACAGAGGAATTTGAAAAAATGATGGCTATGCGCGGACAAATGCACAGAATGTGGGGAAATTCTAGGGACGAACGCTTTAGCGGAAGGATCCCTGGATTTGGCGGAGAAGGGCGTGGTGACATGCGCGGATTCGGCTGGCCTTCCAGCGATGATAGTAATTCGTCACCTGACAAGTCACATGGCCCAGACGATAAGTAATTAAAGTCTTTTAGCAAACAGTAGCTGAGGCGCTGCCTTTCCACCAGAGAAAGATGAACGGCAAAGGCAGCGTAATGTGAAACTAAAGAATAGTCAAATTTCGTACGCCAAATCTGAAAACTCGTCGTTAGGGTACAGGTTTGCTTGTTGCTGCGTCACGGATCATATTGGACCGATAGTTAGAATTCTAAGTAATTTCAAAAAACAAAATAAAGAAAGATAGTGGTGAACCTTATGGATGCAGAAAACCTCCATTACTTTGAAAAAGCACCTGTCGCAAAAGCCGTAGCTCACTTCGCAGTACCGATGATGCTAGGCATGTCGATGAGTGTCATATACTCCATTTTGAATGCCTATTTCCTTGGTACACTGGGCAATACTGCGATGTTAACCGCACTCGCACTAACTTTACCCTTATTCGCCGCCATTATGGCGCTAGGTAACTTGATTGGCATCGGTAGCAGTGCATTCATCTCCCGTTTGCTGGGAGAGAAAAAATATGATGATGTAAAGCATGTGTCTTCATTCGCCTTTTACAGCAGTTTAGCTCTCGGTCTTATTTTGATGGCTGCCGGCATCCCGTTGATCGATTCAATCGTCCATGGCTTGGGAGCGACGCCTGAATCCTTCGGATTCACGAAGGACTATGTCACGATTATGCTTATTGGTTCACCTTTCGTCGTTTTATTCTTCACGCTGGAGAATATCGTGCGCTCGGAGGGGGCAGCAATCACTTCGATGATCGGTATGCTTCTCAGTGTTGTTGTGAATATTATTCTCGATGCGCTAGTCATTTTCGTCTTCCATTGGGACGTGATCGGGGTTGCATCTGCTACAGTCATTTCTAACTTGGTTGCAAGTGCATTCTACGCCTTCCACATGGGATATAAGAGCCAATTCTTAACCATCTCTGTAAAATGGTTCAAAGCTTCCAAAGACATTCTCAGCAATGTATTTAAAATTGGAGTACCCGTTTTTGTTATGAGTCTCTTCATGGGTGCAATGTCACTTATCTTTAACCGTTTTCTGGTCGAATATGGGGAGCAGGCTATTGCGGCCTTCGGAATTTCATCACGATTATTACAATTTCCAGAGGTTATTCTGATGGGCTTATGTGAGGGAGTCGTGCCGCTGATTGCCTTCTCTTTTACAGCCAATAAATTACGCATGAAGCATACCATTACATTCACAATCAAAGTGACTGTGGCATTAGCAGCCGTGTTCGGCATTATTGTATATCTGATTTCCGACCACTTAATCGGTTTATTTACGAATGACCCGCAATTAATTGAACTGGGCAGCTATATTCTTCATGTAACGTTCTTATCCCTGTTCATTTCAGGAACGACCGCGTTGTTTACGGGGATCTTCCAAGCGACAGCACAAGGAACCGCCGCCTTTATTATGTCAATTATTCAAGGTGTTACTCTGATTCCAGTATTGTATATCGCTAATCGAATGAACGGTTTCCACGGAGTAGTCTGGTCGCTCGTCATTTCAGATGCTGTTGCGTTCCTTGTGGGTGCCATCATGCTGTATGTTCTGCGGAACAAATTGCAGCCTGATTTAGATACTTTAGTACAGTAAAATTCTAAGCTTTAAGTTGAAATTTTTAGTTCATCTAAAAAAACCTTGGATCAGCAAGGTTTTTTTGGCTCGTATGATGAAGCAGCCTGCCATGAGGCAGCACTAGCTGCTTTGGAGGCGAAGCTCCAGTTAAATTTTAATGCTGACTTCTCCACTTGAAAGATATTCCTCGTCACCATTCTCATATCTGACTTTCAGATGGCAATCGTCATCGATATCAATGGCTGTTGCTTTACGTTGTTCATTATCCTTTATCACGGTCACAGGTTCGCCAAGTGAAATTAACCTTTTTTTGTATTCGGAAAGAAACAATCTGTCCGTTAAATGTTCATAATATCTCATGAAATGGTTTAGTACTTCTGCAACGAGACGGTTGCGCAGATCACCATAAGGATTGTTTTCTGAAATTACAGTTGTTGCAATCTCGGTAAGATCATTGGGAAAGCCTTCGGAAGGGAGGACTACATTGATACCGATGCCGAGGACAGCATAATCAAGCCAGCCGTTTTCCAATGAGACGGATGCTTCGGTAAGGATCCCGCATACTTTTTTACCTTCCATAAAAACGTCATTTACCCATTTAATCTGCGTTTCTTTACCGGATACGCTCTCGATAGAAAGGGCTACAGCTACTGCGGCGCAAGTGGTCAATAAAGCTGAGTCTGTTGCGGACAGCTTGGGACGCAGCAGGATGCTCATATAGATACCCGTTCCAGGTGGAGAAAAAAATTTCCGGCCCATTCGCCCGCGACCAGCTGTTTGTTCTTCCGAAAGAATCACTTTACCTTCAGCTTCTCCATTTGAGGCAAGGTTTTTTACGGCTTCATTCGTGGAAGATATGGTCTTAAAGACTTCAACACGTAACTTTTGCCCCCGAGTATCCAGGTACTTTGAAATTGCACTGGCTGATAAGATATCCGTTTGTGGTGACATGGAATATCCTTTATTGGTTACAGCTTGTATGGAATAACCGTCTGTCTGTAAAGATTTTATGGCTTTCCAGACCGCGCTGCGCGTCACGGATAACTGAACGGCTATTTCCTCGCCGGAAAAATATTCACCCTTATTACTGTCGAGCAAGGCAAGAATATGTTCTTTTACTGTCATGAACTTAAACCTCCAAAAGTATAACTCTCCGACCAAAACCCATTGAATAGATTAACATCCAACGATTGCGACTGAATACTCTAATTCTATATAACAATAGGAAAAACTCAAGCATGGTATTTTATTCTATTGTAAACCATATATTAATTTATGGTTTACAATAAAGAATAACTCCATTATAATTCAGCTTACTGGACGTATTTACTAACCAGAATACAATCATTGATATCCAATGGAGGTCATTTTTTTGAAGACAAAAGAACTTATTTATGCTGCATTATTCGCAGCACTTATCGCGGTATTGGGGATGATACCGCCCATCCCCCTCGGCTTCATCCCCGTTCCGATCACTGCCCAGACGCTTGGCGTCATGTTGGCTGGATGTTTTCTGGGGAAACGGATGGGCGCCCTCAGTCTCATTATTTTCATCATACTAGTAGCCATTGGGCTGCCTGTACTGACTGGCGGTCGCGGCGGAATCGCGGTGTTAGTTGGACCTTCTGCAGGATACATATTTAGTTTTCCAATCGCGGCCGGCCTTATTGGCTGGTATTCCGAAAAAATCTGGCCGAAGGTTCGAACTTGGAAGCTGGTAGCTATCAACATAATCTTCGGTGTATTACTAGTGAGTCTGATTGGTGCCCCTGTCATGGCATTGTTAACCAATACTTCGATCTGGGCTGGTCTTGTCGGAGCGTTGGCCTTTCTTCCGGGAGACATCATCAAAGCCGTTATTGCAGCCGTCATAACGATGCAGTTGAAAGCAATTAGCCCTATTGAAGAAAAAACACAAATATAATGTGATTTGAAACTCGGGTAAATAAAACCCGGGTTTTTTTATTGAAAAATAATAGGGTATGGTTGCGAATTTGTTTATACTATAAAAATTAAAACGAAATTGAAGTGGGTGTAGAAAAATGGATAAGGGATTTAATTTAGCTAGTCAACTATTAACGCTGCTTGATACAGAACATAGATGGTTTACCTTAGCGGAAATCGAAAAAAGTTTAGGGATCTCTGATAAGACCATCCGGAAGATGGTGGAGGAAATCAGCAAGCAATTACCATCTACTGTAACCATTGAGGTTTCTAGAGGAAAGGGAATAGTTCTTCAACGTGATGGGCGAAGTACGATTAGTGAAGTGATTTCTTCTATGTTCAGACAAACCATCTTTTATCGGCTGATGGATTTTTTGTTTACGAATGTGGGTCGACTGTCAGTGGAAGAGCTCTCCGAAGCCATGTTTATGAGTACCTCGTCTTTAAAGAAATTGATTGTGCAATTAAATAATGATGATCTAAAAGCTTATAAGCTACGCATTAGTTTTTCTACCCCCATGATTAAAGGGAATGAAATGAATATTCGATATTTTTATTGGAAGTTATATTGTGATGCGTATGAGTTTACAGGCTGGCCCTTTGCGAATGTTGATTTTGCTTATATTAATCAGTTAATCACAAATATAGAAAATGAGAATAACATTGTATATTTTATCAATTCCAAAAGGAGATTATCGTTTTTGTTGGCCATTGTTATAGAAAGAGTGGCTAAAGGAAAATGTGTAAAAATCGACGAAAATGCTTACCCTTGGGAAAAGGGGATGTTTTATTTTCCAGTGAAAACTATTGCAAAACGTCTTGAGGATATGCTGTCCCTTGAATTTCCAAACAGTGAAATATTCTTTATGCAATCCATGGTTAGTCTCAGCCAATATCATTATTATGAAGGGTCAGAGATCACTCCGATGAAAGAAGTCGAATTACACAAGGATAAAGAAGAATATCAAATGGGGAATCTGCTTCTAATGTTATTAGCAAAGGTATACCCGAACTTAGATATGCAAGAACGGTTTATTTTGGAGATTTACGGGTTCTTTGACAAGCTATTAATCGAAAATGCCATTCCTGAATGGATGATGATTTCAACAAGTCATTTAACAACATATGTTCAAAAGGAATGCCAACAGATTTATCAAGAATTGCAAACCTGTATGCAAACGTGGAATAAAACTTACCCTTCCGTTTTGTTTAATCATTTTCATTTAACAAAGCTAACCTTAATTGTCCGCTCGAGTTTACGTTATAAAAGTAAGAGGGCCTTTTTAGTGATCGGGGAAGAATTTTCAATTCGTCATTACATAGCAGATTTGATAAAGAAGGAAATTGGGGATCAGTTGATCCTTAATACTTCCATAATGAAGGGCTTGACCGACGAGATCATGCAGCAAAATAATATCGATCTTGTCATTAGTAATATCCCGGTTGCATTAACGACAGTGCCTGTTGTTATTATTTCCACGATCCCCTCTAAAAGAGATTTAGACAACATTCGTAAAGAACTGCTTTTATAATTTGACCAATTATTTTCCGTAAGCTCCGTAAGTTTTTGGTCTAGTTTGTAATGTTAAAAAACCTTATGCTCAATCTAGTTTCGAAACTGATTTTACTTGAAGGCAAGTGGAAAGCGATTTCGGTAAACCTCAGTTTACTATTAAAAGTTGGAGGAAGAACTATGAGTAGGCATTTAGGTGCAAATAAGGGAGAAATAGCAGAGCTCGTTTTGCTGCCAGGAGATCCTTTACGTGCAAAGTTTGTGGCAGAACACTTTTTAGAGGAGGCTTATTGTTATAACGAAGTAAGAGGGATGTATGGATACACTGGATTATACAAGGGTGTGCCTGTGTCGGTTCAGGGGACAGGGATGGGAAATCCATCGATGAGTATCTATGCAACAGAATTGATCGTCGATTATGAAGTTAAGAAATTGATTCGCATTGGTACATGTGGCGCGATGCAGGAAGATATCAATATCCGCGATATTATATTAGCCCAAGCAGTATCTTCAGACAGTAATATGACGGAAAAGATCTTTCATGGCTGTAATTTTGCACCAACGGCAGATTTCTCATTGCTAATGAAAGCATATCAACAAGCACAAGCTAAAAATGCAAAGGTGTTTGTTGGTAACATCTATAATTCTGATGAATTCTATCGTGAAAATTTAGATCGGCTTCATAAGTTCATGGATTTCGGTGTATTAGCTGTAGAAATGGAAAGTACCGCCCTATACACTTTAGCCGCTAAATATGGTGTAAAAGCGTTATCGATTTTGACCGTCGGCAGTCAATTGTTAAGACAGGAGCACCTAACTCATAAAGAAAGTGAACAATCCTTTTATGAAATGGTCGAAGTAGCTCTTAACACAGTCGTTGAAGGCTGATTTATTGATAAGAGTGCAGTGTTGTTAGAAAAGAGAGTGAAAAAGAAATGAAGGTAATACTGTCAGGATTGCAGTGGATGATTTTTATGATCGCTGGTGCAATTGCTGCACCCATTGCTATCGCAGATTTATATAACTTAACACCCATAGAGACTTCTGGACTCATTCAGAGCACCATGATTACTTTAGCAATAGCTGGATTTTTACAAGGCCTGATGGGTCATAAATTCCCTATTCATGAAGGTCCGGCAGGGTTATGGTGGAGCATTTTTACCATTTACGCGAGTTTAGTGGGGGGACTCTATTCCTCTAACAACGGCGCTTTACAGTCTTTAAGTGGAGCGATGATCATTAGCGGAGTGTTGTTTATCCTAATTTCAGCATTTAAGCTAATGGATAAAATCGCTCGTCTTTTTACTCCAACCATCACCTTTATTTATTTACTTTTATTGATCTTTCAATTAAGCGGATCTTTTATGAAAGGGATGATGGGGATTACCATAGCCCACACCATGTTAGATGTTAAAGTATTCATCCTTAGTGTGATCGTGGTCTGCATTACCTTTTGGTTAGGCAACAGCCGCTTTGTATTACTAAGCCAGTTTTCAATAATTCTCAGTATAGTGATAGGCTGCCTATTATTTATAATCTGCGGTAGTATGCCGGCGGTTTCTCGTGCGGATACTCTATTTAAGCTGCCGGAAATATTCCCATTTGGAACACCCCGATTCGATGCCGGGACAATTACTACTGCATTTTTACTAACCCTATTATTAATAACCAATGCAGTGGCATCCATCCGTTTGATGGAGACCGTTATGAAACCAAAGCAAGGGGATCATCGTCGTTATTTGCGCGCCGGGTTTACTTCTGGAATTACGCATCTTATTAGTGGTGGTTTAGGAGCGGTCGGCTCAGTCCCTATTTCGGGAGCGGCGGGATATGTTGAGCAAACAGGGATGAGGGAGCGCAAATCATTTTTAATAGGCTGCAGCTTAGTGATCTCAATATCCTTGTTTCCGCCTATGATGAATTTCATATCTGCGATTCCAGCTCCCATAGGCTATTCTGTTACCTTCGTCATTTTTGTGAAGATGGTCGGACTAGCGCTAAAGGAATTGAAAAAGGTTATTCATGAAGAGCGAACATTTATTGTCAGTGGGCTTTCCCTTTTAGTGGGTGTAGGTTTAATGTTTATTCCTGCATCAGCTACGGCCCATTTATCTCCGATCGTGATAGCCATTTTAAATAATGGATTAATATGCGGGAGCCTGTTAGCGATTATTTTGGAACAAGGGTTAATGTGGAAAGATGCATTTCGATATGAGGATTCCAAGAAAATTAACCGATAATTTGGAGGGCTAAAAATGCATTATCTAATTTCTATTGCTGGTCTGGTTATTGTTCTATTACTGGCATGGCTAGGAAGTAACAATAAGAAAAAGATTAAATATCGTCCAATCATTGTAATGATTGCTATTCAGATAGGTTTAGGATTAATTATCCTAAAAACGAGCATTGGAGAATTTTTGATTAAAGGGTTTGCTGATAGTTTTGCAAAATTACTTGGATACGCCAATGAAGGTACTGACTTTGTGTTTGGCGGCATTGCAAATGAAGGGGCGCATACATTTTTCCTTTATGTTTTGATGCCCATTGTTTTTATGTCAGCATTGATAGGGATTTTGCAACATTACAAAATACTGCCATTCATTATAAAGTATATTGGACTGGTACTGAGTAAAATAAATGGCATGGGTAAATTGGAATCTTATAATGCAGTTGCAGCCGCAATTGTCGGACAAAATGAAGTATTTATTTCGGTGAAAAACCAGCTTGGACTATTGCCAAAACATCGCTTGTATACATTATGTGCGTCTGCAATGTCTACGGTATCCATGTCAATCGTTGGTTCCTATATGACGATGCTAGAACCTCGGTATGTAGTAGCTGCATTGATATTAAACCTATTTGGCGGATTTATCATTTCATCCATCATTAATCCGTATGAAGTTACACCTGAAGAAGATATTGTTGAAGTTCAGGTAGAAGAAAAACAAACGTTTTTTGAAATGCTAGGCGAATATATTATGGATGGCTTTAAAGTAGCCATAGTAGTTGGGGTAATGTTAGTTGGTTTTGTGGGAATCATTGCTTTGATTAACGGGGTCTTCAGTGGCATATTCGGAATTTCGTTCCAAGGAGTGTTAGGCTACGTCTTTGCACCCATCGCCTTTCTTATCGGTGTGCCATGGCATGAAGCTGTTGAGGCCGGTAGTATTATGGCGACAAAGCTTGTTGCGAATGAATTCGTTGCTATGCTTGACTTTGTTAAGATTCAAGAAGGTTTAAGTGGCCGTACTACAGCCATTGTCTCCGTTTTTCTAATCTCATTTGCTAACTTTGGGTCGATTGGTACCATTGTGGGTGCAGTGAAGGGATTGAATGAAAAGCAAGGGAATATCGTCGCACGATTTGGATTAAAGCTGTTATTTGGCGCCACACTTGTAAGCGTTTTATCAGCTTTGATTATCGGTATCATATTCTAGTTGTAGCAAGGAGTATTAACATGAAACAAACACCCCGGTTTAAGCGGATTTTCGTCATCGTTATGGATTCTGTAGGCATTGGTGAAGCTCCAGATGCTGAAAAGTTTGGGGATGCAGGATCACATACATTACGGCATATTGCAGAAAAAATGAATGGGCTACATGTTCCTGCGTTATCCAAGCTAGGGTTAAGTCATATTGACTCAATACCCGGAGTTCCCAAAGTGGAGCGCCCTTTAGCTTATTGGACCAAAATGCAGGAAGCTTCTAATGGAAAGGATACGATGACAGGTCACTGGGAAATCATGGGCCTACGAATTGATGTTCCTTTCAAAGTGTTTTCTGAAGGGTTTCCTTATGAATTAATTAATGAATTAGAAGAAAGAACAGGACGAAAGGTGATTGGGAATAAACCCGCTAGTGGTACAGCTATTCTCGATGAGCTTGGACAAGAGCATATGAACACAGGCGCACTCATTGTCTATACTTCTGCAGATTCCGTGATTCAGATTGCGGCTCATGAAGAGGTTATTCCTTTGGAAGAACTGTATCAAATCTGTGAGATTGCCAGAGAGATTACTTTACGTGAGGAGTACATGCTAGGCAGAGTGATTGCTAGACCCTTCCTCGGGCAGCCCGGAAATTTCAAAAGAACATCGAACCGTCATGATTATGCCTTGAAGCCTTATGGAAGAACCGTGATGAATGAGCTCAAGGATGCCGGGTTCGATGTACTAGCGATTGGCAAGATCTCAGATATATACGATGGGGAAGGTGTCACCAAGTCTTTCAGAACAGTGTCTAACATGGATGGCATGGATAAACTCATGGAGACCCTTCATACTGATTTTACAGGACTTAGTTTCTTGAATCTTGTTGATTTTGATGCACTTTATGGCCATCGTAGAGATCCGATCGGGTATGGGAAAGCGCTGGAAGAATTTGATGATCGTTTACATGAAGTTCTAGCAGAACTATGCGAAGATGATCTTCTTATAATTACGGCAGACCATGGCAATGATCCCATTCATGCGGGTACGGATCACACCCGTGAATATGTTCCTTTACTCCTCTACAGTAAGAGTTTCAATCGACAAGGGGAGCTGCCTATATCGAGGACTTTTTCGGATATTGGAGCAACAGTTGCTGATAACTTTGTTGTGACCATGCCCCAATTTGGTAAGAGCCTCCTACAGGAGCTTAAATAAACTATAATTTGAATAGACACTTTGAATAGAAACAGGATACCTAACTTGTATTAGTAAAAGGTATCCTGTTTGTTTTTTTATCTACATATCTTTGTATCTAAAAAGCTGCCGAGAAAGCGGCTTTTTTTGTTATTACGGATCAAATATTAGGGTAATAATCAATTATTAAAGGGGTTAATTTTAGAGCCACCTGTCGTTAACCCTTTTTTCGATGAATCGCATTCTAATACAACGTTATAAATAATCTAGTTTCTACTCATGCCACTCCTTCGATAGTAATAGTATTGACAACCTGTATATACAGGTTTAAACTGTGTGAAGTGTTTGAACTTGTATATACAGGTTTAATGGTTGAAATATAGGAATTCTTTTTGGAGGTGTTCAACTTGAGTCAGTCCCAGTATTCGGAATGGTGGCGCCGCTCCACGGTGTATCAGGTGTACCCGAAAAGCTTTAAGGACACTACAGGCAACGGAACAGGAGATATTAAAGGACTTATTGAGAAATTAGATTATTTGCAGAAGCTTGGAATCGATATTGTCTGGTTACAGCCGGTTTATGTTTCGCCGCAACATGATAACGGTTACGATGTAGCAGATTATGAAAATATTAACCCGGATTTCGGTACGATGGAGGATTTTGACGAGCTAATACAGGAACTGCATAGACGCGAAATGAAGCTAATGATCGATATCGTGGTTAATCATACCTCGACTGAACATGAGTGGTTCAAACAGTCCATTTCAAGCAGGAACAACCCTTTCCGTGATTACTATATTTGGAAGGACCCGGCTCCGGACGGCGGCTTACCCAACAACTGGCAGTCGAAGTTCGGGGGGCCTGCCTGGCAGTTCGACGAAGCGTCGGGACAATATTATCTTACTCTCTTCGATAAAACCCAAGCGGATCTGAACTGGGAGAATGAGAAGGTACGTAGAGCAGTGAATGATATGATGTTATTCTGGGCTAAAAAGGGTGTCGACGGCTTCCGCATGGATGTAATTAATTTAATCTCCAAAGATCAGCGCTTCCCTAACGATGACGGGAGTGTTCCACCGGGGGATGGACGTAAATTCTATACTGACGGTCCACAGGTCCATGCATACATCAAAGCAATGTATGAAGAGGTGTTTGGTCCGTTTGAGATGGTGACTGTAGGAGAGATGTCCTCAACTACACTGGAGCATTGTATTCGGTACTCAAGTCCTGAAGAGCGGGAATTTTCCATGACCTTCAATTTTCATCATTTAAAAGTCGACTATCCGAATGGACAGAAGTGGGAACTGATGCCTTATGATTTCGAGGCAATGAAACGGTTGTTCGCGCAATGGCAGACCGGAATGCAGAAAGGCGGAGGCTGGAACGCACTATTTTTTAACAATCATGATCAACCACGTGCCCTTTCCAGATTCGCTGATGATAAGGTCTACCGTGTGGAAAGCGCCAAGCTGCTCGCGACAACTCTGCATGGCCTTCAGGGAACACCTTATGTATATCAAGGGGAAGAAATCGGTATGCCGAATCCGGTATGGAAAAGCATCGATGAGTTCCGCGACATTGAGTCACTAAATATGTACCGCATTCTGTGTGAACAGGGGAAAAGCCCGGAGGTTGCCCTCAGCATTCTACAGGAACGTTCGCGGGACAATTCACGTACGCCGATGCAGTGGGATGACAGCCGGAATGCCGGATTTACCACTGGTACTCCATGGTTGAAGGTAGATGAGCGGTATCCAGACATCAATGTGCAGAAGGAACTGGAAAACCCTGATTCCATCTTCCACCATTACCGCAAACTGATTGCACTACGCAAGGAGTATGGAGTATTCATAGATGGTATTTTTAAGAGACTCGATGAAGGTCATCCTGAAGTCTTCGCTTACGCCAGAACAGGAGATGGAGAGACACTTGTTGTGGTCTCGAACTTCAGCAGTAAAGAGATCTCTTTCCGCTTTAAAGACAATCACTGGACTGAATTGTCGCCAAGTGGTAAGGACGAGCTTCTGATTGGGAATACAGCAGATGCACCATCATTAACACAAGAGCTTCAGCTTAGTCCTTATGCTTCCTACATGTGGTTAGTCCGCTAACGAGGTGTACTTGAGAAGGAGCACACATCAATTTTGTAAGGAGTGAAGATATGGCTATAGACCGCAAAAATGTTGAAGATATTGTACGGGCGGTTGGGGGCAAGGAGAATATTGAGGTTGCGACGCATTGTGTAACCCGGCTGAGATTCTCGCTGTATGACGAGAGCAAGGTGGATTCGGAAGCCCTGGACCGTAACGAACTCGTAAAAGGACAATTCTCTACGCAAGGGCAGTTCCAGATCGTTATCGGACCAGGAACTGTAGATAAAGTATACGATGAAATGATTCAAATCACTGGTGGTGCCCGCTCTTCCAAGGATGACGTGAAATCAGCGGCAGCACGGAAACAGAATCCATTGCAGCGGGCGATCAAAACACTGGCTGATATTTTTATTCCGATTCTTCCGGCCATCGTAACCGCAGGTTTGCTGCTTGGGATTAATAATATTTTGACCGGACCTGGTATCTTTTTTGATAGTAAGTCATTGGTAGATGTCTATCCTGCATGGAAAGACATTGCTGCGATTATTAACACGATTGCCAGCACAGCCTTCACCTTTTTACCAGCCCTTATCGGTTGGGCAGCTGTTACACGTTTCGGGGGCAGTCCTCTGCTCGGAATCGTGCTGGGTCTCATTCTCGTACATCCGGATCTATTAAGTGCCTACAGTTATGCAAGTGCTTCAACTGAGGGAACCGTTCCGACCTGGAATTTGTTCGGCTGGCATTTGGAGAAGATCGGTTATCAGGGGCAAGTATTGCCTGTACTGGTTTCGGCCTATATTCTGGCTAGACTGGAGAAGTTCCTCAACCGCCGGGTGCTTGATTCCATTAAACTACTGGTCGTTGCTCCAGTGACCCTGCTGGTTACAGGTTTTCTGGCCTTCACCATTATCGGACCCGTTACGTTCGCCATTGCCAATGCTATCACCTCGGGTTTGATCTATGTATTTGATCATTTTGCGCTCCTTGGTGGTTTGATCTATGGTGGATTCTATGCACTTCTGGTCATCACTGGGATGCATCATACTTTCTTGGCAGTCGATGTTCAGCTCATCGGCAGTGAGGGAGGCACCTTCCTCTGGCCGATGCTGGCGCTCTCCAATATTGCGCAAGGCGCTGCGGCACTGGCGATGATGTTCGTTGTTAGAGAACAAAAGGCAAAAGGTTTGGCGGCTACGTCTTCCGTCTCTGCGTTCCTCGGTGTGACTGAACCGGCAATCTTTGGGGTGAATATCCGCTATCGCTATCCTTTCATCTTCGGGATGATCGGCTCAGCAATTGCCGGTATGCTCCTTACCGTTAACCAGGTTCGAGCTTCATCCATTGGCGTAGGGGGAATTCCCGGTTTCCTTTCGATTTTCCCGAATCAGTGGGGCGTTTTCTTTATTGGCATGGTTATTGTTCTCGTTGTGCCATTTGCCGCCACAGTATTGTACGGACGTTCTGTAGTGGGTCGTTCCGAAAAGAACACAGCTACAGAGGCTTCTAGTACTACGAGCGAACCAGAGGAATTGAGCAGCCGTCATTCCGTTCAAGGGTCACAGGAATCAGTTAATATTCTGGAGCTTGTCTCACCGCTTAGTGGAACTGCAGTATCGCTGGAACAGGTGCCCGATCCTGCCTTTGCTGAAAAGCAAATGGGTGAGGGAATTGCAATCGAACCTTCTGAGGGGAAAGTATATGCTCCCTTTGATGCTACAGTAGCCCATGTGATTAAGAGCAAACATGCGCTTATACTGGAGCATGCCAGCGGTGTTCAGGTATTAATCCACGTTGGAATTAACACGGTGGCGCTTAAAGGTAGCGGTTTTACCAGCCTGAAGAATATTGGTGATAAGGTGCAAGCAGGAGAGCTTCTACTAGAATTTGATATGGAAGCTATCCGCGCAGCAGGTTACCCGGTGATTACTCCAATCATCATTCCTGCAGGTCAGGAGATGGTCGAGAAGATCGAGGAGAAGACCGGACCAGCTACGGCCAAACAAACAAGTATCTTGACTATTCATCTCAAGGGTTGATAAAGGCTATATTGGCAAAGACTTTATACTTTAGAAAGACAGCCCCTTGGGGGCTGTTTTTCTATAAATATAAGAATTTATATGTTCAACGCTATAAATTCCCCTCCAATTGAATCGATGCTTCCAAAGGCATGACGTGATACAATAAAGGGCGGTGATCAAAATTGAGAGAAAATAAATATTTGCAAATTTATAATGAATACAGCAACCAAATCCATTCTGGACAACTGCTGCCGGGAACCAAGCTGCCTTCCGAAAGTGAACTCGCCGAAGCTTACGCCACTTCACGAGAGACCGTGCGCAAAGCGCTGAATCTACTTTTCCGTGAAGGATATATTCACAAAATTAAGGGCAGAGGCTCCTTTGTGCTTGACATGACCCGAATGGATTTCCCTGTTACCGGTTTGATTTCATTTAAAGAGATGGCCGATACCCTGGGTACTGCCTCACGGACACTGGTAGAGCGGACGATACAAGAGCCGGCAGGCTCCGCAATCGCAAGACATCTGCAGATTCCACCTGAAACTCTGATTTGGAAGGTTGTTCGCGCCAGGGAAATTGAAGGTGAACGGATCATTTTGGATAAGGATTATTTTCGTGCGGACATTGTTTCCTTTCTGAGTGAGGAAATCGCGGAAGGCTCAATCTATGAATATCTGGAGCTGGAATTGGGTCTTAAGATCAGTTATGCGAAGAAGCTGATATCCGTTGAGCCTTCTACCGAGGAGGATCATAGACTGCTCGATTTGAAGAATTTTACGCATATTGTAGTAGTACGAAACTATGTGTATTTGGAGAACACGGTGCTTTACCAATATACCGAGTCTAGACACCGGCTGGATAAATTCCAGTTCGTGGATTTTGCTCGAAGGGTGAGGCGATAAGCTGATCCGAGGGTGTCCCAGTTATCAGTGTATCCGCTGGTGCCTTGCATAGCATGGCTCTGAAAAGCGATGAAAACGTATGGATATGGGGAGCGAACAATGAGGGCCAGCAGAACCTGTTGCAATTTCGCTTGTAGAAGAATCTTATTAGATTTGAAGAGTAGGGAATTTCATGCCTAAGTGGCAATGAATTCCCTATTTTTATAGGTGAGTCAAAAAGAGAAAACTCTTTTCATATTCATTCTTTATCATTACAGCTATCCGTCTAGACTGTTAAAATGATGGAAGTATGGTAGACAAAGGAGATAAGCAATGAATAATGGCTTTCGGATCAATACTGAGGAGAACCGACACCGAACTCTGAGGCAAGTAAAACAAGCGGCGTTTCATGCTTTACAGGAATATGAAATAGACTGGAACTCCATTCACTTCATTCAAGTATCCGAACATGTCACCTTCCGCATTGTAAACGATGTGGGGGAACAGTTCTTGCTCCGCATTCACCCGGATAACAAACAACGCGAAGGAACCATTTCAGAAATTGAGTGGTTGTTCGCTTTGAAGAGTAAGGGCCTCCTCTTGCCCGAAGCTGTAATCAATCGTGAAGGGACCTTTATTACGGAAGCGTCGGTGTGTGACGGACAACGGTTTTATTCGAGCTTAATGAGATGGGTCGAGGGAAAGCATGTAGACAAAAGCGAACTAACGGAGCAGGGCATCCGTAAAATAGGATCATTGATGGCAAAGCTTCATGAGGCCAGCTCTGATTTTAGTCCTTCCAGCGGTTTTACTCGCCCTTCTTGGGGTGTACTGAGCTTTAAACGGGACTGGGATCACCTAAGTCTACATCGCAAACATTTCATATCGGATGAGGGTTTTAAGTTATATTCCGCAGCCGCCACTAAAGTGGCAACATGTCTCGAAACGTTCACAAGACATGAACAAAATTATGGGATGATCCACGCGGACTTACATAATGGAAATGTCATTTTTCGGGATAATGAACCGTATCCTATCGATTTTGGCAGGTGTGGCTTCGGCTATCATCTTTACGATATAGCTCAGGCTATTATGGGATTATACCCAACACAGAGAGCTTATTTCGTCGAAGGATATCAGAGAATCAGGAAGCTGGAAAATGAATATATAATGAAGCTAGAGTGCTTCTTAGTCATGGCAATAATCGAAGCCTATAGCTTTCATGCAGAGAATCCGCTAGAGACCGAGGGTTTGATTGAAGAGCAGCCATATGCTCAAGCGATTTTGAGAGCGTATGTAAACGGGACAACCTTTTTATTTAATTCTCTGGATACTTCAAAATAAAAGATTAGAAAATGATGTGCGTTATATTTTTCAAATGGTATTATTAGGATGAACTGCTGAAAACTATTTAAATTGTATTTGGAATCTTAGCAATGAAAATGGTTGACAAAACTTTATAAAAAGTGAGGAGTAGAGCAATGAACTTTGATAAAGAACAGCTTTTTTGGATAAATCCAATCAATGATTATTCTATTACAGAAAACAGGATTGAATTTGTAACGATGCCGAATACAGATTTTTGGCAACGAACCTATTATGGTTTTAGAAATGATAATTCACCTGCACTGTTAATGAAAACTGCTGAGAAGTATTTTTCATTTATAGTAAGAACAGATTATGATAGTACACATAGATACGAGCAGTGTGGGATAGTCATCTATCAGGACAGTGATAATTGGTTCAAGGCATCGGTAGAATATGAAAATGAGGAATTCCAAAGACTTGGAAGTGTGGTTACAAATCACGGATATTCAGATTGGGCAACAACTGATATCGATGCAAACATTAAAACTATGTATTATAGACTAAGTCGACGCGAAAGTGATTTCTGTATTGAAAGCTCTTTGGACGGGACTACATTTGAACAGATGCGTATTTTTCATTTGTTTGAAGGGAATGAGGAAATAAATTTTGGCTTATATGCTTGTAGCCCAGAGAATTCTTCATTTAAAGGTGTTTTCACCGAAATGGAAATTACAGAGTGTAAGTGGTTGGAGCATAAATAGTCGTTTACGCAGCTGAAAGTGAACATTACTCAATAGAGCCTTCCTAAAAGGAAGGTCTTTTTTTATGAGCGGTATAAAGTTGTCATCAGTTTCCGATTTCTACAGTTACCCATGTGGTAAAATTAGGATAATTGGATCTTGGGAGGCGAGGACAATGAGTCTTGTGATGATCATTTTATTACTGTTCTTAAATATTCCAGTATATATATTTTTGTTTCGCGTGTTCTTCGTGGATAATGATGATTATAACGAATCGATTAGGCATACTTTTACACCTAACATCATTTCATTATTCCGGGGAGAGTATTGGAAGGATAGAATGAATACGGCAAGACTTCAGTTTTTTATACTCATTTGCGGTGGAATTGTTGTTTTGGAATACCTTGTTTTGCATAAAATAATTGATATTTTTCGTTAACTAGAACTTCATTTAGAAACTTCTGCTTATGGTGAGCAGGAGTTTTTTTATCTTGCATAAGCACCGCCCTATTATGGAAAACTTATGTAGTGCGAATAAACAGCATGAATCTATTTTGCGAGGTGATAATGATGACAAATCAAGATCCGCAGGAGCTTCTTAAAAGTAAACACAAGCTGGATGAGCAGAAGAGGCAGTTCACAAATTTTGCCCGAAGTGCTTCCGGTCATGGTGAAGCAGAAGCAGGCCAGGAATTCAGTAATGACCGAGTGCCAGATGATCAAAACCGCATGAAATCTGTTGAGAACAGACAAGATTGATCTTAAAAAGCTATCAAATAAGCCGATCCTTTTCTGGATCGGCTTAGAAAAATAATTTTTACGTTGTAAGGTTGTTCAATAGGTATCAGATGCTAGAGTTTTCTTGCTTTAATTACAAAAGTTACAGGAAGCATCTTTGCTTTTTTTGCAAAATCGCTTTTATCGTCCCGCGACTGCATAAGTTCATCATCAGATTGCTCAATCATTTGCTCAATAACAAATCCAGCTTTAGATAGCGCATTCACATAAGTTGATAATTTACGATCCGATAAAGTTAGCGTACTTTCATCAAGAGATACTGAATACCAAGATTCATCGAAATAACATTTTTTAAAAACAAGCATATCATTTTCTGCAACAACACATTTGTGTATAGGGTGAGACCAGCTGAAAATAAATGATCCATCTTTTTTAAGGTAAGAAGCAATCCGGCTAAAAGTACCCTCAAGGTCAGTTGTCCAGCCTATGGCATAAACCGAATATACAAAGTCAAAATAATCCTCTGGCAGGCCACATTCTTCTTCCATGGGTGAGCAGATCAATTTTGCTGAAAGACCGTGCTCCGTCAAAAGTTGCCTAGTCTTTTCGATTTGGTTCTCTGCTATATCCGTACCCCATAGTTCAGATGCATTGCGTTCCCCCAGATATTGCAAAGATTGACCGCTTCCACAGCCTATCTCCAGCAACTTTTTCCCTGAGACATCACCAAAAAGTTGGCATTGTTCTTCCGATACAAATGCTCCATAAAGAGGAAGTGCAGTAGCTCCTAAAACTTCATTTCCTTTTGTATCCCAAAATAAGCTGTTTGTTTCATGAATAGTATTCGTATCCATATCGACCGAGATGGCGACGCCAACCTCACCAGCGCCTATAACGTTTGTTCTATAACCAGAATTTTTGTCCATGCAGACACCCGCCCCAAATATAGATTATATAAGCCTAAACATATCTCCCGACTTGCGCGTAATCCCAATAACATATATCGAACACGAACAAGCTGAGGGATTAACCATAGAATAATCTACCATTTTCCCATGAACATATCCATCCAAAATTTCCCACTAAAATTCCCAATTGTGAAATAAAGCATGATATGACCGTATCAGAAAAGGAAAGTTATGCCCCACGAATTTGTTACAATATGTAAAACCGCTGCAGGGTACCGCTTCAAATTATGAATATTTCAACGGGAACACCTTCCCTTAGTGGCGCGGTCATTCGGCATGGCAGCTTGGAAACAAGAGCTTATTTTGTCTAACCGTATAAACACAGTTTCTTCCTCCCGCTAATATGTACTCCCCCCGTTCAATATGAACATTATTACCTAGAACAGTTTTAAATAGATGTAACTCATTTTTGCATAACCCGGTACATACAGCAGCAGCTTCACAGATCGGGCAATGTTTCTCAATGAATAAAAGACTGCCATCATCCTGCTCCTTAACCTCGGCCATATACCCTTCATTTGTTCGAATCTCGGCCAGTTTCTCCAGCTTCTCTCTAACGTCTGCTGTATCACCAAGATGCTGAAGATATTGTTCTTGCATATTCTTATTTCGAACAGCCAGCAGCTTGTCCAGCCCCTCATTTCCGAAAGCTTCTTTCATGGAATGGATCAGACTGACGGATAAATCCGAATATCCGCTTGGAAAAAACCGATCGGCCGCGGGGGTTAAGATCCATAGCTTGGTGGGCCGCCCCATGGGACGGGACTCTTCTATATTAGTAACCAGCCCTTCTTCTTTCAGCGCATTCAAATGTTGACGAATAGCCATTCCAGATAGCGAAAACTGGGAGGAGAGTGCCATAACATCCATTCCCCCTTGTTGCTTTAACAAATCAATGATCGCTCTTCGGGTCTTGGTTGAGACATCCTTTTTGGTTTGATTTCGGCTCACGTTGCACCTCCTACTGAAACAACTAAATCTACATCACAGACTACATTTTAAACAAAAATGTTGACAAAGTCAAAGCTGAACTGTAGCTTAGACATTATAAACAAAAATGTTTACTAAGTGTCCGGATACGATGTATACATACCAATTTTCTTGGAGGTCACATTTCATGTCGTCTAATCATCAAAGTATTTTCAGCCCACGTTATTTTGCACTATCCATAGGTATTATTCTGTCAGTGATGGCCGTTGGATTCGAAGGACTGTCCGTAACCACCATTGCCCCTTCAATTGCTGGAGATTTGAACGGCCTTAGCCTGTTTGGCTGGATATTCAGTACGTATCTGCTTGCGCAGATTATCGGAACTCTGGTCGTCGGTCGAATCATAGATAGAAGAGGACCTGCAGTACCGTTCACTATCGCACTTCTTTTGTTTATCGTTGGGTTGATTGCTGCCGCAACATCAGGCGATATGTATACCATGATAGGATCACGGGCCATGCAGGGTTTGGGTGCCGGAGCTATGATGACTTGTGTGTACACAGCAATATCCTTAAGCTACCCGGATGAATTACGCGCCAAAATACTCGGAGCATTTGGTACGGCCTATGTTCTTCCGTCCATGCTCGGTCCATACGTTGCAGGTCTTATCGCAGATCAGTGGTCCTGGCGGTTTGTTTTCTGGGGAATATTACCGATCCTGATGATTTCAGCACTGCTTAGTTTACCTGCGTTCACGAAATTAAAAACACCGAAGACGCAAGGGGATATCGGAGCTTCATCAACTTGGAATGCGTTACTGTTAACGATGGGTACAGGGATTTTCTTAGTTGGTCTAAGCATGCTTCCGAGCATTATGGGATTTGTTTTAGTCATTATCGGCTTAGTACTTATGATATTTCCGCTCCGCAAACTGCTACCGAAGGGAACTCTTACGCTTCGAAGAGGCATGCCAGCTATTCTGGCAACACGTGGGCTGTTCTTCGCTGCCTATACCAGCACACAGAATTTCTTGGTATTGGCTCTAATCGATGTGAAAGGAATAACGCCTTCTCAGGCCGGATTGATTGTAGCGAGTGCTGCGTTGAGTTGGTGCGTCATAGCGTATCTGCAAGGACGGTGGGATTCGGCAGATCAGGGCCGTGGACGGCATACGCGAATTATTCTGGGTGTATTGCTGCTTGCCATAGGGATTACTATCGTATTTTGGATACCCGTTGTGACCGTTACCGTAGCAGTTATTGGACAGATCATCGCTGGAATCGGCATTGGATTGGCGCATCCGATTAGCGGTGTTGTGGCGTTTTCTCAGACAGGAGAAGGAGGTGTCGGCAACACCTCGGCAAATCTGCAATTTGCGGATTCTTTTACACCCGGTGTAGTTATCGGGATCGGCGGTTCCATCCTTGTGGTTTGTCAGGCTGGCGGAATGTCACTCCAATCCGGATTAATTGTAGCAATGGGTTTCCATCTCTTGTTGATTGTAATGAGTTTATTTGCGAGCACTCGGATCTCACCAGTAGCTGAACAGATAGGAACGGGTATTCAATCTTTAGGTTTGAAAAACAAATAAACGAAGGAGGAGTTCACAATGATCATCGAGGTCAGTGACAAAGCATCAGAAAAAATCGCCGAAATCTTATCAAGTGCGAATATCCGAAATCCATTTCTAAGAGTGGGTGTTGATGAAGGGGGATGCAGTGGACTATCCTATACCCTAGTCGTGGATGAGCAGCAAGCAGAAGAGGATATTATATTAAATAAACAAGATTTTAGTATATTGGTTCACCCGAATAGTATTCCATATATTGACGGTCTTGAAATTGACTATGAAGAGAGTGGAATGGTAGGCGGATTCACTATGAATAACCCTAATGCAAAAGCTTCATGTGGATGCGGAGCCAGTTTCAGAATGGCCAATTATCGTGGCGAAATAAAAAAATGTGATTAAACAGCAGGAAGGAGAGAAGAGGAATGATATCATTTGCAGTATCCGAAAAAGCATTGGATTCATTTAAGAATGAATGGGGTTTGGAAGAGGGGCAATATGTAAGAATTTACGCAAAATATGCCGGTGGAGGCTCTGATGCTTTCACTGTTGGAATTAATGCAAGTGCTACACCGATCGATCCCGCATGGGTTCAATCCATTGGCGGATTTCATTTCTTTGTTGAAAAAACTGATGTTTGGATTTTACAGGATGAACTTCTTCAAATTGATTGTAATGAAAACGGCATATTTTCAAGCAAAATCTCCTGAGCATCTTCTTGGGTTGCAGTGTACAGTAGAATATCTACTACACTTCTAGCAATTTCGCATACTATTGTCTATACTGTTTTAAATAAATATCGGAATTGGATCTGATTTTTATAAGAAGCATGGTGCTAGGAAGCAGGTGCAGAGCATTGATAAATTTGGACAAATTAGCAAAGGCATTTACTAAAGGTGTCTATGAAATAGAAGATAGAAGCCGCTTAGTCATCCAGCCCAAAAGCTTATTAAGTGAATTCACCACCGTTAAGCATGGATTTCTATTTATCATTCGCGGGGGAGCCAGAATATGTGTGAATGGAACGGTATATGAATTACGACCAGGATCAGTTTTTCATGCTGCTCCGGGCATGCAGATGGATTCGCAGGTTATAGGACAATCTGAGCTCGAGTATTACTCCCTTTTTTATAAATTGGATATGCCGGAAGAATTGAATAGTACTCACGAATTTGACTCTCATTTCAAACTGGAGCCGGGAGCGAATCTAAAAATTATTGAATTACTAATTATGCTCCATCAGAATGCCCATCCATCCGGAGAAATTGGGAAGCTGCGTATCAAGGAGTTGTTCTTAAGCCTGATGCACCAGGTTCTGATTGCGTGCAGTTACAGAGAGAACGATCGTTCTCCGAATCAAAGAATGGTAGACGAAGCCCTTGCGTATATTAAACTTCATTATATGAATTCACTTACACTTGGTGAGTTAGCGGAACAGCATGCAATGAGTGCCAACCGCTTCTCTTACCTCTTTCATAAATATACGGGACTACGACCCATCGACTATGTTGTTAATTATCGTTTGGAACGGGCCTGTGAATTACTCAAAGCAGGTAATTTTCCTATCCGCGAGATTGCTGACCGTGTCGGTTATGACAATCCACTATATTTCAGCCGATTATTCAAAAAGAAATTCGGTGTTTCTCCCTCTGCCTATAAATAATGTACATAATGAGCTTCTTGTACTTGAACTACGTCTGCAGCTACTGGTGATAAGCCAGAAGTGCAGACTTTTTTTATTTAGATTAAATAATGATGCATGCTGGATTTGAGATTTGTACATTTGAATTTATTTAAATTTTTGATAAACTCACCTTTGTAACTGAGAATCATTATCAGTAAATTGATTTATAAATGAAAGGCTGGTAGATATGACAGAAAAAAGACCCAAACAATTATGTATTGGCCTGTCCTTAAATGCAACCTGGATGAAAGGAGACGGCTGGCGGCACCCGGATAGCGGAGTAGAAAAGATGGATTCTATTGATTACTATATTGATTTGGCAAAAATGGCGGAGAATTCAAAGCTCGATTTTCTTTTCAGAGCTGATTATCTGTATGTTAGTCCGCAGATGTTAGGAGATTCCTCAAATTTCGGCAGCCCAGACCCTGCATTGTTTTTTGCAGCGATAGCTCGTGAAACCGAGCGGATCGGACTGGTAACGACGATTTCCACTACTTTTAATCCGCCGTATGTTGTTGCAAGGCAGCTGCAGTCCTTACACTGGCTGAGCAATGGACGCGCCGGCTGGAATATTGTCACTTCTATTGAAGGCGCCGATAATTTCAGCGACTCACCTATGCCGTCACCGGAAGAGAGATATGCCAAGGCTATGGAGTTCACGGATGTTGTATGCAAGCTTTGGGAGAGTTTTCCGAATGAAGCGATTGTTATCGACCGTCAGTCAGGTATGTTTTCGGATAAGGATAAAGTGACTGCCATTAATCATTCCGGGGAATTTTTCAGTGTAAAAGGGCCGCTTACTTTGCCTGCTCACAAGTCAGGAACGCCGCCGCTATTCCAAGCTGGGGCTTCGGATATTGGACGGAATTTCGCCTCATCTGTAGCTGATGCTATTTTTGCCGCAATGCCGGATATCGAATCGGGAGTGGAACTAAGGAATGATCTGAGAAGAAAAGCGGCTGAGCAGGGCCGTGATCCGGATGCTATCAAAGTTTTGCCGGGCTTATATTTTTTCCTGGCCGATACGCGCGAAGAAGCACTTGAATTACATAAAGCTGCACATGCGAATTTAAGCCTTGAACGCAGACATGCTTCGCTTAAATCGGTGCTGGGTCTTGATTTAAGCGGTTATCCCTTAGATAAGCGAGTAACTGCCGATATGTTACCCGATTCCAGTCAGGCCGTCCGCAGCCGGACTCATGCTGAGTTGTTACGGCGGTATATTATTAAAAATCAGCCTACAGTGAAAGAAATCTTGGACAGGCCGGAGGTTGTCGGATCTGCACATTGGGTATCTGTCGGGACAGTCGAGGATGTGCTGAACGATATTATTGAACGGTTTGAAGCGGGGGCTATAGATGGCTTCATCGCCCTGCCAGGCGGTTCGGAACAATCTATGGAGCTGTTTTTTGAGAAGTTGGTACCGGAGCTGGTTGAAAGAGACTTATTCCGGAGCGAATATACGGGTAGCACTTTCCGTGAGCATTTAGGGATTTAAAAAAGAGAAATGAGGCGATTGAACGATGCATGAAGAGGAATTGTTTGATGTTACGATTATTGGCGGCGGTCCGGCTGGATTATTTGCTGCATTTTATAGCGGACTCCGTGAAATGAAAACCAAAATTATAGAATTCCAACCTGTGCTTGGCGGCAAGGTGCATGTCTATCCGGAAAAGATGATCTGGGACGTGGGAGGCTTACAGCCTATTCTTGGCTCACAGCTTATTGAACAAATGGTTGGTCAAGGGATGACTTTCCAACCGGAGGTTGCCTTTAATGAAAAGGTCACATCCATCTCGAAAGATGAAGCAGGTTACTTTATTTTACACACGGCCGCAAACCGGAAGCATTTCACTAAAACTGTCATATTGGCCATTGGAGGAGGCATTCTGAAGCCGATCAAGCTCGAAATCGAGGGTGCCGAAAGATTCGAAATCACAAATTTGCATTATACGGTGAAGTCACTTGCCCGCTTTAAAGAGAAGACTATCCTAATATCGGGAGGCGGCCATTCTGCTGTTGACTGGGCGAATGAACTGGCTCCGATTGCCAAAAAGGTGTTTCTGACGTACCGGAAAGAGAACTTAAAGGGGCATGAAGCCGATATTTCACGCTTGGCAAACAATGGCGTAGAGTGCTTGTTAAATACTTCAATCGAAAAGTTGATTGCCACACCGGATCACGAAAGAATAGGGACTGTACTGCTAAAAAGTAATGACAACGGAGAGGGATTTGAGCTGTCTGTCGATGAGGTCATCATTAATCACGGTTATGAGCGCGACAAAGAACTGCTGGTGAACAGTGAAATTAAAATGGATCTGTGGGAACACCGGATTTCAGGATCAGTAATGAGCGGGACATCCGTGCCGGGTATTTATGCGGCAGGGGATGTTCTACATCATGATGGGAAACTGCACCTGATCGCGGGGGCATTCCAGGATGCTGCCAATGCGGTAAACCAAGCCAAACAATACATCACACCGGAGGCAAATTCGTCCGGGATGGTGTCTTCACATAATGACCTGTTCACGCAGAAAAACCGTGATTTAATGAAGCATTTATACAGACAGTAATGATAACAACTCAAGGGGGAGCCAAATGAAAAGACTATATGGATGGATTGCATCCTTAATTATACTAGTAGGATTACTGGCTGGGTGTTCCGAAACTTCAGTCACGCCTACACCAGAAGTTGGCAAGATCGAAGAAGCAGGATGGCCAAGAACAATTGCGGATGCCAGCGACAATGGAGTGGTGCTCGAGACACGACCTGAGCGTATAGCGGTTCTGCATCCCTTGTATTTAGATTACTTTTTTGCTCTTGATACGCCTCCAATCGCATCAACTAACGCAGCGGAAGCGATGAAGGATTTTGCTACTTTACAGCCTTACGCTGGAACTGCTGAAATCATTGATTTGGGCAGCAGCAATGCGAATCTGGAAATGATCATGGATGCAAAGCCTGATGTGATTGTAACCTTCAAGGGTTCTGTTGATAGCAATTATGAAGAGTTGAATAAGATTGCACCAGTCATCTTAATTGACTACACCGATACCTGGGAAAAAACGACGATGCTGTGTGCTCAGATTGTTGGTAAAGAGACATTAGCGGAACAAGCCATTAAGGAAACCCAAGAAATGATTGCAAAAACAAAAGAACAGCTAAGTAGTCTTGAGAATAAAACCTTTGCTTTACTACGGGTCGACGGAAAAGCTAATTTTAATGCTCAAGGCTCTAAAAACACGATGTACTACAATCAAACAGTAGGCTTTGGGTTGTTGCCACCGAAGGGATATCCTGAAGAGGGAGGGGCCCTTTCTCTGGAAGGGATATACAGCATGAATCCTGATTATATTATTATCCAGCATGATATGGATATCGCAAAGGCAGCCATCAAGGACAAGGAAACTTCGAACGTGTGGAACTCACTGGAAGCAGTGAAAAACAATCATGTTCTTATCTTTGATAACTCACTTAATAGCGCAAGTATCCTGGCTGTCCGTTTGGCTGCAGATCATTTTCTGCAATTGGCGTCTGAACAATAAATTTATATTAAAAAATCCGATTGCACCTTTTAGGGCAATCGGATTTTTGTTATTAAGATAAATATCTTGACTGTTATTGATAATGGTTATCATTTATGATGAGGATTAGACAGATAACGGAGGGGTAGTCATTATGTACAAAAGCAATGAAATATTGTTTTGGGACCAAGCGACGGTCAAGTTATTGGATGTGCGCCATATTGAAAGGGTTCAAGGCGAAATTCTTCATAAGTACAAGATTCCTGCCAGTATATTTTTACTTTCGGTACAAGGGAGCGCTCAAGTTCAGTTAGATCACTCTGAATTTTCTTTTACAGGATTTCAAGTCCTGCATAGCGGGAAAGGGGCGATACTTAATATTGTTCCGACAAGTAAGAATTTTGTTTACTATATCATTTATTACCGTGCATGGATTCAAGAGGAGGATCTGTTCCAATCACAATATTGTTTATCCCCTGATGCACCCATTTTACTTTATAACAAAATGCAATTGATGTATCAAAAATGGAACGAGCAAGAAGAGAGACTCAACGTAAAATCACTTTTTTATCAATTCATTCATCAGGTTTTAAAAGAATTACATAGAAAAGAGACTGAGGTGAAACAGACCAGTGTTGCAGTCCAAGTAATCACCTACATTCAGGAGTACTATGCGGAGCCAATTACATTAGATTCTCTTGCGGAAGTATTTAATTTCAGTGCTTATCATTTGTCATCCTTGTTTAAAGAGTACACAGGTATGAGTCCGATTGATTACTTAATTCGGTTTCGGCTTGAACTTGCAACAGAGCTTTTAATGACAACAGATGCTTCGGTCGGGGAAATATCAGCAAGCGTTGGTTATAAAGACGTATATTATTTCAGCCGAATTTTCAAGAAAAGAAAAGGTGTATCCCCTGCACATTTTAGAACAAAAGAGTCACAGCGGCCAAAAGTTGCTGAAAGTCCATTAAACTTCCCCACATCCTCTATTTTTGAACCCATCGTTCAACAGTATATTAATAATGATAATCATTATCATAATACGGAAAAAGGGGAATTACATATGTTTAAAATGACAAAATCTCAGACGACGGCTGCTTTACTGCTTTGCGGTTCTCTATTATTAGGTGCTTGCTCAAGTGGGACGGGTACTGCTACGAAGGAACAAAGTAATGGAAATGGAACCGTAAATCAAGCAACATCAGAAGATAGTACGAACACTCGAATAGTATCAACGCCTAAGGGAGATGTGGAAGTACCAGCAGAGCCGAAAAGAGTGGCGGCTGACCAATATATGGGGCATTTATTGAAATTAGGAATTGTACCCATCGGAGCAAGAACGTTTATGCTGGATGAAGGCTGGATGGAAAAAGCGGACATACCCAAAGAAACGATCGAGAAAATTGAGGATTTAGGGGATTTCCCTTTAAATCTGGAAAAATTAACGATGCTAGATCCGGACTTAATTATCGGTTCGATCGATGAGAACATAGAACAATATGAGAAAATTGGGACCACTGTTTTTCTGCCTTATTGGGAGGGGTTAAAAACAGCAGGGCCGCTTGATAAATTTAGGAGTGTAAGCAAAATATTCGGAAAAGAAAAAGAAGCAGAAGAATGGATTACGGAATATGAACAGAAAGTAGCTGAAGCAAAGTCTAAACTTGCCGGGGTTATCAAGGAAGGGGAAACCGTTTCGATTGTTCAGTTTTCACAAAAGGCGGTATACGTCTTAGCGGCAAAGGGAGGAAACTATGGTTCTTCCACTATATACAATATGCTTCAGCTGCCTCCAACAGAAAGTGCAAAAAATATGGCGGAGGGATTTGAATCGATTTCATTAGAAGTGCTTCCAGAATATTTAGGTGATTATGTTTTTGTTTATAATGGCGATGCGGATGCTACCAATAAAGCAATGGAAAGTAACATATGGAAAGGCATCCCTGCAGTGAAAAATGGTAAAGTTTATTTGTATGGTGATAATTATCATGATGAATTCGTAATGGAAGATCCTTTTTCATTAGAGCTTCAGCTTGATACGATTGTGAATTTGTTACTTGGCACTAGTAAATAGTTTAATAGATATACTTAAGCCACTGATGTTTCTGGAATATTGATACCAGGACAACAAGCAGAAACTGCCAGCGGCGACATAGGAAGAGAGCGAAACGGAGCATTTATCCGTTTCGTTTTTTTTTTGCTAATATGCCGATAGTCCAATCCTTCATCATAAGCCTCAGCAACTGTGACTTTTTTCATAATACCCTTTCTATATTCGACCCGTTTTATAGGCCAAAAGTATAATTTTTACAGCAGTTTACATAAATCTATCTTTTTTTTAATTGTTTTGAGATAGGATAGTAGATGTCTAGCAGGTGGGTATTTATGGTAATTACTCACCGGACTATATCTTGAGGAGGAAGGGTATGAAGGAGAAGAATTCAGTTTGGAAAAAGAGGCTGATGAACAGCACTCTAGCTGTGGCGGTGGCCGTACCACTTCAGCTGTTCACGTTCGGAGCCGGTTCGGCGGTATTCGCAGAAGGACCAAACGATCCTGCGCCGTACATTGAGGCCAAAGTCGTCAATGAGCATGCAGGCCAGAAGATCCTGTTCGACAACACCCATGAGCAGACTGCGGGAGCAGCCGATTGGGTGATTGACGGCGCTTTTTCAGACTTTGGGAATGCCCTTGCCCAGGAAGGCTATTATGTCAAAGAACTCCGCAAGACGACTCCAATTACTTTGAGTGATCTTTCCGATTATGATGTCTACATCGTCGCCGAATCCAACGTGCCCTACAAAGCAAGCGAGCAGCTTGCGATGGCGGAATATGTGGAGGATGGCGGCAGTATTTTCTTCATCGGTGACCATTATAACGCCGACCGCAACAAAAACCGCTGGGATGGTTCAGAAGCTTTCAACGGCTACCGCCGTGGAGCATGGGACAATCCAGCCAAAGGCATGAATGCCGATGAGGTCGCTTCTGCAGCCATGCAGGGTGTGGTTAGCTCTGACTGGTTGGCGGACGAGTTCGGTGTCCGTTTCCGCTACAATGCGCTTGGCGACATTAACGCAACCAACGTCGTAGCTCCCGATCAAGCCTTCGGCATTACAACGGGCGTATCAGCGGTAGCTATGCATGCCGGTTCCACGCTGGCCATTCTAGACCCAACCCGTGCGAAAGGTATCGTCTACCTGCCGCAAACCAATGCTGCCTGGGCCAATGCCGTAGACCAGGGGGTCTATAACGGCGGCGGTGTGGCAGAAGGTCCCTATGTGGCAGTTGCTAAAAAAGGCGCCGGCAAGGCAGCCTTCATCGGTGACTCATCTCCTGTAGAGGATGTAACACCGAAATACCTGCGCGAAGATACCGGCGCCAAGAAAACAACTTACGATGGCTTCAAGGAAGTGGACGATGCCACACTGCTGGTTAACACCGTGAACTGGCTCGCCGAGCAGGAGAGCTATACGGATTTCACCCAGGTGAATGGCCTGACGCTAGATCAGCCGACAACACTGCTGCCATTCGAGGAGCCGGCGCTGTCCACTGAGCCGCAGCCGGAGCCTTGGGCTCAACCTAATGCTGGCTACAAATGGTATGATCGCAGCACCTTCAAAGCAGGCTCCTACGGCGGACCGGCAGCCACTGCAAGTGCGGTTTATAACTTCACGCACCAGGCTGTGCTGCCAAATGCACAGAATTTTCAGATTCGGGTGAGTGCAGATAATCTTCCTGCAGGCACAAGCGTATCCGGCTTCCAGGTAGGTGTCTACCAGGTAAGCAGCGGCGCCCAAATCGCCAAGATTCAGAACAGCGACGGTACCTGGCCAAGCAGCTACGGCTATAGCTCCTCATTCAATCTGACAGCTGATCTGAACGGTCATGCCTATAAGGATCTGACGATCCAGATCAAGCCGGGCACCACAGCTGCATCCAATCTGCGCCTCCGCCAGAACAGTACAAACCTCAAGACTGAATCGGTGACGCTGGGCAATGTTCCTGCTGAACCGCTTCCGGCTGAGGAAGATCCCATTCCGGCTACAATCTCTATCAGCGACTCCCGGGCTAAGGCAGCCGGATCACTGGTAACGGTGGAGGGGACCGTGACGACTGAGCCGGGTATCTTCGGCGGACAGTCCTTCTATCTCCAAGATGGAACCGGTGGGGTTTATGTCTTTCAGAGTCAGAGCGGCTTCCACGTTGGCGATAAGGTCAAGGTAACAGCGTCCACCGCATTGTACAACACAGAGCTGGAGCTGACAGAAGCAGTGCAAATTGCGAAGACGGGCACGGCGACACTGCCGCAGCCGATTGCGGCGAGTATGGTGAATGATGCCAACCAAGGCCAATTGGTTCAACTGAACGGTGTGACCGTGGCGAACATTATCAACGCTACGCCAAGCGGCTCCTTTGAATTCGACGCCGTCAATGCCGACGGGACAAGCAATCATGTGCGCGTGGATGCCCGGACAGGCATTACTAAGGATAACTTCCCTTATACAGAAGGACAGAAACTTAATATTACAGGTGTTTCCACAATTTTTAAAGGCATCTACCAGCTCAAGCCGAGAAGCCTCGATGACTTCGCCGCAGCAGCAGAAGAGGGGGCTCCGGTAACAACGGCGACGCTTTCTGCCGAGCCTAATGCTTCCGGCTGGTTTAACCAGCCGGTCACCGTTACCCTGAAGGCGAATACAAATACAGCTAATGTTTATTACTCGCTGAACGGCAACAAGGAAGCTGAGTACAGTACACCTGTGGACCTGAAGGAAGATGGGCGGCATACATTGACATACCATGCTGTGCCGGCAAAAGGCAAAGTGGAAGATCTAAAGACGCTGAACCTCAATATTGATACGGCTCCACCGGTTGCCGAACTGAAAGAATCCGGTCATGAGGTGAGAGATGTAGAAGAAGGAGCACAGCTTTCCTTTGAATTGACTGCTGACGATGTATTGTCAGGTGTCACCTCGAAACAGCTTCTATTAGATGGAAGACCGATTGCCGAAGGCCAGACCCTGAGCGCCGCCGATTTAGGCGCCGGCCCCCACACCGTGAAATACATCGTGCATGACGCGGCCGGCAATACGACTGAAAAGAGCAATACGTTCCAGGTTATTGGCGGCCAGGTGATTGCGACTGGTAAGCCAGGACAAGCTGTGCTATCCTCCAACAGCAGCTATGCTAATGGACTTAGTGATGGTAACTATACAGTCACCATGAACCTATGGTGGGGTAATAACGGCACGAGTTACAAACTCTATGAGAACGGTACACTGATTGATTCCAAGACACTGAAAGATGTATCGCCGGCTGCCCAGACGGCAAGTACAGAGCTTCATGGTAAGGTGAACGGCACTTATGTTTACACTGCGGAGTTAATCAACAAATATGGCACGACCAAGAGCGATCCGCTTACGGTCACCATAAGTGACTCCGCGCCGGGCAAGCCGATACTATCCGAAGATAACTGGGACGGAGATGGCACCTATAAGGTGTCGATGAATCTGTGGTGGGGGACTAACGCTACAGAATACCGCCTGTATGAGAACGGGGAGCTCATCGACTCGCAGCCGTTGAATGCCCATACGCCTTCGGCACAAAGTGCAGCAACCACTATCAGCGGACGCACTGCCGGTGTGTACGAATATCGGGCGGAGCTGGTCAACGCGGCGGGAGTGACTGCCAGTGATACGATCAAGGTAACGGTCATCCGCTAAACAGACTGACAGTAACAATAAAAGTAAAAAACGAAGAGCGCCGGATTCCAGGCCGCTCTTCGTTTTTTACATTACCATTAGTTCAATTGTGCCTGCTAAAAGCCCTGGTTCGCACCAGGGCTGCAAATCATGTGGATTATAGGCCGCTATCATCGGTAGTTTCGTAACCATAGTCGAAGGTCTCGATAGTACCATCATCATATTGAAGTGTGAGCTGGTCAATAATAATCGTATGTATTGTATTCTGATATGTAAAATCACTGAAAATAAATAAAGTATCATTGGGCTCAACCGGCCCCACATATTTAAGTGAAAAGCTGCTCTTGCCGTTCAGCTGATCATTAGAAGGATCGCCTACTGGATTAAACGTGCTGATGTGGGCAGTGTAATAATTGATCCTTTTTCCAGTTAAGTTGTCAGCTTCCCAAGTAAGCTTAACAGCATCGGCAGAGTTCGTACTATACTTGAATTCTAATGGCGCACCAATCCCTTGACCGGATGGGGTATCTGCTACTGACAGATCTTCAGAGTCATCACCAACGGGTCCAGTATCATCGTCCGAAGGCATATCTTCCAAGACAACGGCTTCCGGAGAAGGTGAAGGTGAAGATTCAGTAGGATCTGATTCAATAGGATTGGATCCAGTAGTGTTGGATTCAGCAGCAATAGCAGCTTTATCTGCGGTACTAGGCGGTATTTCTTCGATAACGGGATTACTTGCCACAGTCTGCCCATTCAAGCGTGTTTCAACGCTAGGGGCCACGTAAATTCCTAAAAGAAAAGCTATCATGATGGATAAAACATAGATGAGGACTAGATTGAACCGACTCAAATACACACTTCCTTTATTGATATTTTTAATATGAACCTACTTATAATGACATGATTCCTAAGGATTTGACAATATTATTGTGAAAAATAGTTGCGACTGTGCAGAGACCAAATGTTTAAAGATCAACTCATTTAATAGGGGTTGATTTTTTTATGTCCTACATAAAATAAATCAATTTAAGACTATTAATTTAAAAAGATTATGCTATAATCGTAATTATTACGATTAAGAATTTGGAGTTGAATGCCATCAATCGATACTTGTTGCAACGCTTATTGCAGCTCATCCCCGTGCTGCTCGGCATCTCTTGCATTACCTTTGCGCTGATGCATTTAACACCAGGTGATCCAGCGGAGATCATGCTGCGTGCTGACGGCATCAAACCTACGCAGGAAGCTATTGAGGCGACCAGACATACACTTGGTCTGGATGGTCCTGTACATAAGCAATATTTTCACTGGTTGAACCGGGTATCCCATCTCGATTTTGGCTTATCTTACAGCAGCGGTCGTCCAGTGTTCACAGAGCTGATGAGTCGTTTTCCGGCAACTATACTGCTCAGTGCCTGTTCCGTATTGTCCGCTATTCTTATTGCCCTGCCGATAGGAGTGGGGTCTGCATTATATCCGGGTAGAATGCTTGATCGACTGGGAAGAGTATGTGCAATGCTCAGTGTTTCAATGCCAGGATACTGGCTAAGTCTGCTTCTGATTTATTATGGTGCGGTGAAGTTTAAGCTATTTCCTGTGATGGGAATGGATGGGGTATCCAGTGTCATTCTACCTGCCTTCACACTAGGATTTGGTATGGCAGGAGTCTACATCCGCTTGATTCGTTCCAGTCTCCTAGACGTTTTGGGCAAGCGTTACATCACAGCAGCTAGAGCTAAGGGGCTGCAGGAATGGAGAATAATCATTCGGCATGCACTTCGTAATGCGCTTCTTCCGAGTCTTACCCTCCTTGGGGTTAACATAGCGGGGCTATTAGGCGGTTCCGTTATTGTTGAAACTATATTTTCTTGGCCGGGAATTGGTAAGTATGCCGTTGAGGCGATTTTTGCGAAAGACTATATTGTCATTCAGGGTTACGTATTATGGATGGCTGTTGTCGTTGTCCTGATTAACTTGACAGTGGATTTATTACATCTGCTGCTGGATCCGCGAATCAGGCTGCGGTGACGATTTAGAAGGAGCGGATTGTCATATTTCGTATTAGCTTATTTAAGAATAAGGGAGCAAGGTTAGGAGCGGGCATAGTACTTTTGTTCATATCCGTTGGACTCTTTGCCCCATGGCTTTCACCTTCCGATCCGCTGCAGATTCACATGGAACACAAACTGGCTATACCTTCCTGGCAATACCCGCTCGGTACGGATCATCTGGGACGCTGTGTCTTATCCCGATTAATCTATGGGACCCGAACCTCCCTAAATTATTCGTTTATGGTGTTGATCGTTGTTTTTGCGATTAGCATCCCTGTTGGTTTACTGGCTGGTTACGCTGGCGGCAAGATCGATCATTTGATTATGCGGATCATAGATATATTGCTTGCCTTTCCCAGCTTAATCCTATCACTTGCTATTACAGCCATGCTAGGTCCCAGTATGAAGAATCTGCTAATCGCATTTGCTGCTGTCTGGTGGACGGGGTATGCCAGAGTGATACGCAGTATGGTCCTTCAAATCAAGGAAAGTGAATATATTACAGCGGCCAAAGCGTCAGGCACTTCTCATTTACAAATTATTTTCAGGCATATTCTGCTGAACGCAGCCCGGCCTATTCTGGTTCTTGCTTCTATGGAAGTGGGTACGATTATGCTCTCCATTGCGGGTTTGTCCTTTCTGGGTTTGGGAGCTCAGCCGCCTACACCGGAATGGGGAGTAATGCTGAACGACAGCCGTGCCTATATTCAAACGGAGCCGCGGTTGATGCTATTTCCGGGAATGATGATCATGCTGGCGGTTCTGGGCTTTAATCTGTTGGGAGAAGGCTTGCGACAACCAGAGCGTGCTTTCAATTCTGTAGTAAAGTGGGGGGTCAGAATATGATGGCAGAGTCTCCACTGCTGAAGGTCAGTCATTTACGCACCTGCTTTCACACAGGCAGTTATAAAGTTACAGCGGTTGATGATGTCAGTATCGAGGTGAAATCCCGGCAGATTGTCGCACTTGTAGGTGAGAGCGGCAGCGGTAAAAGTGTTACGGCAATGTCCATATTAGGATTAGTAGATTCTCCAGGCATAGTTGAGAGTGGAGAAATCTGGCTTAAGGGTAACAATCTACGTGAGTGCTCCAGCCGTCAGATACAGAAACTTCGGGGAACAGAAATGGCTGTTATCTTTCAAGATCCTATGAACGCGCTGAATCCGGTACTTACTATTGGCAGGCAGATCATGGAGACGATTAAACTGCACAAGCGTATATCGGGAAAAGAAGCAAAGCTGCTTGCCATGAGGCAGATGGAGCAAGCAGGGCTCAGCGAGCCTAAATTGCTTTTCAATAAATATCCTTTTCAAATTAGCGGTGGTATGTGTCAAAGAGTAATGATCGCCATCGCCCTGGTATCCGGAGCACAATTGCTAATTGCAGATGAGCCTACAACGGCATTGGATGTAACCATTCAAGCCCAGATTCTTAAAGAGCTAGACCGAATCAGATGGACGAACAATGTCGGCATCCTATTAATTACCCATGATCTTGGCGTTGTTGCGGAGCTTGCAGATTATGTATATGTGATGAAGTCCGGGAAGATTGTGGAATCAGGCAATGTGTTTGAACTCTTTTCTAATCCCGTGCATCCCTATACTAAATACTTAATGGAGTGCAGATAACAACGGTAATATTACATTTTTCAGGGACGTGGTGATCTTGAAGTTATTGAAAGCGGTAAGCCTGAACAAGAAATATGGGATGGAAAGGGGGTGGTTCACACGTAATGCCAGAAGTGTTCATGCCGTCAACAACCTGTCTCTCAGTCTGGAGAGCGGTGAGACCCTTGGTTTAGTGGGGGAAAGTGGCTGTGGTAAGAGCACTTTGGCCAGACTTCTGCTGGGACTGGAGAAACCATCCTCCGGAAGAGTTATGTACCGGAACGAGGATTATACGGATTGGACCTTTAGCGAAATGCGCATGATCCGCAGGAAGATGCAGATGGTGTTTCAGAACAGTCTGGCTTCATTTAATCCGTTGTTTACGGTAGAGCAAATTATCGGGGAGCCTCTTCGAAACTATGGAGAGAGGAAGGCTGGAGCCCGCAGGGCCACGGTAGCAGACACACTTGAGCTTGTGGGACTTGAAAGGCGGCATATTCACCGCTATCCGCATGAACTCAGCGGCGGACAGCAGCAAAGGGTCGGAATTGCGCGCGCAATCGCCTTGCGGCCGGAGCTGATTATCTGCGATGAACCTTTCTCAAGTCTCGATGTCACCCTGCGAAAGCAAATGATGGATCTGCTGCAGGAGTTGAAGCATGAGCTGGGATTATCCTATGTATTCATTACACATGACTTGTCAGTTGTAAATCGTTTTTGCGACAGTGTGGCTGTGATGTGTCAAGGGGAAATTGTAGAGAAGCAATCGGGTGCAACCATATTGCAGCAAGCAGACCACCCTTATACAAGAACATTGCTCTCCTCGGTACCTGTGCAGGACCCCCGCTTAAGAAAGAAGAGACTGGGAGAGGAGTGGCAACCCAGCCATTCCTATGATGTTAAGTAGAGAAAGGATGTACCAAGAATGAGAACGAACCCTAAGACAAAAAACCTATTATCAAAATCGTTATTCTTTATGCTTCTTGTAATAGTTGTGTTGATATCAGGTTGCAGCAACAGTAATAACAGCAATTCTACGGCTAGAGCCAATAATACCGCCAATAATGAAGTTGCACAAGGATCTGAAGCTCAGGACAAGACAGTCACTGTTGCTATATCGTCTGATGCCGGTATAGACCGATTGGATGCCGGTGCCTATGATGGTTCGATGAATGTGCACGCGATGATATATGAGGGGTTAGTGGAGTATGGTGAAAAAGGCGAAATACTGCCGTCGCTTGCGGAGTCTTGGGATATTTCAGAAGATGGGAAAGTATATACGTTCCATCTTCGCCATGACGTCAAATTCTCTGACGGTACGGAGTTTAATGCCGACGCAGTTAAATTCTCCTTCGAACGCTGGATTAAGGATCCAGCCAATTCGTTAAATGTAGCAACTGCGATGCAATCCCTTGTTGTTGTGGACGAACATACGATTACAATGACATTCAACAAAGCGTATTATCCCTTCTTAACCGAGTTATCCTTTGCAAGACCGGTCCGAATTATCAGCCCTTCCGCTGTGGAACCCGCAGGAGATATTACGGGTAAATTCATCAAAGCGATTGGAACTGGCGCATGGATGGCAGAGAGCTACAAAACAGATCAGGAAGCCATACTCGTCAGAAATCCGAATTATTGGGGAGAAATGCCGAAGCTGTCGAAAATTATTTTGAAGGTAATCCCAGATCCACAGTCCAGAGTACTAGCGCTGCAAGCTGGAGACATTGACATTGCCGGGGGACAAATGGGAAAGATTCCAGTCGAAAGCGTGCCAGTGATTGAAGCGGATTCTTCACTGACCTTGCAAAAAGCACAAGGAACAAGCTCTCATTTCATGATCTTTAACTACAAAACGCCCGCACTTCAAGATCTGAATGTGCGCAAAGCTATCAATTTGGCAATTAATAAAAAAAGCATTGTCGAAGATCTTATGGACGGTATCGGCAGTGAAGCTCAAAGCCTGTTCCCGCTGACAGTTCCTTATGTGACGGAGTCCAATAATACTTGGTACGGCTTCAATCCGCTGGAAGCGAAGCAACTGCTAGCAGCTGCCGGTTACACGGATTCGGACGGAGATGGAATTGTACAGAAGGACGGAGCGCCGCTTGAGCTTAATTTCGTGCTGCAGCAGGCTGAATATCCCGAATGGAAGTCGATTAGTGAACTGGTTCAGTCTGAGTTAAAGGAGATTGGCATTAGAGTGAATCTTCAGGTTCTTGAGCCGAATGCCTATTACGATGCCTTATGGACAAGCAAAGCCTATGATCTAATCATGTACCGGACTTATGATGATGCCTATAATCCGCATGCATTCTTGCTGTCCCTATTTCATAAAACAGCTGACGCATCTGCTGTCGTATGGTCTGATCCTGGACTAGAATCACTGATTGACACAGCAGTAGGAACAACCGATATTCAGGAACGTCAGACCGCATATGACTCCATTTTCTCCAAATTGTATCAGGAGGCTATGTTTGCAGCTATTTATTTTCCTGACGATATCTTGGCAGTAAATAATAGAGTGACTGGATTTAAACCGGGGTACTCCACCTTTATGCCGGTCTTCTGGAATCTACTCGACATAGGAGAAAAATGATGTTAAAAGAGATTTCGAAATACTGGACATCAAGCTCGGAGAGTTATGACAAAGTCATACAGACTCAATTCCGCAGCAAAAAAACCATAAACCTCTGGAAACAACTGCTTATTAAAGGGTTGGGAACAACTCCCCAGCAAAAGGTGCTGGATGTGGGAACAGGGCCTGGCTTTTTCTCCATACTCTTATCACAGATGGGTCATCTGCCTACAGCGGTGGATACCTCTCAGGGAATGATCGATAGAGCTTCACGAAATTTTGAGAGTTATGGATATAAAGTTCCAGCTTATGTCGCTGATGCTGCCGATTTGCATATGGAGCTAGAGAATAGCTTTGAGGCAGTGGTCTGCAGGGATGTAGTATGGACGCTTCCTGATCCACAGAGGGCTTATGCTGAATGGTATCGGATTCTAAAACCGGGCGGGACCCTGATTATTTTTGACGGTAACTATTTGTATAAAGAGAGCAAGACTGTATTCCATAGACTTTGGTATGCCTTGTCCTGGACACTGATTCTACTCACAGAACAAAGAATCCGCCAGCGAAGCAGTCAAGATAAAAGCCTGCTAAGCGAGTTGCCATATGTTAATGTATTACGGCCTGAAGCTGACGAGACAGCGCTGAAACAGGCCGGGTTCCGAACCATAGATGTTCACCGGAACTTTATCCCTGCCCGTGCGATGCCGCTAGATTATTTGAAATACGGTTACCAGAATGTAAACCGGTTCATGATACTTGCCAAGAAGGAGTGAATGATAAATGGGTATACAACAAGAGGTGGGAATGTATTGGGAAGGCGAAGCCGAGCTGTACAGCGAAGGCATTCAGAAGGAACTCAACGGATTCCAGCGGGAAGCCTGGCTGAAGCTTATCCTCACTAATGCACCGCAGAAGGAAAGACTGCATGTCCTAGATATTGGCTGCGGTCCTGGCTTCTTCTCTGTGATTCTTTCGAGTGCCGGGCATCTGGTTACTGCGATCGATTGCACCGACAATATGCTGGAAGAAGCACTTGCCCACTCCATTCGTGAAGGTGTAACCGTTACTTTCCGCAAGATGGATTCGCACAAGCTTGACTTTGCTGCGGAGAGCTTCGATCTGATCGTGTGCCGCAATGTCACCTGGAGCCTTACCGATCCGCAGTCAGCCTACAAAGAGTGGAGAAGAGTACTTAAGCCTGGGGGACGGCTGCTGGTTTTTGATGCCAACTGGAATCGCCATCTCTGGGACGAAGAGATGCAGCAAAAGCGAGTAGAGGATCAGCAAACCTATGTAGATAAGGGCTTTGGTGAACTCCCGCATCATAAGGACATAGAGGAGACAGACCGTCTGAGTCTTGTATTGCCGCTGACCAGAGAATGGCGTCCCGAGTGGGATATACGGACTCTCAAAAAAGAAGGCTTCGCTAATATTTTTGCTGAAGAGAATTTGAACGCAAAAATTCTGGATGAGAAACAGCAAGTCTTAAACCGGTCAACACCGATATTCATGATTTGTGCTGAGAAATAATAGAATAGTGAGAACCTACACATATTAAATGAAGTATACAATAAAAAGTAGCGATCTCTAATGAGAAACGCTGCTTTTTGAGTAAAGGACAAGAACATTATTTCATTTCCGATTTGATGTTAATCTAAAACTTCTTTTTTTGTCTTGTTCATATTCCGTTCATATTGTCGTCACGAAGAGTACATCTTGATTGATTACACTTTGAATATGTCGTCAAGGCGGCACTTCAGATACAGGGACAAGGAAGGGAAGAGATGAACGTGGCAAATAAGGTAGAAATAAAAACAACAGGGACTAAGAGCCACAAGAAACGGAACCTATGGTTAAAAATAATCGGAGGTATTGTAGGGGCGCTCGTGCTGTTCATGGGCATCGTTTTTATCGTTGATGCAATCAGCGACGGGGTAGAGAAAAAGAAAATCGAATCGTATGGCCAGTATGTCAATGTGGATGGGAAAAAGATGAATGTGCTTATTCAAGGCAGTGGAGAACAAACTGTTGTACTCCTACCGGGACAAGGAACCCCGACGCCTGCACTTGATTTCAAATTGCTGATCGATGAAATTACCCCTAATTATAAAGTCGTGGTGGTCGAGCCTTTCGGTTATGGTTTGAGCGATGAAACCGAGAAGGAGAGAACGACTGAGAATATAGTAAGTGAGGTTCACGAAGCATTGCAGCAACTGGGTTTAGACCGTTACATTCTAATGGGACATTCCATCGCGGGACTTTACGGAGCGACCTATGTGAACACATATCCGGATGAAGTTCTTGCTTTTGTCGGCATCGATAGCAGCGTTCCCAATCAACCCGGAATGGATGTCAAATTACCTTTGAACGCCATGAAATTTCTTCAAAAATCAGGTCTAATGAGATTGGTCCAAAAAGTGAGCGGAGATCCCTATGAATCGCTTGCGTTCGATGAGCATACCAAAGAACAGATGCGTTTGATTTCGAATCAAGTCGCGACCAATCCAACGTTGATGAATGAACTGGGCCACCTCGGTTCCAATTTCAAAAATGGAGAAAAAATCACAATGCCAAATGACTTGCCGCTGCTTCTCTTCGTTCAATCAAATAACGAGCACAATAAACAGTGGATTCCGCTGCATGAGGAGCAAGTCAAACAATCCGCACAGGGCAAAATGATCCCAATGGAAGGTTCACATTATCTGCATCATACAAAATACAAAGAAATCGCCGAGGCATTCAAAGAGTACATGAAACAAATTCAAATTCAATAGTAGGGTTGATAATTAAACTGCGGAGCCGAACTTGGTTCCGTGGTTTCTTTGTTTTTTCATTTATAAACACGATTTTTAAACCTTATTCCTGGGACATTGGAGTATGGTATACCTCAAGACAAATTTTGGTCATTTCGTCTATGGATTTTGCAAAGTCTGATTGTATCCATTTAAGGAGAACATTATAGAGGGCCCCCGCTTTAAAGTATATTCGGTACACATTCTCGTCGCTTTTGTCATGAGCAGTAGAAAGCATCATTTCATTCAAGCAATCCAGAATTACATGATCAAACTTTGCACTCTGAAGTGCTTTGTAGATGTTCCGCTGCTGAAAAATAACTTCAAAAAGCACTTTGATAAATTTTTGAGGTTCTTTAGCTTTGCCTGTTAATTCATTGGTGTAAGGTAAGAGTTTTTGATTAATTTCAAAAATAAGCGAATCGACCAAATCCACCAGGATCTCTTGCTTGGAGGAATAGTTGTTGTAATAGGCTGTTCGAGAAACCCCTGCGCGCTTCACAATATCGGTGATGGTGATTTTGTCAAAAGGCTGTTCCTGGATCAAGAAGACTAATGCCGTACAGATGGCTTCTCTTGTCAAACGGTTGGTTTCTTTATTGGAACGATGCTGAGAGGTATTTGGACTGTATAATTCATGATTTGAGATGACATTTCCCCTCCGTTTGTACATTCTGATGTTCGTTTCATTGTTTTTCATGAGTCTTTTCAATATGCTAAAACCATAAGGCATTACAAATGTAATGTCAAAATAATCGTTAGTTAAAATGGGAGGGCGTCATGTTAGAAATCTTATATAGACGATTGTCAGCAGTGCTGCTTTTGATCCTAGCACTAAGTGCTACGGTATTCATTGGCGAAGAAACGGTAATCTCAATCGTGACCATCATCTTTTTATTAGCAGAATTAGGCATCTCTTTTTTACTATTAAAGAAGCGTGAGAAGTTACATGTAGTATTTATTAGTGCGATGGTGGCAGAAGGGTTATTCTTACTAACAAGAAATTTTTGGCTGCTTGCGCTTTCTATCCTCTTGCTGATCATAGCGGGCATATGGAGAGGACTCTTGGGGCAAAAGGTAAGCAGAAGAGTTACTCCGTTTCTAGTGGTTCGTAAAGTGTTATTCAGCATTGCTGCACTTATCGTTACTGCACTTTGGGGTATTGGAGTCTACGCAAAACCTATTACAACACCTGTAGCATTAGCTGCTGATACGACAGTGACGATCGATGAACGCAATTTGGATTCTGCAGCAGTGATGCTCAAAGATATTGAAGTAATGAATTCTTTTGGAAGCCGTACAACCGGCTCTGAGGGTCACAATCAGTTTATTGCTTGGCTGGAGCAACAGGTAACGGATATGGGGCTGCAAGTATTTCGTGATCGCTATACTTTTGACCGATGGGAAGAAAAGAACAGTGCTTTAATGATTGATCAGCAGGCAATTCATGTCTCTTCAGCTTTTCCCTATTCCGGGGAAACTGACGAAAAAGGTGTAACTGGGGAGCTGGTGTATACGAAGCGTGGTGAATATGGCCAGGCCAGCGGAAAAATTGCTGTCATTGAAATTGAGAATTTCAGAAATTTTCCAAGTGGGATCGTTATGAATATGCGGGCTTCATCTCCAATGGACAACCAAATTGCCCCAAATGAAGGCGATCTGGTCCTCACTACAGCATTAAAAGAAGCTAAATTGGAGCAAGCGAAGGAAATGGGCGTAAAAGCTGTTGTTTTAGTCTGGAAAGGGGTATCTGACGATAAGGTTGAAGAGCAATATGTGCCTTTTACCACCGATTATGCTGGAATCCCTGCGATCTGGGTGAATGAAACGGAAGGGCAAAAGGTTATCAGGGCAGCTCAGGAGCATAAAGAAGGTACGGTTATTTTAGAAGCGGTAATACAAAAAGATGCCCCAACAGAATCCTTTTATGTGAAAATTGACGGTAAGAATAAAGACGAAGCAATTATCGTAAATACTCATACGGATGGGATAAATGTGGTGGAGGAGAATGGCGCTGTGGGCATGCTGTCTATGATTCGTTACTTACAGCAGGAGCAGCCGGAACGTACGATGATATTTGCTTTTGTGACAGGGCATTTTAGATTGCCGGAGTTCAAAGGGTCCTCTCAGGCGACTTCTACCTGGATGGAGGGGCATCGAGAGCTGTGGGATGGCAAGAATGGCCATTTAAAAGCTGTAGCTGGAATTACGGTTGAGCATTTAGGCAGCATGGAGTGGAAGGACGATGATACGGGTCACTATGGTCCAACTGGACAAATAAGTACAGAATATACCTATGCGGGCAATGAAATGATGGCAGCCATTTGGCTGAAGGCTATTGAAAAGACAGATAGCACACGTACTGTATTATTGCGTGGACATAACAAGTTTGAGTTTGGAGAGAGTCAGCCCTTATTTGAAGCAGGGATACCGGTGATTGGTTTCATTCCAATGCCCGACTATCTGCTCGTGGAAAGTGACAACAGAGAGATGGACAAATTTGATGCAAAGCTAATGCATACGCAAATTGTATCGTTGCTGAAAGCGGTCAAGCTAGTGGACGGAACGGAGACGACTAAGCTTGGGAAGTCAGATGGGTATTCTTTTTTCTACGGTCGTACTAAATGATATTGGCAGATCAAGATTTGTCATGACGAAGATGACATTAGCTTTAATTCAAAAAACACTGATGATTTGAGTCAGTGTTTTTTGTTGCAAAAGGGGGATATATTATGGCTCAAAATGAGAAAATATCGTTTTTTTGCCAGCATCGAAGTAGGAGGGAACTTGTGACATCACATATGCACTAATCAATCAATAGCTCCTTCGGGTACTTTTTGTGTTATTCACTGAGTTGTCAGAAAGATTTGACCCTTTCTTGAACGTTTAGGGATTAAGAGATATCTGTGATTGAATTACTTGCAATTTAAGATAAGATGATTTTAATTATTGGGTCACATTATAATTTTGACTGCTCAGTATCAGATAAATCGGGCTCGCCAACTCTTGCTTTGTGAATTTTTTCTCTTTTTACATAGCAAAGAACGATGAACGTCATACTAAAACGAACAGGCAACGATGTCGCTGAACCTTGCTAAACCTGATATTGAATGCAGCCAACAGTTAGCAGGCCTAATCATAGAAAAATGAACAGTGTTTTGAAGGGAGCAGTAAAGAATGGCAATTGATACGGTGCTATGGAGCAGGCTGGTGACAGGCTTGACTCTCGGGTTCCACGTTATTTTTGCGACGATTGGCGTCGGTATACCGCTAATGATCGCTATAGCAGAGTTTATCGGGATTCGGAAGAAGGACCCCCATTATACACTTATGGCAAAGCGGTGGTCTCGAGGATTTGTCATTTCTGTGGCGGTTGGTGTCGTGACCGGTACAGCGATTTCACTACAGCTGGCCCTGGTATGGCCGAATTTTATGAAACTGGCTGGGAATGTCATTGCACTTCCGTTATTCATGGAGGTGTTCGCGTTCTTCTTTGAAGCTATCTTCTTGGGCATTTATTTGTATACGTGGGGTCGGTTCAAAAATCCGTATATCCATTGGCTGCTGACGATACCGATTGTCGCCGGGGCAGGCATGTCTGCCGTTTTTATTACGACGGTGAACGGATTCATGAACCAGCCTGAAGGCTTTGTCATGGAAGCAGGCCAATTCACAGCGATTAACCCGGTGCAAGCGATGCTGAATACGGCGACGTTCTCCAAAGTGTTCCATGTATTAAGCTCGGCCTATTTGACTGGAGCTGCCTTGTTAGCCGGGATTGCAGCCTTCGCGATGCTGAGAAAAGGTGTGTCCGCATACCACAAAAAATCTTTAAATCTAATGATGGCGGTCGTTTTACTATTCGGTTTGCTGAACACGTTAGCCGGTGATGTGTCTGCCAAGTTTTTGGCCGAGCATCAGCCAGAGAAGCTTGCAGCGGCAGAGTGGCATTTTGAGACGAGCAGCAGTGTGGATTTGGTACTATTGGGATGGCTGAATGCAGAGCATGAAGTTCTAGGGGCTCTTCATCTGCCGAAGCTGCTCAGCTTCCTGGCCTTTGGAGACTTTAATGCAGAGGTGACGGGGCTCGAGGAATTCCCCAAGGAAGAATGGCCACCGCTTCTCGTTCATTATCTGTTTGATTTAATGGTCGGAATTGGATTTACTCTGCTCGCGATTTCGTTTCTATATTTTCTGTTTGTGTTCTGGAAAAAGCGTAATGAGCTTAACAAGTGGATGCTTCGCATCATCGCACTGAGCGCCCCTCTCGCTTTTCTGGCTGTTGAGCTGGGATGGTTTTATGCAGAGATTGGCCGACAGCCGTGGATTATCCGTGGATATATGCGTGTTGAGGAGGCTGCCACGTCTTCACCGAATGTAAGAATTATATTCTTCGCCTTATTGCTCTTGTACATCGTACTCGGCAGTATGTGTGTAATCGTGCTGAGACGCTTGTTCAACAATAATCCGGCAGAAGCTGAGATGGAGAAATGGATGAAGGATCATCCTAATCAATTTACGGAAAAGGGGGGCACTGAATGATGAGTTACGAATTGATTGGCATCTCGGTGCTCTGGCTGTTTTTGTACGGCTATTTAATTATAGCTTCCATTGATTTCGGAGCGGGCTTCTTCGCCTTTTATGCACGTTTAACAAAGCAGGATCATCTCATTAATCGTCTGATTTCCCGATATTTATCACCCGTATGGGAGATTACAAATGTATTTTTTATCTTTTTCTATATTGGCATCGTCGGATTTTTTCCGGACACAGCCTATTATTATGGCTCCGCGTTACTTGTTCCGGGAAGCATTGCAGTGATTCTTCTTGCGATTCGCGGTTCATTCTATGCTTTTGAAAATTACGGTTCCAAGAAAAACATAGTATATCTTTTTTTGTACGGAGCTACAGGTTTGCTTATTCCAGCATCGTTGTCAGTGGCGCTAACTTTGTCTGAAGGCGGCTTTATCGTGAAGCAGGGGGAGACGGTTTCTCTAGATTACTGGGCGCTGTTTACCAATCCGTTATCGTGGAGTATCGTTGGACTGGCAATCGTGTCCGTTTTGTTCATTAGCGGCTCATTTCTGACATTTTACGCTTCTCGGGCGGAGGATCATTCCGCGTTGAAGCTGATGCGCAACTACGCCCTGTTTTGGAGCACACCCACGATAATCCTCGCACTGACAGCATTTATCTATTTGGGTCAACACAATGAGCGCCATTTTCAAAATATGATGGATTTATGGTGGTTACTGGCACTTTCCGTTGCTTTCTTCATGATCGCGATGTGGCTATTATATAACGGACGCCGTTACGGATTAGCTTTTATATGCGTCATGTTGCAGTTTTTCTGTGCCTTTTTCGCTTATGGGATTGGGCAATACCCTTATATTCTTGATCCGTATATCACGATTCAGAGCAGTGCAACTTCACCGGCAATGGGTTTAGCGTTAGTAATTGTGTTTATCGGCGGTCTATGCCTGTTGATCCCATCCCTTATTCTGGTCTTCAAACTCTTCCTGTTTGATGCGGATTATGTTAAAGGGAAAAAATAAAGCTGATTAATCCATTACGGCATGTTTGAGGTTTTCCTACAAGCCTATAGATAAAGGAGGTGTGATCTATGAAGAGGAAATCCAGTCTGATTTCTCAACAAATGTCTTCACAAAGGAAAAACATGGCTCTCCTCGCAATCATTTCACTAGCGCTTGGTATAGCTATTGTGAGTCAGGCTGGACTGCTTGCTGAAGCAGTCCAACGGATTTTTGTCGAGAAAGCTTCATTTTCATCGGTTATCCTGTTGCTCGGCATACTTCTAGCTGTTATGGCTGTGCGCACACTGTTGTCTTATGGAAACGGTATAGTTGGCTTACATATGGCTGCCACTGCTAAGACAAATATGCGCGCTGCCGTGCTGCAAAACTTGACTCATGCCTCCATGCCTTCAACCCTTCGTGGACAGACGGGAGGAAAGGTCAGTGTTGCTCTGGATGCTGTGGATGAGGCCGATAGTTATTTCAGTCAATACATGCCGCGTATGATGGAAGCTGCTATCATCCCGGTTCTGATTTTGGTCGTTACATTTATCCAACATGCCAACACAGGTTTCATTCTATTGTTTACTGCTCCGTTCATCCCGCTGTTCATGATTTTGGTAGGGCTGAAAACGAAGAACAAATCCGAAGAAAAATATGCGCAACTGGCTGAGTTCTCAGGGACGTTTCTGGATTCTCTTCAAGGACTGGTGACATTGAAAATATTTGGACGGGCTTACCGTCAGCAACAGGAGATCGAGCGCAGTAGCTTGGGTTATCGTGATGCCACAATGGGCATTTTGAAGATTGCGTTTACGAATACCTTCATGCTGGAATCGATCGTAATGCTTAGCATTGGCATTGTCGCTCTTGAACTGGCCATCCAGTTGCTCGTTTTCAAAGCTATGACGTTCCACACCGCCTTTCTCGTTTTGCTGCTCGTTCCCGAGTTTTACAACCTGTTAAAGAATACGGGAACGGCCTTTCACAGTGGCCGGACAAGTATGGGTGCGGTTCGTAAGGTGGAACAGATGCTTGAGGAAACGGCAGGGGGGAGCAGGGACGCTAATGGCATTGAAGGAGCATTAACAACCGATGGAATCGACGAGATCGACAGCATGGATAAGGTCGGTGATAGGACCGACAGAATAAGCAAATTGGAACTCACCCATTCTGGAGACCTTTTAATACCGCCGTCCATCGTAATTGACCAACTCCGGTTTCAGTATGCTCCAGATTCTTTCGAGCTTAAGACGGGGCGGATCCAGCTTAGTCCAGGAGAACACATTGCCATTGTTGGCAAAAGCGGTTCCGGCAAAACGACTTTGCTACATCTCATTGCCGGTCTGCTGAAACCAGAATCGGGAACGCTTCTGGTGAATGGAAGTCCACTCTCGCAATACGATGAAACCGAATGGTTCGAACATGTTAGCTACATTACACAGCATCCGTATATTTTTGCAGGCACATTTTCTGAAAATATTGCGATTGGTGCTCGTGGGAGCATCTCCAGAGCAGAAATTGAGCGGGCGGGGGAAGAAGCAGGACTCGCTGCGCTTACAGCCCAATTAGAGCATGGATTTGATACCTTTGTTGGTGAAGGAGGCCGGGGACTGTCTGGTGGGGAAAAGCAACGGCTTGCCTTAGCACGCGCTTTTTTGAAGCGTCCTGCTATCATTTTGTTTGATGAACCCACAGTTGGACTTGATTTGCACACCGAGCGGGTACTGCAACGCTCCATAGCCAAACTGGCAAAAACGGCTACAATGATTACGGTAGCTCACCGATTATATACGATTCAACAAGCCGACAAGATTTTGTTTATGGACAATGGAGTGTTGGTGGACTCGGGACGACATGACGAGCTTCTGGAGCGCCTGCCTCAGTATGCCGAGATGATTGATGTAGAGCGGAAAGGGGGGATATCCTCATGAATGAACTGGCTGTTCTGTCAAAGGCGATGATTCAGGAGCGCAAGGATATCATTCTTTCGATTTTGGGTGGATTTATCGCCGGCATAGCCGGTGTGGCACTCTTTTCTGCGAGCGGATATCTGATTTCGCAAACGGTATTTGCGCCACCGCTTTATACTTTAATTGTACTCACCTCCATGGTCAAACTGCTGGGTCTGCTTCGGGCGGCGAGTCGTTATGGAGAACGCTTGTATTCTCACCGGGCGACATTCTCCATGCTTAGCCGTTTACGTACATCCTTTTTTGCCAAGCTTATTCCTTTAACGCCTGGTATATTGAACAAAAATCGAAGCGGGGATCTGCTTGCGCGGATCGTTGGGGATGTGGAAAGTTTGCAAAATTATTTTTTGCGAGTCGCTTATCCTCCGATCATGGTCGTCATGGTGTTTTTGGCTACGGTGCTGTTTACTTCTACCTTTTCGATCTGGATTGCCGTTTTGTTTGTAATAGGTATGCTGGTAACGGCATTCGTTGTACCGGGAATTGTGTTACTCGGGCAGCGGAGAATACATGGACGCGTTCGTGAGCAGAGGGCGCAGCTGTCCACGGAAGTTACCGAAGTGTTGTACGGTTTCCGGGATTTAAAAGTATATGGTCAATTGGCACAGCGGGAGGAACATCTCCAGCATGCTTCCACTGTATTGGCAGCTGAGCAGCAACGAGCAGCCGGGCAACTGCTGCGCGGGCAATCGATGCACACTTTTGTTACGTTTTTCGTTTCCTGGGGAGTGCTTACGCTTGGCGCCTATTTAATTATGGAAGGAGCGCTTGCAGGCGTATTTCTTGCCATGCTGGTTATGGCATCACAAACCGTATTTGAAGAAGCGGCGGCTATGGCCACATTACCCGCGTATAAAGAGGATAGCGAACACGCAGCCAAACGACTGACGGAAACAGTTCAGACCTTTGATGAGCAGTCTTCGCAGCCAAGTGGCACATTGTCTGTTGATCATGCCGTTACGATGGAGCTATCCGATGTTACGTTTCAATATGAAGGGGAGTGGAGACCGGCGCTCAGGGATGTATCCCTGCACATTTTACCTGGTTCCAAAACGGCGATTGTCGGGCCGAGTGGATCAGGAAAATCAACGATTATCGAATTGCTGCTCAAGCTGCGAACACCAACGGCCGGTGATATACGGTTAAACGGCATTTCGGTGAAGGAACTGGATGAAACGAGCATTTGGCAAACGGCTACTGTAGTGTTTCAGCAAAGTCATTTCTTCCGGGGAACGATCCGGGACAACCTGCTGCTGAATGGAGAAGAACATGCAGACGAACAATTGTTGGATGTGCTAGCAAAAATGCAGCTGCCCGATACATCGTTGACCGATATGGTGTATGAAAAAGGGGAGAATCTGTCAGACGGCGAGAAGCAGAGGTTGGCTCTGGCGCGAGCGATGCTCCGCAAAGGACGGGTATGGCTTCTGGACGAACCCACTTCATCGCTGGATTATGTGACAGAGCATCATGTTTTGAAGCATCTCTACGCACAGGCGGCTAATGATACGCTTCTCCTGATTTGTCATCGGCTAACCGGATTGGAAGAGATGGACCAGATTGTGGTCATGGACCAAGGCAGGGTAGTCGAAACGGGGTCCTATTCGGAGTTGATGGGGCAAAAAGGCTATTTTTATGAGATGAAACAAATCGAACAGCAAATGATCGGAGAAGTTGGAGTGTAAAAAAAGCAAGAGCTCCTCTGAGCATTCGATCAATCTTACCAAGCAACAGGCTAAAGAATAACTTCCGGTGTAATATCGGGAGCAGTTCTTTAGCCTGTTTTGCGATTCTCGCCTAGACTATAATCCACGTTTGTCTTAAACGATGAGCAGTTCTTCAAAAACTGGTAATAAAAATCGCTTCAGAGAAAAACGCTAAACCGGCTCAAATTGTATTAGCACACGTAAATTGGAACGTCTGGAAGAAGAAATATATAAAATTAAACAGTAAAATATCCATTATATCCATTAATGATGGCATGTTGAACGATGGGGAGGTTTAATCTCGGAGAAGCCCTCAATTTACGTGACACTAAAAAGTTGATCTATTTTGCAGATCAACTTTTTAGTTTACTATGTTAAGGGAGAAGAGACATCTTGTAGGGAGATTATTTTCAATGATTATTGCTTATAAATTTGTTCTCCAAGACAGGATACCCGCGTTCATGCTCCTGCACGCCTTCATTGCAGATTCTGGGGTATGAAGTTCCTCACCCCAAGTAACATAATATCGGAATTCATAGAATCCTCCCAGTGTCGCCTTAAAGTTTGTCTCCCAATAATTATTCATGGGCCATGAGTACAGGTAGGCTGGATCATGGGCAAGCTCCGGATGGCCGCTCAGAAGACGATCCTCATAGTCTAATGAACCGATTTGAATCAGCGGCGTGTCCGGCATGGCAATCGCAATCCCTCGTCCTTCACTGATATACGCCACACCCTCATCAACACAGTAGAAATCGGCAAGGGAACCCGGGAGTTGGTCGATACGCGGTCGTACTGACGCACCGGTTTTTTCAATCCATAGTTCTTGCTGCGGTGAAGAGGGAGCACTTCCGAACGGAAGAGAAATGTATAGATTTTCTGGGTCCCATACACTTTCCTTATGCATGCGTACGGCAACATCAATTCGCGCACGATCACTGTATAAGGTGACAAGTAAGGAATAATGACTGCAGCCATTGACGCTGTATGTCAGACGAACTTTAGCGTATAGTGCGCCTTTTTCAACAATATCAACATTAACCAGTGTTCCCACAGAAGTAATTGCATCAGGGCCTCTACGATTGCGTCCCATCTTGCGCCGAACATCATACATACCAAATTCGTTAGCTGCCCGAGTCACATTATAAACAGGAGAAAATGCATGGTGATTCCGATCTGCACGAAGCAGGTTCTGATTCACGGTCTTGTCGATCCATTTCGTGATGCCAGCACCGATCTCCCATTCAAGTCTTACGTATTGCGATTCCATATATTTCGGCGTAACCTGAAGCTTCGGTGCGACTGGCGGGATGATATCCAACATACGATCCGAGCCTACATAATCTGTTCGATACGCAGTTACAGGTTTGTGATTGATAAGAGACTTGATCGTCAATTGTACCTGCTGCTTTGGCTGAAGCGTTACCGGAATGGTAAGGATGACACCGCGGTGCCCTGTAACCATTTGCACCTCATATTCAGTGCCCGTCGATTCATCCATGACTTCAAAACCGTTCTTCAATTCCGATATATTCCAGCCTTCCATAATGAGTTCAGCATAATCAGTTTGCAAAAAATCATTAGGATTATATAACTCAAATTTCATTGGACAATTAGGACGAAGCAAAGCGTCACCGCGAGCCTCAAGGATGTCGTATAAAGCGGTATGAGCGAGTGAGCTGGCATTGGCCGCATAGGCTTCTTTCCTGCAGCCAAGCTCTTGAACGAACGGATTCCAAGGTTCGGTGACCGAGGAATGATAACCCCATGTATGCTCAGCGAATAGCGCTAGCTCATATTCCATTGCTTCAAGACGTTCTTTGGAGACGATCTCGCATGCGGGATCTAATAGCTTCACCTTTGTATAGACACGCTGTGCTTCACGGAAAATCTGTACATGCATCGGCGTCGTCGCCGAGCCATCTGTCCACCAATCTGGCCAGTCCCCACGGAAGGTCTCGATTTCCTCGGGATGCTCCTCTGCATAAGCTCTCAAATCTGCAAAGAAATCGTCCAAGGTCGCCGGTTGAATCCGGATGCGTTCGCCATGCTTCTCATTCCATGGATTCACAAAATCCATCAACGCTGCGTTCGGCGAGCCGTTGTCGGTAGGAAGTCCGGACACCATCACCGGTACGAACGGGAACGTGTAACCATCAGCAACCAATTGCTGTAAATAACGATCAAAACGTGCTTCGGCCACTTCAAAGGATACACCGTTTCGGACATCATGATCATCGCGAATCGTATAAGATCCGCCAATGCCTGGGGTCAATCCAAGATCATTGCCGAACATGTAATGCTCACCGCTCCAGGTGAGAATACGATCTCCTTTCGGCGTTTCCCACCAGAACGGAATCTGCTTCTTCCACAGTGGAAACATGGAATGATGCGTATGAATACATGTAATCAAATTCTCGATACCTACATCCGCCAGCACTTGACTGTATCCCCAACCAAAGCCTGTAATGTCTGCCGTCATCGCAGAACGTACCGGGAATTGAATCGATTGTCCATAATCTGTTATCCGCTTAATCATGATAGAGAGTATCTCTTGATTTAATTGCTCACCGAAATTGAGATAGGTGCCGGAGAGACCGATATAACCTTTCTTCACCGCATGAGCGAGTTCTTCTTTTTCTATGTCTGTGGCTTTCAATAGGAAGGATTCAACAGGCCAATAGGTTTCACATACCCACTTATAGCCTTTTAAGTCAGGTCTGGCGCCGCTCTCAATATCACGTACAATTTGCAGAGCCTGCCGAATATAATTGACATGATATTGACGAATTTTTTCTTGACGCTCGGTATAGCCGACATCGGTATGGGAATGTTGAATGACGTAAATTGTCCAAGGTTTGTGCTGATTCATCGTAGAGCTCCTTTCGGAATTACAGGATTATCGAATCGAGATATAAACGAAGGGAAATTATATATGTGATTGAAAATACAGCTTGAAGCGGAACAAAGCATCTTCTTCATACCATGCTTGGAAGTTCGTTCCCCATACATTGTTATGCAAATTCACATGCATACCTCCGGTAAGCGGAGCAAAAGTATGATCAAACTGAAGCAAGCGTGGCTTCCCAGGACAGATAAGTGCAGCATCCAACGTATCGATTTGCACTTTTCCATCTGCTGCTGCATAGTACATCCCTTGCTGAACCGCATGCATGTTGCGATTTCCACCTTGAACGACATCCAAAGGTGAGATGAGTTGTCCGATTTTGTCCAGCTTCCATTGATTTGGATTGTTCACGATCGGATTAAAGCTCATCCAAGAAGCTTCAGGAAGGCGATAGGCATCTTTGTCAAACCACTGCAGCTTGCATTCCACTGTATGCGTATGTTTTTTAAAGACATACTCAAGCGTTAATTCCCGTGGAGCGCCCATACGCTCACATGCCGCTCTCGGCATACGTAGGTTTGCAAGCACGACATCCTGCTCTTCACAAAAGACAGCCTGCAAGGACTGAAGCCTTGGTGTCATAACTTCATGTGCTATCCACTCGTGGGTTAAGTCCATCCCTGGTTTCCCAAAATCTCCGGTTGCCCACACATGCGTATGTCTCCATCTGAGATGATATTCACGATACCATCGGTCATAATCGGCCTGCGAATAAGTTTCGTAGGAGAATAAACCAATTTGATTTTTTGGACCGGCCCATGCCCGACCGCGAGCATCTTTCAGTCCGACAATTGCGCCACTATCCTCAAACACAACCTCAAAATCTCCTAATACATAAGGCTGGTCACTTGATAAGATAGTTGCATCCGTTAGAGTGCTACGAGATGGTTTCAACGCGAGCAGGGCAACTTCGGCTTTCTCTTGTCGTTCAGGTTGAAGTGCTTGGATTGCTTGTTTCAAGTATTCACGCTGTTCCTGCCAAGACTTCTCTATAAGACTAAAGGAACGTGCATTCAGCTTGGCATCGGCTTCCTCACCAAACATTTCAATCATTTCAGCGCGGGAGTTCATTTCGTAGAACCGATATTCCAGCGGGTTTAAGTTGATATCGACCTTATCGCGTTTGCGTGCTTCTTGGAAGTCATCTTTACCATAGTGGATATAATCTGCAAGATATCTTTTGATATCTACACCCCACGTATGCTCAGGAATCATAATTAACTCATCACAGAAATTGCGATATTCTTCATCGCTGTCTGTTAACGCCCCTTCTTGCAGCCACTTACTCTTCAAGCGTAGCAATTCTCGGTAACATGCTAATTTGTAAGGGTCGGTGGAAGAACCGTGAATCCAGCTATCGCCGATTTCTTCTTCTACGACAGTTAAGGTATTACGAATAGCCCATACCTTTTCGGCATACTGGTCTAATGTGGAAGCTTGTATCACTGCCTGCGGATAAGCTTCTCGCAGCTTGGCGAACTCAGCTTCAATCTGCTGCACCGTAGAAGGGCCATGATTATCATGGGTATGCGCGAAGTAAAGGATATCGTTCAAACTTTCGATGTCAAAGGTTGTGCCGTAATCTTTGCTGTAGTGGACAACAATTTCAGATCCGTCCGTATTTCGCCATAAGAACATTTCAGGAACGTGAGGAACATAGCTGGAAGGGTTAACGCCTAAGTGCAAATACTTTAGACCAGCCTTTGCCATATGCGTGATTAACGAGCGTGTATGACCGGGAACGTCCGTCATTTTGGCTGCGATCGTACGCTTGCCAAATCGCTCATCAAGTCGCGTCGCCATTTGAATGCCATAGTCAAGCAATTCGCGATCATATAACTCGGTATATGTGGTGAAAGGGAGACCATGCCATCTTAAATAATCCTTTGCAATCGCTTCTTCGACTTGTTGTCTTACTTCGTTGGAACCGTGCTTTAATAGATGATGGATTAACCATGAGCCCGTTGTCCAGATAAAGGAACCTTTCTCCGGGTTCTCGGCAAAATATTTCGCTGTTTGAATCGCACTTGGAAAAAATCGCCTCATATATCGGTCCGTCACATTTTTCGCGAAATCCGTGTAGCCAATATCCAAGTGTGTTTTGAATATAACGTGAATGTGTGTTGCGCTCTGATTCAAGTTCATCGCTCCTTCCTCATAATCACGATTTCAGTGTATAGCAATTTATCTCATTTGACTTTTCGATTTATATTGAATAGGATCAGAAACAAATCATGCAGAGGTGGAGTATAGATTGTGGCGAATTATATCAAAAATGAACGGTGGGTATATGTCATAGAGGGAGAGAATGGCAACTCGGCTCGAGTAAAGGATTTATTGTTAATGGGGTATGACCATTTTAGCAAAGCGATGCCTTTAACGAATCATGTGCATGAGGATGCATACGAATTCGTCTATGTTGATCAGGGGGCTGTCGACTGGGAGATCGGAGACGAAACATACCATACGAATGCCCAGCAAGTTATACATACAAGTCCGGGGGAGCGGCACCGTGCCAAATTTGATTATATTGGTCCATCCACCATTTGGTGGATGATTATTCGCGACCCAGCCCGAAACAAGGAATGGTTCGGGCTTCAAGAGGAGGAGCGTCAGATCTTCGTTAATTGGATGCAGAACTGTCCACGCATTCAATTGGTCAGCAAGGACGTTGTCGTCTATTTCAAACAATTGAAGCAGCTTCTACAGAACCAGAGTACGGTACTGCTGGAATTTCAACTTCGGCATTATGTCATGGAAATTTTGCTGCATCTATTTCATCATTCGCAGCTTGTTGTGCATTCCCCAAACATGCATACCTACACGCAGCAGCTGAAGGACAGACTTCAGCAGAATCCATCTGCTCGTTATTCAATTGAACAGCTTGCAAAGGAGTTCGGGTTGAGTGAGTCGCATTTCTATCGTGTGTTCCGAGAGACGAATGGACAATCGCCTATAGTGTATATGGAACGAGTTCGTATAGATTGTGCAAGCCAGATGCTGAAGGAATCGAAGATGTCCATCACGGATATTGCCATGGAACTTGGATTTAAGACAAGTCAGCATTTTGCTACAGTATTTAAAAAAATGATAGGGGTGACACCGAAGGCCTGGAGAAAGCAGAATATGCAGCGATGAATTTGGTATTGAAATTTTGAAAACACTCGTCATATAACGGAGTGGTCATTTGAACTTAAAGATTGATCGGCAGGACTTGATGAACAGGTTTATTCTCGAACGCCGGCCCGGACAGTGCTTCTCAACTAGCGCATTGGATGTACTTAAATCTTTCAAGTCAAATAAAGCGCTTAAAGCTTTCGGCAATTTGTTGATGTTTCTACGGACGCGATTCTGAGATACAGCATCGCTTACGCTACAGCTCATTAATAGTATGGAAGTTTCTCTAGATTCGTTGCATGTAATAGTGTATAAATATTGGATAAACTTATAACAATTTGGGTATTCAAACAACTCAAACAAAATAAGAAAGGAAAACTTCTATTATTAAGATAAATCTATTATGGGAGGTTTTATTATGAAGAAAAAATTGATGATTTCCTTATTTGCCTCAGCTTTACTTGTGCTTCCAGTAATACCGGTGCATAGCTTTGCAGCGGATACATCCAAACCTACGATCATAAATAACGGCCAAATTAACAACGGTCGAGTTCTCATTCCGTTACGAGCTGTTTCAGAAAATTTAGGCGCAAGTGTGGAATGGTTTCAAACGGAGAAAGAAGTAAAGATTAAAAATGGAGACTCGACCCTCTGGCTTGCTGCAAATTTCAAACGCGCAATTATTGAATCACCACCGACTACAGATAACCCGGATATTCCGCACCGGGAATATATTGATATAGATACTGCCACGCAGGTCATTAAAGGAACAACCTATGTTCCGCTACGCTTTGTCGGTCAATCGCTAGGTGCAAATGTCTTATGGAACCAACAGTCTAAGCAGGCGACCATAACATTGGGGGGTAAGGAACTCGTAGTCAACATGGAGCAACAACCTATTCAAATCTCTGATAAGCAGAAAATTATGGATCCACGGTTAAAACAACTCTCCGATAAATTAAATCAAGCAGCTGATATCTCTTCAAATAAAAATATTAGTTCCTACTTCAAACCGTACTTTACCGATAAATTAATTAAGTCTATCGTTCAAAATAAAGGCTTGAATACAGCTAGTACCTATGAATCGCCTGCCTCGTCGCCAGTATACATTAACAAGACTTTAGCCACGCTTGCGCAATCGGTTATATTGGCAAATGGTCTAACAGGAGAAGATCAATATGCCGAGGATCGTACGATCACTCTCGTATTTACGAATGGTGTATGGAAGGTCGATAGCGTCAGCAAGGGGTTGAGGGTACTAATCTCAGGGTTCTCAGATTTTCAACCTCAATAATTATTCATAGGCTCCTGATATTTGAGTAAGAAAAACAAAGAAAGCCCTCACAAGAAGGGCTTCTTTGTTATGTTTATTAATATTAAAGTTTGAAAAGCAATATGTGCCAGGGGAGATGCTAAAAAACGAGGGGTTAATAAAGAAGATTTATTCTTGAGATTTTTATTGCAGTCACATTTTAGGTTGAGCTCTTCGTTGTATAGAGTGAAAGGGGGGGAGACAGCTTGAATGATACGGAGTTAAATCAGATCATTGTAGATGTGTTGGATGGGAACACAGAACAATTCGAGAAAATCATGGAGATTTATCAAAAACCGATTTTTCTCTACTGTTATCACATGCTGGGCAATTATGCCGAAGCCGAGGAAAACGCACAGGAGGTATTTTTGAAGACCTTCAGCACCTTGAAAAAATATACCCAATATCAGATGGATTTTGGTGCCTGGGTATACAAGATTGCCTACCATCAATGTATCGACATCATCCGTAAGCGAAAGTTGGTGAAATATTTGCCTTTCTTTTACCAAGATGAGAAAGAAAATAATGAAGTCGATTTGCATATTGAAGCCAACTATTTTGATGAATCCGTACATCAAGCCATGGCAAAATTATCGGCGGAAGAGCGTAATTTGTTAATCTTACGTTGTGTCGAGGATAAAAGCTACCAGGAGATCGGATTGATTCTCGGCAAAAACAGTGCCAGCCTTCGTAAAAAGTACGAACGTGCATCTGCAAAATTTCGAAAGTATTATGCTCAAGTGAAGGGAGTGGGAGTGTATGAATATGGACAGGGATCGGGATTTGAAAAGACTGTTTGATGACCCGAGCATTCCCGACGCCGACTTGACAGGAAAAGTAATGAGAATATTACATGCTAAGCCAAAAGAAAAGGAGAGGTTTTTTATGAAATATAAAGTTGTTTTGACTGCGTGTGTAGGGATGATGTTAATGGCCTCCACAGGTTATGCGGCAGTTCAATATCATTCTTTGACGAATAAGGATGGCGAAGTCGTATATGAGACTAAATCGACGAAAGATTACGGAAAAACAGAATCGAAAGATGAGATAGAGCGTTACAAGGCATTTTATGAACTTAAGGATAAGGTGCTAAAGAACGGGGAAGCTGGGCTGTTCTATATGGTTGCCAATAATCCGAATCATGAAACAATTCTTGGAACGAAGGTGACTATCTTCCAAGATCTTTCTCAATTGAGAGATAAGATTACGGATAAATCCATTAAGATCGCAGACAAAGTCAATGGAAATTATACATTCCAAAAGGCGGACGTAATCTTTAAAAATGCTCAGGAAGTGAATCCTCCTTCTTCGGAAGAAAAAAAGAAAATGGCAGAAAAGCTGAGAAGGCAGGCGGAAGAATCCAATCAGGGATATGCCATGATGCCGGTTGAAATGACAGATCAGTTTTTCCTTCTCTTTGCTACGTATCAAAATGGCGAAGATAAAATCGGGGTTAATATCACTAATCTGAGTGGAAAGAGCGATCCTACAATGTATATTGACGAGAAGGTTGAATTTAAGCAGGAGAAGGTTCAAGTGAAGGGAGTAGAAATGCTGCATACAGAATTTGCTCCTTCGCAGACGCACGAGCTGAAATGGGTATACGAGAGCCCAGACAAAAAGGTGAAATACGCCTATACTTTACGTGGAGACATAAATAAAGTAAGCAAAGAAACTTTGATGAAAATTGCAAAAGGCTATTTGGAATAATAAATATTAAAAACAACGGGAATCTTCTCCCATCCAATTGGGGGGATTCCCCTCTAGTAAACCATAGTCCTTCTTCATTTTTTATCATAATCGTTTCTAAGCACCGATTTTAATTCCGTGGAACAATGCAAAAGAACGGCCGCTGTTCGCATCATTTGCGACAGGGCCGTTTTTTTGTTTTTCATAGGTTAGCTGTAAATTGCTATTCTTGCCAAACACTCATAGGGTCCCATGGCTTGATCTGATTGTCATATTTTCCAGCCAAAAAAGCTTTCATGTCTTCCAGCTTAGCAGGCACCTCATTCCAAACTGGATGGGGTGGTAACCCTCGTTTGCTTTTCAATAGGATATCCACTGTAACATACAAGCGTTCTGGCTGAATCCAATGAAGGAAGCGGGAAATATCCATTTGCTTGGTCAGGGACAAGGAATCGATTTCGTCATTGTAATGCTTGTTGAACTCGCTGATCAGGTTCAAGAGGTAGTCTCTCTGCTCCTTCACGAAATCCAAGCCGCAAATGGCGCCATGCCCTGGAACAACGATTTCGGGTTTAATTTCATCAATAATGCGATCAAGCACTTTAACCCAATTGAGGGTTCCCTCTTCGCTGTATGCCGTACAACCATTAAACACGACATCGCCAGCGAACAGCACTTTTTCTTTTGGCATCCACAACAGTAAGTCACTATCAGAGTGGGCTGGAGCTACGTTGTGAATCATAACTTCTGTATCACCAAGACGGATGTTGATATCGTCCTTTATCTCAATATTCGGGAGCACCCATTCTACGCCTTCCAGGTCAAATCCTTCAAATTCCGCTGCAAAAAACCGTTCGCCCGGAGTCGATTCCGAAGAATTTTTTCCTCTTCTGATGACGCTGTCCATCCAAGCGATATTTTCGGTGAGACGCTCTCTGGAGGCTTCCTTGTGCATAATAATACAAGCATCTTCAAACACTTTGTTTCCCCAGGCATGGTCGCTGTTATAGTGCGAGTTCACCACATATGCGGGAGAGCCGCCATTGCTTACTTCCATAAAAGCCTCCCGCATTTCCCGCGCATGGAACAAATCGAAAAACGTGTCATACACCAACCCGTCACCCTTGTTGATGAATCCGGCATTGGCCCAACTGATCCCGCGATACGGCGAAATACCAGCAAAGACGCCATCTGCGACTTCAAAAAATTTAACGCGAGGTTTTTGGATAATACGTCCATACTTCATAAAAATTCTCCTTTACGTATATGTTTTTAGGATAAGGCATACTGACTATGGCTTTATTATAGAGAACGGAAAACATAAATGCAAGCATGTACTTGCATGCATTTATGCTGTACGATATGATAGTAACAGAACAACATCACACTACATGTATGGAGGCGCTGCAACATGAAGCTAGTAACCTTTCAAACCAAAATATCCCAGGAACCTTTGTTTGGGCTTGTAATTAACGAGAAATTTGTCGTGTCTTTTACCGCAATCATGAAAAAGCAGGGAACATTCGTTGACAGTCTTGAAAGTATGGACAGCTATCTTCATTATTTGCCGGCAAGTTATGATGCCGCTAAGGAGTTGATGCAATATGCTGTCGAACAGTCGCATCAATTTAATGAAAATGAAATCTGCCCGATTGTAGCGGTAAAACTGCTGCCGCCAGTTCCAAATCCGGCTGCGCTTATCGATTTCGGGCTGACGCCAAGACATCTGAGAAATGCTGGCGTAAATCTGCTGCAAAGAGAATATACAGGGCCGGAAAGAGAAGAGCTTAAACAAAAAATCGCTGAAAAATTCCAGCAAGATCCGAATAAAGTAACTTTCAGTTATTACAAATGTAACCATAATGCATTAATTGGCGATGGAGATACGATTCATTGGCCTTCGTACTCTTCCTACCTGGATATTGAGCCGGAGCTGGCCTTTGTTACAGGGATGGAGAACTGCATTGCAGGTTATGTTATTTTTAATGACAGTACTGTCCGCGATGTGCAATGGCCGGATTTCCAGGGGCTGACCGGACCGACGCGCTGCAAAGATTTTGATCGCAGCAAAGGCATAGGGCCATTTCTGGTTACGCCGGATGAAATCGACAATCCGCTGGTACTGGATGTGAATGTATGCATCGGGGAGAGACTGCACTGGAAGGGGAGCACATCCGAGTATTCTTCACACCCTGCAAAAGTGATGGAGGAGGTTCTCAAAGTTTTCACGCCGCTCCCGGGCACGATTATTGGAATGGGGACGATACCGGATTGCTGCGCAATCGAGACCGAAGAATGGCTGTTGCCCTCTGACCGAATCCAGATTACATTTGATAAATTAGGCACGCTCACGCAATTGGTGCCTGATCATGTCAAGATTACGGAACCAAGCCGCTGGGAAAAAAGAAGCGATTTGCCTTAAAAAACGTTTATCAAAATGATGAACCCCGACCCTGCTGCATATGCAGAACTTGTAGTAGAATAGGATTAACATATGCAAAAGGAGAACTACAATGCAAACTTCAGACAGAATCATTGAAGCCGCGACACAGCTCATCAAAAAGAATGGCTATCGGGGAGTAAGCACCAAAGCCATTGCAACGGAAGCTAAAGTCAATGAATCTACGATTTTTCGGCAATTTGGAAGCAAGCAAGGCATATTGGAAGCCATCATTGAAAGACATTCGGATATTCCGCAATTTGAGAAGCTGTTAAAAGAGGAAGCGACCGATAATCCGGAAGTCGATCTGCTGAATGTAAGTCAGCAGTACCGTTTGTTTTTCCATAAAAATGCGGACATCATTTTGATTGGCATCCGCGACAAAGGAATGCTTCCCGAATTAGACAGAGTGCTCGCCGATCCGCCGGCGAAGCTTCACTCCTTGCTGGTTGAATATTTTGAACGATTGCAGAAGAAAAAAGTTATCGCCAGACAGGATGAGCGTCTTGTCGCAATGTCTTTTCTCTCGATGTGCTACGGATTTCAGATGAGCGAGCTGATTCACCGGCAATATCAATCCCAATTCGTCACCGAGGAAGAGTTCTACAAGCATAGTGTCTCATTGTTTGTTAAAGGAATTTTAGCCCAGTCATAAGCATTATTGATTTATCCCATTCATCTAATGGAAGAGCATGCAGCGAGGGTTGATGATGTGGTAATTATTAAGCATGGAACAATCGTTGCAGATGGAACATTGGAGAAGTAAAAGGTAACCCTTCCACGATGGAGGATACCTTTTTTTTGCTCATGAATGTAGTTTTTAGTAATGGAAAATAAAATACGTGGATGCATTATATAAAAAACATGACTCATTAAATTAAGCCCAATTTTTTCTAGGGCTTTTTTTGTTTGGGTCCTCAGGATTGTATTTGGTCTATACTCAAACTTTCGAGCCAGAGTTATTGTACAGCTTTAAATCAAGACAATCATGCCTATTGCATTGGAATTATCCAGGGCTGTACTTACTTAATATCTTATAAGAAATTCTTGAAATTACAGAAATTTATCCAGTAGGGGGATGCTATTATACAAATACAAATAAAGACGAGGTGATGATATGCAAGCAAAATTGGCAGCGGACGCCATTCCCCTCCCCAAAAAACGGAACTCATGGATAAGGACGATAAAAAAGTATAAAGTGATGTACGCTCTCTTGTTCCCGGCATTAGTTTACTTTGCCGTATTCAAATACATTCCTATGGCGGGAATCATTATTGCCTTTAAAAACTATAATCTGGCTTTGGGACTATGGGATAGCCCATGGGTGGGATTTAGAAATTTTACAGATTTTATGAACGGCGTTTATTTCTGGGACATCATGAGAAATACGATTATCATATCCCTGTATAAGCTGTTGTTCGGTTTCTCAGCTCCTATCATACTTGCTTTGCTGCTCAATGAAGTTTATACCCAATGGTTTAAGAAAATCGTTCAAACGATCACTTATTTACCCCACTTTCTATCATGGGTCATTGTTTATGGAATGATGGTGGCATTATTAGCCCCAGGGGATGGTCTTTTTAACATGATATTGAAGGAAACTGGAGTTGAACCCATCTCATTCCTAACGGAACCTGCCTGGGGCAGACTGCTGATCATCTTATCTGAAATATGGAAGGATATTGGATGGGGAGCGATATTGTACCTTGCAGCATTAGCAGGAATCGATCCAAGCTTATATGAAGCGGCTAGAATTGATGGCGCTTCCAAGTGGAGACAGCTATGGCATGTAACACTTCCCGGCATTCGAGGCGTGATGATTCTGATGCTGATCCTTAAGTTAAGCCATATTCTGGATGCTGGTTTTGACCAAATATTCATGTTTGCCAACAGCTTTAATCAGGAGAAGATCGACATTATCGACACATGGGTATACCGTGAAGGGCTCGAGCGACTTAAGATTGGCTTGGCTACTGCTGTGGGATTATTTAAAGCGGTCATCGGATTTGTTTTAGTGTTGGCAGCGAATAAGCTCGCCAAAAAATTCGATGGGCAAATTTGGTGAGGTGGTTATCAAAATGATCAATTTGACAATCGGAGAAAAGGTCTGGCAAGCATTCGTTTATTTTATTCTTATTTTGCTAGCTCTACTTTGCTTACTACCCTTTCTATATGTGGTTGCTGTTTCAGTAACGCCAGAATCGGAAGTGCTAAGAAGAGGAATTGTTATTATACCAGAAACCTTTACCTTTCTAGCCTATAAAGAAGTATTCATTTCTCATGGTATTGGGCAGGCGTATAAAATCACATTGTTTCGAACGATTGTAGGCACTGCTCTCAATGTGTTCTTTACGGTAATCGCGGCATATCCGTTATCCAAAAAATATTTGCCGGGTCGCAGCCCATTTTTACTATTCATTGTCTTTACCATGATGTTTGGGGGAGGATTAATTCCGACTTATTTACTAGTCCGCTCTCTGGGATTGCTAAACAGTCCGTGGGTATTGATCATTCCCAATCTCATTAGTGCGTTTAATCTGGTGATCATTAAAGGCTTTTTCGAGCAATTGCCTGCTGAAATCGAGGAATCAGCGAGGGTAGACGGTGCAAGTGAACTTCAGTCGTTATGGCGGATCATTTTACCTCTGTCCTTGCCCGTCCTTTCCACAATTTCATTATTTTACGCAGTCGGGCATTGGAATAGTTACTTCGATGCTATTGTTTATATCAATGATTCCAACTTAATGCCGCTCCAAGTGATCTTGCGCAACATCCTGCTTAACGTCGCAACACAAAGTGCTGATTCGCTTGCCAATACCGGAGCTGTTAGTACGTTCGCTATACAAATGGCAGCAGTTGTCGTGACTACAGTTCCGATTTTGATCGTTTACCCATTTATGCAAAAGCATTTTACCAAAGGTGTGCTCTTGGGATCGGTTAAAGGTTAAAAAGATATTCCAACCTGAGTTGTTACGGGGAAACCGTGATAATATAGAAGCAAAGGAGAGGTCATTATGCAACGTAAAGCGATTACATTTGCTATTCTGACAGCAATGGTCGGTGTGGGAACAGTATTGTCAGGCTGTGGGGAACAAAAAGAGGTTACATCGACAGCTTCGGGTAATTCACAAGGCCAGTCTAGTCCCTTTGAAACCAAATTGAAAATTTCGATGTTTAACCAAGGAACTTTCAATGCTGCTGCTCCGATTCCTCCCCGTGAAGAAGATATCCAACGCCAAATGTTGGAGAAAGCAGTAAATATCGACTTGGAAATGATGATTCCTCAATCAGGGCAAGCAACGACTAAATTAAATACGCTCATTGCTGGCGGAGATATTCCAGATTTGATCTTTTTGAAGAGCCGTGCTGATCTCGCGCAATATTATGACCAAGGCGTTCTTGCGGATTTGACACCGTATCTGGATCAATTTCCTGAATTGCAGAAACGTTTTAGCAACGACTCCTGGGAGGCGATGTCCTATCAGGGAAAAACCATTGGAGTTCCAGGTTATGATAATGTAAACGGTATTAGTCGAAGCTTCTTTATCCGTAATGATTGGCTGAAAAAGCTGAATATGGAAGTGCCAACAACACCTGACGAGCTATTTGAAGTTATGAAAGCCTTTACAGAGAAAGACCCGGACGGCAATGGCAAAAATGATACGTACGGATTCATAGGCGGTATGAATAAAGAAGGCAATCTGCAAACCTATGGCTTCGATAGTTTGATGTGGATGTTTGGAGTCAATCCTCCCTCAGCCATTGATGTGAAAGACAATGAACCGGTGTTCCTGTTTACCGACCCAAAAATGAAAGAAGCGCTCGCTTATATCAATAAAATGATGGAAGCTAAAGTTGTAGATCCAGACTGGGTGACGATGAATACTCCCGATTTATTGGACCAAAAGCTATTTAAGGGTAAAGTTGGCTTCATGATAAGAGATGCCCGCAGGCTGGAACCAGATTATCAGCAAAAAATGAAAGAAATCAGTGGAGAGGTGCCGGAATGGATCGTCATTCCTCCAATGACAGGTCCTTATGGTGATCAAATTGTAGAGAGAAAATCGTTCCAAGGCAATTCATGGGCCATATCCAAGAAAGCGGATAAGGACAAAATCATTCGGATCTTGTCCATGCTGAATTATCTCTTTACGGACAAAGAAGCATATCCGAATTTTGCATACGGAATTAAAGGGATTCATTGGGATTTGGTAGACGGCAAGATCAAAAATAAAACCTCCGAATTATCTAAGGAAATGAAAGAAAAGTACTTATGGGTCGATCATTATAGAATGCCGCGTCGTGGTGATGATGCTGAGTACTTCAGCTTCCAGAATCCTAAGACGGCAGAAGCTTTTGAGAACAATCAGAAATACGTGGCGGCTACGTTGCCCGGGAATTTATTGACTGAAGACCCGAACGATTCCTTGGCAGCTGACCGCCAACGTTACATTAATGAAAGCTTGGTCAAATTTATGACTGGCAAAGAACCTCTTTCGAACTGGGACAATTTCCTCAATACATTGGAAACTAAGTTTGACATGCAGAAGTATAAAGACTCAGTAATCAAGCAATTTAAAGAAGCAGGCTTAATCAAGTAAATCAAACGAAGAGAGCGGCTATAATTAGCCCCTCTCTTTATTGAAATATAAGAAAGTATAAGTTTTACTTTATACTTATCCTTCTATTTTTCGAAGAAACGCTTATCGTCCTTAAAAAGGACGCCGAAGGCGTTTCTTCTTATCATATGCTATTATTTGTTTATTACAGATTTAAAAGGAAGATGATCGATGCGAAGAAGAATCAGCTTGCCTTTAAAACTATTTTTTATCGTATTTGCATTTGTATTAAGCTGCATAATCTTGATAAGCCAATTGTCTTATCGTTATGTCCAAAAGGAAATAAGAACCTCTGACATTTATTACACCAACCAAATACTTGATAAGATTGATCAGTATTTCACAGTTAATTTTTCCTCCTTCCAGACGATGCTGTTCTCGGTCGAGTCATCGGTGAAAGCCAACATTGACAATCCGGACGTGATTAAAAAGCAATTAAGAGAGCTCTATGAACTCAACAGTAATTACGTCAGTAATATTTATTTGATCAAAAACGATTTATCTATTCTAGGCGGAAGTACACCTACCCGAATATTTGATGAACCTTTAGCTGAAAGAGAACCATTGTTTGATGCAGCTGACAAGAATAGAAGGATTACATTTGTCAGTGATCCTTACAAATCTAAATATTCCGGCTGGACAGTTACGATGGTCCGATATCTGAACAGTGCTCCGTTTCCTATGGCCATTGCAGTAGATTTAGATCTAAATGCCATTGAAGATACCTTGTTCAAGATTAATAAAAAAGAACAAATGAATTTGGCTCTAATCACCGCATCGGGAAAAATCATTGCCGGATTTTCGGAAAATAAAGGCCCCCTGAATGTTCAAGATCATACTTTTTCAATCGGTGAAACGTCAGCAGAAGAAATTCTGGATACTACAGAAACAAACCTTCAACTGCACACCAAGGAGGGGATTCAAGTTTCCCTTCTAAAAAAACCGACTGAAAAATTCAACTGGACCATCATCTCAATCAACGATGAATCACGCTTGAAAGCTGCTTTATCCAGATTGGAAACCTATTATATCGAGCTTCTAGCTGCTGGTTTTCTCTTAAGTCTGTTCGTTTCCTTCTTTATTGCCAAATATATAAGGAACCCGCTCTATGCACTCAAAACAAAAATGAAGCGGGTGGAGCAAGGCTCCCTCACAACTACAATATCGATTAACCGAAATGATGAGTTTGGAGATCTCTCCCGAGCATTCGATCGTATGCTGCAGCAAATTGTGGAACTGATTCGGGGAGCAGAGCTTCATAACGAACTTGAACGAAAGCTGGAAATTCAAGTGCTGCAGTCTCAAATAAACCCTCATTTTCTGTATAACACGCTTGGTTCTATCAGTAATGTCATACGACTCGGACAAATAGAGAAAGTAGATGTGGTGATCGAGTCTCTCATTTCAATATTGGAATATGGGATAGCTGACGCTTCGGAGAAGGTATCACTGCGTCAGGAATTGCAGAATGTATCAGACTATATCGCGATCCAGAACATCCGCTATAACCGAAACTTCCAATTAATCGAAAATATCGAAGCAGGGCTAATAGATTTTCCGGTTTTTCGAATGCTGTTGCAGCCCCTTGTGGAGAATAGTATCTTCCATGGTTATAACGGAGGGGGGATCGAAGGCCCTATTACTATTCATGCGTACAGGGAGGGTGGCAACGTCATCATAGAAGTAGTTGATCAGGGCGAGGGAATTCCAACTGATAAAATAAAGCATATTTTAATTTCAGAACCGGGGGATGTGGAATTGAAAAGGAAAAGAATCGGGTTAAACAATATTCATGACCGAATCAGACTTCACTACGGAGAACAGTTCGGGCTCCAAATCATAAGCATACCTAAGGAAATAACCCGGGTTCGCGCCTTATTCCCAGCAGGCTTGTTTAAAGGAGATGCATGATGATGAGAGACTACACCTGCTTCATTGTTGACGATGAAGATCTAATCATTCAGAGATTGGAATTGTTTTTTCACGAGCGCTCCCTTAGGGATAAGCGATTTCATTTAGTGGGAAAAGCGAATAATGGGCTGAAGGGGATAGAGGAGATCGTAAAGCTTAAGCCGGATATCGTAATATCTGATATCGTCATGCCGCGAATGGATGGGATTTCCATGATTGAGCAGCTAAAGCCAAAGCTTCCCCATACCCAATTCATTCTTTTGACCGCTTATTCATCCTTTGAATACGCCCAGAGAGCTATTCAAGCCAACGTATTGGAGTACATTGTTAAGGTTCCGCTCAGAGATGCGGATTTGGATCGAGCTTTAGATAAGGCAGCCGGGATTTTAAATGAAGTTAAGAAAAAAGAAGCGGAATTTCAATCTTTAAACGTATCCGTGCTTGAAAATAAATATAGAGTCCGCAAGCAATTTTTTAACGAGCTTATCAGAGGCGAAATCCCTTCTCATCGGGCATCAGATTTTGCCAATCGTATGCAGTTCCATTTCTTTCAAGCCAACTATCGCTGCTTTATTGTCGAAATGAATATGTATGAAAGTTTCCGAAATGATTATTCAGCGTCTGATCAGAACATATTGAGGTATGCGATTACAAATATAATCGAAGAAACGGTGATGAATGGTGGCAGTGGTGTAGCTGCGGATCTATCCGATAATCGGTTTATTGGCTTTCTATCCTGGGAAAATAATCGTAGTGATCTGGAAACGGAATATGATTGCCAGACATTGGGGGGGCAGATCGTCTCCCATTTGCATCAATATTTGAATCAAAGGGTATCCGTCGCTTTTGGAGGTCCACACCGAGGCTGGGAATCCATCAAACAAGCTTACACGGAAGCACAAAATGTGAGTGATGATTTCTATTATCATACAGAGAAAGTAGTAAAAACACCCATGCATCGGTTCCATTACCATAATGACAGAAAAGAAGAATTTCAGCAGAAATTGGCTGATTTTCTTGCTGGGGTGAAAAGAAAGGTTTCCAAGGAAGAGCTGGAGAAAGCATTTGCTGATCTGAACCAATTTGTTACGGACCATAAAATCCATAAGTCCATCATGGCGCCTATGTTAAGAGACTTGTACAGAGACATTATTGTGAAGTTTAAATCGGGAAACAAGTTGGCTACGGAAGTAGCAGAGTTTCCCATAGAATTTTTAGCTTTTCGGGAGCAGCTTGCCTATATCGGCGACTTTACCTTCGAATATGTACACGCCGGCCAACTTTTACATCGTATAGAAATCATGAGTGCTATGCGGTTTATAGAGAAAAACCTGAAACAGCGATTAACGCTCGAGGCGATTGCCGAGGAAGTGAATTTAGCTCCATCGTATTTTAGCAGCTTATTCAAAAAAACAATGAACGAAGGCGTTATCAGCTACATCAATCGTAAAAAAATCCAATTAGCTCTCGAGCTGTTAAATATTCAGGATTATTCTATATTGGAATTGTGCGAAGAAGTAGGAATTGTGAATGAAGGTTATTTTTGCAAATTATTTAAAGAATATACGGGTGATACTCCTAAGCAATATCGGATAAAAATGACACGGTATGAATCCAATTAAGGTTGCAAAAAATGTGTGATTTTTTCGCGAAATCATGTAAAAAAAAAGGGAGCAAAAGGATTACCATGATAGAAGGATCTAATCATGGAGGTTATCAAAATGGAGCTTATTAAAGGAGATGTAACCGTCGTCGGCGGAGGTATTGCTGGGATATGCGCTGCCATTGCTGCCGCACGCCAAGGGCTGCAAGTGTCACTTATTAATGATCGACCGGTTCTTGGGGGAAATGCGAGCAGCGAGGTCAGGGTTCATATCAACGGGTCGGCATATCTCGGAAACAGTCCATCCTATTATGCACGCGAAGGAGGGTTGGTGGAAGAACTCAAGTTGAAGATTTTCCACTATAATCCGTTATACAACAAGAAGCTGATGCTTTCGCTTTCGGATACGGTCTTGTTGGATATGGTCTATGCTGAGCCTAACATTTCTCTATTTCTGAATACATGCGTGCATGAGACGGGCATGGAGAACGGCAGAATTAAATGGGTGGATGGTCTTCAATTGGCTTCCGAAAGGAAATTTCGTTTTGAAAGCCGAACCTATATCGATTGCTCCGGAGATGGAGTTGTCGGATATCAGGCAGGTGCTCTCTTCCGATGGGGGAGAGAAGCGAAACATGAATACAAGGAAGAATTGGCTCCTGAAGTGGCGGACCATTACACCATGGGCGATACGATCCTGTTTCAAGCCCGTGACGTAGGATATTCCGTTCCATACAAAAGACCTGGCTTTGCGTATGATATTACGAAGTTAACCTTTTTCGATAGTATCAGAAAAGGCTTAAATCATCGGGCTTTTCCAAGAAAAATCAACGGGCTTGGCGGATTGTGGTGGTTGGAATACGGCGGACATATGGATATTATTAAAAATAATGAAGACATCGCGTTAGAGCTGCGGAAATTGGTATACGGGATTTGGGATTATCTCAAAAATAGCGGTGAATTTGATGATGTAGACAATCTCATTTTGGATTATGTATGCCCGATCCCGGGAAAGCGGGAGTCGAGGCGGTTTATTGGGGATCACATGTTGTCTCAGAACGATCTCACAGCAAAGCCGCATTTCGAAGATGCTGTATCGGTCGGTGGATGGTATATGGATTTACATGCTAATAAGGGCATCTACGATGAGGGGCCGGCTACAGCTTGGAATTTCGTGCCTGGATTGTACAATATCCCTTTCCGCAGTTTATATTCACGAAATATTCCTAATCTCATGTTCGCTGGTCGCAATATAAGTGCTACCCATGTGGCTTTCGGATCTACAAGGGTTATGGCAACCTGCGGTTGTATGGGGCAGGCGGTTGGAACAGCTGCTTCGTTGTGCTCGAAATATGAGGTAGACCCTGCTGCTATAGTCGAAGCTCATATGGGGGAGCTGCAGGCGCTATTGCTTCGAGACGGACAAACCATTGTAGGCCTTCAAGAGGAATTGGATCCTTACTTCGCTGACGGATTAACTATTCGTGCCTCGTCTCAGCGCAGCTATGACAATCTTCATCCAACCGAAGAGATTTCCTTGGAGAAAGGGTTATGTTTGGTCTTGCCGATTCAGACATCCGTGGCTGAAAGCGTACGGTTCAAAATTAAAAATAGCTCCAAGCATTCGGAAACTCTACATGTGAAGCTTTTTGGCGGGGAACGAAAGGAAAACTACATTCCAACCAGCGAGTTGAGAGACTACCACTTGGTTATTACAGCCGGTCATGACGACTGGATTACGCTAGACTTGGACTGCAAGAAACCGGCTGACGACAAAATCTACATCATATTGGAGGGCACGGCGAGCCTTGCCATATACGGTAATGAAGAGAAATTGACAGGAGCGGTCAGCTTCCACTATAGGCCGGAAGAGCCGTCCAGGCTGAAGAAATTCAATAAGAGCATTTGCTTTAAGGACCTGGTGCCAGCTCAGAATATGTATAGTCCTGAGAATGTTGTCAATGGCTACTCCAGACCTTATGGCCAACCGAATGGCTGGATTTCTGAACATTCGGAAGGACAGGAATGGTTGGAATTCTGTTTTGCAAGCCCCAAAAATCTGGACGAAATCCATCTTGTTTTTAATTCGCAGCTGGATTTGGAGCATTTCAACGACCCGATTGAGTCCCTTATCCAAGATTATGATATGACCTTGACCTTAGAAGACGGAACCGAGAGGACAATCATAACTCGTGGAAATTATCTCACGTTGAATAAACATAAGATAGATGCGAATGGTGTAACCCGAATCCGGATTAATTTCGGCGCAACTTATGGTTCGCCTTATTTTGAAGTGTTTGCTGTGAAATTGTTTGCTCCTAAAATCGATAAATGAGGACAGGTGAAGTCACGATGAAGGAATTATTCCCTCGTAAAGGGCTCCCCAATATAATTCAAAAATTGGAAAATGGGGATACCGTAACAATCGTCTATTTCGGCGGCAGTAATACACGTTCTGAAGGCTACAGGGTTATGACGGCGGATTGGCTTCGTAAGCAATATCCTAAGGCGGATATCCGCTCTGTGAATGCAGGCATTGATGGGACAGGATCGGATTTGGGCTGTGCCCGTTTGGAGACAGATGTACTGCGTCATCGACCTGATCTAGTATTTGTTGAATTTGTCGGTAATGATGGCGGAGATCCCGAATCCAAGGCGCGGATCGAAGGGATTGTCCGTCAGATCCGCAAGCGGAGCCGGTTTACTGATATCCTGTTCGTTTATACGCTGAAGGAGCGGGATGTGGCCTTATTTCAGTCTGGAGAATACCAGAAGGGGGCTCTAATGCAAGAGGAAGTGGCCGACTATTACGGTATTCCTTCGATTCATCTGGGCGTAGCGGTCAGTCACTTGGTGTCGGAGGGAAAACTCGTTTTCACCTCAAGGGAAGACGTGTCCATTTCCGGAGCCGTTGTTTTTACACATGATTCGATCCATCCGACTATTCCCGAAGGACATCAGATTTACACGGATACGATCACCCGGTCATTTGAAAAAATTAGAGAACTTCAGGATCATCCAGGAAGGTCAGTACATCACTTACCTCAGAATCCGTTGGTCCCGGCTAATCCTTGGGAATATGCGAGCATGCTGTCATTGGATAGTCTTACCGATTTTTCCGCAGGATGGTCTTACATGACTCCCGATGATTGTGCTTTAGTACGCGAGTACAATTGGTTGTTCCCCGGCCTGTGGCGAGCAGTCGATCCTGGAGAGGCTATTACGGTGCAGTTCGAGGGAACCCATATCGGGTTATTCGATATCGGGGGGCCTGATTCTGGCAGATTGAAGGTGTCGGTGGATGGTGGGGAACCCTTTATTGTCGATCGATTCACACTACACAACGATCATAATCGTAATCAGTATGTATTCTTGCCGGAGCTCCCGAATGGGAAACATACGGTGCGCTTCGAAGTCGATACCGAAAAGACAGACAAAGCGGCTGTATTTGAGGCATGCGGCAATGAACGAAGTATTGAGCATGTTCGGCAGCATCCAGATTGGTATGATCAAACGGTGATCCAGCTTGGGAAGTTGTTATTGGTGCAGCCGCCATTATAATTAATCATAAGGTTTTCTCCAATTGAAAGACCTATATCATACTGACTGCAGTTGAGCGGCCAGTTATGATGTAGGTCTCTTTTTAAAGGAAGACAATGTCGTTTCTTCTTGCTTAAAATCTTATAAGAAATTCTTGAAATCAAAGAAATTTCACAGTTACGTGACATGCTATGATAAAAATGACGGAGCGGGATTAGCCAGAAGAATACGGCTGATTGCTTCTTTATGATCTTCGAACAAAGGAGGGTTTTATTAATTTGTAAGCGTTATCAACTTAAGGGAGGCTGTGAGTTGTATGATAAAAAGGAAGCTGTTTTTCTTAATCGTTTTCATCGTGACGATATTAGTTCCTTTCAGCCTAGACGGAATAAGGACCGCTTATGCAGAGACCTTACCGTATAAGACGATTATCATCGATGACGGGAGCATCACGATCAATGATGTTGTGACACCTGATGTGGGTAACGAGAACAACGGATATTCGGCTCCAAATTGGACCACAAGTACAGGGGTGAAGGGGTATGATAACTCCAGCTCCAAATATACGAGTACAGCAGGCAGAACGATATCATGGAATCCACGATTGGAAGCAGGAACGGCGAGAATTTCGTTATACAAGCTTAACTGGGAAGATAAAGCGGATAGCAATGTAAAAATTGAAATCGTCCACAATGGAACGACGGATGTTCTTTTTATGGATTTGAGGCCTTCGTTTGGCGCTTCTGTGGGATGGGTTGATTTGGGAGAGTACTATTTTTCCGGAGTTGGTAACGAATTCGTTAGATTAACTCGGTCTACCAGCACAACCAGCACGATACTTACTCGTGCAGATGCGGTCAAGTTCGAAGGGAATATTCAGCAAAAAGAGCCTCATAAGACGATCATCATTGATGATGGAAGCATCACGATTGATGATGTCGTCACTACTGATGTAAATAACGCAAATAACGGGTTCTCCGCTCCTGATTGGACTACAAGTACGGGAGTGAAGGGATATAATAATTCTAGTTCCAAATTTACCGATGCAGTAGGAAGAAGCATCACATGGAATCCGCGATTAGAAGCAGGGACGGCGAAAATTTCATTCAACAAGCTTGATTGGGCGGATAAAGCAGACAGTAATGTTAAAATCGAAATTGTTCACAATGGGATTACAGATGTCATGTTTATGGATCTGAGACCCTCGTCGGGGCCATCGGCCGGATGGGTTGATTTGGGGTCCTATTATTTCAGTGGTGATGATAGCGAATTTGTCAGACTGACTCGAACACAACCTACGACTGGAAAAATCATTACGCGGGCCGATGCGGTCAAATTTGAAGGGAATATACGGCAGCAAGCTCCGCCGTTGCCTCCGCTGCGCAGCCGTACATTGGCGAATCTCAGTTACACGGAAAAAGGCAGCATCGAGAATGCCAGCTATAAGGCTACCTTTTATGAAGCTGCTTGGGATGAAGGCAAAACCATCGTTCGTGATATGTTCTACAAGGATACGGATACGGGGAACTGGATGCCTGTTAATAATGTGGCGGAAAGACTTGAAGAACAATGGGTCTTATTGGATGGGAATGCGGGGAGTCGAACCAATTATTACGATACGATGAACAAACGCTGGATTACATTCGACGAGATCAAATTCCCAGACAGCCACACGGCGATATTAACCGATTCTTCACATGAAAGCGATTACGATTTACAAGTGAACTGGTCTATGTCAGGGGACAAACCTGATGTTTCCTTCGCCTTTACACCTCGCAAGGATGGCAATTATGTAATCGGTTATCAGTCCTTCACAACAGAGCAAATCTCAGACGTCAATGAAGTGTTAAATGGTTTCAGATCACACGCCAAAATGGTAGGTTCAGTGGAATCAACAAGCTTAAGGGAACTAAGCGCTCCGATGAGTCTAATTGAGAAGAATGACGGTTCGGGGAATCCATTGACATATGGGGTATTTGTACCGTCGGATGAGCTTCCGGTTGAATTTGAACCGACGGGAGGCGTTACGAAGCAAAGGCTCGGCATGAGCCTTGTCAACAACGAAGGCAGCGTGCAGCCAATCTTGTATGCTCCTCAATTAGGGACCTATTCGCAAATGAACGCAGAAAGCACTTATCAATTTCATATGGGACTAATCGCTCAAAAAAGCAAATTGTATGAGTCCTACGCGGATATTCTTCGCAAAGAGTACGGTTATTCTGCATACCGGGAAAATGTATCAGATCAGTCGCTTACTGACGCGATGTTCAATATGATCGATTTACTTAAGATAGAGCCGCAAGGGGATGACTCTGTTGATTATGTCCCGTCACCCAGCGGGTGGTGGAGCCGTGCCAAGGGCTTTATTGACATCGAAAACGAGGATAGCGTTCGAACAAGCTCGAATGCAGTTCTTTTGGGGGCTTACTATTTGACTGGGGATGACCAGCTCTACGATACGAGAGCATTGCCGTCCGTCCAGTATGGCTTATCGCGAAATGGTATAGGCTGGTCGCCTACGCAAAAGCCAGTATACGGTGTGCCGTCGTTATGGAAAATGGCAACCTTGCCGTTTGATTTTTCAAGCGTAACCGCTCTCAATCAGATGATGGGTACTTCGGCAGGAATTGGAGCACTGGCACAGGAAGAATACCTCGTGCGTGATCCTGACCAGAAAGACCGTGGTCCTGTCATTCAACCCCTGATGATGTATCGTATGACGGGAGATACGCAGTATTTACAGGCTGCCAAGGATGCAGCCGACAGCTATATCATGCAGCATATTGATACGCCTGCATCCGTCAATGTGAGTAAAAATGAGTTCATTTATTATTATAGCAAGCTGTGGATGGAGATCTTGGAGCTTTACGAGGAAACTCAGGATCCCAAATACTTGAATGCAGCTTATAAGGAAGCCAAACGGTATGCAACGATGTTTGTTGCTCGTCCGGTTCCTGAAGGTAGCGTTACGATTCCGCAGCCTGAGACGTATAATTACGCGGAGTCGTTCCATTGGCCGGAAAGTGGTAAATATCAATATCCTCGGATCAAGCTCCCAGAAGATGTAGCCGGAGGCGTACAAGCGGATAGTTGGCTTGTTTCTCCCAATGGATTGACGTTTGAAGCGGGAAGTACAACTGGCTATTATCGGATGAATGCTCAGGAAGCTCCATTCATGCTGAGATTGTCGCTCTATACAGGTGATAAACTGCTGCAGGATATTGCTCATAATGCAGTTATTGGACGATATTCTAGTTATCCAGGTTATTACTATAAGGGCTTCGCCGTTAGCCAACTTGAGCCAGAGTTTCCTCTGGAAGGCCCAAGCGGGGCTACATCCATCTATTATCACCATATCCCGGGACAGCTCGGGCAAACGATGGATTATTTGATCAGCGAACAAACGTTGAAATCAAATGGTAGTATTACATTTCCTTCTGTTTTTGAAACTAATTTTTTATGGTTCAAATATCACCTCTATGGAAATAAACCAGGGAATTTTTACGGTAATTCCGACGTTTGGCTCTGGATGCCCAAGGGGATTATCAAGACCAACCATCCTCAATTGAACTGGATAACGGGAGAGAGCGGGAATAAATTCTACATCGGGTTAAGCAACGAATCATCAGCTGAAGTCCAGACTCCGATCGAATTGAATGCGCAAATCATTGGGTTCAACCCGGCACAAGATTATACCGTAACCATCATCCGCGACAATGGCACACCAGAGCAAGCGGTTATGAGTGGTGGAATCATTCAAGCCACGGTTTCAAGCAAAGGAATAACCGCTATCATTGTAGAAGGACTCAACATTGATGTGCCGCTGCACCAGGTCAGAACTGCTGATACATCGGATGCAAGCTATTTCTTCGATATCCACAGTCCAATAGATGCGGTTAAAGGTATGCTGATCGTCAAGCCCGACGAAACGGCCTATGATGCTTATGTGCAGGCAAAAACGACAAAACCAGCGACGATCCATTATTCCTTGGATGGCGGAGTAACGTATACAACCATTCCAGATACGATCTATCCGATGGAATGGTCGATACGGGTAAACGATTTATCCCAAACCTTCACTTATTATGTGGAATCGGATGGGAAACAGACCCGCAAGCGGACACTCTATTTGCCTGATCAAGTACAAGAAACTCCAGTTCAACCGGATTGGCAGGAGAGTTCATCGATCATTGTGGATAATACGGAGGCAGAGACAGAAGGCGTCTGGATACGGGATACAACAGCTAACGACTATTACTATGATAACTATGTGTACGCCAAATCGACTGCCGGCACAGCGACAAGCAGAATTAAATGGCGGCCTGAGCTGCCGGAAAGTGTTACTTACAGTGTGTATTACAAGCTTCCGCAAATAACCGCTACAAGTGAAAATTGGGCAACAAATGCCTCATTTACCGTTTATTATAGTGGAGGCTCCGAGACGGTTACCGTTGATGAGACAACGGCCAATGGGACTTGGGTGCACCTGGGAGATTATCCTTTTGCAGCAGGCGATAGCGGATATGTCGAATTAACCAATAAGGCCAACAAGTCACGGGTAGTTGCCGATGCGATGATGTGGGTGGATCCAAACAGTATGCCGCAATTGGAGTCTGTGGTGATCCTGTCGGATCGGGGTGAACTGCAAATGACTCAAACCGCACAACTAAGCGTAACCGGCTATTTGGATAACGGTCTGATTGGTGATCTATCACAGGCAAATGTGCAGTATTTCGTTGATCGAACCGATCTGGCTGAAGTGGACAGTAGCGGTATGTTGACCCTTCTAAGTCTCGACGGAGAAACGGATCATATTGAGGTATGGGCCACTGTAACGATTGACGGGGTGACCTTAACAACACCTTCTATGACAATTGCGATCAGGGACTTAACGGTTATTGTCGACAGCACGAATACGACTGGGTTATACACGACAGAAGGATCTTGGAGCCAAAGCAATTTAGCTGGATACAAAATTGGGGTTAAGTCCCGTTATTCTACCGTTCAAGGTTCATCAGCGACGTGGAAAGGCCATTTCCCAGAGGGGAAATATACGGTCTCCATTTACAAGCTCGTCCATACGACGGCAAACGATAACTATGTCAAAGTGGAAGTGAAGCATCAGTCGGTTACCGAGGTCACGTATATTGATGCAACCATTGGCTCGTCAGGTTGGGTTAATCTAGGAACGTTCGACTTTACTGGAGACGGCAGCGAGTACGTTCGTCTAACAAGGGTTACTCCGACAACGGTAGATCCGCCAACTCTACCTGCCGATATGATTTATACGAGGGCTGATGCAGTCAAGTTCGAACGGCATTCCTTTAGCCCGGAATTGCTTGCAAATGGAGTGCCAGGTAAACCGACACTTTCGAATAATAGCGGTGTTGCGACAGGTATAAATGATGGCAATTATGAGGTTACAATGAATATGTGGTGGGGAAACAATGGCTCACTGTATAAGTTGTACGAGAATGGTCAATTGATCCAAACGAAGTCACTGGCCGATGTTTCGCCAGCCGCCCAGACTTCCATTATTCCTATTCAAGGAAAGCCGAATGGAACCTATGTGTATACATGTGAGTTATCGAATTTGTATGGAACGACTTCATGTGATCCACACACCGTCACCGTGGCTGAGGCGAATCCCGGCAAGCCTGTGTTGTCTAGTGACAACTGGGATCAAGATGGCGACTATAGTATTACTGCTAATATGTGGTGGGGCACGAACGCAGTACAGTATCGATTATATGAAAATGGCGAACTTATTGAAACGCAATCTTTATCTTCACAAACACCAAGTGCTCAATCGGCCATTTCACAAATTTCAGGGAAATCCCCTGGCATCTATCAATATCGCGGTGAGTTTATGAATGGAAGTGGAACAACGGAAAGTGATACGATACAGATTATTGTAAAATAAACTTATGAGCTGAGTGGATGAGAACAATCCATTCGGCTTTTTTATTTCCTGGAATTTAGTATAGAGCTATACAAAAAGCTAATCTTTCAAGGCTCTCAACTGGGTGATATCTACATAATACTGCTCATGCTAGATTAGCAGGGCGTTTTCAACCAAACGTGGTAATTTGAACATGTCAAATTTGTTCTAATTCAGTCTAAATAAGCGCTTATATTAGGGTGTGGCTAAACTTACAATAATGTCTAACCATTTAAATTTGGGAACTTCTCCTGCAATGGCGAAGAATTTCACTGTCATGGCTTTCATGCAAAGCTAGGTTGAATATTGGAGAGGAGGCTGTCATGGGGATTACAAGACGAAAACCAACAGTGATTATCTTGTTTACCGCTCTGATTGTTCTTGCTTTACTCATGTTGGGCTTAACTAACAAAAAGGTGGAACTGCCTGAAAATTGGATATTTACAGTAGATGGATACGCCGTAACAGAGGAAGAATTTCAATCTTTTGTCAAAGAGCAGAGAGCTATAACGGTAGACTATTTCTTCAGAACTTATGGGGCCCAAGTAGATGAGGGCTTCTGGACACATCAATACGGCAAAAATCATGAAACCCCCTCTGAATACGCCAAAAATTCTGCGATGACAGCATTGCTAATGTCCAAGCAGGAGCAATTTATTGCAGACAAGCGAGGAATCGCCCCTTACCAAAGCTTTGATGAGCTTAAATCCGACATGCAAGAAGAAAATGTTAAGCGAGCTAAGATGGATGATTCAGGAGAGACTTACTATGGGTTGCCTCAGTTTGATTTATATCAATACATGCAATATTTAAGTGGCGCCCGTTGGCCGGATTTGATAGAAACCCAGGTAAAGAAAACGAAAATGAGCGACGCCCAGTTACAAGTTGAGTATGCATCAAAAAGTGCGGATTATATTCGTGTAGCTGATAAATTAACGGCTGCGTTAGCGACAGCGGGACAAGTCAAAGAAGAGAAAGTGCTAAATCGTTTAGATATATCCAAAGAAGATACCGAGTCTCTTAAGTTCTGGGAGTCTTTAGCTGCTGCTTCTGTAGGTGAGACAGTAATCGGTAAATATATGGGTGAGGATGTCGTTGCTACATTAACCACAAAACCGGAAATCACCAAGCTTAAACTGGAAGAAGTGAAAGATTCCATTCTATACGGATCGGCGGAGTCTGACTTGCGCGCGTTAATTGCAAATACGAATGAATTGAAGATCGTGTATAACGGTAATCGATTCAGTGAGTTTGTAGTGAACTAGAATAGTTAGTTTTTAAGTTTATAAAAATCTATGTCTATTGAGACTTCCATAGATACAGATTTTTTATAAAGTATAAATTTATTAATTTCAAAGGGAGGAAATTTTGGAATGATACGATGGAAATGGATGCAAAAAGCTTTGTCGATAGTTACAGCTACAACGTTGGCATTCCCTGCTCTGTTCGGCTTGGCACCTTCATCCGAAGTGTCAGCTGCGGGAGGGAGCGAATCTTTTGACTCCGTTGTACTAGAATTGACACAAGCGGCAGGTCAAACAGGTAGGGTAAATCTTACGTATAAAGGTTCACCTTTAAGCAGTCTGGTTAAAGGACCGGTTATTGACGAGGTAAGTTATGATTCCAGCAATTCGCAACTTTTAACTGTTAATAATCAGGGGAACATTACGTTATCTAACGGTTATACATTTGCGTCGCCAGATGCTCCGGGCGTCCCGGTGACAATCACGGCCAGGGCGGGTTATTACCCTGACTCAGAAGTGTTATTCATGGAGGACTTCGAGAACAACAATGGTCCGATGACATCTATGAGCAAATTAGGCTCGTCATTCACGCTGTCCGATGCACAGTCCCGTTCTGGATTGAAAGCGATTACACCTTCGGATGATACGAATAATGAAAAGGTAGCTCAAGATGTGGCATTGCCGGCTGGCAGCAATTATAAGATGACGGCATGGTATTTTGACCCGTATCCTAATGAGGAGAAGACTGCGACGGATAGAACGCAATTTGCTATTGTAGATGGCAAAAATGCCACCTTTGCCGGGACATTCTATCAAAGTTCAGAGGCAGATGTTATTCATAACCCAACGAAATATACTTGGGCTTATGCACCATCATCAGCGGGTACAGCAGGCAACCGTTGGAAAGATAGCGGGGCTTTACGTTCCACAGGCTGGCATAAATTCGAGTGGCTTATTACACCAAATGGTGCGACGTTACAAATAGACGGAACATTAATATCCGATTCAGCGCAAAGTGATATTTACAGAGCTATGAAGAGCGGTACAACCATTCAGCCTAAAATAGCGGGAGGATGGAATAGCCAGACAGGGAACAAAGCTTATATTAAAAATAAACATCTAATCGACGATTTTTATGTTGTAAAAGATGTGGCTACAACAACAGGAACCAGAACATTAACAGTGAATTTGGTACCTCCCGGCGGATTGCCAAATTTAGAAATAAGCACTCAGCCAACAGCGGCAGAAGTGAAACAAGGTGAGACAGCAACATTTAGCATTACGGCATCAGCCGCTGCTACTGCTTATCAATGGTATTTATCTGATGACGAGACTGGCTTGAGCGGGACAAAAGTCAGCGGAGCTGACAAGGCAGTATTAACACTTTCCAATGTGGACGCAGCTTCACAACAAGGCAATTTTTATTATTGCGAGGTTTCCTCGGCAGAGGGAGTTGTGGTGAAATCCCATGCTGTACCGTTGTTGATAACCACCAATACGCAGGTGAATGCACCAATTAATCCAACGCTTGACTCGGACACGGGTATTTATAGTGGTGCTTCCAATTACGGCGATACTCTAGTAACACTGTTCAAAGACGGTGGACCTGTTGGTTATTATTTATCGAAAAATGGGGGACCCGACCAGCCTAACAATCATGAAAGGCATCATGTTCTGCCCTATGCAAGGGCACTGGGAGTGGGCAACTACACTGTTACAGCTATTGTCATAAATAATGCGGGAGATATCAGTGAAGAAGTTGCAGCATCCGGAATATTAAAGATCGAGAAATTGCCTACACCGGCAAATGCCAGATGGAACGGCACGTACGCTACATGGGATCGCGTCGCTAACGCATCTGCCTATTCGGTTCAACTCTTCAGTAATGGTGTAGCTAAAGGAAGCCCGATTGCAGCAACAAGCAATGATGCGGCTTTGTCCCCGACTTTAAATGATACATTTAAAATAAAAGCAAACGGCAACGCAACGTCACGATTCTTAGACTCTGATGAGTCAGGGGAGAGTGCACAATATTCAGCGAACATTGCGCTAATTCGCCAGAACGATACATTACGGGCAGGAGATAGAACGCGGTTAATGGTTGACACAGCTGATGTGTTCGTTGCTGATAACATCAGCTTCAGTCCGGCGGATCAAGACAAGGATAAGATTGAAGTTGATGATGCCGGATTCGTGACGGTTAAGAAAGGTTATATTCCGACAGGGAACGAAGAAGTTACTGTACATGTGAGCGTTGATTACTTCAATAAGGCTGACACTAAGTTTTACGATGGATTTGAAGGGGAGAAGAAATTTTCAAATGGTGCGAACGGATATGTTCACAGCGATGTGATGTCCCGTACCGGAGGAAAGGCCGCGACATCAAGCGGCGCCGGTCAGGTGGCGACTGTTCCAGGTACCTATAATTATGCCCCTGCAACCGGTAAGACAACAATCGTTACTGCTTGGTACTATGATGATGGCAGAGCGGCTTCCAATGACCACGCTGTCTTTGGCTTAACCCCATCGTCCAATGAACATATCGCAATAAATTATGGCAATGGAGATGGTGACTGGGCCGCAAATCTGACCAATTACGCAGTCAGACCCGGTTCATCCGGGAGATTCTATCCTGTAGATGTCAAGCGAAGCGAAGGTTGGCATAAATTTCAATGGTTCGTTACATCAACAGGAACAACCTATAAAATCGATGGACAAGACATTCAAAGGCAAACAACAGCTGGCGGAAATTTTGATACTCCAGTTAAGAACAATATTTCCAAGATCGATGCATTGCAGCTTGCTACGAACTGGGGCAACAAGCCTGGAACGGTTAAGGATATACAGAACAGGCATTTTATCGATGACGTATATGTTATCGATAGTGGAATAGCAGCCCAAACCGGAACAGCTTCTATTACGCTAAAGCTCTTGCCTAAAGAGTATAGTCACTTGGAAGACAGCACATATGTTATTGGTCTGGATGACTATAATATCACCGTAAATCCTGATTTAACGGATCTGGCTGGAGTGAAGATCGGTGCTGTAACTCTGCTGCGGGATGTGGATTATACGGTTAGCGGTAATGTATTGAAGATTAACAAAGAATCATTCACAAGAAATAATATCGTGCCGGGAAAATATACCGTTAGACTTGATCTGTATCCTGCCGAAATCACCTTCGAGTTGAACATTGTACCCCTTGAAGTCCGTGATTATTATCTCTCCAATAACGGTGACGATCATGCAGATGGACGCACACCAGCTACGGCATGGAAATCAATCTCCAAGATTAATGAATATGTATTTATGCCAGGTTCAACTATTTATCTGGATGCGAATAGCGTATGGAACGAACAAATCAGACTGCGCGGCAATGGTGAGGAAGGAAATCCGATTACACTTACAAAATATAATACGACCGACCCTAACCAACGCCCGGTAATTAATGGTGGAGGAACAGCGTCGAGCCCATCAGGCATTTCCTTAAACGGTACCATAGAGTTATATGACGTAAACTATTGGGTAGTCAGTGGAATTGAAGTAACGAACATCGGCAATGCGGCAGGTGACGGCCGCTCCGGTATCGCTGTAATGTCACGGATTTCCAAGCTGGGACAAGGTCAGTTTAATATTCAAGATTATGCTGATGCTCGTATGCAAGGAATCGTCATTCGAGATAACTATGTTCATGATGTTAATGGGCTGCACCAAGCAAATGGAGCAAGTAAGGTATCCGGCGGTATCATTATTAATGGTTATGTGGATATATTGGTTGAAGGCAACAAAACCCTTCGTTGTGATAACGAAGGTATTCGCAATAATGCCTACGGGCCAAGCAATCCTGGGACTAATAACACAGGCATTACTTGGAGTAATTCTAGCTATCCTTGGGCATCCAACGCTGTGTTTAGAAACAACTGGGTTTCTAGTTCGGTTGGAGATGGCATTGTCATGTCCGGCGGGAACAACTCCCTTGTGGAACGAAATGTGGTCACAGACAACGGTTATAGCTATTTAAGCGATAAGAGCGGCAATCTGGTTAGGAACTGGGGGCCAAATAATACAACACCAACATATCTAGGTTCGCAAAACTATGCGGCTGCGTGGATTATGGCAAGTAAAGGCACCATCTTCCGCTATAATGAAGCTGTGGATAACCCTTATCATGCAAGTAATGACGGTATGGCTTGGGACATTGACAACTATTGTCAGGACAATGTGTATGAATACAATTACAGCCGAAATAACTATGGTGGTTGGTACTTACAGATGAATGCTGCCAAGGGCAATATCGTTCGCTATAATATTAGCGTGAACGACGGCCGCAGCCCCGATTTTAACAAGAGCTTTAACAGTCTAATATTGCTTGCAGGAGGTTCTTCAACGAGCGAGGAATTAAGTGGCTTATACTATAACAATGTCATCGTCACACCATTGAAGAATAGCAGTTCGTTAGTATTTGACCCGACAGCCTCCAACTTGCACATTTATTTCCAAAATAATATATTTGCCTACACTGGGGCAAACAACCAGGTTGGTCTGAAAGGCGGGGGAACATCAGCTCCATTTGCAGCCGGACGGTTTACGAACAACATTGTGTATCCGGCTAATCTTTTTGGCAGCATGAACGCAGGTGGAGGCGGATATCTAGGTGCAGGCGTAACAGCAACAGACAACCGCTATGTAACGGAAGAGGAACTGAATTCTATATTAAAAGACTATAAATCTGCGCCTGAACATTGGATTACCAACAGTGGAACAGTGGAGGCCAAGCTTGATTACAGTGCGATGAACGGGTTCCGTCTTGCGGATGGTAATAACCTGGCCTATGGTGCAGGTGCCGAGATTGTAAGCCCATATGTGGATCGGGCGAATGCTCTGCCTCATATGACGGAGAGAACAGACTTCTTCGGCAATTCACTTAGCGCTAGAACGCCTTCCATCGGCGCGCACAACCCTTATGCGGTAACTTTTGATTCCAATGGGGGCAGTGAAGTTGCGGTGAAGTTCGCTGACATGGGCGGTACAATTACCGAGCCAACAGCGCCGACAAAAGATAAAACTGTTTTCGGCGGTTGGTATCAAGATACAGGATTAAACGATTCTTGGAATTTCGATGCTGATCCTGTTACAAGGGATATTAAATTATATGCGAAATGGGCTGAAGACGCAGGTACGGCACCAACGATAATGACGAATTCGCTTGCGGATGGCAAGGTAGGACAACCTTATTCGGCAGTTCTTACCACTGATGGCGATAAGCCGATCAAATGGGCCGTTGTAGAGGGGCAATTACCATCAGGATTGAGCTTGGATGAAGATGTTGGTGTTATCTCTGGTACACCGGATCAATGGGGTCAATTTACGTTCAAAGTTCAAGCAAACAATGACGTTGGCAGTGACACAAAACAGTTCAATATAGTGATCACTGAAGATGTCTCAGTTGATACAGCTCCGGAGGTTATCACTAAGAATTTACCAAATGGCAAAGTTGGACAACCGTATACAGTAACACTAGCGGTATATGGCAGTGAACCGATTTCTTGGAAGGTCCAGGGAGGAGATTTGCCAGTAGATTTGAACCTAGATGAAGCAACAGGCGTTATCTCGGGTACGCCTCTAGAGGCGGGATATTACGAATTCACTGTTGCAGCAACGAATGATTTTGGTAGAGATGAGCGAGCATTGAGCATCGAGATTAAAGAAGATAAGCCAGTGGATACAGCTCCGGAGATTATCACTAAGAATCTGCTAAGCGGCAACGTTGGACAACCGTATACGGTAACATTAGCGGTTTACGGCGACAAACCGATTACCTGGAAAGTGAGTGATAATTATTTACCTGCTGGACTGAATTTAGAAGGAGCTACGGGCGTTATTTCAGGCGTGCCTACTGAAGCGGGAACTTACAAATTCAATATTACGGCTTCCAATCATGCTGGCATGGATACGATAGAGTTAACTATTGTAATTACTACAAATGACAGTGGTGGCAATAATGGCAATAACAATGGCGGCAATTCAAATGGCCACAGCAGTACGCCGACTCCTTCGCCAGAGTCATCAGTAACGGAGCGTATTGATGCTACAATCAAAGAGCAGCTGAAGAAGGGAAATTCCATTAAATTGACGATGTCAGCCGGAAAAGATGAGCTTGAGATTCAAAGCGATACGATCGGTGCGATTATTAATGCCGACAAACCGCTAATCGTTACGAATGACACCGTATCTGTTAAATTGTCCGCTGAATTGTTGAAGCAGTTGAATACAGGAAAGCGGATGAAGGTTGTCATTATACCTGTAGATGAAAGAGGCGGAGCTATAGGGCGGGGATATGAATTAAAGATCTTCGTGGATAGCCGGGAAGTAACGGATTATACAGGGCTTATACCCGTAACCTTCGATCTGTCAAAAGAGAAGTTGTCGACAAACGAGCTTAACTTGTTATGCGGTGTTATGCTTCAATTGAACGGTAACATGGAGCGTTTAGGCGGCAACTATGAGCATGAGACAGGTAATTTTACCTTCACGGCAAAAGGACTAGGTTATCTCTTCGTTACAGCCAAGCCTGAACCTGTGAAATTGGAATTCACTCTAGGAAAGACAGGATATAGATTAAACGGAATCGAAATGAGTATGGACGTTGCTTCAACGGTAGTTAAAGGCAGAACGTTAGTCCCACTGCGCTTCGTTGCCGAGAGCTTAGGAGCAAACATAAGCTGGGATAACGTTACGAAAACCGTAATGATTACTTTGAAAGGTCAGACTTTGTCGATTAAGATCGGTGAACTTGCACCAGCGATGGATGTAGCAGCTGAACTTGTAAACGGTCGTACTATGCTCCCATTACGTTTCATTGCTGAGTATTTTGGTGCAAATATATTCTTCGATAATACTTCGAAATCCATTAGTATCATGAAGTAGTATTTCCTAAAATTAGCAGCTACGCTCGAAACCCTCTAACATGCACTGCCATGTTAGAGGGTTTTCTAGTGTGCGCCCGGCATAGACGATAACTTGGCGGTGAATGTCCTCTATTAACGAACAATAAAATTGTCTTAACTGGAAACAATTCTTTAGATTGTGTTAATCTGTCTAATAGTGAACTCGGTTTAGAAAGAGGGAAGTTACTTGAAAAGAAACGTGTTATATATTGAAGATAATGAGAAGATCGGCAGTTGGGTAAAGGAAGAATTGGAACAACGAGGATTTTCAGTACAGTGGCTGCTTTCTGGTGAAGGAGCTGAAAAAGAAGTAAATCAGCATGAAATCGTTATTTTGGATATCATGTTACCCGGTTTAGACGGATTTACTGTGGGGAAACGATTAAAAAAGGCAGCTCCTGCTGTTCCTATTTTGCTGTTAACTGCTCGAACATCGATAGATGATAAGGTAGAAGGGTTACAATTTGCTGATGACTATTTAACGAAACCATTCCATACGGATGAACTAATTGCTAGATTAGAAGTATTAATCCGTCGAAAGGGCGGAACACATTCCGAACGCATTTCATTAGGGAATTATATTGAAGTAGATCCAGACATCCAAATGGTATTTGATAAACACACAGGAGAAGAAATTATATTGACAGGGAAACAACATCATATTTTGATGTACTTCTTACGCCACCCTAATCAAGTTTTACCAAAAGAACAAATCTATGAAGCCATCTGGGAAGAAGCTTATATCACAGGTGATAAAACATTAATGGTACATATTCATCGACTGCGTCAAAAGCTGGAACGCCATCCAGACTCCCCAGAGATTATTGAAACGTTGAAGGGAATAGGCTATCGGGTGAAACTATGAGACAGACTAAATCACTATTTCGTCGTTTTCTAAAAGGACATTTTCTATTTATCTTTTTACCTCCGATCGTACTTATTTTCTTATCTGCGTTCATTGCGTCTCCTTTTAATGAAGAAGAGCTGAATAAGTTAAATTATTTTTACATTGTACTTCTTGTGTTTGGTTTTATTATTGTCGCATTTGTGGTAATCTCTTGGATTTTCTTCTTGAGACTTCGTAAACGTCTCACCTGCTTACAGGAAGTCATGTCATTTTCAGCTAATCATAACTCATTTCCTAAACCAATAGCTGTTCAAAGTGATCGTATGGATGAAATAGACCAGTTAGGAAGTTCCTTTAGTTGGATGATTCAACAGCTTGAAGACAGTCGCAAGCGAGAACATGAAGAGGAATTGTTACGACATCGACTCATCGCGAATTTATCTCACGACTTACGAACGCCGCTTACCATTTTGAGAGGACATGTCACCCGATTAAATAAAGAATCAATGAGTCTAGAAGGACAAAACTCATTATCAGAGATGAACCATACGATTACTAGAGTCGGAGATCTAATGGATGATTTACTTTCCTATACATTGCTTACATCAGGAAAACATCCTTTTGAGCCCACTTCAACAGATATTGGACGTTTAGTAAGAGCATCTGTTGCTGCGTGGTATCCTGTATTTGAAGAAAAAGAAATCCGGATCGAGGTTGATTTACCGACAGAGAAGACTTTTTATTGGGAAGCAGATCCTAAATGGATGACACGTGTTCTGGATAATTTATTTCAGAATATTCTTCGCCATGCAGCAGAGGGGAAATATGTAAACATTGTGGTTGATGTAGAAAAAGAACAGATCATTGTTGCAGACAGAGGTCCGGGGATGGATAACTCTTCCTATGAGCGTGGGGCGGGGATAGGTTTATCGACTTCAAATTATATGTTGAATAAAATGAAGCTTAAAGCTGACTTTACATCAAATGAAAACGGCACAACAGTGGCTATTGGTAGAGCTTAACCTAAAGTTAAACCAGAAGTAAACAGCAGGATAACCGAGATGTAACTTTGCTTCTTTATAATTAGAACCATAACAGAAAGGAAGTGTTATGGTTGCTTACAATTAATAACTTAGTCAAACATCGCGGAACTGGGAAAATCTTATCAGGTATCAGTTTTAAAGCTAGACCTGGCAGAGTAACTGGTTTTCTAGGTCCAAATGGAGCAGGTAAAAGCTCTACACTTCGCATCCTGCTTGGATTAGATCGTGCTACCTCAGGGAGTGCACTAATCAATGGAAAGCCATACGCAGAATTACAGAATCCTGTATCCACAGTAGGTGCCGCACTTGATGGATTTGGAGCTCATCGTATGCGAACAGGACGGGCACACTTGCGTTGGATTGCCCGTGCCGCAGGATTGTCTAACTCACGTGTCGAGGAAGTTCTGGAAATAGTAGGTCTTACTAATGCAGCCGGAAAAAGAGTTGGGAAGTATTCTCTTGGTATGGGGAGGAGACTTGGAATAGCAGCTGCGCTACTCGGTGATCCAAAAGTATTGATTTTAGATGAACCCGTAAATGGGCTCGACCCAGAAGGAATTCGGTGGATTCGGACATTTTTACGTGAACGTGCTGAGTCTGGAAATACGGTGTTGTTATCCAGTCATCTAATGGGAGAGCTTGCAGAGACGGTTGATGATGTGGTGATTATTAAGCATGGAACTATCGTTGCAGATGGAACATTGGAAGAAGTAATAGGTAACTATTCCACGCTGGAGGAAGCCTTTTTTGCCCTGACATCTGAAAATGCGGGTGAAGTTGTATGAGAGCATTCAACGCGGAACTATCTAAATTGTTCTCCTTACCGGGTATTTGGCTTGCTTATCTCATTGGAGCGTTTGCCCCAGCGCTTATTGCTGCCTTGGACAGCATAGCACAAAAAGAGGAGATTATAGCTGGAGTTAGCACGCGGCTATCGGAAGTTGGCTATATCGGGTTAGCTCTTGGTGTGCAAGGCGTTATTATTCTTGGTGTGCTTGCTGTCAGCAGTGAGTATTTGACAGAGAGCAGTGAATCTGGTGGAGGACAACAGATTACAACGAGTTTAACTGTTGTTTCATCCCGTCTTCATTTTTTGCTGGCAAAAGCAGGCGCTGTGACTTTGATCAGCATACTGCTTTGTATTGTTGCTATTATGACAACTGTGTCTGCAACGCATCTTATTCTTGGTGAATATGCCCCTGCATTTGAATGGTCCAGACTTATCGGTGCCATTTGTTACTGGACATTCACTGCTCTTTTAGCACTTGGAATTACTTTGCTAACTAAGAATGGCATCCTCCCGCTTGCTGTGCTCATAATAAATTCATCCGTTGTATCTTTTAGTGTCCTGTTGTATAGGGTTACAAAGTTGGCGTTTTACTTACCAGATAGAGCTGGCGCTGAAATGTTTATGTTTACAGACAACACGTCCACAGGCAGTTTATTCGAGAGGTTTCACACCCCTTTCACAGGCGGTTTAGTCATGTTTGCCTGGGTAGTCGTTGTTTTCATTGTTGCAGCTATTGTATTCCATAGGAGGGACGTTGCAGCATGAGTGTCTCATCTAGTAGAAAGATAACACAAATCCTGGGTGCTGAACTGGATAAATTAGTTACATTACCATTGATAGGGCTCACTCTTTTGGTTACATTCATTCTTAATTTAGGTTTAGCCGCCGCTTTTACTTCTGTTGATCTACAAGGGGCAGCAGGAACGCAAAATATACTGAATACAGGACTTTCTTCTATGGGATATCTTCAAGCAGGATTCATTATTCTTGGTATCTTAGCTACTTGTTCAGAGTATACAGGGGGACAGATTCGAACTACTTTAACTACGATACCTTGGCGAGGGTTTCAATTATCCACGAAGTATTTGGCCTTGACCATTATAACCATTCCTGCGGCGTCTTTTACTACTGCATCAGGTGTACTATATACCTTTATCATGATGAAAGACACAGCAGTAGTGATTGAAATAGACGAAATGATAAAATCATTAGCAGGTGCAACAGGCTATCTAACTTTAACCACACTTCTCAGTGCAGCTATAGGTGCTTTATTAAGACGAACTACGCCTGCTTTAGTGGTACTGCTTGGCTATTACTTCATTGTCAGTCCATTGTCGAAAGATTTTCTACACAATACTAAATATTTTTTTCCAGATACAGCAGGATATTATATGTATATGCCGCCTTCCTCCGATGAAATAAATGTCCTTACACCAATGGAAGGGACAGGTATTTCCCTGTTATGGACACTGATCTTTATTACAGCAGCTATTATATTTTACCGTAAACGAGATGCCTAACTCTGAACTAGCTGATTTGATCATTAAACTAGAACAATATGCAACAAACATTGATGTTTGGATAAAAGATGTTTATGAGCAATTCAATGACTAAGTATTTGCTCTTAAGAACGGACACCAATATGAGTGTCCGTTTATTTTATAAATCTGGACTGATCAGTTCAGATATGTTATATTTCAATGACGGGAGGTGTTACTTATCGCTAGGACAAAAGAATTTAACAAAGATCAAGCGCTGCATCAAGCCATGCTGGTGTTTTGGAAAAAAGGATACGAAGCGGCTAGCATACCGGATTTACTAGAGGTGATGGGCATTAGCCGATCCAGCCTTTACGATACGTTTTCCGACAAGCAAACCTTGTATACAGATGCCCTTGAGCATTATAAAAAGGGGAATTTCAATAAGCAGGCTATTCTTGAACATGCATCTAGTGTTAGAGATGGAATTCTTCAATTTTTTGAGTATCATATTGCTTCAGCATACGATACCAGCCTGCCGGGCGGGTGTTTTGTTACGAATGTAGCTACAACATTGGAGTCGCCAGATGAAAAAATTAATGAGTTGATAAAGACTAGTTTTTTGGAATTAGAGCAAGCTTTTTGTGACCTTTTAGAAAAGGGCCAGCAACGGGGAGAAATTGATAAAACGACTGATATCAAAGCGTTGTCTTATTTATTGTTGAATTTACATCAAAGCATTAATATTATGGCCAAAGCAGATCAGAATCCGGAACGTGCAAAAGAGATGATTAGCTTTGTAATAGCAGGAATCTAATTTTTTTTAATTATTTCGGAACGATCGTTCCGTTATCATATTTCCCATATTTTGAAGGTGCTAATTAAGGAGTATGTGTTAGACTATATTTTTTTTAATTATTATGGAATGATCATTCCGTTATTGAGAAATCCCTCAAAATAAGGAGAGGTGTCTAATGAAAGTATCGTTTATTGGGCTTGGAAATATGGGGCTCCCAATGGCCCAAAATCTGTTGAAAGCGGGTTATGAATTAGTCATCTTTAATCGGACCCCTGAAAAAGTTGAACCCTTAATGAAACAGGGAGCACGATATGCCAAAACACCGCTAGAGGCAGTGAAAGAAAGCAATCTTGTAATTACCATGCTTTCTGATGATGCTGCTTTGAAGGAGGTCGTCGAGGGACCAGATGGTGTTCTGAATGGATTGTCGGAAAATGGAATTCACATCTCTGCCAGTACAATCAGCGTAGATCTGGCTCGAAAATTATCCGTCTCGCATGCGGAGCGAAAGCAACACTTTGTGTCTGCCACGGTGATGGGGCGCCCAGATGCCGCTAAAGAAGCTAAATTGCGTATTATTTTAGCTGGTCCGGAACAAGCAAGACAACGGGTACTTCCCGTTTTAACAGTATTGGGTCAAGAGATAGTAGAGATTGGGGATCACGGCGAAGAAGGGAACGTTGTGAAAATTGGCGTTAACTTTCTAATTGCTTCAATGCTGGAAGCTTTGTCGGAAGTGCAGCTAATGGTAGAAAAGCACGGTATTGATTCGTCCCGATTTATGAATGTCGTGAATGCTCTTTTTCAATCTCCAATATATCAGAACTATGGAGCGATCATGAGCGAACAGCGCTTTGAACCGGCCGGTTTTAAAATGAAGCTTGGGTTAAAAGATGTTGCATTGGCTATTGAGGCAGCGAGGTCCGTTCAAACTCCTCTACCTTTAGGTCAGCTTATCCACCATCACTTGTCTGAAGGAATTGCCAATGGTTATGGTGAGTTGGATTGGACGGCTTTAATCCGTTGTCTTGAGCATTCTTCTTAAGAAATTGGGTTGCACCGATGATGTCGGGCGAATTGCTAGAGAAAATATAAGGAGAGATTAACTATGGAAATAGGTGTTACTTCGTTCATAGAAACAAAGCCTGATACTGAGACCGGAGTTGTGATGAGTCACGCACAGCGATTACGAGAAGTCGTCGAAGAAATCGTCCTTGCGGATCAGGTAGGACTTGATGTGTTTGGCATAGGTGAGCATCATCGTGAAGATTATGCAGCTTCATCACCCGCAGTGGTGTTGTCTGCTGCAGCCCCCCTAACAAAGCGGATTCGATTGACGAGTGCTGTGACGGTCCTTTCATCAGCTGATCCTGTCCGTGTGTTTCAGGATTTTGCCACGCTTGACGGCTTATCCAATGGACGTGCCGAGATTATAGCGGGCCGGGGTTCCTTTGTTGAATCCTTTCCGCTTTTTGGGTATGACTTGCATGACTATGAGGATTTATTTAATGAAAACATCGAGCTGCTTCTGAAAATACGGGAATCTGAGAAAGTTACATGGAGTGGAGGACATCGATCAGCGATAAATAATCTGGGTGTGTACCCGCGCCCTGTTCAGCACTCTTTACCCGTATGGATTGGTAGTGGCGGTACCCAGGAGTCTGCCGTGCGTGCAGGACTTCTGGGTCTGCCATTAGTCCTGGCGATTATCGGTGGAAACCCAACCAATTTTGCACCGCTTGTACAACTGTATAAAAAGGCGGCAGCTCATGCCGGACATGATGTATCACGGCTTCAGGTAGGTTCACATTCCATCGGATTTGTTGCAGAAGATACGGAACAGGCAGCAGAACTCTTTTTTCCGTCTACCCAGTACGGTATGAATAAGCTCGGCAAAGAACGGGGGTGGGCGTACTACGATCGTTCCAGCTATGATGCTGCCCGACGCTTTGATGGTGCGTTGTATGTAGGGGATCCGGAAACAGTCGCCCAAAAAATAATCCATCTGCGTAAGCATGTAGGGATTACACGATTCATGATGTATGTTCCCTTAAGTACGATGCCGCATGAGTTGGTTATGCGGGCTATAGAACTGCTCGGTACAGAGGTTGCGCCGCGAGTACGAGAGGAAATTGCCAAGTGGGAAGCTCAAATGGGATAAGGATTATCTATGAATAAGACGTAAACGAACGAATTCATTATTTTATTTGGAGGGATTATTATGAGTGTTGAACCACGTATACTACCAGAATTAAGAGAGGTTTATTCACAATTTCCTGGGTTTGAATTGGAGAAGAATTTAGAGTGGAGCAGGAGCTTAGTGTCAGCTGCATCCGTGGAAGGATCAGAGCATGTAAACACAACCAGGCGCAAAATCCCGAGGGATGGAGGCGAGATGCTGGTGAAAATTTATGAGCCTGCCGGGCGAACGAATGACTTGTTACCTGCCATGCTATGGATTCACGGGGGCGGATACGTGTTAGGACATCCGGATATGGACGACGAATTATGCGAACGCTTTGTTCAGACAGCTGAATGTATAGTCGTATCGGTTGATTATAGGCTTGCTCCCGAGCACCCTTATCCGGCGGCGATCGAAGATTGTTATGCTGGATTGGTATGGATGACGGAGGAGGCAGCCTTGCTTGGCATTGATGTGGATCGGGTTGCAATTGCCGGTGCTAGCGGTGGCGGCGGACTGACAGCAGCACTCGCGCTGATGGCGCGTGATAAAGGAGGACCGTCTCTTATTTTCCAAATGCCATTATACCCGATGCTTGACAACCGTAACATCACATCGTCCAGTCATGAGATTACGGAAGCAGGCGCAATCTGGAAACGAACAGACAACATAGCAGCTTGGAACATGTACCTGGGCGAGGAGAGCGATGTCAGAGGAGAATCTACTTATGCAGTACCCTCGAGAGCGGAGAACTTGGCAGGTTTGCCGCCAGCCTATACTTGTATAGGTCAGCTCGATCTATTCCGAGACGAGACAATGGAGTATGTGGCACGACTTGCACAAGCAGGTGTAGATGTTGAATTCCACCTGTATCCCGGTTGTTTTCACCTTTTCGAAATTTTCGCTCCAGAAACAGAAGTGAGTCAGCGCGCTATTCAGGGCTATATGGATGCGATGGCCCGGGCACTTCATCCTAGCTAATTATAGGGACTAAAATAAACTGCGAATACGCAGAAAAAGTTGAATGGTTATTTAAGTAGAGACACGTAATTATTCGGGAAAGATTCATAAAAAAGATGAGGTTGTTGATTTTAAAAACAGCCTCATCTTTTGTTATATATTATTGATTTCAAAAAAGGCTTAGATTACTATCGTATTGTTCATTGGAAGCTTATTTCTTCAATTTTTATTTACATGATACAAAACAGTTTAAATATTGATAGGGTAGGCTTATATATTTGTAGACAGCTTGATCCAAATTATATCTAGTGATAAGGAGAATACAACATGTGGGATAAGATTAAGGGTGGGCTTTACGGCTTATTGATTGGAGATGCTCTTGGTGTCCCCTATGAATTCAGATCAGCGGAGCAGCTCCCACCTCTGGAGCAGATTGAGTTTACTCCTCCTGTGGGCTTTCAGCCCACCTACCGAGATGTTCCTGCCGGCACCTGGTCGGATGATGGTGCGCAGGCACTATGTCTGCTGGAGAGTCTGATTGATAAAGGTACGCTGGAGCTAACTGATTTTGCAGACAAATTGGTCGACTGGTATCATGAAGGTAGATGGGCAGTAGCCCAAATAGTTTTTGATGTTGGGATACAAACCAGTCGTACGCTGACCACTTATTACCATGGAATGTCCCCTTACGAGAGTGGCAATACAGTTCCTGATGGGAAAGGGAATGGGGCGCTAATGCGCGTGCTACCACTTGCCTTGTGGCACAAAGGAACAGATAAACAACTCGTTCAGGATGCACATACTCAATGCCTTGTAACTCATGCACATATCTGTAATCAGGTATGTTGTGCCTTCTATGTGTTAATTGCACGTGAACTGTTGCAAGAGCAAGACTTCAATCTGTGCTACCGAACTGCTCTTAGCAAGCTTCGAACGATCTACCAGCAGATGCCTGAGCATGAACGGGAGCTCGAAGAGAACATTCATCCAGATAAAGTATTCTATGGCGAAGGATCTGGTTATGTTGTGGATTCCTTGTTCAGTGCGTGTATGATCCTCCAAACCTGCACTTCCTACGAAGATGCCGTCAAACGAGCAGTTGCCTTAGGCAACGACACGGATACAACAGCCTGTATCACAGGTGGTCTTGCCGGAATCCGATATGGGTATGAGCATATCCCTCAGCGCTGGATCAACCAGCTGCGAGAGACAGATCTGGTTGATCAACTGCTGCTCCGTCTTCAATCTGCATGAGGAGTACTAGGTTCTATTAGCACTAACTATGAGGAGGAATGGGAATGAACGCAGCAGTACAGAGGTTTTTAGACGATGTGTGGAGCGAGATGATAACCATATACAACAAAGAGACTATAAGAATAAATGAATTCATAGAAAATCGTCCGCTCCAGGCAGGGATAAAGGATTATCTTCAGGTAGCTTGGCGTGACGGAAAAATACATATTGATGTTGAAGAACCGTTCGATTGGACGGACAGCTCTTATGAAATCGAAGCAGGTCCTTATATCGCCGAACTCACGGATGAATTAATTAGATCTGAACTTTACCCGGCATTATGCAAGAAAGTGGAGGAGCTTTTTTTATCAGAGAAGTTAGGTCCTCGTTTTTTTGATTACCGATTCCAGATCGTACTTTCCTTTGAAATGGAGGACGAAGACTTAACACTTTGCGTGCATCTGGTTAACGAAGAGAAGCTGAACGAACTCCGCAAATCATTACAGAAGTTTATAACATCCAAAATCATGTCTGATCTTCCCGTATTGCCGAGTGTTGATGACCAGTTTTTCTTTTCTCATCACTTGATGAACCCTGATCTTATGAAGCAAGAAGAAAATGCGGTTGGCCCATTAATTGAGCATTTATCCGACAAGCTCAGAAGTAATAGGCGACGCTTAGACGAATGGACTGGCCAGTATACTTTGGCTATGGATAATTGGATTCAAAATATTTTTCTTCCACGCTATTTTGTGCGTACAGGCAGCTTTAGAATGGATTGGATACCTAAAGAGGATATGGCGCTTATGGATCCGAATGCAGATCAACTTTCCTTTTTTGTATATGCCGCTCTGCAAATTGGAAAAACGAAACCGGACATCCGGGAACAATATTTGAAACTAGCTGTCCAGCTTGGTTCAAAACACGCAGCGGAGTATATCCTGGGGGGAAGCGGGAAATTCACTCCAGTATATAAAGGGACCCGTGTTGAAGTTGATAATAATGATGTAACACAGAGCATTGAAGTCCGGATTTTGAACGAGGAGGAAGCAGCTTATGGAGAAGCATTGGATCACATTACCCAATTGCTGCAGCAGGGATTCCCGAAGGAATATCACCTGAAGCTGAAAAGCAAACAAAGGAACTATCTTCCTCTAAAAAAAATGGCTAAATCAGGTCTTCATCAGTTTTTTGCTGGTGCACTAGCCTATCCGTCTCTTTTTCCTAAGCTGGCTGCGTATGCGGATATCGCTATGGAGCCCTATGCGTGGTACAAGGACACGGAACCGGGTGAAAAGTCGGTCATGCCTGGTACCTATGCTGTACTCGGATTAGGATTATATAGCAAGGAATATTTCTCACTCGTCTCTCGTTATATGGAGATGGTAGATTCGGAGCACCAAATGATACAGGATAGTTATGCGGAGACCTTTATTGATGCGCACGGCGTGGAGGCTGAGCTTATGCCAGTCCTAGTAGACATCCTGCTAGCAGGAAATGAGGAAGCAAGATCTGTCAAAAACTTCGTGATCGATCGGGTCGAGCTAGCAGAAGCGCTGCTACAAGAGCTGTCACCTAAAGAAATATATGAACAAGAGCAGGTTCTATACCGGATATTCGGAAGCCGTGCAAAACTGGAAAAATCCGTGAAGTCAGAGCAGACGGAACTTGAGCTTAGAGTTATTCTATCGGAGCTACTGACTCTTATAAGTTGATGACGATTTATAAAAATGGAATTCCCTATTGGTTCGGGCAGGAAGATGATGATGTTTTTATTGTGGCTTCAGTGGAGCCAAGTGGTTTATCATTTTACGCACAGATGAGTAATAGTGATTGGAGTTCTTGGATAGAGAGATTTAAATTGGAAGCGACAAAAGTATTAGGATTTGATGTTGGTGAACCCGAAGACGGGTTTATGTAATGAAGTGCACAATTTAATTGTGGGGATGATTTCGTGTTTACTGAAATGGTAGCTCAATATTTACCTGTTCTCTTAGAAAAAGAGGGTGATTATTTATTTGAGTAGAAAGACGGAATAGTAAACCTTAAAAAACAGTCCACCTATTGGTACGTTAGTATAACAAGATTAGAGGAAATCCCTTTTAATAGGGGTTTCTTTTTATTTTTACAAATTTAAAGTTAGTTCTGTTGAGAAGCCTTAAATAAGTAACTGCCTGTGGAAATAGGAAGAATTTGCTTGCCCTTCGCAGAATTTTCTGTTATTTTTGATAGTAACAATATGTTATTAACAAAATGATACTAAGTACAACTATTTTTTTTCGCTCTATGAATGAGTGGAAAAAGCGGAGGGATGCAAGATGAAAAAGGTGGCGGCTAACTGGACTCTGTTCGAAATTACGTGGTTGATGCTATTTACCTCAATCGCTGTCGGGTTTACAGTGATTACAAAGGACTCTTTATTCGGATTCACGGTATTTATTACTGGGGTGTTATGCGTGGTGCTTGCAGCGAAGGGCAACCTGATGAGCTATGTTTTCGGCATGTACAATACCATCGGTTATGCTTATTTGGCCTATATTAACGGTTTGTTTGGAGAGGTTATGCTGAATCTGCTATTCTTTGTTCCAATGAATGTCATTGGCTTCTACATGTGGAAAAATAATCGCCAAAAAGACGGTAGACTGACCATGCGGCAGATGGATCTTAGAAGACTGCTCCTCGTTGGGATGGTCTGTGTAATCGGCTGTTTGCTGCTCGGATTTGGGCTTTCGTTCATTCCGGGACAGAATTCGCCTTACATTGATGCCACTACAACGGTGCTATCTGTTGTGGCGACCTTCTTAATGGTTAGAAGATTCAAGGAACAATGGCTGGTCTATATCGTGCTAAATCTCTTTACGGTGCTGCTGTGGGCGATTCGCATGCTGGAGGGCAGCGGGGAAGGCCTACTGATGATCGTGATGTGGAGCGCGTATCTGGTCAACGCAGTTTACGGGTACTATATTTGGAATAAAGGGGCGAAGGAGGTGGCGGCATGAACACGCTTGGACTAACACTGGGGAAGTTTGCCCCGCTGCATAAAGGCCATCAGTTCATGATTGAAACGGCGCTACAAGAGGTCGATGAATTGATCCTAGTCATTTACGAAACGACAGTCACTCCGATCCCGCTTCATGTCCGGGCAAATTGGATTCGCAGGCTCTATCCGGAAGTCCGGGTAATCGAAGCTTGGGATGGTCCGGATGGATATTCGGATGACAGGGAGCATGAGGTTCGGGAAGAACAGTATATACTCGGTTTGCTGAACGGAGAGCAAGTAACGCATTTTTACTCGAGCGAATTCTACGGCAAACATATGAGTCTCGCTTTGGGTGCAATAGACCGGCGGGTGGATGAAGCCCGAGAGCGGGTCCCGATCTCAGCGACGATGGTCCGTTCCAATCCATATCAGTACAGGGAGTTCGTAAGTGATATCGTGTACCGGGATTTGATCACGAAATTGGTATTTGTTGGAGCGATGTCAACGGGTAAGTCGACGATCACCGAAGCACTGGCACAGCGATATTGCACAACGTTCGCAAGCGAATACGGACGCGATTATTGGACCGAACATCAGGTGGACCGCCGAATCGGCTTGGAAGCGTTCGATGAAATCGCGGTGGGTCATATCGAGCGCGAAGAACAGGCAATGCTTGCGGCGAACCGGGTTCTGTTCGTCGATACCAATGCGATCACGACGTATATGTTCGCCCTAGATTACCACGGCCGAGCCCCCGAGCTGTTAACCCGGATCGCTCTGGAGAACGCGCAACGTTATGATCTGTTCTTCTTATGCGCTGACGATATTCCTTACGACGATACGTGGGACCGCAGCGGGGATCAGAAGCGGCATGTCTTTCATAAACAGATTATCGCGGATTTGAAGAAGCGGCGGATCCCCTATATTACGCTGCGGGGGAGCCTGGAGGAACGTATACGCAAGGTAGATGAAGTGTTGGCAAAGTTCGAGCCCTACGGGAACTATTTCGGAGAGCTGAACGGTTAAATCAAATATAAAGGAGGCATACCCACTTGGATTTGTTGGATAAGGATGGACTTACGGAATCTGAATTTTTGAAGCAATACAAGGCAGGCGATTACGAGCGTCCTTCAGTGACAACGGATATGGTTATCTTCACTGTGACGGAAGACGAGGCTGACAGTTATCGCAAACTACCGGAAAAAGAGCTACGCGTCCTACTAATTCGCCGGGGGGCTCACCCCTTCCTGGGCAAATGGGCGCTGCCTGGCGGTTTTGTCCGACCGAATGAGACGACTGAGCAGGCAGCAGTAAGGGAACTATGCGAGGAAACCGGCGTAGAAGACGTTTATCTGGAGCAGTTGTATACGTTCAGTGATATCGGGCGCGACCCACGAACCTGGGTAATAAGCTGCAGCTATATGGCTTTGATCAATAGCGACAAGTTGGAGCTTAAGGCAGGAGATGATGCAGCAGACGCCGCCTGGTTCAAGGTATCCTATCGGCCGCTGCGGGAGCAAAAAGAACTGATTGTGGACGGATACATCAAGACGCTGGAGTACGAACTCAAACTAAGCAGTGAAGAAGAAGAACTTTCGGCGGTCGTGGCGAGGACTATGACAGCGAAGACTACATCGACTGGCACGGATTATGAGATCGTATCGAATGACGGATTGGCCTTCGACCATGCGAAGATCATAGCATGCGCTATTGATCGGTTACGGGGAAAAGTGAATTACACCGATATTGCACTGCACTTGATGCCGAAGCTTTTTACCTTGACGGAACTGCAGCAGGTTTATGAGGTAATTATGGATAAAGAGCTGTTGAAGGCGGCCTTCCGGCGTAAAGTAGCCGATCTTGTAGTGGAGACCGATCATTATACCGAAAATGCGGGGCATAGACCATCCCGCTTATATCGGAGAAATTTGGAGGGTTAACGATGATTTACAATATCGATGAGTTAAGAAAAGCATATAACGAAGGAAAAAAGTTCAAATTCGTGTTTTTTTGGGGACATACACCGCCTAAGGACGGGAGCGTTGATAAAAGCTGCTTCAGCCAATGGTGGCTGTGCCCGTTCACGTTAGAGGGAACGCAGTACTCATGCGCCGAGCAGTTTATGATGGCCGAGAAGGCAAGGTTGTTCGGCGATGACGAAATGCTGGAGTCCATCCTTAAAGCTAAGCATCCAAAGGAGATGAAGGCTTTTGGACGTGCGGTCCAAAACTTTGACAAAGATATTTGGGATAAGGAATGTTACAGCATCGTCAAAAGAGCCAGCTTGGCCAAATTTTCGCAGAATCCGAAGCTTAACGATTATCTTAACTCGACGAAGAACCGCATCCTCGTCGAGGCTAGCCCGCGGGACCGTATTTGGGGGATCGGCATGGGCCAGTCCAATCCGGATGCTGAGAATCCCATGAAATGGCGGGGCAGAAATCTGCTGGGGTTCGCACTGACGGAAGCGCGGGACGAGTTGCTACGGAGTTAGGTTTATACAATATTAAATTAATGGACTTGAGGAAATCAATGACAGGATGAGGGATGACCGTGAAATATACCGATTATATCTGCCTGAAAACAGGAAGATACCAATCAGTAGGAAAGTTTGGCGATAATATTTATGCATATGAGGTCCTTACGGGGGTAACCGACTCCCCGGAGTACCATCAAATTTCTAAGGCGGAATTCGATTCTTTTGAAACTTGGAGCAAAGAGTACATTTCGGATCTTAAAAAAATGTATGAAATCATTAACCGCCCCGTTATCTGCAGCGGCTACTTAGGGAGAGCGGAACTTAATCTTTCACTGCTTCGGAATATTTAGCTGTAAATAATATCTTCTACTGACATTATAGAAACGATTCTTCGCTCAGAGGACAAGAACATAGTCTCACTGGATGCCGCGCTGTGCGCGGTTTTTTTTATCGGTACAAGTGCTTGTCTTTTGCTCAGGGCAAGAACTTGTCCCCAATGTCACTTAATGATGATATACTTACCTCATGAATTATGATATTGATAATCAATATCAATTGATAGGTGATATATAAATTGCAAAAGGTGAGATGAGGGAGCGCAGATAGATGCAAGACGAAGCAGCAGCAAGCCAGGTATTTACACCAGAGATGATCGATACGATGGCCCACATTTGGACACGTTCGATCATTACATTAATAGATGTGCGTTTTCAGAATGTAGCGTCCCAATACCCGTTGGAGCAGTATAAAATGCCTAGTAGCATGTTTATCTATGCATGTGGAGGAGAAGCACAAATTCAACTGAATGAAACCACATTTGGAATGGAGCGCTTTGGTTTAGTTCACGGAGGGAAGGGGAGCCTGCTCAGTATTTCGCCTAAAGGGGAGAATGTGAAGACCTTTATGGTGTTTTATAAAGCAGAATTACCTCTTTTTTTCAAGAGGCACCTGCAGCAATTACTGGAGGAAGTAAATCCATTTGTTCAACAGTATGGTTATACACCAAGCAATCCTATCTTGTTACTCGATTGGTTTCAACAGATGATGACTGGCTGGAACCGCGGCAAAGCGATGGATCAGCTGCAGGCCAAAAGTTTTCTATATCAATTGATACATGGGGTGTACAGAGATTTTGAGAGTGGTGAAATTCGGTATCTCCAGCCAGATCCAGCCTGTTCTGCCAAGATATATCTCGATAAACATTACATGCAGCCGATTATGTTCCAAGAAATTGCTGATATGTTTGGGATCAGTGGCGGGCAATTGACGCGGCTGTTCAAAAAAAAGGAAGGCATGAGCTTACAGGAGTACCTCATTCAGAGAAGGATTGAAGCTGCCTGCCATGACTTGAAACATACAGAAGCAACCATTAAAGAGATCGCAACAGGATCTGGTTTTGCAGATGAGAAAAATCTGTTTCGGATGTTTAAGAAGTATTACAAGATGACACCAAGTGATTATCGGAAAATAAACGCACTATCTATGCAGGTTGATGGTATTGATAATGATTCTCATTTTCTTTACTATGAGAGGGAACTAGCGGGTCTAGTCCAGTCTTATAGAGAAGGGGAATCAACCATGTTTGGAAAAGTAAGAAGTAAAGAAATGATCTTGGCGGCGACGATGAGCTTGATGCTGTTATTGTCGGCATGTGCGTCGGGAACGCCATCGAATAACGGGGGAACGGTGAATTCAAACCCTGCGCAGACACAACAGACGACACAACCGGAAGTATCGGAGACGAATGCTTCAGAAGCAGTCTCGCAGACGAGAACGATATCCACAGTAAAGGGCGACGTTAAGGTACCGAACAACCCTCAGCGTGTTGTAGTCGATTATTTGGTTGGTGATGTAGTGGCCCTAGGTGTAACTCCTTTAGGGGTGGCGAGAGCGGCAAGGGACGGGAAAGAGGCTGTTTTTGCTAACCAGATTACAGACTCTATTAAAATAGCTATGGAGCCGGAAGATGTCATGACTCTTGAGCCTGATCTGATTATTTTAGCATGGGGCGATGAAAATTATGAAGATTTATCCAAAATTGCCCCGACAATTTATGTCCCTTATGGTGATATGACTACAGAAGAGCGGATACATTTTATTGGTGATGTTTTGAACAAGCAGGAAGAGGCTAAGGCTGTTCTGAGTGCTTATGCCGGAAAAATCGAAGAAGCGAAGCTAGCCCTTCAGAATGCAGGTCTTTCAGACGTGACGATTACTATGGGGGAATTCAGTGATAAAAGTAACTACATCGCTGGAGCCAAGCATGCGGTTGGCGAGCTTGTTTATAATGGACTTAAAATGAAGGCACCTTCAAAAGTTCAAACTGATATTATTGACACAGATAAATATTGGGGAGATATCTCTATGGAGGTCTTGGCTGCTTACATAGGGGATTATCTAATCGCTATAGGAGATACGGAAGTCCCTACTGATAATGCTGTCTGGAAATCGCTACCTGCTGTGCAACATAATCGGATCATATCGGTGGGTACATCGCTATCTTGGTCCACGGATATAATGACTTCCAGTGCATTGATTGATCATATTGTAAATCAATTGCTGGCTATGGCTAGATAAGGATTTTGACGAGGTAAAAAGAAGTACTCCAATTTGTAAATATGACTATCAGTAGATAAGGAAAGGAAAGCGTAATGAAAAACAAGCCTGAACAAAACCGCCGTGGGGCGGTGAATTTCACCATGTACATGGTGGTAGGGCTTGGATTAACGGTTCTCATGTCGGCGGCGTCGATTAGCTTCGGCGCCGCCGACATGAGGTTAGCGACTGCATGGGAGGCTATTTTCCGATTTGATCCAACGCTCACTGAGCATCAAATTATACAAACCCTACGTCTTCCGCGTACCGTAGCCGATCTGATCGTCGGATGCAGCCTTGCGGTATGTGGGGCTATTATGCAGGGAACGACGCGAAATCCGCTGGCTGACTCCGGGCTGATGGGGATCAGCTCTGGGGCAGCATTCGCGATTGCTCTTTGCCTGGCCTTTCTACCGGGTTATTCGTATGGGCATATGATGCTGTTTGCTTGTTTGGGAGCAGCACTCGCGACCGGAATCACTTCCTTCATCGCGTCACTGGGCAAGCGCGGGATGACGCCTCAGCGGCTGGTACTGGCAGGACTGTCCATCTCCATGCTATTTGGCGCACTCAGTCAGTATTTAGCGATCAATTATAATCTGGGTCGAGCATTGGCATTCTGGACGGCAGGCAGTACAGCGGGGGTCAAGTGGGGGGAATTGCTGATTATCTCACCGCTATTTATTGGTGGTGTACTGCTGGCGCTGGCACTATCTCCTTCTGTTACACTGCTCAGTTTGGGGGATGATGTGGCAAGTGGACTCGGTATTCGTAGCGGACTGGTCAAAGGTTTATCGACGATTATCGTGCTTGTGCTGACTGGATTGGCTGTTGTCTTAGTTGGTCCGATCGGGTTTGTTGGTCTGATTACCCCACATATTGTGCGATACATGGTCGGTGTCGACTATCGTTACATTATTCCGGCAGTTGCACTATATGGTGCGTTGCTGACCGTGTCGGCCGATCTGGCTGGCCGCTTGATCAATAAGCCGTTCGAAACACCGATTGGTATTATATTTTCTATCATTGGTGTGCCGTACTTTCTCTTCCTGGCTCGCAAGCAAAGGAGGGAATCTGAATGATCAAGCAGCGTTATACGGTGCAAAGGGGCATTATCGTCAATATAGTGCTTATGGTGCTCATCCTTATTTTTGCTGTCATTAGCATGAATTCTGGCAAAATGAATCTTTCACCGCTAGAAGTGCTGAATGTTCTCCTCGGAAACGGTACAGATAAGCAAAATCTGATCGTGTTCGATTTTCGCCTGCCACGAATCACACTGTCGATCTTGGTAGGTCTGGGAATGGGAGCGGCTGGGGTCGTGATGCAGAGTTTGCTGCGTAATGACATGGCTAGTCCAGGGACGCTGGGGATTAGTTCGGGATCGGGTTTGTTTGTCCTGTTCTTCGTCGTATTCATCGCATCGACAGGAAAGGGCTCCTTTATTGCCCTACCACTACTGGCCTTTGTTGGCGGATTATTGGCGGCGGGATTGATCTTCTTATTATCGTATCGCCGTGGGCGAGATATTTCGCCAATCGGTTTGATCTTAACCGGGGTCGCACTCGGAAGCGGGTATGAAGCGCTGACCACCTTCCTGACTCTCAAGCTGAATGATTCACAGATGGATTTCATGCTGCATTGGCTGGCGGGAAGCTTATGGGGCGCTGATTGGCGTTATATTTCCGTACTGGCACCATGGGTCTTGATTTTACTCGGCTATATTTTCTACAAGTCTCGCATACTCAACACCCTCCATCTGGGCAATCAGACGGCAGAAGGGCTGGGTCTTGCCGTGAAGCGGCAGTTTTTGGGGTTGTCGATCGCTGCGGTTGCTTTATCCTCTGGCAGTGTGGCCGTGGGCGGAAGCTTCTTTTTCGTTGGCTTGATCGCTCCGCATGTGGCAAGAAAACTGGTCGGGCCCGATCATAAATTGCTCGTTCCGGCTGCCAGCCTGACCGGAGGATTAGTCGTGGTGCTGGCTGACACGATTACGCGCACGGTTAGCTTGGGGGGAGATGTGCCGACGGGAATCGTCATTACGGTCATCAGTGTTCCGTACTTTCTTTATTTACTATCGAAGGCCAATTAGGAGGACGTCATGGAAAGTATTACAGCGCAACAAATCGATATTGCCTATAATGACACGCTTATCGTACAAGAACTGGACTTGCAGATTCCGCGTGGACAGATTACCTCGATTATCGGTCCCAATGGATGCGGCAAATCAACCGTACTAAAGGCAGTTGGTCGGCTGCTCAAGACGAATAATGGTACGGTTTATCTGAATGGCGCCGATATCCGCACGCTGTCCACCAAGGAAGTGGCCAAGCAGATGGCGATTCTGCCGCAGACGCCGACCGCCCCAAGCGGTTTGACGGTCGGTCAATTAGTCGCCTATGGGCGTTTTCCACATCAACGGGGCTTCGGCAAGCTCTCCAAAGAGGATAAGCAAGTAGTAGCCTGGGCCCTATCGGTTACACAGCTTACAGCGTTTGAGCATCGTGAGGTCGATACGCTATCTGGCGGTCAGCGTCAGCGCGTATGGATTGCGATGGCGCTCGCCCAGCAAACCGATCTGATCCTGCTGGATGAACCCACCACCTATCTGGACCTGGCGCATCAGCTTGAAGTGCTGGAACTGCTCTATGAACTAAATCGCAGTCAACAGGTGACGATTGTGATGGTGCTGCATGACCTGAATCTGGCAGCACGCTTCTCCGACTATATGGTGGCGATTCGTGAGGGTCAGGTGGTGGAGCATGGTTCGCCAGAGCGTGTAATGACGGTACGGACGCTGCGTGAGGTATTTGCCATTGATGCCGAGATTATGCTGGAACCACGAACAGGGCGACCGGTGTATGTGACGTACGAGCTCTTGCGTGATAATCGTAGAGAACAAGGTGTGGATCAAGGATTCCCAAAAGCTAAGGAACAGAAGGAGGCGATTGCCACTTGAAAATCGCATAGCGTGTCCTCCTAGGCGCACGGAAATACTGGTGCAGTTAGGCATTGGATTTGCCGGTGTCATGATAGCCACGATTCAACGCGTATAACCTTTGTTGTAGCTTCCACAAGCAACTAACTCCATGAAAGTGGGCTAAGGCTTGTTGCAGAGGGGAGAGATAATAATAAATAACAACATATCCTAAATTCACAGCCGCAGGTAACTAGCTTGCGGGCTTTTTTTATTATTCGGAGCACTAGATTATGTGATTAATTTGAGAGAACCAGTATATATAACTCTAAATGAAGCAAGGAGGACTATTGAAGGTATCAGAGGAAAGCGCAACAAGCAGATTGCCCGGAAACTGCAGATGGGGACCGCAACACAGCAGTTGAGAAGATTAGCTGGTTCAGACTCAGGCGCACAATCACAATAGAATCTAAACGTGGCTGAAATCTTGGAACAGATGTATCCCACGGTGAAGACAAATCGGGCTGAACCGTACCATAAATAGGGCGAAAAGTTGAGTTGAAGGTTGAAGCTTTTAATGCTAAATATATCAGGAATAGTTCTCCATCATTTGATATAAATAATTTCGAAAGTCTTCAACATAGGTTTTGGGCTCTACAACTTTTAGATGAGTGCCGAAGCTTGCTAAAAGTTGAAATCCCATACGATTTTGTGGGACATAAATGGTTGCTAATAAAAATCCAGAATTATGGTCTTCAATACTTCTTCGACCATACCTTTCGATGATTTGATCTTTTATGCTAGGCGATATCCAGGCCTTAATCGTGACGAATTCAGGTAGATAATTTGCTTCGTGTACTTGCTCTGACCAATCGTCTCTAGGATGAAACGCGCGTTCATCCATAGTAATATGATCGATCCGAGATAACTTGAAAGTTCGATATCCCTGTCGATGTAAACAGAATCCTTTCAAGTACCAACTCGATTCGCTAAAATGCAGCTCATAGGGCTCGACCATTCTATTCGTTACAGCCCCGTCCTTATCTGTATAATCAAACGAAACCAGCCTCTTTTTTGAAATGGATTCTTGATATGTCTTTAAGGTTTCAAGAATCTCGGACCGACCTTCCCAATCATAAAACGACAGTTGAATGGAACGATTTAGAGACAATGGACTAACCATTGCCTCTATTTTTTTTATCGTTCTTTCAACTTCTTCAGTACGGAGGATTTGTTCCAATCCGCCGAGCGCAGTTAATATATTCTGTAAATCGGAGCTGCTTAAAAGGCGTTTATCAACCTTGTATTCATCCATTATGCCGTAGCCCCCTTTGACCCCATTGACAGAGTAGATCGGGATGTTCGATAAGCTCAATGTTTCCATATCGCGAAGGATCGTTCTTTTGGAGACATTGAATAGTTGTGAGAATTCCGTTGTAGAAACAACCTCTTTTTTCAGCAATATCATGATAATCGAAATGAGTCTCTCCACTTTGTCCATAATTGCCCTCTTTTTTTACATGATTTCAGAAAGGTGACACCTAGATGTCACCTTTTATTCATTATACTACAAGTATCACAAGAAGGAGGTTTTAATTCAATGTTTAATCCAACCGATTTTCCCAAGCCCACCCTTATTTCAGCCAACGGTGTGGAACTCGAAGTGTTTGAAGCAGGCCGAGAAAACGCAGGAAAACCTATTGTACTCTGCCACGGCTGGCCAGAGCATGCCTTTTCTTGGCGCCATCAGATGGACGCACTTGCCGCAGCGGGCTACCATGTCATCGTCCCCAACCAGCGGGGTTACGGCAACTCATCCCGTCCGACCGAAGTAACAGACTATGACATTGAACACTTGTCGGGTGATCTCATCGCGCTTCTCGATCACTATGGATACGAGGACGCTACCTTTGTCGGTCATGACTGGGGTGCATTCGTCGTTTGGGGACTGACCTTGTTGCATCCAAACCGCGTCAATAAAGTGATAAATCTGAGCTTGCCTTACCAAGAGCGCGGAGAAAAACCCTGGATTGAGTTCATGGAAGAAATACTTGGCGGCGATTTCTATTTCGTCCACTTCAATCGACAGCCAGGCGTCGCGGACGCCGTATTCGAAGACAATACATACAGGTTCCTTCGCAACCTGTACCGGAAGAACGAGCCTCTCAGAGCACCTGAGCCAGGTATGGCGTTGATCAATCTCGCCAGAGCAGAAACACCGCTCGGTGAGCCCGTATTGAGCGAAAGCGAGCTGGCCGTTTACGTCTCCGCATTTGAAACATCAGGGTTCACGGGTAGCATAAATTGGTACAGGAACCTTGACCGCAACTGGCGCTTATTGGCGAAAGTGAACCCAATCATCCAGCAGCCGACCCTCATGATCTACGGCGACCGGGATGTGGTTGCGAAGTCTGAAAACCTGACAAAGTTCGTGCCCAATGTGGAAGTGGTCAATCTGGATTGCGGTCATTGGATCCAGGAAGAAAAGCCGGAAGAAACAAACCAAGCGATTTTAAAATGGCTGGAACAATGGGAGATGTAGTTTTTTTCAACAACCAAGAAGAGTTTAACGATTGGTTAGAAGAACATCATGCTGAAGCTAGTGAAATTTGGGTGGGCTATTTTGGGATAAGTACAGGTCGTGCAAGCCTTACTTGGTCTGCATCAGTAGATGCCGCTCTTTGTTTTGGGTGGATTGACGGTATACGAAAAACCATTGATAAACAAAGCTATAAGATTCGCTTTACTCCGCGCAAAGTAAATAGTGTATGGAGTGCTGTGAACGTAAAGAAGGTAAAAGCACTAATACAGTTTGGAAAGATGAGACCTGAAGGAATGCACGTCTTTAACAACAGAACCGATGCACAAGGCTATTCCTCTGAACAAAGAAACGTGGAACTTGCTAAAGAATATGAAGAACAAATCAAGGCAAATCAAACAGCCTGGCTATTCTTCACTAATTTATCACCATCCTATAAAAGAGATTCAATCTGGTGGGTAATGAGCGCCAAGAAAGAAGAAACACGATTAAGAAGGCTTGGAATATTGATCGCTTCATCTGAAGAAGGGCTAAAATTTCAACATTGCAAAAAATATATTACAGAATAAGGAAATATAAATAACAAAAGAATGGTTAAAAGGATTTTTGGTACTGCATAAATCTGGGTCTATTGTTTCCCTGATCTATAGGAGAGAGGAGCTACTGTATTTCTCAATCAATTAGGGTTTAATTCTCATCAAAAGTCAGAACGTTTTAAATGCGAGGCATAAATCAAATCGCTAAATGAAGAAGGGATGAAACAGCTCATCCAAAATCGCAACCCCCTTCATTTTCATGGTACAGCCGACCCTCATGATCTATGGTGACCGGGATACGGTCCAGAGGTCTGAAAACCTGACAAAGTTCGTGCCTAATGCAGAAGTGGTCAATCTGGATTGCGGTCATTGGATCCAGCAAGAAAAGCCGGAAGAAACAAACCAAGCGATTTTGAGATGGCTGGAAGAGCAGAATGATGCTGAATAGAGTCGCTTAGCAAGCAAAACTTAGAAAAACAATAAGGACACCCAAACAGGCAAGGTCATTAAGTTAAGCTCAAAGGTAAGAACGGGAATAAAAATGGAATTCAAAACGGCATGGGAAAGCCCCGTGCCGATCGCTGTCAATACGAGTCCTGAATGAACTTCATTAACAATCTCTTGAATTTCAAGTACTGTCCATGGAGATGTCTCGTCCACGCTCAATGCATAATCAACATAGGTTAAGTTCGACGGAGTAACATCTGTTACTCCAGTAGTGTCAAATATTGAGTGGTCAGGCGCATCGCCAGCTTGCTGAACGTAGTAAGCATTAATCGTACCCAACGCGGCTTGTGGAGACAATGGTGCAGGTGTTTGTGTAGGTGTCTGCGTTCTATAGATGTTACGCTGAACCGTACCATTAAATAGGGTGAAAATTAGTTGTGAATGAAGTTTATATAGAGATAAAATTAACCCCTAAGATGACTCTTAGTTTTTTTCATATGACTTAATACAACAATATTTACAAATTCATGATACGATATTGCTAAATCGGGAAATAGATGCTCCATATGTAAGATAGAATTAATTATTTATGGAACTGTTGAAGATGAATCATAACAAAATGATAGATGATCAACCAAGGATGTTTACTGAAACTATTATGACTCTGTAGAAGGGGGGCCACTATATGTCATTAGCTAATAAAAAAGAAGAGTGTTTACTTATCGAGACATTAAAATCGCATATACCAAATGTAGAGGAATTACTGAATCCAGCAGTTGAGGAATCAGAAATAAATCTTTTCGAGAGCAAGATGAACTGCAAATTTCCAGAAGATTTCAGAAAGTTATACATGAATTCTAATGGAGAAGGAGAGCAGATTTTTGGCGTTATGGCTGGTCTTGGTTGGATGAACATTGAATCGATAGTAAGTAACTGGAAGTCCCTTTTGGAATCAGCTTACGATATTATATCCAGCAAATCAGATGTAATAAAAGACGGGAACTACAGAGAAGGCTGGATTCCTTTTGCTGAAGATGGTGGTGGCTCATTTTTGGCAATAGATTTAGACCCCGGAGAAAAGGGCGTTTATGGGCAAATTATCACGATAGATCATAATTCTCATTTTTCCTATGTTATTGCAGAAAGTTTGGGACATTTCTTTGAATTTATCGATTCGAGTCTCAGAAATAGTAGTATTGGTATTCGTGAAGAAGAAGATGTAATCATATTATCCCGTGAAAGTGGAAGTTTGTTAGATGATATTTTGGCTTTGACTAATTTGAATATCGAAGAGAACAGCCTTATCCCTGTAAGCGGATTTTGGGAAGAGTATTTTAAAGACGATGTTGAAAGTGGTTTTGTATCTTCAAAAACATTGAAAAAAAAGAGACTGGTATTTATTAGAGCGGATCAAGCTCAAAAATACGGAGCAATATCTTTGGATATTTTAACCCATATGGTTAATCTTAAAGAACTTATTATACATGCGGATGAAATTACTAATTTTGATGTACTTCAACGCTTGGCTTCTTTAGCAGAACTTGTGATAGGATCAGAAGCTTTTAAAGAGTCTGATTTGAAGTACTTGGTTTCTTTAGATGGGTTAAGGAAGCTAACATTAATAGGACTTCCATTAAAAGATATACATACACTGAAAGATATAAAGAAATTAAAGAGTTTGAGATTATGTAGAATGAACTCAATTGATAGGGGATTAATAGGAACTATAAAAAATTTGAAGGAACTAAGTTTAGAAGAAATGGAGGTTGGCGACCTGCTTTATATTTCAAACCTTAGTAAGTTAATAAAACTAGAGCTCAAACAAGTGACAATACCACATTTATCATTCTTAAAAGCTTTAAAAAATCTAACGGTTTTTGAGACAGATAGCTGTGCAATAGATGAATCACATATAGAGGTTATAGGAGAATTGAAGAAATTAAAGCAGTTCACTTATCCGGTTGGAGATTTAACAATACTCAAAAATTGTATGAGTCTAAAGCAGATTGGAGTAGATGCATCAAGACTTAAAGGTTTGGAGGAAATTTCAGACTGTAATATAGTCGATATAACTATATTTCATGCAACATCGAAAGAGAACGCGAAGTCCGTAGTTGCGGAGTTTAATAAATACTTTAAACTTCAGTCATATGGATGGCAGGTAACATGGAAAGATTAATGAAGCTTGCCTACACTGAGCTTTATCAAAATAGGGTGAAATTTTTATAAAAGAAAGGAGACTAGCCATTTTGGTTAGTCTCCTTTCTTTTTGCCGTTAGACCAACGCTGATACCTAATAAAATAGTAATGATGAAGCAGAAAAATTGTAGACATAAGATTTAAACCATTGACCTTTCCGCTAAGTAATCAGAGGGGTCTTTTTTGCGAAACAAGAAATAATATACATGGGTCTGTGAATTTTACAATAGTAATCCAATCATTGAACGTCTAGCATTAAGTATAATGGAGCGACGCATTAGGCAGATAAGGCGTACTACTGGTTGTTTATATTATCCTCGCTTAATTTACTCGAAATGGAGAGCTTATGAAAAAGACTATTGTTTGTGTAATAGCGATACTTATAGTATTCTCAGGATTCGCAACACAAAGTTATGCGGCGTTGTCAGATACGCAATCTGCGGCAATACACGCGTTGCTGGATGATGCCCGTCGTATATCAGGTGTGCCGGGAATGTCAATCTCGATACTAGCTGATGATGAAATTTTCTACTTTTCTTCCGGGTATGCAGACCGTGAAAGTGGGTTGTCTGCAAGTGAGAACACACTATATGAACTGGCCTCGGTCAGTAAAGCCTTTACCGGCATGGGTATTCTGCTGTTGGAGGAACAAGGGCTGCTGTCAATGACTGACACTGTCCAAAAATATTTACCTTGGTTTACGTTAAAGTATCAAGGAAAACCTGTTGATATGCAAAGCCTTACACTCAATAACTTTCTTCACCATACTAGCGGCCTAACAAATGGTAAGCATTCTCAAAATATTCCACAAGGCAATACACCAGATTTGCTGCAAAAGACTGTGGAAATGCTGGTAGATGTTGAGTTGGCGTTCCCTCCCAGTGAACAGTACAACTATGGGACCGTTAATTATGACGTATTGGGTTTGGTTATTGAGATTGTGTCGGGACAAAGCTATGAAGACTTTATGAGGGAACAGGTATTTCAGCCGTTAGGTCTTCACCAGACGTATGTTTATAAAGAAGATGCTCAAGCCACCGGACAGTTGGCACAGGGCTACCGTTCTTCCTTTTTTATGACAACTCCATATAACGCGCCGGATTATTCCGGGAATAAACCCGCAGGCTACATCATTTCTTGTACAAAGGATATGGCGCGTTGGATGGGCATACAGATGGGTATTGTGAAGGACATACCCGAAATATTCCATACGGTTATCGAAAAATCACATCAGGGTGATATGTCTGTTCCGGCTGTCAACGAAATGTATTATGCGGCGGGCTGGACGGTAAACGCCAACCAAACGATTATAGAGCACCCCGGGGGAAATCCTAATTTTGGAACCGAAGTGATCATACTGCCAAATGAACGAACAGCCGTCAGCTTGCTGACCAACGGTGCAAATATCAATAGAAGCATGGTACTAAAAGTTAAAGCTATATTAGACGGCAATCTAACGCAGTCATATGAAATAAGCGGCACACAGCTTTTGGACATCATTTTATCGTCTACCACAATTATTTTTTGCCTATTGGCCGTTCTGTTCTTTCTCTTAGGATTACGCAGAAGAAAAATGAATGGGCGGCAGCCAATGACAAAAAAGCGAATAATCGTAACAGCTATTTTGCTGATGGCTACGATTGCCCTGTGTATAATGTGCTGTGCATTAGATTGGCCAACGATACTTATTTGGCAAACATATAGTGTTCTTACAGTCTTGATTTCTTCAGCATTATTAACAGCAAGCATTACATGGTTTGTATACACTCAACGGTATAATAGTCTCATAAGAGGCGGGGCAGAGCGCGGTTTTTTTGATTTATAAATACATGTTCTTGTCGCGATCAAAGGACAAGAACATGTAACCATTGCCGCTAGAAGCAGAGGGGGGAAGGAACATAAAAGGATATTTTTGATTTTAGCAATTTATTTTACAACCCGATTGCACCTATTGAACTTCCATACCACTTAGTTAGCATATTTATCAACATTGTCTAATCCCCATCCTTAGCTGGTCCTCGCTCTGACCCTTCCTTACGACAAATCCTTTTTATACTGGATGGCCATGTAAATTCCACCAGCTAAAAACGCTAGCGCATATTTGAACAAGAAAAAGATGTTCCACATATACTCTTTAGGAAAAATCATGTCACATAGAATAATTGTCAACAGCATAAAGTAACTGCTTTTCAAAAAGATTTTATTTGTCCGTTCATCGTCTTGCCCAATCTTCTTATAAAATACATAGGTGAAAATCGCACTACCCATGAGCAGTAAAAAACCTACTCCAATGAGAATATTCCAATTTCCCGTAGATTGCTCAGCCCAGGACTTTAAAGGGTGAAAAATTGCGTTATGGATATCAGAAATAGACTTAATTTTCATTTTGATCATTTCCTTTCAAATAAGTAAAAACATCGTTTACATCAACATTAAAAAAATCGGCAATTCGAAAAGCCAATAGCAGAGTCGGCACATAATTCCCTTTTTCCATTACGAAAATGGTTTGTTTGGAAACCCCGACTTTCTCTGCTAATTCTTGCTGAGACATTCTGGCAAGTACACGATATTCATAAACCTTATTGGATATCGAATCACCGAAATCTTTCTTCATGACCATCACCTCTTGAATCAAATTATAAACTGATTTTTAACAAATGTAAAGTATACTTATACTTCGTTACATAATACATTAATGTTTACCTGGACTACTTTGATTTAACAAAAGCCAGAATGCAGAAAGAACCTGACGAGTTTCATGATTCCGCCTGGTTCACATATCGATCTAATGTAATTTATGGTTTTTGGTGGTGCAAATCGATGAATGATTACCACGATCGTGCAAGAACAATTCACAGTCAATAGCAGACGGATGGCCATCGGATTACTTAACGGATCTGGGATGGACGAAATCCATGCCTTTTAGCACACCAGTCAACAAACAGAGCAAGAAGGTATTGATAGGCAGCACGATATCCACACCTTGCTTCCCCGCAGCCTGAGCAAGTGCTGTCTGCAACAATGTTGCCGCACCACCGAATGTCAGCCCCCACAGCGCAACAGAAATGAAGATAATAGTACCATGCTCACTCCAAAGTCCTAGTACAAGAGATATCAGAGCAAATCCGGTAAGACTGATGAGAACCAACGGACGCAACCAACGATCAATGAAAATCCCAATCACCCAGATTCCCACCAGTGCCATAATTCCAAAACCAAGCAGAACCTGTCCGAGATAGGGTTCAAGCCCCATATCATCCAGGAAAGGAGAGATATAGGTATACAAAATATTATGAGCCAGCATCCAGGCAAGAACCACAACCAAGATAGGAATCACCCCAGGTGTGAGTAAAACTTTGAATACTGAAATGCGTTTATCAGCCGACTGTCCCGGATAATAAAGCAGCGACAGTCCAAGACTTGATAAATAAAGTCTTGGACTGCCGCTGTTCAATTATCATTTCCCGGTAGTTTATTCAAGGATGCTACGAAAAAACTATATATTTAGATTTTCATATTCAGATTAATGCCTGATTGAAGGATTTAATGAAAATAAATTAAAAAATACCATACTATTTTAACAAAAAATTACGGAACATGTATTTCCGATTTGATATCATGTTGACTTAAAAATTTCATTAAATCATTACTCAGCTGTACAATCTCATTGTTAGCATTATTCGCATAATCCGGCAACATCATATCCCTAACCATCTTAGTTCGTAGCCATGTCATAAAGAAGAGATCCAAAAATAAGTTTGGAAATTTAAGCACCATTTTAAGTATTGGAGGATCAATTAAAACGCCCGCTTTTTGTATTTCCCTAAGATACGCTTTTAAAGTGACTGTTATTTTGCGTGCCGTCTTTCTGGTTCTGGCTGTTTTTTTGTCAATAATCTTATTCTCAGAATGCAAAAAACTCAACATGGCAATATCTGATACGGAATGTGTGATTAGATACGCTTGCATATCTTTTTTAATAACGTAGGGAAGCTTTGCTGTTTTAAATAGTTTTGCGAGGTTTTCTATGCGTTCTGTCGCTACACCATTAATTTCTCCAAATGCAGTTGCCGCTATAAACTTTGGTAGAAATCGCGCATGTAATACTCCATCTTTAATCTGTCCGCCGAAGCCGGGAAAAGCTGGTATAAGTCTATCCCCTACGATATCCAGCCACGAAGAAAATCCAATTGAATTACTAATCATCGTAACTATATTTTTGCTTTGATTATCTTTTAGCGCTAACAATGCTGATTCGGACCGATCATAACGAACAGTAACGAAAATAAAATCGTATACATCGTCATTTTCGAGCGTATCCATGACATTCACTTGTATCGATCTAACTGTACCTTTTTCTATATACTGCAGGCCATTTTCTCTTAATGATGTATATCTATTCGAATGTGCAAACAGGCTAACGTCAAACCCTGCTTCAATAAGCTTAATTGCGTACATGCTCCCGATGACACCTGCACCAAAAATTAAAATTCTATCTTGTTTTGCTGACATATAAACCACCCCAACTTATTAATATTCCCTTTGGATTATCCGACAACGTGTTGTATGATGTGATTATAAATCTTCATTATTCCTTGATCAACCATCAGTTTTTTATGATTTGTCGGATGGTATTCTTATTCACCAGTAGGAGGGAAACATGAAAAAGCAACCCCAAATAACGGAGAAAACAAAACAAAAGTTTGTAGAAGTTTTTTGTGAGTTATATAGCCAAAAGCCGATTGAGAAAATTTCGATTCAGGAAATTTCGAATAAGTCAGGATATAACCGCAGCACCTTTTATCAATACTTTACTGACATTTACGAATTGTTAGACTCTGTTGAAAATGACCTATTGAATGAAATGAAAAAAGAATTGGCAAATAAAGAGCTATCGTTGGATACGGTTCAAGACACGCTCTATTGTCTGGATAAAAAAGAACATCTCCTGGTTCTTAATGCCCTTTTGGGTGATTATGGAAGTGTCCGTTTTTTAAAACGCTTAAAAAAAGAAATCGCTTTGAATCAATTAGAATTAAACGTTCCGCAAAACCAATCACTAACGCCATACTTCATTGAGTTTTACCTGACAACTGCTCTTTCTTTGTTTCGTCTTTGGCTCCAGCGTCAAAAGGATTTATCGTCAGAAGAATTTTTCAAGTTAGTGGAGAACCTATATTCAAGAGGGTTTACGCCCTATATTAAAGAATGAGTCTGTCATTCAAACCAAATCCATATGTTCTATAACAATAAAAAAGCGCGCATAAGCTTGTTTACACAATATACTCCATAAAAACTGACCTAACTTACTCTTAAGGTGGACGATGTTATAGACCACGAGATGGGGCGTTATTGCTTATATATGCACGGAGTGAGAGATATGAACATCATTAATCAATATAGCAATGAGGATTTAGCAGATTTTCTACACAGTGCTATTATGCATCATTAATCTCAATTGTGAACAGGAAAATTGGGCTGAAAATAGGAAAACCTCAGATTGAACTAACAGGAAACATGGGGAACTTCATCGTTATAGGACCCTTTATGAAGTATATTCATGCTGGCAATGGACAACGCTTAAGGTTAAGTATTATCTTATGCGGGAGGTCATCACTTCTTGAAATTTGAACTAGGACGTTGCTTACTGAATGAACGATTGATGGAATCCGGGAAGTCAGCGGAATGGCTGGCAAAAGACTTGCTTTTTAAACCGGAACGAGTTTACGACTTTATTGAAAACAAAAGAGTGATGCCACTCAAAATTGCCATATCGATCGCCGATTCCATCGGTTGTGATGTTCGTGCCTTGTATGAATTAATTCCGAATGATAATGAAGTAAAGGGAGATTAATGGAATAAGTGGTAGGTTGCATTAAGACTACGAATGTGATCCATTAAGCTAAGATAATGGGAAACGATAACTCTATCAAAATAAGAAGGCAGCCGGTCAAAAGATCGGCTGCCTTTTTATTAAGCTAATAAGCAGTTTACAGAAACGAAACTGATACATTTTGGATTCAGAAACCGTCTTTATACTGAAGCAGCAAAAGGAGGGGGGTTAGGCTAGCTAGGCAGGAATGATTGGAACAAATGAAAATGAATTTTTTTTAAAGGAGACTTGAGATGAGATTGTTTGAATTATTGCTATATTTGTCAAACATCAGTTTATTTGTATTAACAGTTGTATTAAAAAAAGGTCAGCGTATTATTCCAGTATTCGTTGCAAGCGGGATCGCCGCAGTTTTGCTGGTCATTCATTGGACGGTAGAAGGATACAGAGTGCAGCTGTTTTTCCCATATTGCATAACGGTCTTTTTTTTAGCCATTTCAGGTTATAGTTATTTTAAAAAAACCAGTTTTCAAAAAATCCCTCGATTCCTGTTGGGTTCAGCTTATACCGCTATAGCGATCATGCTGGTCGGAACAGCTGTTCTCATGTATGCTTTTCCTGTATTTAAACTCCCTGAACTGACAGGGGAATTTAAGGTAGGAACGCAAACGTTTCATTTTGTGGATACCAATAGAGAAGAGATTTTTGATAAAGCAAGAGAGGGTAAAAGAGAATTGATGGTTCAGGTATGGTATCCGACTCAAGCTGGTAGTGGCAAGCGAACTGCTTTTATTCCCGATACGCGGATTTTAAGTTATATGGCCGCAAACTATGGTCTTCCCGGGTTTACTTTTCAACACCTGAAGTACGTATCCAGTTATGCATATTCGGAGGCGGAAATCTCTACGGCACAGACTTCATACCCACTGATCCTTGGGAATCCCGGCAACGGCTCTTCTAGATTCCTCCACACTTCGCAAGCCGAATATCTCGCGAGTCACGGATATATCGTGGCAATGATCGACCACACCTACAACACATTTGCAACCGAGTTTCCGGACGGTCGAATCACGACCAGCACAACCAACGACTTATTCTCGCCTGACCATAATTATCGGACGGAAAGCAGAAATCGCGACAAGTTAGGGAAAGTTTTAACCGAAGATGTGGTGTTTGTGCTGGACCAATTCGAGCTTATCCAATCGGGGCAGATTCCAAGTCATCTAAAAGGCTGGATTGATCTCGACCATGTCGGGGTGTTCGGTCATTCTATCGGCGGAGCAACGGCTTATGACGCTTCTTACGATCCGCGAATCGCGGTTGGCATAGATCTGGATGGAGGGCTTTATCGTCTGCGTGAAAGAGAGAGACTGCGAAAGCCGTTTTTGTTCCTCAACTCGGAAAGCTATTTCGAAAAATTAAAAATGGTGATGGATAACCGGGTCTACACGGATGCAGAAATTAACCGTATGGGCTCAACCATAGAGTGGGAGGATCAAGTAACGGAAGATAAAAAGTTGGAGCTTGAACGGATGCGCAAAGCGGTCGACGAAGGGGGACAAGTCCTCTATATCGAAAATACGGAGCATTTGAATTTTACCGACGTACAGTTCATTTCTCCGATTTTCAAAATGCTGGGCATTACAGGAAAGATTGAGCCCGATAGAGCGGACTCTGTTACCAATACCTATATGCTGAATTTCTTCGATATGTATCTGAAAAATCAAGACGGAATCTTAATGAAAGGACCAGATAGCCGCTTTCCGGAGGTGAAGTTCGTAACCTCGCTATAAATTACGGAGCAGGTTAATAAGATTGCAGTTATTTTTGACTGAAGCAACATCATTACGCTTATGGGGAACGATCAATCCATACACGATCGCAGCCGTCTAGATGATCGGCTGTCTTTTTATTAAGCTAACGGCCACCCGTTAACTTTACCCTTTTAAGTACCGTAGCCGAAGTAGACAATCTTCTTGTCCACCGACATGTATATAACGAACTGTCCAAAGACACAAAAGTGCCAACATAAGCTACTCGACAAAAGCTTGTTAAATCAGGCTTTTCTTTTTTTTATGTAGGTACATTTGTGTCAAAAAAATGCACAAATGTATCTACATTGTGGTTTATTGACTTAAAGTTACCTACATAGTCGCGCTATGATGGGGAAGGGATCCGTTCGGAGGTAAGTCACCACAGACCAGTCGGAAGGAGTGAAGAAGAAAGCTAAGAGAGCACATCGTCAACAGTGATTAGAAAATCTATTCTTTACCGATCGTTCTCAATATGTTACATTTACTATTAGGGAGGGAATCGAATGGCAAGAAGCAAAGAATTCGAAGAGAACGAAGTATTAGATAAGGCGATGAAGCTTTTTTGGGAACAGGGTTACGAGAAGACATCTTTGACAGATCTTGTAGAGCATATGGGAGTTCATCGAAGAAGTTTATATGACACATTTGGCGACAAGCATACGCTGTTTTTGAAAGCCATGGACCGTTTTCGCGATAAAGTGAATGCTGAGCTTTCAAGAGAAGTTAAACGTTCCAAGACTGCAACTGAGGCACTTCAGCTTATCTTTAGTTTCATAATAAATGGTGAAGAAGATTCGCCCTCAGGCTGTTTGATGGTGAATTCAGCGGTGGAATTAGCAATGCGCGATGCCAATGTGGATTTGAAGTCCATTGAATCGTTCACATTATCAGAGAAGCTGCTCAAAGATATTATTCTGTGGGGCCAGCAGGATGAAGAATTTAGCTTGGATTTCAATGCCGACGATCTAGCGGAACATCTGCATTCTGTTTTTGTGGGATTAAGGGTAATGACTAGGACCTCAGTGCCTAAAGAAAAATTACATCGAATAGCCGATTTATCAATTAAACTTTTATATAAGTAATTATTATTTAAATATAATTGCTTATGCATATTCTAGAATGATTGTTCTCATAACTGAGTCTTGTCTCGTTTAAAGATCTCTTTAAACGATCCTTCTTATATGTTTTTTAGAATGATCATTCCCATATAGTGAATAAACGATGAATAAAAGGAGTAACAAAAATGATAATTTCTGAACAAGTAGCATTTGTCACTGGAGCAAATCGAGGTTTTGGCCGCCATCTCACGCTGGAGCTTTTATCCAGAGGGGCTAAGGTTTATGGTGGTGCAAGAAATCCGGAAACCATTAACATTCCAGGCGTTATACCAGTAAAGCTTGATATTACCAACACTCAAGAAGTTGAAGCAGCTGTTATCCTCGCTAAGGACGTGACGCTTTTAATCAACAATGCAGGCTCAGCTACTGGCGCCACTTTGCTGGACGATGAGGTAGAAAAAATACATTTGGAGTTTGATACGCATTTCTTCGGTACGCTGTCCATGGTTCGTGCTTTTGCACCAATAATTGAAAAAAATGGGGGAGGATCTATTTTAAATGTTCTTTCCGCATTATCTTGGTTTAGTTCAGGAACTGTAGGTGCTTATTCAGCTGCAAAGGCTGCAGAGTGGGCATTGACGAACGATTTACGTTTAAATCTATATCCTCATAATATAAGAGTATCAGGATTACATGTGGGCTTTATGGATACAGACATGACAACCAGCTTAGAAGTCCCCAAAGCAAGCCCTGCAGATATCGCAAAAATAGCTATTAATGGCATAGAATCTGGCAGCTTTGAAATTATTGCTGATGATAACAGCCGAATGATACAAGGTGGACTTGCAGGTGGCGTTCCTGCACTGTACCCTCATCTTTCTTAATAACAATTTCATTTCTAATTTAATTCATAAAGGGGAATAATAAATGAACAAATTGTGGAGTAATACGAAAATTGGAAATATGGAATTACCTCATCGTTTAGCAATGGCACCTATGACACGTAGTAGAGCACAGAAGGACGGCACACCTGGAGAACTAAGCTCTCTTTACTATGCTCAGAGAGCATCAATGGGATTAATTATTAGTGAAGGTACACAACCATCTGATGATGGTCAAGGTTATTTAAATTCACCTGGCATCTATACTGAAAAGCAAATAGAAGGTTGGAAAAAGGTTACGGATGCGTTGCATGAAGCAGGTGGCTTTATGTATATACAATTAATGCATGTGGGCCGTATATCGCACCCCGACAATACTCCGCATCATCGACAAGCAGTTGCACCTTCTGCGATCGCACCTGGTGTAGAAATGTTTACTGCTAAAGGCATGCAGGAAATACCCGTCCCACGAGAGCTAAGTGAAGAAGATATTCAAAATACTATTGCAGACTTCCGAAGAGCAGCTGCAGCAGCTATTAAAGCAGGTGCTGATGGGGTTGAAATTCATGGAGCCAACGGTTATCTAATTAATCAATTTATTAGTGAAAATTCTAATAAACGAATCGATAAATACGGTGGATCTGTGGAGAACCGTGCTCGGTTTGCAATTGAAGTAACAAGAGCAGTCGTTGAAGAAATTGGAGCAGAAAGAACCGGTTTCCGTATTTCACCAGGAACACCTCTTGGTGGGATTGTTGAAGGCGCACAAGGACCAGAGGTTTATCGCCATCTTGTAAAAGAATTAGCTAATTATAATTTAGCATACCTCCATGTGATGCATTTAGGGAATGAAATACTGCTCCATGAAATTCGTTCAATTTGGACAAATCCATTATTGGTCAATCGAGTAGGGCGGGCACTTGAAGATATTAGTGTAGATATTGATAGTGGTACTGCTGATGTCGTACCAGTCGGTATCTGGTCTTTAGCTAATCCGGATTTTGTGGAACGACTAAAAAAAGGAACACCTTTAAATGAAGTTGATCCTAAAACATTATACTCTGGTAACGGAAGCTCAGGTTATACAGACTACCCTAGAATGGAAGAATTAAAAACTCAACATCAATAAGAATATGTGGAATCACAACTGGCGTACAACTGAAAATTGTACGCCATAAAATTTTCAAATGGAGAGGAAGCTGGCAGAACATGAGAGCTGCTCAAATACAATACTCAAAAGAAATTCATTTGGAAATAAACAATGTTAAGATACCGGAAATCGATAATCGTGAGGTACTCATTAATTTTAAATGGCAGTATCCGAATGATTACTGATTATGATTTCCCATTAACATTAGGTAATGAACTATCTGGTGTTATAGAAGCATGTGGTAAAGATGTTGTTAATTTTCAGGTTGGTAACCGAGTTTATACGAGGTTGCCGGTGAATAAAATAGGAGTTTTCGCTGAATATGTGGCGGTCAAAGATGAAGCTATATTTAAAATGCCTAAATATCGGATTAACTCGAACTTGTATCTCGAATATAAATTGACTGAATTAGAACAACATAAAAAATCCGTAGGCTATTACCTAATAGATATAGTATTTTTAATTGAAGAATTTTTTTGAAGATAGATTTTTTGTTATCATTATAGGGAGGATGACATCTATATTTATGTAGGCAACTTTGTGTCATTGTATGTCGGTGGACAACAACATAGTCCCATTAGAGCCCGCGCCAAGCGCGGGTTTTCTGTTTTAAGGGAGCAAGTTCTTGTCCTTTGCTCAGGACAAGAACTTGCTCCCATGCCGATAATGGACAAGAATATGGTACTATTGCCGATTTTATGTTCATCTAATTTTCTGATCTGATTTTTGCAGGCTATACCTTAGAACATCCATAGCAGTAAAAACAGATCGTTGTTACAAGCAGAAGAAAAGTTGAAACGTTTCCAAAATAAATATTGAAACGTTTCCATTTTGGTGATATTATAATTTCCATAGAGAGGTCGGGGGTGTTAAATGACAAGTATTAAAGATGTTGCAAACTTAGCAGGCGTTGCTGTAGGAACCGTGTCCAGAGTCATTAACAACTCTGGCGCTGTAAAACCCAAGACACGCAAAAAAGTGGAGGAAGCTATACAAGAACTGAATTACTTCCCTAATGAAGTGGCCAGGAATTTCAAGATGCAGAAATCTAAGATGGTGGCTCTACTACTTCCAAGTATCTGGAATCCATTCTTTTCTGAATTGGCTTATTACATTGAGGATGAGTTGGACCGGGAAGGCTTTAAGCTTATGTTATGTAATAGTGGAGGCAAGCCTGAAAAGGAGCTATATTATCTGGAAATGCTCCGGCAGAACAAAGTGGCTGGTATTGTTGGCATAACTTACAACGATATCGAGAATAATGTAAGCAACGACATTCCGATTGTAAGCATCGACAGACACTTTAACAAGAAGATTACCTGTGTGACCTCAGATAATTTTGAGGGAGGACGTCTTGCTTTAAGAGAGCTGGTGAAAGCAGGAGCCAGGAAACCGGCTTTTATGGGGAGTGTCACTTCCGTTTTCAGCGAAACCATGAACCGCAGGCAAGGATTTATTCATGAAGCGGAGGCTTTAGGCATCGATTATGTGATCTACGAGAAGCCGGATCCAATAGTAGATGACAATGCCTATATTAACGAGTTCCTCAACGAACATGGCGATGTAGATGGTATCTTTGCCATTACCGATATGCTCGCTGCCAGCTATATTGACAAAGCACGCAGGAAGGGCATTCGTATACCAGAAGATGTGAAGGTCGTCGGTTATGATGGTATTCAGGATAATCCTTATTTTCATCCTATTCTATCAACAATCAGGCAACCGGTGGAAGAGATGGCACGCATGACAATTAGACTGCTCTATAACAAGATTGATGGCATTCCTTTAGATAAACAAGTTTATCGTATCCCCGTTAAATTCAAACAAGGTGAAACTACATGATCCCCTTTAATCGAAAAACTTCAGCTCATTCTGTGGAAGCACGTTACTAACTGATGTTTTTCACTCTAAATTGGAAACGTTTCAAAAATAATTAAGATAGATCAGTTCTTATAAAAAGTTTTGGAAAACATGTGCACATCCGGGTGATTCTTGATAAAGATCTATCCAATGTTTTTTCTAAATTTAAATTGGAAACGTTTCAAAAGTAATTAATTGTACACGAAAGGGAGAATACGCGTGAATACAACAACTAACAGGGCGAATCATTCCATGATCAAACCAAAACGCAAACCATGGAGCAGGTTCAAACGCGACTACGAACTGTACCTGTTTTTACTGCCAATCATTATTCTTTACCTCGTATTTAAGTACTATCCGATGTATGGGGTGCAAATTGCATTTAAGGATTTCTCACCCAGCCAGGGGATCTGGGGAAGTGAATGGGTAGGATTTCAGCACTTTGTAGATTTCTTTAATTCCTATAACTTCTGGACAATCATCACAAACACGCTCTCACTCAGTTTTCTTTCGCTGTTATTTGGATTCCCGGCTCCAATCATCATCGCAATTATGCTGAATCAGATGCTGGGCAAGTCCTATAAGAAATTTGTACAGACTGTGATTTATGCGCCGCACTTTATCTCTACCGTAGTACTCGTTGGCATGCTTAATGTTTTTTTATCTCCAAACAGCGGAATCGTGAATCATATTATTACCTCGTTTGGCGGACAGCCTATTCTCTTCATGGCTGATGAGGGTTGGTTCCGTCCCTTGTATATCTTATCAGGAATCTGGCAGGAAACAGGCTTCGCCACGATTATCTATCTTGCTGCACTTGCGGGAGTCAATCCCGAGCTGCATGAAGCGGCCATTATGGATGGGGCGAGCAAATGGAAGCGTGTCTGGTATGTAGATATTCCCAGCATACTGCCGACGATCGTTATCTTGCTGATTCTCGCACTCGGCAACATTATGAGTATCGGTTTTGAAAAGGCTTTTTTGATGCAGAGTGATCTAAACTACGCCACCTCCAATATTATCCCTACCTATGTATATGAGATGGGGATTCAGAAAGCCCAATACAGCTTTTCTACGGCAGTCGGCCTGTTCAACTCCCTTATTAATATTATCTTGATCTTCACCGTTAACCGGATCGCTAAAAAGATGACAGAGACCAGTCTGTGGTAAGGAGGAGACGATTATGAATCAATTATTGAAGCGAAAGAGCAGAGGGGATGTATGGTTTGACATCATCAATTACATTCTGTTGACCATTATTATGCTGCTAGTATTGTACCCGTTGTATTTTGTACTGGTTGCCTCATTCAGTGACCCCAATTACATTTACTCCGGTGAGGTCTGGCTATTCCCGAAAGGCTTAACGCTGGACGGTTATGAACGGATATTCAGTGACTCCTCCATTTGGATCGGATATGGCAACTCCATTCTTTATGCAACGCTGGGAACATTAATTGGAGTAGCCGTGACAGTATTTGCAGCCTATCCGTTAGCCCGGAAGGATCTGGCCGGGAAGTCTTTGATTATGTGGTTTTTGCTGGTTACCATGTTTTTCAGCGGCGGGCTGATTCCCACCTATCTGCTGATTAAAGATCTGCACCTGCTGAATACGATGTGGGCGCTGGTCATTCCCGGGGCAGGCGGTGTCTTTAACGTCATTATTGTAAGAACCTTTTTTCAGTCATCCATACCAGACGAAATGTGGGAAGCGGCTTCAATCGACGGATGTTCCAACACCAGATTCTTCTGGAGCATCGTTCTGCCGTTGTCCAAGTCCATCCTGGCGGTAATGGTGTTATACCATGTGGTCGGCTTCTGGAACGGATTCTTCGATGCATTGATTTACCTAAATGATGAGAGCAAGTATCCGCTGCAATTAGTGCTACGCAACATCCTTGTCCAGAATCAGGTCAACTCCGGCATGATGATCGATGTGGAATCCTATGCAGCCAAGATGCGTGTGACGGAACTGATCAAATACGGGGTCATTATGGTATCCAGTCTTCCGCTGTTGATTTTGTATCCTTTCCTTCAGAAGTACTTTGTTAAAGGCGTAATGATTGGCTCCATCAAAGGATAATACTTTGACGCGGTACTTGAAAGGGGGGATGCACAGCGTATTCAGAGCAATATATGAAAACAAAACAGGAGTAATTAGCTGGCGGGATGAACAAAAGGGAGGTTATCGAAAATGAGTTCTTTATTTAAAAATGCGGGGATTCTGGTATTGGCAGGAGCGTTTGCGCTGAGCGGATGTTCGGGTAACGGTAACGGTACAAACAATCAGGCGGAAAATTCCAATCAGAAAGACAATTTCAATGCAACCGGTCTTCCCGTTGTAAACAAACCAGTGTCGTTAAGAATGGTAGCCCCGAAGGCGGCCCTGGCACCAGAGTTCTCAGAGATGGAAATCTTCAAGCGGCTGGAGCAAGAAACCAACGTGAAGATTAATTGGGAGAACATTCCGGATACCGATTATACAGAAAAGAAAAACCTGCTTCTCGCAAGTGGCGATTTGCCGGATGCCTTCTATGCAGCCGGATTCACTGATTACGAGCTTATCAATTATGGTGAAGATGGAACGCTAATTCCGCTGGAGGATTTAATTGATCAATATGCGCCTAACCTGAAAGCGATTCTGGAGCGCCGTCCTGATATCAAATCATCGATCACAGCGCCGGATGGGCATATCTACGGTCTGCCGTCCTGGGAAGAAAACAACCTTGGAACCAACCCTTTCTTTCACGTCATTAATAAAAGCTGGCTGGATAAGCTTGGCCTCAAAGTACCGGAAACGCTGGATGAATACACGGAAGCGCTGCTTGCCTTCAAAACAAAAGATCCGAACGGCAACGGCAAGCAGGATGAAATCCCGTTAAGCTTTATGCACATGCAGTGGTGCATGGATATTGCCGGACTATTCGGTGCCTTTGGTCTTCCGGATAATCTGGAACACCGTGTCGTCCGCGATGGAAAAGTCATTTTCACCGCAACTCAGCCTGAATATAAGGATGCTTTGAATTATTTCCATGAAAAATGGTATAAGCAGGGCCTGATTGATCCGGAATCCTTCACTCAGGATGCAGCACAGTATCTGGCCAAAGGTAAAACGACAGATGAGACGCTGGGATCTTATGTCTGGTGGGAAGCCGAAGAAGTTGTCGGAACCGAACGTGCCAAGGATTATGTGCTATTGTCTCCGCTTAAAGGCGCGGATAGCGAGCAGACGATTGGACGCGCTAATGGCGGCGGTCCGGGGCGCGGGTCTTTTGTCATTACCAAAGAGAACAGCAATCCAGAAATCACCATGCGTTGGATTGACCAGCAGTATGAACCTTACATGGCTGCTCAAATCCACTGGGGACCACTGGATGTCGTGTACAAGAAGGACGAAAACGGAAAACTGGTGAATTTACCGCTTCCTGAAGGAGCCTCAGCAGGTGAATTCCGACAGAAGGTTGCTCCGGGATCAGGTGCACCCGGTATCATTACTTTCGATGACTTCGGAAAAGTGGTAGATATGGAACCCCGGGCTCAGCAGCGCGCCGAGGACCTGGAGAAATATTACAATCCGTATATGGAAAAAGAAAACTATCCGAACATCTTCTTTGAGCCGGAGGAACTGGATACCATCAATAAGATTGAGCCGGAACTGATTAAATATGTAAATACCCAAAGAGGAAAATTCATTGTGGATGGCGGCGCAGATGAGGCGTGGGACAACTACATTAAAACACTGGAAAAGATGGGCCTGAATGAACTGATGGAGATCTATCAAAAAGGGCTGGATCGCTATAACGAAAATCTGAAAAAATAAATAGAAGTTAGGTGGGGAGAAACTGTGCTTGATGTCATCGCTATAGGGGAAGTATTGATAGACTTTACACCGGCAGGCAGGACGACTGGGGGGAATGATCAGTTTGAATGCAATCCGGGGGGAGCTCCGGCTAACGTAGCCGCAGCGCTATCCCGCCTGGGGGCCAGATCAGCACTGATCAGCAAAGTTGGGGAAGACCAATTCGGTTCATTGCTGCAAAATGCTCTGCGTAACAGCGGGGTAGATGTAACAGGAGTTTCGGTTACCAATGAAGCGAGTACAACGCTGGCATTTGTCCATCTGGACGATCAGGGGGACCGGTCCTTCAGCTTCTTCCGGAAACCGGGGGCGGATACCTTCTTACACTCGCAGGATGTTCCGCTGGCGCGGATTGAAGCATGTCAGGCGCTGCATTTTGGTTCGTTGTCGATGACCCATGAACCTGCTCGCACGGCTACCAGGACGGCAGTTCTTAAGGCGAAGGAAGCAGGAGTTCTACTGTCGTTCGATCCTAACATCCGGTTTTCTTTATGGGAGAGCAAGGAAGAAGCCAGACAGAATATTTTTTGGGGCCTGAATTATGCTAATATTCTGAAAATCTCAGAAGAAGAGCTTTCTTTTATAACCGGAACTAGTGATGTTGAACAGGGTTCACAAGAGCTCCAGCAGAACTTCGATATCATGCTCATTATCGTCACTCTAGCGGAAAAAGGCTGCTATTACCGTTTGGCTGGTCAAGAGGGATATGTACCGGGCTTTAAGGTCAAGACCATTGACACAACAGGAGCCGGTGATGCTTTTCTGGGCAGTATGTTATTTAAGATTCTGGAAAGCGGAAGCTCTTTACAGGATTTGACCAAGCTGCAAATCACCAACATGCTGACCTTTGCCAATGCCGCCGGAGCGCTGGTAACCACACGAAAGGGGGCTCTTGGGTCCATGCCAACGACAGATGAGATTAACGATATGATAGAGTCCAGCAAACAATTCAATGATGAGCGGTTCAGACCGGGGTTTCATTTCACACCTCCCTCAAACTGGGCAAACGATCCCAACGGATTAGTCTATTATGAGGGAAGCTATCATCTATTCTATCAACATCATCCTTACGGTAATAAATGGGGACCAATGCACTGGGGCCATGCTGTCAGTGAAGACCTGATTCAATGGGAGCACGCGCCTATTGCTCTATTCCCGGATGAGCACGGAGCGATCTTTTCGGGATGCTGTGTAGTGGATTGGAATAACAGCAGCGGCTTATTCGAAGATTCAGATGGACTGGTCGCGATCTTTACGCATGCCGATAACCATTCGGACACGGGGCAGCCGCGCCAGCGGCAGAGCCTGGCTTACAGCAGCGATAAGGGCAAGACCTGGCATAAGTATGACGGAAATCCGGTGCTGATCGAGGAAGAACTGATAGACTTCCGGGACCCTAAGGTGTTCTGGCATCCGCAAAGTGAACGGTGGATTATGGTGATTGTCGCTGGAGATCATGCCCTGTTCTACGCATCCGAGAATTTGCGTGAATGGTCGCTGACCGGTGAATTTGGTATAAATGAAGGGTCACATGATGGCGTCTGGGAATGCCCTGATCTGTTTCAACTGCCGGTGGATGACACCGGGCGTTCAAAATGGGTGCTGATCATCAGCATCGGAGATAATCCCAATTGTCCAGAGGGATCGCGTACGCAATATTTTATTGGAGAGTTCGATGGAAAGACGTTCATCAATGACAATCCTGCGGATCATATACTGTGGCTAGACTATGGAAGAGATAATTATGCGGGAGTTACCTGGTCCGATATTCCGGAGCAGGATGGACGCCGCGTAATCATCGGATGGATGAGCAACTGGAAATATGCCAACGAGACGCCTACCGGCTCCTGGAGAGGTGCAATGACTTTGCCCCGCGCCTTGTCCCTGACTAGTAAGAACGGAAGTGTCGTGCTGAGCCAAATGCCTGTCCGGGAAATAGAGCAGCTGCGTAATGAATCTATGAGCTGGAACGATGTCACAGTTACGCCGAAGACTCCTTTTATACAGCAGACGAATAGTGATCTGTTAGAAATTAAAGGAGAGATTGATATCAAATCCGGGGACGAGATATGTATCCATCTGCAATCTGGCGGACAGCAGAGCGAAATTATTATCGGATATGACCCTGCTAAGGAATGGCTGTTTACCGACCGTTCAGAAAGTGGTCTGACTGATTTCCACCCGGCGTTCGCAAGCCGTCACGGTGCCAGCCTGGCCGCTACGAACGGTAAGCTTAAGCTGCACATCTGGCTGGATCGCAATGCAGTTGAAGTTTATGCGGCTAATGGTCTGGTTGTGTTAACCGATCAGATTTTCCCGGATGCTCCGATTGAGAATATTCAGATAAGTACACAATCAGGACAGGTTGTCCTGAACTCGCTTCAAATCCATACGCTGAAGTCCATACAGATTCCGAGTGTTAGCACAGGGCAGTCTTCAGGGAGGAATGAGGCATGAGTAGCCAAGTCGGTAACCGGGGACTAATGATGCATTGGGCTTTTGATGAAGGGACCGGAGCGAGCGCTATGGAGAGCGTCACTAAGACGGTAGATGAGATTCATTATGTATTCAACAACGCAGAGTTTACCGACCCTTGTACTCCGCTGTGGAGACAGGGGGTAAGAGGAAGTGGTCTCCTCTTCGATGGTTACTCAACATATATTGCTCATTCTGTCCACGGAGAAGAGTGTAACGGAGAGCCGGAATTTCTATCGGCTCTCAGCATTGGGGTTTGGGTTGCCCCGCGCACCTATGAGTGGGGACATGAAGGCAAACTGGCTGCCATAGTGAACCGCTACAATAACAAGGCTAAGCAGGGATATCTGCTTGGCATGTTCCGTCACGGCTCCTGGTCCTTCCAAATCGGGCTTGAGGGAGGAGAATGGAAGGAAATCTGGTCGCCGGACGGCTATGAACTTCCTAAGAATGAGTGGTCTTATGTGAACGCTGTATTCGATGGAGAAGAGGGTGAAATCAAGCTGTTCCTGAACGGCACCGAAATCATATCGGCAGCGGTGCCCCGCGGTTCCCGCCTGGCTGAGGCGTTGGACACGGATCTGTTCATCGGCAGGAATAATCACAGCAGCAGGCTTGCCGAAGTGTTCAGCCTTCATATGTTCAGCGGGATCATGGATGAGTTGAAGATTTATAACCGTGCCCTAAGTAATGAGGACGTAGCAGCTTTTTATCAGGAAGTGTTGGATTCCGCACATGGAGGCGTCCGGCCGCAATTGAGATATGACGACATCAAGCTGGATCGTACACCTCTGCTTACGGATCGGCACAGACCGCAGTATCATGTCAGCCCGCCGGCACATTGGATGAACGAGCCTCATGCGCCAATTTATTTTGAAGGGCAGTATCATTTGTTCTATCAGCACAATCCGCAAGGACCGTACTTTCATCATATCCATTGGGGACATTGGGTGAGTGAAGATCTGGTGCATTGGCGTGATCTTCCTGTAGCGCTGGCACCTGAGAAGGATCAGCTCGCACCGGACGGGATATGGTCTGGAAGTGCAACCTATGATGCAGAGGGACTGCCAGTGCTGTTCTTTACGGCAGGCAATGATAGTGCTTCACCGAATCAGAGCGTCGCGCTTGCCCGTAGCACTTATCCGCAGGATGGAGACCCGGATCTCATTACGTGGATTAAACACCCGGTGCCGCTCATCGTGCAGCAGAAGGGAATGGGTGCATTCGGAGATTTTCGGGACCCGTTTGTGTGGAAGGATGAGAACGGCTGGTATGCCCTGGTCGGGTCAGGGATTGAAGGCGAAGGCGGGGCAGCGCTGGCATTTACCTCGCAGGATATGCTGAATTGGACATACAAAGGGCCTTTCCATCAGGCGGATATTCAGAAGTTCCCTTATCTTGGACCCATTTGGGAGTTGCCTGTACTTCTTCCCTTAGGCACTGACAACAAGGGGGAAAACAAGCATCTTCTGCTGGTTAGTCCTGTAGGAAAGGGTGCCGATGTTGAGGTATTCTATTGGATCGGGCAGCTGGATCAAGACAATCTTTCATTTATCCCGGATCTAGAAGAACCGCAATTGATAGATGTCGGTGATTTCCATTTTACCGGTCCGAGCGGCATGGTTGATCCGAAGACTGGTCGAAATATCGTCTTTACGATTGCACAGGGTGATCGTACTTCTAAATTGGAATACCAGTCAGGCTGGGCTCATAACGGCGGCTTGCCGCTAAACGTCTATTTGCGGGAGGATGGGCGGCTCGGAGTCGAGCCGGTTCAGGAGCTAGAGTCGCTGCGCGGTGGGAAACGATTATCGCTCCGGGACACGTCATTGGCTGAGGTAAATGTACAGTTGAGGGATGTTCAAGGCGACATGCTTGAGATTCAATTGGAACTGGATCGAGGCAGTGCCACACAACTCGGAATCAAGGTCCGGTGTACACCGGATGGAGAAGAGGAAACGTTGCTGTATTATGATTTTAATGAAGCTAAGTTCCTTGTCGACCGTACGAAAACGACACTGCATCTAGGTGAAAAGTGTAGTGGGGTTCAAGGAGGGAAGCTGGAATTGTTAGGTGAGAATCTGAAGCTGCATATCTATTTGGATCGCTCCATGGTCGAAGCCTATGCCAACGGTTTGAAAAGCCTGACGACCCGGGTTTATCCCAGCCGTAAGGATGCATTAGGGCTTGAGCTCTGGGGAGATGGTAAGTCATTGGTGAAGTCCATGGAAATATGGGATATGAAGTCTATTTGGTAACGCGGGGCGCCCAGGCGCTCCTTACCCCATGAAGAAAAAAAACGCCTCAAATAAGTAAATCACTAAATGGAAGCGCTTTATTTTGGCGTGAATAAAAAGTGACTAAGGAGGCTTGTTAATGAGGGATGCCAACAGTAGTAAATCTTGGATCTTCAAAATGGTTGTTGGGGTTATGGCTCTTCAGCTTATGACTCCGGCAATCCAGGGTACAGCCGCAGCAGGAGTTGTATGGGAAGGTGGGGAAGCTTCTGATCTAAAGGCGGACATAGGATCGTCAGTTACAGATACGGTCTACCAAAATACAAGTAATGGTTTGGGATCATCCGTAACGGATACGGTCTATCAAATTGAGAATTCAGGCTTTGAAACTGGAGATATGTCAGGCTGGACGGTTGTCAAAGGCCAAGCGTTCGATCAGGACAGTGTATCGGACGAAACCACTTGGTGGGGGGAACAAATTCCGTACAACCAGGAAGGTTCCTTTCATTTAAATGGCTGGAAGCATGACGAGGCTGCGACTGGCGTGCTTCGTTCCAGCACCTTCAAGCTAGGCGGCAGCGGCTGGATCAGCTTCAAGCTTGCCGGTGCAAAAAATCCAAAAAAGGCATATATAAATATCGTGGAAGCCGAGACAGGGCAAGTCATTGCCCGGTATGGCAATAGCGCCTTCGCTGACGTTGGCTTCCCAAATCCCGATCAGGGCTTGCGGCTTGCCAATATGGAGCAATATAAGGCGGATCTTTCCGAATATTTGGGCAAAAGGCTGTATGTGGAGATCGTTGACAATGCAAACTCGGATTGGGGCGTGATCTTTGCGGACGCCTTTTTCATGTACCATGAAGCCGAGCCGGCTGAAGGAATCGCCGCCACGGACATCAAGCCGGATTTCAAACGCCACCCCATCGTTTGATGGTGCATATGTTTCCATATGCTCTAACTTTAGACCTGTACATTCGGAAGTTCGTCAGTTCAGTCTGTTTGAACGTTCTTACCACCGAATCTACCTGTACTTCAAACCTCATGTTCTGTAAAACATGACGTACGCAGGATTATTGGCGGGATGGTTTCGGGATACATGGTTTCGGGATACATGGTTCCGTCATTCCCAACCTCGGTTGTAAAGTTAAGATTACTGAAGTAATCTTCTGCTTTTCACACTGTTTGGTGCTTATAGCAGAACTTGTCGTACTTCTCCGTTAGATTAATGTTGTATGTCACTAATGCTGTTTCCGATCCGGTAACATTCCAATATGTCTCTGCGACAAGACATCATTTGCGTACGCTATCGTATACAGAATCGAGATATGCGATAGCAGCTTGCTCAGCAGTTTTCCTGCGTATCAGTCCTTCAGTATCTTGACGCAATCTTCTATAAATTTTTATGGAGAATTTCAGCGCGTGGTAACTGCTTGAGGCGTCGTGGAGTGGAAGTGTCTCTTTAAGCTCTTCTATTTCGTGAGCGGCATATTGCTCCAGCCTACGTACTCCTGACGGAAGATGCCGGATATCCATAAGAATCAGGGACCCGAGCACGGCACTTCGTATGTAAGAGAGCAAATCAATGAACTCGAATAGTTCTCCTCTGCCTAACTTCATTGCTCCATAATGCACCCATACCCAGAACCGATCCTCCATCCATTGAGGAGTAGGGGTAGGGTACGAAGGTGATGTCTCGGTGATTATTGAATGGAGCGAATTGTCGCGCTCCCAAAGTACGAGCGGATTCTCGACTCGTACTGCCAGCTCCGATGAGGAGATGAACTTCAAATCGACATGGAGCGGCTGAGGTCCATACAGAATCGGTGTCGGCGCGTTATTATCTATCATCGCAGGTTACTCTTTGGCTAGACGGGCGCTCATACCAATTCAGAAGGCTTGGGATAAGCAGCAGCAATTCGTTGCAGATGCCTCTCACGAGTTGAGAAGTCCGCCCTCGGTCGTCCGAGGGCAAACACAAATATTGTTACGCCATCCCGATCATACGATCGAGGAAGAAAGTGCTCCAATTTCAGCCATTCTGAAAGAAACCAAAAGAATGAGCAACATGGTAGACGGCCTACTTCTTCTGGCAAGAGGCGATTCACATGAGGAAGTTATCTCATGCAAACCTGTGCGAATTGACGAGATCATTAAAGAGATCGCCAAAAAAATGGAGCCAATAATGGATTACAAGCAGTTGCGGGTACAGCTTCGTGTCGAAGGCTCGGAATTGCTCATGAATGGAGATGAAAATCGTCTCATACAGTTGTTCATGATTTTGTTGGACAATGCCATTAAATATACGCAGGCGGATGGGCAAATCGATCTTGAGTGTCTTAGGCAGGGGAAATCAGTTCTTGTAACCGTCAAGGATAACGGAGTGGGTATTTCGGAACATGAATTACCACTCGTATTTAATCGCTTTTATAAGGGAGATTCCTCTAGAAGTAGAGGGGATCACTGAGCAGGTCTAGGGCTATCGATCGCACGTTGGATCGTCAATCAACATCAAGGTACAGTCCACATTAGCAGCGGGGTAGGGTGCGGTACGACAGTTATGATTCGTTTTCCGCTGATTAGTTAAAAAATAATAGTACTCTTCAAAAGAGGCTTACAATTGTTGTCGGGACTTTTGGGGATATCTATAGAACGCAGCAAAGATCGCAAGGCTCTAATTAATGATGTGGTTATTGCTCGGAACTCGGAAGAGGAAGTCATAAATAGATCAAATAATATAAACTTCTAGATTGTGAGACAATCCTGTCGAGGGACAAGAACATGATCCCATTGAAGTCGCTATTATAGCGGCTTTTTTTGTTTTATCGGTACAAGTTCTTGTCCCAAGCCAAGGACAAGAACTTGTACCGATTACCGGAATGGACAAGAATATAGTCCGATTGCATATTAGATGTATATCTAAGTAGATTGTGAGTCTCTATTGAGTGGCTACCACGCTAAAGGTTGGATTATGACAGAAAGTGCGGAGAACCGCATCACAGATAGAGGTGAGTTCTCTGAAGCAAAAGTCGCTCTAAAAATACGGTGATAATCAATAAACCCTGATGGTTCTTCATTTCTACAAAGAACGTAAATAAACGAATACGAGGGAGTCTCATATTGGGAGATCTCTCGTATTCGTCTTTTTAATCGGCATACTTGTTTATAATCGTATGAGCAGCCTCATCCGCTATTTGAAAAGCCTGCTCTCGTGAAATACTGAAATCAAGCAGCAACATTTTTGGCCATAGCACCTGCCCGGAAATGAGACTCATAAATTCGTTGGCCGTTTTTGATGCATGCGGCAGATTTATATTACCCAATTGAACTTCATCTACTAAATATTGCGTCAATTTCTGATGCACGGCGCCTTCGCCCAGTTCATAATGAAAAAGACTGAGCTCGGGGAACTGCTTGGCTTCTGCAATGACGACCCGGAATAAAGGAGCCATTCCATCACGAGTCAGCACGCATGCGTAGTCTCGTCCGAACTTTATTAATCCTTGCAGGGGAGAGCCGAGCTCCGGTGGAAAGTCCCATTCGGGATCAAGCTCCCAAAAATGCTTGACGATGGTTTCAAAAATCAATTCCTTCGTCGGGAAATGATTGAAAAGTGTACCTGTAGAGAGACCAGCAAGTTTTGCAATCTGAGCTAAAGTAGTCCGCGCATACCCTTTTTCAAAAAACAGTTCTTGTGCAGCGGCAATCGCGCACGCCCTTTTTTCTTCCTTTATACGTTCATGGTAAGTTGATTTAGTTCCCATAATTCCACTCCAAAGTTGGATTTAAGTCTTATCAGAGGGATAGCACCCTCTTCACTACTATACAACAGTTGATCGTGTTCTAAAAGAAAAAGCTGCCTAAGCACCCTCGGAGGGCTTAAGCAGCAATAGGGCTAACCTATTAGAGAATCGTTTGAGCGCCATCCAGAACCAAGTCAACGCCAATGGTGAAGCGTGACTCATCCGAAGCCAGATAAACAACAGCTTTGGCAATCTCTTCGGCAGTACCCATGCGTCCAGCCGGAATCCCGTCACGAATGCGGTTAATAACCATCTCACGAATTTCGTCAGACACGCCTAGCTTGTTCTTATCGTAAAGCGGGGTATCAATCGGTCCAGGACTCACAGTATTGAAGCGAATTCCGTGAGACGATAATAAGTCGGAATTCCAGGCTTTGGTCAGAGTGGAAATGGCGCCTTTAGTAGCCGCATAAGCATTGGAATGTGCATATCCAGCATGAGAACTGCTCGATCCCATTAAAACGATAGAGGATGGGTTCGCCATCACTGGAGTTAATGCCTGCATTAAGAAAAATGGAGCTTTTACGTTGATGGCAAACAAGCGGTCAAAGGCTTCTTCATCGATTTGCTCGAATGGACGCCAGTCAGATACGCCTGCGTTTAAAAAGGCAATATCCAGTTTACCAAAATGTTGTTCAACTCGATCAGCCAGTTGACGTTGAGCATTGAGGTCTCGGGAATCTGCCTGAAGCACAAGGACTTGATTTCCAAGTTCCTTTTGCGTTTTTTCTACATTTGCCGGAGTTACTCCGGTGACAATCAATTCAGCACCTTCAGCCAGAAATTGTTTGGCTGTCTCCAAGCCAATTCCGCTGGTGCCACCCGTAATAAGTGCTCGTTTACCATTAAGTCTAGTCATGTTAAAACCTCCATCGCAAGATACTTACAAGGACAAATATAAGCGAACAATAATGTAAAGTCAAGTAACTCAACTTTATATATTTTTTCTTATGTGATAAGATCATTTTGAGCACAAGAGACTGTGAATACAGAATTAAAGAAGTTTTTTATTCGTTTAGAGAAAGTGAAAGATGGACACTGACAAATGAGGGAGGAGTAGTCCTGATGGGACATCAGCTAAATAGGTTCAATGTCTGAAGATCGTTATCAAGTAGGAGAAGCCGGGAGGGCTTCCACTGTCTAAATTAGATACAAATAATCGTACAGAAGAGTATTTGTATCTATAGGAAATTGACTCCCATTTGCGATTGAAGTCACGAAAACCAATCGTTTTGTTTCAGAGAATAGAAGAAGGTTGATATGGTTTTGAACTCTTATGCAACTCTTTTTGGCAATGTTGGGCTATATCATGACTATTAATGTCTCTATGGAAGGTGAGTATACATTGAAAACAATGGTTATTATCGGTGCAGGACCAGGTCTGGGATTCTCGCTGGCCAAGACTTTAGGAAAAAACGGTTTCCGTATCGCCCTAGTTTCAAGAACACAGGAGAAATTGGACAAATATGCAGAACAGCTTGGTGAGATGGGAATTGAAGCTCAGGGTTTTGCTGCCGATATCACTAACAAAATGCAACTTATGAGAGCTTTTCAAGAAATTAAGAATACGTTCGGTACAATCGATGTCTTGGAGTTTAGCCCGCATAGTGGAAATGTTACTACAACATCTGTTCTGGAAACGACTGATGAGAGCGCACTTCAATTTTTTAACAATGTTGTCATCGGAGCTATTAATACAGCTAGACAAGTCTTTCCAGAAATGATTGAACGGGGTGAAGGAGCACTTCTTTTCACAAGCGATCTTTCCGCAATGAGTCCAAGCTCGATGTTTGGAAATTCGGGTATCGCCATGTCTGGACTCCGAAACTATATTCTTAGTTTACACGAGCGTTTGCTTCCTCTTGGAGTATTTGTGGGCCATTTATCCATTAGTCCTTTAATCAAACAGGGTACAAGTTTTGATCCTGATCAAGTGGCTGAGGCTTGGTACAATCTGTATGATAAAAGAACAGAGGTAGAGGATACTTTTCCTAAAGGAATCATGCAATTTATCAAAAAATAAATAATTGCTAAGGTCTTTAAAAGCGATACTTTGAATTTTGTAACCCCGGCCAAAGCGACTTTATCAAAAGCGTGCCATTCACAGCTTTCCCTATTTAGTGGATCAAAAAAGCGTTAATCTCCTTCTCCTTGCTCGTTTTCCATGATAGTTGCCTGCTTTGGGTATACGGCAAATGAATATGAAATTCCCCCGAGGCACTGAATATAGGGTGCTTGCCGAAATTCGCATCCGTACGGACTTGACGTTCAGATATAGCTTATAGTCGATAGATTGAATTTCAAACGCTTCTAACGTATACTCCGAATACGCCGTAGTAAATACAATTCGCGCTTGAGGCATGATCGTCCGAATTTTTCTTGCCGCCGAGGTCCCCCTCAAACCTAGCATCTGAATATCCCAAAAAACGGTGCCAGCAGGCGTTGTCCGGAGAGGCTCAATCGCTTGAATCCGATCCATATACCGCCCAACTACCATCAGATCCCCGATCTTCACCTGTTGTATTTTAATGATTTGGATAAGAAATATCCGAAAATCATCAAAGAGCTCGAAGATTAAAAAAAACAAGCTGACGTATAAGTAATGAAATCATCCCATAATAGACAGGAAGTAATTTGTCTATTATACGGAACATCTTATGAGTGACATGAGGAAAGACTATAATAAACCGCCAAAAGGTTGAATATAAAATGTAGTACGAGAAATGATGTCGGACGACAATAACAACAGAAGTCGCATAGTTGGTCATACACACCCAATCAAGAAGACAAACTTAAAAAGTCCCTTTTAAACAGCAACCGTTTCTCGGTATTAAAGCGGGGGAACGGTTGCTTAATTTTCTTAGAGATCTATTCTGGTTATAAAAAGAAACCAAGGATAGCCTTGATCTGAAGGAGAAAATGGGAATTTCATACAGGAGAATTCAAAGGTATCAGGACAGCAAATCTTGATGCCTTTTTGTTTTATATACAGGTCAAAAATGAAGTTAGCGAGTCAAATTATATAGGTAACTAATAAAACAGAAGCGTGCTCACTCAATCTACGACATGTAATTTTCGTATTACGCAGCTCGTCAGCTAAAAGCACTGGATGTTCTGACGCATTGCATATAACTGGAGCTGCACTCCAACGTTTTACTAGTTAGAGTGCAGCTCCATGAAAATGAGTGTTTTCAATTACTCTACGATAGGAAGATCTGCGGTATTCATCGGAACTGGTTCAGTACATGCTGGTTTTCCCGCCATAGCTTCCGATTCAAACGACTTGAGAGACCGAACAACTCAAGCGTAAAGTGGAAATGGGGGCCTTTGCGTCAGCATTTTCTATATTAACGCTGGTACTGATCTCATGGAATGCACGAAAGGAGAAGGTCCAGGAGACTGAACGAATCTCCAAATTGTCCGCACGGTATTATCGGCTTGCTCTGGACAAAGGTGAGACTATATTGCATTGGATAAGGAAGTGGAGCTTCTTCATCATTACCTGAATATCGAATGCTCCCGCTTCGTGATTCAACTAGATTATGACATCCAAATTAAGGTTCTACAGGTGATTATCGAGTCATCCCCAACATACTTCAGGTACCGGAGCACAGTATTCAATGAAAAAGCAATTTGTATTTAATCCGAATTGCTTTTTTACTGCGAGAAAGGGGAGGGATCTTATAAAAATAACAGAACGAAAATCGAGCTATATCTAAGGAACCCTTAGCATCGCAGGATTATATTGGTCATCCATTTAAAATCAGAGAACTTAAAGCTACAAAAGTCAGTTGATAAATATGTAAAAAGATTAAGTTTTTAAAACCCGTTAATTTTTCATCTTTTGAAAATTAACGGGTTTTTATTTATAATAAAGAAGCGTTTTTAGTATGAAGGGAAGAACACCGTAAATCGTCAATGGGTACAAGTTCTTGTCCTCAGACAAATCCATATAGAACTATGTATAATCTAAGTAGAACGCATCTTAGTGACATATGTACAAAATACGGGTTTTGTGAGGAAGTAGTTTATTAAATTATTGGAAGCAACCAATTAGTTCCATAATATTACTAATTAGCTATCCATAACTGATATCTTGGCAATGTTCAAAACTGTTCAAAATAACTGCCCTTTCCTAAGCAATTGATTCTTATTTAGTAATCGTATTATCTAAAACGAGTATTAAGCTTTAAAGCTCATCAAGTCACGCATTATTGTTTGCATTAGATTACATAACTCTCAATTATATAAAAAGTTATTTATTACCATTATTTAACTTTTAGAATCATCCTCATACATGTTCATCTTTAAACCTTCAATTTCAAAGTAACTCTTCAGCTAACCTTAATTGTCTCTCACGTTCTTTAGTAGCTGCCTCTGCAACTGAAGAATGATCTGATATGTAATTCACCAGTTTTACTGCATAGTCACTGCAAACCATAGCGTGTCCTCGCATATGTCCAGTTGCAATGGCTTGTGCAAAAGAACGGGCAGCATACTTACTAGCCTCGGTTGTGGACTCTTTGGCCAATTCATTGACTATGAATCCAACTTTTCTTAAATCAAAGGCTCTAATCTCACCAGTTATACGCTTTTCTAGCGTTTCTATACCTAAATCAATCCGAGGGTCATTTACAAGCTGTTGGTCCAGATGATCCAGGTGCTCAGCTGCTACTTTCAAAGCCCATTTGGCCAGAAACTTCTGTGGCAGCTTTTCAAGCATGACTTCAAGTCGATTTCTTAATTCATGGTTATCTATAATCTTTATCTTTGGAGTACTGTAAGTAAATCCTTTAGTTTCTCTTATTTGCTGCTCATGTTTATTCCACGCGTATTCCTCAATCTCCAAACACACCACTCCCCCATTACAACACGGCACTGTTTAACTGCTTCAGGTCTTCTTTTATAAAAAGAGTGTACCATACTGAAAAAATGTAAATTATCCATATTCTACGCGAATAGTCGCCTTTATTACTCCGATGCTGGGCAAACATCTCTTCGATGATATTCATATTGAATATTTCTTCAATGCCACTATAGCGTATTTGTTCAAACATTATATCTGAAATTGGAGTTTTGAGCCAATCACGAATGGGCACGGGAAATCCTAGTTTCGGGCGATTCACAATAGCTTCCGGAACGATTCCTTCCATAGCTTTACGCAAAGCAAGTTTTGTTGTTTTTTGGCCAATCCGATTGGACACAGGTATTTTACTAGCCGTTTCAAAAACATCTTTATCTAAAAACGGTACTCTTAATTCTAATGAATGTGCCATGGACAGCTTATCTGCTTTTGATAAAATGTCTCCAGGTAACCAAAAATTCAGATCAATAAACTGCATTCTTGTCGTAGGGTCTAGGTGAGCTGTCTTATCATAAAAAGGCTTAACGATATCCGCGGGATGTAAAAAGCTATTCTGAGCGTGTACCGATTCGTGGAGCAAGTTCATTTTACCGCTTTTGTTAAAGATATTAGCATTTCCGAAAAAACGCTCTTCTAAAGGTGTCAGACCCCGAAGTAAATAATTTTTGCCATAAAAATGATAGGGATATACAGATAATGATTTTCGTAACGAATCCTTTATGAAGTTAGGCATCCAGGTTATCGGTCTTAATGCATTTGGCTCTCTATAGATTCTGTACCCTCCGAATAATTCGTCAGCGCCTTCCCCTGATAGGACCACCGTGACATGTTCTTTTGCAAGCTGGTTTAGATGATAGAGTGCAATAGCGGAAGGGTCTGCAACAGGCTCATCTAGATGCCAGACCGTTTTCGGGATACTTTCAAAAAAATCTCTTTGCGATAAAATGTGAAAATAATGATCTGTCCCCAGTTTGGCTGCCGTTTGATTTGCAATGATTGTTTCATTGTTCAGCCCTTCAAATCCAATCGAAAAGGTTTTTGTTGATTCTTCTGCTCTCATCATTGCAGCTATTGCGGTGGAGTCAATTCCACTGGATAAAAAACATCCTCTATCCACATCACTTTGTAAATGAAGATTTACAGACTCTTTCAATTTCCACTGAATTTCTTCGGCATAGTCTGCTAAAGATCGTTCTACCGGTTGAAAATGGGGTTCCCAATATTTCTCGATCTTCATTTCACCATCCGAGTTAACAAATAATCGCTCCGCAGGTCCTAATTTATGAATGTGTTCAAACATCGTATCAGGATGCGGGACATACTGAAAAGTTAAGTAGCTGAATAAACTTTGATATTGAAGCTTTCTGGGTACCCCTTGCACTGCAAGTATGCTTTTAATTTCCGAAGCAAATAAAAGATTATTTTCGTCTTTATAATAATAAAAAGGTTTGATTCCGAAATGATCTCTAGCAGCAAAAAGAGATTGTTCCCTAAGATCCCAAATCGCAAAACTAAACATTCCACGTAAATGATGGACACAGTCCTTGCCGTATTCCTCAAATAAATGCACAATGACTTCTGTATCTGATTGCGTCTGAAAGTGATGTCCTTTTAGCTTTAACTGATCTCGTAGTGTTTTATAATTATAGATTTCACCATTAAAAACAATCCAAAGGGTACGATCTTCATTCGTCATCGGTTGATTACCATCACGTAAATCAATTACAGACAATCTGCGAAAACCAAGTCCAATGTGAGAATCGAGCCATACTCCCTCATGATTGGGACCTCGGTGATTCATAACCCCTGTCATTTGTTTTAAGGTTTCTTCCTGTGGTGGCTGTCCATTATATTTTAATATTCCTGCTATTCCGCACATACTATGGTAGTCCTTCCTATAATAAAGATTAGGATATAGAGTGCCCATAATTGCTTTGATAAATTTATCATTTTTTTCTAAAGGATTCACTTATTTGAAAATACAAAAAAAGAAAAGCCTGTATTACCAGGCTTTTCTCATTCATTCTTACTTTATCTCTCCCATAAAGCTTCTAAAGTTCTCGACGATATCTTTGGATCGGGTATGGTGCAAATAATGCTCCCCATCAAGCAACATCAATTTCCCGTGTAAGGAGTCTTTAATCTGTTCTTTATGCAGGGATTCCCAGCCTGGAACATCCGTATTTTCTTTCACTAGGAAGAAAATAACAGGAAGATCTTTTGGGAAATTTAATGTTTCCGTGGCTTTGAAATTACTTTTAAAATGCTCTGCTTCGCTGATGATATTTGGATTCATCATGTTTTTAAGTGAAATCATTCTATTTTGTTCTTTAGTTTCCTCATCATCACTTGGTGTAACGATTTGGGCTGGATTGAGCTTTACCAGCAATCTCATAAATCCTGAGTTTTTAAGCAGCTTATAGGTTACTGATGGAAATTCTTCATCGTTGCCCCCTTGTGTGGGTACGCTGCTGTCGATGCCTACGAATGCACTAACTTCGTTTTCGTATTTGTTCACATAGTCCAGTCCGTAAATTCCCGCTATAGAATGTCCCATCAGAATATAACGATCTATCTTTAATTCTTGTAAAGCTTCATGAAGCTCACTCACGATATTGTCGACCGTTCGTTCTTTTGTGGTGACATCGCTTAGTCCATAACCAAACGGCTCAACTACTACAACTTTATAGAAAGGAGTCAGTTCATCTACAAGTGGTTTGAAATCAATTACGGGTGATGCGGTTCCAAACCCTGGGAGTAACACGACTGTTTCCTTGCCTTGCCCTTGTATGGTAACATTCATCTTTTTCCCGTCGACAGGTACAAGCTGACCATAGGGTTCTATTTTTCCTTTCTCCACTTTATTGCTGATCACATTGACTGTAAAAACGATCACCAGAAAAAGTGCTAGGAGTATGACTATAGCGACTATTACTTTAAGTAAAATTAATAAAGTTTTTTTCATACTTTCATTTCCTTCCTTGATGTTTCTTTTAGTTTCTCCAACTTCTGCACCCCTTCATGTTATCCCTTATCTTTTGTCTATTTCATTCTAACAATCCCGTCTTAGATCCTGTGTAACGCAAGTTTAATTGATTCTTAACTTTCACCAGCTCCTAGTGATAACGACTTAAGCTTCTGTTAAGATTTATATAACAAAAAACACCTTTAGATATCCGTCGATTAACCATAGGCTAATCTAACGTTATCTAAAGGTGTAGTTTCCACTTATTTAGTTCATTGATTATTTACGCGCTGCACGAAGCTTCTCAGGGGTTACATCGTTTCCATCCGGATCTAAAATTGTCACGCCAGAAAGACTGTTACGAACTTGTCCACGAATTTCACGCAGATAGTCTTCACGCAATGCGATCTGTTCAACCCATTCGCCTTGTGTCAAGCCTACTTCACGTTCTTTCTTAGCTAATTCATTGATGCGAGTCAAACTTGTAATCATCTATGTTCCTCTTTTCTTAGTTTTAATTAGCTTACTAACGGTTATGGCGATTAGTTTCAGATTCAAGCTAAATTATCGGCCATTTGTTTCATAAGTCTTCTTAATAATAAACGCTCTTCAGGTATAATTCCGGCTAGTAATTTATCCAGCTGTTTGTTCCAGATCTGTTCCACAGGTTCGCAGAGATTACGTCCGGCTGGGGTTAGATACACTCGGCTAACTCTGCCATCTTCAGGATCTCTTTTTCGAACAACAAACCCATGATTTTCAAGAGATTTTACCATATTTGTTATGGTTGGAGGCTCACAATTCAAGCGTTCACTTAGCTGTATCTGTGTCATTCCATCTGTTCTCCATAACCGGCATAATAACTGTTCTTGACCCACATGAAGATTAAGTTCTCTAAGCAGCTCTGCATAATCTCTACGCATTTCCGCTGATATTCTATCCAGTAGTTCCCTTATCTCATCTTCTATCACAGATATTTCCTCCGTACTGCCTTACAAATTACTTAGCAAGCTAATAATATCACGATTTATTAAAAATTTCAAATAAATGTCCGTAACATTCATCCTGTTTGCTGACCAAACCATTAAAAAAGGAGTAAAACCACAAGATCACATAGATCTCGGTTTTACTCCTGCTCAGTCGACACTTGACTTCGTTCTCAATTATTTTGTGGAAGCCGCACTTCAAACATCGTCCGCACTACACTGCTTTGTGCAGAAACTGTTCCAGCATGTTGTTCCACAATGTTTTTAGTGATAAATAAGCCCAGTCCCGTACTCCCTGTGGGATGCGTTCGCGCTCGATCCCCGGTGTAGAACATATCAAAAATACGCGGCAGCTCTTCCGGATCAATACAATCTCCATAGTTAATGATCTCAATAACGACTTCATTTTCCTCTAAATAACCATGAATATCAATAAATTGACCGTCGCTTCCATATCGCGCTGCGTTGGTGAGGAGATTCTCAAATACACGTGCCAGCAGCTCACCGTCACCCTCTATCTTCAGAGGTTGGGTTACATCCAAGCGGGAAGTGAGACCATTTTTCTCAAAAACGGGATATAACTCTTCATTTAACTGCAAAAGAAGCTCACTCAGGTCGATCGAGGTTTTTTCAAGCGTAAGCTTACCATAGTTCATTCTTGTGATTTCAAATAGCTCATCAATTAATTTTTCCAAACGTTGAGATTTAGTATAAGCGATCGTTGTATAATGTCTGGTCTGTTCTGGCGTTAATTCATTGTCCTTAAGGATAAAATCCAAATAACCTATAACGGAGGTAAGTGGTGTACGCAGATCATGTGCCAGATTTAATACAAGTTGATCTTTACTGCTCTCCGCAAAGTCGCCCCGCTCAATAGCTTCCTGAAGATGGTCAATAGCCAGATTGATATCATGGCCAATAAGGCCGAATTCATCTTTAGATGGGATATCTACCCGCTCCGAGAAATCACCCGACGCCAGCTGATGGATCCCTTTCGAGATTTCCTTGAAATAATTTGCATATGGTTTAGTAAATATAAAAAAGAATAAGATGGCCAAAGGAATGAAGATAATCAAAAACGCATTAACATCACCGATATCCCGCATCAAGTAGCGAACTTTAGTCAATGGATTTTCTAATAAGACCTCTGATCGATAATATCTCTGCAGAATTTTATAGATTGAAAAGGTAATTCCACCGGATACAAGCATACTGGCCATCAGCAGCATAATCATTTTTGTGCGAAAGCTATAGATCATTTTAGGCATTGGTTGTATACCCTTCCCCTACTATTTATCTTTGTAGTGACAATGGTATATGAATTCATTCAAAATCTCAAATCCTTCGAATCAAAGATCTTTCCGCACAAAAATCCGCAGAGAAATGATATATGAACAGCTAAGCAAGAATACATAAGCCAGCCCTAGGATTATAAAGGGAATGACTGTACCTTTCACTCCAAAACTCAGCCATCTGTTCACATCAGGTATCCACTGGATCAAAAAGCTAAACACGTTCGGTCCAAACATTACAATCATCATAAAAACAAGATTAACCACTTGCGCTCCCTTTGCCCCTAACCAGTAATGAATCGGTAAATAAAGCATCGCAAGGAGAGGGAATATGGATAACGTAATACCAACCTCTTGCCAAAAATGAGGGGTTACGGCTTTACCTGTTACAATAATCAGGAGATAGGTAAAGGACGTGGCTGCCAGCCCAACAAGCGCATACGGGAGGATCGAAAAATATTTGGCACGGACAAGCTCTTGTCTCCTTACAGGGAGATTAACGAGAAACCGTTGTGTCATCTGCTGAGTATCCATTGAGCAGGAGCTTATCAATAACAGCATGGGTGGCATTACCGTAAATAAACTGAAGCTATGATAGTTCGAGTAAGCTATAAAAATAAAAAAGGGGATTAGCAGCATCAGAAATTTACGCAGAAGAATGAAGTCTTTTTGAATTAAAAAAAATGATTTATACACTTTACGTCCTCCTTAGCTTATAACTCTTCCTTGCTAAACAATCGTAGTGAAATCCTATAAGAGCAGTACAATATGGAGAGATAAACAATCCCTATCAAACCAATCGACAACAGATGATCCTGCAGCTTTATGTCGGTAATTGTTAAGAAAAAGGATGAATTTGAGAGTGAAGATCCAGTGTTCAGGGTGGTAATCGTTATTACTACATTAAAAAGGATATTGAAGTAATAGTTTTTGGAACCAAGCCAATAATGAATCGGCAGATAAATAGACGCAGCCAAAGGAATCATAAGTAACGTTAAAGATACCCCTATCCAATAAAACGGGCTAATGGAATATCCAAATGAAAAGGAAATTAGTAACAAAGCTAAAGAGCAAACCAAACCGATGAAACAATAAGGAATAAGTGATAAGTATTTAGCCAAGATAATCTCTTGCCGTCTTACTGGTAACCCTATCACAAACTTTGTGTTGTTATTCTGTGCATCCATAGAACAGGAGTATACGAGCAACAGTAAAGATTGAAAAGTAGCAAACATGCTGGAGTTATCCAGTTGAACATATGCGATGAACAAGATACTCAAGAGAAATATAGGGATAAAATTCCGCAGGAGAATAAAGTCTTTTCGAATCAGCAACAAGAGATTAAACATACAAAGCGTTTCCCTTTACCGTAAAATACATGATTTCTTCCAGAGTAGGTGTTTCGCATATGGCATGACCTCTAAAGAAGTGTTCCCCCTCAGAGCGATTGTTCAGAAGACCCTCGAAACCAACTTCCGTCTCTCTAAGCCCGATGAACCATTTTCGTACATCCGGATCAAGCAACTCTTTATTGCCTTTTACCAGCATGTATTTGTTGGCTAGAGATTCTTTCATTTCATTAAATACTAGGTGCCCTTCGTTCACAAAAACAATATAGTCCGCGATCCGGTCCAAATCAGTCGTATTATGCGTTGAAAAAAGAATAGACTTCTTCTCATCCTGGATATGCTCACTAAGCAAATCAAGCAACTCTCTTCGGAATATAGGATCAAGTCCTGCAGTAGGTTCATCCATAATGAGCAGATCTGCACCATGTGATAAGGCAATGGCGAGCGAATACTTCATTTTCATTCCTTTGGAGAGCTCCTTAATCTTTTTCCGCGGGGAAAGCTTGAACATCTCTATGTATTTCCTATACGTTTCTTGATCCCAACGACTATAAAAAGGAGCAATAATCTTACTCATCTGATCGATGGTTAATTGATCGTAAAAGTAATTTTCATCGGAGACATAGCCAATCCGATCCTTATTCTCTGCTTCATGGATAGACATCTCCTGGTCAAAAATCTTGACGCTGCCATGATCAGGAAACACCATCCCCATCATCATTTTTATTAATGTTGTTTTCCCTGCCCCATTCGGTCCAATTAGCCCCGTGATATACCCTTCTTTAATACCGAACGTAAGTTCGCATAGGCTAAAATGGCCATATTTTTTAGATATTTGGTCCAATTGAATGACTTCTTTCATTCTGTCTCCTCCTCATAAAGCAATTTCAACATCTCACTAAACTCAGCAAAATTAATCCCCAGCATTTTACTCTCGTCGATAATCTCCTTCATTTTGTTCTCCATAATCCGTAGCCGTTGTTCCCGAATAAACTCCTGATCTGCACCAGAAACAAAGGAACCTTTCCCCACAATTGAATTGATAAGCCCTTCTCTCTCCAGTTCTTCATAGGCTCGTTTCGTTGTAATTACGCTAATCTGCAGCTCTTTGGCTAATAGCCGGATAGAAGGTAATGGGGTGCCAGACACTAACTCTCCTTGCAGAATCATCTGGCGGATCTGGCTGACAATCTGTGCATAGATGGGTTCACCGGAAGTGTTGGATATCAATATGTTCATGGAATCGTGCCCTCACTCCTAGTTTATGTGTTATCAATGTATATATGTAATATATACACTATACCCATTGTTGTCAATTAACTTTCTAGTATCGGCGAAAAAGCTGATTCCTAGGATCTAAGAACCAGCTTACACAGTTATCAGATATTTTCTCTATCACAATAATCCCGCACTTTTTAAAAAACGGCTAACAATATCTATCTGATAGCGAATCCGTAGCTCACGATCAAGGCTCCAGCAGGTTTCCACAGTAAATGCTTTAGCCCCTAATATACGGGTAACGGCTGCCCTTGAGGAGCCGGGGCGCTCCCGTAAACGGATATTAAAATGATAAGCGGTTTTGGGAATCGTTCGATTAATGCCTTTGATGACACGTTTTGCTGTACCTGTTCCTCGGCTTCCCGGAGTGACGATGATCGACTGGCCAAGTCGCTTCGGATTTTTTTGTGACAACCCATTTGCTTCATGAAGATCCAGAAACCAGGTGGGACGATATCTTAGTACTAGCTGTAGCAAAGCTGAAGCTAATGGATGTTTTGCCGCTGTTTTGCTAGAACGTGGAAAGGTGCGGTTTAAATCGGGTACACCTCTGATCCGTTTGCGGTAAGCTTTTTGATTCATTAGAGGTACTACAATGATCGTGCCCCGGTGTATATACAACCTTCTCTGGTTAAAACGTTCTACAATGATCTGTGCGGCACGAATACTTCCTGTCTCATTCCCATGTATCCCCGACACCACCATAAAGACAGGACCAGGAAGCTCACCTCTAATCACATAATAAGGAGTAGCATAAGCTGTGGACGATGCTAAGGTATAGCTTTCAACGATCATAAAGGATCACCTCCACATTTAGATAATCCATATATGTGTATTCCGATGTCCCCCAGTTGTCCTAGACAGATAAGCAAGAAGAAACGACGTGGTCTTTTTTAAAGATAGCATTCGTTTTTCGTAGAAATACAATCAAAAAAAGCCTGATTTCTCAGGCTTCCTTAGTCCTAACTAGTTAATTTATTTATACGCCGGGAGCCAGTCTCCATGGGCTGTGATCAGCTCGTCGCACATATTTGTAATGTCATCCATCGACAATTCAGCTGCTGTATGTGGATCAAGCATTGCGGCGTGATAGATATGCTCTTTCTTATGGGTAATCGCTGCTTCGATCGTTAACAACTGTGTATTAATGTTTGTACGATTCAGTGCGGCGCACTGTGGAGGCAGATCTCCCACGTAGGTCGGAGTTACTCCGCTTCTATCTACTAAACAAGGGACCTCTACACATGCTTCTTTTGGCAGATTGGTGATGAGACCTGTATTCATAACATTGCCACCTATTTTGAAAGGCACATTAGTTTCGATAGCTTCCATAATATAAGACGCATATTCATGCGAACGTTCATGTTTAAGTTCTTTGTTATTAACCAATTCTTCACGCATTTGTTGCCAACGTTCAATTTGATCTACACAGCGGCGTGGATACTCGTCGAGTGGAATTTGAAACCGTTCGATAAGCTCAGGGTAATTACGTTTGATAAAATAAGGATGATACTCTGCGTTATGTTCCGAAGATTCCGTAATGTAGTAACCGAATTTAAGCATCATTTCATAACGGACCATGTCTCCGTGATGTTCTTGTTGCTTCTCAGCGGCACGGCGTTTAATTTCCGGATACAAATCCTCGCCGTCTTTAGTAACCTCCAATAACCAAGCCATATGGTTAATCCCAGCGATCTTAGCCTGAACACCTGTCTGATCCATACCCAGATGCTCGAACAAGCCCGGAATACAATGCTGCACACTATGACATAATCCCACCGTCTTTACACCGCCATAGGTATTCATCACATTGGTCAGAACTGCCATAGGATTCGTATAGTTCATAAAGAGTGCGTCCGGACAAACCTCCCGTACATCCGCAGCAAAGTCCAGCATCACTGGAATAGTACGCAGGTTACGGAAAATCCCACCTATGCCAACTGTGTCCGCAATCGTTTGCCGCAAGCCATATTTCTTCGGAATTTCAAAATCTGTGATGGTGCAAGGATCGTAACCTCCCACTTGGATTGCATTAATGACATATTTAGCTCCACGCAAAGCTTCTTTACGATCCGTATAGGATTTCACAACACAAGTGCTGCCGCTGCTCTCTTTTATATTATTTAGCATATTCTCGGAATCTTTCAGGCGTTGTAGATCAATATCATACAGGGCAAGTTCAAACCCTTGCAGGGCTGGCGTTCTCATACAATCTCCCAACACGTTTTTGGCAAATACAGTGCTACCCGCTCCGATAAATGTAATTTTAGACATGTGAAATATTCCTCCTTATAGGTGAGGTAAACGGTATTAACATCGCAGTTTTATGGAATAGAGTAAACTATAATTCCCTTATAAACACTAGGATGTCAGATCATAACCGTCTGCTCTCTTCACTAATCACTATAAATGAGAGCGGTCCCAATGAGTATGGAGAAATACAAGAGATATATGGACGTTTGTTGCATTTGTATATTCAATCCTATAATCTAAATGTATTATAAAAGCAATCTTGGGGAGGTTCTAAGTAAATGGCTTTAGAGCATTATCATTTTACAGCAGGGTTTAATCTGGCTCCCGATGATCATGACCTATCTGTATTATTCAGCGGAGAAGGCAAACCCGTTCCTGGCCATAAAATGGGCCCCTCTGTTCATGATTACTATCTCATTCATACAGTAATTGATGGGGAAGGAGTTTTTCAAAGTGGCAGTAATTCACAGGGATGTAGTAAGGGGGATACCTTTGTTATTTTTCCGGGGGCGTTATTTAGCTATCAGGCAGACATGGATCGTCCGTGGACATATGTATGGGTGGCCTTACAAGGGGAAGCGGTTGAACAGCTACTACACGAAGTGGGAATTACAAGGGACAAGCCAATAATCCACTTAGATAACCTAATAGAGATACATAAAGTATATGAACATATTCGTTTATCCTTTCAGCAATCTGCTTATCCTCGACTGGAGAGCTTAGAAGCTTCGGGTTGGCTGCGGCTGCTAGTGCACAAATTCGGTGTTGCGAACATAAGTTCGCTTCCCTCTCAATCGATAGAATTACCGGATGTTATCGACCGTCAGATCGATCAAGCGATCCGTTGGATTTCTCTACAGTTTCATCAACAGATCAGTATCGACCATATGGCATCGTCTCTAGGCTATCATAGGGCGCACCTCTCTAAAGTCTTTAAACAAAAGATCGGCATGTCTCCCAAACAATATTTATTAAAGGTTCGTATGGATAAGGCACAAAAACTGCTAGGAGGCACGCTGACCATCGACCAGATCTCTTCCTCGGTCGGTTTCAATGACGCGTTATACTTCTCCAAGCAGTTCCGTAAGTGGAGCGGCATGTCTCCCAGTGAATTTCGAAATCATCTTCGAACGGGCAAGTGATTGATGTATCTTACGTTTCTTTCATGGCTTTAGATAAAATTGAGCTAACAAACGTTGTCTTTCCTTCACAATAAGCATCAATGTCATAACGATGTTGTTCTGCCAAGCGTTGTTTGACCTCTGCATACGCTTGACGCGCTGCTGTATTCGATCGCAGATAGTCTCTGAAAGCGATATGCTCCAAGTAGCCTTTTCCATCCTTAGGACATACATACAGATGATATTTCATAAATCCATCTTCCTGAAGTCTTTGAAACGCTTCTCTTCCCTCTATTCCCAAGTTCCCTTGGTGTTCATATCCATGCTGTTGTAAACGTTCTATGATTTGTGGGAGTACATCGTAGCTGTCCATCACAAGATCAAGGTCGATGATAGGTTTAGCAGCTAGCCCTTCAATCGAAGTACTGCCCACATGCTCGATAGAAATAATAAGATCTCCGACATAAGATAAGAGCTGTTCTTTTAATCTATTGAATTCTGCCTTCCACTCTGGGTTATACGGGACAACCTCTATAACTTTCGTCTTCTCAGCGATGATCAAACACCTCCCGGGTATAATAAAAGGTACTGTAATACGTTTCTAGCTAGTCTCTGGTATATCCTCTTTCTCGATCACTCTATAGACGATCCATATGCATAAAGCGGCTACAACTAGCGTTCCCCCCATTAAGCAGACACCACTCCAGCCCCAATGCTGCCATGCAAAACTTCCCAGCGTGGATCCAATCGCTCCACCTGTAAAAGTGCTGACCATAAAAACAGTATTAATACGACTGCGAGCCGCTGGTTCAAGTGCATATATCCGTGTTTGGTTACTGACCTGTGACCCCTGTACCCCAAGATCCAGAATAATAACTCCAGCAATCAAACTCCAGATCGTAAATCCGGCTAAACCAAAAAATCCGTAAGCAATTAATGTAATTAATAGTAGGATTCCTACAATCTTTTTAGGAGCAATTCTGTCTGCTAACCTCCCGATAAATGGAGCACCAGCAGCACCTGCTACACCAATAAGACCAAACAATCCTGTAATAGAGCTACTGTAGTGATAAGGTTCTCCTTCCAGAAAGAAAGCTAGAGAAGTCCAGAACACACTAAAGCCGCCAAACATGCAAGCCCCAATTAAAGATGACTCACGAAGCGTCGAATATCTGCGAATCAGTTGTCCCATTGATTTCAGCAGATCTGAGTACGAGGAATTATTGTCTGGTTTCGTTGCCGGGATTAGCCGATAAAGAATAAGGGATAACAATAACATGACTACTGCGGCAATCCAGTACATCGCTCTCCAGCCGAACATATCCCCTATAATTCCGGATATTGTTCTTGCTAGCAAAATACCAAAAAACAATCCGCTCATTACAGTGCCTATAACCTTCCCCCGCTCCTCCGGTAAAGCTAACTCAGCCGAGAGAGGAATGATGACCTGCGGCACCACCGTAGTTATGCCGATAGCAAAGCTGGCGATATACATCCAAGTGAGGTTTTGTGCGGTAGCGAAACCAATTAGTGACAGTGATACAGCAATAAGAAGTCCTGATATCAGTGTTCTGCGTTCACGAATGTCACCTAGTGGAACAAAAAATAACATTCCCAGCGCGTAGCCGATTTGAGTAAGCATCGATACATATCCCACTGCGTTAGAGGAAGCATTAAATGTGCGTCCTATCTCAGCTAGGAGCGGCTGATTATAATACATATTTGCCACGCTTAGTCCTGATGCAATAGCTAGAATAAGGATGAATTGCTTAGATAGACCTTCTCCTACACGAACAGCAGCGCCTGTGATAGATTGTGTCATGAAATTATGTGCCTCCGTTCACGTATGCTGCTTCAAACAGCGAGCTTTATTTTCCCTAATATATTATAACAGCCAATGTCAACCTTCCTTCTTCAATAGATTAATGATTAGTAAAGGAAAAAATATAAATATCTGCATAAGTACAATTTATAGTAAAATATATAAATCTGAGCAAGGAGTGGATGGACGTGCACCAGAACGAACGAATCATAAACAAATTACAAACGAATCCCTTAAAGAATGTAAGCTTGTTAAAAATGTTAAACTCCTTCCACGAAGTCATGGAAACACATCTAGTTGAGCATGGTGATCAGTGGGGTATTGTATTACTTCTTCCAGCCACAGCATACGCATATGATCATAGGGTATATCCTCAAGCGGATTACATCGTATTTTTGGATTACAGCTGCCCCGATATATTTCCAGCTTTACTACCACTGCTCCCAGCACAGGCGAAGCTTGTGTTTAAACTACAGGATGTGAAGTACCAAGAGGCACTGTCTGCGCATTTTTCTTTAGAAAAAACTCGGGGGTTTTTCTCTTACAGCACAACTGAGGGGTTAAGGTATAGTAAGGACAAAGAGGTGTCAATCAATCATTCATTTGACGACAGACTACTTCCACTTTGGGCTGCTAACCATTACAATAAGGAAGAAATTGAGGAATATTTCCAAAAAGGAGCGTTTTCCGTTTCAATCTTTCAGGGCGACAATCCGGTTAGTACCTGCCTAGCGTTCCGAAATGAAGAGCAGATTTGGGAAATCGGCGCTGTTCATACTTTAGAAGCATTTCAAAGATACGGATACGCGAAAATGGTAGTTCGCACAGCCATACAAGAAACGTTAGAACGAGGCTTTATTCCACGCTATCACGTCCTTGAAAGAAATCAAGCGTCCATTCGTCTAGCTGAATCTATTGGGCTTGTCCCTTGTGTGCAGCTAGAGCACTGGATTAACTACATTCAATAACAATTTCTATTGGAGGTGATTTTAATGAGCTATCCAACAAACGACAATTTGAACTATTATCAGCCTCCACCCCCTCCGGCACCGACGAATGGTAAATCAATCGCTGGTTTTGTCTTGGGAATCCTCTCTATTGTTGTGCCTTATATTGGTTTTCTGTTAGGAATTATTGCGATTATTCTATCCGCCTTATCGCTGAAGGAAATCCGTAATCGTTATGAACAAGGCAAAGGCCTAGCGATTGCAGGCCTGGTATGTGGAATTGTGGGCACGCTGATGTACGCAATTATTATATTATTCGTCGTTGTGTTTGTTTTTGCAGCTTCTACTTACTAACCACGAAAAGGATCTCAATAGCCATCATCGGCTGCTGAGATCCTTTTTCGAGTTAACACGCTATCAAGTGAACCCTTCATTCAGTCGTGGAACCAAAATCGGTGATTTTAAGCTTAACATCAAAGGTCAACGGCATCCGAATAAATTCCTCGTCCCAATGATCCTTGATCTTTTTCCAAACCTGCGGTTTTTCTATGCTAAACCAATTTCCGAACCCTGCCACATCTACTTTATAGGTGGAATGCATTTTGTGAATAAGAGCATTGATTTTTTCGGTTAATCTCTCCTCGAATATCTTCTCCAATTCTTTGAAATAGGCAACTTCCGCGGAATGCTCATTATCATCCCAATTCTCAATAAGACGTCCATCAGACTCAATGGTTACATGAATAGAGAACTTCTCATCCGCAGTCTCCTTCAGCGTAATCTTGCTCTTAACTGATTTAATTTCATAAGTAATCGCTTCATTCAACTGATTATAGGCTTTAATGCTCCCACCTTTTATGTCCCCTTTGATCCAGGCTATACTCTCCACATCCTGTTGATCAATATTGCCAATCCACTGTCCTGTGTCTCCCTTGATAATACCTGCTCCGGAAAATTCCACCTCACCTTGTGCCTCCACAACGTTCTGTAAAACAAAGCTTTGCCTGGAGTACATAAGTGCATCTAGATTAGACAACGTTATGCCCTTCATAACTTTACTGGTTCTGAAGTGGTTATGAATCATGTCTGCAAGACGAAAAGAAGGAATCTCCTCCGAGGTTGTTTTAAGTGTGTCGGATGCAGGCCCTTGGCTAAGAAATATAAGACAGCTAGGGCGGATATCATTATCTCGCAGTAAAAAGTCCATTAGCCGTCTGATCTTCTCCTGTTGCACCAGTTTCTCAGATATGACAACAACCTTGAGGTGATGACCTATAATCGGACGGTTCTTACGTATTGAGATTTGGCGGAATATCTCAAGCAGAGAATCCCCTGTCTCAGAAATATTGTGATAATGAGTTTGTGGTGTTGCGCCATCTTTGCCAGAGTTTCCGAGTATTTTTTCAGGCACAATTTGTACCGTAGCCGTCAATTTATTTTTCTTTGAATAGCTTCCTCCAAGTTCCTCGAATTCCCGTTCGACTCCTTTCGGCTCCCCCTTGTCAAGCGCCAATCCCGTATAAACACTCAAGTCTTCAATCTCCTTACTGCTCCAGCAGCCAGACTGCGTAAGCAGAATCACGAATACCAACAGTAAGCGAATATCCCGCAGTCTAAACATTCTGCTTGAGTCCTTTCTTCCTAATGATTAATACAATCGACAATAACAGTGGCAGCAATATAAAGATCAGCAAACCCATATAGCCAATCGCATCGCCAAGACTGAAGACATCATTAATGCGTTGAGGGATCATCGTACAGATGAAGATGATGGGCATTAAAGCGAACATAACCGGATGGATCTTTAGGTGGAATACCTGGGAGATGCCAAGTGATGCATTAAAGAAAAAGCTGCAAAAATTACAGAACATCTGCATCAGCCAAATGACGAGCAACGGAAATTCAAATCGTTCAAAAAAGAACCCTGATATTTCAAAACTCCGTACCAAATCTATCGTAGGCCAGGTGCTTGTGATTACAGAATTGATAGATAGGCCGCCGATAACCATCACAACAGTAACCAAATATAATACAAATGGTATACTTAAACCAACCAACATTCCCTTGACCGCTTGCTGCGGATGCTCCATAAAGGCAGTCATTGTCATCACAACCTCACAACCGGTAAAAATCAGGATGCTCGACTTCATGCCTCGGATCACCGGCATCATGCCTTCACTCAGAAAAGGACGCAAATGCTGGATATCAAATATTCTGGTACTTAAGATATAACAAATAATCAGGATAAAAATACTGATCGGAAATACAATCTGAAACACGCGGGCCATGGAATTAATCCCGCCATAAACCAGATAAGTGCCCACCCAGATGAACGGCATCACAATCGCCCAGATCGGTGTCCCTTCCAGAAGAAAAAACAACGTTACTTCCGCCAAAACGCGGATTTCGAAACCCGCTATCACAATAAAGTACAGAATCAATATTGTACTCATTACACTGCCTGGAAGATTCCCAACAATTCTTTTGGAATACTGAAAGACAGTCTTCCCTGGAAATTGCTGGCTAAGCTTCACCATAACCAATATCACCAAAGATACGATGATACCTCCCAGCACTACTGAAATCCAGGCATCGGGAGTCTGCACAGCCTTAACAACATTTCTGGGCAAAGTCAAAATTCCCGCACCTAGCATTGAATTGGTCAAGATTATGGAAGCCTGCGAGGTTGTGATCTTATCATCAGTTCGTTTAAACACTGTGGTCTCCCCTCTGCTCCTGCTAAGAATACATTCTCTAGGACCTGCGCTTTTTCTTCTGGGTCTTCAGCATCTCCGGTCTTCGCTTCATGATCGATAACGGTGCACGAACGAACAAATCCTTCCAGTCACTTAAGCGGAAAGGGGAAATAGGGGTGACGTAAGGAACTCCAAAGCTTGAAAGCCGAGTCAGATGGCTGCAAATAAGCAGGAAGAAAAGGATGGTTCCGAACATGCCCAGGACCGCCGCAAATAACATGCCTGCGAATCGTAAGATCCGGAGAGTAATCCCCGCACTGTACATCGGTATGGAAAACGAAGAGATCGCTGTCACAGCTACAACAATTACCAAAAAGGGACTTACAATACCAGCCTGTACCGCGGCATCTCCAATGATTAGACCTCCGACAATCCCCATTGCCGGACCTATGGGCTTCGGCAGCCGAATTCCAGCTTCACGCAAGATTTCAATGGAAATTTCCAGAATCAACACTTCAATTAATGCAGGAAAGGGTACACCTTGGCGTGTTTCGATAATGGAGATCGCCAGTTGTGTAGGAATCAGTCCCGGATGAAAAGAGATAAAGGAAATATACAGCGCCGGAGCCAACAGAGCCAGAAATGATGCGCAAAACCGGAGTATCCGCAAAAGTGTACCCGGAATCCAGCGCTCATAATAATCCTCAGGAGACTGCAAAAGCATACTGAACGTCACTGGAACAACGAGTGCAAACGGTGTGCCATCCAGCAAAATCGCGACTCTTCCCTCTAACAAGGATGCAATTACCCGATCGGGTCTTTCCGTATTCTGTGTCTGCTGAAACGGGCTTAAATAATCATCCTCGATCAACTGTTCCACATAGCCGGATTCCAGAATAAAGTCCATATCAATTTTGGAGATACGTTCCTTCACTTCCTGGAGCAGATCAGGATTTACAATGTTTTTCATATAAGCGATAACCAGGTTCTTCTTGATTTCGCTGCCTACTTCAACCATTTTCATTTCCAGATTCTTATTAAGCCCTTGGCGCCGCAGCATAGAGGTATTCTCACTAAGCACCTCGGTAAAGCCAATCCGAGGCCCACGCAGTAAAGCCTCCGAGGTTGGCTCAGTAATCGCACGCACGGATCCATGCGGAGAACCCACCAGCAACATCTCACGCATGCCTTCGACAATCAGCGCAGTGTATCCGAATAGGACAAACTCCTGCAGTTGGTCTAAATCCTTGGCTTCACTAAGCTGAGCTAAGGGGAGCATATTCTGTTTCAAGTAGTTGTATATTCCTTCTGAAGCCTGCGTTTCGCCGGCATACATCAGATTCTGCAGCACCTGCTGATTGATTAGCTCCTCGTGCTGCATCCCCTCTACATAGACCAATGCGGCACGTGCCTGTATACCTTTAACTGAGAATTCACGAAAATGTACATCACTGTTCTCCCCCAATGCCGTTTTTATCGCTGTCAGATCGGCATCATAGTCCTGGGTAAAAGCAGTAGACACAGGAGGCTGCGGATTTACTTCCCGATTGTCATTCTTCTTCAGTTCCGCATCCTGTGATTTGGCCTCTGTTTCCTTGGAGCGTCCGCTTCCAACATAAAAATACAAATGCCTGTAAAGATAAAAAATCCCAACGGGAAAGAGCAGCGTAATCGCCGCCTGCATAAAAATTGTCCAGTCCGGAATATAAGAGACTATTTTAGGCCACATCGCAATCATCCTCTATAGGAATCTGTTAGTACTATTCTCCTTCCACCCTATTCTTATGCAACATTTGAAACTTAAGGAAAGTTCATATATCAGCATTGGTCCGGACATAACAAAACGCCCGCATAAGCGGACGTCTGCAATTTAGAGTATTTTCAACAGGTACTGCTTAAGGTTAATTAGGTTGCTGCCACTGCTTTAAAACCTCAATCAGACCCGGGACATCTAATCCATCCAAGGAAAAAGCTTTGCGCAGCAGCTCATGCGGGATGAACTCATCGTATTTTCCGAGGTAGGGTGCTTCATCTGGGGATAACAATGATAATGGATCTGTGGCAGCCATACTTTCGGCAATGATCTCTGCTTCCAGCGTTTCTGCATCTGTTTTACCCGCAACGACCATATAATAAGGTTCCATGGGAACGATAGAACGCAGTCCCAGAGGGCTCTTCAGGTTGTTCTTCAGAAGGCGCTCCAGCGTACGGAATTGCCGACTACCGGCCCAGGGCAGAATGAACATGGAATCTCCACCCGCCGGCATAACGGACCGCACAAGCATTCCGCTTTCCTTCGCTAAACGACGGGCTCGTTCGAGCCGCGCAGCCGCACTCGGAGCTAAATACGGATACAATGAAGTGGCTCCTAAGATTTCACGGATCTTGTTCATGATGCGTGTATGTACATCCCCACCCGCACCAAGCCACAACGTATCTACTTTGCCGCGTGAGGTTTTCACATAAACGGCTTTATGGCGATTATCCACCTCTTCTACCTTCCAAAGCTTACCTGCCAGAGTAAAACAGTAGCCTGGTGGTGGAACCGTTGTGATCGATCCGATTTCCTCAGTCCCGTTATAGACCACATGCTCTTCATCATCTTTGAAGACCGCGTAGAAGCGGAAGTTATTCACGATCTTCTCTCCCGCCATCCCGATGATCAAGCTGCCTTCGTCCATCTTCTCAATTTGTCCCATGCCTAACATATAGGTCATGAAAATATCATAATCAGTAGGATCTATGGTTTTAAACGAAGGCAAACTCAGAACCGCTTCTTTTAAATCATCCGGTTCGGCCTCACCCATACTTTTCAAAATGCTCATCGTCTGATGGTACAGCAGTCCAACTGGCAGCTGACGCACGACCAGGGGTTCCACCCATTTCTCGCGCACATATAGCTCAATTACCGCTATCGCTCGAAGCAGTGTCCACGGCATCCGCGCCGGAAGCTGAGCTTCCTCGTCCTCTTCCTCGGGCGTGACAAAGATCATCTCGGATGCAGCGTCTCCACGCCTGCCCGAGCGGCCTAACCGCTGCACAAAGCTTGCGCAGCTATAGGGAGCGCCGACCTGTAGCACTCGCTCCAGCTCGCCCAGATCAATACCCAGCTCCAGCGTCAACGTCGCTGCGGCAACAGCCGGTCCGGTGCCTTGCCGCAGCGCGGCTTCCGTTTCTTCACGCAGCATCGCGGAGATGCTGCCATGGTGAACGTGAAATACATCCCGTTCACCACGCTTCGCGGCCGTCCTCCGCATCTCTAGGGTCGCCGTCTCCGCATCTGAGCGGCTGTTGGTGAAGATCAACGCCTTCTTCAGATGCGTATGATCATAAATAAAATCGTAATAAGACTGCTTCGCACGTTCTAAATGCTCCGCCTGCACCTCATCCCGTGCATCCGGGAAAGAGAAATGCTCCACACTTAAACGGAGCTTACGCCCGCCTTGTGGAGCGGACACTTCAACGCTCTCCCGTGTGCCCGCCGCCAGCCACTCTGTGACAGAAGCGTAGTCACTCAGCGTAGCTGATAGACCGATTCTGCGAGGATGACATCCCGCCATTCGTGAGATTCTCGCCAGCTGGCTTAACACCTGGATCCCCCGGTCAGCTCCCATAAAGGCATGCACCTCGTCAATGACAATAAAACGTAGATCATGGAACAACGCTGGAATAGCATTCGGGCGGTTCATTAATAACCCCTCAAGCGATTCCGGGGTGATTTGCAGCACGCCTGAAGGATTCTGCACCAGTTTTGTTTTATCGGCTTGAGGTACATCTCCATGCCAGTACCACACCGGAATATTGCCTTCACGAAGCAAATCATTCAAACGTGTAAATTGATCGTTGATCAAAGCTTTCAGAGGGGCGATATACAAAATGCCAACCGAACCGGAAGGACGTTCATACAGCTCAGTAAGCGCTGGGAAAAATGCTGCCTCTGTCTTACCTGAAGCGGTACCTGAGGCAATCAGCAGATGATGCGGGGTATCAAAAAGCACCCGGCAGGCATCCACCTGTGCCTCACGCAAAGTCTCCCAGCGGTTCTTATAAATAAACTCTTTAATGAAGGGAGCCAGCCTATAGAACGGATTATCACTCATAATTCAAACTCCGCCAGGAATCCATCCAGTTCATTTTGCTCAGTCTCAGCTGGCTTAGCAGTTTTTTCGCCCACTAGCTGTTCAAAAGTAATCTCCGGATGCTGGTGGAGCGTATGCAGCAGATCCATGAAATCACGAACTACCTCCCGTGGAGTTAAGAGTTCCTCAGCCCCTAATCTTCCAACCGCTTCCTCCATAAAATGAACCAATTGTTCCTGTGATAAACGCGCTTCATAACCATAATGTAGGGCGTGAATCTCTTTAAGCTTTTGCAGCAGTACCAGAATTTCCTCGTGTGATAACATGTCCAGAGCAATGATAGGTCCAGTATAATTGTTCAGACCCGCCGCCCCGTACCGGCCAGCAACCAATCTCGATCGCAGTGCCTCATAACTAAATAAACCACGCCGTCCATCTTCCACAAATTGCGGAGTTCCCCCTATAAAAATCCCTAAGTTCTCTGCCTTCCCCTGCATCGTATCATTGAACATGGTAAGCAGCTTTTCATAGTTGCTCTGACGGGAAATACTGTTCGTAATTTTATAAAGATTGACACCTTCATCAATAAACAGCAGCAGACCTTTATAGCCAATAGCCGCAGTAAATTCCGCCCAAAGCTTCATATAGTCATACCAATTATCATCATCAATAATCACGCCAACTCCAAGCGCTTTGCGGGCTTCTGTCCGAGTTGCAAATTCTCCACGCAACCAGCGAAGCGAATCCTGTTTCTGGTCATCATCGGCCAGCTTGTGTGCATTCCAATAAGAGGCGAGTACTTTGGCAAAATCAAAACCATGTACCAGACCGCGCATTTCAGAGGCTACAGCGTAAATTCGCTTCTCTACTTCTTCACCAAGCTGAGGGTGATCAGGCCCATATTCCTTCTCCTGCATCACGGACTGCTGTAGCGTAATAATCCATTTCTGCAGGATGATCTCCAACGCTCCACCATCTGGACGTGTGCGGGTCGATAAATGGCTCATTAGCTCCCGGTAAGTCGCTAGGCCTTGTCCTTTAGTTCCTACTAACCTACGCTCAGGGGACAGGTCAGCATCTGCTACTACAAAATCCCGATCCATCGCGTAATTACGGATCATCTGAAGCAGAAAGCTTTTACCGCTGCCGAATTTGCCTGTAATCAGCTTAAAAGCTGCTCCACCCTCTGCAATGTTCTCCATATCTCTTAATATGGCTTCAATCTCCGGCCGACGGCCAACGGCTATGTGCTCTAGTCCGATACGCGGAACAACACCAGCCGTCAACGAATTGACTAGCGCAGTTGTCATTCGTTTAGGTATTTTTAATTCACTCATCCAAAGTTCACCTCATTAAATATTGCGCAGCATAGAGATATATTCCTCAACAATGTCTTCCCCCTCAATGATCAGATCACCAAGAATGTCCATTGCGATCTCATTAATCTCATCAATTAGAAGCTCTGACATCGTGCCATTAGCAGCAGCCAGCTTCAGTAAAGCTTGACTTCCATTCTCATCCAAAAGAGCAAGCAGTGCTTCCCGTTGTAGTGGACTTAAAGCATTGGCAAACTGTTCTGCCTCCGATCCTATGCTAACCGCTTGAGCTTCTTCAATCACCTCTACAGGCAACAATTCTTCCTTACTATCTTGTATTGGATCGATTTCACCGATAGTTGCTTCGAGCTCGCTAGCCTCGTAATCTTGCTCGTCCATATTCTCAACCGTAAGCATTGTCCGTACAATTTCAGAATCACTTTGCAGGCGTTCTAGCTTCTCAGGATCTATGACGACTGTCGGCCCTTTGTCTTCCTGCGTCTCTTTAAGGTACTCACGCTTTAGAAAACGAGTGATCAAATCGTCCATATCGGCATCTACATTAATACCTTTAAGTCGTCCGCGGTAGCCCATCAGTTCCCGGAGTTTATTCTCAGTCAGACGAAATAGCCTTGTAATCAGACTGCGAAGTGGTGGAGATTTACTAATACGTACAACCGGTATAAGAACAGAATAGCCATATAATGAAATATCATATACGGCACTACGGAATAAATAACGCTCCCGCATCACCGCTGGTCCTGGCGGAAACATTTCCACTAGATTGGAGCCGTGTTTCCGGGTGACATAAGCATTAATTAACGCCACGACCTGCGGAATGTATTGTTCAAGAGCCTCATTGCCTTCTCCGATGTAGAACTTGGATTTACTAATATCATAGTCCGACATTGCCGTTAATACTGCGAAGGTTAGCTGCTCAGGAGCAGTCGTCAGTCCTCTCATTAATTCAAGTTCCGCCAGATCCCCAGCAAGACCACGTGAACGAGCCACAATGATAGAAAGCGGGACATCCAAATGATGTACAAAAGAGAAGTCCGCGATCCAGCCGCCAAGATATTGATCCAAACGTTTATAACTTTCCCGGTAAGCTTCCCAGATCAGATTTAGCTGCCTATAGCCATCATTAGGGTCAGTCCACCCCACGCCATTAATAAGCTCATATACATGCAGAAAAATATAAGAAAGATCTGTTTTCAGATATCTGCCTTGTCTAACTTCATTCCGCCAATAAAAATACCATCTGCTTTGCGTGCCTGTCATATGGCCATATGTAGGCCAGTAACTCTTAAAAGGAATAAAAAGCGCTGAGTCCTCAGTTTTTTCAACTAATTCCTTCGCTCTTGTTACGAACTGCCCTTCGGTGGTAGTCGCAGGCTCCGGCGTTTCCATCTCTGTATCCCAAAGCTGCAGCTGTAATGAAGGTTCAGGGGTTGAATTTGTTTTGCCATTATTCTTAGAAGATGACTTAGGCAGCGCAGGTTCAGGGGAATTTCGCGGCGGAATCGGTACATTTTGTTCCGTACTTTCCCAGACTAATTCTGTGAAATGCGGCTGTTTCCTATCTTTACTCATGTGCGATCGCTCCGTCCTTATAAATAAGGATTAATGTAAAAAAACGGTCCTGTTCACAACTGTGAAGGAACCGTTTTGTTCTTACGTGAATAGTGGTCATCCATACAGGACGACAACATCGTTTCTTCTTGATATTTTAGCATTGTTGATAGATTAACATCAAGTATGTAATGCAGAATCTCACTTTAGAGAAGCTCGGTTCCCTTTGTTTCTTTGCCAAGGAACAATACCGCTAATGCACCGATAATAATCGTTACAAAAAATAGCATAAAGATCGAGCCAATCGCCATAGATTTACCTACTAGAACCCCTACCAGCAAAGGTGCGATAATGCCCCCAATCCGGCCAAAGGAAGTTGCTAAACCAGCGCCTGTGGAACGAATAGCCGTTGGGTACAGCTCTGGCGTATAAGCATACATACCACCCCAAGCGCCAAGATTGAAGAAGGATAAACAAATTCCTGCAGCCATCAGCATGCCTTCAGTAGTCGCATTTCCGAACCATGCAGCGCTAACTGCAGTGAACAGCATATAGATGACTAGGACAAATTTACGTCCGAACTTTTCAATAAAGTAAGCGGCAGTAAAATATCCAGGCAGCTGAGCGAGCGTCATAATAAGCACATACTCGAAGCTTTTGACCAAGCTGAAGCCTTTAAGTACCATAACTGTAGGCAGCCATAGAAACATGCCATAATACGAGAACACCACCGTAAACCATAAAATCCACAACATAATTGTAGAACGGCGATATTCTGGCGACCATACGGTAGCGATTCGTTTCTTTAAGGAAACGGGTGCCTTTTTAATCTCAGCAAATTTCGGTGAATCATCAATCGCCCGTCTTAGATATAAAGCGTAGAGTGCAGGTACAGCCCCAATTCCGAAAGCTATACGCCAGCCATAATCAGGGATAATGAAGAACGCGATTAATGCCGAAGCAATCCAACCGACTGCCCAAAAGCTCTCCAAAAGCACAACCGCACGGCCTCTCTCCTGAGCAGGCATGCTCTCTGAGACCAAGGTAGAAGCGACAGGCAGCTCACCGCCAAGTCCAAACCCCGCGATAAAACGAAGCACACAGAGGATCGCAAAGCCTGTTGCAAATGCAGATAATCCGCTTGCCGCCGAGAAAATAAGGAGTGTCCACAGCAATACCGGTTTACGGCCAAAGCGGTCTGCTAATATCCCTGCCGCTGCAGCACCTACTGCCATACCGACGGAATTAATACTAGTCAATATACCGATCTGCTCCGGTCCCAGATTCCAATCCTTAGCTAAAGCTGCTACAACAAAAGAAATCATTCCGACGTCCATCGCATCGAACATCCAGCTCAAGCCAGCGCTGAAGAGTAATTTCCTTTGTTTCGGATTCCGCAGCAGTGTCATTTGATTCACATCGAAGCCCCCTTATTTCAACCTGTTAACCAATAAACTTACTTTTGATTGTTTCACTTATACATTTTAAAATTGAAGTGCTCAAAAATCAAGAAATAAAGCAGCATTAAAGTATTGTCTAGCCAGCGATTGAAAATAACAGGTCTGCACAGAAATTGTGGCGATAAGCAGCATATTACGAACGGATTCTCTCTGCGCTCTCGATAAATGTGTCAGCCGGTTAATTACACGATCTATAGAGCTTTTTAACGAGGTATCTTCTTTCCAAGAGAACTCCTTGTGCAACACTTGATCTACTTTACATTGCGTCTGAATCGATGGATTGCTTTTGATCTCCTCAAAAAGCCCTGCATAGGCGTAATACAGCTTGGCCGGTTCAATTAGATCATCATCATCGCGATCCGGCTTTAGGAACATTAGCTGGAACAGTTGGCGGATACTTTCAAAGTTAAGAGCGGATTTGAGATCATCGATAATAAACAAAAGCGCCGCCTGATTAACCGAATATTTCTTTCCTTCTTTAGGCGAACCGAGATATTCCTTGAAGTCGCGCTTGACCCAATTTTGCATAGCTGTGACGGTCAATGTGGAATACTCTATAAGATGGCCCAATGAAGCAATTTCACCAAGTGAAAAGCCTTTTACATGGCCACCTTTAATGATCTTTTGTAATATGGGTGGAACATTGGTTGATAAAAAAGCGGGTAACGAAGTCCCCTTTTGTAATTCTTCACGGTGAAACTTTGCCCATGCCTCTTGGAGGATATTCAGCGGTTTCCGGTCTGACAATCCGGTCAATGAGAGCAGTAGACTGGACATCTCCACACGAGTCAATGCAAATGATTCCATATCTGTTTCCCTCCACCATTTGATATTTTACTGAAAAGTTCGTAGAATAGTTCATAAGAACTCATAATAATGAGTATAACCTATTTTAGGAACGAAAGGGATGGTAAAGATTATATGGGTATAGGACTTAGTTTGACGTTGGTGGTTATTTTGATTATTTTAACCGCTTTTTTTGTAGCAACAGAATTTGCATTGGTGAGACTTAGAGGTAGCCAGATCAGTCAAATGGTGCTTGACGGAAAGAAGAATGCCTTGGCAGTACAGAAGGTATCCGCTAATCTTGATGGCTATTTATCCGCTTGTCAGCTCGGGATTACTATCACTGCGCTGGGTATTGGTGCACTGGCAGAGCCTGCATTCGAACAGTTATTGCTTCCTATTTTCGACTGGGCCAATATCAGTTCTAGTGTGAGTCACCCTCTTGCGTTTTTACTCGCATTCATCATTGCAACATTCTTGCACGTCGTTGTCGGAGAACTTGCTCCGAAGACGGCAGCTATAAACATTCCGGAAAAAATCGGTCAAATTACTTCACCGCTGATTATTTGGTTCTACAGAATTTTGTACCCTCTCATTTGGTTCATGAACGGTTCCGCTAATATGCTTGTTCGTCTTTTTGGGATGAAACCAGCTAGTGAGCATGGAGACGCGCATAGTGAAGATGAGATTCGTTTGATCCTGTCCGAGAGTTACGAAAGCGGGAAAATCAATAAAGCCGAATATGGCTATGTTAACCGAATCTTTACTTTTGATGAGATGCTCGCCAAAGAAATCATGGTTCCGCGAACCGATATGGTATGTCTTTTCACCAATCATTCGTTGAAAGAAAATTTCGAAATTATCCGCAAGGAGCAATATACTCGTTTCCCTGTGGCACAAGGCAGCAAGGATAATATTATCGGAATGATCAACACGAAACAGCTCTATTTGCAGTATGATAACAATCCTGATTTTGATTTTCATAGCTTAATTCAACCCGTACTGACAGTATCTGAGGTGACACCGGTCAAGAATCTTCTAACTCGTATGCAGTTGGAGCGTGTGCATATTGCCTTGCTGCTTGATGAATATGGTGGAACATCCGGTCTCATCACGATTGAAGATATTTTGGAAGAAATCGTTGGTGAAATCCGTGACGAGTTTGACGGTGATGAACGCAGAGAAGTCGAAAAAATAAGCGATACCAACTATCTGTTCGACGGTAAGGTATCTCTGTTAGAGGTCAAGGATCTTACAGGGCTTGATTTCGAAGATGAAGAAGTGACCACAGTTGGAGGCTGGGTATACAGTCATATCGCAGATCCAGCCATTGGCAAAAGTATTGTTCGTGACCATGTAACATTGACCATCCGCGAGATGAACAGATACCGTGTCCGCAAGGTTGAAGTTGTTATCGAACAATCAAGCAACACTGAATCATCATAAATCACGAAATCATAACCTTTATTCATAAAAAAAGGATAGGGTCATCAGATTAAATCTGACACTCTATCCTTTTTTCTTTTTGGAGAATTTTGCTCATATAATACTCATCCACCCACTTACCATCGACAATAAGAGATTTCCGCTTCGTCCCTTCGATTTCAAACCCGCTCTTGGTATACAGCCCCAAAGCAGCTTGATTATGGGTCATGACGGATAACTCAAGACGAACAATCCCATTGTTCATAGCCCAGATGTCCATCTCACGGAACAGGCCAGCCCCAATCCCATTCCCTTGATATTGTTTCTGAATCCCAATCACTATGTACGCGCTATGTCTATTGCGTCTAACACTTCCACCTCTAACAGACAAGTAACCTGCCAAATGATCGTCAATCTCTGCCCCTATAAGAATTGAAGTTTCTGCTGCCAGAAAGCTTTCGAGCATTTCTTTGACCTGACAAAGACTAGCTTGTCTTTCATCCGGTTCCAATAACATAAATTTGGACTCTTGGTCTAACTGATGCTGAAGTCGAAGCAATTCACCTGCATCCTCCGGCACCAGTTCTCTAAGTGTAACCATCATATCATCACTTCCAATCGTAAATAACTATAAGTACTTCTTGAATACCTTGCTGGAGCTGCTATCATAACCAAGAATTTCGTAGAAACGATGCGCTTCTTCTCTCTTTGCAGCACTTGATAACATAATTTTAAGGGCTCCCTTGGAGATTGCTACATTCTCCGCATGTCTCATTAGCATTGCGCCATACCCTTTTCCTCGTACTTTTTCAGCCACAATGACTCTTTCTATGACAGCAAAGGGCCTATCGTCACACAAAGCATCCATACAAAAATGAAGATGTAACGACCCGACAATTGTTTCTTGTTCTTCGCACACATATAGAAAACTCTCCGGATGATCTGCTATCTGCTTCAGCCGCTCAGGAGATACATGAATAGCTGGATGCTCAGGCAGCAAAATCCGATAAAGTTCTTCAATGAAGGTAGCGTCTTCGGGCACTGCTTCTCTTATCATTCGTCTACTCCCTTCTATACAACGATTAACAACGACAGACCATGATCACATTTCCATCGGGATCTTTAAAATTAAACCAATGATCATGCTCAATATCCGTGAGAATCTCTCCTCCGTTGGCCTTTACATAATCATAAGCAGCATCAATATCCTCGGTGTTAAGATGAAACGAAGGGATGTTTAGAACAGATTCAGCGGTGTAAATCTTACTGTCCAAAACGATGCCCGGTCCCTGCATAGGGACTACATATAAATGACCGAATAATACCTCTCCATCTAATGGGAGTCCAAGCAATTGGCAATACCATTGTTTTGATTTCTCAATATCCTTTACCGGAATAAAAACAGCACCAATCTGATTCAGAATCGGACTTATCATCATTAAGAAAGCCTCCTCTTTTAAGTTGACGGATAGGGTGTTATTCTAGAATAATTCGATAAAATATGTCAATTACCTCCCTCCATTTAGGGAAGGGCTGGTAAGTTGTGTTATAATTCTGTGAGCATTACTCCAATATCACGTACGTCAGGAGAATTACATTGGCTAACCTGAACTTCGGTGGTTTTAAAATGACCCCGCCCAAAGTTTTATCACTAGGATTCTTAATCCTTATCACTGCCGGGACTTTTCTGCTTAGTCTCCCGGTCTCCTCAACATCCGGACAAATATCCTTTATCGATGCCTTATTTATGGCGACTTCAGCCACTTGTGTAACAGGCCTTGCGGTCATTGATACGGGAACTCAGCTAACTACCTTCGGACAAGTTGTTCTACTCATTTTATTTCAAATCGGAGGATTAGGCTTTGTAACGATGGCTACTTTGATTACCTTGGTCCTTAATAAACGGATATCCTTGAAAGAGCGAATCCTTTTGCAAGAATCCATGAACCAAAATTCGATGCAGGGAATTGTACTCTTAATCCGTAGAGTCCTGATCTATTCTCTTGTTATTCAGCTGTCGGGGGCCGTGTTGTTTGCTGGAAGGTTTTTGATGGATATGCCCTTTGGGAAAGCAGCATATTATGGGATTTTTCACAGTATATCTATCTTTAATAATGCAGGCTTTGATCTCTTCGGTGATATTCATGGGCCGTTTAGCGGACTTACTCGTTTTGTAAATGATCCCATTGTTAACTTCACCTCAATGAGTCTCATATTTCTTGGAGGCATTGGTTTTATCGTTCTGTCTGATCTTATGGACTTTCCTAAACGCAGAAGACTCACTCTTCATTCAAAGGTTGTTCTTTGGACTTCTCTTATATTGATTGTTATTGGTGCGGGGCTGTTTTTTTTACTGGAGTTTAATTCTACGCTGAAGCCCTTGAGTACAAGCGGAAAGTTTTGGGCGACCTTTTTACAAGCGGTAACTCCGCGATCTGGTGGTGTCACCACCATTGAAGTTCCACTTTTACGGCAATCCACACAATTTCTGATGATTCTATTGATGTTTATCGGAGCTGCACCTGGGTCGACGGGTGGAGGAATCAAGATCACTACATTCGCCGTACTGGTTACTGCAGTAGCTGCGCGATTACGGGGGAAAGAAGATATTGTAATGTTCCGCCACCGGATCGCTAAAGAAAATGTATATAGAGCCCTTACTATTACATTAATGTCTCTTATGCTGCTTGTCATCGCTACGATGTTATTATCCTTAACCGAGAGCGCTGAATTTCTAACTGTACTTTTTGAAGCAGTATCTGCTTTTGGAACCTCAGGCTTATCTATGGGCCTTACTCCGGAACTGACTACGGCAGGAAAGGTTCTAGTGATTATCCTGATGTTTATGGGCCGGACCGGACCACTTACACTTGCTTATGCTTTGAAACCAAAAGGTAGTAAAGAACTGTACCGTTACCCAGAAGGTAAGATAACGATTGGATAATCATGATATGGCCAGCGGCTACCAGATAATGCCGCTGGCGTCATATCAATAATATTATTGTTCTTCCACGATTTCTTGTTGATCAAGTGCAGCATCCAGCAACTGGTTGTACACATCATCGTTATTCTCCAGCAATGCATCCGTTTCTAAGAACTGTTCCTCGCTCCCAGGCTCACCCGCAAAGCTTAGACTGTAATCCCATTCCGTTCCTCTTGTACTGAAGAAAGTAATTTCATATGGAGCCTTATGATTTTCGAGAGTGAATACAGTCCTCCCTACATAACTTTTATCTTCTTTACGGCTCATTTCAGCACTTACGATCTCTAAATTCATCCACTTATCTTCCTTCCTATCATCAAATCAGCTACCCTTTCAGTATATCATTGAAATGAATGTAATTCCTTCTCTTTGCACTGTAAATTCCACGTAATTGACTTTTTTCATCCGGCGGTTAATAATTTAGTACAATGCTTGTAAAGTACTAAACTATTAGTAAATGGAGGAAATTACAATGACTGATTTTCAGGCTAAGCTTAGTAAATATGCAGATTTAGCTGTACAAATAGGTGTTAATGTTCAACCCGGGCAAATTCTAGTGGTGAATGCACCGATTCTTGCCGCTGATTTCGTACGTCTAATTACCGCTAAGGCATATGCTATCGGAGCAAGTTTAGTTAAGGTGAACTGGAGTGATGCAAGCATTACACGCCAACAGTTTGAACACGCTGCACCAGAGGTATTCACTCAGCCTCCTACTTGGTACGCAGGTGAAATGACTGAATTCGCCGAAAAAGGTGCGGCTATCCTTAACGTGATCGCTGAAGATCCTGATGCACTTAAAGGTATTGATCCAGTACGTATCTCCAATTTTCAAAAAGTACGAGGAGCTGCCCTCACCAAATATCGTGAAATGCAAATGTCCGACAAAGTGAGCTGGAGTATTGTAGCTGTTCCCTGTCAAGCTTGGGCGGATAAAGTATTCCCTGAGGTTCCAGCCGAAGAACGTGTAGATAAACTCTGGGAAGCCATTTTCCACACTGTGCGTCTTGACCGTGAAGATCCAGTAGCTGCATGGCAGGAGCATCTTGACACCTTGGAGCAAAAAGCGAATGTACTCAACGCAAAAAAATATAAAAAGCTGCATTACATAGCACCTGGCACTGACCTTAGCATCGAGCTTCCTGAAGGCCATATCTGGGCACAAGGAGACAGCATTAATGCAAAAGGTCATTCTTTTGTAGCCAATATGCCTACCGAAGAAGTCTTCACTGCACCACTAAAGACTGGTGTTAATGGCACTGTAAGAAGTACAAAGCCACTTAGTCATGGCGGCAACATCATCGATGGCTTCTCTATTAGCTTTGAGAACGGCCGTATTATAAGTGTTACTGCTGAGCAAGGTCAAGAAGCGCTAGAGCACCTCATTAGCATGGATGAAGGAGCGAAATACTTAGGGGAGGTTGCCTTGGTTCCTCATAAATCCCCTATTTCTGAATCCAACATTCTTTATTACAACACATTGTTTGACGAAAATGCTTCTAATCACCTTGCTATAGGTATGGCTTATGCCTTCTGTTTAGAAGGCGGTAAAGACATGAATCCAGAGCAGTTAATTGAGCATGGCCTCAACAATAGTGTAACCCATGTGGATTTCATGATCGGGTCAGCTGAGATGAACATTTACGGGATAACTGCTGATGGAACTGAAGAACCTGTCTTCCTGAATGGAAACTGGGCGTTCTAATTTAAGCACACAAGAGATACAGGATATTGGGAGGAATAGAAACTATGTTGGATTTCAAGCAAAAGCTGGAGAATTACGCATTGCTGGCCGTGAAGATTGGCGTTAATATTCAACCGGGTCAGACACTCGTTGTGAATGCAGATATTGTATCCGCAGAGCTTGTGCGACTTGTGGTTCGCAAAGCCTATGAAGCCGGCGCGAGACTTGTAAAGGTGAATTATAGTGATGAAGTTGTATTACGTACACGTTATGATCTTGCTCCATCTGATTCCTTCCTGGAGCCGCCGCAGTGGCAAGCCGATGAATTAGAGGATCTTGCTAAAAAGGGAGCCGCATTTCTAACCATTATCTCCGCTGACCCAGATCTTTTAAAAGGCGTTGAACCGGGAAGAATTGCCGATAATCAACGTATTTCTGGGCAGACCCTAGCACCTTATCGTGAGTACTTAATGGGGAATCATGCGAGCTGGAGCGGCCTTGCCTTCCCATCAGCCTCTTGGGCAGCAAAAGTGTTCCCTGACGCTCCATCAGAGCAGCAGGTTGAACTATTATGGGACGCCATCTTTAAAGCCACACGTGCGGATCAGGAAGATCCTATTGAAGCATGGAGCCGCCATTTAGATGGACTCAAAACTCGTTGCGCTTCCTTGAATGAAAGTAAGTTTCGCAAGCTGCACTATACAGCACCTGGTACAGATTTAACTATTGAGTTGCCGGAAGGACACATCTGGTGTCAGGCAGGAGCTGTGAACGGTAAGGGCGTCCCTTTCCTAGCCAACATTCCAACGGAAGAAGTGTTTACTGCCCCTCTGAAGTCTGGTATTAATGGTAAAGTGAGCAGCACTAAGCCACTTAGCTACGGCGGCAATCTAATCAATAACTTCACGCTGACCTTTGAGAACGGTAAAGTGATTGATTTTACTGCTGAAGAAGGCGCAGAAACTCTGGCATCACTAATCGCACTGGATGAAGGCTCTTCCTATCTTGGTGAAGTTGCTTTGGTGCCTTTCCACTCTCCGATTTCTGAGAGCGGTATTCTTTATTACACTACGTTGTATGATGAGAATGCCTCCTGTCATTTGGCTTTAGGTGCAGCTTATGCCTTCACAATTCAAGAAGGAATTACGATGACTAAAGAACAGCTGTTGGAAAAAGGAATGAATCAAAGCCATACCCATGTTGACTTTATGATGGGCTCACCTGAAATGAATATTGACGGAATTAACGATGATGGAACAACAGTACCTATCTTCCGTAATGGGGATTGGGCTTAAGGCTTAAACAACACCCGTTAGATCCTAGATAGAACCAACTTCAAACAACCCGCTTAGCTCTCTAATTAGAGAGTAAGCGGGTTGTTTTTGTTTTAACAGCAACATTTCAGGTGGTAAGATGCCCAAATTTGAATAAAAGTTCAATATTTGTTCACACTATTGTTGATTTCCGTTCACAAATATGTCACAATACAGTTAAGGATTGAATTTCCAAGGAGGGGATTATCATGTTGAGAGACCCAGTATCCAAAGAAGTTGACAGCCTCGAAGAAGAACAGCTAGAAATTCAACCACCGGTAGATTCAAGAATTGTTGCATCTAATGCTATTAAATACACTGCCTATGTTATGCTGCTTTTTGGATTCTTGTATTTCCTGATTGCTTACTTGGCGCCTATGTTGGAACCTTAATGTGATGGATATAATTTTATTGGAAAACGCTTACGGTTAATCACTCTCTATGGAGCAGTGATTAACCGTTTTTATTAATTCCATGAGAATGCTTTGTTTGTCCAAGCTATTGCTGTTGGCGACCATACCCCGTTCATCTTCGTTTGTATCCAAGCTACGGCCTCTTCTCTATCCCCTTCAAAAGCGGATAAACCGTTATCTGACATCCAGTGACTGACCGTCTCGAACGAGGTGCTGCTCCAACCATTTACATCACCTTCATCATTCAGGCGTTGGTTGATGCCTGAGATCACCATATCTAACGATCCTTGCAGCTCAGTAACCGCGTTATCGAAGGCTGTTTTCTTTTCTTTTGCCTTCATATCAGCCTCTGCCCGAAGTTTACGTGTATCAATGCCTTCATGTTCACGAACAATCTGCAGTAAGGTCACAGCTTCTTTACTAGCCAACCCATCCTTATACCGCTCTTCAATAGATTTGGTACTGCCTACTGCTGCTACAAATGCCGGGAACCACTCCCTTGAGACCAAAATAGCCTTTTTCTTAATAAACTTTCCGTATCCTGCAAGGCCCTCACCTGGAAACTGCGCACGCCATGACCACGGATCTAAATCTGTCCCAGTATGCCAATTCTCGGGCTTAGTCAAGCCGTTTAAAGACGGGTGCCCGGGAATCAGCGCAGCAAGCGGTAAAATCCCCAATTTCGCAATAATCTCTGCTGTTTCCCCATAAGTGGTGACACTACCTTGTTCATATTCCTGACCCATTTGTTCATCATCTCCTAGATCTAATCTAATTTAATCTGATTTCATATTTCCAATTCCGGTTATAAAAGTGCTAATCAAGCGGGTTAGACTCTCGTTAGTATCGAGCGCCATACCAAATCCACCCTTTTGCTCCAAAGAGGCGAATCCATGTAGGATACTCCGTAATCCCCTTACGGCATGAAGTTCTCCTTCTTCACCTAATTGATAACTCTTCATCACCTGAATTATAAACTGCAAAATATGCTCACCAGCCGCTTCAAGCTCCGTGTTCTCCTGTTCAGGCGCTCGTAGTGTAGTCTCATACAAACCTGGTCTACTTCTAGCAAAATCCACATATGCTCGGCCCATCGCGTGTACAGCAGCATCTCCATTTAATCCCTCAGCTGCGTTCGACATGCATGTAAATAATAACTCTAAACCGTAAATGGCGAGCCCAGTCCGCAAATCCTGCAGGCCATTTATATGGTTATATAGTGACGGGGAACGAACACCTAGTTTAGCTGCTAGTGCAGCCAAGGTAACAGCTTCTATACCTTCAGCATCGGCAATTTCTGCTGCTCTAATCACTAGCGTGTGACGATCTAATCCTGCTCTAGGTGACATTTAATTACTCCTATCCTGAATCATTTGTGCCTTACGTATGGCTTTCTCCATCTCCTGCTTTGGCGCTTTAAGTAAGTTGCCGTGACCCACAGCAAGTAAAGCTGGAGATAACTCTAGAAGCTTAATCGCACTATTCAGAGCTTGAGCTTTATTCCATGTAGCCATTGCTGGAAAAGGAAACAGGGGGATGATGGTTCCTGCCACCGCAGTTCCCCGGAAGGTCTGAAGAGCATCCCCCACGATTACAGCACCGCTGCGTGAATCAAGGAAAGACATAGAGCCGGGGGTATGTCCTGGAGTGTGAATCGCTGATAATGAGCCAATGGTATCCCCTTCGTGGAGAAGGACGTCTGGCTTGGTAGCTATCTTCTTCGGCACGCCTCCCTTAATAGGGGTCTGAGGTTCTCCTTCCCGAAGTGAACGATCTCCATGAAGTAATGCCGAATCTCGCTCAGAGATGTACACCTGAGCCTCTGGACGTTGCTTTTTCAGTCCATCCAGTGCCCCAATATGATCATCATGCGCATGCGTTAAGATTATGCGTGTAAGCTTCTTATTTAGCTTCGCCTCAGTCTCCATAATTCCTTTTAGACTAAATGGCATAGCGGCATCTATTAAAGTCAATCCATCGTTTTCCTCAATAATGTAACAATTCACTGGAAAAAAATTAGGCATCCAAGTCAACTGCAATAAATGACCTTCACGTGTTACTCTCATCCTTACCCCTCCGATAAACTAATGGTATTAGCTTAAATATAAACTAATGACATTAGTTTTGCAAGAAGTGGTTATCTTTAATCTTTAATTCTCAATGTTCTTGTCAGCATTTTTGTTGGATTTATTAATTATGTACCACATCGCCCAAGTGACCCCTATGAAAAAAACAACCGACCCCACGAGAGTACTCGATATATTTTTTCTAATATCCACTTCTCCCGCTTCTCTAAAATCAAGCAAAAATGTTAGCGTGGCCCAAATAATCGTGCTGATAACTCCCGATATTAAATGAATCTTCTTAAACCGTCTGAGTTCTCCATCCTTACTCGGCAGCAGGTATGTCCCATCTTTGACACAACGAACGGTAACATACAAGCAACCTAACAGCATAATCCCAAAAGTATCAACCCAATATTTGATGTCCCACTCCAGGATAAATACTTTTACCAAAAGGCTAATCATAAATCCCACTAACACAATCAACAATCCGTGCGTACTAAACTTCTGAATTTCTGTGATAATTCGTTCATCTTTAATCTTTGGCCCTTTCACAACTAATCCTCCCAAAAAATATCGTTTAATGACGTATCCAACGCCTTGCAGATGGCTATGCACAGCTTAATCGTCGGGTTATAGTTACCAGCTTCAATCAAGCCGATCGTCTGCCGTGTAACCCCTACAACTTCCGCTAACTGTTCTTGGGAAAGATTCTTTTGGATCCTAGCCAGCTTCAACTTGATGTTTTTGTTCTCTCCCACTCCATAACCCCTTTTAATGTTTGTCATGCATTCCATTTTCCACCATTGTAATCTATATCGGTCATTATGTACATTATATATTGCATTTAATTGGTGGGATCAACGTTTGACTTTAGGATCGACGTGTCATATTAGGGGCAACGTTTCATATTAAGATCAACGTTTCATATTAGGATCCAGACTTCATTTTCCATTCCCTCTCCGTCAGGAAATACTTTCTCCCCACCGTTGGATCAAATGGTGAAGAGTGATTGTAACTGAGTCCATAGCCAGTCAGCTGCGATGCCTAACTCGCCGCCTTTGCTAGTATGTAAGTACACTTTTGCCAATATTTCGGACTCAGATGACCTTATTATGCAAATTCGAGTGTTTTCTGCGGGGCATCGGACTCAATTGCAGCTATTTACTCAAAACCACACAGATTCTGCGCCGTTACAAGGTAATAAGAGCTATGCGGTCCGATACATCTGCAAAATGACTCAAAAAGCTCAAATAGCTGTTATACGGTCCGTAACATACTGAGGGTCTTTAGTTAGTTTGGGTAGTTTAGGTTAGTTTGGAGTTAGTTCACTTATTCGCCGTTGCATCGGACTGAGGAGTCCTTATTTCGTAGATTTGCAGCTAATTGACGTGCTATCGGACCCAGTTGCAGCTATTTACTCATAACCACACCAATTCTGCACAGTTACAAGGTAATAAGAGCTATGCGGTCCGATAGATCGGCAAAATGACTCAAAAAGCTCAAATAGCTGCAATACAGTCCGTAACATACTGAGGGTCTTTAGTTAGTTTGGGTAGTTTGGAGTTAGTTCACATATTCGCCGTTGCATCGGACTGAGGAGTCCTTATTTCGTAGATTTGCAGCTAATTGACGTGCTATCGGACCCAGTTGCAGCTATTTACTCATAACCACACCAATTCTGCACAGTTACATGGTAATAAGAGCTATGCGGTCCGATAGATCGGCAAAGTGACTCAAAAAGCTCAAATAGCTGCAATACAGTCCGATACGGAGATCAGTAGGAAGCCCGCAGAAGGTCAATAGGAGTTCACTAGGAAGCCACTAGGAGATCAGTAGGAAGCCCGCAGAAGGTCAATAGGAGATCACTATGAAGTAAGTAGAAGGTTGAGCCACATCAGCAGAGGAACCGGCAGCGAAACGTGATCAGCACCCAGTAGCCCTCCCCCCCACCCGACTACGGCTAGTCAAAGCAACAAAAAAAGCATCCCTAAGGATACTTTTGATCTTTCGATGCTTATGATCTTTCGATCTTTTTGATCTTTCGCCGCTCTTAATATACGAATGCCTTCGACTTTCCTTATTCCACTACGCCATTCTCTGGATAGAAGTCTACGATCTTCAGCAGCTCCGAAGCGTCTGTGCGTGGACGGCTGTCAGGTACAGTCTCCGGATATCCGGCATGGATCATGGCTACAATTTTTTCGCCGGGCTTCACACCAATTTTAGTGCGGAATTCAGGGTTGTTGATGTATGGATCAGTCTTCCAAATTGTCCCTACACCTTGCTCCCAAGCTGCGAGCTGGAAGTTCTGTACAAGTGCGGACGCTGCTGCAAAATCCTCGTCCCACTCTCTCTGCCGAGGATCTTCAGGCATCACTACGATTACTGTTAATGGAATATTCGAGATATATTCTTTACGTTTAGCAGCCACTTCTGGATCAGCTATAGCACGTTTTACAAAAGCAAATGCAGATTCAGCTAGGAATTTCGAACCTTCCCCTTGAAAGGCAATAAATCTCCACGGCTCACGCACACCATGATTCGGTGCCCATACCGCTACATTTAATAATTCCTCTAAAAGGCCTTGTGGAAGTGGATCTTTTTTAAAAAGCTTAATCGAGCGTCGTTCTTTTATTATTTCGGCCACACTATTCTGTTGAGTCTGTTGAGATTGCGTCATAAGATCCACTCCCTAATATATTAATAATGATAATCATTATCACAAATGATACAGCATCTTTCTACCTTTTGCAAATAACAGGTAACCATTCGAATCACAGTTAATTTCATATAAAAACAACCGATATACTTCGCAGAAACTTTCGGATGTTATTGTTTCTCTGCATATTAACTTTTGAATTCACAAAAAAAACACCGTTCCTGAAGGAACGATGTTCACAGCTTCAGCCGAATCGGCCCATGATATATTCTTGCGTCATTTGATTCTCTGGATTAGTAAAGACTTTATCCGTCTTATCATATTCGACAAGGGAGCCTAGATAAAAGTATGCGGTATAATCAGAGATCCGAGCTGCCTGCTGCATATTATGTGTCACAATAACGATGCGAAGCTCTTCTTTTAACTCCTTGATTAGCTCCTCTACTTTACCTGTGGAGACCGGGTCTAGAGCTGATGCTGGTTCGTCCAAGAGCAGAATTTGCGGGTTAACCGACAACGCTCTAGCAATACAAAGACGCTGCTGTTGTCCACCGGAAAGTGCAAGCGCTGAATCTTTTAAACGATCCTTTACCTCATCCCACAATGCTGCTTTGCGAAGACTGCTCTCAACAATCTCATCAAGAGCCTTTTTACCTTTAATGCCATGATACTTAGGTCCAAAAGCGATGTTATCGTAAATCGATTTATAGAACGGATTTGGCTTTTGCCATACCATCCCGATCTTCTGACGCAGCTTAATCACATCCGTACCCGGAGCATTAATATCCACTCCATCAATCCAGATGCTTCCTTTTGTTTTTGAGCCAGAAATTTCGTCATTCATCCGGTTCAAAGAACGAAGAAAAGTTGATTTACCGCAGCCGGAGGGGCCGATCAGTGCAGTAACCGTATTTTCAGCAAATGGAAGGCTTATCCCCTTTACTGCCTCATATGTTCCGTAAAAAATACTCAGGTCTTCGGTTTGAAAAGATTCACGCACTGCTGTTGCCGACGTTCCCATCGATTACTCCTCCTACATCTCTACTTTAATTTGTATGATTAGTTCATTCTTTTTGAAGCTGTAAGCTTACGATAAATAAATCTTCCGAAATAACGTGCTGCCAGATTGAAGATTAACACCATAATTACAAGCACCGCCGAAGCTCCCGCAGCAATTTGTGCAGCGTCTGGAGCTAGACCTTCACTGTTGACCTTCCAAATGTGGACAGCCAGCGTTTCCGCTGGACGGAAGGGATTCAGTGGTGAATTCGCACTAAGTGGATTCCAGTTGGTGAAATCCAATCTTGGACTACTCATCCCTGCTGTGAACATCAACGCAGCTGCTTCCCCAAAGACACGGCCAGCGGACAAGATAGTACCTGTAATAATTGTAGGTAATGCTACCGGAAACAACACCGAGGTAACAATTTTCCACTTGGACAATCCTAGTGCAAAACCAGCCTCTTTTTGTTGTTTTGGAACACTACGGAAAGCTTGCTCTGTAATCCGCACCATCAGCGGTAGATTAAAGACCGTCAATGCCAGCGCACCGGAGATTAAGGAGAAGCCCAGATTGAAATAGTTAACAATCAGCAATAGACCAAACAAGCCGACTACGATGGAAGGGAAAGATGACAACACTTCAACAATCAAGCGAATAAAGCCGGTAATCTTACCGGGACGAGCATATTCCGCCATATAAATACCGGCACCCAGTCCAAGCGGAACTGTAATAATAAGTGTCAGTACTAACAGGAATAAGGAGTTAAATAGCTGCGGTCCGATCCCTCCACCTGCTCGAATTTTTTGCGGTGCGGAGAAAAGAAAATCCCAACTGATATGGCTTAAGCCTCTAAAGAGGATATATCCCAAAAGTCCAAGTAGAATGGCAACGATGAGCATCGCGAAAAATACAATAAGACTGGTGGCAATTTTATTTACGGTTCTCGGCTTCAAATTTTATTTCTCCTTTCAAGCATTCTCACAAAGAAGACAAATACGAAAGTCATCAGCATGAGAACCAGTGCCATACTCCACAGTGCATTATTGTGAGGTGAGCCCATGGTCGTGTTCCCCATACCGAGTGTGATCACACTGGTCAAGGTAGAAGCTGACTCAAAGAGTGATTTTGGTACGAATGGCGCGTTCCCGATAACCATTTGTACAGCGAGCGCTTCACCGAAAGCACGAGCCATTCCCAATACAATCCCTGTCATTATGGCAGGAAAGGTTGTTGGAATAATCACCCGCGAAATCGTCTGCCACCGGGTGGCACCAAGCGCATAGGAAGATTCTTTTAAGTTTTGCGGCAATGAAGCCAGCGCGTCTGCAGCCACGCTTGTAATCGTCGGAAGAATCATTACCGAGAGCACAAGCGCGCCTGCAGCTACCCCGATGCCTTGGCCCGGCAGGTTGTTGCGTAGAAACGGTACAATTACACTTAATCCGATGAAACCATATACTACCGAAGGAATCCCTGCCAAAAGCTCAATAACAGGTTGAAGTAATTTTTTGCCCCACCCTGGAACAATCTCAGTCATAAATAACGCAGCGCATAAGCTAAGTGGACTAGCAATCAATGCGGCAAGCAAAGTAACCAGGAAGGAACCCGAGATAAATGGAAAAGCTCCGAAGGAAGGCGTATCCGCTTCAGGCGACCACTTTGTACCGAAGAGAAATTCAGAAACTGTAGCATTGCCACTTGTGAAGGTTGAAATTCCTTTAGACGCTACAAAATATACCATCGATACAATGATTGTTATCAACAGTAATACACAGAAGGACATATAAGTACGTCCAACAAAATCTTCAATATGATGTTTTTCGAATCGTGAGTTCTTTAGTTTCACCCTCAATTGCTCCCTCTTTCTAAAGTGAAAAGAGAGGCAGATGTATCCGCCTCTAATCACTTGAGATTCTAATCAATAACATTGCCTAGAATTAAATTACTTAGCGGTAACAGTTCCTGCAACGTCGCGAACAACTTGCATTTTAACAGCTGGGATGTATCCAAGTTCAACAACTTCACCTGTTTGCACTTCGTCAGTTAAGAAAAAGTCCAGGAATGCTTTTACTGTTGCATTAGGTTCACCATTTGTGTACATATGCTCGTAAGCCCATACTGGGTATTTACCAGAAACAACATTGTCAACAGATGCTTCTACACCGTCAAGACTAAGTGTTTTAATGGAATCATCCAGGTAAGAAAGAGCAAGGTATCCGATTGCCCCTGGAGTTTCACCGATCATTTTCTTAACCGTACCGGAGGAATCTTCTTGAATCGAACCTGGGATATCTTCTGTTTTGGTTCCAAGTGCAAAGCTTTCAAAGGTTGCACGAGTACCGGAGCTGCCTGGACGGTTGATGATTTGGATTTTTTGATCCGCTCCGCCGACTTCAGACCAGTTAGTGATTTTACCAGTGAAAATGTCCACCAGTTGTTGTTTAGTCAAGCTATCCACACCAGCATCAGGATGAGATACTGCTGCGATCGCTACTACTGCTACTTGATGATCTACGAGTGCTGCTGCTTTTTCCGCATCTGCATCTTTTAATTTTTCTTCTGCGAATACGTCAGAGTTTCCGATATCTACTTGTTTCTCAGCTACTTGAGTAAGACCAGTACCACTGCCACCGCCTTGAACTTGAATGTCCACGCCAGTGTTTTTATCCATGAAATTCTCTGCTACCAGCTCAACCAAGGGTTGTAATGCTGTTGAACCTGAAGCCAGAATCGAACCACTTATTTCAGCGCCGCCGCTTCCTTCGTTAGTTGCTGCAGCGTTTCCTCCTGTGTTGTTAGCCCCGCCGTTACCGCAAGCCGATAGTGCCAGTACGCTTGTTAAAGCCAAAGTCATGATCCATGATTTTTTGAATTGCATTGTTTTGTCTCCTCCTAAATGGTTTGTTAGCATGGCTCCCTGATCAGTTCATACCAAACTGGCTTCGAAAGCTTTAACATGGTGTTGTGGAGCTTGGCCCCCATATGCATGGTTACTGTAAAAGTTCATCAAACGCATATGTTATATGTTGTCCGGGACTTCTTGGCCCCTCTGACTCTTCTTATTCTAGAGCTCGTTCGTTAGAGAAACTTCTTATCTTTGTAAAGCGAACGAAAAAAATACCAATATAAAGTGTATATCTGTATAGATATAATCTATAATGGAGATATAATTTATAATCCAACTTAGTATTATGTGGAGGAAAGTCATGAATATTATGAAATTGAACATCGTAGTTCTAATTGAAAAATATAAAAAAGTAACCGATGTAGCCGCAGAATTAGGCCTTAAACAGCCAACTGTTTCTTTTCATATGAAGAATCTGGAGGCTGAGCTCGGAACCCCTCTATTTCTTTACCGAAGCGGAAGAGTGCTGCTTACGGATGCTGGACGAGCCCTTTATCAATACGCCCTCAAAATCGTCTCTCTCACAGCAGAAGCTGAGCGCACAGTTAAACAATTTTCTTCCCCCTCAAAAGGAATATTAGAGCTGGAAGCCAGTTTTATTCCTGCAACTTATATTTTACCTAATGTGTTAATCCAATTCATGAAACTCTATCCGGGGATTAATAACTCTTTGACTGTTCAAAGCGATGCTTTGTTACGTGAGCGTCTCCGTAGTCGGGATATTCAGATGGCCATTTTACATACTGCGGATTGGCAGGACGAATCTTTTGATTTTCAGCTTATTGTCCGTGATGAACCTGTCCTAATTTTTGCACCTGGTCATCCATTTGAAGGCCTAGAGAAATTAACACCTGAACAAATTGCCAATGAGCCGTGGATTCAGCATGAGCAAGGATCTTGTTTACGAGGGTATGCCGATCAATGGGCACAATTCAATCAAATCCGTTTATGGAACCGATCCGAGTTGAATTCTCCAGAAGTGATTAAGCAGTTAGTTAGCGGGAGTGATTGTGTTGGTATATGTTCTAAAGCGGCGGTTAAAGCTGAGATTGAGCTAGGCAAGCTTAGCTATGCTAACCTGCCAGGGATTCTGCCTGAAAGCGGCGGGTTTGTGCTCGGCTGGCGTAAAGATCATATTTTAACGCCGTTGCAGCAATCCTTTGTTGATATAGTAACGACTCTTAATCTTTAAAAAAGCAAGGTAGCTTCTAAAGCCGCAAACGGTTTTAGAAGCTACCTTGTTCATTTATTCTATAAAAGGAAACATTAATTTCTCATTTTCACTTAAATACATATTCTCCTTCGTGATGATCACGGAGCCTGTATCTATTATCCGTTCCACTTTCTCACCCTCAACAGCTTCAATCGCCGTCTTCACAGCTAAGTACCCCATATTAAAAGGCTTCTGCATAACCGTGCCAAGCAAGATCCCTTTTTCGAGGAGCTTCACCTCATTGCTAGAATTGTCGAACCCAAATAATTTCACTTTGTCTTGAAATCCCATATCCATAATCGCCTGCCCAGCACCTAGTGTAGAAGGTTCATTAAGACCTATTATCCCTTTTAGATTTGGCTCGTCCTTTAGTAAATCAACAGTTAACTGGTACGCTTTTCGCACGGAACCATCACTGAATAATGTAGGCTGCACATCATGAACTCCATTCTCTAAAAGGGCATCACGAGCCCCTCTTTCCCTCTCAATTGCGGTGGCAGAGCCTTGTACAAAGTTAACGATAGCGACTTTATCCTCCGGATCGATATATTTTCTTAACTCCTGCCCTGCCTTACGTCCTGCTTCATAATTATCTGTAGCAATAAAACTCTCTGATACACCACCGCTCAAGCCCGAATCTACAGTAATAAGTGTAATGCCAGCTGATTTGATCTGTTCCGCGATTGGAATGAGGCGATAATAATCTGTAGCAGATAAAATAATGGCGTCAGGCTTTTCCTTAATTGCTTGCTCCAGCAGTTCTATCTGTTGATCTACATCAAGCTCTGTATCCGTTCCAATCGTGCGAACCTCTGCGCCGAACTCCTTAGCCGCAGTTGCCACACCTTGTTTCATCACTTCCCAGAATTCAATACTGCTATCGATAGTCTTGGGCACATAAATAATGGTCCTAACCTTTGCGTCAAGCTCATTTGTAAACATACGATAGGCTAATGAACCCAAAGTAACAATGAAGAGCAGTAGCAGAGTATACAGGCCAATTTTTGACCGTAAAGCGCTCATTGACTCTCCTCCTCATAAATCACAGGTATTCGTAAAGTGGCCGTCGTTCCTTCCTCCATCTCGCTTGCAAAAGACAAACCGTATTTCACACCGAAATACAGCTGGATACGATGGTTCACATTCGCGACACCTACACCGCTGCCAGTCTTGAAATCTGATTTTTGCAGCAGTACCTTACCCATTTGCTCTTCATCCATCCCAATACCGTCATCAATGACCTGTACGATAATATCGTTCTGTTCTTGTCTTGCTCGGATCAGAATGTGCCCTTGCTCAGGATTATGTTTTATGCCGTGATAGATCGCATTTTCAACCAAAGGCTGAAGTACCATTTTTAAAATGCTGCAGGTTAGGATATCTTCTTGTACCTCTATGGAATAAGTGAATTTATTACGATAACGCATGTTCTGAATCGTTAAATAGTGCCGAATATGCTCTAATTCTTTGGCCAGCGGAATCAATTCCTCACCCTCACCAATTGTTGAACGAAGCAGCTTGGATAGAGATGAAGTCATCTCAACCACTTCCTCCATCTTTCCTGTCTCTGCCATCCAAATAATCGAATCAAGTGTATTGTACAAAAAGTGAGGTTTAATCTGCGCTTGCAGTGCCTTCAGTTCACTCACACGTTTCATCTCTTGCTCCAGAACGATCTGTCCCATTAACTCTTTAATCTTCATCATCATGAGATTAAACGTACGAGCAAGCTTGCCGATTTCATTCGTGCTCTCAATCTCCACGCGTATGTCGAACTCTCCACGTTCCGCTTTTTTCATATTCAGCTCCAAATTCTTCAGCGGTTTGGTCAGTGCGTAAGAGAGAAATATCGATATAGCCATAGCAAAAATCAAGCTAATTGCTCCCCATAAGGCGGCGGTTCCTTGCATACGTTGCTTGTTCGCGACCAAATCATCCGGATAAGTGACTCCAACTATTTTCCAGCCAAAGCTGGTAGTGTCCACAGTGTACAGTTTCTGATCATTCCCCGTATTAACCGTAACAGATCCACTTTTGATCCCAAGGACCGTCTCTAATTGTTCGAACTTGAGCTGGGAGTAGATCAACTGCTGTTGTGGATGATAGACAAGGCTACCTGCGGGATCGACGATAAAAACATAACCTCGTTTTCCCAGTTCGATTTGTTTACATAGATTATTAATTACACTGTAATTGAGATCTACGAGCAGTACACCTTGTTGATCCGCTTCCGTCATAGCATTCGCATTCGAGAGTTTTCGGCTGATCGAGACTACCCACCGGTATTCATCTTGAAAGATGTGCTGCACATGAGAGGAAGAAACTGCAACGTCTAATTGATTCATAGCTTTTTGATACCAATCTTGAGCTATTAGTTCAGGAAGCGGTTTCAAAACAGCATGCTGTCGATCCGAAACGGTCATGCCATCTGAGCCTGCATATAATATAGAGGAAATATCCGAGCGGGACTGAACGACTGACCGGAGATAATGACTGGCAAGCAGTTTATTCTTAAGCGCCTCTTCTTCATCTAATTTCGAGCCTTTTATATATTTCTCTAGATCACTGCTAGTTAACACCAGAGCAGCTATGCTCTCCATATTACCAATGTAATTCTCGATATTTAGTTTTACTTGTTCTATTAATTGTGAAGTATAGGCTACAGAATTGCCCTTGACCGCGGCTGAGGACAGGCGATAGGAAGTATAACTCAGGACAATAGTTGTGCAGAGGATAAGAAGTGAAAAGGAGATTGCAATATTAGTATGAATACTTCGGCTGCGGAAAAAGCGCTGTGATCTCATAGAGAGAGATTCTCCTTCTGCCGGTGTCGATATTCCTTCGGTGTGCTTCCTACATTACGTTTGAAAATAACACTAAAATACTGTGGATCAGCATAACCAACTCTGGCAGCGATATCATATGTCTTCAACTGTGTGACCGTAAGGAGTTCTTTTGCTTTTTCCAAACGGAGTCGAGTCAGATACTCTATAAATGTTTCACCGGTATGCTGTTTAAAAGTTGCACTGAAATAACTGATGCTCATAAAAATATGGCTGCACAGCTCATTGAGTGAAAAGCTGTCATTACAATAATTCTCGCGAATATAAGCTTCTGCGGCTTGCATCTGAGAAGTCCGAACCGTTGTTCTCTGTTCCGATAGTTTAAGTATCAGCGCATGGCAAGTCCTCTCCAGATAATGCCTTGCTTCATCTAACGTCTTAAGCGTAGCAACCTCTGCAAACATATTATGCGAAACAACTACTGTATTTGGGAAGCCGATGTCGACCACATAATTCATCAAAGAAACCAGCAGCTGATAGATGCTGCTACGGCAGCCTTCTATAGAGGAGGTATTACTTTTAAGCTCCTGAAACCACTTCAACAGAATTTCCGATACAGCAGAAGCTTTACCTGTCTTTAAAGCGGATATGAATTGCTTTTCCCATGAGGTGAAATGCGCCTGATCCAATCCCTTGCCAAACTCAAGATCCTGTATGGAGATAACTTTATCTATGCCTAAAAGGTAACGATATTCTATGGAGGAGACCGCTTCTTGGAAGGATAGTGGAATTTGTTGCAAAGTATTATATTTTCTACCGATGCCTATGGTGGATGACAGCTTCAAATATTTATTTAAGCTACTCTGGACTTGCTCTGCAAGAAGCTGCGTTGCTACTTCTAACGTCTCTGAATTGCCGGATCTTATCGCAGCGATTTTTCCATCTCTCGTCTGGAATACCACTCCGTCTTGCTCTTTCTCCAGCTGCTCTTGAACAATGTTAAAGGCGCCGAAACGCAGTAGCTCTGCATCAAAAGCTAGGTCCTGGCTTCGTTTCTCCAGTTCTATATCTATAACGAGCGCAAGGTACACTTGACCCTGCAACGGAATATGAAAATAACTCAATTTATTCTCGATTTCTTCGCTTTTCATTCGAGTAGTTACCAGCTGCTCCAAGAATCGTTCCCGCAGCAATGGAAGACTCTGATTAAGTTGCATACGAAGCTTAACTAAATTCGCTTTTTGTAGATGCTCTTCATCTAAATCCTGCTTCATCTTACTTAGAAATTCAGCAAACTCACGTGCATTAATCGGTTTTAATAAGTACTCAGTCACCTTCAGTGTTATGGCCTGCTTCGCATATTCGAAGTCTTCATATCCAGTGACGATAATGACCTTCATATCCCGGTACCTATCCATCACAGCTCTGGCCAATCCCAGTCCATCCATAAAAGGCATACAAATATCAGTAATAATTACGTCAGGACGATGCTGCTCGATTGCTTCCAGTGCATCTCTGCCATTATCAAAATCACCAACCAGCTCAAACCCATATTTACTCCATGAGATCTTTTGTTTGATCCCTTCACGAACCTCATCTTCATCATCAACCAGAATTATCTTATACATCCAACACCTCCACAACTTTGAACTTATCAGCATAAGCATAATAGAGGCCGCCTGCGGGAGGCAACCTCTATTATTAAACTCTATTCGTATAGTAGAGGTTTGATCTCATCGGAATCCATATTGTTTTTATCATACCAGTGGAACCCCGTGTCGATGTTCTTTTCAACCGCTTCCCCTTTAATCGCTTGCACAGCTGCCTTCACAGCTTGATAGCCAATACCAATGGGGTCTTGTGTAACAGCACCAGCCACAACACCACTGCGGATAGCATCCATCAACTGCTTGCCAGAGTCAAAGCCGACGACTACGATCTTACCATTCATTTGCAATTCATTAACTGCATTAGCCACACCTACAGCAGAGCCTTCATTAGAGCCATAGATTCCTTTCAGATCCGGATTTGCCTGCATCATCGCTTTCGCAAGGTCTGTGGACTTTAACTGATCTCCACCCCCATATTGCGGCTCTAACACTTGAATATCCGGATATTTTGCTTTCATTTGTTCCAAGAAGCCATCGCGACGCTGTTGCCCTGTGCTGCTCGTTTGGTCATGTATGACAAGACCCACTTTACCTTTCTTGCCAATCAGTTCAGCCATTTTATCTGCGGCCAAAGCAGCTGCTGCTTTATTGTTAGTCGCTGCTGTTGCTACAGGGATATCACTGTCTACACCAGAGTCAAAGCCGATGACCGGAATCTTATTTTCCTTTGCCTTTTCTAGATAAGGAATCGCAGCTTTGCTGTCCAGTGCGGCTAGCGCAATTGCTGCTGGCTTCTTGTCGAGAGCGGTTTGCAGCATCTCAATTTGTTTATCCACCTGACTCTCATTTTCTGGACCTTCGAAGGTAATCTCAACATCAAATTCCTTAGCAGCTTTCTCCGCTCCTTGCTTCACCGCTTGCCAGAATTGATGCTGGAACCCTTTTGATATGACTGGAATGTATGGTTTGTCTGAACCGGATGCACTCTTGTTACTATCATTGTTGTTACATGCACTCAGCAATGTAGTGACTAATAATAGACAGGCAAGCATGATAAACCCTCTACGACGCAGTTTCATTTGAATCTTCCCCCTCGTCATTTGCTTTGTATATCACTCCGGATGGAGATCATACCAAGTTTATTGCTTACGGCGGCGTAGAATATCAGCGTAAACCGCAATGATGATTACAACACCGACAATGACCGTCCGCCATTCCTGAGCCACGGACATAATCTGTAAGCCATTCGTCAGCACACTCATAATCAGTGCGCCAATAATCGTGCCTAGAATAGAACCTACACCTCCACTTAAGGAAGTTCCGCCAATGACCACTGCCGCAATAGCCTCTAGTTCATAGCCAGTGCCCAGTGATGGCTGAGCTGAATTCAAACGTGATGCCATCAGAATACCTGCGATTCCACTAAAAATCCCTGTAATGGAATAGATAATAATCTTCCATTTGACTGTGTTCACACCTGATAAGCGAGTAGCTTCTTCATTACTGCCAAGCGCGAAGTTGTAACGCCCAATAATCGTCTTAGACAAGATTATGCTTGCGATCATACCGAGTAATAAGAAGATAACGATGGTGTTGGGTATACCGGGGATCATTTTACCCATGGCGATCTTGGCGAAGATCGGATCATCGTTGAAATAAATAGGTTTGGCTCCGGTGATGACAAGCGACAAGCCTTTGGTGACCATCATAATCGCCAGAGTGGCGATGAAGGGTGGAATGTTCATCTTCGCCACCATCAAACCGCTGACAAAGCCACACAGTGCTCCAGCCAGAATCCCACCTACAATGCCTAACGGGACGGGCAGACCCCAGAATGTAATAATGACTCCAACCATAACAGATGAGAATGTCATTACAGTACCGAGAGCAAGGTCGATGCCGCCCGTAATAATAACAAAGGTAGCTCCAAGCGCTAATACTCCGATTACAGCTGTAGAAACTAGAATTCCGACAAGATTTGAGAATTGAAAAAAGTTGCTGGAGGATAAAGAAAATACGATGACCAATATGATCAGACTGGCAAATGCCAATATTTTTTGTTTGAATCCGGATTGCCCTCCCGATTGCTTCATACCCGCTGGCTGACTAATCTCTTTATCCGCGATCTTCATAGTCCTGACACCTCCGGTTAACTCTTGAACAGTTATGAACGTTTCGTCGCATATTTCATAATCGCCTCCTGCGATGCTTCTTCTGCGGGGAGTTCTCCTGTTATACGCCCTTCACACATAATGATAATCCGGTGGCTCATTCTTAGAATCTCAGGAAGATCTGAAGAAATGATAATGATCGCCTTCCCTTCGCTCGCAAGCTGATCCAGCAGCTTATAAATTTCACTTTTCGCGCCTACATCAATACCTCGTGTGGGCTCATCGAAGATGAGTACATCACAGTCTCTAGTCAACCACTTGCCGATGACCACTTTCTGTTGATTACCTCCGGACAGAAACTTAACCTTTTGACCTACACTTGGAGTTTTGGTGGCTAGCGCTTCAACATGCTGCTCCGCTGAGCTTCGCATCTCCCGCTCCTTCATCCAGCCAAATGAATTACGGAATTTATAAAAGGAGGCAATCGCATTATTCATGCTGATATCCATATCCACAAGCAATCCGAAACGTTTGCGGTCTTCGGACAAATACCCAATACCATGCTGTACCGCTTGATGTGGCTGACGTATCCGAACCGATTTTCCATGGAGCATAATTTCACCCTCATCGATGGGATCCGCACCAAATACGGCACGTAAAACCTCGGTACGTCCAGCTCCCATTAAACCAGCGAAGCCCAAAATCTCACCTTTATACAGATGAAAGCTAATATCCTTGAACGCATGCCCTCTAGAAAGCTTCCGAACTTCTAAGACAACTTGCTGAGTCTGTTTTGCAATCGTTGGTTTCGACGTTTGATATAATTCACGTCCAACCATCATGCTGATGATCTGATCAATCGTTATTGAATCGGTACGAACGGTATCTACATAACAACCATCACGCATAACTGTAATGCGGTCTGTAATTCGCTTCAATTCATCCATGCGGTGAGAGATATAAATAATTCCCACACCTTTATCTCGTAGCTGCTCAATCATTCGAAATAACTCGTTAATTTCTGTATCTGTTAACGCGGCGGTTGGTTCATCCATGATCAATACCTCGGCTTGGAAAGACAAGGCTTTAGCGATTTCAACCATTTGCTGATTAGCAACGGTCAGGTCTGATACCAAAACTCTGGGATCCAGCTTCAGATTCATTTGATCAAACAGTACCTGAACTTTTCGGTTCATCTCCACATCATCAACGAACCATTTCAGACCTTTTCGCGGCTCTCGTCCAATGTAAATGTTCTGGGCGACCGTAAGATGAGGCATTAAATTCAATTCCTGATGGATGATACTAATTCCAAGCTCCTGTGCTTCACGGGTATTAACAATCTCCACTTCATTTCCCTTGTACCACATTTGACCAGCATCCTTGGAATAGACACCTGTCGCAATCTTCATAAGGGTAGACTTGCCAGCGCCATTTTCTCCTACTAACGCATGAACTTCCCCACGCTTCAGCTCAAATTGACATTCATTCAAAGCATGAACACCTGGGAAAAACTTGTTGATTCCCTCCATACGAAGCAACACTTCGTTCATTTTGATATCCACCTCAAATTCTTTGAGAATGCCTTAACCCTTAAAGTAATCGCTTTCAATCCGGAATGTAAAATCATTGTATTCCCTATAAGTTGCCATTGTAATGGAATAATCTCCGTAAAAAAGTTTAAAATTTTATGTTTTACATACAAAAAAAGCTGAACCGAGAGCACCTCAGTTCAGCACAAATGTTATACCCTAAAAATCACATGTCAGCGAACCCTCCTAAAGGCTTGCGCCATTTCCAGCCACCAATGTGAAGGTCTTAGGAATTCCCTTATCATACACGTCGGAAGATAGATTAGGTTCTTCTACTAATTGGCGGATCACTAGTCCGCTATTAGCTGCTGCGGTTACAATTTCTCCGAGTGTCCAGCGGCGCCAATACACAACACTATGCTCTTGTTCACCTGCTGGTTTACCTGTGGAAGGCAAATACTTGGAATAGGATACCTTCTTCTCTTCCAATGATGAGTCAAAATAATCTCCGTTTACTTTGTGTTTGCGTACCTTCGCAGTAGATCCCTTCGAGGAAATAAGCTTGGTCGTTACCGGATGAAAATCGCGGAGTACAAATACGCCTCCAGGAGATAGCAATCGGCGAGCTGTTTCCATGAATAGTGTAAGGTTGGTAAAGTAATGAACAATGCCTAACTCTGCAAAGACGATGTCATATGAACCATCAAGGACGTCTTCTGGCAGCTTAAGAATATCTGAGACGATATAGGTTAGTGGTACCCCTGCTTCTTGGGCAAGATCAGCCGCATATCGCGCATTGGCTTCCGAGAAGTCAGCAACTGTTACTTCCGCACCTAGTAATGAGAGTGCCACGGCCTTCATCCCGTTTGAGCCCATTAAATTCATCATTTTCTTCCCCTTCACCTCTCCAAAAAAAGAAAGGAGCGGGTGAAGCTTTGCACTTGGTTCCTTTATTAATTTTGCAGCTGCTTCTGACGGTGTACCAAACCGAGTTACCCAAGCGGTATAAGTATCTTCGTTCCAAAGCTCTTCGCTTGTTGGCACAGCGTTTTTTTCTGCCTGATTATTTGAATATTGATTCTGCTCTTCCATCCATTGCTACCCCTTTATGTGTAAAATATCTGTTATGAAGCATTCTGAATGGCATCAGCCATCCGGATAGTTTTCCTTCTTCCCGCGTACAAATATACTGCGAGGCCAATCATAACGAGCAGCCCACCTGCCCATTGTAAGGTTGTTAGCTGCTCACCCAAGAGTAAATACGCTAAGATACTGGCACCCACTGGTTCTCCTAAAATGTTCATTGAAACCGTAGTCGCGGATACATATTGTAGTAACCAATTAAACAAAATATGGCCAAACACCGTTGGCACCACTGCTAACAATACAAAGATTCCCCATTCCTTGTCCGGATAATTAAAAAAGGAAATCCCCATGAACAGATTGTATACGGCAAACACGCCAGCGGCTGATAAGAAGACAATCAAGCTATATAAGTAAGAGGGCATACGCACCACTAGCTTTTGACCGATCAGCATATGTACAGCTACCGCGACAGTGCCTCCGACCGATAATAGATCACCTTTTAGATTATCTGCAGAGATTCCAATATCACCCCAGCCGATAAACACGACACCGCCAATCGCAATGCCAAGCCCTAGAATAGCGGACAGAGCTGTCTTTTCCTTATACAAAAAATAAACACCCAGCATAATGAATACAGGCTCCAGCGCCATGATCATTGTTGAACTAGCTACCGAAGTATACTTTAATGATCCCATCCATAGCAAAAAGTGCAGCGCAAGCATTGCGCCTGAGAGGATGAGCATTAGCCAGTCTTTTTTACGAAGAGCAAAAGCAGCTCCACTATAGGGTCTTGCAAAAGGCAGCATCAGCAGTGAGGTAAATAATAATCTGTACATGCCTTGTATAGATGCAGGTGCATCAGACCATTTAATAAAAATGGCGGAAAAAGAGATGGCCACAATCCCTATCAACATTAATAGTGGAATCGGAAGTGGCGGTTTTTTAAGTTTCACATGTTACGCGTCCTTTCAATATCTTAAGTCACTTATGTTAATTTAACGCAGACCGTGAAAAAATGCATCTATTTTCATAAGATTTCACTAAAAAAAGCACAAGCAATGTCATTTCTGACGAAAGCTCATGCTTCTTAAAAGGCTACGGCTTCAGAACAACCTTGATGCAATCCTCTTTTTTCTCACTAAAAACGTCATAGCCATGCTCCGCTTTACTAATTGGCAGGCGATGCGTAATGATATCTGTAGGATCAAATTTATTTTCTTTAATCATCTTATACAGCAACGGCATATAGTGAATCACCGGCGCTTGTCCCATTTTTAAAGTAATGTTGCGTTCAAATAGATGACCCAAAGGGAACATATTGTAATTAAGCCCATAAACTCCCACAAGCTGAATAGTTCCGAATTTACGTACGATATCCGAGGCCATTCTAAATGCACTGAGTGAGCCTCCCTGTAGCTTCAGAGTGGTTTCCACTTTCTCCAAAGCAGATATTTTGGCATCTAAACCTACACAGTCAATAACTACATCTGCGCCCCCATGTGTTATCTCCTTCAAATGAGCTTCAATATCCTTGATCTCTTCGAAATTATAAACTTCAACATTATTGGTCAGCTTCGCATGCTGCAGACGATAGCCAATATGATCAACCGCAATGACTCTTGAGGCACCTTTGATCCAGGCAAACTTCTGAGTAAGCAGTCCAACAGGACCGCAGCCGAGAACAATGACTGTATCCCCTGGCTTCACTCCGCCGCTTTCTACTCCCCACCAAGCAGTAGGCACAATATCAGATATGAAAAGAATTTTCTCATCTTCCATTTCTGCATCCTCAGGAACGACAAAAGGGCCGAAATTACCATAAGGAACCCGCAGCAATTCAGCTTGTCCGCCTGCAAAGCCCCCATAAGTATCGGAATAACCAAGATAACCGCCTGTGTCCTTGGCGTCATTAGCATTGTCGCATTGGCTCTCCATCTCATGCTGGCAGAAAAAACACTGCCCACAGGCGACATTAAAGGGGATGATGACTCGGTCACCTTTTTTGACTTTAGTTACGTCAGGACCCACTTCCTCAACAATCCCCATCGGCTCATGACCAATAACATAATCATCATGCATACCTGGTATTTCCCCGTTATAAATGTGCAGATCCGAGCCACAAATCGCCGTAGTGGTAATCCGAACAAGGATGTCATCTTTTTTCTCAAGCGTCGGATCAGCTACTTCTTTAACTTTCACTTTTTTCTTCCCTTGGTAGGTTAGTGCTTTCATGCTGTTAATCCGCTCCTTTGGAGATGGTCTAGAGATATAATTTTCATGCCTTTCTATGTTATATCCCTAAGCCCTACCCTCTTATCCATGAAGAAGCGGAGAATACATCATTAGTGCGTAATTATCAGTTACAGCTTCATCTCCAATTAGATCTCCAGAGCGTGTATATACTTTTCGACTGATCTTGTTACTGCGTATATATCCGCCCCAAGGCTCTAGACTAATCCTATGATCACTTTCGTATACTTCATAATCATAAAACGCCTGCTCATTGCATCTCCACTCCCCGTGTAAATGGCTATCGTCCAGCCAGAGCTTTAGTTGATACGTTTGAGCGGTGTTATTTTTTAATTGAAGATCCAAATAGTTATAAGAACAGGTCGCCCCGCTTCCAAAAGGTTGTGTACGTTGTTCATCTGGAAATACATCATAACTGTGACGATGCCGTTCCATAACGGTAAGTGGCGTATGCAGTGCCATCCAATAGATCAGATTAGACAACTGGCATAAGCCTCCTCCAACCCCGGAATGAAAACCACCATAATGCAGCACCATACCCTGCAGATACCCTTTTCGCTTAGTGGGCTTACCAATACTTCTCCAGTAGGAAAAAGTCTCCCCCGGCTGCACAACAAGTCCATCCAGCTTCGCAATTGCCAGCCGTAAGTTAGTTATTTTATTGTATTGAAGCACCATATCTACATTCCGAAGACTTCTTAATAACGGGGTAGCATGAGTCATAGCTGCATAAGTTAAAGTTTCATCCGTACGCTGCTTCGCTATTTTGCTTCGTCCAGTGCACCATTTCAAATATCTTTTCCAAATAAAATATCGTTTGCCAGCAAACAATCTAAGGCGAGAACGCTGAATAGGCTTCATGGCAGCCTGGGGTGTATTCATCTAGAACTGAACCTCGCTTTCAGCTCGTAACTGGGCGAATCTACCTCCAATTATCGCATTATGATGCTTAACGATCTCCCTACTACTCAGAACCCCATTATCAAAGGTGCTATGAGCGTCTGAGACCAGTACACTTTTATATCCCATGCTGTATGCGCGTCTTATTGTCGTATCCAGACAGAATTCACTTTGCATCCCACAGATCACCAGATCCGTGATCCCGAGCTTTTGGAGTTCATCTTGCAGTTCCGTTCGGTGAAAAGCATCCCAAGTAGGCTTCTCAACGATAACTTCGCCTTCCTGCGGTGTGATGCGGTGACTGATCTGCCAAGTGGGTGTACCTTTTGTGTACTCCTCATCTTCGGTATGTTGAATATACACAATAGGAGTACCTGCTAATCGAGCTTTTTGCTGAAGGGAGACAATCCTGTCCATCACACCCTCTTCATCGTACAGCTTTAGATCATAGGAGAACATGGCTTCTTGAACATCGATAATTAATAATGCTGTTGATTGTTCCAAATGAATAACCTCCAAGAGCTTTTTTTAAAATCATACCAGAAACTGGGACAGACTATCTACCTACTAGAAGTTACAAATGTTAAAACTAAAAACCGAGTATCTGTAAGCAGATACCCGGACGATTTCATCAATCATTTATTTGCCACGCTTATTATGCCAGATCAATGCATGCAGCTGTGGAAGTACACGAACCTTGTTCATATCCGAATCCGCGATTACTTTATTAAACAACCACTCCAGCCTTCCCAGAAGCCGAGCAGAAATGTTGCCCTCTTCCGTGACATCATCATTACCAGGCTGCAGAAAGAGCTGCACATTCGGATATCGCTGGTGAACGTTTTTCGCATAATCAAAATCCTTATCATCAAACACTACGACCTTCAAGCTATGCGTAGAACGACCCAGTTTCTCCATCTTACTCATGATGTTATCTAGCATTTCCCAATTCGTTGTCATTCCTGAGCTTGGGGGTTTAGGACTAATTGTCAGCACATCCACGTCATTGAACCAATCCTGCCATTTACTCCCCTGAGTTTCTATCGCTGCTATTATTCCACGCTCATGAAGCAGATTGATGAAGGTACCCATTCCTTCACCAATCAAGGCAGGATTACCGCCTGAAATCGTAACACAGTCGAAATTATCTCCAGCTAACGCCAATAATTCATTTATGATTTCTTCTGCTTCCATCATGCGAACCTTATTCTTAGCCGTACCATCCCAAGTAAAAGCGGAGTCACACCAGCCGCAGCGATAATCGCAGCCATAGGTGCGGGCAAACATTGTCTTCACTCCAATTACCGCACCTTCGCCTTGAATAGTTGGACCGAACATTTCAATTACAGGAATCTTACTCACAGTCACAGCCTCCATACAAACGGTAGGATGGCCCTTCATACGGAACATCTTCAGCCAGCACCTCTGCCCAAGAGGTTGGAGTCTCCCATAGCTTTACCGAGTACAAAGGCAACCCTGCTTGCTTAAGCTTGTAGGCAATATATGAAGACATATTCTCTACTGTGGTGCGGAAAGACAACAAGGCTACTTTGGAGCCCGTATTCGTTAACGTCTCTAACACAGGTTCATTTCCCATGGCAAGAAAAGCGTGATCTAAACGATCTACAAGGCTTTGTTGTACTGTCATTTTGATATCGCTGAAATCAATGACGAAGCCTTCATCCGAGTGGCCTTCCGCGGCCATAGGTTTGCCCTTAAGCACTACTTCGAGCTTATAAGTATGTCCGTGCAGATTGCTGCATTTCCCTTTGTGTCCCACTAACTGGTGTGCCGCATCGAACGTAAATATTTTGCAGACTGAAACCTCGTTAAGCATTAAGAACCGGCCTCCATTCTCTCCGCCTCATATTGCTCAAGACCACGCTGACGCAATAGACAGGCTGGACAAGTACCGCAGCCACTGCCAATAATACCGTTGTAACAGGTCAGTGTGTGTTCGCGAACATAATCAAAATACCCCAGTGCATCGGCCATTTTCCACGTTTCTTTTTTATCCAGCCACATTAGGGGAGTGTGGATCGCAAACTCATAGTCCATAGATAAGTTCAGCGTAACATTCAATGATTTCACAAAAACATCACGGCAGTCCGGATAACCGCTAAAGTCCGTTTGGCAAACCCCAGTGACGATATGGGAGTACCCCAGTTGTTTAGCTAATATTGCGGCAAAAGATAAAAACAACAAATTCCGTCCATCGACGAAAGTACTTGGAAGCTCATCTCCTTCACCAGCCACGATATCTATATCCTGACGGGTAAGTGCATTGGGTGCCAGCTGATTGAGCAGCCCCAGATCAAGAATATGCTGTTTTACATTAAACTTAGCTGCTATCTCTGTTGCAACTTCGATTTCAGCCGCATGACGTTGATTATAGTTGAAGGTAACTACCTGCACTTCCTCATACTGCTGCAATGCCCAAACCAGGCAAGTGGTGCTATCTTGTCCGCCGCTGAATACGACGAGTGCTTTTTTGTTCATATGAATCTCTCCTTATCACAAGTTGGAATTTAGCGGTTGTCCACTTTTTCTGGATAGAGGTCGTGATTGATTAAGCGGTGTTCCGCCATCGCCTCATACTTCGTACCCGGTCTTCCATAGTTGCAATAAGGATCAATTGAAATGCCTCCGCGCGGAGTGAACTTGCCCCATACCTCAATGTAACGCGGATCCATCAGAGAGATCAGATCATTCATAATAATGTTGACACAGTCCTCATGAAAATCACCATGGTTGCGGAAGCTAAACAGATACAGCTTTAATGATTTGGATTCCACCATTTTTTGTTCAGGAATATACGAAATATACAGCGTGGCAAAATCCGGCTGACCCGTTACAGGACACAAGCTAGTGAACTCAGGGCAGTTGAATTTAACAAAATAATCACGCCCGGGATGTTTGTTATCAAACACCTCCAGAATGTCTGGATCATAACCAAACTTGTACTGTGTTCCCTGATTACCAAGCAAAGTAACTTCCTGCATTTCCTCTTTCAATCTTCCTTCTGACACGACAAAAAACCCCTCTCTTTTCCTTCGGCCTTGGCCGGTAATGGAAAGAAGAACGAGATTTCGAAAACTTGGCTCCACTAAGAAGAAACGGAAGCAACGTCCGGATAAAGGACAGCAACCGCTTGTACTGTTTAATATATTCTTAGTTTTTTATAGAGGGAGTTCGCGAACCTCTCCTGCACAACTTTAGCGCAGACTTCTTCTTAAAGCATATTGCGTCTTGAACTATACCATGGGTAGCCCGCTCCTGACAAGTTCTACTCTTTACTGTTACCTTATATAGATCAGCAAATAACTCCAGATTAACGTGGATAGACCTGCGTATGTAGAGATTAGGAAGCTCAAAAACCACGGCAATTTGATCGCGGATTTCTTTTTAATCACATAAACTATTCATATGGTTAATTAAGATGTGGCAAAAAAAAGGATTCAAATCCTAAGAAAAGGGTAACTTATTCATAATAATCTTCGAGCTAAGGGTGGGAGCATTTTATGGAACAAAGTATACAGCAGCTTATGGATTGGCTTAACAATCATTTGAATGAAACAATCGCTATTGAAAAGAAAGAACTTCGTGATTTGGATAAAGTTCATTTCAATTTAGAGTCCGTAGATTTCCGGAGTGCAGACGACGTAATTGATGAATATCTTGGAAGTGCACTGATATTAAGAGGTTTTGGCAGCACACTTAACGCCGATGGTGAACTGGTATCCCTGCCACAATCCACTTATGATTTAGCTGTTGAAGGTCTTCAAATCGTAGACTTAGCCGACCGCAAGGCAGAAATAACTACGGACAGAGCTAATTACACCCTTTCAGTAGATTAAACGAACATGATTATGATAAGCAAAAAGAGCCCACAGCGATCTGCGGGCTCTTTTTGCTTATCATTTATTCTTCTCCAATGATCTCCACTTCCGTTTCCAGCTCTACACCGAATTTATCCTTCACAGTCGCTCTTACATGGTGGATTAGCCCGATGTAATCACTGGCTGTTGCATTATCTGCATTCACAATAAATCCCGCATGCTTCTTGGATACCTCAGCACCGCCGATTCTTGTACCCTGTAAGCCGCTCTCTTGAATTAACTGACCTGCAAAACGGCCTGGAGGCCGCTTAAATACACTCCCACAGGATGGATACTCAAGCGGTTGCTTCGATTCACGTAAATAAGTTAGTTCATCCATTTTTGCCTTGATCGTTAAAACATCACCGGAAGTCATAGCAAATTTGGCCTCAAGTACAATATACTCACCGCTTGCGAATACACTTTTTCTGTATCCCCATTGCAGCTCATCTCCTTGCAGAGTTACCAATTGCCCGTTCTTATTTATAGCTAGTGCACTATGCAGGACATCTTTGATCTCACCGCCATAAGCACCTGCGTTCATATAGAGCGCTCCACCAACTGTTCCTGGAATGCCACAGGCGAACTCAAGACCCGTAAGCTCCTTATCACGCGCATATCTGGAAACATCAATTATTTTGGCACCACATTGCGCATATAAGAGATTGTCGCGAATTCCCATTTCGGTAAGTCCTGCTGTTTGCAGAACGATTCCACGTACCCCTCCATCACGGATAATCACATTGGAGCCATTCCCAAGTACCGTAAGGGTTATCCCATTTTGTTCTGCATATGTAACAATCTTTTGAATTTCATCATAAGTAGCTGGTGCAGCCAAAATATCAGCTTTGCCGCCCATTTTAGTGTACACGTGATCTTTTAAATTCTCATGACTTTTCACTATTCCTGCAGTCATTAGCTGCTCTAGATCATCTTGAATTTTGTCAATATTCATGTTTTCATGCTCCTTTAACCATGTATAAATGATGGTCCTTGATCTATTTTAAAGAGTTATTATGAAATTGTAGGCAACCACAACTGTAACAACGAACAGGCTCCCTTGTCAATGACGGGAGCCTGTTCGTTGTATGATTTTAGATGATAATTACACAGCTTTATAGGCAGCAAGCTCGTAAGGAAGACACAGTGGCACACCCGTACGTGGATCCGGAACGATATCCGCTTCAATTCCAAACACTTCCCGCAATACATCTGGTGTCATAACCTCAGTAGGTGAGCCTTCGCTAACCACAGTACCGGACTTAATCGCTACCATATGCTGCGCATAACGAGTAGCATGATTCAAATCATGCACGACCATGATGATGGTACGGCCTTCTTCCTCATTCAGCTTTTGCAAAAGCTGAAGAACTTCGAGCTGATGCGCCATATCTAGGAACGTTGTAGGCTCGTCAAGGAATAAAATATCTGTTTCTTGAGCCAACGCCATAGCGATCCAAGCGCGTTGACGTTGTCCACCAGAGAGACGGTCAATAGGGCGATCATGAAAAGATTCCATGCCCGTAACAGAGATGGCATTGGAGATGATGTTGCGATCTTCTGCGGTCATCGTGCCAAATCCCTTTTGATGAGGGAAACGACCATAGCTGACCAGCTCAGATACCGTCAGACCGTCAGGAGCCGTTGGGTTCTGCGGTAGAATCGCTAGCTGACGAGCAACCTCTTTAGTTGAAAAGTTATGGATCGATTTGCCGTCCAGCATTACGGTGCCACTCTTCGGCTTCATAATCCGGGCCATCGTTTTGAGGATTGTAGATTTACCGGAGCCGTTAGCGCCCACTAGTGCGGTGATTTTCCCCGTAGGGATAGACAAGTTCAATCCCTTAACTATAGTAGCCTCAGCATACCCAATACTTAATTCTTCTGTATTCAAACGTTCTGACATGATCTACAACTCCCTTAAAAGTTTTATGGAGCTATGCTCCTAAGTATGAACTAATTTACGCTTTCGACTTGGCGAGTAAATATAAAAAGTAAGGTGCGCCAATAATCGCAACCACAATGCCAGTAGGAACTTCGGCAGGTTGCAATACCCATCTACCAATGGTATCAGCGGTAATCATAAGAAGCGCCCCTGTCAAAGCACTAGCAGGTAATAACACCTGATGACGGGGTCCCACCAGCCTGCGAGCCAGGTGTGGTGCTATCAGGCCGACGAAGCCAATACCTCCACTTACCGCGACGCAGGAGCCGGCAAGCGCTACGGCTGTTACCAGAAGGAGAATACGTTCCTTCTCCACACGCATTCCTAGACCTAATGAAGTATGGTCCCCTAGATTCAATACATTTAGAACCCGGGCTTTATAGAAGGCGAACGGTAACAGAATCGCGATCCAAGGCAGCAAAGCAAGGACGAATCTCCAATCCCCACCCCATATTTTCCCGGCGATCCAAGTAGCTACAAATTGATAATTATTAGGATCAAGCCTAAGTGCCAATACAAGCTGGCAAGCATTGATTCCTGCAGCGACCGCAATCCCGATAAGGATCAGCCTTGTAGGAGACAGACCATCTGCCTTCCGGTAGGCAAGAATATAGATTAAAGCTGCGGTCAGGCCAGCCCCACCAAGCGCTAGGAGAGGCAAGACAAATACCGGAGCTGCTGTTGTAGCCGGAAAAAACGAGATAAAAATGATTACCGCAAAACCTGCACCAGCACTTATGCCCAGCGTAGCCGGTTCTGCGAGTGCATTACGTGCGAGACTTTGTAGAATACAGCCCGATACTGCAAAGCCCGCTCCAACTAACAATGAAATTACGATGCGGGGTAATCTGAAATCAAATAAAATAAGCTTTTGCTGATGTGTTCCATCACCCATGAGTGTATGTAATACCTCTAGTGGGGATAGACGCATAAACCCTGTATTCATACTGACTATAAACACAACGACGATCAGTATAGCAAGGAGCACTAACACCGTTAAGGCGCGTGTGCGGCGTTCTTTTTCATCTGGAGTAAGGGTTAATTTGGGCATTACAGCTCCCCCTTCCGCTTACTCGCTAAATAAATAAAGAACGGTACGCCGATGATGGCAATTAAAGCTCCTAGCGGTGTCTCATAAGGTGCATTTATCATTCTTGCGGCAATATCTGCAAAGATAATCAATAAGCTCCCTAGAACTGCCGAGCAAGGGATAATCCAGCGGTAGTCCACTCCAACGAAATAACGTGTAACATGTGGAATAATTAGTCCTATAAAAGCAATCGGGCCAACCGTTGAAACCGCACTTCCAGCTAAGATAACCACAACAATCATACATGCCAATTGAACTAACCTTGTCCGCTGCCCCAGACCAACCGCAACTTCTCTTCCTAAGCTGAGCAATGTGACGGATCGTGATAACATCATCGCTGCAATTAAGGCTACGGCCACCCAAGGGAATATAATCTTGATCTGAGTCCAGCTAGCTCCACCCATCCCACCAGCTAACCAGAAGGCTATGTCCTGAGATAAGTTGAAAAGAATAGCTACTCCCTGACTAATAGCAACCAATAAAGCACTAACTGCCGAACCTGCTAATGTCAATCGCAAGGGGGTCAGGCCATTAAAAGAAAGCGAACCGATTCCGAATACGATAAAAGAGGCCACAGCGGCACCGATAAAGCAATACAACATTAGTGAAGTGAATGAGAGTGAGGGTGCAAAAGCAAATACTATGGCCAGCGCTACCCCTGCTCCTGCATTCAAACCTAACAGCCCTGAATCCGCAAGCGGGTTTCTTGTCATCCCCTGCATGATAGCCCCTGCTACTGCGAAGCAAGCACCGACTAAGGCGCCAGCAATAGCACGTGGAAATCGCAGTTCTCTAATCACCTGATGTTTTTGTAAATCTGGATTGAAATGAAATATAGCTTCCCATACCGTAGCTAACTTGATATCTGCCGCACCCACTGAGACCGAAAGTGCCAATCCGAAGGCAATGGCAGCAAGTCCAAAAATAAGAATACCAATGGCAGCTGCCGGTCGGGTATGTAGAGCTTTTTTGGGTTCATTTTTAATACGATTTGCGAAATCTGAGGGTGAAACCATGAGTCGTCTCCTTATTCAATAGTTACAATGGTTTATATGATAACAACAATCATTCTCATTATCGCAAAAATATTTATGTTGTACAATTGCAGGATCGATTTTTCCGTACTATGGGATTGGTTTATAAAAAAATGGTGCAGATCTTTGTATCCCGAGATACTTGATCTGCACGCCCTTCCCCACCGAAATGATCAGTCTCATTCATGGTGAATTACGACTTTTATTTCACAAGACTTTTTAGCACATCGTCAATGATTTTTCTGCCAGCGTTCGCACCACTGTAAAGCCAGCTGCTTGTTGAGCTCATTTCATGCACATTTCCAGCTTTTACAGCTGGGATGCCCTTCCAGATTGCACTATCTAGGATCTCCGAACCCTCAGTCTTATCACTATTTACAAGGAAAATATGATCTGCGGTCAGCTCAGAAAGCTTCTCTAGTGAGATCGGATTCCAAGTTGCTCTTGTTCCTACTGGGATCTCTGTTACTAAGTTAGGCAGCGTTACGCCAAGGTCTGTATATAATACAGCTCCACTGCTGCGGGTTTCGTCTACAATATAGAAGTTTTTTTGCACCAACCATAAAATAGCCGCGGACTCTTGTCCAATAGCTCCTGCAAGCTGTTCTTTCGCAGCCGCTGCTTTAACATCATAATCTTTAATGGCTTTTTCTGCTTCAGGGGTTTTGTTCAAAATCTCACCCATCTTGAGCAACGATTTGCGCCAATCTTGATTTAGTTCATCCCCAATTACATAAGTGGGTGCAATCTTATTCAACTGATCGTAAATCCCGTTCTGAACAGAAGACTCCGATGGGATGATAATAAGATCCGGAGCAAAGCTGGTTACAGCCTCTAACGGAAGGTCGTAACTAATTGTAGGAACATCCTTCAATTCAGTGGCCAGATAATCCTGAACGCCGTTTGTAACTGACCATTGAGCTACTGGAGTTACACCCAGAGTTACCAAAGAGTCTTCCAAATATGAACCCAGAACGCGCTGTGGATTAGCCGGAATCGTTACTTTATGACCCATTGCATCTGTTAACGTCTTAGGTGCAGCAGGTGCCTCTGTAGATTCTGCTGTAGGCGCTGTTCCTGCATTTGATGAGCTTTCAGCATTATTATTACCACAAGCGGAAAGTATTAGCGTCATCACTATTAGTCCGCTCATCGTCACTTTCATGCTTCCTGATCTTTTTCTGTTAAGCCAAAACATTAAAAACCCTCCTATATGTAACTGCTTTGATATTCAAAGGTGACCTTTACCTCTGCTTCACTTTTAAATGATATTGATTCTCATTCTCTGTGTCAACATATAAATTTCAAATTCTGTGGATTTGCAACAATTTCCTTCATATAAAATACAAAAGAGGTTATATTCCGAACGTTCCGGATATAACCTCATCTTTAATCTTCTACTTATTTATTTAAATGATACGGGACAGTCGCTACTACAACGTCCTTTTGATTCATTAGATACGAGCGGATTAAAAAGCTGGTCTGATTATGAAGCACGGCTTGCCACCAATGTTTGGTAATAAACTGTGGAATCAGAATCGTGATGTGATCCGTCGCAGCGGTCTTCCACTCTACCGTATCGATAAACTTCACTAACGGACGAATGATACTACGATATCTGGAACGAAGTACAATCAGGCGTACACCTGGATTCCATTCCTCCCACCGTTGCTCCATCTTATGAATGTCTTCTTCATCAAAGCCTACATACACAGCAACAACATTATCTGTTAGAGACTTCGCATAGCTGATGGAATGTAATACAGCACGTGTAACCCCTGCAACAGGAACAACTACAGTACTTCCTTTAATTACAGGTTTATCCGTAGCCGGACATATACGCAGTTGATCCGCAGTGTTCAAATAGTGCTTATGAATACGGTGGAACACGAACATTACAGCAGGTAAGAAAATGAATGCCATCCATACGCTCGAGAATTTAGTAATGATAAATATAAGCGTAATCGTCAATGTAGTCAGCATACCGATGGTATTTACTACAAATCTTTTCACCCATCCAGCGGGTCTTGTTTTGATCCAATGCACCATCATCCCCAGTTGGGATAAGGTAAAAGGAATGAACACGCCTACCGCATATAGTGGAATCAAACCTTCCGTATTCCCATGGAATGCAGTCACAAGTATGATAGACATAACTCCTAGAAAAATAATGCCGTTTGAGAAGCCAAGGCGGTCACCACGGACCATAAATGCATGTGGCAGATATTTATCTTTTGCAAACATAAAGGCAAGCAGCGGAAACGCTGAATATGCTGTATTAGCTGCCAAGAACAAAATCACTGCTGTAATCCCTTGAATGAAAAAGTACAATCCGCCACGGCCAAAGGTCGATTCAGCGATCTGAGAGACAACCGTAGCCTTTTCATCTGGCACAATCCCATACCAATACGCCAGCACAGTGATTCCGGTAAACATAAAGCCAAGGATAAGTCCCATGATCATTAGCGTCTTGGCTGCATTCTTCTCAGCGGGTGCTTTAAAGTTTGGGATCGCATTAGATACGGCCTCAACCCCCGTTAGGGCTGAACAACCAGAGCTAAACGCTTTTAATAGTAGAAACAAACTTACATTAGATACGGCGCTGCCTATTTCAGGAACATTCGCATGCGCGCCACCCATTGCATATTTAACGATACCGGAGATAATCAGAACAACAATCGAAACCACAAACAAATACACTGGAATTGCGATAAATGAAGCCGATTCAGTCACTCCGCGAAGATTAATGATTGTTAATAAAACGATAACAGATACAGCGATGAGAACAGTATGATTATGAAGACTTGGAAAAGCCGATGTGATCGCATCCGTCCCTGCCGAGGCACTAACCGCTACGGTAAGAATGTAATCCACCAATAATGAACCCCCAGCGAGCAGCCCTGTCGGAATACCAAGATTACTCTTGGCTACGATATAAGCTCCGCCTCCTTGCGGATAAGCAAAAATCGTCTGCCGATAGGATAAAATCAGGATGGCCAGCAGGCCCAATACGGCTAATGCAATTGGCAGGGAATACCAGATGGCAGTAAACCCGGCAGCCACTAGTACAATCAGAATTTGTTCCGTTCCGTAGGCTACAGACGAGAGCGCATCAGAAGACAGAACAGCCAGTGCTTTAACCTTGGATAACTTTTCATGATCGAGTTCATTCGACTTCATCGGACGTCCGATCAATAGTCGTTTTACCTTGCTTACCATGGTGGATACAGTTCCTTTCTTTGGGAGCTGAAACGGAATTTCCGTGCGCTGTTTTCATCGGTGGATTTCATAAATGCAGACACAAAAATAAGCATACGGAAATGATCCGCATGCTTATGCATGGTCATTTTCCCACCTTGCTTACGAGGTTAGCTGGCGGATTCGGGCTGTGGTTATAGCCCTACGGTAGAGGTCTGTTCGACCCGGTTCCGATTCACCCCATTGGCATGAATGCCAAGTTTGGTTCCCCCGTTTTTCCTAAGAAAATTCAGCGCATATTCAACTTCTCACAAGGTCTAATATTAGTCTACAAAGTGCCTACAGTAAAGCGTTGAAAAAAATGAAAAAAGAATGAAAAAACATCCAATAAGCTCAAATATAGCGTCTTATTGGATGCTCTCTTTCATTATCTTCAATTATCCCTCTAGCCCGTGATTTTAATACCTTTTCAGCTTTTTTGTACCTTCCAAAGTAAAAACTAAAATCCTAAGCTCTCCTCAGCATCTACTTCAATCACTTCTTCTTCCCTACGTCCATACCAAAGAAGGAGACTTATTAGAGCAAACGCTATTAAAGCTAACAAAGGAATCGTTATAAATCCGAAGTAGTTCAAGTAATCTTTATTACAAGGAACACCAACTGTACAAGGTAGAACTTTACTTAACGCTGGAATCTTCTGTTCCGCATAATGATAGATTGAGATACTGCCACCAATCAAACTTAATGGAAGCACATAAGGAATGATGCGCTTATCTCCACGGAAAGTGGCAATTCCCAATAAAAATAACTGCGGATACATAAAAATCCGCTGAAACCAGCAAAGCTTACAAGGTTCATACTTCAAGACTTCACTTAAATACAAGCTACCAGCTACAGCAACCAAAGAGACGAACCAGGCCAGATAGAGGCAGTTACGCTTGCAAAAAGATAGGAATTTTGTCACTTTGCCTCCACTGCTTTTGCGGCGGTGTTAATTTCAGATGTAATCGCTTCAATATCGAAAGGTTCAGCCGTTTTCACTCCATTAATGTAGAGCGAAGGCGTAGTTGTCACGCCTGCGTCAGTTGCCAACTGAATGTCTTTCTTCAGCTCATCTGCATAAGTTTTCTCTTGGATGTCTTTACGCAACAGATCATAATCGATCGCTAATTTCTCTTTTTCAGCAAGGCTTACCAAGAAATCCTCAGTGGCCCATTCCACGCTCTCATCCCCTTGCTGCGCATACACAGCATCATAGAACTTCCAGAATTCATCCTTATTCTGATGGTATACAGACAATGCAGCTAGTGAAGCTGTCTCAGAGTCAGGACCAACGAAAGCCATATTTACAAAGTAAAGAGCTGCTTTTCCCTCGTTGACAAAATCTTGAACAATTTTCGGTTTCATGGAGCCAGCAAATTGGGAACAAGCTGGACATTTGAAATCACCAAATTCAACAAGCTTAACAGGTGCATCCTCATTACCAATCCTAGGTAGCTCACTGTAATTGAATTCTACCGGTTCTCCTGTAGAGACATTCTTTGCTGCATCTTTCGAAGCTAACATAAACAATCCAACAAAAATGATAACTACTACAGCTATTGAACTAATAACTAAAATTCTCGTTTTCTGCTTCTGTTGCTCCTGTTCTACCCGTCGTTTCTCTTGTTTGCTCAACTGGGGAACATTTGGACTTTTTTTAGGTTTACTCAAGGAGAATTCCTTTCTGTCCTCTAGGGACTAATGTAGTTTTTATCATATACATTTAAAATTATATAATTATTAATCTCTTTTTGGCAAACAGTATGGTCAAAAAAAACAGCGTAACTCCAAAAGGAGAAACGCTGCTCTTATTTTAAAAATATATAATTCCATTAAGCTCCAGCTTCTTCATTCAATAACTGTAACCGCAATAGCTTAATTCGAGAAATTCGCTTATTCTCAGTCTCTTCTACAATAAATAGATGATCATCAAATTCTACGGATTGCCCTTTTTGAGGTGGATTAACCTCCAATTTAGAATACAGCCAGCCGCCTATCGTATCGTAATCCTCAGTCTCCATATGAAGACCTAAAAGATCATTAATCTCTTCAATAAGCATCAAACCGTCAATGGAGTGTTCATCCTCGCCAAGCTTCTCAACACCGGGACGTTCCTCATCAAATTCATCCTGAATTTCTCCAACAATTTCCTCCATGATATCTTCCAGTGTCACCATTCCTGAAGTACCCCCATACTCATCGATCAATATGGCGATTTGTGTCTTCGCACGCTGCATAACTTTCAGCAAAGCACTAATCTGAATGGATTCCGGCACGGTCAATATTGGACGAATTAATTTCTGATAACTTTGTGGACGATCCTTAATTAAGTCCTTTATATGGATGAAGCCTAAAATATGATCCTTATCACCGTCACAGACGGGATAACGTGTCCTCATGCCATCATAGGCAATCTCAAGGTTCTCCTCAGCAGAAACATGATTATTCAGACAGATCATCTCTGTCCGCGGAATCATGATCTCCCGAGCCATGGTATCCACAAATTCAAAAATATTGTCAACTAACGCCATTTCAGTATTATCGATAAAGCCGCTTTTGTTACTTTCCTGCATGATAATACGAATTTCTTCTTCCGTATGCGCCGTTCCCAGCTCTGAAGCCGGGGCTAATCGGAAAATTTGCAGTAAACCACGCGCCAGCCCATTAACGATCCATATCACTGGATACATGATTTTGTAAAATACATTCATCGGTCCTGCTGTTAGTAAAAGGACAGATTCAGCCTTGTTAACAGCAATGGTCTTAGGTGCAAGCTCACCTAATACGATATGCAAGATAGTAATGAACATAAGAGCAATAACCAAAGATACAACATTAACAGCAGTTTCTCCTAAACCTATGCTTCCTAATAAAGGCCCGATAAGATTAGCTATAGCTGGTTGACCCAGCCACCCTAACGCAAGCGAAGCCAATGTAATGCCGAGCTGACAGGCTGAGAGGTAGCCATCCAGGTTGCTGACAATGCTTTTTGCATTAAAAGCTTTTTTACTACCTTCTTCAATCAGGGTATCAATTCTACCACTTCGTACTTTCACCATTGCATATTCGACTGAAACAAAAAATCCGTTTAACAATACCAACAAAATAATAAGACCAACATGTAATATACCGGGTAAAGGGTCGCTCAATTTATACTCCTATCCACCATTTTCCGTACATGGATGGATAGGCCCACCTCCTTCGTTTTTTCAGAGTATTGGCAAAATGCTTGCCGTTTGTTCCTTTCAGTATCAATTTCCCAATGGTTTCATCTCCAGTCTAGAATCACGTTTTTGAATATATACTTTATTATATTAATATATTGGGGCAAACCGCAAGCATGCGTGTCCTTTTGAAAAAAAATGGGCGATGATTATCAAGATTGTTCCATAAATTCATCACAAATAAAAAGAACTCCTAACCGTTTGGCGTTGGAGTTCTTCTCATCGAAGATGGGTTAAATTTAGCGACAATTTCTCATCGTTGGAGGATTGCCAATTACACCTGGGTATTGGTAAGTAAGGGGCTCATCGAAGGTAGCATAATCAAAATAAATCATAAGTAAGACGGTGCGTTGGCCAGTCGCAGGGTCACTGATAATAATGTGGTCACGGCCTGCCGCTTCCAGCACACCCTTGTAAACTTTGGCATTCCAGTCTTTATTGTTCTCATAAGTAAAATAAAACGTACCTACTTTTCCTAAATTCAGGCGGAAAATATTCTCAATGTAGGATTGTTCGAACGTTTGTGGTGGATTTTGAACTACTACTCCCCCTGGAGTCATTGGACTGCCACTGCTTACTTGGGGTGGCATGCTGCCCATGCCTTGCATTCCTGATGACATCGGCATTCCGGAAGACATTGGCATACCTGAAGAAGAGACACTACCGATGGTATAAGTTACGGGGCGGTAAGGTTGAACGATCATTTACTGAAACCTCCTAAATGTTTATCAGAGCATGAGCTCCTTTGGACACTAATGAAACTTACATTTGGACACAATTGAAATCACACTAACTTTCTGTGAGAATTACTCATTTTATTGAGTAATTCTCTTTGCACAGTTACCATGCTAATTGCCGATAAATACAGTCGGGCAATCTTCTCCGGTCGGAGTAAAGAAGCAATGGGCTTTAAAGCGGCCTGTGTTTTGTTGGTTATACCAGGTTGCAGGACAATCACCTGCGGGTCTGAAGAACCACAAAGCATTGGTAGCTGGCCAGGTTCTTTCACCAGCAATTACACGTTTGGCTAGACGGATATCTGCTTCTCTGGCTCGCTGGTAGAAGTATCCCTTCTGCGGCGCTTCGAAACCTCCAGGACTTTGATAGACCATATCATTCACATTCCGAATGTTATTAAAGTCCAAGCAATTGCCAAGAATCCGGTTGACGCCAACATTGCCGACCATGAGCATGCCGAGATCTCCATCTTCCTCAGCTTCCGCTCTCATCAACCGCGCCAGCACCTTCACATCTTCCGAGTTCGTTTTGATGACGGCCACGCTGTCTCCTCCTTGGGGTCACTTCTTGTAGCAACCTCGTTCTTAACTGCATGCTGTATAGTATGTGCATTCGCCTAAGAGGTGACAGTTCCCGCCTATTTTTTAGAGTAGGGATCTTTCCTTTTAACTACTCAGCAAATCCCCATTATCTACAGTCTAAGCTGCGTATGTCCATATGCTGCATATGTCCGCGCTAAAGCGTCAGAGTCGGGGTCGGTGGCAGCATCAGAGTTGACGTCGGAGTTAGCTCAGTGCCAGCATCAGAGTCGACGTCGATGTTAGCGTCGAATCGGTGTCGATGTTAGCAACAATTATCAACGTCAGCTTCGATGTTCTTGTTAACGACAGCTTTAGCATCAGAGTCCACGTCGGTGGTAGCGTCGAATCGGTGCTGGAATCGGTGTCTGTGTTAGTCACAATGTCCACGTTAGATCGATTTTCTTGTTAGCAACTGCGTCAACGTCAGCACCCGCTCAGAAGGCGCTATCGGACACAGCTGACCTTATTCGCGATATTAATCCACTTTTCGGATTCTAACGGACCCCAAAGCCCCTATTGGCCCGCAAAGCACCGATTATAAACCTCTTTCTAATGAATAGCTGCATTGGAGTCCGAAACTAGGCTCAAAAGACTGTGAATTTGCAAATAACGTCATCTGGGTCCGCAAGGTGCGAGGGTAATGAAGATCTGACACTTAATAGATGATCGCACCTACAGTGAGCTTTGAGAACTACGAGGTCAGTGAGCTTTGAGAGCTACAGGATCAATGAGCTTGAATGGTACATAACCAAAACGCAAAACAGCGATCCACCATGAGCATGAGGATCGCTGTTTTGATTTAATACAAATGACTACTCCGCAGTTGAGTATTGTGGCTGTCGTTGGAATCCATGATATCTGGTTCCTTGATAAGTAAGCATTCCTCTATCGCCTTCTGCACTCAAGCCATATTCATGGCCATCTACTTTAAATTCCATGCGACTACCACCCTCCAGCTCGTACGTTAAATAGTAAGTTGTACTTGTACGAGTTGAGCCATTCTCTTCCTGAAGCTGCTGCTGTCGTACTTCAGTCCGTTTGCTAACGATATGCGCAGGGATTGTTAGTATGGGGGAGCCATTGTTCCTGCCCCATTGAAGCAAGCCCCTGCCTGCTGATATAGCAAGAATACCAATCATAACAACGATAAAGATCGGCATCACCGTTCCGGCAAAATCAAACATCCATGAAAGATCCGGGCCCATTCCCATGACAGTTTCCCCCTTCTTCCTCTTGTAATTCAGCCTAATTGCTGCGTTCTGAGTACTTCTGTACATGTATATGCCTCATCTAGTCCAGAAAGCATTAAATAAGTGAGACTAGATGCAAAAAAGACCACTTCGTTTTCTTAGAAATCAAGAATTCGAGTGGTCTCTATACAGAGTTTTCAGTTATTAAATTAAGCATGAACTAGGTCTAGCAATTTCTTAGTTTCGTCCGTCTGATCGTCTAACATTCCATTCTCAGCCCAGCAAGCTCTGCATTGTTCTTCAGTTTCACAAAGATGAGCGTCATCACAGTTGTAGCAAAGTTGCAAAAGGTTTCTTGTCATATAATCTGTTTCGAATGTTTTCATTGTAATCTCTCCTATTCGATGTCTGAGTTTGTGAAAATTTGAACTTGTTTTCTATGTGTTAAATATATCACAGGATTCTTTAAATGTCATGTGATTTTTTTCACATTTATAAAGAAAATTTTAAATAAGTTTTTTCCTTATATTCAATCATTCACAAACAACAATAACCCCCCACTCTTCTAACAACAAAAGAACCTACCATCAGGCAGGTTCTTATTCCTTATTACATTACGCGCCAGCTGATACCACCATTCGTAGTCTGTAACAGTATCGAGCGCTTGTCCTCTTTTTTCTCAATCAAAAGCCACCCCACCTCAGTGGAAAAAAACTGCAGCTTTACAATCTCCGGATATTCCAAAAGCTTAGATCGCAGTACACTGCTCTCTTTAAGAGGTAACCAGGTCGCTCCTTGATCAATCGTATGGTAAAGGGTGTCGCCGAGTATGGTCCAACCGATCTGTGAATTCAAAAAAGTCGGAGCAATTAGACGATTAACACCAGCTTGTGCGTTCAATCCAAAGGAAGCGAATTTCCAATTAGCACCGCCGTTAGCTGTAAAATATCCATGGTAAGTGATCGTTTTTTCTTTATCCTTTTGACAGCCAACAGACATCCAACCAGTAGACTTAGTAGCATCGAAGAACTCCGGTTTGCCAGTAATTACTCGGTCACAATCTTCTAAACGTTCGTTAACTAGAAAAGCTGGCCCGAGGCTCCAGCTCTTACCGCCATCTTTTGTCATAAAGATTTTGGGAAGAGCACCTGTCTGTAGTGTCACAAATCCATGTGTACTATTGCGAAAAATCATTCCAGTGGTGACCCCGGCAAACGGTATCGAATCATTTGGGAAATTCGGATTGTATTGCTCATTCTGCATCACTTCTTCCCAAGTGGCCCCACCGTCTGTCGTTGAAAAAAGTGCCTTGTTCTCTTTATTGGAAGAAGCGTTCCATGAGGTCATCAGCCAACCCTTTCTGGGTGAGTTGAAATATACAGAGGATACTGTATTCACATCTCCTAAAGATGAGATTTTCCAGCTTTGGCCACCATCTGTGGTTCGCAGCACAATCGTTTCTGTCGAGCCAAAAGCACTTCTTATAATCCAACCATGAGATGGATCCGTGAAGAAAATCCCCTTCCCATACACAGGATTGGAGAGGAACTGCACATTTGGTGCTGGTGAAATATTAGCCCAAGTTGCTCCGTTATCCCGGGTCAAGTACAACCGGAGTTCGTTTTTGGTAACCCCCCAGGCCAGACCCTCACTTTCACTAAGCAGCTGAAAATCTGTAAGACGAGTCTGAATTTGATATTTCGGAGCGCTATCATTGTCAATATGATTGGCGTCTGGAGTAATCAGGGTTATCGTCTGACCTTCTTCAGGTGCCTCTGTCGGCTGGGGCTGCTGAGTAGGTTCCGGGGGAGGAGATGAACAAGCCGTGACCACCCACGCTAACAAAATCAGCATCAATATTAATCTTATTCCCTTCAATCCAGCAATCTTAGATGCCAATAACCTCTCTCCTCTCGGATGGATTGAATCTTATTTATGATTCAAATTACTATTACGATAGCCATATAGTGCATAGATTAGAAGTCCAACAACTGTCCAAATTAGAAAACCAATCCAAGTCTCACTTCCTAGATTATACATCAAAATACCACAAGTTGCCGCACTTAACAGCGGAATGAAAGGTACCCAAGGAACTCTGAACCCTCTTTTTAAATCCGGATGAATATATCTAAGCGCGATTACCCCTAAAGACACTACAAAAAAGGCAAACAATGTTCCTATGCTTGTCAGATTTGCCAACCGGTCCAGTGGGATGAAACCCGTTAACACAGCTATTAAGATACCTACCATCCATGTGCTTCGTACAGGTACCTGTGTTTTAGCATTAATCTTAGATAAACTTATGGGCAGTAGACCATCACGTGAGATGGCAAATAACAGCCGAGTTTGACCGAATAACATCACGAGCAGTACCGTAGTCATTCCCGCAATGGCTCCAACAGAGATCAGACCGGCAATCATATCCTGATTTACAAAGCGAAGCGCATAAGATACAGGATCACTAACATTGAGATCAGTATATGGAACAATACCCGTTAATACGAGTGAGACAAGAACGTACAAGACCGTACAGATAGCAAGGGATGAAATAATTCCAATCGGCAAATCGCGTTGGGGTCTTTTCACCTCTTCAGCAGCGGTTGCTAGCGCATCAAAACCTATGTAGGCAAAAAACACTGTGGCCGCGCCATTGATCACGCCATGGTACCCAAAAGGGAGAAACGGAGTCCAGTTCTCTGGCTTCACATAGAAAAATCCTGTTACGATAAATAGAAGCACCACTGCTATTTTGATAAAAACCATGATTGCGTTAAAGCGTGCCGTTTCTTTGGTTCCCCGAGTCAGTAAATAGGAAATTAACAAAATGATGATTACTGCAGGCAGATTTATTATTGTACCCGCTTGTGCATTATAAGCCCCCGATAGTGCGGTTGGAAGATGTATCCCAAAGCCCTCTAATAACCCCTGAAAATACCCTGACCAACCGCTGCTTACAGCCGCTGCGGCAACTCCGTATTCCAAGACAAGATCCCAGCCTAAGATCCAAGCTAATAGTTCTCCAAAGGCTACATAACTATAAGCATAAGCACTCCCGGAAACAGGAATGGTCGAAGCAAATTCCGAATAACATAATGCCGAGAGCACACAGGCAAACGCCGCTAGTAAAAAAGAAATTATAAGACCAGGACCTGCATGTTCTGCTGCGGCAACTCCTGTCATTACAAAAATACCTGTGCCGATAATGGCTCCTACCCCAAGCATTGTTAGATCCAGGGCACCCAACGTCTTGTTTAACTGCGTCCCCTCAGAACTTGTGGGTATGTGTAGAGCCTTTTTACGAAATAAATCCATCCTTACATTCTCTCCTGTCTAGTCTTGCTAAGATAATGAAATAAAAATCACATTTTAGTATGGCCTTAATTAGGGTAATGCATTAAATAAGATCAGCTTGAAAACACTACCGTTAACGATTATGATGGACAAGATTGAAACCAAAAATTTGAAATATTAAGGAGATGGAGACATGGCCCCCCCAAAACCCAATCGGGTCGTAGTTATCGGTACTGGAGCAGTTGGTACAACTACAGCCTATACATTATTGTTACGTAGACGTATGCCCGAACTCGTACTTATTGACGTTAATCATCAGAAAGCACTTGGCGAAGCACTGGATATGAATCACGGCATGCCTTTTGTCGGTGGTGTGAAGTTATGGGCTGGTACTTATGAAGACTGCCGTGAAGCAGATATCATTATAGTCACTGCCGGTGCATCACAAAAACCGGGAGAAACCCGGATTGATCTGCTTCGTAAAAATATTTCGATTTTTAAAGATATCATTGAAAAAATTACAAAGTATAACCAACATGCCATTCTACTTATTGCAACTAACCCTGTAGATATTCTGTCTTACGCGACTTTGAAAATAAGTGGGTTTGACCGCAGACGTGTAATTGGTTCTGGTACGGTACTTGATAGTGCTCGTTTTCGTTATTTGATCGGTCTTCACAAAGAAATCGATCCTCGCAGTATTCACGGACAGATCATCGGTGAACATGGAGATTCAGAGCTTCCGGTTTGGAGTCTTGCGAATGTAGCTGGGATTGATCTTGGTTTTGACGAAGCAGAACGCGAAGAAATCTTCCAAGATACCAAGAATGCAGCCTATGAAATTATTGATGCCAAAGGCTCAACCTCTTATGCAATAGCTCTTGCACTGGACCGAATTGTAGTCTCCATTCTTCATAATGAAGGCGCCGTGTTGAATGTTTCTACTTTATTAAACAACTATAACGGGGTTTCGGATGTCTATCTCGGTGCACCTTGCGTAGTAGATCGCTCGGGTGTTCGGCAGGTACTGGACCTCCCACTCAATGAAACCGAACAGGCTTTATTCCAGAAATCCGCTGAGAAGCTAAAAGCAGAAATAGCTAAGCTAGAATTGTAAGCGTATATGGCTGGAAACAGCCTTTTTTGACTACAAAAGACACAAGAAACCGTCCTTTTTATATGTGGAGCGTTGCCTCCACTATGAAAAGGACGGTTTTTAATATAACACGAATTAACTTAGCCTGCCAATGACAAAAAGATCCTATAGCAGATCAGGCTCACCTGAAATTCCGGATCTTTTTTATCAATTTATTTAGTGATAGGTTGCTTGTAATATTCTTTGAGAACTTGTTCGGCTTTTTTGCCATAAATATCAAAACCACGGTCAATGGAAGCCTCTTCCAAGGCATATAATTTCGTGCTCCAGTCCCACCAGAAGTAACCGGCAAACCAAGGTTCATTCCAGAATGCTTCCAGCGCTGACCGATAGAAGTTGGCTTGTTCATCTTCTGAATACGGTAAGTCTGTATATGTAAAGTCCCATGGCATGGTGGCACATCCATGCGCACTTCGGCATCCAATCTCGATGAATACGAGAGGCTTGCCAAATCGCTCAGAAAGTGACTTAAGCCGCGGTTTCTGCCGCTCCCAACCTGCCAGCATATTCTCATAAGAATCTCCCGGCACGGAAGCTACCGGATAATAAGCGCTGGTTCCGATAAAATCCACCTCATCCAGCCACTCGATTCCTTCTTCTTTGCCATGATTGGCATTATAAATGATCGGCCCTGTATAAAGATTGGTGACCTCTTGAATCAATTGTCTCCATTCCGCAGTTCTAGACTCTGTGCCTACCATTTCGCAGCCGATACAGAACATCTCACATTCAAGCTCTTCCGCCAACTCTGCATAGTGTTTAATGAAATTTGTATAAGAACGGAACCATGCTGCCCAATAAATCTCTCCCTCTTCCGGAAATCCAATCCTAGCTCTCCAAATGCCATCCCTCGAATTCACAACCGGTTTAAGACAAACTTTAAGACCAAGCTGTTTTGCCAGTTGTACCGCATGTGCGAGATCACGATCTGTCACCGTGTAACCGTAATCATAATGAATTTCTGTTGAATGCACTGTGTCTTGCCATGTCCAAAAAGATAAGGCGATCCATTCACTTCCTGTCTCCGCCAGCTTTCTCATCGAATCTTCTGCATATTCTGTACGGTATTCACCTCGTTTTGATCCCCAGCCATAAGTCATCCCTTTTAGAAATACATCCTTCACGATTAGGACCTCCTATAAAAAACTCTTAATAACTGTTAGAATAAATCAATACCGTTATAATAACAAGTTATTTTTTGTTATCGATTTTCTAAGGAGGTTTCTTTCTTTTCTATCACAGCTGGATTTGCAATTTAGACATAGCCTCTTCCTTCTCACGACTGGTAATATGTGTGTATACGGTTGTAGTCTGGATCGAGGAGTGACCAAGCAGTTCCTGTACAGTGCGCAGATCTGCCCCTTTTCTCAGCAGCATGGTTGCAAAGGAATGTCGGAGCTTATGACTTGAATACGGACGTCGCTGTGCTGCTGGCACATCCCTTTGGAAACGATCAAAGGTATCTGCTGCAATTTGCTGAATGCCGCGGATCGACAACCTGCGTCCTTTTTGTGAAATGAACATCGCTTCCTCTTTACTGCGCCAAGGATTTAACCTTTCTGCTAACGCAGAGTCGAGAAAAGGCACTACATCCTCGGGAACCGGCACATTACGCCATTTACGCCCCTTCCCAAACACACGGAGGGAATGTCTTTCTACATTATAATCACTCAAATTCAGCGTGTGGACTTCCCCCACCCGAAGCCCCATATAGGACATCAACAAAAAAACTGCTAAATTGCGCTTTTTGTATTTACCATCTATAGAAGATAAAAACCGACCCAGATCACTTTCATCTAAGTAGACCGGCTCACGATTGATCTCCGTTTTGGATTTCTTAATCCCGGCTGCCGGGTTGTTCTGAAGTAATTCCAGCTCGATCAATGCCTTGAAAAAACAGTTAATCGCAGCATGCTTCCGGTTACGGGTCGCATCACTCACTCCACGTTCGCGGACAGAGGTCAAAAAAGAAATGACATGCAGCTTCTTCACCGTCTCAAGCTTTTTACCATTCAGGCTGTCTAAAAATTGTTTCACATCTACTAAATAGGATTTTTGCGTATAGGGAGTGTACCCGGCATCCTTCATCCAGATGAGAAAGGCCTCCAGCCCTTCTTCGTAGTCTTCACACCACTCATTCATGCCTTAGAGCCTCCTTGTTAACGTTGATCTATATTAGACTTCTCCATTGCTCAGCATGTTTTTGTATCGCAAGTAAGAACTCCGTCAGTACGGGCGATTTCCATTTCTTATGATGATAGGCGATCTGCGTCGCCACACGCTGTGATTCATCATTCCAATTCAACCTGGCAAGTTTTCCTTCGGAGAGTTCATTTTTTACAGTAATTAATGGAAGAAAGGCAATGCCAAGATCAGCCATCACACATTGCTTTATCGCCTCGATGCTCCAAAACTCTAACGTGGGGTCAGGAAATACACCGTAACTGTTCAAATGCCGTTCAAATAAAGTCCGGTAGGAACAGCCCGTTTCAGTATGAAGTATGGTCACTCCTTTTAAATGAAGGGGTTCTACCTCAGCAAGGTTTAATAAGGGATGATCTGGCGCTGCGATCAGCGTCATTGGCTCATGTACTAATGTTTCTATATTTAAATCTTTATCTTCCGTCTCAGGTTGCAACAAGAACGCTAAATCCAGTTCACCCGAACGCACAAAATCTGATAGTTCCCAGCAAGCTCCAGGCTTCAGAAGAATTTGCACCTTCGGATATTTAGCGCGAAACTCCTTAATAATACCTGGTAAGCGAAAAGCAGCTAGAGATTCAGGAGCCCCAATCCGTAAAGAACCCGTAAGCTCACTATCCGAGCGTAACGCGTCCTCTGCTAAAGTGTGCATTCTGGATATTTCTTGAGCGAACGGGAGCAACCGACGCCCTGCGTCGGTTAGGATAATCTTTTTACTGATCCGATCAAATAATGGCTGGCCAATTTCAGACTCTAGTGCTTGGATTTGTGCAGTAATACTGGACTGTGCATAATCAAGCTTCTGTGCTGCTCTAGTAAAACCGCCCGTCTCCACTACCACTAAAAAGGTAAAAAGATGACGTGACTCCATGAATTTCCCCCTAAATGAAAATGAACCATCGGAATATCGAATGGATACTATTCAAAAATTCTGTTTTTCCAATGGATCTATTATCTGCTACTCTAGAACAAAAGACAAGGAAAGCAGGATAAAAAAACATGAAGGAATCCGGTTCAAACACTTTACAAAAAAACATTGGCATGCCTCAGGCTATCGCCCTTTACATCGGGGCTGTGTTGGGTTCTGGGGTCTTAATTGTTCCTGGTTTAGCTGCAGAAATGGCGGGTCCCGCTTCATTACTGGCGTGGGGATTTATGTCGTTGCTGATTTTGCCGATGGCCTTATCAATGGGTCTGCTCTCTGCTAAATTCCCTAACGCTGGAGGCGTGTCCCATTTTGTAACGCTTGCTTTTGGTCCAAAAGCTGGCTCACTGGTAGGATGGTTCTTTCTGATGTCCGTTCCGATTGGCGCACCTGTTGCTGCACTGACTGGAGCTGGTTATATGACCGCCGCTATGGGCTGGGACGAATCTGCAAGAATTACTATTGCCGCTATTATGTTGGTCATTGGCCTGATTACGAACTGGATTGGTATGCAGGTAGCTGGAAAGGTACAAATAGCGGTAGTTATAGCGATTGTTGCTGTGCTGGTCTTCTCCTTTGCTACTGCACTGCCCCGTATGGAAGTCGAACACTTCACTCCCTTTATCCCACATGGATGGATGAGCATTGGCCAGGCTGCTGCAATCTTATTCTGGTGTTTTATTGGCTGGGAGGCTGTCTCACACCTATCTGAGGAGTTCAAGGACCCACAGCGTGCCGCCGTTAAAGGAGTAACTATCGCCGCTATTATAGTAGGGATTCTATATTTTCTCTCCGCACTAGCAACTGTTGGTACACAAAGCTACCTCAAAGGTGGATCAAGCACTTCACTCGTCTGGATTATTAGTCAGCCTCTTGGGCGCTGGGGAGGATTTATTGCCGGACTTACCGGTCTGTTCATCTGTACAGCCACAATTATTGCCTATGCAGGAGCTGCCTCACGTGTGGCTTATGCTTTATCCCGCCAAGGCTCTGCGCCGAAATGGATGGGTAAAATATCCAAACAGTATCATACCCCTATCGGTGGCATAGCTTTTCTTCTGCTCTGTTTTGTATCGGTGATGACGCTGTATGGCAGCGGGTCCCTCTCCATCACCACTCTGATCCAGTTTCCGAATGCTACTTTTATCCTGACTTATATCGGAGGTTGTGCTGCAGGAATACGTCTGCTCAAAGGAAGTCGCTTAGGTGTGACGATAAGCTGGATTTCTTTTTTAGCAACAGCTGCTGTGTTTCCTTTTACGGGCTGGGCGATAGGCTATCCGCTACTCATTACTTTGGTATTCGTTTGGATTATCCGTAATAAGCGTAAACAGAGGATACGTGTCACTGAAGAGATTGGTCCTGAAATGCATAAGGAACAACAAAAGGTGTTGTAAGGCTCTAACTGCGTTTGAACTTCTCCTTAAGGAATAGTTGTACTGGTGTCCGAAACCGTGCTCAATAGGCGATAAATGTGCAAATAGCGTCAAATCTCTAACTAGTCCTAAACGGGCATTCGTTTCAGCAGCTGCTTAGATGGTTATGGAATGAAGAGGGTATACTAGACTATGACCAGTCAAAGGAGACGATAAATCATGCCAAACAAAACTAAGATTATTCTTGAGCCAGCTGCTCAAAAATTTGCCGATGATAATGCGAAACCTCCCTTTCTACCTGACCTTGGGCCAGAAAAAGGCCGTGAAACGGTAGATAGCGTACAATCCAGTGAGATATATAAACCTGAAGTTGATATTGAAGATCTAATGGTGCCAGGTGGACCTAACGGTGATGTTTTCATAAGAATCGTTCGTCCCCCAAGCTCCTCATCAGCGTCGCTGCCTGTTATCCTGTACATTCATGGCGCAGGCTGGGTGTTTGGGAATGCTCATACCCATGATCGCCTGATCCGTGAACTAGCTGTCGGAGCGGAGGCCGCAATTGTTTTCCCAAATTACAGCCTCTCCCCAGAAGCTAAATATCCTACAGCTATTGAAGAAATCTATGCAGTACTCCAGTGGACAGCTGAAAAAGGAAGCGAGCACGGATTAGATACTAGCAAGCTTTCTATAGCCGGAGACAGTGTTGGTGGGAATATGGCCGCTGCTATTACTCTAATGGCTAAAGAACGGAGTGGGCCGAAGATAGCGAAACAACTATTATTCTATCCGGTAACGGATGCCTCGTTTGATACTGAATCCTATCATGAATTCGCCGAAGGCTATTTCTTGCAGCGGGACGGCATGAAATGGTTCTGGGATCAATATACTACTGACCCTGAGGAACGTAATCAAATCACGGCCTCCCCTCTTCGTGCTAGCCTAGAACAGCTGCGGGATTTACCAGATGCACTGGTCATTACTGGTGAAGCAGATGTGCTACGGGATGAGGGTGAAGCTTATGCCGCCAAATTGCGGGAAGCTGGCGTGAATGTTACGGCTGTCCGCTTCCAAGGCATCATTCATGATTTTGTCATGCTGAATCCTTTAGCCGAGACTCATGCTAAAAAAGGAGCTATCAAGTTAGCGACAACATGGCTTCGTGAAGGTTTCTAAACAAATCAACTGTTGACATATTCTTTTACTAGGCGAATTGGTTCACACAGAATTCTTGTGCGAAACTGATTCGCTTTTTATTGTTAACATAATATTTATTATGTTAACAAGTGTATTTTTACAATTGAGAAACAAATATCCATTCTCTGCGTCAATATATTATAAATGATGTATAAGGAGCTAAAATCGTGAAATATGTACCGTTTATCCTAAAGACCGTTATATCTTCCTCCTTGCTCGTATCTGGAGCTGGTATATATTTGTCTAGTGCTCAAGCAGCAGTAACAACCTCTGCCTCCTCTTCAACAACCGTCGACTCTATCACCACAATTAAACCCTTATGGCACGACAAGGCAGATGGTCAAGGAATTTATAGCCAACTGGCTCCTATTGCAAATGGATTATTCTATTATTCATCAGGCGGGACACTAAAGGCCGCCGATCTCACTACAGGCAAAGTTAAATGGTCCTACAAAAACGGAACAAATCCTGAGATTATAACGAATAACTCGGTTTTCTTTATCACTTATGAGGGTTATCTTGTAAAAGTTAATGCTCAAACGGGGAAATTGCTTTGGAAGGTTAAGGCTGCCAAAGATCCGATTGAGATCGGTGCTTTCGCGGAGTTAGTTAACGGAGTGTTGTACTTCCGGAACGAGCATGGTGGAATTGCAGCTTATCATCCGGTCACTGGTAAAAAGATCTGGGAGAATAAAGACATCCCTATGTATGTAGGAAGTATCGACGGTCTTTATAACGGGGTATTGGTAGTATCCAGTACCGTTGATAATAGACGCACACAGTTTTTCGGACTCGATCCGGCTACAGGCAAGAAGTTATGGAGAATTCAGGGATTTTATAGCTTTGTTGCTTACCGGGATGGTGAATTATTACTCCGCGAACAAGCCAATGCTGCAAATGATGCCTCTAATGTGCCTCTTAAAGGCTATCAGTTGACCCTGGTACATGTTGATGTTAAAACTGGAAAAGCGAAGACCAATAAGAACTATAAACCGCTCGAAGATGTCAGTAGACTCGGTAATTATTTCACATCACTTCAAGGCTCGTATCTATATACAGTCGATGGAGGTTTAGACCAATGGGGTGGTCATCCACTATACCGCTTTACCTTAGGTCAAGAAACAACGAGTGAACCCAAAAGTTATCAGGAGTACGGAAATTGGGTGGCTGGACCAGTAAATAACATGGCTTTTTTCCAAAAGGGTGCACAGATCACTGGCGTTCAAATGAACGATAATCGCATTATAAGCTTCAACGGACCGGACAGTCCAGCGCTTAGTGTTCAATTGATCGGTAAGGGGATTTACACTGGCTATGAGAATGGCTACTTCTATATCATAAATGCAGAAACAGGCAAAGCGCTTGGCAAAGTAAAGACCGGAGCACAACAATACGGCACACTATTTAGTGCGAATGGTATTCTCTACATCCAGACGGAGCATGATATATTCGCGATTTCCCTGCCAAAAGAATTAAAATAGTTGTTGTTACTCCTCATCTTTTGCAGCCACTTCTCGTTTAAACTCACTGGTTCGACTCTCCAGATGAACTGACCCGCTGTTTCCAATCTGGAAGGTCGTGCCAGACCCAATCGACAGAATTTTTATATATTGTATATTAATCATTGATTCTGCGGAATCCTTTAATATCACAAATTCATCCGCTTCATTCCCTTGCTTAGTCCATACAGGGATAGGGATGTCTATGAGTGTAGTATCTTTCGGGTGATTATTAATCTCCCTTATGTTAAAAAGATAATTCTCCTTGCTTCCCAGGAATTTAGATTGAACCCGGTCTACAGATCCACAAATAAAAATAGAACTGTCGGACAGATTGTTGATATAAACATCTTGTATGCGTGAGGTGTGCATAGGTTAACTGCCTTTTTTGACTTGATCTGGCGCGCTCTGAGTATATTCTATTACGCTGTCAAACGCCGAGGAGCAATGAATGGATTGAGTATCCCCTACTAAAAATACTGATGAACCCGAGATCGAAACGACTTTCACTGCATTGACACTAATATCTCTATTGATCACCGTTATCTTCATTCGTCTCCCGCCTTCCGGTTATATTTATTTCCAAATGCCGCTCTACTGCCATAACGATATCTCGTTTGATTTGCTCTACAATAGAAGCGCATTCCTCATCAGTGTATCCACGCCCTTCTTCTGTGGCAGGGAGTTGGTTTACATACTCGTTAATCCGTCCATCCATTTGATTCAGCAGATCCTGAGTCACCATTTGGATATATTGCTCATCAATGCTTAAATTCTTCTCTTTTTCTAAACGTGAAAATTGCGAGGGAACCTCTTCTTGCACATACTTCAAAATCTGTGGGCGAATCTGATCCGATAAGGCAGTTGTACCATCCTCCCGCTCCCCTATAGGTTTACCGTTGATCATCGCTTCATCCAGATTGTTTCCCTCATTCGGTGTAATGCCTATATTTAAAGTGCCTTCCAGCTTTTCGATTTTTAATTGTTCAAAATGATAATTGATAGGTCCTATACTTGCAGATTTATTGTTCTTTATGCTGTCTACATCGCCTTGCAAATCGCGAAGCTGCTTCTCTAACTGTTGAATCTTCTCCGCTTGCAATCTTAGTGTATTAAAAACCTGCTGAGCGTAATACGGATGCATACAACCCCCTCCTATGGTTTATTGTATGCGGGGACAAAGAGCCTAATTCAGATGTGCATATAGTTCCGCCGCTGGCGGTAAGGATACAAGGGGTGAAGCCATTTTTTCCACTGGAGTCGTTGGAGCCGATGATGGAGCTCCAGAGGTCTCATAATTATGAGACAAAGTATTGATTCGTCCCGATGTCCCTACCTGAAGAACCGAGGAATTAGAGATCGTGCCGATTTTTAGATTATAGATCGATATGCATTGATATACCGTAATGTTCATTTAAACCCCACCCTTAAGGAGGTGATACTTGATCCACCACATCTGAATCCATCGTATTTGTACTGCTGGCCGCATTATTCGTTATATTCGTACCTATAGAGTCACCTATGGAGAAGGAGTTGGCACCGGCATAAATTTTAGAGTTGCTGCTCAGGATAACGGATGCCGTATTTCCTACTAAGACTGTGGAGCTGGGGCCTACGCTATTGATTTTAATATTGCCGATGATTGAAACCACCAAACCACTCCTCCTTTCGGAATGATAAGCTATTCTATGTAGATATTCGCCCAGATGTCACTGAATAAGTCAAACGCCCATACAATGGATAAAAACCGTAGGAGGCGCAGAGCTATGAGTCCCAATAAGACGAACCCTTTAGATTGGATGAATGAAGATCCCTTTTTTAAGAAAAAGTTATCCTTGAAAGCTCTTGAAGAGCAGTGGAAGTTGGATCCTAACCAAATTGACGGGTATGTCGAAAAAGTAATCCGTGAAGCAACTGCAGCGACCTCCTCTTCATTTATGAACGAAACCACAAGTTTAAGTTTTGAGCATATCGACACTCATAATCACCTGATTACCAAAATTCGTATTCCGAACGGAATTCACCCCGAAAGTATATGGGCACAAATCAATCGCACACAAATTAAATTAACAGGTTTAGGAAAAGATCATAGCGAGATTATTCAGTTGCCAGTTCCCGTCATTCCAGATCAGAGCAGAGGCACTTATAAACAAGGTTCCCTGCAATTCAGAATGCCTAAAATGTCAGCGGGAAGATTCAAAGACATCGACATCCGTTATTTATAAAATATTCCTTTAAAATCCACCTGTTTTACTCGTCCAAGTGCCCCATTCCCCCTAAAAAAACGCCTTAAAATCAAAACAGCGTATAATTTAAGTTATACGCTGTTTTTTGAGGGTGATTTTTAGCCCTTTTTCTTCCGATTTTCTATTCTTTTCGCTCTTCGAACTTTAAGTTCCTCTTGGTCATAAGATGGAGTATTAAGAGTAAAGGTGGGGGCAAATTATGTCTAAAAACAAACGCGGCAAAGCACTTTGGCGCATTCCATCCCGGGCTAGAGGAACATGTCCGATCTGTGGCAGCACACGTATTAAGCTGTTGTACTTCGGGAAAGGCATTTCAGGTGAAAAGCTTAATGTATGTAAGAAATGTGATGGGAAGCAAAAGGCATGAAAGCATTTAGCAGATAATTCACAGAACGGGTTACCAAATAAAGTGCGACCTTAACCTCGAAACTAAGCTCGACAAAAAAGCTATCGCACTTTGCTTGGTAATCCTTCACTTACAAAAACTTTTATAGTTCAATCCGATAGCGTCTTTCCTCATTCGTTAGAATGAAACCGACAGATTCATATAGCTGTAATGCAGAATCATTTTCCGTAAGCACCATCAGACATGCCTCTTCCAGTCCGTGGGTTCTAAAATAGCTCAATGCTTGAAAAAGCATGTACTTAGCAATTCCGGATCTTCTCCATGGCTCAAGTACAAATACATTTTCGATGTAGCCACCCTTCTCTTCCTGCCAGACCATTAAGCTACCCGCAACCTTCTCCCCTTCTCGAACAACAAGTGATGTCCAGAGCGGATTTTGTTTAAATTCAGCTAACCGTTCTTTCCCTAGCGGAGTTTCCGGCCAAATCTCAGCTTCTAATTCCAAATAATGCTCGTCTTCTTCAGGCGTCTCCATATTCCAGGTTGCGAATTCAAGTTCCTTAGCCAGAGTGGGTTCAGACAAGCCATCACTTAGATTGTGTTTCATCTTAAATAAGCTATTATAATGAGAGAAGCCCTTCACTTTTTCGAAAAATTGAGTATTCAAGACTTCTGCCGAATCGTTCCCTACACATAGAGTGGTTTTGTAATCCTTTGATAACGTTTCTTTTAATTCGAGTGCTCTTAATAAGAGTGACTGATAAACTTTTTCTAATAAATCATAATCGCCTTCACGTTCTGGTATTGTTTTTAAGTTCAGGTAGATCGAATGTCTGCTATCCTTGGAACGGCCGGGCGGAACAATATTGATGATGCTCACTTGACCTTTGGCCACCATTTTACCGTCCTCGAAAGCGCAATATACATTTTCCCAATTTTCCTCTGTGCCAACCCACCAAAAAACAACATTCCCCTTTGAAGATACTGTGTTATAAAGTTCACCAAGTAATGGCATGTCACCTTGTTCAAAATGACGGATAGTAGTCAATACAAAACCCCTTTTCAAATCATTAATATGGAATATATTTATAATAACATGCAAGTCCACGCTTGATTTGGTAATGAATTTTTATAACTAACTTCTCCTTGTTGTAACATTTTTTAAGTAACCCCTGTCTTACTTATATAGGGGGACTGAAGGATGAGAAAACGATTTTTTATAGGGATTACGATATTTCTGATTACTTGTGGAGTTGCTCTTGGTGTTGGGACGATATCAAATCTTCTGAGTCCGTTTAAAAGCTTCTCAGTCATCGTAGATAATCAATCTGATGTTGATATTAGCTCTATCGAAGTAGGATTAATTCGTGCGGATTCAAAGAAATTGTATACAAGTCCAATAAAAGCAGGACAAAAGAAAAAATTCAAACCAAAATTGAGTTTAAATGGTGAAGGTGCTATATATCTTCGATATACCAACTCTAACGGACAGTCTAAAGAACAAACCGTGTGCGGTTATACCGAATATTTATCAGGTCATTCCAAAGTCACGATTACTAATGAACGCACAACCGTTGTTCAGCAATGTAATTAACAGCTGTTGCTTTAATTGCTAATATACAGCTAATTTCTTCATTAGTCATAAGCGGGCTGCAATCGTAATTTAAAATCAGAAGATTCCTCAGACCTTTCCGCTGCCTGAACACTAAGGGGCCGAACTCGTCATTTACAGACGAACTCGGCCCCTTGTGATACAGAATATTATCTGACCGTGCAACACATCAATCGATTACACATTCCCCGAAAGATTTAATTGCCATGACACACCAAATTGATCCGCTACCCAGCCAAATTTCGAACTGAATGGATATTCGCCTAGTGGCATGAGCACCTGTCCACCCTGGGATAATGCTGCATAGACGCGGTCAATTTCGGCTTCACTTTCACAATTCACATATAAGGATACCGCTGGAGTAAAGGTGAATCCATGCTTCACGTAGCTATCTATACACATAAAGACTTGTCCATGTAATGAAAAAGTAGCCTGCATGACACTCCCTTCAGGACCTGCTTCATTTGCTCCATAACGTTTAATACTGATGATTTCGGAGTGTTCAAATAAAGAAGTATAGAAATTCATAGCTTCTTCAGCCTTTCCTTCGAACATTAGAAATGTCATTATCTTTTGATTCAGTTCCTTCATAATCGTCCAGCTCCTTAAAGTAATTTTATACAGATCATCTCATATCATTAACGCTTTCGTATACTTTCAAACGGGCATATACGGTTTCGAGAATGGGATACACAACTTGACCAGGTACAGCCATCGCCAAAAGTGCACCATGCAGATGCTCAGCTTCCACTGGCAGATGTTTTAGCATATCCCTATGCATAGAGGAAGTAAATTCGGGTAGCACCGAATCCATTTTTTGCATCGTAGCAGTCACCATATCTGCTCCAACAGGCATACCTGCACTTTGCGCTATACTCACGATCTCATTTAGAAGCTGCTCATAAATAGTACGCGCTGTAGATGAGGCTAAAATGGGTCCAACCGAGCTATCCATTAAAGTTGTAATCCCGCTTAAACTAGCTACGAATATATATTTCTGCCACACTTCGTGCTGAATATCAGAGCTTAGCGTCACAGTGAATCCTGCTTTATCCAAATGACTGAGAAGTTTCTGCGTTCGTTCTGACTCCCCACCCGCCCATTCACCAAACACAATACTATGAAAAGAACTACTTTGTAGGATAGCTCCATTAGAACCTAACGTTGTCTCGATATAACAAAGACCACCCAGTACCTTTTCTGCTCCAAAATGCTGCTGCAAAATACCAAAATGTTTATACCCATTAAGGAGCGGGAGAATCATAGTCTGTTCACCGACGAAAGGGGTAAGATCCATCATCACCTGAGGCAAATGATAGGCCTTCACTGCAATAATAATACAGTCAAAAGGCGCTGCCTTCTCCCCATATGTAATCGTCCGAACGGGAGTCTGAAAGTCACCATGCACACTTTTTATTGCCAGACCCTCATCTTCTAACTGCTTTTGTTTAGTAGAACGGACTAGAAAAGTTACATCTTCCCCTTTTTGAACCAGACGTCCTCCAAAATAACCACCAATAGCTCCTGCACCCACGAATAGAAAACGCATGTAAGTCTCCCCTTTTTTCACCTAATTTTTAACAAATAAAAAGACCGCTTAGCTTATCCGCTAAACAGGTCCGAATGGCAAAAAAAGAGTCAAGTATCGACCGTTCTTTTGTCTCGGTCCATACGGATCTGAGCAAAATCCAACGAGTTCACCTCCATGGCTACAAATAAATTACTATTCATAAATCTGATCCATCTAGAGCGCCATTCGATTCTATCGATACAGCCTCCCTGGAAAGTATAACAAAAGAAAACCTTAAAGCCTAGTTTTAATCCATAACTTAGAGATGTCCAGAAACCCGAAGGAACCGGTGTGCAGACCAAACAGGCTTTGATTTAGCTGAGCTTTTTTATTCATATGACAGCCATGCAGCACCCAATAATTGTCTCGAAGAATCCCCTCCGCTTGATTCAGCAGTTTCACCCGTTCACCCTTTGGAGATTCTGTGAAAGGACCTAATACCTTCGAAAACAATGAAATCTGGTCCTCTCTAAGCAAAGAAAATAAATAATTAGATTTATTATTAAAGTAGTTAATCATTCCCCATTGCCAATCATCTTCTAAAACCTCTTCAGCAAGCTGGATCTCGGCTGTTGTCTGTATATGATCTGCCTTAAATTCATTGAAAAAATATAACTCAATTTGCAAACCTACGGAGGCAGCGCGTGTTTGGAGCCATAACGCTTCTTCTCGTTCTTCTTTTTTATCCTTAGTTGCTAAAGTAATGACTTCTCCCTGATACCCATTTTCCGCTAAAAGCGCTCGGGCATGTTCCAAAGTTGGATCTAGAAGCTCTCTCTTACTGCTCTCCCATGGCAAAAAGCTATCTGCTGGAGTGATACGATTGCCACCCAATTCTTTTATTAAAGCCGTTCGACTGTAAAGGATACGGATCACTTGGCGAAACCATAGCTGCTGATGAATTCCCTCTCTATGAAAATTAAACAGAATATATCTGCAGCCTAAGGCTGGGTAATCTATACTGTGATTGCTGATGATATCAGGTAAAAGCTCTCCATGTTCAGGATCTGGCAGCTGGTATTGGCGTTCATTAGAAGCCTCTTTTGGCAAATACCAAATCTCAACACGATCCAGGAGCGGCCGAATTCCAAAATAAAAATCAAAAGCTGCGAGCACCAAAACATCCTCATTCAGATCCAATAAACGGTAGGGACCTGTACCGCTTACTTCACTAGTGATGTCTATATCATAAGGAAGAATGGACATGTGAATACAACTGAACAGATGCAGAAAAAAGAGATTTGGACGTGACAACACAAACCGGATTCGATGATCTCCTTCAACCTCTACTCGTTCGATATCCTTATAAAGGCTAACCGCTGGGCTGTTCAAGTCGATAAGCCGTTGCAGCGTCTCTTTTACATCTCTCGAGGTCATGATTCTTCCGTGATGAAAGCGTACCCCCTTGCGGAGGTAAAAAATATAACTTGTATGCTCCTCATTAGCTTCCCACATATGGGCCAAACCAGGAAGAAAGGTATCGGTCGTTGCGTCATAAGTAACTAGTGTGCTATAGATTTGACCCAGCAAATAGGATTCAAAAGCGGTGTATACATAAGCAGGGTCCAGCACTTCCATATGCCGGTTACGGGTAATCCGCAGGACGTCCAGCCCTGAGGTTGACTCTGCTTCACTACGGAAACCCATCTGTTTATTTAACATCGTTAATAATCGTTCCTTTAAGGGTCCGGTCACCTGATCGCTGCTCATCAATTCGATAGCTTCTTTTATCTTCCCTTTACTGACTAACTCCTGAAAGCTATCCTCGAATACCTCATCAATACTTTTTAAAAAAGTAAGTTGAGAGATATGCCCCCTGCCTCTCCCCGGCTGCCATTGAATATATTCCTGCTCTTCCAGTTTCCGCAGCACGAATTTAACATTACGTGGAGTGCAAATCAGGATCGAAGCCAATAAATCTATCGTCACAGGAACAGGTTCATTCACTTTGAACGAACTAGTAACGCCTGCTGCTAAACATAAAAAATGATTACTTATCTGGTCCAAATGGTTCACTCCTTTAAAGGTGAAATGGTCAATGTAATTCTTACACTTTTCCTTCCCCCTTTTATCATTATAATTATACATAAATCAACAAGGAATATGCAGCAACAATATTAGAGCAATAAGACTAGGAGATCGTAATCATTATGAATCAGCATCTAAGGCACATTCACCCACTAGCCTGGACAATTATCATCGGCACCATGTTCGGACGTCTGGTGACCTCGATGAGCATCCCGTTCTTATCCATCTATCTAACCCAAGTTCTCGGAGCTTCCCCGACACAAACAGGGATTACGGTCGCGGTTAGCTCGCTGGCAGGCGTATTGGCCAGTTTTTATGGCGGTTATATTTCTGATATTGTTGGCCGTAAAATCGTCATGTTAATCTCGGTATTTGGCTGGGCAGCCGTCTTCTTCGGGTTCTCAGTGGCTCAACATCTATGGGTATTTTTCCTGGTGAACACCTTGAACGGCTTATGTCGATCTGTATTCGAGCCTACTTCACGGGCACTTTTGTCCGATATTACACCACCCGAGAGTAAGCTGCTTGTCTTTAATCTTAGATATGCAGCAATTAATCTTGGTGTAGTATTTGGTCCAATCATTGGGCTACAGCTTGGCTCTGCGGAATCAACTTTTCCTTTTCTAATCGCAGGAATCGTATATGTTGCATATGGAATTGTATTATTCATGCAATTTAAGGCACATCGTTCAAGCATGCCCGCCCGTACACAAGCTCAAGCACCACGTTTACTCGAAGCTTTGACAATCACCGGTAAAGACCGTGTGTTCCTACCTGTACTCCTGGGTACCATCTTTTGTGTATTAGGATACGGTCACTTCGGCTCAACAATGGCTCAATATTTAGCGATGAATACGCATTTCACCAATGGTGGGCAATTATTCTCCTATATGTTGTCACTGAATGCTATAACCGTGTTAGTAGTGCAGTATCCCATTGTACGAACGGCAAGTAAATTCCCGCCGATTGTCCCTTTAATCCTTGGGAATATCTGCGTTGCACTTAGTCTTCTCTTAGTGGGGCTTGCAGGTGGTGTGGCTCTATTAATGATCAGTGTAGTTCTGTTCACTATAGGGGAAGTCTTACTCTTTACGATGATGGATATGTTGATCGATCGGATTGCCAAACCTGAAATGAAAGGGACGTACTTTGGTACGATTGGCTTTAATAATTTAGGGAGTGTTATGGCACCTATCTTCGGCGGGGTGTTGTTAGACCATTATGGCGCTCAGAATGGCCTTGCGATCTTCGTACCGTTGGCTTTAACAACAGCTTTTGGTCTTCCTTTTCTTCTCGTAGCGCACAAAAGACTTGTTGCCAGAGAGAAATTAACACTTGGTGTTGAAACTAGAGCAATAAAAGGATAACTTATCTAATTAAATATGTCATTTACTGGATCATACTCACCTTAGTTAACATAATCATTATTATGTTAACTAACTATATGAATTAATTCATTTATCAGAAAATCGGGACCGTATCTTTGCAGAATATGCAATAGCTACGGTCTCTTTTACATAGAAAAAACGGTTAATCATATATTCCCTGCAGAAAACTCAACTGGCCTTTCACATATTGCCTTAGCTCTAAGGGCTCAATGATTTCGGAATGTCCTATTATGCTCCAGATATTAGCACATGCACTTTCATAACCAAACATATTCACCTTTAAAATGAATGCATCCCCTTCTTCTCTCATTTCCATGACCTCTAGCTGAGATAAAGAAGACCTTGTTCTCTTATCGGCTCTAATCACAACAGGATAGACCTCTTCCTCTTTACAAGCTTGCTTAAAAACCTGTCCCTGCTGCTTCCAGTGCTCTTCTAATGAAAAATCCATAGGTATAGAGTACTCTTCTTCCACAAGCTGCGTAGAGGCAATTCGCTCACATTTAAATGTGCGGATGTGCTTAGCTTCTTCACAGTAGGCTATAAGATACCATTCCTCTTTTTTCACCACAAGACCATAGGGCTGTAATTTCCTGCATGATATTTCTCCGCTAACCTTTTGGTACGCAATCTGTAGTTTCTGAGATCGCCAAACGGCTGTCCGAATAGATTCCAGACAGGGAATTTCTATTCGTTCTGTCCACCAAGGTGTGTCATCGAAATAAAAGCGTTTTTGCGCTTTCTGAATGTCAGGTTGGTAGGATGCGGGCAATGTTTTTTCTAATTTCAACAGCGTCGTTTTCAGCTTAAGACCCGATTCAGAATGTCCCCCAGAATAGATGCCCATACCTGTTAAATATAGATTGATTACATCTTCACCATGTAACTGCTTCAGGTTAACTGTGTATCCCTCCATTAAGGAGATGCCACCATTGGGCCCCGACATAGACAACAAAGGAATTCCAGCTTCAGCTAGCACATCAATATCTCTATAGATTGAACGTACAGAGGTCTCCAAGGCTTGAGCTAGTTCATTGGCCTTCATTTTCCCTCTCGATTCCACTAATAATAAAATAGCAATCAAACGATGCAAGCGCATGAGAACCTCCGAGCTTTTCTTTTTTATCTAGTATACTTCAAAATTCTTGCCATGATGTTGTCAACAATAACAGGTTATGATTAGTTCATTACATAAAGGGAGCTGAAACATATGAAAATTGCCGTATTAGGAACAGGGTTCGGAGCTTATCATGCAGAATTATTGACGAAAAATGAGCGTGTAGACAAAGTTATTGTTTATGGTAGAAATGAAGCTAAGCTGCAAAATTTAAAACAAACGTTAGGCGTTGAGATTACCACAAATATAGAGGATATCATGCTTGATACCACGATTGATGTGATCGATATCTGTCTGCCCGTGACTTTACATAGACAGTATGCCGTTGAGGCGCTTAAGCATGGAAAACATGTATTCTGTGAAACCCCCGTATGCTTTACCATTGAAGATGCCCTTGCGATGAAGGAAGCAGAACAATTGTATGGCAGACGAATTCTCGTGAACCAATTTATTAAATTTGATCCTGCGTACAAATATTTATACGAAACCACTTCTAATGAGAAATATGGAAAGCTTTTAGCCTTCACCTTAAAAAGAGAAACGTCTCCTCTCTGGGGGGATCTCGGACTTCATTCTATCTCCACAAATCTGATGATTCACGAACTTGATTTTGTAACGTGGCTGCTTGGATCGTTAGAAGAATACTTTGTGTGGGGAACCGATGGTGGACGAAGTGAACAAGCTTTAGTGCGTACCCATTTTCAGAAAACGAATGTCTCCGCAGAGATCGTTGTATCCTCACAAATGCCAACTGGTTATCCTTTTTCCGTAGGGTATGAGGCTTATTTTGAACAAGGAAAGCTAGTCTATCAAGAAAGTGACGACATGAACGGCACGGTTGAAGGATCATTAATTGAATATACCTCTGCAGGTAAACAGCAACTTTTGTTAGAACAAGCTAATCCTTTTGAAAAGAGTATTACGCATGCTCTCCAATGCTTAGAGGAGGGTTCTACATCAATAATCGAGTTAGACTATGCCTTACAAGCTATGGAATTAGCAATAAAAATAGAAAAAAAGCTTGTTTAAACATAAGGGTTGGTGTAGATATCCTTTTTCATGGTTTTTGTTTGTATGGGCGTAGAATTTGTAGAATTAGTGGATAGTAGCTAGGGAGAGGAATAGGTTTTGAGTTTTCTATTGTGAATTTTTCATATGTTGAAATTGTAGAATAAAGTAGTAAATTCAGTCCTTTTTGGTACGCTATGCTTAGTTTTTGTTCATAAAAAGCTGTTATTTCACAGCATTTTGGAGGGATTTCATCCTTGGGATTAAGATAGTTCAATTAGAGGATAAGTTAGCTGAACAGGCTGCCTATGATCTCGGCAGCCTGTTGTCATTGTGCTATCGTGCCCCATTAGCGTAATCGCGAGATTTATTAAATCTAACGATTAGTTTCGGAAAACTGAATCGATTGGATTGTATCAGTTAGCGGGTCAAATTGGATCGATACAAAAACTCCAAACTCGTTACCTGCTTTGCTTCTAATCCATAGTTTGAATTTCTCTTCAGACTTTTTAGGTGTTAGTTCAGTACGACCAATGTGCTTATAATCAATTATGACTGCATTGTATCGTTTTTGTGTTTCCTCTACTGCAATTTTGCCCCATTTTGCGTATTCAGGCGCAGCCTCTACTGTAACAGTGGAAAAAATAAGTATCGCCAAAAATGATATCAGTATTTTTTTCATAATAACCGCCCATCTGGAGAAGTTTTCAGTAATATCTCCCACTTTATCCAAATGTATTCTTAGACAACTTAACGCCAACGTGCAGTCTACAACTTTATTTTTCAATTTATCAAGATCTAGATTTAGGAAAGTCAGATATAATAAAGGGTTCCACATATTAGTCATGACTAATATGTGGAACCCTTTATGCTTAACTATCGTACTCCGTTAGGATTTCTGTGGAACGAATATTTTAAATCGCATTGTTACTCATACGGCATCTTGTCCTTACCCATATATAACACACTGTTATATATGGGGTAATAGATGTAAAGTCGTTGGGTGTTCCATTCTTGTATATTTACCTGACACTCCCATATCTTTTATTGTATTGAATTCATCAACTCATAGTAATATTTAGAATCACTAGTCTTATAAAGGCTATACCAGGCGTCTAATGTTTTTGGAGAAAACACATCCAAAGCTTTCAAGATGTGTGCAGAAAATTCCAACGGAGCTATTCCAGATGCGGTGATCAGTTTTCCATCAGTTACAGCAGACTCCATTTTATAATGCTTTTCTCCTGTATAAGTGGGACAGATCATTTTAAGGTATTCCAGATCATTGCTTGTATGCCCAAGTGAATTCAGTAATCCTGTCTGGGCAAGTCCCATTGTAGCACCACAAATCGCTGCAACCCATATACCTTCCCTTAAACACCTTTCAGCGATTTTTAAGAGGGGGTGGTGAATGGTTTCTGTCCATGTATCTCCACCGGGTAAAATCAATAGATCGGATCTTTCAATACTGCAATCATCCAATTTGATGTCAGGTAATATTTTTAATCCGCCCATTGTAGTTACTGGAGTCTTATCAATTCCCACGGTAACTATTTTTGATGGGGCCAGCCCCTTTTTATAATATCTTCCCGAGTTCAGTTCGGCAGTTAAGTAACCTATTTCCCAGTCTGCCATTGTGTCAAACACATAAAGATATACCGTATTATTCATTTGCAAGTTCTCCCTATTTTACAATTCATCAAGTGATACCAACCAGGTAATCAATGATTATCATCATTATAAAATGACTTCACTGACATCCGCTGTCAGTGAAGTTTTTAAAGTTGATAATATTCCATTAACTCCGACACAACACCAACAAGTTTTTCCTTCAAACTCTGTGGTTCGATTACTTGAATGGATTTCCCGTAGGATAAGAGAAAATTAGGAACATAGGTATGAATTGATTTTTCCTCAAGTAAAAAGATTGCTTGATTTGATGTACGCTCTTTCAGATGATGCCCCAAAAACCAATGCAGGCATAAGTCATCCAACGCCTCTGACCTACCTTCGATAATTAAAGCAATTAACCCGTCCTTGCCGACTATATCAGGTAATAGATTTCGCAAAAAAAATTCCCGAGCCAAAAAAGCTTCGGAACGTTTAAATATGTTTTGAGTCCGCTTGATTTGTAAAATCCGTTCTATCCGAAAGCTGCGGATCTCATTTCTCAGGTGGCAAAATGCAACAATATACCATTTATTGTTCCAGTACACCATTCCATAGGGATCTATCACCCTAGTCTTGGGTTGATCATCACGGCGTGTGTGATAATCAATTTCTACAGAGAATTCGTTTGCTACAGCTTGCTCCAATTCCGCCAATACTGGCTGAATAGAAGGGTCTCCCCTACGGTTTATAACTTCAAATCCGGCTAAATGATGGCTGAGAACACTTTCCTGTTCCTGATTCGAATACATTTTCAATTTGGATGTCGCATTACCTAAAGCCTCACTCAAAGGGTATCCCGCTTCTTTTGCAAAAACAGCAGCATGAAGAAGTGCTTTTTTTTCTTCAATATCAAATAGCAGAGGTGCTCTGATAAAATTATTCAGTAAGCTATACCCGCCATTATGACCAGTGTCCGATATTATAGGCACTCCACTGGCACTTAGCGCATCAATATACCGATAGACTGTCCTTATATTTATTTCTAACTTTTCGGATATTTGTTTTGCGGTCATTTTAACACCCGAATTCAGCATCCATAGGATTGCCAGCATATTATCGTTTTTTGGCATCACATATACCTCATCTTTTATTAGGATCGCTCAAAATTATTTGCTTTGCGAATCGCCTGCATCCCTTTATTCATCAATCTTGCAGCCTTTCAATCCTAACGTAGCATTCAATGTGTGTCGACTCTCGTAACTTAACAACAATCTGCAATTTTTAACATTGCTGCTCTTAGCTCAACTCAACATTCTACTTTACCACAACTTGTGATACAGTTCACCGCGCTGTTTGTAACGGTAATTTTTTGGGCCATCCTTTGCAGAAGAATGCTCTTTCTTTGATCCGCTAGGTTCCAATTGCCCTAACCGCCGTTCAGGGGACTAAAGAATATACACAGCATATACATCACCTGGAAGAATGGATATTTCCAGTTTCAATAAACTTGAGTGATGCGATAGTCTTTACCAAGTAGACAGTTAATAACGCCTTTACACAAAAACAAACTTACCATGCGTCTGCTCATGAGCAGTAACGCACGGTAAGTTCCATCAATAATAACTCTTTATTTGGTAATATGTTGTATTTTTATGAAAATATCTTCCTTCTTCATTTATTTATGCCGTCATCAGTATTTAAGCTCACTATTCTTCCACATGGTATTCCCTTCCTTGTCGAAGCCTGTCATCTCGGTAGCGCTCATCAATTCGCCTGTTTTGACATCAAAGAAAGCGCTCATTCTCAAACTGTCATTCTCACGATTAGGAGAATTCGGCGAGATACCCATAACTCTTAGCAGCAGACGTGTTTTGGAGGAGTTAGGATCAGTATTATACCCGCTGATAGTAAAATGATACCCCTTGATCCAGTCATCTGCTATAGCAGGATTTCCTGGTTTCATCCCCAGTCTCTCAACAGCTTGTTTAACTGCATCGGAAGAATCGATTTGAATATCAGATATCGCATACTGTCCTTTTACAAGTAAATTCTTATCGTGCTTTTTCACATCAGTCTTAATGGCCATTCCATTATCGATCTTGATATAAATAAAAACATTCCCTTTCTTGCTGCCAAATTCGAGATTCCAAGCATCTCTTGTTCCATCCGAACCATCGGTTCGTTCCTGGGAAACAGAAGTGTCATCCGTGCTTGTTATGTTAATAAGTAACGGCTCTTCTTCCGTCAGCTTCTTCGCCTCTAAGTACCCAAGGCGCAGTGCCTCCATCGCGGTTACGCTCTTCTTTTCATTGGTTCCCTTATTCGTTATTGTGGCAGCTGGTTTCTCTGTCTCGTTAATCATCTCACTGGTTGTTGTGGCGGCCTGTTCCTCTGATTTGTTAGAAGAGCCGTCGAAAAGAACATTTTTCATACTGAAGAATAGAACGACCATAATCACAATCAATGTAATTGAGGCAATGCTAACATATTTCTTCTTACGCAAGGCTGCTTCTCCTTAGTTAATGAGTATAAGAAACTTTGGTTACGCCATAATTAACTGCTGAAGTAGTTTCCGTACTGTCCACACAATGACGATTGAATTTTCCAATTTTTAACACACCAAAATCATACAATAATGTTTCCTTAAATGCAATTCTTGTCGCATATTTTAAAATAACGGCTATTATTTACATTAACTCGAAACGAAATTGATCCTAGCTCACTGGTTTCAAGGGTTAAACTTGCCCCTATTTATGATACAGTTCACCGAGAATGATCTTAAACTAAGCTGCCCGTTAGCTGAATAAGCTAACAGTCATTCCCTCAAATCCTTTGATAGACCTCCGCATAGGAAAACTTAAGTTGTTCTCGCAACTTTTTATTTTCTTTTTCGAGCTTCTTCATCTTTCGTTTTAACGACGCAATGATGGTGTCCTTGTTGTTTTCATCGAACGCCAACAAACAATTGCATTTCTCCGCCTCATGCGTTACACTCTTTATATTGACAAATTTGCAGGTCTATAAAAAAGGAGGTTAACGCGCCCATGTGCCCCCGTACCAAAGAACAAAATGAGCTCATACGCATGCAGCGCAGGGAACAAATCCTGGACTTCGCCGCGCGCACCTACTTCCGTACAGGCGGAAGCTTTGATATTCGCGACGTCGCCCGCGAGGCTGGTCTCGGTTATGGCACGGTATACCATTATTACCCCAACCGGTATTTACTAATAGAAGATGTGCTGAGCAGCGGCTTCGAGCGATGTGAGCAAACCCTGACTCAATGGGCGAACATCAGCCGGGACACCCCTGACAACAGGCAGTTGTTAACGTATTGCAAGATGCTACTCCAGTTGTGGCAGTCAGATGCCCGCGCATATCTCGTCTACAAAATGGCAGCGGAGCATTTTACAGGCTTGCCAGAGAAAGATCGGCACCCTGCCAAGAGACGATTCATGGAAAGACTGTATGTTCCACTCCAATCGACTATCCAACGCGAAGACGACAGCATCAACCTTATGCTTGCCGTGTTGGTCGGCTGCTGCGGGCTGCACTACTATGCGAACAATTCCGAGCTGGACGTCGATCGAATCGCCCAACTCGCGATGCAAGCCATTACAAAGGAGTCCTGAAACAAACATGGTTATCTTAAAAAGCAAGTATGAAATCGAAGCCATCCGCAAGGCATGCCAGGTTGTGGCCGAATGCCATCGCACAATTGCTCCGCTCATCAAACCGGGCATCACAACGAACGAGATTGAGCGCATATTCGAAGATATTATTTTGAAGCACGGCGCCAAACCCTATACGAAGGGCTACAATGGCTATCAATATGCAACCTGTGCCTCCGTCAACGACGTAATTGCACATGGCTTCCCTACAAATAAGCCACTTGAGGAAGGCGATATCGTGACGATCGACACGGTAGCGGAGCTCGACGGCTGGCTCGGCGATTCAGCCTGGAGCTATGCGGTCGGGAAGATCTCACCGACGGCTGAGAAGCTGATGCGCGTCACGAAGGAGTGCCTTGACCTCGGCATCGCGCAGGCACAGCCCGGCAATCGGCTCGGAGACGTGACGAGCGCAATCCAGCGGCATGCCGAATCGAACAACTTCGGTGTCGTGCGCGACCTTCTCGCTCATGGCATCGGTCGTGACCTTCACGAGGAGCCGACCTATATGCATGTCGGCAAGCCCGGCAAAGGCCCCCGCATCAAGGAAGGCATGGTATTCACGATCGAGCCCATGATCACTGAAGGCACCTACAACATGACAATTGATCAGGACGGCTGGACCGCCCGGACGCTGGACCGCAAGCTCGCCGCCCAATACGAGCATACGATCGCCATCACCGCTGAAGGACCACAAATCCTGACCGCGCAATAGAACAATTAGAAGCCGACCAACGAGAGGGTCGACTTCTTTTTTATTTATTGAGCAGAAAACGAATGGCCCGCGGACCGATTAAATTCTTAATGCGAAAAGGATGCTAAACTTAGAAACAACAAAATCCCCCTCAATCTGAGGGGGGGGGGTCTATCGCAATGCATTACGTTTCTCCTAACATTTCCTACAAACACTAATGATAGATGAAGATGACAGAGAAAACGGCATTTTATCCCAGTCAGCATATTGATGTTCGACGCAAAAGCCGTGACGAGTTAATAAAGAATGTAGCGTATTCGGATCCGTGAACCGACAAGCAATTCGTGAGGTCGTTCGCTTATACCCCCAATCACGCATCGTGACCCAATGCATGATATGCTGGCCAGCATCGTAACATTGGGTGCCTGATACCTTGACGTTATTTCCATCCTTATCAATAAATGATCCCCATTCTGTCTCCTCTTGATCGGATAAATCCGTTCCCTCCGGATTTCGGGTCTCAAATGCAAAGATTCCATGAGGTTGTAAATGTTTGTGAACGGTCGTGAGCAAATCGCTTTGATCTTGATCACTTAAAAATGCCTGAAAAGCATTACCAGTCAAATAAATCATCGAAAATCGCTTGTCCGATTCGAAGGTACGGGCATCACCTTCCATAAAAGTAACAGTCAGCCCTTTCGCCTTCAACCGCGCATACGCAATCATCGCTGAAGAGATATCTACACCGGTCATTGTTATACCGGCTTTCGAGAGGGGGATCGTTGTTAAGCCTGTACCACAAGCAAGTTCTAACACTTCCCCAGGACTCGATCTGGCAAGCTCAAGATAGAACTGATATTTGTCCATTTCACCGTCAAATTCAAGATCGTAATTTACCGGATCTTGAAATTCTTCAAGATTGCTATGTTCAATCAACACCATTCCCCCTTTCATTCCTTGTTAGAATATAATCGAAATAAATGCTAATCGACAGCCATCGCGCTTAACAGTATTATTTTACTATTTTTTTGATAACACGTTTGGTGATAAACGGTTATAATCAATTTTTATCAAACATACCAGTCCTCGTTAGTTCAACCTGAACGTTCCATTTCATATTTTATAAAATATACTTTCACCATTGAGGAAGGGGCGACAATACTCAGCGCATAATTTGGGCATTCTTTCACGCATCCAATCATGAACATGTACATTCTCTATCTGGAAGACGTAATACCCAATAATAGCGACCAACATTAAACCTTCTAACTGTAGTAGATCACTCGCTGTATTTTCACACTCTCTGTAATAACCCTTTAGGAAAGTATCTCTTCGATCGGAAGGCAGCATCATAGCTCCCATGGCTACATCAAGTAAAGCATAACCTTTTCCGAAAAAGCCAAAATCGATAAAACGCACCTTTCCTTCGGTTGTGATGATGATATTACCCATACACAAATCCCCATGAATAAGGTCCGGGCCAGCCTCCCCGCCATGGTCATCTAACCGGGAGTTGATCAATTGCAGCGTTTGTTCAATGACATTAGCATCAGGAGGCGTAAATAAATTCTTTTTCACACCCGAATGAATCACACGGATCATCCGTTCATTATAAGCTTTGCCTTGACTCGGGCGAATCTCCATACCTGAATGTTCGTACTGCCGAAAAAAAGTATGCAGTTCTGCTATTTGAGATCCCAGTTCTTTTACCAGTTCAAGATTGTTAACATCATTCATATTCATGTCTCTTCCATCCAACCAGGTGAGGACGGAGCAGTTTAGCAGTTCACCTTCGTATTCAATGATCGTAATAAGTTCACCCTCATTGTTTCTTACGGGAGCCTGTATTTCGTTGGTGCTCCAGCTTCCCAGCTTCTCAAGCATTTGCAATTCTCCAAGAATGCCGCTGTATGTATGTTGCAGACCTTTCATGTCCTCTATAAAAGGGTCATGAATACGGAGTAAATATGATTTTCCCGTTCTGTCATTAACACGATAGGTTCTGTTCTCGTTATGCCTTAAGAAAATAATCTCAGGCTGTTGGATATCATACCTGCCTAGTAAGTCCAAAAGCTTCTCGTTCGTCATAAGGGACTCCTTTAAAATAGAAGGATTCATTGATTCAATCTTCGTCTGAGTCATAAAAATTGAAATCTACTACATTCTAAAAATCATTCAATTCACCAATTGTACTTCTACAACATTTTCGAAATATCCTGCCTATAGCTTGACGAAGCTGCCGGAATGATTTTTCGCGGCAGCTTCGTTGTGAAAGGATATTCAGCGCTCAGTTTCAATAGTCCAACCAAACTCTTTTATTTCTTAGTGATAGGCACCCATATTTCACTTTTAAAATTTGGCGATGTGATATCTTTGTGCTCATTCCATAGAATTTCAGGCCCTTTAATTAGCTCATATCCCGATGACGGAGCCCATTCCGAATATATTCGCCCCCAGATCTCTTGTAGCGCACTCGGAAAAGAGCCGACGACTGTGAATACAGCCCACATAGAGGCCGCCACTTCCAGCTGTTCCAAGCCATTCCATGCGTCTTTTGTAGTGGCAACGCCAATATAATGATCGAACTCTCCTTTTTCCTCCATACGTCCTTCAGAGAAATTTGTAGAGGCGCTTATAAACCCTGAGGGCTCAACATCAGAAAATCTCTTCATCTCATCAATCATTTCCGGCGTCAACCCTTCATACATCGACGCAATCTCCGGATTGACCCCTTGGAAAATGATTGGAACCCGTTTTTTTATGCCCACGATGCGGAAAGACTCTTTGTTTTCAATCCGGTAATTCATTTCATTTCCTCCTTTGATAGTCAGCTGAAACGACATCCGAGGGAACGCCTTAAGGGAATGTCCATGGACCCGAGCTTCCGAAGGACTAACCCCATGCAGGCTATGGAAAGCCCTAGAAAAGGAATCCGGCGAATTATAACCATACTTCAGAGCAGCATCGATAATTTTGATATTACTTTGTGAAAGCTCGAGTGCTGCCAAAGTTAGACGTCGACGCCGGATGTATTCCGACAGAGTAATGCCTGCTAGGAAGGAGAACATACGAGTAAAATGATATTCCGAACAGCAGGCTATTTTCACAACCTCCTGATAATCAATGGGATTTGTTAGGTTCTCCTCAATATAGTTTATTGCTTTGTTCAGTTGTACCAGCGTATCCATGACGTTGCCTCCCCTCGTTAATTATAAGGTTATCAGAGATGGTTTTTATCTTCCCGACTTTATCTGCACGATTCTGTAGGGTTTTTCATGTTTCGATGAACAGAGACTCAATACGAGGAAGTTACTCTCTTCTCACAAGAAGGACTACTTTTTTTGATTGTCAAGATTATAGTTAACATAATCATAATTATGTTAACTATAATCTGAAGTGCGTTCATAAGCTCGCTCGTCCACTCACTTTCACAACCTTTTCATAGCAAGAGCAAAACGCTCTATCGTCTCTTTTGACAACCCATTTACGTTCTTATTTTTTCCTTTTACCATCCGCAGTACAAACCGGTCTAGCAAAGTTAGCTTCTCTTCATAGATCTCATCTCCAAAAACTTCTTTCGTCACCGATTGGTCATATAACACTTCTGGAAACGCAGATTTCAATTCTTGTGAGGCCTGTTCACCTGTTGCTCCTGCACAAACAAACAATCCTACTCGTTTTTTCCCTAGTTCATTTTGATATTTTGTTGTAAAATCAGTCATTTGTTTTTGGATTTTTCCATAATAAACAGATCCTCCTAAGATGACCGTATCATATCGTTCTAGTGTCGGCTCTTTAACATGCATCAAATTAACTACTTCGGTTTCTTCGCCCAGTTGAGATTTTAATAAATAAGCCGCTTTTTCCGCACACCCATATTTCGAGGTATACATAATTATTGTCTTCATTCTAATCACTCCCTGCCGCTTGCTGGTCACTTATTATCTTAAGGGTTCACGTACATGCTTTAACAAAATAACCATACAAGCAGCAATAGCTACAGTCATCGTCGGAAAAATTACACACTCGGCTATAGACACAGCCACACCGCTATAGATCATTGCCACCAGCATTGCCGTAATTGCTAGCAGTAATGTAACTCCTTTAAAAACAACGACAGTTGCCAGTAGGTACCCAAAAGGTTGTCTACGAATGACCATAATCCCCGTTACAATTGCTAATGGGACTAAGATCGCAAGATCCAAAACTTGAATTACCAACGTACTATAGTGCTCTAGCCCTTGTGGCGGTGTTCCCCCCAGTAGTGAATTCAGTATTTTCCCTAGCCAGAGCAATAAAATCATAAAAGCAATAACCATTAGGGAAAAGCCGATTCCTTTAGAAGGTAAACTGTTTTTAAAGTATGTATGAATGGATTCTTTGTCGAAGGAAAATAAGGCTAGGATGAATGCGAAAAAACTTAAAGAAAACAACAGCACATAAACTAAAAACAATGAATTGTACATCGTCAGAAAGCTGTAGGATGCGTAAGTATATAAAAAGTACCCCAAAGTGCCCGTAAGGAGCATCCTCCCCTTTATCGAGCCTTTAATTGTCATGATGAGTGAACTGAGCAGTAAAGGTATGGCAAGAAATAATGTAACTCCATCCTGTGCTTTAGCTTGTGCCGCCGCAGAGACAGAATCATGGCTGTACACTCCTGACCCCTGAAGCTTTACATCCTCGCCCCATATTGACGTGAAAGTATATTTTGTTCCATCACTTATCCCATCTGAAAACAACCCAACCGCTGTTGCAAACACTGCAATAACCGAAATCAACACCGACAGCACTACGACTTTCCTTATATGTTTTATAACACCCTCCCCCTCCCTTCATGAAAATATTTAGATTTCACCTGGAAGCAATAGCAACCATTGAATCCAAATGACATGAAATCAGAGCTTCGACCTGATCATCAGGCAGATCCTTTTCGACAAGCAACCGCATAATTAAACCGAATGCTGCACTCCATATCACCTGAGCAGTGAGTTCTACGAAAGCTTCTTCACGGTTTTTTTGTGCTTCAGATCTGAGCAGGCCCTGGCAGAGCATCCCAATCGCTTTACGCTCCTGTGCAGCTCCTCTAAATAGAACAGCTGTGTAACTAAGAACAGCCGGTGTATCGTTTAGCATGACATTCCGGTATTCTACACCCGTAGAAAGAGACATCCTGATGAACTTCTCCAATGTTCGTTTTAAAAGTGTATCTGGAGGTAATTCCTGCTGTACCTCTTGTTGCACAGACTGAAGCTCAGAAAGCATATCCGTATATTTTTGTTGCAAATAGTTCTCGATAATCTCTTCTTTGCCTTTAAAATAATGATAAATAATTCCCGGTGAATATTCGATTTTCTCAGCGATTTTTCGGATAGACAGCTTCTCTATTCCCTCTTCGGCAATCAATAAAGCTGCATTTTGCAGGATCAGATTTCTCATTTCTTCACGCTCACGTACTTTTCGTTGTTCTTTAGTCATAAATTCGTCTCCTTGTGGATTGAACACCGTTTAATATTTGAACATTGTTTAATATATATTTTGAATTATTTTATGTCAATCTCCTTAGTCACATGTATTCTCCTCCCCCAATGTACATATCGGACATAAAAAATCCGCCAGTCATTTAGACTGACGGAACCTTTAATTTGTGAAGTTAAAGGATTACAGACAGAGGGTTTTAGTAATGATAACCAACAGGATAAACAGAACCAGAATAGCTCCTGTGGAAGTGAAACCACCGTATCCTCCTGCAAATTCGCCCATTGTTGACTCCTCCTTTGTAATTGAGTACATCATAAGATATGCAATATTGCCCTCACTGACTGGGTATTTTGAACACAAAAAATAAACCAACGACCTTTTTTATGGTGAATGGTTTAATAGGTTGACATAATAAATGTTATGTTAACTACAATAGAGAGCATAAGATGCTCCCTACATCACAATTCGTATATGTTCTTAATAGCTAGCCAGTTTTATAAAAAATCACAATTTCCTGACCTTCCGTCTTGACGCTCTCTTTGTCATTCTCTACTGTCTAGCGCTCACTCGCTTAGCCCCTTTTTCAATCCATTTGCCGTTAGTAGCAAGCTCCATAGCTAAAAGAAACCAGCAATATAACGGTTTTTATTTCTTAATCCTATTAATAGTTAATGTGTTGAAGTATTGGCTGGGGTTGCCTTGCTGTGGATTAAAGCGCTCTTGAAACTCTCCATGGGTATAGTCCCCGATCACTTTATGCCAGAAATCACGAGCAGGTATATTCGCACGGACTTGTGAAACCTTCCATTCCCCAGAGTACATATCAAAGAGCTTATGCGCAGCCCATGTACCTACACCACTTCGGCGGTATTTTTGCATCACAAAAAACTCAGTCATATAAAACTGGCCTTCAGGATTACGCAATAACCTGTCCACCAAAGCAAAACCAGCAATATGCCCGTCCACCTTAAACAAATATGCGAATTTATTATTTCCGCTACTCCAATAAGCTTCTAGTCCTGGATAGGCCGGAAATACCCCGTCTTGATTGACATCAAATTCTAAATAACGGGTGAAATCATATAGGTAGAACTGCATTAATCTGCTTATAGTATGCTTACGTTCTTTGGGAACCAGCTCAATTTCAAGTTTCATTATGTGCACCTCTGACATTTATGTTTACTTCACATCATAAAGCTTAGCGGCATCAGGAGCAAGGCTCGGACCTAGTTTCCCCTTCATTCGAAGTCCAATCTGGTACAAAACATGTTAAGATAGAAGGAAGAGATTTTATGCAATCTATGGAAAAAGGTGAATCACATGAGCGTTCAAAAGAACGATGACCGTAAAAAACTTGATCAAAAGCTACCCCTCATGCCCTGGTTCGTTCAGCAGTTTATTGATTATAAACGCCCTGATCTCTCCCCTTCCACACTGCTGGAGTATATCCGGGATTATGAATCTTTTTTCGGCTGGTTGCGGGCAGAGGGCTTATCTCAAGCAGGCTCAAATACCGAGATCACACTTCTAGAATTGGAAACCCTACATATGGACAGTATTGTCGGATACCGGTTGCATCTAACTACCCGCGCCGAGGGAACGAACACTCGAGTTACTGTATCCCGTAAGTTATCTGCATTACGCTCCTTATTTCATTATTTAAGTCAAATCGCCGAGGATGAGAACTTTTATCCATTGCTTAAACGCAACATTATGGCTAAGGTTGAAGTCAAACGAACACATAAGCCAAAGGATACTGCCGCTAAGTTAAAGGGTAAGATTTTGGAAGATGAGGAATTACTGGAGTTTGTGGGGTACATTTATGAAGGTTATGGACGGGATGTGGAAGGTAACAAACAAGCTTATTATTCGTTTCAATTAAATCATGAGCGCGACGCCTGTATTGCCAGCTTGATTCTGAACTCTGGCCTGCGTGTGTCTGAGGTAGTCAATCTAAACGTAGACGATTTGGATGTTAACAACAAGCTGCTATATGTCACCCGCAAAGGGAATAATGACGAAACGTTCAAGACACCTGTCTATTTTCGAGAGCAAGCTAAAGATGATCTAGCTCTTTATCTTAGTCTGCGCCAATCTCGCTACAAAACACCCAAGAGAGAAAAAGCCTTGTTTATCTCTCTCCCTAACGGGCGTCAAGAAGGCAAACGTATGACCAAACGTGCGATTCAAGAAATGATTATTAAGTACGCTAAACGCTTTGGTAAACCGTATCTTACGGTTCATAAGCTGCGTCATTCTTTTGCAACAGATTATTATCTGCAAAATGATATTTATAAAACGAAGGAACAGCTCGGGCACGCATCCACCGAAACAACTGAGATCTACGCTCATCTAACGGATAAAACGATGTCCGAGGCGATCGAGCGGCGTACCGATAATTAATCATCACCAAGGGGAGCTTATACTTCGGATGAGTAGCCGCTCTTCGCTAGTGCAGAGTTGTTATCGGTCTCAGCGGACCTTAAATGCAGGATTATCTCACATTTGGGTGGCTAACGGACCCCCAAGGTCGCTATTGGCCTGAAATACGTAAATATGAGCTCCATTCTATGAAATAGCGACGCTGAGGTCCGAAACCCCGCTTAAAAGGTGATAAATAAACAAATAAGATCATCTGAGTCCTTAAGCATCCGCGGGGGATTAATCTCGGCAGTGGTGTAGGCTAATAACTCCAACCAGCAGAGCAGCGACTCTTCCGATAGGAGAATTGCTATGATAGTGTTGCCTACCCGGGCATTTCATTCTCGCTTTTTTTCAAATTTGAGTACAACCGGCGGGCACCCCTAACCCTTTTATTGTTGCACTAAAAACCCACTTACGGTACGCAAGTGGGTTTTCTTATTCTAGTTTCTGGGGTAAAATCTCCCTTTAAACCGGTTGTAAGCGACTATTGGGTTAGCGCGAAAACTGTTTTTTGTTTATCTATTGTGAATTTTTCATATGTTGAAATGTTGGAAATAATAACGTTGTCTAAGCAATTATATGGCGATTTCTGTGCGTGCGTGGATATCAAATACCTTTTAATCCTCGATGGCCAGAGTACCCTCCACATCTAGCCCCGAATCTCTCCTGGCAGCTTGATCACTGTTACCTTATCTCCGGCAGATAGCCCCTTTTCTTCTGGGGGTACAACTATCAAACAGTCGCTATCCTTGATCGTGACCGTTACGGAAGATTCATCAATGAGTGCCGGATAAGCAAACAGGCTGCCGTCTTTAATTTCTAACCGAGCTCGCACAAATCTAGTAAAATTATTCACTCTTTTATAATCTGTGCCGAGTGTAGCGCTCCATTCCGGTAAAAAAGGCTTAGAAGCACTTTGCATCAGTGAAATCACAGGCCGTGCAAACAGTTGAAACCCAACGAAACAAGCCCCCGGATTTCCTGATAAAGCTAACAGCAGCTTACCCCCTCTAACCGCAGCAGTAGTTACGCTTCCCGGACGCATCGTCACTTTGTTGAACAACATATTACCACTTTGTTCGCGAACCAAGTCGCCCATGATATCATAATCCCCCACAGAAACGCCACCCGTTGTAATCACAAAATCATAAGTTTCCAGCGCCATCTGTACTTTACTTCTAGCCAGCTCCAGATCATCCACAATAGCGCCTAACATTACTGGAACACCCCCTGTTTCTTTGACTAGAGCTTCTAGCATAGGGGAGTTACTATTGCGGATTTTGCCAGGCTCCAGCGGCTCATGCACTTCCAGCAGCTCTGTTCCTGTGGCAAAGATGGCTACCTTGGGACGACGATAGACTTTCACGGTATGTAATCCAAACGCTGCAAGAACAGCTATATCCCCCGCAGAGATTAACCTTCCTGTAGGCAATACAAGATCACCTTGGCTTAATTCGAAACCTTGAGGTGTGATATTGCTGTTTGCTTCTAGTTTTTTTCGAATTCCAACGTAAGTCTTTCCTTCCTCTTCACGTCTCTCCGTGACCTCCAGCATCACCACAGCATCTGCACCAACCGGTACTTGTGCACCCGTCATAATTCTTGCGGCTGTTCCCGGAGTTATATCTACCGCAGGCACTGCGCCACACGGAATATTATCCATAATTTCTAACCATACCACTTGTCCATTAACACAGTTACGGGTATCCCCCGCGATAATCGCATATCCATCCATACTAGATCGATTAAACGCAGGAAATGGGTGTGGAGCGATCACTTTTTCAGCCAAATAACGTCCACAACACTCATCCAGCGATACGTCTTCTGATTCTAGCGGATTGGCATATTTGATTATTTTGGCCTGAGCTTCTTTTACTTGCAGCGCTTCACGCTGAAATCTATTATCCTTCATAAAGACCTCCGTTCTGAAACTTCGATGTTTGCAGTAATAGGTATTATTTTAACATGAGACCTCTTGAAGTAAAATTATAAACACAAAAGGCCACCATCCATGTTTATGGGCAGCAGCCTTTTCTACAATATTTTTTCCGGTATAGTGATCCGTTACTTCTCTACTAGTCTAGGATGCTCTAATTACCTTTACATCCCCAGGGATTATTTTCTCCCCTTCATAAAGCATAAACCGTCCATGTTGCCACTCTACACGCAGTAGACGTGAATCATCTGATTGATATTGCCACACATGCTGCTCTCCACCGTTCATAAATGGAGTCTGACCTGCAACAGCAACAAAACCTTCATATTCTTCCTCCAGGAAAAATGTATAGCCATCGAGCTCAAGCGTTGCTGGAACCTCAGCAGGATTATCTAACCGCCCATCGATTGGTCTGTACAATCCATATTGCAGCTGTTCCCGCTCTTCTATATGAAGATAAGCTATCTGGCTTCCATCTCTAAGGGTCAGAACAACAGCATTACGGCCCCGATTATGTGTCCGGCCAGTAACTTCATAGGTGACAAGCGATACTTCACAAATGTCTCCGGGAGACAAATTAAGCATACTTTTTTGAACTTCCTGAGGCGCTGGCTTAGAGAAAAGGTTACCTATACGTTTCCACATACTCAACTTGATCGTTCCTCCTACATAAAGGCAGTAATAATTAAAGCACCCGTAATTTGCAGTGAACCTGATAGCAGGCCATATCCGATTTTACCAAGCTGTGTACCATGATCCAGATCCAGCTTCCCCCAATTTGCTAGTAGAAGTCGAACCGTTCTTTCTAAAATTAACAAAAGCAAAAATGATACCAACGAAATCAGCAACGCATCTAGCAAACTATTGGAAGCCGCTATCGATGAAGATAAAATGAAGGCCTGAGCTAAAAGCTTCATTACAAACCGTGTAGTCACCGCCATATTTCCAGCCTTTAACTCTTCTATATCGTTATAACGAGTAAAAAGTGAATCTATATACATCAGTACAAACAGCAACACAGCGCCGCTCACCGTCCACACGACCATGGACACCAGAATATGGAGATCCATTCTATAGCCCCCGCTTAATCATTTTGCATGCCTTTCATAAGCATAGATAAAGCGAAGAAGAAACGAATTTCTGTCTCCCCTTCGCCTGTGAACACCAGCCGTGAACCGGCTAAAGATCAAATGTTATTGCTTCTCGTATTGTTTCATCAGAGCCGCCAGTTCATCTTCAACCGCTTGATCTTTGTTCAGCTTCTCGAATTCATCATCCAGAGATTTATTGCCTGAACTCATCTCATTGCTGGCTTCAGCCTGAGCTTCTGCTTGCAGCATTTTATCTTCCATACGTTTGAGTCCTGCAGACGCTGAATCGGAACTAAATCCGCTCATTGCCTTGTTGATCTCGGTTTGAGCTTTGGCAGCATTATAACGTGCAACCAATGTCTCACGTTTGTTCTTCATTTGGGTAAGCTGTTTGCGCATCTCTTCAAGCTTGCCACGAAGGTTATCCGCAGAGGCTTTGTTCTGATCAAAGCTGGCTTTGTATTCTACCAGTTTAGCTTCAGCAGCATTTTTCTCTTCCAGAGCGCGGCGAGCAAGGTCAACATTACCCGCTTGAGCTGCTGCATGAGCCTGTTGGGTACGTTTGTTAACAAGCGCTTCTTGTTCTTCATACAGCTGTTTGAATTTCTTCTCAATGGCGATTTGCGCCGCTACAGCTTTTTCTGCATCTTCTAAATCTTCGGTCATATCACGAATGTATTGATCTGTCATTTTAATCGGGTCTTCTGCTTTGTCAATAATCGCGTTCACATTAGACATGGTTAAATCGCGCAATCTTTTAAATATAGACATGGTTTCATTCCTCCAAAAGATAATTTAATTCCTCACATGCTATCTTTTACGTAGAATTGCCACTACCGTTTCATATTTGTTGCGCTAAATATTGATTTACTTTTAAATTCACAATTTCCACGACTTCCATAATACCTTCTTTCGTGAGATTGTCGTAATGAATCCCCATCACTACTGTGACCGTCTTGTTCAGCGCTTCAGCTACTCTGATCGCAATGGGCTCGCTTATCGTGTGCTCTTTATGATGAGGAACCGCTGAAGTCAGTACTTTAACCTGCTCCCCCTCCAGATAAGCAGTACTCGTGGCACCAATATGCCGAACCCCTCCACTAATTAAGAGCAAGAGATCACGTCCGACAGCCGTCGCCTTCAGCTCAATATCCTCAGGATCAATCTGGTTAGTAGTCAATAGTATTCCCCTCACTACTTCACTTTATATAATGCCCCGTATTTCCTCTAGTGATTGAATATTTTCTTCAACCATAAATTGCTCAAGCTCTGCAACTAGCTGACTACCTGCACGCAAGTTCATGAAATTATAAGTTCCCACTTGGATAACTGCAGCACCTGCCATAATAAACTCGATGATATCCGTTGCTGAAGTGATGCCACCCATTCCGATCACGGGAATCGTTACGTTTTGTGCAACTTGATGCACCATACGCAGAGCGACAGGCTTAATCGCAGGTCCAGACAATCCAGCATATAAGTTATTGAATACACTGCTTCTACGGCGGACATCAATCTTCATTCCTGAGATAGTGTTGATGAGCGAGACAGCGTCTGCACCCTCCTCCTGACACATTTGTGCCATTTCAACGATATTTTCGGCTCCCGGCGACAGCTTTACAGCGAGGGGCAGTTTAGTTGCGCGTCTAACAGCCTGTACTACTTTTTGAGCTTCTGAAGTTTGGATCCCAAACGCAATGCCGCCCTCTTTAACATTTGGACAAGAAATATTCAATTCAATCATGTCTACTGCTGTCTTACCTGCACTCGCACGAGCATCTGCATCCCGCTGAATCATCTCAGCTCCAAGAACATAATCTTCAAGTGTGCCTCCACCCAGGTTGACCAAACGAGCGGTGTCGAGTGTTTCCCAATAAGGGCATTCTTTATCTAAAAATGCAGCTACACCCGGATTCTCGAGTCCCACACTATTCAGCATACCAGAAGCTGTCTCATATACACGAGTGCCGGGATTCCCCGCTTTCGGATTGAGGGTTAACCCCTTGCCAGAGATTCCGCCCAGCAGAGACACATCATACAGCTTGCCATATTCACGGCCAAAACCAAACGTTCCAGAGGCCATTATAATTGGATTTTTAAAATGAACGCCAGCAATTGTTGTGTTCAACTTAGTCATGGAAAAGCACCTCCTCAGAAAGAAACACAGGTCCGTCTGCACAGGCCTTCTTTTGGCCATCACGGCAGGATACACTGCAGACCAGACAGGCTCCAATCCCACAAGCCATTCGGTTCTCTAGAGAAAGGTATACTTTCGTTCTACTGCCTGCTTCTTCAGCAGCAATGCCTTTACGTTGAGCAGCTTTAAGCATAGGGTGTGGGCCGCAGACAAAGACATGATCATATTGGCTGAAATCCACACTATCCAAAATTAAACCACCAACATCGACTACAAGCTCACTTGCAAGTGGGCGAAACGCTTCTGTCCGGTAAGCTTCACGGCTAAAGCCCAAAAAAATATCACTCCCCGGAAGCTGCTTCGCACAATAATAAAGCGGTGCAATTCCGATCCCACCGCCGATGAGTGCAACCTTCCCTTCGACCTGTGGAAATCCATTTCCAAAAGGGCCCTCAAGCTCTACCGAATCACCTGAACCCAGTCGTGAGAATATCTCCGTACCTTCCCCAACGACGTGATACAGAAATTCAACACTATCCTCGTGTACTTCATGTATACTTAAGGGTCTGGATAGGATGGGGTAAGCTCCCCATGCCCGTAACATGTAGAATTGACCCATTGCTCCGCCACTATTCGTCTCTACCTTAAGGTGATACACACCATCTGTCAGCCGTTCGTTACTTAGAACCGTCCCCACGTTATCAAGCTCCTTCAAATTTTATCTTTATTAAGATTGCCTTAGAAGGAGCATAAAATCTGTGACAAACTTCACATCCAAAACGCTCTAGCCTCTTTTCCAAATCCCACGTTCATAAGGTTTAGGTACATCATGTACGCCACCAAGCGCTTCTTCAGCATGTAAAGCCCAATAAGGATCACTTAACATCCCACGGCCAATAGCTACAAGCTCCGCCCTTTTTTCTGCAATGATGGACTGTGCCTCAGAATAGGCTTCAAGCCGTCCTACCGCAATTACTGGCACTTGTAATCCACTGCGAATATATTCTGCCAGATCTGCTTGGTAGGCTGGGCCCGCATTAGGTCCACCATTAGAGCCAATGGGACCTTCACCACCTGAAGACACATGGAACATATCCACTCCCGCATCCTTATATCGGCGGCAAAACGCCAGGGCATAGTCAGCATCATATCCACCATCAACATATTCTTTCGCGGAAACCCTCATGATCAAGGGCATATCTACTGGCACTACTTCTCGAATTGCTGCAACTACTTGTACTCCAAAAAGTGCTGGATCTTGTCCATATGAATCCAATCTGATGTTGGTCAGAGGTGAATGAAACTGGTGAATTAAGTAGCCATGCGCACCATGAATCTCCACAGTATCAAATCCTGCCTCCACAGCTCTACGAGCGGCAGCACGAAAGGCTTCTATCATCTCAAGGATGCCTTCCTTAGAAAGCGCCTGTGGCTGCTTAGAACGAGCATCAAATGGAATTGCAGAAGGGGCAACCGGCGGTTCAGCATCGACTGCTTTACGTCCAGCATGACCTAGTTGAATGGCTATTTTTGCCCCATAGGCATGTACACTTTCTGTGAGCTTACGATAAGCCTCTATATGTGTATCACTCCAAATCCCTGTATCCCGGTTCGTTATTCTACCGTCCGGGTGGACTCCAGTCATCTCGACAATGATTAGACCAGTACCTCCAACAGCACGGCTTACATAATGAACAAAATGCCAAGCATTAGGAATTCCATCCTCTTTATCCACCGAATACTGGCACATAGGCGGCATAACAATACGATTTTTCAGCGTTAAACCCTTCAATTCATAAGGTGCAAACAATTCTGACATCCTTGTCCCCATCCTTCCACCTGTCTATAATTGGCCCGGGAATATCCCGTTCTATTTAGTATACACGCATTAGGGTGTGCAAGAAATCTTTACCAGAGCCCTTGAAGAAACGGCATAAATTCATCCTTCAATGGAGATAACAATGAAGAATATGGTGATGATCAGGTAGTAAAGGAGGCATATGGGGATGTATGATCAACGGAGAGTCCAGAAACTGCTAGTAGTATTAGGATCAATCATTGTCCTGCTATTTCCAACCTCTTCAGCAGAGGTTGCTTCAGCCCCAGCTCAGAGTCAGAAATCCTCACAGGATCAAATTAAAAGCACGCAAACCACTGACGAAGACAAGGCGATATCTGCGGGAACTTCTACTACAAATAATTCAACGAGCAGCAACAATAAGAACACTAAGGGCTTGTCTCTGAGTCAGCTATTACACAAATATCCCGAGACCTTTAAGACCAGCGGTCCTCGGAATAAAGTCATCGCCTTAACTTTTGATGATGTGCCTGACCCAAGGTTTACACCCCAATTGCTAGATGTTCTTAAGAAATATCATGTCAAAGCAACCTTCTTTGTGGTGGGAAGCCGAGCTGAGAAACATCCCGCTCTAGTGAAGAGAATGATTAGAGAAGGACATGCTATTGGAAATCACTCTTATGATCATCCTCAGTTTGTAAAGCTAAAGATGCATGATTTCAGATCACAGATCATTGAGACCGAGAACATTATTCAAACCTTAGCCGGATATAAACCACGCTTGATTCGTCCACCCTATGGAGATATCTCTGAGCAACAGTTGAGATGGGCAAAAAATCATGGTTATAAGCTTGTAAATTGGAATGTGGATTCGTTGGACTGGAAGGGACTTTCCAAAACTCAAGTTAGAAATAACATCTTAGCTAATGCTGGAAAAGGAGCAATTATCCTTCAGCATGGTGGAGGTGGGCCGGGTAGTGATCTTCGCGGAACGATTCAGGCTTTACCTGAGGTAATCACGATTATGCGTAAACGTGGCTATTCTTTTGTTACCGTTCCTCAATTGCTGCAGGTCTCTAAAAATAAATAAACAAGAAACGGAGGCAGCCGCTAAGGACTCCCTCCGTTTCTTGTTTAACCTTTTTAACCCATTTCATATCTTTATAATAAATCTCTATATTTTTATCTAGCTATTTAACAATGTATAATTGTACATATTGATAACCAAAATCGGCTACAAAGCTTTGGCTGCCTGGGATAAAGATATCGATCCGGTTACCTTTAATGGCACTTCCCATATCGGTTGCAGTAGCCAGAAAAGCTTCTTTAGGCAATCCTGCGTGTGAATGTCCGGTAACCAATACTTTTGTTCCGAGAGGAATTACACTTGGATCAACTGCGATGGTTCCTAGCTTGAGTGGGTTCCCGAAATAATCAACGGCACCCCAGCCTCCATTCTCACTAGCCGCTGAGGAATAAGCAGAAGCCTTAACTTGTATCGATTTCTCGTAGTTAAAGGACTTGCCCCATGCTTCAACTGTTTTTGATTCTGGAGTAACATTCAGGCTTGGTGTAAGCACTGGAGTTTCTGTCGTAGCCACAGACTCTGCTTGCATTTTACTTGGGATCGTTATTTTAAGTCCATCGTAAATATTAAGAGCAGCAACGTTTGGATTAGCTTTCATTAAATCATTAACACCGACATTGTATTGCTGAGATAGAGTATAGAAAGTATTGCCTTCCTTTGCAATATGAACGCTGTCTGCAAAAGCAGGAGCGGTGTGCAGCAATGCACTAATTCCCATAACTGCAGCAAGGGTTTTAATGGTTCTGAACTTGTTCTTCATAAATGCCTCCTCTTTAGATGGGCGTAAGCGGTATGACTTCCGTATACGCTCGTGTACATTTCCTGTACTTATGTACATCTTGTGTGATGTCCTGATGTATTGTTGTCATTTGTAAAACTGACAGGACTTAATATATCACAATTTTGTAACCTATGCGTATGTAATTGTTACCATTCTGAAATAACATGTTTAATTATTGTCTTTTGTCCATTAAGAAGTTAACGTAATTTTGATTATGTTAACTAAATAGCGACAATCACATCCTATTATATAAGATAATTAAATAATATTCTTTGAGATTTTACATAGATTTAACATTTCGTGCCTCATCCAATAGTAAAATGATAGAATATGATAAATAGATTTGAGATATAGACATCGAAGCATATTTGGAGGTCCCATGAATACAGAAGAGATTAAAAACAATCAGAGCAGTCCAGCCACTGCTTACCTCAATAGGGATTTGAGCTGGATCGAATTTAACCGCCGCGTACTCAAGGAGGCGCAGGACCCTGATAACCCTTTAATGGAACGTGCCAGATTTCTGGCGATCGTCTCGAGCAATCTGGATGAATTCATAAGCGTTCGTGTGGCGGGAATTCAGGATCAGATCCGGGCAGGCTATACTAAAAAAGATTTCACAGGCTACACCCCTTCCGGGCTGTATAAACGCCTCATCAAACGCGTAACCAAAATCATTGCCGATCAATACCGGACGTTCCGTGATATTTCGCGGAGTTTGCATAAAGAAGGCATCGTATTTGTGGATTATGAGGATCTTACCCATGCCCAAGAGCAGTCCATAGAACAGTATTACCGGGATATCATCTATCCTGTACTAACGCCAATGGCTGTTGATCAGAGCCGGCCGTTTCCACTCGTGCACAGCCAGTTTATCTACCTAGCTGTTGTTCTTACTCGTAAGAATGGTCTTGAAGAGGAGCCTTATTTTGCTATCCTGCAAATTCCTTCGAATCTGCCAAGATGTATCCCTCTTCCCCACCGCTCTAATAGTAAGAAAAGACAATTTGTATTTATTGAAGATGTGATCCGCCATCACATTCAAACCTTATTCAGCGGTTACGAACCTGTTGCGGTTAGTGAGTTTCGTTTGACTCGTAACTCAGATCTTACAATCGATGAGGAAGGTGCAGAGGATCTACTGGAAGAGATCGAAAAAGAGCTGCGCAAGCGTCGTCGCGGGGTGCCAGCCCGTTTGGAAGTACAAAAAGGTATCCATCCCTATGCTCTTGAGCAGCTGCAAGCGGAATTTGAGCTGGAGGACTTCGTATTTGAAATTGAAGGTCCGCTTGATCTAGGCTTTCTTCGTAATTTTGCCGGAAGCTTAAAAGGTTTTGGTTACATGAACTATCCACCTATTGAGCCGGTTTATCCTGCTGAATTTCAAGAAAATGAGGATTTCTTCGAGGTGCTGCGTGAACGGGATGTATTAGTCTACCACCCTTACGAGTCTTTTGATGCAATGACAGACTTTATCATTCAAGCTTCAGAGGATGAGCAAGTGATGGCGATTAAAATGACCTTATACCGTGTCAGTGGAAATTCTCCACTTATTACTGCACTAGCCAATGCTGCGGAGTCTGGTAAGCAAGTTACAGTGGTTGTAGAGTTAAAAGCTCGATTTGATGAGGAACGGAACATCGCTTGGGCACGCCAGCTTGAAAAATCAGGCTGTCATGTCGTTTATGGTCTGATCGGACTCAAAACGCATGCCAAAGTGACCTTGATTGTCCGCCAGGAAGGCCCTGAACTGCGCCGTTACGTGCATGTAGGCACAGGAAACTATAATGACAGTACAGCCAAGGCCTACACGGATCTCAGTCTATTCACCGCCCAAAGCGATATCGGACTGGACGCTTCTGAGCTGTTTAATCAAATGACTGGATATTCGGCTAATTTTGACTGGCATTCCTTCATTGTTGCACCGACGAATATGAGCTTATCCTTGCAAAAGCTAATGATGCGTGAAGCTGAACATGCACGGGCAGGCAGACCCGCTCGCATAATCGCCAAGATGAACTCGCTCTCTAATCAGCAAGTAATAGACGATTTATATAGCGCAGCCCAAGCCGGTGTCTCCATTGACTTAATCGTGCGAGGGGTTTGCTGCCTACGTCCGGGAATAGAGGGCTTAAGCGAAAACATTACCGTACGCAGTATTGTAGACCGTTTTCTGGAGCACTCCCGGATCTATTATTTCGAAAATGGCGGCAAACCTGAGGTGTATTTATCCAGTGCCGACTGGATGACTAGAAACCTAACCCGCCGGATTGAGCTGATGTGTCCTGTCAGAGACAGCGGCATCCGTAAACAGATCGTCAAGATTCTAGAGTTGTCTCTAAAAGATAATGTTAAAGCCAGCTTCTTGCAGGCTAATGGATATTACGAACAACCAGACGACAAAAAGGCCCCTTTCCGGAGCCAGTTTGCTGCGATGGATGTTACACGTTGGAAGGGAAGCCGAGTTTTACCTTCACCGCCCAAGCATTCTTAAATGCTTTTATCGCGTTCTCAATGTCCTCTAGGCCAATTAGCAGTGACGATGCGCCCTCTAAGTCCAGATGAAGCGTATTGCCGTGCAGATTGGCCTTCAGGCCGCTTACAATTCCAATCTCCGTGCTGTCCAACGCAATGCTAAGCTGGACAAGCGACCCGAGCTTATGAATCCACTCTTCGTCGGATGGCAGCAAAATGTCCTTATGTTGTTGGGACAATTTCTGCTTCCGGCTTTTTGTGCTGTATGAGGCAATCATAGCGCAAAGAATAAGCTGACGGTGGGTAAGTCCACGAATCGGTGAATTCATCAACCAATACAAAGTATGTCTTTTGGATTGGTAATAGTTAATATTCGTTCCCGTACGATGCAGCATGATGGACACGTAAATTAACATCTCGTGCTCTGCTCTATTCGATTCATCTTTAAATGCGTCAAACAGGCTGAGTGCTAGCTTGTTGATATGATCTAAATACCGTTTAGAAGTATGAATATCAAAGCGAATGATCGTGTTTAAGCTATATTCCAATGCACTATCACGCACTGGCTGCTCCGGCTCCAGCAGATCATGCAGCAAGCCTTCTCTGAGCCCTTCCCCGCTGATTACCGCCTCACTCGCCCCAATATACTGATACACCGTATGGAAAATAATCAACCCGGATACAATGATATCCGCCCGACTCTTAGATAATCCATCTAAATCCTTACGTTTTTCGTAAGGCATTGAAGGTAGGGTGTTCATAAAGTGCTCGATCGTCTCACTGGTCATCGTATAGCCATGGGAGTTAGGCAATGAGTATGCTCGTGTCTTCTGATCCAGCTTCCCTAAGGAACGAACCGTCCCTCCTAAACCGAATAAAGGAAGTCCAGCTTTGGCATTTAGCCAATCATGCTCAACCAGTCTGCCCAGAACAAAGGTCTGCAGCTTGTGAATCTGCTCATCGCTCCAATTCCCACCTTGACCGAACATTAGGTTGGTATTTACTGCCCCGAACGGGAAAGAAATGCTGTGTTGATAACGCCGCTCACAAAAAAGAGTGATTTCAGTACTCCCGCCACCAATATCAATGACATAACCATCCTCTACATTAAAGGCATTAATAACACCCAAGAAGCCATAATATGCCTCCTGGTGGCCACTGATCACCTCAATCGGAATGGAAGAGGATTGTGACAAAAAGCTTATTATTTCACTTGAGTTAGCCGCATTACGAATGGCTGCCGTTGCACCCGCCCGAATGGTTTCCACTGCAAAAGCGTTGCAGATTTCCTTAAACTGCCGCAAGACCGGAACTATCGTTTCCATGTCCTTTTGTTCCAGTCTATTCTCCTTTGTAATCTTCTCACTAAGGCGAGCGGAGTACTTACACTCCTTGATGATCTTATAGCCTCCTTCGCGCGTTGTATCATAAATTACAAGACGAATGGAGTTCGAACCAATATCAATAATGCCTATCCGGCGTAGATCATCTCTCATTATGTATGTACTCCTTTTCCTGTTGATTGACTGACCATCTATTATACATGGTTTACATAAATAAATGAACTCAGCCCCCAGCGATATATTCCCACATTACCCTCAGGACCCTATAACAAAACGGCCACCGGATACTTGTCCAGGGCCGTTTTGACGAATTCTTTATAATACTTTACTTAAAAAATCCTTAGTCCGAGCATGTGTAGGATTACCAAATACTTGTTCAGGAGTACCCTGTTCAACGATGAACCCGCCATCCATAAACAGAATGCGGTCACCCACTTCACGGGCAAAGCCCATCTCATGTGTAACAATAATCATTGTCATTCCGTCTTCGGCAAGCTTTTTCATAACCTCAAGTACCTCTCCTACCATTTCCGGATCAAGCGCTGAGGTAGGCTCATCAAAAAGCATCACATGGGGCTGCATGGCTAATGCACGAGCAATCGCGATCCGCTGCTTTTGTCCACCGGACAATTGAGCTGGATAAACATCCTTTTTATCTTCAAGGCCTACAGTCTTGAGGAGCTCCATTGCGAATTTATCGGCCACAGCCTGCTGCTGTTTTCTTACTTTAATCGGTGCGAGCGTAATGTTTTGCAGAACGGTTTTGTGCGGAAAAAGGTTGAACTGCTGAAAAACCATCCCCATCTTCTCACGCGTTGCATTGATATCATGCTTCTTTGAGGTGATCGATTCCCCTTCAAAAGTGATCTCGCCACCTGTAGGCTGCTCCAATAAATTCAAGCAGCGCAGAAAGGTACTTTTTCCCGAACCACTGGGCCCGATTACAACGACAACCTCACCCTTTTTAATCTCCAAATCGATTCCTTTGAGAATCTCCAGCTTTCCGTAATGCTTCTGCAGGTTCTTAACGGCGATCATCGGTATTCAGCCTCCTTTCGAGTCTACCTAGGATCTTGGAAAGCGTAAATGTTAGAACAAAATACATAAATGCAGCAATCACGAGTGGTGTCATGCCATCATACGAAATCGTTGTAACTGTACGAGCTTGAAACATCAAATCCGTTACTCCGATAAATGAAATAATCGATGATTCCTTGATAATGGTAATGAACTCATTACCGATTGCCGGAAGAACACTTTTAAGTGCCTGAGGAAGTACAATATGACGCATGGTCATCCCTTGTTTCATTCCAAGTGAACGTGCGGCCTCCGTTTGTCCACGATCGACACCCTGAATCCCGGCACGAAAAATTTCTGCCAGATAAGCAGAACTGTTAATGGAGAGTGTAATCGCCCCGGACTGAATCGGAGTAAACTCAATCCCAAATGTCGCCAGCCCGTAATGGATGAGAAACAATTGCACAAGCATTGGAGTGCCCCGCAAAAATTCAACCCAAGCTGTGGCTAAGAAACGTAAAACTCTCCATTTTGACATGCGTAGTAGAGAGACGATAATCCCAAGAATGAAGCCAAATAATACACCAAGAACAGCAAGTAGCAAGGTATATTGTAGTCCAGTCAAGAAAAGATCACGATAATCATAAGCCATTCTAAATAAAGTAATATCCAATATCTTATCCTCCTATCTCCAAAAAAATAGAAAATAGCAAAGTTCCGCTATTTTCTGTAATACACATACAATTTACTTCAGCAGACCTAAAACAATATACATTCCTTACTTCGTGCTTTCAGCAAGCTCGCTGGCAGCCGCTACATATTCATCAATCTTACCTTCTGATTCTAGACGTTTAAGTGTAGCATTTACTTTATCCAGAAGCTCTGTATTGCCTTTTTTAATCCCAATTGCGTATCCATCATCTTCTACTTCAGGCTTAGCATCGGTAATTACAAGACCCGCTAAATTCTTAACAAAAGATTTGGCTACAGGTCCTTCAATAATTGCTGTATCGATACGGTTAGATTGCAATTGCAGAACGATCTCGGAGATTTTACCAAGAGAAGTGATTTTTGCGCCTTCAATCTCTTTGGCGATTTCTTCTTGAATAGAGCCTGTCTGTACACCAATTTTGGTACCCTTCACCGCATCCATAGTAGCGTATTTATCTTTATCTGCTTCGCGCACTACAATAGCTTGCTCTGCTTTGTAATAAATATCTGAAAGTTCAACCGCTTTTTTGCGTTCTTCAGTCGGGCTAAGACCGGAAATCACCATATCTACGCGTCCACTGGACAATTCGTTAAGCAGTGAATCAAAAGGCAGATCCTTAACTTCAAGCTCAGCGCCCATGTCGGCAGCAATTTCCTTAGCGATGTCGATATCAAAACCTACGATGGTATCTTTTCCGTCCACTACTTTATGGAATTCGTACGGAGGAAAATCTGCACTTGTTCCCATAATCAGCTTTTTAGTAACTGCACCGGAATTTGCATTACCACTAGCAGCGGTATCATTATCATTTTTATTTTGACCGCAGCCTGAGAGCAGACCTACCGCTAATACCATTCCTAAACTAAGTTTACCCCATTTGTTCATTTCTATATCTCCCCTATTCATATGAAAAAATCTAAGTTGACCCAATGACTGACTTATTATAAATCAGAACGCATGAATATGCAAAGGCATAATTGTGACAATAACTTCCTTTTAATGGATTTCTATGAGGGGAATTCTATAATACGCAGTTAAAAAATCACTTTTATTCACGTTGAAGCTAAATTTATACATTTTTACTATCCCCTATACTAGCTAAATCATTCGACTGTTTATTCCTAATTTCATAAAAAAAGGACTGCTCCCAGAGTATTTACCATACTCCCAGGTGCAATCCCTTATTAACCCATTACAGAATTCGTTAAACTTTATTTGGTTATATCATCGTAGATATCCATGTACTGCTGAGCGGATACATTCCAGCTATAATCTCCCGCGAAAGCATTTTTTGTGATCTTTTTCCAATGTTCAGGCTGCTTGTAAAAAGAAAGCGCCCGGCGCAGCGTAAACATCATATCGTGTGCATTATAATTGCTGAACGTAAAGCCATTGCCTTCACCGGTTTCTTCATTATAAGCATGCACAGTATCATTTAGGCCACCTGTCTCACGGACAACGGGTATGCTACCATACCGTAAAGCGAGCAGCTGACTGATGCCACAGGGCTCAAACTTAGACGGCATAAGGAAGATATCGCTGGCAGCATATATTTTTCGTGAGAGTGCATCATTAAATAAGATCTGTGAAGACAGCTTGGTCGGATACCGCCATGCCGCTTCCTTGAACCAACGCTCGTAGGATTCATCACCTGTTCCAAGCAGCACAAATTGAATATCCTCGTGATATAGCAGCTCATCCAGCACTCGGGTAAGCAGATCTAAACCTTTGGAGTCCACGAGACGCGTGACCATGGCTACCATTGGGATATTAGCATCCACAGGTAATCCCAGCTCTTCCTGCAAGGCTACTTTGTTCTCCGTCTTCTTGGTCAAATTAGAACGATAACGGGTAACAAGGCTCGAATCTGTCGCTGGATTATAACTTTTAGTATCAATGCCATTCACAATCCCACTTAAAACATCTGACCGTGCGTTCAACAAACCATCCAGGCCGTAACCATAATAAGGTGTGCGAATTTCTTCTGAATAAGTCGGACTGACGGTCGTGACCCGATCACTGAATACAATCCCGCCTTTTAAGAAATTCACATTACCATAGTACTCCACACTACCAAAATAGCTGCTATCCAGACCTAACAGCTCTCCAAGTACCTCATAAGGAAACACTCCCTGATACAACAGGTTATGTATTGTAAATACACTCCGCATTTCACTGTAAAATGGATTGTGGCGATAATGCCCCTGTAGCAGCATTGGAATTACGGCCGCGTGCCAATCATGGCAATGCAGTACATCAGGCTGGAAATCAATGGCTGGCAGACACTCCAGCACTGCACGATTATAGAACGCAAACCGTTCACCATCGTCCATATAACCATAAATTCCATCACGGCCAAAATAATACTCGTTGTCGATAAAATAAACGGGGATACCCTCATAGATAATGCGTTCAATTCCACAGTATTGTTTTCGCCAGCCAATTGGAACATACACTTCCGTTAAATGCTCCATTTGAGCGGTGAACTTGTCAGGAATCCCACGATATTTAGGCAAAATCACTCGTACATCTACCCCGGCAGCCTTCAGCGCTTTAGGTAATGCTCCAATGACATCGGCCAAACCACCCGTTTTGACAAAAGGATGGGCTTCAGCTGCGGCAAATAAAACTTTCATGATTATTTCCCCCTTAAACTGTACGGATTCTCTATTCGTACTTAGATCTATAACTCTTTTGCCTCTTTATTCTTACCCATTCGTGACGTTTTTTTAAACACCAGGAAGCTAAGGGGCGGAAGAGTCAGCTCTATGCTGTTCACCTGATTGTGCCATTCCAGCTTAACGCTCTTTTGAGGGACATTGTGCAATCCGGAGCCACCATACTCTACATTTTCTGAGCTAAAGAGCTCTTCATAAGTCCCGGCCCGTGGCACGCCTATACGATAATTGTGCCGTTCTGCCGGTTGAAAATTGATGACTATAAGCAGCGTATCTCCTGGTTTCTTCCCTCGGCGTATATACGAAATCACACTTTGATCATTGTCATCCGCATCAATCCACTGATAACCCTCTTGAGAATGATCCAGCTCCCACAACGCTTTTTCGGAGCGATACAGTTTATTAAGTGCAGCCGTGTAGGCAAGCATACGACGATGGCTCTCATAATCCAAAAGCAGCCAGTCCAGCTGCTCCTGATCCTTCCACTCGATAAACTGACCGAATTCCCCACCCATAAACAGAAGCTTTTTACCGGGATGAGAGATCTGATATCCCAGCAGCTGCCTGAGGCCTGCGAACTTTTGTTCATAAGCACCCGGCATTTTGTCTAACAAAGACTTCTTGCCGTGAACAACTTCATCATGCGATAGCGGCAATGCGTAATTTTCGGCATAAGCATAACATATTGGGAACGTAAGTAAATTATGATGATAAGGGCGCCCACCAAAATCATGTTCTATGTAGCCTAGCGTATCATTCATCCAACCCATATTCCATTTGTAATTGAAGCCAAGGCCCCCTTCATGCACTGGTGCAGTAACCCCCGGCCAAGCACTGGACTCCTCAGCCATCATCAATGCTTTTGGGAAATAATGAAAGATAGCCTTGTTCAGATTCTGGATAAATTTGATGGCCTCCAGATTCTCCAATCCACCATTAACATTCCGCCGATATTGATGATCCCGCTTTTCGAAATCTAATCGAAGCATACTCGTAACCGCATCTACACGCATTCCGTCGATATGATAATACTCGAACCAAAACAGCGCATTAGAAATAAGAAATGAAGAAATCTCCGGCTTACTGAAATCAAACGAAAGTGTCCCCCAGCCTGGTTTTTCAGCTAACATTGGATCGGCATATTCATAAAGTGGCGCTCCATCAAACATACGTAATCCGTGTGCGTCTTTGGCAAAGTGAGCGGGAACCCAATCTAAAATCACACCGATACCTGCCTGATGCAGCTGATCGATCAAATACATCAACTCATGGGGTTCGCCATAACGGCTGGTTGCCGCAAAATACCCCGTCCCTTGATAACCCCAGGATAGATCATATGGATGTTCTGCCAACGGCATAAATTCCACGTGTGTATAGTTCATCTCCACCAAATAAGGAATTAACAGCTCGCTCATTTCCCGGTAGGTATAGAACTCACCATCCTCTTTTTGACGCCAGGTACCGAAGTGCATTTCATAAATGTTCATTGGCTGTTGATATGGAGCTTTGCTTTTCCTACGCCATGCTGCATCTCCCCAGCGGTAGCCATCCAGTTCTGTTACTACCGAAGCCGTTGCCGGTCGAACCTCAGCTTTGAAAGCAAAAGGATCCGCTTTAAGGAAACTTGATCCATCTGAGGCAAGAATCCTGTATTTGTAAAAAGTTCCCGGCTGTATTCCCGGAAAAAAACGACTCCAAAATCCTGAATCGGGTATCTTATATAACGAGTCCACGCCCTGTGTTCCGTCCCAATCATTATGATCACCAGCTAGTCCTACATATGTCGCATGAGGAGCCCACACGGTAAAGCGCACACCGGTAACGCCTTCTTCAGCGGCAGTGTGTGCACCCAGCATAGAATAGCTGCGATAATTGGTGCCCTCATGGAACAGATAGATATCAGCAGCTGACGGAAGGGTCTCGATTTTTGCTTTTTCAGCCAATTCTACACCACCTTTTTCAATGTGCTTGTACCTATTACCTTACCCGAATATTACCATTTTGAAAATGTTTTGATGTTAAAAGAAAAGATTTTCTGATAAAGAAATATTAATTGTAATTTTTCTGTTTACAAAGCAATATATTTCACCTATGTCGTTTCAAGCGCTTGTCGTAAGTTTATATTACAAGCATTGACAAAATAATGGGAGGGATAACAAATGAACAACAAAAAAGATTGTATCGCCATGTTATTGGCAGGAGGGGAAGGCCGCAGATTGGCTCCCTTGACTTCCAGTATGGCTAAGCCTGCAGTCCCTTTCGGTGGACAGTATAAAATTATTGATTTCCCGCTAAGTAACTGTGTAAATTCGAACATTGATACAGTAGGTGTTCTGACACAATACGAAGCTGACTCTTTGCATAATCATATCGGTGAAGGTGAGCCTTGGGGCTTAGTTAGTCAAAAGGATAAAGGTGTCACACTGCTTCCTTCAGGTGTTGAAGGCAGAGACAGTTATACAGGGACTGCTGATGCGATTTATAAAAACATTGACTTTATTGATAGCCGCAACCCAGAACATGTGCTCATTCTATCCGGTGACCATATTTACCATATGAATTACCGTAAGATGCTGAATTATCATATTGAAAAAGGAGCAAAAGCAACCATCTCCGTAATGGAGGTTCCTTGGGATGAGGCTAGTCGTTTTGGAGTAATGAACGTAAACGATGATCTGAAAATTTCCGAATTTGCGGAAAAACCTAAAGTACCAAAAAGTAATCTTGCTTCAATGGGTATCTACCTGTTCGAGTGGGCTTATCTGAAGGAGCACTTGTTGCGGGATGCAGCTAATCCTAATTCCAGTCATGACTTTGGTAAAGACGTAATTCCTACCATGCTGGATCAGAACGATGATTTATTCGCTTACCGTTTCAAGGGTTACTGGAGAGATGTAGGTACAGTCGGCAGTCTCTGGGAAGCACATATGGACCTTCTGCAAAAAGACAATGGCATGAAGTTAGACAAGACTCATTGGCCTATGTATAGTCGGGTTCGCCGGACTAAGCTTGCAGTTCATAAACCACGTGTACAGAACCCAGCAACGGACTCTCTCGTGAATGAATCCTGCTCCCAAGAAGGTAGTCTACAACGTTCTGTAGTCTTTAATGGGGTAGAAATCGGTAAGATGAGCCAGATCAAACAAAGTGTTATTATGCCTGGAGTTCGCATTGGCCGTGGAGTGCTGATTGAGAATGCCATTATTGGTGAAGGGGCAATCATTAAGGATGGAGCAGTCATCAAGGGAAGCATAAATAATATCGTTGTCGTTGGACCACATGAGACTGTGGCTGCCAAGCCGGCGGTCCGAAACCAACCTTCCCGTCTGTTTCAGGATGTGTATGAGAAGACAGGACGTTTGCGTGAAGTTCTTCCTTCATAACAACCATTATATAGAAAAATACTTTATATAAAAAGGGGCTGTTGTCCTGGTCGATCATGACCAGAGCAACAGCCCCTTCGGTTGTAAAGAATTAGTGATTTTATGAATTACGGCTAGCCGTCCATTCTCTGTCTAATATGCTCATTTCCACACAATCTACATATTGCTCACCGAATAAAGCAGACTCACGTTGAACACCCTCCCGCTTAAAGCCAACAGCTTCATAAGCTTTCAGGGCAGCCGTATTGAAATCGAAAGCACCCAGAGACAGACGATGCAGGTCCAGACCATCAAATCCGATTCGAAGCATTTCTTGCATCATACGTTTGCCAATGCCTTTACCTTGAAACTCAGGATCTACCACTACCCTGCCGATACGTGCAGAACGATTAACCCGGTCAATGACTGAAAAGCTAATATGGCCCACTACCTGCTGCGTAGCTTCTTGAATTGCACAGAAGATAAGGCGATCGGATAAGCCTGGATGATTAGCATCCTTTAAGTATTTAACAAGCTGCTCATCATCTAAAGGATAAGTTAACGAAGGTCCTGCCCACTGCTTCAGATACTCTGGAGAAACACTCCAGCGCTTTAAGTGTTCAAAATCAGATTCCGATATAAACCTTAGGATCAGACGGTCTGACTCAGCACCTTCCTCAAAATGTTCATATAAGTTCACTAAACGACCATTTCCCATATCGTTAGTGCCCATGTAGTGAAAACCCATGCTCTGATAATAACGATTAAGCTTAATGTTATGTGCCACAGTGTCAAACCTAAGACTCTTACAGCCTAGATCTTTGGCTAGAACTACTGCATATTTAAGCATTTGCTGTCCAAGTCCTCGGCCGCGGTGGGAGTCTTTCACAGCCAATCGGTGCAAATAAGCGTAGGACTCATCATTTTTACGGCCCCAGTACTGTGGATCACTGAATTGCAACGTGAACATGCCAACTACAGCCCCATCGTCAAGGGCTAAATAAACATGTCTGTCAGCGAAATATCCTGCAATATCGGTCTCATTAAATTGTCCGGGTGTCCATTGGTTAATCCCGTTACGCTCCATCCATCCTGCCGCTTCTTGCAACAGCCTCAAGATGTCGTTAACCCGATCAGGCTCTCCACGAACTATACGGATCGAATTCTTCGTTATCCCCATCTCAGGTCACGTCTCCCAATCATCTAATTCAGGAAAGGTAGCTGTAATTTGAGTTACCTCATCTGAGTTAACTTCCGGCTGTGGTTCAGTAAGAGGCAAGATGACGGTTACTTCCGTTCCCTTTCCAAGCTCACTTGCCATATCAAGTGTCCCATTATGAAGTTCTACAATCTGCTGTGAGATCGCTAACCCCAAGCCTGTTCCTCCATTAAGTGCATCCACTTGAAAGAAACGGTCCTTAACTCTGGAGATATGCGCTTCACTAATCCCTATCCCGCTGTCTCGTACCATAATCGCTGTTTCTGTAGCAGACAGCCTCTTTGCTGACAATTCAATACTGGAATCTTCATGTGAGAATTTTACTGCATTGTCTACCAAGTTCAAGAATACCTGTTTTAATCGATTGGCATCCCCTTTAACAAAGATCGCGTCTTCACATTCCAGCAGCAGATGAATTCGTTTCTTTTCCGCTTTAGCCCAAACATTCAGTATGGTCTCTTGTAGCAGCACCTTTACATCTACAACCCCAATCGACAGCTTCATTTGGTTCTGCTGCAGCTTAGAAAAGTCGAGAATTTCCTCCACCAGCCCAATCAGACGTTCACTTTCTTTGGAGATGATGCTGACTCCAAGTTTTGTCTCCTCCGGATCATACCCACCGGAAACCAAGGTTTCGCTCCAGCCCTTGATACTTGTAAGAGGTGTCCGCAGCTCGTGAGAAATGGACGAGATAAAATCATCCTTGATCTGATTACTGCGTACAATCTCCTGAGCCATATAATTCAGCGTTGAAGCCAAATCACCAATCTCAAATTTATAGTCTCCCTTAATCCGTACGTTGAATCTCCCCTTGGCCATCTGGGCTGAAACTGCCGTAATATTATTCAGCGGCTTCACAATCGAATTGGCCAATCCGAAGCTAAACCCAACAACTACAGCCATAACAGCTGCAGCAATAGCAGTAGACAATAAGGTAAGATTAAGCAAATCATTATTGATTTCTTCTAGTGAAGTAATATACCTTAGGACATACTTATCCTGTCCATGAATCTGCAGCATTTTGGAAACCGCCATTACGCTCTCATTCGTGCCTGCCTGACGCCCTACCCAGCGTCCAACGCTGCCGCCAACGGCTTCTGGTACATCACTGGTCGTAATGGTCCGATCCGGCTGAAAGCCAGTGGAACTAGTGATGATATCCCCATTTAGCGATAAGATTTCCAGCTCCGTCTTGCTCAATGAGAACCTCTCCAGTACTTCTTGTAGCAGATAGATGCTATTATCGCTGGGTATCATGTTCTTTTGAAAAAACGACTCTGAAACAGAAATGTGATTTTTAATCTTGCTGTATACACTGTCATAATAATATGTTCTGATGGCCAGCAGGAAGATAACTTCTACGAGGAGAAGCGCCAAAAAAACTACAAGAATGTAGTGCAGAACAATCTGTCTGCGCATCCCCTTCTTAATCATTGTCCTTGGCCTTTCCATCTATATCCGTGCCCCCATACAGTCTGCAAAAATTCCGGCTCCGAAGGATTGTTCTCAATCTTCTGGCGTAAGCGCCGGATATTTACATCTACAATTTTGGGATCACCCATATACTCCTTGCCCCACACATGATCCAACAGAAGATCGCGGCTAAGTGGAGTGTTTTCTTTTTCAAGAAAGAATTGAATCAGAGAGAACTCCGTAGGCGTCAGTTCAATGGCTACATTATCACGTTTGAATTGTTTGGTAATAAGATCCAAGCTGAAAGGCCCCGAATGAAAAGAAACCTTGGCCGACTGTTCACGATGCACATTTACTCGGCGCAGCAAAGATTGAATACGCGCAATTAGCTCCGTTGGGCTAAATGGCTTACTAACATGATCATCTGCACCTACGGACAAAGCGTAAACTTTATCCTGCTCCTGAACCTTGGCGGTAAGAAAAATAATTCCCAAGCGTTCATTAGTCTCCCTAATCCGTCTACAAACTTCAAATCCATCAATGCCGGGAACCATAACATCCAATAACGCAATATCAATATCAGGTATAGTGGTTAATTTATGCAATGCTTCATTCCCGTCAGCAGCCTCCAGCACTTCGAAACCATTACGCTTCAAATTAATGACTATGAAACTGCGAATGGACTCTTCATCTTCCAATATCAGAACTTTACTCATCTATTCCCTTCCTTTCAATAGGGGAGGCAATCTTATTGCTTCCTTCTTTAGTTGTACTTTGTTCTAGCTCACCACGGTAGCCGATGACTTTATCTAAATCCCGTCCAAGCAGCTCCCAGCCTTCATTCTTAGCCTTATCCCATTCCGAAGGAGAAAAGAAGGAAACCTCAGCAAAAGTCTCTCCGGTATCGGTCATGATGAACTTAAGGTTTTTATCCAGAACAGATTTCGTATCAATACTTACCTTTCCATGCAGCTCTGGATCAAAATTAATAGTAAAGCGATCCGATGGATCACGATATAGCTGGACTGCAAAGGTTAGGCCATCTTTTCCATCCCATTTATAATAGGAGGTGAAATAAGGAATATCTGCGGGGTCGAAATACTCCCATCCTTTTGGCGCTTCAAGCAATCCAACTTCAATAATGCCATCATGATCGATATCTTCGCTTGCAATCAGACGATCTTTGTAAGTCCTCGTATCACCTGGCAAAACCACGCGCAGCTTGTTATGCTCCATAAGAACAATTAAGCTATAGGCGGATTGGAAATCCACCGAAGCGTCCAATACGATTCCTTCTTTATCCTTGGCAATCTTTCCTGCGACAATATTGTAATAATTAAAAAAATACGGATCGATATCCTCGATCTTATCGAGCACCTTAAAGCCATCATTGTACTGATAGATCGAAATGGTTGCAAATTCATTTCTTTTAAAATAAACAACGGTGATGTCTTCAATTCCATCCTTGTTAAGATCATCAAGCATATATTTGGTGTAAGGAAGTGAAAGCACTTCTTCCAATGATCCGCTGGAATAGCTATACACGACGAGGCCTTTTTCTTCCCCGCGTGAATAACCTGTAATGATATTCAGCTTCCCGTCACCTGTCATATCTTTCAGATCGACGGACTCCAGCATAGTTCCATCCCCATCAAAAACAAGCTTTTTGACCCAGGCATCTCCTTGCTTCTCTAAGATCATCCCGTGAATCTCTACAGCTTCGCTTGGCGTTCTATAGAACACCAACGACTCCATAATTCCATCGTTATTGAGATCCTCTGTGAAAATTGAGCTCTCATCATTAACCGGGCGGATCAACTCCGTACCCGCTGGAATATGTGAATTAATAGCAGCCATAAGTGTTGCTTTGTCAGCAGACAGCTGCGGAGCTTTCATCTTCGAAACGGGATCACTGATGAAAGTACAACCCGAAAGTACGGATAACGACAGTGTTGCAGCTGCCAGGCACCTAAGACTTTTTATACTCAACCTCATCACTCTTTTCCTTATCCGTGTCCGAACTTTACAAATTCGCGCGTTCCTGAGACGTTAATCTACGTCCCTTTATATCATGCTTAATTCGTCCATCTTCTAGTACCCATATACGTGAAGCGAAACGTTCAGCCAGTTCAATAGGCAGCACCGTCACTACGATAAGACCCGTCTCTTTACACAGTCTGCGCAAAGTTTCCAATACACTTTCTGCCGATTTGGGGTCCAGACCCGTAACCGGTTCATCCGCTAAAATAACTTTTGCACCATGAGTTAATGCTCTAGCAATCGCTACACGCTGACGTTCACCACCGCTTAGCTGGCTAGTCTTCATCTTCGCTTTGTCAAGAAGTCCAAGGGCATCTAATTCATCCATCGCACCCATATAATCATCTGAACGAACCATCCCTGTAACCATACGCCACATTGGCGTCTGTGCGGACTGGCCGATCAGCACGTTTTTCAGCGCTGTGCGGTTAGGATTGAGCTCTGCATTCTGCTCCAGGTAAGCCCACTCCCGGCGAATTTTTCTTTTTCCGGAAAAGGCACTCGCCATAATATCCGTACCGTCCACTCTAAAATTCCCTCTGTCCCACTTCTCTCGCAGCGCTAAACAGCGTAATAAAGTGGTCTTACCGCTCCCACTCGCTCCAAGTATGGCTACGAGTTCACCCGGCTCTAATTGAAATCCTATATCCTGCAGGACCGGATTTTTGTCTTCCCCAACTGCCTTGGCTAAGTGTTCAACTGTGATCATAGTTCAGCCTCTCCCTGTCTTCATCTATAATCTATAGTGTACTCTGAATGTGAGTTCAATTTCCATGCGAGCACTCGTTCTTATCTTACCTCAATTTCTAGGTTGTGGCGAGAATAATAACCCCAGCAAGCCGAACACGATATATAAACCACCCATCAGGGCGAAAATACCGCCGCTTAAGCCCACTTGCAGCAACAAACCACCAATGCCGGGGCCGATAATACTGCCAATACTAAAATGGAAAGAAGCAACCACATTGGCAGCAGGCAGTAGATGTCTTGGTAAAATATCCGCAGCCAGACTTAGACCTAAAGAGAAAAAGGAACCTACTAGTCCTCCTGCGATCATCAGAAGCACCATTGTCAATGTAAAATGATCACCTGCCAGCGGCAACATCGCAAAGGCGATCCCGCCTCCGATCCCGGCAATAATCAGTACCCGCTTGCGGCCAAACCGGTCGCTCCACAGACCTAATGGAAACTGCAGAAGCAGTCCTCCAATCCCCGCAAAAGGCAATAACGCTGCAATTTGATCTGTGCTGTAACCGATACGTAGACCATATACCGGAAAGCTGCTATTTAAGCTGGCTTCCATAAAGCCATATAAAAGGGCTGGAATTAAAGCGAACCAGGCTAAGCTGTAACAACGACCGAAACGGCGAACCTGGCTTTCACCACTCTCCGCTTTATCTGGCCGGGAATCCGGCAGAATTGTAGTCACAAGGATTAAGACTAACAAAAATAGAAATGCGAGAACAATAAAAGGCACGGCCTGTCCATAACGCAGCAGACTAATCCCAAGTGGTCCCAAGCTAAAACCCAGACCATAGGACATGCCATATAGTGAAAGATTACGCCCTCGATGCTCGGCAGGTGTCATAAGCAGAACCCAAAGCTGGGCCCCGTAATTAATCGCAGCATCGCCTACACCCACAAGCAGACGCAATACAAACCATACCTTGATCCCTGTAAAAAAGGGAAACATGAGCAAGCTTACTAAGACTAAACTAATCCCACCAGCTATCAATTTTTTAAATCCAACCGCTCCAAGAACACGTTCAGCAATCAAGGTCATCCCAAATGATCCTATGTATAGTGCAGCAGCATTCAATCCGTTCAGTGACGAGGAGACTCCTTTTTGCTCCAAAAGAATGGATAGAATGGGCAGCAACAGCCCTTGGCTAAGCCCTGCGGCTATAGTAGCGGTAATAAGAATCATGAAAGTCATTTTGCTATTACTTCGTATAGATACTTTAAGCCGGTCTGACACGGATGATATCCCCCTATAATAAAAACAATGATGTGATCTAACGCCAATTGGCAAACACCGAACATTATAGTGGACAACCCTCTTCAAAACAAGAGATAATATGAGAAGTTACGGATTTCTGGGGGTGCATGTTACATGGATTACGAATTAAAAATCGACGTATCGCCGGTTTATGAACTGTTGGACAGTTTTATGATATATGTAACCAGAAAATGGATCTCCAATTTAGACCTCGGTCCCCACTGGGTTAGTGATGTGGAAGATCGCATTACTCCTCATAAAGTAACAGCTCTCATGCAAGCTGCCGAGTGGCCATTTACAGATTATGATGTGTTATATGCTTGGGTTTACAGCCGAGGGCCCGCAACATCAGTGCTGCATTTCCTGGATGATCTGGATTCAGCTTCTATAAAAGAGTGTTATCAGCAGATCGCACCGTTAATTCATGATTTCACCATAGATGAAGCTTCCCGGATCAAGAGCAGCTATAGTCCGCTTCTTAGACTCTGGTATGAGCAATATTTTCGTCATGTAGAACACAAGATTTTACCGTTATTAATTGAAGATGCCTCTGAGAAAAAAATGCTGGAAAGCAAAATGGACCCTATTTCTTTAATTGAATATGCATCCGGTGGTGTAGTTTTCGAGGATATACGGGATCTTAAGACTATAGTATTATTGCCTACCGTTCATAATCGACCAATTAACACCTACTGCTTCTACAAAACTATGGTGATTGTACAGTATCCTGTAGATGTGCCATTGGAAGATGAAAATGAACCACCGATGGTGCTATTGCGCATGACCAAGGCACTGTCAGATCCAACCAGACTCCGATTGCTTCGGTATGTCGCCCATGAACCCAAATCTCTATGGGAGATGCAGTCCGATCTAAATCAATCCAGAGAAATGCTTATGCATCACCTAATGATCCTACGCGTAGCCGGTTTACTCCGTATCCATCTTCGCGGGGAACAAGACGAGCGCTTCAGTATCCGTCCAGACGGCGCTTCTGAGCTTCAAATGTTTCTAGAATCTTATATTCACCTATAGAACACTATACAGATACAGATCCAAGGAGTGAGAGATATGAAATACACAACTCAACAAGTAATTTTCGATCTAGATGATACGCTGGTTCATTGCAACAAATATTTCGATTTAATTTTAGGGCAATATTTCGAGCTCATGACTGATTGGTTTAATGAATTTGGTCCAAGCACCAGTGAATTACGCAGCAAGCAAATAGAAATTGATGTTGATACCGTCAACACAAGTGGCCTGGCCAGCGACAACTTTCCCAAATCCTTAATCGCCACCTACCGTTATTTCTGCGCCAAATATAACCGTCCGACAGATCGCTTTCAAGAGCAGCAATTACACAAGCTCGGCCTAAGCGTCTATGACCAAGAAATTGAAGCTTACCCTGGCATGGTTGAAACACTCGATACGCTGAAGCAAGAGGGTCACCATTTATTCTTGTATACTGGCGGGGACGACACCATTCAGCAACGTAAAATTGAACAAATGAAGCTGGATGCTTATTTTGACGATCGTATCTATATTCGGAAGCATAAAAATGTTGAGGCGCTTGAAAATATTTTGGCTACCCAAAGCTTTGACCGCAAACGTACCTGGATGATTGGCAACTCGTTACGTACAGATGTACTTCCCGCAGTTACCGCAGGCATCAACAGTATTTACCTGAAGCAGCAAAATGAATGGAGCTATAACCTTATCGAGCTGGAGCAAGAGATGCAGCAAGCCGTGATGACTATTTCGTCCATCCACGAGGTGCCCCCTGTCATTCGCTCAGCCGCTAAATTCAAAAACTAATAACTAGCTACAACGTTACGTAGCATTGTTACAAATGACATATCTTCACTACCTACTGGATGATTATACTATTTTTATAGTATTCCTATATTGTCTAGGAGGTGAGATATGAATAAGAAAGTGTCAGCTAAACAATCTCAGACCAAAAGACCTTTGCTTCCCATGATATTAGGTGTCGTTGTTGTAATCCTTCTCGCTGTAATTGTTTTCATCTTAAGCAATAAGACTGATGATACAGCAGATCTACCCAACTACACCGACGTAAAGGGAAGCATTGTTGTTGATGGGCTGAAATATGAGAAGCAACCTCATCTTGGAAGTCCTGATGCCAAAGTTAAAGTTATCGAATTCGCAGATTTCAAATGTCCCGCCTGCAAAATGTGGACTGAAAAGTATCTGGATACTTTTATTAAAGACTACGTAGATACCGGAAAAGTGGAACTTTTCTTCATGAACTTTGCATTTTTGGACCGGGACTCTTATCTTGCCGCTAGCGCCGGCGAAGCCATCTACAAGCAAAGCAACGAGAAGTTCTGGGAATACCTTCATAAGCTGTACGCTAATCAAGGCGATGAGAGCGAAATTTGGGCCACTCAGAAATTCATTTTAAAATTCGTTAAGAATAACATCGAGGGCATTGATTACGCCCAATTTGAAACAGATCTCAAGAATCATACCTATATGTTCGATGTAAAAGAAGACTTTAAGATCGCTGGTTCCTACGGAGTCAACGGTACTCCTAAATTTATGGTGAACGGAGTGCTGCTTCAGGATTCTTCGTATGAAGGGTTAGCAGCAGCGATTGACAAGCAGTAATCAGTCTTTAAACTGCGCCCTATAAGCTGTTCACTTTGAAAAAAGTGACCTTCTTACAGGGCTTTTTTGTGTGTATGAATTAAAAAAGATGACTTCTGTGATATACAGAAGTCATCTGCTGATTACTTAATTAAGCCACTGCTTATTCTACCAAATGACACACGGCACTATGGCCTTCTGACACGATTTTCCGTTCAGGCTTGACAGCCATACATACATCCGAGGCAAAAGAACACCGCGGATGAAAAGTGCAGCCACTTGGTGGATTAAGCGGTGATGGCACCTCGCCTTGAATCGATACCATCTGCTGCTTCTGCTCCACACTATCCGGAATCTTCAAAATCGAATTTAGCAGGACCTGCGTGTAAGGATGCGTAGGTTTCTTGAACAATTCATCCGCCGGAGCTTGCTCAACCACCTCTCCTAAATAAAGAACCGCGATATCATCACTCAAATACTCCACTACTGCCAAATTATGCGAAATAAAGATATAAGTCAGGTTAAACTCCTTCTGCAAATCCTTTAGTAATTGAATGACTTGAACCTGAATAGATACATCCAATGCGGACACCGGTTCATCACAAATGAGCAATTTGGGATTCAGTGACAACGCTCTGGCAATCCCAACCCGCTGCAATTGTCCACCTGACAGTTCATGCGGATAAGCGTATTGGACTTCAGAAGGCAAACCGACCCGCTCAAGTAATTCGATCACACGCTCATGCCGGCTTACTTTAGTTCCAATTTTGTGGATAGCCATCGCATCTTCAATAGCGTCTCCTACCGTCATTCTCGGACTGAGACTCGCCTTGGGATCCTGGAAAATAATTTGCATATCCCGGCGCATCGCCCGTAGCTTCTCTTTATTTGCCTTTGAGAGCTCCACGTCCTCAAAAAATATTTTTCCTTTGTCAGATTCGAGTAGACGCAGAACCATTCGCCCTAAGGTTGATTTTCCTGAGCCACTTTCCCCAACAAGCCCCAGTGTTTTCCCCGCTTCCAGGGTAAAAGAAACATTCTCGATGGCATGCAGCTTTTTTCCTTGTACCCGAAAAGTTTTCGAGACATTTTCTACGCGCAAGAGCGGATTATTGGGCATAGGAAGCGACCTCCTCAGCATGATGGCAGGCGATCTGATGATCGGTGCTAAAATCACGAAGCTTGGGAACTTCATTCTGACACCGTTCAGTTGTATAGAAGCAACGATCGGCAAATGGGCAGCCGGTCAATGTCTGTGTAAGTGTCTTTGCCGTCTTTGGAATAGGCATTATTTCTTTTCCCTTGTGGCCCACTTCGATAATGGAGCGTTTCAATCCAAGTGAATAGGGATGCGCCGCCTCACTTATGAACTTGTCCGTAGTGGCTTTCTCCATGATTTGGCCCCCGTACATCACGATGATTTTGTCACAAAAGTTGGTCGCAAGGCCAAAATCATGCGTTACCATCACTACGCTCATCCCATGTTTTCTGCGCAAATCCTGCAATAGTGCAAGAATCTGCATCTGCACAGTGACATCAAGCGCGGTTGTTGGCTCATCGGCAATCAATAATTGCGGTTCACATGCCAAAGCAATAGCAATCATGATACGTTGGCGCATCCCCCCGGAAAATTCGTGAGGATAACTTTTAAATCGTGATTTAGGATCCGGAATCCCCATTTCATGCAAGAGCTGAATGGTGCGGTCAAAAGCTTCCTTCCGGTTTGCATATTGATGTGTCAGCATGGCTTCCATTATTTGATCCCCGATACGCATGATCGGGTTCAAGCTGGTCATCGGATCTTGAAAAACAACGCCGATGTCACGTCCACGAATATCTTCTAATTGTTTGGGACGCATTTTAAGTAAGTCCTTACCATTAAACTGAGCTGTCCCCGATGTTATTTTTCCATTTTCACGGATGAGCCCAATTGATGACATCAATGTAACTGACTTACCGGAGCCACTTTCACCAACAATCCCCAAGGATTCATTTTCATTGATCGAAAAACTGACGCCGTTTACGGCATAAACTTCATCTTCACTGCGGGAGAACTTCACATGAAGGTCATCAATAGAAAGTAGCGGTTCACCCATATTAATTGCCTCCTTTCGGACTGAATGCTTCCTGGAGACCGTCTGCTACAAACAGAAACGAAAGCAAGGTTATTGCAAAGATACCTGCCGGAAAATACAGCAGCCATGGAAAGCCGAGAATATTCTCACTGGCTTGAGCAATCATACTCCCAAATGAAGGGATTGGCGGCCGAAGCCCCATGCCAAAAATACTTAAGCCTGCAATCTGGATGAGATCACCGGGAATCCCGAAGGCGAGAGAGACACCCATACTGCCGATAACATTCGGCAACATATACCGTCTGGCAATATGCGCCTGAGATGCGCCTAACGCTCTTGCCGCTTCCACCATCTCCCCGTCCCGCATACTTAGGACCAGACTTCGGATCAAGCGTGCATACCCCGCCCAACCCGGAATTCCAATTGCTAGAATCAAAGATAAATACCCACGTCCCAGCATAATGACTAATATCAAGGCGAACAAAAATCCCGGCAAGGTCATCATAAAATCCACAGCACGCATAATAATCATATCGGCGATTCCGCCGCGCAATCCGGCCCACAAGCCCAATATGATCCCGATAATGAAGCTGACCAAAGTCGCGCCAAAAGCAATAATCAGAGCGCTTCGAACACTGAACAGAATCTGGCTGAACATGTCATGCCCCACATTATCCGTACCAAAAATATGCTGCCAGGTCGGCCCTTGATTGATGGCCAAAAAATCTCCCGTGCGATAGTCATATGGGGCCACCCAAGGTCCAATGATCCCCGCGATCAAAAAAAGGATAACCCAAACCAAACCAATAACGGCAAGACGATGTCTTTTAAATCGCTTCCAACCTTGATAAAACTGGGATCTCTGAAGATTCTTTTTTCTCTTCAAAGCTACATCCGATTGAGTTGCTGCAACTGTGCCAGCCAATTGCTCCCCCTCCTAGGTTCGTATAGTCTGTGCCGCTTATAATCTGACACGCGGATCAATAAAGGCATAAATAATGTCAACGAGTAAATTCATAATCATAATCATGGATCCCAGCAGAAATACAGATGTGATGGCGAGCGGATAGTCGAAACTGGTAAATGCCGTCTGCATCACCTGACCAAGCGCTGGAATGGCGAAAATTTGCTCCACCCAGATCGTGCCCATCACGGTAAAAGCAAATTGAGGTCCGATGACGGTTATCATCGCAGTCAGCGAGTTTTTGACACCATGCTTAAAAATCATCGGCCAATATTTGACACCCTTAGCTTTTGCGGTTCGCATAAAATCCGACCTCATGGTTTCGATCAGACTGCCCCGCATATATCTGGCAACAACACCGACATTCGCCGCAGATAAACAAATAATCGGCAAAATTGCTTGCCTCCAGTGACCCCATCCCGTTACAGGCAAAATTCCTTGAAACACAACACCAAATAACAAAACCATAATCACCGCGAGAACAAATGCCGGAATGGCCTGACCCGTCAATGAGATGGTGCTTACCACATAATCAATCCAAGTGTTACGTTTGAGTGCTGCAATAATGCCAAGCGGAACCCCGATAATTACCGAAAGAACAACAGATCCAAAGGCCAAAAGTGTACTGATCGGCAAAGCCTGCTTCAGTTGAGTCGCAATTTGCAAAGACGGATTCTGCATCGAATTACCGAAATCGAAGGTTAATTGATGCCATATATACTTCATGATTTGTTGCCACAGCGGTAAATTCAAACCATACCGGCTTTGAAACTGGTCCATGACTTGTTGATAGAGAACAGGGTTTTGCCCTTGCAGCGGAGCCAGTGCCGTAGCCATGGTATTCGTATTCATGAAACCGCCAGGTGAATAATACATCATAGTATAGCTAACTGAAATGACCAAGATTAAAGTGATAATAATTTGTAAAATGCGCTTTGAAATAAATTTCAATATGGTCAAATCCGACCCTCCTTTACCGATTCACGGGCACCATAATTGGCGCCCGCGATTGGTAATTATTCAACCCATTTAGGATTATTCTACAGATAAAAGATGCAGCCCATAGAAGTTGCCCCATGCCCAAGGATTTGATTGCACTCCTGTAATGCCGGGTTTTACCAAGAAGTATTGCTGTTGATAATACAACGGAACAGCATAAGCTTCTTCGAGCAGGTTATTAACTACCTTAGCCGCGATAGGAGCAGCGTCTTCGACGGTCAGCGCATTTACGAATTGCGCTTGCCACATTCTCAAATCTCTTAAGGTATCAGATTGATAACTGTTGTAATATACCTGTACATCAAGTGCATTTTGATTCAACTTGCCACCTGGCGCGTTTGGTGCTACGAAGGTCCAAGCGGTTACAAAGGCGGCATGTTTTTCATCGTTATTTTTAGCATTTTTCCAAAGGTCTACAATCTGTTGCCATTGTTCAGCGGCCGTTGGAAGCCCCGGTTGTTTCAAATAAGGCTGCCAATCTGCAGGCTGCTCTGCTGTCCATTTATCCAAAAAGGCGATATCCTCTTTAGCAGCTTTTTCTAATGCTGCCCAGTCGCTCCATTCTACACCGGCGTTCTTATTATCCGGATCCCCATATTTTTCAATAGCCGGTTTATAATAAGTTTCCTTGGTCCAATCCACGAATTGTTTCGTAGCTTCTAGCGGGGCATCCAGTGTTCCTATGGAATATAGTTGCTGCGTTGCACCCATGTCCAAACTTCCTGGTTCACTCCAGTTGGTTGCGCCCGACGCCAGAATAAAGCCTGGTTTTGCATCGCCCTGAGGTCCGCTGTACTGATAAGCGTTAAACTGCGCCTCATTGAGCTGAACTAGCTCTGTTTTAATACCAAGATTTTGTTGCAGTAATTGACCTAACGCCAAAGCGATTTGTTCACCCTGAGCATCTACTTGCTTGACCCCAACATACAACGATAGGGTTGGCAGACCTTTACCGCCTTCATAACCAGCATCCTTCAATAATTGTTTGGCTGCCTCGAGATCTTCCGGAAGTCCTTGCTCCAGTTTTTCCGTTGGCCAACCTGGTGAAGCAAAGATATTGGTCGCCCCGCCCATGCCGTTCAGCACCGATTCTACGATCGGTTTACGCTGGATCGCTTTGGCGATAGCCTGGCGCACCTCTTTTTTGTCATATGGAGATTCCGTTGTCGGGTTGCTCCAGAGCAAATATTTGATCGCATAAGTCGCTGCAGTATACAGCTGGGACTTTAGCTCCTCCGTTTTCTTCACGTATTGTAAATCAGACGCGCTTTGGATTAGAACGACATCTGCATGGCCGGACATATAATCCTCCACCGGCACGGTTGTCGCCGGAAGAACATGGATGGTCTCTACATTGCCGTGATTAAGCTGGCCGGCTGCACCTACATAATTCGGATTGCTCACCATGACGAGTTCACCGTTAGGTGTAAAAGATTTAACCATGTAAGGGCCATTGCTCACAAAATCCCCCGGTTCAAACCACTTACCAGGGTTCGCTTCGACCGCTTTAGGATTCATAGGCATCGACCCGGAAAGAACCATATCCCCCAGAATAGCGTGAGGCAGCGTGGTCGTAATTTCCAGTGTGTAATCATCAACTACTTTTAGACCAACTTCTTCTTTACTTACAGATCCGGCATGGTATGCATATCCGTTCTTCACAAAATTAAGTACGCTTAGCCAAAGTTGTGCGGTTGTGTTAGCTGGATCCAATTGATACATATAAGAAAAATAAAAATCATGGGCGGTTACAGGATCGCCATTTGACCATTTGGCATCTTTACGGAGGGTAAACGTCCAAGTTTTTTTGTCATCGGAAACGGTATAACCTGTCGCAATTTTCGGAACGATTTCATTATCCTGATTGTAGCCATAAAGCCCTTCGAGCAAAGTTCCTTGCCCTACCAGAATTTGTCCTTGCCATTGTGTAGGATCGAGTGTCGGGATCTTTGGATTGAAAACGGTTACCGAACTTCCCGCTTTAATTTCAAGATCAGAAGCGCCTTCATTCTTAACTGCCGTTTGACCTACATCACTGGTTGCTTTTACCGAAGTATTGCTATTACCTGCAGCATTTTTACCGTTCTCATTGGCACTATTAGAGGAATTACTGCAAGCAGTCACAGATAACAAAGAAAATGACAGAAGTAGAGCTAAGAACGCGTTCTTTTTTTTCATCCTCAAGTGAACCCCCTCATACATAGTCATAAAACAAAAAAACTAATATTTTATTATCTTGTTATCTATGATGTTATCCTTCACCTTTTCATGCTTTGCCCCCCTAAATTTAAACTCCGATGTTTGTTTGTGAACTTACGAATGTCTTCTTTTGAATATCACTTAGTAAACTAAGAGTAATCGCTTACATTCTAAAATTTTCCACAAAGATTGTCAAGAAAAAATGTTACTTTAGTTAGCATAACTAGTTATTATTAATATAACTTAATCTTATAATATGAATTTTTCGTTAATTTTTTATTAGCTTTTTTAGTGTTATTTCGTAAATAACACTAACTTATTGACGAATTTTAGCTTATTTCTTGTAATGCTGATATAAATGCTATAGAAGAACTAGTTCTATGAGTTGAGTTCCTTAGGACATAATAAAAAGAGTGCATCCCGGCAGTCATTTTATGACCTTTGGGATACACTCTGAACCATTTAGATATGGGAATCGGAATAAAATACTGTTATCGATACAAATATCAGAATAGGTGGACTCCGCCTCTACCGGAAATTATCTACACACTCATGTAGAAAGGCGTCTAGTGTGCGTGGATCTCTGCCGAGTAAACGCTTCACAGTGTCATTTGGACTTTCTGGCACCATCCTAGACATGGTTTGAATTTCCACAACGTGGTTCGCGAGCCAAGGAGGCAGATTCCCATGCTCAATAAGATTACGGAGTAGTACTTGAGGGTCCATGTTGATGTAACTTATCGGCCGATTAAGCAGGGCAGATAGTCGACTCGCGATCTGGGGATAACTGAAAATCTCCGAACCAGTAAGCGTATATATATGGCCTGATACCTTGTCGTTGGTCAGAACTTCTACGGCAACGTCTGCAATATCGCGACAGTCAATAAAGTTACACGGTGAAACGCCCATAGAGCCGAAGAAAACATTTTGGGTTGTGATCGTTGGTGCAAAGCGCATTAAATTTTGCATGAACGCATAAGGGCGCAATACGGTATGGGTGATACCCGATACCCTCAACGTGTTCTCAATTTCTTGATGCCAGCCCGCCACTGCCACTGGAGCGCTCTGCTCAAAGGCTGGACTGGATATTTTTACGATATGTTTGATTCCAGATTCGGTGGCAATCTGAATGATTGAGGTTTCCAATTCGATTTGTCTTGGACTGTTGGACATGGCAAGGAAGAGCTGGCTAGCACCTGTAAACGCGCGGCGCACCGATGTAGGGTCAGAAGCATCCACAAAAGCGACCTCGATAATTGATCGGCTTTTTTCTCCGATTTGATCATGCAACTTCTCTGGCTCTCTGCTCAGCGCCCTGACAGGTACACCAAGATCAACCAAACGTTCCAAAAGCGCACTTCCAATCGTACCTGTTGCTCCCATAATAACTATCATTTTTATCTTCTCCTTTTGGATGAAAAATCAGTTGTGACGGCAAGTCGCCACCGCCATGTCACTATCGTGCTCGCTATGAATCCAGACAACGGGAAATCGATCCAGACACGATTTACCCAGACCAAGTGATTACTCGGAATCATAATTTCTACTACAACAGATGTCACCCATGCAGCGTATAGCCCAAATGAGGACCCCGCCATTGCGAATACCCCTACCACAACCAAGTGAGGTGCACCGATGACCCATCGCAAATGGCCCACTCGACTATGCAACAAAAGTCCAATCATCAAGGCCATCAAGGCGGATGCACCGCCAATAGTGGTCAATGCCGCTATTTGAAGCCCCCTATCTGCAGTAACCAATCCCCCGATACCTGCCATAATGGCAGGAGCAGCATAGGCCATTACAACTTCACGCCATAGTACAAAAGTCTTTTTCTTGGAACCAACAGCCTTGATGCTGTAAACATCATCTGTCTGATTCGGGTATTTCATCTGGTTCATTTACTTGCTCCCTTCTTCTTTGAAATAGTTCAACGATTGATTTCAGCGAACTATAATTAGGCGCCTAACTATATAAGAGTAAAAATAGGCTAGCTTCACTAGCCCAATTCTACTCATTACTGATGTTTCCCCTTTGGTTTCGAGCCTAATTCGCCCGTAAGTGCTGAAATGCCTTGTGTAACTCGACCTAGCAAGTCGAGAAATACGCTGCGTTCTTCGATGTTGAGCAACCCCACCATAGCTTCCAGCCGAGCGAAATGCTCAGGAGCCATTTCACGGAGCTTCTTCGCTCCTTCTTCCGTTAAAACAACTGATTTCTGACGGCCATCGTCTGAGCTTAATCGCCGAGATACTAGCCCATCTCGTTCAAGAATGTCGATAAGACCAGTCACTGTAGCACGTGTAACTCCTAGATGCTCCGCTAATTGCGAAGGCAACTCTTCTCCTTCGTTATCTTCAAGATCTGCCAATAAACGATAACGCCCTGTTGATAAACCGAATCTAGAGAAATGAATCTCCGAGGCGTGTCCAAGCATGGCTCCCGCTGCCATTAGCCTAGACGCGACGAGTATAGCCTGTGCGTCTATGTCTAGGTTATAGCGATCAATCTGACGCTTGGATTGTACAAGCGAGGGAATAGCCTCAATGTCGTTTATTTTTTTATTATTGTTGTTCATATATGTAGTATGGTCCCTAACTACTTTTGTGTCAACTCATTTTTTTATACCTCGTCAACCCCGGAGTTAAACAGTTGCATTTGGTTGTAACTCTATATTTCTCCCAAAGCTTGATCAATCGACCTTCAAGATCTTCAATCCGTAGTGAATATTCTGCTCTTATTTTCTAAAGTAGTAGAAGTTCTGTCCGCATCATTCTACTATTCAAATTTTAACTGAAGCGAATCACAGATTGGCATATAGCCTATCTTTTGATAAATGCTATTAGATGTGGGATTTGCTAAGTCGGTATATAAGACGCATCTAGTAAACCCTTTATCCAATGCAAGTTGGCTTATTTGCGCCACAATTGAAGTTGCGTAACCCTTTCCGCGCTCATATGGAGGGGTATATACAAATGCCACGCCAATAGCCGTCTGCATCTCCCTTGTATATCCTGCCATAGAAACGGGTATCCCGTTTTCCTCTAAAATATATAGTTTTTTCGATGCTATTCGGTAGAGGTAAGGGTCTGCATCTTGCGGGATGGACATTTCTGTTTTACCATAACTCCCCGCTGCATAAAATGCTTCAGCCCAGTATGGGAAAAAGTGAATATCCTTTTTATCTAGCAATCGAACGATACCAACCTTTTGAATGTCTGGGTTTACTGCCGTAAGTTCATATATACGTTGGGTCATGATTGTTTTAACGGTTGTTCCCTTGCGCAAAGTATATTCTTTGGCAAAATACTCTGCCAAGGTTTTTTCGGTCATCACACCTGGAATTTCACGGTCTTTCAGCCCATCTACCAGACAGTTTATAGCTTCTGGGTTAATTATGTTGTCTGTTGCATAAAGCGTAATATTGTGTGGCGGTGTCATTATGGCGGTAAGTTGTATGCCCCTAGCATCCGAAATAGTTACCATAAGCCAATTTACAGGGTCACGCCAGTCTGTTTTGTCTTTTCCTTCATGTCCAATTATGATATTGCCAAGAGGAATCAAATTTTGTGCTTCATGACGCATCAGCATACCATAGGTATCATTGTAAAACTCATACACATCCGTATACAACTTGAATTGCATTGCAATATCCCCCTTTCATCTGGTCAACGTTTTTCCGGATTTTTCGAACTAATCGTTCTTCTTACGGTTTGTTGATTTTTCGCCTGCCAATTTAATAATTAATTTATGAAGACGCAAAAAACCCCATCCCATTAGGGACGGAGTTGCTCCGCGTTACCACCCTGATTGACGTTTATAATAAACGCCCTCTTTGCCATCGTCCAACAACGATGCTTCTTTGTAACGGTAGAATCCCGGTCCCATCTACTATAATTCGGGGGACTGCTCTGAGGTGATTTTTGGATTCGGATATCCGCTGCCTCGCACCAACCGGCATTTCTCTGAACGGCTTTTCCAGATCTACTTGTCCTCTTCATCGCATTTGGTAATTATTAATTAAGTTTAATATAAAACAATAGGAATTTTCTGTCAATAATTCAAACAACAATAAGGACCTTTAAACTTATATTACTTCTAAAGCAGATAACCTAACTAATCATGCGACGATATGAATGCGGAGACTACACTCCGGTCTGCTTATTTTCTTCATCAGCACATAGCACCAACCTTTTACTTACCTGCTTAATCTGTTTCGATTAGCTTGGAGGTCAACTTCACTACTGGCCTGATATACTTCAAAAACCGCTCCGGATCGTGATAAACGTAAATGATTCTCCCAGGGGAAGTATCAAAGCAGTAACCAGTGTCTGCAAAATTAAAAGTTGCCATTGCCCTTTCCATATTTTCCTCTACACTACGATTTTCCTGCTCATAATTGAATGGCCCATGTTCAAAAACAATATACTCGGCTTCGAGAACATCAATCATAAGCATTTGTGGAGGTACTTCACCTTTATAATCAAAAGGAAGACGTACACCAAAACACTCTGTACGTGGAATACCCCAATCGCAGAGTCTGCCATCCGGGTCATTAATGTAAGCCATAATCTGACCGCTGCCACCGTTAGATTCACTCCCGCCATCGTCATCCAATTTGCCCTTGATACTATCGAGTAAGCCGCAAATTGTTTCGCAGTCCTGTCCTGTAATAAGACTTTGCTTTTGCCAAAAATCCCAATACCCATTACTCTCATAGTTTTTAATGTGCAAAAATTTGTGAGTGGGAATGGTTACAAAATAAATGTTAAGATCATCTGTAGATTTCATCATACCAATCTCTCCAAATCCGAAAAAGTAGCGGTCGAAAGAGTTTATTTTTGTACGAAGGGCGACAGGCATAGGCTTTTTCCGGTATTCACTTGGAGTTACACCATATGTTCCCTTGAAAGCCCTGGTAAAAGCTTCATGTGATGAAAAACCATAATCAAAAGCAATATCCAAAATGCTCTTTTCACTATCCCGAACCTCTTTTAGTGCAAAGGCTAATTTTCTATGCCGTAGATAATCCCTAAATTGCATTCCCGATATTTCCTTAAATTTTCTCGTAGTATGAAATTCGGAATAACCTAACTTGTGAGAAAGGAATCGTAGCGTTATTGCTTCACTGTTACGATTCTTAATACACTCGTCAATTTCATTAACGATTATTTGGATTTGCTTGTGCCACTCGTACAATTGGTCTGTTCACCTCGTTTCAACCACTCTATAGTCATTGTAGAGTAATGGAATTTGCATTGCTTGATTCTACTTGCGGAAAAGAGATGACAATTCAAACGTTTTGGTCCTACTATTTCGGAATCTCATCATGAAACGGTACCACTATTTCGTTTGGATCGTTAAGGAATACATATTGAATCTCAGATTTCCCCTTTGCATTTAGTGGTCGGTGTATAACCCTATCGTTCTGTCAAAGTTATTTCCGCAAGCAGCTTAAGCGTGTCATGCATTCGCAGGATGGACAAGAAGCATGGAGTTCGGGAGGCATTAAACAAAAGGGCTCGGACCCGTTGAGACATGGGAGTGAAAATCACATGCCCTTACAGTTGTTCCAAGCCACCGCCTCTTCAATTTCCTTCTTATCTCACATTTAGCTAAAGGTAAAATCCTACGAATTCATGAGCCTGCATGAGTAAACTAAATCATTTCGGAGGAGTTCAATGCCCATCTCATTCCGGGTAATGGTGATGATTAGGCCCTGTTAGAGTCTGGCGAACGTGATGTAATCGACTTGGACAGGTTCTGCCAATTCCATCCGAAGTGCCCGGTTGATCTGTCCCCGGTGATATTGCCCATGTAAAATGACCTGCGACAAGATATCCCGGACGGACGTTTGGAACGGGACTCCGTTCTGGTTCGCATAATCGACCCTCACGTCCAAATCAGATTCCTCGAGCCCTTCGATATACACACGATATTGCTCGACGTTTTCTTCGAACATCGTTCGGATCGCCGTCAGGTCCTCTGCTTCCTCCCACAACGAATATTGCGCACTACCCTTGCCCTGCAATCGGGACAGCCAGACTCGTTCCGCAACCGCGACATGCCGAACCAGCTTCAGAAGGTCCTTGTTCTTCATCTCATTCTCCTCGAGCGCTTCTAAGATTCGTGCGTCCGCCCAGTAAAGGTGGTCCATCATACACTTGATCGTCTTCATTTTTGTTTCCCCCTCTTCGTCTCATTGATTAATTGAACCTACCGTTTCCCGAAATTGGTCATTATTTCTCAAATCGTCATAATCTTCATCAGTCCAAGGTTCTATTTTTTATCGCGCTCAATGGAATCAGGAGACGTGTATCATCTTTTGGTTAGAATCAGAAAATATAAAAGATGAGGCCTTTGCCCTCGGCTACAGTTTGGCTGTAGAAACGCCGGATTTCGTTAAAATGCTGTAGCAGGTAGGCAAAGAACGCATCCTTATCCTCGTCTGAAACAATATCAGGTTCAAGAGGATATACTTCTTCCTTAACCATGGCCGGGAAATCATACCGCAAGCGGAGCTGCGCTTCATCCAGCTCAGAAATAACCTGATGCGCTTCTGCAACTTGCTTGGCACGTAAGGAAAACGCCCCGAATGAGCCAAAATCGATGCCTTTGTCTGATGTCAGCGGAACAACATAACTAAGAGGGGCATCTCCATCGGAAATAACTCCACAAAGCAAGTAGTGAATCGCCTCCCAGGATCTATCAATGTCCAGTCCGGGATAATCGTCTATTTTCAAGCTATTCAATGCAATGTCGCCTGTAACAATTTGTTGCACTAGGTTGTCATCCATAGCAAAGTAATATCCACGCATTCCCATGTTGTCATCCTTCCTTCCATTCTAGTAGTGACTATACTGCCCTATCAAAATGTAACCTCTGGATTTATCCCGCAAGATAGAAAAAGAGTGAAGATCAGCCCCCTACGTAATCATAATATCTTGTGCGCACAAGTTACTACATCCCGTTTAAGATAGGTATGTCCTACACTCTTTATCTAATGAATTTTATGTGTAAAATATATAGTCTCCCACAGCCGACACTGAAACCATATCCCATATACGGCGAGTCCGACTAATAGTCTTGACTACGGACCCAGCTGAATCTATTGGCGAATTTATTGCCGTTGGAGCAAGTTTGCGGACTCCAGTGCTGCTATTCTCCCGCAAGCGGTGCATATATAGCCCTTTTCATGCCAATAACGACTATGCGGTCCGATAGCAGTCCAAAAAGGACGTATTCCCGCGTTTTGGGTCATCTGTGTCCGCTAGCGGCTTCGTACATGCAAATGTGATGTAATCACCCGTTTTCCATATAAACTTCCAGTCAGACTATGACTCCACTGTTAATTGACCCGTATCCATATTATTAAGCACAAGTTTGCCTTCCAGCGGGGTGCCGTCTTCGCTCGCAAGCTTCAGCTTACCCGTACGACCCTTTTCAATCAATGCCTTTACTTGTGTATCTGTAAGGGTACGCCCGTGGTTCTCTTTCCAGATCACGAACTTGCAGCCTTCTTTGTAATGAGAGCAGCCGTAGCCTTTTTTACCCATAAAAATCATCCCGCCACAGCCAGGACGCGGGCAGTTTCCGATAATTTTCGGACCTGAATTTGCTGATTCTTCTTCGTTAGCTGGTTTACGTTTTCTTGGCGCGGCAGGTTTATCGCTGGTTTTACGAGATGTACCTCCACCACTCCGACCTTTAGCCCCTGTATTCACAGAAGGAGTTTCCCCTTCAAAAGAAGTTTTGGACGCCCGAGACTGCACACGAACCTTGTCCACGATCATACAGGCAAATCTTTTTACATTCTCCATAAATTGTCCGTCCGACGCCGTTCCTCTTGATATTTCGTTCAAGCGACGTTCCCACTGGCCGGTCATTTCAGGTGAAGTCAACAGCTCGATGCCCGCTCCACGTATCAGTTCAATAGCCGTTCGTCCTTTTTGCGTGATGGCGATTTTTTTGCCTTGCATTTCAATGTATCCGACATTCTTAAGCCGTTCAATGGTTGCAGCACGGGTGGCGGGAGTACCCAGCCCTGAATCCTTCATAGCATCCCGAAGCTCTTCGTCTTCAATCTGCTTTCCGGCACTTTCCATCGCTCTAAGCAGCGTGCCTTCCGTATAGTGTTTTGGCGGCTGTGTATCTTTCTCTTTAACGATTGCGTCACTACAGATCACCTCATCTGCCGGAGCGATTGCGAACGGTTCATTCACTTCAATCTCTTCGTCTTCCTCATCATCCTTGTTTTTTCCTTTGGACGACTTCGTTTTATCTTTCTTCTGGTCCGCGTAAATGACCTTCCAGCCGAGGCTTAATAATTCCTTAACAGTAGTTTTGAACTTTTCGTCCTCTACATCAGTCATAACCGTATGCACTTTATATTCCGCAGCCGGATAGAACTGTGACAAAAAACGCCGCACAATCAAATCATACAGCTTTCCCTCATCAACACTAAGCCCTGTTGCTTTCCGATATGTAGGCAAAATCGCATGGTGATCCTCGACCTTGGAGGGATTGCAGATAAATTTGTTTCCTTTATGAACGAGATTACGATTCGCGCCCTTCACCCATTCATCATAAGCCGTCCCTTGGAGCGCAGATAAAGTCTTATGCATCTCCGGAATATTTTGTTCTGTAACATAGTTAGAATTCGTCCGCGGATAGGATATCACCTTATGCTTTTCATATAAGGCTTGTGCGATATCGAGTGTTTTTTTAGCGGAAAAAGCGTACTTCCCATTCGCCTCCCGCTGCAGCAGCGTTAAATCATACAGTTTATTCGGATACTCTTTCGTTTCCTTAACCTCATAAGAGTCAATACGTCCCGGTTTTCCTTTGACCTTGGCAGCCAGCGCCTCCGCCTTCTCACTATCAGTCAGCCGGTCACCCTGCCACATGCCTTTATAGGTCATTTCATTTTGTGTAAAATGGCCCTCCACCTCAAAAAACTTAAGGGATGAGAACGCCTCAATCGTCTTCTGGCGATCATAAATAAGTGCAAGTACTGGGGTCTGAACTCTCCCCACCGACAGCAGCACATTATGTTTCGTAGTAAATGCACGTGATCCGTTCATACCGATTAACCAATCGGCTTCACTGCGCGCTTTTGCTGCTTTGGTTAGATTCTCGTACTCCGCCCCATCCTTTAGCTCTTGAAAGCCTTTGCGGATTGTCTCTGGTGTCAAATCGGAAATCCACAGCCGCTTCACAGGATGTTCAAGCTTCAAATGCCGCTGAATGAGCGAAAATATATGCTGGCCTTCTCGCCCGGCATCACAAGAATTTACCAGCAGATCGCTTCGTTTAGCCAGCTCTCCGATTACCTTCAGCTGATCAATGGTCCGCGCATTAGGAACTAGCTTGAATGGGTCCGGAATAATGGGAAGATCATTAATATTCCATTTTTTGTATTTCACATCATATGCATCCGGCTCAGCCAATCCGATTAGATGCCCTATTGCCCATGTAATAATGTACTGCTCCCCTTCAAGATAGGAACGGTAATTTTTAGCCTTTGGTTCTATTGCGGCGGCGATATTCCGCCCCATGTCCGGTTTCTCCGCAATAATAAGTGTCTTCAAAAACATTCGCTCCTTACCTTCTCGTTCTTAAGTCCAAAATAGGTCCAGTACTCTATTATAACATTAACCTCGGTTTTTTTTAATCGACCGGACTTTTCATAATCTTTCGTTTGATTTAAAATAAGTTGGTATAAGCGTATTCATATATCGGAGGGAAACAAACCTTGTATGAGAATCACAGATTTACTGAACCTTTTTCTGATCGAAGCCTCTCTGCCCTGAAGGCGGATTGTGAGCAGTGCTTTGGCTTGTGTTGTGCCGCATTGCCTTTTGCTGCTTCCATAGATTTCGCTAGAGACAAAGACGCTGGACAGCCATGTCACAATCTACAGTCGGACTTTCGCTGTGGTGTACATACAGAGCTAAGAGAATTAGGCTACCGTGGTTGCACGGTCTATGACTGTTTTGGAGCTGGGCAAAAGATTTCTCAAGTCACTTATGCTGGAGAAGACTGGAGGAAAAATCCGAAAACTGCGAAGCAAATGTTCGAGGTATTTCCGATCATGTGGCATTTGCACGAGCTGCTCTGGTATTTACATGAATCTTTAAACTTAGAAATAACCCGTACAATCCATACGGAGCTGCAAACAGCTCTCGATGAAACGGAACAGCTCACTTTACTTAATCCTGAAGCACTTGCAAAAGTGGATGTTGCCGCTCATCGAGCAAAAATCAATATGTTACTGTTGCAGGTCAGTGAGCTTGTACGAACTGAGGCTCGCCGTAAACTAAAGAAATCAGCGAAGAATTTCAGTCGAGGTGCCGACCTTATGGGAGCTAAGCTCACAGGAGCCGATCTCAGAGGCGCCAATTTGAGAGGAGCCTATTTAATAGCCGCAGACCTTAGGGACGCTAATCTCAGAGGTGCAGACCTTATTGGGGCAGACTTTCGCGATACTGACCTCAGAGGTGCTAATTTAGCAGAAGCTCTCTTTCTCACTCAGGCACAGATCAATGCGGCAAAAGGCAATACTCTCACAAAATTACCAGCAACACTCTCCTGCCCTGATCATTGGCATTCCCATTAAATGAAAAAAGATCATTTATATCAGCTGTGAATAGAATTGTTTGATCCGAGACACAGCTTCCATAATTTCTAAGACTTCTTTCCCCGCTGTGTTTCGGTTCAGATACTCTACTCTTCCCTGTGATGCTTCCTTGCCCACAACTATTGATAGAGGTATCCCGATCAAGCTTGAATCTTTAAATTTCACGCCAGCGCGTTCATCCCTATCATCAATCAGCATCTCTATGCCAAGCTTGGTTAGTTGATCATAGAGACCTTCTGCAACCGTCTGCTGCTCACTATCCTTGACGGACATTATCAAGATATGAACCTGATAAGGTGCCAATGCTGCTGGCCACATTAATCCATCCTCATCATGATGCTGTTCAGCAATAGCGGATAAAAGCCGTGAGATACCAATTCCGTAACAGCCCATAATCATAGGTTGACTTTTGCCTGAAGAATCTAAGTAAGAAGCGCCTAGCTTTTCACTGTATTTAGTACCTAATTTGAAGACATGACCCACTTCAATCCCTTGATGAAAATGCAAAATACCCTCCAAACAATGCGGACAAACTTCACCTTCTGCTACATTCCGAAAATCCCCCACATGCCAAGGCGAAAAATCTCTGCCGGGTACGACATTACGGAAGTGATAATCTTTTTCTCCCGCCCCTGTAATCCCTTGAGTCATATCAGCTACTGCCGCATCTGCTAGGACAGTAAGCGTTAAGCCTACAGGTCCTACAAATCCACTTTCAACGCCCGCTAAGGATTTCACAGACTCGTAGTCAGCAAGCTTAATCTCATTCGTTCCTAAATATTTACTTACCTTTATTTCATTGACTTCATGATCACCCCGGACCAGTACAGCAAAAATCTGTCCGTCACCTTCATAGATTAATGTTTTGATAATCTGGTCTGGCCGGATATCTAGCTCCTGCTCTAGTTGCTCAATTGTGCGCAAATCAGGAGTGAGGAATTTCTCTATCTCCGGTACTTGTATGACAACTTCATTTTTTACAGGCCGCACGGACTCTGCCTGTTCCAGATTGGCCGCATAATCACAAACGGTGCATGCAGCAATCGTATCCTCCCCAATATCAGCCAGCGCCATAAATTCATGACTGCCACCCTCGCCTCCAATCGCACCGGAATCCGCATGGACAGCACGGAATTTCAATCCACATCGCTCAAATATCCGGTGATAAGCCTCGAACATTTGGATATATGATTTATCTAGACCTTCCAGGTTTGTGTCAAAAGAGTAAGCATCCTTCATCAAAAACTCTCTGCCTCTCAGCAGTCCAAAACGTGGTCGGCGTTCATCTCGGAACTTGGTCTGAATCTGATATACGGTAATAGGAAGCTTTCGATAGGAGCTGATCTCATTCCGTACGAGTGTGGTTACTACTTCCTCATGTGTAGGACCTAGTATGAATTCCCGCTCATGACGATCCCGCAGTGTCATCAGCTCCTTACCGTATACCTCATACCGGCCTGATTCTTTCCAGAGCTCCGCAGGCTGCATAGATGGCATCAATACCTCCTGAGCCCCAGAGACATCCATCTCATGCCGCACAATCGCTTCTATTTTCCGTAAAACACGTCTTCCAAGCGGTAAATAAGTATACACACCCGCTGCTAATTGGCGGATATATCCCGCACGCAGCAGTAGCTGATGACTGCTTGTCTCCGCCTCTGAAGGTGCCTCACGCAGAGTTGTTAATAAAAGATTACTTTGACGCATATTTGTACCCTCCCTAAAAAATGAACGCTCTAAACGCAAAAAGACACATTCGTCAGGGACGAATGTGTCGTGATACCACCCTTATTTAACCGCCAGCCCGTACATAGTCTACACTTGATTTGGCGATCCTCGATCGAATAACGGCCGATTCCGGCAGCGGTTATACGCTGCAGCTACCCAGGCAGGATACCATCCACACGTATTTGAGGAACCTTTCAGCCGGTGAGTTCCCTCTCTGTTCTAACGCTACTAGGATCGTAAGTCCTTGGTCAATGCTTTTGTCATTTAAATATTGTATTAAATCTATATGAAAATAATATTTCCGTCAAGCGTCAGCTCCAAAAAAAGCCGCTTCTCCAGCAGGTAAACTGCTTTTGAAACGGCTTCTTGAATTAATGCCTAGACAAGAACGCTTGAGCCCATCAGGTATTTATCCACTTCACGTGCAGCTTCGCGACCTTCATTGATGGCCCAGACCACCAAGCTTTGACCACGACGCATATCGCCAGCAGCAAACACTTTATCCACGTTCGTATTGAATTTGCCGTAACGTGCTTTCACATTGGTACGACGATCAGTCTCCAGGTTAAGCTCCTCAACAATATCTTGCTCCGGTCCATCGAAACCAATAGCGATGAGAGCGAGTTGAGCAGGATATACAGCTTCCGTTCCAGGAACGGGCTGGTAGATTTTACGACCTGTCTCATCCACGATCCGGCGGATCTGCACCGTATGAAGCTCCTTCAAGTTCCCCTCTTCATCCCCAACAAATTTAGTGGTCATGATAGAGAATTCACGCGGATCATCGCCAAAAATAGCTTTCGCTTCTTCTTGCGCATAATCCAAGCTGTACACATTCGGAAATTGTGGCCAAGGATTAGCAATCGGATCCCGTTGCAGAGGCGCTTTTTCATGTGTACCAAATTGAGTGATACTGCCGCAGCCATGACGAAGCGCTGTGGCAACACAGTCAGATCCTGTATCCCCGCCACCCAAGACGATTACATCTTTACCTTCAGCGGATACATAGTTACCATCCTCCAGATTGGAATTCAAGTAACTCTTGATCGTGCCATTTAAATAATCCATGGCATACATAACGCCCTTAAGCTCACTGCCTTCAATGTTGAAACGGCGTGCTTTAGTAGCTCCACCACACAGAATGACCGCATCATACTCATCAACAAGCTGCTGAGCCGGAATGTCTTTACCAATCTCAGTGTTCACTACGAAGTTAATCCCTTCAGCGGCCAGCAAATCTACACGACGTTGTACAACTTTTTTATCAAGCTTCATAGTAGGTATTCCATATGTCAGCAGTCCGCCAATGCGGTCACTGCGCTCAAATACAGTTACAGAATGTCCAGCCTTGTTAAGCTGTGCTGCGGCGGCAAGTCCAGCAGGTCCAGAGCCTACGATTGCAATTTTTTTGCCAGTCCGTTTCTCCGGAGGATTAGGTACAACCCAGCCCTCTTCAAAACCCTTATCAACGATCGCAAGTTCAATTGTTTTGATGGTTACCGGCTGTCCGATCAGGCCCACTGTGCAAGAGCCTTCACAGGGAGCGGGACAAATACTGCCTGTGAATTCAGGAAAGTTGTTTGTCTTATGCAGACGTTCCAGTGCTTCTTTCCAGAGTCCGCGATACACCAAGTTATTCCACTCCGGAATTAAATTGTGTACTGGACAACCTGAGGTCCCGCCAGCCATATCAATACCTGTATGGCAATAGGGGGTTCCGCAATCCATACAACGTGCGCCCTGTGTCCGAAGCTCGTCCTCGGATAAATGATGGTGGAATTCTTCCCAGTCCTTTACCCGCTGCTCAGGATCCCGATCACCTGGGAGCTGCCGTTTATACTCCATAAAACCTGTAGGTGTAGACATGTTTACGTTTCCCCCATCCGTTCTCTTCGTGTTGAAGTATAGTACATTGTAGCATATTGCGGCTTCGTATGGTTGTCAGCAACGCAATGAAGTACCTGCACATTCTATTCTATACCTATACATAATCATTTCTAATTTTAATTATAGTAACATTCATCACTTTTGCACAGTAATGGATAAATCTACTGATTATTTGTACTATTTCACATGTTATGTCAGAGAAAACGTTTTATTGCTATTCCGTACGTTCATAAACAAGGAAACGGTAATCATACGGATTCTTCTCATCACGAATTCCCTTGATATTGGAGACCTCTTTCCACATCCTCCAGTCAATCTCAGGAAACCGGGTATCTCCTTCAAAATCCTGTTCGATCTGCGTCAACATCAACTTGTCAGCATACGGCAACATCAACCGGTAAATTTCCGCACCACCGATTACCATCAGCTCATCTTCTTTTCTACCCTCGTTGAGAGCCTCTTCAAGCGTGTGTAGAACCTCTGCACCTTCAGCTGAATAATCAGTATCCCTAGTTAGAATTAGGCTCGTTCTGCCCTTCAAGGGCTTGCCTCCGAGCGAATCCCATGTTTTGCGGCCCATTAGCATTCTTTTGCCCAATGTTTCTGCTTTGAAATAAGCAAAATCCAGCGGCAAATGCCAAGGCATATCGTTATCTTTTCCTATGACATGATTGGCACCCATTGCCCATATTAAGCTAATACTCATGAAGTTCTCTCCTTCCTCCATACTAAAGTAAAAAACTATATTGCCAAAAATTATATTTGCGAATCTTCATTTACAATTACGTTATACTGCGATCGGCGCTTTTATCGAAGGATGCGGATTGTACCCCTCAATGACCAGATCTTCCAGTTCAATATCAAAAATTGATTTCTTCTGTGAATTAATAACCAGTGTAGGCAGTGCTCTTAATTCTCTTGATAATTGCTCTTTCACTTGCTCAACATGGTTTGAATAGATATGCGCATCACTAATGCTGTATACAAACTCGCCTACTTCTAGCCCACATTCGTATGCGATTAAATGCGTAAGCAAAGAGTAAGATGGAATATTGAAGTTTGCCCCGAGAAAAGAGTCCGCACTGCGTTGCAGCAAGTGACAGCTTAGTTTACCATTTGCAACGTAGAACTGGAACATAACGTGGCAGGGCGGTAACGCTGCTTTGCTTCCTTTCGTCCCAGCATTTATAACATCTTCCGGGTTCCATGCGCTGACAATTAAACGCCGAGAATCAGGATTTGTTTTGATCTGATGAATAACATCTTGTAATTGGTCGATTGATTCGCCAGTTGAAGATGTCCAATTCCGCCATTGCTTACCGTAAACGTTTCCTAGCTCGCCATATTTCGCAGCAAACTCATCATCTTCTAAGACACGATCACAGAATGATTTCATCTCTGCTTGATATAATTGATTAAAATCTTCATCAACTAAACAACGATTCCCGAAGTCTGTCATATCCGTGCCTGCATATTCGTCCGATTCAACCCATCTTTTAAAAGCCCATTCATCCCAAATATGATTATTATTTTTCAATAAATAACGAATGTTGGTATCGCCATTAATAAACCACAATAACTCACTTGCAATTAAGCGAAACGGTGTACGTTTTGTTGTAAACAGCGGGAAGCCTTTTGATAAATCAAATCGCATCTGATAACCAAATACACTAATTGTACCAGTTCCTGTACGATCTTCTTTTTTCACACCATGATCCAAAATATATTGTAAAAAATTCAAATAGGTTTGTTCTAACTCATTCGTCAAAGTATTGCACCTCCGTAATATTTCACCTCATATATTATATCTGAAAAATCCGATTTTTGTAGAAGGTAAGATAATTTTTAAATATATTTAATAATCGGGTTACCTATTCAATTATAAAGGATTGATTCAGCAATTGTATCTCTACTCCGCTATCCTAAGCTCCACTCTTGCCCCATAAGCCCGAAGGCTTGCTTGTCCACCCACAGGAAAGGTAATCATCGGCGATGTATGTCCAAAGTCCACGTCTGCAATCACAGGAATATCGGATAATTCTTCTTTTGAGCGGATAATTGTGGTCAGCAGCTTCTTTGACATACGCGATTCTTTTTGGAACCTGCCGATCACCAACCCTTTGACCTCTTCAAACTCAGGCTGATGAATTAGGGATTGCAGATCTCGATCAAAGGTTGCAGGTGCTGACTCATAATCATCCTCAATGAACAAGATAGAATTTTTTAAACTTGGCATATACTCTGTTCCCTGTAAAAGATTTAAAGTGCATAAATTGCCACCAATAATCGTTCCTCTCGCTTCCCCATCATTGATAATGAACGGACCTTCATTTTTAATAAATATCCGGTTTTCCTGATCCAGATACCACTCATCATCACTCCAATGCTTGGAAGGCTGCACTAGAATTTCTTTATTGTCCATCATCAGCTTGCGGAAATATTCGATAGTATATTCATTATCGTGGAGCATCGCAAATGTGGAAAAATGCGGTCCGGAGTATGTAACTAATCCTGTTTGAGCATAAATCGCATTACTTAGTGCAGTAATATCCGAATAACCACATAAACGCTTTGGATTCTCTGCAATGATTGAATAATCGATATAACGCAGCAGCTGGTTACTATTGAAGCCCCCAATGGTCGTTAATATTCCTTTCACTTTGGGGTCTAAAAAGGCTTCGTGCAAATCCTCAATTCTTGAATCAATAGATGAGGAAACAAAATCATCCATCTCAAAAGAATTTGTTGAAATGGATATCCGAAAACCTAACCGTTCAAGCTGCTCTTTAGCGATTTTTCTTTGCTGAGCATCGATTAATGACAAACTTCTGGAAGGAGAGATAATACGCAGCTCATCTCCAGGCTTTAATTTATCAGCTCTCATCATTGAACCTCCCTATATTTATAAAATACAGATTAAGTAATTGCTCTTCCTCCCAGTATATCTCTTTTCAAAAAAGTGGAAAACACAAAAAAAGGCGGAACGCATTTGCGTCCGCCTTTCTGTTGCCTGCTAGAGCAATTTTTGGAGAAAAATTATTTCATTACATGAATTGGGTGACCTTCAACCAATTCAGCAGCTTCCATGACGATTTCGCCAAGGGTTGGATGCGCATGAATAGTCAAAGCGATATCTTCAAGCGTTGCGCCCATTTCGATTGCCAAACCAAGTTCAGCGATCAAGTTAGAAGCTTCGATACCAACGATTTGAGCTCCCAGTACCAAATTGTTCTCGGAGTTAGCAACAATTTTGATGAAGCCTTCTGGGCTGTTCAAAGATACTGCGCGACCATTTCCTGCGAATGGGAATTTGCCGCTTTTCACTTTGTAGCCTTTGTCTTTTGCTTCTTTTTCAGTCAAACCAACGCTTGAACACTCAGGATCTGTAAATACAACAGCTGGGATGACTTTGTAGTCAACAACAGATGTAAGTCCTGCAATTGCTTCAGCAGCGATTTTACCTTCGTAAGAAGCCTTGTGAGCCAAAGCAAGACCTGGAACAACGTCGCCGATAGCGAAGATGGTAGGAATGCTTGTGCGTCCTTGGTGATCAACTTTGATCAATCCGCGCTCGTCGAGCTCAAGACCGATCAGATCCAGACCAAGTTCACCGTCAGTGTTAGGACGACGACCTACAGTTACAAGCAAGTAATCTGCTGTAACTTCTTTGGACTCGCCACCAACAGAGTATTTCACGGTTACTTCTTTGTCGTTCTGAACAGCACTTTCAGCTTTAGCGTTAGTTACGATTTCGATGCCAGTTTTAGCCATGTTTTTCGCAACAAGACGAGTCATATCTTTATCGAAGCCTGGAAGTACAGTATCCAAACCTTCGATGATTGTTACTTTAGTGCCAAATTTAGAGTACATTTGACCAAGCTCGGCACCGATGTATCCACCACCGATTACGATCATGCTCTTCGGAATTTCTGGAAGTTCCAGAGCTTCAGTCGAAGACAGAATACGTCCGCCGAATGGGAAAGGTTTAAGTTCAATTGGACGGGAACCTGTAGCAATGATGCAGTGTTTGAAGCGGTAACGTGGAGATTCATGATCATTGAACACACGTGCTTCTGTGTCGCTGATAAACATGCACTCACCGTTAAATACTTCAATTTTGTTGCCCTTCATCAAGCTAGTCACGCCGCTAGTCATTTTTTTAACTACGCTGTTCTTGAATTCTTGAGTTTTGGCAAAATCCACTTTAACATTCTCAGCTGTAACGCCGAAAACTTCACCATGCTGTGCGGATTCAAATTGATGCGCAGCAGCGATCAAGGCTTTAGAAGGAATACATCCACGGTTCAAACATACACCGCCGAGTTCCGATTTATCCACGATGAGGACTTTTTGGCCGAGCTGGGCGGCACGAATTGCCGCCACATACCCACCAGGACCTGCACCGATGACCAATGTATCAATATCTAGTGAAGCGTCTCCTACTACCATAATTATACCTCCATAACCAGCAGCTCAGGATTATTGAGCAGCGATTTAATGTAGTTCATAAAGTTTTGAGCAGTCGCACCATCGATAATACGGTGGTCAAAGCTGAGTGACAACGCCATTACTGGAGCAACTACGATTTCACCATTTTTCACAACTGCTTTTTCACTGATACGGCCAGTTCCGAGGATAGCCACTTCAGGGAAGTTGATGATTGGAGTAAAGAACATACCGCCAGCAGAACCGATGTTACTGATGGAGATCGTGCTGCCCTTCATTTCGTTAGCAGACAATTTACCGTCACGGCCACGAACGGCCAAGTCAGTGATGCTGCTAGCAATCATCCAAATGCTCTTACGGTCAGCGTCTTTGATAACTGGAACGATCAAACCGTTTGGTGTATCAGTAGCGATACCGATATTGTAGTATTTCTTGTAGACAATTTCGCCTGCTTCTTCATCAATCATAGCATTGAGTGCTGGGAATTGACGGGAAGCTGCAACAAGTGCCTTAACGATGAATGGAAGGTAAGTAACCTTAACGCCTTTTTTCTCAGCAATAGGTTTCATACGTGTACGGAATGCTACCAGTTCAGTAACATCTACTTCATCCATGATGGTTACGTGTGGAGCAGTGTAAGCCGATTTAACCATTGCGTTGGAGATCGCCTTACGAATACCCTTGAATGGTACACGTTCTTCTTCAAGACTAACGTTACCGCTAGCTGCTGCAGGTGCTGCTTTAGCTTCGGTCTTAGCAGCCTTAGGAGCTTCAGACGACGCTGCTGCTGCAGGAGCTGCTGGTGTAGAACCACCTTTCAAGAAGGCTTCTACGTCTTCACGAGTGATTTTACCACCTTTACCAGTTCCGTTCACTTTGGAAATATCCACTTTTTGCTCACGAGCAAATTTGCGAACGCTTGGTGTAGCCAAAACATCGCGGTCAGGAGCTGGTGTTACACTTGCAGATCCGCCTTCTTTAGCATCAGCAGGGCTTGTTGCTGCAGGGGAAGAAGTAGTGTTTGCAATTCCTTTTGCTGCATCGGCTTCAGCAGATGCATGACCTTCTTGTTCAGGAACGTCGCCTTCAGCAGCGATAATAGCTACAACTTCGCCTACGCGGCAAACTTGGCCATCTTTAGTCAGAACTTCCAATACAGTACCATTCACTGGACATGGAACCTCAACTACCGCCTTGTCATTTTGAACTTCCATGATGATGTCATCATCCGTTACCTTGTCACCGGCTTTGATATGCATTTTGATGATTTCACCTTCATGCAGACCTTCACCCAGCTCAGGGAAGCGATATTCAAAATTCGATGCTTTGTTAGATGCTGGAGCAGCTGGTGCAGCTGGCGCTTGAGCAGCAGGAGCTTCAGTAGCAGCACCCTCTTGATCAGGCACGTCACCTTCTGCTTCGATAATAGCCACTACTTCACCGACACGGCATACTTGACCGTCTTTTGTCAGAACTTCCAATACAGTACCGTTTACTGGGCAAGGCACCTCAACTACCGCCTTGTCATTTTGAACTTCCATTACGATATCATCATCCGTTACCTTGTCACCGGCTTTGATATGCATTTTGATGATTTCACCTTCATGCAGACCTTCACCTAGTTCAGGAAATCGGTATTCAAACTTTGCCACTTTGAAAACCTCCTCGTGAAATTGGGACTAACCTTATGATTTAAACTTTATAAGATGAAACAACGTTGTCATCCATATGGATGACAACTGTTTCTCGTAAAAATATTTAGAATTCCAAAACTTTCTTCACGCCTGCAATAATACGTGCAGGGTTTGGAAGCCATGTATCTTCTATTTGTGCGAATGGATACACAGTATCAGGACCTGCGATACGAAGCACAGGTGCTTCCAAGTGCAGTAGTGCTTTTTCATTGATTTGTGCGATAACTTCAGCAGCTACACCCGCACTCTTTTGTGCTTCTTGCACCACGATAGCACGGTTAGTCTTCTTCACAGACGCTACAATAGTATCGATGTCGATTGGACTTACAGTACGAAGGTCGATAATTTCAACATTAACGCCTTCTTTTTCGAGTTGCTCGGCTGCTTTGGTAGCTGTATGTACCATCAGCCCGTAAGTAATGATCGAAACGTCAGAACCTTCACGTACTACGTTCGCTTTACCAAGTTCAACTGTATATTCACCTTCTGGCACTTCAGCACGGAATGCATGATAAAGGTTCAAGTGCTCCATGAAGAAGACAGGGTCATTGTCGCGGATAGACGCGATTAGAAGTCCCTTAGCATCATATGGGTTTGAAGGAATTACAACTTTAATCCCTGGGCTTTGTGCGATCAAACCTTCGAGTGAGTCAGTGTGAAGCTCAGCAGCCTTAACTCCGCCACCAAAAGGAGTACGGAATACTACTGGAGCGTTATATTTACCGCCAGAACGCCAGCGCAAACGCGCTGCTTGAACAACGATTTGATCCAGTGCTTCAAAGATAAAACCTACGAATTGAATTTCAGCAATCGGACGGAAGCCTTGTACACCAAGACCAAATGCCAGACCGCCGATAGCGGACTCAGCTAGTGGTGTATCAAAAATACGATCTTCGCCAAATTCCTTTTGCAGACCTTCAGTTACACGGAAAACGCCACCTACATTACCAACATCCTCTCCGAAGATAAGAACGTTAGGGTCACGATTCAGTTCAACGCGCATCGCGTCGCGAATCGCTTCTTTCATATTCATTTGTGCCATTGCCTGATATCCCCCTTATTCAAAATCGGCTTTTTGCTCTTCCAGATGTTTAGGTGTTACTTCGAACATACTGTCGATCAAGCCAGGTATTGTCATTTTTTCGGTTTGTTCAGCTTTTTTGATCTGCTCGTTAACAGTAGCTTTCGCTTCATCCTTCACGCGCAGTGTATCTTCTTCAGTCCAAAGACCTTTCTTCTCCAAATACTTGGCAAGACGGGCGATTGGATCCTTTTCACTCCATTGTCCTTCTTCTTCTTTCGAACGATATTTACTTGCATCGTCAGAAAGGGAGTGTGGACGGAAACGGTAAGTTACAGCTTCGATCAATGTAGCACCTTCGCCGTTACGTGCACGTTCTGCAGCATCACGTACAGCACTGATTACTGCAAAGATGTCCATACCGTCAACCTTAATCCCTGGAATACCAGCTGCAACCGCTTTGTGAGCGATCGATTTGGAAGCCGTTTGTTTAGCGAACGGAGTCGTAATCGCATACCCGTTGTTTTGAACAAAGAAGATTACAGGCAGTTTAAAACGACCAGCAAAGTTCAAGCCTTCGTAGAAGTCACCTTCTGAAGAACCGCCATCACCAGTGTAAGTAATTGCAACATTCTTTTGTTTTTTCAATTTGAAGCCCATAGCAATACCAGTAGCGTGCAGGATTTGCGCACCGATGATAATTTGTGGCATCAATACATTAACCCCGTCAGGAATAGCTCCACCATGTTGGTGACCGCGGGAATATAAGAAAGCTTGGTACAATGGAAGTCCGTGCCATACTAGCTGCGGAATATCACGGTAGCCTGGGCATAAGAAGTCTTCTTTCTCCAAAGCAAACTCACTACCAATCATGGTAGCTTCTTGACCGGATACCGGTGCGTAGAAACCAAGGCGACCTTGACGGCCAAGGTTTACTGCACGATCATCCCAAGTACGGGTAAATACCATACGATACATAATTTCTTTCAGTTGATCGTCGGTTAAATCGGGCATCTTATCCTTATTGATAATTTCTCCATCCGGGGAAAGTACCGATAGAGCCTCGACGTCCTCTGTATACACTTCATAAGGAACTTTACTCATTATCTTCACCTCAATAAAAAAATTTGAATATCAGCTGCCTCTGTTATAATATTATTATACACCTGTTTAGTTACTTTCGTCAAAGAAATACTTATAAAATTTATATTCCTTCAAATTTTGTATGTATAACAGGTGAGGAAATTTTATATAACAGTTTAACACTTTTCCAACAAGTAAATGATTAATAACACAGTTACACATTTAATAATTTTAGCGTAACCCTGTGTGTATTGCAAAATTCGACAAGAAAGGTGACGTGACAACGATGAGCGATTCTGTTTTTCTGAAACGCACAATTGTAAAAGAAACGCTTTGGAGTGAACATCTGCAGGAGGAACGTAAATTACGTATCTATCTGCCCCCAGGCTACAATGAAGTTCTGAGTTACCCCGTGGTGTACTGCCAAGACGGAGAAGAATTTTTCAACTTTGGACGCATTGCTACACTTGCTGGACAACTTATTATAGAAGAAGATGTCGAGCCCTTCATTATCGTTGGTGTAGAAGTTAACGTCGCTGTTCGGACTCAAGAATACGCTCCGTTCGGCAGCCGATTCAAGGAGTACCTATCTTGCTTTTCCGAAGAGATTATTCCCTTCATTGAAAAAAATTATCCCGTACGCCGTACACCCGACGAACGAATCTTAGCCGGTGATTCCCTTGGAGGCAGCGTCTCCCTCCATCTCGCTCTTGCTTATCCAGCTATCTTCACACGTATCATCAGCCTATCCGGTGCATTCTATCCCGAATCACAAGCCATGCTGGCTAAAGAAGAAGATCTCTCCTGGCTCAACATTAATATGGTCGTTGGACTGCAGGAAACAGATTACCAGACTGATACAGGGACCTATGATTTTGTTCAGATGAACAGAGAAACAAAAGCATTGCTTGAAGCACGTGGAGCTACCGTATCCTACCGGGAGAAAGACGGTCGTCATCTCTGGGGCTTTTGGCAAAAGGAACTCCCTGAATCTCTACTCTATTTTTTAAACACATAATGCCTTATTGATAGAAGCAAAAAATGAACATCTAAAGAACGTATGTAGATTTCAGCCGTGTTTACGCTTACAGTTTAATCCAGCAAATTTCCTTAATTTACTTTAATACTAATCAGAGAGGCTGGAACCCAACCGGGTTACAGCTTTTCTCTTATCACCATTTCTAGCAACACGTCACAGCCTGCATTGATCAAATCATATACCTGTTCAAAATTACCTGTAAAATAAGGGTCTGGTACTTCTCTCAATTCTTCCTCAGGCAATAAATCCATGAAGAACAAAAGCTTAGCCTCTTCTCCACCAAGAACCTTTCGAACATTCTCTCCATTAGACTTGTCCATGCAGACGATATAATCAAACTTCTGAAAATCCTCGCTACTGACCAAACGCGCTGCCATATTTGCATAGCTAATCTTGTTTTGATCAAGTATACGTCTAGTCCCTTCATGCGGTTCCTTACCTATATGCCAATCTCCAGTTCCTGCAGAGTCAACCAGAATCTTATGTGAAAGCTCTCGTTCATCAATCTTATGGCGCAGAACGGCCTCCGCCATTGGTGAGCGACAAATATTACCCAGACAGACAAATAGCACGTTTACGATTTCATTCACCTCCCAATTGTTAAAACATTAGTAAATATGAATTTATGCACATAAAAAATCGCACACTATCATTTTAGCGTTGTCTTGGTCAATTGTGCAACTTTTCGATCTGCATTATACTGGGACAGGATAACCAACTAGAGTTTTAGAGGAGGAATGGATGTTATGCCATCCAAACGAGTTGTTATTTTTGCCGGTGGAGAACTATCTCCGGATTATTTCGCTCTATTAGATGAAGAAGATTTTATTATCGGTGCGGACCGGGGTGCATTATTCCTCATCTCACATGGATATATACCCGATATTGCGGTAGGTGATTTTGATTCTGTATCGCCTGAGGCTTTTCAGGATATTCAATCCAAAAGTAAAAAAACAATCACTTGTGACGCCGTGAACAAGGATTTAACCGACAGTGAGATGGCACTCGATATTGCAATGAATCAGCAACCTGATTCTATTTTACTATTAGGAGTTACAGGCACTCGAATTGATCACTCCTTAGCCAGCATTCAAATGATGACAAGGGCTCTGCAACGGCAAATCAATTGCTACGTGATGGATTCTAATAACTATGTGACACTTACCGGATCCCAAACAGTCATTGAAGATTTGGGCTACACCTATGTATCTTTGCTTCCATTAACTCCTGAAGTAACAGGGATTACATTAGAAGGATTTCAATATCCTTTGAACGATGCTACTTTAAAGCTAGGGCAATCTCTAGGTGTAAGCAACAAACTGATTTCCTCCACTGGAACAGTTAGAATACGTAGTGGATTATTGCTGATTATCCAGAGCAAAGACTAAATACATAGTGATATAGAAACATCCTTGTAACTTTTGTTTCAAAATTAAAAAGCCGTTAAATCCTTTATATATCAAGGGGTTTGCGGCTTATTTTATTGCTCAAAATATCAAGTTATTAATTTTTTGTAACTTTTAATGAATTTTTAATAAAACGTTTACAACCCAGGCCCAGCCTCACTTTATTGCTGCTCTACCAAATTTTATGACATAGATAACCTGCTATACTACGAATCAGGCAAGCAAGACAAGCCAAGCAAGACAGATTGATATACTAACTTTGGAGGTACTTACAACATGAATAAACAACAATGGATAAAAAAAGCGATTGTTATAGGAATGGTTACTACAATGGGCTTAGGAACAATGATGGCAACTGGTGTAGGTGCAACTAAAGTTGAAGCCGCTACGGTGTCCAAAGGACAAAGCGTTGTCAATTTCGGAAAAAACTTTATGGGAACTCCATACAAATTCGGAGCCTCTACTTCTACTACTAAGGTTTTTGACTGCTCTTCCTTTATGAAACATATCTTTAATAAATATAATGTATCATTACCCCGCACAGCTGCGGCTCAATCAAAAGTAGGAACTGCTGTATCCAAAGCTAACCTTCGTGTCGGCGATCTTGTATTCTTCTCCAGCGGCAGCAGAGCAACTGGTAAAAATGTAACTCACGTAGCTGTTTACGCTGGAAACGGTAAAATTCTGCACACTTACGGTAAACCAGGTGTTACGGTTTCTGATCTTAATTCTGGTACATGGAAAAAGACTTATCTAAAGGCTCGCCGCGTACTGTAAACAACAGCTCTATAGTAGAGTCTTTTCTATAAAAGAGAATTAGTCTCAGGATGTGGTGCTGCCTTCGGGCACCCTCATTACATATCCTGTTCCGCGAACAGTATGAATCAACTTGTTCCGGTACCCTTTATCAATTTTTAAGCGGATATGCCTGATGTATACATCTACAACATTGGTATCTGCATGGAATTGATATCCCCATACTTGTTTGAGTATTTCCTCGCGGGAACATATAATCCCTCGATTCGCAGCGAGATAATATAGAAGATCGAATTCTTTATGCGTCATCTTAAGCTCGATCCCTTCACGGGTGACCAGCCTGCGGCTGGGATCGAGCATTAAACCATCTACCTTTAACAGATGTTTTAAATTTCGACGCCGACCCGTGAGGGTTAATAAATTTAGAATTCTACATTTAAATTCACCGGTATGTAGTGGTTTTGTCATGAAATCATTCCCTCCGGCTAAAAAGGCCGCAACTGCTCCGTTACCAGATAATTCTTCGGAAATCACCATGACCGGAAGAATCATTCCCTCATCTCTTACTGCGGAAATGATTTTCCATCCTTCCCATGTTCCCACCTCGCCTAAATCAGCAAGCAGCAATACCGGTTCTACTTCAGAAATGGATAAGCGAAGATCTTCGGGATCTTCGCTTTTTGTTATTTGCAGACCGATATCATTAAACACTTTCGCAATAGCGTCTAGTTCTTCCTCTCCTCTTCCGTTTCCCGCAGACATGTACCATATCATTTGCTCACTCACGAAGATCCCCCGTATCCATCAGACATGCATCAGCATCCCATTAATAGATATAGAATCCCCGGAAAACAAAGAGAACATTCCTATGAAATGGCCTGAAGATCTGTTTATTATGCTTTTTATCCAAAATATCGATGATAAAAGCTACGGGCAGCGGCAATATCCTTCGTTCCATGAATCAATGCCCGGCCATCTGCGAAGATCACCATCCGGTAAGGACCTTCCTTAAAGGAAATTAGATAAGGATTGCTCTCTACCTCACCGTCTCCTAAACGAGACAGACGACTGGCTGTTTCCTGCAAGTTAAGTTTCTGCGGCCGGGCAGGGCGGATCTGTACGGTATCCCTGCCACAAAGCACATCACTTCGTTCCGTATTTAAGGCTGTTAGATAAGGGTAGATCGGATGAGTCCCACAAGAAGGACAATTCTCCTTTTTAGCACTTTTCACGCCAATTTCTTGATGTTCATTACGCCATACATCGAAAGTCAGCAGTTTATTTCGTAATTGGTCCTTATGGTTACCGAGAAGCTTTAACGCCTCAGCTGTAGCATTTGCAGTGACCAATTGTACGGCCTGGGGAAGAATACCCGCTGTATCACAGGTATCTCCCCCTAGTGGAACTGTACCTAAAAGACAATGAAGACATGGCGTTTCTCCAGGCAAAATCGTATATGTAATTCCATAGCTTCCTACACAAGCTCCATAAATCCAAGGGATATTATTCTTTTGAGCAATATCATTAATGATGAGACGTGTATCGAAATTATCAGTCCCATCCATAATCAGGTCCACCCCTGAGATGAGTCCTTCCAGCTCTTCCTTCCGCACATCCATAACATGCGCTTCTATGACAACCTCAGAATTAATCTGCTGCAGTCTGTTCTGGGCTGCAATGGCTTTTGGAGCTCTCTCCTGCGCATCCATCTCGGTATACAGTTGTTGGCGCTGCAGGTTACTCCACTCTACATAATCGCGGTCAACGATGAGAACATGCCCAACCCCACAGCGGACTAATGTCTCTGCAATCCCTGTACCTAACGCACCCGCACCAACTACAAGCACTTTTGATTTTGCGAGACCCTGCTGTCCTTCAGTACCAAATGGCGTGAAACGTATCTGCCGTGAGTATCGATCTTCTCGCCCAGCGTTATGAAACATGCATTATCTCCTCCCCATATCCAAAAAGCGGAGAACAGCAGGATCTCTGCTATTCTCCGGATTTATGATTATTCTATACCTGTACAGCTGACCACTGCTCAACATCCCAAATTTTCGTAACCCAATCTTCATAAAAATCAGGTTCATGAGATACAAGCAGGACTGTGCCTTTATATTCTTGCAAAGCGCGCTTCAACTCTGCTTTAGCGATAACGTCAAGGTGATTGGTAGGTTCATCGAACAGCACCCAGTTGCTTTCGCGCATCAAAAGCTTACAAAGACGCACCTTCGCTTGCTCCCCACCACTCAGCATACTAAGCGGACGTGTAATATGTTCATTTTTTAGGCCACAGCGTGCCAGATGTCCACGAACTTCGTTCTGAGTTAAACTGGAGAATTCATTCCAGACATCCTCAATGGGTGTAAGACTAGCTGCTTTCACTTCTTGTTGGAAATATGCAGGGTTCAGATAATCCCCAAGATAGGTTTTGCCGCTGTATGTTGGGATCACTCCCAGAATTGTCTTCAGCAGTGTCGATTTACCCACACCATTGCAGCCAACAATAGCAATCTTCTCTCCACGTTCAATGACCATGTTTAGCTGTGGCAGCAGCGGACGATCATAACCAATCTCAAAATCAATTCCTTCGAAGACGGTTTTGCCGCTTGCCCGGCTCTCTTTAAACTTAAAGGTCGGCTTAGCAGCTTCTTCAGGACGATCAATTCGGTCCATACGATCAAGCTGCTTCTCACGGCTTTTTGCCCGGCCTGAAGTTGAAGCACGCGCTTTATTCCGCTGGATGAAGTCCTCTTGTTTTTTGATAAAATCTTGTTGCTTCTCATAGGCATCGATATGCTGGTTTTTGTTCATCTCCGCCATATCGAGGAATTTCTCATAGTTCGCCGTGTAACGGGTCAATTTACCGAACTCTAAGTGATAAACGACATTAACGACTTTATTCATAAACTCAGTGTCATGGGAAATCAATATAAATGCATATGGGTACTGTTTCAAATAGTTGGTCAGCCAATCGATATGTTCAACATCCAAATAGTTGGTAGGCTCATCAAGCAATAGTACATTGGGTTTCTCCAGTAGCAGCTTCGCCAGCAGCACTTTGGTTCTTTGACCACCACTGAGAGAAGCAACATCACGATCTAGCCCAATCACGGACAGGCCTAAACCATTGGCCATTTCCTCTACTTTTACATCAATCAGATAGAAATCTCCGATATCCAGTTGTTCCTGAATGTCTCCCATCTGCTCCAGTAGTACTTCTAGTTCCTCAGGCGAAGCATCACCCATCTGCTCTGTGATCTTCAGCATTTCCTGCTCCAACTCAAGCAGTGGCAAAAAAGCGTCCTTTAGAACATCGCGAATCGTTTTGCCCGGTGTAAGAATCGTATGTTGGTCCAAATAACCGTAACGCACCCGAGGGGTCCACTCTACTTTACCATTATCCTTCAAAAGCTTTCCTGTCAAAATGTTCATTAGCGTCGATTTACCAACGCCATTTGCTCCAACAATTCCAACATGTTCTCCTGGTAACAACCGGAAAGACACGTTCTTGAACAATGTCCGATCCCCAAAATTGTGGGAAACGTCTTCTACAGTAAGTAAACTCATAAATTCTCCGCAAGCTCCTGTCTATACTTAAATAATGCGTAAATCAAATCACGTATAAATATATATTTTATCACACTTTAGCGGAACACTGAATTAAATGTTAGTCCCAATAGCCTATCTTAAGAAAAAACCACGGCGTTTTCCAACGTTTCGCTCGCCCTTAATGTCCCCTAACAGCTCAGCAATTACTTCTGCCAACTTCCCTTTTTGTAAAAATGGATCTTGCTGACATGGTAAATTATAAACCCTATCTATACCTAAAGAATTTCGCAACAGTTCAACAGATTGGTGTTCAGCAAGTGGTAAACCCACTCTCCATTCCCGTTCAGGCTGCAGCCCACTCCGTTTAATCCATAATAAAGATTCCTCCAATCGCCAATCGGCGCCAGAAGCAATTAGAATGGGAATATCGCTATGCTTGATTTCTTCCAGCGCTCCATCAAATCCACCCGTGCCCAGATCTAATACCACAAATTGATAAGCTCCTCTCATAAGCTCTGCTACATCCCCATGGTGAGGTCGCTTCCAGTAATGAACCTTCCTCCAGGAAAATACAGACTCAGAGCTCTCATCAGGAACTGAAGCGCTCTGCACATCAACCATATTGTGCATGCGCTCATAAACCGATGAATCCGGTGATAGATCAACCCAAGCTGTTGAACCGATCTGTGCCAGATAACTGCTAATTGCAAATGAAGTATGTGTTGTTCCAAGTCCCGGCCCTACTCCAAGTAAGGCGATCACTTTAGCCTTCCGTTTATCAACCGCTAGGGGCACAGACACTGCTAAAGGATTACCTTCATCCATATCATTCTCCACACGAACCAGCGCTTGAATAACAGCTGTTGCCTCCTGATATCTTTCCTCCGGATGAGGCCGTAATAAACGTCTAATTATAGGAATAAAAGCTGCGGGAACATGGTCACGCAACTTATTTTCCATTCCAGACTCCCAGTGGCTGCATAAGCCTCCGGTAGCCATATATAAAAGCAATGCACCAAGACCATATAAATCAGAAACCGGCTGACTCTGCCCGTTCCCATACTGCTCAGGAGCCGCAAACCCAACTGTACCTAGCTTCACCGTATCTTCAACGATTCCTTTTCTATAATTTCGAGCGATTCCGAAGTCGATTAACATCAATTCTTTTTGCTTAGTTAACATAAGATTAGAGGGCTTTAAATCACGATAAACAATGGGCGGATGATGACCATGTAAATATTGCAGGACTTCTAAAAGCTGTTTAGCTATTTGTAGGATGAACTCACAAGGTAAAGGTCCGGGATTATCCTTCATCAGCTGACTTAAAGTTATCCCTTCAATATAATCCATAACTAAATAAGAATACCCTTCTTGATCCGAAAGATAGTAATCAACAATACGTGGAAGCCGCGGGTGATCCAGACCCATTAGCATCTCCGCTTCCGCCTCAATGTCTGAAGGTAGTTCTTCTGAGCTTACACTTTCTTTTACAGCCCAGCGTTTCCCCTTTAAACGCAGATCCTCCGCAAGATAGACAATACTCATTCCACCTGTTCCAATCTGATCAATAATTCTGTATCTGGCGTCCATTATCTGCCCTACCCCAAGCTTCGATGCAAAATTCACCTGAACTTCCCCCTTTTTCACATAAAAAAAGAGAAAGCTTCCGCCATTAACGTTGTTACCGCAGATTACGATAACGTTAATAACGGGATGCTTTCCCTTAAGATTTTTAAATTAGGATCTAACTTAGTATTTAATCATATAAAGTGTTATTTCGTCACGATTATGAAACAGCTGCTTGGCCCGTTGAATCTGCATACGTTCGCCCTCAAACATTGCAATGATCTCTTTGATCATCGCTAGTGGTTTCTTATGCATCAGCTTCACAGTCACAATCGCTGTTCCACCTGGGGACAGGCTGTGCAGCAGCCCGGTTACAAGCTTCGCCATCAGCTTAGGACTCCAGCTCATATCACATACAAGCAGATCAAATTCATTATCGCGGAATTTCACTTCTCCGGCATTTTTGCGCAGGATCTTCAGACCCGGGTAATTACGCAGCGATTCATGCATCAAAGCAGGGTCAACCGCTGTTACCTTCATTCCACGCTCCAGCAAGAAAGAAGTCCAGCCCCCTGGAGAGGCACCGATATCAAGCGCATTACGGAAGCTGTAAAAAGGAATAGCGAACTCCTTCTCCGCTTCCATCAGCTTGAACTTAGCACGTGAGATTTGTCCGTCTTCCTTGCGGAAACGGATTGCACCGCCATTCCAGCCGGATAGATTCTCTTCTGGTCTGGACACTCCTGCATATAAGGCATTCCCGTCTGCGTAGACAGAAATGACCCATGCCGGATCTTGTACTGTAAATTCTGCACCCAAGCTCTGCATTTGCTCCTGCAGCCATTCACGAAGTTCGCCCGGACTTTCCTGCCAGAAGGAAGGATCCCCTTTACGAACATTTAGGGATATTTTCTCCCCCTCTAGCTCACTGCGGCGGCTTAAATACACAGCCAAACGCTGTAACGCATCCATGGTTCCTTCATCCTGAAACTGCACAGGCTGTATATGACGAAGGAAAATGGGCAGATTCTGTGTGAGCAATCGTGATACTTCCTCGGGTTCAGACTGCAAGGTGGCTAGAAAGATTTCTCCCGGCAGCAGCAGCGTACTCTTCACTGCGCCGAACAAGCGCCGAAGCTCTTCCTGAGCATATGGCGCAAAGCCGTGATTAGCTGTACAAATATATCGGGAGTACACCATTTCTTCCGGAGCAGTGGTCTGCTCTTCGTTATCATGTCTTAATTCGTTCAAATCGTTTTGCCTCCAGGTCTAATTTTAATCCAGGGACGACCGCTATCCCATTCTACATCAACAGGAATATCATAGGTGGCCAAGATCATTTCTTTGGTTAATACTTCTTCTTTCGGTCCGGAACCAGCTAGCTTACCGTCGCGAATTAAAGCAACATGTGTAAAAAGCGGGACAATTTCTTCCACATGATGAGTTACATATACAACGGAGACATTACGTTGTCTCAGCTTGTCTACTTCAGCCAGCATTTTTTCTCTTTCGTACAGATCAAGACCTGCACAAGGCTCGTCCATAATCAGTAGTTTGGGGTCAGCCATAAGACATCTTGCCAGCATTGCTTTTTTTCGCTCTCCCTGTGACAAGGTTCCAAAAGGATGAAGTGCCATATTGCCCAGATTCATATCCTCTAGCAAGCGGATTGCCTTCTCCTTCACTTCGTGTGGAATGCTCTCGTAGAAACGCAAATAAGCGTAAGCTCCTGTAGCTACAACCTCCCACACCGGATCATTTAAAGACATTTTCTCCATTAAGGAAGGACCAATATAACCAATCTCTTTACGAACCTCGCGTAAATCACATTGACCATATTTATTCCCCAATACCTCAACAGTTCCTTTGCTAGGGAATAAATAACCTGTCATAATCTCCAAAATTGTTGTTTTGCCCGAACCATTTCGTCCCAAAATGACCCAGTTTTCGCCTTCCTTCACTTCTAACGATACATCGTCCAAGATTAGGCTTTCTTCTCTGCGCAGAGATAAATGTTGTAATGAAATGATCATGATATAACACTCCTTATGTATTCCAGAATCCGCTCAACTGAAACCATTGAATAATAAATATGCGGATTCTCTATCCGGTCAGCAGAAGCCACAAGTAGAGCAGGGACACTGGTAATCCGGTATTGTTGGACCAGATTAGGCAACATGTTTACATTTCCGGCAACCATTTGGAGTTCAGCAGGCAATAGATGTGCCGCTACTTCCAACATGCGTTCTGTAGCCTTACAGGTACCACACAGCGGAGTATGCAAAAATACTACCAGCGGTTCTCCCGGTCTCGTAAGTATCTCCAGTAAATCCGCTTCATTCATTTCCTTCATTTCAGATCCGTCTCCCCAGCGATATCATAAAGCTTATCAGAACTTAGGGGACCATTAAACAAGATCATCCCCTCAGGTTTAGCCGCGTATAAGATTTCATTCATTTCTTTTCTCCCTAAAACACTGGAGGTGTGTAGATAGATTTCACGGGGGTACAGTCCTTCCAGAACAATCCGTCTAGCCACTTCCCCACCAGAATAATCATCCGGTCCCATATCATAATCTAACGATAAAATACCAACCTCACACTCACGCAGCATCAGAAGACATTCTTCTGTTGTCCTGGCTAAAGCAAATCCAAGCGGACCTTTACGGAGATCGTCCATATAGATATGAGTCACTTTCTAGCCCCCGCTTCAAACCAACTGCGAACAGTAGCTATTTCATTCCGATGACTGCCATCTGGACCCTTTTCAGTTTCCAAAACAACAGATTTTTTACGTAATGGATCAGAAGTTATTAAGCGCTTAAGACCCTCTTCGCCGATATAACCTTTTCCTATTCCAGCATGCCGGTCCCGTCTCGAATCAAAGGGAAACTTAGAATCATTTAGATGAACAGCTACAAGATGCGGCCAAAATCCAAGCTGGTTTCCTCGTTCAAGCAAGTCTTCCGTATGCTCAGGATTCCAAATTCCCGCCGCAAAAGCATGACAGGTATCCAGACAAAATCCAATCTTCTCGGGAAACTGGCTAAGCTCACGAACCTTCACCAATTCTTCAAGTGTAATCCCTTCGGTACCATGGTTGCCCGCTTGATTCTCGATTAGCAGCTTGGCGTTACCTTCCCATGACTCCAGCGTCTCATTCATACATTGTATAATATTTTGATAGCCTTGTAACGGCTCCATTCCAGCAAAATGTCCAAAATGAACAACAATGCCTAAGGAACCGCAGGCTTCAGCAATTTCCAGATCATTAAGTAGGGAGTCTACATACACCTTTCGCGGGGTAGCGTCATCCCTATTCGCAGCCATATTGATTGCATAAGGGGTGTGGGCGATAGAGGTGATCCCTTTTTCTTGGCAAAAGAGTGCACAATCCCTTGTATCTCGAATATCAACCGTCTTTAACTTCAGACTGCGCGGATTTTTCGGAAAATATTGAAAACTTGTTGCACCGCTCTCCCAAGCAAATCGGGCAGCTCTCCCATATCCACCACGAATGCTGACATGAGCCCCTACTTTGGGTTTAGGCTTCATGCTGACAGTCTGGGCAAAAAAATACTTTGCGTCCAGACAGCTCTGTTTTGATAATCGTTCCCCCATCGCGTAGGCAAGGCTCGCCCTCACGGTCATAGACTTTACATTGATCATTATAAGAACCCGTAACCGTATCACCGGTCATAAATGGCATTTCCATGTATCCGCCAATCTCTGTCGCATCAGTTAATACTTTTTGAATGCTTTGATACAGGCGGGAAATGGCTTCAGGTGATAAATTTTGTACTAAAACTGAAGGCAGAAGCCCTGCGTCAAAAGCAATCTCATCCGCATAACAATTTCCAATACCCGCCATTACATGCTGATTCACTAACAGACTTTTTAACGCACCACGCCGCCCTTTTAATATTCCTGCAAAACGTTCCGGCGTCATCCGTCGATCCAGCAGCTCAGGTCCAAGCTTACCCATCGTTGCTTCGCTTTCCTTCACGGATACTAAATGTAAGAACCCTAACCGCAGGCCCATAAAATAAAGGATCTGATCACCAAATGCGATTTCTACTTGCGTATTACGATCCGGCCGTTCTTCTTCTGAACCATAAAAAAGCAATCCACCCAGCATTAAATGTAATAGTAATCTTCGCCCATCATGGAGATGAAACAAAATGTACTTGGCACGCCGCTCTACAAAAACAACACGCGCACCGATCAAGGCATTAATGAAAGCTTCTGTTTCCATGTTAATTGTTTTTTCTCTGTTCACAATTACATTAGTTATCGGAACATTTATAATACGCTGGCTAAGCAGCTGTCTATAATTCTCCATTTCCGGCAATTCTGGCATACTCATCGTCCCCTCTAAGTTGGTGAAGTAAATAAGACCCTAGCTATTATACACCGAGAAACATTTTAAGTTCAGCTAAATCGGCACATATTTCATCGGGAGTGATCCCTGTGATGCTTTTATAGTGCTCCAGATTCTCTGTAGTGGTTAAACCGGTAAGAACAAGGATTGTACGACAGCCCGCATTAACACCCGCAGCGATATCCGTACGCATATTATCCCCAACAACAGCAGCATGTTCAGGTTGAATGTTCAGAAGATCTGTCGCATATTTGATCAGGTGGGATTCAGGTTTACCGATCACTACTGGCTTCACTCCACTTGCAGCCTCAATTGCTGCACCAATCGTACCCGCACCCGGCATAACCCCATCATCTGATGGTAACATTAAATCTGGATTGGTGAGCACAAACTTTGCCCCGCTCAAAATCCAACGCGAAGCTTGAGCTAACGAAGCATAATTAAAAGAACGATCGATACCTTGCACCACATAATCAGGGGATTCTGTGACGATTTGGAGCCCTGCCTCAATGCAAGCCATACGCAGTCCCTCTTCTCCAAGTATCGCCACTGTAGCCCCAGGTGATTCCTCAGCTATGTAACGTGCGGCTGCCATAGAAGAGGTACATACCTCCTCAGCTTTCGCCTCAATTCCCATTCCACTTAAGTGGGCAGCAACGTTAGCTGCCGTACGCGATGAGTTATTAGTAACAAATAAAAAAGGGATATCCGCTTCACGAAGAGCTTTTATCAGCAGATCAGCACCGGGAATCATTTTATGCCCATGGTACAATGTACCATCTAGATCAATCAATAATCCTTCAATTTGTTCCATCACTAACCCCTCAGTTTCCACAATAAATTTAATTAATATAATAAATAAATAATAGTATTAACAAACTTGTAGCCTTTGCCCTGCTTGGATTTACAGAAAAACTCAATCCCTTTAGGTGGAAGATATCACCTACTGATTTTCGGCAATATGTCCAGCCATTCGTTCGTCTTTTACTCCGTGATTACTTTAAATCTAACACACTTCGTCGAATGAAATCGAACAACCGTCCCATCCAGCATTTTTTAGCATAGCACTGTCATTTCCTGCGCTTTCCCGGAAAATAATCATTCCCCCTATTGCCCATTTAGTCTGCGAGGTACCGGATATGCATTAAATTCCTCAGCTAATAATGTCTCTGGGAATAGGAGTCCAGCTTCCTCAAGCAAAGGAATTAACTCTTCATGCGAGCTGTAACGAGAACTGAAATGAGTCAGCAACAGCTGTCCTGCTTTGGCTTCTTTTGCTAACTCTGCAGCCTGACGGGCTGTACTATGATGATATTGATACGCCATGTCAGCCAGATCATGGGCGAAGGTTGCTTCATGAACGATAAGGTCTGCATTAAGAGAGAGTTCTAAGGCTCCCGAACAAGGTCTTGTATCTCCAAGGATAGTAACAATACGTCCTCGTTTGGGTTCCCTGACAACATCAGCAGCACAGATTCGTACACCTTCATCCGTAACAACATCTTCACCTTTTTTTAATTTCCCATAAATCGGTCCCGGTTTTAAACCATAACTCTTAAGCAATTCCGTATTGAGGCTTCCGGGACTATCCTTTTCCGTTACCCGGTAGCCATAGCTGTCAATGCGGTGCTCAAGTAATGCAGCCTCAACTTTAAAGCTATCATCCTCGAATATAATTCCTCCTGAATGCTCTACAATCTCAATCTTATAAGGAATTCGGGATTGGCTCACAGCTAAGGAGATCTCTAAGTAAGCTTTTAATCCAGGGGGTCCGTACACCGTTAACGGCGCTGTCCCTCCCTGATAACCACGACTTGATAATAGACCTGGAAGACCAAATAGGTGATCACCATGCAAGTGGGTAATGAATAGCTTTTCCAGCTTTCCTAGCCGAATCGGTGAACGAAGAACCTGATGTTGTGTACCTTCCCCACAATCGAACATCCAAATACTGCGACGTTCTTCCAGCAGTCTTAATGTAACGGACGTTACATTGCGTTGTAGCGTTGGCACACCTGCATTAGTACCTAAAAAATATAAATCCATTCTTTTTCCTCCCTTCTGCTTATTGGCTCAACCATCTCTTTTCAATTCTAAACGACCTTCTTCCAGCAAAAAACCCCCCAGTTACGGGAGGTTCCGCTGAAAGGGATACAATCCCCTACAGACCAGGTATATAAATGAAAGAATTACAGCTTCTCTACATTAAAATACTGCGCTTCTGGATGGGCAAATACCATAGCCGAAACGGAAGCTTCGGGCTCCATCATAAAGCCTTCTGTAAGGTGAACACCGATATCCTCCGGAGATAACAACTTAAACAGTGGACCTTGATCTTCTAAATCCGGGCATGCAGGATAACCAAATGAAACACGGATTCCTTGGTATCTTGCCCCATGTCTTTGCTTCATCGTCATATCCGCCGGATCCGGGAAACCCCAAGTATCGCGCATCATATGATGGACGCGTTCCGCCAGTCCTTCTGCCACTTCAAGTGCAACCGACTGCAAGGCGTGTGAACGCAGATAATCTCCGCTTTCTTTCAGCTGAGTAGACAATTCACGTACACCGTGACCTGCTGTTACAACTAGGAATCCAACATAGTCCATAATACCACTGTCAACAGGTTTCAAAAAGTCCGCCAAGCACAGATGAGGCTCTACCCCTTGTCTCGGGAAAGTAAAGGTATGCAGGATCTCGGACGTATTCTGTGGATTATACACTATAATATCATTCCCTTGCGATTGTGCAGGGAAGAATTGATACATAGCATGTGGAGTAATGGTACCCTCTAGCATCGCTTGATGGAGAATATCGTCTACGGTACCCTTCAGTTCAACAGTCCGCTGATCTCCAGCAGCTAATTGGGCTTCTACAGAACCCCGTAACCCCAAATGATGACCCAGCAGCATTTGCATATTCACATAGGGGATAATATGCCCCAATGGATAGTTACGCAGTACGTGGCGTTCTAAATCCGGTGGAACAAATACAGGTGCATCTGGAGATATTTTGGAACGCACTGCTCTGGTTAGTTTCGGCAGTTCTTGCTTAGGCGCCACCGCAACCGCTGCTTCTGCCTCCACACGAATTTCCTCGGCAATCTTCTCCCGTTCTTCAGGGTTCATAAGCCGATTGGCAATATCCAGCCCGTCCATAGCGTCCTTAGCATACAATACTAGACCGTCATATTCTGGACGAATACGGGTCTTCGTAAATTTACGGGTCAAAGCTGCGCCGCCAACCATAATCGGAACATCGATCCCTGCTGTACGTAGATCCTGAGCGGTGAGGACCATCTGCTGAGCAGATTTCACAAGCAACCCGGACAATCCTATCGCATCAGCTTTTTCTCGACGGAAGGCTTCGATAATGGTCTCTGGTGGTACTTTTATACCCAAATTAATGATCTGATAACCATTATTGGAGAGGATGATCTCCACTAGATTCTTACCAATATCATGCACGTCCCCTTTTACGGTTGCCAGCATAATTTTTCCTTTAACCGCTGTCTCATCCTTCTGCATAAACTGCTCTAGATGATTGACAGAAGCCTTCATCACTTCAGCGCTTTGCAGCACCTCAGCAACGATCAATTCATTATTATTAAATAACCGGCCGACTTCCGACATCCCTGCCATCAGCGGTCCATTGATGATCTCCAGCGGACCAGATTTAGTCAATGCTTCATTAAGGTCAGGAATGAGTCCTTCCTTCGTACCTTCAACCACATAGGAAGCTAAACGTTCTTCAAGTGACAGGTTGGAAATCTTCTCTTTTTTCTCTACTTTTTTACCACGGAAAGCAGCTACAAAAGCAGAAAGCGTCTCATCATTCGTATTATAAATCAGTTCCTCAGCAAGATGACGTTCTTCAGCAGGAATGGAAGCATACCGCTCCACTTTTTCTGTATTTACGATCGCATAATCTAATCCAGCTTTTGTACATTCATAAAGGAATACGGAGTTCAACACTTCACGACCCGCTTCCGGCAATCCAAAGGAGACGTTGCTAATGCCCAAGATCGTATGAACGCCTGGAAGTGCTTCCTTGATCAAACGAATGCCGTCAATCGTTTCTTTTGCTGAACCGATATATTGTTCATCTCCGGTTCCTACAGGGAACACCAACGTGTCAAAAATAAGATCTTCTCCTGCTAAACCGTACTTATTCACTAGCAAGTCATAGGAGCGTTTAGCCACTTCCAGTTTATCTGTCGCCTTAATGGCTTGTCCCGTCTCATCGATGGTACCCACAACAATAGCTGCACCATATTTATGAATGATCGGCGTCACCAGCTCGAATTTTTCTTCACCATCTTCAAGGTTAATGGAGTTAATTATCGCCTTACCTTGACAGTACTGCAAAGCCAAATCGATAACCTTAGGATCGGTAGTATCGATCATCAGGGGTACTTTAACCTTTTTCACAACCAGTTCTAAGAAAAGCTTAATATCTTCAATCTCATCACGGTCAGGGTCTTGTACACACACGTCAATAACCTGTGCCCCACTCTTCACCTGAGCACGGGCAATTTCTGAGGCTTCCTCATATTTACCTTCGACGATAAGACGTTTAAATTTACGAGAGCCAAGTACATTCGTACGTTCACCAACCATGTATGGACGGTTGTCGTTCTCAATATAGATAGGCTCGATGCCTGAAAGTGCAGGCGGATGATTACCTGTCAGCGGGCGTGGAGGATATTCAGAAAGTGCTTCCTTCATCGCACGGATATGCTCTGGTGTCGTTCCACAGCACCCCCCCGCAATGTTCAGCCAGCCTTTTTCGGCAAAGGCTGCAATCTTGCGAGCTAAAGAATCTGGAGATTCATGATAATGTCCGTTCTCATCCGGCAATCCTGCGTTTGGATAACAGCTCACGGCTGCGGAGGAGATCTCCGAAAGCGAACGAATGTGATCCCGCATGAACTCAGGACCAGTCGCACAGTTGAGGCCCATAGAGATAGGCTTCAGATGTTCTAATGAGATATAAAATGCTTCAATATTCTGACCCGCCAATGTAGTACCCATTGGTTCAATTGTTCCGGAAATCATAACCGGCAACGTGATGCCAGTCTTTTCAAAAGCATTACGAATACCAATACTTCCAGCTTTAACGTTAAGTGTATCTTGAGAGGTCTCCAGCAGCAAAACATCTACTTTACCGTCGATCAATGCCACTGCTTGTTCCTCATAGCTATCAACTAACTCTTGGAAAGTAACGCCTCCAGTTACTGAGAGCGTTTTTGTTGTTGGACCCATAGCCCCCACGACGTATCGCGGACGGTCAGGTGTGTCATATTTGTCTACTGCTCTGCGAGCCAACTCTGCTGCCGCTAGATTGATCTCACGTGCCCGCTGAGGAATATCATATTCAGCTAGCACAACAGAGGTTGCACCAAATGTGTTAGTCTCAATGAGATCAGCCCCTGCTTCGAGGTACTGCTCATGAATCGTCTGAATGACTTCTGGACGTGTTAATACCAGCATTTCATTACAGCCGTCCAGCTCATCGCCTCCAAAATCTTCTCCAGTAAGAGGCACCTGTTGGATCATCGTGCCCATTGCGCCATCAAGGATCAAAATCCTTTGTTGTAAGCTTTCCTCAAGTGTATATTTAGCCAACTAATAGTCCCCCCAGTAAAACATTAGAGTAAGTTTAGCAGAATAAAGGGATTTCGAAAAGCCTTCCTTTCCACTCTGCTTTATCTGTTATTGCTCAGTAACCTTTGCGAACCTTTGAATCATGGTTTCACAGACAGCTCTTTGCTAGGCATAGAGTGCTGTGTCCGGGCTGTCACATGTGAAGTGACATTATATTGTCCTTCCTTTTCAAGGGTCCCTTCTGCTTGATAGACTCCTTTACCAATTAGCTTTCCCTTAAGCTCTATTTTCTGTCCCTCATCATTTTTATTCACAATTTCGAACAGAACCTCTTTTGCATCATCTACTGCCTCGTTATCTTGGGTCACCACAGCTTCAAAGGTTACCTTTTGATTTACAACAACTTCTTCAGGACTCCATTGTAGTTCGACTTTGATAGGTTCCATAGACATGTTCATATTCATGTTATGTATTTCTGAATGCTTGGTTCCATTTGAAGAACATCCACCTAGTACTAGAAGTGTTGCACCTAATAATACAGCGACTAATTTCTTCGATCTCATCATTTGGAGCCCTCCCAATCATTATCGAATAATAAAAATCTACCAATTCATGTTATACATCTCCATCTATTATACACATTATTATTGGTTTTTCAGTATTTTGCATCAATTCCGCATTAGTCTTGTGACTTAAATCATTTACTTAAAAATCTAATGAAATCCTTATGTTAGTATGTATGTACAGAAAAGCAGCGAGTTTCTTAGGATCTCAGAAACTCGCTGCTTTTATAAAGTCTTTATATTGGAGCTAATAGCTCTGTATATCTTACAAGGATTGAACTAGTGGAAGAAGTTCCTCAAGGTGATTGATTTCATGATCCGGATGAATATCAAGACTAGGTGCTCTACCTTTTCTATTAATCCAGACCGTGGTCAACCCTGCTGCCAGCCCCCCACGGATATCCGTTGTCAGCTTATCGCCGACCATAACCGCTTGCTCAGGCGTTACATCAAGAAGCTCTAAAGCATGCAGGAAAATTTCCTTATCCGGTTTGCCTTTACCAAAGCTTCCGGAAATCACAATATGATCAAAGAAAGGAATTAACTCGGGCACACCATCTAGTTTCTCTTGTTGCAGTGCAGGACAGCCGTTCGTAAGTAGCAGAAGCTTCACTTGACCCCGTAACTGCTCCAGTACATGCATTGTTTCTTCATAGATGTATGGACGTTTTCTGCGCTCTGCTGCGAATTTAGTTGCCAAGGTCTCAGCTAGTGCTTCGTCTTCCACCCCTAACGCTGCAAGTCCGCGACGCCAAGACTCTTTACGATATACCGGTGCAAGCTGCTCCAATTGACGGAATTCTGGCTGTTCACCTGCCGTAAAGTTAGCCCAGAGTGCTTCATATGGATTAATTCCGATCATCTTTGTAAATGGGAACGTCTCATAAGATTCATATAAGCTACTTGCTTCCTTACGAACTGCAACTTCTAGTTCTTGTGGATCGATCGTATCCCCGGCGGCTTCACAAGCAGAACGAAATGCTTCTTCGACGCTCCGATCATCCCACAGCAATGTATCATCAAGGTCAAATAGTACAGCAGAAATTGGCATTACAGGTCTCCCTCTCCCTTTAACTGGTCTAGTTCTATTCGTGAACTACTTCAATGTTGTGAGCTTTAGCAAATGCTTCTAATCGTGTACTCATCGCATTAGTATCATAGCGATTCATAAGTTTTGTGAAAATCCATTTCGTACGTTTCCCTTTATGCTTAATGACTACAGCTCCACGCGAAAGGGTGATTTTCTCAATATCTGCAGCTGGAAGTCCGCGTTCGCGATTGAATTTAATAGTGGACAGTCTTGCTTTTTCCACCTTCAAGTACGGACGACGGAAGAACAATAGCGCTGCCAGCAAATAGTACAGTACTACTCCCAGCCAATTAGCCAGCATGCCATTACCTTTGGCCTGATCAATAGAACCAACTACCCAAAACATAGTGCCAAGTATCACTAACACTACCGGAAATGCAATGTTGCGACCTTTAAAGACTTCGGCATTCTGGGTAGGAGATTTAGAGGCATAAATCGTATCCTTGCCTTGCTTCTTTCTTTGCTTGTTGATTTGCTGTGTGTTGCGTTGAACCATTCTTTCCCAAGAACGGGCCATGTGCGTTCCCCCTAGTCATCCTGAAATATCTATGAAAAGAAACAGCGAGCTAATGTTTAAGCCCCTTGTTACCTTGTTCATGCTCATCGTTATCTACCACTTCAATAGTATTTAATTGTGCTCGGAAGTTATTGCGGATATTCCCCAGGTAAATTTCACGAAGCTTGGCGCGTTCCGCCACTTCCTCTTGATTAAGGCCTACGCTCTTCTGTTTGCGTGCCAATTCGTTAATTCGCGCGACCAACTCATCAATATTCAATACTTTCCCTCCCCCTATAAATTAATTCTAACTCTGCCATGAGAAAAAGAGCTTGTCAAGGTCTACTCCCTGCAAGCTCTACTGGTCATTCTATTATGTTCTCAGAAAATTAATAAATAGGTAAAGTAAGTATGTCTCCAGCGTTAATTTGACTACTCTTAATCCCACTTGAACGTTTAATTCCTTCTATATAAACAACTGTCTTCATATCAGCTGGTTTATTCTTAAGGGCAATACTCCATAGTGTATCTCCACGTTCAACCACAATCCGCTTCTCTTCCTTCATTATAGTCGTCGATCCTGCAAATACATTTCCCACTACTGTTAGGCCAGATAATACTAGCACGAAAATCAATATTAACTTAATAAAGAAATCTTGACGGAACAACGAAATCATCCCTCCAAGCAAACGTTCCGTTATCTCTTTCACCTTAGCTGAATTACGGGCAACGTCATTATGTCCTATAGATTCAACCACTGGGGCCTTATCGTAGATGCTGCGGTATGTACTGTATTTTAGCATAATCATCATCCTCCAAACACTTGTTCTTACTTTCGAATTTATAATAACACGAACATGTGTTTTGTTCAATACTATTTCAGAACAATTGTTCTCTTTTTTTCGAGAGACTCAAGCGGTTCATTTTATTATCATTTGTCTACCATTTTTTAACTCTAGCAGATTAATATTTATAATAGTTAGAACTTATGTTTGTGCGAACGGTAGTTCTATGTTATAATTTTCCCAAACATTACTATATGGGGTTGATTCCAATGTCAAAGATTTCAAGTCGCCAGCTGGCGATCCTGGAATTTATACGAAGCGAAGTCCGCAGCAAGGGTTATCCACCTTCCGTCCGGGAAATTGGAGAAGCTGTTGGCCTTGCTTCCAGCTCCACAGTTCACGGTCATTTGGACCGGCTTGAGAAGAAGGGACTTATTCGTCGAGATCCAACGAAGCCACGTGCAATAGAATTACTAGGCCAAGAGGATTCAGAGAATGTTCACCAATTCGCGCAGACCATCTCACGGATTCCTGTCGTAGGTAAAGTTACCGCCGGGGTACCTATCACTGCTACAGAGAATATCGAAGACTACTTCCCACTTCCTACTCACTATGTAGGTGACAACAAAGTATTTATGCTGTCTGTCATGGGTGATAGTATGGTGGACGCAGGCATTATGAATGGTGACTATGTGATTGTTCGCCAACAACAAACAGCGGACAACGGAGATATCGTTGTAGCCATGACCGAAGAAGATGAAGCAACCGTTAAGACCTTTTACAAGGAACGTGATCATATACGGCTTCAGCCGGAGAATCCAGCTTATGAGCCGCTTCGCCTTAATCGCGTAACTATTCTCGGAAGAGTCATCGGATTGTTTCGAGATATCCACTAAGTATGCACTTCTAACATAAAAGGCTGGTCCGCATATGCGGAACAGCCTTTTTTCTACGTTTTTTTGCTTTTCCAACCACTTACGAACATTTGTTCCCAATGGTTAAAATGTCCATTTTCTATGAATAACCCTTTAGGCGTTCTGCTCATATCCTAATTAGAAAGGAGTGTTGCGTATAATGCCCAACTACCGAATTATTGTAGATCTGACCCAACGAATGTTATATCTTCTGGACAATGATATTGTGATTAGAGGTTTCCCTGTCGGCATCGGTAAGATGTTAACCCAATCCCCAGTGGGTGAATTCACTATTATTAACAAACAACCCGACCCAGGGGGTCCCTTCGGTGTCTTTTGGATGGGACTGTCTAAACCACACTACGGAATTCATGGAAACAATGACCCTTCCTCCATTGGGAAAGAGGTGTCCCACGGCTGCATCCGGATGTACAACGAGGATGTGTTAGCACTCGCTGCTATTGTCCCTATAGGCACACGAGTAACGATAAGAAATTAAATTCGAATGGAGGCTCGGCAACCCCCAAATCACATTAAAAAATGGGGGTCATTACATAAGTAAGTATTTTTTCATTAGCATACTAGGAGTTTGGTGATTATATGTCGAATATTGTTAACAGGATTGCAAATTGAAAAGGATGTGTTTAGTTTGAATAATTCAAAAATTAGAACCCTCGTCGATTTTAAAGTCGATGCACTGGGTAAGCTGTCCGGTTTACTTTTAAATGATGAACAAGCTAGTGGAAAAAAAGTGAATTTGCTCACCTCTTTTGGCAGCATTCAGGGAATCGTCTCTCCAACCGTCTCCAACAAAGAGGATGTATTTGATTTAAAATCTTTGATGGATGATGTAATTGTAGACGAATACATATCTTATTTGGGAGCAGAACACCCTGATAAAAATTTCAGCTATAACTTTGTTGTCCTCAATGACGTTGCTGTAAGACCTTATGCTAGTTATGGGACTCCGATCGAATACAAACAGCTGATTGTTTATACCGATCATATCACTGCCTTCAATTTTCTATAGGTTTACATAATCACCTTAAAAAGCACTCTTGCAGCAACCCCCAATTTTGCATCATTTGCAGAATCGGAAGGTTTCTCTGGGTGCTTTTTTTGGGTTAATCGTGAAGTCGATCCTATAATTCCACGAATTTCCCTTTTAAAAGATACTAGTGGAGATCATTCAGGCATATCTTTCAATAAGCAACAATTTGAGTCTAATGAGATAACTAGGAGGTGTGATTATATGCTGATTATCCTGATGTACTTATTTGCTATTTTAGGAGTTGTTTTAATTATAAGTGCCGCCATTATAAAATTGAAAACGCTATCTGCTTCATCTGAAATTTCTAAGCTAGTTAATGCGACCTCATCTTTTAACATCAGCTTCACCAAAACATTCATTCCCCCCAATCAATCTCACTTGATCGCACTTAACGAGCCTAATAAAAAATTAGCAATTGGCACCAAAAATCCGAAGAGTAACAAAAAAGCAGTAGCAAAGCTATACTCATTTGATAATGTAATGGGATCCGAGATTGTGGTTAACGCACTTACCCTTTCAAAAGTATCCAAAAGACATCAAAACAGCAAAACTACTGCAACAAGTGCAGATATTAATGTCCTTAAGGACACCGATGAAGAAGCTAATGTGATAGAAGAGCTTACGCTTAAAATATATATGAACAGCAAAGAAACGCCTGTGTATTGTATCTCCTTCTTGCCGGGTTTATTGCCTATTCAACAATCCGACAACCAGTACAAGGAAGCTTACTCCCAAGTACAACAATTACATGCACTGTTCAGGTCAATCGTATCTGAATAATTAAGTTGCTTTTTGCGCAATAAGATGTGTGAAAATAGCAACGTCCTTGTATGGAGATAAACTGCTTAACTTAAGCTCTAGCTCCACCATTTCTTCATGCCATTGCTCATCCATTTTTATTTCATTATCCACAATATATCCGTAGATATTATGTATTCCGTATATACTGCTAATCTCATAACCACACTCCGCGAGCCATTCCACTAATTGATCTTTTGTATAGATGGTAATGTCTGTTTGAATAATGCCGCTATATTCCCGTGTGTTCCCAATACTGTCAATAGCTCCCATAGGATCTTTATTCATAATGGCTTTTTTCATCACTTTTGCCACTGGATTATGAGTTATAAGAGAAAGCATTCCGTTTGCATTTTGTTTTTTACTAATGTCCATTAACAATTGTTTTGGATCATCGAGATATTCAAGCACATTATGGCAAAAAATCCAGTCATATCCCTCCGCTAATACATCTGCATCTTGTAGCGTTGCCGATCTAAAGGCTATGTTAAGACCGTATTTACATGCAGACTCTTGCGCAATGACTATCATCTCTGGAGTCGGATCTATCCCTGTAACTGTATAACCTTTTTTTGCGAATTCACGACTGGTTATCCCAAAACCACAGCCGATATCTAAAATAGATTGAACCTCTTCAGAGCTGCAGTGATTGTCAATTTGCTGCCAAGCGGAATGATAAAACAATCTCCCCCAAGGCATTTTAATGTAGTTTAAATAAGAATCCATTGATCTAGCAAAAGCCTTTGATGTAGACACCATATCGCCATACCCTCATTTGTTTTCGACATAGAAAAATCTAAAATTGCACACTAAACCCATCAAACTGGTGAATGCCCGTACCATGTGCTACTACCTTTTGCTCACGTAACTCACGAACCGCCTTTTTGACCTCTTGTAAAATAGATGGATCTAAACCCAGTGTATTATGAGAACCGAATACTTGGGTAACTCCTGGAATTTCCGTAATCTTTTCTAAGGATGCCACTAAATCAACCGGACTAGTCGAAGGGTAAAAGGCATAGATTGGCGTAACGTCATACAATAAATCACCTGTAAACAGATATCCGTTGGCATGATCAAAAAGGCTGATATGACCTGGCGAATGACCTGGTGTATGGTATATTTCTATTTTACGCCCGCCTATGTCGAGCACATCCCCTTCTTGTAAAAGAGCTGTTGGCTTCCCTTGAAAAGGTATGTAGGTGTTAGGATCAAAGGTTTCAGGAACAGGAAGGGTGATGTCCCGGCTCATATCTTTTCGAATCTGGGCAAGGGACAAGCCTTTTATTCCGTTAATCAGCCAATCCTCATCCGCTTTATGAACATAGATTGTCTCGAATTGCCCATGACTGCCAATATGATCTGCATGCACATGCGTAGTTATGACAGCGATAGGTAAATCCGTTAACTGATCCGTTATTCTTTTTATATTATCAATACCTAATCCCGTATCAATTAACGCGGCTTGTTTTTGCCCCAAGAGTAAAAAAGAATGCACCTTTTCCCAATGTCCATATTCACTGATTGCATAGGTGGTCGGATCAATTTCCGTTACTGTAAACCAACGATCTTTACTCAATTACGCTCCCCCATTCCATTTTCCCCTTACATGCTCTTCTCCCTTACAATAATCCGCCTGTTCATCTGCTTGATAGATTTCTTGATAGGGCAAAATGTTGATTTTGCCTGAGTCTGGATATTCGCAAACATCTATTCCCTGATTCGTTCGGAGATCCAGATACCTGCATGGTGCATCGGAATGATTATAAAGCTGGTGCGCCCCTTCCGGTCCCATTTCAAAAAATATTACATCCCCTTCAGTAACCTCCGTAAAACCCTCGGGTGTTCTTAACATCGCTTTTCCCGTTAAAATCACAAATATTTCTTCAGCATTTCTATGAAAATGATAAGGAAAAGAATATTTATCAGGATCTAAAGATCTGATATCAAAAACTAAATGCTTGGAGCCCACCATTTCAGCTAACCTTTCACTCGTATGCCAAGCAAACTCTGGGATCGGGGACTGTTTTTGTGTAAAAGAGACCGTATTTTCATTAAAAATCTTCACCATCTGCAACACTCCTCCTTATGTTGTGCGTTCATTTACAACAAATAAAGAATCCCAGCTACAGCTAATGAAATAAGACCACCTAAAGCGGACCAATTCGCTACTTTGTTTTTAGCTTTACGGTCTTGCTTAGATTCCGAATAAAAGTTACCTCTTTGTTGTGTACCTGTCGTGAAGGCTCCAACACATATACCTGCAATTATAAAAAAGCCCAATCCTATGTAAATAAAAATTTGCATGAACTTACTCCTTCCCAGGAAAGAATTAGTTATCTATATATAAGATATTTTAACATTAAATCCCTCTACTACGTGCCATGACTTTCGGACCCAGATGACGCTATTTGCTAATTTTGAGCCTTTGAAGCATGGTTTCGGACTCCAGTGACGTTATTCCTAAGGATGAGGCTCATATTGAGCGTTTTTAATGCCAATAGCGACTATGGAGTCCTTTAGTATCCCAAATGTGAGATAAAGCTTCATATAAGGTCTGTTGGGTCCTATAGCGGGCTGATACGCGAAATTTGCAACCTCAGCAAACGGAAATTGGCGTTCGAATGAAGTAAGGTACCAAAAAAGAAGAAGAAGTGAGCCAACAACCATTTTTTGATTATGGTTATGGCACACCCCTTCTACTCCGCACAACTCCTACGGCTCTGATCACACTTAATTCCTTTCAAGTTCAAGTGTTGCCAGTGAAACCATCACCCAAGGTGCAAACTTATTCGACGAATCCCCCTTAGGATTGTGTATCCGAAAAAGAAAAGCTTCCCCCGCCTGATTCTTCCAGACCATATAATCTTCTATCCCTTTATCACCGGTTGCCTGCAGATATAATTCTGCAAAACCTAGAGGATGTTCAATTAGTTCCCCGCTATGGTCGTTTGCTTTGCCAATTGCAGAAAGCTCGGTTTGTCCCTGCTGCTTCAAAGCTGTGAGATCGTAATCGGCAGGTAAGTGTTTAATTTCGGCATAATAGGTTGGATCCTCAGTTAATGATAAACGACCAGACTGTGAGTCTAGTGTGAAACCCTGAAAAACATACAGGGAATATCCATCACCTTTCCCAAGTGTACCTTCTTGCCCTGAGACCCCTCCCTCCTGTTCACCAAATGCTTTGGTCTTTGGCCGATCGGATGTTAGAGGATCAGTGGCCTCCGGACTGGCGGACTCCTGCGCCTCCATAGAAGGAGTAGCAGAAGGTTCAGGAGTGCTTGTAGCTTCAACAACTGGCATTGTCGCTGCACTTGACGCTGTAGGTTTTGCCTCGTCTGTTGTTTTATTGTTACTACATGCACCGAGAATTGAGGAAGACAGAAGAATACTAGTAACTGTAGTTAATAATATTTTTTTCATTACGCACCTCCTTATTACTATATTAGTTATTACCCACATGAGTGGACGTGTTCTCTTATTCTTCAAACCTTTTCTCAATTTTATTGCTACGGATTGAAAAATTTCAAACAATCGACTCGTTCTTATTAACAGCTATGGAGTTGTGCTCGAAATTCAAATTGTTCCCGGACGATTCGGGCACCTACTATCTTAATTAATGCCACCAGATTCCATAAAGTGACCCATGAGATCTTAGTTCTTCTCGGTTTCATAAGGTTAATTGGACTGAGCAAGAGCAAGGTAGACGACACATCAATTAAGTAAAACAAATTCCACAAAACACTTTACTTAACACATTTTCAGAAAAAAATTAAATAGCGACTCACAGCCAACCGCGGGGGGGGGTTCTGTAAATCGCCATCCTTAATGATCTGAAACTCAGGTCTTGTGTCAATACTCTTTGATAAATCCTTTTATAGTCAGAGCGATGCGGGAATATAACCAATGACTGACCATGACTATGTATAATCGTCTATAGAGTTATTTTTTTGATTTATAACTTCTTACTAATAAACTAATACCTTTAAAAATCAAAACCACTAATATCCCGAAAATTATCAAAGTTAATATTAAGTTTGACCAAACTATATCCAAATTCACTCCTCCGTCTCTGCATTTAATTCTTCTATCTCCAATGATATCCCATTATTTATGATAAATGAACAACTTCTTACACATCGAAATTATTAGCCTGTATAATATCCTCGATTAACAAACTGTTTGTAGGCGTTTTATAGGTATATCATAAATGATACTCAAAAGGCCAGCAGGCTGCCTATACAAAAACAAAGTAAACCCTCAATGGCAAAGGCGTTAAAGTTTTATCAGTTTAAGATTACAGTTAGATTACAGTTACTAAAGCGGCACTTAGTCACTAAGCTGCTGATATCACTAAAAGCTAGATTAAATCCACGTTCATCTTCCCTGAGCTGCAGCTCCCACATAGCCCGTTGACTTTGTTGATTCCACAACCGGAGGAGCCCGTAAAAGCATAATAATCCCATCGCTACAAACACTTTAAACCAACAATTTAAGATTCTCAAACCCAACAGGGTTTGGGTCATTGTCATTATATATATTCCTTGCCGGGGATGTCGGTTGTATCTGGCTAGCGTAATGAATCTGTGAACACGTGAAATCATAGGATGGCGACTGGAAAATTATAAGGAAAACCAATTGTGCGCAAACGTCGATAAGGTATCTTTCACCTGCTCGTTTTGCTGAGCAATTTACTAGAAAATCTATTTCTTACCGTCCACTTTTTTGACTTTGGTCTAATTAAGAAAAAGTAAGAAGTGAGATCATACTCATACAATCAGTTAGCGAGCATATGATTGTTGATAGAATACTTATAAATTATTGGAGGTTTTTCTAATGTATATGGTGTATCCTTATTGGTTCAGATCTCAATTTGTCCCCATTTGGGCAACTTCAACTCAAGAGGCTCTTGAATTAATGAGGACTTCAGTCCAAGGTGAACGAAATGACGAACTTTTTTATGACCAACTCATTCAACTTGCTCCGAATAAAGAACAAGCTGAAGTTATTACTTCTATTCGGAATGATGAACGTGGGCATAATCTTATGTTTCGACAAATGTACAGAGAATTGACAGGACATGAAGTGACAGGAGTTAGCGACGAAGTCCCTGAACAAGTTAATTCGTATAACAATGGTTTGCAAAAAGCCTTTCAAGGTGAATTGTCAGCGGTTGAAAAGTATCGAAAGATATGGTTCGGTCTTCCGTATGGCGTTTATAAGGATACTTTATATGGCATTATTCTCGATGAGCAAAAGCATGCAGCGAAGTATAATAATTTATTGCTACTAAATTCAGCTGCAAATCAGTAGTCATTGTATCGACTGCCCTTCAGAAATACACAACTTCACTTTCATAATATTAAGCGTGTCCCCTCTGTCTTCTCTCGAGTGCAAATGTAAGTCTTATCTTGTACCTGTGTCATGACGGCGCCTTCCCTAACACGTTGAACTCATCCACATTCTCGATCCAATCAAATGTCCCGCCTTCTAAATCAATTAGATATGTGTCGTGTTTTATGCAGGCTAATATGCTAGAACTTAGTAGCACGATGTGTGTGAACGATGCGTCAGCTCTATCCATACCACCATTATTCCCCGCATTTCTTTCTGATACTTCGTATATGATCGAACGTTTACTTTCCAACTGTCGGACTATGGTCTGCAGCACAATTCCCTCAAAAACCATATTCTTTGCCCTCATCCTAATAATCCACTTTTCGCTATGCAGCTAAGCTAGATGGTGTTAAGCCTTCTGGCTTTTTTACATTTTAGTCAAGAACGAATTCAAAGGTAACGCATGCTTTGGATTCGCCTTTGAATTGATTATCGATAACGAAACATACGAGTGAAATTTATCAAAAGTTGCCGAGCTCGCAATTCAAAAACTCAATCATTTGACTGAGTCATAGCATTCTCCTTATAAGAGGCTAAGAAGTTTCACCTGTCGCGAAAATGGCTTGCCCCAAGTTGGAGAGCATTCTTATAGTCCAATTCATAAAATCGTTTAGCCAGCTTATTACCCCTTTCAAGCTTTGGAATAACACGTTTAGGTCATGGTAGCATAAAAATCACAGCGCACATACACACATATTTCAAAGAAAATAAATGAAAGCAGTATGGAGAAATTTGAAGCTCATATGAGAAGTATCCTCGAATGATCACTACATTTTTGGGGGGCATTACGGGGGCGTCCATAAACCTCTACAATATCTCCTATCCTTACCCCCACACACAAAAAAAACTCAACACCAAAGGCGTTAAGGGTTTAAAGGTTCTAGTAAAGCGTCATATATTGGTTACTTTCCCACTCGTGAACCGAGTCCGGTTTACAGTTTTCCCTTTTTATAATGGTCTGAATAGTACCTAATTCCGTTAAAATAAAGGGTTGTCTGAGAAAACGATTACGGATTTCATTGTCTTCCTTCTATTATTTGTAAGCATTTTGTGGGCGTTTATGTGTGCAGGAAATATAGCCCAATTTTCAATCAGAAGAGGTACTACAAATGCAATTGAAGATTTCAATCTAGGGAATAGAATCCAGAATATCGCTATCTTAAAAGTGGCTTGAAGATCGTATTGGGAGAATCATCGCCGTTAAAATTAACTGTAGATATCGGATAACCATCGCTAATTGGCTTCGCTCCGGAATCATTGGTGGATGAATCATAGGATCCATTGCCTCCGTGAGGGAAGAAATTTAATGTATGAACAAAAACCCTGCTAACATCATGGTCAGCAAGGTTTTATTATGACGCTTACTCGTAGAGTTGATTACAGATAAAACAAAATTTTTTGAGCAATAAAAGAGCAGTTCAGGTTATCCCTGTGATGACTCTTCTACATGGTACAACTCCTAACAGCAGCAATACAATGTTACACAGCTTATCTACTACTAAAGGACAAGAAAAAAGGAACCATAAAACGTCGCCCGCGCGGCAAACGAAAATAGTTTCCCGGAGACGCCACTGATGCTACCGATACAACGACAGAACCATTACTCAAATGACAGGGCTGCTTACTTTGGAATGCCCCAGAGAACTTTTGAAGAACAAGGAGCACCCCCTAAATTATGAGATGGGAAGATTTAAAGCCGGGACAGTCCGTGCATATCTGTGACAATCACGATAGCGGATTTGGTGGAAGGTGCGGAAGTATTGTAGCTATTGGTACTTTTATTGGTATCAGCGAACGTATAGGTGCGTTGATTGACATATATGAACCGTTACTAATAATTATTTAACCAGAAGCCCTCGAAGAAGTCGACTTCGAATCACTGCCACCAGGACTGGCTGAATTTGATATAAGACCCATCAAATTATAATGCCTCGTCAGCATTATCACTGACGAGGCGATTTTCACATCGTATTAGCTAGGTGTCTCATTGAGCTATCGTTCTCCGTTAGTTGAATCCACCCGTGGAATGTAAAACTTGGCCGGTAATCCACTCCCCATCATCGGTGGCTAAGAATGCAACCAGACGAGCTGCATCCTTAGGCAATCCTACTCTACCTGTTACAAATTGCTTAGATAACTGCTGTCGTAGGTCAGGAGTCATCCAGCCGGTGTCTGTGGGTCCAGGATTTATCGCATTTACGGTGATGCCTTTCGGACCCACCTCTGCTGCAAAAGTTCGTGTGAAAGCATCTATTGCCCCTTTCGTTGCGGCATACGAGATTTCACCAGCCATGGGGCCTAGTGATTGGCCCGATGTCATATTAATAACTCGACCACCTGCCGATTGCGTAAACCGTCTAGCGAATTCCACACTAAGCATAGTTACCGCCCTAACATTAATTGCGTAGTGTGCATCCAAAGACTCTGGGGTAATCGTGGTTAAGTCATCGTTAACCGAATAACAAGCATTGTTAACAAGAATGGAAGGTTCTCCTAGCTTCTGCTCAACGTTATTTAATAAATCCACAAAGCTTTCAGGTGCAGAAAGATCCATCATTAGGTGTTCGCAACGAACGCCCATGGAACGTATTTCCTCACAAAGTTGCTTTTGCTCCTCGTTATTGCTACCCCAGGGCATCTGTTGATCGTAACTAACCCAGTGTGTAAAAAATACATCAGCGCCTAGATAGGCCAACTCTTTGCACACTGCAGCACCGATTCCTGTGCTGCGACTTGCACCTGTTACTATTGCGATTCGACCTGTTAATCTGCCAAGTGTAGATTCATGGGTCTTTTCTCCTTTTTATTTTGAAGTCGCATTAAACTGCGGTGACTATTGTGCAAATCTGCCCGTTACTTCAATGAAAACAGCAGGCTACCGTAGCGCCTGCTCATTAATGTGTATTATTCAACTAAAGTTCCCGTTAGCTCAATAGTCTTATGTTTTAATTAGAGTCGCTGCTTATAGTTGTGAGGCTTGCCGAACACCTAACGCAGTGACGTCCCGACGGGCTTAGGGGGCTGGATGTGGTCACTCGCTTCTCAGAGTGACCCGGAGCGTCAATATGGTGTTAGCCGAAGGAAGTTCTGGAAGCAGCCATTGTATTTAAGGCGTTCTCAAAATAGCTATATACTTCATCTGCAATTCCCAGAAACTCTTCAACAAGTACATTACTATCCAAGTAACAAGCATACAGATAATCAACTAAAGCGGAGTCAATCTCACAATAGTTTAATATGGCATTCTTCATCTTAATAATGTCATCTTGCCATACACCTGTATCTTCTAAAACCAAAGAGTATAATGCACGAATTAATCTCTTAGAGTAACCTTTAATATATCTAATTTTCATTGTGTTATCACTAGCATTAGAAAGTAAACTATGTATACGATCTACTTCCTCCTTGGTCTCTGTATTTAAGTCTAAAATGAACTCTGGAGAAATAATTATCGGTGGTACTTTTTCACCAACGTCATGACCATATATGCAAACACAAATTATCTTTACCCAAAAACCCCACTCATTTGGTTTACTTAATACATCGTCAATCGAGCAAATTATCGTATCAATCTTAGTTACTATTGGATATTCTTCCAAAAGCCTGTCTTTAATATTTGACAATCTTTCGTAATCAATATCTTTGGGATTTACACATACAATAGTAAAGTCTGCATCTGACGTAAAAGGTTTAGCAGTTCCTTTTGGAATCGAGCCACACATATAAATGCTATGAATCTTACCTTTGAATTCGGTAAGTATATTATCTATATACTTATCAACAAAATCCTTATATTCACTTTTTATTTCAATTCTATTTATAACCTTTTCTAATATCATATAGACTCCTCCTAAACTAAGAACTTCTTTCGGCTAACGCCTTTTTGCGAACTTCGTAAATTCGTCATGACTTAAGTTATTCGCGAAATCATTCAACTATCCTGCCCAGTTAGCTTAATAAGGGATAAGTGAAAATGTATTCTGATAGACTACTCCAAGAATCAAACATTGGGGTATTTATTTTTTATGAAAAGAATTTTTGTTTCAAGCTTCATGTCACTTTTCTTATTATTGATGCCTGTACTTGCTGAGGCACATCCAGGACGCACAGATGCAAATGGGGGTCATTATTGCCGCACAAATTGCGCAAAGTGGGGACTGGAAAACGGAGAATACCATTACCACAACGGTGGAGGTTCAGATTCTAAACCGGCTGCCACATTTGTAAGACGTTAGATTTTTCAGCTGAGGATGAAGCAACTCTATTCGGAGATACAAAAATGTTTAATTCGCAACGAACGATAAAACTAGTCAATCTATCATTAGCGATCTAAAGCAACACATTAAATATCAGAACCAAAATAAATTAGCTTGGAAGGGTTCCTATAGAGATGATGGAAACTTCATGCCAAAGTCTTCTTTATTCAATTCCTTTTCGAGAATTTTGAAACGGATCGGTCTTCCACCCATGCCGATTCACTCACTAAGACACACTCATGCAGTGCTACTACTAGAAGCAGGCAATGATATGAAGTATGTTCAGGAGCGACTCGGACACGGAAATATTACAATTACATCTGATGTCTATTCTCACATTTCCAAGAAGATTGAAGAAAGTAGTATGGAAAAGTACGAAGCCCACATGAGATCTATCCTCGAATAGCACCCACTATTTATTTGTGGGCATTTTGTGGGCACCGTCATTATAGAGGTCCCTTACTACTCCCACGCTCACACAAAAAAAACCCTCAACACCAAAGGTGTCAAGGGTTTAAAGGTTCTAGTACAAAGTCATGTATTGGTTTCTTTCCCACTCGTGAACCTGAGTACGATTTAGATTCACCGCAAAGTTAAAGATAATAAAGGGGTGCAAACACCTTATATTAATGAAAATATTAATTTTCGAAAAAGTTATATGGGGTTATTAACTGTTGTATCTGGGAGCAAAACGGGGGCGATGCTGGGGGCTCCCCGTCTTTGTCTTCTATAAATAAATATGTATCTACAAAGTTTAAAGTTATGCTGCATCTCTCATATTTGTTTGCTGAAAAGATGATCTACACGAATGTTTTTTTAGCAATAATAAAGCCGTCCAGGTTTAATCCTGAGACGGCTCTTCTACATGCTCAATGATATCGTTTGGTTGTACTCCGAAATGACTACAAAGCTTGTCCAGCACTTCCAAAGAGATATTCTCACCCTTACCCATCTTCGCTATCGTGGACGGACCAAGGCCAAGTGCCTCCCTTAAATCCTGCTTCTTCATTTCATTTTTCGCTAATAGCACCCATAAGGGCTTGTACGAAAACGGCATTATATTCACCTTCCTACTACTTCATGTATCTATGATAATAAAAAAAATACAGGAAGTCAAACTTTATATTTGACTTAATATACAGTATGTGATATATTAAATACAGGAAGTGAAATCAAAACTTCCCGAAAGGAGATAAGGGATGAAGGATTGGGTACAACTCCTAACAGCAGCAATACAATGTTACACAGCTTATCTACTGCTAAAGGAAAAGAAAAAAGGAACCAAACGCCGCGCACCACGCAAACGTAAATAGGTTCCCGAGGAAGGGATTGAGCCCCTTCCTCCACCCAATCATAACACACATGCTCTAGAAAATAAATTAGCCGGCGGGCATACGCGGGAGGGTTATGAATGTTGAATATAATCACTTGGATTGTTATCGGAGTATCACTTGTTTTGTCCATCATTGCAATGATTAGATCCCGGAGACGCCACTGATGATAACGATACAACGACAGTACCATTACTCAAATGACAGTGCTGCTTACTTTGGATTGTCCCAGAGTACTTTTGAAGAACTAGGAGCACCCCCTAAATTATGAGATGGGAAGAATTAAAGCCGGAATAGTCCGTGCGTATCTGTGACAATCACGATAGCGGATTTGGTGGAAGGTGTGGAAGAGTAGTAGCTATTGGTACTTTTATTGGAATCAGCGAACGTATAGGTTCGTTAATTGACATACATGAACCACTACTAGTAATTATTGAACCAGAAGCCCTCGATGAGGTCGACTTCAAATTAATGCCACTAGGATGGGCTGAATTTGATATATGACCTATCAAATTATAATGCCTCGTCAGCATTATCACTGACGAGGCGATTCTCACAATCGTATTAGCTAGGTGTCTTATTGAGCTATCGTTTCCCGTTAGCGTAATGAATTTTACCGAATGTCCCGATGCGATATTATGGTGTTATGTGTAGTTCCTGCCTTCTAAAGAATATACATAATCTATATGTTTTCTAACAAAACCAACAACTTTTCTTTTTTGATGTATTTTGAATCCAACACTCTCATACATTTTTTGAGCAGGTATAAAGTCGATATTAGTAGTTACAACAATTTTCCTAACATCATTTTTTATGATTCTATTAACAGCTTCTTGGAGTTGCATTTTACCATAACCATTGTTTTTTTGTTTTGTAGCAATACAATTATGTCCGATTTCCACATAATCAGGTACATTTCTTGGGTCCCATGAAACAAAACCAATTGCTTCATCGTTTAATGTAGTAATAAACCCACATTCATCCGCAATCTGTAAATTATCAAAGAAGAAATTATTAAATTCCTGCCAATCTGAACTACAATTTTGTTCATATCTGCAATCAAATAAATAAGCATCTGTCAACAATTCAAAGATTAACCCACGGTTAAAATCACTTACTTTTCTAAATTTTATACTCATACATTAATCTCCTTTTCTTTGCTAAGATGTAAATTTCAATTTCTTGTCAATATATTTTCGAAATATTTTAGTTTGTATGTCGTATAACGTTTATTACACGATACCGAGTGGCTTAAAGTGATGTAAAAAGATAAGTGAAGCCATAACGTTATATTCACGAAGTTCGTAAATTACTCCATCTCAAAAAGAATTCGAGAAACGATTGAACTATCCTGCCTGTTAGCTTAATACGAGATAAAGCGACACTCGATTAAGTGATTGCCTCAATAACTTCCTCTAGTTTAATCCATTCCCAATCGTCATCATGATGGAACTTAATCTGTTTCAACTGCCGATCGACTCTCATGACTATTCCATGGATGGATCTGTCCTCATATTCCCCAAACAATGTAATCGTGATCAGACTGCAATCCTCTAAAGATTGAGCTAATACCTGTGAGATTTCAGCTAATGCTTGAGGATCTAAATCAGGCTTTGATCGCACCTCTTCTTTCAGCGAATCGTCCAGAATCCTATTTTTATGCTCAGGCATTATCATCCGACTTCCCTCCCATAGTCCATTACTTTCAAGTTTCTTACGCTGTTATGATTTCATTGTCTTCGTCGACTCCCTTAATAACTCTCAGCGCTCGTGGCATGTTCTTACCTCTCTGTATGTACCCCTTAATCTCTAGGCGCTCCATGTGCGCATGTATTACCGCTGTAGATGACAACCCTACCTCCTTGGCAAGTTCACGTAACGTTGGTGGATAGTGATTGATTTCGATCATCTTAATTAATGATTTGAGTATTTCTTTTTCTTTATCCGTTAATGACTTCATGCAATTGCTCCTTTATCACTTGGCTGCCAAGCTAATATATTTACCATTAGAAACACTCTTGGCGCTCCTGTATTTAAGCATGTCGCACGAATCTTCCCATCCTTTATGCCTTTAACTTCAATTTTACGCTGAGTAATCTTGCCGACTTTATCTAAGTAAACAATTTCAACGGTTTGACCAATCTGCATTTGCAAGTTGATAGCCCCCCAAAATAAGAACGTTCGTTTGCCTTATAACCAAACATGCGTTCGTTAATCAACGGAAATCCCATCACTAAATGTCATTATTATGAATTAATAATTATAATATTCTTTTAATTACATATTTAAGAAATTATGTTTAGACAGAACGCTGCAGTTACCATAATCTGATCCTACAAAAAATAAAAAAGGTGGAATATGAATTGTCAAAAAAAATTAAGCTTAGCCTCACTTCTTTAATTGCAGTTTTAATTATTGCATTAATCACAACTCTTACCACAATCCCATCAACATATGCTTATACAGGTGGCTATCTGCATGGTAAACAAGCTATTGTTTACTCTACCCTTTGGACAAGTCAATATGAGTCTACTTACCTCGCAACGGATGGGGACGAAGCTACATTCTATACACTTCCTGCGGGAAAAATTTTAACCGTTGACCTTGGTACTAATTCTAAAATTGACTCTTGGAGATTAAACATTAGTGCAATGGCAAGAGTTCAATTTTACTCTGAGGCTAAGTCCTATGTAACTGGGTTTGATACAGATTATTATTATGGTACAAATCATGATGGAAGTCTAAAGCAGACAAACGGAGTGTCTCCTACTGCGAGATATGTAACAATTACACCGATTGCAAATGTTGACTTAAAGATCACTGATATTGATTTCTATAATTCGGCCACTACTCCTGAGCCTACAGCAACTCCAGAACCAACAGCCACAATTGAGCCTACACCTACTGCTACGGTAACACCAAGTCCCGATCCAACAGTTACGCCTTCACCGACTCCAGAACAGCAGTCAGGCGATCGTGCAATTCTGACAATAATAATGAATACCGACCTTGTGAAAGAATACGACTTGTCAATATCAGAGGTTCAAGCATTTTTAAACTGGTATGACTCAGCTTCCGGATCGGCTCGTTACGGAATTGATAAGCATGACAACAACAAAGGCCCATTCACTAAACGAACCGATTACGTTGTGCATGACAAGATCCTATCGTTTGAAGTTAGTGAGTATACTTTAACAAAATAGCTTTTCCCAATACTTGCCTCCTCTATCCTTTGTAGCCACGAGCTATAATTGGATGAAGGAGGTTTTATATGTTTATATCACCTATGTTATTACAAACTGCTGCTGGACCATTCAGTCACAGTGATTTTATATATGAACCAAAGATAGATGGGCATCGTCTTATTTATTCTCAAGAGTCTGGTAAGATCCGGTTATATACACGGCATGATATTGATTGCACTCGGCAGTATCCTGAATTACATCTTCCATTTGCGAACGATGTTGTTTTGGATGGTGAAATAGCCTGTGTTGATCCTACAACCGGAGTATCAGATTTCGAATCTGTTATGAGTCGTTTTCAGACAAGACGAGCAGAGAAAATAGTGCAACTCACCGGGACGCTCCCGGCGTATTATGCTATCTTTGATATCTTGATGTACAAAGGCCAGGATCTTCGTGGATTGCCCCTGATGAGCCGTAAGGAGATACTGGCGGGATTAACTCAACCCTCTAATAACTTTGGAATAGTACCTCATGTGGAAGGTGCTGGAGAGGCTTTATTTGAACAGATCGAAACTCGTGGTATGGAAGGCGTAGTAGGTAAGCATAAAAACAGCGTATACGAGACTGGCCGCCGCTCTCATGCATGGCAAAAGGTCATCAATTGGACTTATGCAGAAGTATTTATTACAGGTTATCGCAAACAGGAATTTGGGTGGCTGGCTGCTGTTCCATCCGGTACGTCCGGAAAGCTACGTCCTGAACTTGGCGCGTCACCGATCCATAAGCAGGCACTCAGAGGCGTTGCCCAGCAACTTGTAAAAGGCGAGGATAAGGATTTTGTACATCTTGAACCAAGATTACGAGCAAAAGTAAGAATGAGGAACTGGACCAAATCTGGCATGCTTCGAAGCCCAGCATTTACAGAGTTTATTGTATAAAAAAAGAGTCACCCAGGATTAACCCTGTGGTGGCTCTTTTATTTGTGAGATGTCTTCATGTCCAGATTCAGCTATATGCTCCACGATTTGATCTAATGGAACGTTAAAGTAATTACACGTTTTGTCCAAGACTTCCATAGAAACATACTCACCTTTCCCCATTTTTGCCAGTGTGGCAGAAGATAGACCGAGCGCTTCCCGGTAATTAGATTTTGACATCTCTTTATCAATAAGCATCCGCCAAAGCGGTTTATATGAGAATCCCATACTGAACTCCTTTCAGTACTCTTATTTTCACATTATAGAATATTATATTTAGGAAGTAAAACATTTAACTTCCAGAAAGGAGACAGTACATGAAAGATTGGGTAACGCTCCTTACAGCAATCATTCAGCTCATTATCGCAACACTGCTGCTAAAGGACAAAAAGAAAGGAACCAAAAAACGCCGCGGACCACGCAAACGTAAATAGGTTCCCGGAGAGTAGGGGTTGCCCCCCCTGCTCTCCACCCAATCATAACAAAATGGCAATCGGAATGCCAATACAATAAATCTGCCGGCGGGCATACGCGGAGGTGATGTCATGAATAAGCAAAAAATGATTCACATCAATTGGACTGAGCAGGAAGCAAGCATCTATTACGTGGTTAAAGATGGTTATTCAAAGGCTCACGACAACGGGGAAACTGTAACGCTGAACGGATTCAGCGGAGTGTACACCTTCAACAAACAGACAAAAACCGTAACCCTCAATACCGGGACGGAAATGAGAGAGATAACCGTGACTAGTTGGAAGTTTTTTGAGGCACCTACTCCCGTCTGACTCGAAATAACATTAAGGGGCTACGGCCCCTCTAAAGGAGGAATGTATATGCTGAATGTTATCACTTGGATTGTCATTGCTGCTGGCATGGTTGTCTCAATCGCGGCATTGATTAAAGCCCGCCGGCGTTGAAATACAGGAACAAAAAAATAACCCGTTAGGCAAAATTGCTGACGGGGCTTTTTTGTGCTCGAGGAAGCATGGCTACGTTTCGAACAGTTTGATCAGTCCAGTAGGTTTAGCGAAATTCTTTCATTGGGCACCTTTCTATTCCGTAACAAATTGTATACATTCCAAACCACTTTATAAAATCCCTGTGTATTTTCTATTCAAAAGGAGATATTACTATTGTCTTTTAGAAAAAAGCTGATAAGGAGTGGTACACATGAGTTACGAACAACAGTTTAAAAAGAACATAGAAGAAGCATTAAATGATGCAGGAAATCCATGGACGACTAAAGATAATGACATTTCTAATTTACCACCAGCAGAGAGAAAGAAATATTTAGGAGCAAATGCACCGGATGATCACAGAACAAACGCAGCGTATCCATCAAACCCAGGTACAACAATTCTCCCTCAAAACTATGATCTTCGTAATGTTAATGGTGAGAATTTTATAACCCCCCCTAAGAACCAAAGTTCATGCGGTTCATGTGTTGCTTTTGGTGTAATTGGCGCTATCGAAGGAACTTTAAAAAAGCAATTAGGTAATCCAAGCTTGACTGTAGATATTAGTGAAGCCCATTTATTTTTTTGTAATGGTGGAAAATGTGAAAATGGATGGTGGCCTGATCCTGCCTTAAATGTATTTAAGAACTCAGGAATCGCTGAAGAAGCATGCTACCCCTATAATAAAGGGTTACAGACAAAGGATTGCTCAGGATTACAACTTGATCCTAATCGAAATAAGTATAAATTAACTTCGTCCTCTAGGCTGTCCAATAGTACCAACATTAAAGAATGGCTTATAAATTACGGGCCAGCGATTGCATGTTTCGATGTATATAGAGATTTTTACTCATATGGTTCCGGTGTATATAAACACTTATCTGGGAATTTAGAAGGAGGGCATTGCGTAATAATTGTTGGTTTCGATGATAATGATCAAGGTGGATGTTGGATTTGTAAAAATAGTTGGGACGTTAGCTGGGGGGACAAAGGGTATTTTAGGATCGGTTATGGAGAATGCCGTATTGATACTTGGGGGAATTATGGTGCCAAGGGTATTCAGGTAAGTAAAATTGGAGTAACCGCTGATAATATGGAGGTTTTATCGCACTAAAAAAGGAAAATATAAGACCGATGTACAATGGATATTTAATTACAGACAATTTTTTCGCATTATAACCAACAAAAAAGCCCACCAGCCTAGAGCTAGTGGGCTTTACATCAATCCTTCGTGTTACCTTCTCTCTTGTTGAACGCCAGCTCAAAGAACCCCGTTGCAGACAACCCTGCAAGGCCGCCGGACCATAACCTTAGTCTCAGAGATAAATCAGTAAACGGGTAAGCTACTACTCCGATTAAAAGGCCTATAACTAATCCGATGACTGGAAGTAAATTATTTTGAACATTGAATGTTTTCTTCACAAATTGAACTCCTGCCAACACAAAAACGGCGATCACCGAGGCAAACGCCAGTACATTAGTTAGGTTTTCATTGTCCATAAATTATTTATCTTCCTTCGCAAATAATCCCATATTGTACAACATTTGAACCACATTAAGTTCTAGTTTTGATTTTTCTGCCGATGTAGTAATCGCTCCAACCGCTTTAGCAGCTGTAATAGCCTCACTATAATTGATGGCATATGTTTCCTTGCCCGAGATGTTTAATCGCTTTTCTACGTCCATTAGGCGCTCATCCTGTTTCGTTATGATTGCTTCTAACTCCTCAATTTTACTCATGTCTTCCTTTACCTCCTCTTTTAGTCGATCTATAATAGCCGTTGCTTTTGCCATAGCAATCTCTGATGGTTTGATACCAGCTCTCAGCTGAGTAAGAGTTAAGCCAAAGACCAATTGGAAATGAGGGTAATCCTTAAATGATGTCCAGTCACCGCCCCAATCAAAGCCGAGCTTCTTAGCTTCTTCCACTACTTCAATCCAGTCTTTGATGTTGTTTTCGTTGTAGTCTCGGTTCATATCCCATGAGACACTGGACCCATTTGGCAGCAGCAAAGCGAAATCAACAGCCAAACCAAAATTGTGATAACTATACCCGCCTTTAGCATTGGTCACTATAGATCCGGGTTTTGATCGCCCTTGTGCGTAGAGAGCGTCTTGCTCCGCAATAGTTCGTAATCCTTGAGTAATAACAATAGGCACTCCCCGAGCGTAACAGCGTTCAATTATAACTGTTGCAGCTGCTAAAACTACGGGATGTAAACCAATCAATCTCGTAGATGATTTACTTTTCACTTGATCTAAGGTTAACATTACGCCCCTCCTTTAAATAAAAAAGCGATAATAGCGAAGATAGTACCGGACAGAACGTATTTAAGTAGATCGATAAACACTTTCCGTTCGCTCTTACTATCCGTTTGCGATTGTTGTAATAACTGAAACACACGAGAATCCAATGTATCCCACCGCCGCATAATCTCGTTGAATTGGATCTTCATTTCGATTGTGGATTCTTTGATTTGTTTTACATCTTCCTCATGTCTAGACCGCTTCTCTTTAAGCAATCGCAGCTCAGTGCTAAATGTGGCATGTTCTGCGCCGAAGCGCATCAACTCGTCGGACATTCCGGACAAACGATTTTCAACATCATCCATACGATTCTCCAAGGCTACACCTCCGGTCCCTCCTCCTAGATTGACTCCCCCAACTGACATAAAACAACTCCCCTCTCTATCTATTGATCAATATAAATAGCCCCCGAATCAGATCCGAGGGCAAAATAAAAACACGCCGTTTTTAACGACGTGTTAATAATTTAAGTTGGAAATTCATTTTTCCTTTTTAGTACCTTTTCATCTGGTCGCCCGGAATCATTAATCGTCTTAACATCGATAATTTCATTATCATTTACTTTAAAAGATTTTATACCAGAGTAGCTATCAATTTCCGGAATGAAGAATTCCCCGTCAAAATAGGACATAAAATAGGGAGTGCCTTTAAATCCTAAATCATTATAAATATTTTCCACTAAAGAAAAATCAGATAGGCTCTTGACGCGTATAAATTTCTCTGGGTATACACTCATATAAAAGTAGTCCCCAATTCTCTTTATATCGTTCATTGTGCTATATTCTTCAGGAACTGGGTACTGTTCTACCAAATTAATATTCCCAGCAGAATTGTAACTAGCAACAGAAATTTCTCTTGGCCCACTGACGAAGTACATATTTCCGTCAATCATGGAAAACGACCGAGTATATGTGTCTTCTAAAAAATCTAAATGGACTTTGTTAGTAATGGATAGTTGTCCATTATCTAACTCAAACGTGTATATCTCTTGCGTTGTCGATGTTAACACATAGAATCTTTTCGCGGTGGGATCATAAATAGTTTTATGTGGCCTACCATAAATTTTATCAATTACTTGTGTTTTTTTAAATCCTTTAGAAGTTAGAGTATAGACGATTAATCTATCTCTGCCAGAATCCTCTGAAACAAATGTTATGCCATCACCTGCTATAGAATGTGGACCTGCAATATCATCATCTAATGTCTTCCACTCTTTAATTGGTTTAGTCATGTCTCGACTATAAATGATTCTATGGTTCCAGCAATCTACAATAAAATAAATTCCAGAAATCTTAGTAGTATAGGTTGGTGTATATAATCTACTTGTATAATCATTGTCAGATGCTTGTGCGCATGATGAAAACATAAGTGTGAACACTATTAAAATGGAGAGCGAAAATGACTTTCTCCAGTATTTCAAAAGACCACCTCCGTATTTATACGATCCTTATTATAAACTATAAATTTAAACATGTGTATGACTACCTTGGATAAATGCTTTTCCTTTTAATAGATTCTGATAATGCCCCTTCAAATTCTACATTCTTATAAACATTACTTAAAGAAATATCATTAACATCAAATGAAAGGAAACCATTATACCTGTTACCTATTTCAGTGATATAAACCTTTCCACCAAATTCGCTTATGAAAAATGGAATGTCGCTAAACCCCAATAACTCATATATATTCTCATACCTTCCGAACTCAAGTTGGTTTAAATTTGTTAGGCGTATAATCATAGGCGAAGAATTCCCACTGAAGTTGGTGGTTGAAGTAATGTACCAGTAATCCCCAATCTTTGCGATATCATTCATACTATACATCTCGTCTAGAACAACAAACTCACTATCAACGTCGTATGATCCGTCCTGATAATTAATGACGGTAATCCTACCAGGACCACTTACAAAATAAAACTTATTATCTATAATCCGAACTGAGCGTATATAGGTGTCAATCAGGTTTGTAATTACCACTGGTGATCCAAAAATAGATTACCATTATTCTTTTTAAAGCAAAAGATATTCTGACCTGTCACAACGTAAAATGCTTGTGTTAAGGGATCATACTCAGTATGGTGTGGACGGTAACTAATGCCACTAAATCTCTGCTTAAATTTAAAATTCGAGTCTATAACAATCACTTCGTGGCAACCGGTATTATCAACAACATATATATCCCCATCACTCGCAATAGTGTGCGGCCCCGCGAATTCAAAATCAACTGTATTCCAGTTCCACAATGGTTGGTTGATGTCATCTGTATAGATAACTCTGTGATGCCAGCAATCAACTATAAAGTAATTGTCGTTTAGTTTAGTGATCTGTGTGGGCGCAAACAGTCTCGCTTGATAGGGTTCATCCCTTCAAGGTGGGCATAATCTAATGATTGACATTTTAGACAAAGAGCTCATTAGTGTCAGATTTCCTCCTGTATCTTGAAAAACTTGAATCCTTAGAGTTTCCCCAACATTTAATATTAGCATTGCCGTAACATTGTTTCGGCTCGAATATGCACCGCCAGATGCGTTGCTGTTATATGCAACTTCTTCAGTTTCATTTTTTAGTATTTTCATGTTTCTGATACCCAAATTACTGACAGACACTCCAATAGTAGCTTGGATAAAGTACATCCCTGACTTATTAATAACCACAGTCTCAATTCCTGCAGAGGTTATAAAGGAATCTGTGTCTATTACCTGTACATCCCAGTCAGGAGATATCCATGTTCCACTAGGGATTATTTTGTCAATACTACTTCTATATTGTGCTCTAGGAGGATTTAAAATAGTGTTTATTTGATTTTGGATACCGCCTGTTAATCCATCTAAATATCCAAACTCTGCATTTGATACCGTACCGCCTCCAATCTTGGAAGCATCAATTGCTGCCGTTGCATTAATATCAGAGTTGACAATTACTCCAGCTGTTAATGCCGCTGCACTTGTACCAGCTGCCATTGTAATATCACCGGAGATCGCCGGGAGTCTTGCTGCCGGTAGTGTGCCGCTGTTAAGGTCTGCGGCTGAACGTGTGGGCAGATCCGCCAGGGATGCACCTGTTTTATTGAGTTTGTTCCACGCAATGGCAGCGGAGGCACTTACATCAGCATCCACAATCACGCATGGAGCAATAGCTGTTACTCCATCTCCGTTACTGGTTACATCCCCCGTATGATTAGGATGTGCGTAGTTATTTGCTCCTGTTGCGATACCCGCCATCTTTGTTTTCTCGGCTGCTGTGTAATCATTGGTAGATAACTGTTTACCTGTGACCTTATCAACCTTGTTATTAACAATCGTGTCTAAGATATCCATATTTCCGTTCAAATCGGCAATATCAACGATATCTGTTCCCTCTGGCTTCTTTAAGCCCAAATTTCCTGTGGTTTGCATGTGTCACTCTCCTATCCAAAAGTTCTTAAGTCGTTCCACGTTCCGGTGCCAGCAGTATTCCAAGTTATCGTTTTAAGCGAATCCCAATATGTGTACGTATAAGCAAACTCATAGGCCAAGTGTGCCGGCTTGATTTCATCGAGTATCTGAAATAGCCCAGCCATATTCGGTGGAATGCCTAGAATGCCTATGAATCGGACGATAAATCGATATTCCCCTGGAACTTCTTCTACCGATACTTCCCCACCAGCAAAAGCCGATGCTGTTCGTTGAATCATTTCAGGTGTCGTTGTGCCTGTTCCTCGTCTTTTAGCTTTGACCATTTCACGTCTACTGACATAAGACTTTGATGGATCCGAGCTTAATCCAAGTTCAGCCTCCCAACGCGCAAGGCTCCATGTTGCAGTTTCAACATATGCCTGATCTAGCACCTCTTGAACCCTCGTAGTTAAGCCATATATTTCAATGCCTAATGATTGCTGCAGTTCTTCTATTTCTTGAATACCCTTGTAATATGGCGGTAGGTATTTCATAAGATCAACCGTATTTACATCGTCTATATCCTCTAATTCATTAGCCGTGAAAAGAAGAGTGCTATATAAAGATTCTCCATAGCTCAAACATCACACCCCCTTCAATTGCTTCCATGTTACGGGACCCTTACTCATATATTCGGAGTGCGTATGTGTTGATGGTGGGTACGTTGCTGGTTTCCCAGCTACACCGGACCAAGGGACAGCATCAGCGTTGGCAGCGTAGTCCACTTTGCCATCATTGTTCGTATCATAAATACTTTTAAGCATATCCCCTGCGCTTTGAGCAGCCACCAACAACACATTGCCATTTGTTGTACCAATGTAGAGTTTGCTTGTATCGGTACAATAGCCAAGTTCACCGATAGCTAGTGTTCCGATGGCACTTTCCAAACCTCGTCGGATCTGGATCATTACTTTTCTAGCCATTGCCTCGCCTCCTAGAACGTACCGCCATCGATCGTAGCCACCGTAAGTTTATTGCCATTAGCTGAATCGTAGACGATGCTGGAACTATCAATATTAGCCTCAATCCCTGTCGCATTCACAACAATACCTTTGCCTGCCTTGGCTGCAACGGTTGTAGAATCTACAACAACCCCGTTCCCGGCTCCAACCGTCAATGTAACGGAATCTGATTGACCACCACCAGTAAGACCGTTGCCCGCTGTGATCGTCTGTAGGGCACCACCAGTCCTAACCCATGCCGTTCCATTCCAGCTGTAGATCTTTTGCTCATCATCCACATATGCAGTCCAACCTACAGCAGGGGTATAGTAAGCCCAAGCTCCAGACTGATACTCTGCTATTTGGCTTGTCTTACCTGCCCATACCCCTGTCGCTGATGCTGGAATGATATAACGGTCCGCTTCTGCTGGACTTGCTGGTGGCGCTAATAAATGTTGATCTTTTACCGATGCTTGTGGTTCGATATTATGTTTTGCTAATTCGATTTCATTTTTGATTTTTTGTGCGGACCAGATATCGGTAATGGCTGTACCAGAATCATTAATGACTCGGTGTTTAGCGGCATCGTCAATATGGCTTTTAATCTCAGCTGCAGTTTTAGTATTCGTGCCCTCTGACACCTTATTGATATGTCCTGCACTAACATCAGCCTTTAATATCTTTGCAAAAGTAGCACCATCCGCTATATTATCAAGCGACCCTGTTAAATCACTGAGTGCTTGGGCGTTCACTCGCCTCCAAGCTGCCCCATCATCAAAATAAAGATATCCACTATTCGCCCCGCTCGTGACGTAAAAAAGACGTCCAACCGATGCCGCCACCGGACACGAAGCCTCTGCACCTGACAAGGCTCGCCCAACCATTGAGTTTGTTGTACCGTCTCCGATATATATTTCTTTCGTATCTGTACAAAAACCCAATTCACCAACAAGCAATGCACCATACGTGCTAAGTTGAGCTTTAGTACCACGTTTTATTTGTATCGTCTGTGCCATCTTATACCCCTTTCGTAAATGTCCCACCGTCTATAAGACCACTCGATTTATACCGCTCTACCTCTGTTTGTGTGGCTGTTACAGACTTTTGTAGCACATTAATATCGTCAGCCTCTACCGTGTCCCCTGGTGTTTCATAGGTTACGTAAACTTCAGCAGCTCCACTAAATATCTTAATTAACCTGCGCCATGGTGTATCACTCGGAATGGTTAACGTCCAGTTTGTCAATTTATCACCCGTCAATTTACTACCACTATAGACTTGGACAGTAGCGTTATTGATATTATCGTGATTCAGTAACCCCTCATAAACGCCTGCTACAAGTGTTATCCGTTCCTCAATGACATTATTGTTTCCCGTTGGGCTTTTATTCAACTTCTCCTGGAATACATCAACTTTACTCGGGTAGGCCATGTTACACCCCCAATTCCACAATACCGATCAATGGCACCTCTTCTTCTGTAAGAACGATGTTCCCAACAGCTCCAATGAGTAGCAACCCAAGATAATCAATAACACCGTCAGTCCCTAAAGGGATTGATCCAATTACGGCCTGACTTACATAAGTAGATACAAAAGACGCTGACTTACGCCAAGTCTCCAATCGCTCCAAAAAGGAATTCTTTACACCCTGCAAGGTATAACCAAGCGCTAAAGTTACCTTAGCTGATATATTGATCGTCTTACCGATTGCTGAAGTAACTGTGACTACTGCCCCAATAGGTGCTTGTCCTTCACTTTTCCCAGCAGCTGGATCAATATAGTCTTGTACTTGATTCACAAGAACGCTTGAGGCTGGGGCACCTTCTGTATTTACAATCACAACTTTTACGCTCTTCGGACCTGACCATAATGGGAATACACGAGCGCCGCCCACTCCGGAAACTTCAAGAGCCCATTCAATATAATGATATTTATTCCCGCTGGTTGCTGGCCGTCTGGCAGAATCGAGGTACCGCTGCCGTAATGCATCATCTGTCTCTCTATCAGTCCCATGGATAAGTAACTCCGTCAATTCAGCCCTTTCTAGATTATTAATAAAACCTATAGGAATTAAGGCTCCGAAGTGCTGATTACCCGTAACTCCTTCAACCTCTGCCTCAAGACGATACTCCCCTAATGAGAGTCGAGAGATTACTTTATAGTTGATTGCACCAATAGCGAAGCGACTACCAACTGGAATATCCATTAAGGTGTTAGAAGTATTATAAAAAAGCCCTCTTAGTTGGGCTTTTGTTGCCTTTTTGCGGGTAACACCAGACCACGCAATCGATCGATCCAGATAATCGCCACTAGCAGTATCAGCAAATATTAAATTTGCATTGATATCCAACTCAACATACATCTGAGGTAATTCCATTGCTGCTGGAGCCATAGCATCATAAATAATGCTACCTTCTCGCTTGTCCAGCCCATCTGGTACCCGGTCTAACATCCGTTCTAAGATCGTTTCAAACGTTTGATCTTCATACACCGCCATTCACCTCCAATCGGTCTGTATAGTTTCCATAATCACTCTCTACATCAAACAAGACGAGTACCGCATCGCCATCATAGTTAAATCTAAAGTTGGTTACGGAGACGATACGATCATCCTGAAGTAATGCTTCCCTAGTCCAGCGTTCCACTTCGGTTTCAAACACCGCCCGACCCCGCACCGCTCCAACATCTGCCTCACTACCGTAATTGTCACTGTAAATCAGGTTTTCAAATCGGATTGTCGAAAGTATTTTTATAACTGCCTGTTTTACGGCATCCAATCCATCCACTACCACGGATCCTATACGCCCATTTACAAGGTCTAGTTTATAAGTAAGACTTGGTTGGGGTGTATCCTCCATATCCTCATTCAGTAGCACGTTATCGCTCTGTGGTATCAAACGCTCACCACCCTATCCATTATTACGTAGCGTTGACCACCTTGCATGCGAATGAGTAATAACTTATCTCCAACCGCTAAAGCCTTGCGAATCTCCACTTCCTGTGCGCCAATGGTGACTTTTAAACCACTCAATTTTTCAGGGACAATTAAAAAATCCTCTGAGAGAGATAGCCTATTATCGACTAAAACCTCAAGAGGATTCTCATTTGTTATTACAGCAAGTTGTACGATTACCGGCCCTGCAGCGTTAATCGCTTCAACAGCTGCTTGCTTAATAGCATCCAGCATGGTTACACCAGCCTTAGTTCCAGATCCATGGTATGCACACCGCCTTCTTTCTTATGGGTGCATTCATCAACCAAGAAAAATTTATTTATATTCATTGCATTAATATATAGATTTACGTAGCAGCCAACCCGCATTCGGTAATCTCCTAGAGCCTCTATACTAAGCGTCCGCTTCTCTCGATTCTTCATGAACAGTTGCTGAGTTAGTTGCTCGGTAATTTGAGCCTGATTCAGATTCTCATCTACTGACTCGTAGAGTTGTCCATTTATAGGCATGAAAAAAGCACCCGAAGGTGCCCATTTAATTTATTTGAAGAATTTAGCTACATATTCTTTCCCTGCAGCTGTAATCATCTCATCCCAAGTTTGGAATTTGAAGTGATCTCTTACGTAACCATCTTTTACACTCATTTCGATCTTTTCAAAATCGTCTTCTGAATCAAGAGTGAACGGCGCTTTATCAAAAAAATCTTGAGCACGATCAAAATCTGAATGTTTTTTAATAAATTGATCGTTTAACAAATCCTTTAATGATACGTTACCAGACGCTTGATCTGCCTTCTTCTGCATAGCTTTCATCAGGTCTTTCATGTTATTAAATGTAGGCATCCTAGCACCTCCCTTCGACATTATATTTCGACGAAAAGGAAGTATTTTCCTCCTACTATTTACCCATGTACCTTACTTCGCCGTCACCTCTGCAGCTTTTGGGGTTTAGATTATGGGCTATTTACAATACAAAAAGAGCCGCTTTTCAGCGACTCAAAGTATACTTATTTATAGAAAGCTCCCATAGTTACAAATGATGGCGAATTCAGGATATCTGAAGGATAAATATATACCAAGCCTGGGGGAACCATGATCCCAGCGTCTCCACCACCAACTATTTCCTTGCCAGCTCCAAACCAGTAAGATTGCCAAACAAATTTAGAACAATAATTCGAAGGAACATAAACTGGGCTAGGCCAGAAAGCATACGCAGTTATACTACCTATGTTTTGCTGAGACCAAGTAGCCGCAGCAGCTCCATTTCCGTTTCTTGGACGAAGAATGGTAAACTTATCACCAGTTGAAAAACGGCTGACATAATTAGAAATTCCTTCTGTTATTCCTGGACCATGAGGATGAGAATGACGAAGAAGCAAATCATTTCCTACAATTGCAACATGTCCTACGAAGAAAGTAGATATAGATTTTGGATTATGTATTACATCTCCCGGCTTCATTTCTATGCTTGTACCTGGATACGTAGGACCGATTTCAGCGAATGGCTTAATTAACAAATCCTCATTTTCATTAATTGGGGATAAATAGGTGGCCTCAGTCACAGTGTCCGCACTAGCTATACCAGATAATAACAACATAAAACCAAATACCATAAATAAGCTTAATAACATTTTTTTCATCCATTTTCTTCCTTTCTATGATATAATATGTATATTACAATATACCAAAATACATATTATGTAAATGATATTTTCCCATTTTTATCATATGGAGGCAATTTAATGAAAAAGAAATCCTTTGTAATTGTGTTTTCTCTAGTATTGTTGATTAGCATTGGAACTTTAGTATTGCAATCGTTTAAGAATAAAATGAATAGTGAAGTAGAATCCTATTTAATTAATCAAAGGGGTTATGCAAAACAAGACTTAAGTGAAATTTATACACAAGTAGGTAAAGCACCTCTTGTGAGCACAACAGTCATTTTTAACGATGATTTAAGTTCGAGATATTTCTATCGCAAAGAGAATGGTAAAATCTATCAGTATAGCCGGGCACCAGTTAGCGGTGTTGATGATGGTCGTACGGTATATAAACACGAAGAGAAATTTTGAAAAATATTAAAAGCAAGGGAAGCCAGGCTTTAGGCCAGTGCTCCCCTTGCTTCGTTTATATCATTGTCGAGCTCAATTAACCGTGAGCTCATCGGCTGGCGTGAGTTTTTACACGTCATTCATTATAAGAGTCGAACCGTTAATAGGTTCCTCCTATATATAGGTGGCAGGCGTACGGCAAGATTAGTCACATTGGAGAAATAGACTCATTCCTTGTTAATCTCTACTTTTGTTGTAGCGCGATCCAGATAAGATTGTACTGTGCTTTTTTAGTATCAAGTTCTTCAGAAATCTGTTTTAGTGACATTCCACAACCGTGGTGTAGAACGAAGCATTGCCTTTCTCTCTCAGATAAATTGTGCATGGCATCCTCAATAGCATATTGTTCATGAGGTTGCAAACATCGTCCTTCCTCTTCCTCCTGTTGAAACTCTACTTCATAGGCTGTGAGATATTCCATCCATGCAGGATCCCATACACTTGTTCGTTGAGCTCCAGATCTTCTATCAATCGTTCTACGCCATCCTGGAGGATATCCTGTTTCCATCCATTCAATTGAATAATCTAGATCACTTATAATTGCAGACATCATATTTTTATCTAATTTGATCGGTTCCATCTCCTTACGTAAGAATTCACGCTCATTTCTATCTTTGGAATCTTCTATTTTCTTCTTCAGCGGCTCAAGTTCTTTTTCCAACCGAATAATCCCAGTGATAACGGGGGCCGGATAAGGTTAACATAATCTGCGCCCCATAAAGAGAGGAACAAGACACTAAAAAAGTGAGGTCAGTAGAATGAGATGGGAATTTCGATCAAAGTACAGAGATCCCATTACCCAAAAGATTAAAGAAAAGTCTCAACGAGGTTTTGAAACAAAAAAAAGAAGCGCAAATAGCTGCAGCTACTTTTGAGAGAAAGTTAGCAGAAAGTTTCGAGCAAAGTGACCTACCGTTATTGTCGTTTTTGAATGACTGGCTTCAAGAATATAAGGTGGGGACAATTCGAAAGAACACACTTATTCAGCATCAGAACAATATTAAAACTCATATTGCTCCCTTCTTCCAATCGATTAAATTGACAGAGCTTAAGCCTATTCTTTATCAAAAATTCCTAAATCAATTGGCGGATAAGGGCTATAGTAAAAGCACTGTTGAAATTGTTCATAATACCATGAATAGTGCACTTGAGAAAACTGTCACTATAGGTAAACTAGAGAAAAACCCGTGTAAAGGAGTCACAATAAAAGGTTCCGTAAAACCTAAAGGTTTAAAATTTATAGAATCCGAATATATACCTGCATTTCTTAGGGCTGCCCACCAATATGGTTATATTTATTGGATATTCTATCGTGTATTAATTGAAACGGGTATGAGGAAAGGTGAAGTTGCCGCGCTAACCTGGAATGATGTAGATCTCAAAACAGGTATGATAACCATTAACAAAACACTGGATTTTTCCGCTGATAGCGAAGAGGAACATTTTGGAGATACAAAGACTTTTAATTCAGTACGAACAATACAAATAAGCACACCTCTTATTCAAGATTTGAAACAACATTTTAAGTATCAGAACCAAAACAAATTAGCTTGGAATGAGTTATACAAGCACAACTTGAATCTAGTACTCTGTAGAGATGATGGAAACTTCATGCCAAAGTCTTCTTTATTCAATTCTTTTTCGCGAATTTTGAAACGTATTGGTCTCCCGGCGATGCCGATTCATTCTTTTCGTCACACTCATGCTGTTCTTATACTTGAGGCTGGTAACGATATGAAGTATGTACTAGAACGTTTAGGTCACGGTAGTATGAGAATCACAGCGAACATATACACACATATTTCAAAGAAAATAAATGAAAGCAGCATGGATAAATTTGAAGCTCATATGAGAAGCATCCTCGAATGATCACTACATTTTTTGGGGGCATTACGGAGGTGTTCATAAACCTCTACAATATCTCCTATCATCCTTACCCCCACAAAAAAAACCCTCAACGCTTAGAGCGCCAAGGGTTTAAAGGTTCTAGTAAAGCGTCATGTATTGGTTTCTTTCCCACTCATGAACTTGTGTACGATAGATATCCCATTCGATTTCTTTCAGCTCGTAGAAGTGAGCCAGCGCATGTTCGCCGAGAGCTTCGGTAATTACATGGCTGCGGATCATTTCGCTTAGCGCTTCTTTCAAATCGGATGGCAAGCTTGGGATGCCTTCTTCAATACGCTCTTCCTCAGACATCACATAGATGTTACGGTCAATTGGAGCTGGAAGATCAAGCTTACGCTTAATTCCGTCTAGCCCTGCTTTCAACATAACAGCAAGTGCGAGGTATGGGTTAGCTGCCGGGTCCGGGTTACGAACTTCAACACGTGTGCTAAGCCCTCTCGAAGCTGGGATACGAATCATCGGGCTACGGTTACTTGCAGACCAAGCTACGTAACAAGGTGCTTCATAACCAGGAACAAGGCGTTTGTAAGAGTTCACTGTTGGGTTAGTAATCGCTGCAAAAGCACGAGCGTGCTTCAAAATACCAGCCATATAATAACGTGCAGTTTTGCTCAGACCTAGCTTGTCACTTTCATCGTAGAACATGTTTTCTTTGCCATTAAACAAGGATTGGTGAGCGTGCATACCAGATCCGTTAATACCAAACAATGGTTTAGGCATAAAAGTTGCATGCAAGCCATGTTGACGGGCAACCGTCTTCACAACGAGCTTAAAGGTTTGAATTTGGTCAGCAGAAGTGATCGCGTCTGCATATTTGAAATCAATTTCATGCTGGCCGGAAGCCACTTCATGGTGGGAAGCTTCGATTTCAAAGCCCATTTCTTCAAGGGTCAATACGATTTCACGACGGCAGTTTTCCCCTAAGTCTGTAGGAGCTAAGTCGAAATAACCACCTTGGTCATTCAATTCTGTAGTTGGGTTACCTCTTTCGTCTGTTTTGAACAAGAAGAATTCAGGTTCAGGTCCAACATTCATCGCTGTAAAGCCCATTTCTTCGGCTTCCTTCAGACAACGCTTCAGGATACCACGTGGGTCTCCAGCAAATGGAGTACCATCCGGCATATACACGTCACAAATCAGACGTGCAACACGGCTATCAGTCACCCAAGGGAAGATTACCCAAGTATCAAGGTCTGGGAAGAGATACATATCGGATTCTTCAATCCGTACATAACCTTCGATGGAGGAACCATCAAACATCATTTTGTTGTCGAGTGCTTTTTCCAATTGGCTAACCGGAATCTCTACATTCTTGATAGTACCTAACAGATCTGTAAATTGCAGACGAATGAAACGAACATTCTCTTCCTTGGCAATGCGTAAAATATCCTCTTTAGAAAAGCTCACGTGATCCTCTCCCTTTCAAAACTCTGTATATTATTATTTATTAAAAAACCGGGATAACTCACCTTGAATAAGCGATACCTGTCCCGGTCTTTTACCGGAAACTAGTTCTTGCTTCAGCAAACGGTGAAGCTGCGAATCTGATAGCTCTCTACGTCTAACCTCTGTGTCAGGGGTAATCACTGTAGCTTCTTCGGATTCCTTCGAGACTGGGTTCATTACTTGCTTGATGCCAGCAATGTTAACACCCTTTTCAATCAAGGCCTTAATTTCTAATAGGCGCTCAACATCATTAAAAGAGAACAAACGTTGATTCCCAGAGGTACGTGCAGGTACGATTAGACTGTGCTGTTCATAATAACGAATTTGTCTTGCAGATAAATCAGTTAACTTCATTACAATTCCAATAGGAAATAATGCCATATTTCTGCGGATTTCATCACCCATGACTCATCCAACCTTCCAATGATCTTTTTCTGATCTCATTGTACATTTCCTAATACAGCGTGTCAATGGTGTGTAAGATTTTCTGACAGTAATTTTCGATCACGCATACTTTGGAGTGCCATCAAAACGCCATATTTGACATGGGAGTAGGTTAATCCCCCTTGCATATAGCCAATATAAGGCGCACGGATAGGCGCATCTGCCGATAACTCTAAGCTACCACCTTGTATAAACGTACCTGCCGCCATGATGACAGGATGTTCATATCCCGGCATATCCCATGGTTCTGGAACTACATGGCTGTCTACCGCCGCAGCACGTTGAATTCCCTGCACGAAGGCAATCAAGTGATCCGGTCCATCGAAGGAAACCGCCTGAATCAAATCTGTACGAGGTTCATTCCACGCTGGTTTCGTCTCAAATCCGCAGCGTTGAAATACAGCTGCCGCAAAAATACTGCCTTTAAGGGCTTGTCCAACTGTATGCGGAGCCATGAATAGGCCTTGGTATAACCCGCGGGTAGTTCCTAACATTGCGCCTACCTCGCCACCGATACCAGGAGCTGTAAGACGGTACGCTGTAAGCTCTACTAGATCTCTGCGCCCACAGATGTATCCACCCGTCTCAGCAATTCCACCTCCAGGATTTTTAATTAATGAACCCGCTACTAGATCCGCTCCAACCTGTGGAGGCTCAAGCTCTTCAGTAAACTCACCATAGCAATTATCAACGAACACAATAACATCCGGTTTCAATGACTTCACTCTCGCTGTCATGTCACCTATTTCGGCTACTGTGAAGGAAGCACGCCAATCATAACCACGCGATCTTTGGATTCCAATTACTTTAGTTTTCTCATTGATAGAGAGAGTTACCTCTTCCCAATCAATCTTACCCTCTGATGTAAGGGCAACTTCCCGATATGTAATTCCGAAGTCTGCGAGTGAGCCTGTCCCATCTCCTGCTTGGCCAATCACCTTGTGTAAGGTATCGTACGGACGACCTGTGATGTATAAAAGCTCGTCTCCTGGTCGCAGCACACCAAAGAGGGCTGTTGAAATGGTATGTGTTCCTGAAGCAAAATGCGGGCGCACCAAGGCTGATTCCGCACCAAAAACGTCAGCATAGACAAGATCCAGCACTTCGCGTCCACGGTCGTTGTAAGCATACCCCGTTGAACCCGCAAAATGATAATCACTGACCTGATGACGTTGAAACGCTTCAATAACCTTCCATTGATTCTTATCGACAATTCGATCAAGAGCTTTGACTGCACCTTCGATTTCAACTTCTGCGGACTCTGCCGCTCCTAAAATATCTTCTGCAAAAACTGCCATTAGTTCTTATTCGCTCCTTACATTTACTTGCCATCATAATGACAGAAAGCGACAGTTGCCTGACGCTTTTTGTCATTAGCTATTATTTTATACCTATACAACAAGCATTTCCACTTTAGGGGAACAAAGAAGATTACGGCTGGTCCACAAAATCAGCAAGCATGTAACCCCATTTATCATAATCCTCTTTATTAAGACGGACGTTATAGATAACATCGTTCTCATCATAGGTGGTTTCCAGAACCTCACCTACTCTGTAAAGCAGGGAAGAAATATCGCCTCGGTCTCCAGGAATGCGAAAATTCAGCGTATCTCCAGCCAACTCATCAGAGATAATTTCAATAATCCGGGTTAAATCCTCCGGGTTAAACGCACTGATTTTCAAAAACCCTATGCCTGTTGGCAGCATTTCCAGTTGCTCAGGCTCACATAGATCGATTTTATTAAAAAGTACTATTTGCGGTTTGCTAGCTGCCCCTAAGTCCTGCAAAATAGTTTGTACAATCTCCATCTGCTCCTCACGCATTGGAGATGAGGCATCCACTACATGCAACACCAGATTGGCCTCATTGACTTCCTCCAGCGTTGCGCGGAAAGATGCTACAAGATCATGCGGAAGATTCTGAATGAAGCCTACAGTATCCGTAAGCACTACCTCTTTGCCACCCGTTAGTTGAAGCACACGTGAAGTAGGGTCAAGCGTAGCAAACAATTGATTCTCAATATAAACATCCGCATCCGTAAGCTGCTTAAGCAGCGTCGATTTACCAGCATTCGTGTAGCCGACTAGAGCAACCTGCACTGCCCCTGCCTTACGGCGGCGTTCACGGTGCAATTCACGGGTTTTAACTACCTCATCCAACTGGCGTTTCAACTCCGTAATCCGACCGCGAATATGACGGCGATCGGTCTCAAGCTTACTTTCACCTGGCCCTCTGGTTCCTATACCCCCGCCTAATCTGGATAAGTTTTTGCCTTGACCGGATAACCGCGGCAAAAGATAGGACAGCTGTGCCAGCTCTACTTGAATAATACCCTCTCGTGTTTTGGCCCGCCCAGCAAAAATATCCAAAATGAGCTGCGTCCGATCAATAATCTTCAGATCCAGAGACTCTTCAAGGTTCCGTACCTGCGCTCCAGATAATTCCTGATCAAAAATAGCCGTATTAGCTCCAAGACCATCAGCGGCCATGCGGAGCTCTTCTACCTTACCTTTCCCGATAAACCATTTCGAATCCGGTGTTTCCTTATTCTGACGCAACACATCCAGGACTTCAACACCTGCTGTTTCTGCTAATTGTACTAATTCCTGCAGAGAAAGCTCTGGGTCAATACCGGTACGTTTAATTTTATCTGTGACGAGAGTGACCAATATCGCCCGATCTTGAATATCCGTTTCTGTATCATGCGTAGTTATTGCCATTTATTCATGCTCCTTATGACGGTAATAGAATCTTTGTGTACCATTTAATCAGTTTTTCACTTCTTGCTGATGTTATACAGATGAACCTGTTCATTCACAGCGCTTCAAAACATTTTATCATAAGTTTCATTGGTAATATAGGCTGATAATGGAACGGCTCACCATTCTGTCCGCATTTTCATTATGATAATCTTCAATCTTTTATAAAAGATAAACCGACTAAGCACGTATAAACTTAGCCGGTGTCAATTTATTTAAGAGATTATACTCTCCCCTTTTGAATAATCATCGACCGGAAGAACAAGGTCTCTCGGTAAGATCTCCATCAAAGATTGTTTAGAAATTTTGACATGCCTGCTTATTAATCTAACCGCTTGATGGCGGATTGCCTGTTCGAGGATATTGCGTACATAACGGGCATTACTAAAGTTTTCTTCAATAATTTTCTCATTAAGGATTAACTCTTTTAGTTTCCCGTTTGTTTCTGGAGTAATTATATAGTCTCTTTCAGCAGCCATTTTATGTGCAATCAATATCAGTTCATCTGTTGTGTAGTCCTGAAAATCGAGTTGAATTGGAAATCGTGAGGGAAGCCCGGTATTAGCCTCCATGAACATCTCCATTTCATTTGGATAACCCGCTAAGATAATGATGAGATCATCATTCCTGTCCTCCATAACCTTTACAAGACAGTCGATTGCCTCTTTTCCAAAATCCTTATCTCCGCCTCTAGCCAAGCTATAAGCCTCGTCAATGAATAATACGCCACCCATAGCCTTCTTAACAAGGTCTCTGGTCTTTTGAGCTGTATGCCCTATGTATTCCCCCACTAAATCCGCTCTCTCTACTTCGATTAATTGACCTTTACTTAATATGCCCATATTCTTTAACAGCTTGGCAACGATTCTTGCTACAGTTGTCTTTCCAGTCCCGGGGTTGCCTTTAAACAACATATGATAAACCTGATTAACTACATTTAACCCCAGTTCTTGTCTCATTTTTTCCACTTGGATAAGCGCATGAATTTCATATATGAGATCCTTCACCTTTTCAAGACCGATAAGCTCATGAAGCTCTTGCAGGATTTCTTTTGTAGATTCTAAATGATTATTTTGAGCCAGCGCGCTCTCCAATGTTTCATTCGTAATATTTGTTGGGTCTTGATTTTTGAAAGTTATATTCATTCTGGAATCATTAATGGTTATCTTTCTTAAATTTTCTTCACCCATTGTAATCACCTCGTTAGAGCATTATATGCAATAACTGAATAACATCATGCACTTGTTTTAAAGAATGGGGTTTCGACATTGGATTCCCTGCTATCTCTCGCATCTTCTACGATGGTACACGAGGATAGAATGACCGAAATGCATAAAAGTCATAAGCAGACATTTATTTTTTTATCATTTCACAACCCCATTATTTTTGATCTACAAATAACAAATAGCCCCCATTTAGAGTTTAGTCCATTTGGGGGCTGGCTTTTCTAATCAAGTCTCTTCCGGAATAGGAAGCGTTATTAGAAGATTCTGATAATTGAGAACAATTACAGGAACAACTGCTGGATTTTCCATTTCGTATAGGCTAGAATTTCACGCGACTTATGCCTTGTCATCGACAGAACAGTGGATTCAGTAAGCCCCAGTTCAGGATTCACATAACCGAGCTCGTCCGCGATTTCGTGTGAACGCCATCCATGATATGTATGCGTAATAATAATTGCTGAGGACAATCCCTCACTTGTCATAATTGCTTTGCTATACAGAAGATTCTCGTAAGTGCTGGTAGCTTTATTTTCAACAGAAATGGCGCTATCCGGAACTCCATGAGCTACTAAATAATTGCGCATACCTTGACCTTCGGTATATTTCAGATCAGGTTTATCCAAACCTCCAGAAACTATGAAATGCGGGAACATCCCCTCTTGGTAAAGCTTAAGCCCGTAATCCAATCGTTCCTTCAATCCCGGGCTAGGTTCATCTCCCCACATAGACATGCCAAGAATGATCCCTGTATCGGCTTTGAGCATAGGATCTGTCGTTGCAGCTTTATTGATATTCCTCAATGCGTACGCACACCACAACAAACCAACTACAACAATAACCATTAAAGCAATAAGCAACGTTCGTTTAGACCAAATTCGGCGTTTTTTGCGAACAATCCGAATCGGGGAAGAGTCTCTTCCATAAACGTACCATTCCATCTTTATTTCCTCCTGAATTCTCCATGATGAAATAATTCGGCACGATGTTTCAAAGAGAGTGAGAAATAAGGGAAAGCATGAGCATCGATGCCACGTAAAATATTATGGGCAGTCTCCCAGGCTAGCTTATAATCGTTTTCTGAGATGTCTTGCCTCTCCAGTGCTTCCTCCAGTTCATCCTCATCGAGCAAAAACACCTCGCCGTTCCAAAGTACTACCACGTCCAGATACAAATCGTCAAACCAAGGCACACCTTGGTCAGTAACGCCTTGCACTTTACAGGTGTCTATGTACCATTGAACAATATTTTGTTTTTCGTCGAACATAGCCGTCACAATATAGTGACTATCTTTCGGAAAATATTGCAGCCAGGAATAACCTTTATCTGCAATACGATATGTATGTCGTCCATAGCTCTTCCACAGTGGTTCTTTCAGCCCGTAGATGGTATAAAGCGTAATATATCCGCTGAATTCCCGGCTCTCCACATAGCGGCAGGCAAAATGGCGACGCGTAATCCGGCGCCAGTTGGCCCGGTCTCCGAATTTACGTTTCATAGAAATTACCCTCTCCAGTATGGTCTATTCAGCTTAACACATTTAGAGGATACACTCAAAATATCCCGCAAAATACAAGAAATTTTTCTTCTAAACCTAATAAAAACGGCAGTCCAGCTTCGCTCTATAAATAAAGCAAAGCTGGACTGCCATGGATAAAGCTATTGTTCGAAATTCAAATTCGTTTTATTGAGTGGAAGAATCCCCGTTCACAAAACCTGTCTCTGGATCAGGGTTTGTGGATACATTCCCACTCTCATCGCCGGAACCCTCTCCACCGATAGTGGGTTCTGGAGTTGGGGTCGGCATTGGTGTTGGCGGTGGCGGGGTGATTTCAGGGATTGTAGTACCGCCGTCATTTCCGCCTCCCTCATTGCCGCCTCCGTTATTGCCACCATTTCCATTCTCTCCGTTGTTGCCACCGTCCTCTGGGGTCGGGGTCGGAAGATTAGGATCTATGGTGGGTTCAGGGGTCGGCATTTCATCCTGCACGGATACACTAACCACATTGGAGGGTTCGCTCTCCACTTTTAGCGCAGGGTCATAAGAAGTTACATAATACTCGTAAACCAAACCAGGCAGTGCACTAAAATCGCCTGCGCTGGTAGTCACTGTATTTAACAGTGAGCCAAATTCAGCTTCCGATGTCTCTCTACGATAAATACGATACTCAACGCCGGCAACAGGAACTGCCTCCCAATTGAGATTTACAGTCATCGTAGAAGGATCATATGCTGCTGATAGTCCAGTAACGGTCTGAGCTGTTTCTGGTGTTTCAGTAGGCTCAGGAGCAATCTCGTTATCGAGCTGCGGGAAGGATTTCTTAGGAACATCCTTCAGCGCTTCCTCCATGACCTTACCCCAGAAAGCAGCGGCAAGCGGACTGCTGTTCTTAAGCAGATGCTTTTTACTTGGCTTGTCGTAACCCATCCAGACTGCTGCAGTCCATTCTGGCGTATAGCCTACAAACCATACATCACGGTTCGAGCTGATTCCAGAATATCCACTTTGCGTCGTACCGGTCTTACCGGCAACAGGACGGTCAATCCTAGCTTTTCTACCCGTACCGCTCTCCACGACCTTCTGCATCATCTCAGTCATTTGATAAGCTGTTTCCTTACTCATCACTCGCTCAGGCGTTGTATTCGCTTTGTAGACCGTCTCACCACTGCTGTCAGAGATGGATTTAATGGAATAAGCCTCTCTTAGTTCGCCGCCATTTGCAAAAGCGCTGTAGGCTTGCGCCATTTCCAGCGTATTGGTCCCTTTGCTCATGCCTCCAAGAGCCAGCGAGAGGTTCTTATCCTCATCTTCCAATCCAATGCCTAGTTTCTTGGCAAATTTAAATCCGGTATTCACACCAATTTCATTGAGCAGCCAAACAGCCGGAATATTCTCTGATTTCTGAATGGCATCACTCATGTTGATGCTCTTAGAATATCCGTGCAGGTTGGTTGGACAATAGTTCGCGAAACATTGCTTCTCGTTGCTTAGCGTTGAATTCATGGTGAATTTCCCAGTTTCCAGCGCTGGAGCATAAGAGACAATTGGTTTGAAAGCAGAACCTGGAGAACGACGGCTGCCAGTTACACGACTGTAGCCTTTTTTCTCATAATTCCGTCCGCCAAGGAGTGCGACAATGCTGCCATTCTCCTGATTCACAATCGTCATCGAGCCTTGTACCAGCTCTTCATCTACACTCTTTTCAAAATTATCACTATCTGCAAAAGCATCTTCAACCGTTTCTTGAGCATGCTTATCCATGGTAGTGTAAATTTTGTATCCGCCGATATTCAGATCATCTTCTGACAATCCAAATTTTTCTTCCGCCTCATCTACTGCAAAATCAATAAATGCTTGATAACGCTGTTTCTTTTCTGGCGGCTTATAGTTATAATCTACGGCTTTTGCTTCGTCTCTTTCCTGCTCCGTAATGTACCCTTGCTCATACATAAGCTGAAGCACTACTGCCCGGCGTTCCTTCGAAAGATCAGGGTTACGCAGCGGGTTGTAACGAGACGGGCCTTTTGGCATGGCCGCCAATGTCGCGATTTCCCAAACCTTAAGCTGACTCAAATCACTTTTACCAAAATATCTTACTGATGCTGCTTTAATTCCGTAAATTGTACCCCCGAAGTTAATCCGGTTCAGATACATGGTAATAATCTCTTCTTTAGATTTCTGATTCTCCAGGGCTACGGCAATCGACACCTCAGTTGCTTTACGGAAAAACGTCTTGTCCCGTGTCAGGAAGATGTTTTTGGCGAGCTGTTGAGTAATGGTACTACCGCCCTCTACCATACTTCGTGCGGCTATATCCTTTACTGCTGCCCGGCCAATCGACCATAAATCCACACCAGAATGTTCGAAGAAACGTTTATCCTCTGTGGCTACAAAAGCGTTAACCAATAACGGTGGAATTTCTTCATACTCTACTGGATCACTTTTCTCCAGTGATAATTCGCCGATTAAATTAGCATTGCGGTCATATACCTTAGTCGTTTCATTCACTGTTAGCTTATCCTGGTTCTCAAGCAGAAGCTTTTGACCATTTAGCATAATGAACAGATATCCACCTAATGCACAGAAAATGGCCAATGCCGTAGCGAAGAACAAGCTCCACAGCACACGCTTCTTCGTCAAAAATTTCTTTTTCTTTTTTGTTTTTGATTTTGGTTTTGATTTGGAACTGGACGATCCTCTATCTCTATTGTGATTCGTCCTGGATGTATCGTCTCTAGACATAATGCCTCCTGACTCCCTTTCGGAAATAAACATAAATGGTCTGCCATGAATGAAAAGAACAACCTTCACAGGTTGCTCTCTCACACTCTATTCAAACGATTTATAAACAAGAAAGGTTTCAATTCATTTTTGATAAATGTTATTCTTCACTACTGCTGTCTTGCATCAGTGATACACTACGCTGTGGTGTGAACGTGGAAATTGCGTGTTTATACACCATTTGCTGGCGTCCATCACTGTCAATGACGATTGTAAAATTGTCGAATGCTTTAATTATTCCCCGGATTTGAAAACCGTTGGTCAGATATACCGTAGCAGGGATATTTTCTTTGCGTAGTTGGTTCAAGAATGTATCTTGGATGTTAATGGACTTGTTCATATGACGTACCCCCAATGGTTCAATTAGATTGTTCAGAAGTATATTCAAGACCTGAGAGAAACTTTCCTGCTATTATACCACGTATTTTTGAGAAATTCTCAGAAAAGTTTTGTTCACCTTCGACATCGATCCACTCGATTTCCTTCATGTGGCGAAACCATGACAACTGTCTTTTGGCGAATCGGCGAGTATCGCGTTTAAGCAGTATCACAGCTTCTTCCAGCGTCAGCTCTCCCGCCAGGTAAGCGGCAATTTCCTTGTAACCCAATCCCTGCATGGACACAAGGCTTCTGCTGTAACCGTTATCCAGCAGTCCCTTCACCTCAGCAACGAGACCATCCGCCAGCATGCTATCAATTCGGTCCTCAATACGTTTATATAGTATTTTCCGGTCCATTGTCAAACCTATGAGACATAAGTCATAGGGAGATTCCTTCTTTTGAGCAGCATGAGAAGCGGAAAGTGTAGTGTTTGTCTGGTGTTGAATTTCCAGTGCACGGATAATTCTGCGACGGTCGTTAGGATGAAGTTTGGCTGCGCTGACTGGATCAACCGCCTCGAGTCTGGCATGCAGTGCAAGCGCTCCATGTTCTTCCGCAAATTGATCCTGCTCTTTACGGAAAGCTTCATCAGCCACTGCTTCCGAGAACTGAAAGCCGTAACATAAAGACTCAATATACAGTCCAGTCCCCCCTACGATAAAGGGAAGCTTCCCTCTAGCGCTTATCTCCTCGATGAGTCTAGTGCCCTGCTCTTGAAATTCAGCGGCAGAATACGCATCCTGCGGATCATGAATATCGATCAGGTGATGGGGAATGCCGTTCATTTCGGCGGGTGTAATCTTAGCTGTACCAATATCCATGCCACGATAAACCTGCATCGAATCGCCGGAAATAATCTCAGCGTTATAAGCCGCTGCCAGCTCCAGACTTAACCGGGTTTTGCCTACGGCAGTTGGTCCTAACAGCACTAGAACCTTATGCCTTTCTTTAGTTGTCAATGTGTATCACCCCGTACGATGTTTTGGAGTTGCTTCGGAGCAGCTCAGTAAACCCTAGGCGTTCAAATTCGCCACTCAAAGCCTTTTCTTTTAAAAGAACAGTCTTACGGGCGACCCTAACCGCTTCGGCTACACTCTCTGTCGATAAGGCTGCACGGTTAGCGAATTGCCGCAGCGGGGAAATCGAGGCAGAACCCGTCAGTGGCACGCGAAACATAGGATCAAAATAAACAATATCCACACTTCGATCTGGTTGAGACCGTAAATAAACCAAATGTTCACTATGCACGACATTAACTCTGCGTAAAGCCTCATTGACCTTTACTTGCCCAGAGGTGTAATGAGACATCCCTTCACTGAGCAGTGCGTACAGCGGTAATGAGCTCTCCAAAGCGGTTACCTCTGAGGACTCACCACCATGTACAGCAAACAGTAAGGAGTCAGCTCCTAATCCAGCTGTACAATCCAATACGCTATCTCCGGGAAGCATTCGAGCCGCAACAAGCATCGGCTCGATCTCACCCTTTAGAATTCGTTTAGCGCGAACGAAGCCCATGCTCGGATGAAACTCCATAGGCTCCATTCCTAAGCGGTGTAGTCGAACAGCGTCCTGAGATAGAATCAGAATATCCTCATCTCCGTAATGTTCAACCATCCTTGTAATGGAGAGCTTCTCACGTGGAGCATAACTACAACCCGTTCTCTCCGCAAGGCTTTGCGCGCGTTCTACTATTTCCATTATCGGGCTATACCCCGTAGTTATAATCATGGTGCCTCCAGTCTTGCTCTTAACAAATTTCAAAAAATGTATAATTACATAACCCGCTTGAACAATTTCTCTAAATCATAGGTTGAAAAAGAGATCACAATCGGCCGTCCATGTGGGCAAGTATACGGTTGTTTGCACTCTGCCAGTCGGGACAACAGAGCCTCCACTTCCTGTTCTGTTAGTTTATGGTTGGCCTTAATCGAGGCTTTACATGAACACAGAATCGATGACTTTTCTCGTAGCTTCGCAAGATCAATCATACGCTCGCTTAAGACCCACTCCGCCATTTCTTCAACGACCGCCTTCTCATCCCCTTCAGGAAACCAATAGGGCAAAGAACGAACAAGAAAGGTCTGTCCGCCAAAGTGCTCAAGGTATACCCCGGCCTGCTGAAACCAATGTAGACGTTCACTAAGCTGACGACTTTCAGAAGGCGTGAACTCCAGTGTAATCGGCAGTAGCAGCTCCTGTGAGGCATCCTCCGGCCGACCAAATTTTTCATAGAAGTATTCGTAATTAATACGTTCATGTGCCGCATGCTGATCGATTAAATAGAGTCCTCCATCATTCTGGGCAATAATATAGGTCCCATGATGCTGGCCTATATAATTAAGCTCAGGAAAGGCCGGAAGTCCAGGCTCTTCTTGTTGTGGTGGAGCCCATAGCTTCTCAACCGAAGGGAGCTGCTTCTGCGCCATTGACGTTTCTTGCGGGCGATAGCTATTGGAATAACTAGTATTCGCATTAGTTTGGCGCCCCTGCGAAGATGAAGACGGATAGCCTGATCCGTAAGCTGGAGCTACCTCGCGAGCTACCTGATGATCCGCCTGACCATCCTTGCTAAAATCACGGGAATTACGGTCAAGGTTCGATGACTGTAGTCCACTTAAGAAGCTGGCAGATCCCGTAGGGGCTGTATCCTTCTCATCACCATTCGAAGATGACGGCGGAACAGCTCCTTTGGAAAAAGCAAATTGCTCCTGGATAAAGGAGCTGCTGCCCTTGGGTCCGATTGTTTCCTTGCTTGGACGTGGAATCAGACTTTGCCCCAGCAGTATTTTGCGGATCTCCTGCTCAACAAAGGTGTAAAGCTCATTCTCCTTACTGAATCTAACCTCGAGTTTTGCTGGATGTACATTGACATCTACCAAAGAGGGGTGCATATCCAGTTCAAGAACTAATAACGGATAACGGTTAATCGGAAGCAAGGTGTGATAAGCACGCATGATTGCTGCGTTCAGTCCATTACTGCGAATATAACGTCCACCGACAATAGTAGTGATTGCATTTCGATTGGAACGTGTCCATTCTGGACGACTAATATATCCGGAAATCCGGTAATCCAAGTCTTCTGCCGTAATCGGCAGCATTGCTTTGGCGGCATTGGTTCCGTAAACAGCTGCGATGACCTGCAGCAGATCACCATTTCCGAGCGTATGCAGCAGCTGATTGCCATTATGATGCAAGGTAAAAGAGATCCCCGGATGAGCCAGCGCCATGCGGTACATGGCATCTGAGATATGGCCCAGCTCCGTCTGAATACTCTTCATATATTTCAGCCTTGCCGGCGTATTAAAAAACAATTCACGAACGGCAAGATCACTTCCCCGGCCGGAAGGAGCGTCCTCATTTCGCATGAGATTGCCACCCTCAATGTCTACTAGGCGCCCTTTGCCGTCATCGGCAGTTGCAGTTAGAAGCGATACCTTGGAGACCGCGGCAATACTGGGAAGTGCCTCTCCGCGGAAGCCTAAGCTTGTGATTTGAAATAGATCGCGGCCATTCAGAATTTTACTTGTAGCATGCCGGTAAAAGGCGGTCTCGCAATCTTCAGGATCAATCCCGGAGCCATTATCTTTAACGCGGATGCTCTGCAAGCCCCCCTCTTCTACCGATACCTCAATTCTTGTACTGCCAGCGTCAATTGCATTCTCGACAAGCTCCTTTACAACAGAAGCTGGCCGCTCTACTACTTCACCCGCAGCTATCTGGTTGGCAATATGCTCGTCCAATATATGAATTTTGGCCATTTCATTCACCTCTTATTTAGGCAATCAATTATTATAAAATCTTTATTGCAGATCCTTAACCTTCATCTTCAGCTCGTTCAACAGACTCATCGCCTGCAGCGGCGTCATATTCATAAGATCAGCGTCACGCACAGAAGAAATGAACTCTTTTAGCGCAGGATTCTCTTGGATTTCAGTTACCGCAACTTGATGTGCACTACCTTTGCGATTCTTGCGTGGTTCTTCCTCACCAAAGATAGACAACTGAACAACCTCATTTTCTACAGGTGCCTCAGTGATGACACTTACGGCTTGCGCTATCGAGGATGCGCTAGCAACTTCTCTTACAGCCGCCTGTCTTTCGAGGCTTCCCCCGTAATGAAGTTCAGAACCACCAGGATGGGCTGCCTGCTCAATGCTCTGCAAGAGACCATAAGCTCGGTCAATAATCCCTTCAGGAAGACCCGCAAGACGTGCACAATAGATGCCATAGCTGCTGTCAGCCGCTCCAGGAACTAGCTTACGCAGGAAGTTAACTTTATCACCGCTCTCTTGAACAGCCATAGAGTAATTCCGCAGTCCTTTAAGACTTCCTTCCAAATGAGCCAATTCATGAAAATGCGTCGAAACTAGAGCTTTGCAAGAAATAACATCATGTACATATTCAATAACCGCCTGAGCGATGGCCATACCTTCACTGGTCGAGGTACCTCTTCCCAGCTCATCAATAATAATCAAGCTACGAGCTGTTGCTTTCTCTGTCATAACCTGGATATCAGCCATTTCCACCATAAATGTACTTTGTCCACCGATCAAATCATCAGCTGCTCCAATACGAGTAAAGATCCGGTCTATAAGCGGAACTTCAGCACTGTTTGCTGGTACAAAACATCCAATCTGAGCCATGATGCAGATCAGCGCCACCTGACGCATGTAAGTACTTTTTCCCGCCATATTAGGACCTGTAATTAGAAGAATATTACCTTCTTCCTTACTCAGCATGCTTCCATTTGCAATAAAAGCAGAATCTTTAAGCACCGCCTCCACAACGGGATGACGGCCCCCTTCAAGCCGAAGATCATAACCATCCGAAAGGACTGGCTTCACAAAACGATGTTCGGCACTAACTGCCGCCAAGCATTGATACACATCAATCTCGGCAACCTTTTCCGCAAGATTTTGCAGGCGGGGAATTTGCCCGCTGATGCGATCACGCAGCTCGGTAAAGAGGCTGTATTCCAAATCCGTCATTTTATCCTGAGCTTCAAGAATGAGTGCTTCCTTCTCTTTAAGCTCAGGAGTGACAAAACGCTCTGCGTTGGCAAGCGTCTGCTTACGTTCATATCTTCCTTCCGGCAGTGCAGCCAGATTGGATTTGGTGATCTCTATGAAATACCCGAAGATTTTGTTATAGCCGATCTTCAGTGACTTAATGCCAGTGGCCTGTCTTTCCTTAGCTTCCAGTTCAGCGATCCAACGTTTACCGTTACTGCTAGCTTCCCTAAGCTCGTCCAAACGTTCATGATAACCGGAACGGATAATTCCACCGTCGCGCACAGACACCGGGGCATCCTCTACGATTGCGCGGTCAATATCCTCTCGCAGCTCAGCGCATTCATCCATACTTGCACCGATCTCTCGTAAAGTAGCTGAACCGGAGGTCATACATAAATCCTTCAATGCAGGAATTTGTGCCAGCGATAATTTCAGAGCATTCATATCACGGCCATTGGCGCTGCCAAAAGCAATACGACCCACCAAACGCTCCAAATCATAAATTTCTTTAAGCGCTAAACGCAGGTCCTCGCGAACGATAAACTGATTGTACAAATAATCGACAGCCTCTAGGCGCCGTTCGATCGGAGCTCGCTGCAATAGCGGCTTATCAATTCTGCGGCGCAACAGACGGGCGCCCATCGACGTTTCCGTTCGATCCAGCAGCCAGAGCAGGGATCCTTTTTTGGAGCGTTCGCGAACCGTCTCGGTTAGTTCAAGATTCCGGCGTGTAAATGGATCTAGAATCATATAATTGCCTGGTTCATAAGGAGAAATCTGACTAAGCTGCCCTAACGAACGTCGCTGGGTCTCATTCAGATAAGAGATCAGAAGCGCCAGACATTGTCCACGTTCCTTCTCTAGACGTACCCATGCCGCTTCACCGAACTGACGACGTGCCAGCTCCTCCTCGCGTTTCTCCCAAGGGGTGTAAACTACAGGTTTGGCTAACAGCGGCGTTTCGCTTCGCAGGATCTCCAAAAGTGCAGCGTCTCCGATGATCTCAGCCGGTTCATAAATGCCAATCTCATCACGCAGCCATTCGGCTCCAGATAATACCGAAGTAACATACAGCTCACCAGTTGTTAAATCGCAGGCAGCTAATGCCATCATTCCGTCACTTTCGGTGACGCAAACGAGGTAGTTATTGCTCTTGTCAGCAATGATTTTTCCATCCATCACGGTTCCTGGTGTCACGACGCGTACAATATCCCGCTTCACCATGCCTTTAGTGACTGAAGCATCCTCTAACTGCTCACAAATGGCGACTTTATATCCTTTTTCTATCAGGCGTTGAATATATCCCTCGGCGGCGTGGTAAGGCACTCCACACATAGGGATTTTCTCCTCGCCCCCGCCTTCGCGGCCTGTCAACGTAATCTCAAGCTCCTTGGAAGCCAAAATGGCATCTTCAAAGAACATTTCATAGAAATCGCCCAGTCTAAAAAATAGGAAGGCATCCTTAGCCCCTTCCTTTACCTTTAAATATTGCTCTATCATCGGCGTATATTGTGCCATGGTCAACCTCCATGCCTATTTAATGCTGTCCCCCATTATAACAGAAAATTGATGGACAAAGTTACCCTGAAACCTCACATTAGTACAACGAAAGACTAGAATACTTATCAGACAAACACTTACTTGAGGTATATTCTTCTGCTTTTAAATATTGTAAAATCTTAACACAGAGCGTCAGCCCATATAAAAATCAAAGGAGAATACAATATGATACGAAAGCTAACGAAGGATGATCAAGAGCTGCTGATGGCATTGCTGCGGAAAGAGCCGGCGCTTAATTTATTTATCATTGGCGATGTGGAGAATTTTGGGTTTGAGCAGGATTTCATGGATTTATGGGGAGAGATTGATCCAGCCGACGGGCGGATAAAAGCCGTTCTGCTGCGCTTCTATAGAAGTTACCTTCCTTATGCAGATGGCCCTTTTGATGTCGAGGGGTTCGCTGAGATTATCCGAAAGGATAATGACATACATATGATCTCCGGAGCCTCAGAGGTGGTGAAGGCTTTTGACGGGGAAATTAATTTCAAACAAGTAAAACAGCTGTATTTTGCTGAATTAAAAGAAATGAACAATAAAATAAGTGAGTCCTTCTCTTCAGCTGAGCCTATTAAAAAAGCTACGGTTCAGGATGTAGAAGCGATTTGCGCACTCACGGATACCATTGAAGAATTTGAAAGCAGCCGGAATGGTTCAAGAACCAGCCTGCGTAAAACGCTGGAAAGCAACACCGGCCGCACCTATTATATGGAACGGGAAGATAAGGTCATTGTCACCGCTTCAACTTCAGCGGAAAATTCCATGTCAGCGATGATTGTAGGGGTTGCCACACATCAAGCATTCAGAGAGCAAGGCCTTGCTTCGCGCGTAATGGCACAGCTATGTGCAGACCTGCTCTATGAAGGAAAGTCATTGTGCCTCTTTTATGACAACCCACATGCCGGAGTTATTTATAAACGACTTGGTTTTCAAGATATCGGTTCATGGACCATTGTTAACATGTAGACCAAATAGTAAAATCACACTTTTACTTTGCTGCACCATAACTCACGTATATCACGTGATTCATCCCACGTCCGTTCAGCGGCAATATAGTCGAATAAAGGCTCGATATAGGGGGCGGCAATCTCGTAGCCGCCTAGGGAACGCAGCTGCGCCAGCAATGGGGGGATTGCGGCGCGCAGCGGAGATTTATCGCCGCTGTAGTAGGCGATATGCAGGTCTTCCCGGTCGAGCGGGCGTTGCGTCAGGTCCTCATAATGGCTCACGATTAGGTGAGCCAAATAGACCGCGCCTTTAGCGATGACCGGGGATACCAGAAAGCTCGGCAAGGTCCGGTACTCGAAGCCGCCATGCGGCTGAGTCCGGAAATCGCCGAGCACGCCGTATCGGGGACGACGCGCCCCTGCGCGGACGTCTTCGAGCAGAAGCATGGGCAGCGCGAGATAGTTATCGAGCGCGCGCAGCAGCGGCGCCGTCATCGTCACGCCGCTGAAGTGCAGATGGCCGCCGAGGGCCCAGCCCGTCAGCGGCATGCCTCCCGCCCGCCAGCGCAGCGAGCGGTCGGCGATGAGCCGGTCCGCCAGCGCCGCGGCGGACATCAGCTGCGCCAGCAGTGCGCGCGGTTCCCCGCACGGCTGAGGGCGCAGCTCCGCGACCGGGAACGCGCCGCGCGTTCCCGGAGGTCCGGCGTCGCAGCCAGCGACGCCGTCCGTGGGCAGGTACCGCGACGCAGGCACGACGCGGCCGGTGGATTCCCGGAGGATGATAAACTCCGGGTCCATGCCCATCAGCAGGCCGCTGCGGCCCGGCTGCTCCAGAGCCAGCTTTCGTTCCAGCGCTAACGCTGCGGAACGATAAGGCTCGGGCAATCGTTGCCCGGAGGTCTTTACTAGTGGAGTGACTCCCTCCACCACATACCTCCGGTTCCCCATTGCCCTCAGCAGGACCTCACCGCTATCCAGCCCCAAGCTGTACAGCGTGCGGACAGCAATCCGCTGGAGCAATTTCATCACCCCGCGAAGCTCTCCCCGCACTCGGCCTCCCGTGGTATTGCTCTCGGCATTAGCAATCCTCACAGCTTCGCTGTAATTATCGGCGGCCGCACGCATTCCAAGACCTGCTCCAAGCAAAGAGATGTGGAGGACAGTCAAATGATAAACCAATATCTTATAACACTGCCTGTGGCCCTTCTCAGTAGCATGTGAAGCATATGTATCGACAAACCGTTTTCCAGAGGGCGTCAGCGTTGCTTCAACCCCGCTTCTAAGCAATCTGGACTCTCTCTCTGCCACAGACAATTCTGAATACACCTTAAGACCTTCATTCATACTCTTTAGCGCCTCCATCCGAGCGTGAACCTTTTTTCATCCTAAAAATAAATAAAAAAAAGGAGGGCATTCGCCCTCTACGCCGCCGCACTCCCTACATATAATGGACCATAACCCATTGATACTCAGTTAACGGCGGCGTATCCTTCCTTACAGCTCATCATCCAGATTGTCAGGGTCCAGATCATCGTAATCGAAGCTATCACCTTCAAAATCATAATCCTTGTCTTCTGGATCATCACTTTGCTCAGTGACATACACACGGACTTTGGTCTCAGCCACCAACTCCACTTCGAATTCGCGCTCTACGCGAAGTGTCACACTGCCTCCGCCTGGCGATACGCCCGCTTCTACACAGTTGGGTTCCTGCGTTGCCTCCGCAGAGACCTCAACTGTTGAAGTGCGGTGTCTCGTGTCCAGGTAGGAAAGCGGAATGAGCTCCACATAAGAGACTGTTTCCTTTGCTACCTCGGTCTGCTTGTTCTTGTCGTACGAGTACCAGATGTTTACATCATAAGTACCAATTACTTCGATTCCGTTCCCGGCGGCAACCGCTTCGTATTGGTGGTTGATAATCCAAGCCCCCAAAATACTAGTCGGATGATGTGGCGGAGTCACGGTATGGGTTGCTGTAGAGAACTTACGACCTTTGCCGCAAATTGCCTTCGTAATGATCTCCCTTGTTTGACGTTTATGGCTTAATGACATCTTTGAACCTCCTCCATACAATCATTCACTATCAAGTGTATGCAGGTTCTAGGCATTTGTTGATTGTTAGACTATAAATAAATTTGAGTAAGCCCTCAAGAAGGCTTTTTCAGGAGACTCATAGTTCATTTTATTTCAAATTTTGTACATATATGAGTAGATTCCAAAAATGGTCCAACCTGTTCCGGAGCCATTCCTACCCCCTCAAAAAACCTTAAAACACCAGCTATTGCGGGATTACCCGCACAATTCCAAGCGATCTGTGTTTGCTTAAGTCAATAAAATCCTCATCAATATTCACCAGTGGCCGCAAAGGGTCTGTAGCAAGAATCATAACAATTTTTCCTTTTCGCCCATCTGTCAATTCCACTTCGTTCCCTAGCATTGACTGCATTAACTTATTAATAAACACTCTGCAAATATAAGGGTCGAGCTTACCGAACACACTCTCCTCCATTTGCAGTAATACTTCGTATAAAGGAGCCGCTTTGCGATAAAAACGGTCGGAGGTCATCGCGTGAAACACATCAGCCACAGCAACGATTTTACTGAAATCAGTAATCCGGTTTCCAAGCACACCAAATGGATAACCACTGCCGTCCATTCTTTCATGATGCTGTAAGGCTACTAGCGCTTGAGTATGGTTTGTGCCTACCGTATCCCTGATCATCTCATACCCAAAGGTCGTATGCTTTTTCATCAGCTGAAACTCTTCGTCGGATAATGGACCGGGCTTGGTTAATATGTCATCCGGGATTCTCATTTTGCCGATATCGTGAAGAGTTGCTGCAATGGTCAACATGCTCAAATCCTCAGACTTTAGCTTCAGCCATTTGCCTAGCAGGGTAGATATTATGCCCACAGCTACATTATGTCTGTATGTATAATCATCTTTGGTCTGCAAAGCAGCCAATACTCCGTAGAAGTCATTCTTTTCGCTTACCTGCTGGATAAACGGAATCACTTCATTTCTAACTTCCAGCATAGGAATTCTTTTATTTTTGTTATGACGAATCTGTTCAAAAATATTCTCAATCGCAGCTGTACAATCATCAATTGCAAGCTGGAAAAATTCCGCGCTATCCAGCTGGACGACGTCATGAGATTCCAGAGTGATCTTATGTTGACGAATTAATCTAATATGTTCAGCACTCAATAAAGTCAATGCGGGTAAAACAAATACTCCTTTGTCATTAAAGAGGTTAGCTACAAGTTGTTTTCCGATAAATGATTCCATATCTTTGTCCATACGCCTCACCTGCCAATGCGGAAAATTCGTATATGAATTCCCTGCTTGAATTTGAACTCACCCTATAATTGTTAATCCCTTTCGAAGATCAACTTTTAGTTCATACATATTTTATCGTGATTTCAGGGGCGAATGTTAATACTTCACTTTATTAAAGCCTAATTTTAAGCTTTTTTCCGGGTGAGCAAACGTTTCTCAGGCTTATAGCTGACCGGTATTTTATGGCGTTTCGCAATTTTTAAATACAGTGCCAATTCTCTGCAAAGCTGCAGAATTGCTGATCGCACTTCAAATTCCTCACGTGTCTCTGGCAAATCCATGCTTTCAAACTCATGTTCAAGCTCTTCCAGCAAATGTTCCGTGCGGCCTGTATATTCTTCAGCCAAAACATCTCCGCTAAGCTGGTCGAACAATTCAGCTACCATCTCTCCATGCGGTAAATGGCGATATACTTGAGAAATCAGCTGCATCATGCTTTGTATCGATTCCAGCTGCTCCTTACGCATATAGAAATAGACATTCCAAGCTTCATCAGGATGAATTACATGATTCTCCATCTCGCGAGTAGCTGCTGTCAGTCCCCGCTGCACTGCATTATCCGCATCAATTAATTCTTTGCCATCCCACATATACGCAGGCTCACGCAAAGTACGGGCCATTTGAGTAAAAATAACTGAAAAGTATCGATCCACTTCCTTGCGGATTCCATAAATAACTCCCCCAGTCTGTGGCATGTAAATTAAGTTGACCACCCCCGCTGAACCGAGACCTATGGCCAGTAGCTCTACTTGCTGCAACAACACATGTAGCGATAACTCAGCTTGTCCAAACACACGAAACACAATAACAGAGCTAGTGACAATCCCTTCCTTGTAGCCAGACTTCACAATCATCGGAAAGCCAACAAGAACGTACAGTCCAAGTACCCAGTAATGAAACCCTAATATCCAAAATAAAATACACCCAAAAAAGAGTCCCACGAGCGAGGCCAAAAAACGCGCCGTTATCGTCCGGAAACTCCTTTTCAAGGTAACCTCCACACCCAGAATGGCTAAAAGCCCTGCACTTTGTGCATTGGGTATGCCTACTGCAGACGCGAGAAGAACGGACATTAACGTCGCAGCAGCTGTTTTAATCACACGAAATCCCATAACCCTATCTCTCCTTAAAAGCACTAACCGTTAATAGGTAAAGATATAGACATGTTACAAGATTTTGTGAATGGACACAACGTTACATTAGACTTACCGACGGTATAACAAGCGCTTCTCCAGATACACTACCAGTTGATACATTGCCGTTGCAACGGCTGCAATAATCAGCAGACTGGACATTACAAGCGTGAAATTAAACACCTGGAATCCATATATGATCAGGTACCCAAGACCGGATTTTGCTACTAGAAACTCTCCTACGATAACCCCGACCCATGACATTCCCACATTCACCTTTAGGGTAGAGACCACCGTTGGAAAAGATGCCGGAAGAATCACTTTAAAAAACACCTGAACTTTAGAAGCTCCAAAAGAGCGGACCACCTTCACCAGATTAGGATCCACACTGCAAAAGCTATTGTAAACAACAAGTGTAGTAATAATCACCGTAATCGATAAGGTTGTCACAACGATAGCGGTGAAACCCGCCCCGAACATTACAATAAAAATCGGCCCCAAGGCCACCTTCGGCATACTGTTAAAGACAACCATAAACGGATCAAGCACCGCTGATAAAAACGGAGACCACCAAATAATCACTGCCAGCAGCGTTCCTAACAAGGTTCCCAGAACAAAGCCTACTGCAGTCTCTCCTACCGTCATCCCCAAATGAGGCCACAAGCTTCCACTGATCATATCCTGCCAAATCTGCTTGAAGATTTTTGTCGGGTAGCTGAACAATAACTCATCAATCCAGCCCATTCTTGCTCCCGCTTCCCACAACACAAAGAACAGCAACAACAGACTGCTTCTTACAGCAATAACCTGATTACGCCGGCGCTGTTTAGTTTTTTTGAAATCTACATGCATTTGCTGCAGCCACAGTTCACGGGAAGCTAAGACTCCCGCTTGCTCTGTTCGTTTCATTAGCTTTCCCTCCCTGCGATCTCCATCTCTGTCCATACTTCATGAAAAAGCTCCGCAAACCCTGGCTGATCACGCGCATACAGCGGTGGGGCTGAGCGGATTAGCTCCGGAACAGGAAAAACTTTACGAATCTTCCCTGGATTTCGCTGCAATAAAATAACCCTACTGCTGACCGCAATCGCTTCTGACAGATCATGCGTGACCAAAATAGCCGTGGTTCCCCGGCTGCGTAAGGTCTCTGAGACTAAATCTTCCAGCTGAAGTTTGATCTGATAATCAAGTGCCGAGAACGGCTCGTCTAACAGCAGCAGTCCTGGATTGGTAGCTAATGTTCGTACAAGAGCCACCCGTTGCCGCATCCCTCCGGATAACTGAGAAGGATAGGCCTGTTCTTTCCCTTCTAGTCCCATCTCGCGCAGCAGCTCCAAAGTCCGTTTATGGCTCTCCTCGTTTAAGCTTCCGGTCAGCTCCAGTCCAAGCACGGCATTGTCAAGAATACTCCGCCAAGGAAAAAGATAATCCTGCTGCAGCATATATCCAACCTCAGGTGAAGGGCCTAGAATGGGTTGGCCATTTACGAATACTTCACCCTCAGAGGGCTGCAGCAGTCCGGCAATAATCGATAGGAGAGTCGTCTTACCACAGCCACTTGGGCCTACTAAGCTGACGAATTCTCCTTGCTCGACATTAAGATTTAGATCCTCAACGGCCAGTGAAGCTTCCCGATCGCCGAGATAGGCATGCGTTACTCCCTTTAATTGCACTACTGGAAGCAAGGTCATCCCCTCCTTATAGTTAACAAAATCCATTTAGGATCTTATCTCTCTTATTTAGAGCTACTGCTCTTTATGGTCTTTTCAGCTTTTTCAGCAAAAGTATTATTCACGATCTTTTCTGCTGGAACACGTTCTTTAAGTTCACCTGCGTTGTCCATAACATCTAGCAGATTATTCCATTCTTCATTATCAACAACCGGATTAATGGCGTAGGTGTCCTGTTCCTTGTAGCGTTTTACAGCAGAAATCACAATGTCACGATCCGTTTTATCAAAATAAGTTATTATGGCATCCGTAATTTCTTCAGGACTATGTTCCTTCACCCAAAGCTGAGCACGCTGGATGGCATTAGTGAACTTTTGCATGGTGTCTCCATTTTTGCTAATGTAGCTGTTTTTTGACATGAATACCGTATAAGGTAAATAACCGCTCTCCACCCCAAACGATGCCACTACAGCTCCCCGGTCTTCTCGTTCGAAGATAGAGGCCTGCGGCTCAAACAGCTGCACATAATCCCCAGTACCTGAAGCAAATGCACCGGCAATATTAGCAAAATCGATATTTTGGATCAAGGTAATATCCTTCGCAGGATCAATTCCCTTTTTAGATAAAGTAAACGCGCCTGCCATTTGTGGCATTCCGCCTTTTCTTTGACCAAGGAAGGTAGAGCCCTTCACTTTATCCCAATTAAAATCTCCATCAGCCTTCCGGGCGAACAGGAATGTTCCATCCCTTTGAGTCAGCTGTGCAAAATTAATGACCGGATCATCCGAGCCCTGCTGATACACGTAAATGGAGGTTTCTGAACCAACCAACGCCACATCAATAGCTCCTGAGAGCAATGCAGTCATCGTTTTATCGCCACCGGGAATCGTCTGCAGTTCTACATCCAGCCCTTCATCTTTGAAGAAACCTTGAGTCAAGGCAACATACTCGGGTGCATAAAAGACAGAGCGGGTAACCTCCCCAATCTTCACCTTTACCGTCTCTGACTTTCCGCCGCAACCGGCAAGTACTGAAAAGCATAAAGTAATGATCATGAGCGACAATGACAGCTTTTTCCGAATCTTCATTCTTCATTCTCCTTTCTTACCGGGTCCTTCGCCCTTGCTTAAAGCATATGCACATGCCTACTGAAAGGTTAAAATCCCGAATATCGTGGGGAATTAAAAGAATATCCATGATATTAGCGGTTTTTTTTGATTTTATGGATAAATATCACTGGATTTGCTGTTTTTATATCTGTGCAAACGTTTTACCTGAGGATTTGATTACAGTACTATAAGAATTAAAGCGCTTACCATTTCCTTTATAGGAAAATTGCAGCAGAAGGGGTTATTTTATATGGATAAACGAGCAACATCTATCGCCAAAAAACACACAATAAACGGACTTTTGACTCTTAGCTTAACTGCCGTTCTGCTATCCGGTTGTTCAGGAAATAATAACAATATTCCTTCCTCTGCCTCCCCTTCTCCATCGCCACAAGCAAATACAGCTCAGAATACTACAACACCTCCCGCTGCAAAAACCATTACCACTGACGAACAGCCCTCAACGGTTTATTATGAGATTTTTGTTCGTTCATTCTATGACTCTGACGGGGATGGCATCGGTGACCTCAAAGGGATTACCAAGAAATTAGATTACTTAAATGACGGAAATCCTGACACCACAGACGATCTGGAGATCGGTGGGATTTGGCTTATGCCTATTAATCCTTCACCAAGCTATCATGGTTACGATGTGACGGATTATCGTGCAATCAATCCAGATTATGGGACGATTGAGGATTTACAAGAGCTCGTTACGGAGGCCCATAAACGTGGGATTAAAGTAATTATGGATTTGGTCGTGAATCACACCTCCAAAGAACATCCTTGGTTCGTAGATTCCGCTAAAAATAAAGACAGCAAATATCGCGACTGGTACATATGGGCCGAAGATCAAGGACGCCCTGCCAATGGAGCTAGTGCCGCTGGTAGTGGCAGTGCATGGCACTCTTTACTGGGTAGTCATTATCTAGGTGGCTTTTGGGAAGGCATGCCTGATCTAAATTTTGATCATACGGAAGTTCGTAATGAAATGAAAGATATCGGCAAGTTTTGGCTGGAACAAGGGGTTGATGGATTCCGTTTAGACGCTGCTAAACATATTTACGAAGACCTTCTAAGCGACAAAAGCCAAGCCACAACCAATAAAAATGTATCTTGGTGGCAGGATTTCCGCAAAGCGATGAATGAAGTGAATCCTCAAGCTTATATTGTCGGCGAAGTATGGGAGAATTCTGCAGTCACCGTAGGGGCTTATTTGGATCAAGCCTTCGACTCTAGTTTTAACTTCGGGTTAGCTGAGACCCTTATTAATTCCGTGAAAACTGAAAAAGACAGCGGGACTGCCTTTACGCTGGAACGTACGTATAATTTGTACTCCAAAATATCTGATAGCCATTTTACCGATGCAATTTTTTTGACAAATCATGATCAAAACAGAGTCATGAGTCAATTAGACAGCAATCTGGATCATGCAAAAATGGCAGCAGCCCTGCTGTTAACCTTGCCTGGAAATCCTTTTATTTATTATGGTGAAGAAATAGGAATGCTTGGTGTAAAACCAGATGAAGGAATTCGTGAGCCCATGAGATGGATGACAGCGGATCAGGGTGAGGGGCAGACTACTTGGGAGGTCGGCAGCAATAACGCTGATGATGTTAGCATTAATGTCGAAAGCCAGACTAACGACAGCAGCTCACTGCTTAAAAGATACCGCGAACTCATTGCGTTAAGAAACGAAGTCCCTGCGCTCCGTGATGGCGGAATTCGAGACTACACTTCTGGCAATGCAGGGGTAATGGCCTACGAACGTATAACAACAGAGGATCAAGTCCTCGTTGTTCATAACCTAACTGGAGATGAACAAATCATTACGCTTCATCCAAATGTTGAGGGTATCTCTTACACCAAGATCCAAAAGACAACTGCTGACAAAGTGACCTTAAATTCAGATCAGCTTACTCTTCCTCCCTATTCAACGGTTATTGTGGACTAGGAAAAGAGGAGGAATGAAACACCCACTCTGCCACAGAACCACATAATTGTGCTTTCGATATAGGAAGAGCTACAATCCAGTCTTGGGAAGGATCGCTGCTCATTCGCAGCAACCAGCCACTTGAATGATCACTTATGAAGCTAGCATACTGAAACTTCCAGCCATTTTCACTAGAAATACAGAGTCGCAATTCTCCCTCTGCGTCGAAGCATTTCATCACTCGTGCAAGATGGTTGGAATGGACATCATCTCCTGTCTCTGCAGCTAAACACTCTGAGAGTCTGTGAACCGTAGAGGAATCAGAGCCTTTTTTCAGCTCCTCGAACCTTTTTTTTGACATTAGTAACGCCGGAATCCCATGAGCAAAGGGCTCCATCGCTCTCTCACATTCGAACAACTCGAGACAAAAGCTCTCTGTTTCCTCTCTGTTCTTCAGCACACACGGAGGAGAGTCCGGTGTATTATTGCAGTAGGCTAGTATTTTATCCTTATGTATTTGTAAACACAGATCTTTAGTTTTCTCCTTCTCTCTATATTTGAATCTACCTATCCTTTCTGCTGTAGACGCAGTATTTAACAATTCATTTAAAACTACTTGGTCGGTTACCCGATCTGGAAATAAAAATTCCGTTAAATCCGTTAAATCCGTTCGTTCTTTCTCATTCACATTATTGTATCCTTCCTGTATTACATATAAATGTATATTAAACTAGCAATCTTTATGTTATCATAAGCTAATTTTAAGGTAAAATTAAGAAACAAGGGGTATGATCATTAACATGAAATACTTGTAGCGAGGTGATTTCAAAATGAGAATGCTCATCACATTTCAGAACAAACTTGTACCTGTGTATTTCACAACAGAAAATAAACAGCCCACTCAAAAAGTACTTAGATTACTTAACAGTACGCTGGAGCTCAAAATTCAAAAGGGCAAAAGTGCCCTCCAGAAATGCCTCAATTCTCTGATTAGTATCGAAATTAAAGGCTCTGAAGCTATATTGCACAGTTACAGTGAAAATGATTCATTGGCGCTATCCCTCTATTAATGGAGGGGTAGTTTTTTTGTCACAACATTGCTGTCCTCAGCTTTCTAATAAGGAACGTCCTAAGTAGCCAAGAGGTGCTGCTTGGACTCGTTGTCTTTTTGAAGCTAAACTTGATCCAAAATGACACTCCGTTTGATTTAGATACTATTTGCGCATACATAGCTTCAACTCTCAAAGTCAGGGACCTTGGTTCGCTGGTTCTGCTTGGTTCTGCTTGGTTCTGCTTGGTTCTACTTAGTTCTGCTTGATGCCACTTTGTACTGATTTGTGCTATTTCATGGCACTGTTGGATTTCTGCTTGCCGGCCATCCCCATAGCCGGCTGCTATCGGACTCAGATGACCTTAATCGTAACTTTTGGGCTCATTTGGAATTCTAACGGACCCCAGGGTCACTATTGGCTCGAAAAACACTAATTATCTACCTCAAAAAGCTAAATAGCTGCGCTGGAGTCCGAAACTCTGCTCTAATGCTCATAAATTCGCACATAGCGTCATCTGAGTCCGCGGTAATCTAAATTCGAAACTCAGTTTGCTTTAGTTGCTATTGTCGTGTACATAGTTGCTACTGTCGCGTACATAGTTGTTACTATCGTGTACATAGTTACTACTGTTGTAGCTTTAGTCGCTGCTTTTGAACTCATAGCCACTGCTTTCGGACTCATAGTTGGATGCTTTCGGACTCAGATGACCTTAATCGTAACTTTTGGGCTCATTTGGAATCCTATCGGACCCCAGAGTCGCTATTGGCGCGAAAAGCACTAATTATCGACCTCAAAAAGCTGAATAGCTGCGCTGGAGTCCGAAACTCTGCTCTAATGCTCATAAATTCGCATATAGCGTCATCTGAGTCCGCAGTAATCTAAATTCGAAACTCAGTTTGCTTTAATTGCTATTATCGTGTACATAGTTGCTACTGTTGTAGTTTTAGTCGCTACTTTTGAACTCATAGCCACTGCTTTCGGACTCAGATGACCTTAATCGCAACTTTTGGGCTCATTTGGAATCCTATCGGACCCCAGAGTCACTATTGGCGCGAAAAACACTAATTATCGACCTCAAAAAGCTGAATAGCTGCGCTGGAGTCCGAAACTTTGCTCTAATGACTAAAAATTCGTATATAGCGTCATCTGAGTCCGTTGGCCGCTGAGGATACTTGGAAGGTCACTTAGCGAGTGATTTGTTGTCTGACTTAGCCGTTAACTTGGTGTGTAGCTCAGTGAGTTAATCAGCGGGTGACTTGGTGTTACTTGGTGTGTAGCTCGGTTAGTTAATCAGCGGGTGACTTGGTGTTACTTGGTGTGTAGCTCAGTGAGTTACTCGGCGGGTGATTAGTTGTGTTAGTCAGTGAGGTGACTTAGCCGTTAACTTGGTGTGTGACTCAGTGGGTAACTCAGCGGGAGATTTGTTGTGTGGCTTAGTAAGTCGTTTAGCGGTTGACTTAATGTGTGACTCAGTTAGTAACCTACACGTTACTAGTTATGTGACTCAGTTAGTAACTTAGCCGTTAACTTGGCGTGTGACTGACTCAGTGTGTAACTTAGCAGTTGACTTGGTATGTAACTCAACAAATGACTTTGCATTGGTTAGCAGATTAGATGTATCAGGTGGCCTGACCCTACTATGTCACCTGCCAAAAGTGACGTTTGTCGTAGGTTGGCTTTCATTTGCTGCCCCTTTATGCTGAAGCAATCTGCCAGGACTAAAAAACGCAGAGCAGTGATCCCCCCTTAACGAGAGGATCACTGCTCTGCTATATTTACGGACTTTTTTAACCCAAGGACTCTGTCTCATTCAGCGAAAAATCGACTATTAGGAAGAGCTAAGCAATTATCAGCTGATCTTGTAATTCTTCTGCTCTGCTTTTTCAGCTTTCTGGATTCGAAGTCTAAATAGCTTCACTAAATTCTGACGCGTATGCTCTTCGTGACAGCTGTCCAATTTTTTAATGATAAACCGATCGATGGACATGTCAATCGCTCCTTTTAGATCATTCTGGAACTTATAGAGACAGGAAATTATTTCCTGTTCTCTTGTATCACCTATTAACCTTGTTTTCATTTTTTCAAACTCCTTAAGCGCAAACAAATTTCAAGAACAAAAAAATAATTTACAAACAAAAGATTATATGCTATATTAAATATAGTTAATATTAAATACACACATGCAAGGGAGAAATCATAATGTCTAAAGTTCTATTTATTAAAGCAAACAACCGTCCAGCAGAACAATCCGTAAGTGTTAAGCTGTACAATGAATTCTTGGAGAGCTACAAACTCAACCACCCAAAAGATGAAATCACTGAGCTTGATCTGTTCGCAGAGCAACTTCCATACTACGACAATACCCTGATCACTGGTATGTATAAAGCCGCTCAAGGATACGAAGCAACACCTGAGGAAGCAGCTGGTGCCGCTATCGTTAATAAATATCTTAATCAGTTCATCGCTGCAGATAAGGTAGTATTCGGTTTCCCACTGTGGAACATGACTGTACCTGCTGTATTGCACACTTATGTAGATTACCTTTGCCAAGCTGGTAAAACATTCTCTTACACTGCTGAAGGTCCAGTTGGTCTTTTGACAGGTAAAAAAGCAATCGTTCTGAATGCAAGAGGCGGTATCTACTCTGAAGGTCCTGCTGCAAGTGCTGAAATGGCAGTAAACTTCATCGTTGGTAACCTTAACCTGTGGGGAATTAAAGATATTACACAAGTAATCATCGAAGGCCACAACCAACTTCCAGCACAATCCGCTGAAATCATTGAAAACGGATTGCAACTGGCTAAGGAAACTGCTGCATCCTTCTAAACCATAACCGTTTAGATTCAATTCAATAATGAAGGGCGCCCCTTAGCTGTCAAAAGCTAATGGGCGCCCTTTTTCAATGTCTATGCCGTTATATCAATTCTTTTTAATATTCATCCAGCTCTTTACGCCATCCGTATCCTCTGGTTCTGGATGAACTCACTTTAGTGGAAGCTGCGCTTTTTCTCTTAAGCTTGGCTTCTTTATTATTTTGGTACAATACTTCTCGTTGTGTTTTTCGGTAGTTGAATAGTCTCTTCTCTTCCAGTTCACCTGTTTGGACTGCTTCCAGTACAGCACAGCCCTCTTCGCGTTCATGTCTACAGTTACTAAACCGGCACTTAGAAGCTAGACCGCTGATATCACTAAACGCTAGATCAAGACCACCTTCATCTTCCCAGAGCTGCAGCTCCCGCATCCCCGGTGTATCTACGATAATCCCCCCATCCGGCAAAACAAACAGTTCACGGTGGGTAGTAGTATGACGTCCGCGGCTATCCCCTTCTCTAACATCCTGCGTAATCTGAAGGTTCTTCCCGCATAGCCAGTTGACCATTGTCGACTTCCCACAACCGGAAGAGCCCGTAAGAGCTACTGTTTGACCCTCACCAATGTAAGGCAGCAGCTTCTCGCGTCCTTCATCTTGTATTGCACTAACAGCATGTACTGATACTCCGGGAGCCGCGCTCTCCATTTCAGCGATTTTACTGTCTGCATCATGACAAAGATCCGCTTTAGTGAGTAGAATAACTGGATTTGCCCCACTATTCCAAGCCATGATCAGATATCTCTCCATCCGGCGAACATTAAAGTCATCATTCAACGCGCTGACCAGAAATAATGTGTCTACATTGGAGGCAACAATTTGCTCATCTTGTGTATTTCCTGCGACCTTGCGTGAGATCACACTCTGCCGAGGCAATACGCCATGTATGATTCCATGCTCGCCGCCATCTTGCATCGCCAATGCTACCCAGTCTCCAATGGCAGGAAAATCACCCGAGGCTACAAATGTGTGTCTCAGCTTCCCGGCAAGCTCTCCCCACGTCTCTCCTACATCAGTTAACACCTTGTACTTACTGCCAAAGTCACCAACGATTCTCCCGGGAATAAATTGTTTATCCTCTGCATGACTCCACTTTTCATTCCATTTTGTACTCCAGTTTTCATTCCAACCATATTGCTTTATGCTATTCATTCATTTCCTCCTAAAAGATATGTTTATGTTTTTTCTTGCCCCTTGGCGTTTTCCGAGAACACAAAAAGCCGCCGGAAATAAAGACTCCGGCGGCGGTATATAGACATGTGGATTTATTACACCAAATCCAATCTTTCTACACACGCAAAAAAGCCACCGGACCCTATACGGTTCCCGGTGGCTCTAATAAGCGTAATTGAGCTTACCTGCTAAACTGCCCGAATCAATTATTCGGCAGCAGCTGTTCCCGGAAGACACGTATCCACAACAGTTGAGTTCATTACATTTAAAACTGTCATAAAACATCGTCTCCTTCCGAAATTTAAGATGCTGTTATCATAATTGGTGCAGCAGTAAAATGTCAACCCCAAATTTTCCAGATTACAAAATAGCCTTTAATTCTTTCAGCTCACGGATCATTTTCCAAGGTTGGATGTCCAGCTGATCATCCCAAGGATGTTTCCTTTGCAGCCATATCCCTTCAAGGCCAGCCTTACCTGCCCCCCAGATATCATTTACCGGATGATCCCCTATAAACAAGGTTTGATCCGCAGAGGCACCCAGCCTGTCTAAAGCTAATTGATAAATCGCAGGATCAGGCTTCGCAATGCCAACTTCTCCAGATATAACTATAGCCTTGAAGTACTCTCGCAGGCCGAGAATATCAATTTTGGTGTTCTGGATTTCTTTTTTACCGTTGGTGACCAGCCCCAAAGTATATCCACGCTCCACGCAATACTCCAGAACCTCCAAAGCATGCTCCATGGCTGCACCATGATTGATGTAGCTCGCATCATAATACGCTCGGATATGTTCAGCCGTCACAGGCTTTTCCCAAGGCAGGATCTCACTAAGTTCTAAGAAAAATCCGTCTTTATCACGGTAGCCATCAGCGTCTCTGTGGATCATATCCTCGATCACGGCCTGCGCTTCCGCAGGTTCAAGATGCCCAAGAAAATCCTGCACGAACTGAGTGCTAAAGCTGCGAAATGTATAGTCGCGATCCATTAAAGTATTGTCCAGATCAAATAAAATAGCCTGTACTTCCTTCATCAAGCAATTCCCCTTACATGCTGTTAATTTTCAAACCTAACCTACAGAATGTAATTGTACTATGCCTTTAGAGACAAAGAAAAGACTATTCAACAAAAAGGATTTGTGGCTTCCCTTTTACTGAACAGTCTTTGTGAAGATTCATATCTGCGTCATTCCTTTACTCGAAATGCTCTGCCCGATGGGTCAGCATCATTTCTTCATCCGTAATATACAGCGGAAAAGGAGGTGTTTCTTTTAGATAACTTTCTGTAGATAACAACCGATAATGAACCTCTGGCAACCAGGTGTCTTCAAGCAGCGGTAGCTTGCCTGTATCACTAATATAACTGTCTACAGCAGCCTGAACTAAATCCAGATAATACGGTACTAACTTGTCTTCTTCCTCGAAAATTTCATAGGTCTCTCGAGACATATAGAAATTCCGTTCGGGTATTCCACCCAAATAACGTTTCAGACGACTCATATCGATTCTTTTGTCCTCTAAGATTAATGCTGTTCTATTAATAGGTCCAGGCATATCTTCTTCGAACTTTCGAATCGCCTGTTTCACTTGAGGTAATGTGACGGTTACATGATCTGATTTGGGTTGCTTTTTTGTGCGTTTAAATAACATAACGAAAGTCTCCTTTCTAAATATGTCTCAGATAACGCTTACAATTCCATTTTATTCGAAATTCGAATAATTAATCAGTACATTTCAAATCGACACAGAATGTTAATATTTAAAAGATCATTATTTGACATATTCCCACCGAGTCCATACTTCTCGAGGATTTAGTTCATACTTGTCCTTCTCACGATACATAAACTGATGCATGATGAATTCACGACGAATAGTGGCAAAATCTTCATGAAACTGCTTAATAAACTCATTGATTTCCTTTTCCGTATAAACAACACCTGGCTCCAGCTTCTCAACCATGTATTGAAGCGCTATCAATTTCTTCTTGTATTGTGCGGGAATTTGCCGCAGCCGGCCATCTTTAGAGAAAAAATTACGAATTACAGTATCCTGAAGACTATTCTCAGGCAATTGCTCTTCCATATTCTCAGCTCCTTTCGAAAAAATAAATTGCAGTGAAGCTTCAGCCCCATTATTGATAAACTCCGGATTCAACTTAAAGTAAACTGTATTTTTGTCGCGTCTTTCCTTTATTAGAGCCGCTTCACGTAATTTAGCCGCATGATGAGTGACTGTAGGCTGCGATAAATTCAACTTCTCAGCCAGCGCTTGCCCGTGCATTTCTCCTTGGGACAGAAGCAACAATAAGCGAAGACGCGTTGGATCAGCTAAAGCTTTATGATAACTCACGATTTTCTCCAACTGCACTGGGTTCACGCTCCTAGAATTTCACAATACATTGATACATTAGATATATATCTAATTATATAATAATCAACGTTGTTCTTGCAATGGTTATTATACTCAATCTGCTCTTATGGAAAAATTCATGAATTTAGGGTAGGATTTAAAGAAAAGATAGTAACAATCAGGAGGTAACCCGCTTTATGAAAGATGTCATTATTATCGGTGCAGGTCCTTGCGGCCTCTCGGCAGCTATTGAATGCCAACGCCAAGGCCTGTCCAGCCTTATCATTGAAAAAAGCTTTATTGTGCACTCCATTTATTTGTATCCAACAAATATGCAATTTTTCAGTACGGCTCAGTTATTAGAAATCGGGGATGTTCCTTTCACTTCGACCAACGACAAGCCTTTCCGTCATGAAGCGCTTGTCTATTATCGCCGAGCCGCCGAGCAATATGGTCTAGAGATCGCCGCTTATGAAGAAGCATTATCCATTGAACCGCTTGAAGATGGAACCTTTGCCGTACATACGTCAAATATGCGTGGTGAGCATCAGAAACGTATCACTGCAAATGTAGTTATAGCAACAGGTTATTTTGATCAGCCGAATATGATTGGCATTCCAGGTGAAGAACTACCTAAAGTTACTCATTATTTCGGTGAAGCCCATCCTTACACGGGAATGAAGGTAACTGTAATTGGCGGCAGTAATTCCGCAGTAGATGCAGCGCTGGAGCTTATGCGTGTAGGAGCTACGGTAGATATGGTATATCGTGGTGAAAGCATCTCAGAGAATATTAAACCTTGGGTTCGGCCAATCTTTGAAGGCATGGTGCAAAAAGGGAAAATCACTCTGCACTTAGGCTCGCGTGTCACTGAAATTACTGCAAGCTCAGTAATTGTTACGGATCATAAGGGGGACAAGAAAGCATTGGATAATGATTTCGTTCTTGCCTTGACTGGCTTCCGTCCTAGCCGTACCCTCCTCACTTCAGCAGGTGTGATCATGGACGACGACATGGATAAGCCTGCTTTTAACACCTCTACCATGGAAAGTAATGTTCCAGGGTTGTATGTTGCTGGAGTAATCGCCTCCGGCCGCAATGCTAACGAAGTGTTTATTGAGACCGGAAGAGGGCATGGTAAGCTTATTGCAGATCACATTGTGTCAAAAGAAAGTTCTAATCCTAAGGAGTTGAAACATTAATATGGACATGACCTCTTTGCTTTTGCTTGGACTTGCAGCGCTCGGAATTATCAGCAGCAATTCCCCTGTAACAATAGCAATGGTCGTCCTATTATTGCTAAGAGTACTTGGCTTACAGCAAACTTTTCCTTGGCTAGAAAAATACGGTTTAACCATCGGGATTATCATCCTGACCATCGGGGTCATGACCCCATTAGCCAGCGGCAAAATATCACTGCAGACAGTCGGTCAATCCTTCTTGCACTGGAAGTCCTTGCTTGCTATCGCTATCGGCATTCTTGTCGCTTTTCTTGGAGGCCGCGGTGCTACGCTCATGACCAACCAACCCACAGTTGTTGCAGGTCTGCTGATTGGCACGGTGATCGGGGTTGCGTTATTTAAAGGCGTTCCGGTCGGTCCGCTGATCGCAGCCGGCATTTTATCACTTATGATCGGCAAAATGTAATAGAACAGCACATAAAAAAGACCGCTTTTGGCGGTCTTTTTTATTGTGCCTTTTATACAACCATCTTTCTCTCTATTCCTCCACCTGAGAAATGGACTGCGGAATTTGCTGCACCGCTCTTTTTTCAACGACTAATAAATCTTCAACGCCATACTCTGTCTTAATTTTCTGCAACTGCTTCAAAGCCTCTTCTTCTGTATTAAAATATCCTGCTTCCACGAGATATAAGCCTTTCTCATCCTTTAACATCCGCACATCCTCTAACCCATATAACATTTCTTCAGCCATACCCAGCGCCTCACCAGAAGGCTGTGAGACCGTTCTTAACGAATATACAGAGCCCTCTTTTGCTTCGTCTCCTTTCTCTTTTAACGTAATCACTACCTGTGCTGGCTCTTTATATTCCTTTACCTCATAAGCAACCGAGTCCGTAAGCGTGACATTGAACCGAATAGCCGAATCATCTAGTGTAATTAGTGGATAAGCATCCTGAACATATCGGCTTTGTTTTAATGTCTCCAGATCTTTGACTGCTGAGAATTTTCTGGCCCCACTTACTGTAATCGTCATTGTTGCCGGATTTTCCGTAAACTTTACGTTATATGAGCTTGCTAACTGTTGTGTTTCATCCGGATTTGCAAAATTCAAAATCAATTGATCACTATTCTTCAGTTGTTTCACCGAAATAAAATTCACATCTACTCCATCCTGAATGGTTCCACCGCCTGCACTTCCTTCCGTAAATTGCAGAACACTGACCAGCTTACCTAGAACCGGTATTTGATCCATACTACTCGCAAAAGCAGGAACCGTATTTACACCCACCGTAAAAGAAATCAATACAGCCGCAGCTACTGATCCTGTCCATTTCAAGGCACGTTTTGAAGAACTATTTTTTTGTTTATAGATTTTCCCTCTTTCAATTCCTTTACGAGAAGCGAATGATAGTTCTTTAGGAATTTCAATCTCATTATAGGCTTGCTGTAGACGTTCTAGTTGCTTATCCAAAGTACTCACTCTCCTCCATACTTATTTTTAATTTTTCCAAACCTCTATAAATAACGGTTTTGACGCTGCTCAGGGGCATATCGAGAACCTCTGCAATTTCCTTTATGGGCAAGTCCTCCAAATATCTCATCACAATCACCATTCTTGATTTTTCATCAAGGCCGCTGAGCGCTTCATGCAAGTCCATAACTTCTTCCCTAGATTTCGGAGCATAGCTGCCTCCCAGCTCTTGATCTATATACACGATTTTTTTAGATTTACGGATAAAGTCCAGCGCACAGTTGACAGCGATCTTGGTGAGCCAAGTTTTAAAATATTGCGGTTGCTTCAATTTATGAATGGAGATATAGGCTTTGAAGACGGTCTCCTGCACAATCTCCAGCGCATCCTCTTGATTCCGCACATAGGAGTAGGCCATTCGGTATAAACGCTCCTGCATGCCGTCAATAAGCGCAGTAAAGCTGTCTTCATCACCTGCTATCGCCTTTTCCTCAAGCGTGGTTTTATTCACGTTCCTCACTTCCTTTCATGATGTTTATAAGCTTTAGACGCACATGATCTCCGAAAAGACTCAGATTCCGTTTAGAATTTTTGCCATAGTATAAGTTACTGTGTGCCGCCACCCTGATTGGAATTCAAAAAAAGTGGCCTTCTCTTTCGAGAGGACCACTAAGGTGTTCAAGTATTTTCCCAAAAAAATATTAAGCGTCTAAATGCTGTACGTTAAATAATCGCGCATAACTACCCTCTATCGCCATCAGCTGTTCATGCGTACCCCGTTCAGTAATTTCACCATTCTCAAGTACGACAATCTGATCCGCATGTGTAATCGTTGATAGTCTATGCGCTACAATTAGTGTAGTACGTTCCGAAGAAAGAGACTGCAGCGCTTGTTGAATTAAATGCTCCGATTCCAGATCCAGCGCCGAAGTAGCTTCGTCTAATATAAGAACCTTCGGATCCTTGAGAAATACCCTTGCGATAGCAACCCGCTGCTTCTGTCCTCCGGATAGCTTAACACCACGTTCTCCCACTTCTGTCTCATAACCCAGTGGCAGCTGCTCAATAAAATCATGCGCATTGGCAGCTTTTGCTGCTGAAATGACTTCTTCTTCCGTGGCATTAGGATTACCGAACAAAATATTCTCACGCACAGATCCGCTGAATAAGAAATTATCTTGCAGGACCATGCCGACAGACCTACGCAAGCTTTCCTGTGTTAATTCCTGTATATCATAACCATCCATTTGGAGGCTGCCTTTACTGATGTCATAGAATCTCGGGATCAAGCTTATAAGGGAGGACTTTCCTCCACCGCTCATTCCGACGAACGCAATGGTCTGTCCGGGCTGAATACTCAGATTAATATCTTTTAAGACCCAATCATTCTCTTCGTTATATTTAAACCATACATTCTCAAAAGCAATCTCACCACGTGAATCCTTTAGCACTTTTGCTCCCGGCTTGTCTACAATATCATAAGGCTCATTCAGCAGCTCAAGCACCCGTTCAAGAGAAGCAGAGGCTTGCGTAAGCACCGTCGAGGAATTAATCAATCTCCGCAGCGGGGAATACATCCGGTCCAGATAGCCAAAGAAAGCTACAAAGGTACCTACTGTCAAATTGCCATGAATGACCTGATAACCACCATATCCGATGACCAAAAGAGGTGCTATATCCGTTAATGTATTAATAATTGCGAAGGTCATAGCATTCCAGCGGGTTTGCGCCATCGCTTTTTTAAGAAAGTTACCGTTGATGTCCTCAAACTGCTTCTGATCCACTTTTTCCATCGTAAAGCTGCGGATGATTGATATCCCTTGAATCCGTTCATGGAGATAACCTTGAATGCCAGCCAGAGCTTGGGAACGATCTTTCGTTAACAGCTTAAGCCGCTTATACAATTTGTTAACTGCAATTGCGTAAAAAGGTAATACCGAGATAGACACGAGCGCCAGCACCGGATTTAAATAAAACATAAATCCCAAAGCAAAAACTAGTGTGAACGTGTCGAGCCATACATTCATCATGCCGACTTCGACCAAATTTTTGGTCTGCTCAACATCGTTAATAAATCTGGAGATGGCTTCTCCCACCTTGGTATTCTGATAATACCGCAGCGACAGCCGCTGTAAATGACTGTAAAGCTTATTTCGCATATCGAACAACACTTTACTTGTGATAAGCTGAGCAAAGTATTGGCGATAATACTCTACGGGCCCTCTTACGATAACAAATAAAATTAAGGCACCACCCAAAATAAGCATCAAATGTGATACCCGTTCCTCAATCCCCATGCTCGGGTTCATTAGGAGGTCATCGACCACGTATTTCAGAATCATTGGCAGTGTTAGCGGAATACTGAATTTGATCATGCCGATAAACAGCGTAAACACAATCAATTTCATATAAGGTCGTACAAAAGTAAAATATGATTTCCATTGCTTCACAGGAATATTCTGTCCCTTCTCTTTAGTGAGTTGCTAAGTACAGTTGACTTTTGCTCTCTACAGTGTTTTTATAATTTTAGATCATAAGTACAATTGCAGTACCGAACTTCAGGAGGATAACGATGTCTAGACAATTTGTGACGGAAGCCGTCATGATGGCGATTTACGGCCAGCTTCTCGTATCGAGCAGCCCTGTAGAATATATAGTGCCTTATACTACCGTGATGGAACTATACGAACTGCGAGACAGCGATGATCCGTTGATGAACCGTCCGGACGACGACAAGCATGTTAAGTTGAAGATAAGTGAGCTCATTGCTTATTTTGAAGAACCGCTCAACGCGAAGAAGATCAACCGCTGTTTAGCTGTGCCTTGGGCGAAAAGCTCAGGTATTCTCCTTGGCGGGCAATCCAAAATCACCATCATTAACAGTATGGATACCGCTGCCTACGGTGAGATGTTCGATCCCATCGAAACAGAGCTTCTGCTGTCCTCACAACGTGAGAAAGTACCTATCCTAACGGATCAATTTGAATTGATTCAACGGATCATCGAGGGTGGAGTTCCAGTTCAGGTGTACGATATTGACGACTTCGACTTCGCTCTGGAGGAAGAAACCTCACGCAATTTGCACTGATAACACCTATGTATCTCCAACTGGAATACCCTCATTTTAAAGACAGCATTTGAAAAGCCCCTGCCTTTTGGCAAGGGCTTTTCCTGATTAAAATAAACAATCATTAAGACAACTATACCTGCACTTCGCCGGATACCGGCTTTGGTTCGTACTTATATTCAATGTCATCCTCTGACTCAGAGTATACGATAGATAGGTCATAACCTTCCATATACCACAAGTCCTGCTCCTCCATGTAGAACACAATATCATCCTGTTTGACCTGAATAGCTGGACGCCCAGGTGCTTCTGTAGCAATGCCCAGCGAAAAACCGGGGTGAAGTCCACCTCCCGAGCTATAACGGGGAAATAAACGAATATAGTCTCCATTCTTAAGGTCCAATTCTCTCTTAAACCAAGCTGCCGCTGCTTGACTAATTTCCATGTTCATTTCTCTCAGCTCCTTTGTATATTCTAATCATAACGAAAATAAGTCGATATTCAAACAACTTTATGCAATTAATGATTTCCCAATCCATTTAAAATTAAGTTTGACAAATTCGCGAACCGGATGATAAACTCTGAACATAACTAAACGTCTTCTAGTTATTACCAAATTAATGAAAGGGGTGAGCGCGGTGTTTACGAAGTTACAGCCATATTATTTTACTATTGTTGGAATTTTTACTCAACCGAATACCGAAGCAGCCCAAGTGATTAAGCCATCCTGAAGTTTTTGCGAGTCTTATGGACCGTATAACTTTAGTTCTTGAAGGTCTCTCACATGCTTGGTGCTGTAACGCACCGTGCGCATGATAGCTGTAAATTACAGGCATATCGTCCGTTTTCGGATGATATGCCTTTTTTGTTTGCTGAAGAGATAATCACTTGCGCTTTTATCAGCATCACAAGCAATCATTACAACCTGAAAGGAAGGGATTTACTTGTTCTCTGTTCTTCGCGATCTCGGCTGGTTTTTTCGCCGAGAAAAAAGGCGTTACCTGATTGGACTCATATTACTCATAGGTGTGGGCGTTCTTGAATTACTCCCTCCACGTCTGCTAGGCAATGCCATTGACGACATAGTACGCGGTTCGATTACTACAGCTTCGCTTGCCAAATATATCGGCATGATCTTCATTTTGCTGCTAGTTATTTATTGGATTACCTACATATGGATGCACAAACTTTTCGGAGGTTCCAACCTTGTTGAGCGCCTGCTGCGCTCCCGATTTATGAATCATCTTATGACTATGACACCTTCGTTCTTCGAAAAAAATAGAACTGGTGACCTCATGGCCCGGGCAACCAATGATATCAGAGCCGTCTCAGCTACCGTAGGATTCGGGATGCTTACACTGGTGGATTCTACAATCTACCTTACGGTTGTGCTGTTTGCGATGGGCTTTCTCGTCAGTTGGAAGCTGACCCTTGCAGCAGTATTACCATTACCTCTAATTGCAATAGCTATGATTTTTTATGGTAAAGCTATTCATGATCGGTACAGCTTAGCGCAGGATGCATTCGGAGATATGAATGACCAAGTGCTCGAATCTGTCTCTGGTGTGCGCGTAATCCGTGCTTATGTCCAAGAGTGTCTTGATGAAAAACGTTTCTCGGATATTACTGAAGATGTTTACAACAAAAATATGGCCGTAGCTCGTGTCGATGCTTTCTTCGAACCAACCATCCGCTTCTGTGTCGGACTCAGCTACATTATTGGTCTTACTTATGGGATTTACCTTGTATTCCGCAATCAGATCACACTGGGTGATCTAGTCTCCTTTAATATGTATCTCGGTATGATTGTATGGCCGATGTTCGCTATTGGAGAATTGATCAACATTATGCAGCGTGGTGGAGCTTCCCTCGAACGTATCGACGAGACGTTAAACTCCAAACCCGATGTTCAAAATGCTGCCCATCCCGTTCAAGTTCCCCACCCTACTCGAATCGAGCTTAACGATGTGACTTTCCGTTATCCTTCTTCGACGATAGACAATCTAACCCATGTCAACCTAACCCTGAACCAAGGGCAGACATTAGGTGTAGTCGGGCGTACAGGAAGCGGGAAATCTACACTGCTCAAACAATTGCTCCGCGAATATCCGACAGGTAATGGAGAAATCCTTATCTCTGGCGTGCCTATTCAACAGATTTCCCTGGATCAGCTGCATAGCTGGATGGGTTATGTTCCACAAGAGCAAATCCTTTTCTCCAAATCCGTTCGGCAAAACATTCAGTTTGGTCTAGACAACGCCGATGACGATACGATTATGCAAGCCATTACAGCTGCCGCTTTCCAGAACGACCTGGGCACATTGTCCGATGGTCTGGATACTCTGGTGGGTGAACGTGGTGTTTCCCTCTCCGGTGGACAAAAGCAACGTGTCTCTCTGTCCAGAGCTTTTATCGCTAATCCAGATATTCTTATTCTGGACGATGCCTTATCAGCCGTTGACGCTCGTACGGAAGCTCAGATTATCGACAACATCCGGAATGAACGTGCCGGAAAAACCACATTAATCTCTACTCACCGTCTCTCCGCCGTCCAACATGCCGATATGATTGTTGTACTGGATAACGGACAAATCGTTGAGCGAGGTACACATCAGGAACTATTGGATTTGAATGGCTGGTACCGTGAACAATATGATCGGCAGCAAGTCGAAAATAACTTATCGAATGATTAAACTACAACCATAAATAAACGAGCTACGACTACGCAAAACATTTTAGGAGGTGTCACGGTTGACACAAAGTACAGGCAAACGCCTGCTGGAATATGCATTGACCGCAAAGAAAACCTTTATCGCAGCCCTTCTGCTGCTTTCAATCGGGGTAGCGGCAGAGCTGGCAGGTCCATTTATAGCCAAAAGCATGATCGACAATCACATGCTAGCCATCGAGAAGCCCTATTTCAGCACTACGTCTCCCGATAAGGCGGCTGAATATAACAATAATTTATACAAACGCGGCGATCGCTTTGAGCCTGGTGAAACTAAAGGCCAAGAAATTCGTGTTCTTCAAGCAGGGAGAAGTTTCTATTTTATTAACGAAGCTGTAACACAGCCTGACGGTGAACGAAAGTTCATCGATGGAGAGATGCATATCACCCGTGGTGATAACGAAGTTATCTATCCCGCGGTTAAGCTGTCGGCCGATGAGCTGTTCGCTTTTTACAAACCCGAGCTTCCTGGAATCTATCAGTTGGTCGGAATGTATGCTATTTTTCTTGTAATCTCCATCTTTGCTGAATTCGGAAAAACCTATTGGCTGCAATCTTCGGCGAATCAGGTAATCCGGAAGCTGCGGACAGATGTATACGCGCATATCCAGCGACTACCCGTTCATTTTTTTGACAATTTGCCTGCTGGTAAGGTAGTGTCGCGGGTTACAAATGATACCGAGGCGATTAAGGATCTATTCATTGCCGTCCTCTCCAATTTCAGCACCGGTATTATCAATATAACTGGCGTATATATCGCTCTGTTCTTACTTGATGTCCGTCTGGGTCTGATCAGTTTGTTCATTGTACCTATTCTTGTGTTATGGATCGTGCTCTATCGCAAAATTGCGACCAAATACAATACGATCATTCGCTCACGTCTAAGTGAAATTAACGCCATTATTAATGAATCGATTCAGGGGATGTCAATCGTCCGGATATTCCGCCGTCAGAAGCAGCTTAGTGCAGAATTTGAGAACCTGAACGATGATTACTTGAAATATCAGAATAAAATGTTAAATCTGAATGCTTTCACGTCCCACAATCTGGTGAACTCACTTCGCAGTCTCTCTTTTGTGATGGTGCTTTGGTATTTCGGACATGGCAGTATTACTGGTTCAACCTTTGTATCCTTAGGCGTTCTGTATGCCTTTGTCGATGTGCTCGGACGTTTGTTCCAGCCTATCACAGGCATGGTGAACCAGTTGGCGAACCTGGATACTTCTATGGTATCTGCAGGACGTGTGTTTACGCTTATGGATGAACCTGGAGAGAATGTTACGGACGGCTCCATGCCACGCTACAAAGGGAAAGTGGAATTTAAGAATGTATCTTTTGCTTATAAAAAAGACTACGTCCTGCGCGATATCTCCTTTGAAGCACGCCCGGGTGAAACTGTCGCTCTTGTAGGTCATACGGGTTCCGGCAAAAGCTCAATCATCAATCTGCTGTTCCGGTTCTATGATCCACAAAAAGGCGATATTACGATTGACGGTCAAAAGGTTACGGATATTCCGAAGCAGTGGCTGCGGAATCACATGGGCATCGTGCTGCAGGATCCGTACCTCTTCACGGGCACCATTGCTTCGAACGTCAGCCTAGGGGATGAACGAATTTCCCGTGAACGGGTAGAACGTGCTTTGCGTGAGGTTGGTGCGGATAAGTTACTCGCTCATCTTCCACAAGGATTTGATGAACCTGTCATCGAAAAAGGAAGTACTTTATCTGCGGGTCAGCGGCAATTGATTTCTTTTGCGAGAGCTCTCTCCTTTGACCCAGCTATTCTCATTCTAGATGAAGCTACCTCCAACATCGATACAGAAACGGAAAGCGTCATTCAGGATGCGCTGGAAGTTCTCAAAAAAGGACGCACCACTTTCATCATCGCTCACCGCTTATCCACGATTCGCAGTGCAGATCAGATTCTAGTCCTGCATCACGGAGAGATCGTAGAACGCGGCAGCCATGATGAACTGATGGCGCTTGGCGGAAGATACTTCCGTATGTACCAGCTGCAAGTAGGTGCTGCTGCTAACAGCTCTGACGATAACGCTGGCGCAAGCAACCGTCCAGCACTCGGAAACTTGCAACCCTCTCTTGAGAAAATGTAATTTACAACCCTGAGTCACTTCATTGTGATTCAGGGTTTTTTCCTGCTTGATCTTAGAACAGATGTTCTGTATTATGGAAATTAATACATAACCTTGGAGGAGCAAACGATGCTTACTTATAATTTGACTAAGAAACAAGCCAGGCTTTTTCTGCTATCTCATCAAAAGTTAACTGCTGGAGCTATCCCTTCTGGAAAACTTAGTATTTATGACTATGTTCGTCACGTAGGCTGCATCCAATATGACCCCCTTAATATCGCTGGCCATAATCATGAGCTGGTCCTCCAGGCACGGATTCCGGGATTTACGCCAAAACTGGTCCAAGAGCTTCTGTATGAAGACAGACTGCTCGTTGATGGCTGGGACAAGAACATGTCAATTTATTGTACAGAGGATTGGCCTTATTTTAAGCGGAGAAGAACAGCTGCTGCCTCCCACCATCAGGCTAATGAGCCTGTAATGGTCGCTGTAGCACAGGTTCGTGAAGAGCTTCAGAAGCGTGGCCCCCTCTCCTCTCTGGATTTAGACGGAAAGGAAAAAGTAGATTGGGCTTGGGCTCCGACAAGATTATCACGAGCTGCAATGGAAAGCATGTACTTTTGGGGAGAGATTGTTGTCCACCATCGTGTACATACCCGGCGATATTATGATTTCGCTGAACGTTTGTTACCCTCAGAGCTGCTGAGTTCAGCCGATCCAAATGTCACGGAAGAACAATTTCATGATTGGTATGTGTTACGTAGAATAGGAAGTATCGGCTTGTTATGGAATAAATCTGGAGACGGATGGCTGGGCATATCCGGACTGAAGAGCAAAGAGCGTGCGGCGGCGATTCAGAGATTGCTGGAGAAGGATAGTCTCAGAAAAGTTTGGGTCGAGGGGATTAAGGTTCCGCTTTATATCCGCAGTATAGATGCTCCAACCTTGGAGTCTGTGATACTGCAAGAATCTGAAGAGATTGGGCTTCAACCACGTGATTCATTTGCGGCCGTTTTGGCTCCGCTGGATAATTTGTTGTGGGAACGTGAGCTGGTTCGGCAATTATTCGGATTTCATTACCGCTGGGAGGTCTATAAGCCGGCAATAGAACGAGAATATGGTTACTATGTACTGCCTATATTATATAATGATCGTTTTGTTGGCAGATTTGAACCGGTGATGGATAAGAAGAGCCAAACATTGAATATTAACAATTGGTGGTGGGAACCTGGAGAAAGCCTAACACCGGAGATGATTCCGGCATTAGGCGAAGCTTTAACTGCACTCTCTCGCTGTGTTAGAGCTTCTTCGGTTCATTTTAGACCAGAGGTTGTAACAGCTTGCGGATTAGAAGGATTATTACAATAAGTTTTCCTCCTCTAATCCAAGTTTCGTGAACATTTCTGTGCAGTAGCCTTGCAGTTTAACTTCAAGTCTACTTGCTTTATTTTTAAAACGTTTCAGCTCCCGAATCATTTTAGCCCTTCCGGCAGGCGTAAAGGTTTCCTGTATACGCTCTTTAAAGTAATCATGAACGATGTAATTACGTTGTTTCCATACTTCCTCCAACTGAGCGGTTTCTTGCTCCGAGAAAGGAAAATGATGTTGGATTTCTTTGATGAGTTGGCCGAGTGAATTGCTGAGTTTTCGCTGATAAAGGTCTGTCAGATCTGCTTCTGTTGGCGTTTTTCCTTGTGATAGCTTAGTAAGCAATAGCAAGTTGGTAAGCTGCTGCTCGAGGGCCTGTCCATAATAAACTGCCAGTCCAAAATAGGCGAATAACTCTTTTGATTGTTCACTCTCAGGTACATATGTATCCTTCATCTTTTCCCCCACTTCTGTATCCTTGTTCCTTTTATCTATACAAGTTATGTTTTGTTGTAATCCCTCTGTCTTGATCTGTACAAATAAAAACCGATAAGCAGTGTTATATATACTAATGCTTGTGCAAAGGAACCTAACAACTCCGCTAATGACAAAGTATCAGCTTTCATCATGGCCTCCATTACAGGAGTTACTGGCGGCAACAACCAGATCAAAAAATGAAATATACCAGGCAAACTTTCGCTGATTTGTGCTCCGCCCAGTGATAGTATAACGATAGCTAACAACATACCTGTCGCATGACTGCCTTTTTGAACCCAAGAAGATTGAAAGAATAGGGCAATAGCCACACCAAGCATACCCAATAATCCATGTCCTATGAGCGCGAGAATTAACCGATATCCCCCGGGTGATTCTGCAAAATGACCCGTTACCCAAGGATAAAGGACAATCAATAGATCTAGCAGCAGCGTTAGAAATGCAAGCGTTAAGATACCACCTGCACTATGTTTAGCCGCACTTCGCATGTGAACAACTGCAATCTGCCGATGAACAGCGTGCTCATGATTCAAAAAACTAAGACTCATCCAAGCGCAGCTTATAAAGAGCATTACTGCTGTAGCGGCATAGCTATTCATAACTGGATTGGGCTTATAAGAATACAATATCAAGACTGCAATCACAATCCCTGCTAACGGGCCGAAATAACGCTGAGATCGAGTATAACTTCGCAGCATGTAAACGATAAACGGATACACGTAAGACCCCCTGTTCAACTCCTAGGATTCATCCATTTTTCTAAGTCATGCGATCCTCCGCGAGGTTCTACCGATTGTATTGAACCACCCGACTCCAAGATAACCCGCAAAAAAGTATCTGATTCTGAACTTGTTACTGTCAACGCCGTACGTTCTATGTTACAACTATCCTTAAACGTATTTATTGAAATGAAACCTGCCATTTCCTTCAATTGCTGCAGTTTCTGAATCGACAGATTAGACAATAGTATGTATGTAGAGGGTTTTATGTTTAGCTTCTCTGACCCCTGAATTGACTTTACAATTTTCCCTTCATGTATCACATGAACCTGATCCGCAAGCAATTCAATCCATTGGGGTTCATGTACAGAGAAGACTATAGCAGTCCCCTTATTTCTCAAAACGATGAGAAGATCAGCTAACTTATTCATTGAGGGGAGATCAAGGCCCGACATAGGTTCATCAAGAAGCAGCAACGAGGGACTTCCCAACAAGCTTTGAATCAAATTAATTTTTTGCAGCATTCCTTTGGAGAAATTTAGCATCGACTGCTTGCGAAAGTGCTCCAGTTTAAAAAGTTGAAATAACGTTGTTAGCTCCTGTTCGATCAGGACTGGCGCAAGGCCGCTAATCTGACCCATACTTCGTAAGTACTGTTCTGGGGTCAGCTTCAACCCTGGAAACATCTCAGGTGCATAACCAATTCTCAGATTTGGATCCTTACAACTCAGCTTTCCTGAGGAAATGTGGACAAGTCCAGCTAAGATTGACAACAGGGTACTTTTGCCGGATCCGTTTCGTCCGATCAGAGCAGTTACAGTTCCCTTTTCAATAGTGAACGATACATCCTCCAATACGGGTCGGCGTCCATACTGTTTACTGATCTGCTCTAATTCAATTAGGGAAGTAGCAACACCTATACTACCGCCGGCAAAGTTACGATCTACTAAGTTCGCCACTTAACATTCTCCCTTCATATCTACTGTTAATTCTCCGGTTCCCTACGAATTTCCTCTTCTAGGAATCAAAAAAAAGAAAGAACTGCTATAGCAGCCCTTTCTAAAATTTACTTTCAATCCAGTATTTCTCCCCTTTTTTGTTTATTTTATATTCTGAGATAAAATCTCATCGGCTTGAAGGCGGAACTGTTCGGCAGCTTTTTCAGGAGTGATTTTGCTGAACATAAGCAGATCATATAATTGACGTAATACGCTAGTTACTTCTGAAGCACCCACCGGATCCGGTGGATCCATCGGACTGCTATTCTGCTCCACCCAGTCAATATATTCAAAAACCTGTGCAAGCTCTGGCTCTAGAAATGGCTTCATCTGCTCTTTAATAGCTGAGGACACCGGGACGCCACGTTCTCCCTTAAGCACTTTATTAGCTTCCAGATTATTGACAAAGAAATTAATGAATTTTGCTGCTTCCTCCTTTTGCTTAGAGCTTTTTGAAATCGAAAAAAACATCCCTGGTTTCAAGAATAAGCCGCGATCATTGTGCGGGCCTGGCATGGTGGCTAAAGCCAGCGGTTTTCCGTAACGCTGAACAGTGCTAATAAACTGATTAGAATATCCCCAACCCAGCAATGCTTCCCCTTTGTAAAAAGGGTCTTGATCCGGTTTGTTAACATCTAACGTCCAGATATCAGGTTCGAAAATCAGTTTTTCCTGCATCAGACGCTGCATACGTCCGAAATACTCTACAAACAAGCGATCATCGCTATAGCCAAGGGTTATTCCATCTTCCGAGAACAATGACGCTCCATTCTGCCGTAAATAATAAGCAAAAAACTGTTCTGGCGTCAGATAAGTTCCCAGATAAATTCCTTTCCCCTGTTCCTTTAAAGTAACGCCGATCTGCTCAAAATCCTCCCAGCTCCAATCCGTCCCTGGAGGCTCAATTCCCTGCTCCTTAAAAACTTCTGGATCATACACACTGTACAAAGCATTAATCCCTAGATTAAAACCATATAGCTGCTCGCCTAGTTTACCTCCGGCAAGATTGTTGTCGCTGATGCTGCTCGTATCTATAAGTCCGCTCTTAATATAAGGTGACAAGTCTTGCAATAAATTCAAAGTTCCATATTGCGAAAGGTAAGAGATATCCATTTGGATAATGTCTGGAAGAACATTGCCTGCTGCACTAGGTGCAAGCTTTTTCCAATACTCATTAAAGGCGCTGTAATCATATTCAATTTTCACCAGAGGATTCTGTTGTTCATACATTTGGATAACCTGAATTGTAGCGTTATTCCGGAAGTCACTTCCCCACCAGGCAATCCGGAGGTTAATTTTTTCTACTGCATTCTCTGGTGGAAGGTCCGTTTGTTGCCCGCAGCTTCCGAGAGTTGTAATCATGCATAGCAGTGCCAAGCTAAGTATGAATCTGCGCATCACCTACACCTCCTGCGGGAACGGCAAAAGAACACTGACTTTTGTTCCAAACCCAACCGTACTCTCAACATAAATGCCATATTCCTCACCGAAGGCAAGTCTGACCCGGTCACGGATGTTAAGCAAGCCAATACCTGTGCCTCTAGTCTCTACTTCCCCATTTAGTAATCGTTTGAGGAAATCTGCTTCCATTCCGGGCCCACGATCCTCAACTACAATCGCTAGCTTGCCATCAAATGGTTCAGCATATAATAGAATTTGACAAGGTTCAATCATCGTCTCAACACCATATTGAATAGCATTCTCCAACAGCGGTTGCAGGGTTAGCTTTGGAATAGAGACAGTATTAAAGACCTCTGGAATCTCCATATGAAAATCCAAACGTTTCTGAAACCGGTAATTCTGAATAGTGATATAATGCTTCACAATTTCTAGCTCTTGCGCGACTGTGATTACATTTTGTTTCAAGCTGATCGATGACCGAAGAAGAAAAGCAAGCGAGACAACCATGCTCGAAATCTGTGCATGTTCACTTTTTTTAGCTAACCAGTGGATCGAATCCAGTGAGTTATAGAGGAAATGAGGATTAATCTGCGCTTGCAAAGCCTTAAATTCTGTCTCTTTTATAATCAGCTGGTTGGCATAGTTCTCTTTGATCAATGTGTTAATCTGTGTTATCATCTGACGAAATGTCCGTTGTAATAACCCCACCTCATCCATTTGCTGAAGTGGAGGAGCCATCAGCTTAGTATCCATACTGTCCAGATCTCCATATTGAACCTCTTTCATTTGACTGATCAGCGAGCGAATCGGTTGTGTCAGATTACGGGCAAAGCTCATCCCTAGCGCAATTATAATCACAATCGCAATTCCAAATACAATGATCATTGTATTCTTCAGCCAAATGGTTTTTTCAAAAATATCATTATAAGAAACATAGTTGTAGTAAGTCCATCCAGAGTAGGAAGATTGCTTCTGTGATACAAAGGCAACTTCTCCATTCATCTCTTTGATTTCGTATCCAGCCCCTGATTTTAAAGGCTGTAAAACCGCTGTTACACCGTCCGCCACTTTCCGATAAGGATAAACCAGTTCCTGACCTGCTTTCAAAATAATATCGCTGTCTTCTGCGGCCACACCAGCGTAATCTTGGGCTAACCTCCCTATATTAATGCGTAAATAGAGCGTGCCCAGCTTATCTAGCGTCATTGGATCATAAGCTCTCACTTCTCGGACCATGACCAGCATCGGATCTGAATCGTCAGGATACAACCAACGTACAGCACCATTCCCCGCTTCTGCCTCTCGGGTCATTCGTGCCGATTTCTCCTCTGTGAACAGAATCGTCTCTCCGTATCTGCTGACCTTCCCTTGGGAATCGATCAAATGTACAGACTGAATGTAACGTTCGTCCATACTGATATGCGTCCATAACCGATCAGCAATCATCTGCCGTGTAACATATCCAGTAAAATCGGAATCATCTTTGCGCAATTCCTTAAGGCCTTCTTGAATTTGCCGATCAGCAATCATCGTCAAAGTCATGGATTCCAGCTTTTTAAGCTCCATATCAATCGTAGTCGAAGACAAATTAAGCAGCCGATACGACTTGTCATAAAGCTGCTTGTCATAAATAGAGTAGGCATAATATAAAGAACCGAACGCCATGGATATAATCAGAATCAGTATCAGAACAATCATCAGGAACACCTTCATTTTAATACTCAAATTCCGATAAACTTTCATCCGGGCTCTCCTTTGTCACTGTAATATAACTTGTATACCACATTATGGATAACCCGGATAGTCTTCTTAATCCGCTTATTTAGCCATGTAACGGTCATACGCAGCCTGATGGATTTTTATAGCTTCTTCAATGCCCATTCCTTTGATCGTATCCACCATTTTTTCAAATTCTGAGATTGGTTTCTGGCCATTAATGATTGCTGTCATCGTTTCATTCAGATACGTGTTGACCTGACTCATAATGGAAGTGCTTTTGCTGGCTTCGTCAACGCTCAAACGAAACGGAGGAAGCGTCAAATCAGAGCTAGCCTTCATCCAAGAAGCATTAGCCTCTCGTTGCCCCTCATCGAACAATAAAGCATCCAAATAACGGCTATCCTGATTGATGGGTCCATCCATAATCGAAAGCGCATATGAGGCTAACGCTTGATCGTAAGTCAAACCTTTAGAATTGTTGGTAATGACATCTGTGAATTTTATTCCTTCTCCTTCCTTCACATAGCTCTCACCTTCAATTCCGAAGTTGAACAATTCATGTCCTTGTGGGCTGTAATTGAAATCCATCCATTGGACAATATCCTTCAGTTTATCCTTATCCGCTCCGGTAGTGATTGCTTCACCATACGTCAATACTTTATTGTTCATATTAAAAGTAGCATAAGCTGTTCCGCTAGGAGAAACCGGCCAAGGTACACCTGTAAGATTAAAGTTCGGATCGGTATCGCGCATCAGGTTGAAGAATTTACCCATACCGCTAAAGACACCACCGCCATAAGAACCGGCTAAATTATTCGTCACTTTATAATCAAAGGCTTTGCCATCGTTGGTCATAATTTCCGGATCAATAAGCCCTTCCTTATACCATGTGGCCATCGTTTCCAAGAAGCTTGAATAACCTGGCTGAATCGGCCCGTATTCGACCTTATCCCCATTCATCTGAAAACCGCCGATTACCCCAAACCCTGGTGAGAAATCGTGCAGCTTCGTCAGGTCACCAGGACCCCAGTTTCCAGTGAACGGCAGCTCATCGGCCTTCCCGTTGCCATTAGGATCTTTTTCTTTAAACGCTTTCAAAACAGTATGCCATTCCTCAATGTTGGTCGGCGGCTTCAGTCCCAGCTTATCGAGCCAATCCTTGCGCATAATCAACCCTGAAGTGGCATTCAGCTTCAGCGCATCCAGCTTCAGAAGAGGGAACATATAGATCGTTCCATCATCCAGTGTGATTTGTTTTTTTACATCCGGGTCGGATTCAATGATTTTGCGAAGATTCGGTGCATATTGTTCTATCAGCTCATTTAAACGGATAATTCGGCCATCCTCAATTAATTTCTCCGGCCCACCAACCGCATCCGCCCAATTATAATAAATGACATCTGGAAGCTCTTTCGTAGAAATCAACAGGTTGAACTGATCCTTCTGCTGTCCAAGTGGTGGGTGCGTAAACTTCACTTTGATGCCAGTCAACTCTTCTTTCTTTTTATAGCTGGCCATATCACCAAAACTCTCCAAAGAAGCGGTAAGCTTACCATCATTGGCACGCCAGTAATTAATCGTCATTCCGTCTTTTGTAATTGGCAGTGGAATTTCTGTCAGCTTCTCCACCGGCGTATTAGTTGCGGTAGTATTCCCCTTATGATCTCCCGCCTTATTACCCGCACTAGTTCCATCATTATTGCCTGAACAGCCAGCCAGCATTGTAGAAAGAAGGACGGAACTTAACATCATGGCCCCTATTTTTCTTTTCACCCAAAATCGCCTCCATAAATAAATGTTATTTATTGTTTCACGGCACCGATTAAAGCGCCTTGAACAAAATATTTCTGGATAAACGGATACACCAGCATGATTGGTAACGTTGAGATTATGATAGTGGCGTATTTGATGTTCTCACCGATAGCGAAGCCTGTATCTACCCCAGCTCCCATTGACTCTGTACTGCTGCTAATCAGAATATCCCGCATTACAATTTGAATCGGATAGAGATCCTGACTGCGCAAATACAGCATCGGGGCTACATAATCATTCCAATGGTCAACCGCATAATAAAGAGTCATAACCGCGAGAATAGATTTGGACAGTGGCAGTACAATTCGGAATAAAATCAAGATATCATTAGCTCCGTCAAGCTTCGCCGACTCGATCAAGCTGATCGGTATTCCCTCAAAGCTAGTTTTCATTATCAAAAAATAAAAAGTACTAATCGCTCCAGGTATAATCATCGCCCAGCGGGTATCGACCATCCCGAGGTTCTGAATGAGCAGAAAAGTCGGGATCATCCCTCCGCCAAAAAACATCGTGAATGTGATTAACTTCATCAGTGTTTTTCTACCGAAAAGATCTGATCTGGACAAGGAATACGCTGCGATTGATGTCATCAATAAATTAACGATTGTCCCAACAGTTACATAAAAAAGTGTATTTAAATATCCACTATAGATTTTCGAATTTTGAAATACCGCTTTGTAAGCTTCGAGCTGAAAGCCTTCAGGCAGCAGCATTAATGACCTGGAACGCAGCAGTTCGTTCGGATCACTCACAGAGGAATTCAGCACATACAGGAGCGGATAAATCGATACAGCCATGATGCCTAACAACAGCAACACATTAATACAGTCAAAGATACGTTCACCTGCCGAACGTCGCATAGGTTCACCTCCTGTTCCTCACCAAAGACTGGTGGAGTTCACTTTTTTACTAATAGAGTTGGCAAGCAAAAGCAGTGAGAAATTTATAACCCCGTTAATTAATCCAATGGCTGTGGAATACGTATAATTGCCTTCCAGCACCCCAGAACGGTATACAAAGGTTGAGATAACATCCGAGGTTTCATAGGTTGGAGCGGTCTGCATCAGTAATATTTTTTGAAAATCGGAATTCATAACCGCGCCCAGACGCAGAATCAGCATAACGACGACAGTAGGCATAATTCCCGGCAGGGTAATGTTCAGAAGCTGTTTCCAGCGACCTGCGCCATCTATTTTGGCAGCCTCATATAATTGGGGATCAATTCCGCTAAGCGCCGCCAAAAAGATGATGGAAGCCCAGCCCGCACCTTGCCAGATGTTGGAGAGAATATAAAGTGGCCGGAACATATCCTTCTCTGCCAGAAACATCACAGGCTGTAGATCAAAAAAGCTACGAACTACGTTAAACAACCCGCCATCAAGTGCTGAGAATGTTTTTAACATGCCGACAACAACCACGACTGAAATGAAATGCGGCATATAGCTAACGGTTTGAATCGTGCTTTTGAACCACTTATTCCGGACCTCATTTAACAGCAAAGCCAATATTATGGGTGCCGGAAATCCGAAAATAATACTGTAAAAGCTAAGAATCAGTGTGTTCTTAATAATCCGCCAAAAGTAGTAGCTTTCAAAAAACATTTTAAAATTATCAAACCCGATCCACTGCCCCGCCATAATCCCTTTTATAGGACTATAGGATTTCTGAAAAGCCATTAGCAGACCGTACATCGGCCCATAGCTGAAAATCAGATAAAAGAGCACCACGGGAATTAACATGATATACACATATTTATTCCGCTGCAGTTCTTTTTTCACATAAGACCATTTGCCGAGTTTCATACCGGACTTCTTGGTCAGCAGCTGATGCTTAAGCTCCATTGGTTGGCCTCCCCGTATGTAATATGACTAGCTTCCTTATGCACATAACTTTACAGGTAAAGCTGTCCTTTCCCCATGTTCATATCCGGTAATTATTTGTTCAAAACCGTGGAACCCTCTTTGTCCTCGCACACAAAAATACCCCACAGTACTTATCGATCAAGTACGTAGGGTATATGGGCAATCTTTAAATGAAACAATTATGGAGCCGTTTTTTTATATTCGGAAGGAGAAAAACCCGTGAATTTCTTGAAGGCTTTGCTAAAGTAGGATACATTATCTCCAAAACCGACTTCTTCAGCTAGAGGTCCAATCGTAAAATGTGCACATCCTTCGATGATTTCGAGCGCTTTTTGCATCCGGTATTTCATAACATAATTCGTAAACTTTTCCCCCGTTTCTTTCTTGAACATCTTACTAACATAATCAGGATTCATATAAATCTCCTGTGCAACAGTCTGCAAAGTTAATGTCTCTTCACAATAACGCCTATCCACGATACGCTTTACCTCTGCCACCATTTGCGATTGCTTACTGCGATTGCGGCTATAACGATCAAGGGTAATCTCTTCTGCAATACTCATTACAAACTGCTGAAAAGACTGGAGCGTGCTAGTCTCCATCATTCGGGGCAGCTTATCAATATACGTCTGCATCTTGTTCTGATCACTCAAACGTATAATCTCCATGAAGATCTGGATCAGATAGGATTTGGTCTTGGCAATGTCATATCTAAGATTCAGAAGTTGATGCAAAAGTGACAACAGCTCGCATTCAGCATCTGCCCAGTGCCCCGCTTTAATGAGCATAACGAGGTGTTCGAGATCCAGTTGCAGCTCTAGACCTTCCTCATCCTCTGGAATGCTGATATCTTTTTCTGTAATTAAGCTCCCTTCCCCCAGATAAAATCTATGGCTAAGACATTCAATCGTCTGCGTGAATAAACGCCTTACTTGCGTCAACTCTCCAGGTTCACTTAATGCGGCCGTCAGATCAATATGATAATATTTCATAAAGGTAGCGCGGATGCTGTCTATTTTCTCAAATAAAGCAGCTTCAGACAGGTCATCTTCCATTAATAACAGAACACGCCGCCCTACGGTGGAGCTTAAAATATGATGTTGAAAAATATCTCCCGCAATATTACTGACCGCGAACAAATGCTCATATTCATGTTCTCCTTCAATCTCTACCAGCAGTAGCCTAACACGTTGACTCTGAAAATTCAGTCCAAACAGCTCACCAAAATATTTCCATTCCTCCACACCATAGGTCTTGTTCGTCACAAGCTCCTTCAGGAATTGTTCTTTGGCATGTGGAAGTACACGTTCCAGTCCATATTTTATCGATAGGATAAAGTTCTCCTCGTACTGCCGTTCCTCTCGCTTCTGAACTACCTCGCTTAGCGCTTCATTCAGGCTCTCTTCGCTGCACGGCTTCAGTAAATAATGTTTAACCCCATACTGCATCGCCATCTTAGCATAATCGAATTCTGAGAAGCCTGTCAGCATAATAAAAGAGGTCTCAGGATGAAGCGCTGTAACCGTCGCCACCAGCTCCAGCCCGTCCATTCCCGGCATACGAATATCGGTAATAATAATATCAGGTATAGCTTGCTTGATTAATTCTAATGCCTCCAAGCCATTTTGCGCGGTTCCAATAAGTTCTGTGCCCAATGCTTCCCAGTTCATTACCGATGAGATGCCATCCAGGATAATAAATTCATCATCAACTAAAAGGACCTTTTGCATGATACTGCTCCTCCAATCTTTTTTGTAAGCGCTATCAATAATATGTAAAAGGTTAAATCTGTATGTATTTAGCATTCTACATGCTTGTTTCCTTTTTTTCTACCAATAGCATGAATCAAACAGACCTGGATATAAAAAACCAGACTATTGCTATATTTCTACAGCAACAATCTGGCTATCAGTTCATATATGAGAGTTAAGTTATACGATCTTACGCGTATACCTCAACAGCATCGCTAATCAAACGGCATGCCTCTGCAGCTTTACGGCAGGCATTAATACATTCTTGGCAGTGATTATGTATATGCTTGCTGCTCTCATCCGCGCATGCTTCACATATTTCTGCACATAGTTTTAGAATTCCAGATACAAACGGACTTTGACGGGTCATTGCTTGAATGGCATAAGAACAAATATCCGCACATTCACGATCGAGTCGCATGCTCTCACGAAGAGATGCAAGATCATATTCTTTTAGGCTTGAGACATAGCTGTAGTTACAGGCATTCATACTTACGAGACAAGCGTCAATGCACTCCTGATATTGAATTCGGGTCATAGCCTTCAACCTCCTGCATTTTTAATGGTATGCCTTACTATTAACCTACAAGATTAGGAATGAACCACAGCTTCTTCTGAAGCAGAACGGATTACAGGCTTCTTTTGATCGTTCCAGGCCGAACTAAAATACGTCCTTCCATCTCCAGCAGCTTCGTGCGTAACTCACTGGATGAGAAATGTTCCCCGATAAATACAGCTACGTCTGGCACTTCGCCTTGAGGTGTGATTTTCATAAAATCAGCTTCACGGTAAGCATATTGAAAAAGAAAGCGACTGGAGGTGTCATTAAAGGTCACAATGCCTTTAGCCCTATAAACATCACGCGGAAGCTCCTTGACGAACTGTTCAAAGGTCTCGCTGTTGACAGGTCGTTTGAAGTAATGTGTGTATGCCATCACGTGATCGTGGGAAGCGTGGGTGGCTCCTGAAGATTGCAGAGCTTCCTCATGCACATGGCTTTCGCTGTCGCTCTCTTCAAGCTGTGTATCCGTAAGAACTCCACCTGCGCTACGCAGGAGCTCCTCTGTGTCGATCTCACAACGCTCCGCTGGCATAATCGGTGCATAAGAATTCCATTTTCGCAGAACGGTTGTGATCTCTTCCGCTTCATCTGCTGAGACACGGTCAGTTTTATTCAGAATCAAAACAGAGGCGCAGCGAATTTGCTCCTGCATCAGTCGATAGGTTGCGCCCTGCTGCGCACGGTACAATTCGAGCAGATGCGCGGCGTCAACGACGGTGATCAAGCTTTTCAGCTCTACTTTTTGATACAGTGAAGTTTCGGTTACGCCATCTACAATTTCCAGCGGGTTCGCCGCACCTGTGGCCTCAATAACAACAACATCAGGTGATTCCTTCTTGATAAGAGTTGTTAGCTCTGTGCTGAGATCCCCTCGAATAGAACAGCAGATACAGCCGCCGAGCAGCTCTGCCATAGGAACGGTTTGCTCAACCAGCAGCCCATCCAGATTCACTTCACCCAGCTCATTCATCACTACTGCCGGGCGTAAGCCCTGATCTTTCCAATGTTCCAGCAGGCGCTGCAGCAGGGTAGTTTTGCCGCTTCCCAGAAATCCTGACAATATATACACAGGTACAACCTGTTCCATGATTCATCGCTCCTTGCAAATTACGGGTATGGTAGCGAGTTTACTACATGATGCCAAAGCACGCAAGCTGCACCCCTATATCCTCAAAAGATTAGCGCTGGATAACGAAACTTGTCTTTGCTTCCCCCATACCCTATCATGAGAACATCTCTAATTTAGGAGCTGATCTCATTGTCATCCGTTGAAGAACATCGGAAGGAAGCACCACAGTCCGTGTCCTGCTATATCATTACCGTCTCAGACACCAGAACTACCGAAACCGATACCGGTGGAGCTTTAATCCAATCCATGCTTGAGGCTGCCGGATATGAAGTTATAGGCCGTACCATTATCAAAGACAACTATCAAGACATTCGTGAACTACTCTATAAAAACGCTGATCACACTGGAGTTGAAGCCGTACTGCTCACGGGTGGAACAGGAATTTCTCCCCGTGATACCACCTACGAAGCTGTTTCATCCTTGCTGGATAAAACGCTGCCGGGCTTCGGTGAGATTTTTCGAATGTTAAGCTACACAGAGGATATAGGTTCGGCGGCAATCCTTAGTCGAGCAATTGCAGGTACGATTGGCAACACAGCTATTTTTTCTATGCCCGGCTCCACTGGAGCCGTTAAATTGGCTATGGAACGGCTAATTATCCCGGAGCTTCGTCATGTAATGCGAGAGATATACAAACAATAATCCCACCCATTTTTTTATAAACTAGACAAATAACCAAGCATACCTTTGTTCTGTGCGTATAATACGGTAAGTTCACACACAAAGGAGCTGAAGGAAATGTCAGAAGAATGTCCAAAATGTCCGGCCCAAACTGTCACTGACCCACCTAAGGTGGTTTATCAAGATTATTACCACCCTCAAGTTGTGAATGTTATTCACCCGGTAGAAATCGTTAGACGCCATCACTGTGTCCCAGTTCCTCGCCATTGCTACACCTATTCTGTTAAAGATATCATGTGCGATAACTCCATGATGCCTAGAGGCAGAAGATAAAACTCTACTTCATAACTCTATTAAAAGAATCCTATAAGTGAGAGAAACATCCTTGTCCAACGCATGGGGATGTGCTCTCGCTTTTTTCTGCATAAAAGATTTGACAATCCTGATCATTCCCCCTATAATTTTGAACACTTTACGCGAAAGTGGTTTTTGATTAACCAAACAGTTAATCGGAAAGGAAAGAGATGAGCTCACTCCAAACTTTAAATAGAAAGATCAAAACGGTCGTCAGTCCTTTTCATGAGTTATTATGCAGTCTGCATGTCTTCCATCAACCAGAACACCATCCAACAAGATTACAATGGGCTCTGGAGCTCAAGAAAAGAATGCCTCTTGCTCTACAGGAGAACATCCACACACTTGGGCAGTTGTCAGAACGTTGGATCGCTCTGCTAGATTTACCGGACCGTATGGGTGTCCCTATTTCTTGCAATCAAGGAATCACCCTACTCAAAAAACTTCCGGATGCAGAGCTAGTGTATCTATTTATGAATCAAGAAATTGCACTAAGTACCATAGTCGAATGGCTGAATGAATCTGAAAGCAAACGTTCGCTGATGAAGTTGAGTGGAAACGTGAAGTACCTGATAAACAATCTGGCTAGTGTTCGCAAGCTGTTAATCTCAACATTAATTACATACGAACATGATTATTTCGGGCAGGAATGGGACTATATCGAACCATTTATGAACATCTCAGCCGCTCAGTTTCAAGACTTAGCCAGTCGTTCCCCGGAAAAGGCATTAAATACGCTCCACCCACGCCTCCTCTCAGAGAACGGGACTCTGACAGTACAAAAGGCTGTAACGTATTACTTTCCTTATGACCAGCTTGGACAAGTGTACGTTTTTCCTTCTACATTCATATTTCCGCATCTGCTTGTTGGCTGGTTCGAAGACACTTTATTTTTGCCTCTCACGGTGGATGTTCCCGGTCTTGCCTTTAGTGAGGGACCGCCGAGTGACCTGTTGCGCCAACTCAAAGCTTTAAGTGATGATACGCGGATGCGAATTCTGAAACTGCTGTGGAACGGGCCGCATTGTACCAAGCAGCTTGCGCCAATATTGGGTATTTCTGAAGCTGCGGTCTCTAAACAGCTAAAACAACTAAGTGAAGCAGGATTTACCCAATCACAGCGAAAAGGGAACTATTTATTTTATTCAGTGAACAAAGAAGTCTTTGATAATCTGCTCATCCTGCAAAGGCAGTACCTTGAACAATGAGGTTAACGAAAGGTGTGAGTACATATGTGGCATATCGCTATCGCAACCCTAAAAAGAAACCAAAAATCTAATCTTAGAGCCTTTCCCTGGACCTTTACATTCGGGCACATTATTGATGGAGTTTATCTAGTCATCATCTCTTATTTTTCTTATGTGTATCTAATCAAAGGGGATATAGATTCAAAATTTGCTATCTATAGTGGCAATGATGACTATCTGACCTATGTAATTATTGGAGGTATGCTCAGTATATTTTCCGTCAGTATGATGATGAATGTATCCAGGGCACTTATTACCGAATGGAGGGAAGGTACACTTGAGGCACTGTTGCTCTCCCCTTCAAGCCGGAGCGGTTATTTTCTAGGAAACGCTGTCCAGCAGTTGTATCGAAGTGGGGCGGAATTGCTGGTGGTTCTCTTCTTTGGCCTTTTGGCAGGACTTCGACTCCCCTCTGTTCACTTCATATCTGTCCTCGTGGGAATTTTGCTATTTTTACTATCGTGTTATGCGATGGCGCTGGTGCTAGGAAGCATTATGCTTTATACAAGGGACACCTTCATTGTGCAAAATACTCTATTTACGCTAACTGCTCTACTGTGTGGATTTCAGTTTCCAAGGCAATACTTGCCTGACTATTTGCAGGTTATAGGTGAGATTTTCCCATTGACCTATGCGCTACAACTCCTTCGAGGCTCGTTGCTAACTGGAGAAGCAATACGATTACCTGACATATGGCCAATCATACTGCTTAGTGTTGTATACATAACGGTTGGTCAATGGACAAACCGGCGCATAGAGCGCTGGTTGTTCGAACGATTCTAAAACCTTGGAGGAGTGAAACCATTGATTAATATGCATGAAGTTACTAAGATTTACGAGAGCAAACATAAACTGAGCTGGTTCCGTTCGGAAAAAAGATCAGTGACAGCAGTGAAATCACTATCTTTAGATATCGCTGCGGGGGAAATCGTAGGTCTTCTCGGTCTAAATGGCGCTGGAAAAACCACTACAATACGTATGCTTTCTACTCTCCTAGAGCCAACCTCCGGCAGTATTGAAGTCGATGGAATGTTACTACACAAGAATCGACAGGCCATTCAGCAAAAAGTAAATATGATCGCCGGAGGAGAACGAATGTTGTACTGGCGGCTCACTGGTAGAGAGAATCTTGAATATTTCAGTAAACTCTATGGAATGAACAGCCCTCAAATTGCTAGAGAAGCAGAACGTCTTCTGGAGGAAGTAGGTTTGACCCAAGCTGCTGACCAACCCGTTGAACAATATTCTAAAGGGATGAAGCAACGGCTGCAAATCGCCCGCGGACTTATCAATGATCCACAATACTTATTTCTAGATGAACCCACACTTGGTCTTGATGCCCCTATTGCCAGGCAGCTTCGCAGTACGATAAGAAAGCTTGCACTGGACAGTGGAAAGGGTATCCTTCTGACCAGCCATTATTTACAGGAGGTCGAAGAACTTTGTGACCGAGTTTATGTACTGAATCGAGGCGAGCTTCTGCTCTGTGACAAACCTGAACGGATTGTCCATCAGGTTGCAGGCTCGCAAACTGCTCATTTAGAGGTTACAGGCTGGCATGAATCACTTCGTCCCAAGCTACTAGAGCATCTACGAACATTTACTCAGCCTGCGGAATTAATGGGTGTCTGCGCAACAGAAAAACTAGAACTTCAAAATGATGGACTGCAGCGCATTTCTGTAAAGACACCTTCGGCTGATAGAATCATTACAGAGCTGCTGCCATGGACTACTGAGCAGGGGCTTAGCATTAAAAGCTTCGCATCCGAAAAACCTACTTTGGAGGATGCGATTATCCTCCTTTCGGAAGGAAGGGTATCATGAACTTACATAGCTTATGGTTTACCCTTAGCGCGGAGATCACTAAGCAGCATCGAAATAGAGTTAAGGGACGCGCAGTGTTTTTTTCACTTCTACTCTGGCCGGCGCTCACCTTTTTAACCACCTACTTTACTATGCAGCCCTTTAGAACCGGAGCAGGATCAGCACTCTCAAAAGTAATACCAGATGGACGGATTCCCCTTTTTCTGCTGAGCGGATATCTCGTCTTTCAGTTATACTGGACGGTTGTGCAAGCCGCATGGTTATTCGAACAAGAACGCAAAGGGGGCACACTTGAGGTAGTGTTCCTAACGCCAGCGTCAAAAATGGCCTTCCTGTATGGACGTTCCGTATATTCACTATTTCACGGAATATGGATGTTCGCTTGCTTCTCCATTCTGACTTTCATTTTTCTTGCGGACGTAACGACTGTTAACTGGGGCGCCTTATTACCTGTATTAATACTTATCATGATATCAGCGGTTATATGGGGAGCTTTGCTGTGTGCGATATCTCTATTCTCAAGGGATTCAGGGCTACTCTATTACATCTTTCAAGCACCAATGGAGCTGTTTGGCGGGGTTCGTATTCCACCAGCAGTATTCCCAGCATGGGCAACGGGTTTATCCCTTCTGTTTCCACTCACATATAGTCTGGTTCTTGTGCGCGGGGCGTTATACGATAATATCGGTACTAGCTGGTGGTGGGCTCTCGGCGCTTTAATCGTAGGTAGTGCTTGTCTTGTCATTTGTACCCGCTATCTTCTGGTTAGAGCAGAACAACATGCAAGAGTAAAAGGAAACTGGACTTTATTCTAACTGTAAATGACCAAGTCTTTTACACATAGGACCTAAGAGACGTTATTTGCTGGTTTTTAGCTTTTTCAGAAGTTTCGCGGACTCCAGTGACACTATTCCTTCAAAAAGGGTTCATTTTGGGAGTTTTAGGGCCGATAACTGCTTTGGAGTCCGTTAGAATTTCAAACGGGAGAGAAAGCTTTGTTTAAGGTCAGTGGGGTCCGAAAACTGCTTCTTACGCGCAAATGCTCCCTAACCACAAAATAACCCGGCAGACAAATCTGCCGGGTTATTTCATATTTTATATACTGGAGATAGACACAGCTTATAAGTCAGGATGTTCGTGTTTTGCCTTGAGACGATTCCAACGGCGCTCAACTTCTTCTTCGAAGCTGTGTAAAGCTGGCTCATTCTCAGGTTTCAACAAATGACGAGTTTTACCCATTGTCTTCAGCCATGCTGAGAGCTCAACACGTTTGCCCTTATCTTCAGGATTATATGTGATATTCGTAGAACCATGCTCTACTTCATATAACGGGAAGAAGCAAGACTCAACAGCTAATGATACGATGTTCGTGCCTTCCTTATCATCAGACATCCAGTTTAGCGGACATGCGATCAGGATTTTACCATACACCAAACCTTCGTTTTGTGCGTACCACTGTGCTTTTGCCGCTTTTTTCACCAGATCCTGCGGATAAGCCTCCGAACCCGTGAAGACATAAGGAATGTTAGTAGCCGCCATAATTTGTGCTGTATCTTTATGCTGAGTAACTTTACCTTGCTGCTGCTTGCCGATACTGGAGGTTGAAGTACGGTGACCCAGTGGTGTCGAATAGGACTGCTGTGCTCCAGTATTCATGTAACCCTCGTTATCGTACTCTACAATAATCATTTTGTGACCACGCAGTGCAGCTCCAATTGCCGGTCCCATCCCGATGTCCATACCGCCATCTCCGGTTACCATAACAAATGTAAAGTCCTCTTTAAGCCCTAGTCCATCCAGCTCACCGCGACGTTTGCGTTCCCAGAACATCTCTACGACACCGGACAAGGTAGCTGCTCCATTTTGGAAAAGATTATGGATAAACGTTGATTTATGGGAGGAATACGGATACCCCGTAGTCGTTACCATGGCACAGCCTGTATGATAAAGTGCGACGATATCCCCTTCAATTCCTTTGAAGAAAGTCTCCAGTCCTGAGAAAATTCCACAACCTGGACACGCACCATGCCCTGGGGAGAGCCGTTTAGGTTTCTTCGTCAAGCTGCGCAGCGGCGGAATCCGTACGCTTAATTTGCCTGTTGCTTCATCCTGTTTCACAGTGATTAAGCCTGTCTTCAGTGAGTCAAAGTCCATTGGCTTCAGAAGACGTTGCGGAGCTTTATCTGGTGTACCCGGATTGTGGCCATAATAATCAAATGGTATGTCTACTCGATCTGCAGCAACAGCATCTATTGCTAATTGGAAAAAGGCATGACCGTCTTCTGCGTAGAAGTCCTTACCACCCAAACCGTAGATACGGCTAATTACTTTAGTCGTAGTGTTGCCATATGTGAACAGGGCTGCCTTGATTTCATTGACCATGTTACCACCATGTCCGCCAACAGAATCTGCACGGTCACCAACGGTGATTGCTTTAACATTTTTCAGCGCTTCAGCAATTTGCTTCTGCGGGAAAGGACGGATCATATTCGGCGAGATTGCACCGGCTTTGATCCCTTGCAACCGAAGCTGATCCACAACATCCTTAATAATCTCAGAGGCAGAATTCATCAAGAATACGGCTACTTCAGCATCTTCCATCCGATATTCCTCGATCATTGGATAATGACGTCCGGTTAACTCAGCAAATTCCTTCGCAATTTCTTCAAAAACTTCACCCGCATTGTACATAGCTACGGACTGCTGATAGCGGTTGTTAATATAGTCAGGTTCGTTCATATAAGGACCAACCGTTACCGGATTATTGCGGTCTAAAGTATCGGTAAAGCCTGTTGGAGGCTGCGGTCCAACAAATTTATGAACATCCTCCCGATGAGTAAAAGCTTGAACGCGGCGTTTCTGGTGGGAGGTGAAATATCCATCTGAAGCCACCATTACCGGAAGACGAACTTTAGCATGTTCCGCAAGCTTCAATGCCATTAGGTTCATATCATAAACAGATTGTGGATCCCGGCACATTAAAATAGGCCAACCTGTATTCAAAGCAAAATACAAATCTGAATGGTCCCCGTGAATATTCAGCGGTCCAGAGATCGAACGGCAGATTAGATTCATAACCATAGGCATACGCGTACCAGCTTGTACAGGCAATTGCTCAAGCATGAACATATAACCTTGGGCACTGGTAGCATTAAATACACGTCCGCCAGCCGTTGAAGCGCCATAACAGATTCCAGCAGAGCTATGCTCGCCATCTGACGGAATCAGCATAATATCATGCTGGCCATTCGCTTTCATCGTATCAAGAAATTGCGCTACTTCTGTCGATGGAGAAATCGGAAAATACCCCATTACATGATAATTAATCTGATGAGCAGCATAAGCCGCCATTTCATTGCCGGATTCATATAGGAATTTCTGCTCTACTTTAGCAGAGCCTACTTCTTTTTCATAATCTATAGCCACGTGTATTCCACCTTTCCTCCGTTAATTAGGCCTCAGTAACGAGATCAAAAATATGCCGGACCGTATGACTCTCTGCGTAGCCCTCTTCCTCACGTTCGCCAGACAAGGCAGTTGTAGGACAAGCTTCTACACATTTTAAACAGCCTTTGCAGTATTGATAATCAATACCTTGCAGGAACATTTGTGGACGCCCCTTCTTATCAGGCTGCTCATCCCAAACAAAACACAGATCAGGACACACCGTATCGCACTGCGCACAATGAATACAATCCTCCTGCTTAAAATGAGGCAGCAAACCGGAGCGAGAAATGCTCAAGTTCTTTAAAAAGCTGCTGCCAGGATTCGTAATGGTACCGCCGATAGGCTGTGTTTCATAACCCAATGCGGAAATATCAGACCGCACGAACTCAGGCATTGTCACGCCCGCAGGCAGTGGAAAATGCATAAACTTAACTTCATTAAATCCACGGTCGAAAGTAGTCAGTGCTGACTGTACTGCCTGTGGATATTTTTTGCCTAGTGATGTCTCTATAACGCCTTTCATAATTTCAGGGTCCAAGAAATCACACATCCGGAACAACGCGCCTAGCATCGCCATATTAACGCGGTTTTTCTCATCTAAGGCGATCGTTGTAGCATCAACGACTGCAATAGTTCCTGCCATCATATTCAGGGAGGATTTCAATTCCTCCGGCGATTTTGCTGAGTTCACCAATACTGTGCTATGTTCATAAATTCCGCTAATTACGTTAACTGTCTTTGCTAATGCTTCGTGAAATACCCCAACAACATGCGGACGCTCAACCGGAGACGTGTCACGAATAGGCGTATTCAAATCACAAAACCGGATATGCGCTTTTACCGCTGATCCCTTCTTCTCCGAACCATATGATGAAAAGCTGACCCCATTCATTCCAGCACCGACAACACCTGCTTCTGCAAGCATTTTACCAGCCAGGTTCGCACCCAACCCTCCAATTGACTCCAGACGAATCTCAAAAAATCCGAGCTCGTTCACTTTTGGTAACTGTACCACCGACATAGCCCCTTTCAGAATGTCATCTAGTATAATATCCTTTTGACTTTTTCAACGATTGTAACTTGATTTTGCAAGACGCGAAGTGATAAATCTTGCATTTTCCAAGTGTTGCCTAAGCTTATTTATCTACTTTCATTTAGCAATAAAATTAAAAATTAAGATGTTAAATTCATCACATTCTTCATGATAAATATCACACACCGATGAAAAATCACCTCTATTTCTACAAATGTGTATCATTTATACTTTTCAACTAGTCCATTTCAGGATAAACTGATTCTTGGTGTAATTTTTTGAACCTACTTAGGAGGCATTAAATGTGAAGTCAAACGAAGCATCATTACAGAAAAAATTGCTTCCACGGCATATCAGCTTTATGGCGATGGGCGGCGTAATCGGTACGGGGATTTTTAAAGGAAGCTCTGAGACGATAAGCATTGCTGGACCAGGGGTTGTTCTCTCCTATGTATTGGCAGGCTTGCTGCTACTAGTCGTTATGGGTGCAATTGCCGAAATGGCCACGGTATACCCGAACAAAAATATGAAGGAATTCATCCGCGAGGCTTTTGGAGAACGGCTCTCCTTCATCGTGGGTTGGCTATATTGCTTCATGTGGTTGACTGTCTGCGTAATCGAAGTGCTGGCGGCAGGAAGCTTCTTGCAGTACTGGTTACCGGATGTTCCATTATGGCTACTGAGTCTAGCAAGTGGTGCTTTAATTATTGGCATCAATATGATGAGTGTAAGCGGTTATGGAGAGACGGAGTTTTGGTTAGCAGGAATCAAAATAGCTATGATTATCATCTTTATTATTCTGGGAGCTGCATTATTGTTTGGGCTATTGCCTATGTCTGAAGGGACTCCCTATTTAAGTAATTTTACGGATTATGGCGGATTATTCCCACAAGGCTGGACACCTATCTTCTCTGCCCTTCTGGTCGTCATGTTCTCCTACGGCGGATCTGAGCTGATTGGACTAACTTTAACAGAAACTCAAGATGCAGAAAAAGTGTTGCCTAGAGTTGTCAAAAGCTTCATTTTACGTGTTATTCTGTTCTACACCATTCCAATTCTGATCATCTGTGGGTTAATTCCTTGGAATCAGCTTAACGAGCATACCAGCCCCTTTGTGCAGGTATTAGCAGCTACAGGACTTAAGGGTGCTGACCATGTTATGAACTTCATACTGATTACGGCTGTGCTCTCTGCTGCTAACTCTGGTATCTACGGCGCCACACGGATGTTGCACTCTTTGGCTTCACAGGGTGAAGCTCCACGTAGCTTAGCAAAGACCTCAGCAAAAGGTGTGCCGATCAACAGTCTTAAACTTTGCGCTATAGTTCTTTTTGTTGGTTCTATGTTAGCGTACTTCGCACAGGATGGACTTTTCCGGCTGCTGATGGCTGTTCCCGGCTTCGTAGTAAGCTTGGTATGGATCAGCATCTGCCTATCACAGCTGAAGCTGCGGAAAACCTATCCTAAAGAGCCAAGCTTTAAAGTGTGGGGTTTCCCTTATATTACGATTTTGACGCTTATCTGTTTGTCGGTTATCACGATTTCCTTCCTTTTCGACACTCAGAACCGGATCAGCATAGGCACATGTCTGGGCTTCCTGCTGATGCTTACCATCTGGTCATTCGCTAAATTCCGAAAGAAGAACTAAACTATATATCTCGCACTTACATGAAAAAAGGTGTATCCATTATTCTTCGCGATCGCGTAGAACGGGGATACACCTTTTCTTATGGGACCGTTGATTTGCCTACTCGCATCGAATTCGCCCTATTCTACGGAATTTATACCGTTGATTTGCTCACTCACACCGGATGCGCCCCATTCTGCGGGATTTATACCGTTGATTTGCCTACTCGCATCGAATTCGCCCTATTCTACGGGATTTATACCGTTGATTTGCTCACTCGCACCGGATTCGCCTCATTCTGCGGGATTTATACCGTTGATTTGCTCACTCGCACCGGATTCGCCTCATTCTGCGGTATATATACCGTTGATTTGCTCACTCGCACCGGATTCGCCTCATTCTACGGGATTTATACCGTTGATTTACCTAATCGCACCGGATTCGCCCCATTCTACAGGATTTATACCGTTGATTTACCTACTCACACCGGATGCGCCTCATTCTACGGGATTTATACCGTTGATTTGCCTACTCTCACCGGATTCGCCTCATTCTGCGGGATTTATACCGTTGATTTTCCTACTCGTACCGGATGCGCCTCATTCTGCGCGATTTATACCGCTGATTTTCCTACTCGTACCGGATGCGCCTCATTCTACGGGATTTATACCGTTAATTTGCTCACTCGCACCGGATTCCCCTCCTTCTGCGGGATTTATACCGTTGATTTGCCTCCTCGTATTGGATTCGCCCTATTCTACGGGATTTATACCGTTGATTTGCTCACTCGCACCGGATACGCCTCATTCTGCGGGTTTTATACCGTTGATTTTCCTACTCGCACCGGACGAGCCCCATTCTACGGGATTTATACCGTTGATTTGCTCACTCACACCGGGCGCCTCATTCTACGGGATTTATACCGTTGATTTGCTCACTCGCACCGGATTCGCCTCATTCTACGGGATTTATACCGTTGATTTACCTAATCGCACCGGATTCGCCTCATTCTAAGGGATGTACTTATTCTTTTGGGGGTATGATAATTTGTCGATATACTTTAACTAGTGTTCTGTTGCACAAAATGCAACAAAAGCCAAATCAGATATACGCGGACAAACTAGCTTAATATACTTTCAGAAAATAAACTCACGGCGTTCGAAGTTAACAAACGAAAGCTTCACCCAACGTCAGCTTCACCCAAACGTCAGCTTCACCCAAACGTCGGCTTCACCCAAACGCAAAAAAGCACGGGAATCTAATCTTCCCGTGCTTCTTTCCATCGAAACTACAAAATCTACTCGATCTCCGGCTGAATATGCTCCGCGATCAATTGTTGCTTGCTGGTCCAGACCTTCTCACTCAGATTCACCCGGTACACCTCTGGATTGAGCTTACGCAGATATTCCGGCCAGAACAGATCCTTCTGCTCCCGATGGTAACGGCGAACTTCATTCAGATCCGGCAAAGTATAGACCTGGAAGCCGTTCACGTAAATCGGCTCAAGCATAGGCAGCGCTTCATAACGCTCCACATACTTGTGCATGTATGGATGCAGCGGATTAAACAGCTTCACCCGACCGCCGTTACGTGGAGATTCCTCTTCCGGGAAGCAGATATAATCTGCTAGCGCTTTGCCATTTTTCCCGATAATCCGGAATACGTCCTTGCTGCCTGGTGTGGATACTTTTTCAGGGTTAGAAGAAATCTTGATTGTCGGTACCATTTCTCCAGTTGCGGACTCAATTTCTACCAGCTTATAAACTCCACCCAAAGAGGGTTGATCCGAAGCCGTAATCAATTGTGTGCCTACACCCCATGTGTCGATGGCTGCACCTTGCAGCTTCAGATCCATGATTGTATTCTCATCCAGATCGTTGGACGCCACAATCTTCACATAATCGAGCCCCGCTTCATCCAGCATATTCCGTGCCTGCCGGGATAGATAGGCCAAGTCACCGCTGTCTAAACGGATACCGATCATCTTTTTACCTTGAGCTTCAAGCTTTTTGGCGGTTCTAATCGCATTCGGCACACCACTGCGCAACGTATCGAAGGTATCAACTAATAGTGTAACTTCATCAGGCATCACCTTGGCATAAGCATCAAAAGCTTCCTGCTCACTGCTGAAGCTCTGAACCCAAGAATGAGCATGTGTACCTTTGGTAGGGATGCCAAACATTTTACCTGCCAGCATGTTGGAGGTTGCATCAAAGCCGCCGATATAGGCCGCTCTAGCGCCCCAGACCGCCGCATCCGCTTCTTGTGCCCGACGGGTACCAAACTCCAGGAGTATATCATTCGGAGCTACCTGCTTGATTCGGGAAGCCTTCGTAGCGATCAGCGTCTGGTAGTTCATGAAGTTCAGAATAGCGGTCTCCACCAGCTGCGCTTCCATGATCGTCCCTTCCACACGGATTAGCGGTTCATCCGGGAAAATCAACGCCCCTTCTTTCATCGAATAAACGTTGCCCTGAAAATGAAATTGCAGCAATTCTTCCAAAAAGGCAGGAGCGTAATTTTCTTCTTGCTCCGACAAGTAACGGATATCATCTTCGGTAAAACGCAAGCCGCCGATGTACCCAACGATACGCTCTAGTCCTGCGAACACGGCATAGCCGTTTCCGAAAGGCAATTTGCGGAAATAAGCTTCAAATACAGCTTTTCGCTTATGGCTTCCATTCACCCAGTGAGCATACATCATATTGATCTGATATTTATCTGTATGTAGCGCAAGTTCTCTCTTCAAGTCCTCATCTCCTAATATCCACGTTGCTGTATGTGTATGTTTTTTATAGTATTATGCCTTAACAACGTCTGCTCCTAAACTTCCCCGGAAATGATTTAGTGCCCATTTATGTCCATCCGCGTTGAAGCTGGCGACCGCATCTTCGTGCACAGTAATAGTAAAACCTTTGTTATATGCATCCACCGCAGTGTGCAAAACACATATATCTGTACATACGCCAATCAAATGAAGGTCAGTAATGCCACGTTCCCGCAGCTTAATCTCCAGATCAGTTCCACTAAAAGCGCTATATCGAGTTTTGTCCATCCAATAGATGGAATCCTGGTCAGCTTCATAAACAGTTTTCAAACTTCCATAAAGCTCCCGCCCTCTAGTCCCTCGTACATTGTGAGGTGGAAACAGTTTACTCTCGGGATGATAAGGATCATTGTCTTCATGTAAATCCACAGCCATTACAACATAATCGCCATTTTGGACAAACTCAGACGTTAATTGGCTGATTCTTGGCTCGATATCGATTGCAGGCTGCCCAACCGGTAAATTCCCATCGACAAAATCATTGGTAAAGTCAATTACTATTAGTGCTCTCATGAGAATCGTCCCTCCCCTGATTTAAGACACTACGTATAAATGGACAACAATGGCTCGTGATCTGTAAACATATACAACTGAGCCGGGCGTTGTGAGTATTGATTGGAGCTGAGTGCATTGCCCTCTTCATCTCTCACTTCTTTTAATATACCCTGACGGCTGCGTGTTGACGTGATTTTACGAATAAAATTTGGTTCTTTAAATTCTGGCACTACTGTCTGAATTACCTGATAAAGCTCACTTAGCGTAAAATGCCTAGGCAAAAACTGTCTTGCTATCGTTGTCTGCAGCATTTGCTGTTGGATACGTACGTATGCATCCTTGATGATTTCATGGTGGTCAAAAGCGAGCTCCAGTTCTTCTAACGCTTCCTGCAACGTAAATAAACCCACTTCACCCGCATCGTCGGAAGCTTGTCTTTGCTCCAGCATCCACTCTTCTACTAAAGCGAAAAAGGCATGACTGATAATCCATCCCCGAGGGTCGCGGCCAGGTGTACTATAAACCCCAAGATATTCTAAGTGACCTCCATCAACACCGGTCTCTTCTTTCAGCTCACGAGTTGCAGCATCATATATAGACTCATCTTCCTGACAGAATCCGCCTGGTAGAGCCCACATGCCTGCACATGGCCATTTTTTCCGTCTAATTAACATTACCTTCAACTCACGTAAAGGCAGCGTCTTGGTGACCGTCTTCCGCTCGCGTTTGGTAAGTGTAAACATTACAATGTCGGCCGGAACACCATCCGGTGTACGATATTTTTTGGCGTTATAGGTTAATTCCCCATTGTCGCTCATAATTGCCCCATCCTTTTCCGAAGCTGTAGTTTTACTTATTCGTATCTTTAAATGTACCAAACATGTTCTTCATAAATCAACAGATGAATTCCATTATTTTACATTATCCTACAAAAAAGACTATATGAGAAACGACGTTGTCGTTGAATTATAAGGATTATGTATTTTCATGTACTTTACTTCTACCTCTTATATTGAAATAAAGGGACGGATCTGCATCCGCCCCCTGAACTGAGTGTGGGTTATCCGCATGTGGTCGGAGGCGCTTCAGTGCCGGCTTCCACATTTATTTTTTCCGAAACGGTATCTCTAATCACGGAAATTACCAGCTGAAGCAAATAATTAATGTCGCTCTGGCTTTGCTGAAATTCGTTCACGACTGGAATACCGTCGATCTCATCTTGCAGCACTTCAATTTCACGTTCAATTTTGGCGACCATATCTTTATTATTGAAGCTTTCGAAGGCCACGATTTCTTTTTGTTTTTTCTTAATGGTCGCAATCAGTCCTTGCACACGCTCGTGATTAAGAATTTTTTGCTCAGCCTGCTGAAAATGGCGTACCTCTTCACTGGTTGAGATTAATGATGCTAGTTCTTTAGCTTTGCCCATAATATCCTCGCGAACGATCAGATCACGGGTATTATAAGTTTTCATTCCATATTTATTCAACTGTTGTTCTTCTGTACTCATTAGTCATCTCCCCATTCGTATGTGATTAATGAACAGCTGCGGCCTCAACCACAATATCCCCTTTAATGTACCATGTTTTGGTATCTGTAATTCTCACGTTCACAAATGTGCCGATAAGCTCCTTAGGACCTTCAAAATGAACCAGCTTGTTAGCGCGGGAACGGCCGGAAAGGACTTCGGAGTTATTCTTACTCTCCCCTTCAACCAGCACCTCTACAACTTCATCCAGCATTCGGTCATTAATAATCCGGCTGTTCTCTTTGATGAGATCATTTAATCTTTGCAGACGTTCACTCTTCACCGACATCGGTACATTATCTTCCATCGCCGCTGCTGGTGTGCCCTCACGTGGAGAATAAATGAACGTATATGCCATATCATACCCAACCTCACGCACAAGCGATAGGGTATCTTCAAATTGCTCATCAGTCTCCCCAGGGAAACCAACGATAATATCGGTACTTAATACAGCATTCGGCACACTTATCTTAATCTTGCGTACTAATTCCAGATAAGCTTCCCGGGTATATTTACGGCTCATTTTCTTAAGAACGGCAGTACTTCCCGATTGAACCGGCAGATGGATATGCTCCACCAAGTTGCCGCCTTTGCCCAAAACCTCAATCAATTTATCGTCAAAATCTCGTGGATGCGATGTCATAAAACGAATGCGCGGAATATCAATCAGACGCATATCATCCATCAGGTTCCCGAAGGTGTAATCAATATCCGTAAAGTCTTTACCGTAAGCATTTACGTTCTGCCCCAATAGCGTTACTTCCTTGAAGCCTTGGCGCGCAAGCTCTCTCACCTCAGCGATAACGTCCTCTGGACGACGACTGCGTTCTTTACCGCGTGTAAACGGTACGATGCAATACGTGCAGAACTTATCACAACCATACATAATGTTCACCCAAGCGCGCATGCCTTCCCGCTTCTTCGGCAAGTTCTCAATAATGTCGCCTTCTTTGGACCATACCTCAACCACAAGCTCCTTACTAAATACCGCTTCTTTAATGAGGTGTGGCAACCTGTGAATATTATGCGTACCGAAGATCATATCCACGAAGCCATGCTTTGACATAATCCGGTTGACTACGCCTTCCTCTTGCGACATGCAACCGCATACCCCTAACAACAGACCCGGCTTCTCGATCTTCAGGTTCTTAAGATGTCCTAGCTCTCCAAATACCTTATCCTCGGCGTTCTCCCGAATCGCACAAGTATTCAGCAAAATGAGATCCGCGTCATTCCGGTCAGCGACACTGCGGTAGCCCATCTGTTCCAATAGGCCCTTCATCGTTTCCGTGTCATGCTCATTCATTTGGCAGCCATAAGTCGTTATATGATAATATTTGCCCACTCCGAAATTCTGCATCTCTTCAGGAATCTCGAAATCATAATGCACTTCTATTTCTTCCTTGCCGCGCCGTTTTCCTTCTTTATAGTCAGGCTGGCTATTAATTTGCACATTTCTTCCTTTAATCCGGTAAGTAACCTTACCTTCCTCTTCACTAATTACCTTTGCATCACTAAAATCAAAATATTTCGAATAATCCTTAGAACCCTTGCCGGATTTTAAGTCCGGTGAGTTATGGTTCCCCTTTGTCATGCTGTTTTCACGTCCTCTATTGTTCAACAATTATTTTTATACTTTGCTAATTTAAAATTATAACATAATGCTGGCCTAACATAGAAGTGCCCGGTCTATTAATGATGTAATGAAGCGTTGCATATCGACAAAAAAATACCCCGCCAACGTTTGGCAGGGTCAAGTTCTATCATATTAAGGGGGGTATGCTACTATTATAAGCAGATACACTACTCTTGAAACAGTTACACAACCTCTTACCTAAAAAAATAGTCATTGTATATTCTGCTAGTTTTAGTAAAGCGTATTCGTCGCTTCAGGAGTAAATGGGATGATTTCGTCTATCGCTCCACTTTGTACTTTGGCAGGCCAAGCCGGATCGCTAATAAGCGCTCTGCCCACTGCAACCAAATCAAACTCCTCCCGATCGAACCTTTCAGTTAACTCATCAATATTATCCTCAGGCTTCTGAGCTTTATCTTCCTCGAAGAAATCGCTTTGCAGGCCAATAGAGCCTACTGTAATACACGGCTTCCCGGTAAGCTTCTTAGTCCACCCAGCTAAATTAAGATCAGAGCCAGCAAATTCAGGTTGACTGAAGCGTCGGGTCGAGCAATGAAAGATATCTACACCCGCTTCGCTAAGCGGTGCTAGGAAACTCGCAAGTTCTTCTGGAGTCTTCGCCAGCTTCTCATCATACGCCCCCAACTTCCACTGGGAAAAGCGCAGCACGATTGGGAAGTCTGGTCCAACCGCTTGACGACATGCTTTAATGATCTCGACAGCGAATGTTGTTCTTCCTACCAAATCACCACCGTAACGATCGGTACGTTTATTCGTTCTATCCCAGAAGAACTGGTCTATCAGATACCCATGAGCGCCATGCAGCTCAATGCCATCAAAGCCAACGCTTTTGGCATTTGCCGCCGCTTGAGCGAAGGCTGTTACTAAACTTTCAACCTCTTCTGTGGTCAGCGGCTCTGTCACCGGCTCACCTGCTAAATTCAGACCCGAAGGGCCTACAGGAAGGGCTTCAACGTTAGGATACTCGCCGATTGTACGCGCCATCCCCACATGCCAAAGCTGCGGGATGATCTTGCCGCCAGCTGCGTGAACCTCTTCCACAACCTTCTTCCAGCCTTCTAAAGATGCATCTTCATGTATATTAGGAATATCTTGGTGACTGACAGCCGCTGGATGATTTATCGCAGTACCCTCAGTAACAATTAATCCCACTCCACCCTCTGCACGTCTACGATAATAAGCGGCAACATTGCTTCCCGGCACACCCTTCGGAGACTGCGCGCGTGTCATCGGCGCCATTACAAATCGGTTCGACAGCGAAAGATTCCCCACTTGAAAAGGTAAAAATAGTTGCTCTGTATTCATATGTTACCTCCAATTTATTAATTGATTACTTTAAGTAAGCTTATTATCCACCCAAAAGATGGGAAATGCAAATTTTAAGAAAAAGACAACAAAAACCGGACCTCGCAGAATCTACGAATGTCCGGTTTTCACCAAATTATAATGACTCTCTAGACTTCAAGAATCCCCGCTTTAGGTGTAACTCCAAATGCTTTAGCTAAATCCCATAGCTGTTGGTCTGTGATCTTTTGTTTGATTTCTCTACCGCCAATCAAGTTGTAGATCGTCGCAGCCTTTTCAACCGTTTCTACTAGACCAAAGGTAGCATCCATGGTGGAGCCAGTGCCAAAAATCCCATGCTGCGGCCAGATGACTAAACGGTGATCCTTCATTTTTTTGGCAGTCTCACGGCCGATTTCACTGCTGCCCGGAACAATCCACGGAATAACACTGACGCCATCAGGGAAAACAACAAGGCACTCTGTGCACATTTCCCATAACGTTTTGGTAAACTTCAGTTCGTCCAGATCATGCGTGAAGGTCATCGCGATAACATTTGTAGCATGTGTATGCAGCACGATACGGTGTGTGGGATCTACTTTCAGACGTTCAATATGACTCATAAAATGCGAAGCGAGCTCACTCGTAGGAACTGCACCATTCCGCAATCCCCACAATACTTCCACACTTTCGCCATTGCCGCTAACCCTTAACACACCCAGATTCGCTTCAGGGTCTTTAATCACATTTCTGAAATATTTGCCCGAACCTGTTACGATAAAATACTTGCCTGCTAATTCTTTTACCGGAAAGGTGAGTTTGATCGTGCGCAACGGCTCCAGTACATTAATATACTTAGCCACCTCATTCTCATCCAGTAAATAGCTGACATTCCCACCATTCAGTTCATCCCAGCCAAGCTCCCACATATGACGGGTGATCTCTGACATTTCCTGAATAAATGGAGCTTCACTACTGGCAATATAACCTTTTGATTCTAACAACGATGTACTCATAGTCTATTCTCTCCTTTGTATTTGCTGCTCTCCGTATCCACTTTTATCTTAAAGACAAAACGTCTTGTTCATAATTTTTCACTTCTGTAAGCCATTGCTCACGCACCGGTGTACCTTGTGATGCACAGTAGTAATCCCAGACCGCTCCAAACGGATACGATTTGAACTCTTCTACCAGAGCAAGACGTGAAGTATAATCCCCGGACCGCTCGATTTGCTTAAGCTCTTCCACTGGTTCCAGCATCGCACGCAGCAACGCCTTAATAGTGTTGCGGGTGCCAATGACCCATGCCGCGAGATGATTGATACTGCCATCAAAGAAATCCAATCCAATATTCGTACGAGGAAGTAAATCCCCGCGAACCAATTCACGGGCGATTTCCAGCAGCTCATCATCCATTGTTACCACATGGTCACTGTCCCAGCGGACAGGTCTGCTGACATGCAGCAGCAGCTGCTCACTGAACATCAGAATCGAAGATAATTTATTCGAAATCACTTCTGTAGGATGAAAATGTCCCGCATCCAAACAGATCGCTTTTCCATTTGTTAAACCATAACCCATATAGAATTCATGAGAGCCAACCACATAACTTTCAGAACCAATTCCAAACAGTTTACTTTCCAAGGCATCCATATTATAAAGCGGATCTATTTCCTGACTAAAAATCTCATCCAGCGACTCTTTTAAACGTACTCTTGGTGCTAGCCGATCTACTGGCGTATCTTTATATCCGTCTGGAATCCAAAAATTCGTCACACAAGGCTGACCCAGCTCCCGCCCAAAATGCTCAGCGATCGTACGTGAAGCTTTACAGTGTCTGATCCAGAAATTCCGAATCTCCGCGTCCGAATGACTGAGGGTGAATCCATCGGCTGCTTTCGGATGTGAGAAACAAGTAGGGTTAAAATCAAGCCCTAAGCCCTGTTCCTTCGCCCAATCCACCCAGGATTGAAAATGTCGTGGCTCTAGTTCATCCAAATCTACAGGTTCATCTGTATCTGCGTAAATAGCATGCAGGTTAACCTTATGTTTACCAGGAATAAGAGATAACGCCTTTTCTAAATCTTGACGTAGTTCATTTGGTGTACCCGCTCGGCCCGGATAACTTCCCGTTACCGCAATGCCCCCGCTTAGTTCTTTTTCCTTAAAAAGAAAACCTTTTACATCATCACCCTGCCAGCAATGTATGGAAATTTTAATTTGCGCGAGTCGCTCCAGCACTTTATCCACATCAATACCGTGGGCTGCGTATAGTTTTTTGGCTTCGTTATAACTAGTGATAATGCTCTGATCCATGCTGTTTATCCTCCTAAATTAGTGCAACGTCTGTTTCGCTTAGATAAGCTCATTCACCTTGGACAGATGAAGGCTTCTCCAGCGATTTAGAATGTTATTAAAATGCTTGATCGGCTGCGGAATGTATGATGTTATTTCAAAAGATTGTTCGATAATAGCTCTTGCCTCAGTTATGTCTGCAATGGAATTTGTGCTAATCATCTGCACTACTATATTTCCTAGAGCAGTCGCTTCCGTTGGTCCAGCCTTTACTTCCCTGCCGATAACGTCAGCGGTTAGTTGGCATAAAAGCCGATTGTTCGCCCCACCGCCGACAATTTGCAATCCCTCGATCCGACGTTCTGTCAGCTCCTCCAACTCTTCTAAATAAGTTAGATAGGATAACGCCAAGCTGTCAAAAACACAACGTGCTAACTGTCCAGGTGTCTCCGGAACGGGCTGCTCACTCTCCATACAGGCACTGCGGATTTCTTCTATCATGTTCGATGGATTAAGAAACCTTGGTGCATTACAAGGGATCAGGCTGCGAAACCCCTCTTCTCCCTGTGCAAGCTCTGCAAGCTCCGCAAAACTATAACAATTGTTCAGTAATCTGCGAACCTCTTGAATAAGCCATAAGCCCATTACATTTTTGAGGAATCTATAAGTTCCGTAGGCTCCCCACTCATTGGTGTAGTTAGCCTGCATGGCTTTTAGAGAATTTAGAGGCTCCGTTCTTTCTACACCGAGTAAAGACCAAGTTCCACTGCTGATATAAGCTGAGCCTTCTTGAAGTGGAGCACCTAGCACTGCTGAGGCCGTATCATGGGAAGCCACACAGATCAGCTGGCATTCAGGCAGGTCATATTGTTGGATTAAAGCTTCGTCAAGAGGACCAACCACTACACCAGGCTCAGTTAATTTTGCAAATTGATCTTTCCTGATATTCAAAAATTCTAATAGGTCATCGTCAAAATCCCGGCTTTCCAGATTCAACAGCTGTGTTGTAGATGCAATCGTAACCTCGTTGATTTTACGGCCAGTCAGTCGGTAATATAGATAATCTGGTACAAGTAAAATCTGATCCGCTTGCGCTAGCTCTTCTTCTTTATGAACATATAACTGATTCAAGGTATTGATGGATAACTGCTGGATTCCTGTCTTTTCATAGACGGTTTGTGGTGAAAGCTGCTGTGCCACCTGATCCACAGCCAGATCCGTTCTGCGGTCCCGGTAGGCGTATACTTCCTGAACACGATTCCCGTCCGCATCTACCAGCACATAATCTACACCCCATGTATCAATACCGAGCGTACAGGTAGTAATTCCATCGGTTTTAGCCTTCCGAAGCCCGATCATAATCTGCTCTACTAAATAATCAATGTCCCAGAAACAGGAACCCTCTTGTTCCGTAAAGCTATTGCTAAAGCGATGAAGCTCTTCTAAGGAAAGAATACCTTCTTGCAATATTCCGCGCACCAGCCGCCCACTTGAGGCACCGATGTCAACCGCGATGTGATTATTCATAAACAATCTCCTATGATAAGGGGTGATTTATAATATTTTTTTGAACAGTGTAATAACTTCTTCTTTAGTAGGAATAAAAGGGTTCCCTGGTGCACAAGCATCCTTCATCGAATTTTCAGCCAGAAGATCAAGATCTACTTCTTCTACGCCAAGCTCGGATAATTTGGCTGGAATCCCTACTTCTTTAGATAACGCCTTGATCGACTCAATTACGAAATCTGCGCATTGTTTATCTGTTTGGTTCTCTACATTTAATCCAATCGCTTTAGCAATGGATCTGAATTTCTCAGGCACATATTTGGCATTTTCTTCTTCCACAAAAGGCAGCAGCATCGCGTTACATACGCCGTGCGGCAGATCGTATACGCCGCCCAGCTGATGCGCCATCGCATGCACATAACCAAGCCCCGCATTATTGAAAGCCAATCCGCCAAGGAATATCGCGTATACCATCTGTTCACGCGCTTCGATATCATGGCCATTCTTCACAGTACGAGCCAGATTAGCAAAAATAAGCTCCACTGCGGCTAGTGCCGTAGCATCGGTTACCGGATATGCTCCCGGCGTCACCAGCGCTTCAATCGCATGAGTCAATGCATCCATACCCGTGGCCGCGGTAAGTGCAGCGGGTTTATCAACCATAAGCTCAGGATCGTTGACTGAAATCGTCGCAAGGCTGTTCTTATCTACCATAACCATCTTCACTTTGCGTTCTTCGTCTGTGATTACATAGTTAATGGTCACTTCAGCCGAAGTACCAGCAGTGGTATTCACGGCGACAATCGGCAGTGATTTATGCTTAGACTTGTGTACACCTTCATATTCTTTGATATGACCGCCATTTGTGGCAATGATACCAATGGCTTTGGCAGTATCCTGTGGTGATCCACCGCCAATGGAAATCAGATAATCACAATTCTGCGCTTTGAGATAATCAACGCCATCGTGGACATTTTTACAGGTCGGATTGGGTTTCACTTCATCATAGATGGCATATTCAATCCCCGCTTCGTCCAATACCGCCAGCAATTTACCAGCAATGCCACTTTTCATAAGGAATTTGTCCGTAACAACAAGCGCCTTTTTTAATTTAAGCTCTTGGATGTATGGACCAATCTCCTGCAAGCATCCCTTGCCCATAATATTGATCGATGGAACATAATACACATGCGTGCTCATGCTTGACCAGCCTCCTAAAGTTAATTTATCAACACCAAAGTTTTACACACAACTCTGCAAGCTAGAGCGTAGTATTCCGGCTGCAGCGCCTCAGGCTGGCCTCTGAATCGCAACTGGGCCGGCTCTGGTATCTTTCAAATCTAATTACCACTACAGGACTTATTTTCTCCTTCATCGTATGCCCGCAAATCTTTGTTGTCAACATTTTAAATATTATTTATGTTGTTTTTATTTGTTTTATATCCGTTTTGTGAATATTTATTGGAAAACAAACATGATTCTACGTTGATTTTATTGCAAAACACAGATATTTGGAGCTATGATTAAGGAATATACAGATTTCGGAAAGGTGATCCCTATGCTTGCAGCTGAAAGACGCAAAAAAATAATAGATCTTGTTCATCAGGATAAACGAGTATTAGTCTCTGATCTAAGCCGGATGTTTGAAGTTACAGAAGAGACGATACGCAGAGACTTGGAGAAGCTGGAGAAGGATGGAATTCTAAGCCGAACCTATGGCGGGGCCATGCTGAATCGTCACACGAACGAGGATTTGCCATTTGTTACACGCAATGCGCTGAATACAGATATCAAACGGGGAATCGCCCTTAAGGCGCTAGATTTAATCAATGATGGAGATACGTTAATGGTGGATCCTAGCTCCACAGCCTTTGAGTTTCTAAAACTGCTTGGCAATAAAAACAATCTGACCATTATCACGAACTCGATTAATATCTTGCATGAGTTCTCGAATTCTGGGATGGATATCATCTCTACCGGAGGTTCTTTACGTTACCGATCCATGTCACTCGTGGGTCCTGTAGCACATGACACCATTCAAAGATACAATGTGGACACTGCGGTTATCAGTTGTAAAGGAATAGATATGGAGCGAGGCATCACAGATTCTAATGAACCGGAGTGTGAGCTCAAGAAATATATGCTACGTCAAGCTAACAAGGTCATACTCCTGGCCGATCACACCAAATTCGATAAGACCGCCTTTACAAAGCTGATCGAGCTTGGCCAAATCGACTTTTTGATCACAGACCGCCAGCCTTCTGAGGTTTGGTTGAAGCGCCTGAACAAAGAGAATATTGAGATTCTCTATTAATCGGGCTCAAACGCCTTCGCAGCCCATTTAAAAATGCCGTTTCCCAATGAGTAATGGGTGACGGCATTTGTTATATAAAGATGATTATCTTTTTGTATAAACCTGAGAGATTGGGATTACGTTGACTGTTGATTTGGGATTTTCGCGTTGCACTTGCGTTGTAGTTTTTTTCCTGCAAATATATACAAGCGCTGGTGGAAAATTCAGCAGCACCCACTTCGTGTGTAGGATCTCAAAATGCTGGCTCAACTCTGTTTTCATCCGCGGAAAATATTCATAGGTTATAAACCACCCTCCTTCTTTTAAAGAAGAAATGATCTGTTCCATAAACTTAGTGCGGTCTGGTTTCGAGAAATTCATCAAAGACAAACTACTCACGATACAATCCAGCTTCTCCAGACTGCTGTTATGAAGCGCAAGACGCAGCCGGAGACAATCATTGTTGCAGAAACATCCAGGGAATTCCTCTCTTAATTGACTGCGAAAATCAGGATCTATTTCAAATAAAAGAACATTCATACCGGTCTTTTCTCCACGCGGAATAAACCTTGTGATTGCACCAGTCCCCGCACCCAACTCAGCCATAGAATGCACTTGGTTCCAAGGCACTGGATCAAGCAACGTCTGGGCCAGCCAATGTGAACTGGGAGTCACACTACCATATTGTCGGGGCGCATGCAGAAATTTATTTAGAAAATGAAGTCGCTCACGAATTCCACTTTGCATGAAATCTCCCCCTTGCTTCCTAACTTACCCTTCTCCCCCTAAAATATGTAAACTGCATTAAATTCGTACTCCATCTATACTTCCCATTATCTATTCCCCTTAAAATAAAAAGCCCAAATTTCTCCGCAACATAAATTGCGAGAAATTCGAGCTTGTAAACACTCAATTCAGAGTCGGCCAATCTTATTTAGTTTCCACAGCGTGTCCGCCGAACTCGTTCCGCAGTGCAGCAACTACTTTTCCAGTGAATGTGTCGGTCTCAAGGGAACGGTAACGCATCAATAACGCCATTGCGATAACCGGAGTCGCCGCTTGTAAATCAAAGGCGGTTTCAAGCGTCCATCTGCCTTCACCAGACGAATGCATAATGCCCTTAATCTCATCTAGTTTAGCGTCCTTCGAGAAGGCGCGTTCCACAAGTTCCATCAGCCACGAACGGATTACAGAGCCATGATTCCACACCCGAGCTACTTCCTCAAAGTTGTAGTCAAATTCACTCTTTTCCAGAACCTCAAAACCTTCACCGATAGCAGCCATCATGCCGTATTCGATACCGTTATGCACCATTTTTAGAAAATGGCCGCTACCTGCTTTACCAGCATATAAAAAGCCGCTTTCTACAGCTGTATCACGGAAAATAGGCTCCACAACTTCCCAAGCTTCGGGATCTCCGCCAACCATGTAACAAGCGCCATTACGCGCCCCTTCCATACCGCCAGAGGTACCTGCATCCATAAAGTGAATTCCGTGCTCCTTCAATTCCTCATACCGACGAATCGATTCCTTATAATGCGAGTTTCCTGCTTCAATAACGATATCACCTTTAGACAACTGTGGAGTAAGTTCAGCGATTACAGAATCAACGACCTGATGCGGAACCATGATCCAAATGATTCTTGGTGTTTCCAATTGCTGTACCAATTCTGGAAGCGTTACTGCTCCACTAGCGCCTTTAGCTTTCATTTCTTCTACAGCAGGTGCATTCAGATCAAAAGCAACAACCTCATGTCCATGATCCAGCAAATTTTGACCCAAATTAAAACCCATTTTTCCTAACCCAACTAATCCTACTTTCATGTAAATTCCCTCCGATTTATAGATTCTTGTGATGTATTTTAGCTAAATTGGCAAAAAAAACAGGCAGGGGCTTAAGCCCCTGGCCGTATAGATTCCTGCGCTGCTGCAACTTCTGCTTGAGCGTCGAGAAGATCTGACTCCTGATCTGTATCATCAAACCACCAGCGGTCTTCACCCAAAAGCTCCATAGCCGCATCTGGACCATAAGAACCTGAAGCATAGGTATGAAGTGGCATTAGCCCCTCTTCCATAGCTTCCTGGATTGGTGTAACCCATTGCCATGACAGCTCGACTTCTTTCCAATGAGCGAAGAAAGTGGCGTCACCACGAAGTGCATCAAAGATCAGATTTTCGTAAGCTTCTGGTACGTCTGAAGTTCCGGCTTCATAAGTAGCGAGGACAGGTTCAAGTTTCCCTTTTTGCAGCTGATCCTTCGTATTCAACTGAAGCGTAATGGCTTCATTTGGACCGATCTCGATGATGAGCAGATTTGGAACGTCATTCCCTTTATTTTTGTTATTGTTATCATTAAACGGTTCTTTAAATTCTATAACGATTCTTGTTGATTTCTCTTTCATTCTCTTGCCAGTACGGATATAGAACGGAACTTCATTCCACAATGGATCATCTATAAACAAACGCGCTGCAATAAACGTCTCATTTTGTGAGGATTGGCTAATTCCGGGTTCATCCAAGTAGCCTGCAACAGATTTACCTTTAATTTCACCTTCAGCATATTGTCCGCGGACAACATATTGATTAACTTCGTCTTTACTTAGCGGAATGAGGCGCTCCATGACATATCTTTTCTTCCCACGGATCTCTTCAGGTGTACTGCCTTTTGGAAGCTGCATCGCCATCATCATGAGCAATTGAAGCATATGGTTCTGGAACATATCACGAAGTGCCCCAGCTTTATCATAATAGCCTGCCCGTTCTTCAACGCCAACAATCTCACTCGCCGTAATTTGCACATTTGCGATATACCGATTTTTCCACAGTGCTCTAAGCACAGGATTTGAATATTTTAGAACTTCCAGATTCTGAACCATCGGTTTACCCAAGAAGTGGTCAATTCGGAAAATCTCCTCTTCAGTAAATACGGCATTCAAGCTGTCATTTAACTCTCTTGCTGTTTGCAAGTCTGTACCAAAAGGCTTCTCAATAATCAGACGCTTCCAGCCCTTCGTAGATCCCAGACCACTGGAGTGAATATTGGCGGCAATTTCCTTGAAAAACTCAGGACCCACCGATAAATAGAACATCCGATTCTCCGGAATGTTAAAAAATTGCTCACGACGTTTAACATGCTCCAGGAGCTTCAAATAATCCTCTGTATTACCTACATCTAGAACGCTATATTCAAAAGCTTCCAAGAAAACCTGCAACTGTGGAGATTCTACTGCTGGCTGTCTAGAAAATGTCTGCAAAGATTGCAGGACTTGCTTACGGAAAGCTTCAGTTGAAACTTCTCTTCTTCCTAATCCAATCACTGAGAGAGGACCTGAAATTTGACCATCTAAAAAGAGGTTATATAGTGCAGGATAGATTTTACGTTTTGCTAAATCTCCTGTAGCGCCAAAAAGCACAAATGTTGATGATTCCACTTTCATTCCTCCCGCTATTATATATTATTTATTAACTTACTTTTAATTACTAGCATACTCAGTAGAATCAATCATACGACTGATATTTTTATTCGTCAACCTCATTTCGACATTTACGAAAAGTTATTATTTTCACAAAGCTTCGAATTGGTAATTATGATTAATGTCACACCAATTATCTTATTGGATTATTCGTATTAATTTACTAGGAAATAATCCAAAAATAAGATAACAACCCGCTCCCAGCATGGCTTTTGGCGTTCTGACTTTACACACTCTGATTTAAAATTCTTCATCCAAAGCTGTTTACAACATAAACAAAATTCCCAGTCGCTTAAATAAGCTCATCCTTCCCCTGTGTTTCAAACTAACTTTAAGTAATAGAGTGGTTTGGTCTCGCGCGCCTTGATGAAGACTATGCGATTTGATTCCAAGTTTGGGAATTAAGCATAAAAAGTGACTGCTTCGAGGAATATTACTTGAGAATACTTCAAAGGAATTTTTGCTGAGCACATTGGAGTGACTTGGAGTCTGTGAAGAGAACGATTGGGGATGAGATGACGTTTGCAGAGAGTACCATTGGGGATAGGTTAATGTTGCTAAGAGTACCCTGTGAATGTCTTGAGTTTGCTAGGTGAACCATTGGGAATGTCCTGAAGTTTGCTAGGTGAACCGTGTGGATGTCTTGAAGTTTGCTAAGTGTGCGCTTTGGGGGATCACTTTAAAGTTCGCATAGAGCGTCTTTAGTTTCAGTTTGGAGTAACATTTATGTTTACCCGCATCTCCGGCTGCGGCGATATCGGACCTTGGAGTCCTTATACGTCGATTCGTACTCGTCTGCCGTGGCCTTATGTCCACACAACTATGGATCGGACTCAGGAGACACTATTTCACAGATTTTGGTCATTTCGCCATGCTATCGGACTCAGATGCAACTATTCGACCCAATGTACTCCTCTTTGGAGCAAATACTTGGTAATAAGAGCTATGCAGTCCGATACTTCTGAAAAATGCTCCAAAAACACTAAATAGCTGCAATACAGTCCGAACGATGATGTAGTATCTTCAAACTTGGCTAGTCCGGACTCAGGTGACATTCTACTTCGATACTTACTCGTCTGCGGAGGCTACGAGTCCTCGCCATCGACGGTCCGGACTCAGGAGACGCTATTTCACAGATTTTGGTCATTTCGCCATGCTATCGGGCCCAGATGCAGCTATTAAACCAAATTCACTCCTCTTTGGAGCAAAAACTTGGCAATAAGAGCTATGCGGTCCGATACTTCTGAATAATGCTCCAAAAACTCTAAATAGCTGCAATACAGTCCGAACGATGATGTAGTATCGTCAATCTTGGCTAGTCCGGACTCAGGTGACATTAAACGTCGATACTTACTCGTCTGCGGAGGCTACATGTTCTTGCCATCGATGGTCCGGACTCAGGAGACGCTATTTCGCAGATTCAGGTTATTTCGCCATGCTATCGGACTCAGATGCAACTATTCGACCCAATGTACTCCTCTTTGGAGCAAATACTTGGTAATAAGAGCTATGCAGTCCGATAATTCTGAAAAATGCTTCAAAAACACTAAATAGCTGCAATACAGTCCGAACGGTAATGTAGTATCTTCAATCTTGCTAGTCCGGACTCAGATGACCTCAGACGTCAATTCGTTCTCGTCAGTTGAGGCTACATGTTTTCACTAACTATGGGTTTGGACTCAGGTGACGCCTATACGTCGATACTTACTCGTCTGCGGAGGCTACATGTTCTTGCCATCGATGGTCCGGACTCAGGAGACGCTATTTCACAGATTTTGGTCATTTCGCCATGCTATCGGACTCAGATGCAGCTATTGAACCAAATTCACTCTTCTTTGGAGCAAAAACTTGGTAATAAGAGCTATGCGGTCCGATACTTCTGAATAATGCTCCAAAAACACCAAATAGCTGCAATACAGTCCGAACGATGCTGTAGTATCTTCAATCTTGCTAGTCCGGACTCAGGTGACGCTATACGTCGATTCTTACTCGTCTGCGGAGGCTACATGTTCTTGCCATCGATGGTCCGGACTCAGGTGACGCTATTTCGCAGATTCAGGTCATTTCGCCATGCTATCGGACTCAGATGCAACTATTCGACCCAATGTACTCCTCTTTGGAGCAAAAACTTGGCTATAAGAGCTATGCAGTCCGATACTTCTGAAAAATACTCCAAAAACACCAAATAGCTGCAATACAGTCCGAACGATGCTGTAGTATCTTCAATCTTGGCTAGTCCGGACTCAGATGACCATAAACATCGATTCATACTCGTCAACCTAGACTGGATGTCCACACTAACTATGAGTTCGGACTCAGGAGACGTTATTTCGCAGATTTAGCCCATTTCGCCATGCTATCGGACTCAGATGCAGCTATTGAACCAAATCCACCCCTCTTTGGAGCAAATACTTGGCAATAAGAGCTATGCAGTCCGATACTTCTGAAAAATGCTCCAAAAACACCAAATAGCTGCAATACAGTCCGAACGATGCTGTAGTATCATCAATCTTGGTTAGTCCGGACTCAGCTGACATTATACGTCGATTCGTTCTCGTATGCTAAGATTGCAAGCCTTCACCATCTTGAGATCGGACTCAGGAGACCTTACACGTAGATATCTCGTCATCCCCATGGATCAATCAGATCCGGAAGTCCTTATAACGCAGATTCAAACCACCTCACAATAGACTAGTTACCAGCCAAGTTTACAATGCCATTTGTTTAGAGCCGGTACATTAAGTGTTATAGTTAATGAACATAAGATTTTTCATTCAGTTCACGAAAGGAAGGAGTATTTTCATGAATATGGAGCAATGGGAAAGAATTCGGACGGGACAGGGATTTATAGCTGCCTTGGATCAAAGTGGTGGCAGTACACCAAAAGCGCTGCTGCAATATGGTGTTGCAGAGGACAGTTACTCTAATGAAGATCAAATGTATGGGTTGGTTCACGAGATGAGAACGCGCATTATCAAGAGCCCTGCATTTGATTCAAAGCATATACTGGGTGCAATCTTATTTGAGAACACAATGGATCGTTCCATAGACGGGCAATATACTGCCGATTTTCTATGGGAGAAAAAAGGGATTGTGCCTTTCCTGAAAATCGATAAAGGTCTTGCCGACCCTGAAGACGGAGTACAACTAATGAAGCCTATTCCCGGCTTGAGTGATCTTCTGAAGCGGGCCAACGAACGTAACATCTTTGGTACAAAAATGCGCTCGGTGATTAAAGAGGCTAATCCTTCCGGTATCAAAAAGGTGGTTGAACAGCAGTTTGAAATCGGTAAGCAGATTTTAGCAGCGGGACTCGTACCTATTATCGAACCGGAAGTTGATATCCACAGTGCTGATAAAACGGCTTCAGAGAAGCTGCTAAAAGAAGAACTATCAGCCCAATTGTCTACGCTGGGCAAAGACGTGAAGGTCATGCTTAAGCTCTCCATCCCAACGGAGAATAATTTCTACCGTGAATTAATGGAGAATCCTCATGTTTTGCGAATTGTCGCTTTGTCCGGCGGTTACACACAAGCAGAGGCCAACGATAAGCTCGCCCATAATCAAGGACTGATCGCCAGCTTCTCACGTGCGTTATCACAGGGACTAAGCGCTGGGCAGTCAGAAGAAGAGTTTAACGCGCTCCTCTCTAAATCTGTAGAAGCGATTTATGCAGCCTCTATTAAATAAGATCCTCATTTAAACCAGCACATAAAAAGAGCTGTGTCCCTGACAGGTGTTCCCTGCTAGGTAGCAGCTCTTTTTTTATGATGAGAATTTGCTTTTAAAGTCTAGAACTTTCAGATTAAACGCCATTTCGTCTACTCTTTCAGCCCACACAAGCATGCAATAGGTTTGTTAAAGTCCCTTACATCTTATCTAAGGACCACACCTGTACCTAAAACACATTAATCAACCACTTCTCTATTGTTTCTTAGTACACCATCCATAATTCCTGTTTTTAATCCAGCGCATTTCATTACCCAATAATTTCTTGATCTTACGCAAAAAAGGCTTCCACCACGCAAGTACGCGAGGTAGAAACCTAATCGATTACTTCTATGTTATCTTAAATCGAAACCACGAGGATTAATGCAATTAAAGCTGGCAGTCCTTGCATAAATAAAATAGACTTTTTCACCGTCAGTCCGCCATATAACGCCGCCACTATAACAGTTGATAAGAAGAAGATTTCAATTTGATGGCCGAAATTTACATTCGGATGAACCAATCCCCAAATTAAACCTGCCGCCAAAAATCCATTGTATAACCCTTGGTTCGCTGCCAGTGTTTTAGAAGCATCCGCAATTTCCTGTGTCATTCCAAAGACTCGAAGCCCTTTTGGCTTTGACCAAGCGAACATTTCTAAATAAACAATATAGATATGTATTAACGCAACAACACCGACCATAATATTAGCTACCCATACCATCAAAATAACCACCTTATTTTAATTTGTGTACAATTTAATTGTATCACATTAAAACTCAAAAGTGTATACAAAATCCCATAAACAATTCGACACTAAAAAAAGAATAGCCATAATCTTCAAAAAAAAAGACTATCGCTATTCCATACGTAATGTTTTATGAAATTCTAAAATACTTTTGCAGCAATATAAACGGTTACGCTATTGTAAAAACCATAAAGAGAACCATTGCTCCAGACGAAATTGCTAGGATCTGAAATTCCCGTATTTTGAGACGCTTGATGTCCATGTTTCTCTGACCATAGACCTGAGCTATTTTGAAGCATGAAGTGGTAATCTACGTTATCCTCAGGAATATCGACTTTACCATTACCATTTGAGTCGATCCATCCCACTCTTAGTGCAATTCGATGTTCATCGGAATTAATCGCTGCAGTTCGGCCCGGAAGTATCCGCCAACCCGGTTTAAAGTATAAAGGATTCGTATTGCCATCTTGAACCACAAGACCAGCAGTATAATACACGTTAGTAAAATAGGCAGGATCTCTGACATTTGAGACCCCGTCTCCATCACCAGGGTTGATTGCCCCTGGAAATCTTAAGGCATAACCATAACAGTTAATCCCATAACTATTTTCGGCTGTATACGGCCACGCATGACCATAAGCGGAAGCTAGAGTTGCTTGCGGAGAATCAGGTTCAAAAGTAGGTGTTATTAGCTCCGGTGCTAACAATTCATTATTAATAAGATTGTCATCTGCCGGGGGTACAAAGCTTGATGACTCTTTGAGTTCTCCAACTGTAGTAACATTTCCTTGTGTGTCCACAATAATCGTATCGTCGCCCTTCCATTCTCCAACCCAAACCTTTTCCGGTCCAGAAGTTTGGACTTCTTTCAAATTACTGACGTCGACGTCGATAGGTGCGGCCATTGCAGCAGAGGACAGGGCCAGATTCAGTAAGAGCGTGCAGGTTATTGCGGCTTTATAAGTCTTTTTCAAAATCATAAACATCCCTTTCTATGTAAGATAAGTAAAAATTAACATTTTATCCTAAAATAGACTATGAAGAATGTTATGGTTTTTCCGAACACCTATAAAGCTTTATATTCAAAGTAGTCAAAATAAGCCGGCTTCGCTTGCTGATCCAAATCCTGAGCACATACCCCGACATAGGAACCGGTAAAGCCAAGCTTGCCGCCATATTCATCCGAAAGCGTACCAAAATCTAAGGGAGTACAGACAGCTGTCCAATTCACCCCGTCTGATGAAGCATAAAACAACAGATCACGTCCATGAATTTCCGCCTTTAGATAATAACGATCCCAATCTTTCACAGATAGCTGCATAGAGGAAATCTCATCGTATTTGCCACCTCTACACAGCACAACGCCCAAACTAGTTCCACGAATCTCATCTGCGGTAACACGCAAATAATAGTAATCACTGTCATCATAATAGAGGACTAACCCAGCCATTTGCAGGAAGCTATCCGGCTCGAATTCCAGACAGGTTGTAGCTAAGCATTCAAAATGTTGAATCGGCCGGGCAATTAAACTCTGATCATGCAGTGAAGCTAATGACTCTCTGCCGCGCAGACGAAGAAAACCCGGACGTTCCTTCAAGCTAACCCAAGATTCATCAAAAGGCACACGCAAGCTTTGGTATGGAAATCCAAGAACCTCTCCATCAAATTCATCTCTGTTTGGCAGCTCCTCAAAAGTGAATATCGGCAGGTCAGGAGCCACGGTCTCCAATGCAGGCAGCTTCCCTCCGTGGGCCAATCGCAACCAGCCATCCTCTGTCCATTCACAACGTTGAATCGCAGTTTCCCGGCCTAACGGATTCATCGTTGACGTTCCCGGAATCGGGCGTGTGCATAAATGCGCCATGTACCAGTCCCCATTCTGAGTCTCTACGAGCGATCCGTGCCCTGCTTGCTGAAACGGGTAGGTCAGATCATGTGCCGTGGTCATAATCGGGAAATCCGGATCCGTCTCATAAGGACCTGTGAGGCTTCGGCTTCTAGCTAAGGTGACCATATGGTTGATGCCAGTGCCTCCTTCAGCTGTCAGTAAGTAATAGTACCCATCCTTCTGGTACAATTGCGGACCTTCGGTCACTCCGATAGGTGTCCCTTTATAAATTTCATGGATAGGTCCCGTTAATTTGCCAGTCTCCGGGTCATATTGCTGCATAATGATGCCAGAGAAGTTATTGTGATTTTTACGGAAATCCCAACGCATATTAAGCAGCCATTTGGTCCCATCCAGATCATGGAATAAAAATGGATCAAATCCGCTGCCATTAAGTCTAACCGGCTCACTCCACGGGCCCATGATATCCGTCGCTGTAATTAAATAATTATGCAGATCTTTATATACACTTTTGCGAGATTTCACATCTGTAAATAGCAGATAAAATACGCCTTGATCATAAGAAAGCGCGGGTGCCCAAATGGAACCAGAGCTTACGTTACCACGCAGATCTACTTGTGAGGCTTCTGTCAGCACACGTGAAATGGAATGCCAATGAACTAGATCCTTGGAATGATGAATTTCTACACCTGGAAACCATTCAAAAGTAGAGGTTGCGATATAATAATCATCCCCTACTCTAATAAAAGACGGATCTGGATGAAAACCTGCCAACACCGGATTAACAATTTTTTGCGTCATAATGTTACCCTCCACTACCGGATTTTTCATAGTTTAACGTATTTATTGTATCGCTTTCATAACGATTAAAGTTATAATGAGATATAAGAAAATGTTTGTATTTTGTCATCTTGGAGGGCCTATGAAGCAGCTGTTCGAACCTGTTGTTTTTGAAGAACATAAGACCTTGATTTGGGATTATAAAATATATACCGACGACTATTACAAAGGTTATTATCACTGGCATCAATGCTGTGAAGTCATGTTCGTGTATGGCGGACAGGGAAACGTTGTTGTGAATCAGCAGATGTACGATATCCGCAGGGGAATGTTATTCTTTTTCCAGCCCTATCAGCTGCACCGGATCTATTCTGAGGTTTCTCCCGAATGTCCTTTTGAACGAACCATCTTCTACATTGATCCACATGTTGCTGAACACCTGCTGGAGGGTTTTGCGAAAAGGAAGGCTTTATTCACAGCGCTTTGGCAAGGGAAAAATACACATTGTGCCTTTGATCTTAAGGATCACGTTGAGTCTGTGGAGTGGATTCTGGAGCAATATAATCACAATAAAAAAGTCAGTCTGACTGAGGATACCGAAGACATTTCACTGTTAATTCTTCAATTATTGAGCAATATAGGAACTGAAGATCAGCATGTATTCCAATCCGGAGAACGGCGAACCTTGCGTTATTCTGAGAAAATCATGAGTTTTATCGAAGAGCATTATCATGAGGAGGTTAATCTGGATCAGTTGGCTGAGGAGATTCACTTGTCCAAATCCTATATCTCCAGAATCTTTCATCAGGAAACCGGAGGAAGGCTTGTTGATTATCTGACTGCCCGCCGGATCAAACAGGCCTGCCGCTTGTTAGGAACGACAGACCTGCCTGTGGAGCAAATCGGAATCACTGTTGGTTTTCCAAATGCCTCTTATTTCAATCAACTGTTCAAAAGAGTCCTAGGGACGACGCCATTAAAATATAGAAAAAGTAATTAGATCCAATCTACACAACCGTATTTTTTTCAGTCACGAAGAGTATATTTTTAGCAAAATGATTAATATCTATCAGCTCTGGGCGGGGGGCGTCCACCAGTTCACCATTGATCCTTAAATTGACAAAGGTCACATTTTCAACAGCTCTCTCTTCGTCATATCCATAAATTCGTGAAGGGTTGGCCGTCCCGCTATAGCTGATGTCGCGAAATGTAATGTCCCGGATGCTTGTCCCCGGCTCTGGATTGTAATCCTTGTTATAGACCACCCGCACATCAATTAGCTGCCCCCGCTCAATACGCTCTACACGTATATTTTCATATAGAACATTACATACCCTATTTCGATCCCCGGCATTAATCGCCATTGCCCCCCAATAGTTCTCTTGCGGTTCGTGATGATTCAAGATATCAATATTTGCAAAAACAATAGACTCAATGGTGTCCCCGTTCCGTTCATGGTCCCCATGTGTACCAATCATTAATGGATGAGCGACATCCGCCCACAGAATGGAATCACGAACGCTAATATTACGGGTATCCCCATAAAAATCCCATCTCGAGCCGTAAATAGCAATACAATCATCCGAATTACGCATAAAAACATCCCGGATTCTAACCTCGGAACTAGACATAATATCAATGCCATCAGACCACCCCCGAGTGCTAAACGATTTGAAATTATCAATCACAATCTGCTCAGACTGCCCGATGAAAATGCTGTAATGTGGCGGATCAATCACGGTAATACCTTCCACATTTATGGATCGCGAAAAAATAATTCGTATCCCTCGAAAGGCCGAGAATCGATGAAAATCCGCAAGATAAATTATACCGCGACCACGAATGGATACATCATGAACTCCCTCGCATACCAAGGAACCTACAAGCACTGAACCTCCGGCAAGATACACCGTGGTTTCCGAAGGGACCGGCAATACTGTTTCTTCTATATAATGTGTGCCTGGAGCGAAATAAAGCACCTTCCTTTTTTCACGAGGATCAGCAGCGGCATTATCCAGCAGCCGTAAAAGATCAGGTTTCCGGTGTATACCCGGTTGGACTACTAGAACATTAGCATCCTCTGGTTGAGGGGCATCCTTCTCCTTAGGGTTAGCAAATAAATGCAGATTTCGAAAAATATCACCGTTGATCTCAATCGATAACTTTTGCGGACCTGTTAGCTTAAACAAAATGGTATTTCCATGATATTCGTAAGAGATCCCTCGCGAAGCCGGAGCAATGTTCACACAATCAATCTCCGTATAAAGACAGGTGACTTCAACTTCTACTGTACCTTCCAGATCAAAATAAGCCATGGATGCAGGACGCACCTCATGCATATCTACCTTAACCTCGTAAATAAACAAGCTATGCCATTCTCCTTCAGGCTGCCGTACTCTAACCTTATAATCCTCACGTCCCGGGATATCTTTAGGTGCTTTATATACTTGTAAATCATCCACTTTACCATCCTCCTGTTCATTTCGATTGTATCGCTTCCAACACCGATAAAGTTTTAATGTGTTATGCAGAAATGTTTGTATTTTGTCAGTTTTAAATTATAAGCCAACTTCAACATGACAATAATCAAACATTTCCTTATATCAAAACACAACTTTCCTGAGCTTTAGAAAGCTATACTCATAACATCCTAATTACACTGGAGGCAATAATAATGACAAGCCCTTATTGGCAGGAAATCATGGGTAGACTTGATACAAAAGTGGAACGTATGGTAGAGCAGATCGGTGACAAGTGCCCGCATTTCGCCGGGAAAGATGGCAAATTTGATGATATCGGTTCAGACTGGTGGACTACAGGGTTCTGGCCTGGACTCCTCTGGATCATGCATGATATGACCGGAAAAGATCTTTACAAGGAGGCTGCTTGGCATTGGGACGGTACCTTGGAGGAATGGTTTGTTAAACCAACGGTTGAGATGCATCACGATGTGGGATTCCAATTCCTTCCGACAGCTGTAATCAAACATACAATTACAGGTGACGAAGATGCCCTGCGCAGAGGAATTGAAGCTGCGAATTTCCTCGCTGCCCGCTATAATCCTGTAGGCAAATTCATCCGCGCATGGAATGAAGATAAATACGGCTGGGTAATTATCGACTGTATGTTAAATATCTCCCTGCTGTTCTGGGCCAGCAAAGTGACAGGTGATCCCCGCTATAAGCATATTGCAATTAGCCACGCCGAAACGACAATGCAATTTGGCATACGTGAGGATGGATCCACCAAACATATTATTTCTTTTGACGCAGAGACAGGTGCTTATCTTGAGAATTTTGGCGGTCAAGGCTACTCGGCTGAATCCTCTTGGAGCCGAGGAACAGCTTGGGGATTGTACGGCTTTATCAATACTTATCGCCACACTGGTGATGAACGTTTCCTGAACACTGCTAAGCGGATCGCACATTATTTCATCTCTGCTTTGCCTGAGGATCAAGTCCCTTATTGGGATTTCCGCCTAGAGGATGATACCCGGATGTTCCGAGATAGCTCCGCAGCCTCTATAGCCGCTTCAGGATTATTAGAGCTTGCAGATATCGTACCCTTAGGCGAAAAAAGTCTATATGCAAATGCAGCGGAGCGAATTCTGCGCTCACTGACGGAAAATTACGCAACCTGGGAGCTGCCGGAGCATGAAGCGATTTTATTGCACGGAACTGGCAGTGGCAATTCCTTCATTGATGTATCCCTGATCTATGGAGACTACTATTATATTGAGGCTATCGCTAAATTAAATGGCTGGAAACATCGGATTTTCTAATTGCAGATAGTTAATTTAAACAACAAAAAGACACCTCTCTTGAGGTGTCTTTATATATTTCAGGCTATTCGTTCACCAGTGCCGCAGCACCCTCCAGAAGCATCAAGCCGCTGAGTTGAATACTCAGCTGAACCGGAAGCTCCGGTTTCACTTCCCACGATGAACTGCACAGACCCAGTTGTTTATCCAGACCTTTTTCCCACAACTGCATTGCATTGGCCAATATAACCTCGCGAATACGGATATTTACAGGAGATATTTTACAGAGCTGAACCAAATAACGAATCAGAATGCCCTTGAACAATCCAGTATCATCAATGCCTTCATCAGGCAACATCAGATTAATTGGATCGCATAACCGATCAATACATGTATTAGCCGTTCGAATCGCATCTTCTAAGTAATGAACATCACCCGTATTCTTGTAAAGCTCTAGGCCAGCGCCTAGAAACACTCCCTGACAGTAAGTAAACTCCCAGTCGTAATCGATCTGGCCATCCCCAAGTCTATTCATCCCATCCCACACAAAACCAGTCGTAGAATCCATCAAATATGTCTTGTTCCATTCATAGATACGGAGCGCCCACTCCAGATCCTCTTGCTTATGAAAAAGTTCATATAACCGGGCTGCAAGGATGACGGCAGGTGCATTGGCAGGTGTGTTTTTATAATCTAGCTGATCCTTCTTCCACGCCAGACCTCCACCCAACTGTTCATTCCAAGCCGTCTTAATATCCTCCCATAGATCAAGCACAGCATTTAAATAGGCTTCATGTCCTGTTACCCGATAAGCACGCAGCAACGCCAATGCTGTCCATTCCATATCATCATAGTAATTATGCCTGAAAGTCCCCCCGTTATAAGCTTGCAGACTCTGACTTAGCTCCTTAATTTTCAAGGAATACACAGGATCTCCACTACGCTCATAACCATCTACTAAAATATCAATGACATGAGCCTGCCACCAATAATAAAAGTTTTCCCCCGCAACGTTGTACGCTCTGGGATACCATTGGTTCATGATCCCCGTCTCAGCATTATAATAATTACGTAGTAGACATTGTTGGAACCACTCGGACTTTTCCTGCCAACTGACTGCTTCTATGGCTTCCTTTGCTTGTGTCATTAAGAACTCACCTCAACCCTGTTCTTTAGTTAATTCAGCCATCTTCTCCAGCAGCTTGATCGCACTAAGCTGGGAGCTGAGCTGAATCACACCAGCGGAAGTCGAAGTCCAATCTGTGCCAAACAACACTTTATCCTCTGACTTTCCTTGTTCCCAGAGACATTCTGCATTCGCTCGCAGGAAATCTACAGCTTTAACTGCTGCGGAATCAGCTTTGACCCATTCAGCTGTATAGCGAATCAGGATTCCTTTAAACAGTCCCGCATCACCATTTCCTTCATCTGGCAGCACACCTCCCTCAGAGTCAGCAAGTTCATGGGCTGCGGCGGCAAAGGTTAGACGAGCATCCTCTAAATATTCCTGCTCTTTAGTGATACGGTACAGTCCAACTGCTGCGCCAATGAAAACACCTTGGTTGTAGGAGTATTTCCAATCTTTATCGATCTTTCCATCGCCAGTGCGATTCATGCCATCCCATACAAAACCCGTTGCCGGATCTACTAGATGCTCTTTTTGCCATCTGTATATTTTTAACGCCCATTCAAGATTGCCAGCTTCACCAAAAGCTTGATACAAGCGTGCCGCAAGTATAGCTGCCGGTGCATTGGCTGGTGTATTTTTATAATCCAACTGTGATTTCTGCCAAGCAATTCCACCGCCCATATGCTCGTTCCAACCTGTCTGAATGTCGTTCCATAAAAGAAGGGCTGTATCTTTATAACCTTCCACTCCTGTTGCTTGATAAGCACGAAGCCACGCGAGAGCCATCCATTCCATATCATCATACAACTCATTTGGCCACATACCACCATTTCGTTGTAGCAGACCTTCATGAAGTGCGGAAAGCCTTTTGGCATACCAGTTCTCTCCAGTCCGCTGTAGTCCATCTACCAATACATCCACAGCATGGGCCATCCACCAATAATGAAAAATAGTGTTGCATTCTCCATTTGGACAAGGTGTTTCTATATTGTACATTTTGATCGCTTCATTCCAGAAGAATGAATCCAATGCAGCTTGTGCTTGATTCGCCCGTTCCTCCCAAATCCCTATCTCCAATTGATTCATATAGACTCTCTCCCTGGTTCGATTTTTATTGCATTAACCCTTAATACCACTGAAGGCTATCCCCTGTACAAAATAACGCTGAAGAGCTAAAAACAACACCAATATCGGCAAGATTGCTACTAGCGCTCCAGCCATCATTGGACCGTAGTCTGTTTGAAAATTATAAGAAAAAGCTTGAAGTCCCATCTGAATCGTTGCTTTGTCGGGATCATTCAGCACAATCATTGGCCACAAGAAACTGTTCCAGCCCGCTTGGAAGGTAAAGATACTTAAAGTAGCCAGCGCTGGTTTAGTCAACGGCAAATATATCCGCCAAAATATTTTAAACTCTCCACAGCCTTCGATCCGGGCCATTTCCATCATGTCACTAGGCAAGGTGAGAAAGAATTGCCGCATGAAGAACACAGCAAAGGTTCCAGAAGCGCCCGGAAGAATAATCCCCCAGAATGAGTTCATCAGCCCGTTACCCCCGCTACCAAAAATATCATTTCCTCCAAAAAGAGGAATATGGCGCATGACATAAACCGTGGGGATCATCGTCACAATGCCTGGTATCATCATCGCCGCAAGCAGCACGCGGAATATCGGCTTATTGAGCTTAAAATTCAATTTTGCGAACGCATAACCACTGATAGAACCAAAGAACAGATTCGCCAATACACCCGCCACTGCAAGTACAAGCGAATTCCAGAAATAGAGCGCAAACGGAACCGTAGTAAATGCCTTACGATAGTGTTCTAAGGTCAAATGTGAAGGAAACCACCGGATGGGCATGGCGAAGATCTCTTCGTCAGGCTTCAAGGATGTAAGAACACTCCAATAAAAAGGTAGAAACATTACGATAGCAATAACTATGCACACTATATAATAGATAGATTTGCTTAAGCTTCTTTTTAATAACGAACTTCCGCTAGTATCCATACCTCTATCCCCCTTCTGCATGGCAAGCCCGGCTTATACAATGGACTCCTCCGCCTTTGTGATCCGCATGTTTATTAGTGAGAAAATGAGAATCGCCACAGCAAGCACAAATGCTTGTGCAGACGCATACCCCATTTGCAATTGATTAAAGCCCTGCTGATAGATCAGATAAACTGGAGTCTTTGTCATATTCGCCGGACCACCCTGCGTCAGCACAAAAGCTTGGTCGAACAACTGCAACGCACCAATGATTGACATCGTACTGACAAGAAAGGTTGTTGGTCGCAGCTGCGGCCAAGTAATAAACCGGAAACAAGCCAGCTTATTAGCACCGTCCAGCCGTGCAGATTCATACAAATAGTCGGGCACGCCCTGCAGACCTGCCAAGTAGATAATCATATTAGAACCTACCGATTGCCAGAGGGTAAGCATAATAATGGATAACATCGCCGTTCGGGTCTCGGATAACCAAGCTGGACCCGTAATCCCAACATAAGACAACAATCCGTTAACCAAACCAAATTCAGGATGCAAAAGCCAGATCCAAACGGTAGCAGCAGCAACGGCGGATGTAAGGGTAGGCAGATAATTCAATGTGCGGAACAACTTTACCCCACGCCAGGATCGACTAAGCAGAATCCCGAGGAGAAGCGAAATCAGAATATTAAATGGAACGAAAATGATGGAATACAGAAATACATTTCGGAATGTTTTCCATAACAAACTGTCCTCTATCAAACGGCGATAGTTATCAAAACCGATCCAATCGTTTCTACTAAGTACATCGTAGTTGGTAAAGCTTAAATATAGCGCCATTACCACAGGGATGACTGTGAATACTGTAAACAGCAATACCGTGGGTGTAATAAACAGATAAGCCGTCCGCGCCTGATGTTTCTCTAGCTTTCTGATGGAAGCCATTTCAGCTACCCCCTCCTAAGCAAAAGGGAGGCGAAACCTCCCTTCACTTCAAATGTCTTACTTATTATTTCACTACTTCATTATCCTTCAGCATTTTGTCGCCCTCTTCTTGCGATTTCTTCAAGGTCTCATCAATGCTCATCTTGTTTTGCTGATTAAGCTGCAAATTAGGGGCCAAAGCATCAGTCTCCATCACGGAATATCCAGGATGGTTCGGACGAACCTTGGCGAACTCCAACGTTTCCAGAAACGGCTGCCACTTTGGATCATCCTTGAAAAATGGATCTTCCATCGATGGCTTATAACCCGGCAGGTTTAGACTCGTCTTTGCCCAGAGCAACGCGTTATCCTTGTTCGCTGTCCACCATTTGATGAACTCCCATGCTTCTTCCTTATGTTTGGAGCCTTCTGGAATCACTAGCCCAAATCCACCCATGACACTACCTTTATCACCATTTGGTCCGGCCGGAGGAGGAACGATTCCATAATCCAGGTCTTTACCATATTTGTTATAGGTGCTGAGCATCCACGGACCGGAATACAGCATAGCCACTTTACCTGTGACAAAAGCATCTTGCCCTTCACCAAGTCCAAGTTCGAACCCTACTTTATACACTTTGTCCTTGTTCATTAGGCGATCCCAGAACTCAAGCACCTGCTTGCCCTGCTCATTATTAAAATTGGTCTTTCCATCCTCTGTAAGCATGGTGCCGCCAGCCTGTTGGAGATACATATTAAAAAGTCCCAAATCTCCCATAGAAAAACCTGCAGTCTCCAATTTATTTCCATTCCATTTCGTTAGCTTCGTAGCCGCTGCCTCTAACTCATCCCAAGTTGTTGGAGGCTGAAGTCCTGCTTCTGCGAGCAGCTTCTTATTATAGAAAAGAGCACGGGCATCTACTGTAAGCGGCAGCCCATATAATTTGTCATCGTATGAAAGCTCCCGTAGGGATTCACTGTAGAAATCATCTTCGGAAATACCGTCACGCGTTAAGTATTCATCCACCGGATGCAGTACATTTTTCGGGGCATACAGCGAAGTTCTCCAACGGTCCCAAAACAGTACATCAGGAGTGCCGCCATTGGTCGCAGAAGTTAGGAATTTCGTGATCATATCCTGTTGCAGCACATATTTTACGTGAATTTTATCCTGCGATTTATTAAAAGCATCCACCATGGTCTCGAATTGCTTCTGCCCCTCACCGCCCCAATCTCCCCAGAAGGTAAGCTCTGTCTTTTTCCCGGTACTGCTCCCAGCTTTGCTTGTGTTTCCGGTCTCTTTGTCCGCAGATCCGTTATTACCACCGCAGCCCGCAGCAAGTGCAGTAGTCATTACCAAAACAATTGAGGTAACCAGCCATTTTTTCATGTTCTCTATCCCCTTTAGAGTCGATTATTCAAACCTTGTTGGTCTCATCCGCGCTTAATCTGCTTACCACAGCGCATGAGTACAAGCTCACAGAACATCATGTTTGCCCAAGAGAACCATGGACGTGTAAATTCATCAGGATTATCCACATGAAACCCTTCATGCATAAATCCAGTTCCTGCATCCGTCTTCTCCAGCAGATGAAGTAAGGCTTCCTGTTCCTCAAAGCGGGTAGATGTCATTCCCTGCATCGCTAAAGCTATGGGCCAGATATACCGATTTGGCGTATGCGGACTTCCAATGCCAGCAGCCGCTTTTCCTGCGAAAAAATAAGGATTAGTGCTACTTAAAATAAGTTCACGGGTATTTTTATAAATAAGATCATCAGCAGTCACATAACCCAAATAAGGGATAGAGAGTAGACTAGGTACATTTGCATCATCCATAAAATTCACCTGTCCCAGACCATCTACTTCATAAGCATAGACCGCTCCAAACTCTGGATGTTCTACAATTCCATACTCACTTATTCCCTTATTAAGCTGGTCAGATAGTTTTCTAGCTTTCTTTTCCAGCTCCTGATCACCTAAAATCTTACGGGCAATTTCACACACATATCGTAAAACAACCACCGCGAACATATTGGCCGGAACCAAATACCCATATTCACAGGCATCGTCACTAGGACGAAATCCAGACCAAGTCATTCCGGTATAAGCCGTCAACGTCCCTTTGCCTTCTCGAGCTAACGTATCCGTGGGCGGACAGTTCATCCGTTGAAAAAGATATTTTGAATCGCGCTCATGGTTCTGTTCGGTAGTCCATAATGTTATGATTCTTTCTACGCCTGTTACAAACGACTCATTAAACTGACTAGTACGGCCCGAATTCTTCCAGAGCAGATAACTCAGTTGGATTGGATAACATAACGAATCAATTTCATATTTTCTTTCCCAGACTCCCGGGCTCATCTCCGTCAGATCCTCTTGGTGGCCATGCCCACTTTCTTCTTCATTGAATGCGTTAGCATACGGATCAAGCTGGATGTAAGTAAATTGTCTACGTACAAGTCCCTCAATCATGTCTGCAATTTCTTCATCTTCGGAGGCAAGGATTAGGAAAGGTCTGACCTGTGCGGCGGAATCCCGTAGCCACATCGCTGGAATATCTCCGGTAATAACAAAAGTGCTTCCGTTTGGCATTCGTTTTAAGGTTGTGTTCCAGGTGTTGGCCATACATTTCTCGAACATTTCGGCTAATTTCGGGCGATCACTCAGCTGTGCTTTTACGCTAGATGCCAGTTTATGCATTGACTCGGGTATTTCTCTAGTTGCTTTCAGTTATAATACCCCCTTTTACTTTTTAAATTTGAAGCGCTTTCATTGATTAGTATATTGTCATGTGATTAGTATGTCAATATGTTTATTTTATTATAATGATATATCAATACATCCATAATGATAAATACATATCTAAAACAAATAAAAAAACCCATCCAAAAAGATAGGTTTTTATAACAACTAATATATGTTTAATTTGGAGAATAAGCCAAAATTCTATTTAGAGATAGATTGTTTAGCGGAGCTTGTGGATTCACCAGAAATTAACTCAGCTTCCAGCATTATCTTATTGGACACACTCTGCCCGTTCATAATTCGCAATACATTTTCTACTGCAAGCCGCCCCATCTCTTCTTCATTTTGCCGTAAATGGGTAAATGCATAACCCGAACCAAGTGGAGTTGGCGGACTATCAAAGCAAATGATCGAAATATCTTCTGGAATTCGTAGCCCAAGTCGTTGGACCGCAGTTCTAGCCAGCAGCGCAATATTATATTCCACAGCAAAAAGCGCCGTTATTGTTGGATTCTTTTGCATATGAGAAATTAGCCGCGAAATGTCATGTTCAATATTCTCATCGTTGAAGGAATCCGGTAGTGTTGAGGTCAAATCGCTGACCCACAATCCCTTGTCTACAGCTATTCCCCGTTCCGCATGCGCTTGAATAAATCCCTCTACCCGCTCTTCAAGAGCTGTGGTATCCGCTGGAGGTGGAGAGAGAAAGGAGATATGAGTATGCCCGAGATCAAATAAATACTCCGTACCTTTGAGTGCAGCCTGCATATTATCAGTACTGATTGATGCTGCTGCCACTCCTTTTAAATGGCGATCTACCAGAACTAGCGGGAACCGCCCTATCACCAATTTTAGAATCTCCGCATTAAAAAATTCGCCTTGAGCCGGAAAAATGATCAGACCATCTACACCTAAGCTGAGCAACTTCTGAATAGATTTCTCTTCGTTCTCCGGCACCCCAAACGTTCTTCTTAAAACCAGAAAACAATCATTATCACGTGAAGCCTGCTCCATGCCATAAATTAAGCCTGTGCCATAGCTGTTGCCAAAGTCGGTAATAACCAGACCGATCGTCTTTTCCTCATGGTTAAAGGAATTAAAAACAGTTCCGTCGGAGACCGTCCCCGGAGATATCGCTGATTCCATGTAATCGACTGCTGGATCTGCCACAAATGAACCTCTCCCCGGTTTTCTCACAATTAATTGTTCCGCGGCGAGCATTTCCAGAGCTTTTTTACTCGTAATCCGACTAACATTATAGGCTTCAGCCAGTTCTTTCTCAGAGGGAACCCGTTCCCCTTGTCCATAGGATTTATTAACGATAAGCTGCTTCACTTCATCAAATATTTTTTCATACATCGGTTTGGATGATGTTGTCTCACTCATGACTTTCGTTATCTCCTGACTCTAATTTTTTCATCTTATACATAATAATATATCATGATATATTAAGTTTGTCGACAGTTGTGCGGCTACAGCAAAAAAAGAGGGAGGAAGGATGTAAAGTGGAAAAATACAAAACTTCGTATATAAACAGAGATAACCCGTATTCAGTGAATGAGGGTTAAATAAAGGCTAAGTAATCGCTATAAATATCATTTCTACTATATTCTTAGATAATATCAAACCGTATTTCATCTAACAAGTTTTTACACTTTTGTCCATTTGTTCTTTTTTTATTCAAAAACAGCTAACACAGGTCTATCGTAAATTGCTGTTCAGAATATATAATAGAGACTATCTGGTATAGAAAGGAAGTTGAATAGTTAATGAAATTTAATGATTATCGCTATGAGCGCCCGGATGTAGAGAAGTTCAAACAGGATTTTAACAACCTGCTTAAAGATCTCAATGACACCGAGCCATTAGAAGTGCAAAAGGCTTCCGTTACCGCTATTAACAAGCTTCGCAATGAGTTTGACACCCTGCAGACATTGGTTAGCGTTCGCCATTCGATCAATACAACAGATGAATTCTACAAGGCTGAACAGGAATTCATGGACGAGATTGGCCCTATCGTTCAGGAATACATAACGGACTACTACAAAGCACTCGTCAATTCCAAATACAGAGCCGAATTCGAACAAGAATGGGGCACGCAGCTGCTTCAGCTTGCAGAAGTAGCTCTGCGTACTTTTAGTCCAGAAATCATCGAAGATTTACAATTGGAGAACAAACTCTCTACAGAATACGCTCAGCTTATCGCGTCCGCCAAGATTCCATTCGAAGGCGAAGAACGGACACTGACTCAGCTTACTCCTTTTGAATTGTCCACGGACCGCGATATGCGCAAACGTGCTTCACAAGCCAGATATGATTTTATGTCTGAACATGAGAGTGACTTTGATCGAATCTATGACGAGCTAGTTAAAGTCCGTGACCGCATTGCTAAAAAGCTTGGTTACAGCAACTTTGTTGAGCTAGGTTATGACCGGATGATGCGTACCGATTATAACGCCGACATGGTAGCCAACTTCCGGAAACAAGTTCTGGAGCATATCGTACCCGTCTCCCAACAGCTTAAGAAACGGCAGACTGAACGCCTAGGTCTGGATGCCTTGAAGTTTTATGACGAGAACTTCAGCTTCAAGACTGGCAATGCCACTCCTAAAGGAGATCCTGACTGGATTGTAGCTAACGGATCCAAGATGTACAAAGAGCTCTCTCCGGAAACTGATGAATTTTTTACTTTTATGTTGGATAACAATCTAGTGGATTTAGTAAGTAAAAAAGGTAAGCAAGGCGGTGGCTATTGTACTTACTTCAGCCAATACCAAGCACCTTTTATCTTCTCAAATTTCAATGGAACCTCAGGGGATATTGATGTCTTGACCCATGAAGTGGGGCATGCCTTCCAGGTGTATGAAAGCCGAAATATTAATGTACCTGAATATGCTTTTCCTACTTATGAAGCCTGTGAGATCCATTCCATGAGCATGGAGTTTTTTGCTTGGCCATGGATGGAATTGTTCTTTGAAGAGGATGCAGACAAATACCGTTTCAATCATTTGGCAGATAGCCTTCAGTTTATTCCTTACGGAGTTACTGTAGATGAATTCCAGCATTTTGTTTACAGCAATCCTGAAGCAACCCCTGCTGAACGTAAGCAAGCATGGCGAGAAATCGAGAAAAAATATTTGCCGCACCGCAATTATGAAGGTAATGCTTATCTGGAACAGGGTGGATTTTGGCATAAGCAAGGCCATATCTTCGCCTCCCCGTTCTATTACATTGACTATACACTAGCACAGCTATGTGCCTTCCAGTTCTGGAAACGTTCAAATGAAGATTTTAAATCCGCTTGGAGTGATTATTTAGAGTTATGTCAAGCTGGAGGAAGCAAATCCTTTATCAAGCTGGTTGAACTTGCGGGCCTGACTTCACCTTTTGAAGATGGCTGCATTAGTTCGGTCATTGGGGAGATTGAAAGCTGGTTAAACAGCATTAATGATAAAGAACTTTAATAATACCTTGCAATACCGATAAAAAAGCAATCCCTGCTTCTTAGCTGGGATTGCTTTATTTTCATATTAAGGTTATTTAGCGATAACGAATCAACAAGTCCAGTGGATAACGACCTGCATTACGGCCATACAAAGCTAGCCCGCCGTCCTCTGCTTGCAGCTCCAAACGGAAAACACGATTGCGATCCAGCTTCGCTGCTAACTGCCCCGGTACACTTGCCTTGCATAGGTAGCCATAAGATCCAGCCTCATCCAGCTTATTCGCTATTGGCTGATAATGCCAAGACAAAATCCCTCTGCTATCAGCCGGATCATCCGGTAAATAGAAAGAACCAATCCGCTGCCCATCCACCAGAACGTTCACTCGGGAAGGATGACGCTCTTCATCCGTCATATAATACGTATTCGGATTATATTCCACCCTCGCATCTGCCCCATGCATAAGATCAAGGCCCATATCATTAAGCTTCGTACCTTCAACATGCCGCGCCAGCAATCGTTTAGCACTTGCTTCGAAGATGATTTCGATCTCACCAATCATTGATTTATCTGCTGCATCTGGCAGTGTAACCTCGTATACATACTGACCTTGCCCAGCACCATTGATCTTAGATCCTTGGATAGCATCCCATTGATGCTTAAAGTTATGATCGGTATAAGCTCCCACTGGAATTTGAATAAATTCTCCTTCACCTTTAAACAATACAGTGTTATTACCGCCTCTTACATCAAAAGTAATGAAATTCCGCGTGATCGCTTCACCCTTCTCATTAATCAGAGAAACAGCAAGTATTGCAGCCGCCTCCTGACCAGGCATTGTAATGTTCAAAGAAGGAAGTATAGTGTTTCCAAAGTTATCCCATTTCACAGACATATGTCCACTTTGCGCAGTGACCCGAGTCCCCAAATTGTCGTACCACAGTTCCCATCTCAGCTTCAAATTATGACCGTGATAGCTGTCCGCGAAGCTGGAACCTAGCAAAGGTACTTTAACACTCTGCCCTGCTTCTACTGTCTGGCATGGAGGAGCATCTAACACGATAAAATCTGGGGAATGCAGATCCGCAATCGTCATCCCGGGAACAAAATCCCCATATCCAAAATCCTTATCGCTCCCGTCTAGCCGGTAATAACCATTGAACTCATTCGTAACATCACGGAATTCAGTAAATACGAATCCACATAGCTTATCATGCCGCCGGAATTCATTCATCATATAGCGGTAATGCCATGCCAAATCACTGTCCCCTGCACCACCTTCTATCCCCCACACATTACCGCATTCGCTATTCATTAGAGGGGCATCAGACTGTACGTTGCCGCCAATACAGTTAAACTCCGATCCCGGGAATGTTTTATCTACAACCTCATTTAAGTGGGCTTGCAGCTGCTCGTAACCATTAATGTAAAAGTGCCATGTATTAATATCCGATTCCACATGATCATAATTACACGGCGAGTTATCCTCAACAATTCTAGTCGGATCAAGCTGCTTCGCCCAGCGATATTTCTCCCGCACCCATTCCTGTGTCTCTTTAAGATAACTACTCTGCTGCTGTACATCACTTGTGAGGCTAGCCTCCTGAGCATCTGTCTTCAAACCCCAGGTCTCGTTGAACATAACCCACGAAAAAATAGATGGATGATTATAATCTCGTTCAATCACCTCAAGGGCTTCTCTCTCATAGGAGGCTCTGGCCTTGTCATCCGGATTACCCCAGAAACAAGGCATATCTTCCATAACAAGAATGCCAAGCTTATCCGCCCAATACAGCTTTCGGGGTTCTTCGGGCTTAATATGAATTCGCACCATGTTTAGCCCTAAACGTTTCATTAGATAAATTTCATCCCGCATGTCTTCATCCGTTGGATAGGTGAAAAACCCTGTCTTGTGATAGGACTGATCAAGAGTACCGTTCAAATATATCGGCTTACCATTTAAGGTGATCCACCGATAATCACGATCTTCAAAGCGGGCAGTCTGAATTTCGCGAATTCCGAAATAAGTGCTGACTGTATCTGTACCAAACGATCCACTGAGCTGCAATTCACCTTCATATAAATAAGGATTTTCTGGACTCCACAAATGCGGATTGGGAACATCGATAGACAGCTTACATTCGTTCACCCCTGCTATAAGCTGCAGCTTCTCTGTATGAACAACAGAATGATCAGCGAATTGCAGCGTAAACTCTGCCGAACCCGTTTCATGCGCAATTATTCTTGTAGTTACCTTCACCTGTCCATCTATACGGGTCACAAACTTTGCATCTTTCATATAAGTTTCGGGACGTGCTTCAAGCCATACAGGCTGCCAAATTCCACGGATTTCTCCATATCCTTGTTTGCCCCGCGCTTGATAAGCATGATCGAAATCCTCAGCTCTTACGACAATATTATTCTCACAATTAGCTGCCCAGTAAGGTGTAATATCAAATTCAAATGAACCATATCCACCTTGATGTGAACCTACATGTTCTCCATTTATCCACACATCACATGAATAATCTACTGCCCCAAAACGTAAAAACAATCGTGTTTGTTGGTCAACAGCCTGCCCATTCACGGTGCGGCGATACCAGCCTATTCCTTGTTGATCGCAGCCAATTCCGGATAAGGGACTTACCCAAGAAAAAGGTACAGTGATCATTGAGTCGTAAGCGATTTCAGGATTGGAGTACCATAACGCCTTCATACCTTCATTGTTCGGATCAAACTTAAATGACCATTGCCCATTCAAATTCATCCATTCATGACGTTGCCAATGTGGATGAGGGTGTTCAGAACGAGGAATCGCAAGTGTCTCAGAAGCTAATATAGAAGTTGTCATATGGCGAGCACAGCCTTTCAAAATAAGAAGTTGAGCCCATTTTAGCACCAGTATATGTTTTTCGCAATGTTTATTATGATTTTACAATACTCGTTCTTCATTGTACAATAACCTCAACCCATCCTATACGAAAAGGAACAAATATGATGAATGATATTTCACAAGAAACGATACGTTATCCCGCGTCACGCATTTTAGATGTAGCTAAAGCACTGTCTGGTGACGTCCGCGTCCGCATTCTTGAAGCCCTTGGAGAGAAGCCTATGAGTGTCAGTCAATTAGCTGAGACGTTAGGTGTAGCTCAGCCAACGATATCTATCAATGTGCAGACGTTAGAACAGGTTAATCTTATCTCATCTACACAAGGAGCAAATCGCGAAAAAATCTGTGCGGTCACCTGTCGCTCTATTCAACTCGATCTCCCTTCAAAGCTAGGGGATGGGCTGCATCAAACTGAGGAAATACATATGCCCATCGGAATGTTCTCCCACTGCTCCATACAACCGTCCTGCGGGATGGCCGGAAAAGATGGTGGTGTCATTGGCTCCCAAGATGATCCAAGAGCATTCTACATGCCTGAACGAGTCGATGCCTCTCTCTTATGGTTCGCAGAAGCCGGTTATGTCGAATACTATTTTGCCAACCCCCTGCCTCCAGGCGTCGAGTTGGACGAAATCCGCATTTCGGCAGAAGTATGCTCAGAAGCCCCTTCATTTCGAGAGGATTGGGCCAGTGATATCAGCTTATCCATCAATGACCAGTTAGTCGGGACTTGGACCTGTCCCTCCGATTTCGGGAACCGCAAAGGGAAACTGACCCCTGAACGTTGGAGAAGTGGAACTGAATATGGAGCTCTTACTACATGGAGTGTCTCGGAATCGGGCAGCAGCTGTAATGGTTCTCTCTCATCTTCCACTACAATCAGCTCTTTAAAGCTGGCGTTTAATGAACCTATTCGTGTACGTTTTGAAATTCGGGAGGATGCACTCAATAAACGAGGACTAAATCTGTTCGGAAGTGGGTTCGGGGACTATGCCCAGGATATCATACTGGCGTTTGTACGACGTCCGAAATGAGGAAAAAGAGGCAGGAGTGCCTCGGAAGTGGATCCAATGTTCACCAGCATCAAGAAGAACATCAACAATGGATGCACACTTCCAGCCCTGACCAGATGGACCTCTCTATTTCATACCAGTAGAGACCTTATTTTGCTTCAACTTTTTTTAGATTCTCAGCGACTCTGAAGGTTACAATCTTGCTAATTAATTCATAAGGCATAGGCTTATCAATAGGGAATTGAACGGAACCTTTAGCACCTTTATAGCCTGATAATTCATCTTTAAAAGCATTAATTCCACTTGGAGTTGGATAGAATCCAATATGCTTGGGATAAGCAGCGAAATGCACCAAATTTCCGTGTAATGCAAAAGTAGGCATCTGATAGCTTATTTTTTCCTCTGCTTCCGGTGCCGCCTCTTTTATCACCTTTCTTAACGTATTAAGGATTTCCTGAACCTCAAGCGAAAACCCGGAAATATAGGCATCGATCGATTCATATGTGATTTTACTTTCATCCATGATATAACTCCTCTCTGGATCATCTCCACGATTTGCATAAATGTAGGGCCGCTAAAGCCTCAGCTTCAGTACTTTTGAACAACATTTTATCGCCTTGATTGCATTCGTAAATAAAATCATTCAGACTTTTGCTGTTATAGCTTGTAAATTCTCCTACGATAGCAACTCTCATCTGATAGTTTGTATATTTTTGTGCAATCTCACCAGCAACTCCAGACTTTAGCTCGAAAAAATCATCCGTAATCTGTTCCTTCCTCAGAAGCATTTTATCGCATCCTTGGTATTTCACATTCATCATTAAGTCTAAGGCATCCCTTACATTATTGATTATGATCTCCTCACCAGAAATTATAGCTACCGTTGAATCATTCTTATCATCCACTGTGATTTTCATTCAAGACTACTCCTTTTCCGCGAAGAATTTCTGCAACATTATGATTACTCTGCTTAATCGCAACCGACCATGCAGATTCACCACTTTTTATTTTAGCAGAAATGTCGGCGCCATGTTCGATTTACAACTCTATTAGTTCTACATTATCCGTATGAAAAGCAGCAGAATGTAAGGAAGTATAACCATCACTATCGAATATATTATTCTCCATATTCGCAAGGTGCGGATGAACTTTCAGGATTTCTTTCAGCCGTTCTGCATGGCCTGATTGTGCTGTCTGAAATACATCATTAATGATTAATTATCGTATAAACGAGCTAAGCCATAAAAAAAAAAGAGGATTCGTTCAATGTTCTTTGAACGAATCCTCTAATGATCACAATTCTGGAGCTCAGTAGATTAGATTAAATCCGACTTTTCAAGTAGCCGCTTCACGATCTCTGCAACCTCAGCTCTGGTCATATCATCTTTCGGAGCAAGCCCTTTACTGCTTCTTCCCATGATAATGCCTGCCTGCAAAGTGTCAGTAACTCCACTGATTGCCCAGTTAGAAACCTCACTACTATCTGTAAATGGAGCTAACAAAACGTCAGCCGATTGAACAGAAAGCTTAGTCTGTAGCGCTGTAATTTTCATCGCTTTAGCAATAATTAACATCGCTTGTTCACGGGTAATATGTTCATCAGGGCGGAACATGCCATCTTCAAAACCATTGATTAATTGATAAGTAAATGCCGTGTTGATCGCACTGTTATACCAATCCGTGGTCTTTACATCTGAGAATGGTGTTGCAGCTTGTTCCATCTCAAGTCCCAGACCGCGCACAACAATCGCCGCAAACTCAGCACGGGTAATGGCTTGATCCGGAGTAAATTGACCACTACCTGTTCCCTCAATGACTAATCGGGAGCCCATATCGTTCACTGCCTCTTTTGCCCAGTGATTAGCTACATCACTAAATTCAAGCGGATGCCAGATTACGGAGTAAGTACCTCCGCTTAAGCTGTTGATAGTAGCAAAATATTTGCCATCAATTACAACCACTTTAGTAGGAACATGGTGTACCGAACCTTCGGAATCAACGTACACTCCCGTTGTAATCTTGTTCGGGTCCATCCCTTCAGGAATGGCTATGGTACGTTTAACATACGTATTGAATTGGGAAAGTTCAATACTCTTATCTCCGTAGATACCTCTAGCCGTAAAATTAACTGGCGCGGAAACTAATGAGAAGGCTCCTTTTTGCGCAGCTGCTTCTAAAGCTTTAACTTTATCGGCTGTAGGAGCACTAATTTCAATCTGTATCTTAATATCTTGCAAAGCTACCGACTTGCCGATTTGCTCGTTCAAAGCGTCAATATTAATTTGTTGAGCAGGCAGTGTAAATGTCGCATTTCCCGCTTTAATCTCAAGAATCGCTTGATTACCCTGCATATTTTTAACCATTTGTCCATTTAATTCGCTAACTATAACATCAGATTTACTATTTGCACCGATAGAAACTACTGTACCTTTACCTTCAGTGGCGAGCTTGTCCTCTAGCTTCTTCTGATCTAACACAATAGTGGTTAACGTTTGCTCATTCCGTTTACCATTCGTTGCGGTTCCCACTGTTTCAGCTTTACCATTGATTAGAATGGAAGCAGCATTTACCACAGGTGCCGGAGTTGGTGATGGGGTTGGTTGCGACGGAACAACAACATCACCACCAGATGGAGTGCTAGGAACAACTGCATTGGACTCAGCAGAGAATTCGCTGATGCCAGCTTTATTGATTGCCTGTACCGTGAAGGTATAGCTTGTTCCATTCGTCAAACCACTGATTGTCAGAGGACTTCCAGTTCCTGTAACCGTCAAACCTCCCGGATTAGCAGTTACAATATATCCTGTGATTTCGCTGCCTCCATCGTTCACCGGCGGGATAAAGGTGATGATTGCTTGAGCATTCTCTGCAGTTGCAGTTACGGATGTTGGAATTCCAGGTGCTGTAACTGGTTTAACAGGTGCCTTCACAGTAACGGTTGTAGAAGCCGTATAACTACCATCTTTCGTCGTTACCGTTATGATGGCTGTTCCTTCACCAATCGGCGTTACTACTCCATAAACAACCTTAGCTACTGTCTCATCGCTCGAGCTCCAGATCATACCTTTATTTGTTGCATTAGCAGGTGCTACTGTCGCTTGTAGAGTTCCCTCGCCTTCACCCACCGTTAAGTTAAGTTCTGTCTGGTCTAAAGTCACCCCAGTTACGATAACGTCAGGTGGCTTAGGAGCGGCTACATTAACTGTGGTTGTAGCTATAAAACTTCCATCTTTGGTCGTTACCGTAATAACTGCTGTCCCCTCTCCAACCGGAGTTACCACACCGTTCACAACGGTCGCAACTGTCTCATCGCTCGAGCTCCAGATCACGTCTTTATCCGTTGCATTGGCAGGCTCTATTGTTGCTTTTAGGAGTCCATCAGCTTCACCAGCTGTTAAATCTAGTGTCTCCTGATCTAGCTTCACTCCAGTTACATCCACAACCGGCGGGATTGGAGCACTCACATTTACTACAGACGAAGCTGTAAAACTTCCATCTTTCGTCGTTACCGTAATAACTGCTGTCCCCTCTCCAACCGGAGTTACTACTCCGTTCACAACGGTCGCGACTGTTTCATCGCTCGAGCTCCAGATCACGTCTTTATCCGTTGCATTGGCAGGCTCTATTGTTGCTTTTAGGAGTCCATCAGCTTCACCAGCTGTTAAATTCAGTGTCTCCTGATCTAGCTTCACTCCAGTTACGTCCACAACGGGCGGGATTGGGGCACTCACATTTACTACAGACGAAGCTGTAAAACTTCCATCTTTGGTCGTTACCGTAATAACTGCTGTCCCCTCTCCAACCGGAGTTACTATTCCGTTCACAACGGTCGCGACTGTTTCATCGCTCGAGCTCCAGATCACGTCTTTATCCGTTGCATTGGCAGGCTCTATTGTTGCTTTGAGGAGTCCATCAGCTTCACCAGCTGTTAAATTCAGTGTCTCCTGATCTAGCTTCACTCCAGTTACATCCACAACCGGCGGGATTGGAGCACTCACATTTACTACAGACGAAGCTGTAAAACTTCCATCAGTAGTCGTTACCGTGATGATCGCTGTTCCAACGCCAACTGGAGTTACCACCCCGTTTACAACGGTTGCAACAGTCTCATCACTTGAGCTCCAATTTACTGTTTTGTTCGTGGCATTAATAGGTGCTATTACGGCACTAAGCGTGTCTCCTGCTTCTCCTTCCGTTAAACTGAGTGTTGGTTTATCCAGGGTCACTCCGGTTACGATTACATCCCCCGTATTGTTCACGGTCACATTAAAAGTGTAGGTGTTGCTTAATGCTCCATCACTTACCTTAACAGAAATCACACTGGTGCCAAAAGCATTCGCTGCGGGTGTTATTTCTAAAGTTCGTTGCTCACCACTTCCACTTATTTTCAGTCCATTATTCGGAATTAAGAGCGTATTCGAGGAAGTAGCTGATACTTGTAGGTCATCTCCATCCACATCGAGGACCTTAAAGGATCGTGAGACCGACTTGTTTTTATCGGTTGTAGTATTCCCCATAAAACCTGTGTCCTGCTTCCAGGTTGCCCCAGTAATTGTACCGTTCTTAAGGGGAAGACCAGAGGTATTAATAGCGACATTCCCATCATTGCTATTCGCTAATTTATAGTTTAAAGCCAGATTAGGCTCCGAGCCTGTCAAGTCGACATTCATTTCTCGAACAATATCACTTTGGGTCTTGGCTTTACTCCAGAACCTAACGTCTCTCATTCCGCCGTTATAATCTCCGTCCTGTCTCCACGTGCTTTTTCCAAGCCAGTTATTCGGACGTGCAACGTTTCCTACTGTACTTAAATCCATGGCCCCTTCTGCCTTAAGTACACCATCCCAATAAATCCGTCCCTTTTTCTGACTGTGATCATAAACAATTGCGACATGAACCCATTTAGAAATCGGGAAATCCTCAGTGACATTAATATCTCCCTTATTAGTGTAGGCAGTGAAATTCATCCGTTTACCGTTAAAACCTACAAAAATATTGTGGTTCTGCTCTGCGATCGATGATTCAAAAAATCTCATCCATGTCTGAAAAGCATCTACCTTCAAAAATCCTTCAACTGTAAAAGAATTCCCATAAATCCGTTGATCCGGGAACGTCACATAATCCCCGTTACCGTCAAAACTAAGATAGTCCCCACCATTTAGTTCTGTCAGATAAGGTGCATCGTTCACTGGATTTACAGTAATTACGGCTATACCCGGATCTGAGCTGAACGCGGCAGATACTGTGGTATTCGCATTTTTTTGATAATTTTGATAACCGGATGCTGTTGTATCCCATAGCTTAAAGCTAATGGATGCCGTTCCGTTCCAGTCTTTCGCCGGGACAAAACGGATTTTCTCCGATTTCAGCAGCAGAAAAGCATTACTGTTCGACACCGGCTCGATATTATACCAAATTCGTCCCACCGTGTTGTAATACTGCCAGGCCCCTTTGGTATTATCTAAAGCTACTACAGCAATCCCTGTTGACGCTGGATCCGATACTTTTCCTGTCAAAAAGCTGGCTACCTCAACTCCTGCGTTGGAATAGTCATCTTCATTGATCGACGTTATTATAGCTGGGCTATTCTCGATCCAACCGAAACTAGCTTTTGCACTTATGATTGGAGTTTGCATAGGACCTACCCCCTGCACCACAAGTCCAGTACATAACGAAATACTAATGCCTATTTTCATAAATGATGGCTTCAAACTCTATTTCCCCCTCTAGCATAAATCATGTCCTTAATTCGACAATAATCGTGAGTATTATACAAAATTAAGATAAACAAAAAATAAACAAAAAAAGAACCCTCGATAGCCATCCTTTCGAAGGTTCCTTCCATTACAATAACTTCTGTTTCATTAAAGCTTTAAGTTTAGGATCGGGTGTTGTTCCAAGCTCTTGCTGCAGCATCTCTTCCAATTGACCAAATTTCCGCTGTGCTTCATTCATTCGCCCTAATTCAATTAATAAGTTGATGATTTCATGATAGATGTCCTCTCGCAAGGAATCTAATTTTAATATTTCTCCAAAATAATGCAGTGCTTGCTGCTGCTGATTCTGCTCCAAATGAAATCTTGCAGCCAGCTCTAGCAATCCTATATATTCATGCTCGAGTCTGCGCGTCCTGCCACTGGCCCATTCATAGGCTTTTCCTTTGAGTAATGCTCCTGTGTATAAAACTTCTGCTTGAATCATCCATTCAACATGTCTTTCAGAGGTTTGCCTGATTTGCTTTAACAATCGCTCAAATTCATACAGATCACAATAAATGCTGCTTTCTACTACATGAATTTCATTCCTGCTAGCTTTTATATAATTGGCGCCGATTGCTTTTCGAATATAATACAGCGTCGAGTTCAGATTCTTCCATGCTTTTTCAGGCTCCAATCCGCTCCACAACGTGTCGATAATTTCCTCCCGGCTAACCGTCCCTTTACTAACCAGAAAAGCAAATAATTCTTCTGTTTTTGGACTTCTCAGCTTGATTAGCTCTCTGTTCTGCGTTCTGCGGTACACTTTTAAACCATTAAATAAAAAAACTTCTAACGTAGGCTCAGCCGTTGTATTTCGATTTATTTTTTTGAGTTTCTCTAACGTCTTAGACAACCGCTCCGCAGTTACAGGCTTCAAAAGATAATCCACTGCACTTAGGTCAAAAGCCTGCAGCGCATACTCATCAAATCCGGTTACAAAAACCACATCTATCGATTCATCCAATTCATGCAAAAGGCTAGAAAGCTTCATCCCATTCGTCTCAGGCATAGAAATATCCAAAAAAGCTACATCTATCGGATTGGCCTTCGCAAAAGCATAGGCTTCCGCAGGATTCAAAAACGTCTCATAGACATCAATCTCTCCGCTCTGCGATAAGATCCGCTTCAGGCGTTTTACCGATAACTCCTCATCATCTACAATAATCGCTCGCAGCATGCCTCAACCTCCCATCCGCTTAAGCTGCTGTATTGGAATTTCAAAAGATACCGTTGTGCCTAATCCTTCAGCACTTTGAATATGAATATTTTTTCCATATAATAGCTTGATGCGCTGACTGATATTCCACAGCCCCACCCCTCTTTTATCTACATCTGACTGCATTACTTCTTTCAATTTATGCTCACTCATTCCAGATCCATTATCCTCCACAATAAAGCTAATCACAGAATTCTCTAATTCTTTTACAGATATAATTACCGTGCCACCCCGCAAATTGGACATTAGGCCATGCCTTATTGCATTTTCGACCAAAGGCTGTAGAATCAGCGGAGGAATTCGGTAATCCGTATTCACTCTCACATCATATTCCACATTTAATCTGGCACCGAAGCGTGCTTTTTCAATATTGATATAAGCCTCTACCAGCTCAAGCTCATTCTCCAGACTCGTTAGTGAATCCAGTTGTTTGAAATCAAAGCTGCTTCGCAAATACTGGGACAGCTGCAGTGTCAACTCTTCGGCCTTCTCAGGTTCCTCCACACATAGTTCAGCAATTGAATTCAGAGCATTGTATAAGAAATGAGGTTTGATCTGGGATCGTAAAAAAGCAATTTCGGCGTCTTTGGCAGTCTTCACGGAAGCTCTCAATCGGGTCAGACTTTTAACACGTGCCATTAGCTCTTCAGCTTCAAAAGGTTTTCCCACATAGTCATTTGCACCGTTATCCATGGACATCTTCATATCGCTCACCCTGTTCTTGGCCGTCAACATTAACACAGGCAGTTCAAAAGGAGTAAATCTCTCTCTAATCTTTTGCAGAACCTCGTAACCCGAAATGTCCGGCATGGTAATATCCAGTACCACCAGAAAAAAGTCTGTGTTTTTCGCTAGCTCCTCAAGTGCCATCTGCCCGCGATTGACAACCACAATAGAATATTTCTCTAGCTTAAACAGATTGATCATAGATTGCAGATTGGCAAAATCATCGTCCACTACTAAAATGGGCTCATTGATCTCGCCTTTGATATAAAGGGGATAACTACCATGGGAGAAACTTAATTCTTTATAAGAATGTGCCGCCTTAAGGGTTGGCCTCGAGATTGGCTTAACCGCTTTATCCCACCGTGGAAGTGTAAAAATAAACACCGAACCTTTTTCCACTGTAGATTCCACAGCTATGTTCCCACCATGCAGTTCTACTAGCTTCTTAGTAATACTTAATCCGAGCCCTGTTCCACCATGACTATGAATCTCCGCCTCATCCACCTGCTCAAAAGCTTTGAAAATACGCTCCTGCATATCCGGTGAGATACCCAAACCTGTGTCTGCCACACGTACTTCCACCCACTCCTGAATAACTCTGGCACTAATCTCTATTTCACCCTGTTCCGTAAATTTAATCGCATTATCAACCAAGTTGTGGAAAATTTGAATCAGACGATTGCCATCTGCATTCACCATAGGAAAATTCGAAGCGACTCTGTTAACGAGCAGGATCGACTTTTCTCCGAGCAAAAAAGAATGAATACCCATGACGGAATCAACAACGGCTTTCAAATCCAGGTTGCTTTTGTATAATGTGATGTCTCCATACTTCATTTTGGAATAATCAAGTAGTTCATTTACCATATGTGTTAATCTTCTGCCGCTCCCTATTACGATCGCTAGATTCTGCGCTTGTTTTTCATTAACTGGACCCTCAACCCCATCCAGCAGCGTAGCTGTAATGTTCACTATGGCATTTAGAGGTGTTTTTAGTTCATGTGAGGTGTTGGAAAGGAATTCATCTTTAATTTTATCCAGCCCGATCAGCTGGTTTTTCATCTCGTCTATGGTATGGTAGGCTTCAAAAAAACGTAGAACAATCAGCACGATCATGATGATATTAAAAGCCACAATGTAAAACTGCCCGAGCCAAAGGTTCTCTTTTATAGAAAGAGCAAACAAAATAATGTCTATGGAATATAGATTAATAGCTAGAATCGCCATAAACATCAGCAGCAATTTGATTCTATTTACTTCTGCGCTTCTGATATACAGGGTGGCCACTCTACATAACATCCAAATTAACATCAGCTCATATAAAATAATCACATACGGATAAATGACCGTGTAAGAACGAATCGGCAGGATGGCGACCAGAATTATAAAGCTGCCTAAAACAATCGTTATGGCTTGAGTAAATTTTAAAGATATTATGCTTTTGTGCATTTGGTAAAAAAATATTGCGAGCACAATAAAGCAGGAGATGGAGCTTATATCCTTTACTTTGTAGAGCACTATGAACGAAAGTTTAGGGAAAAAGAGTAAGAGTGAACGCTCGCCGATCAACCCATGATATATCGCAAACAGCAAACAAATAGTTGCAAACACAAGTAAAGAGTAATCCTGCTTACGGTATAAGGACGCTGCCCCAAAGCAGATAAAAAAGATAAGGGCAAGTGTGCCTAAAATAGCAACGGTGCTAAATTCACGGGCCGTACTCTTCTGCTGAACCTCCATCATTGCTGCTTCCTCACCAAAGGATAAAGAAACCGGAATGCCCCCATTTACATAATCGAAGTTGGAGACTTGAATTATGATTTCTACATCTCCCTTATCAGACGAAAAAAGCCCTATCAGCGGGATATTCCCTGACCGATAATCAGCTTCATTAGCAGCAGGATTTCCATCCTCAATAACTGACTGTCCATTAACAAAAATCCTGCTTGAAAAGCGGATATTTGTTTTTTTCAAGGCGAATACCCCGCTTACGGGCAGGTTTTTTAGAACCATCCGATAGGTGGCGGAACCGAAGGCGGGTAAAGGGCTTCCATTAACGATGTTGCCGTTCCACCGGGAGGGCACCTCCATCCAAGCTGTAGAATCAGGTATATCTGCGCTACCCGCCCTAAAATGCTCAGAAGTTAATAGCTGGTTCCAATAAAACTCCCATTCACCATCTAACTTGATAATCTTATCCTGTTCGTAATCCCAAGCCGCGAGATCCATGACTCCACGCTGCACTTGCAGGTGACTTCCTTGTTTATCGTGACCCATAAGAATGGATAGAGGAATCGCAGATAATAAAATTAAACCAATCAGATAGATAAGTAATGTCCTTTTGAGCATCGTATCGGCCCCTTTTATGGAAGAGTAAAGCTGCAGCAATCACCAGGGCCATCCTGCAACACGTGATGTAGAGTAAAAAGTTTAGATGAACATAGATAATTCTATAAAATTTTCTAATTTCCTTCACAATTCGACAAAGTAATAGGCCTTTATTAGGATTTTTTTCGGAAAAAGCGGGACTTGTATGAAAAGAGGGTCTGATATGACCATGATGAGTAGGATGACGGTATGAGCACGATGAGTAAGATGACGAAATGAGCATGATGAGTTTAATGATGAAATGAATGGACCAGTTGGGCGACTTGTGCTACTTTGGCGACTCGAACGCATCTGCCCGGCACTTGCGGACTCAGGAGACCTTATTTGCTGAAAAACGAAGGTTTTGACACGCTATCGGACTCAGTTGCAACTATTCGCTCATAACTACCCCATTTTGAGTCGATATGCAGCTAATAAGAGCTATGCAGTCCGTAACTTTTGGAATACGAGCGAAAATGTACGAATAGCTGCAATACGGTCCGTTCATCCCGGAGTTACATGACTTTGGTGACATAGACAACATGTATAATCTGACGACTTGGACTAGATAGACAATTCTGACGTCATTGGGAACTCTGAATACTTACACTGCGCGTTTGCGGGCTCAAAAGACCTTATTTGTTGAAAACCGAGGTTTTTGCCACGCTATCGGACTCAGTTGCAACTATATGCTCATAACCACCCTTTTTTGAGTCGATTTGCAGCTAATAAGAGCTATGCAGTCCGTAACTTTTGGAATACGAGCGAAAATGTACGAATAGCTGCAATACGGTCCGCAACGTTCGAAAATGAATAATGATATTGCGCAGAGCACGTAATCCATTTTTGCGGATCAGTAAGCACATGATGATCGTCCTAGAAAAGCCATGCGGCCGCGCGGGGGGAAGAATCCGCTTTTAGAGTAACTATTAACTTCAGCAAATTCAGCTCGTTCACCATGCTAGCTTCCTTCCTTTAAAACCTACTAGAATTCGTCATCTTTATACACAGTAACTCATTGAAGAAATCCCCAGCACTCGTTATAATAGCAACTATAGGTCGTGAAGAACACGCCGCTTTTATACAATCTCTATCCTGGGCTAAGCTCAGGAGGAATTGTATGGGAGCGGCTTTTTCTTTTTTCAAAAAATTACTTAAGGAGGATATACAAAATGTCCAGATTCGAACAGCAACTAGAGGAATGGTTACAGATCAACTTGGATAAGGAGAACAATCCCCGCAGACAGGAGCTTCTTGCAAAAGGGTTGGGCTATGGAACAGTCGAATTTCTGCGTGCGGTATGGTTTCCTGCTGTAGGAAACTTCAACTACTTGTTCCCCGAATGGGAAGTGCGCGATTTCAACAATGGTTATCGTTATCTTGATCTGGCCTATATGCCAGGTGGAGCAAAGGGTGGAATTGAGATTCAAGGTTACGGTCCACATGCTAGAGATCTTGATGTACGACGATTCAAAGATTTATGTAGACGCCATTCCTTATTATCGCTAGACGGTTGGACCTTCCTATCCATCGCCTATCCCTCAATCACGGACGAGCCTCAGCTATGTCAACAACTAGTACTCGCATTCATCGGCAAATTCATGGCTTCAGACGCGCCCTCTTCATTAACTTGGTTAGAAGCTGAAACACTTCGTTTCGCAAGACGTCTTCTGCGTCCGTTCACACCTGTAGAGCTCACCCACCATCTTAGAGTCACTAATCGCCATGCCCGACGTGTTTTACATGAGTTAGTTGAACAGCAGCTACTAGAGATCGTCGGTGGAAAAGAACGCAATCGAACCTATCAGCTTAGAATGTGATGACTTGACTAGTTTGGTTTGATTAGTTTGGTTTGATTATCAAAGTTACGTTCGGACCGTATAGCTCTTATTTCCCAATTCCCCTCGTTTTCGCCACACTAACGGACTCAGTTGCAGCTATTTACTCAAAAACACTGCTCTGACCCAATTCTTCAGCTCATTAAGAGCTATGCAGTCCGAAACTCACGGAAAATGAGCGAATTAGCTAAAATAGCTGCATTACGGTCCGTAATGGCAACTCTAGGGTCATACCAGCAAGGCTCATACAAAAAAATGATCATGAATCTAATCCGTTGCACCCCCGCATTGTCCTTCCAAAATCTAAGTCTTTTTCATTACCATCTATTACTATTACTATTACTATTACTAATCATTATTCAGAAAAAAAGTGCTCTGCTTAGTCCGTATTTTAATCAACGCTTGACCTTAGGTCTGACCTAAGGTTTATAGTTATTTTATCAAATAACTTACAGTTAGGAGCACCGCCCTTGAATCCGTACCTTACAATTGGCGAACTATCAAAACTTATGAATGTATCTATCCACCAGATTCGATATTTTGAAGAAAAAGAAATCCTGTTTCCATCCTATATAGACAATAATCAGTACCGGATGTACGGCATCGATGAAATCTATCAATTGGCACATATCCTGTTACTCCGCAAATTAAACATCCCTGTCAGCACCATTAACCAAAGTATGAATAAATCCGCAACGAATGACTACCGACTGCTGTTAGCGAAATCGTTAAACAAAATCAACACAGAAATAAACCAATTAATAATGCTGCAACAATTTATACAAAAGGTACTAAAAGAGCATGCAGATTATGGCAACATGGAGGGGGAGTATCAAATTAAACATGTGGATAATCGTTATCTGAAAAAGTGGTTGGTGCTAGAGGATAACGAAACAATAACTGCACGAAGTTTATATGAAAAAAGACCGCAATACCATCATTTATTTGAAACAGATTTGCATTATGTATACGATTCTGAACAAGTAACCTTATGCTTTGAAACCATTGAAACCACTCCCGCCCCTGACATTGTTTTAGAAAAAGGGTGTTATCTCTATAAAGCATTTTTTGTAACAGACGATCAGGATGTAGATCATGAGATTGCCAAGCTGGAACACTTTTTAAATGGGCATCACTACATGGTATTGGGACCAATCATCATTTTGGAGAAATCGTACCTATCCATGTTTAACAACGACAAGCTTCATTATGAGCTTCAAATTCAAATCGAGCATGCCTTAGATGATACCACTAAATGAGTACAAACGAGGTTATCATCGCCCATTACCAGGAACAAGATCGTGAGGCTGTAAGCAGGCTTTTGGTAGATGCATTTCACGGGAAATTTCACTCTCTCCTCTCTCTCGAGGACAATGAAATTGCTGATCTACTTATAAGACTTTGGGAACAAGATTCTTCTTCCTTATCATCTAAACAAATAATCGCTTATGAAAACGGAGAAGTGGTTGGCACTATCTACTTAAAATGGCAGGATACGCTCTCCCTTAAAAAAGGATCAATTAAACCACTGAATCGGGCTCCCTTTTTGCAGCTATTCAAGAAATTTGGATACTTAAATGTTTGTAAGTTAATCCTTGGGTTATATTTTTTGGATTATCAACCTAGAGCAAAAGAGTGTTATGTGGCTCATTTGGCTGTTCGGTCCAGTCACCGTAATAAGGGAATTGGCAAAGAGTTGCTGGTTTGGGCGGCGGATTTTGTCAACAGTCATTCTGAGGTTGAAAGATTAACGCTACATGTTGCTAACAATAATAAACGAGCCATTAATATGTACCAGCAGTTGAACTTTGAGATCCATAAATCTGACTATAGCGCGGTAAGACATTTACTTTTTAAAGAGCCTGTTTGGCATTACATGATAAGAAAAACATCGCTACAATCTGGGGGAGCAATGAATGAAAAAGAAAATTAAGCTAACTGTCTGGATGATTACCATTTCGTTGTTGATTGCAGCGGTCCTGTTCGTACTACAGCAACATTCTTTTTCAATGACTGAGCAAAAAATTGAAATAGATACACCTCAAGGTCAACTAACAGGAACCTTAGTTCTGCCCGAAAGTTACTCTGGAACCGTCGGACTGGTAGTTTTTGTTCATGGGGATGGCCCAGTTAATGATACTTACGATGATGGATATAAACCTTTGTGGGAAAAGCTCGCCTCTGCCGGATATGCTTCCTTATCTCTTAACAAACCGGGTATTGGGGGTTCCTCAGGGAACTGGCTAGAACAAAGCATGGAAGATAGAGCACAAGAAACTATATATGCGATTAACTGGGCTAAAGCCTTACCTATGATTGATGCTCAAGCTATTGGTTTGTGGGGAGCAAGTCAGGCGGGCTGGGTGATTCCTAAGATTGTTAAAAAAGTGCCTGATCTCGCCTTCAGTATTCTTGTATCCCCCGCCATTCAATGGATTTCTCAAGGACAATACAATACCAGACAAGAGATGATTTTAGAAGGTTTTTCAGAACAGGAGATAAAAAAGAGAGAAGATTATAACGCGCAAATCCTACTGCTACTTAAAGAACAGGCGTCGTATGAAAGTTACTTGCGAATTGCACAATCGGACGATTTAATTTCCAAAGAAAAATGGGGTTTTTTCGCTAAAAATTATCAGTCAGATGCGAGCGGGGATTTAAAAAACTTCACTACACCTGTCCACTTAGTTCTTGGCGGGCAAGATATAAATGTAGATGTTGAGGAAACCGAACGTGTTTACCGTGAAAAAATTCCTGAAAACCTACTCTCCGTCTTCTATATTCCTGATGCTGATCACTCTATGCTCTCAAAAAAGAATGCCTCATCACCATTAAGAACATATTTGACCGCTGTCTTTTTTCCACGACATATTGTTGTTGAGCCATATTTAGATGATTTGGTTCACTTTGTAAGCCAGTTTTAATCTGTTTGCCATCCATTATGCACTCTCGCCAGCTGAAGTCCCTACTTTCGGACCGTATAGCTCTTATTTGCCAATTATCTTCGTTTTCGCCACGTTATCGGACTCAGTTGCAGTTATTTACTCAAAAACACTCCTCAGATCCACTTTTTCGGCTCATTAAGAGCTATGCAGTCCGAAACTCAGGGAAAATGAGCGAATTAGCTGAAATAGCTGCGTTACGGTCCGTAACGACAACCGCGGAAGTAATGACTGCCCAAGCCCGTGTATTGGCTATGATTTCCCCAGAATCTACGTATCTTATAGAATACCTAGGTCTATCACCAATGCACTCCATACGTTCGGACCGTACAGCCCTTATTTGCTGAATTTCCTCGTTTTCGCCACTTTATCGGACTCAGTTGCAGCTATTTACTCAAAAACACTGCTCTGATCCACTTTTTCTGCTCATTAAGAGCTATGCAGTCCGAAACTCAGGGAAAATGAGCGAATTAGCTGAAATAGCTGCGTTACGGTCCGTAACCACCATGCGGAAAGTACTTAACAACAGCTCAAACCCATATGTTGGCTTTAATCTCCCCAGAATCTACGCATTTTACAGAATACCTACGACTATCACCAATGCACTCCATACGTTCGGACCGTACAGCCCTTATTTGCTGAATTTCACCGTTTTCGCCACGTTATCGGACTCAGTTGCAGCTATTTACTCAAAAACACTCCTCAGTTCCACTTTTTCAGCTCATTAAGAGCTATGCAGTCCGAAACTCAGGGAAAATGAGCGAATTAGCTGAAATAGCTGCACTACGGTCCGTAACTCCAATCGCGGGCGTAATTTTTGCTCAAACGGTCGCGGACTTCCACTGCAAGCGTTCTTACCGGCAGCTTAGGTTCACTAACGACAACCGAGTATGTAATTATTGTTCAAACGGTCGCGGACTTCCACTGCGAATGTACTTATCGGCAGCTCAGGTTCACTAACGACAACCGAGTATGTAATTTTGGCTCAAACGATCGCGGACTTCCATTGCGAGCATACTTACCGACAACTTCGGCACCCGTAACCACCACGCCAGCGTACTAACCACCAGCAACAGACTCCGAAAACTCCACGTAAATAGCAGAAGCAAAGGCATAAACCGGGTGTCATTAACTCAGATTCTCCCTCTCCTGCTGCATAAACAGCGTTATATGGCGTATTGATTATAGCTGTACGCTTTAGTGATAACGTATAATTTCGGATGATCAAGCTTAGCTTTGGTCAAAATCGATCATATAAGGAGAGGTTTTAATCATTGAGAAAACAACAACGTTTGTTAGCCATGCTCGTAACCTTCCTGCTTTTGTGTTCCTCTTTTCCGTTATCGATGTTTGCAGAGGAAGCACCTGATCCTTATGAAGGAATGATTAACATTCAAAGTGAATGGCAAGGCAGCGTATTTGGTGATGTTGGGGGGCAAGACAAGATTACTGCGGCCAACTTTGGCATTACGGAGAACACGGATGGATCAGCAACACTGCGAAGCTCGAACGATAGAGGTAAAGTATCGGGCAGCACGGAAGGTATCGCTTATTACTTTAAAGAAGTTGATCCAAGTGTTAATTTTGAGTTAAAGGCAACGGCTCACGTGGATGCTTGGACAGCCAATAACCAAGTTTCCTTCGGAATAATGCTGCGCGGCAATGTGTGGGATAACCAATTCGGAGCCTACTCTGGAGATTATGTCGCCTTGGGTGCTTTGGATCAAGAAATGAAAGCGTTTCACAAATTGCAAAATACAAGCCTACAGAAACTTGGGTACGTGTTTGATAACGCTAATCGCCCTGCCCAAGGAGAGAATTACGAATTAAGCATCAAAAAGACCGGAAATCTGTATATTGTCCGCATCGGCAATGAAACCAAAACGATCGAAAGCTTTGACGGCTCCATTCAATATGCGGGCCTTTATACTGCTAGAAATACTACGGTTACGTTCCGAAACATTCAATTCAGTCAAGAAGGCCAAATCGAGCTAGGACCTTGGGGCTTCAGCGCCTTCGGAGGCAATACTAGTCCAGCTAAGAACCCCGAACCAATAATTGAAAGTCCAACCTCTGTAACGATGACGACTTACGGCGGCAAAATCTCCAGCAGCGATGAGGGATTATCTTTTTATTCGAAAGAGATTCCTGTGGATGCGAACTTTGAACTGAAAGCGACCGCTTCAGTGATTGCTTTTAATAGCAATAGCACTGTCAGCACACCTAACCAGAAATCCTTCGGTCTTATGCTCCGCGACAGTATTGGGACGAACGGAGATACAAACACAACTACTTCTAACTACGCGGCGGTCGGTGCTTTGGATCAGGTAATGAAAGGTTTTTATAAAAAAGATACCCAAGTGAAGTTAAATCCTTTTAGCGATATCCAGGCCCCGTCCGCAGGAGCTGTATATTCGCTAAGTATTAAAAAATCAGGAGATACTTATCGATTAAGTGTGGGTGATCAGACCGAAATCATAACTCTGGACGATACGTTCACAGATACTCTTTTTGCCGGAATTTATGTAGCTAGAGATGCAACTGTTACTTTCAGTGACATAGACATCCAGCTTGAATCCAAAATCGTAACCAGCTTAACCGCTGATACGAGCGCAATGACGAAAACCACTTATCTGGTTGGTGAGCCCCTTGATTTGACTGGATTAGTCGTTAAGGCTATTTTTTCTGATGAGAGTGAAGCAGTTTTGTCTTCTACGGATTATATTGTTACAGGCTTTGATAGCAGCAAGGTTGGAGAAAATATCATAACCATTAACTACAACGGTGCTTTCGTGAGCATTCCTTTGCAAATCGTTCCATTATCTATGACCTCATTATCAGTGAAGTATTATCCAGCTAAAACCGTATATTACCCAGGGGATACCTTCGATCCAGAAGGCCTTGTTCTTGTTGCCAATTATAACGACGGCTTCCTGACCAAAGAACTGACCAGTGATCTTTATTCCCTCTCCATTAACGGACAACCGATCAGCGATTTATTACCGTATCTATTTACGCAATCAGGCTCCACAGCGGTATCCGTTACTTCAACAGAGGCGCCGGCAATCACATCGACCTTTAATGTGGAAGTAAAAGCAGCGACGTTATCCGCTTTAGAAATTCGAAATGAACCTAAACAAACACTCTACTATATCGGGGACTCCCTCAAACTAGAAGGACTTGTGGTTTATGCTCATTACAGTGATGGTACACAGATTCGGCTGTTGAACAATGAATACAAGGTCTCTCCTCTCGACACCACGACACCTGGGGATAAAAAAATCACAATTACGCATAAAGGCTTAACAACCTCTTTTCAAGTTAAGGTCAACGTTAAAAAACTAGTAGGCATCGAAGTCACCAGCTATCCTAAAACTACCTTTTTTATTAACGAAAACTTTGACAGCAAAGATCTCTTCGTATCCAAAGTGTATGATAATTCAGATAGAGAGAAGCTAAACAGCTATACGCTCGACACTTCCAAGTTCGACAATCAGGCAGCTGGAGTGTATGAAATTGGCATACTCCCTACCGATTCTTCTATTATGCCCATTACGTATTCCGTTACAGTAAAAGAAAGGATCGATCCCGTTTGGAAAAGCATTCAATTCGGTCAGTCCACTTCAGCTGCTAACAATCAGACGATTGTCAACGAGGATGGATCCGCCCAACTGATCGCTTTGGAAGGCGGCGGTAAAGTCACCGAAGATCATGACGGCATTACCTTCTATTACACCGAGCTAGATGCTGCGGAAGATAATTTCGTGCTGTCTGCGGATATCCAAGTGTTGGCTTTTGCAAAAAATCCATATGACGGGCAAGAATCTTTTGGCATTATGGCACGTGACGTCATCGGCACACAAGGAAATTCTAGCGTCTTTGCATCCAATATAGCTGCCATCGGTGGTTATAGCGGCGGGACGAAAAGCGATCTGGGCACACAGCTTTTTGTCCGTACGGGAGTTGAAAAAACGGATGGGACTGGCAGTAAAGGGATTCAAACCATCATGCTTCAAAAAGAACGTCCTGCACCTGCCAATACTGTTCCAGCAGCACCTTACCATTTAACCTTAGCAAAGACGAATAGTGGTTTTACAGGACAGCTCAATAATGGCCAGCAAGCTATTCATTTCACACCAGACATTCTAAGCATACAGGATTCAAAAATGTATGTCGGATTCTATGCTGCTCGTTTAGCCACAATTAATGTAAGCAATATTCAATTAACAGTCACTTCAGCAGCTACAGATTCTCCTAAAATAGAACCACCTGCGACTCCCGTCACACCTAGCTTAAATATACTTTCACTAAGTAAAACCTCAGATCCAGCTTACCAAATGATTGTGCGCTCTAATGTCAACGGAACGGTGACGTTGAAGCAAGGTTCTACGATCATCGCTCAGGATATCGAGGCAATAGCTGGTAAACGTCTTTCTATTCCCACGAGACTTCTTGATCAAGGAGATACGAACTTCAGCATTACTTTTTTACCAGATGATACTCAGTATTTGACCTCTTATGAGAAGATCATCAGCAACTTTACCGTCACCCTAAAAAGTTATAACGAAGATGATGATATCTACGTATCCCCCACCGGATCAAGCTCCGGAGATGGAACAATCAATCTCCCACTTGATATCGATACTGCGATTGATTTCGTTAAACCAGGTCAGCATATTATTGTGCTTGAGGGTCGTTATGTGCGGAAATCACCACTTGAGATTAAAAAGTACAATGATGGCAAAGCCTCCGCCAAAAAGTATATAGAAGCAGCACCAGGAGCAAGACCTATCTTTGATTTTGACAAAAAAACAGAAGGCGTTCTCTTGAGCGGAAACTATTGGCATGTGAAAGGACTTGATTTCACTCGCTCAGCTGGGAATACCAAGGGCTTTACGGTGGGAGGCCATTATAACATCGTTGAAAATAGCCGTTTCTATGCGAATGGTGACACTGGTCTACAAATCAGCCGAACAGATGGTACCGCGATAGAACTCAGTGAATGGCCTTCCTACAACTTAATTCTCAACAGTACCTCCTTCGACAACCGTGATCCATCTGACAATAATGCCGATGGCTTTGCGGCAAAATTGACTGCGGGTGTTGGTAATATTTTTAGAGGTTGTCTGGCGCATAACAATATCGACGATGGCTGGGACTTATATACGAAAGCAGGCTCAGGTGCAATAGGTTCAGTGCTGATTGAGCACAGCGCCGCCTTCAACAATGGGTTCTTAACAGACGGAACCGTAGGTGCCGGTGATAAAAATGGCTTCAAGCTTGGTGGCGAAGGCATTCATGTCACACATACCATCCGCGATTCCATCGCCTTTGGTAATGGCGCTTATGGTTTTACAAGCAATAGTAATCCAGGTGTGATCGCCATCAACAACATCGGATTTAACAATACGCGTGGTAATATAAGCTTCACCACTTATGATCACATTACTGCAGACTTTACGATTGACGGTTTCTTATCTTACCGAACTGCCAACATTGCAAAAGACCAATATCCAGCTTCTTTAGCTGCGGACAATAATTTCATGTTTGACGGTACGCGATCGGCGAATAAATCAGGTTTAGAACTGAGTGATTCTAACTTTGTCAGCTTAAATCCTGTAGTCAATTACTCTCGGGATACTGACGGGAATATAATCTGGGGCGATTTCTTGAAGTTCATTCCTTTGGATGGGCCGGAACCAAGTCCGACGGCTTCTCCGAGTCCAACGGCTTCTCCAAGTCCGACGGCTTCTCCGAGTCCGACGGCTTCTCCAAGTCCGACGGCTTCTCCGAGTCCGACTGTTTCTCCAAGCCCAACGGCCTCACCGAGTCCGACTGTTTCTCCGAGTCCGACCGCTTCTCCAAGTCCGACCGCTTCTCCAAGTCCGACCGCTTCTCCAAGTCCGACGGCTGCCGCGAGCTCAGGCAGTTCCGGATCATCGGTTGGAGATTCGGCCACTACTATACTCCATTTGGACGGTAGCGCAAGGATTGAGATACCTACTACTATGAATGGAGAAAAAGCTAGCGCAATATTGACTGAATCTTCCTTACAAAAGATTATGGCTTTAGCCAAACCTAATTCCGCAGGCCACAAAATCCTAAGAATTCAGCTCGCAGAGGAACAATCGTCAAATGTTGGCTCATTTGAAGTCACTCTCCCTGCCGCAGCATTTCTTGTTGGAGCATCCACATTGCAGCTGGAGATCAATACATCACTAGCTACCTTTGTACTTCCGGATAATCTATTCCCGGCGAAGACACTGGACAATGTGAAGACGGTTACCTTGCTCCTCAAGCCTGTCGATACAACAGGAAGTTTAAAGAAGCAATTGGGTGAAAGTTTGCTTATTGATTACGAGTTACTTTTGGATGGTACAACAGTTCAATTAGAGAGTTTAAATTCGGCCATACAAATTGGGCTTCCTTATCCAGCTGCTGTAGTTCCATTGAACAACGCCTTTATTGTAGTGTGGAACGTCAATGCGCACGGAGTCATCCAACCGGTAGTAGGCGGGAATTATGATTCAGATAAGAAGCAAGCTATTTTCTCAACAACAAATTCATCTGGGCAATATGCCGCCGTCTACAATCACAAAACGTTCAGGGACATATCTGATTCTCATTGGGCGAAGTTTATTGTAGAAGTACTAACATCAAAAGGGGTCATTAATGGTGTAACAGAAACAGAGTTTAGGCCCGACCAGACTGTTACACGTGCAGATTTCGCACTTTTATTGGTTAGAGCTTTAGGTCTATCTGCAGCAGAAGGAAATAGCTTTGCTGATGTGTCACCTAACGATTATTTTTATGAGGGACTTATGACAGCTCAGAAATTAGGGGTCGTTACGGGCCAAACCGACGGCCTTTACCACCCTCATGACTCCATCTCCAGACAAGAAATGTTTGTTATGGCAGCTAGGGCATTGAAGGCTGCTGAGGTATGGGAATCGAATACGACCGCTTCCTCCCCCTCTGCATTAGACAGCTACACCGACCATAATCAAATTTCTAATTATGCGGCAAATGATATTGCGGCGCTGGTATCAGCAGGTCTTATTAAAGGAGACTCTCAGCAGCAGCTTACACCAACTGCCCATTCCACACGTGCCGAAGCCGCCATGCTGATTTACAGAATTATGATGCAAAAATAAAAAAAAGAACTCCAAGACCACTATACTCGTGGTTTTGGAGTTCTTTTTATTCTCTTCCCTCCCCCCTTTAAGTCTTCTAGTTCATTTCCTTATCAGGAGGATTGGAAACCCGATACCCTTTCGGCGATTGATGGGTGATTTTCTGGAAATTCCGATGAAATGACCGTAAGTTACTATAGCCGCAAAGGTTGGCAACTTCACCAATAGTCAGATTCGAGTTTTTTAATATATAACATGCTTGTGAGATCCGATAGTGATTCAAGTAATCTGTGAAGGGCATTTTCATCAGCTGGACAAACAGCTTTGATAAATACGGGTAATCATATTGCAGATATTTTGCTACAGCTTTTAATGTGCAATCGGCAGAATAATTTTGTTCTACAAAAAGCAGGATTTTATAGAGCACCTTTGTTTGCGGGGACTGTTTGACCGGAGCAAATGATGTCTGACAGATCAACTGCGCACATACACCATACAGGAAACTTTTCTGGCTATAAATCGAATCCAGCTTTGTACAATCAGGTTCATTCACAGCATGGAGAACATTGTCAGTTGGAATAAAGCTCTTATAATTCATGTGAAAATCACCTATCAATTCTGTGGAGAAGAGGATTACCATAATCTCCGAAAAATCAATCGTCTCAAATTCATGCATCTGATTAGGAAAAATAAAAACCAGATCATTTTTCTGTACCTGATAGCTTTTCCCATCAATGGTGATAGATAACTGCCCTTCTTTGACATAAATAATCTCAAATGCCCGATGAAAATGAAGTGGAAAATGATAGTTTTTCAATGGAATGAGTTTAAAGTAATCTTTTTCGCTGACACCATGTTTTTCAAAAAAGGGCCACAAGTAGATTCTCCTTCACGAAAACACTAATTTTGTCTTAAAGTGTACTATATAAAGTATAGAACTAACAACGTTATTTCCTATAATATTGGATAAAGTCAACCAAGCGGAGGTTATAGGACAATGGAATATCACATATCAAAAACCGGTTCAGATCAAGGTCAAGGCACTCAGGTGGATCCCTTTTTAACCATCAATAAAGCGGCTTCAGTAGCTGTGGCTGGGGATAAGGTTATCGTTCATGAAGGGATATATCGCGAGTGGGTAAAACCGAGATACAAAGGATTAAGCGAACAAAGAAGAATTATTTATCAAGCCGCTGAAGACGAGCAGGTTGTCATAAAAGGCTCTGAGCATATACAAGATTGGCAGCAGGTTGAGAACCAAATATGGAAAGTGATCTTGCCGAACACGTTTTTTGGCAGCTTTAATCCGTATGTTGAGGAAGTGTCTGGCGATTGGCTCGTCACTATAGAGGAGACAAGACACTTAGGGGATGTATATCTAAATGGCATGTCTTTTTATGAGGTCAGTCAGTATGATCAACTGGCAGCTCCTGTCGAAAAGCTGGAGTTCAAGGATCTCTGGACACAAGAGATGGTTCCGGTCCAAAATCCAAAACAGACGACCTACGTTTGGTTTGCCGAAGTAAGCCCTGACCACACCACGATTTACGCTAATTTCCAAGGTGCCAACCCGAACAAAGAACTGGTAGAAATCAATGTACGCAGATCTTGTTTCTACCCTGAAGAAACCGGAATTGATTATATTACTGTAAAAGGTTTTGAAATGGCGCATGCGGCAACACCTTGGGCACCTCCAACGGCAGACCAGCCCGGACTGCTAGGCACTAACTGGAGCAAAGGCTGGATTATTGAAAATAATATCATTCACGATGCCAAATGCAGCGCTATCAGTATCGGCAAAGAAGCTTCCACAGGCCATAATTACCGCACCCTTCGAAAAGACAAACCCGGATATCAATATCAGCTTGAATCCGTCTTTACTGCTGAGCGTCAGGGCTGGAGCAAAGAATCGATCGGTTCACATCTTATCCGCCATAATACCATTTATGATTGCGGCCAAAATGCCATCGTCGGCCACTTAGGTTGTATTTTCAGCGAAATTCATCATAACCATATTTACAACATTGCGACAAAACGGGAATTCTGGGGCCACGAAATTGCCGGGATCAAGCTTCACGCACCGATCGATACTCACATCCACCATAACCGGATTCACGATTGTACTTTAGGTTTATGGCTGGATTGGCAGACCCAAGGGACAAGAATCAGCAAAAATCTGTTCTATCAAAATCATCGGGATTTGTTTATAGAAGTAAGCCATGGCCCTTACATTGTTGACCATAATATCTTGACAGCTAAACATGCTTTAGAGAATGTAGCCCAAGGTGGAGCCTATATCAACAATCTGATCGGCGGCAGGATGGTTCATCGAAAGGTACTAAACCGGTCCACGCAATATCATCTTCCGCATAGTACAAAAATTGCCGGTTTCTCACTTATTTATGGTGGGGACGATCGGTTCTATAACAATATCATTGTTGGAAAAGACGGATGGACAGGCGTGGGCACATCACATTTCAATCACTACACCACCTCTTTGGCGGAGTATATCGAGAATGTCCATAAGTTACACGGTGATCTTGAGGAGTTTGAACTCGTTGAACAGCCTATGTTCATTAATAACAACGCTTACTTAAACAGTGCAGAGCCTTTCGAAAGAGAGAATGTAAAGCTAGTTGAAGAAAGCTTTGATCCAGACTTCTTTATTGTAGATCAAGGAGATGAGGGATTCCTTTCCATTGCTCTGCCTGAAAGCTTCGTTAACTTCTTAGGTGAGGTACATTCAACTGAGACTTTGCCGCGGGTGCGCATCGTGGATGCCGAGTTTGAGAATCCGGATGGCAGCAATATAATTCTGGATACAGATTTTCTGGATAACAAGAAAGAGAATAAAAGCACTTTAGGACCTCTTACACTTTTGAATAAGGGCAAAAATTATATTAAAGTGTGGTGATCGGTAAAGCAGGTGGCTAGTCCACCTGCTTTTTTCATTGCAATCATTGAGTCTGCTACTTATTGGCCTTAATCTTTTGAATAGATACTTCGTTTTGTTCTATTATGATTTGATATTCAACAATCTCTCCTGCTTTAAATTCTTCGTTAAATTCTTTACTGACCGATCAAAGAATTGATCTGAAGGTCATGGACGATAAATAAAACGAATATAGATAAGTCTTGTGAAAAGTTATCTGAATGATACTCTAATTCAAAATAATAATCCTGCCCGTGATTACACCCTTTTCATCTCTGGAAAATTGAAGTGCCCTAGTTTCTTTATCGTCCGCACTGAAACTTACGGAATCCGAGTAACCGATTTGCCCTTCCTCAAACATATTTTGGACAAAAAGCTTAACACTCCAGTTATCGTATTCATAATTGAAAGCCCCTTGTTCATCAACACGCACTTCCTTTACAGATTCAGGGATAATCGTGCCGGTGGAGATTTTTTTCTTCATATCCTCTATTTTTTTAATTAGTTCCTTCTCATCATCATCAATAGAGGCAGCTGCATCTGTTGAAACCGCTGAATCAACTTTGCTGTCGGCAGAGGGTTCTTTCAACAGCTCCTGTAAATAGCTCTCAGCTTTGACAGGGTCAGCTTTGGTTGGATCCAGCGGAAGTTCAAATAGAATAGCGGTCCCCTTGTAATCGTTATTAGCGCTAATTTCCCCTGTACTTTCATTATAAGCAAACGCATCTTTGCTAAAAAAAGAACTACCATTACTGACAGCTAGATATACCCCTCGGTCAGCGAACATCTCCACTCCATCACATTCAATCAGCCGGTACATAATTCCATCTATAACAGCCTCGCTATAGCCACCATTCATTGTTGTGATATTAACCTGCCATGGTTTTAGTCCCTTTATAAGCGGTGACACAAAGAATGGATCCTGGCCATACTCCGGTTCACTTGTAGCAGGCATGGGGCCACCGTCTATTCTGGCGATGGATACAACGGCATAGGATCTGTTTGGGTTAATATTCTGATCAGACTTACTCAGTTCTGAAAGACCTTCCCCCGAGACTATTCCATTCAACGTCACGTTATAATCACCAGATATAACCGATTGGTTGATTTCAACAGCATCCCTGCTTTCGAATGCTTTTGCCAGCAGTTGCTGGCCCAGATGCTCAGCAACCTGCTTGGGGCTAAATAGCTGTGTAGCTGCATAAGCCGTTAAAGACATTACAAGCGTGAATATAGCAACCATTAGTCCAATAGAAACTCTTTTTTTATAGGCTGGTTTCATTGGTTTAGTCTCCTTAAACTGTTGGATGATTCTTTCGTTTAATTCCTCTGTCGGCTCTGCTGTAGAAGCTAGCGCTTGCTTTAGCAGTTGATCCAACTTTTCGGAGTCATTCATTGGGATTCAACCTCCAAAATCTTTTTCATCGCCTTGCGGGCTTGGAAAAGTCTGCTTTTAACTGTGCCCGGTGGAATCCTTAGCGCTGAAGCAATCTCATCAACGGTCATTTCTGCGGTATAGTACAGATAGAGCGGTATTTTCAGTTTCTCATTCAGCCGGTCTGCGGCAGCATGAATCATGTGCCGAAGCTCCTGGGACAGCAATGCATCCTCTGGCATAACCTCTCCATCGGAAGTACACGCCAGATCGACCGCTTCATTATAATCTGCTGTAGGTGCAATTCTTTGCCGCCATGCCCATTTTCTGCGTTTGTTTTTGCGTAATGAGATAGCAATCGAGATAAGGAACGCTTTCGGATTTTGGTTCAGGTCCATTTTATGCCGCATTTCCATAGCTTTTAAAAAAGTCTCCTGATAGAGATCGTCCGTATCCACCCTATTCCCCGCAAGCGTAAAACAAAATGCGTAAATTGCTTTGCCATGTAATTTTATTAGGTCACTCAACTCTTCAATTTCCAAGTAGGCTACTCCTTTCTGAATGGCCATTCACCTATATATTGTCGTAACCTTAGAATCGGTTCACTATTTTGCTGTTGACTTTGACCTTAGGGTAAGGTGTTAAGTAGAGCTAGAACCAAACATCGATGTTTTGGCTTGGAAGCTTAATTAAAACGAAAAAAGGAGATGACTTTTTGCTGTCAATTGGAGAATTCTCGAAGATATGCGAAGTTTCTACGAAGACGCTTCGATATTATGATGAGATCGGATTAATTCATCCCGATGAGATTAACCCTGAGAACGGTTATAGGTATTACTCCATTAAACAACTTAAAAAAATGCTTTTTATCAATCGTCTGAAAGGTTATTGTTTCTCGCTGGAAGAAATCAAAGACATTTTACAATGGGAACAGAATCATTCAGAAGAGAAGCTCTACTCAGCCCTTAATCTCAAGAAAAAAGAAATACAGGAGAAAATAAGCGCTTATGAATACACCTTACAACAAATCAATAGTGATGTTTTAAATTTGGAGAAAGGTATTCCCATGATGTCCTACCTGAATGAGATAAAAGTAGAGCTTGTTGAAACTCAGCCTATGAATATTCTTTTTACGCGTCAGATGTTGAGCAGTGATGACTATGCGTTAGGTTATGGACATTATTTTAGCAGGCTATATGAAAAAATCGCCACGGAAAAACTCACTTTGCTCGGTACGCCAATAACGATATATCACAGCCATGAATATAATCCAGCCGGAAATGATACAGAGTTTGCCCTCCCTATAAAAGAGAGTGTAAAAGGTACAAGAGATTTGCCTGATGCTCTTTGTGCGAGATCTGTTCTTAAAGGCGCCTATTCAGAATTGACCTCGGTCTATGCTCAGCTGAGAGAATGGATAGAAAATGAAGGTTATGAATGGGTGAACTCACCTTATGAAATCTACTTAACGGACCCGACACAGGTTGCTGTGCCTGAGGATCTGGTTACCGAGGTCTATTTTCCAGTAAAGAAAAAAAATTCATAAAGGAGTACCTTTCATGCTCAAAAACAATTATCCAACTTCAGATTGGCAAATCTCAGCCCCCGCAAACTTAGGAATGGATGCTAATATGCTTTCAGAGCTAGAATCAAGGATCAAATCCGAGTATAGCAATATCAACGGGATTGTTGTGGTAAGAAATGGAACTATTGCTTATGAAAAATATTATAATGGCGCTAGCCCGAATGACACACATCATGTGGCCTCTGTAACAAAAAGTATCATATCCGCGCTCATAGGCATTGCCATAGAGGCTGGCTGTATTAACAATGCAGATCAAAAGGTACTGGAGTTTTTCCCGGACTATGTTCCAAACGCTGCTCAAGATCCGCAAAAACAAGAAATCACCTTACGCCATCTCCTGACGATGACCGCACCTTATGCTTTTGCAGATTGGCACGAACCGCTGGAGCAAATGTGTATGCAGCCTGACTGGGTAAAATATACGCTGGATATGCTAGGCCAACAAGGAACAATTGGGGATTACAAATATTCTACCGCTGGAGCACATCTGCTTTCTGCCATCATCACGCGCAGCACTGGACAAAGTGCCCGTGAGTTTGCCAACGAACGTTTATTTAAACCTATCGGAATGAATGAAATCCCGGATTATGAGATGAGCTCATTTGGGTTCGATGATTTGTTTGGGGTTAAGGTGAAGGGGTGGGTGGAAGACCCCAATCGTATCACCACAGGAGGTTGGGGACTTACGTTGTCTCCACGCGATATGGCGCGTTTTGGTTTATTATATTTGAACCATGGACAATGGGAGAATAATCAGATCATTTCGGAGACATGGATTGAGAAATCAACAGCGATGAACCCTAATCATTACGGTTACTTGTGGTGGCTACGCGAAGAAGACGGGGTTTACACCTACTCAGCGTTAGGTGATGGTGGTAATGTCATTTGCTGCATTCCAGAAAAAAAACTTGTCGTAGCCATCGCCTCAGAATTCACACTTCAGCCTCGTGACCGGTGGCCTCTGATTAAGGATTGTATTATTCCGTCTGTTGTAGAGTAAAGAAGATAGAAAACATGCTGGTTGCCACTACTTTATTAACAACTAGGAGAGCAACCAGCTGTCTACACTCTAAATCATTTTGCTTCAAGGAAAAATAATATCGCCTTCGTTGCTGCTTACATCAAAAAATCCTACTTTGTATTTTATAGCCAACTCCCGCATCGCCATATAAGCTTCCTCAGCTACAGAATAAGCGAAAGCTGCATAGATGACGGATGAGCCAAGTGAGTAGTCAGTCAACCGGTTATCCGTTCCGGCTTCCTCCATCGCCTCAAAAATCTCGTCCTCTACATTCATATTAGGAAATTGCTCAGACAACTCACTATAAAAGCGTTGCAACGCCTCCGATAAAACTGATGGATCATTATAGGCATGGTCTTCCGACCACTGCACTTGCTGTTCATACCACTCCATAAACGCTGCTCTCTCTTGCGGTGCTTTAGACGTCTCGAATGCCATCAAATCATAGCTCATTTAAAATCCTCCTCTAACCCACCCTAATCGTGCATTTTCAGTTCCTATAAATTGTTGGGCTGTTTTGATTATATATTAAAAATCATCAGACCCATACTATAGAATCATGATACTTCCTCACCCGTTAAATATCATGTGAGCTCCGGTGTATCCACAAAAGTAACCACTGGCTCCATTACGCCATGTAGTTCGAATAAGATTAGCTCGTTATCACCTTGACGCAGAAGCGGCGCTGGTAAGTACAGTGTTTTAGTGGGACCTTGCTCCCAGTAGCGCCCTAAATTAAAGCCGTTTATAAAAACCTGACCTTTACTCCATCCATCCAGCTGCAAAAAAGTATCCTCAGGCTTACTGACTTGAAAGCTCCCCCGGTAAAAAGTGGGCTGCTGACGTTGCTCGCAATCTATCGGTGTGAATGATAATCCCTTAAGATGGGTTAAAGGCAAAGAACGAATCGTCCAATCATGCAGGAATTGATAGCCGAGTCTAACGCCACAGGTTATGCCTTTTGGATCACGAAGCAGCGGGCCATAATTTACACGCCCCATATTCTCCACAAGGATGTCGATCTGCAGTCCCTCCGTTGGAACCTCTAATGGAATTCCTCGCGGATCCCAGCGTTCAACTGTACCGACAAAGGCCCCATTCGCGAATACAAGCGCACGATCACGTACTTCTTGAAGGAAGAGCTCCGTACTGCTGCGGGGTCCACTGATCTTCGTCGAATACAAAATGAACCCATAATTCTGATTCAGTTTCTCCATTGGCTCGGGACATGCTCTATGTACTGGGTGAGACAAAACGTCTAACTGAGTGAACAGTGGTGCTGCTTCTGTCATCAACACTTTACCATAAGCTTGTGACTTTATTAACGGCGGTAATTCCAGGGGCGGCAACGTTACGTATTTCTCAATTATTGTTCGAGCTGCATAGAATTTTGCAGTTGGCTTGCCGGATTCGTCCAGCAGCGTATCATAATCGTAGCTGGTTACGATGGGCTCATATTTGTCAAAAAGATTTGCCCCATTCATAAATCCAAAATTCGTCCCCCCATGGAACATATAGAAGTTAACAGAGGCTCCTAAAGCCAGCATTTCATCCAAAGTCTCCGCTACTTCAGATTCGGGGCGTGTATTATGCGGTTTCATCCAGTGGTCAAACCATCCATTCCAGAATTCCATACACATCAACGGTCCCGTAGGCTGATATTCACGTAGTTTAGCAAAGGCTTCCTTTGCCCGTGAACCGAAATTCACGGTGGCGAACACTCCGTCAATCATACCCCCTTGGAGCATATGATCTTCAGCTCCATCTGAAGTAAACAGCAGAACGTCCATGCCGCGGGCGATCATTCCTGCTTTTAGATCATTCAGGTAAGTCTTATCACTACCAAAGCTTCCATATTCGTTCTCTACCTGAAGAGCAAGCACAGGCCCACCGTTAGTGCTTAACAAAGGCCGCAGACGTGGAAGCAACTCATCGAAATAGGCATCCAACTTAGATAAATAGACGTTATCATTACAACGCAGCTGTATGTTATTGTCCGCAAGTAACCAAGCTGGCAATCCACCGAATTCCCATTCCGCACAAATATAAGGACTTGGCCGCAAAATCACGTGCAAACCAAGCTCTCCAGCAAGTCTAACGAAAGCCTCGATGTCAGCAAATCCAGCAAAATTGAAGCTCCCCTCTTCTGGTTCGTGTAAATTCCAAGGAATATAGGTTTCAACAGTATTCAATCCACAAGCCTTCAGCTTCAGCAAACGATCCTGCCAATATTCCGGAACGATCCGGAAATAATGAAGCGCACCAGAAAGCAACCGGATGGGTTGTTCGTCTAATGTAAAATGATCCCCTGATATGGATAACTTCCGCATATAATTTCTCCTCCAACATTGAGATAGACTATTTAATTATAGGTAATAAAAATATCAACCCATATGGACGATTCTAATGAAATATATGGAGAATTCATTGGTTGCTAGAGGCTTTTGTGATGCTATACACTATATTCATAGGGGGTTGTTACGGATGTCAAAAAGAACTCATATTTGGTTAATTACCACAGATCAAATGCGTGCGGACGCACTAGGTATCGAAAACGCTTCCGTACTGACACCTGAGCTTGACAAGCTTGCTTCGGAAGGCACACTCTTCACTGGTGCTTACTGCGCTAGTCCTGTTTGCACGCCTTCACGTTCTTCCATTTTTACAGGCAGGTATCCGCATGTTCACGGTGCCTGGAACATCGGTACCACACTCAGAGAAGACGAACTTACCTTATGCGATCATTTAAAGAAAGCGGATTATAAAACCATCGGTATAGGAAAGATGCATTTCCGCCCTCAGATGAAGGGGGACTTTTCACAAGAATATGAAGAGCCTGCTTATCGTGACCGCGGAAGAGCTTCCGATGGAACGTACTACGGATTTGATGAACATCATATTACGGAAGACAATTGTATCGGGGAATATATGGAGTGGCTTAGAGAGCGCAACCCTGAAGCGGCAGAACGTTTCAGCAAGGACCGTTACAGAGCTTCTAATGCTCAAAACGATGTGTGGGAGAGCGAAATCCCTCCAGAGCTACACCAGTCATACTGGATTGCTGAACGGAGCATCGATGTGATCCTCTCTCACAAAACCGAACAACCGCTATTTTTATGGACCAGTTTCGTCGATCCACATCACCCCTTTGACTCCAAAAGCTTATGCGGATATGTACGCTGACACTGACATTCCATCTCCAGCCAGCGAAGCAGACGACGTGCATCTTCGTCCTCCACATCTGCTGCGTCAGAGCCAGGGAGGATATTGGCCTGGTGGCGGTGAGGAGCATTCTCTTAATGAAGCGCATATGAAACGGCTCACCCGAAATTATTATGCGATGATTACCTTCATTGATGAGCAGATCGGACGTATTATAAAAGCTTGGCATCAAAAAGAAATGTACGATGATGTAGTCATCCTCTTCACCAGCGACCACGGAGAACTGCTCGGTGACCATGGGCTGATTTACAAAGGGCCGTGGTTTTATGAAGGGTTAACACGAATCCCGATGATCGTACGCGGTCCTGGGATTGCTTCCGGGCAACGGGTCCCTGCTTTAATGGAACATGTTGATATTGTCCCCACACTGCTTGCAGCCGCAGGTCTCAAAACTCCCTACGGAATTCAAGGTGTGTCACAGATGGAGGTGCTGGCTGGAAGAGAGTCCCATGTGCGTAATTCTGCCCTAACCGCTTATATTGCTCATGATCGCGGCATTAACGCTAAGTGTTTGCGTACAACACGCTATAAGCTGGTAATCTTTGCAGGTGAGACCTACGGTGAATTGTATGATTTGAAAGAGGATCCTCATGAGAACTCCAATCGTTTTGAAGATCCCGATTATAGTGATATTCGCCATTCGATGATTGAATTGCTCGTCCATCGAATGATTCAAGATCAGGACCCTTTGCCTGAACGCCGGAGTAGCTGGTAAATCAAAATACACGCTAAACTCCTTAATCTTTCCGTAACAGACGTAGGGCAACCTGAAAGTTCAGGTTGCCCTACGTTATGATTATTTTCCCAATTCGGATGCCTTTAGAATATGAGAAATTGGGCGTCCGGCAATCCATTCGCCGTTGTTTACAAACCCTTCCTCTCGTCCCTCCAGCTCTTGAATAAGACGCTCTCTCCACTCTTTTATACGCTCAAATTTATCAGTACAGTCTATCGCATTAATCTTCTCTGAGGGGTCTGCCACTAGATCAAAATACTGCTCTTCCCCTGTCTGAGAATACCAAATAAATTTCTCTCTTCCATCCGTTAAGAAGTGGTGGGACTTTTCTCCATAGGCTTGTTCCCCATGAATATAAGATCGCCATAATGTCTGATCTCCCCTGCACAGCGGCAACACACTTTGCCCTTCTACTGTAAATGGTATTTGGACGCCAGCAGCTTCAAGAAATGTGGGCATAATATCACGAAGCTCTACAATGGAATCAAGCCGGGAGCCGGCAAGAAGTCCAAGCGTTTTTCCCGGATCAAACATTATGAAAGGAATCTTAGCACTTCCCTCATAAGGAAGAGATTTGCGGAAGTAATGGTGATCCCCCATCATTTCACCATGATCAGAAGTAAATAGAATCAAAGTTTTATTTAAAACTCCATACTCCTGCAGCCCATTGATCAACCTCTCAATTTGGTCGTCAAGATGCGTAATTAGCGCGTAATACGCGGCACGGGCACGATCCAATCTGCGCTTTGGCAAATTAGTGAACGAAGAAGTTGGATCCTTAGCTGCGTTTAAGGCCGCACTCTCGTTCACCCAGTCTCCGATTGGAGGATCAGGAAATTCCAAGTCCTTGTACATATCTAGATAACATTGTGGCGGATCCAAGGGGGAATGGGGGCGAACGAAGGAAGACCATAGGAAAAATGGTTTCCCAGGATCTCTTCTTCGCAAAAAGTCTAGCGACTCGGTTACGCACCAATTCGTTGGATGCATCGCTTCCGGCAAGTGCCAGGGGCGGGCAACCGTTGAGGCGTTGCAATCGAGGCCTAAGTCAGTGATATCCGAATTGGCATCAGTTTGTCTTCGCAGCCACTGCAAATAATCGTCCACTTGATCATAGTGTTCATCATGGAACGTTTGGTTCTTATCCCGATTGTAGTGAAGATATCCATCATGAAGCACCACATTATGGAATCCACATAGATTACGTGCAGGATACACATGCATCTTGCCAACACACTGCGTATGATAACCAGCTTGAGCAAGCTCTCCGGCAATCGTATGGGCGTAATTCCATTCAACCTTATCCTGATAACCAACCCGGCCATGTGATCTCTGCCCCATTCCTGTCATGATAGCAGCCCTGGCGGGAATACAACTGGGGGTAGCCGAATACGCGTGCTCAAATAAGATCCCCCTTGATGCCAGAGCGTCCAGGTTGGGTGTCTCAACGACGGGATGTCCCATAATGCTCAGACAATCAAAACGCATCTGATCTACGGTGATAAGCAGAAGGTTAGGCTGCTTTGTGCCCTTTTGATTGTCCAGATTAGTATCAATCATAACCTCACCCCCTTCTTAAATCCCAGCGATCACGGACGGTGTTGCAATCGTGTGCCATAAATTCGCACTTATCGCCCTGGGGTCGCCCTCGTCAACAAGGCCGTCGAACGTCAGAAGCTCCTCTTCTAATTCAGCAATCTGTTCCACGTTCCCTTCGACATAACGATTGATTCGATGAATCGCCGTTCTGATTCTCTGAAGCAATCCTCCCATACGAAGATCAAAGACATCAAGACCAAACACCTTATTTTCCTGCTCCCATTGCACTCGATAGTCGTCCATGAATTGTCTGGCCAAATCAGATAATTGTGGCAAAGTCACCTTGGCAAAGTGAGCCAATTCCTCTAAATCTCCACGATGATAAGCTTCGCGTATAGAAATCCCGATTTCGCTCTTTATTTCGAGCAAGCGACACAAGCTGGCTTGTACAGAGAATAAGGATTGCCAAGGCGAATTGCGAGTGATCGCCTGTTCGAGCTTTTCTGCACTTTGCTGATAATGCTTCGAATACGCGCTAGGAATAACATATCGATCGAACAAACCACATAAAATATCTTGATAAAGCAAGTATTTAGCCGGATTGATAGAACATCCCCCCGGTGCCGAATTACCCGGAACCAAGTTGGCCGCATCGAGTGCCATAAAGTCATCATAATTGCCTTGCACGCAGCTACTGAATCTTTCTTTGACATGGTTCTCCACGAAACATCTCGTGTAGCAGAGCTCCGCCCAAAGTTGAAGGGTAGGAAGAACCGAGAAAACGGAAGCTTCAGCGCCATTATCTCCCCATGCGGTAATCAACACTTCTTGAATTCCATACTTAACACAGTTATCATGAGCCAGCAGACTGACATGGCGACTGAATTCATTGTTTGGAGCGAAGCCCATCCATTTCCAAGCACCACCTGCAAATCCAATATGATCATTCAACTGCTTATGTTTGCTTAACATCCCGTCATATTTCTCCTGCGTTTCCGAATAATAATCCCAGTAGATCAAGGTAACATCTTCAGGAATCAGCTTTACAATATCAGGGCTAATTGGACTTTCAGCATCGTAATATTCTCCGGAACTGGCCAGACGGAAAAACATGTCGCTCCACATCATAGTCTGGAAACCATATTTTCTGGCGATCTCTATAACAGTGCTAAAGTGTTTTAACATTAATGAGGTTCGATCCTGATACCCATGCTTATCCAGGTATTTACCAAGTCCCATCATATGAGCTTCGTCCATCCCGATATTTATGCGGCGACTGCTTACATGAGCCGACATAAAAGCAAACATTCGATCAATTAACTCATAAGTTCTGGGATCATCAATAAGGAGAATATCCTGGAAATCCACAAGCGGTGCATGTGCCTGCCATTTCAACGCTTGGCCGAGATGGGCCAGGGTCTGAATACAAGGAACCAGTTCTATGCCAAATAACGCGGCATACTGATCCAGCTCCCGAATTTGATCTCCTGTATATCGGCCTCGCAAATAGCCGAAATAAGGGTATCCCTCCAGTTCGTAGGTGTCTTCCGTATACAACTGAACCGTTGAATATCCCATAAGCGCTAAACGCCGGATCAATTCCTTGTATCCTTCATAGTTAAGAACCGCATTTCGCGAACAGTCTACCATGAAGCCTAACTGTTCATAAACCGGCCGTTCATTAATTTCAACTCGTTCTCCACGGCGTACGTTCTCAAGAAATCGGCTGAGTGCCCGGAACAATTGATGTTCCTGTTCATACGCAATGGTGACCTGAGCCTCATCGTAAGATATTTGAATGCCCTTCCCTTGCTTCTTACAAATCACTGGTATCCCTGAGCGTTCCATTCGAATACTCAATATTCCCGCTACTTCTGAAACAGCTGCTAACTGTTTCTCGGTTAACCCTGTCAAGTGAATGCTAAGGTTCATAGACTTTACCCTCCCAATCTTATAAGTATGCGGTCAGTAGCGCCGCACAGTCTAAGCCATACTTCAAATAATTAAACGGAAGATCCGGGCTACTTCCGCCCGGATCTTCTCTATTCATCCATTATTCAATACCTTGTTCCTTGGCCTTCTCATTTACTTCCTCTATCATTTTATCAAGACCTTTAGCCTTATAATCGTTCACAATGCTATTCCAGTAACTCTCAACGGGTTCTTTGGAAAGCATGATCTTAAGCAAATCATCATGGTCAAGCACAGTAAATTTATCCTTTGTTGGGGTGGACATATAAGTTAACCGAATGTCGTATTCTGGCACCTTTGTATTGTTCTGAATCCAGTCGATGTAATCGACAGCTTCTTTGCGGATTCCTTCATTAGCAATCGTCGGGTTATCCATGTTATAGCTATCTGAAGTTTCATAAGCCACCAAATTCTTCAGAAATCTGCTAGCTGGATACTTCTCATTTAATGAACCCTTTTCAATGACAACCTTCTGCCCATTTTCGAGCTTATAATCTACACCTTCGATGCCATAAGTCAACAGATCCTTGCCTTCAGGAGACAACACATAATCATAGAGTGCCATGATGCGATCCATCTTTTTATCGTCAATCTTATTGCTGAAATAGCTTTCTGACCAGTATGTTTTAAAGATGGCGTGTGAGCGTTCACCATCAGGACCGATAAGCGGCTTGAGCGCCTTCACGCTCTCCGTCATATCCTTATCCGGATAAGCTGTTTTCCAGCGTTTTTCATACATATCGCTATTTAAATTTATGAAACCTCCACCGCTTAGAAGAGCAGCTGCTTTGCCTGCTACGAAATTGTCATAGGACTCTGCTGGTTTGACGAGCGCGATGTCTGGATCGATCAATCCTTTTTCGTACATATTCTTCATGTTTTGCAGCGCTGGCAGCGCATTTTTAGAGAATACAGCAGGGATAAACTTTCCATCCTCTTTGATCCATTTAAAATCACTGCCGCTTCCATCACTAGTAGCAACCGGGTTGCCATACAACCAGAAGAATCCGCCCAGCATCTTGGTAGTTGTCGTCGTAAGACCAGTAACATGCTTGCCTTCCGGATCCGACTTTACGACTGCATCAAGCATGGCTTCAAACTCTTCCCATGTCTCTGGCTCTTTGGTGATCCCTGCCTTTTGAGCAAGATCCCAACGATAGAAGACCATACGATCCAGTGCGCTCCAATCAACACTCGGGAACATCCGGCGAGGCACAGTATAATACTTTCCATCTACTCCTAATCCTTTAATATCTGGGGATTCGAAGTATTTTGCAAGGTTTGGATACTTTGAAAGATCCGGGAGCGCTTTGACAACGCCTTGATTCACCCATTTGCGCTGATATTGCGTGCCGACGGCGTCGATCGCGAAAATGTCTGGCAATTGGCCGGAAGCGGCCCACATTTGAATCTTCTGGGTATAGTCATCCCAAGACAAATTGACAGGTTTTAGTGTGATGTTGAATTTCTCCAATACTTGTTTAGCGATCGGGTCCTTTTCGATGTTAGCAATCTCGGCATCCGCATCCCAAAACCCAAGAGAAATGGTCATTGGATCCTTGTAAGGATTATCCGTGGAGTTAGAAGAATTCGGAGATGTTTCACCGTTTGAACCAGCCTGCCCTTTGCCGTTATTGCCTCCACCGCAAGCCGTGAGTACTGAAGCCAACAAAGTTATACATAATGCCAATGTCATTATTTTCTTTCTATGCATGCTTGAAACCTCCCTTTATACTATTTTAGGATAGAATCAATCTATTTAAAATCTTTCTTATCCTTTTATTGAACCCACCATAATCCCTTTATTAAAATGCTTCTGCAGGAACGGATAAACAACAATAATCGGAATACTCGAAACTACAATCGCTGCCATTTGAAGTGCAGGTGTGTAGACCTTCCCCGTCTGCTCCTGCTCGGCCATCGTTTGTGCCATTTGGCTTAGCAAGGAATTCGAAGTAATGAGTGTCTCCCGCAGATAAATCTGAAGTGGTGCTTTAGCAGCGTCACTGATAAAAATCAGCGCATACCACCATTCATTCCATCTTTCCACAGCATAGAACAAAGCAAAAGTCGCCATGAATGGAGCAGAGATCGGAATAATGATTTTGAAAAGAATGTACAGATCATTCGCCCCGTCCAGCTTAGCCGATTCTTCCAAGCTTTCTGGAATGGTATTGAAATAGTTTTTCATAATGATTAGATAAAACGTATTGAGACCCGCGGGGATGATCATGACGAGTATATTGTTTACGAATCCTAGATCCTTGACGACTAAGTAAAAAGGAATTAAACCGCCATTGAAAAACATAGTGAACAAGATCAAGCTGAGCATTATGTTTCTGCCGGGCATACCCCGCTTGGATAATGCGTAAGCTCCCGCCACAGAGATTGTCATACTGAACAACACGCCAACCACAGTTACGATGACAGAATTAAAGATGGAAGTCCAAAACTTCATATCCTGAAGCAAAAGCTTGTAAGCGGACAGGTCAAACGAAAGCGGAAAAATATAAAAGTCACTTTTACTAATCGCTTCGAACTTTGCCACAGAGATAATAAGAACATTATAGAAAGGAAAAAATGTTACTATTGCTAGGAGCCCCAGAACCACGAATGCGACGATATCGAAGACACTCCACTTTTTTCTCTTTTTAACCGTTGTGTCGGTCACTTGCTTCTCCCCTTTTCCTGCAGATTAATACAGCCCTTCCTCGCCCATCTTCTTAGCGAACGTATTGGCCGCCCATAAAAGGATTAGGCTGATAATGGACTTGACGACACCCACGGCGGTCATATATCCAAAGTCTCCTCCAATCGTGAAGGAAGTCCGATAAATGTAAGTATCGATCGTGTCGGCAACCGAATATACCGGCGAACTATACAGGTTGAAAATTTGCTCAAAGCTCGAACCTTGGGTTAGTAGTTGTCCAACTTGAAGGATTAACAGAACTGCGACTGTACTCTTCAAACCCGGCCATGCGATGTTTAGCAAACGGCGAAACCGGTTCGCTCCGTCCACTTCAGCCGCTTCAAACAGCTCAGGATTGATCCCTGCCAGAGCCGCCAGGTAAATGATTGAATCCCAACCGATCTCTCGCCACACATGCGTGATATACAGAACGGGTCTGAATGCACTTTCATCGACAAGAGGAGAATTCGGATCTCCACCAAACAGCATGATGATCTGGTTATAAATCCCGTCCTTGCTTAAAATATTGATAATAATCCCCGACAGTACAACCCACGATATAAAATGCGGGAACGTCAGGATCGTCTGAAAAAACCGCTTCATTTTTGTCCTGGAAAACTCATATAAAACAATCGCCAGGATAATGGGCATCGGGAAATGAGTGACCAGCTTCATCAAGCTGATAATGACCGTATTCCAAAACGCCTTGCGAAAATCGGGGTCGGTCAGCAGCGTTTGAAAATTCTCCAACCCAACCCAAGGACTTCCCAGAATCCCCTCACTGTAATTAAATGTTTTGAACGCTAGCGTTACACCGTACATGGGAGCATAGCTGAAGAGGGCATACCAGATTAACACCGGTAGAACCATGAGGTAAAAATACTTGTACTGTAAAATCGTTTTTCCTAAACTTTGCTTTGGAGCACGAGTTTTTAAGTTTCGTTTAGGCGTACGAGCGGTTACAGAATCAGCCAATCTTCTCCCCACCTTTCTGTATGAGTTTGTTATGCTTGTAAGCGATTTATATGGTAAATTATATCGGGAGTGTAAATTCTCTTGTATAGAGAATACAACTCCGATCATGTGGATTTTTCACACCTTTGCGGGAGACCTTCCTGTGGCACGTAATATCGGACATAGTGAGCGTAAGATCGTCCATACCCCCCTTGGTCCACAATCGCTAGGATAAATCTAAGAGCTCTATAAAGAGAGGGGGATTCACTTATGCGTTCAGTAATTATTGCAGATGATGAGAAGTGGATTGTAGAAGGAATTAAAGCAGGAGTGAATTGGAAGAAATACGGCTTTGAAGTGATCGACGATGCCGAAAACGGGCAAGAAGCCCTTCAATTAATTCAATCGCTTCGCCCCACCCTTGTTCTAACAGATATCAAGATGCCTGTTATGAATGGACTAGAGCTCATTCAACGTGGCAAGGCCATCGCGCCGGATACGATCTTTATCGTACTCAGCGGACATGCCGAGTTCGCTTATGCACAAAAAGCAATGAATTATGGTACTTTCGGATATTGTCTCAAACCCTTTGAAATCGAAGAAATTGAAGGAATGCTCAACCGAATAGCCCAGCAACACGATTCCAAGACAGTTAAAGAACAACCTATCCACGACTTCGAACTTTATGAAGCGGTTTGTTCCGGAGATCTTGAACGAATTAACTTATGGTTGGATGAGAAGAAAATACCCTTGTCGAAAGATACCCCTCATATCCCCATTGTTATCCAAGGGTTAAGTTCACCTGTAGATGTCAGGCAGTTCTCTTCCCTGGTCTTCCCAATGAGCCGCCGTCGGTATGGTTACTTATTGGAAGAGTGCCAATACGAAGTCTTCCTCCAGGGTCTTAAACAAACAGAAGTTGTACAAGAGTGCGGAGTCGGGATCGGTCCTCCTATTTCGGATATACACCAATTGGATGCGTCTTTAGAGTCCGCCTCTCATGCTGCTTTCAGTATGTTCACAACGGGGATGCCCGGATGTTACCGGGTGAATCCACAACAGGAAATACCGATCGACGAGAAGCTCAAAGAGATTTCCCGGATTCTTCATAATAAAGACCGGCTCGGTTTCATAGCAGCCATGGAATCGATAAAGAAATTATTCAAAGAGGGAACGTTCACCATTAAAGAAGCCTATTTGCTCTATACATCGATCCTCTACTTATTTCCTCGGGAAGGGACTCGGGTTAGCGGCCGTTTTTTTGAAGGATATGAACAGCTCTATTATCGGTACGGCACGGCTGAAGCTATGATTGATGATCTGATTCTTATGACACTTGATATTTTTATGAACAGAAACGAATCTGATATTTCACGAATCTCAAACCACAAAGTCAAAGAAATCATGTTATACATCCGCAACCATTTCAATCAAGAAATTTCGATCCAGCAATTAGCCAATCAGTTTTTTTTAAGCCCAAATTACTTATGCCAATTATTCAAAAAAGAGGCCGGCGAGACCATCATCGAACATATCAGTCGTTTACGAATTGAATACGCTTGTAAAACGCTGATCGAAACCAACCTTTCCATTTACCAAATCGGTGAGAAATGCGGTTTTCAGGATTATTTCTATTTCACACGAATTTTTAAGCGGCATCTCAAAATGACACCTACACAATATAGGGAACAAAACAATGAAAACATTTAAGAGACTATCCATCCGTACTCAGGTTTTGCTATTCGGGTTATTTATTGTTGCCATTATCCCAATCATCGTTTCACGAGTCTACCAACTATCAAGCGAGACTATCATTAATCAAAATACGCAATACAATACGGAGCTGGTCTCCCTCCTCAAGCAACGGATTTCTGACAACTATGCCAACGTTTCTTCCATGATGATGAATGTGGGTTACGATTCGACCGTCCAAAAGTTCCTAGTCGAGAATGATAAGCTTCGAGTCTACGATCTATCCCAGAAAGTTGAAGGATTGTTGAGCATCGCCCGAAATATGAACACGGATATCTTAGATATTATTGTTATCGGTAGCTCAAACACACGTATTTCCTTAGCAGGAAGAACAAAATATGCTATCGATCTTATGAAAACAGCTGAGGAGGATGGAATCGTTCATTATCGCGGATACAGTCCTCCAGACAAAGTCATCGACAAGAGAAAACTGCTTTTCGGGATGAACATCTTCGCTTCAGGTGACACGTCCCTATATGGTGAAAAAATTGGCTATCTCGCAGTTATTGTAGATATGAAAGCCATTCAAACTGAAATTTCTGAGTATCCCCGATTGGTCGGAACCAGCTTTTTTATGATGGATGATAAAGGCATGATCTACTCTAATAGCAATGAGCCGGAGTATATGCTCCAGCAGTTTCAAACTCGGGCAACTGGAAGGGATGGAGAGTCCATCGTCGAGACGGTTCATGGAAAGAAATATGCAATTCAGTCCTTTAGCTTACCGGAGATCTCTGGAAAAATCATAACTGCTGTTCCTGTCCATAATTTAATGAAAGAACTGGAGAAATTGAAGAAGGTCAGCTATGCTCTTCTAGCCTTAATCTTGCTGGTCGTCTCTATTCCCTATTCTGTACTTATGATGAATCTCTTAAGACCGTTGTCTAGGCTTATGCGCTATATGAATCAATTAAAGGGTGGAAGTCTGGGGATATTGAACAACAAGGTCGATTTAAAGGGCTATGCTGAGATTGAAATCATCTCTCGACAGTTCAACGATATGACCACACGAATCCACGATTTGACGGACCAATTAATCGATGCTTCAACTCAACTTTATCTGACCGATCTGGAAAAGCAGCGGGCGGAATATTCGTATTTACAAAGTCAAATTAATCCGCATTTCTTAAGCAATACTTTAGATACAATCAAGGGCGTTGCGATCGTAAAAGGAAATCGGGATATCTTCGAGATGACTACCGCCTTAAGCACAATGCTCAAGTACAGCATCAAAGGCAAAGAGGAGGTAACTCTTGGGGAAGAGCTGAAAATCGCGGAATCTTGTGTGAGGATTTACCAAGGCCGTTTCCCGGACAAATTTACTTACAAGCTGTTGTGTCCACAGGAATGGTTACACATTCCCGTGCCTAAAATGATCCTTCAACCTATTGTTGAAAATGCGCTTGGTCATGGGCTTGAGGCACAAGGACAAGGAATTCTGCTGATCTCCGTAGAGAAAAACGAAGCGGGGCTGCTTGAAATCGTGGTTGAAGATAATGGTGTAGGTATCGATACAACAAGACTGGAACAACTTACGGAGTTGCTGGCTGGTAAGAATATAGAATCAGGAGATCATATCGGTCTCCTAAATGTCAATAATCGTCTAAATCTTAAGTATGGCGATCCTTGCGGCGTTCTGCTGTACAGTAAGGAGGGTAGCGGGACGAAGACCGTTTTGAGGCTTCCCGGATCTTTAATAGATCCACAAAAAGCGAGAACATAAATAGGGAGGTTGCCCATTCAGGGCAACCTCCCTTTCATATGTCTTTCATTCGCCGCATTTATTAGGATATTATTAAGCATCCTATAAGGATGCGCTCAGATACTCTTTGGCATGGTAGGGTCCACCTTCCATAAGTACCGTCCATAATGGATCGATATCACAATCCATGGAGCCCATCATATGATCATGCCATTCATTCAACAGATAGACAGCCTCCATACAAACGTCTTTACGTACTTCGACAAGATTATGTTGTTCATAAGGATCATGCTTCAAATCAAACAGCATTTCTTGCGGGAATCCATGGTGTCCGTCATGATAGGTACGTATATATAACCAATCCGCAAATCGGACGCTGCGTTGACACACATGCGCGCATTGTGAGATTACGAGATACTCACGCCCTCCCAAATTCCCCTCCAGAATGGCACCTGCATAACTTTCACCATCCCAAGAAGCAGCCCCTTTCAAATTCAAAAGGCTTGCTAATGTAGGTCCTAGATCAAGGTGATAATGTAGCCCCTCCTCCACAATTCCCTTCTTGCCCCCTGGCCAGCGAACAATCATCGGAATACGGCAAGTCGCCTCGTCTGCTGTGCCATGTTCGGAGTAAATTCCTAGTTCACCCAGACTCTCTCCATGATCCGCAGAGATCAAGATAGCCGTATCTTCCATCACGCCAAGTTCTCTCAGCTTAGAAAAAACTTTCCCGAGATGCTCGTCCAGATACTTAACTCCAGCATCATAGTTGTCAAAGATAACACGCAGGTCATCACGGTTCTCTATCTCCTGCTGATGCCTGAAATGCTGCTGATAATGCGATTTCGCGAGCGCATTCATATCTTCAATACTATGCTGCCCCTTCTTATTTCGGTGAAGCTCAAACACTTCTTCCGTGATCCAATCGGGTAAAGGCTCCTTCTCGAACGGATTACCGTAGCTCTCGGGTGTACGATAAGGTGTATGCGGATCCCAGAAATTCAGGTGCAGAAACCAATTTTCGGACTCCCCGTTATCCTCAAGCCATTTAAGTGCCACTGGAAGCACCTGCTCTGCCGTCTCATGCCCTCTGCCACCAACATTAAACACTTCTTGGAACCCGGCGTTAAAGGTCCACGCCGAGTGTCGTTCGGAGAAGGTGCTGATCGATGCGGTTTTCATCGCCGCTTGCCTTAATATAGCCGGAAGGCTCTCCATCCCCAGACGGTCATTGAATTCACGTTTGGCTCCTTCTCTACGCATATCAGCAGCGGTTCCGCCATGCCCTACAATCCCATTATGAATGCCAAATCGCCCCGACATTAAGGCGGAACGAGACGGCAGGCAAGGAGCATCTGAACAATAGTAGTTGGTAAAGGTGACACCTTCTTTAGCGATTGAATCGATATTCGGGGAGGTATTCCGATGATAGCCATAACATCCCAGATGGTCCGGGCGAAGCGAATCCAAATCCAAATACAAGATTCTCATGAGTTATTCCCTGCCTTTCCTTTTCATCGAAATGGTTACGCTCGATTCGGGGAGCTTAGAATGATCTGCTCATGCTTATAAGAGTAAATGAATATGGAAAACTCCGCTATGGAGCAGCGATGTTTGTTTTTGTAAATTCGATACTTTTCCGGTACTCTGCCGGCCCCTTGCCGTATTCGCCACGAAATACCTTGCTGAAGTGTGAAGCATCATAATAACCACATCTCTGGGAGATATGCTCGATTGTATAATCCGTATATTCCAGCATTTGTTTAGCTTGCTGCAGCCGCAATTTTCGCAGCATTTGCATGGGTGTCAGTTTATATATTTTCTGAAATGCCCGGCTAAAATAAACAGGATTCATATGATAGAGCTTGGAAAGCTCCTCTCTACTAATCTCCTGATCAAGCCTCTCCTCCATATATTGCAACGCTTCGTTAAAGCGGTCCGTGATAAAGGGATCTCGTGAAGAGCGGCGCCCGCCAAGCTTGGTACTCTCCATAATTTCATAAAGAAGAAAAAATGCCAATGAACCGACCTGAACATTCCTGAAATCATCTTCCTCCTGCAACCACAGGCTTCGCAACTCGTCAAACCTTCGCTCATATTCGCTTCGATCCCGGACCCGAATCACCTTGCCTAAAGGGAATAACTTAAAAAAGTCATCTCCGTCTTTAACTTTAGCGTTAATATTAAACAGATAATGTACGCCATCCGTTTTGGAGATCACATTGAAAGGCTCGTTAGGACGGTGGATCATCACATCTCCGGCAGAAGCAACATATTCTCCTTCGGAGGATGTCGTCAATACCTCACCTTTTTGGATATAAGAGACGGTATAACAAGACTGGACATAATCGAACAGGATCCGCTTCTGATATTGAATCTTTAGGACGTCCAGCACGCTGATGTCAAACTGACTATGGATGATAGAGGACAAGGAAGTTCCTCCTTCTTATGTAGTAGTCGTAAAAGTGCTCTAACCTGTATAATCAGCCGCACATCGAAAGCCAATATTTCCGGCAGAGCTGTCTGGAGTATTTTTGCTTCTAGCCGCCACCCGATAACGGTTGCAGTAAGATTTATGGCACAAATACGATCCTCCGCGCATTGATCTTGCGACACCACTTATTGGACCTTTCGGATTCACGGCTTCGGAAGATAAATGATAATCCTTAGTAAACCAATCCGCGCACCATTCCCACACGTTTCCTGACATATTATAAAGACCATAGCCGTTAGGCAGATAGGAATTTACAGGTGCGGTACCTGCAAATCCATCGCTGGCATGATTTTTATCGGGAAACTTTCCCTGCCATACATTACAGCGATGCTCTCCGCCTGGTTTTAATTCGTCCCCCCAAGGATACCGTTTCTGAACCAGTCCTCCTCGTGCGGCATACTCCCACTCCGCTTCCGTAGGCAGACGTTTACCAGCCCAGCGACAATATGCATCCGCATCATGCCATGATAGGTGAATAACCGGATGATCAAGTCGTTCATCTAAATGGGAATCCGGACCTTCAGGATGACACCAATCCGCTCCCTCCACCACCCACCACCAGGGGGTTTGAGTGGCTACTTGGGTCACCTTTTTCCCAGTCTCCATGGAAACAAAAGAATGAAACACGTAAGACCATCCAAATCGTTCCGCATCTGTAACATAGTTTGTTTCCTTGATAAAAGCAGCAAACTGCTTGTTCGTAACCGCCGTTGCATCCATCAAAAAGGAAGATAAGGTAACCTTCCTAGTCGGCCCTTCTCCATCTGCGGGGAACCCTTCCTTATCATCCGTCCCCATAAGAAAAGTGCCTCCAGGGATAAGGATCATGTCCGAGAAATCTTTCACCCCTGTTATTCCTTGAACCGTTGTGTTCTCCTTACAAACATCAATAGATTCTTGTTTCGCGACTTGATTTCGACTAGCTGAACAACAAGCCCGTATATTCTCTGACATGATTTACCTCCAATCTGGGATCGTCCCGGCTCTGTCTAAAAAAAAGCTACCCCAAGAATGCCAGAAGCAACGATAATGGTGAGCGGATGCAGCTTATATTTCATTAAACCATAAAGTGCAGCGAATACAATGATCAACATGCCAAGGGTCTGCCAAGTAATAAAAGCATGTTCCACGCTATTTAAGCCAAAACGAATCGCAGCATAGGCAATCAAGCCTGTAATCACTGGCCGCAAACCATAAAATAACGTTTTAATCCATTGACTGTCCCTCACCCGATAAAAGAAGACGGAAATAACGATGATGATTAAAAATGAGGGCAGAACCATGCCTAATGTTGACACAATCGCTCCTTCGATTCCGGCTATACGATATCCGATCAGGGTTGCACTGTTCGTTGCAACAGGCCCGGGTGACATCCCTGCGATGGAAACTACCTCTTGGAATTCCCCTTCGGATAACCAACCCCCAGCCATGGCTTCATGCTGAATCATCGGAATGATGGCGTACCCTCCTCCAAACGAGAGAAGGCCAATTTTTATAAAAGTGAAAAATAAACTCCAAATCACATCGCTTCCCCCTAGATGTAATACTCCGGATAATTCGATTCTTCATCAGAAGCTTTCAAGGACTCCTTCTCCGTTCGAACTTGGAGCCCAAAGAGCTGTTTAATTTGCAGATATACAAACCCAATACATAAACCAATTGCAATCACGTAAATGGGATTAATTCCGAAAACCAGTAAAACAACCGGTATAACTAACGCCGTAACAGCGGTAGTCTTGTCAATTATAGCGTTCTTGGCCATTCGATATGCAGCTACTAGGATCAAGGCAATAACAGCACCATTTATCCCTTTCATAGCGGCAATGACTTTTGGCTGGTCTGCCAGTTGGGAGTATACGGCGCTAAGCAAACAAACAATGATAAAGGTCGGAATCGTTATCCCTGCGATTGCAGCAATCGCACCCTTCACACCAGCAAGACGATAACCAATGAATGCTGCTGCATTTACACCTACACCCCCAGGTGCAGCACCAGCTAAAGATAGAATTTCATCCATCTCCTCTTCAGCCAGCCATTTTCGTTTAGCGGAAATTTCCCGTTCGATCATAGGGATCATCGCATAACCTCCCCCGAAGGTTACAGGACCAATTCGAACAAATACCCAAAACAACTGAAACAATAGACTTATCCTCAGGTCTGTATTCGGTATCATATTTGTTTTCATAGTTGTTCTCATGGAATCCACCCTTATATAATCTGTCGTAATTTCATTATATCACTTTTTCCCAAAATGGAATTAAGTTTTTTGAACGGTAAAATACAACCAAGGGTTTATGAGTTATACTATATTCATGTTAATAAATACAAACTATATAAAAAACGATCTTACAAGTTCATCCTATATATAGCTTGGAGGTATATCGTGGAAAAGCGCTCGACACATATTCCATCACCAAAAAAACTCCTATACGACCGAATCGCCGAACAAGGCACTGTTTCCAAGTTGGATCTTTTACAGACATTTTCGCTTACCAAAAGCACAATGACCCGGATATTAGATGAGATGACGGAAGAAGGCTTGCTGATAGAAAGCGGATTTGGAGAATCTAGCGGAGGCAGAAGACCTATTTTATACCAGATCAATCCTTCCTACGGTTATATAATCGGTTTAGAGATTTCCAGGGTGTATTCTTCCCTTGGTTTATTTGATATGCAAATGAACCCAAAATCAATAGTTCACTGGCGAATGGATCAGGCATTCACACCTGAAAGATTTATAGATCATATCAGTATTCAAATACGCGCTTTCCTTAGGGACCATCAGTTAGTGGACAGTCAAATCATCGGGATAGGAATAGGGGCTGTGGGGCCACTTGATCGGGAACAAGGCTTGATCCTAAAACCGCTGCACTTCCCTTCTTCAGGCTGGAACAATCTGCCGATTTGCAAACTGGTAGAGGAACGGACGGGGTTCAAGGCATGGTTGGACAACGGTGCCAATTCTGCACTGCTTGGGGAACGATGGTCTATCCGTCACGCAAACATTCAGCATATGCTTTATGTACATGCTGGAGCAGGACTCCGCTATGCGATGATGTCGCATGGAAGTATTGTTCATGGCACAATGGATATGGAAGATGCAATTGGTCAAATGATCATCCAGACAGATGGACCCCGATTAAATCATGACGGGAACTACGGGGCTCTGGAAGCATTCGTATCTGTGCAGGCACTAGAACAAAGTGCGCGCTCAGAGGCGAAAATGGACAACGATCTGATCCTCCAAAGATATAAAGTGGCGCCTGAGAAGCTGACTTATGATGTATTGGTACAAGCCTTTAGAGACGGTAATCCACACGCGCGTGAATTATTTACCCAAGCTGCCAGCCTCTTCGGGATCGGGCTCGCCAACGTTATCAACCTGTTTCATCCAGAGACCATCATTCTAGGTGGTGCACTCATTCACTCTCACGAGTTGTTTTTCCAAACAGCGGTGGAGGTGGCACAGAGAAACACTTACCGTTATCCTGAATACCAACCTCACTTCTCCCTAGGTATATTAAAAGAAGAAGCTGTGGTGACGGGTGCGGCAATAATGGTGAGAAATCATATGGTTCTATAGCATAACAAAAAGGTTGTTCCCAATCCTTTGCATGACTGTTGGGACAACCTTCTGTAGTCAAAGCTTATAATGCCTGACAGCAATTTTTGAATTTCTTCCCGCTTCCGCAGAAACATGGATCATTTCGACCTGGAAGTGGTTTTGCACTTTTCCTGTACTCCAGCATCCGCTCCGATCTAAGTCGGTTCGCCAGTAATAACATGCGTTCATAGGCGTATGAGTAGAACATTTTGTAGCTGTGGCAGAAATAATCAACCTCAGTCCGATCATTAACATCAAGCCAATTCCGGTTGCGCGGACATCCCCCATTGCAAAAGCTAAGGTACTCACACTTATAGCATGATTCATTCATATTGGGCTTCATTAACAAAAAATCATCATATACTGGGCTGGTTAGCAGCGCTTCCAGGTCAGTTTGGCCGATATTTCCTAGCCTATGCTCTTCATCGATAAAGAAATCGCAAGGGTAGGCATCCCCGTTCGTTTCAAGCACCATCATCTTCGGGCAACATGAGTTGTGAACGCATAACTCTGCCTCACGATGCATGAATACAAGAAGCATATTCTCAAAAATACGAATAGGAAGCTCTGAGTACCCCTCATTGTACCAAAGGTCAAATGTACGGCATAAAAAGACTCCGTATTGTTCGGGTGTAATTCGGAAACGTCCCGCTACATCACTTTTCTGAGAAACAAAATCCATGCAGGGGATAAACTGAATATTAGGAAATTTATGTTCTTGGTAAAATGCCATCAACTCATCTGGTTTCGTCACGTTATCTTCATGAATCACCGTCAGAATACTATACTCCACACCCTCATTCTGTAAATGACGAATCCCACGCATAACTAGATCATAACTGCCTTTTCCCAAACCTGTTACACGATGAGCATCATGAATAGGCTCTGGGCCATCCAGACTAATCCCAACCAAAAAGTTATACCGTTTAAAAAATTTCGCCCATTTCTCATGGATAAGCGTTCCATTGGTCTGCAGTGCATTACTGATCATCGTATGAGGTGGAGCGTACTTAGCTTGGAATGAAATCACTTGTTCAAAATACGAAAGTCCGGCCAATAATGGCTCCCCACCCTGCCAAGAGAAAGTCGCTATCCCTGATGATCTTTTCATGTACTGAGCGATAAACCGCTCCAGAAGCTCCGTATCCATCACCCGGATCGGTTGCTGAGGATGTCCCCCGGCTGTACTGTAATAGCAATAATCACAGGCTAGATTACAATCCTCTGAGACGGTTTTCCACATGACATGAAGGGTCTTCTGCTTAGAGGTTTGTATACATGCAGTCATACGATTCTGCCCCTCCTATGTAATACTATCTTTGTAAAACCTAATTCCTATTTGTTCAATTAAATCATAGATCTGCAAGTCAACGATGAGTAAAACATCATAGCTGGTCAAATAACTGGGCACAAAAAAACTGCACTCCCCATTGTCCGTTGGGACAAAGCAATAAGGGTGTGCAGTTTCTTTGTGGATGAGTCTAACGGTAGTTAGAGACTAGTCTTATTAATTACGGACGTATTCTCTATTCGCTGTTTCCAACATGGATTTCCAATCCGCAAACTTCGTCTCCCTAACAACATGACGATCAAACAGTTCATCAGGTATGTCAGCAACATCTTCTTCTGTCTTTACTTGAAAGTTCCCTTTGGTTACAAACTCATCGAAACTTTTGTAATTGGAATACTTACTCATAAACGCTTCATTAAACAATTTCTCGAAAGAGATGTGATTGGGATCTTCTTGATACGTTTTCTGTCCTTGTAACTCATTCATTAATTCTTCCATGGTCATTGGTTTTTGTCTTCTCAAATTACCACTCCTAATTTTCTGTTATAGTTGTAGAATATCATGTTAATCCATAAATCACACGAATCCTAAGCTTACCATAATTTTGACGATTTCACCTTTCAAATTTCACTTAATATGCAAATAGTCGGCCTCTATACTTAAAATACAACAAAAAACCTTCCTTATTCATAAGGAAGGCTTCTTATTATTAGGACAATTTCACCAGGCTGTAGTTTTTCTTACCCTTACGGATAATGATAAAACGTCCGCCGATGGCTTCGCTGGCTGTAACTTCAAATGCTACATCGCTAACTTTTTCACCGTTCATGGAAATTGCGCCTTTGGTGATGTCTTCACGCGCTTGACGTTTGGATGGCTCAATTCCTAGATCTACCAGCCACTCCACAATATTTTTGGACTCCAATGTCGTTTCGTAGGTCGGCATTTCCTTGAAGCCTTGCTCGATCTCGTCAGCGGTTAGAGATTTAATATCTCCACTGAACAGAGCGGCAGTAATACGTTTAGCCTGCTCCAGCAATTCCTCACCATGCACGAATCTGGTCATTTCTTCAGCCAGTGTTATTTGCGCTTCACGTTTATGCGGTTCGGTCTGCACCTTTTCTGCAAGTGCATCAATTTGTTCTTTAGAGAGGAATGTAAAGTACTTCAGGTATTTCACAACATCACGGTCATCTGTATTCGCCCAGAACTGGTAGAATTCAAAAGCTGTCGTTTTGTTCGGATCCAGCCAAATGGCTCCGCCAGCTGTTTTACCGAATTTTGTACCATCGGCTTTCAGCATAAGCGGGATGGTAAGTCCGAATGCTACCGCCTCAGAACCTTCTTTTTTACGAATCAGATCTAAGCCACTTGTGATGTTCCCCCATTGGTCAGAACCACCGATTTGCAGCTGCACATCTTCATGCTGGAACAGGTGCAGGTAGTCCAGGGATTGCAGGATTTGGTAGGAGAATTCCGTAAAGGAAATTCCGCTGTCCAATCTGCTCGCTACAACATCCTTGGCAAGCATCGAATTGATGCTGAAGTTTTTACCATAGTCACGCAAAAATTCGATAACATTGATTTTATGCGTCCAATCGTAGTTGTTCACCATGCGGATTTGATTGTCGCCATCAGTCACGAACAGTTTTTTCATCTGTGCTGTAAGTGCGTCAACGTTGGCTTGGATTTGCTCCAGCGTTTGCAAAGAGCGTTCAGATTGACGCCCACTTGGATCACCAATCGTTCCCGTAGCCCCACCAATAAGAATCACCGGACGATGTCCTGCCAGTTGAAATCTTTTGAGCACCATGAATGGAATCAAGTGGCCAATATGCATACTGTCACCTGTTGGATCTACACCGCAGTACAGGGATACCGATTTTTGATTGGTCAGTTCTCTAAGCCCTTCGGCATCTGTTTGTTGATTGATGGCATCGCGCCATTCTAGTTCGTCGATAATATTCATTGCCTTACACCCCTCAAAATTAGTAGTTATCCTATAAATGAAACATCAGTCCGCCAAGCGGAAACGGTTCGCCCTCCTGATTAGGACGGGACCGTTTCAGCGAGAAATATAAGGAGTATTGATGAAGTGAACCCTATAAATCCTTATATTTAAAAACAAAAAAAATCGTCCCCTTGTCTATTGTAGACATAGGGACGATTGAATAACCGTGTTACCACCCAGATTGCACCCATGAAACGCTTATGCTCAAGCATACCATTGATACCACTCTTGACGAGATATCGTTCGCCATTCCGCTCGGTATTACCCGAGATACTCCAAAGTGTAATTCGCAAGCTTAGTGTGTACCGGGTTTCATCACCCCCCGGCTTTCTGAAACAGGGACTAAGTTACTACTGGGCTCCTTCAACGTATATCGTATATAAGATTACAGCCAGTATAGTGAAATAATTCTTTTATGTCAACTATCTTCAGGAGAGAATGCCGTCACACACTTCTACTGTAAAGCGCTACTAGGCATTTCCACTTTTTTTCTGATACAATTACGAAAAAAGAGGTGAACGAATCCGCATGCTAGATCCTATCGATAACCATATTTTGATGCGGCTGGCCCAAAACAGCAGAATTTCCTATACTGATCTAGCTAAAGAAGTCAGTTTATCAAGTGTCGCGGTGAAAGATCGTATTGATCGGCTAGTCAATCAAGGGATTATTGAACAGTTCTCGATTGTCATCAGTGCTGAAAAGCTAGGAAAGAAAATCTCCGCCTACCTGGAACTTGAAGTAGAACCTGCTCATTTAAATCATATCGTCGATGTATTAAAGGAAAACGAACGCGTAGCTGTATTATACGAAATGACGGGACCATGTATTCTGCATATTCACATCTTGGTAGAGAATCTTGAAGAGATGGAACGGTTTATGCATGAATCAATCTACTGTCTGGATGGACTGGTACGTGTAGAAAACCAAATCTTATTAAAACGCCACAAAAATCAGGACGGATTGAATATATAAGAAAAAGAACCGCCTATAAAGACGGTTCTTTTCTCATTTGGATTTTTTTAGGATTATCGAATAATTGCTATTTCGTCCTACTCTGTCTTAGCCAGCTTAGCTTTATAAAAGTTCACGAAATATTCGCTGACCACGATCTTCCCGTTCACAACACTTATTGGGGCTACAAGCTTCACTGTCTCTCCGTTGTAAATCCCCGTTGTCGCTCCAACCTTCATCTCCAGAACATTGCCATTGTAGCTTAGCGTAACTGTCTTAGTGGCTGGCTGCCAGCCAACCTTTGCTCCAAAGTTCTCAAAGCTGCTCCGTAAAACCACGGGCTTGCGCTCGGGATCTCCGAATTGACCTTTATCAATTAAGGCGTGTACGCCCCAGTTTCCATCCACCACTTGTGTAATTCCAAAATCAGCTGACACAGACATCAGAGAGTACGCCTCATCTTCGCTCAATTCCATTCCAGCCATTAAAAAATCTTTTGTTTTATGAGCGGCATCCTTCATCGCTTTGTCGATGGACGAGTTTTTGAAGATATCCGTCTGAGCACTAGCCCCCAGCTCCTCCAAATAATTGGCGTAGCTGAATCCATGTACAACCCACTCGTTCTCATTTTCAAGTAATGGGAAGTTTAAACCTTTCAGCTTGTTGTTAAGCGATGCTTTTTTATGAAGAATGACTTGTATATCCCCAGTGACCGATGTCTCGATCGCAGTTCCGTTAATCTCCGAATCACCTTGACCGGCATGCGGGTCACCGATCGACAGAAGTGCACCAGCTACGGATACTGGATAATACATCGTTGCACCTTCGGTAATCCGCCAATCATCTACGTTACCGCCGTTGTAAGAAGGTGGAACGGAGTCAACAACATCCGCTTCTTTCGGCGCCACACCCATTGTACCAAAGTGGAGACGTACCGGAATTTTCACGCCTTTTAGCACATCGAAGTTCTTATCAATCGTATTATGGTCAACGATAACACCCGGGTAGTCAATTGTCGGGTGCACTTGACCATCTGGATCGGTTTGCACAGACCATTTGTAGTTATATACAGCTGTTGCATAATCTGTTCCACCCTCCGTATCCATCTCGTAGATAGTTACTACCTCACGCTTTTTCGGCTCCTCTACCATATCTCCGTATAGATAGCCCCAGTTCGCTGCGGCATTCACGCCATATGTTTTGCCAGCGTATTGGTCATTCCCATTTGGTCTCAGCTTCATGTCCAGAATCTTCACTTCCAGCACATCTCCTGGTTCAGCACCTTCAACAGCGATAGGACCTGTCATAATGTGTACGCCTGGCCCGCGGAGCGCTTCGTTCTTCTCCCCTTCAATCCAGTGGAAAATATCCTCTACTCCCGCATCTCCTTTAATCATCCGCTCGTAATCATCCCCTGAGTGATGTGTAATGGCCTCAACCGTTACGATGTCTCCCGAATGCACAGTTAGAGCTGGATCTCCCTTACCTATATTCCCCCATCGAACAGTTTCCGAATTCGCCTTCAGTACATGGGTTTTGGGTTTATACGCATCGTTCGATGTGTTAGCATACATAACACTCGATAACGAGTTCACCCCTAAAAACAGGGATAACGTGACACCTACATTACGAATTATTTGTTTTTTCATACGAAAATCCTCCATCCCTATAATTAGTGTTAGTTTTTATAACATTTGGTGTTTCTGAGTATAACAGATGACCTGAGGATTAACAATATAAATATTTTCATGAATTTTGGTTTAAATAATAAACACGAAGGAGTCTTTCTCTTGAATTATCCAAGTTAACTCCACAACAAAAAAACGCCAACACTTATTAGCCCATAGTGTTTGACGTTTGATTATCCAGTCTAAAGTGATGCACTTATTTTATTTTTGATCAGTAATACTTCTTGTAGCCCGGATTACAATCCGCTTTGTTTCCTTGGTACCTGATAGGTTCAACCATTCATCACAAATTTGCTGTACCCATGCCGGATGGCTTTTGCTAGCATCATTTAACCAATTGCTTACAGAATCCTGAACGTATTTTGCCGGATCAGAGTTAAGCGGTTCTAATAGCTGAAGGCCAATCGCTGGATTTTCTTTGAGCGCTGTAATATGCTTTGCCCATACCCCATGTGGGCGCGTCAATTCGATCGCAAATCTCCTAATATTTGCGTCCTGATCATGAACCCAAGCCTTTAATAATTCAATGGAAGCATCCAGCTCGGCAATGACTGATTCCCTTAAAGCCATCCATGAAATCTCACGCACCCCAAAATGACCATCCGCTGCAAAAGGACGGATTGCTGTTAGTTTTTGAACTAGACTCCATTGATGATTCTGGCCCACGATATAAGCAGCCCAGCAGCGAACACTATCGGATTTATGATGAGCTAACACAGCAAATAATCGGGAACGTTCCAGCTCTGATTTACAGTCAAATAGAAGCTGCCACTCACGTGAAATCACCGGGATGAGCTTCATGATTTTCTTTTCCGATAACGCATTCAGCCTTTGTAAAATTGGTTTAGCTTCCTGTTCAAAACCTAGCTCATTCAGTACATTTTCCAGCAATGTAAGATGATCCACAGCAAGCCATTCCGTTAAATTCACGGTCTGTAAATATCCTTTATTCAGCAGTTCTACAATCTCAACGGGAATTTCAGTAACCTTTCGAGCGCCCTTCCTGTGTTCCATGGAAATCGTCCCTTCACTATGATTTGAAAGCTTAAATCACCTTCATGTCATAGCTAGGATACCGTTGTTTCTAAAAATGAAGCTGTAATCTCGTTTACAACTCGATAGCTATGTTATATTTCTTTCCAAAATCTTGTCTCGCTGGATATAGATAGTTCTGAACCCTGTCTGAATAACCTCCGCTTTCACCAATTCTTGCAATGCCACTGTTACAGCTTCTCTGCTGGCTCCAATTAAATTAGCGATTTCTTGATGCGATAGAGGAACATTAATTTTGTAACAATTATCCTTATGCTCAACCCCATGCTGATCCGCTAGCTTTAAAAGAACGCACAATATTTTATCATGCAGATTTCCGATGGCTAGATTTTGAGTTAACTGACTCATACTTTTTATGCGGTCGCTCAATACTTGCAATAATGACATCATAAACCTAGGCCGGTGAGAGATAAATTCTTCAAACCTTGCAGGATCAATTGTACAGATATGGCTTTCCTCTATCGTTTCAATATAATGTTCCTTCGTTCCAAAAGAAATCATACCCATTTCACCAAAAACATTACCCTCACTGAGGATATCCGATGTAAATTGCTTACCGTTTGCGTTTAATTGGTACAAGCGAACCTTCCCTTTTTTCACAAAAAACAGCCCTTCAGAAAAGGTTGACGGTATTTGGATATATGTATTTTTGGGGACTACTGTTATTCGCGTTAATTCTTCCATTTCAATAAGATCTTCCAGTCCTAACGATTGAAGCAAATTGAATTGAGATAAATAATGATTTTTTTCCATTGCCCCTCCTGTATAAAACGCTATTCATTTCTTCAGTATACCTTACAAAAAAAGCCACGTCCTAAGGACGCAGCTTACTAAATTAGCGGTTACTTGCTTCCCAGCGCGCTACTTCTTCCCGCACACGTGGGGCCACTTCGGTGCCCAGCAGTCTAATCGCCTGCATAACATCCTCATGAGGCATCGTGCCGTGCGGCACATGTAAAAAGAATCGCGTAATTCCCACATGCTTGCGCAGATGAATGATTTTATTAGCGACAGTTTCTGGATCACCTACGTAAAGGGCGCCATCTAAGCTACACGCTGCATCATAATCTGCACGATGGTACGGAGGTGTTCCTTTTTCCTTCGCCCGCACATTGGTCCGGGCATACGTTGAAGGAAAAAATTTCTCCAGCGCTAACTGATTAGTCTCCGCTATGAACCCGTGTGAATGCGAAGCGATTGGAAATTTTGAAATATCATGCCCGGCTTCAGCTGCTGCTTTTTTGTAAAGCTGTACATGTGACGCATAATCCAGTGGTAGAACATTCCCTATAATCGCTAAAACAAAAGGCAAACCTAGTGATCCTGTGCGGATCGCAGACTCTGGACTTCCAGCACTCCCGATCCAAATCGGTAAAGGATCTTGAACCGGACGCGGGTAAATCCCCAAATTTTCTATAGCTGCTCGGTGTTTGCCTTTCCAGGTCACTTTTTCTGACTTTTGGATGGCTAATAACAATTCCAGCTTCTCATTAAACAGTTCTTCATAATCCTTCAGATCATATCCGAATAGAGGAAAAGACTCTGTAAACGAACCCCGGCCGATCATAATCTCCGCACGTCCGTTTGAAATTCCGTCCAGCGTTGAAAAGTCCTGAAACACACGCACCGGATCGGCTGAAGACAGGATCATTACAGCACTGCTCAGCCGGATCTTAGTAGTCAACGAAGCAGCCGCAGCCAGTACAACCGCAGGTGAAGACGCCGCATAATCATGCCGATGATGCTCACCTACTCCGTATACATCTAATCCCACCTCTTCGGCAAGTACGATTTCCTCCACTACTTCACGTAGTCGTTCTGCATGACTTATTGTCTCACCCGTTTGGACATCAGGTGTGGTCTCGACAAATGTGCTTACTCCAAGTTCCACTATTCATTTCCTCCTAATATTCTGCACGATGCATTATTCTCTGGATGTAAAAAACCATAAAGGGACTACCTAATTATACTAACTAATTTAGGTCCCTTCGACTATAATCGAAGTTCATCTAATTAGATCCCCCTCACTATAGATCGGACTGAGGAGCCGTTAATTTAATAATTTCATTCATATTGCTAAATTATCGGACTTAGATGCAGCTATTCGTGCAAAGTAGCTTCCATAATGTGTGTTTTTATGGAAATAAGCGCAATACAGTCCGAAACTATCGCAAAATGAACTAAAAAGTGAAAATAGCTGCAATACAGTCCGAACAAACAAGACCTCGTGTGAACTGACCACAATACAACAATTATACTGGGACTTTACCGCCAATGTGCCAGAGTGCAGCTATGCGAGGTAACGACGAAGTTTGTTTAATTGCATTTATCACCAACGCACAGTACAGCTAAGGCGTGGTAACGACGAAGTTTGTTTAATTGTATCTACCACCAACGCACAGTGCAGCTAAGGCGTGGTAACGACGAAGTTTGTTTAATTGCATTTACCACCAACGCACAGTGCAGCTAAGGCGTGGTAACGACGAAGTTTGTTTAATTGCATTTTGTGCAACTATATACGCTTTGAGGGCAGCCTTTGTGGATTTAGTTGCACTCTGTACACTTAAATACGAGCACTTGCCTCAATATGGCGGGATTCTAGAATAATAGTTGTAAAATATGCAATTAAACTGCCCTAAAGCTGCGAGCATAAGAGCTTAAATGTACTTTTTACAACTATTTTGCTTTTTTAATGAGATTTGAGAGGATGCTGCTAGTGCGATGTAATAGCGATGTAATAGCAATGTAATAGCAATGTAATAGCGAAGTAATCGCAATAATACAAAAACAAAAAAGACCACTAATCACCTAAACAGACGATTAGCGGCCGGTCAAATCCAAGCTAGTTTGCATTCCCAATATTCGGAGTTATCGGCTTATCCAGCGATTTCGGTGGTTTGCTTGGGTTTATCCCAACGCCGATCCGACCGAATACATACGCTCCGCCAGGAATTCGATTCGCTAAATTCATTATAAGTGCCGAGCCTACCACACAACCGACAAATTGCAGCAGAACACTAAATAGTCCAAGGTTTTGCAACCCAAATGAAGCTGGAAGCTTGACGAATATAGCCAATAGCAAAGGATGAAGCAAGTATATGCCAAAAGAGTATCTGCTGCTCCATTCCAGTACACGTGGCACTTTCTTCATTTTCGATGCCACGGAGAAGAGCAGCAAAATCATGCTTAAGGCGAATAGAAGCATATCAATTCTTTTGGAGCTATGCGCCGTTATCCAGCCTTGACTATTCACGAACAGCACTAGCGCACCTGTCAGAACCGGGAGCGTGTATACGGCTATGCGGAACTTTTTTAATTTTTCCCGGAACCACAGCTCATTTCGTCCCAAGTAATAGGCTACTGTAAAGTAAAAAATCCAACCAGGTGCGAAAATCCAGTACATTTTATCCCAGAAATAATGGGCGGCTGCCGTATCTGCGGGCGTAGTAAAGTTGAAGAAACCCAAATAGATAACGTTAATAAGGAACGATACGATTAGAACATTGCGGGGGTTAAGCCGCTTCGCATACGTCTGAAACCAGAGGAATAAAGCATAAAACTGAAAGATAATCAGTATAAAATAACCATGGAAATCTCCAATCAGCAAATGACGCCAGAGGTAATACCAAAAAGCCTGCAGCAAAGGAATGCCATCACTACTCGACAGCTCCAATCCTTTTAGTCCTGCATACAAGGTCCCAAAAAAAAAGTAAGGCAATAAAATATACTTGATTCTTTTCTCCCAAAATCTCGCTGGAATTTCATTGGGATAGGCAAATGACAACACGAATTGGGAGATAAATACGAATACAGGTGTGCCAAACGTTAGCAGTAAACCCACCGACTCTACCCAAGATGTATTTCCATCATCATAAACCCGATAAAGAGCATGCAGCAGGGCTATACTTAAGCAGGCTACACTACGAAGAACGAACATTTCCGAGTTCATTTTGCGTTCCATGCGGAGTGCCCCTTTCAATGGGTGCTTTTAATGATCTACTGCGCTTCCTACACTTAAGCGGTCAGTAATTGTTTTTTTCAGCCCGGTATGAAAGTTATGGTTAGGGAACCAAGATAATAATTCCTGGGCTTTTTGATTGTTTAAGTAGCTATGGAGAATATCCCCCGGACGGGGCTCCGCATAGGTTGTCAGGAAATCACCACCCGTGATGTCGCTTAACATCCGAACCATCGTATTTATCGAGGTTGGTATTCCGCAGCTAATATTCATCGTCTCATTATTCACCCTGCCTTCGGTCTGAACCGCGTCAACAAACGCTTGCGCCACATCCTCCACATAGACGAAATCTCTAGTCTGCTCACCGTCCCCATAGATTACGAGATCCTTCCCTTGCTTTATACGATCCAGAAAAACGGAAACAACGCCAGCTTCTCCATGTGAACTTTGCCTTGGCCCATATACATTAGCGAGACGCAGAATCGTATATTTCAGCCCATGTAAGCTGGCAAACATCCGAATATATGACTCTGGTACACTTTTGGATACACCATAGCAGGACTCGGGATTTAAGGGATGCTGCTCATCAATGCTCAAATATTCCGGGTTCCCATAAACCGCTGCCGACGAGGCATAAACTAGCTTTTGAACCTGATGGATCTCGCACATGCGCAGTACATTCAGCGTGCCAACAATATTCACATTCGCATCAAATAACGGGTTCCGCTGTGATTCTCTGACGTCGATCTGTGCAGCCAGATGAATGACTGCATTTGGCTTTTCAAGGTTAAACACCTCATGCAAAGTCTCATCCCGAATATCGTACTTATACAGAACCGCAGCAGGATTCATATAAGTCAGACCGGAGGCTCCGGATACATTATCTACAATCACAGTTTCTATGCCCTTTTTTATTAGCCGATCAACCACATGGGATCCAATAAAGCCTAACCCCCCAGTTACCAATACCTTCAAAATAAAAAACTCCTTTCGCCCGCTAAGAGTGATCTTTGTACCGTGCATTCCCCGAAAAATTCACATAAAATACAAAATCAAAGGATAAAGGAGTGAAGTATATGGCTACTGCCCCTATTCCAGACAGCTCGGTGACTACGTCCATCCTTTCTGATGGTGCGGTCACATCTATTAAAATAGACCCTGAGACTAACGGTTATGTGAACGTCCGATCGTACGGCGCTGTAGGAAACGGTATCAAGGACGATACAGTAGCGATTCAAAATGCTATCAATGCGGGAAACGCCAAAAACAAAGTAGTAATCTTTCCTCCAGGTGTATATAAGGTATCTTCGGGACGCATGCGTAACCCCTCCATCCTCGACTGGTGGTGTCTTCGAATTCCAGCCAAAACGAATTTAAGCTTTGAAGCCGGCTCCAAACTTGTGCTTGCCCCGAACCCACCTTCAGACACTAGGGTTCTAGTAATCTTAAATGCCTCAAATATCACAATCGCGGGCACCCTTGAAATTGATGGAAGTGCATCGACTGTTAAAACAGCCGTCAACGATCAGCTTCACGGCTTGTTCATTTCTTCTTCGCAAAATATAACGATAGAGTCAGTGTACTCTCACGATTGCTATGGGGATAATATCTTCATTGGGGGGACAGAAGAAATCCCCTCCGTTAATGTGCACATCGGATATGCACGCTGTGAGACTGCTGGACGAAAGAACTTTGTGGTCCATTTTGTAGACCAGCTTCATGTCAACAGAGCGGTTCTGAATAATAGCCGCGGTGGCGCGCCTGGTTTTACTGGTGCTAACTCTCTCGATCTTGAACCCGATGTCTTTAAAGGAACGCGCAGCTTTTATCAGCGATTCGACTCCTTGACAACCATAGGTTTCGGTAACGACCTATCAGCAGGGCTTACAGATGCTATCGCTAGACTCTGGACACTCGACATCGGTTCACTAGATATGCGTGTAAGCGGATCGGTAAGTCCAGCCTTACTGTCCTATGGACTGACGCTCAAAATCAATCACTTGGCTATCCGCTCCACCGATCATAAAGCTAGCTTCGGTCTACAGACGATCTATTCACAATTTATTGATATCGCTAGCGCCAAGTTCGATGGCATCGGGGGCCCTGCGATCTATGCAGCGTTTAATGCTGCCGGAGGTAAACCAAGATTGCATATCGGTTCGTTAGGAATGTACGGCTCGGGTTCCACCTTAGCAAGTGGTGTCCGAATCGACGGAGGAGATCTTTATGTGGGGACGATAGATGCACAGGATTTAACGGGCAATACCTTGCATTTATTCACAACGGAGTCTGACGCGATGGCTACTGTCGACAATATGATCGTCCGCAATAGCGGAACCAATCAGGTAGTGCTAGTCTCTTCTTACGGTGCAGCTAAACCGTCTCTGCGCCTCAATAATGTAGCGGTGTTCGATACCCGAGCAGTGAAGGTAAAGCGAATTCTAGAATTCGAAACACTAATCGGCATGCAAGGCACATCACTAGGAACCTTGTATAATCCATATTCGCTTCTTGAATGGTTCTCGACCTACGGTAACTTCAAACGGGCCATTCGCCTCACTGGGGGGACAGTGTTGCCCGCGGTGTTCATAGTAGAGGGTTCGCCCGAGGGAGTCGTAACCGCCCCAGTTGGCAGTCTGGCCATGCGAACGGATGGCACGGCACAAGCCACTTTGTATGTGAAGGAAAGCGGATCAGCTGCCAGCGGATGGAAGGCTAAATAAGATGAATCAACGGTATTGGTTACATGTCTCTATCGCATAAACGACACGTTCCAAATCCTCATCTGATAAAGAGCTTCCAGAAGGCAGGCAGACACCTGTTGAAAATAATTTATCCGATACACTGTATTCCTCACTGTAAGGATAGTAGTAATTGCTCTCGAACAAGGGTTGTAAATGCAGCGGTTTCCATACAGGTCTAGCTTCGATATTGTGCTGTTCCAGACATGACAGGAGTTGTTGTGAAGAGAACCCCGCCACTTCTTCATCGATGGTCAGCGCACTCAACCAGTGCGTGCTGCGACAATTGCGCGCTTCCGGCATAAAATGAAGACCCGGTATGGACCCTAAACGTTCCCTATATCGCCGGCCAATAGATCTGCGCCGTTCAACCCGCTCGTCAAGCAGTTCTAATTGACCGCGTCCTATGGCTGCCAACAGGTTGCTTAACCGATAGTTGTATCCCATTTCGGAATGTTGATAATGAGGGGCAGTGTCTCGGGCTTGCGTAGACCAGAAGCGCGCTTGATCTAAGGCTTCGGTATCGTCGGATACGAGCATGCCCCCACCTGACGTCGTAATAATCTTATTTCCGTTGAAAGAATAGATTCCGAATTGGCCCCACGTTCCGCTGGCCTTGCCTTGATAGAAAGCACCTAGTGATTCGGCAGCATCTTCAATCAAGGTAACTCCATATCGGTCAGCTATTTCTACAATGGGCTCCATGTCTGCGCTTTGTCCGTATAAATTGACGACAACAGCCGCTTTTGGCAGCAGTCCTTTGTCATTCAAAGCTTGGCAGGCCCGCTGAAAAGCTAGCGGACACATGTTCCAGGTCTCAGGCTCTGAATCGACAAATACGGGGGTGGCCCCCAAATATAAAATAGGATTGGCGCTAGCAACGAACGTGAGCGTTGAACAGATCACGTAATCTCCTTGTGTGACACCGGCTAGACGAAGTGCGAGATGAATCGCCGCCGTGCCAGAGCTTAACGCTAGTGCACCCTTTGATCCTGTGTAGGCGGCCATCTCCCGCTCGAACGCATCAACTTGCGGACCAATAGGAGCAATCCAACCAGAGTGTATCGCCTCCTCCATGTAGACCTGCTCACGTCCACTAATATGCGGCGGGGATAACAAGATTCGTGGCAGAATGCTTGTTTGACGAATGCTCATGCGAAGCTCCTTTCTCCATTTGGACCGATTTCTTCAGATGGAATACATATCATATCGAGATCTGGATGCCGATAGAGCGGAAAGTAATTTCCTGATATTCTGGTGTCACAAAAGGATATGATCCGCTCATACAACTCTGGGAAAAAAATTCGTTTACCTAAGTAATAGTCAAGGGGTTCCAGTTGTGTCGCGAATCTATGCTTGAATTGAAATAAGTCGTCATTCCCCTTATATCCCCCGCCAAGATGAAAACATTCAAAGCCATTTTCCATCCCCCACTTGGCTGCTGCGTGTATTAGCAATTTGGTAGGTGACCACTGCAGATAGGCGCGATCCCAACCACATAGGTGATAATGCATCCACGGTCGTTCATGTAACACGATGCTGGTCGCCACCGTTTTCTCCCCATCCATAGCTTCGAATAGCTCTACTCTCCCCTCAAGTAGATGACTAGTATCTTCTATAAATTTTTTGGGAAAATAATAAAAAGAATCCGCCTGTAAATCGTTTAGTGTTCCGTAATACAATTCACTGAAGGACTCAATACGATCCTTCAGATTCGAGTTTCGAATCGTAAAGGGTGCGGACTTTAATTTATGAATATTCCGTTTATGATTGCTGCCATAATGCCGGATGAGCTCTGACTCCGAACCCACAGTCAAATCAATATAAATTGTATTCCTATTCCATTCGGTGGTCAGACCACTTTGATATTCCGTAGCGTTGCCAATTAAGGGATGAAATCTTACAAACTCGGTCATGATCTTTTTCTCTCTACAGTAATCCGTGAACGTTTCACTGAATTGCCGGTACAGCTCACTTCGTTCGGCTCCCGGAGGGAGATTCGATATCGGTCCCCCGTATCCATAGGGTGTACTAATGTCGTACCAATCGCCTTCAAGCCCCAGTTGGATTACGGCAGGAAGATGGCTTATGGAACGAAGTAAGTAAGGATAAACTATGAGCTGGTCTCCCTGCTTAAAAACAAACAGCTCTGCCTGCTGATGCTCTCCATCCTCAAACAGCCGAAAAAACGCTGAGGAGAAATAGATATCCTTCGTCTCTAGCTGGTTCAAATAGGCATCCCATTCCGCTGAACTAGAGCTGCCTAACACGATGAAGTTACTCATACAACACCTCTTGATTCTCCAATAGTTTGATCATACGTATACTTTCAGTGCTTAAGATTAGCCCGGGGTCTCGCTCACGCAAATAAGCATCTGAAGAAAGCAACAGCAGCCTTTTCTCCCGGTCTAAATCCATTAATACGTCTGTCAAAAGATTGCAGCCACTCCACCCTCCACTTTGCAGTTGGATACGATAATACTGTTCACCTAACCGGCCCACAACTGAAGTCTCTTCCTTCGTTCTAATCTTAAGAGAAGAGAATCCATACTTTTGATGATGTGCCTCTGCCATCGGATAATCATCTATGATGTACGCCAATGCTTCTCTATCCCTATCAATCGATGGAGCCAAATCTCTTACATACCAGTAAGTCCGGCCTTCCTCTGCAAAACCAAGCCGCAAATACCAAGCATGAGCTTGCTCATTCCACGAAAATACATCAAGTGCCAGCTTCGAAATGCCATCCTTTTGGGCTAATGTCTCCCCGTACGCCATAAGCTTGCCGCCGATGCCATCTTTTCGATAAGCTGCGTCCACATTCAAGTTATTCAGAACCAGCATCTGCTCCATTCTTCGCCATTCAGCGAATCCAATAAGAAGCTCTTCAGAATAGGCACCAATCAGCAGTGTTGCTGAATGGCTTCCGCATTTACATGCTGCTTTCAAATATTCGGGATAACCGCCACAGGCGAATATGGTTTGATTGTAGACCGACTCTGGCAAGTTGCTCTGTAAGAGCCGGCATGCAAGGTGAATATCATCTTCCTGAAGCGGACTAAACCGCAAATTCATGCCGACCCCTCCTTTTGGTTCATTCTGTACTCATCGAGCGGCAGACTATGCTCACCCGGATTGGCCACAACGTCATCTTGGCGGATCACCTTCAGCACAGTTTTGCATAAGATCAACGCATCTAATCTAAAGCTTAGCTTCTCAACATAGGTAACGTCATAGGAGAGCCGCTGTTTCCACTCCGAAGTATTACGTCCAGATACCTGCGCCAATCCCGTTATTCCGGGTCTTACAGTAAATCGCAGCCGCTCCCGTTCAGAGTAATGCGGGCTGTAACGGATGAGCAAAGGTCTTGGTCCGATCAGACTCATTTCTCCCTTCACAACATTTACTAATTGCGGGAGCTCATCCAGACTCAGCTTTCGAATCAATCCGCCGAATTTGATATAACGCCGAGCATCCGATAACGGCTGGCCCTGCGCATCATACATTTCAGCCATGGTTCGGAACTTGTAGATGTAGAAGGGTCTTTCTCCCATTCCCGGCCGCTGCTGCTTGAACAAAATAGGACTTCCCAGCTTTATCCGAAGCAGCAACGCCACCACAGCCATGACCGGACTAAACACACCTAACATAACGATCGCTCCCACCAAATCGAAGCCCCGCTTCATATGGCGATACATGGTAGTCTTTCCCCCGCCTTTCTCTTATTCCGTAAAAAGACGTTCTGTAAGTGACTTTACCTCTTCCGGATTTGCACTCCAATAATACACTTTGGTTCGGACGAGCGGATCTAGAGCAGAGCTGTTATGGCCAGGAATCTGTTCGTAAGCAAAATCCGCGGAATCCATTCCCTTGAATAGCCAAGCTAAGCTCATCAAATCACTGTCACTAAAACTCGTATCAATAATGTCTTTCTTTTCACGCAGTAGCAGTCCAGCTAGATCAGGAATATGCTCCGGACTTAATAGCTTTTTGGCTACAGCCCGAACGATATTGAATTGCTCCCGTTGGCGGCTAAAGTCACCCTCCGGAGTCGAGTAGCGCTCCCTTGCTAAATAAAGCGTGTGGGCACCATCCAGATGCTGCTCACCTTTCTTGATGGTGATCTCCGGAGTGATGGTCACATCCTGATCAATTAGCATATCGATCCCGCCGATCGAATCGATGAAATCACGAACACCGGAGAAGTTCGTCTTGATGTAGTAATGAATAGGAATATTCATAAAATCACTAACGGCTTGAATCAGTGTCAGCGTACCCTGCTGATTCCCACCCTTTGTCTCACCAACGATATGTGCATGATTGATCTTGGTATAACCGACATTCTGCACATAAACCCGCGTGTCCCGCGGCACAGATACGATATTCACCTTCCGTTGATCCGGCATCACATGGGCAACCATGATCGTATCTGCCCGCGAGCTTTCTCCCCCCCAAGTGTCTGTTCCAATTAGCACTACATTAAAGGATGAGCTTTTCTTATCTGCTGGGGATATCGCCGCAGTTGGAGTCTGTGTAGACGTTGTAAGGGTAAGCTCATCCGTTTGAGCTTGTGGGGCTGGTGTGCTGAGCGATTGCACCATCGCTTCATTGTCCGTAACCACATTAGAGCTAGGGATCGTCAAGGGGTTAAGAATCGCCTTATTAAAACGATGCTCTGGATTCAATATCCCTCCAATCCAGATCCCCCCAACTACAACCACAACAAGAATAACAATCAGGCTGTATCGTCCCACCCGCCGCATGCGTGAATGTTTACCTGTAATTGCCTTGTCGCGCTTGCCCCATAATCTTGTCATCCATGAATGCTTAGTCGACTTCATAGGTCAGATTCCCGCATGAACTTCGGATTTAATGCGTTCAAGATCATGTGTGCCCACCTGCGGTTCTTCCTGAAAGCCCGAATAGCTTGGAATTAGCTGCTTTAGCAGTTTTTTGATCTGATGACTGCTTGGCATCAGTTCATACCGTTTGCACAAGTTCTCCAGAACCCCCAACACCAAATTCAGTTCAGATCTGGAGACACTTTGCGGGCGGCTAATCATAATACGGTAGTTGTTAGTGACCAATAACCCTTCTTCTTCAGTCAAAAGCTCCTCAAACAATTTTTCTCCAGGACGAATGCCAGTGACCACAATGGGAATATCTTTGTCAGGCTCGAGACCCGACAAGCGGATTAAATCCCTCGCTAGATCGTATATACGAACTGGCTTACCCATATCCAGCACAAACACTTCTCCCCCTTGTGCCAGCACACTTGCTTGAATAACCAACTGTACCGCTTCGGGTATCGTCATGAAGTAACGCACCATATCCATATGTGTAACCGTCACCGGGCCGCCGTTTTCGATTTGTCTTTTGAATAACGGAATGACACTGCCCCGACTGCCCAGCACATTACCAAAACGTACAGCGGCAAAAACCGTCTTACTTAAGGAATTCTGATCATTAATGATCATTTCCGCGGCTCGTTTCGTGGCCCCCATAACACTGGTAGGATTAACCGCCTTATCCGATGAGATGAGGATGAACCGTTTAGCGCCATATTTAGCACTCGCTTCCGCTACATTCCTTGTGCCGATCACATTATTTTTAACTGCCTCTACTGGATTCATCTCCATAAGAGGAACATGCTTGTGAGCAGCGGCATGATACACAATGGAGGGGCGGAACTTTTGAAAAACGTTATCGATCCGCGATACATCCTGAATGTCCGCTATAATGGGATGAATGATCTGATCGGGATATAACTGTCGCAACTCTTGTTCAATAAGATAAATGCTATTTTCTCCATGCCCCAAAAGCAGCATTTCCTTCGGACGATACGCAGCCAATTGCCGGCATAATTCCGAACCAATTGAACCGCCTGCACCCGTGATGAGAATACACTCGCTTCCCAAATTCTCACGAATCTCTTCCGTATTAATTTCTACGGGACTTCTCCCCAGCAAATCATTTACGGATACTTCACGGATCATGTTAATGGCCATTTTCCCGTCCAAAATATCGGTCATACTAGGCATTAACTTGATCTGAGCTTTGGTAGATTTGCAGATTTCGATGATCTCCAGTAATTCCTTTTGAGGAGCCGTAGGCAAAGCGATGATAATGAACGAAATATCCAGCTGCTCGACTGCCTGGGGAATGAAGTTACGGTTACCGACAATCGGCAACCCCATAAGCTCCAGCTTGCGCTTTGAGATATCATCATCTATGAAGGCAACTGGGTTCATGAATTTAAATCTTGAATGCTTGATATCTTTGGTAACGAGGATGCCTGCTTTCCCTGCCCCAACGATTAGCAGATTGCCTTCGGATGAACCCTTTGTTCCCAGTGTTTCGAATCTATCGTTGATAAGGCGGTTAACTAAACGTAAGCCGGCAATGCCGAGAAATACGTAACCCGCTGCAAAATAAATCGAAATCGGCAATCGATAGGAAGGGACGAATACATGCGCAGATACATTGACAGCGACCACTCCGCAGAGTGTTAAAGCACTCACTTTTAGCAGCTGCAATAACTCACCTATACCGGTGTATCGCCAGATATTGTTATACACCTTGAATCCAAATGAGAACGCTGCGTACACCATAATGTGAATGAGTATCGCCCACGGAAGCATCCACATGTACTGCTCAGGGATTTGAAAATCAAACCGAAGTAAAAACACAAGCCACACTGAAGCCGCTATAATTCCCGCATCCAACATGACTAAACGTACGATCCGCATTTTCATCACTTCTTTCTCCCTAATTAACTAATTATTCGTTTATTCGTTTATTCGTTTATTCGTTTATTCGTTAATTCGTTTATTCGTTTGTTGTCGTATATGTGAGAATGAATTATCTATCTGCTGTCAGACCCGGTTGTAATTCAGACGGAAAAGGCTTTATCCCTGGTTCTTTCAGCGCTTCTATATAAATCGAGTCCATTTCACGAAGCACCGCTGGCAATCCATAGCGAATAATCCTGTCCTTGTTCGCCTTACCCATTGCTGCGGTCAAAGCTGCGTCCGCTCGCAGTTGAACCAGTGCTTTTGCCGTAGCGGCAATATCATCTACTGGAACCAACATGCCCGTTGACTCATGCTCAATCAAATCGCGAATGCCCCGAATATGTGTGCCGATCACGGGTTTGCCTGCTGCCATCGCCTCCATAATCGCCCGGGGTAACCCCTCACGATAAGACACAAGTGCCGCAACATTACACGCTTGTAGCAAATCCGGTATATCTCTTCGGAACCCCAGAAAATGCACCTGATCCCTAACCTCTAACCGAGTAGCAAGTTCTATAAGGGTTTGCTCGAAAGGACCTGTACCTGCGAATGCTAGATGAATATCGCTTGCTTGATCACCCAAATGATGTAGTGCTTCGATCAACTGTTTTTGGTTCTTGTTAGCATTTAACTCAGCGACGCAGAGAACAACGAATGAAGGATTATCATTGTCACTCTTAGGTAAATCAAATAGCTGGTGACGACTTTCCCCCATCATTTTTGCAATTTCATTATCCCCCTCACCGCTACCGTATACCTGAAGATCAAGCCCGACTCCGCTCACATAAGTTACTTTTTTTCGGACAGGGAATTTCTGAGCACGCTCATAATCTTCACTATTAATGGTGATCAGTACATCCGTCCAACGTGCCATCAAATACTCCAACGGATAATAAAGCATCCAATTCAGAAAAGGAGCACCTTTAAAAAAATGAAAACCATGAGCTGTATACAATACGCTAGGGACACCTGCTCTATGGGCTGCAATCCGTCCGAGAATCGAAGCCACTGGTGTATGTACATGGACGAACTGAAATTTTTCCGCTTGGAAGCTTTTCGTTAAGATCCGCAGAGCCGTCCAATTCTTCAACTGTAAAGGACTTCGTTGTATAGGTACGTCGTGACATACAATTCCCCGCCGTTCCAAGCGCTGTCTGGCTTCGCCCGGCTGAGCGTAAGCATGGACTTCACACCCTTTTTGCAGCAATAACACCATGTAAGGTAAATGAAAACTCTCGAAATGCCCATATATGGAGGCTACAAAAGCAACCTTTGCTTGTAAGCCACCCTCAGCTGGAATACTCCCGATGTCCTTACTTGAGCTTTTATTGAGGTTGCTCTGCTCGTTGTCGAAGCTTGCGCCCAGTTGACCGTTCAACGTGTTGGGTTCGATAGGGCATCTCTCCTTTCAGGTTTTTGTCTGTTAACCGGATGCAAGCTCCGTTCATCGCCATCATGAACCACCAATACCGCTGGAATAACGCCTCAATACCCATCGATAACCCAATCATCGCCGCATGGGACAACAGCAATGCCATAATAATTGGCCTATGAATGGGATCTGCTGCACGATAAGAACGGATACCCACAATGAAGAACCAAATCATAAATCCTCCATATACAATCAAGCCCAATAAGCCGAATTCAGTCAAAAACCATATTGGCGTGTTGTGGATAATAATGCGCAGTTCGTAATTATAGGAACCAAGCCCAATGCCTAATAATGGACTTTGTGCGATCCAATCCACCGCTTTGTCAATGATGTCAAGACGCGACTGGATCTGGGAAGGTCTGCTGGACATAGATTCCAGCACATTTAGATAAGCGGTGCCTTTATACAGCAGCAGAGCTATAAAAGCCACACCAAACCCCATTCCGATCTTGAGCAGTCTGGAAGGTTTGGTAATCAAAAGTGTAAGTAATACAAGGAAGAGACCAATCCATGACGAGCGCGAGAAGGTCATCATAATGCCCCCGGCTAAGCTTATCGTCGCTAGTATGCTGACCCATCCCCGCAGCAGCTTTATCTTCTCCCCACTCGTCATGATATGAATGGCAAAAGCCGTCACCAGCAATCCCCCGTATGCATTGGGATCAATTAACATGCCGGACAACCGCCCGTCTTGCACCATAAACGGAACCTTTACTCCGCTGAAAAAAGCGAATAGGGCAACACCATTTAAGAGCAGCACACTGATCAGGAAAAATCGGAGCATCTTATATAACCGTTCCCAGCTATCTACGGCTTGCACAAGCATGATGTAGGTCAACAATAGGAGTATGAATCCAATATCTTTTTGCAGTAAGGCGTATTGGGTTATGAAGCCGTTGCGCCAAATGGATACAAAGGAAGCTAGAACAAAAATGAACAACATGCCCCAATGCCATGAACTGAATATCCTCCGGTCCAATTTGAGATGGAATCCAGCGGCAAACAAACCTAATATTAAGAAGAGATCCGACGGGGCGATACGGAAGGCTCCACCAAAATCAAACTGTGCCGGAAGGCATATGATATACCCCATGACCGCAAACAGAAATAAATTGTGCATGGTGTAGGGCTTCCCTACAACAGATACAGATGTCATACAAGTCCCTACTTTCCTACTTTCCTATAAAACAAAGAACTTATGCTGCCGCTTCCGACTGTTCCCGATTTCTTACCTTTCCGATGACACGATACAGCACAACTACACTGCCAATCATCTGTACAAATAACGACGAACTAGCTCCCATCGCAGCACCTACTACCCCGTAATGAGGTACGAAGATCAGACAACATAAGCCATTAGTGAATGCTGTGCACAGAAACAATGGAATCTGGGCTTTGTACCTTCCGGTAGCCGTTATGGCGTACCACAGGTAGGATGAAATAAATACCAGCATGGTGGACGCCAGCAGCCAATGAAACAACCCTAACTCTCCTGCCACGTCTGAACTGAATAATAAGGTTAACAGCTTGTGTCCAAACAACCACCCTATCAAACAAGCGACCGCACTAAAACCCAAACCCATCGCTATCATTCGGCTGAGTAAAGTGACAAACTCCTTGTGTCTCCCGGCTGAATGCCACCTGGCAAGACGTGGTGTTATGGCTTCACCAAGTGCGGTGACGACAACATTACAGGCAACAATCATATATGAGAGTGAAGCATAAATACCTAAGTCATGCTCCCCTTTAAAATAGGAAATCGCGTATAATGGGATATTCGTATTTAACGACATCAACGCCAACACCACGCCTAGCGGTGAACTGACGATCAGTAAACTCCATAGGCTTCTTTTGTTGAAGAGTGGCCTGAGAGAAGTGTATATTCTCGCTTTACGAGCATCATATCCAATCGTTATCGCTAACCATCCGATAATCATGACTAACAAGGCAAGAATAAGGCTCTGTGTAGGGATAAATACGAGGATGAAGATTAGAATGGAGAATAACCCTTTTGCCATTCTGGAGATTGAGATTTGATCTAATCTCTCCTCCTTTTGAACGATGCCTAATAAAATATCACTGATTGATTCAACGATTCTATACAGACCGATGAAGAAAATAACCAATGCTGTATTCCAATCCAAACCACTCATTATGCAAAAACCTGCGGTAATCGTAAACGCAAGGGCGGTTGTTATCAGCCGTAAGCCCAGAAAGTCTCCAAAACTGTATTTCCCCGATGAATCAACGATTAATACGGAACGAAGATGTAGATGCGACAGCATAAAGATCGGAGCAGTAACTGCAAGCCCTAGCGAATATTGCCCCACGATTGCCGATGACCCGAATTTATTCAGCAGGATCACAATCACAAACTGAGCACCAGCGTAAGTGATATTCCCGAGCAAATAACGAAGAGAAGCAAATGACATAGACGTCAGACCATTCCTGAAGAAGAGGCCCACTCGGCAAAATCTTCACCACGAATCTTGGAACGCCTGCTCTTTTTCCGATAATTCAATACGGCTCCCAGTAAATGTGCTCCCTGCTGCTCTAACAAGTGCTTGGCAGAACTCGTGTGCTTTAAGAGTACTTTTCCGGATTTCACAACTAGCAATACCCCCTCAGTCATCGTTGCCAAAATAAGGGCATCCGAAAATGGCATTAATACAGAGGATGAGTCGATGACAATCGTATCAAAACGCACGCTCAGCTCTGCAAACAATCGCTTCATTCCTTCAGAGCCTAGTAATTCAGCGGGATTTGGTGAAATCGGACCAGAGGTCAATACAGACAAACCTTCTGCTTCCTCAATAGAAATAATGCAATCCTCTAAGCGGGTATGATCCACTAAGATACTGCTAAGCCCGATCCAATTAGGCAGATCAAATGCCTTATGCACCGTTGGCGTACGTAGATCCCCATCAATGAGTAGAACTGTCTTACCAGCTTCCGCCATGGCAATCGCCAGGTTTATCGCTACCGTTGATTTCCCTTCATCCGGAAGTGAGCTTGTGACTAATAAAGAGCGGATCTCTCCACCAACGCGGGTATAACGAATATTGGAGCGTATGCTTCGGAATTGATCTCCGTTAGATGACTTCGGTTGTTCCAGGCAATATAATTTTGGCGTTTTCTTCTTCATAACTTGTGGCTCCTTCTGCTGATTTGGTTTTCGCTTTATTCCGCCGTTTACGTGGCTTCAATTTGCCCACGGTTCCCAGAAGCGGAAGCTGCAAATCAAGCTGAATATCTTTGGCACTTCTCACGGGTTTCTCCATCAATTCCCGGAGGATAGAGATTGCGATCCCGGTAATCAGCGCCAATCCGAAGGCAACAGCCATATTGAAGACCGGCTTAGGTGAGACAGGATCAGAAGGAACCTTGGCACGGTCGAGAAATACAACATTCTCCACTCCCATAATCGATTGAATATTCGCATTAAAAGCTTCTCCGAAGCCATTCGCGATATCTGTTGCCCGTTGAGCTTTTGAATTGGTCACAATTACCGTTGTTACGAGTGATTCACTATTGGTTCTTGTCTTCACATTTTTGAGTAACTCTTCCGCTGTCATTTTTAGCTGCAGCTTTCTGACAACCTCTTCCGCTATCCTGCTGCTTCGAATGATCTCCCCGTAAGTGGTTACCAGTTTTTGTCCGGCCATAATGTCATTAATTGCTTTCTGCTGCCTGTCTCCTTGAATAAGTATAGAAGCTGTCGCCTCGTATTTCGGCTGTAAAACATAATAGCTAACACTACCAGCGAGCCCGACTGCAGCGATACATAATACAATAATGAACAGCAGCCTACGTTTTACTAGTTTCAAAATGCTGCCCAGTTCGAATTCCATCGATCATTTCTCCTAACTAGTTAATGTATTGTCGCCTCTTTAACAAGATTATTGTTGTATATTCATATTCTCTTTCTCTCAACATATGTCCAAGTCCGTACTTAAAATTTAAATGTCAAAATATTAAAGGGCTCATATAGCTCACCTGTTAAAATCCAACAAAAAAAGGCATTCTTCCAGCAAAATCAACTGGTAGAATACCTTACATATAAACTATCTAGTTCAGGAATGTACAAGTGCAGTCAACACCATCAGGAGATATCTTTACGTTTCAGAACATGATGAACATTGCTTAACATGCCGGATAGAACTCCAGCAATTGGGAATACTGCCCAATTGACGTCCCAGCGCCCATAGACAAAACCCGTGAACAGAAAAATCGCCGTCGCCAAAGGCCATAATACAGCCCCAACAACTCCAACAAATCGGTTCTCTTCCTGCTTCTCTGCAGTGATATTCGGCTCCTCCAGCAACTTCGTATAAGTACCCTGGATATTCCCGTAATAGATGAACAAAAACACCGCCACAGCTGCAATAAACAGAAAAGCAGCGACTCCATAGGGAGCATAGTCATCGTTGACATAGCTAGTGGTAAAGATAAAAGCCGGCGACAGCACGCATAGGCAGACTCCTGTAATCAGAGAAAGACGGTAAGTCGGAGCATAAAGACTTTGGCTGCGTTGAAGCGCCATTTTTAGAGCATAAGGCAGCTGAAAGCCTTGCTCCAGACTCTTAAAGCGATCCAGCTTCATTCCGCTGTGTATAAACATCCCGACCGCGATAGCGACCAGCACGAACATTCCGACCAGCCCCAGCATCGAACCTTTATCACTCATAACAGCCTTATTTTCAAATATTGTATCCAGGGTGATCAAAAACGCCACTCCGCATGCGCAGAGAAAAACGCCGATCCCCGTCCATAATCCAGCGCTTCGTCTGGCCGCCGCATAAGCGTAAACCTCTTCTTCCGTCAGCACCGGAATAGCCTGTTCTGGCGCAACCGGATTGATGCCAAGCTCCGCTGTCAGCTCTTCAATATTGCCGAATTCCGATATGACGATACCAATCGCCTCATTCTCCGACTTGCCAGCAAGCTTCAGCTCCAGGTACTTCTCCTCCATCCCTGATAGCAGCTCTTGCTTCAGATGTTCTAGTTCCGGAGTCTTTGGCAGACCCGCAAACATATTATCCAGATATACTATGATCGTCTCCATGCTCTATCACCACTCCTTGATAAATTGGTTTACAACTTGCTGTGTAACCTTCCATTCCTCACATTTTTCTCGGTAATAGGCGAGACCCAAAGAGGTAATCCGGTAATACGTACGCCGCTTGCCAAGACTCTCATCCAGATAAAAGGATTCTATATATCCGTTTTTCTCCAGTCGGGTGAAGGCAGAATATAACGTTGTCTCCTTCATGACATATTTCTCCTGCGTTAACTGCCTGATATTTTTGGAAATCTCGTACCCGTAAGATTCCCCGTCCAGCAGCATGTATAGGATCATCGTATCATTGTAGCCGCGTATAACATCACTGCTGATCAAAAATATCCCCCCATGATTACTTCATCTGTCGTAGTAGTTGCAGTATAACACAATTACTACGACAGATGAAGTAGTTAATGGAAAAATAGGCCAACATAATTTGAGGACCGATCCTTCCTTGATTAAATCACAATTGCTGTCTGCGCATGAGGTAGCTTCCAATACGGGGTTAGGTATACGAAGGTGCAGGCCAGTAGTGTTTGCGGGGACGATGGTGTTTACTAGTAGGCTGTTTGCGAGGGCGGGGGTGTTTACTAGTAGGCTGTTTGCGAAGTCGATGGTGTTTACCAATTGGCTGTTTGCAGGACGATGGTGTTTACTAGTAGGCTGTTTGCATAGACGATAGTGTTCACCAATTGGTTGTTTGCAGGACGATGGTGTTTACTAGTAGGCTGTTTGCGAAGTCGATAGTGTTCATCAATTGGTTGTTTGCAGGACGATAGTGTTTACTAGTAGGCTGTTTGCATATACGGTGACGTTTACCTACTCTTAGTTTGGCGGATGAGGTACTATCGGACTCAGTTGGCGTTATTCGAGGCATTTTACTACTTTTCAGGTTCTATCGGACCCCAATGCACCTATTGGCGCACAAAACATCATATTTAGGGCACTTTCTAGGGAATAGCTGCACTGGAGTCCGAAACTGCGCTGGAACAGGGAAAAACATACTAATAACGTCATTGGGGTCCGTTTGCCTTGCTTGCCCCAATATCTATTGAAGCAACAAACCAACGCTGGTTTGTTGTCCTTTTTATTGAACCTTAATACAATAAGGTTGACTGCAAGAACATAGGTGTTTACTTCCCCTTACTTTGGCGGACGAGCTACTATCGGACTCAGTTGACCTTATTCGCAGAAATCCCCCACTTTTCTGATCCTATCGGACCCCAATGCACCTATTGGCGCACAAAACATCATATTTAGGGCCCTTTCTAGGGAATAGCTGCACTGGAGTCCGAAACTACGCTAGAACTGCGAAAAACATACTAATAGTGTCATTGGGGTCCGTTAGCCTTGCTTGCCCCAATATCTATTGAAGCAACAAACCAACGCTGGTTTGTTTTCCTTTTTATTGAACCTTAATACAATAAGGCTGACTGCAAGAACATAGGTGTTTACTTCCCCTTACTTTGCCGGACGAGCTACTATCGGACTCAGTTGACCTTATTCGCAGAAATTCCCCATTTTGCTGATCCTATCGGACTCCAATGCACCTATTGGCGCACAAATCACCATATTCGAACCTACTTCTAGGGAATAGCTGCACTGGAGTCCGAAACTACGCTAGAACTGCGAAAAACATACTAATAACGCCATTGGGGTCCGTTAGCCTTCCTTGCCCCATTATCTATTGAAGCAACAAACCAACGCTGGTTTGTTGTCCTTTTTATTGAACCTTAATACAATAAGGTTGACTGCAAGAACATAGGTGTTTACTTCCCCTTACTTTGCCGGATGAGCTACTATCGGACTCAGTTGACCTTATTCGCAGAAATTCCCCATTTTGCTGATCCTATCGGACTCCAATGCACCTATTGGCGCACAAAACATCATATTTAGGGTACTTTCTAGGGAATAGCTGCACTGGAGTCCGAAACTACGCTAGAACTGCGAAAAACATGCTAATAACATCATCTGGGTCCGTACCACAGTGGATGATTATGAGTCGGCGGTGTGATTGAGATTTAGATGTCGATTGTTGATATTGATGTTGGTGATGTTGACGATGTTGATAGTGATGTTGGATGATGTTGATGTTGATGATGTTGGTGATGTTGGTGATGTTGATTTTGTTGATGTAAATACAAGCGAACGGAGTCAAAGTCAGCAAGTCAAAACACAAAACAGCGGTTCTCCCATATTGGGGAGAACCGCTGTTTTGTTGTTTTTTTATAATCAATGAAATAGTTAATCATTGCTAAGGAATACACCAACTTGAATACGTTGACCTATTAATGTCGTGTACGGAGCATACGTCCAACAAAATAAAGCATTTGTTTACGTGTGAAAAAACGTGACATTTGAGCAGAAATATAGTTTGTAAATCCTGGGACAGCAAATACTTTTTTAGCCTGAAGCGACCGAAGAGCCACTTGAACGACATTTTCTGGAGTGTCTCGTTTGCCTACCGAAGCCTCATCGGCTCCCACGACATTAAAAAATTCTGTTTCCGTAGACCCCGGACATAACGCAAGAAATTGTACGCCCCGTTTCCGATTTTCCTCCCATAGCGCTTGAGTAAATGATAATACAAAAGCTTTTGTCGCTCCATATACAGCCATATTAGGGAGAGGTTGAAATGCAGCTGTTGATGCAACGTTTATGATCACTCCACTTTTTCTATTTAACATCTCTGGCAAAAACAAATGGGTCAGATCTACAACCGCCAAAACATTTAGCATCACTTCTTCATGTTGTCTCGAACCAGATAGTTGTTCAAAAAGCCCATGCGTAGCAAAACCTGCATTATTAATAAGAATATCAACGTTCAAGCCACGTTCTACACATTGTTGATAGAGCCTTTCAGGGGAACCTTCTTGAGATAAATCAGCAACTAGAACCTCCGCTTGAATTTGAAATTCTCGTTTTAATTTTTCCGCTAAAGCAATCAGTTTATCTTCAGAACGGGCGACTAAAATTAAGTGACTTCCTTTGGCTGCAAGTTCTCGAGCAAACGCTTCACCTATACCCGAAGAAGCTCCGGTAATCAACGTCCATTTATTTTGAATTGTAATCATTGTTATCCTCTCTCCCTTTAACGACCATTTAGAAACAGTGTTTCAATAAGAATCATTGTATCCAAGTGAAGTTGCGTTGTCAAATAAAGTTCTACACATTTAATTATTGGCTATTTCTCTTCTACATCAGTAAAATAAGGTTTAGAAATAACGGCTATCTAAAAAAAGCTAAAGTAAAGTTCTAAGGAAGTGAAACTACATGCAAAAATCGTCCAAAATATCTTCTATAGATGCACAATCTGTTACAACCTACCCAAAAGCAAAACAACAGCATGCGGAAACATTAAGACTCAACATTATCGAAGCCGCTGCGGCCATTATGCATGAATCTGGACCCGAAGGTGTAACCATCCGTAAGGTTGCTGAAAAAATGGAATGTCCCACAAAAATCATTTATAACTTGTTTGGAAACAAGGAAGGTTTAGCGAAGGAGCTTTTTCTGCAAGGGTGTAAATTGTTGGCTGCTGCCTTTCAAGCGGTTCCAAAACAAGACAATCTAAATTTATATCTTCGCGAGCTTGGACAAGCTTATTGGGATTTCTCACGGAATCATACTAGCTATTATATGGTTATGTTCGGAGGAGCCTTTAGCGAATTCAAACCGGAGGAGGAAAGCTTACATGCTATCTTTACGGCACTACAACAAGTGATAGCCCTTATTACAGAAGCCATCGAACAAGGATTTATTAACGAAAAAGACCCTCTGCTTGTTGTGAACCTGGTGTGGGCGTCATTGCATGGCGTCATTCATCTGCATTTAGGGGGACATATTCAAAATGAGGAAACAGCTAAAATATTGTATGATAGATCGGTCTCCAATTTAATTCATACCTTCTTTAAAAAAGATAATTAATTCTAAAAAGGCCTCTTTGCAAGTCCCTACTCAATAAATTCAAGCCGTAATCTTGGGATATCCTTAGATCACGGCTTTTTTAACATGCTAAAAAAACACAAAAAAACGGCATTTCTGCCGCTTCTTCATCTCTCTAATTATGTCCGGCGCATATATGCACGCACAGTGATAGGTGCAAAAACCGCAACAATCACAGCAGCTCCGATAAGTGAGATAGCGAAATCCCAGCCTACGGTTCCAGAGTTAGCAAGCTCACGGACAGCTGACACAAGATGCGAGATTGGATTGACTTTGACAAACCATTGCAGCCAGTTAGGCATCGTATCTACAGGCACGAAGGCGTTGGATAGAAACGTGAGTGGGAACAACACAATCATTGATATCCCTTGTACGCTGGAAGCGGTTCGGGCAATCACACCAAAGAAAGCGAAAATCCAGCTAATCGACCAGGAGCAGACAATAACCAAAAGCGCAGCAATTGCGACATGCTCCAGACCGCCATCAGGTCGGTAACCCATAATATAGCCCATGACAAAAGTAAGCACAGTAGCGATCGTATATCGAATCGTATCTGCCAACAAAGCTCCGGCTAATGGGGCTATTCGGGCAATCGGCAATGACTTAAAGCGGTCAAACACCCCTTTATCCATGTCTTCCCGCAGTTGGACACCAGTGACGATGGAGGTCGTGATTACAGTCTGCACTAGAATACCTGGAATAATAACGGGCAAATAGCTCACTACATCTCCTGATATGGCTCCACCAAAAATATAAGTAAACATTAGTGTGAAAATAATTGGCTGCAGCGTTACGTCGAACAATTGCTCGGGTGTGCGACGGATTTTCAATATCCCGCGATAAGCCATCGTTAACGAGTTACGAACAGATTGTTTGAAGCTCGTATGGTTTTTCAATTGTCGGGTCGCACCTGGACTAATAGTAGAAGTTCTCATACTCATGCTCTTGCTGCCTCCTTATTCATTGATTCTTGTGATGCTTGGGATGCCTCATCCGTAACTCCATGGCCAGTGATCGTCAAAAACACTTCATCAAGCGTCGGTTTCTGCACACTCATCTCTGCGAGTGGAATCCCCGCTTCGCGGAGTGCAATAAGCAAATCAGTGACTAAATCAGCGTTCGCCATCGGTGCAGTAATTTTTCCAGCCTCATTCGGCACAATAGACTGGATATGCAGCACATGTTCCACAATCCGGCGCGCTTGAGCGATATCTTTAAGATTTTGGACTTTTAAGTGCAGCGAGGTGGTGCCCACTGAAGCTTTTAGCTCATCCACGGTGCCTTCTGCAACGACATGGCCATGATCAATAACTGCAATACGATCTGCCAGCTGATCGGCTTCTTCAAGATACTGTGTAGTTAACAGCACTGTTGATCCTGTGTTCACCAACCGACGAATGGTATCCCACATTTGCGAACGTGTCCGTGGGTCCAGACCTGTTGTTGGTTCATCCAAAAAGATAAGCGGAGGCTGGGCAATCAGACTCGCTGCAAGATCCAGACGTCGGCGCATACCACCAGAGAAATTTCGAAGCGGCCGTTTCGCCGCCTCCGTCAAACCAAACTCTTCTAACAACTCCGCTGCCTTTTGCCGCGCCTCTGCCCGCCCTAACCCTAAAAGACGTGAAAAGATAATCAGATTCTCTGTAGCACTAAGTGACTCATCTACAGAAGCATATTGTCCCGTAACCCCTATCAATTGCCGAACAATCTGCGACTCCTTTACCACATCATGCCCGAAGATTCGCGCCGCCCCCGCATCCGGACGAAGTAACGTAGCCAGCATCCGAATTACCGTCGTCTTTCCTGCCCCATTGGGACCAAGAACGCCGTAAATCGTGCCTGCCTTAACGTTTAGATTTACTCCATCAACTGCGCGATTGTCACCAAACGTTTTGACAAGCCCACGCGCTTCGACGGCCCAATCTCCAGGGTTGGGCTCAATTATTTTTTTGCGTTCATTTACCATTACAATTCCTCCAACGTTTTAGTTTGTATTGTGATGGTAACTCCCTTTTATAAACTGAATTTAAACAACACAAAAAACCGGGGAGCGCGATCTCACGCCTCCCGGTTTATTACTTCTCCTCTGAGTCAGCCTCAACATATTCTTTAAGCGCAAATAATTTATTAGCCCAGTAACCTTCAAAAAAGGCAAGCCAATCTTGCAGCTCCAGCAAAGGTTCTGGCTGAAGCTTATACCGGGTCTCCCGTCCGACTTTCTGACTGCTAACAAGCTGCGCATCGGACAATACCTGTAAATGCTTATTAACAGCGGTTCGGCTGATCGGGTAGCAATCCGTAATAGATGCTATAGACATTTCCTTATTAGCGAGCAGCTTTAGCAGACTGCGGCGGGTAGGATCTGCTATCGCTTGAAATACATCATGTCCTGCTTCTGCAACCGGCATATTAAGCCTCGATATAAGCAGGAAGTTTTTCTTGGACGATTTTTTCCCAGCCGCTGTTCATAAAGCCGCGTACGATTGGATGTGGTTGGCCAAATTCAGTAATTTTTTCAGGGTCCCATCCAGAATGAATCAAGGTAAATTCAGTTTTCCCTTCGATTTCTTTCAGTTCAAAAGCAAGATGCCAATCCTTCCCCCAATTAAAACCAACACGATTCGGAGGATCAACTTCGGTTACTTTACAAGGAGAATCTCCGAATTGTCCAGCATGCAGGATGAATTCATGCCCAACAACAGGCTCAAATGTACTAGGCATCCACCAGGCTGCCATTCCTTCTGCCGTGGCAACAGCTTTCCAAACCTTTTCTATTGGCGCATTTAGTAAAATCGTTTGACGAATTTCTTGTAAGGGTTCTTGAGTTTGCATAATAAATAGCCTCCAGCATTCATTTAATATAACACCTTTTGGGTTCGCTTTTCATTATAACACCTTTAGGTGTTATGTCAATTTACAGATTCCCCTAATTCTCCGTTCGTTATTCAACGTCTCAATCCCTCAATAATATCCTTTAACTGCTATAAAAAAGCCCATCCCTCAGTCATCCCGAAGAAAGGGCCTTCCTATTACATCAGCTCTATGGTCAGTTTCTTGGCTTGACAGTTACTGTGATTTTCTCGCTAGATGTCTCGCCTGATGCATTGACTAATACCGCGTAGTATTCATATACACCTGGTGTCTTATCTTTAAGTTTCGTAACTGTCATCTGAGCCGCAGGGGTAGCCGTGCTTAGTGTCTGTGTGTCGATTACTTCTCCATTCTCATACAAACGGTACTCAGTACCATTGGTTCCCCACCACATATTCATCACAACGTCGTAAGTTCCATCCCCACTCCAGTTGTCGTGGGATACTATAGGCTTGCCCGGCGCTGCATCTGTAACAGTAAGGATTAGCGGATCGCAGGTAGTCGAACCGAAGCTGTTGACTAGCTCGCACGTGTACGTGTAGGTTCCATTTGATTTGCCCACAATATCCGTACTCATGGCTTGTGCATTCGGTGAGCTGTCCGTCAGCATCTGGGTACTGATCAGTACATCGTTTTCATAGAGCTTAAACTCGGTACCGTTGTTCCCCCACCAAAGATTCATCGTGACGGCATAGCTACCATCTCGAAGCCCGGTGTCGTGCCCATTATTGTCAGATAACACTGGCTTTCCAGGGGCTCCACCAGCAAGCGGAGTTGTATTCTGGAGCCATTGTGACCAACGGACTAGAACCTCTGCCTGCTCAGAAGTGAACACCTGATTGCTCTGGAGATTCACTTCACTATTAAAAGCTTCCAGCAAGCTGTGAACTTCTGCGCCAGCATGCTGCTGAGCTTTTTCTTTGGCGATCGCCAGCTGCTGCTTAAGTGAATTGGTTACGTTTTCTAAATCTGGAGCACCCGTCTCAGCTGCAAAATTTTCGGTTAATGCCGACAAGCTGTCAAATGTCGCATATACACTATACGAATGCTCTGCCAGCCCGACATTGCCCGCCGCATCCTCGGCTTTCGCAGTTACATTATGAGTTCCCGCTTCCAGCGTATACGCTTTAACATCTGCGAGCGTTGAATCACATGGCGAATAAGTGATGCCTGATACAGTATCAGCTGCACTACAGGTGATGTTTAATGTCTGCTCTATGGTATAGGAACTCTCTCCTTTAATTACCACCTGTGGTGCGGTCCGATCAATCTTCATCACAGCAGTCTTCTGCGGCTGTTCCACATTACCCTCTCTATCAACGCTCCAATAAACTAACTTATGTGTTCCTTCATTGGACAAAATAACTGAATTCCCGGTTTGCTGCTCGCCATCGTTTACTGTGAAATAGGTTGCCGCAACACCAGAGCCCGCATCTGTAGCTGTGAAGGTTACCAACGTATCCTTGTTGGTCCAACCTTGTGGCGCATCATCCGTTGTCACCGGAGCTGTTGGGTCCGCCCCTTTCACTACGCCATAAAAGCGTAATTCCGCCATGTTTCCAAACCAATTACTACTATTATAGATCCGGATATAACGATAGGCTTCTGCGTTACTAATACTTAAGGTCTGCCAATCCATCGTTTTTCCTGCAGGAGAGGAGATTGTCGTCCAGCTTGTATGATCATTCGAACCCTGAACCACAGTCCCATTGATTCGTGTAAAATAATTATCTTGCCTGGAAAGCACCTCTGCCTTGGACAGCTGGACCCTATTCCCTTCTTTAAAATCAAACGTTATAAATCCTCCATATCCACTACCATTTACCCGAAAATCCGTAATTGTGCCTGCATTTCCATCGAATAATGATCCCGCAACATTCCTGAGATCGGTGGGTGTTCTCCCACTGGAATCACTTAAATTAGTAATCGCAAGCACATTACTAATCAACTCGGTCTCATCGGGAATGTACAGAGAGGAACCATCTGTAGTTGATGTTTTTTCCGGCCCCTCGATTCCCTCCTTTGACTTGTATTTAATACTAAAGTTCACAGGTCCAGGTTGTGCGTTATTGCCCATGACCGCTTCAGCCGTCCAATTGATCTTATCGACAGTAGAAACGGTTGCGACTTGATCCTGAATATTGACATTCACTTGGTTAATTGCATCGCTTGCTTTAAAAGACAATTTCACCGTGTCCCCAGGCACAATTCGTTTCTGGATACTTTGGTCGGAGCTAATGGACACCGCATCAAGCTTTGAATTGATTGTAACATCACCATACAAACGTAGTTCAGCCATGTTTCCATACCAGTTGTTTCCATTGGTGATGCGGATATAACGATAGGGTTCTGTGCTGTTAATCGTCAACTTCTGCCATTCCGGCGTATTTCCTGCTACATTAGAGATCGTGATCCACGTCACATTGTCATTGGAGCCTTGCACCACTGTTCCATTAATTCTGCCCGCATAATTATCTTGCCTTCCGATTACTTCTACCCTAGACAGCAATGCCTGGCCGCCTTCTTTAAAGTCAAAGGTTAGATATGCACCATAACCACTGCCATTTAAACGAAAATCAGTGATGGAACCTAAATGATTATCAAATAAAACTTTTGCTGTTGCCAAAAGATCAGCCGGATTTCTTCCACTGGAATCGATTAGGTTTGCTATCTCAAGCACATTAGCGACAAGTCCCGTCTGATCTGCAATGAATAAAGTAGAACCATCTGTTGTAAAAATAGTCTCTACTGCATCCGCTCCAGCTGCCGTTTTATAATTAATCTTAAATTTCACAGTACCTGATGGAACATTTTCATTCACCACAAGCATAGCTGTCCAGTTGATATTGTCCACAGAACTGACTGCAACAGGTTGACCCTGTATATGGGCCGTGACATTATGGATCATTTCTGTAGACTTAAAGGATAATTGAATCGTATCCCCTGGTATAATTCGATTTCTTAAGCTTTGATCCGAGTGAATGGACACGGACTCTAATTGATTTACTGTCTCATACCGCTGGCCAAAGATTCTAAATTCAGCAATTTCCAGCATAGTACTCGAAGGCTTTATCATTTCCATTTTCAAAAATCGGAATTTTTCATGCTCCAGGCCTGCTTGAACCTCAAGTCTCTGCATCTCTTCAGTAACTGTTGTCAAGCCGGGGGTTAAGCGGGTCCAATTTTCTTTGTCATTCGATCCGAACATTGCAACGCCGCCAATTCTCTCCGGAAAACTAGCTCTTACCTGAAGCTCAAAGCTTTCTGCTGATATTTGAAAATCCGGTCCTAAATCCATGTAATGCGCCCGATCCTGCGCTGTATAATACCCCACAAAACTATCATTTGTGTTGTCCAGCAGGTTCGGGACAGCGTTACCAAAGGTTGAGCTAACAAACATATTCGTAAAATTAACACTTCCATCTTTCATTAATGGCGTCAATTCTTTAAGACTTTGCACTGCGAGATTCAGGTCAAATAACTTCTGATAGAAGACCTCGTCAGTGGCAGTAGTAATTACATCCATTACCTCAGCGTGCACTTGCTTATAGTGAGCTAACGTTGCCGAAATGTAAGGCACATCAACATGATAAGGAGAAATGACGGCGTTGACGGCAGATTGCCGATCATTCGCTACTACAACACTAACATCCTTGGCTGTAACCGAAGTTCCATCTGCGGCACTCACTACAAAGGAGTAGGTTCCCGCATGTGCTCCAGACCAAGAGAAAACACCTGAAGTCTCATTGAACACTGCACCCTCAGGTAACTGATCCGCTTGATAGGTAACAACATCCGTTGCACCTGCGTCTGTCGCAGAGAAATCAAATTGAATTGCAGCTGTAGATCCCTCATAGGTAAATAAAGATACTGGTGCCTTTCCTGATGTAAATACTGGAGGGGTAAGCTGTGCCCCAGCTTTTAAATTAATATGGTCAATATCGACTGTTGTTCCATTTCCTTTTACATTAAAATAGACAAGATCGCTGAAGCCTTGGAACTCATTGAACTCATACTGAATATACCTCCATTGCCCCTTTGTATCAGGCAGCGTAACGGTATCGCCAAACACCTCCATGGTTGCTATGCCATTAGTCCGAATCTTAAAAGCAATGATTCGTTCGCCACTGCTTGCACCCACAAAAGCAATTTTACTGCCCTCATCTGTTGCGGTAATTTCAACGTAAGTAGTGTCTCCTTCTTGTTTTGTGGTGGAGTGACCATCAAGCTTCGTGTACCGGTCTTCTAGTTCTCTCAAATCTGGATTCGTTATCACCTTCGGCAAATTGAGCGTACCCTCGTCCTCTGCTTCTTTAGGAATGTACAGCCAATAATCCCCGCCTCCATCCGGAGACTCCCAATAGAAAGGCAATCGCTTAGCAAACATCTCGCTAAAATAAGGAGCTTCAACCTCCATATTTATTCCAGCTGTATATTTATAATAATAATAAAGATCATAGACATTACCGCCAATTCTCCCCCTGTAACCGCCAGCCAAGTGTTTATAGATAATCGTTGGATTTCCATTTACATCTGTATGTGCCGCCACTGGAATCCATGGTGTATCATGGCCAATCATATACTGCGCAAAGTAGTCGGCAGCTTTTAAAATCCGTTGATCTAGAAATTCATACGGCCCCACCGCATTTGGCGCACTAGAAACAGTCCCCTCTACCGGATTTACCTTTGTTTCCTGAGCCAATAATAAACGTGATAAAATCTCTACATTCGTTATATCCCCAGCGCCATGCGCCTGATCTCTGCCCATTTCAACATGCTGAACTACGGGTGGATTAACTTTTTCCCCTGTTACAATATTTGTATCAACCCATCTGAATAAAGCTTTTATCGCGCCATTTTGCCCCTGATCGACAGCGGTTTTATTGACGGTAAACCATTCAACTCCCTCATTGTACCTCTCTTTATTTCCTGTAAAAATATAACCTGACATAGCTCCAAGCAGCGGATAAAGATGCTGGTTCATAAAACGATCATTTGTGTGTTGGAACGTTTCAATAACCGGATTAATAAGATTATTCGTAAAATCAGCGACATCTTTTTCCGTCCATTTCAGCTCTTCAGTTTGAGCACTTGTGTACCTTAAGATTTCCGCCGCAGTAACCATTCGATTAAGTGGAATTCCTGTATGAATATGTGCATCATTAAAATACACGTATTTCTCAGGGTCCATCTGTGACCAAATCCGGATAATATGCATGGCATTGGCTCTGTAAACCTCATCACCCGATATTACATACAATAGAGCTTGTGTATAAGCCTTCAAACCATCCGCTATAAATCTTGAATTAAAGCCCTGGCTATTAAAAGCATCGCTCGCTGGTTTCAACGGATCCGCACCACTTTGATTGTTGGAAGTGACCGTCCTTGAAGCTGCCGGAGAGAGAAGCATCTGATTATAATAAGCGATCCAGGGTTCTTTTTGCGCCCGTACCTGTGTCCTAATATTCTCAAGAATATCCTTGGTCAGGCCAACACCCGGATGTTTGAATCCGCTTTCATCTATAACCTCATTAATGGTAGGTTGGTAATCCGTAATTATCGACAGCTCTGTCGATTCTACTGCGGCTCCTTCTGCCGATAAAGGCACTAGCGTTACCAACAAACTTAAGGAAACTGTGATCCTAAAAATACGTTTAAGCGATTTTCCAAAGAGTAGCTCTTTAAATGAATTCATTGTTCTCCTCCATTCATTTACATCCTCTGATTTAATGCAAATAAATACCGCTGGCAAATTCATTCACTACAAAATGTTTGTTATTCAGGTCGACAATAACCTCTCCATTAATCTGAAGATTATAAAAATAAATATCCTTCACACCTCTTTCCTCGTCATAGCCGAATATACAGGAAGGATTGATATTCTTCCCATTGTAGGTGATATCGCTAAACTCTATATTTTCGATACATCGTCCTGGCACCGGATTATAGGTTTTATTCCAGACCACGCGGACATCAAACAGCTGCCCCAGTTCAAAATCCTCCACCCGGATATTTTTGAAAGTAACCTTACGAACGGTATTGTTGTCCCCTGCACAGATTGCCATAACCCCCCAATAATTTTCCTGTGGCTCGTGATGCTCAAGCACATCGATATTTTCAAACCAAATATTTTCTATAAAATCGCCATTATGTTGGTGATCACCATGAATACCGACATGCATGGCATGAGCAACGTCCGCCCAGAGTATGGAATCTTTAACCGTGATATGGCGTGAGTCTCCATAATACTCTCCACGGCTGCCGTAAATGGCAATGCAATCATCAGAAGTTCTCAAGAACACATCTTTAATATCCACATTTGAGCTAGCCATCATATCAATTCCATCACACCAGCCGCGTGTACTGAAAGCTTTGAAGTTATGAATGCGGATATGCTTAGACGCTCCGATATATATACTGTAATGCGGAGGATCAAGCGTGATGATCCCTTCGATCTCAACCTGTTCAGAATGCTGGATTTGAACGCCTCTTAAATAAGTGGTTTTCTCCATATCCGCCAAATACAGAACACCTCTGCCGCGAACAACAACATTCTCAGCATGGTCAATCATTATGGATCCGCAAAGGATCGCGCCTCCGGCAATATAAACTGTGGTCCCAGAAGGGATATGCAGCATTGGATTCTCGAATTGATGAAGCCCGGGCATAAAATATATCGTTTGACGCTCCCCATTAGCCCTTTCTGACAAATGATGAACTTGTTCTGCGATAGCCGCAAATTGATGTATTCCTGGTTGGACAAGCACTACATTATCATCGTCAAGTTTAGGTGGGGCTGTCTCCAAGGGGTTGGCAAAAAGATGCAAGTTACTAAAACGTTCTCCATTGATTTCAATGGAAAGCTTACACGGGTGCTCCAATGTGAACAAAAGGGTATTCTCTTCGATTTGAAAGGGAATATGGGTTGCCAAAGGGCGAATAACCGCTTGTTCAATCTGCCGGTTATTACAATGAACAGAGACCTCCACCGTGCCTTCCATATCAAAATAAACCATCGATGTCGATCGAACCTGATGCATATCCACCTTTGCTTCAAAAACAAACAGTGCTTGCCATCCCCCACCAGGCTCTCGTACACTCACTGTAAAATCGTCTTTCCCCAGGGCTTCATTCGGCTGCTCATAAATAATTAATCCGCTCATTTCTACCTCCGTTATCTTAAAATCAACTCTCTTAAGGGTTTAATAAATAGGCTGGAGCAAGCTTTTGCTCCAGCCTATCATCCAGTACTAATCAGCGAACGCTGCTATTTACGATCTGCCAGCACTTTATTTACCTCATCCGTTACTTCCTGACCTCCGGCCTTTAGCCAGCTATCCTTGAAATTATCAAAATCTTTACCCGTGTTCGCTTCTCCTGTAATTGCTTTGATAACAAACGTATCTTGCAACGTCTTCAGATTGCCCCAATACTTGGGTTTGCTTGTTAATACGGCTGGTCCCAGTACATCTAGCAATGGTGTAACACCTGGAGTGATCTTGTCTCTCAAATCTAGCAATTCTTGTTTTACCGTATGTTTTTCCATTGAAGTGTCTGTGGAGCTAAGTGGATTATAGAAATTGCCCGCTCCCATCTTCGGAGCACTAACCTCTTCATCCGCTTTTGGAATGGCAAGGTCCCCTTCCATATCATAGCTCACACCCAATTGACCGAAACCTGTCAGCAGAAAACCTTCGGAATCCGTAGACACATATTCGAGAATTTCCATAATCTTATGACGTTTCTTCTCATCCTTTTCGAGTTGAACACCGAACAATACTGGCGCCTGTCTTGCACCATACGCGAAAGAATAAGCAACGCCATCTGGAGCTGTAAACGGCTTGCCAGGCACGAATATTTGACCTTTCTCTAGACCAGGTTTTGCGACAAACCCAGATTCTTTATAAAAATTGCCCCACTTCCCGTTATCCACCATACCCACTTTTTGGTCAGCAAATTTAATATTGATTTCGTTATTATCACTAGTTATGAATTCAGGATCAATCAGACCTGCTTTGTACCATTTGCTCAATAACGCCAATGCTGATCGCGTCTCTTCTGTAATGCCTCCATAAACTACGTTCCCGGAAGCATCCTTTTTGAACTGATAAGGGGAAACAGCAAATGCTGAGAAGACACTTGTGAACAATTGCTCTGGAAGCTTGCCGCGGCCGATTAAACCGTAAGTATCCTTCTTCCCATTTTTGTCCGGATCTTCATTAACAAATTTGGTGAGTACATCCTCAAGCTCTTCCAATGTCTTGGGTGGTTCTGAGTAGCCAATATTTTTCAGCCAGGCTTCATTATAGCCCGGAATAAATCCATCAAGACCACCTGGCCAAATTTTCGGGATCCCCCAGTTTTTTTCGTTGTATAAGCCTACGCCCCATGCCCCGGAATCAACCGAATCCAATGCTGCTGCATATTTCGGCATCAGGGATTCAATTTCAGCCTTATCAATCGTCGCAATAATCCCTTGATCTGCCCATTGCACCATATCCGTTTCGTTTGCATCGACCGGGAAGATATCAGGAATATCTCCAGAAGCTAGAAGCACTGAAAATTGTTCTTTCCAAGTTCCACGTTCCAATTTAATATTTTTGATTTTCACATTAAATTTCTTCTCGAGCTCGGTTTGCACATAGTTACCGTCTTCTTCTGGCGTATTAAAGTTGTTCGCCCAAATAATTTCAATCGGAGCTTCAGCTGCTGATGCCCCCCCTTGACCTTGATTCGTCGGCTTCGTTTCGTTAGTGTTATTATTCGCCGCATTCCCGCCGCAACCACTCATGACAAGTGAAGCCGATAGGGCTATCGCAGCAATTTCCAACCATTTCTTGGATGTATGCCTCATATTCTTTTATTTCCTCCCTTTTTTTGTTCATCTATATATTTAGACAGCCCGCGGATATAGCGGACTGTTTAAACCGTTCTGAGCCTTCTAACCCTTAAGTGATCCAACCATAATTCCTTTGACGAAGAAACGTTGCAGGAATGGATAGATCATTAATATAGGCAGCGCTGTAAACATAATAATAGCCGCTTTGACCATTTCAGGAGCCTGCTCATTGGTAGGAAGTGGTAACATCGGATCTCCTTCGGCTGAAATAACAAGCCGTCTTAAGAAAAGCTGCAGTACAATCTTTGATTGATCCTGCATATACAACATTGCATCAAACCAAGCGTTCCAGTGCCCTACTGCAGTCCATAGGGCTAATGTTGCTAGAACAGGCTTCGACAGCGGAATAACAATCGTAAATAAGATCCGCATATCATTAGCCCCATCTATTTTAGCTGAATCCTCCAGTTCCTCCGGTATACCCATAAAGAAATTTCGCAGGAGCAGAAGATTAAACGTGCTGAGCAGGCCGGGGACAATATAAACCCATAACGAATTTATAAGTCCCAGACTTTTGATTAGCAGATAGGTAGGGATAAGCCCGCCGCCAAAAAACATCGTTACGACAATGAACATTGTATAAAATCCCCGGTGCGGCAAATATTTACGAGATAGCGGATATGCTCCCAGTGACAGAAACACGAGTGTCAGAACTGTTCCTACAACTGTGCGGAAAACCGTATTCCCCATCGTTTGCCAGACCGTATCTGTTGTCAGTACACGCTTCCAAGCAAAGAAGGAAACTTCTTTGGGATAGAAATGAATTCCCGGCCGTAGTGCTTCCGCAGGGGTGCTAAACGATATAGAGAGCACATGCAAGAAGGGATAAATCATCGTAATACAAAGAATGATTACAAATAGGATTAGAAAGACTTGGAATACTTTTTCACCAGTGGATAGCTTCAATTGTAGTTACTCCTTCCTTACATTCATTCATTAATAAAGACCTTCCTGCCCCATTTTTTTCGTTATGAAGTTAGCAAATAACACCAGGATAAGACCCACCACATTTTTAAATAATCCAACAGCCGTCGTTAGACTGAACTGAAAGTTTTGCAGACCTATCCGGTACACATAAGTATCTAACGTATCCGCCACCCCATATACAGCTGGTGAATAAAGTGTTAAGACTTGATCGAAGCCAGCATCCAGCACACTCCCTACCCGAAGAATAAGCAGAATAGCAATCACCGGCAGGATCGAAGGAATGGTGATAAATAACGTTTGTTTCCAGCGATTGGCTCCGTCCAGAACTGCAGCTTCGTACATTTGGGAATCGATGCTTGCTAATGCTGCTAAGTATATAATCGTTCCCCAGCCGATTTCCTTCCATATTCCTGACATAACGAGCGTAAAGCGGAAATATTTCTCGCTGCCTAAAAAGTAAATGGGATCAAAGCCGAGCCACTGAATAATATAATTGACCACACCGGAATTCGGAGATAACAAAGCGATCAATATCCCCCCAATAACGATCCAGGATAAGAAATGGGGTAAATAGGATATCGTCTGTGCAACCTTCTTGAAGAAGGAAAACCTAAGTTCGTTAAATAACAGAGCCAATATGATCGGTGCAGGAAAACCAAAAATGATATGGTAAAAACTGATAATAAGCGTGTTCTTAATGATTTTCCAAAAGTCGGGTGAAGCTGTGAACAAATATTCGAAATGCTTTAAGCCGACCCAAGGACTTCCCCAAATTCCATCACGAATAAAATAATCTTTAAAGGCCAGTTGAATGCCATACATCGGGCCATAAGCAAATACGGTATACCAGATGATCACGGGAGCTAGTAATAAGAATAAATATTTGTTTTTTTTGTATTGGCGCCAAGTATGTGTCCACCTCGAGACTTTCGGCTTAAGATTCTCTCCCTGTTTTTGAATGCCAGCAGTGCTTGCCGGGTTCATAGTTGTTTTCTCCTTCCGAATACGATTTTGCGTTAAGACTGTGTCTGAACACCCCTTACGTTAGGGCATTGTAAGCGCTTTTTCTATTGTAAATTCATTAAAATCAGTAAATTATCTTCGTATTGGGGCTATAATTTTTCGAACAAAAGAAAAGACAATCGCGAGACGATTGCCTTTTCCACATGGATTGGAGAATTATGCACTTGAATGGTTCGAATGGTTTGCATTGCCTGCGTTCCTATACTGGACCGGTGTAACTCCGTAACGTGTTTTGAATTTGTTGTGAAAATATTGCGGGTTACGATAACCCACCTGAGCAGAAATCTCAGCCACGGACAGCTGCTTTTTTTCTCTTAATAAATCAGCCGCCTTCTCCAACCGCACTCGGGTTACATATTCAGTGAACGATTCATTCATAACGGTTCCGAACAAGGTAGAAATATACGATGGCGCCAACGAAGCAACCTCAGATAATTTATTTAGCGATAAATCCTCTTGAATATTATCATCGATAAAGATTTTTAATTTATGAATGATCTCTGTATGTGCGTGATTTCCTGACTCTTGAATATAAGCTGTAATTTGTGCCGATAAATCACGAATGGAATCAAGGGTTTCGGCCAACGTCTCCTTTTTGAACTCATCGAACAGACTGGAAGGCGAAACGATTTGTTGCAGATCAAGCTCAATAATGGTCTGATACAGGACCGTAACCAACTGAAGCAGGCCTAACTCAACCGTCTCCAATTGGACATCACCTTTCTCCATGACCCTTTGGAAATCGTCCATAAACCTGTTCATCGTAACGTCATTGCCCGCCTTTAAGGCATTTTTATAAAGATCAAAAGAGAATAAGTGTGGCGTAACATCGTTAAGCGGGATATGTGAATACCGCGCAATAGCTTCCGAACCATAGATAAACCGATATCGATAGGCATGTAAGGCATTTTGATACGAAAAGGGGATTTCTTCAGGTGCCTGAACCTTCGATCCAAGCGCTGCTCCAAAGTGTAGTTGCTCAGGCAACACATTTTTTATAAGCTCCAGTTCCTTCAATAATAAAAGCTCCAGCTCCTCGTGATCCTTATTCAACTCACTGAAATAGATAAGCGCCGCTTCCTGGGTATTTAAGCTGACGAATTTATAAAAGCTATAGGCAGCATGCTGTTCATAAAAAGCCCTGAATTCCTCGCAATCTCCCTTAGTTATACGAATATAGCTAGTCATGTAATGACATTGCAAAGGTAAATAATCGTAGTAATCCGAGCCAACGCCTGCACCTAATACCAGATTTTTTAGTTCATTCACTTTAGCTTTAGATTCTAAGGTTTCGATTTTTTGACCTAGCTTTGAGATTGTACTACCAATAATAGCGAATTCATTTTGCGAATAGTTTACGGTGCCTGGATGATAAAAGCTGCGAACATTGTTAACAAGCTTCTTCATCGGAACATATACACGTTTGGAAATCAAATAAGCGAATAGAAGCCCAATTAACAATACCAGGATACAGCTGACAAATATTTGGCTCTTCAGCTGCTTTGATGAGGATACAAATGAATTCATAGGCCGTATTAATACGTATTTCCATTGATTATTCGAGGTTTGGTCATTTTTAAAAGACAACACATATTTGTCGCGTTTATTATAATGAATTTCCTTATTATTCCTTGCTGACTTCATCCATTGCTTAGCAGTCTTAAGCCCCTCTTCGACGTTCGAGCCCGTATGGATAATAGGGCTGCCCTTTTCATCAAAAGCATATAGCTTTTCCATCGGCGAGCTCATCGTGCTGGAAATCATTTTATTGATGTATTCTAAGCTAACGTCAATGTACATGGTGCCTGTTGATGTTTTTGATAAAGCACCATAGGGAAGGGCGATTGCGTAAGTCAACACCTCTTCTTCATCCGATAACGTTCTATATGTCCAGCGGTTTAAGGCTGGTGTCACTGAAGTTTTCAAGAAGGAAGCATCTGGAGAATTGTCCAGCTTCGAATAAAATTGGCTGTTATCGATGATATAATTTCCTTTCTCGAAGTATGTGGATATTTTGTAAACGCCTTCATTAGTAAGCTTGAAAATTTCGAGATCCTTGCGAAAAGCTAATATTCTGCTCGTATTGCCTTCCCATTCACTGTCCAGTAAATAATTCAGCATAGACTGATTTTCTAACGACAAGGTAGACACTGCTCGGTTGCGGATACTGTTTTCGTATTTTTGCAGCAGCGTATTCTCCACAAAATCACTTGAAGTCATCAGTCGTTGCTTACTGTCTCTGGCAATCTCATCCACCATTAAGCGATTAGCCTGAACATACAGATAACTGCCCACAAGTCCGATTAAAACAACGGCTAATAATGTGAATGAAAAAATCAGATGGGTAAACCATGTGCCTCCATTTCTTACTCTGCCGCCGATCTTCATCACAAGCCCCCCTTTAGTTCATAACCCTATCTCTGTAACTTTCTAAATTGAAAGCATTTATAATTAAAGATACTAAAATGCACCAACTTTAGCCATTATAAAATCTTCTGTTTAAAGATAACGCATCTTATAAAACCGAAAAAAACAGGCTTCCCCGAAATTAATCGCTGGAAACCTGTTTATTAACCTATACAAAACATCTATCGCGACAAAGAAAGTAACTTCAATGCCCCCGCTCCCTTTTTGAATATTCCTTCACCCATGCAATCCATTCTAACCTGTGCGTATACATAAGGATCACAAAGCTCCCAAACCATACCCACAGGATAGGAGCAGACCACTTACTGATGCCCAAATAAACAAAAAGGAGCAGCATTCCGCTAACCACTTGCACACCATCCGAGACAGGTGAATTCCCTCTGCTTTTGTACCCGCTGCCGAGCACTTTCAACACTGCCAGGATAACTGCTAATGCTAAAGAGGCCTTGAATCCTGTCAACGCGCTCCATACCCCAAAGGTTACGGCGATCGCCTTCCCTCCTTTTCCTTTAAGAAATGGAGAGAAGGCATGACCGGCAATAGGAGCTAAGGCTAGCGGAATAATGAAATAACCCTGACTATAATGACTTTCCATTACCCATAAAAGAGGCAGATATCCTTTTAAAAAATCCAACAACACCCCAAAAATTCCGAATTTATAGCCAGATGACTTCCATAGATTCAAAGCACCCGGATTACCGTCGCCAATGTCTTTCAAGTTCTTTTTACGCGCAAGACCAAGCCAATAGGAAAACATAAGAGATCCCGACAAAAATAAACCCGCGACCCACAATATGATCATTAGTCCCTAGGGCCTCCCACCTGGATCTGCCTTCCTTTCCAGCTTACATGCCTCAGAAAAACGACCTGATATATCGAATAAAGCATAATCAAGATAAAGAAAACAGTTGCCACCACGTGAAATACAGGAATAACGATGCCAAATACACCTACATATTTTATAAAATAAAAGAGCTGGAACATATAAAGGAGATAACCGATCAATAAAGGCATAAACCATGAAGTATTCGCAAAAATAAACACAGTTTCTGAGATGATGAGTCCGATCACCCAAAGCGCGATTGGAATAATTGTCCGCGGGCTTAACGTTGAGGTGCTTAAGACAGCCCCTTTACTGAAGCCTTCAATCTCACTTTTTATCCCCTTCGGATACATACGAAAAGATACTAAGCCATAACCGATAAAATTTCTAATGGGAACACCTGCAGCGATAAACTTCTCTCCTAAAGACAAATCATCCAGCACTTCAGATCTAATGCTTTGATGGCCATTAACTTTTTCATAATCCTGCCTTAAAGCTAGAATACACGAACCGTATAATCCTTTTTTAGCGTTATTCTTTTCAAAAACAGAGGTGAATGTGAAGATCCCCAGCATATTCATGATTAAGGCAAGTTTCTCAAACAGCTTTTCTGTATGATGAAAAGGAACTACCGAAATGACACCTTTCGATAGCTCCCTTGCTTTTAATAATGAGGCCAGAGCGTTAGGCTTTAACCGGATATCTGCATCAAGAAAAGCAAAAATATCGCCCGAGGCTTGTAAATACCCATTCCAGATTGCCCAGCTCTTGCCCGTCCATCCCTCAGGGAGACTGCTGTTGGCATTAACCTTAACTCCATAGCTTTCGGCAATTTCCTTGGTCCGATCCTCCGAGAAATCATCCACAACAATAATTTCATAGGGGGTAATGGTTTGGAGCTGGAGTGAGTCGAGCAGAAAACGCAAATTGTATTCTTCATTTCTTGCGGGGATAATGATGGACAATTTCTCCGGTCCTTGAAAATGTTCGTGATCGGCGGCCAATATATTCTTTCTAAACAATATAAAACCGGAGAGACATCCAACACCTATAATAATTAACAACCACATTTACAGCTCCCCCCTCCTATAGCTATATATATGAAGGGTTAGTCCGTAATATATTCAATTCAAATTTAACCGACATTTACTTTTGCTGAGTATTGATTAAGCTGTTCTGTACACAAGAGCATAACGATGGCGAAAAAAACGATCATTGCAGGAAAAATACCCAGCGTGAATTTCGAAGCTAATAAGCCGATAAAAGGCGGCATCAGCGTGGTGCCAGTATAAGCTGTTGCCATCTGAAAGCCCATAATCGACTGAGCATGTTTCTTCCCGAATCGTACAGGGGTTTCATGTAGCATACACGGAAAAATGGGGGCTAACCCTAAACCTATAATCATAAATCCTACAAGTGAAACTATAGTTGGAAGCGGCAATACTAACAGTATCGTACCGATTAAAGCAATGAGCTGGCCATATCGAATTAGCTGTTTATTACTCATTTTAAAAGTAATGAAACCCGTCACCATTCTACCAAAGGTAATCCCTAGATAAAAAAATGATACCCATGTCGCTGCAGTTGATGCAGGAATGTCTTTAATGTTTACAAGAAAGCTGCTCCCCCATAAGCCCATACTCGTTTCGATGGCAGAATAAAATAAAAAGGTTAACATTGCTAGCTTTACCCCTCTTAATTTCCATGGTTTTGTGTTCTCTGCGGCATGCTCTAGCTCCGGATGGTTGAACTCAGGATCACTTTCAGCATTCGGGTGGTTATTGCTCCCAGCCACTCTATCCCATAAAGGCAGTGTAACGAATAGAATAATGACTAAGCTCAATTGTATGTAAGCAACCGTAAGATAACCTTGCCGCCATAGACCTTCTCCAGAGATAAAAGAGCCCATAATAATAGGACCCAGCGTGGCGCCCACTCCCCAGAAACAGTGTAACCAACTCATATGATGGGCTTTATAATGCGTAGCCACATAACTATTTAATCCGGCATCTACAGATCCCGCACCTAAACCAAGTGGAATTGCAGCAATAATTAACCAGACTAACGAAGGTGACCCTGCAAAACCAAGCAACGCTACAGCAGTCATGATACAGCTAATAAGAGTCACTTTCCCTGTACCAAAACGTTTAAGGATAACACCACTCATTAAACTGGACACAATTGTCCCTACTGCAATAACCATCGAAAGAATTCCAGCAGTACCTAATGAAGCATTTATGTCCATTCTCATCACTGGCCAAGCGGAGCCAAGCAATGAATCCGGCAAGCCTAAACTAATAAATGCTAAATAAATAATAATAAGAAAAAAAGTTGCCATAGTTATCTCCTTAATTGTTCTCATCTATTTGTTGTGAAACTAATAAGCCTAATCCAAGACTTTGTAATCCATTCAGATAATCACGTTTCAAGTTACTTACCGCTAACGCTGGAAGATGCTCCTTCGGAACGTATGTTGCACTCCGTTCATAGATTTGATTAAGCATGGCTGGAGCTAATTCATCCTCACAAAAAATAATATAATGCGGATTCAAAATAGAAGTCATAGTAGCCACTAATCGACTAATCGCATCCACACTATGATTCGATTGCATATTTGATCCACCAGGATCTCCAGTTAATGCCTCTATGAAATTTTTATGATCATACTGTGGCAAAAATTGAACTTCTCCTGAAAAAAACGTCTTTCCTCGCACGATTTCACCATTGACCGCGATCCCAGCCCCCGGACCATTTTTCCCTAAATACAGATACATTAGAGATATATTCTCTTTCAAATTTCGTTGCGTCATATAGCCGATTACAGCGGCATTCATATCATTTTCCACGATTGTCGGAATAGATAGTTGATCTTCTATGTGTCTTTTCAAATCTAAATTCTGATATTTCTCATAACCCGGAATCAGAAAAATCTGCCCATGATTCACCGCACCTGGAACTCCAATAGCCACAGAATGGATTTTAGGATTGGCCTTTTTTTCATTTTCAATAAGCATGACCAGTTTACTAACATCTTCCTCAAGAATACTGGGCAAACTCCCTTCTTTGATTACCTCCCCAATGCAATTATAGATGGTATAATTGCTTTCATTTTTTTCCAAAAAAATAGCCATCCCTAACCGATAATTCGGATTATAGGTGTATCTTATTGCCCTTCTTCCCCCACTTGACTCATCCAGACCGCTGACCGTTATTTCCCCTGCCTCTTCCATCTGCATTAGAAATTTACTTATCGTTGGGAAACTGTATTGCAATTTATGGCTTAACTCTGCCTTCGTTGCTTTTCCTAGTTCTAATAATGCTGTTCGAATATTTCGGATAATTTCAGATTTCATTTGCTGTGAAGGAAGTCGTTTCTCACTCGCCATGGCTCTCCCACCCTCTCACCTATAGTCATACTGACTTATTAAACGCATTTAATAAGTCAGTATGACTATAGCAGCAATTAAACCTACCGACAAGTTAATTCTTGAATCAAGTTTCTTCCGTAGGTGCCAGAATGAAATAAGGAGGCGTATAGCCCCCCTAATCCCTAGCATTAATCATTATTAAAATCAAAGCCTTTGCAGGATTCGTTCCCATCTTCCAGGATGGCTCTCATCCAAGTACACCGGCTGAAATCCTAATTTCAAATAAATACGGATGGCGGGCAATCTGAAATCATCGGTTTCTAAAGAGGCTGCCGCTCCACCTGATTCTCTTATTTTGTGCAAAACAGCAAGACTTACAGCATAACCGAGGCCTTTGCCAGAATATTCCGGAAGCACTCCAACCATATGCAAGTACCAGCGCTTAGGGTCTCCACTGCCTAATTCCCAGGCCGTAGCTGTCGCTACAGGCTGATCCCCGCGGCAAATGAACAACAAGCGATCAGAATAAAACGGCACATGAGTACTGATTTTATCTACGAATTTAACTTCCCTTGTAAAAGAATGGCGTATAAGCTCTTCCCAGTTCCGTTCATCATCCGGCTCGAAATGACGAATTAGATACCCGGTAGGACAGAGAAAAGCAGGCAAGTCGGACAGTATATCTTTTTTCATTACAAGTTTGGAAAGCGCCTGTTCCACCGTCAAATTCTCACCTTCGATCTAAAATCAGGAAAAGCTATAACTTTCCCACCCATCTCTACAGATTCCATAGATAATGTAAACACAGAGCTCCAAGTAACGGCATCATATACGTCCACCGAAGGGGTGCGATCCTCCTGAATCGCGGAAATGAATTCCTCAAGCACCATAAAATCACCTCCGCCATGTTTCGTCCCAGCAGCGTATTCGCCCCATTTTTTCCATGTTGGATGATCATAAAGTGGCTGATAGCTGCTTAACGGCTCCCACAATTCCTCTCCATCCTCTATATTTTTGGGCGAAAGATTCCTGAACCAGATCAAATCTTCCTCTTGCTGATGGCGGCCCGTAATATACGCCCCTTCAGTTCCTTGCAGCAAATAATGAGTTTTATTATGAGGTCGTACAGAGCTCCAATCTACACGCAGCTCAATCAGTACACCCTTTTCCGTTTGGATGACCGCAACCGCACTGTCGCCTTGCCGCCAGAAACCTTCACGCGCTGCCGGATGATCTTTTCCATAATGCTCTCCAAAATAATATTGTAAGGATCTTGATTTAGAAACAAAAGTCGAGATGCTTTTTAATCGATCTCCATCAGGCTTATTGAGATTAATCCATTGGGCAACTGGACCTATAGAATGCGTCGGATAATTGATCCCGTTATACTGCTGATGTAATTGCCCCCGCCAAGTCAGAGATCCATCCGGATGATGAGTCAAGTGACGTAAATCATGGATGTATCCGCCTTCCAGATAAGTAATTTCACCGAACATGCCTTGATCCGCCATATGTTTAATCGTCAGATTGGAGCGCGAGAAGCAGTAATTTTCAGACATCATATATTTAAGTCCAGTTTGTTCAACAGTTTCGATAAGCTCCCAAGCTTCCTCTAAAGATTGGATCGAAATCACTTCGCTTAGGACATGCTTACCCGCTTTTAAAGCATCCATAGATTGTCTGGCATGCAAATGCATGGGGCTTAAGATAAACACCGCATCAATTGCCGAATCTTTTAACATTTCATGATAATCCCGATACGTTCGGATGTCCGGAAATTTCTCTTTCCATTGATTAAGAACCCACTCATTCAAGTCACAAGTGGCGGTCAGATGTATCCGATCCGATAGAGAGTATAGTGCATTCATAAAACTGGCCCCGCGATTCCCGCCTACGATGGCTAATCTTACTGGCTGGCGATTCATTGCTGGTCCACCTGCTTTCTGTCCCTTTGAAGTCGATTGATGATTAGTTCCTGATCTCCCGCCTCCCCTTCAGCCTGCGGATATTTTTCATAATCAAAAATGCTGAGGGTAAATAATGAAGACCATTTACTTAATTGCTCGCTCGCCAGACTCACCATCTCTAACCGGATCTCATCTTCAAGCACAGTGAGAATTCGAGCAGCAGGAATATCCAGAATGGAGGCCGTTTGAATGAAATGCCAGTTTTCTTGTCTAACGATGGAATGTACATGATTATGGCCGTTAAAATAAAAACCCACACCTTGCCACTGCTTCAATATCGGCCAAATATCCAAGCTGGGATCCAGTGACATCATCGGTTCGGTTGATCTAGCCGTCGTATTATACAAGGGATGATGGCCAAAAACGAATAGTGGCTTATCTGTAGTCCGCTTCATTTGTGCTTCGAGCCAGGCTAACTGTTCATCATCAAGCGTTCCGCTCCAATCGTCACGATTTTCCCGTGCGGTATCCAGCAATATAATGATCGCATGGGTCTCTTCAATCACACTGTATCGCTGCTGCCGGGTGACGGAAAGGATTTCTTGCTTAGGATAAGTGTACGTATCATGATTGCCAAGAACATGTAGAAAACGCCTGGAATGCTTGCTGTCCTTAATCTTACCCATGATATAATTAAATTCGCTAAATTCTCCTGCATGCACCATATCTCCCACAGAAATATGATAATCGGCTGGGATGGACAAAAATAGATTCATAAATTGCTCGTAAAAAGCATCTCGTGCCTCTTTAATCAAAACCTTGTTGTTTAACAATTCGTCCGGATAATGTAAGTCTCCGATAATCGCCAGCCTCATAAATGCCTCCTCCTAACCTTTAATGCCAGAGCTCATAAAACTACCTATCACTTGCCGTTGGAACAATAAAAATCCAATCATTAAGGGTGCCGAGACAATCAGCGTAGCCGCGCAGACATCAGACCACTGTGCGCCTGATTCCGTGGCTTTTGCGAACATCGCCAATCCTACAGTTAACAAGCGATTTTCCTCTGAATTGGTTACAATTAACGGCCACAAGAAATCATTCCAATGAAAGCTGACCGACACGATGGCAAAGGACACATAAATCGGGCGTGACAGTGGAACATAGATTCTGGAAAGAATACGCAGCCGTGAGGCGCCTTCCACCCGGGCAGCTTCATCGAGCTCATAGGGTAATTGCTTAAAGGATTGTCTTAAGAGAAACACTCCAAAGGAGGAGGCAAAGTAAGGCAGCATAATCCCCAGCTTGGTATCCAGCAGACCCATTTCGTTCAACACTTGATAGTTGGAAAAGATAAGAACATCCGGCGGCACCATAATTTGCACCAAAAATAACAGGAACAGCAGCTCTTTTCCAAAGAAACGTACTCGTGCGAACGCATAAGCAGCCATTGTCATCGTAACGAGTTGCACAGCTAGCACAACACCGCACACCAGCAATGTATTCATTAAAAATCGTCCAAAAGGCGCTCCATTCCAGACATGAATCAAATTCTCGAACGTAAAGCCCCAAGACCAGCCCGAATCGATAGCGACGTCTTTAGGTAAAAAAGCCGTTCTGACCACCCATAGGAAGGGAATGATCCAGACCGCGGCAAAAGTAAATCCAACCGCATGCCATAGTATCTGCTGGATTCGGCGCTTCGTTCTTTCTGAGTTCAACATACGCTCCTCTTCTAAAGCTTTACGTGTATTCTGCCTTAATACTAAGGGCAGCTTTAATGGATTATCCTCCATGGAATCCACCTCCTATTCATAATGGATTTTCCGATCCCAGCAAAAAAACTGCAAAGAGGAAATCAGGAGCAGCAACACGATCATGACCACCGTCATCGATGCGGCCATTCCTTGATCGTAGAAATTAAAAGTGGACTCGTAGATATAATAAAGCAGCAGGTTGCTTGCATTGTTCGGGCCGCCTTTTGTCATAATCCAGAGATGGTCAACCAGCTTAAAGGAATTCGTTATCGCCACAACAGCCACGAACAATGTTGTTGGCATCGTGAGTGGAATTGTGATTCTACGAATGGAAGTGAACGTACTGACTCCGTTTACTGCAGCCGCTTCATATAAATCCTTAGGAATCTGCTGCATTCCTGCTAAATAAAAAATCATAAAATATCCGGCTTCTTTCCAAATCATCATGATGACTAATGCGCCCATCACTGTATCAGGAGTTCCCAGCAAATTCATAGGCTGATCCGCGATCCAAGAAGCCAATCTGGCGAAAAGACCAAAATGAGGGGTATACAGAAACAACCAAATGTTCGCCACCGCGATCATTGGGATCATATTCGGATAGAAAAAGGAAAGACGTGCCAGTCCCCGCCCTTTTATCGCTTTGTCGGCAAACAGTGCCATCAAGAAAGCCAAAACTATTGAGGTTGGTACTGTGCCAAGAGCGAACCATATATTGTTACTGAACACCTTCAAAAAAACATGGTCATGCAATAGATTAGCGTAATTCTCAAATCCTACGAACAAAGGCTCAGGAGTTGCTAAGTTTTTCTCATAAAAGCTGAGCCAAAGCGATTTAAACATAGGGTAATAAGTAAACAAGCAAAGAAAAAGCAGCGACGGCAACACAAGTCCCCAGCCGAATCCGTTTCGTCTAAGCCTCTCACTCCATCCGGCATTCATACCATTCAATCCTTCCCTGTTAAAGGTTTCTATGATTATTGAATAATGGAATAACGCCAGAACATGCTACCAAGGCTGTCCTGGCGTACCCCATACCTTAATAATTACTTATTGAAGGGAGCTAGTGCCTGATCTGCTTCTGCTTGCGCTTTTTTGAGCGCACCTGCGGCATCAATCTCTCCTGCCAATGCCGCTTGAATCTGATTCGTTATTGCCGTCGATACTTTACCATGATTATGAGTGGATAATTCCCGGAACGCATATTCCAGCTGGTCTCTTGCAACCAATGCTTGCGGGAAATCCGCCGTATATTTCTTCATTGCATCTGTATCATAAGCGGATTTTCTTACGCCAACATAACCGGATGAGCTGCTGAAGAGGGCCGCCTGTTCCGAAGCCGTCATGTATTTGGCGAATTCCCAAGCTGCAGCTTGTTTTTCAGGAGAGCTGTCCTTGAAAATATACAGATTGCCGCCACCAGTGGGTGATCCAAATTGTTTTTGTGCAGGTGGGAACGCTACACCGAATTCGAATTTCGCATTATTTTTTACATTGGTTAAATTGCCACTTGTGTGCATCATCATGGCTGCTTTACCTTGAATGAAATCCGTTGGAACCGTAGCCCAATCAATAACACCTTCCGGCATCGCCTTATATTTATGGGACAAATCCAACCAGAACTGCAATGCCTCCACATTCTCCGGTGTATCAAACATCGCTTTTTTGCCATCAGAAGACATAATGTTTTGCTTCGGATCAGAAGCATTTTGCCGAGCAAGCATTTGAAACATCCAATATGAATCATCATTGCCCGGAATTTCCAGCCCAACGTGACCGTCTTTGTTCAGCTTCTCAGCATAAGTTACAAGCTCATCCCATGTAGTGGGTGGCTTCTCTGGATCAAGTCCTGCGGCTTTGAACATTTCTTTGTTGTAATACATAACAATCGTGCTTCGCTGAAAGGGCAGGCTGTACGTTTTACCTTCAGACTGAGTATCTTCCACAAAGGCGGGATAAAAGTCTTCCATTTGAATATTCGTGTCCTTTGCAATAAAATCATCCAGCGGAATGATTGCATTCATATCGAGCATACTGTACAGCTCTGTTGACATCATGACCGCGACATCCGGTGGCTGTTTGGCTTGTACACCCGCTTGGATTTTTACGGTATTATCACCGTAATTGCCTGTGTACACGGGATTAACCTTAATTTCCGGGTGCTGTTCCATGAATGCATTAGCCATCCCATCGATTACTTTAGTAAGAGGCCCCCCCACATTAACCGGATAATAAAAGGTAATCTCCACCGGCTTAGTAGCTGGAGTCTCTGTGGATTCAGGAGTTGCTGCGATTGCTGTAGGCTGAGCGTTATTAGTTTTCGCTTTGGCTTCAACTGTACTGTTATTGGCTTGACCGCAGCCCGCTACTGCTAGCATGGAAATGGATAATAGCGTTAGAATGGTTTTGGATTGCTTTAGCATTTCTGTTAGCCCCTTTTTTCGCTTGGATTTGAATTAGAATGCATAATGGCGAAAGTTCACACTAATACGATTTGAGCCTACATCAAGAATATGAAGCTGGGCACCATCAGCGGTGGGCAATACAGCAATTCCTTGAGCCTCTGTACCACTAGGCAGATTGCGATCAAAGGCCACAGATACGTTTCCAGTCTCCGGATCAATCTGGTAAACCGTTTGGGTCGCGTTATCCGTAGAGGCATATAGAATACCGTTGTACACTTCGGCACCTTGAATTCGATCAATGCTTTGGGAAAGTGGAACGGTTGTGATTACATGCATATCGTCGAGGCTAAGGACATTCAAGACGCTTGCATTACTCCACTGAGCTGTATAAACCTGACCGCGAGCGGCATCCACCGCTACCCATGGTACACCGCCAATATGCAAATTCAGCGGCAAAGCATAGGATGTGCCTGTATATTTCAAAGTGTTCACATCATAAAGGGCGATGTAAGGATGCTGATAGTTTTTACCGTCTTCAATAGGAGCGTATATTTTACCGTTATAGTAGGAAATATCACCGATATGGTCTCCACCTTGAGAGGCAATCTCCAGTGGAATAGCCAATTCATTCCTTGCTTTTACGGATTTTCCATCAAGTCCAGTCCGTAAGAGCCCATACGAGGAATTAAAGATCCATGAATTCCCGTCTGTAGCCACCCCTTGTCCTCTTTCAAGAGCATCTAGTAACCAAAAGGTTTGCTTGGATACTTCATGCCATCCAGCAGTGATCATTGAATCTGAAGTTGACTCTGCGCTGGACTCTACCACGGTGTTTACTAGGTTATCCGGTCCGACAGGTGTGGCAGATGCTACTAAAGATAAAGAACTGGTCGTAAGTACCCCCGCGCAAATCAGACTGAATAATCTTTTTAATCTCATGTTTTCTCTCCTCCTAATAAGGTTGTAGTTCGGCATTTGTACGCCTTACTTCAACCTTATTATAGGAGCTGGCTGCAGCTCTCTAATTGAACAAAACACTTCATTCCTTGAATAAAACTCTCATTTACAAGAATAAAATTAATAAACCATATGATTAGGCTTGGAGGCGCTTTGATTCGCATACAGCTTTGGGGTTAGGCCGGTTTCTCGTTTGAACAATCTAGTAAAATGTCCTTGATCGGCGAAACCCACCTGAGACGCAATTTCCTTCAACCCAATTTTCCCGGAACGAATAAGAAATTTAGAACGTTCGATTCGCAGCCGGATTAAATAGTTATGGGGGGTATATCCTGTCTGTTGTTTAAAAATCCGAATAAAATGTGATTGGCTCATATTAGCCATGGTTGCGAGATCAGTCAGTTGAATCTCATCTTCCAACCGCTCACGCATAAATTGAATGACCTGAAATATCTCTTGGTTGGCGGGCGTTTTACTGTTTGAGTGCAGGGGGATCACAGAAGAATAGTGTTGTAACAAATGAATAATTAACATATTCGATAAAGAGTCACTGTATATTTTCCCTTTGGCACCGCCATTCTGCAATTCCTCCAGCATCCAAAGCCCTAATTGCAGCAGCTTGGAATCCTTGACATGAAATTTGCGGTCCAATTGGATATGTCCTTCCTTCAGATAACCTGATTCACGAGCAATCTCTTCGATGACCGCTGGTGTAATTTCAATTTTCAAAAAATAGAGCGAGGTTCTGCCCCAAGGACAAAGAAGGCTCTCATTACAAGGGATAATATGAATGGTGTAATAGTTTTCGTAGTAGGTTGTGCAGTGAATCCCAATTAAATATTTTGACTCCGAGGATGGGGTGAAAGCTTGCTGCGGGCTATACCATTGTGAAACCTGAAGCTTATCCCAACCATAAGTATCGCTTGCAAGAACAGGCTGGGTAGTGGTAAAGGACGATTCTTCCATTTCTCTCATATTTCATCCCCCTTTTCCCCTCAATATAACAAGCCTATATACGCTCCGCGTCAATGAGCTGTAAAAGCTATATTAATTTCCTCTCAGCTTCGATAGGTGATACTTCGAAACAGCAAAAAAGAGGGGTAGCCCCCTCTTAGTATTTTTGCATATTCCGTTTCTACTTATTGAAACTATCTACTCTTATTTCTCATCCAACCACAAAATCGCTGTAACGCCACGCGGATAATATTTACTGCCCGTGATCTCACCGGAAATAATCTGATCGCTCCAGCTCCAGATGGAAAGCTCCGGATGGGTGAGCCAAGCTACGTGGGCACGATCCGCTGCCGCTCCCCGTTCCTCCCATTCCAGTCCCAGAATGCTGCGGGCGATGAATTGGGAGAGATAGATTTTACTGAGCCAGCTATTATTGCTGGTTGAAGAGATTTTCCAGCCTCCGTCTTCGAATAAGCATACTCCCGGCTGTAACACCGCATGCAGATGCTTGTCGAGTGCGCCAATATAGGCGGCGAACCGTCCATTACGATCAAGAGCTTCTTTGCAGCCTGTAAAGTAAGGGAAGACAAGGCCTTCGATAGCCGGAATGATCTTGGAGTCATTGCCTTCTCCAATGACAGCCGGAATATACCCGTCTGCTGTAACACTTGCCACCATTGTTGCGGCGCATTTTTCAGCCTGATCCCCTGCTGTTTTGGACTGTTCCGCACGCCCATGCTCTGCAAATATTTTCTCCATAGCCAAGTAAGCAGCCCAGCATTTTCCTGCAAGATAAATATTGTTACGAGCCTGACCTAAAGACACATCCAGACTGTCATACGTAGTAATTTCGGCTCCGCCCATCGTACGTGAGCTATCAAGCCCCATGACACCATTTCTTTGTTCAGGATCTGGATGATCGCGATTTACCATGCTATCCAGGCATTTCTCCATAATACTCAGATTACGTTCCATCCAGCCCCGGTCACCTGTATGCTCTACATAAGTTGCTGCACTCAGCACCCAGTTAACCAATTGTTCATGTGTCATATGTGAGAAACAACCATCAATGCCATAGACCTCATAAGCAGAATATCCCGGACGTGAAACTACGTTGGCTACACCCATATCATGTGTGAAGCTAATTCCACCTGGATACTCTGTATCCTCACCCGGGAAACGCACCGTATCTTCGTAGCTGAATCTTTCCACGAACATATCTAGTTCATTACGTACAGTCCAAGGATTCAAACGCAGCTCATAAAATAACTGATCGACGGTAAGATCAAAGGTATTCATCATCCGGTATTCGCCTTCGTTGACGATCCAAAATGGCTTATTCTTGTAGTCCAGCAATTGCGTGGAGCCATAATAACTACGAATCGCATGCGCTAACATAAAGGTTTGATCTGCGGATAGGTCATCATGAGTAAATCTATCGTTAGCTTGCTCCGCTTCTTGCTTAAGGATATCAAATCTAGCTAATGCATATTCAGCCACTGCCTCTATATTGTTGAAATAATGATTGTAGTAATAAGAAGCATCAATTCCTGAGGTGACATAACCTGAACGGTGAAAACAAATAGCAAAGCGGTAAGTTTCTTTTACTCCGGCTGGAACATCCATGATCAAAGCGCCGACTCGTCCCAGTCCAAAGGTCCAATTCTCCTGCAGCTCCTCCGTTAGAATATCCTCCATCGTGAAATGCAGTGCGGACTTTGCAGTTCCTTTTTCCGCAGCAATCGCAATAAATTTTCCTTGGCCAACGCCTGTAATCTCCGATGATACATCATCCAGTCTTCTCATTCCGCTATACACATCTGTTCCCTGAAAACCAAAGAATGCACGGCGCGAGGTGGTGGATGAGGAGTTGTCCACTTCGAGTTCAACCAGCACTGCAGGCAGCAGCACATCCTTCATTTCTTCTATAGAGGCAGTTTCTGGATCCGGTACAGAACGAACGGGGGACAGAATCCGTAAGGTCAAATCACCCGCACTCCAGCTGTCTGTGGCTACATGAAAATCTCTGGAAATCTCATTCTCTTGAAAAGGGAACAGAATATTCTCCTTATCAGGATTAGGATCCGGATTCTCAATATCATAACGTTTGCTTTCGTCCTCACCCCCGATTTCATGAAATGGCAGTGTATCATATCCCTTCCCGTCAGCACGTTCTAATCCTATGAATATATTTTGTCTAGGTGGTTTTCCAATCTCCAGATCGAAACCTCCACTAGCTCCTTTGAATCCTAAAGTGAAACTCGCAAATGCACCAATCGGTGAATGATGGGCATTAAAAAATTGATTATGCGCCATAAATAATAACACTCCTTCCAGCATGGTCCCGGATACCTCCGGGCTATATCTCCATGTTATCGATCTTTCCGGAAGTACAACAGGGTTAAAGCCTTCTTTTATTTGGGCAAATCAAACATCGATAATAACCTATGTTATAATGAAGCCAAACTTTACAGTAAAAGAGGATTGAAATGATCTCGAATGATCCCGCTTTTCATAATTCTATTGATGGCCAGATGTCTCCAGACATCCAAGCGGCTTTCCATATCTTCGCCGCGCATTGGAGAAAAGTAAATCCGGATTGGCAATATCCCGTACACACTCATCCTATGTTTGAGATTAACGTTGTACTGCAGGGTGAGCAACATATGACGGTCGGCAATAAATCTTTTATCCAGCAAAGCGGTGATATTTTGTTCATTCGTCCCGGTGTAGAACATAGCAGCCTCGGTTCGAATGCTAGTCGTGACATGACTTATTACTGCCTACATTTTGATATTGATGATCTGATTTTACGGCGAGCTTTGCTAACAGCAGACGCTGTTAGTCTAAGTGGGAATACCCCGGAGCTGCGAGCCATTCGTTCCGCTCTAGATGTCATCATAAATTCTTCCATCCTGTCAGAGTCAAAGGACACACACAGAAATCGCCTGATTACATTGCATGCTTCGCTGCAACTTCTAACCGCGCTCAGCGGCTGGGTACTTTCGGAGATGCCCCTCCTGGCAGATACAGAAGCTACGGAAAATACCGTCGCCTTAGCTAACGCCATCGAAGGATTGCTGCAAGAATCTGTCTCCTCTGCTGCAAGCACAGGCGAAAGAGGCGGCGGTATTGAGTACATTGCGGCAAAACTCGGATACAGTACAACTCACTGCAATCGTGTTTTCCACCAAATTTATGGCATGTCGCCAAGACAATATTTATCCCGCTTGATCATTCGTCACGCCAAACTGCTGCTAATGGATAATAGTCTATCTGTCGAATCGGTCGCCCACCGGCTAGGATACCGGGATGTGTCCCATTTCAGCAAGCAATTCAAACGCTGGACAGGTCTCCCGCCAATGGGCTACCGCCGTTTAACCGCGAATCCAAATACACTTTAGTGATTGTTTTCCATACAAAAAAAAGGGATGTACCCCGCAGCCCACAAAGTGGTTACAGGATATATCCCTTTTTATGAATTAACCCTTCGTTGCACCAGACGCAATCCCCTTAACAAAATACTTCTGCAAGGCGATAAACACAATCAGCACAGGCACAACCGACATTGCTGTTCCTGCAAAAATCATATCCCAACGTGAGGAGAATTCTCCGATATAACGGTAAATTTCCACGACCATAGTTTTAGCCTGTCCTGAAGGCAATACCAGCATCGGCATCAGGAAATCATTCCAGATTCCAAGTCCGTTTAAGACCACCATACTGGCTGTGACGGGTCCTAGCAGCGGGAAAACAATTTTCCAAAATATCGCATAACGAGAACATCCGTCGATCTCTGCCGCTTCTTCAATTTCTCTAGGAATGCCTTTGACAAAGCTTGTATACAGCAGGCACCCAAAGCCCACCGCACCGGCTACATAAATTAGAATTGGACCGGCAAGGCTGCCGTATAACCCCAGCATTCTAAGCTCTTTAAACAGAGGAATCATATACGCCTGAAAAGGGATCATCATTCCTGCTAAAAAGTAAACAAACATGAACCGGGTCCATCTGGCATTTCTGCGTTCAATTGCGTAGCCCGCCATCGGAATAATCAAGACCTGTGCCGCAATAGAAAATGCTGTCAAAATCAGACTATTCAGAATAGCCCGTGGAAACTCTGTTTCGGTTAACAGATATTTAAAGCTGTCCAGATAAAGGGTTTTCGGAAAAGCAATGGCATCCTTCATAATCTCTGCATTACTCTTGAAGGCTGACATCAAATTAAAGAAAATAGGAAAGAAAAAGATAATAGCCACTAATAATGTAACAATGAAAAGTGCGATTTGCCCAACTCTTTTGCGTGTTTGCATCGTCATCTTAGAGCTGCACCTCCCGCTTCTGGAGAACCTTCACTTGGAAGACTGTAATGATAAGTATGATTAAGAACAAGACCATCGCCAGCGCAGTACCAAAACCTTGTCTTAATTCACCAAACCCAACCTTATAAATAATATAAGTTAATGTCTCCGTCTCAAAGCCCGGACCACCATCAGTCATGACGGCAATCTGATCAAAAATCTTCAAGGCGCTGATCATCGATAATACCATACATACAGTCATTGACCCCGCAAGCAGCGGAAAGGTAATATGCCGGAACTGTTGCCAGCCCCCTGCTCCATCAATACTGGCCGCCTCATTCAATTCCTGCGGAATACCTTGCAATCCAGCGAGATAAATGATCATATAATACCCCGCGCCTTTCCAAACGGTAGACAAAATAATCGACAGCATCGCATATTTAGGATTGCCCAACCAATCCACAATCCAGGTTCCAAGCCCAACAGACTCCAGAATCTGATTAAATACACCAAAGTTGTAATTCAGGATCATCGCCCAGACGAAACCCATTACGATTCCACTAAGCAACGTAGGGAAATAAAATACACTTCTGAATAAATTCCGGAACCAGCGTACCTTATCGACCATCATAGCCATTGCAATTGCTGCAATATTCTCTAGAACAACAAGTGAAATGGTCATGATCATCGTATTTTTCAGTGCGTTATGCACCCTTGGACTATTCCAAATTTCCACAAAGTTAGCGAAGCCGATATACCTTACGTTGTCGCTAATGCCATCCCATGAGGTGAAGCTTAAATAGACACTGCCTACCGTAGGGACGATAACGAACAAGGTGTACAAAATAAATGATGGTAATATGAACAGCAGAGCGTAGGACTGCCATTTTTTCTTTTTCTTTTTGTGCTGCACAGTGCCTATCAATGACTTGTCAGCATTTACTGCGGATGTAGCCATGGCTACTCTCCCTCCCTTAAAGACCGCGCTTGTTAAAAAGAGAACCTCTGCAGCAGCAGAGGTTGCTCGATCAGGCGCTGCTCTTACATCTGATTAGCTTTCACTTGGTTGTCATACTCTGTATCCGCATCTTTCATGTACTTCGCTACATCTCCATCTTTTACCACGAGATCCTGCAACAGCTTGTAGTACCAGTTACGGAATTGTGGAGGGATTAGATTGTCTCCCCACCAGTTATTGATCGCCAACGATTTCACTACATTCGGGTCAGCAATAAGATCCAAAGCCACCTGCATTTGTTCACTTGTGTCATAGGTTACTTTCTCTTTTGTTGAAGGAATCGCATTTATCGTTGCTAAATAGTTCGAATACTGTTCTGGGGCGAAGAAGAAACGGATAAAGTCTTTGATGGCTTCTGTTTTGTCTGCATCCTTAGCGGCTTCAGCCGATAAAGACCAGCCTGCAGGTGACGGAAGACCTATGACATTGATTTTCCCTTCACGGTCAGGAAGAGCATAGAAGCCAAATTCAAAGTTCGGGTCTGCTTCAGCGATTTGTGTAAACATCCACGTACCGGAGTACAATTGTGCTGCTTTGCCAGAAACAAGAATCGAAGCGGTCTGATTGTCGCCCGTGCTGAGCCAACCTTTATCTACATAATTCTTGAACAATTCTTTGAAGTCCGTTATGCCTTGAACTACATTAGCATCCGTGAAGTTGACCGTTTTAGCGGTACGTTTGGAGTTCCAATCTGCATCTTTCGAGTAGACCTCATCAATCAGGAATTTGTTAACCCAAAAGCCCATATGGAAAATATCTTTTCCGCCTACTACAATCGGAGTAATGCCTGATGTTTTCAATTTTTCTTGGATGGCGATGAATTCGTCATAGGTTTTTGGAAGCTCGGTGATCCCTGCATCCGCATATGCTTTTTTGCTGTAGATAATCCCTTGGGGAGCGTTCACTTGCAGCGGTGCGTTCCACACCTTACCATCCACTTGTGGAGGGGCTTCGAACAAATCTAGCAGATCGGAAGGCAGCTCTACAATCTTACCCGCATCGGCAAAAACTTCTGTATCCCGCATTTCCACCAGGTCCGGGAATTCACCCACAGCATCCTTGGTTTTCAGCCAGTCAAGATAGGCAGCGGATGAAGTTTCGCTCAAATCTTTAATAGTGACATTCGGATTAGCTGCAGTAAACTTTTTGACCGTATCTGAGATAGCTTTTTTGGTGGCCGGATCTCCGGAGGCGTAACCTATCGTAAAGCTAACCTCTTTTTTGTTCTCTTGCGGTGTATTTGAAGGCGTCTCGGATGCTGGCGTATTAGTTGCCTTACTTCCTGCATTATTATTATTTCCACCGCAAGCAGTCAAAACTGTTGTTGTGGCAAGTAACAATACGGATAGTTTCATCATTGTTTTTTTGTACATATCATAATAGCCTCCCCTTTTAGTGAACCGTGGAAACTGAAGCAAGATGTGCGCATCATCTCTCGAAAGCGTTTCCGTTGCTAATAGAATAGCATTCCTTATAAATAGTTAGAATGAACTTTTTTAAGCGGGATATGCGGTGAATTTAAGAATAAGTAAAAAAAGAACGAAAGACCGCAGTCTTCCGTTCATCGTCTATCCTTTACGCATTCTCCGAATCCGAGATTTTATACGGATCCTCTACAATCGGAAGCAACAATAGAATTGATGTCCCAATATGCTCACGGCTGCTGATAGATACCCCGTATTCTGCACCGTACACTGTACGAATTCGTTCATGTACATTTTTTAGTCCAACATTTTTGCTAGGCGAACTAGGCTCTTCCAAGGTTTCAGCCAACTGCTGTACCTTTTCCTTGCTCATACCGATTCCATCATCATAGATCGTAACCAACAGCATTTCATCTTTCTTTTCGATCGTCAATCCAACTGTCCCTCTGCCTTGACTGCGTAAGCCATGCTGGATAGCATTTTCAACTATCGGCTGAAGTGACAATTTCAGAATGTACCAGTTCAGATCCACTTCGGGTGAGAGATCGACTACAAGCTCAAATTTATTCTCATACCGCACAGAGATAATATAGAAATAATCCCGTAGATGCTCCAGCTCCTGTCGTATGCTTACCCTGTCCTCTCCATAGTCGATTACATATTTCAACTGGTTAGAGAGTGATAAAATCATATCTGCGACCTCATCATTATCTTTATCCACCGCATTCATTCGAATGACTTCCAGGGTGTTGTATAAATAATGCGGACGAATCTGACTCTTCAGAGCATTTAACTCCGTTTGCTTCTGCTTGATCTGGGCAACGTAAGCTTCATCGATATAGGCTTGTAAACGCTCGACCATTCGGTTAAAACCATGGCTAAGTCTACCCATTTCATCATTGCTGTTCACGACCATCTGGGTATCCAAATTACCGGATTCTACGATAGCCATTTGCTTAATTAAGTTCCGAATCGGAGCAGCCAGCCGCCTAGAGAACCAGACGCCCATGATGATCATTGCAATCGCACAAATAAACATCGCTATAAACACCGTCGTACGGGCTGAAAAAAGCTGATCGAATAAATTTGCTCGATGAATTCTGGCAGTCACCGTGCCTTTAAGAAAAGGAATCTCTTCACTGAGAACGATCATCTCCTCGTCCTTTTTAGCCCGAAAAGCCTCTCCATTCGCTGACCTTGTCTCATTCGTGAAATATACATTTCCGTCGCCATCCAGCAGAAATAATTCATCCTGTCCCCCCAGATTTAATTCTCTGAAGAACTGATTAAATAACGAAACATCCACATCCATAAACAAGGTCCCAACTATCTTGGGATCTTTGGTGACACGCCCGGAAATATCAATTAAAGTACGGCCGATGGTGAACACACTGCGCTTTGAACCTGTATAATATTCTTCGGAATGGGTAGGGAAAATTGCCACTTGTGAAGGATTTGGAGCCATTTTAGTTAACCACTCTTGATAAGGCAGCAAATCAAAATTGACCCCTCTGTTTTCTTTTTCCTGATAGTAGAGCTTATCGTCTGACTCCCTATGAAAATAAACACTGGTGATGTAGGAATCACTGTAGAGAACTGTTTTTAGAAAGGTTTCAATAGGAATCGTATTGATCTGCTCCAGCTCATTTACATTATAGGTTTGATTCTGCGAATAACTCTCGATAAAACCTTCATATCGTCCCGTATACATCAGCTTAGAGACCTCATTGTACTGATTAAAGGCTGAATTCAGGTTATAGCTCATATATAGCACCATTTGCTGCAAATTGCTTGTTGTGTAACGCTCGACATATCCGGAAAACGTCTGCACAGAAATGTAGCTAAGTGCAAAAAGCGGAATTAGGCCGACTAATAAAAAGGAAGCGGAGAATTTAACAAATATACTTTTGGATCTTCGGCCCCAGATAAACATGAATGAAGGCATCCCCTTTGCTATCCATCTGACTATTGGCTTTTGAAGGATTGCTTATATTCTTGTGGCAGCTTGCCATATTTCTTCTTAAACATATCGCTAAAATGCCGGGCATTGTTGTAGCCTACACTATCGGCAATCTCATAAACCATCATATCGCTTTGCAGCAATAAACGAAGGGCATGATTCATCCTCACCTCAGTGACATAATTCTTAAAGTTCTGTCCGGTATGTTTTTTGAAAAAGCTGCTGAAATAATAGGAATTCATAAACATCATCCCTGCCATAGATTCCAGTGTAATATTTTCTGGATAATGCTCCTCAATATAAGCCTTCACCTGGGATAGCTGCTTCAGTTCCTTACTGCCCATGCGACTGCCAATTTGCCCGGACATTTTGCTCAAAAGCACACGGAAATCTTCCTCCACCTCTTGGAAGGTAGAATAATTAGCCAATCGTTCAAGAATCGGATTTGTATCCTGAAGTGATGGACCTGCCTCCACACCGAATTGAATAAGCTCTTGTTCAAGCTGCAAGAATGTATTGTATACGGTAGAAACGGCTTGGTTTCTATTCCCGCCTGCCGTCTGCCGGATCGTCTGAAATAATCGCAGGCACTCTTGCTCAATTTGTTCTTTGTGTTGTAATTTCATGGCAATCCCAAGGGCGGACTGGATTTCATGCAGCGGAGCTTGAATCAATGATTCACTCTCATACCTGCTCTCTTTAACAGGAATCACACGATTAGGCCCTGTAAAATATTTATAATTTAGCGCTTTCAAAGCTTGGCGATAAGATTCATCAGCATCATCCATACCGTCAACAGGATTGCCTACCCCAAGAGTCACCTTTAATTTCAGAAAACTTGTAATTTTGTCATGGAGGTCTAAGGCAATTCTCGCTGGTTCCTCAGCATATTCATGCTGGAGCAGGATACAAAAACGTTCCCCTTTACGGAACATATAGCTATTATCGCTTTGCTCCACGGTTTCTTTAATAATGTTAGACAGTGCAAAATCAATTAGCTTACGTTCGCGTTCTTCCCATCTGGAAGGCTGCCCCGACGACTCGTCCGTCTCTACCAAACAAATACTGACGTAGCGACTTAGCGCAATAATCCCCATATCAAGTAAGGTGTCTGCTGTTCCCTTATTGCCGTCCGTCAGCTTGTCGAGCAATTCTTCGATCGTTAATCTGCGGTTTCTCTGTTCATAATGGTTCAGCTTCTCTTTGTTGCGCTCGCCTTCTGTTTCTTGACGAATAAGGGAGACGGCTTTGCTCACAACCTGTTCCAGCTGATTTTTGTTCACGGGCTTCACCAAATAATCCAGCGCACCATATTGCAGTGCTTGACGGGCATACGTAAACTCCTGATAAGCGCTTATAAAAATAACCTTCACCGCTCTGCCAGCTTCATGAATTTCGCGGATGATATCAATCCCTGTATATCCTGGCATGCTTATATCACTAATAATCAGATCAGGATCACAATCCTCGATCTGTTGTTTCAGCTCAATTCCATCACTGGCCTCTCCAACAATGGTTAGTCCAAGCTTCTCCCATGAAATCAGTTTTTTTAGGCCTCGCAAAATCACCGGTTCATCATCTGCGAGCAGTACCCGAATACTCTTCACTATGCAGTCCTCCTACCTTAGAGAAATCATCCCACAGCTGTCCAATCATCTTAATCTTATGATAACAGACAAACAATCTTTGGTGCAGCTTCAAGCGGATGAACTTTCTTAAGAAGAAACCGCAGTTTCTTAAGAATATTATATCTACGCTTGTTACTACTCACCTGTTATTTTTATCTAAAGTTCAATGAAACAAACTATCCTCAACTTTAATATTGTTGAAATAGAAACAAAAAATCAATATAATTTGTTAATGTAAGAGCGCTGGGAGGACAGGCCATGAACAAAGAAGATCAGGTCATGATGGGTTTCAGGGATGTATATAACAAGATGGTTTGGCTTAATAAGGATAAGATGGAAGACAGTCTTAAGGGTTATAAACCTTCTGAAGTACATTGCATCGAATACATTGAAAAAAATGCAGATTCCAACGTCACAAAACTTGCAGAGTCCTTTTATATGACTCGCGGTGCCATAAGTAAATTAACTAAGAAGCTCATCCAAAAGGGCCTCATCGAAAGCTACCAAAAATCGGATAACAAAAAAGAAATCTATTTTAGGCTTACTGAGCAAGGGAAAGTAATTTATAAAATCCATGAGGACCTGCACAAAGAGTTCCAAGAGCGGGATAAAGCCGTATTTGAGCAGGTAACTGAGGAGCAATTTGACAGTATGCTTAGCTTCGTAGAAAAGTATAGTAGGCATTTGGATGCAGAAATAAAGAAACAGGGTATAGATTTTAATCCGAATAAATTCGAATAATGAAAATGAAACTCCATGCAGCCGGGCTCTTATGAGAAAGGCTGCATTTTTATGGTCATTATTTTGTTGACACGGAAACAAAACCGTGATAAAAATGGTGATGTACCAGATTTGTTTCCAAGGAATCAAAAAATCAACTTTTGAGGAGAGAATTTAATGTTCAAATTCAGATCACATAATGAACAGAACACAGAGCAAACCGTAGATAAACACGCTCTAATCTTCGGTTTGATCTCTGTGTTTCTGTGCGGAATAGGCTTCAGTATCATCATGCCCGTTGTCCCATTTTTAGTGCAGCCTTATATAAGCAATCCGGGAGAACAGGCTATAGTTGTCACGCTGCTGACGTCTGTTTATGCAGTCTGCGTATTTTTTGCAGCCCCTGCACTTGGAGCTTTGAGCGACAAATACGGGCGTCGTCCATTACTTTTGATATGCCTTTTGGGTTCCGCGATTGGATACTTAGTTTTTGGGATAGGAGGAGCGTTATGGGTTCTCTTTGTTGGACGTTTAATAGAAGGTATAACCGGCGGAAGCATAGGTACTATCTTCGCCTATTTTGCTGACATCATTCCACCAGAACAGAGAACCAAATACTTTGGCTGGGTGAGTGCGGTTGTAGGTGTAGGCACCGTCATTGGTCCAACGCTAGGCGGTTTACTTGCCAAGTTTGGTTATTCTGTACCTATGTATTTCGGAGCAATAATAACCTTATTAAATGTTGTTTACGGATTCTTTTTTATGCCTGAGAGCCTTGACAAGAACAATAGACTAAAAGAAATTACCTTGGTAAGACTGAATCCATTTACACAGCTTGCAAGCATATTGTCCATAAAAAACTTAAAAAGGCTACTGGTCTCAGCATTCTTACTTTGGATACCCAACGGATCTTTACAGGCTGTTTTTTCACAATTCACAATGGATACTTTCAGCTGGAAGCCTGCACTAATCGGACTGATGTTTTCAATTATGGGCTTCCAAGACATCATTTCACAGGGTTTCATCATGCCTAAGCTTTTGCTGAAATTTAGGGATAAACAGATCGCAATTCTTGGAATGGTTTCAGAGATTATAGGCTACAGTCTTATTGCACTATCTGCTTTGTTCTCATACTATCCGCTTTTTATCGCTGGAATGTTTATATTTGGTTTTGGGGATTCGATCTTTGGGCCTTCATTCAATGGGATGCTTTCCAAGTCTGTCGATTCTAGTGAACAAGGGAGGATTCAAGGCGGTAGCCAATCTATTCAGGCTTTAGCAAGAATGATCGGGCCTGTCATTGGAGGTCAAATATATGTATCACTTGGCCATGCTGCACCCGCTTTTATGGGGATGATCCTGATAGCTGCGGCAATATCCGTTTTGTATAAGGATACGCATGTAAATATGTAATCTTGCAATCTCATGTTACAATACAACCTGAACTTATATTTTTAGAAGGCGGTTGATACTGTTGATTTACATCATCAAATTTGTATACAGCTTTGTGCTTCCTCCCGGCCTGTTTATCGTGCTTCTGCTAGGTTTAGTCATTTGGTTATGGAAAAAAAACCGCCGGCCAGCACTAGTTCTACTCGGGGTTACACTATTAATGTATTTCTCCATGACACCCTTAGTCAGCGATGCGCTGATCGGCAGTCTAGAACGGAAATATCCGCAGCCGGAAACTTTGCAAGGAGATGTCATCGTCGTACTCGGCGGGGGCGCCAGCTCTGGCACACCGGATATAGACGGCGAGGGCAATTTATACGGATCAGCGGCAAATCGCCTGCTTACTGCTGTTCGCCTCCATCGGCAGACAGGTCTGCCAATCTTATTTTCTGGCGGACAAGTATTCTCCGACAGTGGTAATGAAGCGGATATCGCGCAAAGACAACTACTGGGTCTCGGCATACCCGAAGAGGACATCCTGATCGAAAATCAATCCCTCAACACGGAGCAAAACGCTGTAAATACCGCAGCCATCCTGCAACAAACCGGACTTATAAAACCTATACTAGTTACTTCAGGTTTTCATATGTCCCGAGCGATGTTGCACTTTAAGAATGCAGGGCTAACAGCGCAAGCCTATCCTACGGATTATATCGCCAGCGCTGATATTGCACTGCAGCCCGCCAAGTTCAGTCCATCCCCGGGAGCGATCTCCATAACAGGGTTAGCATTGAAGGAATATTTAGGCCAGCTTGCTGCTCGGCTATTTGATTAGTTCTGTAAATTTCGCATGTACAACCTCAGCGAGTAACTGTGGGGCTACATCCATTTGCTGGCCAATCTTCCCAGCGCTGACAGCCATCGTTTCCAGCCCTTCTGCGCTGCTCTCAATGAACGTGGGGTACAGCTTTTTCATTCCAACAGGTGAACAACCACCGCGGATATACCCTGTCCATTTCTGCAGATCCTTCACTGGCAGCATCTCAATTTTTTTCTCTCCGGCGGCTTTGGCCGCCTTTTTGAGATCCAGCTCTTCGGCAACTGGGATAACAAATACATAAAGATTTGCACCGCTATGAGCGACCAACGTTTTAAAAACCGTCTCTGCCGCCTTTCCAATCTTCTCAGCCACCGCCGTGCCATGGATTAGTCCATCTTCATTGTCATAGGCGAACACTTCATAGCCGATTTTTTTGGCATCCAGCATTCGCATCGCGTTGGTTTTGGTTACTTGCATTGTTGACCTCCCTTTCTATATCCTCTATTCCTTACCTTTATGATCAAAGAGGCCCCAAAGCTATGATAGCTTTCAGGACCTCCTGTTGCTGCCGTGCCCATTAATCTCTGGGATAATTAACCTGCATGATATCCATAAAAGGAACTTTTATGATTTCTTCATGGTTACTGAGGTGTACTTTCCCGGTTCGCGAATCCATTTCCACGATCATGCCGCGTACCTCTTCTTCTTTTCCCCATACGGTCAATAAAATCTCAGAACCTTCTTGCTTAGCTTCAACTAACTGATTACCTAACTCCTCAAGCACAAATTCATCTCTTGTGGGCCGCTTGGCCACCTTTGCTTTTGCCACACTAATCCTCCAATAAGCTATTACGGATATTAAGTATATTAAATACTAAGTATGAATGCTCTCATTTATTATACCATGTTTCAGATTAAGGCTCGAACCCCTTCTGGCTCAAGAATAGCTCCTCTTCGGAAAAAACTTGCTCAAGTCCTTCATACACTCTGCGATATGCTGCAGGATCATACCAATCTTCCAGTTGCAGCTCTTCATATAGGGAATAAATCCCTAATCTCCGTGTGCGTTTGCCGCCGCTGCCGTCGCCCATAAAATAGTCATCCACACAGACTCTATCCACCAAAGCCCTTAAGGTTGCTGGAAAAGTTGGACTGCTTGGCAGTACTGGCGCTATAGTAGCTTGAATGGGGATGCCAGCTTCACGTAGAAGCTGTAACGTCTTCAGTCTTGCAGCAATGGGAGGAGCGCTTGGTGTGAATTTTTGGCGAATATCTTCTCGGTCTGTTTCTACAGTTATACTTACACGAACCTTATCCTCTAAACGTAATAATAAATCTATATCTCTGCGAACCAGCGGACTACGCGTCTGCACGAATAGGAAATCGGGCGGATCTTGAACCATAACCTCCAGTAAAGATCTCGTCACCTCTTCCTTGTGCTCTACCGGTTGATAGGGATCTGTGCTTGACGACATAAAAATAGAGACGGGACCTTTCGCCTTCGCTTTGTGCAGTTCTTTTTGTAAAATTGCAGCCGCTTCTTGTTTAACATCTACCCACGTCCCCCACTCCTCTTTTCGGAACAGCGAGACAGGCATCTGACGTACATAACAATAGGAACAGCCATAAGTGCAGCCCGTATATGGATTTAAGGAATGACTGTAGCCTGACAGATAACCTGTTCCTTTATTCAGCAAGGTTTTTGGGGAGGTGTAATTGGACTCTATTTTCATATATCTGCTGTATACTCTCCTCTCTCCAACTGAAGTAGCTTGGTCTTCATATCCAAACCACCCCGGTATCCTGTTAATGTCCCATTCTTTCCAATAACCCGGTGGCAGGGCACCGTAATCAGAATCGGATTCGCGCCAATGGCAGTCCCTACCGCGCGTACCGCAGCTGGTTTTTGAATATGTGTAGCAATATCTGAATAGGACCAGGTTTGCCCATATGGAATTTCACATAACGCCTTCCATACCGCAAGCTGAAAAGGAGTTCCCTGATAATCAAAAGGAATGCCGAAGCTCTGCCGGTTCCCTTGCAAATATTCACTAAGCTCCCTCAAATAAGGCGCCATCTTCTCATCGTTCTGCACCAGTTCACTCCCCGGAAAACGACGTCTAACCCATTCGCTTAATTCCTCAAAGGGTTGCTGCTGCGAACCCACATAACTTAAACCCTTCTCTGTGGCTGCAATATAAAAACTCCAGTCCTTATCGGTTAATAATGTCCAGTATAGAATAGCATTTGTTTTATTCTCCATGATTCGGTCCCTCCAAATTAAAATCAGAAGCCAACGTTACTTTCTGTTTGTTAAGCTGACGAAACTGTGTGGGCGTATACCCTGTTTTTTTCTTATATAAAGTAATAAAATACGATGTATTGGGCAGACCCACGCGCAATGCAATCTCAGCAACTGCCTGCTCTGTAGTAAGCAAATACTCAGATGCCTTAGCGATTCTCTTTTGCTGTATATAATCCACAGGAGTGATTCCTGTTACTTTCTTAAAGGTTCGATGTAAATGATAAGGACTGCCATGACATACCTCAGCTAACGTTTCAAGGGTGAGGGGGGCCATATAATTATGATCAATGTACTCCGTCACCACAGCTACCCATTCCTTATCAGGAAGACGCTCACCTGTCGGTTTACATCTTTTGCAAGGACGAAATCCGGCTGCCAGCGCTTGTTCAGCATTCTGAAAAACACACGCATTCTCCCGATTGGGTGCTTTGGATTTGCAGGAGGGTCGACAAAAAATTCCTGTAGTCTTCACCGCATAAAAAAATATGTCGTTATAAGCAACATCGTTTTGCAAAATAGCCTGCCATTGCTCCTCAGTCATTTGTTCCTCATCTTCAATCCTGTTCATCGCCTTCACCTCTAATGCAATTATACCCCTGAGCAGGCTCATCTGTACTCAATTTGGAATGGAAAAGCAAGATAGTGAAATCCAAAAGGGTGAGATTGCTCGTAATTACACTTTGTTTAGCGAATACGCACTACCTTTGTCAACCGTGCAGGGAGCCGCTGCTGGACAACGAATATTACTCATAACATGACTACGTGAACTGGAGGAATCGAAATGGATATTCTAAAAACAAAAGATGCCGCAGAGCTGCTGTCAGTTAGTCTAACCACAATTAAACGTTGGGCTGCCATGTTCCCTGATTTTTTTCCAAAAGACCGATTTGGCCATTATGTTTTCTCGGAGCAGCAAATCGACCTGCTCAATCATATTAAAGACCGTATTAATCACGGAGAGGCCTTGGAATGTATACAACTCACACTCACGAATGAGCAGCAAATTTCCACATCACAACAGGAAAATCCACTACAGCACACAGTTGCTGAGCCTATGAAGGATATCTTGTCTCGCATCAACAATGTTGAACGTGCACTCGATCAAAAAGCCGATGAAGTAGTATTGATCCAACTGCTCCAGCAGCGTGAGGAGCTTGAGGACCTACGAATAATGATCAAGCAAATCGCGGCATCCATAGAACCGTTGCAAGTGTCTAACGGCAAACCGCTCACCTCTTATGAAAATTCCCAGTCCACTGCCTCTACCAGGCTAACGGCTCCGCCAAGAAAACGCGGCCTGTTACGTTCTTTATTTTTCTTTTAAGCCTGAAATGTAAAAAAAGAACCTACTTCAGACAATCGCGAAGTAGATTCATATAAGTAAAACATATTTAGGATCTCCCCCTGTCACCCTAAACGGTGGCGGGGGTTTGCTTTTTCCAAACAAAAAGCTCGATCCTCCGGAACATTCTACTCTTTATGCAATAAAGCTGCTCCTGCAATTCCCGGGTGTGTCATTTCGTATGGGTCCAGAATCAGATTAAGCTCTTCTTCGGTCAGCACATTATATTTAATGCACAATTCCCGTACAGATTCCCCAGTCAAAATCGCCTCTCTAGCGATCCGCGATACCACTTCATACCCCAGATGCGGGTTCACAGCCGTAATGATTCCGACACTCCGCTCCACATCCCGCTCAAGCTTTTCCTTATTGGCTTCAATCCCAGCCAGACAGAAGTCTGTGAAGACTTGGAAGGAATTGTTCATGATGCTGATGGACTGAATAAGATTGAACACAAGCACTGGCTCCATAACATTCAGCTCCAGTTGACCCGCTTGGGAAGCCAGACAGATCGTATGATCGTTCCCTATGACTTGAAAAGCCACCTGATTAATGACCTCTGCCATAACCGGATTAACTTTGCCCGGCATAATTGAAGATCCAGGCTGGCGTGCAGGCAATGAAATCTCATTAAACCCAGTCCGCGGACCGGAGGCCATCAACCGCAGATCATTAGCGATCTTGGACATGTTCATCATGCACACTTTTAGAGCAGCAGACACTTCTGTATAGGCATCCGTATTTTGGGTGGCATCGACGAGATGATCTGCCGTTACGAGCGGCAATTCACTGATCTCAGCTAAGTGCTCTACCACCAATTCAATATAACGAGGATCAGCATTTAATCCTGTACCCACTGCTGTTGCTCCCATATTGACTTCATACAAATGATGGCGTGTATGCTCAATACGTTTGATATCTCTTTCAAGCACTCTGCGATAAGCCTCGAATTCTTGACCCAGACGAATCGGCACTGCATCTTGAAGATGTGTCCGACCCATTTTTATCACAGGATCGAATTCATCCGCTTTTACCGCAAACACATCATGCATTCTGTGCATCGTTACAAGTAGCTGCTCCAGCAGTGAAAGTGTGGCAATATGAATTGCTGTCGGAAACGCATCATTTGTAGACTGCGCCATATTTACATGTGAATTGGGACTTAAGTGACGATAGTCTCCTTTTTCATGGCCAAGCAGTTCTAAGGCACGGTTAGCAATAACCTCATTCGCATTCATATTTAACGAGGTACCCGCACCACCCTGAATAGGATCTACAATAAATTGCTCATGCCACTGACCCTCGATGATTTCTTCTGCTGCTTTCACTACAACTTCTCCAAGCCCTCGATAGAGACGGCCAACTTCCATATTTGCAAGCGCAGCGGCTTTTTTTACAATCCCCATCGCTTTGATTAACTCTTTGTGAACCCGATAGCCCGTAATAGGAAAGTTCTCGACTGCGCGTAGTGTCTGAATCCCATAATAAGCGTTCTTATCTACCTGTTTACTGCCTAGAAAGTCATTTTCTACACGAAATTCAGTTTCAATCACTGTTATATCCCTCGCATTCATTATGATTAGGTTTATTAGAAAATAAGTAAGCGCAATCATTTCTATCTCACTTAGATATTAACCTTTATTGTGACAAATGTCTCTCAGAAAAATAGGGTTTAATGTAATTAATTACTATTTAGTAACCTAACACCGCTATTCTAAAGGGAAATGTGCTTAGGAAGGATTGAATTACCAAATCGTTAGGTCTAGTTTATCCAGATAAATCGTCGCTCACCCCAATTATAAGTATTTTGGACAAAATCACGTTTACGGATACTTAGGTATCTATTGCGGGCTGTGCAATGGGGCATCACATCCTTTCATGTAGCTCCTTATTAAAGAAGCCGGCCAAAAAGGCCGACTCGGATTACTATTTATCACAGTAATTGTGTTTTTTATACTGAATAATGATCTAATGAGATCTGAATTCCATTAAGCTGAGCTTGCGGTAATTCTAACTCCCTACTAATACTCAAAACTAAGCTTTCACCATCCATGTTGGTATAATTCGCTGCTAATACCTCTCCCACTTCGAAATTCCTTTCTTTATGAGCCATAGCTGCGGCAAAAGCCTCTAAACCAATAATACCACATTCGGCAGCTTTCTTAATGCCCAATGCTTCAACGATCACACCGCCCGGCATCCCTGCGACGGATACCTCTATGAATCTGGACCGTTCCTGCAGCTGATAAGGGTGAGATAAATAAATAACAAAATACGTCTCACCAACTTGCCCGTACAATGTATACGGCTCTTGTTTCCATTCCCCTTGGGGAAGTACACCGATGATCGTATTCTTCTCACCCTGGGGGATTGGGAATAAAGAAATGATGACATTCTTGTGATAGAGAACCTCCATATAACGGCTTTGATGGCGGGGATCTCCCTCATTGTAGCCTTGTCCCGGATGGAAGAAATACAGCTGATTTGCGCTTCCCTCTCCACTCACAGGTAACGAAAAAGCCCAGCGAAGCTGCTCATTATCGAATTCCTCAACCCGCTCCCACATCCCGCCTGCTGCAAACTCCTCTGTAATATAAGCATAGGAATGAAGCAAAGGCTGCGGCTGTGGATCCGTTGGGACAACCTTCTGAGTAATCTTCCCTACTTCCATTGGTATCTGGCGATTCATAGCTGCGGCTAATATTTCATCGGATGCTTGATAGAATAATAAACCGGCATACTCAGTGCGCGGCATCCTCTCAGGCAGCTGGAAATCTCCAAACTGAACATAATCATGAAGTACATTAGCATCGCCGGGAACATCATGCGGCCAGCCTCTAGAATGCGCACCAACCCAAGCGCCACGCAGATAGAATTCAGCTCGTACATTCCATAAATGGTCAAGCATTTCTTTAAGGCTCGTAGTAAGCTCCGTATCCTCAGGCGGGACAAGTTCCAACGCGCAGGTGAATGCCTGCACCCAATGCCAAAACCACGGTAGACTGCCGTATTCCGGCATCCCTTTAGTACGAATATAAGCCAGCGTATCCTTCAGACTCTGCCGGCCATCCTCAAGCAATATTTCATCCGCAAACAGGGTGCCAAAAATCAGCTTAGCAGCTGTATATTTAGCTTCATGATGCCCAAAAGTAACCACCGGCTTACGGTAGAAATCACTGCGATAAATATGTCCAAACGCTGTATTCAGAACTATGCGAAGTTGAGCATTTAATGCTCCTCCGTATCTTTTGCAAAAATACGCCAGCAGGTTGCCCATAAGCTCCACTGGTAACTCATGCGGTGACGCATCTCGCGGAACCGGATTCAAACCGAGCGGCCAATGACCATATAACTCCGTGCCGGGCTGCCGGTTCTGAAGTATTAAGATCTCCAGCAGCACATCCTGTGCTTTCTGTTTCGCTTGCTCACGATCAAAAGGCAGCTCAAAAGAATCATCAACAGCCGCTGCAAAAAGATACGAAGCATAATAAAAGTTATTTCGCACATCATCATGGAACCAGAGTCCACTTTCCAATAAAGGGCGTTGCTCTGCTTCCAGTGCTATATTAAAAATAATTTCTTGCTGACGTTCCTTAAAAGTACTCTGGATATTTTTCAACCCCGGCATTACTTTTCAACCTCCATCATTTCAGTTTTATATCATCTTCCGTCATTCATGAAAATCGAGCATAATAGCTCTATTGTGCACACTTTCCGTTCATTTTGCAATTGGAAAAACCAATAAATAAACATAAATAAACGAAATAAAAAAGATTAGTACTTGTAAAATGAACATAAATGGACTAAAGTGTACCTATACGAACGATAATATGTACACAAAGGAGATTGAACATTCAATGGAAAGACGTTTCGCATCCCATCCTAATGAAGTAAAACAATTTGACACTGAGCGCCTCCGTAAGGAATTCCACATTCCCGTTATTTTTGCTCCTGATGAGCTAAAGCTTGTCCTAACCCATGAAGATCGTATGATCGTTGGTGGAGCTAATCCTGTAAAAGAAGAGGTTGCGCTAACTACTGACCTTAAAGAACTTGGGGTTACTTATTTCTTGGAACGCCGTGAACTGGGCATCATCAATGTCGGTGGTAAAGGCTCCGTGGTTGTAGATGGCACAGAATATGAAGTGGATTTCAAAGAATGTCTTTATGTAGGTCAAGGCTCTAAAGATGTAGTCTTCAAAAGTGCAGACGCTTCCAAGCCTGCTAAATTCTATTTGAATTCTGCTCCTGCCCATCAGTCCTACCCTACTACCAAAACCACACTGGCCGATTCTGAATCCGGTGCGATGGGTGGTCTGGAGAACTCTAACGAGCGGACAATCCACCGCTTCATTCACACAAATGGTGTGCAAAGTGCCCAACTGGTTATGGGTATGACCCAACTGAAACCAGGCAGCATGTGGAACACAATGCCAGCACATACCCATCCACGCCGGATGGAAGCCTATTTCTATTTTGATCTTCCGGACGATTCCGTTGTGTTCCACCTGATGGGAGAACCAGACGAAACCCGCCATATCGTAATGCATAACGAACAAGCCGTTATTTCTCCAAGCTGGTCCATCCACAGTGGTGTCGGCACTCATAACTATACTTTTATCTGGAGTATGGCTGGCGATAATAAAAGATATGATGATATGGACCCCGTATCCATGAAAGAATTACAATAGAGATAAATCAACTACGGAAAGATGAGGCAGGCGGATGAACCCGATACGACGACACGAGATGATTATGGAAGTTATGCTGAACCAAAAAGATGTAACGGTGAATGAACTGAGCGATAAGCTTCAGGTTACTGGAAAAACAATACGCGAGGATTTAAGCAGGCTGGAGGAACAAGGGCTGATCGTACGTGTACATGGCGGAGCTGTGCTGGCACAAAGCGACCAGTTTGGTATTTTGCCCTCCAAGGATCCGCTGGATAAATACTCTGACGAGAAGACGGAGATTGCCTTGCGTGCGCTTGCTCATATTGAACCGGACGATATTATCGCTCTTGACGGCGGTAGCACTACGCTTGAAATTGCTCGGCGTCTGGACAATATGCCACTAACGGTAGTCACCAATGATGTATACATCATCAGCGAACTGGTTCCCAAAGATAACATCCGTCTGGTCGTTCCCGGTGGTTATCGTGTCCGTAATATGTTGGCTGGTCCTGAAGCCGTCTCCTATGTACAAAAGCTTAATATTCAAAAAGCATTCCTTTCATCGACTGCTATTCATATAGAGCATGGGCTCTCCATTTATACCGGAGATTTAATTGAGTTCAAGCAAGCCCTTGTATCTACAGCCCGTAAGGTATTCGCGGTTGTAGATCATCATAAATTCGGCCATACTGCACTGCGTACCTTTGCTTCCCTACAAGAAGTTGACGTGATTCTGACGGACAAAGGGCTCTCCCCCGAAACGGCAGATCAGTTCCGCAGTGCAGGCGTTACCATTGAATGCGGGTAAACCCGGAATAACAATCCATTTACAATAAAGGGGCGTAATTTATATGTCATCATTATTCAGCTTGGCAGGTAAAACAGCTATTGTAACAGGCGCAGCTCAAGGTCTTGGACAAGGAATCGCGCTTGCATTTGCAGAAGCCGGTGCAGACGTTGCATCTGTCTCCCTTAATTCGAGTGAAGAAACTGTAAATGCAGCAAAAGCTTTTGGAGTAAAAGCAGTTAGTATCGAATCTGACTTAAGTGATCACAGCAAGCTGCAAAGCACTTTTGACCAAGCGCTAGAGCTGACCGGACATGTTGACATTCTCGTAAACTGCGCAGGAATGATCCGCCGTGCACCGGCAAAAGATCATAGTGAAAAAGACTGGTTTGATGTCATCAATTTGAACCTGAACACAGTTTTCCTTCTGTCGCAAATCGCAGGCCGCCACTTCCTGGAAAGAGGATCCGGCAAAATCATTAACATCGCCTCCATGCTCTCCTATCAAGGCGGAATCAATGTCCCTGGTTACACTGCGAGTAAACACGGGGTTGCGGGTCTTACTAAAGCTTTTGCCAATGAATGGGCAGGCTCCGGTCTGAACATCAATGCAATTGCACCAGGCTATATGGCTACTGAAAATACCGCTCCAATCCGTGCCGACCAAAGTCGTTCGGACTCTATCTTAGACCGTATCCCTGCAGCACGTTGGGGAACGCCTGATGACGTTAAAGGCCCTGCTGTATTCTTGGCTTCCGCAGCATCTGACTACTTGAACGGTCACGTTCTTAATGTGGATGGCGGATGGATGGCTAGATAATCCAAAAAAATGGGTGTCCCATAGGGGCACCCATTTTTTGTGTGGATATGAAGCACTATCGGACTCAGCTGACCGATCTGCACACGCAGTAGCTAAAGGACTCAGCTGACCTTATACACCGTTTTATCCGCTATTTGGATAGCTATCGGACCTCATAGCCGCTATTGGTGCAAAAAACACCAATTATAAGCTCTTTCATGAGCAATAGCGACGCTGGAGTCCGAAAACCTGCTCAAAAGACGATAAATTCGCAAATAGGGGCATCTGGGTCCGAAAATCTCAGTATCAGTGGTTGTGGATCGTTCTGCATCATTTAAATAAGCTTGCAATGGAATCCACATCAAAATCACTAGTCATTCTAAAGTTTCCCGAACTGTATTTGTCCTTCTTATCAAGATCCGTCACATACAGGAAGTTAGTATCCGTAAGATTCATGCCAAACCTCAAGCTGTTATTTACAATAATACTTATCCAGTAGGTCTCCGTAGATTTGTCCAAAGCACTACTTCTTCTCAATCTTACATCTGAAAAAGCATAAATGATCTTTTCAATTTCCTTCGGATCTTCAATCACTACCTTTTCATCCACTAAAGATTTCTCAATCTCGATTGAGGTGATTTCAGTTTCATCGATTTGATCCAACACTAAATTCTCAAATGAATTATAACTATGGTAGAGATTAATGATTACAGGGATTTCGATTAATAAAAAAATGAGTACGAGAAATACATAACGTTTCTTCATATTCATAATTATGAACACCCTATTTCTACAAACTCCTCTGGATGAGTGCGAATATAATTGCCGATAATTCTATGCGTATTTGGTGTCAGGTTCTTATATCGTTCGAATAACTCACTAATTACTTCTAACAGCTGAGGGTCTCGATCCAAATCCGTGATGGCCGCATCCGCCCACTCTTTACCCAGTCGATGATTTCTTTCCTCGAGAAATGTCTTTGTTTCCTGAAGCAAAAGAATCATGGGTGAATCGTCAAAAAATCGTATGCCTCCTATCACCCCTGTCCAATACCCTGGCAGGTCTTGCATGTAGGAAATCCAAGCATAATATTCCCCTTCGGAATTACAGCTGTGACCATATAGCACTCTGAACATACATAAGGCTTGTTGCCCCTCTGTGAGCTTCGAGATCACTTCTGATTTGTTCGATGGCGATTTTCCGCGAATCAGCTGAAAGGTAGGCTCCATACAGGCCCATCCTAACCTTTCATCACTTAAAGTGTCCAAGTCTTCCCGCTTCATGGCTACTAAATTCATTTAACTCCTCCTTTGATTAACATCCAAAAATATACATATATTTCTTAACGATGTCAATAAAAATCACTTGGGGACATTAAGCAATTCGATCGTTTTTATGATAGGCTTTAAGCAGTAGATATTTTCACAAAGGAGCTTTTCTATGCATAATGAGATACTTACTATATTTGATGAAGCGGGTCACCGAATCGGTACAGCTCCACGGGCAGAAGTACATCGGTTAGGACATTGGCACGAGACCTTCCACTGCTGGTTTATAAGCAAAACTCAAGAAATCCCCTATATTTATTTACAGCTTCGTAGTGAGCAGAAACAAGATTATGCAGGATTGCTGGACATCACGGCCGCTGGACATTTGCTGACACACGAAACGGTAGAGGACGGGATTCGCGAGGTTCAAGAAGAACTCGGTTTGGAGCTAGCTTTTGATGAACTGATTCCCTTAGGTACGATTCCTTACAGTATGATCAAAGAAAATCTTATCGATAAAGAACGAGCGCATGTTTTTGTTTATAACAATCCTTATCCTCTGGACGATTTTAAGCTGCAAGAAGAAGAGGTCGCAGGAATAGTTATCACAAAGTTTGCCGACTTCCGAAGCTTTTGGCAGGGAGAAATACATAGTCTACAAATCAATGGTTTCAAAGTGGATTCAAACGGACAAAAAATCAACATTCAACAAAGTGTGGATCGGACTCATTTTGTGCCTCATGAAGCAGCCTATTTCACTCGGATCATTGAGGGCATCGAAGCAATAATTCTAACATCACCCATCGTCACGGAGGACATATGATCATTAATCCTCAAACATTTACAGTGAATGGAATCCAATACAGCATTAGATCTGCGGCCTCTCATGATGCTAAAGTGTTATCTGAATTAAGGGTGCGGATCGATGGAGAAACCGAGAATTTAGATCGGGAACCAGGCGAAGCCTTTATTGACGAAAAAGGGTTTGAACAGCTTATTCAAGCCGATTCTGAGAAAAATAATAACCTTTTTCTAGTCGCAGTAGTTGATAATCAAATCGTTGCGTTCTCCAGATGCGAAGGTTATCCCTTAAAAAGATTTGCTCATAAAGTAGAATTCGGAGTATGTGTGCTGCAGGATTATTGGGGATATGGTATTGGAAAAAATCTTCTCGCCGAATCGATTGCCTGGGCTGACACTAATGGTATTCAAAAGATCACCCTAAATGTGCTGGAAACGAACACCAACGCTATTAAGCTATATCAAAAGCTTGGCTTTGAAATTGAAGGGATTTTAAAGAAAGATAAACTTCTATCGGACGGCAAATTGTATAACACCATTATGATGGGAAGAGTTAAGAACTGATTCTATTCAAAAAAAAGGCAGAACCTGAAACTCAGGTCCTGCCTTTTTATTATACTAATGCTTTACGCTTCAACATCGCAAGTCCATTCACCGCTAGATTCAATAGGGCCGGAGCTGAAAGACCTGTTTCCAAGTCTGTGTATTCCGCTCCATCCAGCTCTACCGTTTGCGGACTGCCGCTGAAATTTTGCACAAAAACATAATCACTTTCGCCATCTGTGCGAAGTTGTGCAGTCACACCTGCTGGAAGCTCACTATCCATCGCACGGGTAATTCCTGCCTTAGATGTGATCGCTGCGTATAGCTCAACATAGAACGAAGTGTCTTTCACACGGGTAGCAAGATGGTACGCATTTCCTTCACCAAAACGATTGACTGTAAGCGCTGGACGGCCCGCATAGAAATCGTTGCGATAATGCCCCAAAGCCTCTGCACCTTCCAAATGAATCAGCTCGGCTATCTCATGCGCATCGTAGTCACCGCTTAGCTTAAGTTTATTACCTACCTCCATTACTAACCCGTTCAGATCACGGCTGTGCAGCCCTTCTGTCTCCTCTGCCCAAATCCCCAGTGTTCTGCGCAGTGGACCAGGGAATCCTCCCAGATGACATAAATCCGTTTCGTTAACTACTCCTGACCAATAGGTTGCGAGGAAAGTGCCGCCTTGCTCCACATATTTCTCAATGCGCTTTCCATTCTCTTCACTAATCAGATATAACATAGGGGCAACAACCAGCTTGTAGGCAGACAGATCATCTCCAGAGCCTATAATATCAACTGGAATGCCCAGCTCCCAAAGTGCACGATAATGCTGTAGCACCGTCTCCTCATAACGTAATCCGGAATTACGGATGCCTTGCGCATCCTTTATCGCCCAGCGGTTGTCCCAATCGAAAATAATCGCCGTCTGCGCCGGAGTGGACGTACCCACTACTTCCGTCATTCCCGCCAGCGTCTTTCCTACTTCCGCTACATCTTGGAATACTCGAGTCTCGGAGTGGCCACTGTGGTCTACAACTGCACCGTGGAACTTCTCACTTGATCCGCGGCTTTTGCGCCATTGGAAATACTGCACAGAATCCGAACCATGCGCTACCGCTTGCAAGGAAGACAGCTTGTGCATTCCGGGACGTTTCAGCTTACTGACCGATTGCCAGTTCGTAAGGGATGGCGTGCTTTCCATCAGCAGGAACGGTTTCTTTTTAAAAGAGCGCATTAAGTCGTAGTGCATCGCCGTCCATGCTGCCAATCTAGTATCGTCACCGTCTTCGGTATAATGCCAGTCTGGATAAGCGTCCCATGAGACCACATCCAGGATTTTGGCCAGCTCGCGGTAATCAATGCCATCGATCATATGCATATTCGTCGTGATTGGCAGCTCTGGATTATAAGGACGAACGGTATTGATCTCGTGCTGGCAGAAATCAATCGTCCGTTCACTAACAAAACGCCGCCAGTCAAGATTCAAGCCGTGTACTTGTGTCTCACCATGTGGAGCTGGGGATTCAATCTGTGACCATGAAGTGTAGGTATGGCTCCAAAAAGTAGCCCACCAAGCATGATTCACCTCATCCAAACTGTTATTATATTTCACTTTCAGCCATTCTCTAAAAGCATCCTGGCAGAGCTCGCAGTGACACTCCCCACCGAACTCATTCGAAATATGCCAACCGATAATGGCTGGATGCTGGCTGTACCGTTCCGCTAACTTTGCATTCAGAATTGCAGTTTTCTCCCGGTACACTGGTGAGGTAAAGCAATGGTTATGACGGAAGCCATGCAAATTGTGAACACGGTTACGCTCCACTCTTAAGACTTCTGGATATTTTTGCGACATCCATGCTGGGCGGGCACCACTTGGCGTTGCCAAGATAGCGTAAATCCCATTCTCTGCAAAAGAATCAAGTACACCATCCAACCATTCGAAAGTGAACACACCCTCTTCTGGTTCAAGAGATACCCACGAGAAAATGCCTACGGACATGACATTGCAGCCCGCCAGCTTCATTAATCGGATATCCTCACGCAATACTTCCGGATATTTCAGCCATTGTTCAGGATTATAATCAGCACCGTGCAGCATGACACCAGCTTTACTGCTTATCGGGGAATGTTTTTTATTCATTGTGTACGATCATCCTCTCAATTCTGCCCATTTATAGAATGGGACTATTCTCTGATGATAGGCTAGAAGCGTAAGCTATCTTATTCAGTAATCATCATTTATACTATTTATAATATAAGAAAATTCATTTCAATCAGTAGGAATATAGTCTCGAAGTGATAGCACAAAATGAAGATGAGGTGATAAACCTGCTGCCTTTTTCTCTGATTGAATTACCGCGCGACTCTGGAACGTTGCCCCTATCCCCCTACTCTGTAGGTCGCCATATCCAATTCCATCATGTGCGCCCAGCAGGATTTCCTGTGTATCAAATCTTTTTAATCCGGACCGGAACCGGGTTATTTCGTGATCTGGAAAGTGGCACAGAAATCATACTGGAACCGGGGATGGCTTTTGCCTTCCCGCCCGATCGAGGCCATGAATATTATCCTACCTCTCATGAACCGTGGCATGTTGGCTTTATCGGCTTTCAAGGCAGTCAAGCTCATGGATTGCTGGAAGCGCTTGAACTGCTCCCTTCTGTTCCTTATCGAACGGATCGTTTTGAACAATGCTGGGAAGAAATCGGCCAAATCTGGCATACGGTGAATTCTCCTGCCCCCAATCGGCAGGACGAGATGTGGATGCAGGAGTTGTCTATCACGCTCTATAGACTGCTCTTAATGCTGCGCCCTGCCAAGAGTTCAGAAGGCTCCGGTAATCGTCTAGCCTTCGAGTCGGTCCGAAATGAAGCCCTAACTACAGCCGTCGGGCTGATCAACGAGCATTACACAGAACCGCTTCTGATCTCCAATCTTGCAGCAGCAGTCGGCTACTCTGTGCAGCATTTCCAGCGTTTATTCGTGCAGGAATATGGGGTCACTCCGCATAAATATTTGCAGAATCTGCGGCTGGAGCGGGCGCTGCAATTAATGACGGAGGATGTGGAGATCCCCGTTCAAGATATTGCGCTTCAGCTGGGCATGGAGACTAATTATTTTATACGTGTCTTCCGAAAAAACTACGGCTGTACACCCGGAGTAATGAAAATACGTTTGCTACAAGGCGAGCAAATGAAGTAACGCTTCCAAGCCTAAAGAAGATATTGTAAAATTAAGCAGATGATAGCTTGTAAATTGGGGGCACCTTAATGAAAACATTATCTGATATTAACTTTAGAGATCCCTATATCCTATCTGTTCCTGAACTTGGTCAATACTATTTATTTGGCACAGATGGCCTAACAGCTTGGAGTGGCGCACCTCACGGCTTCGATGTATATATCAGCTCAGATCTTCAGGAATGGTCCGGGCCCATTGCTGCTTTTCGTCCAGATGCTGATTTTTGGGCTGATCATCATTTCTGGGCACCAGAGGTTCATCGCTACAACGGAAAATATTATATGTTCGCTTCTTTTAAAAGACATGGCGTTCCACGGGGGACACAAATATTAAGCGCGGAAACACCTGAGGGTCCTTATCTCCCTATCAGCAATCATCCGATTACCCCTGCTTCTTGGGAGTGCCTTGACGGAACGTTATATGTAGATAAAGAAGACAAACCTTGGATGATCTTTTGCCGTGAATGGATTGAAGTGACGGATGGAGAAATGTATGCCGTTCGGCTGAAGGAGGATTTAAGTGCTACTATTGGCGAACCTATGCTGCTTTTCCAGGCTTCACAAGCTCCTTGGACGGTAGGCGGCAAAGAAGGGCAATACGTAACTGACGGTCCTTTTATGCATCAGACTAGCAGTGGTGAGCTGCTTATGTTGTGGTCTAGCAGTGGAGCTAGTGGTTATGCCATGGGTATAACCCGATCCGTCAGCGGTGACATTAGTGGACCTTGGCAACATGATCCTGAGCCTCTTTATGCCAAAGATGGCGGACATGGAATGTTGTTTCGTGATTTGACGGGCAGACTTATGCTGGCCATTCATGCCCCAAATCTCAACCCACAAGAACGGCCGCTGCTTATTGAGGTCCAGGAAAGCTCCAGAACGATTTCGATAAAATCATTGTAGTGTAGAACGGAGTAGAACCCTTGGAACAAAAGATTAAGTCCTTATTTAATGACCAGATTGTAAGTGCTGCCTGCACGAAATACGGTATCCCCATAGATGAGCTAAGCTTCATTGGCGGATTTCAAAATTTTGTTTATGAATATCAACTTAGCAATCATCAATATATTCTAAGATTTACTCATAGCTCGCTGCGCAGTATGGAATTGTTAACGGCTGAACTTGAATGGATTCTATACCTGGCAGATCATGGCGTTTCCGTATCAAGACCCGTAGGTTCTCTTCTGGGTAATCTAGTTGAGCAAATAGAGATTGGTGATTCATGCTTTATGGTATCTTCCTTTGAAAAAGCACAAGGGAAACGAATAGGTTACCCAGACTGCCTGAAGGATCTAGACCTCTATGAGCAGTGTGGCATGATCACTGGACAAATGCACAGATTAGCAAAATCTTATAAACCACAGTCCAAAAGACAGGCGTGGCATCAGAACTACTACCTACAGAATGTAACCAGGTTTATTCCTCCATCCCAAAGTGGCGTTTTGGAAAGCTGTAAGGCGCTTATGAATCGGCTAAAGCATCTCGACGCTGAAATAAATACCTATGGTCTCATCCATGGGGATATCAATGTAGGCAACTTTTTGGTCGACAATGGTAAGCTGACTTTGTTTGATTTTGATGAAGCTCAGTACAGCTGGTTTGTAGAAGATATCGCCATTCAACTGTATTATCTAGTCTACGTTTACGGGGATGATAGTATGGAGGACAGGCAGCTTCAATGTCAGCGTTTTATGGAGCATTTTCTGAAAGGCTACGTTAAAGAGAACAGGATTTCAGAAAATGAGCTGAAGCTAATTCCTCTTTTTCTTCGATTAAGAGAGATTATTGTTTATACAGGGATGTACCGGAGTTTTGATATGTCTAACCTAGATGATTGGACCAAAGATTATTTAACGCAGAGTAAGGCGAGAATCGAGAATAGCGTATCCATCATTGAATCTTATTTCTGAACAAACATCCAAAGCGTTTCATATGAATTGTCTCTCTTACAAAACCCACAGCTATCACTGTGGGTTTTGTGTTCTTTAAACAAGTCCATTTTTGCTTTTAAGAGGTTGATATGCCGTTACTCTATCCTAACTTGGACATATCGTATTATGAGACTTTTCCCAAAAATGCATATGAGGGGTTGGTTAAATGAGTGCTGTACCTCACAACAAAGCGAAGCAACAAGGTGTTTCCATTATTACCTGTACCAATCGCCATAATTATTTAAACAACCTACTCCAAAATTTCAGCAGACAAAGATATGCAAATAAAGAACTTATCATTATTATCAATAATAATAAAATTCCACTTCCCCCCTACCAAACCTTAGCTAAAAAACACAAAAATATTAAGATATATCGTAAACCTGAACAGCAATCCCTCGGTTCATGCTTAAACTATGCCGTAACAAAATGCAAATATCATACCATCGCCAAATTTGATGACGACGATTATTATGCCCCTTATTATTTGACGGAAAGTATTCTGACCTTAAAAAGAACTAAAGCTGATATCCTAGGAAAACGGGCTCACTATATGTATTTACTAGGTTCAAAGACTTTGATTCTTCGTTTCGCAAATGATGAACACCGAATGGTTACCCATCTCCCTGGCGCTACGCTCGTCTTCAAACGAAAAGTATTCGATCATGTGAAATTTCCTAATAAAAACGTAGGTGAGGATGATCTCTTTTGCAGCAGAAGCAAAAAGAAAGGTTATAAGGTTTATTCTGCAAGTAAAAATAACTTCGTTGCCATACGTAGAAAAAACTCTTCAAAACATACATGGATCATCAGTGATAGTACACTAATAGCTAACCATAAGATCATCCGGAATATTAAAAACTACAGGAATTTTGTTGGACGCCGTCCAAAGATTTCGTTATGAAATTAACTGCTGAATCTACTTCATCTGCTGTGTCTATTCTAACTTGTACAAAACGAATGGATTGTATTAAAACAATATTTGATAACTATCAACGACAGAATTTCAAGTCTAAAGAGCTTATCGTGATCATTAATAATGATAGCTTGAAAATAGAAGACTATATACATGCTGCAAAAAAACATAAAAATGTACGGATCTATAAACTACCTGAATATCGTTCACTGGGGTTTTGTCTGAATTTTGGTGTGCACTTAGCGAATTATAGCTGTATCGCTAAATTTGATGACGACGATTATTACTCTGCCAACTATTTAACGGATAGTATGAACACCCTCCATAAAACTAAAGCTGATATCGTTGGAAAACGAGCTCACTATATGTATTTAACTGATAAGAAGCTACTTTTGCTTCGTTATCTTCATATGGAAAATAAACAGGTAACCAATGTTCAGGGTGCGACCCTACTCGTAAAACGAAATGTCTTCCAGCAGATTTCCTTTCCAGATTGGAATAAAGGTGAATGCGTTAAGTTTTGTGCTGATTGTGCTGCACAGGGCTTTAAGATCTATGCAGGAAATAAGTATAACTTCGCTGCGATTCGTAGAAAAAACTCCAAAGATCACACTTGGGTCGTTAGCGACAAGAAACTTCTAGCTCAAAATGTTAAAGTTCTAAACGTGAAAAACTTCAAAAAATACGTAACGCGAGGCTGATTTAATCAATCTAATCCTACCAGCTATGCCTTAGTAACCCAATAAAAAGACTGGACAGCAATATAGCTAAGCGGCTATTCGCATCCAGTCTTTCATATTTTTAAAAAGTATAATCGTAAAATTTCTCTGCATTCCTTAAGCTGGACCATACATCAGAGCTTTCTCCGCCTATATACCAATAAGCTACTCCAGCAAGTTTTTTAGTAACCGCTAAGTTGTATTTTGTTATTAATGAACGCCCATCCTCAATCCAGATCGTATGTTTTATAGCTTGTTTCGAGTAGCCCGCGACATATTGTCCCAGCGAAGGATTCCACACGGGTCTCGATGCATAGCTGCTGATAATCTGATTTTGCTCCGGAAGCGTAATATATTGAGAGGATAAAACCGTCCCCTTCTGGTTCAATGTCCAATCCCGATTATATAAGGGCAATGCCAATATAACTTTTTGACTAGGTACAACTTTTAGGATTGTATTCACAGCCTTTTGATCATAAGAAAGCGAGGCATTGGACCCCGGAACTTGACTCCCGTCATAATGCTCATCATAACCCATCATCACCATATAATTCACTTGCTTGCCTAGGGCAGCATAGTCAAAAGCTTCTGTCCAATCCGTTCCAAGATCAGGAGATACATCCATCGACAGGATAACATCGAGCGAATGCATTTTCTCGGCTAATAAAGTAATAAACGAAGTCAAATACACACGATCTTCGGCCGCTACATTTTCAAAATCTATATTTAGTCCATCTAATCCATATTTACTCACTAAAGCAGCTAACTGATTAACTGCCGTATTCCTTGCGGTTGTACTCAACAGCATCTGATGCGTCGCTTCTTGATCCGATCGATTGCCAACCATCGCCCAGACTTGCTTTTTATTCTTTTTTGCCCAAGTTACCAGTGAGGCGTCTGTCGAATCCGTTACTGCCCCTGTTTTCCCAACATAATACCAACGTGGTGATAATGTGTTGACGTTCGATTGCAGAACATGATTCTCAAATTGTGCCGTCGTGAGACCATACTGCCAGCCTATAACAATACGTTTGTCCGGATTACTTTCCAGCTCTGCCGCCCAGCTTGTATGTTGCAGCACCCGATCCATCAACACTGCCGTCTCTTGCCTGGTTATCGGGTCAGTGGGCCGAAAATTCCCGCTATTATCGCCCTTCATTAATCCGCGATCATTAACCTTAGCAACAGCAGCACTTGCCCAGCTAGCAATTTGTTGCCGATCCTTAAAATTAGTTTGTGCGGCAGTTGCAGTGTTTGTTTGCTTTAGAGCTTTGGCTATCCACACAGCCGCTTCCTGCCGAGTGACTGCTTTTGCGGGTGCAAAAGTAGTTGCCGAAGTGCCGTTCGCCAGTTCAAGCTGAACCGCAGCCTGGATCCAGCCGTAATACCAAGCGCTTTTGGCTACGTCGGTATAAGGAGATACCGGACTCAACGCTGGATCAAGCCTCAACAGTCGATCAAGAACTGTTATAAATTCAGCTCTAGTAATCGATTGAGTAGGTGAAAATTTAGTATTCGAGGTGCCAGTTAATATATTCCGGTTATATAAATCTATGATTTCTTTTTTTGCATAACTAGTGTTTATATCGTCAAAAGGAACCCCGTTATCGGCCGATATATGCTGAATAAATACTCCGGCGGCTAGCACGACAGCGAGGGTTATTATAGTAAATCTAGCAAATATATTTTTCACGGGTTAAGAGATTCCCCCTTGGTTATCAATCTTTGAATTATACCAAGGATACAATCAATAAACATCGCTAAAATATTGGTAGAGTACGATAGGATCAGCTCTTCGGATTACGCAAAAAGAGACTAAGAACCACACCACACAGCGCCAAGCCCAATGAAACTAGGAACGTGTCGTGGAATCCTGCAACCATAGCCGCTGAGGGTAGTTTCTGATTCCCTTGACTCATATGTGTAGCTATATTGGAAGTCAATAAGCCCGACATTATAGCGACAGCAAAGGAACCCACAATTTGTTGCGCAGAGGCAGTAAGTGGGGTAACACGGCTGATCAGATCCTTCGGAGCGGCCTTAAGCACATGTGTACCGAGCTGCATAGTAGTTAATCCTTGGCCAAGCCCCATAATGGCAAAATAACTGATCATAACGTATACACTTGTATCATTTTGTAAACGTGACAAGAGAAAGAGTCCGGTGGACAGCAGCACAAGTCCAGAGAACACAACGGGCCGAGCTCCATACTTATCAAATAACTTTCCTCCAATAATCATGCCAGCAAAGGATATTAATGCTTGGGGAATTACTAAAAGCCCCGATTCAAAGGAAGAAAAACCTCTGACCTGCTGCAAAAAAATTGGAATTAACAGAATCGAACCAAATAAGGCGAACTGATTAATCCAGGTCAAAATCATACCTTTACTAAATTCTAGAGATCGAAAAGAGCGAAGTTCCAATAACGGTTCTTTTTGGCGCAATTCCACGAAAATAAACAAGGCTAAAGCAATGAAGCTGAACGCAAGAGATATAATCGTTATACGATCCCCCCAGCCATCTACTCCCCCTCTATGCACCCCAAATACCAAGCTGGAGAAGGCGAGCGGTGATAAAATCACACCCCAAATATCCAATTTAGCTTTATTCCCCTTCTCTATTACCGGAAGAAATTTCACTCCAACAATCATTGCAATAATGCCAATTGGAACATTAATCAGAAAAATCCAGTGCCAACTGGCATATTCCAACAGCCATCCTGACAGTACAGGACCAAGAACAGGCGCAATTAACATCGGTAGTCCAAGCAATCCCATGATTGAACCTCTTTTATCGGGAGGTGCGATTTTGAATGACATAGCCATACCAATTGGAGCAATCATCCCTCCGCCTAATCCCTGCAAAATACGAAAGATTATCAGCTCTGTTGTGGATTGTGCCATAGAGCATAATAAAGAACCTATGGTAAACAATACGATCGAAGCTAAAAAAACACGTTTGGCAGTAAACTTATCCGAGAACCAACCGGCCAATGGGATAATTACGGATAAAGCCAGCGTATAACCCGTAATGGCCCACTGTATTGTTTTTAGGCTGGTATCAAAGGTTTTTTCAAGCTGCGGGATCGCTACATTCATAATTGTACTGTCGAGCATAACCAGCAGCATTCCTGTTATAAGTGCCAGTATTACGGGAAGTATTGCTTTTATAGAAAATTCTTTGGTGACTGGTTGGGATTGTTCCACTTGAAGATTACTCATGGGTCTATACACATCCTTTTTAATTTTTACTAATAAAATTGCTAACTGCTGCCTCCTTTTTTTAAAAATCGCACCTTTAAACTAACAGTGTAAGATTAATATAGCATCCGTTTATTCACTTGTAAATATAAATATCTAACAGTGTAAGATAAAGCAGTAATCTAACGATGGTAGACCAGCCATTCATCTTCGCTTATGATAAAGAAAGACAGTAACAGGAGGTCGTTTCGATGAGAATCAAAAATCTGCAAATCACTGAACAAGATATAATAAAAGCTTCTTGGGTGCTGTTGGATGATATCGGCATAGAGGCATTTAGTATGCGTAAATTAGCAGAACTACTAAAAATACAAGCCGCCTCTCTGTATTGGCATTTTAAGAGTAAACAGAGCATTTTCCAGACGCTTGCTAATGAGGTCGCCAAAGAAGCCCTCGAAACTGCGAATCTCGAAGGTACTTGGCAAGAACAGTTATTTAATTTTGTGGACCGAATTCGTGGGGTTTTACATAAGTATCCTTGCTCGGCTCAGCTGATGATGAGAACCTTGCCTTCTGAACCTAATTATCTATCTTTACTGAATACTTTGCTTCAGATCGTGGATCATCTTCCTTTAAGCGATAGTGATAAATTCTCCTTGATTGCATGCGTGTTAAACTATGTAATCTCATTCGAATTGGACAAATATGAGCAGGATCGAATAGACTTAGCCATGAAAAATGAACCTAATGGAGATGCTAGAGTGGTTTTTAAACAATCGCTTGAGCACTTATCCGGGGATGGACCTAATGTTATAAAACGAATGTACGAAAACAATATTTTTAATGAAATTGGCTCCGATAAGATGTTCTATACAGGTCTAAAAATAATGGTGGGCGGAATTGAACAGTTAGCTAATGAGCGACAAGAACAACAAGAACAACAAGTGCGACGGTAGAACTTAGGGATTTTTCACGAAAATAAATCTTGCACATAAAAAGGGCATCCCAGCAGCCAATTTCGGCTTTTGGAATGCCCTATTTTTTTAAAGAGCCCGAAATAAAAATTCTCCTGTGGACTGGATGTATCTATACATCACTCCACACGCCACTAATATCACCACACCAATCCCTAACATAACGAGATTACCATTTAGATCAGATAAAAGAAAACTCAAACCAAATGGAATCAGCAAGCTGATAAATCCTATAATCATCGCTACAAGGACTGAAGCACTTTGTTTAATTACAGAGACTTCATTGGTCCACTCTAGTTTAGGAAGCTTCAAGTTTACGATCACACCTACCATTGCGGTAAGACAAGCGTATAGGACGGGGATTATTAGCAATAACAAGCTCTCCATCCAGCCAGTGCCCAGAGAAATCATAAGAAGCACACTACTAACAATCACAATCGGCACAGTAATGGTGAGATTCACTGCGATTTTACTTAATAATATAGTTTTTGTCGGAACGGGAGCGCTTTTTAAAATCCAAATATGGTTACCTTCAAGCGAAATCGAACTCGAGGTCGTACAGCTTAATGCTACAAAGAAGGAAACAAATAGTGGCGCCAATCTGCTTAGATAATTAGAGAGTTCTGGTATCTCAATAATCTTTCCTAATTGCTCTGAGCTAACAAACAGTAAGGTGATCGCCATGACAAGTAGCATTACCATACCAATACTTGTATTTAGCACATATATAGAAGAACTGAAATAGCGGCGCAGCTCTTTTTTATACAATGTGTAAAGCGGTGAAGAGACTGCAAGTGACCTCATTTGATACTTATTCTTTGAGTAAGAAGTCGTAAGGCCTGTGTGTATTGCTTTATATTTGCTGCCAAGAATAAGGGTAAACAGCATAAAAGAAAGTAATGAAATTCCTATAAATAATAGTAATGGAGCTACCTGATACGAGCAGACAGCATCTACATACATGACCGTCAAAGGATATAAGTTAAAGATTTGATCGGCAATTTGTGTGCTCATATCCGCAATTAACTGCGGGTCATTCCCATTCATTTGGCCTGAACCTAAAATAATAACAATGATTACGGCAAAAGTCAGAATGAGACTTATTAAACGACTTCCTTTAAACCGTGAGGAGATCCAACTAATCAATGCCCCAATAATCGTTGCAGCAATGATCGGCACTAATGGGATAAATAGCAGCGTTATCATGAAAAATAAATAATACACTACTGCCGGATTTACCTTTATAGCATAAACTACACCTGCTGGCACCATCACCATCAATGAGAACAGTATATTCAGCACGTAGAGCTGAACTACACGGCTTGCTACGATATGGCTCGTTTTGATAGGCAGCGACATTACGAGATCGTAATCTTTGGAGCCAAATAATACCCCACTCGCCTTATAGATCGTTGTAAAAAATCCAATCAAGCATGTAACAGCCATCATAATCGCAAGCAGCAGCTCTGGACGGCCTATCTGTTCAAGGGTCTCTGCTATCATGAAGCTATATCCAAACGAAACCACTGCCATCATGACTATCCCTATTAAGATACCGATGCTCAGCAAAAGCATTTTTCGTCTTTCTTTCATATCTCGTGTATGCAAAGCTTTATTTAACCCAAAGGATGAGATCAGCTGAATTTTCGTCAATCTCCAGATATTAATCATGTTTTATCAACTCCAAAAACACATCTTCAAGGCTGCTGTCACCCTTCACCTCTTCTGTTTTCCCATGAGTGATCAATTCACCCGCTTTGATAATGGCGATCTTATTGCAGAGCTTCTCGGCCACGTCCAGTACATGCGTCGAAAAAAAGATCGCACTGCCCTGGCTGCAAATCTCCGCCATAATTCTCTTGAGCGTGTGTGCCGCTTTTGGATCAAGTCCCACAAAGGGTTCATCCAGAACTAGCAGCTTCGGTTTATGAATAAGCGCAGAGATAATCGCGAGTTTCTGTTTCATACCATGAGAATACGCGGAGATCAAATCCCCCAGATTAGAGGTAATCTCAAATTCATCGCTATATTTCTTTATCAGTAACTCCCGATCCGCTTTCGATACGCTAAAAAGATCACCAATAAAATTCAAGTACTGAATGCCCGTCAGATGATCGTATAAATCCGGATTATCTGGAATATACGCAGTAATCGCTTTGCAGGCTAAGGGATCTTTTTTAATGGAGTACCCACCAATCTCGATATCCCCCTCCTCAAAATCTAAAACTCCGACCACTGCTCGGATAGTCGTTGTTTTCCCTGCACCGTTATGACCGATAAAGCCGTAGATGTCACCTTTTTCGACCACCAAATTCAGATCATTTACTGCCTTCTTGCCACCCTTATAGCTTTTGGTAAAATGTTTGATTGTCAACATCTTGCCACTCCCCTTCCAATCTCATAACACTCTCAATATGCCATATTTACTGTAGCTTCGTCGTGTTCAATATACGTTTCTTATAATACGTTTAGCCCGTCCAGATAGTTCATTCGTTTGCAAATATTTTATTTTGAGATTTTCACCTCTAACGGGTGGGATAAAATTACGATTAAGTGCAACACGGTCCGTAAGGACAAACAAACTACTTTGGGGACGGTGAGATAGCTACTTGGGTGACGATGAGATAGTTAACTTTGGAACGCTAAGCGAACTACTTTGGAGACGGTTGGCTGACAGCTTTGGAACGCTAAGGCAGACTGACGATGAGCTAACTACATTGGAACACTGAGCAGACTGACGATGAGCCAACTAAATTGGAACACTGAGCAAACTACTTTCTAAGCATTCTACTCCAGAACAGTAGCAATCTACCTTTGGTCGTGGCTGCCATTGCTACGTATCGGACCGAGGCGCCCTTATTTCGCAAATTCACGCACTTTTCCACTCCGTTCGGACTCAGATGCAGCTATTGTGCCATATCCGCTCCTTTTTGCTGCAAAATCAGGCGAATAAGTGCTATGCAGTCCGTTACTTTGAAAAAAGGCACCAAAAACATCATTTAGCTGCAATACGGTCCGCAAGGCTAAACAAACTACTTTGGAACGGTAAACAAATTACTTTAGTGACGATGAGCTAACTACTTTGGAACGCTAAGCAAACGACTTTCTAAGCATTCTACTCCAGAACAGAAGCAATCTACCTTTGGTGGTGGCTGCCATTGCAACGTATCGGACCGAGGCGCCCTTATTTCGCAAATTCATGCCTTTTTCCACTCCGTTCGGACTCAGATGCAGCTATTTTGCCATATCCACTCCTTTTTCCTGCAATTTCAGCTAGATAAGCGCTATGCAGTCCGTTACCTCGAAAAAAGGCGCCAAAAACACCATTTAGCTGCAATACGGTCCGTAAGGGTAAAAAATTTCTTTGGAACGGTAAACAAATAACTTTAGTGACGATTAGATAGCTACTTTGGAACATTAAGCAGACTGACTTTGGTGACGAGGAGCTAACTACTTTCGAACGTTAAGCAAATCTTTGGTGACGATGAGATTGCTAACTTTGGAACGCTAAACAAACTACTTTAGGGACGATGATTTAACTACTTGGAACGCTAAGCAGACTGACGATGAGCTAACTAAATTGGAACGCTAAGCAAACTGTCGATGATTTAACTACATTGGAACACTGAGCAAACGACTTTCTAAGCAATCTACTCCGGATCAGAAGCAATCTACCTTTGGTGGTGGCTGCCATTACTATGTATCGGACCGAGGCGCCCTTATTTCGCAAATTCATGCCTTTTTACACATCGTTCGGACTCAGATGCAGCTATTGTGCCATATCCACTCCTTTTTCCTGCAAATTCAGCCGAATAAGTGCTATGCAGTCCGTTACCTCGAAAAAAGGCGCCAAAAACACAATTTAGCTGCAATACGGTCCGTAAGGGTAAACAATTACTTTGGAACGGTAAACAAATTACTTTAGTGACGATGAGATAGCTACTTTGGAACATTAAGCAGACTGACTTTGGTGACGAGGAGCTAACTACTTTCGAACGCTAAGCAAATCTTTGGTGACGGCGGGCTACACCCAAACCAAACCAAACAAAACTAACTCAACCAAAAAAAGCATTCACCCCCAATTTAGGGATTGAATGCTCTTTTTCTTAATGCAAAGTCTAAGCTGATGCGAACTGACTGTTATATAATCTGGCGTAATATCCACCGCTGGCTAGGAGTTGGTCATGCGTGCCACTTTCGACAATGTCTCCGTCCTTCATGAAAAGAATGAGATCCGATTCTCGAATCGTTGACAAACGGTGAGCAATTACAAAGCTGGTCCGACCAGCGATCATTTTTAGAAAAGCCTTCTGAATCCGTACCTCAGTCAGCGTATCAATACTGCTGGTGGCTTCATCCAAAATGAGCATAGGCGGATCTACGAGCATCACTCGTGCTATGGTAAGCAGCTGCTTTTGTCCTTGCGACAAATTATCTCCTGAGCCACTGATCTTTGTATCATATCCCTCAGGCAGGCGTTTAATGAAGCTATGAGCATTTGCAGCCTTAGCAGCAGCGATGACCTCTTCTTCGGTAGCCTCAGGTTTGCCGTAGGCAATGTTTTCTCTAATTGTGCCGCCAAAAAGCCAGGTGTCCTGCAACACCATCCCGAAATTACGCCGCAGACTGTCACGGGTAATCGTCTTGATATCCACGCCGTCAATCTTGATGGAACCCTTATCCACATCATAAAAACGCATAAGCAGATTAACCAGTGTGGTCTTCCCCGCTCCCGTCTGCCCTACAATTGCAACCCGGGTACCTGGTTTCACTTCCAGACTGAAATCATTAATCAGAGGACGTTCAGGATTATAAGCAAAGGATACTTTTTCAAAGGTAATCGTCCCTTGGCTTGTATTCATAATTTTGGCGTCTGTTGCATCCGCTGGTTCAGGCGAGAGGTCTAGAATGGCGAAGATCCGCTGCGCTGATGCCGTTGCCGATTGAAGCTGCGTAATCACACCTGTAATTTCATTAAACGGCTTAGCGAACAAGTTGGAGAAGATCAAAAAGCTGGACAAATCCCCTACCGTCACAAGCCCGCGAATCACCATAACACTACCGATCATCGCGATAACAGAGAAGGTAATATTATTTACTAACCGTGTTGTCGGATTGGACAAGGAACCGTAAAATTGTGATTTCACGCCAGTCTGGTACAAAGTCTCGTTTCGTTCTTCAAACTGGGTCAGTGCACGGTCTTCATAATGATAAGCTGTGACCACTTTTTGTCCGCCAATCATTTCCTCCACGTATCCGTTGAGACCGCCCAGAATTTTAGCCTGCTCCTTAAACATCTTCTGAGAGCGCATCGTAATGAATCTTGCCACAAAAAATGTAACGGGTGCTGACAGAAGAACAACTAGGGTCATTAAAGGACTAATGTACAACATAAGTACAATTGCCCCCACGATAGTGATGATCCCCGTGAGCAGTGTTGAGAAGCCTTGCAGCAGTCCATCAGAGACCGCATCCATGTCATTAACAAACCGGCTGATGCTGTCCCCTTGCGGGTGGTTATCGTGAAATTTTAACGGCAAAACATTTAATTTATCAAAAAGCTCCCGCCGTAAGTCATATACAGTCCGATAGGCAATTCGATTAGTCAGGTAGGTAAGAAGCCATCCGAAAAAGCTGCCGACAATATACACCCCTGCCAGAATCAAAAGCAGTCTAAGTACGGCGTCAAAATCAACCTCTCCCGGCCCGATCATAAAATCGATGGCGCTGCCGATGAACAGCGGGCCAATTAGACTGGCAATCACACTGAGTATTGCGCAGATTACTGCACCTATAGCTATTTTTTTATAATGCCCTGTGTATACAATAAGTCTTTTCCAAATGTTATTTTTGTTCATTGGCCCGACTCCTCACTTGATAGCTGGGACAGGCAGATTTCTTTATACTCTTCACAACCACGCATCAGCTCCTCATGGGTTCCGACACCGGCGATCCGCCCTTCCTCAAATACCATTATTTTATCCGCTTGCCTTACAGTGCTTACCCTCTGCGAGACAAGGAGTACGGTCATTTCCTGGCTGCTCTCTTTGAGAGCCTTTCGAAGTGCCGCATCTGTGGAGAAATCCAGCGCACTGGAGGAGTCATCCAAAATAAGAATCGATGGCTTTCCTACTACTGCACGAGCTATGGTTAAGCGCTGCTTTTGTCCACCGGATAAATTTAATCCCCCACGAGATACTTGCGTATTCAACCCTTCGGGTAATTTACGTATAAACTCCTCCGCTTGAGCAATAGAGGCTGCCTGCATGATTTCTTCCTCAGTTGCATCTTCCTTGCCCCAACGTATATTCTCAGCAATCGTTCCTGTAAACAGCACAGCTTTCTGCGGTACAATCCCGATCTTCTCACGAAGCTGCTGCAGCTTATAATCTCGGACATTCACACCATCCACTTTTACTTCACCTTGCACCGCATCATAAAAACGAGGGATCAAATTCACAAAAGTAGACTTACCTGAACCCGTACTGCCAATCAGGCCCACGGTCTCTCCGCGATTAATTACTAGAGATATATCCTCTAATGCCGATTCACCTGTCGTATTATACCCAAAGGATACGTGATCGAATTGTATAGCAGGGGCAGCATGGTCAGGTTCAGCAATCACAGCATTTCCTTCCTCAGACACGGAGACCTTAACACCCAGCACTTCATTTACACGATTAGCTGAGGATGAGGCTTTGGTAAAAATAATGACCAAGTTGGAGACCACTATCAGCGCCAGCAAGATTTGAGTGATGTAATTGATGAAGGCAATGATCTCCCCTTGAGACAATCGGCCCCCATCGATATGAATTCCGCCTACCCACAAAATAGCAATGATCGCCGCATTTACTACAAGTGTAGTCATCGGCCCAAGCAAAGCAGAAATCCGCGAAACCCGGATCGCTGTAGTAGTCAAATCATCGGATGAAGCATCAAAACGTTCTTTTTCTGTACGTCTTTTGGCAAAAGCACGAATCACTCGAATCCCCGATAAATTCTCACTCAGTACGAGCGCAAGGGCATCCAGCTTCTGCTGGTATTTTCGGTACAAAGGAGCACTACGGGTGATAATAAAATATAAAATAATGCCAAAAATCGGTGTTGCCGCAATTAGAATCAGCGATAATCTAAAATCCAAAATCATGGACATTAGGATAGCCCCGATACAGATAAACGGTGCACGAATAACTAGACGAATTAGCATAGCCACAGCAATTTGCAGCTGGTTTACGTCATTGGTAATCCGATTAATCAGTGTAGGTGTACCTAAGGTATCCAGCTCAGCATACGACAAAGAGGTGATATGTCTAAACATCTTATTGCGTAGTGTCGTACCGAATCCCTGTGAAGCCCGGGCTGCATAGTATTGGCATACCATGGAGCAGCCGAAGCCAAGCAGTGACATCAGCACCATTAGGCCACCCATGCGGTAAACATAGGCGCTGTCATGATTACCAACCCCGTTGTTGATGATCAATGCGACAATGGTAGGCAAAATCAGCTCCAGAATCGCTTCCATCAGTTTGAAGATCGGTCCAATGATCGCTTCTTTTTTGTACGGCTTTAAATATACTGCAATTTTGAACAAATTCATCCACACCCAACATAAGAAGTATTTAACCACTTGAAATATGTATAAGAACAGTTATGATTATGGCATATCTACTCACATATTAATAATATTGGATTCGTATCGCTCCCATACGATTAGCATATCTCAAGTTCGGAGGATTTTTATATGGATATTAGACAACTTAAATATTTTATGGCGATAGCTGAGGAAGGACAGATTACATCTGCAGCCAAAAAACTGCAAATGGCCCAGCCTCCGCTGAGCCAGCAGCTAAAGCTCCTAGAGGAAGAACTCGGTGTAAAGCTAGTGGAACGGGGTCCACGCAGCGTGCAGCTCACTGAAGCTGGAGCCATATTGCGGGACCGTGCCCAACAAATCCTGGAGCTGGCAGATTCCACTGCCCGTGAGCTCACTGATTTTGTCAAAGGTTTAAAAGGAACCCTAGCCATTGGTACAGTTTCCTCCTCTGGAGCTACGTTGCTTCAAGATCGGCTATGTGAGTTCCACAAAACGTATAAAGGTGTGAAATTTGAGATTCATGAAGGAAATACCTTTAGAATCATTGACCTCCTGAATAAAGGTATTGTCGAAGTCGGAATTGTTAGGACACCCTTTAATGGTACAAATTTAGAATGTCTTTACACACAAGCTGAACCTATGATTGCCGTAATGACACCTGAGTATGACTGGAAAACGGATGAAACCTTTATTGAGATCGGTGAGCTAAAGGATAAGCCACTTATTATCTACCGCCGTTTTGAGCAGCTTATCCGGGAAACATGTCTTGAGAACGGCTTTGATCCGCTGATTTTCTGTATGAATGATGATGCTAGAACAACATTGCTCTGGGCAAACGCTGGTCTTGGCATCGGAATCATCCCCAAATCCGCTTTCGAATTAACGAGTAACCATAATTTGATCTATAAAGAAATCAGTAGTGAATCACTACGCACGCGGGTCGCCGCCGTCTGGATTAAGGATAAATACTTATCATCATTGGCTTCCAAGTTTATTGAAAGCTTCAGGAATGGATAAATACCAGCTCTATTTATTCACTTGCTGTTGATCTAGCCTATCCTCTTCTTCTTTAATACGGCTAATATCAATTCGTTCAAACAATAATTGTAAATCAGTAACCTGTTGGTAAGGGTGCACCGAGCAAGGCTGCCAATTCGGTAGTTCTAACGACAGGAACCCCCTGATCTTGTCACAAGAGAACGGTAGAAACGGATGCAACAAATTCGCTAAGTTCGCAATAATCTGCACACATGTGTATATTGCAGAATCACAAGAAACCTGATCCTCTTTTATCTGTATCCATGGTTTTTGCAGATCGAAATACTGGTTTGCCTTGCGCACATAAGAAAAAATAAACTCCAGCGCATCTTTTAGATTCCCAGCCTCAATAAGCCGTCCTGATTCCAGATACAAGAGGTCAATATTGTCCTTCCACCCCTTATCTAATTGCCCATTTGGCACTTTCCCTTCATAAAACTTATCTATAAAAGCCAATGAACGGTTCACAAAGTTACCAAATGCTCCAAGCAGCTCTCCATTATGGCTATAAATAAACTCTCTCCAGGAAAAATCCGTGTCCCGCTTCTCAGGTCCATTGGCAATTAAGAAATAACGAATAGAATCTGGCTGATACCGCTCTAAAATATCAGGTACCCAGACCGCCCAATTTCGGCTAGTGGAGAATTTCTGCCCTTCAAGGGTTAAATATTCGCTAGATATAATCCTGTCCGGTAAATGCAGACCTCCTGCTCCTAATAACACAGCCGGCCATATTAAAGTGTGAAAAGGAATATTGTCTTTACCATGCACATAATAAGCGGTAATCGCCCCTTTTTCCTCTAACCAAAAATCCTCCCAGTTTCCTCCGGACTGTGCAGCCCACTGCTTACTGGCTGATAAATAACCACTTACCGCCTCAATCCAAACATAAATTTTTTTATCTTCAAATCCAGCCACAGGAACATCTACACCCCAAGACAAGTCTCTTGTTACCGCGCGGTCCTGCAGCTCTTCTTGTAAATAACGTTTGGTCAGTTTTATAGCGTTTTCTCTCCAAAATTGTGCTTCCTCTACATATTCCGTTAATTCAGACTGAAAATTAGATAAGCTAAGATAATAATGTTCTGTCGGCCTTTCTGTTGGTGTATTCCCACATAATTTGCAGACTCTGTCTAACAAATCGGCAGGATCTAGAATCGTAGAACAATAATCACATTGATCCCCTCGCGCCCGCTCACCACATACCGGACAAGTCCCTTCCACATATCTGTCTGGCAAAAAGCGCTGATCCACCTCGCAGTAACATTGAGCAATGGTTTTTTTTTATAAATGACCATTCTCTAGCAGCTTTGTAAACAACGCTTGCACAACCTTATGATGCTGCTGTTGATCCGTTCGAGTATATAGATCATAACTAAATCCCAGCTGTTCAAAACACTTCAGAAACTCTTCATGATATCTGCTTGCAAAAGCTCCCGGCGTAATCCCTTCATTCGCAGCCTGAACTGCTACGGGTGTGCCATGGCAATCACTGCCTGATACATATAATACGTTATCCCCTTTGGAGCGAAAATATCGTGCCAGCACATCCCCAGGCAACACACTTGATAATCTCCCCAGATGTAAAGATCCATTCGCATACGGCCAAGCGCCACCTATAAACACATTACTCATTAACCTTCTCCTCCTTTTTTTAGACAACAAAAAACTCCCATCCACAAAGGACGAGAGTTCTACTCACGTGTTACCACCTAATTTTATAAATGCCTCATGACATTTACCTCTTCAGGTACGACGTTAATTAACGTTTATACCCTAGCACTGTAACGGATGCAGGTTCCGGCGCAGCCTACAACCCATAAGGTTTCGATGCGCAGCTCTGAGACCATATTCCCAAGGGTTTTCTTTACTCCTTTTCAGCGACCGGAGCTCTCTGTTGAAAGAATTGCCGTGGTACTCTTTCTCTTCTTTGCTTTTACATATTCAAGTTAGAGAAAATAATACTCAATTTGTTGTTTATTGTCAATGTGAAACATCAAGCTCTCTGTAACTTTTCCAGTTAATCTCCGTCTTTTATATAAATACGTTACAAGGAGGTCCCTCAGTGAAAAAAGTAAATTTGCTTACACTCTCTGTTCTTTTACTAGCAGGAGTATGGGGTTGTTCCGATAATAAAGTTAATTCTGTTCCCAAAAGTGAACCCTATACTTCCAAAGAAGCCATCAGTAGAGGGGATATTGTTTCTTTTGAAAAAGTGTACAACCTCGATAAATTCGAGAAATTTATAACTAATCTCTCCAGCAAAAAAGCAGACAATATACGCGTTACAAGTTACACAGATGAAGGCGATCCCATATTTAAGGATTTAAAATTTGACGGTAACGTGATTAATTACAGCTATGATACTTCTAATGATGCATTTGGTGGAAGCAACACAGGAGTCAGAACCGATACCTGCTCCGAAGTGACGAGTAAAAAAAGCACACAAGGTGAAATTATCTATTCGATCAGCGGTTGCACAAATAATGACTCTGAAATTGATTACTACCTTTTTCGCACAACAAAATGAAATACTGAAATAAAAAAGACCACCCAATCATAATACAATTGGATGGTCTCTGTACTTCATATTATTTCATGATTTTGCAAATATCATTGGTGAACTGAACAGGATCACTAACCTGTAGACCTTCGATCAACAGGGCTTGGTTGTACAGCAGGTTCGTGTATAAACCGAGCTTTTCTTTGTCGTTCTCTGCTGCCGCCTTCAAGGACTGGAACACTTCGTGATGGATGTTGATTTCGAGTACCTTATCCGCTTGCACCTCTTGGCCATTCGGCATCGATTTCAGGATTTTTTCCATCTCGATTGTCAGTTCACCTTCAGCAGAGAGACATACCGGATGAGTCTTTAAACGTTTGGAAGCTTTGACATTTTTCACTTTGCCGGACAGGATGTCCTTCATCGCTTCAAAAAGCTCCTTGTTTTCGTTCTCTTCCGCTTCCGTTGGCTTGTCCGCTTCGTCGGCTTCGATCCCCAGATCTCCGCTGGATACGGATTTAAATTCTTTTTCCTTATAAGACTGAATCATCTTGATCGCAAATTCATCAATATCATCAGTGAAGTAGAGAATTTCATACCCTTTATCCGATACAAGCTCGGTTTGCGGGAGCTTCTCGATTCTGTCGATCGACTCTCCGGAAGCATAGTAGATATATTTCTGATCTTCTGGCATTCTTGAGACGTATTCGTCCAGCGTAACCAGCTTCTTCTCCTTAGAGGAGTAGAACATCAACAAATCTTGAAGGGTGTCTTTGTGCATCCCATAATCGTTATAGACACCAAACTTAAGCTGTCTGCCAAAAGCATTATAGAACTGCTCATATTTCTCTCTTTCATCCTTCAGCAGGCTTTGCAGTTGGCTTTTCACTTTATTCTTAATGTTCTTAGCGATCAGAGTCAGCTGACGGTCATGCTGGAGCATCTCTCTGGAAATGTTCAAGGAAAGATCCTCTGAGTCCACCATACCTTTTACAAAGCTGAAGTAATCAGGCAGCAGATCCGCACATTTGTTCATAATCAGCACACCATTGGAATAGAGCTCAAGACCTTTTTCATATTCCTTTGTGTAATAGTCAAACGGCGTATTTTCTGGAATGAACAGGATTGCATTGTACACTACAGCACCATCAGCACTGATATGAATATGTTTAAGCGGCTTATCGAAGCCGTAACGTTTCTCTGCATAGAAGTTATCATAGTCTTCTGTAGTCAGCTCGCTTTTGTTCTTGCGCCAGATAGGCACCATGCTGTTTACGGTTTGTTCTTGAATAACTTCTTCGAACTCGTTCTCCGTGCCTTCTTTTGGCTTTTGCTCCTTCACGTCCATTTTAATTGGGAAACGAATGAAGTCGGAGTATTTTTTAATGATGGATTTCAGGCGGTATTCTTCCAAATATTCATCATATTGATCTTCTTCCGTATTCTCTTTAATCTTCAAAATCACATCAGTGCCGACAGAATCCTTCTCGACAGTCTCGATGGTATAGCCCTCAGCGCCCTTAGACTCCCATTTAAAGGCCTCGTCACTGCCTAATGCCTTACTGATCACTATAACGTCATCAGCCACCATAAACGCAGCGTAGAAGCCCACCCCGAACTGCCCGATGATGTTGTGGCCATCTTTAGCTTCGTTCTCTTTCTTAAAAGCAAGAGATCCACTCTTCGCGATTGTACCTAAGTTATTCTCCAGCTCCTCTTGTGTCATCCCGATACCTGTATCGGAAATCGTCAAGGTTCTGTTCGCCTTATCGGCGGTCACTTTAATATAATAATCCTCTTTATTGAAGACCAGGCCTTCATCAGCTAATGCTTTGTAATAGATCTTATCAATCGCATCACTTGCATTGGAAATCAGCTCACGCAGGAATATTTCCCGTTGTGTATAAATGGAGTTAATCATCATTTCCAGCAATCTTTTCGATTCGGCTTTAAACTCTTTTTTGGCCATGAATAAATAAATCTCCTTTCAAAATAACCTTCTTATCCAGCACATCGTGATTAGCACTCTTCTTAGATGAGTGCTAATTCTTCTTTTTATATAACATAAACTCATTTTCAATGTCAATATTTACAGCGACTTTCATTAAATAAAGCTGTATTTTGCATACAAATTTAGGATTTGATCGATAAATAACAATCAACTTGCACATAGGATGATTCTATGTTTTAAATAGATTAGATACATAAATTACAAATAAAGGTCTAGCATCTTCTCTGGAGGGATTCAAATGCATGAACAAGCACAGTCCATTGTAAATTCTTCAGCAACAAGTCCCATTAAGAATTTGATTGGCAGTGTATTTATCCCCGTACACGATATTGAAAAAGCCCGTAACTGGTATTGCCAAGTCCTAGGACTCCAAGAAGCAGATCATTCGATTATAAACGGTCATTTATGTCCGTTAACTATGCAAGGAAGCACTGGGATCATTCTGGACACCATGCCCATGTGGGGAGGTTTAGAGCCTGAAGGGGCTCCTCCAATTACAACACCTGCTCTTATGCTTATAACCGATGATCTGCAAACCTCTTTCAACTATATAAAGGAGCTCGGTGTAGATATAGTAACCGAAATTCAAGATCAAAAATGGTTTGTAGTAAAAGACCCTGATGGGAATAAACTAATGATTTGCAAACAGCATTTGGATTAAAAATTGCAGTGGTTGTGATTTCCACTTCTTAGGGTGCATCAGAAGCTGCAGATCAAAGTGAATTTCGGGATGAACAAAGGACAGCTCAGCCAAGCTTCCCCGTTCAATTTCTTCCTCTGCCACGATTTTTGGTAACAAAGCAATTCCAAGACCATTCATTACACAACGTTTAATGGCCTCCAGATTCGAAAGCTCAAAACCTATGCGGAATATGATCCCGTGCTCTTTTAACAAATTCTCGAACAAACTCCGGTAAATACAGCTTTCCTCCGAGACTATTAGCTCACAGTTATTCAGATCCTGTAGGGTTACCGTATCCATCTGGGCAAGCGGATGATGAATGGGAGCTATCAAAACAAGTGGCTCATCTCTGACGATCGTACGCTCAAGGATGGAATCCGCAGTGGTGCGATCCAACATTAAGCCTAGATCTACTTCGCCATCTTTTATTTTGGCAAGAAGATTAGCTTCCTGCATCGTTTGCAGATGAATATCCAGCTTCGGAAATTTAGTCCTTAGCTGCTGCAGGTAAGGAGGTAAATAAAAGGCCGCTAAAGAATCTATTGTCCCAATAGTTAACGTACCTCCGATTTGCTGGGCGATGGTTTCTTTTGAACGATCATATAAATCCAAAATCTCCACGAACAGCTTCAATAACTCTTCTCCTGGCGGGGTAAGCCGCAGCTGACGGCCATGCCTCTCTATTAAAGGTACTCCATATTCCTTCTCTATCTTCTGTATCTGCATCGTCACACTTGATTGTGCATATCCCAATTCTTCAGCAGCTCGCGTAAAGCTCTGACGTTTAGCCACCTCGCGGAAGGTTCGTAAATAGGTTAAATCCATTACCTCACCCTAACATCAATATTTTTGATGATCCATATCATTTATTATAGCTAACGACGATGCTACTTTCCATGGTAAAGTGTATGTAGAGGAATTAAAATATTTTGGAGGCCGATAATTTATGCTTACAGAACAACAGATTTATGGAGTTTATGTCCCCGTGGTCACCCCGTTCAATGCTGCTGGTGAAGTTGATTTGGATTCGTATCAGCGTTATGTAAAGAACATTATTAACAACAGCATACAAGGTCTGGTCGTTAATGGAACCACCGGAGAATCGCCCACTGTAACCGTAAATGAAATGCAGCTTCTAGTAAACACTTCCCGTGAGCTTCTACAATCCACATCAATCCCCTTAGTAGTTGGTACAGGTACCAATGATACAGCCTCTACGGTTGCACGCACGGAAATTGCTGCAAACCTTGGTGCTGATTGTGCACTAGTAGTCGTACCTTATTATAGTCGTCCTTCACAAGAGGGTATCATTGCCCATTTCCGCAAAGCAGCAGAAGTAGGCATACCAATCATGGCTTATGATATTCCAAGTCGTACAGGTACGGCCATGACGGTAGATACTGCACGTACAATCCTAGAAATGAATAATGTTGTCGGTTTAAAAGACTGCTCAGGCAGTACAAAAATGGTTACAGAGTTAGTCCGTACAGGTGCTAAACCTGTGCTTGGCGGCGATGATTCCCTCTTTTATGAAATGCTTAGCTGCGGAGCAGCTGGGGGGATGCTCGCTACTGCCAACGTTTTCCCGGCAGAATGCCTTCGTATCTTTGAAGCCTTTACATCTGGTCAAGTGGACTTCGCTAAAGAAAGCTTTGAACAACTACTGCCGATCATCCGCCTATTGTTCAAGGAATCGAATCCCGCTCCAATTAAATGGATGCTTAGCCAAAACGGCCTACTGTCCTCGGATACGCTTCGCCTCCCTATGACTTCCATCAGCGCAGGACTTCAGCAAGAACTGAGCCCCTATGTTCAGGACAATACAATTGAAGCAACCGCATAAATGATATAACAACAGCCGTTGTACAGTGAGGAACTGTTTAGCGGCTGTTTTTTGTTGTAAATTATCAGGAAATAAAACATAAGAAACCATCAGATTTACTCTGACGGTTTTTTTTATTTTGCTATAGAAACGATACGCATTCAAACTAACTTATCTGCTGCTCGTTTTTTGTCTTCCTTTTGTGAACCACTCGGACTTTGGCTTCAATGGAGGGTTAGACTTAGGTTTTGCTTTAGCTGGTTTAGATGCCGCTGATTTTGTTGCTGCCGGTTTTGTTGCCGCAGGTTTAGCAGTTGCTGGTTTGGAATTCGACGGTCTGGAAGACGATGGTCTCGAAGCTGCTGCTTTCGAACCTGACGGTTTCGCCGAACGATCTGTCTTCATTTGCGTTTTACGAGACATCGGATACGGATGGTCCTTAACTTCCGGAATCGATTTTCCAATCAATTTTTCAATATCTTTAAGGAAAGGAAGCTCTTCAGCTTCGCAAAAAGAAATTGCCGTTCCGCTCAATCCCGCTCTGCCTGTACGACCGATCCGGTGCACATAGGTTTCCGGAATGTTCGGTAAGTTGAAGTTGATTACGTGAGACAGCTCATCAATATCAATTCCCCGGGCAGCTATATCCGTAGCTACGAGAACACGAGTCGCACCGCTTTTAAAATTTCGCAAAGCGTTCTGGCGATCATTTTGAGATTTATTGCCGTGTATGGCTTGAGCAGCAATGTTCACTTTAGCCAGATCGCGGGTAACACGGTCTGCACCACGTTTGGTACGAGTAAACACCAATGCTGAGACGATGGATTTATCCTGTAACAGCAGGTTCAATTGGTTTTGCTTATTTCCGTTCTCTAATAAATAGATCGATTGATTGATTCTATCCGCAGTAGATGACACGGGTGTGATTTCTACCTTCACTGGATTCACAAGCAATGTTTTGATCAATTTAGAAATCTCAGTTGGCATCGTTGCCGAGAAAAACAGAGTTTGCTTCTTCGTAGGCATTTTGGCGATGATTCGTTTCACATCATGAATAAAGCCCATATCCAGCATCCGGTCAGCTTCATCCAGAACTAAAATTTGTACATATTGCAGATCTACACGTTTCTGATTGATCAGGTCGATAAGTCTACCAGGGGTAGCAATAAGAATATCGGCACCTTGATTCAGTGCGCGCTCTTGCACTTTCTGTGACACACCGCCAACAATGGCAGCAGAGCGGATATCTGTATATTGGCTATACGCTTTTATGTTATCAGCAATTTGAATCGCTAGTTCTCTTGTCGGTGTTAAAATCAACGAGCGAATGCGTCGCACATTATTGGATTTGTTTGGGCTCGATTGTTCGCTTAGCAATTGAATAATAGGCACGGAAAATGCAGCTGTTTTTCCTGTTCCCGTTTGCGCGCATCCAAGTAAATCTCTACCCGCTAATACAGCTGGAATCGACTGCTCCTGTATTGGTGTAGGTGATGTATAGTTTTCTTTGCTTAAAGCCTTCAAAATTGCAGGCACAATATTCAGTTCATTAAATGTCATTGGGTCTCCTTAATTTCTAATACATATATTCTTAACAATAAATCCTTTTGTCACGTCATAAACCATAATCATAACACAATAAGTTACATAATAATAGATTTTCTTTATCATCACACCAATTTTCATTAATAATCCATTTCAGGATACTATCCGTTCTGCTCTTACAAAAATATTTTTACTAACCGTAAAATACTCCTCCTCAATTTATCCTGCGGCGTATCTTTTGTTGAGCCTGTTGATCCTGCTGAGCCTGCTGAGACTGTTGAGACTGTTGAGCCTGCTGAGTCTGCTGAGACTGTTGAGCCTGTTGAGCCTGTTGAGCCTGGAGACTGCTGAGCCATCGGACTCAGACGCCCTTATTTTGAAAATTCGTGGATTTTGGACATGCTATCGGACTCAGATGCAGTTATTCACACCTTCGAAGCCCAATTCAGTACAAATATAAGGCAATAAGAGCTATGCAGTCCGAAACCTTGGCAAAATAGATCAAAATGCTGAAATAGCTGCAATACAGTCCGATAAGTACAAGCCGTCGGGTAAACCACGCAATCCTTACAGCACGTAGATCAGACACGCATTCCTTATAGCACACAGATCAACCACACAATCCTTACAGCACGCCGATCAGACACACAATCCTTACAGCACGCCGATCAGACACGCAATCCTTACAGCACGCCGAGCAGACACGCAATCCTTATAGCACGCAGATCAGACACGCATTCCTTAAAGCACACAGATCAGCCACACAATCCTTACAGCACGCCGATCAGCCACGCAATCCTTACAGCACGCCGATCAGACACGCAAAAAAAGCGGAGGATTTCTCCCCCGCTTCTTATCTTTGCTATAACTATGATGACTATTCTACGATTTCAGCAGTATCGCCGTTGTTGGCACCTGCAGCGTTAGCTTCGTCAGTGTCAATATGCATATCCAGTTTAAAGCTGTCTGATACGCGTGCAATTACGTTCTCCAATACGAGACCACGGTCGCCTCCGAGGCGAACTTTAAGCAATTGCTTATCAGCAATGCCCCAAGCTTCAGCTTCAGAAGTATGGAAGTGAATGTGACGAGCGGCGATGATAACGCCTTGTTCCAATTCTACTTCGCCAGCAGGTCCTTTAAGCGTAATGCCAGGTGTTCCATCAATATTTCCAGATTCGCGAACTGGAGCTTTCACGCCAAGTGCGAAGGAGTCAGTACGGGAAATTTCTAATTGGGAAGCCGGACGAGCAGGTCCCAAAATTCTTACTTTGTCAAATTTACCTTTGCTGCCGATAACTGCTACTTGCTCATTTGCTGCAAACTGTCCTGGTTGAGAGAGGGGTTTGAACTCCGTTAGTTGATATCCTGGGCCAAACAAAGCCTCCACATGCTCTTGCGTAAGGTGAATATGTCTAGCCGACACACCTACGGGTACAGTCTTACTCATAGTAAAGTCACTCCTTGTATTTTCTCTAGTATCTGTACAAGCCATTAACCATTATACATCTTCTTAACCAAAAATAAAAAGCCCCACATCATAACGAGGGCCTTTTTTTCGACAATTCATACTTTTAGAGCAGGATTGTCATGATTTAGACACCTGAGAAGGTAAGTTTGTGCGCAGGTAGGAGACCGCATTCTCATATAACCAACCTTTTACGGAAGCTTCTGGATAGTAACGAAGCAGGTGCTCCGCGAGCTCAGGGTATTTTCCCGGATGCTCCATGTTCTCTACCCAAGTGTCAATGCCGTCAAAATCCGAACCAAACATCATATGTTTCTCGCCACCCAGACTACATACATGATCAATATGCTTTAATAAATCATCCATACGAGCTTTTCCATCATCACATACAAACCACGGATAAAAGGTCAGGCCCATTCTTCCGTCCATTGCAATCAAAGCTTTAATCTGTTCATCATTTAAATTTCTAACATGCCCACAGATTGCTGCGGCGTTCGAATGGGAAGCTATAAACGGACGTGTGCTTAAGTCGGCTAGCTCCCAAAAACCTGCCTGAGACAAATGCGACACATCAAGCAGCATTCCACTGTCGTTGCACCATTCGATCAGCATTCGCCCTTTTTCCGTAAATCCGCCGTTGCGCTGCTCCAGTACACCATCCGCTGCCCAATTAGCATAATTCCAAGTGATTCCCAAAAACCGCACGCCAAGCTCAAAACAGAGCTGTGCATAAAACAAGTTCCCTTCTAGACCGTCTACACCCTCCAGAGAGAGCATTCCCCATGCAGATGCTCCAGTTGTTCGTTTTCCTACCTCCTCCTTCCAACGCAGCCACTGAAGGCTCTCTGCGCCTATTATTTTTTGCCGGAACAAATCAATTTGTCCTAAAACATTCTCAAAGCTAGGTCTTCCTCTACTTGCCGAAAGGTATATTGCAAAAATCTGCAATTCCACACCGCCCGCTACCAGCCGCTCTCCGGTAACATCCAGCCGAGGATCATTCTTAAAATCCATATCTGGTGATGCTTGCATTTTACTCAGCACATCACAATGAAAATCCGCAACCTGTAGCTTATCGGTTCTCATCCCAAGCCCTCGCTTTCATGCAGCCCTATTCCAGATTCTATGCTTAAAAACGCCAGACTATATACGAAAAGCAAAAAACCTGTTTACATAAGTAAACAGGTTCATCCGTTCTATGCTTCTATTATCTGGGTTCTACAATCAATTTAATCGCGGTTCGATCCTCTCCATCAATCACAATGTCTGTAAATGCCGGAATGCAGATCAAATCTACTCCGCTTGGTGCAACAAATCCCCGGGCAATGGCAACTGCTTTGACTGCTTGATTCAGTGCTCCAGCTCCAATAGCTTGTAATTCGGCCGATCCACGTTCACGAAGAACACCTGCTAAAGCGCCGGCGACGGAATTTGGATTGGATTTAGCTGATACTTTTAATACATCCATAGTAAGTACCTCCCCTGGGAAAATAATGGTGTTCTTCCACTACTTTAGATGTTATTCGCGAGAGAAGAAATAATTCCTTCTTTTTGCGGACTACTCTGGAGAAAATGGTACAATAGATACTCTTTTTCGATATAATAAATATCACACTTTACCCTTATTCGGCGAAATTACCCGGAAAATCACTTATCTTATCCTACTACTAGCTCATTACCCATTCATCTTCACGTAGCCGTATTTTCTCCAGACGGATAGCCGCGCCAGTATTCTCATCTAACTCTGCAAATAAACCGTGAAGCTGCCATTTGCCTTCATCAACAACAAATCGTGCTGGAAGCTGTGTAGTGAACTTATAAAGTACTGCATCTCTTTCCATACCCAGAATCCCTTCGCTTGAACCAACCATGCCCGCATCGGTCAAGTAAGCCGTTCCACCCGGCAAAATCACATCATCATTCGTCTGAACGTGAGTATGGGTCCCTACTACAATTGATGCGCGACCATCCATGAAATAGCCCATGGCGATTTTCTCAGAGGTAACCTCTGCATGGAAATCAACGAGAATGCATTTATGATCTCTACGTAGCTCTTCCACAATTTCTTCACCCACACGGAAAGGACAATCAATCGCAGGCAAAAATGTACGGCCTTGCAAGTTAACTATTGCCAGCTCTTTGCCGTTACCTTTAACAACTGTATATCCTCTTCCCGGTGTTCCTGGAGGAAAATTAGCAGGACGGATAATCCGGGCCTCGTCGTCGATAAACTCGAAGATATCCTTGTTGTCCCATGTGTGATTGCCCATGGTGATTCCGTGAACACCCCAGTTAAAAAATTCATTTGCGATCGCTTTAGTAATACCTCTACCGGCAGCAGAATTTTCACCGTTAACTATGATTATATGTGGTTGATATTTGCTTTTTAATGAGGGCAACATCTCCCGAAGTGCCTTCCTGCCTACACTACCTACGATATCTCCAATGAATAGTACTTTAATGTTTCTCTCCTCCTAATCTTAACCTCTGCATCTAGCGGAAAAGTCTTCATATTTAAAAGAAAAAAGGCCCCGCTTAGGGGCCAATTTTCATCAAATATAAGAAAGTATAAGTTATATCTTATCCTTTAACCTTATATTCCTAGCAGAAACATATACCAGGAAACGATCATAAATATCGTTATTTCCGAAGCGTATGTTATCTACTTATTGCCTATTTAGCGTATTCGACAGCCCGTGTCTCACGAATAACGGTAACCTTGATATGTCCTGGATAATCCAGTTCACTTTCAATCATCTTCGTAATATCGCGAGCAAGACGGAATGCCTCTGCATCGTCAATCTTCTCTGGCTGTACCATCACGCGCACCTCACGGCCCGCTTGAATAGCAAATGATTTCTCAACGCCTTCGAATGACTCTGAGATTTCTTCCAGTTTCTCTAGACGTTTAATATACGTTTCCAGTGTTTCACGGCGAGCACCAGGTCTAGCAGCCGACAATGCGTCAGCGGCACCAACCAACATAGCAATAACCGAGGTAGCTTCGCAGTCTCCATGATGAGATGCGATACTGTTGATAACAACCGGATGTTCTTTATATTTCTTCGCTAGTTCAACGCCGATCTCAACATGCGAACCTTCCACTTCATGATCCAGCGCTTTGCCGATATCATGGAGTAATCCTGCACGTTTTGCAAGCACGATGTCTTCCCCAAGCTCACCGGCCATCAGTCCTGTTAAATAAGCAACCTCCATGGAGTGCTTCAATACATTTTGACCATAGCTTGTACGGAATTTCAGACGCCCCAGAATCTTGATCAAATCTGGATGCAAACCGTGAACGCCCACTTCGAAAGTAGCTTGTTCACCATATTCCCGAATCCGTTCGTCCACTTCTTTGCGGGATTTCTCCACCATCTCTTCAATACGAGCGGGGTGAATACGTCCATCAGCCACCAATTTCTCAAGTGCCGTACGGGCCACTTCACGGCGGATTGGATCAAATCCTGACAAAATAACTGCTTCCGGCGTATCATCAATAATGAGGTCGATACCTGTAAGAGTTTCCAAAGCACGAATATTACGGCCTTCACGACCGATAATCCGACCTTTCATCTCTTCATTCGGCAACGTAACAACTGAAACCGTTGTTTCCGCTACATGATCAGCTGCACAGCGTTGGATAGCGAGTGTGATGATTTCACGGGATTTCTTATCCGCTTCTTCTTTCGCCTGCTGTTCAATTTCTTTGATCATTTGTGCCGTTTCATGGCGAACTTCTTGCTCAACATTGCTAAGAATGATACTTCTTGCATCTTCGATGCTTAAATTGGAGATACGTTCCAATTCAGTGACTTGGTTTTTGTAAATAACATCAATTTGCTGTTGGGTTTCATCAATTCGTTTCTCTTTGTTAGCTACTTGTTCTTCTTTTCTTTCAAGCGATTCCATTTTTTTATCCAGAGATTCTTCCTTTTGCAGCAAACGTCTCTCTTGCCGTTGGATTTCATTCCGACGTTCACGAGTTTCTTTCTCAGCTTCAGTACGGATTCTATGGACTTCGTCCTTAGCTTCCAATACTGTTTCTTTCTTCAGCGCCTCAGCGTCCTTCTTCGCATTCTCAACGATGACAACGGCTTCTCTTTCTGCGCTTTGGATTTTAGCTTCTGCAAGGGATTTACGAATAAAATAACCGAACCCAAAGAATATTGCAGCTACAACGAGAACGATAATGACCCAGATCCATGATTCCAGCATCTGTTCACCTCCTCGTTGGTTCCTCTCCAAGGTATATCCCTGGGAATTGTGCAGTTGTTTAACTATCCGTTCATCACCATACAAAAAACCGGTAAACAACCGATTGCCATACTGCACATGCTGCACATGCACACTGCCCGCCTTATCCGGCGATTACATTTCATATGAGTTGTACGTGAACCGTTTAAAACAGTCTCCTTTTTGGGAAGGAAAAAGGATTCTAATTTTATGCCGATTCATGTTATATTTTATTATTTATAAAAAGACATTGTCAAGAGAGTCGATATACGCATTAATGTCAAGAGAATCAGTGATTCTAGTAAAACTCCTCATCTTCACCTTCATAATTGTCTTCCGCAAGTAAAGTATTGATCACTTGGCGAACCATATCGCCCGAAAATCCACGGCGCATAAGGAAGGCTCCAGTCTTTCTTCGCTTATCTGAAGCTTCTCCACGGATGAGATTCCATTTCTTGCGCCCAGTTTCGAGTGCACTCTCCAGCTCTTGTTCAGGAGTAATATTCTCCAAAGCTTCCGATATAAGGGTTTTGTCTATCCCTTTCTCACGTAGCTCTTGTCGAATCCACATCTTCCCTTTCCGCTGGTTCGCTATTCGTTGCTCTGCCCATTGCTTAGCATATAAAGGGTCATCAAGAAGTCTTTCCTCCTGCAGCCGCTGCACCACTTCCGCAATAATAGTCTCTCCTATTTCCTTCTGGCGTAAACGGCGAGTCATTTCCATAGCGGTGCGTGGTTTACGTTCTAGATAACGGAGGCCTTCTACATAAGCTCGTTGACGCTCATCAGCTACAACAATTTCCACCAAATCAGCCTTCATAAAAGAATTACTAGTAATCATTCGATATTTAATCATGACGTCCTCGTGCACAGTCATGTTATATGCTCCGAAATGTATGATATAACGGTGGTCAGATTTCTTTTGACGTTCTACTTTAGTGATCTCTAAGAGTTCTCCTTCAGGAAAATCAGATAACACCTGCTCATCTTGTTCTTCTGCTTCAAAATCCAGTTGTATTACCATAGTTGTTTGTCACCTCGTAGCAATAGATCGGTTATCGTCTTACTTTCGTTACTTGTTAAGAAAAGACACCCTGCAACAATCAATCACAGGGCGTCCTATTGCTTAATATACTATTCGATTTCGAGAAGCAATTTCTCTTCTTCTTCTTGCTCTGCAATAATATCTTCATTCTTCGGCGCAGCAACAATAGTGGATAAATTACTTGCTTCACGGATCTTATTCTCAATAATAAGGGCAATATCCTGATGTTCCTTCAAAAACTGTTTAGCATTCTCACGGCCTTGACCGAGACGCTCGCCTTCGTAGGAATACCATGCACCACTCTTATTCACGATATCCATTTCAGTACCGATATCTACAAGACTTCCCTCTTTGGAAATCCCTTCACCGTACATAATATCAACATCAGCCTGTTTAAAAGGAGGGGCTACTTTATTCTTCACAATCTTGATCTTAGTACGGTTACCAACCACATCGTTCCCCATCTTGATGCTCTCTACGCGACGTACATCTAAACGTACAGAAGAGTAGAATTTCAATGCACGACCACCCGGAGTTGTCTCAGGGTTACCGAACATAACACCGATCTTCTCACGAAGCTGGTTGATAAAGATAGCGATCGTATTGGATTTGCTAATGGCACCAGAAAGCTTACGAAGTGCTTGAGACATCAAGCGAGCCTGCAATCCGACGTGGGAATCACCCATATCGCCTTCAATTTCAGCCTTAGGTACCAAAGCAGCAACGGAGTCAACGACAATAATATCAACGGCTCCACTACGAACGAGTGCTTCGGCGATTTCCAGCGCTTGTTCACCCGTGTCTGGCTGAGAAAGCAGCAACTCATCGATATTTACGCCCAAGTTACGTGCATATTTCGGATCAAGCGCATGCTCGGCATCGATAAATGCAGCTTGTCCGCCTTGTCTTTGCACTTCTGCAATAGCATGAAGAGCAACTGTTGTTTTACCTGAAGATTCCGGTCCATATACTTCAATAATACGTCCCTTTGGAAGTCCGCCTATACCTAACGCAATATCAAGTGCCAAAGATCCGCTAGGTACAACTTCCACTTGCATATGCGTGGATTCTCCCAGTTTCATTACCGAACCTTTACCAAATTGTTTTTCTATTTGACGAAGCGCCATATCAAGCGCTGCACGACGATCTGACAATCAGACCACTTCCTTCACTGTTTATAGTAATATAATAACGTGTTTTTAAGGTCTTGCCAAGCTTTTTTTCGAACATACATTCGTTTTTTTTGTCTTGGGCGTTATTTATCCCTTTTATTGTAAGCCTCCCTCCGGAGATAGAAGTTAATTAAATTCCCCACTTCACCGGACATCAACGACTTATGATCATGAGTAGTCATCGTGATCAAAATCTCTGCAAATATACAAAAAACCGCAGCAAAGAAATCTCAGTGCCACGGTTCTTCCGTATGTGTTTATTATAACTGGGCTAATCTCCCATTACAAGTCTGAACCCTCAAGAGGTGTCTCCACCTTGCGTTCCTCAAGTCTCCGCCACAGACGATACAGCAGAGCCTTTACAGTACGCAACCGGATATTTTCCCGTGTACCTTTAAGATTAAGCTCATAGACCTCTGTCTTACGTCCCCGTTCAGCCAAGCCGATAAATACAAGTCCAACAGGCTTGCGCTCAGAATAACCCGGTCCAGCCACACCCGTAACAGATAAGCCGAAATCGCTGTCTGCAATCATTCTCACTTGGTCAGCCAACACCTCGGCAACTTCTCGACTTACGGCTCCAGGAGCATTGGGTCCCTCCAAATAAGCACTTGGCACATTCAGTAGCTTTTTCTTTAGGTCATTCGAATAGCAGACGATTCCGCCGGCAAACATCGATGCACTGCCTGGAATATTTGTTATGCTCTCCATCAGCAAACCTCCGGTGCAGCTCTCTGCCGCACTTAAGGTCAGGCCGGCATCCGCCATCCAATCCACAATCAATTGCTCCAGCGGCACATCAATGTTCGCATACAAATGTTCCGGCAAAATCTCCTTGATTTGTTGTTCCAGTATCTCCAGCTTTTTTGTAGCTTCATGCTCAGAAGGGGCCTTTGTCGAAATACGAACAGTTACCTCTCCCTCTTTGGCATACGGAGCAATCGTTGGATCAGTCTGACTGCGAATCAGTTCGATGAGCTTGTCCTCCAGCAGTGATTCTCCGATGCCGGCAAATTTGAGCATTTTTGAATAAAGCGGTGTTTCGTTCGTCAAGGCGTGCTGCTGTAGCCACGGTACTGCTTTATCAACGAACATCGGTTTCATCTCACGAGGTGGACCTGGAAGCACAATATAATATTTCTTCTCATGCTCAAAAGCAATCCCAACCGCAAGACCGATTTCATTCGGCAACGGTGTAGTTCCTTCAATTATAAGTGCCTGTTTGCGGTTATTTTCGGTCATAACGATCTTACGATCATCAAAGAAACGTTGTACATGATCCATCGCCAAACGATCAATATGGAGCGTTCTACCTAGCGATGCAGCCAGTGCGTCTTTAGTCAGATCATCCTCAGTGGGGCCAATTCCGCCCGTAAAGATAATAACGTCAGCCCGACTCTGAGCGATCTCGATGGCTTGCTGTAGGCGGCTGCTGTTATCACCGACAACGGTTTGAAAGTATACATCGATCCCGATGGCAGCTAGCTCGATAGACAAAAACTGGGCATTACTATTCACGATTTGACCGAGCAAAAGCTCTGTCCCTACTGCAATAATCTCCGCTTTCATACCTGGCTTTCGCCTCCTCGTTATAATGTAGGTACACTGCTTTTGGATTTCAAAAAAGGTAATAGGTGCTTCACCTATTACCTTTCCTTGTATATCCAGCTTACATGCTTACGCATTATGCAGCTGTAGCAGATCCTTATTCTTCACAAAATAATCAATTCCAGAATAAATAGTGATCAGCGCTGCGGCCCAAATAGCAATATCGTCTACAGGAATACTGACAAATTGAAATGGGAAATTATTCAACAACAGCAGTGAGATCGCAACAATTTGTACAACCGTCTTTATCTTGCCCCATTTGCTGGCGGCAACCACTTTTCCCTCTAGCAATGCAATCTGGCGAAGTCCGGTGACTGCAAACTCACGACTGATGATTACAATAGCAATCCATGAATCGCATCTGCCCAGCTCCACAAGTGAAATCAGAACTGCAGATACCAGCAGTTTGTCCGCAAGTGGATCAAGGAGTTTACCGAGATTGGTGACCATATTATATTTCCTAGCAATGTAGCCGTCTATTCCATCCGTGCTGGCCGCAAGCAAAAAGATTACAGCTGCTACCAAATGATTAACAGATAGCTGAAACGAGCCCCAATGTATCGGTTCTGGATAAAAACTGAAATCCACCAGTAAAAAAAACATCATAATCGGGATCAGGCAAATACGAGCTAGCGTGATGCGGTTGGGCAAATTCACTGAAGTTTTCCTCCCCTAAATCGTTCATACAAATTGCCTAAATCAGGCTAATCCATTTCTACTTAAGCAAGTATATTATAGCAATAAATAGGTGTCAAAAAAACAGAAAGCACCCCGCGTTGTTAGTGCTAATAAGCACTGCGGGGCACAAAATTCTATTTCATGTTCATGAATTGTAGATCCAGCGGCAAATCAGCTTTACGCAAGATCTGAATAATCTGCTGCAAATCGTCGCGGCTCTTACCGGTCACACGAATTTGATCCCCTTGGATCTGGCTCTTCACCTTTAATTTTGAATCACGGATCAGAATATTAATCTTTTTCGCATTCTCCTGATCAATGCCTTGCTTAAGCCCTAAACGTTGACGTACAGATCCCAGGGAGGCCGGTTCTACTTTACCGAAATCCAGATTTTTTAGGGTAATGCCTCTTTTCACCATCTTTGATTGTAAAATATCAATAACAGCGTTGAGCTTATATTCGTCTTCAGAGGCGATTATAAGTGCGTCTTTCTCCAGCTTCAGACTGCTTTTGCTGTTCTTAAAATCAAAGCGGTTGTCGATCTCTTTCTCTGTTTGGTGAATAGCATTCGTTAACTCCTGCATATCCATTTTGGATACAATATCAAATGAACATTCTGAACTCATTAAACTCCACGTCCTTTATACAATTAGTCTGCTACTATTATAAGAGAATGGTACTATTAAGTCTAATTTTGGATAAATCATTATGTAGCTCACCCGACATAGAAAACAGCCCCACTAAGTGGAGCTTTTCCTTCGAGTGAGTTTGGTTCAAAGGGTAGAAACACGTCTCCACCGGAAGTACGCCGTTGGAGACGTTCATTTCTACAGCTTCTATCTGCTTCGGACCGGATTACGAAACATATCCAGAATTCCTAGCACAATATGTGCAATACCGAATCCGAGAATTCCGTATCCCCAAGCACCTGGTGTCAAATAGTATCCGATGAGACTGACAACAACCCCAAGGCCAGCTACAATCCAGCTAACTGTCATAAGATGTACACCTCACTTTGGCTAAAACTGAAAACATTCTTATGTTCTCCCTAAAGCCAAAGTCTATACATCCTATTTGTTATTCGCCTGTCCCTTCACTTTGGGTACCTTCACTTCCAGAACCGTCGTCAAGATTAAGCAGGAGACGTGAGGACGTCTTCTCATCCGTGATTACTTGACCATTTACGGTAATCTCAGTTGCTGGGGAATACCCAGACTTAATATACATGCCTTCACTGCCCAGAACGAAGTTCATAGTTTCTCCTGCTGCTGTATTTCCGAAGGAGAGTTTTTCACCTTTAGAGTTCTCGCCTTTGTAAACTTCAAGCCAGCTTACTCCGGATGCAACAATCTCAACCTTAACTTCGCTTCCGGCAGGAGCTGTAACCTTAAATTTCGTTGTTTTGCCTGACTTCCCATCTGGTGTAACCGTGATAGATTGAGGAGACGGCGTTGGTGTCGGTGTTGGCGTAGGCTCCGTAGTTGGCTCAGTAGTTGCTTCTGCACCTGCCGAGGAAGTAGGCGCTACTACACCGCCTCCTGATGCGGGTGGAGATGTTTGTGCTGTATTAGGATCCTGCACATTATTGGTGATATTTGTTTGATCAACTTGATCAGGGTCTGCTTTGTTTAAACTAGAAGCATAAATGTAAATCACTACAATAATCAATATAGGGAATGTCCACATCAGCACCGTTGGCAGCCATTTTGCATTCCGTTCGGTTTCGGGTCTACGGCTGCGCTTTTGAATCACCGTCTCCATGGTCGTGTCTGCGGGTGGTGCAGGTACGTTCCCATGCTCCTCGAGCAGTTCGTCAGGACTCATGCCTACTGCTTCTGCATACGTTTTGATAAACGCCCTCACATAAAAACTTCCTGGAAGCACCTTGTAGTCTCCAGACTCGATGGCTTCCAAATACTTTTTGCGAATTTTTGTTACTTCCTGGACATCGTCAAGACTCATCCCTTTTTGCAGACGTGCCTCTTTCAATTGCCGGCCCAGTTCCGACATACCATCACCTCCTGTAAGTTCTATGAATGTAAACTTCCTTAACCAGCTTTATAAAAAAACATGCTCGGAAGTGTATTCTTCATCGTTTGTGTTCTATAAATCATCACTGTAGCTCGTCGTAAATGACTCGTACAAGATTTCTTCCGTTGGATTATTCCGCAGCTCAATAATAATATCAAAGTCATCATAACTATACTCAGATTCGCGTACGAAAATATCTGGATGCTCAATAACCTTTGTGCTTGGCATGCTCATAACATTTTGCAATAAATTATAATGTTTCTCATTAGAGCGGATCGTACTAACTATACCATCAATTATAAATACATTATGTGGGTTCATCTCATCTTCAGCCAATTGACTGCGCACCGTCTGCCGCAATAATGTGGAGGAGACAAATGTCCAGCGTTTCATAGCACAGACACTGCCAGCTATAATGGATTCCGTCTTTCCTACACGGGGCATACCACGAAGTCCTATAACCTGATTCCCATCTTTTTTAAACAGCTCACCGAGAAAATCAACCAATAGACCTAGCTCATCGCGGGTGAAACGAAACGTCTTCCGATCATCTGAATCCCGTTCAATATATCGCCCATGGCGCACAGCCAGCTTGTCCACGAGCCTTGGAGACCGCAGAGCTGAAACTGTAATATTATCAACTTTTTTGAGCATTTCGCCCATCAGCATAATTTTCTCATCATCATTGGTCTCCAGCAACATTCCGCGAGTTTTTCCTTCAACTCCATTAATCGTCAGAATGTTAACTTCCAGCATCCCTAACATTGAAGCGATATCACCAAGCAGACCGGGTCTGTTCTTGTGAATCTTGTATTCCATATACCACTGTTTATATTCCACTTGTACACCTCATAGATTCCTTTTCCCTACCCTTTGCCAATACAGCAAAAAAAGCTGCCCCGGCAAAGCGGTCTTTTACACGGGTCATGTTAATGATATATAAAATAAAAATGAAAGGCAAGGTCAGTCCTGTAATAATTGCAGAAAAGCTCCCACAGGGGGAGCTTTTCCGCAAGCTTAGGCGTTGTCTTTCGCCAACTTGACCATGAGTTTAGCAATCGTTTGCTTTTCTTCATCGTTGCCGACATCCCATAGCTCTTTGATCGCACGGTTTTGAGTGTTTGCTGGATCCACTTTTTCATCAAGGAATTCCCCGATTTCAAAAGCCAGCTTTGAGATTGTATCTTGACTCATCCCAAGTTTCTCCGCCTGTACAACCCGTTTACCTAGGAATTTCTTCCAGGTGTCAAAATTTTTGATTACGCTATCGTCTTGTGTCATCTTAAATCCTCCTTCATGTTTACGGTCAAACACCTGCATACAGGCTGTAAGCCGCCTTACGAGAGATTAAAAAACAACACTTATAATATGTCTCAGACGATAGATTCTTATGCTGGAGCTTTTCTCCAAGTTAAGCATTAAGTAATCCAGCCACCGTTAGGGCTAATGATCTGCCCAGTAATATACCCGGATTCAGGCAATGCTAAAAAGTAAATCAGTGAGGAGATCTCGTTCGGTGTAGCCAAACGTCCCGCCGGAATCTCATCCTCCAGCATCCGGACCTCATCCTCCTGTAGGTTAGACAACATATTCGTATTAACCGCTCCTGGAGCTACCGCGTTCACAGTTACGCCAGAAGGTGCTAGTTCCTTGGCTAACGCCTTAGTAAACGCATTTACTCCGCCTTTACTGGCTGAATAAGCGACCTCGCAAGAGGCTCCCGATATTCCCCACACGGAAGAAACGTTGATGATTCGACCATAACGCTGGGATACCATGTACGGCATAAAAATCTGGCTGCACATAAAGGTACCTTTCAAGTTAATGGCCATAATATCGTCCCATTCCTCTTCACTCACATCAGCCAGCATCCCATAATGAGATTTACCGGCATTATTGACAAGAATATCCGGCTGCATTCCATTACTTTCAAGCTTCTCCGCCATTCGTACAATCTGACTGCGATCCTTCATATCCGCATTTACAGTCATTACCTTTGCTCCAAGGGCCATACAACGCCGAGCGACATCATTAGCAGCTTCATGTGAGTGCTTGTAGTGAATAACAATATTCATGCCTACAGAGGCAAACCGTTCTGCAATGGCGCCACCGATTCCCCCGCTGCCCCCTGTCACCAGAACTGTCATTTCTCCTAATGGTTTGTTGCTCTCTCCCAAAAGCGCCATTTAAGGACTCACCACTAGTGAAACAGCGAGCTGCTCCCAATTTACATGGGCATGTAAACGCTCATTCACTTCAGCTAAAGTAATCGATTCGTAAATAGGCAGAACTTCAAACAGGTCACCACCACGGAATTGGTAACGTGTAAATTCATGTGCGATACTTTCAGGGGAGTTCAGCATGCGCAAATATCCGCCTATTTTCTTTTTCCGTGCCCGCTCGAAGTCCTTCTCAGCAAAGCCAGACTTTAAGATCTGATCCACTTCTTCTTTAATTCGTTTTAGCAGCAAATCCGGGTCCTTGGTATCTCCACCCATAGCTGAAAAAGCATATTGTTCTGAACTATTAAATTCATGGCCAAAGCTGTCTGAGATCAGTTCTTCATCATAGAGTTTTTGGTACAACGCTGTGCTGCTGCCAACCAGCAAATCAAGCATAAGCTTTGTGGCGAGATCACGCTTAAGCGCAGCTTCGCCTGTAAGACCATCAACTTTTTCCTTAAATCCAAACATAATCTTAGGCATCGAAACAGCGAGTTTGCTTTCTAAGCGCTTCGTAGCGACTTGTTCCGGCTCCTCTTCAAAAATACGCTTAATCTCACCTTGTTTACCATAAGATTTCCCCTGCTGATTGCTGCGAATCAAGGAGAATACCTTCTCCGGATCCACACCACCCACTACGAACAACAGCATATTGCTGGGATGATAAAAAGAGTTGTAACAAGTGTACAGTGTTTCTTTCGTAATCGTACTAATCGACTCTATAGTTCCGGCAATATCAATCCGAACCGGATGTTTCGAATACATCGCCTCAATAAGGCCAAAGTACACGCGCCAGTCTGGATTATCTGCATACATATTGATTTCTTGACCAATGATCCCTTTTTCCTTTTCTACATTTTCATCCGTAAAATAAGGTCGTTGTACAAAATCAACGAGTGTACTAAGGTTGGTCTCTATGTTCTCTGTTGCCGAGAAAAGATAAACCGTCTGATCAAAACTTGTAAAGGCGTTAGCTGAAGCTCCATTTGAGGCAAAAGTGGCAAAAATATCGCCTTCTGGCTCTTCAAACATTTTGTGCTCCAAAAAGTGAGCTATACCATCAGGAACAGTGGTCTCTTCTCCACCTGCGACATGAAAATGGTTATCTACAGAACCATATTTAGTTGCAAATGTGGCGTAAGTTTTTTTGAATGTTGGTTTTGGCAATACATAAACCTGAAGCCCATTCTCCATCACCTCATGATAAAGGGTCTCTTGAAGTCTGTCGTATTGAATCTGTTCCATCTCTATTCCTCCTTCCCTGTCAAGAAATAAATCGTATCCAGCTGAAAGGTCTCCGCTGCAGCTTTTACTTCCCCTGCACCGATTTGTTCCACCTCTTCTAGCAGCTGATCCGCTGTCCGTTCTTTTCCTGACAACTGGCGGTTGAAGTCGTAAGAGATCATCTCAAAAGCAGAATCCGGAATCTCGGAAAGCTGATTGCGGATCATGGCTTTGGTCTGGCTTAACTCCAGATCACTGATATTGCCAGCTTTCATCTCTTCCAGTTGTTTCTCTATAATTTCAACAGCTTTGTTGTAATTTTGCGTTTCAATACCTGATTGTATCGTTCCAATCCCCTTGTGACCGTCATAGCGTGAAGAAGCATAGTATGCAAGACTGGCCTTCTCCCGTACATTGACGAAGAGTTTGGAGTGTGGATACCCTCCTAATATTCCGTTGTACATAAGTGCGGACGCATATGTATCGTCCTTATACGTAATCGATGTGCGCAGACCCATGTTCAACTTGCCCTGACTGACATCCAGCTTCTCCTCTACCGTCCGCACCTCGCTGACGGATACTGGGACAAACTTGGAGCTATATAAGCCCACCTCCGACTGAATGCGTCCGAAGTGCTGCTGCACAAGCTTTTCAACTTCCTCAGTAGTCGTATCTCCCACAACATAGAGATCCAAAATAGCTCCATCCAGCCATGAGTTATAAGATTCGTACAAACTTTTTGGGGTAATCCGATCCAAATCTGCTCTTTGACCCAGTGGATGAAGACGATAGGGCTCGTTACGGCACATTTCTTCGATACAGCGTTCCGCAGCATAACGAATCTTATCATTTACGATAGATTCCAGCTTCTTGCGCACTGTTTCACGCTCTGTTGCAACATAGGAAGAACGGAAGCTTCCATCCTCCACCAACGGACGGGTCAGGACTTCTCCTAGGAAAGCAAAGGATTGTTCAAGCAAGCTCTCCTGACTCTGCACGAAGGAGTCATTAATGGTGTCCATGCGAAACTGAACAATCTGATAATCGCCTCTTTTATAAATATCAAAACCAAATCCAGCGCCATACAGCTCCTCCAAACGCTCGCGGAATTGAGTAGTCTCTGGATAAGAAGCGGTACCTCTGCGGAGCACAAATGGGGCAAGTGCTGTAGGGGTTACCGTATCCTCATTAAGTGGGACGCCGGCATAAAGTGAGATGGCGTAGGTCTTGAACGCCTTGGTAGGCATCACGTGAATACGCATACCTGCAACGTTGCCATGCTGAAATACATTATTAGTCAAGTCCAAAACTCCTTTACCGCGTGGATAGTTGCTCATTAACATGTTTATGAATTAATAACCATTCTAAACCATTCCAAAGTAAGGAAGCAACCGGATGCCTCTTCCCGGTTGCTCTCTGGATTTACTTCTTTACTTATCTACATACAGAAAATATGCTGGCCGATAGTCTTGACCTGTGGACGAGTCCAAATCCATTTGGAGGTCGCCGTTTTAGGGTTGAAATAATACAAACACCCACCCGAAGGATCCCAGCCATTCAGCGCTTGCTGCACTGCTTTTCGTGCCTGCTCATTTGGCTCCAAATAAATCTGCCCGTCAGCTACAGCTGTAAAAGCTCCCGGCTGAAAAATAACGCCAGACGGCGTATTTGGAAAGCTCGGAGATTTTACCCTGTTCAAGATTACTGCAGCAACAGCAACTTGTCCTTCGAAAGGTTCACCTCTTGACTCACCATAGACGGCATTAGCCATAATTTTGAGATCATTTTCTGATAATCCCATCGTATTCCCTGAAGACAGAGACGCTGAATCCGAATTATTGGTTGTATTTGTTTTGTTACCGGTGTTGTTGTTTGCTGTATTATTTCCGGTTGCTGAAGCCGACTCTGTCGGCTTCCAGTTCTTAGTTGCGTTATACAATTTCAGCTTAGTCTTAGCGCCTACGATGCCATCAGACTTCATTCCAAACTTCCATTGAAACCACGTTACTGAATTTTTCGTTTTCGGACCAAACTGACTGTCTATTTTCCCTTCATAAAAGCCCAGATGTTTTAAACGTCCTTGCAACTCATAAACATCCTGACCAGAAGAACCGAGTTTAATCGGAGTCGTGCTGAAGGCAGGCAAGGCCTCTTCTTCAGGATGATTTAGTTCATGGACAAATGACGCAGCAGCACTTTGCTTGGTCTGTAGTATGCCATTACCCTGGAGCAGCATTCCTGCAAACGGCGCGGCAGCAAGTGCAAGGGTTAAAGAAGCAAAGATCCACAACTTATGTTTCTTCATAGGGGTTCGCTCTACCTTTCTTTTGTGAGTTCTGCATGGATGGCTAAAGTTATTATGACGACTGTCAGGACATCCTATGCATTACTAAAAAAGAAGTAATAGCGTTTCATTGTAATTGAGAATAATTATCAACTATAATCGAAATAAGAAAACGTTGGAGTTGATATTAATCATGAATTTAAAGGACCACATTTTATTGTGGAACCACGCATTAATAGAAATTATTGATATACGCCATACTTTTCAACGATCAAGTGATCTGAATTCACATTATCAGCTGCCCTCAAGCGCATTCTTGTTGATCATAAACGGCAAAGCCGAAATACTGATTAACGAGATCCCGCATGAGATCGGCAACTTTCATATCCTTCATGGTGGAAAAGGAATGAACATTCAATTTTTACGCACGGAGGAACTACTGGAGTATTACTTAATTTTATATAAAGCAAACCTTTCACTCGCCTCACGCAACAATCTAAAAGCAATTATGGAACACAATAATCCCTTTAATCTTCAATATGGATTTACGCCTACTAGTCCACTGCCCTTATTTGATAAGATGGAGAACATGTTTACTGATTGGGGCAAAACAGGTCTTTTGGATCGGCTGCATGTTAAAACACTGTTTTATCAATGGATTTATGAGCTGCTTAGGCAGCTGCATACGCTGGAAACACAGTTAATACAACCTGATCCGCTAGATCAAGCAATTCGCTATATGCAGACTTATTATAAGGAAACCTTCTCTCTTGAAAAATTAGCTAAAGCGGTAAACAGCAGCCCTAGAACATTATCCAGATTATTCAGAACACGGCTGCAGACTAGCCCTGCTCAGTACTTAATCAGCATCCGCATGGAAAAATCGAAAATACTGCTCCTGAACACTGAGGCGAGCTTGCATGACATCGCAATTGCAGTAGGTTATCCTGATGGCTATTATCTAGGAAAAATGTTCAAAAAATATTACGGAACCTCCCCTGTCCGATACAAAAATAAATTGATCACCCAACCCAGTTGGCGTGATATGCCATCCCAAGGTGCACAAATTGACATTGCCCGAACACAACCTCTCCGTTATATTGATTATGATAATCATTATCAATATAACGGAGAAGGGGAATTACCAATGTTTAGAAATGCCAAACCATCCTTACTGCTCACCCTGTTATTATGCTTTACCATAGTGTTAAGCGCTTGTTCCACGGGAACCACAAATTCAAATGCGTCAAGCAATGGGACACCAACCCCCTCAGCAGAAACAAGTACAGGAGCAAATACAGACAAAGCTGCTGTCGAAGCACAAACCCGGATAATTTCCACAGTTAAAGGAGACATTGCCGTTCCCACTAGTCCACAAAGAGTCGTAGTTCTTTATTTGCTCGGTGATGTACTGGCTCTAGGCATTAAACCTATAGGTGTATCCGATGTATCCGAGGGTGCTGCATTTGAAGATGAGCTAAAAGATGTGCAAAAGCTTGGCACCTGGTTTGAGGCTAGCCCTGAAGCAATCCTTGCTCTAAATCCCGAACTAATCATCGTGCCGTCAGAGGAAACTTATGAAGCCCTCCACCAAATTGCACCAACAGTGTTAGTTCCGTATGAAAAAATGTCAACAGAAGAACGGGTGTCCTTTATTGGACAAGTCGTAGGCAAAGAGGATCAAGCAAAAGAATTATTTACTGATTTCCATAAAAAAGTTGAAGACAGCAAACAAAAGCTGCAAGAAGCTGGTATTCTGGATCACACAATATCCATCATGGAAGGTGGAAAAGACAACAGTATGGCTGTTGTGGCAAGCAAACAATTCGGACGTGGTTCGCAAATCATTTATGAATATTTAGGCATGAAGGCGCCGGAAATCATTCAACAGAAAATAGATACGGCGACTGGTGCGGATGGCGAATCCGTATCCTTTGAAGTCCTTGGCAAATACAGCGGTGACTATATCTTCCGCTCCTCTTATGATGGTATGGCTGATCTGACCCAAAACCCAATTTGGAACAATATCCCTGCCGTGAAAGAAGGCCGTTTGATGGAAATTGATTTTGGATTAGGTTATTACAGTGATATCTATTCTCTAAATGTGCAACTGGATTATATTGTTGAAGCTTTGCTTGCTGCACCAAGAGTCAAATAAGTACTCAGGATACAAAAAAGAGATAGTCCACTTCATAAAGTGGCCATCTCTTTTGCTGTCTATTGAAAGTTTCGACGGGCTTGTCCAGCTTAGGAGCTGATCTTGTTATGCTGATATTGCTCAAGTGACACCAGTACCTCACGCGGCTTGCTGCCCTCGTAAGGACCGATGACCCCACGAGCCTCCATAGAGTCAATCAACCGGGCTGCACGGGTATAACCGACACGCATTCGACGCTGTAGCAGCGACACTGAAGCCTGCTTAGCCTCCAGTACAATTTGTACGGCCTGCTCGTATAATTCATCCTGTGGCTCCTGATCCTCAGTGATTGTATCATCCACTTCAGGAACGATGGACTCATCGTATTCGGCTTCACCTTGACTGCTGACATATTGAACAATAGTCTCTACTTCTTGGTCGCTCATAAAAGCTCCCTGTACACGAATAGGTTTAGATGCGCCCATTGGCAAGAACAACATATCACCTCGGCCTAACAGCTTCTCTGCACCGGGCATATCCAAAATGGTACGTGAATCCACATTGGACGATACGCCAAAAGCGATCCGGGATGGAATATTAGCTTTAATTAAACCTGTGATTACATCTACTGAAGGGCGTTGTGTAGCGATAATTAAATGAATTCCAGCCGCCCGCGCCATTTGTGCAAGTCGGCAAATTGCATCCTCGACATCATTGGCTGCAACCATCATCAAATCCGCAAGCTCGTCCACAATAACAACGATATACGGGAGAATTGCCGCTGGATTCTCAGCCATTAGCTTATTATAACCTTCCATATTCCGTGTTCCCGATTTGGAGAATAGCTCGTAACGCTTCTCCATTTCCACAACAATCTTCTTCAAAGCAAGACTTGCCCGCTTGGGATCTGTGACAACCGGAGCCAGAAGATGGGGAATTCCGTTATACACATTCAGCTCTACCATCTTAGGATCGACCATGAGGAATTTGACTTCATCAGGTTTAGCTTTGTATAAGATGCTTGTTATAATCCCGTTGATGCAGACAGATTTACCGGAGCCTGTTGCACCGGCCACCAATAAATGGGGCATCTTAGCCAGATTGCCAATAATGGTCTGGCCGGAAATATCACGGCCAAAAGCAATCGATAATCTGGATTCAGCCTCCTGAAAAATCTGTGTTTCCATAACTTCGCGCATGGTAACAATAGACACCTCAGAGTTCGGAACTTCTATCCCAATCGCAGATTTACCCGGAATCGGCGCTTCCATCCGAATGTCTTTGGCTGCAAGTGCAAGGGCAATGTCATCCGTCAGATTTACAATACGGCTAACCTTAACCCCAATATCCGGTTGTATCTCATACCTCGTAACCGCTGGGCCTCTTACTACCTCCAGCACCTTAGCCCGTACCCCAAAGCTTTCAAGTGTTGCTTCTAACTTACGGGCTGTCTGCATATAATCATTCTGATCTCCAGCTTTGCCACCATTGTTAGGTTTGGCTAGAAGACGGAACGATGGCAGCTTATATGGCTTCGGTGGCGGTGGTGCTGGAGGAGCGGGAATAATCTCTCCATCTGGAGAAGCACCTAGCAGGCCTTCCAAGTCTATGCTTACATTCTCCTCAGACTCATCCGCAGGCTGCTGCTTAACGGCATTAGGTCCGGCTACAGCAGGTTTAGCTGCTTCACCACGAGCTGCGGGTGAGAATTCACTCCACTCTTCCCGGTCTTCTTCGTTTAACCCTTCTGAACGGATATGTTCAAAGAAGTCACGAATAATAGGCGTCACAGGTTCAATATCCAGATCCGCATCATCAAAATCATGATCGATATCGTCTAATGGAATTACATGACTATCTGGAGTTAATCCCGAAATAATCGGACCGGTTGAAGCACTTGTCACAATTGGACCCTGATCGTCATCCTCAGAATCTGCTTCCACCTGTGAACGCGTGGAGCCTGAGAACCAGCCAGATATTTTTTTCAAAAGGACAGGTTGTTTGCGATTAGGCAAATACCGATCGTCTTCGTCTTCTTCCTCCTCGTCATCATAGACAGGCTGCTTCACCTGCCGAGCTTTAGCTGGAGCAGCGGCTCTAGAAGGTCTGGCCGCTACGGGAACCGCCTTAGGACGGTTTGCAGCATGGAGACGAATCCCCTCCACAAACTTAACCAAGCGCACTCGCAAAAGCGTAAAAATCTCCACATAGGACAAGTTGGTAATTAGCATAAAGCTGATCGCCAGCATGACGATCATAAGCAGCTTAGCGCCCAGACTACCAAAAAGCCATAACAGCGCTGCATACTCCAACCCGCCAATGTACCCTCCGCTTATATCCTTACCCAGCATATAGACATTGCTTTCGTTCGAGCCAGGTGAAAGTGATCCCGAAAGATCATTATGTATTTGTGTCATTACATTGCCAGGATGTAACAAAGACAACGGGCCAAGCTTCTGCTCCATTGCAGATATTGTGCTCATAAGGCACATAGACAATAGAAGCAGAAGCACGCCAGTATGCCTGCTGTTCCACGAGGAAGGCCATCTTCGATGGATCATCACCATAAGTCCATAAAAAATGCCGATAAGCGGCAACACAAAATAGAATCTCCCTAATAAGTAACCCGCCATACTTGAAAGTGAGCGCCCTACGGCTGCTTCACCAGACAGTGCAATGACGGAAATAGTTATTAATAAAATTCCATATATTTCATATTTCAAAACGCTGCCGAGCAGCGCTTTTTTCTTCTTCTTTTTTCGTTTAGCCACGCCAGCCACCCCCGGAACAACATTATACCATATAATGGCGTGGCGTACCTATGTTCTCTTTTGTCAGAAAATGAATCTTTATGTTAATGTAATTATCGAACCTGGAGAGAACGCCGGATCTAGATAACGGTTCAGCGGACAATCCAATAATCTCACAATCCGCGCACGTCCTTCCTCCATCGGTTCAACCTGCATCAGCATGCCCTGCACACTAACTTCTCGGGTTGCGGCATAATTGTTAAATGCCCCCTCCCACACCTGTTCCATTGCAACTACTGTGTACAGTGTCATTGCGTAATCCCTCCTGGAGTCGATGCTGAGAAATCCCCGCCGATCATTCGGTTAAGATGCGCAAGTGCCGCTCCGATCCCGCCGACCTCATCCATCAGACCATATTTAACGGCATCCAAGCCCCCCACAGCCGTCCCGATATCACGATTGAGCTCACCTGTCTTAAACATGAGATCACGGAACTGTTCTTCAGAAATGCGCGAATGGGAAGTCACAAATTTAACGACGCGTTCCTGCATTTTCTCCATATACTCGAAAGTTTGCGGCACTCCGATCACTAAACCATTCATTCGAATCGGATGAATCGTCATCGTTGCACTTTCAGCAATAATCGAATAAGTGGAGGAAACTGCAATCGGCACCCCGATGCTGTGCCCGCCTCCAATGACTACGGTTACCGTTGGCTTGGAGAGGGATGCAATCATTTCCGCAATTGCTAATCCCGCTTCTACATCTCCACCTACCGTATTTAAAATGATAAGCAGGCCTTTGATGTTTTTATTCTGCTCAGCTGCCACCAGCTGCGGAATGATATGCTCATACTTTGTTGTTTTGTTCTGTGGAGGCATAACAATATGTCCTTCAATCTGACCAATAATCGTTAAGCAAAAAATATCAGGCTCTCCACTTGGGACTACTGTTTGTCCAAGCTCCTTAATCGCTCCCATTGTAGTGGGCGGCATATTTTCATTAGGATTCGGATTAGTTTCTCCTGGGACAACTTCCTCATTTTTTGCTCCATTTGATCCTTCGATGTAGTTCATCTTCGCAGCTCTCCCTTGTTATATGCAGCTCTAGTCTGCTGTTGCCTTACTAACAATCCTTAGTATGACGTTTCAGGGTGCTGCATTATGCAATTTTCAGCTTATGAACATACAAAAACCCCTTCTCCCGTGGAAACCGTCCAATATTTCCGGGGAAAAGGGGCTCAGCCCTAGCTATATATTCATTGAAGGAGAAACTCTCCTTACACTTCCATGATAATTGGCAAAATCATCGGTCTGCGGCGCGTTTGTTCATATAAGAAACGGCCCAGCGAATCTTTTACGCTTGTTTTAAGGGAAGCCCACTCATTTACTTTTTCACTCATCAGGCGTTGCAATGTACTGGATACAATTCGGTTAGCCTCGTCGAGCAGCCCTTCGGACTCCCGAACATAAACAAAACCACGTGAAATGATGTCAGGTCCAGAAACAATTGCACCATTCTGCTTGCTAAGTGTAACCACGACAACCAAGATACCATCTTGAGACAGCAACTTACGGTCACGCAATACAATGTTACCAACATCGCCTACACCTAGTCCGTCAATCAATACGTTACCAGCTGTTACTTTGCCAGCCTTACGAGCGGCACCGCCTTGGATTTCAACAATTTCACCGATTTCAGTGATGAAAATGTTCTGTGGCTCTACGCCAACCGATTCTGCCAGCAAAGCATGTTTGCGCTGCATGCGGTATTCACCGTGGATCGGAATGAAGAATTTCGGTTTCATCAGGTTAAGCATAAGCTTAAGTTCTTCTTGACTACCGTGACCGGATACGTGAACGCCGGAGTTGGAGCCGCTGTAAATCACATTAGCACCAAGACGGAACAATTCATCAATAGTACGGCCTACATACTTCTCATTACCTGGTACAGGTGTTGCTGCAATAATAACGGTATCGCCTGGCAGGATATCTACTTTGCGATGACTAGAACGTGCCATACGTGTCAATGCAGACATTGGCTCGCCTTGGCTGCCTGTGCAAAGAACAACTACACGATTTGCTGCCATTCTATTCATTTCTTCCGGTTCGATCAGCATTCCGTCAGGTACGTTCAAATATCCAAGCTCTGAAGCGATGGATACAACGTTGACCATACTACGGCCAATTACTGTAATCTTACGACCCGTAGATTCTGCTGCATTAACCACTTGTTGAATACGGTGCACATTGGAAGCAAAAGTTGCTACAACGACACGTTGCTCAGCCTTGCGGAAAATATCTTCCAGCACAATACCGACATTCTTTTCAGATGGGGTAAAGCCTGGTTTCTCAGCATTCGTACTATCCGACAAAAGAGCAAGTACGCCCTTTTGGCCAATCTCTGCCATCCGATGCAGATTTGCAAATTGACCGTTGACTGGGGTGTGGTCAAATTTGAAATCGCCCGTATGAACAACATTTCCTTCCGGAGTCTCAATGCATACACCCACGGAATCAGGAATACTGTGGTTGGTTCTAAAGAAAGTTACCTTAAGTGAGTTCCCCAATTGAATTTCTGAATCTTCGTTGATCAGAATCCGTTTGGTGTCACCCAGCAGGTTCGCTTCCTTCAATTTGTTCTCTACAAGACCTAAAGTCAATCTTGTTCCATAGACTGGAACATTCAAATTCTTCAGGACATAAGGTAGACCACCGATGTGATCCTCGTGTCCGTGAGTAAGCACAATACCTCTTACCTTGTCACGGTTCTCTGTCAAATACGAGATATCAGGAATTACGATGTCAATACCGAGCATATCCTCTTCCGGAAACTTGAGTCCCGAATCCACGACTACAATGTCAGCTCCGTATTGAATAACATACATGTTTTTCCCGATTTCTCCGACTCCGCCCAATGCGAAAATCGTCAATTTATCGTTGTTGTTTTTTTTGGACAAATGAATCTAACCCTCCTATGATGTTGGACGTCATACTTTTATTGGTAAATATCGAACTTCGATTATTTCAGCGGCGCTGAACACATTTCTTTCAAACAGCCAATAACTTCCAATCGACGAGGAAATTCCTGAAATCTGTAAAATGCGCAATGCGAAAGCTCCCGATTCCGGGCAGTAAAGTTCATATTGAAGCGGACAAACGCCGTCAAAATTCACCGTCGCGCCCCTCGCGCGAAGACATGTCATTTATTTAAACAGACTCATCTTGGGACCTATCCTGTCTCACAATGTATTACATTGACGGAAGATTACCGCATATTTAATTTTAACCGCACCCAGTCACTTAAGATCATTATACATGATTTTTTTGGCAAAAGACAAGTCATCCGCCTCGTATCCAAATTCTTTCCTTAAATTCGCCTCAATATTTCAGAAAAAAAATATAAATGCAAAAACCGGCTCCCTCAATAGAGTAGCCGGTTTAGAACGTACATCAGCAATGATTAATTCTTAGTGAAAAAGTGCTTCAATAAAAGCCGCTTCCGCTTCCGTTGGCGAAATAAGCGGCAATCTGACTCCGCCCACAGGGATCCCCTTGAGTCCTAAAGCATATTTTACAGCTGAAGGATTGGGCAGCGGTTGTGGGCATTCAAACATTCCTTTAAAAATCGGGAACAGCTGGCGATGAATCTCTCCAGCAAGCTGAACATTGCCGGAGGTATAAGCGTAAATCATTTCTGACATCTGCGCACCAACCACATGGCTAGATACACTTATAATTCCGTATCCACCGACAGCCAGACTGGCAAGACCTGAGGCATCATCACCCGTATATACACGGAAATCATCTGAACAATCAGAGGCAATAAGTGTTACCTGATCTACAGACGCGCATTCTTTCGTAGCAACGATGTTCGGAATCTCAGCAAGCCGCAGGGTAGTGGCCACGCTCATACTTACACCTGTTCGACCTGGAACATTATATAAAATCACTGGTAATGAAGTCTCTGAAGCAATCGTGGAAAAATGCTGATACAGACCTTCTTGATTCGGTTTATTATAATAAGGAACGACCAAAAGCACTCCATCTACGCCTATTTTCTCCGCTTCCTTCGTCAGCTGAATGGAATGTTTCGTGTTATTGCTGCCAGTTCCAGCAATAACTTTACAACGTCCATTCGCCTTTTCCAGCACAAAAGAAAACAGCTGCAGCTTTTCCTCATCGCTTAACGTAGGCGATTCCCCTGTCGTTCCGCAGACAACCAAAGCCTCTGATTTCTGTACCTCAATTAAATAATCGACAAGCTGTGAAGTTACATCCCAGTTGATTTCTCCATCCCCATCAAAAGGGGTTACCATGGCTGTTATTAATCTTCCGAAATCCACTTTGAATTCCTCCTTGTCAGCGGTGCAATTCAAACATAGCATGCAGCGAACGCAGGGACTGCACCATATCTTCTTTTTTCACAAGCACCCATATCGTTGTATTCGAATCCGCGGATTGTAGTATTTGAATGTTTTGCGAGCTAAGCGCCTCAACAATGCGCGCCATAATACCAGGCACACCATTAATTCCGCCCCCGATAACAGAAACTTTGGCACAACCCGACAAACTCTTAGGTCGCAAACCCAGCTGCTGTAGAGCAGAAATAGCCTTCTCTGATTTGTCATCAAAAACCGTATAAAGAGCTTCCGTAGGTGTTACATTAATAAAATCAACGCTTATCCCGTTATCTGCCATACTCTTAAAGATTTGCAGCTGCACTCCGGTTCCGTTACCGTCCGGGCATTCCACAGAAATCTGTGTAACATTGCTGACATAAGCAATCCCTGTAACGAATCGATCCACAATTCCCCCTGCTTGGATATCGTTAAATCCTTCTGGATTCGTAACCAACGTACCTTCAGCTTCTGAAAAGGTTGAACGAACACGAACTGGGATCTGTGCCTGCATAGCAATCTCAACCGCACGTGGATGAATGACTTTTGCTCCCTGATGAGCCATATTGCAAATTTCAGTATAACTAACGTAAGTTAATGGCTTAGCATCTTCAACGATCCGTGGATCTGCTGTAAGAATTCCGTTCACATCCGTATAAATATCCACCATATCAGCATGAAGAGCAGCACCCAGTGCTGTAGCAGAGGTATCACTGCCGCCACGGCCTAAAGTTGTCAAATCACCCGCTTCAGTCTGGCCCTGGAACCCGGTAACAATAACTACCTTATCCTCACGCAGCTCACGGAGAATGCGTTCCGGACGTACATCCAGAATTCTGGCATTACCGTAGTTGCTGTCTGTCAGAAATCCTGCCTGAGCTCCCGTTAATACTGTAGAAGCGATGCCTTCATTCTCCAGCAGCCCACATAGAGTAGTAGCTGAAATAATTTCGCCACAGCACATCAAGAGATCTTTTTCCCGGTCTGGAAGTGCATCTCCGTTCTGCACGGCCCAATCCAGCAAAGTGTCAGTTGCGTAAGGTTCTCCGCGACGGCCCATAGCCGATACAACAATTACAAGACTATAGCCACTTGCCAGCTCCCTTTTGACATTGCGGATTACGTGTTCTCTAGCTTGCGGTGTGGATAGCGATGTTCCTCCGAATTTTTGTACCAGAATACCCATGTATAATTCCCCCATTATTATCAAAGCAAACACACTAATCATTCGTGAAAAGATTACGGTACGTGAGCTTATTCGTTAAGTAAGTTGTTAAATGGCTGTACCGCCCTCGAACCTGAGGACGGTAGCAATACTGCTTATATTTTTTTGATAGCAATGAACTTAGCTGGTTCCACTACGTTATCTTGGCACTTCTCATTGCTCATTTGGTGCATCTCCCCTTTTATTGTCCACAACAAAATCAGCCGAGCTCTGTCAATTTTCTATGCTGAATGAAACCGTTCGATGATCATCGGCTGTAGTTGTTTACCTTGCAAAGCGGCATAGCAAGCTTCCGGGATAAGATCCATGCGTGCCACGAGCGAGTTAGGTTTACCCTCAGGGTTATCTTGACCGAATGGTACAAAATAAATATGTTTAGCCACCAGAAGCTTAGCAATATTTGCGGCATTTAGGCCCAATCCATCATTTGTAGATATCGCTAGAACTAGTGGACGTCCGTTGCGCATCTGTGATTTAGCTGCCATTAGCACGGGACTATCCGTCATGGCATTAGCCAGTTTACTCGTTGTATTTCCTGTGCAAGGTGCTATTGTCAGCACATCCAGCAGCTTGGAAGGACCCAGCGGCTCCGCTTCAACAATTGTAGAAATGATATCATTCCCTGTTATATCTTTCAACTGTTTTAACCAATTTTGCGATGTCCCAAAGCGGGTGTCTGTTCCTAGTACAGAGGCAGAAACTATAGGTACTACGTTTGCTCCCCCGTCTACGAAGCGCTGAATTTGTGGCATTACCTCAGCAAAAGTGCAATGAGATCCAGTGATCGCATACCCTACTGTTTTTCCGTGCCAATCCATTTTATTCGTCCCCCTTGATTAAAGCCTCGTCCGAAATCGACTGTACCAGCGCATTTGCCATAATAATCCCAGCGCTTTTTGGAGCTACAATGCCAGGGAGTCCTGGAGCCAGCATCGCCTTAATCCCACGTTTCTCAGCATAACGAAAGTCACAGCCGCCTGGTGCAGATGCCAGATCAATAATTACGCAATGCGGCGCAAGCCGCGAGAGCACCTGCGCGGTGATGATCATACTTGGTATCGTGTTAAATATAAGATCCACATCCGGTACGTGAAGCAGCAGCTCATTGGTCATAAAAGGCTTCCAGCCCATTTCCTCAGCACGTGCATAATGTTCTTGTTTTCTGACACCAACCTTTACACTGGCCCCCAGTCCCTGTAGACTTCGAGCCATTGTAAATCCAGTTCTACCTAAACCCAGCACCATTGACTTCGAGCTGTGAATTGTAAAATCCGTGTTCTGAATGGCCATTACCAGCGCTCCCTCCGCTGTCGGGATAGAGTTGTAAATAGCCACATCATCACGATTAAGCAGTTCGATTAACTTCAGTGAGTGCTTGGTACACATCCCGCGCAAGTAACTTTTAGCCATACCGGTATACACTAAACAATCGGATGGCAGCGCAGTGAAATGCTCCTCCAGAATCGTTAAACGCTCAGAAGAAAATAGAGCACTAATATTTCCTTCATCATCACAGCCTACCGTAGGCAACACTAATACATCTGCATTACTCAGCAGCTCTACCGTCAATTGTTCCAGGCTCACCCCTGGGCTAGGGGCCTCCCACTTATCGAACCCGGCAGCGCTTACCGTCGCATCCAATTCCACACATTTCCGAATCACTTCAAGCTGTCTCGCGTCCCCGCCCAGGAACACGATCCTGACGCCAGTAAGCATAGGGATGACGCTCCTTTCAACATACACTATCGACTATAAAGCATCTTATGCTGGGCATAGTTAATGGGTGAAGAGCGGAAATGAAATCCCCGGCACGCAAGGCTGATGATGAACTAATGGGTTACGGGTTACGGGTTACGGGTTACGGGTTACGGGTTACGGGTTACGGGTTACGGGTTACGGGTTACGGGTTACGGGTTACGGCTGATGAGTTAAGGACCGAGATGCAACTATTTGTGTATTTTTTGCCTTTTAGGAGGAGTTTCGGACTGGAGAGCTCTTATTCGATGTAAATAGGTTCGTTAACAGGTGTTATTGATCAAATAGTGACACTAGGGTCCGAAAACAGCCGAATTAAGCAGAATTGTTATAAATAAGAGCACTGGGGTCCGATAGGGGCTTCGTCTTTACTTTGACGGTAGGGTTAGAGTAGTGGCAGAGCGCCAATGAAAATGCTGAGTTTATTCGATGGGGGAATCGGAGTTAGTTGCATAACAATCGAAGAAATTAAAGTTTTGGATAATTAACTCTGCATAATAAAAAAAGCTCACGAATCATGCCTTGGGCATGAATTCGTAAGCTTTTTAAATGAATTGTAACAACAATCTTACTTGCCAGTATGGCCAAAGCCTCCGGCTCCGCGTTGAGTTTCGGACAACTCTTCCACTTCCACCAAATTAACCACTGGAACGGCTTGAAATACCATTTGGGCAATCCGCTCATTGCGAGCGATAGCAAAAGGCTCCTGCCCCAGATTGATCAAGAGCACTTTGATCTCTCCGCGGTAATCGGCGTCTATAGTTCCAGGTGTATTCAAGCAGGTAATCCCGTGCTTCAAGGCCAGTCCACTACGCGGACGGATCTGCGCTTCAAGCCCCTCTGGCATAGCCAGTGAAATCCCTGTTGGAATTAATGCCCGCTCTCCTGGTGCAAGTACAATTTCACCCGCAACGGCAGCATAAAGATCATAACCGGAAGCTTGCTCCGACATTTTACAAGGAAGATTTACATCCTCGTTTCCAGCAAGTTTATTGATTTGTACGTAATAAGACAAGATCATCTCTCCTAACATTTGCAATAGCTTTATCTGATGAGCCTACCATCGCTAAAGAAAGCGGCTCCGCGAACATATGGTCCAGCACACTGTTGATATTGTCCATCGTCACTAGCTGAATTTTGGCGATCATATCGTCCAATGTATTATGTCTTCCGAGCATAAGTTCATTTTTTCCGATACGGTTCATTCGGCTGCTAGTGCTTTCGAGACTAAGGATGAGGCTGCCTTTAAGCTGCTCCTTACCTTTTCTCAGCTCATCTTCACTGAGGCCGTTGGTAGCAAGTTCGTACATCATTTCCTTGATTAACTCCATGACATCCTTTGTTTGCTTGGGCGCTGTTCCAGCATAGACCGTAAACAGACCAGAATCTGCCTGGGAGCTGTGATAGGAATACACCGAATAAGCTAATCCGCGCTTTTCACGAATTTCCTGGAACATGCGGGAGCTCATCCCTCCGCCTACGGCATTATTAATCAGCACCATAGCATACTGCAAGGGATCGCCAGAACGGACACCTGGTAAGGAAAGACAGATGTGATTCTGCTCTGTTTTCTTGCGGTGAAATAAGAGCTCTCCATAGTAATCTGGTGGAGTCAGCGGCGCACTTGTACCATGATTATCAAAAGAACCAAAATGCTGTTCCAGCAGTTCAATCAATCCATCACTAATGTTGCCGGCAACGCTTATAACCGTATTCTCAATCGTGTATTGTTCCTTCATATACGCCCGAAGATCATCCGGCTTCATTTCCATTAGCCGTTCCTTCAAGCCAAGGATGGAATACGCAAGCGGATGGTCCTTGTAGGCAGCAGCACACATCAAATCATGCACAAGATCATCCGGCGTGTCCTCGCACATGGAAATTTCCTCAAGGATGACATTTTTTTCTTTCTCCAGCTCTTCAGCGTCCATCCGTGAACGGAAGAACATATCCGCTAACACATCTACAGCGATAGGCAGATGCTCATCCAATACTTTAGCATAATAACATGTATATTCCTTTGAGGTAAACGCATTTACATTGCCGCCGATGGCGTCAAACTGCTCAGCAATATCCTTGGCGCTGTACCGATCCGTACCTTTAAAAAGCATATGTTCTACAAAATGGGATATCCCGTTGTTTCCAGGATGTTCATTCCGAGAGCCTGTCTTTACCCAGATTCCGAAAGAAACGGACCGGCCGGTCGGGATTTTCTCCATTACCACTCGTAAACCATTGGATAACACTATTTTTTCCACTTCAAGTCCTCCTGGCTAATAGCCATGTTCTATCTAATTTAATTACACGTGCCTATAATCCTACCAGAAATACATCTCTCACTCAACATTAGAGGGGATTAGCCGCTCTGCTGAGAGCGTTTGACTTACTGTGCCTAGCTGTAACCCTTTTGCTTTGATTCCACGTATCATGGCCTTCAGAGCTTTGGAGGATGCGGCTGTGGGATGCATTAGGACTAGAGTGCCGGGTTCCGCTTTGCTTGTGATTTTGGCAACCACAGATTCAGGAGACGGATTTCGCCAATCTACGGTATCTACGGTCCATAGTACGGTTTTGAGCCCTAAGCTGCCTGCAATTTCTACCGTCTCCTGATCGAAATCACCAGAAGGGGGGGCGAACCATTTATTAGTGACTCCAAGCGATTCCTTTAACAGCTTTTGTGTCTTCTCAATTTCTACAGTAGCTCGTGCACGACTTAAAGTACTCATATTAGGGTGGGTATAAGCGTGATTCTCCATCTCATGACCGCGTTTTAGCATTTCTTTAGCCAGTTCCGGGTTTTTACTCAGCCAGCTCCCATCCAGAAAAAACGTAACTTTAACGTTCTCTTCATCCAAAACATCCAACATTGGCACAATGTACTCATTTCCCCACGCCACATTAATCATCAGCGATACCATCGGCTTAGCCGGATTCCCACGATATATGGGTTCAGCCCCCAGTTGATTCAGGGATATCTGTGGTTCGATCTGCCGATACACAAATTTTATAGGTTCTTTTGGTGCCAAAAGAGCATTCCGATATGTACTCTCTACATCAATTTCAAGCCCGTTATAACCCGGAATCGCCTTCCATACCCGATCAACCACAGCATTCACTGGAGGGGCATTAAGCTTGGCTGCGGCGGTCTCAATCCGTGCCCGAAGATCATTGTTCTCCGCCTTAGAAATATCCTTCCACACAGCTAGGTCATCCTGCGGCTTCAATTGCGCAAGCATGTCCTTTACCGGTCCCTGAGTGCTGCCAATTCCTATCACGATCGCAATACAAGCAACCACTAAAGCCACTTTTTCCGTCTTCATGACGACTTCCTCCCCGGTAGAAACGACTTGTAGTCCGTTCCACACGAATACAAAGACACTTTGTCCCAATCTATGAGACAAGAGAGGAATTTATGTCATAAGAACAGAGGCCAGAGGCGTGATAGTGATGCACATTACTTTATTTCATATAAAAAAAGAGCCAGAACGCAATCGCTTCTGTCTCCTTTTATTATGCTATTAGGTACTTTAGAAAAGGTACCTCTACAATCGAAACTTAAGCTTTAGCTCCAGTTTCCGAAGTCAATACCGCTTTACGCGACAGGTTAACCCGGCCTTGTTGGTCGATTTCGGTAACTTTAACGGTAATTGTATCCCCGACAGCTACAACATCTTCAACCTTAGCTACGCGCTCAGTAGACAATTGGGAAATGTGTACCAATCCGTCTTTACCCGGAATTAGTTCAACAAATGCTCCAAATTTCTCAATACGTCTAACTGTACCCACATAGATTTCTCCAACTTGTACTTCACGCACAAGTCCTTCGATAATCGAACGCGCCTTTTGGATCATTTCTTCATCTGAAGAACCGATAAAGACACGGCCATCTTGTTCGATGTCGATTTTTACGCCGGTTTCTTCAATAATTTTATTGATAATCTTACCGCCAGCACCGATAACATCACGGATTTTGTCCGGATTGATGTTGATAATAATGATTTTTGGAGCATATTTGGACAGATTAGGTCTTGGCGCAGAGATCGCTTCATTCATTTTGTCCAAGATGAACAGACGGCCTTCTTTAGCCTGCTGAAGTGCATCCTGAAGAATTTTGCGGTCGATACCGGCAATCTTAATGTCCATTTGAATAGCTGTAACACCTTCTGCTGTACCAGCTACCTTGAAGTCCATATCTCCGAGATGATCTTCCATACCTTGAATATCCGTCAGGATGGAGACATGCTCTCCGTCTTTGATCAGACCCATTGCTACGCCGGCTACAGGTGCTTTGATTGGCACACCAGCGTCCATCATAGCCAGAATGCTGGCACAGATACTTGCCTGGGAAGTAGAACCGTTAGATTCAATCGCTTCTGATACTAGACGAATCGTGTACGGGAATTCAGTTTCACTAGGAATAACCTTGGATAATGCACGTTCTCCAAGTGCTCCATGACCGATTTCACGGCGTCCTGGTGCTCTAAGCGGACGAGCTTCCCCTACGCTGAACGGCGGGAAGTTGTAATGGTGCATGAAACGTTTCGTTTCAGTAGGATCGATTCCGTCAAGAATTTGCACATCACCTAGTGCCCCAAGAGTACAAACGCTAAGGATTTGTGTTTGTCCACGTGTAAACAGACCGGAACCGTGTGTACGCGGTAACAGACTTGTATCACATTCAATCGGACGGATTTCATCAAGTTTACGTCCATCTGGACGAACCTTATCATGTGTGATTAGACGTCTTACTTCATCCTTCACGATATCATGTAGGACTTCTTTAACATCTTTCAGAAGCTCCGGTGCTTCTATGTACTTCTCTACGAAATACGCAACCGCTTCATCATTAACGACATCAATCGCTTCCTGACGCGCATGTTTTTCAGCTATTTTAACGGCTTCCACCAGACGAGCCTCAGCAAATGCACGGACCTCAGTATTCACGTCAGCATTCACTGTATGCAGCTTCACAGCCATTTTTTCTTTACCAGCCACTTTAACCAGTTCATCAATGGTTGCAACGATCTTGCGGATTTCATCATGACCGAACATAATCGCTTCGAGCATCACATCTTCCGTCACTTCGTTCGCTTCTGCTTCAACCATCATGATTGCATCCTTCGTTCCAGCAACCACCACATAAACATCACTGATTGCTTGCTGAGACATATCCGGATTGATCACGAACTCTCCATTAATCCGACCTACAGCAACGCCGCCGATGGGTCCATCAAAAGGCACATCGGAAATACTAAGTGCAGCTGAAGTACCGATCATAGCAGCAATATCTGGTGCGCAGTCCTGATCCACACTCATTACCATGTTCAATACCTGAACATCGTTACGGAATCCTTCAGGGAATAGTGGTCTGATTGGACGGTCTGTCAAACGGCTTGACAGAATCGCTTTCTCACTCGGTCTACCTTCCCGTTTAATAAATCCGCCAGGAATTTTACCTACCGCATATAATCTTTCCTCATAGTTAACTGTAAGCGGGAAAAAATCCAGATCCTTAGGCTCTTTTGAAGCCGTAACGGTACATAATACCGAAGTATCCCCGTAACGCACCATAACGGCTGCGTTTGCTTGTTTAGCCAGGCGGCCCGTTTCCAGCACAAGGCGTCTTCCACCCAGCTGCATTTCTACACGTTTTTCCATAAATACCTCCTTGAATAGTAGTAGACCCGCAGTCTAAAATAGCAGGTTCACATATCGATCTAAATGAATTGGAAAGGCTTGTCCCAAAGGAGGCTGCCTATTCTGTATGCATATAAGAAGAAACGGCTGGGCCTTACTGAAAAGTAAAGTCGCCGTTTTTGCGAATAATCTCATCGATCCTAATATTAAGTTTTCCCTAAATTTTCAAAAAGCAACCCAGCTGTCCCGCTGTCGCTCCGAGAAGGACATACGGTATACAACCAGGCTGCTTTAAGAGTAATCTTATGGAAAATTAACGACGCAATCCCAGTCTTTCGATCAGGGCGCTGTAACGTCTGATGTCTTTGTTTTTCAAATACGCCAGAAGTTTACGACGTTGTCCAACCATTTTCAACAATCCACGACGGGAGTGATGATCTTTCTTGTGCGTACGCAAGTGGTCAGTCAAATTAACGATGTTCTCCGTTAGGATAGCAACTTGCACCTCAGGGGATCCAGTATCGGATTCGTGAGTTTTGTGCTCGTCGATCAATTGATGTTTACGTTCTTGAGTTAATGCCATCCTGTTCACCTCCTTCAATATAATCGCCACTAGCCTCGTCACCGTCGGTGAGAACGTGCAACCAAGCTAAGGTTATGATGCTGTAAGCCAGCAACGTTACTTAGTATAGCATCTCCATTAACAAAAGTAAACGGCTTGTCCGGGATGACTATAAATTATACTCCAGAATCTTCTTCGCGGTTTCTGCATCCTCGCCAATCTGAGTAATCAATGCTCCAATGGAGTCAAACTTCCGTTCTGGACGAATGTAAGCTACCAATTCTACCTTAAGCTCTTGATCATACAGGTCACCCTCGAAGTCAAAAAGATGAACCTCAAAGCTCGGAGTTAACACACCCTCATGAAAGGTTGGTTTAACACCCACATTCATAACCCCGTACAGAACTTTATCCTTATAAAAGACTCGGACCGCATATACACCTTTGGTCGGAATGACAAAATGATCACTGAGCTTCAAATTGGCAGTTGGAAAACCAATTGTGCGGCCTCTCTTCTCACCATGCCCCACTTCACCACGCAGATGATAGCAACGTCCGAACCAGGAGTTTGCCAGCCCCAGATCTCCATTTTGGAGACTTTTACGAATGCCGGAGCTGCTAACCTTTTCACCTTCAAGCAGAAAAGGAGGAGCAACTTCCACATTCATAACACCTTCACCCAGTTTGCGAAGCATCTCAACATCGCCTTCACCTTGGTAGCCAAAGCGAAAGTCAAAGCCAACAACTGCTGTTACAATATGTAGCGGTAAAAGCATAACAGAGACAAAATTCTGTGGACTAACCCGGGAAAGCTGCTCATTAAATTCAACAACATACAGGATATCGACACCCATGCTGGCAAGAATCTCTTGCTTTTCAAAGGGTGGCGTCAAGTACCCTTCATAATCTCCCTTACCCATAACATCTTTGGGATGAGGATGAAATGTAAGGACTGCAGCCGGCACACCTTGTTTACGGGCTAAGGCTACAGCGGATGTAATGACGCTGGCATGTCCACGATGCAGGCCGTCAAACTGCCCTAGAGCAGCCACTTGAGGTTGTGCCCATTCGGCAGCAGTCTCCGGCGACATCGGATAGGTTAACGTTACGGTTCTCACGCTGTTTCTCACCTACAATTCACTTGGTAAAATTGATTTAAGCTTGTGCAAACACCTTTACTGGGGCAATAGCACCTGTCTCTTCCAGCTCATAAATGCCAAGAAACAATCCCTGAAGATCGTATAGCCGAATTTGACCTGTTGTCTTCACTTCTGGAGCAATGAACCGCGAAGACAAACGTTGACCCTGCAGTGCTGCCTTCTTCTTCTCATCCATAACGGTATGCTTAGGCAAATGCGAAATTGCCTCATCAGCAGCGATTAAATGATCTTCCAATGTTCCGGCTTCCTTGTGCGCGGCAATATCCTCAAGGGATAAGCAATGGCTGGCAGAAATTCCTGCCGACATTGTTCTCTCCAGCTTCACCATTACACCCGGCAGTCCAAGCGCACGACCGATATCTACACAAAGTGTACGAATATACGTGCCTTTGGAGCATAATACCCGGAAAGTGATGTCGGGATGATTACCTTCCCAAGTCATATCCGTCATTTCGATTTCATAAATCTCTACTTCGCGACTTTTCCGTTCAACGGTTTTGCCTTCTCTAGCCAATTCATAAAGACGTTTGCCGTCGACTTTCACCGCAGAGTACATGGGAGGAACCTGAGAAATTACGCCTTTGAAAGAGGCAAGCACTGCAAGAATCTCTTCCTCAGTTACATGAACCTCATCAACAGTTTCCGTAATGGTTCCAGTTAAGTCTTCAGTATCACTGGACATCCCCAGTCTCAGTGTTGCCACATATTCTTTGGGCAGCTCCTGAATATACTCCACAACGCGAGTCGCACGTCCCAGACAAAGCGGCAATACACCAGTCACTTGGGGATCTAGTGTCCCCGTATGACCAATTCGTTTCATGCCGAGAATCCGACGTGCCTTGGCTACAACATCATGTGAAGTGAAGCCTGCCGGTTTATAAACCGCCAGAACACCTTCTAATTCACTCATAAATGACGTCTTACCTCCTCAAGCACCTGAGCTATTGCCTCTTCAAGCGTAGCTTCTATACGCGCACCTGCAGCACGGGTATGACCGCCGCCTCCAAACGTTTGCGCCAATGCAGCCACGTCAACTTTACCGGCAGAACGCAGGCTAACCTTGACCGCATGTTCGTGAATAACTTTAAAAAGAATGCCTACTTCCACGCCCCGAATATTACGAGGGTAGTTTACGATTCCTTCCAAATCTTCATTAGCAGCAGCACATTCGATCATATGCTCGGGTGTAACATATAGCCAGGCAATATCTCCTTCAGGAGATAATTCCAGCGTATTTAAGGCTTTATTTAATATTTTAACCTGTGGCAGCGTCATTTCTTCAAGCAATGTCTCAGCGAGTTCAGGACCGTTAACCCCAAGGGATAATAGCTCAGATACAGCTGCCATTACTTTTGGTGATGTGTTGGTATAACGAAAACCACCGGTATCTGTTAACAGACCCGTATATATAGCTGTGGCGATATCAATATCCCATTCGATCTCGAATGTCTTCAGCAGGTCGAACAAAATTTCCGCTGTCGCAGCTGCATCCGGTTTGATTAAATTAACGAATCCATAACCGTTATTTGTTGGATGGTGATCAATGTTCAGGATAAAAGCCTCATTCGCAAAATAGCGATTTGTCAGCCCTACTCGCTGAAAATCCGCACAATCCACACAGATGACGTTGCTGTATTGACGGGGCGGTTCACTAGAGGCCATATTGATGATTTCATCCGAATGCCATAGGTATTCCATTCGCTTCGGGATCGGTCCTTCATTCAGCATAGTATATTTTTTGCCCAGACATGAGAGAAGCCAGCCCACCGCAAGGGTGGAGCTGACTGCATCTCCGTCCGGCTGAACATGCGACACTACAAGGTAATCGTCGTGTTCCAGCAGAAACTCACGGGTCTGCTGGAGACTTTGTTCATAGCTCTGCATTCGCCGTCTCCTTTTTAAAGGTTGTTCAAAATAGCATAACGCTATTTTGAACCCCACTTTAATCACTTATTTCTAATCGTTCTTATGAAGCTCTCCAAGAAGCTTCTCAATATGACTGCCATAAGCGACAGATTCGTCGAACTTGAAGATCAGCTCCGGTGTATGCCGAAGGCGAATGGCCTTGCCAAGCTCTGAGCGAAGAAAACCATTGGCTTTCTCAATCGCTTTAAGCGAGTCTGACTTCTGCTCTTCATCCCCGAACACGCTTAGGTATACCTTGGCTTGCGATAGATCGTTAGTCACGTCTACGCCAGTTACAGTTACAAAACCGATTCGAGGGTCTTTCAGACCGCTTTGGATAAGTTGACTAAGCTCTTTCTTGATCTGCTCGCCCACTCGTCCTGCTCTAATTTTAGACATCTATATTCACCTCTTCGCTTAGCGCTCTACAGTTTCCATAAGAAACGCTTCGATAATGTCGCCCTCTTGGACGTCATTATAGCGTTCCAAAGTTATGCCACATTCATAACCTTGCGCCACTTCTTTGGCATCATCTTTGAAACGTTTCAAAGTATCAACCTTACCTGTGAACACTACGATTCCGCTACGGATCAAGCGCATTTCAGCATTACGGGTAATTTTACCGGAAGTAACCATACATCCTGCAATGGTACCCACTTTGCTGATTTTGAACACGCTGCGAACTTCGGCGTGACCGATAACATTCTCTTTATAGATAGGATCGAGCATACCTTTCATGGCACTTTCGATTTCTTCAATTACATTGTAGATAATGTTGTGCAGACGAACATCTACTTTTTCTTGCTCAGCAGCTGCTTTGGTCTGTGCGTCTGGACGAACGTTAAAGCCGATAACGATAGCATTCGATGCTGCTGCAAGCGTAATATCGGATTCAGTAATCGCACCAGCACCGCTGTGAATGATCTTCACGCGCACGCCTTCCACTTCGATCTTAGCCAAGGATCCTTTAAGCGCCTCGACTGAACCTTGTACGTCAGCTTTGATAATCACGTTAAGGTCTTTGATCTCGCCATCTTTAATGTGCTGGAACAGATCATCCAAAGTTACACGGGTGTTCGTATTCAGCTCAGATTGACGTTGGGAAGTAGAACGTCTATCAGCAATCGCACGCGCTTTACGCTCGTCTTCAAAAGCCATAAACGGATCGCCAGCTTGTGGCACCTCAGTCAAACCAGTAATTTCTACTGGAGTAGATGGTCCAGCTTCTTTGATCTTACGACCTTTATCATTGACCATCGCACGTACACGTCCGAAGCAGTTACCTGCTACAAAGGCATCGCCGACTTTCAACGTACCGTTCTGAACGAGTATACGAGCAACTGGTCCACGGGATTTATCAAGCTCAGCTTCTATAACAGTACCGCGTGCCCGTTTGTCAGGGTTCGCTTTGTACTCATTAACTTCAGCTACGAGCAGGATCATTTCCAGCAGTTCTTCCAAGTTAATACGTTGTTTCGCAGAGAGGTTAACGAAGATGGTATCTCCACCCCACTCTTCAGGAACAAGTTCATAACTTGTAAGCTCTTGCTTCACCTTATCAGGATCTGCACCCGGTTTGTCGATTTTATTAACAGCGACAATAATCGGAAGTCCAGCAGCCTTAGCGTGTGCAATAGCTTCAACGGTCTGAGGCATAACACCGTCATCAGCAGCTACTACGATAATTGTCATATCCGTAACCTGTGCACCACGAGCACGCATAGCAGTAAATGCTTCGTGACCAGGTGTATCAAGGAACGTGATTTTCTTTTGGTTGATTTCGACTTGATAAGCACCGATGTGCTGAGTGATTCCGCCGGCTTCGCCTAGCGTCACATTGGTCGAACGAATAGCATCAAGTAGTGTAGTTTTACCATGGTCAACGTGACCCATAATAGTAACTACTGGAGGACGAGTCTGAAGATCCTCTTCATTGTCATTCTCTTCCACTGTTTCGAAGCTGTCCTCGTCAACAGGAATCTTCACTTCTACTTCTACGCCAAATTCAGCAGCGAGTAGCAAAATGGTGTCGATATCAAGTTCTTGGTTGATGGTAGCCATAACACCCATCGAAATCAGCTTTTTGATTACTTCAGAAGCATCCTTGTGAAGCAATTTCGCTGTTTCACCAACGGTCATGCTGCCACGAACGATGATTTTCTTAGGTGTGTTATCGATCTTCTCGCGGTGTACCATTGGCTGGTTCTTGCCACGGCCATTCTTACCACCACGACCGCGGTAGTTACCACCTTTACCATCATCGAAACGTCTTTGATTATTATTCGGTCTGCCACCAGTTGTGTTCTTTTTAGGACCTCTGTCATCACCGCGTGTGAAACCTCCGCCTGTGCCAGATTGACCTTGTGGACGGCTGTCAGTGCGTGGTGCACTGCTTTGTCCTTGCGGACGGCTGCCACTTGTGTTGCTGCCTTGTGGACGGCTTCCACCAGTGTTGCTGCCTTGTGGGCGGCTACCACCAGTATTGCTGCCTTGCGGACGGCTGCCACCAGTATTGCTACCTTGTGGACGGTTGCCGCCAGTATTACTGCTTTGCGGACGGCTGCCACCGGTATTGCTACCTTGTGGGCGATTGCCGCCAGTAGTGCTGCCTTGCGGGCGGCTGCTGCTAGTACTGTTAGTACGTGGAGCACCGCTTTGTTGCGGACGTGCATTCTGCGTTGAACCTGTTTGTGTTCTGCGGGAATCTTGTCCGCTTTGGGGCCTTGGGGACGTCGTCGATTGGTTGTTGTTTTGGTTACTGTTCATACCTACCTGCTTTTCCTGTTGATTTTTGTTGGCATTCTGAGCACTTTGAGGTTCGGCTGTTACCGCACCGGTTGTTACCGGCCGGCTGCTGGTGCCGGTATCCCGCTTGGCTGCAGCGTTTGATTTGATATCCTTAAAGAACTGTTCAACTTTGTTCACGGATCCATTCTCCATGACACTCATATGATTATTCACAGGGACATTCAAACGCTTCAGAATAGTAATAATTTCTTTACTGCTCATGTTTAGTGACTTGGCGTATTCGTACACGCGCAATTTATCTTTGTTCTCTTCTTTAGTCAATAAATCCACCTCCGACAGTATCTCCGAGTTGCTTGGAGATCATTTCCGCGAATCCTTTATCCGTAATGGCCAGTACTACGCGCTGGTCTTTACCAATACTTGCACCGAGTTCATCCCGGTGAAATGCGATTACTAGTGGAATATCGTAAGTTCCGCATTTATCACGGAACTTTTTTTGGGTATTATCTGAAGCGTCACCTGCCAGAACGACCAGCTTCGCCTCTGAAGACCGTACAGCTTTGAGTACAGCCTCGTCACCGGTGACTATCTTGCCTGCTCTCATGGCAAGCCCTAAATAAGAAAGCGCCTTACTCATTATCCTCACTATCCTTTGCTGCTAGAAACTGCTCTTCCACGGAAGTAAACTCCCGGGCTAGCTGGGCGTAGATTTCAGGACTCACTTGACATTTCAATGCACGGTCAAGTGCTTTGTTCTTTTGTGCCAGCTGAAAGCATTCAAGCTTGCCGCATATGTAAGCACCACGGCCTGACTTCTTGCCCGTCAGATCAATCAGCACTTCACCTTCAGGCGTTCTTACCACACGAATCAGCTCTTTTTTAGGCATCATCTCTTGGGTAGCAACGCATTTACGCAGCGGCACCTTTTTTTGTTTCATTACAAACGCCTCCCGTCAAGCAGGTTAATTAATCTATGGAGACGGAATCCTGATGCATTTCATCAATAGAAGATTTCGGTCTGCCGTATTCCTGCTCCGCTTGAGTTTCACTCTTGATATCAATCTTCCAGCCGGTAAGTTTAGCGGCAAGACGTGCATTTTGCCCTTTAATACCGATAGCCAGTGACAATTGATAGTCAGGAACGATAACTCTCGCCATCTTCTCCGTTTCAAAGACTTGAACTTCAAGAACCTTTGAAGGGCTAAGTGCATTCGCAACATATTCCTGCACCAGATCAGAATAACGGACGATATCGATCTTCTCACCGCGAAGCTCAGTAACGATGGTCTGAACGCGTGTGCCTCTTGGACCTACGCAAGAACCAACGGGATCTACTTCTGGATTGCGGGAATACACAGCAATCTTCGAGCGGAAGCCAGCTTCACGAGCTACAGAACGAATCTCAACTACACCGTCAAATATTTCAGGAACTTCAAGCTCGAACAGACGCTTCAGTAATCCAGGATGACTGCGGGAGAGCATAATCTGCGGACCTTTTGTTGTATTCTCAACTTTTGTGATATAAGCCTTGATGCGTTCGCTTTGTTTGAACTTTTCACCTGGCATCAATTCGCTAAGCGGAAGAACCGCTTCGATTTTACCAAGATCAATGTAAATGTTCCGCATATCTTGACGTTGAACTAGTCCAGTAACGATATCATCTTCTTTGTCGATAAAAGCATTATAGATAAGTCCACGCTCTGCCTCGCGAATTCGTTGAGTTACAACCTGCTTAGCAGTCTGTGCGGCAATACGTCCAAAATCACGCGGTGTCACTTCAAGCTCAGCGATATCTTCCAGCTGGAAATGCGGGTTAATTTCTCTGGCTGCCGGCAATGAGATTTCAGTCCTTGTATCCAGGACCTCCTCAACAATTAACTTGCGGGCAAACACTTTAATGACACCTGTATTGCGATTCATGTCAACACGCACGTTCTGTGCTGCATTGAAATTACGTTTATAACTAGAGATCAGCGCCGCTTCAATCGCTTCAAACAGCACATCTTTACTGATGCCTCTCTCCCTCTCCAGCTCATTCATTGCTTCAATAAACTCCATACTCATGAATTTCCGGCCCCCCTTTCAAGACGTTAAAAAATAATGGCCAATCTCGCACTTGCGACCTTGGCGTACGGTACTACATGTTCTTTTTTGCCCGCGGAGATGAGCAGTTCCTCGTTCTCGAACGAGAGCAAACGACCTTCAAATTCTTTGAGTCCTTGAATCGGCTCATAAACAGTCACATACACGTCCTTACCTACCGCTTTAGCTACATCCGAAGCTTTTTTGAGAGGACGCTCTGCTCCCGGCGAGGAAACCTCAAGGAAATATGCCTCAGGAATAGGATCATTCTCATCTAACTTCTGACTGAAATATTCGCTAATGATCCCGCAGTCATCAATATCAATGCCGCCTTCTTTATCTACGAATATACGCAGAAACCAATTGGAGCCTTCCTTCACGTATTCAACGTCCACCAGTTCGAAACCATTGTCGTCGAGATAGGGCCCGAGCATCTGCTCTACCGTTTGTTTAATTTTAGATTTGGGTGTGCTCAAAAGAAAATTACCTCCACGAACTTGTCTTTTGCTATATACCAAAGATAAAGAGTGGGTTTCCCCACTCTTTACACAACGGACTTATCTCATTATTACCAAAGAAATTATACCATAGGGAAACTGGACTGACAAGTGCTAGCCCTTGACTCCCCCTTTGGAGCACTCTTTTCTAGCCATGAAATAAGTGTTGTTAAAGCCTTTAAAATAGGGAAAGTTGATTGCTTTCCGGTAAGCCGCGGAAGCAGCCCATGCCGGTCAGCAGCTCAATAACCGTCTTACTTGCCTTTGATTTCTGCTGGAAATCTTCAATAGACAGGAACTCGCCAGCATCTTTCGCAGCAGCTATGTTGATAGCAGCATTCTCACCAATTCCCGCTAAAGCAGAAAACGGAGGGATCAAACTCTTGTCATCAACAATAAACTTATTCGCTTCTGAGCGGTAAAGATCAATGTTTTTGAATGTAAACCCACGTGCCGTCATCTCCAAAGCCATCTCAAGGACAGGCAACATAGCCTTTTCCTTAGGCAAAGCTTGAAATCCTTTTTGCTCAATTTCTACGATCTGACGGCTGATGGCTTCATACCCCTTACAGCACAATTCAATATCAAAATCTGCTGCACGTACAGAGAAATAAGTCGCATAATATTCAATAGGATGATACAGCTTGAAGTAGGCGGTACGCACTGCAGAAATTACGTATGCAGCAGCATGCGCCTTCGGGAACATGTATTGAATCTTTAGACAAGAATCAATATACCATTGTGGGACCTTGCACTTTTTCATTTCCTCGATCCATTCGTCAGACAAACCTTTACCTTTACGAACACTCTCGGTAATTTTAAAGGCCAAGCTCGCATCCATTCCCGCTTTATAAATTAAGAAGAGCATGATGTCATCACGACAACCGATAACGGTCTTAATGTTACAAGTGTTATTCTTTATAAGCTCTTGAGCGTTACCAAGCCAAACTCCAGTACCATGAGACAAACCTGATATTTGCAGTAAGTCAGCAAAGCTGGACGGCTTCGACTCAATAAGCATTTGACGTACGAACTTGGTACCCATTTCGGGCACACCATAGGTCGCAACCGGTGATCTGATTTCGTCAGGTCTTACTCCAAGTGCATCTGTAGAGTTAAACATGCTCATTACTTTCGGATCATTCATCGGGATAGAAGTTGGATCAACACCTGTCAAATCCTGAAGCATACGCATCATCGTCGGATCATCATGACCCAGAATATCAAGCTTCAGCAAATTCGCGTCAAAAGCGTGATAATCAAAGTGTGTGGTCTTCCATTCAGCATTGACATCATCCGCCGGGAATTGTACTGGCGTAATATCTTCTACCTCCATATAGTCTGGAACAACGACTATACCACCCGGATGCTGTCCCGTACTACGTTTAACGCCTGTACAGCCAGCCGCCAGACGGCCAACTTCAGCTCCACGCCAACGTTTCTGGTGAAGTTCTTCGTATTTTTTTGCAAATCCGAAGGCTGTCTTCTCAGCTACGGTACCAATCGTTCCGGCACGGAATACATTTTTCTCACCAAACATTTCTTTGGTAAAGTTATGTGCATTCGGCTGATATTCCCCTGAGAAGTTCAAATCGATATCGGGGACTTTATCCCCCTTAAATCCAAGGAAGGTCTCGAACGGAATATCCTGGCCTTCACCTTTGAGCTTCTGACCGCAATCCGGGCAGACTTTATCTGGTAAATCGAATCCGCTCCGCACACTACCGTCCAGGAACCATTCATTATGGCGACACTCGGGGTTTAGGCAAATATAATGTGCAGGCAAAGGATTAACTTCTGAAATTCCTAGAAATGTAGCTACTACAGATGAACCTACGGAACCCCGCGAGCCTACGAGATACCCATCCTGATTTGACTTTTTAACGAGACGTTCAGAAATCAAATAGTTGGCAGAGAACCCGTATTTAATAATCGGTGCAAGCTCTTTCTCCAAACGGGCAATAACTACCTCAGGCAGCTCTTCACCGTAAATGGATTTGGCAGTATTGTAGCAGGTCTCGCGAATTTCTTCGTCCGCCCCGTCAATAATTGGTGTAAATAGCTTATCTGGAAATAGCTCCAGTTCTTCAAAACGCTCCGCCAGCTCAACTGTATTTGTGACAACGACTTCCATCGCTTTTTCAGCACCAAGAAATTCGAATTCAGACAGCATTTCATCTGTTGTGCGGAAGTGTGCATCCGGTTTGCGTTGGTCTTTAAGCGGACTAAAGCCCGTGATCCCATTAATCGTAATATCACGATACAGCTTGTCCCGGGGTTCAAGATAATGTACATTCCCCGTTGCGATAACAGGTTTATTCAACTGTTCCCCTATTTCGCAAACCTTCCGGACTACATCGCGAAGCTCATCAGGGCCTGCTACAAAGCCCTTGTCCACCAAGTGCATGTACATGGTCAATGGCTGAATCTCCAGCACATCATAAAAATGAGCAACCTCCATGGCTTCCTCAGTCGTTTTGTTGAGTACTGCTTCAAAAAACTCTCCACGTTCACAACCGGAAATCACTAGCAGTCCATCTCTATGCTCTTCCAGCTTGGATTTTGGAATACAAGGTACACGTTTGAAATATTCCGTATGTGACATGGAAATGAGCTTATAGAGATTCTTTTTCCCTATTTGATTTAGTGCATAAATATTACAGTGGAACGGTCGTGTGTTCGAAAGATCATTACCCACATAATCGTTTAGTCGATCAAGGCGGGTCATGCCCTTCATCTTTTCAGCATCTGCGAGCAATCCTGTTAATATACCGCCGAGTGCTATGGTATCATCAATCGCACGGTGATGGCTTTCCAGAAGAACTTTATATTTATCGGCTAATGTGTTCAGCCTGTGATTCTTCATGCTTGGATATAGTAACCGCGCGAGCTCAAGCGTATCAAGAGATGGATTCGGAAGCACAGGTTCACCTATTTTACGTAACGAGGCCTGAATAAAACCCATATCAAATCTGGCGTTATGAGCTACAAGGATACTATCACCCACAAATTCAACAAACTTACGCAGTACTGGCTCAAGATCAGGAGCATCCTTAACCATTTCATCCGTAATATTGGTCAATTGCTGAATATGATAAGGGATTTTCTCATGCGGATTAACAAAAGTAGAATAACGGTCTACTTCTTTGCCTTCGCACATTTTAATGGCCGCCAGCTCCGTAATATTATTGCGGGTAATCGATAAACCCGTGGTTTCTATATCAAACACTACATAGGTAGCTGTCTTCAAGTCCAAAGGCTGAGCGTTCTCGACAATATTTACAGAGTCATTTACAACATTAGCTTCCACGCCATAAATCATTTTTATCTTATGCTTATGAGCTGCATGGTTTGCATCAGGAAAAGCCTGAACGCCGCCATGATCAGAAATCGCAATCGCAGGATGCCCCCACTGGGCAGCTGTTTTGACATAGGTAGTGATCGGAGTGACCGCATCCATCGTACTCATCGTAGTGTGAAGGTGGAATTCCACCCGTTTCTTAGGAGCTGTATCTTTACGCGCAGGCGGTGCCTTAACTTCCGTTAAATCTGAAGGGATCATCACGAGCTCAGGAATCTGCATAAAACGGTCATATTCTACTTTCCCGCGTGCTCTTACCCATTTGCCATTAGCTAGCTGACTCATAACCTTCAGATCATCTTTAGTCTTCGCGAACATCTTCATTTGTAGAGAATCCGTAAAATCGGTCAGACTGAAAGTGAACAAGGTACTGCCATTGCGAAGCTCCTTACGATCCAGACCAAAAATGGTACCCTGAATTGTAATTTTCTTCTCTTCATCTTGAATTTCAAGAATCGGCACGGCCTGTTCCTTAATTTCATACCCCACTTGAAGCTTAATTACTTCATTAGGATCGCTATCATCAGCAGGAGCTTCTGTTTCCACAGCAGTCATCATCTGCTCAACGATCTCGCGTTGTTCTTGCTGAAGCTTTTGCTGAAATTCTTCGAATGCTTCAACATTATTATTTTCGTTCTCCGCCATTAGTAATTTAACTTTTAAGGAGAGACCGAAATACTTTTCATAAAATTTAATAATTGCTCCATCGATGCCTTTTTTGCGAGCCAGCTCCATCGAGGTGGAATCACTCATCGTTAACATTAAAGTATCCTCTTTAAGCTCCTGTGAGGAGCGGGTCAGCCAGCCGTTCACCGATGGAATCTCCCGATGCACCCACTCCAGAAACAGTCCCCAATATTCCTGGACAAGCTCCGCTCTACTAACCTTCTCATCATATAGGAACAAAAAGCTTACTTTAGCTATATGCTGTAGCTTCTCACGCATTCTAAGGCAAAATGTCCGATATACCTGTGCTGGAACCAGACTTTCTTTCGCAATAATGATTTGCCAGTCCCGATTACCGCGACTGATCTCAACACGTTCTATATACCCGTCCAAAAAGTAGGGGTCCATGATTGCAGGCGGAATTTCACCCTGCTTCATCAAGAGCTCGAACCTTTTTCTTCTCTCCTGGTTTTGTTCCATGCTTTCCTCCCACCTTTAATAACCCAGTTAAAACTATCCATGATATACAGTGAAAGTACAATATGATAAGAAGAAACGATGTAGTCGCCTTTTAAAGACGACAACTGTTTCTCGTAAAATATAAGGATAATTTATAGCGAATTCCTATAAATTCTTATATTTTAAAAAGCTTCTGGTTTCAAAAAGCATTGGGTTCTTACGGCCCGCCGACTCCTTTCGCCAGAAGCTAAATTAAAATACTACAAGACTGTTGATCGGTGCCTAATGATTAATACGCCTTTGCAAAAACCACAGTATGCTTGGCTGGTTGGCCACAGCAAATGCAGACTTGCTTAGTCTCCGCTGGATCAAAAGGAATATTGCGGCTACCCGCACCTGTCTCTTCCTTAACTTTGGACTCGCATTCTTCGGAACCACACCATCCCGCTAGAGCAAATCCACGTTTTTCGTCCATCGAAGCTTTCATTTCCTCCAAGGAATCTACAGAATAGAAATGGTCCTCACGGAATTTCAGCGCACGTTCGAACATTTCATTGTGAACCTGTTCAAGCATTGTTTGAACCTCTTCTACGAGGTTTTCCTGTTGAATAACCTTCTTCTCACCAGTGACACGTGAGACGAGAACGCAGACGCCATTCTCCATATCGCGTGGTCCAAGCTCCAAACGTACTGGCACTCCACGCATTTCATATTCATTAAACTTCCAGCCTGGGGTAACATCTGAACGATCATCTACTCGTACACGAACGCCAGCATTCTTCAATTCCTTAAACAGCTCGTCCGTCCGCCCAATCACAGCTTCGCGGGTCTTAGGAGGTCCGATAGGAATCATAATAACTTGCGTTGGAGCTACCTTAGGCGGCAGAACAAGACCGCGGTCATCTCCATGTACCATAATCAAGGAGCCAATCAAGCGAGTGGTTGAGCCCCATGAAGTAGTGTGTACATACTCCAAATTATTGTCACGGCTTAAATATTGAATCTCAAAAGCTGTGGCAAACTTGGTGCCAAGGTAATGTGAAGTAGCAGCCTGAACAGCGCGTCCATCCTTCATCATCGCTTCAATAGAATAAGTATCTACCGCACCGGCAAAACGCTCGGAAGGTGTCTTTTGTCCGGTAATAACCGGAATGGCAAGATAGGTCTCGACAAAATCACGGTAGTTATCCAGCATCCGCATAGTTTCTTCACGAGCTTCCGCTTCATTCTCATGCGCGGTATGCCCTTCTTGCCAAAGAAACTCAGTAGTGCGGATAAATGGCAATGTACGTTTCTCCCAACGAACCACGTTCGCCCATTGATTGATAAGTACAGGAAGGTCACGATAAGATTGAATCCATTTGGAGTACATGTGGCCAAACATGGTCTCTGAAGTAGGACGAACTGCGAGACGTTCCTCAAGTACGTCACCACCCGCTTCTGTTACCCATGGCAGCTCTGGATTAAAGCCTTCAATGTGATCCTTTTCCTTCTGAAAGAAACTCTCTGGAATGAACACTGGAAAATAAGCGTTTCGATGCCCAGTTTCCTTGAGTCGACGGTTCATTTCCTCCTGAATATGCTCCCATATTTCATAGCCTTCTGGCTTAAATACAATACAGCCACGAACAGGAGAGTAATCCATCAAGTCTCCTTTTTTAATAACATCAATATACCAGCGTGAGAAATCCTCGCTTTGCGGCGTGATTTCCGTAACGAATTGTTTATCTTTTGCCATGTAATGGAATGCCTCCCGAAGAAAATTAGCCGCTGATCAAACGTAAAATATCATTATACGTAACAGCAATCATTAATAAAAATAGCAGTGCAAAACCTACAAAGTGAACCATGCCTTCATGACCCGGATCCACAGGTTTGCCACGCAGTGCCTCTACACCTAGGAATGCCAGACGGCTTCCATCGAGTGCCGGAATCGGCAAGAGGTTAAATATCCCCAGATATAGACTCAAAATAGCGGCCCAGTATGTAAGATACTGAATACCTTGTTGAGCAATTTGACCGGTTACCTCAAACGTACGAACCGGACCTCCAATATCATCCATATTGAATTTATTGATCAATTGTTTAAAGCCCAAAAAGATAGCTTCTGTCGTATCGACCATAGCTTTTCCTGAACCTGTTATCGTCTCGCCAAAACCAGCTTTACGAGTAGGCAGCTCAGGAGTGATGCCTATTTTACCGCCTTCTTGCCCTTCCATACTACGAGGAACTAGCGTAACGTTAAGGGTTTCCTCTCCCCGCTGCAGCGTCCAGTTCATTTCTTTCCCTTTGGACTCCGAGGTCAAGCTAATCATTTTTTGGTAATCAGCACCGATCTTCTCACCATTGATGGAGACAATGATGTCGCCCTTTTGGAGTCCTGCTTCTTGCGCAGGCATTCCTTCGGAGACGTCGCCAATCTTAACAAAAGTAGGATTTTCAACTTGAATACCGACCATTTGCAAATGGATGGCGAAGAGTACAAAGGCTAACAGAAAGTTCATCACAGGACCCGCAACAATAGCCAACGCACGCTGACCCACGGTCTTGCTGCCGAATTGACGATCTTTAGGTGCAATTTGTGTCTGTTGCGTTCCTTTAATCATCATCGCTTGCGGATGAACATCATAAGTTGTAACTTCTCCGTCCACATCTAAGGTAATCTGCAATTTATCCTCGAGATCGGTATTCAGCGCCTCACCACGGATAACATTTCTACGGGTGTCTAGTGCATCCAGATAAATGTTTTTAACTTTATTGTCTTGTCCGAGCCTTACCGCAATGGTCTGTCCAGAACCTATCTCGACAATCTCAGGATCTTCACCAGCCATGCGGGCATAACCGCCAAAAGGCAGTAAGCGAAGAGTGAACTGAGTCTCATTCCGTTTATAAGAAAACAGTTTCGGACCGAAACCGATAGCAAATTCCCTCACGAGAATACCGGCGCGTTTGGCAAAATAATAGTGACCCCATTCGTGTACAGTCACAAGTACAAAAAACATGAGCACCGTTAAAAAAACGACCTGAACCATTTCCAAACGTATCATCCCCCTTTAGGTGTAAGACCGAAGTATGTCCTCTTAATTTATCATTATTCTCCGATCAGGCACAAGAGAATCAACTGTCCCAACCTATTTTTAGGGCAAAGTAAGTATTTCCATTCAAGCAATAACGCCATCGGTGTCCCTTAAGGAGACGGTACGCGTTTACGCGAGAAATATAAGGATAATGTATAAAGTGAAACTTATACTTTCTTATATTTTGAAAAGGATATCTTTCTACGTTCTACAGCGTAGCTGCCAGTTCTCGAACACGTCTATCACAGGATTCAATTTGTTCCAGATTCGGATTATGCTCGTTATTATGACGATCTAGCACTTCTCCGATAATCTCCTCAATACGCAGGAACGAGATCTCATGACTCAAGAATCGAGCAACAGCTATTTCGTTCGCAGCATTAAAAGCTGTAGTCGCCGTTCCACCAGCTTTTCCACAATCTATCGCTAGCTTCAGTGCAGGGTAACGTTCAAAGTCCATTTCACGGAAGGTCAAACGTCCTATCTCAGCTAACGACAACCGCTGTGCCGGAGATTCCCAACGAGCTGGATAAGTAAGTGCATATTGAATCGGGACACGCATATCGGGATTGCCAAGCTGGGCAATAATACTGCTGTCACGGAATTCAACATAAGAGTGAATGATGCTCTCCGGGTGCAGCAGCACATTCACTTGTTCATACGGAAGACCGAATAACCAATGTGCTTCAATAACCTCTAGGCCCTTGTTCACCATTGTAGCAGAATCTATCGTTATTTTCGCGCCCATGCTCCAATTCGGATGACGAAGCGCATCTTCTACCGTCACATCCTTAAGCTGATCACGCGTAAAGTCACGGAATGAGCCGCCGGATGCTGTTAAAGTGATGTAGGCAATATCTGAGATGTTCTCGCCATTGAGACATTGATAAATAGCTGAATGCTCACTATCAATCGGCAACAGCTTAACTCCCTTACGATTAGCGAGATCAGTGACCAAATGTCCGGCCGTTACTAATGTCTCCTTATTGGCGAGTCCAATATGTTTGCCAGCTTCAATTGCCGCTAGTGTTGATTGAAGCCCTACGCTTCCCATAACAGCCGTTACGACCATTTCGGCATCGCCGCCAGCCGCCACTTCAACAAGCCCTTCATTCCCGCTGTAAAGCTCTATACCAGAAGGTAGGCTGGATCTAATCTCATCTGCCAGCTCTTTCGTTGCCACAGAGACTCTACGCGGGTTAAAACGACGAACTTGCTCCAGTAATAATGTTGTATTTGTTCCGGCCGCCAAGCCATCTACTTCAAAAGAGTCTGGGTGCATTGCGATGACATCTAGAGTCTGAGTGCCGATCGAACCCGTCGAACCTAGAACACTTATTTTTTTCATAGTTATACTCTCTCTCCCTTCGTTTAATAGTAAGGCATAAGCATTACAATATGTACGAATGGAAATACGATAATCCAGCTGTCACATCGATCAAGAATACCGCCATGCCCTGGCAAAAGTGTACCTGAGTCTTTAATGCCATACGCACGTTTATAAGCTGACTGCACAAGATCTCCAAGCTGTCCTAATATCGCACAAGAAAGCCCAATAAGCAATGCTCGTCCTATCGTCAAGTATTCAGGAGCAAGCAGCGCAAACACGATAGAAATAAGCATCGAGATCAGTACCCCGCCAACAGCACCTTCCACCGTTTTGTTAGGACTGATGGCCGGCCAGAGCTTGTTCTTGCCAAAGCTTCTGCCTACAAAATATGCCCCCGCATCACTGCCCCAAATGCAGAACAGGAGCAAAAAAGTCCAGAACAAACCATGTCCGTCATCCGATGCACGAGCCACGGCCATATAAGAGAAGCCCATTCCAATGTATACAATACCAGTAAACAGCAAGGCTGTTACTCGAATATCTAATTTATTTTTAGTAAAAACGGTGACCAGAAGGAACAATAACAGCAGAATCCAAATCCCTTGCTCCCAGGACAACGGCTCATTAACACCAAGCAAATTCCATGGGATCATGAAGCTTAGAATAGCTGCGTAACCCAGAACAGTAGTACCGGAAAGCGTAGGAATACCTATCATTTTGACAAATTCATAAAAACCTATAAGAGCCATAGCAATAAGCAGAACCTGATACGGCCAGTTTCCCAGTACACATAACCCTAAAAATAATACTCCGGCAACAATTCCGGTAATCAATCGCTGCTTCAAAGGTTCCATCTCCTAACAAGCTACTTCAGTCCACCATAACGGCGTGTTCGTCGTTGATATTCAGCAACGGCCTGATGCAAATGCTCTTTGTCGAACTCAGGCCAGTACACATCAGTAAACCACAGTTCACTATAGGCAACCTGCCATAACATAAAATTGCTAAGCCGAATTTCTCCGCTTGTACGTATCAGCAAATCAGGATCGGGTAAACCAGCAGTTAATAGTCTGTTGTTAATCAACTCTGATGTAATTTCTTCTGGCGACAATATACCAGCTTGGATATCTTTCCCTAAGCTGCGCATACAGCCTTCTATTTCATTGCGTCCACCATAGTTAAGAGCAAAATTTAAGATCAATCCAGTATTCTCTTTTGTTCGAGCTACCGCCTCTTCCATAGCCTTACGGGTATATGAAGGTAAAGCGTCAGCATCACCCATCATGCGTACTTGAACATTCTTCTCGATTAGCTCATCAAGCTCAATCGCCAGAAACTCCCCAGGCAAACGCATCAAGTAATCGACTTCTTCTTTCGGGCGTATCCAGTTTTCTGTCGAGAACGCATACATCGTTAAGTATTTAATACCTAATTCGTCTGCAGCGATCGTAGCACGTTTGACAGCCTTCATGCCGTTCTGATGACCCATAACGCGCGGTAAGCCGCGCCGTTTAGCCCAGCGTCCATTACCATCCATTATCACAGCCACATGCCGGGGAATGTTATCCGGTGAAATCTCGACTGACTGTTGCCTGTCTTTACGGCTCAGCCACGCTTGAATCCGTTTGATCATTTCCGTTTCCTCCAAGCTCTTATCAGAAAGAGACAAACCCCACCATTAACGGAGGGGCCTTAAGTCTCTTGAATATCATTAAACTTCCATAATCTCTTTTTCTTTGGAAACAAGCACTTTGTCAACTTCGGCTATGAACTTATCCGTTGTTTTTTGAATGTCTTCCTGATGGCCACGGGACTCATCTTCAGAGATACCGTTTTTCTCCATCTTTTTAATATCATCGTTGGCATCACGGCGAATGTTGCGGATCGCTACTTTCGCTTCTTCACCAAATTTCTTAGTCAGCTTAACCAAGTCCGTCCGACGCTCTTCAGTCAGCGGAGGGATAGAAAGACGAATAATGGTGCCGTCATTGGCAGGTGTCAATCCGATATCGGATTTCATGATCGCCCGTTCAATATCAGACATCGATGTTTTGTCCCACGGCTGAATCAACAGTGTCCGGGAATCCGGAGTACTAATGTTGGCCAGCTGATTAATTGGAGTAGGTGCCCCGTAATATTCAACTTGAATACGATCGAGAAGCGATGTTGTTGCACGTCCTGCACGTAATGTCGCCAAGTCACGTTTCAGCGATGAAATCGCTTTTTCCATACGCTCTTCTGCATTTTTTTTGACCGATTGTGGCATTAATCTACACTCCCTTTAACAATCGTTCCGATCTTCTCACCGAGAACGACACGTTTGATATTGCCTTGTTCTGTAATGGCAAATACAATGAGCGGTATATTGTTATCCATGCATAAAGATGAAGCTGTTGAATCCATAACACCGAGGTTTTTGTTCAGAACATCCATATAAGTAAGCTGTTCGAATTTCTCAGCGGTACTATCTTTGAACGGATCAGCAGAATATACTCCATCAACCTTATTTTTCGCCATCAGAATAACTTCTGCTTCGATCTCTGCCGCTCTAAGCGCTGCAGTAGTATCTGTTGAGAAGAATGGGTTACCTGTGCCTGCTGCAAAAATAACAACACGGCCCTTCTCCAAGTGGCGAATCGCACGACGACGAATGTATGGTTCAGCAATTTGCTGCATCGAGATCGAAGTCTGTACTCTTGTTGGCACATCGATTTGCTCCAATGCATCCTGCAGTGCAAGTGAGTTCATTACTGTTGCCAGCATGCCCATATAATCTGCAGTAGCGCGATCTATGCCGCTTGCGCTGCCCGCGATCCCGCGCCAAATGTTCCCCCCGCCACAAACAATCGCAACCTGAACGCCAAGTTCTACAACTTCCTTGATCTGTTCAGCGATGGAAATAATCATGTCGGCATCAATACCATATCCGTTTTGTCCTGCCAAAGACTCTCCACTTACCTTAAGGACTACTCTCTTAAATACCGGCTGTTCCAAATGTATACCCTCACTTTCTGCAAAAGACGGAACACTACGTGTACGTGTTCCGCTCTTCTGATGCTTGCCTTTATTCAATTCTTCACATTTATGATGAAACTATTATTGATTAACTTGTGCCATAACTTCTTCAACAAAGTTATCCACTTTCTTTTCCAAACCTTCGCCTAGTTCAAAACGAGCAAAACGACGGATCGAGATGTTTTCTCCGATGGTGCTGATTTTTTCATTCAACAATTGGGAGATTGTTTTGTCAGGGTCTTTAACGAAAGTTTGCTCAAGCAAGCAATATTCTTCGTAATATTTACCAATACGTCCTTCAACCATTTTTTCAATGATTTTCTCAGGCTTACCTTCGTTCAAAGCTTGAGCTTTCAGGATTTCTTTTTCTTTCTCAACATCTTCTTGTGGAACTTCTTCACGACGAACATAACGTGGGTTTGCTGCAGCGATTTGCATAGCGATATCGCGAGCAAATTCCTTGAAGGAATCTGTTTTACCAACAAAGTCAGTTTCGCAGTTGATTTCTACAAGTACACCAATACGGCCGCCAGCGTGGATGTAAGATTCTACAACGCCTTCAGTAGCAATACGTCCTGCTTTGTTCGCTGCTGCAGACAGACCTTTTTCACGAAGCAATTCTGCTGCTTTAGTGATATCGTTATTAGCTTCTTCAAGCGCTTTTTTACAATCAAGCATACCAGCGCCTGTTCTTTCACGAAGTTCTTTTACTGCTTTTGCATCAACTGCCATTGTTTATTCCCTCCAGGTAATTGTCGTTTTCTTACATTATTCAAGGCCTTTATCCTAAAAAAAGGGCAGTGAGAGGTTATCCACCTGCCAACCACCCTTTTCATTTAAGTTCTTGTATGTGTTAGTCGCTACTTAAGCAGTAGTTGTGTCTTCGCCTTGGTGAGCTTCAACAACAGCGTCTGCCATTTTACCAGTCAACAATTTAACAGCGCGGATAGCGTCGTCGTTACCTGGAATTACGTAGTCGATTTCGTCTGGATCACAGTTAGTATCAACGATAGCTACGATTGGAATACCCAATTTGCGAGCTTCTGCAACTGCAATACGCTCTTTACGCGGGTCAATGATGAACAGCGCGCTTGGAAGACCTTTCATGTTCTTGATACCGCCCAAGAATTTTTCAAGACGATCTTTCTCTTTGCGAAGAAGGATAACTTCTTTCTTAGGTAGTACTTCAAAAGTACCGTCTTCTTCCCAAGATTCCAATTTCTTCAAGCGATCAATACGCTTTTGGATAGTTTGGAAGTTGGTAAGAGTTCCGCCCAACCAACGTTGGTTAATGAAGAACATACCGGAACGTTCTGCTTCTTCTTTTACGGAATCTTGAGCTTGTTTCTTTGTTCCTACGAATAGGATTGTGCCGTTGTCACCAGCGACGCTTTTTACAAAGTTGTAAGCTTCCTCTACCTTTTTGACTGTTTTTTGCAAGTCAATAATGTAAATTCCGTTTCTTTCAGTGAAGATATAACGATCCATCTTTGGGTTCCAACGACGAGTCTGGTGACCGAAGTGTACCCCAGCTTCTAGAAGCTGTTTCATGGAGATTACTGCCATCTTCACACACCTCCTAAGTTTGGTTTATTGTGTGTCTCCTCCGCCATGCGTCATCTTTCAGCAAGACTTTCTTCAGAAGAAAGCACCCCTTGTCGAAATCAACCGGCGTGTGTTTTAACACCGTCAATTACTATACCATATTATCTCAGTGTATGCAACGATCACTTTAAAGTTATTAATTTCTCTATTATGGAGTCAATACTTTCTCCCTTATTAAAGCTATAAGAACCGGATTGAATTTTGGTATTAATCTTACGTTTGTTTGCAGCCTCTAGAAAAGTAGACTTATCTTTAATGACGCCAGCCTTCGCTAAAATATCTGTTGTTGCGGTCAATGTGCTGCCAGATGGAATTCGAACAGAAACACTAGCATTTGCTGTGACTTTAGGCGTTACAGGAGCTACAGCGGTTGGAGCGGCACTGGCCTTTGGAGTGACCTTTGGCTGCTCAACCTTGCCGTTAGTAGGCGTAGATGGCTTGTTCGGCGCAATGGCTTTATCAGAGCTCTCAGGCGTTGTAGGTGACACTGCCGGCGTGGGGGAGGCTGCAGCCGCCGGCGCAGAGGGGCTGACGTTCTCCTTGCTTTCTGCTGTCGGCCCCCCGGTCTCTGTGACTTCCTCTTTATTATCATTCTCAGTTTCCCCTGAGGAAGGTACTGCAGCTTCATCGATGACTTTCATATTCAGTTTCTCCGCACCCTGTAGAACTTGTTCTTTGGTAAGTGGAGCCGCTCCACCGGAGATCATTAATTGAAGTAATAAAGCGCCAGTAATTAGTCCTGTGCCTAGCCCGAACAAGAATGAACGGTTCTTAATCATACCGATTCCTCCTGTTTGGCAAGTTGCAGAATCAGTTGCACTTCCCCTCGCTGAAGTCCAGCTGTCTTGGCAATGGAGTCTATCGATTTGCCCTGCTCATGCAGTTCAAACAATCTTGGGTAACGTAATTTTATCGAACTAATAGGTTTCGCTTTCACATCTGGCGACACTGAACTCATCTCTGCTGGGAGAGACGGATCTTCGTTTACACCAACTTTAACCTTCGAACCTTGTTCAACCGACACTGCAAGTTCTTTCAAACTCTTCTCTTCCTCGGCCACTCGTGCTTCTAGCTTTAAAGAGCTGTTCTGCAACTCTACCACTTGACTCTGTAATTCATTAACCTGTCCCTGCAGTACATTATGATTAGTTTGCGATTGTTGTTTAATACTACTAACTAATTGTACCAGTTCCTCATTCTCGCGCTCTATGTCTGCCATATATAGCTCAAGCGCAGCCTCTGTTTCTTTGAGGCTTTGCTGATTAGCTTTTCCTTCCTTTACACGTGCGGGAAGTAAAAGGGCATAAAGAATAGCGGCGACACCTACTAGCACAATATAAACCCATGGTTGCAAGTGCCTTATCTCCTTTTACATATCAGATGTAGATTCGTGTAGATTCTTATTAAAGACTTAGATCAATGCGTTGGCCTTTGTAAGGATGCTCAGCATCACGGGTTGCAGGCGGGTTCGAATGTTTATCTGACGAAGAATTGCCACCTGAATGCTGATTGCCTTTTCCACCGCCATCCCGTAAAGCTGATTCAGAAGACTCATCCACTTCAGTGCTCCGCATGGCCAATTCCTGACTTTGTTTTACATTTTGCCCAGCCAATTGATGTTGGTCGATAGCAGGACGTTGCTGAGATTCATTCTGAAGCTTGCCCGCCTCCGTGGTGCGAGGCAAAGCAATTTGCAGTTCCACCGGTTTTAGGCTCATCTTAACCCTTCTCTCACAAGTAATGGCCGGCCGCAAATGCTGCCCGCCCGATTAATTGTACGGCGTTAAAGATATATCCCCATCACTGTAAATAAACACAACCCGCTCCGTAGCATCCTTAACAAATCGGGTATATCTGCCGATCATGATCTTTGAACCGCCATAAATGGTTTTGATAACCTCAACTCTCGCTCTACCTGTATCTTCTAACATTCTTTCTATCTCTAGCACTCGTTCTTTAATTCTTTTTTCTTCACGTTGATGGGATTGTTTAGTAGCATTTAATTTGACGCGAAGCGCCACTTTATCTGCAGGGAGCTGACCGTTAGTAGCCAATTGATTTAATAGATACAAAGCTTTAGAGGTTTTATCCTCGTTCTCCAGCAGCTGCCGCAGCTCTTGACGAAGTTCGTTAATCTCATTTCTAAGCTCTGGAACCACGCCTACCTCAATCACAGTCGCAGTGGACATGGTGTTACCTATAGTTCTTGCTACAACTCTTTCTCCAGACTGAACGATTCCACCCACTATCAAACCTTTAGAGCCGTTACAGATAACATCTCTACCAGCACGTATATTGGAGTGCATAATACTCTGAGAAACAATTACATCTTCCCCAGCGGTTACGTTTCCATCTTGAATGAAAGAAACCTTCACACTTTTTCCAGCGGTAACTTGGCCTTTGTTATATCCGATAATTCCACCAGTAATTTCAATGGAGCCCCCAGAGATTAACTCTGCACCTTCAACGCCGCCTACAACCCGAATATCACCGGCAGACTTTACCGTAAAGCCTGAAAGGACATTCCCACGTATGACGACTGTACCTACAAAATCAATATTTCCAGTGCCGTAATCGACATCACCATTCACTTCATATACAGGAAACACATTGATTTTCCCGTTATCAGTTAACGTGACCAGTCCATCAATCGCTGCGTACATCGAAGTGCCATCGTTATCAATGAGTACATTTTTCCCGATTTTAAAATGAGCTTCCTTTCCAGCCTTGAAAGCAAGCTCATCACCAGTTACAGTCATCCCTAACTTTCCAGGCTGGGCAGGGATAATTTTAGCTATTAACTTTCCTTTAAGCACATTACGAAGCCGGACCAAGTCCTTGTAGTCGACCTTACCGTCCGCTTTCTCAAGCGGTTTGCGGTCCTCTTCCAGATCAACTGTAAGCATAACTCGTCCATCCGTGCCATGCACAGCAGGATAACCTGCAGCAATCGGAACTTTACTCCAAAAAAACTCCTCAGGATGACTACTAATACGTTCGACAACATCACTCTTGATACCGTAGCGAATATTGTGACTGTGCAGGAAGGCTTCCAGTTCTGTAGATGAGCAGGAAAAATTCTCATCCTTTTTGGAGAACTGCAAATACGCGATTCCTTTGTCCTCCGAAAAAGTTATACTCAAGTACTGATTCAAAGCATATTGACCGATCAAATTTTGCTCCCCCTTGTCACCGCTAACGGTTAATCGTTCTGCATAAGGAGATCACGGTTCTTCTCGAGCGTTCCCCTCAGCCGCAAAATAGCTTTGGAATGCAACTGCGAAATTCTTGAAGGAGATAACGACATGACCTCAGCAATCTCACTTAAAGATAAATCTTCATAATATAAAAGGGACACAACGGTCCTTTCTTTCACCGTTAATTTCTCAATACCTTTGGTGAGCGCTTCGCGCAAGTAGAATTCATTTACCTTGCTATCCGGATTCTTAGCTTTATCGTCCACCAGTATGGACATTCGGGTCTCTGATTCCTCTTCACGAATCGGGTCTTCCAGTGAACAAAGTGACATCACAGCCACATCCTGCAACATATTTTGAAATTCCAGTTCACTAATATTAAGGTATTGGCTCATTTCCTCGTCACTAACTGACCTTAAGTGCTTCTGCTCCAGCTGCTGATAAGCGTCCTCAATTTTTTTAGCTTTTTCCCTAACGGATCTAGGTACCCAATCACTTTGGCGTAATGAATCTAATATCGCACCACGCACACGCCAGGACGCATAGGTCTGAAATTGCAATCCTCGTTTGTAGTCGAATTTCTCAATCGCATCAATTAGTCCCATAACCCCATTACTGGCTAAATCATCTTTGGATACATTTTTGGGTAATCCCACAGCCAAACGACTGGATACATAATCAACAATATGGAGATAACTCTCTATCAGCTTCTTTTTGGCATCAGGGTCTCTGTGTTCTTTCCACTGTTCCCATAGCTCGTCAGTTTCCAATTGAGAAGCTTTACGCTCGTTCAATAGCTTTCACCCTTCCCAAAGTTTAGTCAGCGAGCATTCGCGGCGAAATGTACCTTCCAATAAGATCACCGATTCCGCCTCAGCCCTCACTTATTCTTCTTTCAGGTGACGAACGGCCTTGGCCAATTCTTCAGGATCCTTCATCGAAACTAGCTTAGGAGGTGTAAGAGGCTTAAATCCCTCGCTATTTTCGTTTCCTTGTCCTGGCTTCGGTTTTAGTAGATTGATTAATTCTTCATCCTCATTAGGCGTGCTGATATCCAGCTTCGCCCCAAGTTCTTCACCACCAGTATCCACTTCATCCGGAGGCGATGTTTGAATCATAATAAAACCCAATACCCATCTTACGAGGAAAGCAAGCAGAAACCAGATGATAAATGCAATTAGGCTTCTTAATAAACTAGTACCCAATACATTGTTACTGTAGGTTACAAAAAAGGTAAATATGAAACCTACCAAACCCGACACCAAGTTTATCAAAATGTTTCCAATCATATTCATAATTATAGTTCCTTAGCGCCTTTTTGCACACTGCGAATAAACAATATACCAGTGTTGCAGGCTATTTCTATCGTACGGCCATAATTGCCGCCTGTGTCTTCTGCGATTAACGGAATTTTTAAATTTTCAAGTGCTAGTTTACAAGATTCAACATTACGAGGCCCGATCCTCATGGTGTCGCTCCCCCCGGCAAAGGCAAACATTTGTGAACCTCCGGCCATCTTGGCTACGATCCGGCTCCGAACCGCCCCAAGCTCTAGCAGACGGGATAAGAGCTCCGGCACTGCAGTATCTGCAAACTTAGCGATGTTTAACTGCCCTTCCCTAGCAATCTCAGATGATGGGAGCATTACATGCGCCATCCCTGCAAGCTTTTTTCCAGGGTCAAACAATGTTAATCCCACGCAGGAGCCAAGACCTGTGGTACGAATTAAACTGTCTTGGCTACCCACGTTAAGATCCGCCATCCCTACTTTAATAATGCTTTGTTCTTCAATCATTTTCAAAAGGAACTCCTAGCGATTTGAAGATTTTCGGGAATGATTCCGGATCGGGAATAAGGAAAAATTGCCCTTCAATTTCGTTTTTCCCTTCGAAGAAGGTAGTGTCGATCAACAATGCATCGTCCCCCATCTGCCCGAATTGCAGCAGACCGTAGCTAAGGATAGCGCCAGCCATGTCCATAGCAAGGGCCGGCACCGTTGGATACATAGAAAGTGCGGTGAAATCTGCTAGAGAAGAAAGATACGATCCTGCCAAAATATTGCCAATTTCGCTTAGTGCAGAGAGTTCCATTTCTCCAAGCTCTTCATTACTCGATAGCTCAATGCCCGCAATACGACTAAGCAAGTTCATAGCCGCTTCTGGTGACAGAATGAAAAACAGGTTACCTGGAGCTTCACCCTCCACACGTAGAAACACCGCATATACAAGTTCTTCGGCTCCGCCAACTTTATCTGTTATTTCTTCAAAGTTAAGGAGCTGTACCTTAGGAACAGCCATATCTATCGGCTTATTCAAGAGCTGTGATAATGCGGTGGCTGCATTTCCAGCTCCAATGTTCCCAACTTCCTTAAGCACATCCATTTTGAAATCCTTATAGTGCTTAAATAGTTCCACAGGTTAGCCCTCTAGGCTTTCTAATTGAACGATTTCGCTTTTGTTAAGCACTTCTGACAAGTTAAGCATAATCAGTAAGCGCTCGTCTCCAATCTTGGCCACCCCATCCAAATACTTTGCCTTGATGCCGCCAACAACATCAGGAGGTGTATCAATAGAATCTCTGTTCAAATCTATAACATCATTTGCAGAGTCTACAATGAAGCCTACTTCCATTTCATTAACAGACACGATGATGATTCTTGTCTGATCGGTGTGTTCAGCCTCTTCGATGCCGAAACGGCCCCGTAGATCAATTACAGGAATAACAACCCCACGTAAATTAATTACACCTTTGATAAATGAATAGGTCTTAGGTACACGAGTAATGGGCATCATGCGCTCAATAGTTTGTACCTTTTCAACTTCAATTCCATATTCCTCTACGCCTAATTTAAACACTATCACTTTAATATCTTCAGCCATGGAATGAACCTCCCTGTTCTATCCTAGTTATTTAATAAAAGCGTTCGGATCAATAATAAGTGCTACTTGACCATCACCAAGAATGGTTGCGCCAGATATTCCTTGTACATCAGGCAAATATTTACCCAGATTCTTAATCACAACCTCGTTCTGGCCAATAAAATCCTGTACTGCTAAGGCAACTAATCTTTCTCCCTTGCGCACCACTACGATTTCTGTTTCTTCTTCGGTACTCTCATCATAATCTGGTACTGAAAAGAGACGACTTAGCGAAACCAGAGGAATATGCGAATCACGGAATTCTACCATTTTATTGCCATGGATTGTACGGATCTGAGATTGCTTCACGATTCCGGTTTCCACTATAGAGGTCAAAGGAATGGCATACTTCTCGGAACCTAATCGGATAAGCATTGCAGCAATGATTGATAGAGTTAAAGGCAGCTGCACTGAGAAATTTGTTCCTTTACCTGGAGCAGAATAAATCGTTACATTGCCGCCTAAAGAAGAAATCTTAGATTTCACTACATCCAGCCCTACCCCGCGGCCTGAAACATCAGAAATGACCTCTGCTGTACTGAAGCCTGGGGCAAATAACAACTGAAAAGCTTCATCGTCTGACATATTGGCTGCCTGCTCTTGTGTTATAACACCCTTCTTCACAGCAGATTTCAGAACCTTCTCCGGATAAATCCCTGTTCCATCTTCCTCGATCTCAATGAAGACGTGATTACCACTGTGGAAAGCCCGCAAATAGACCGTTCCGGTCTCCGGCTTACCAGCAGCAACACGATCCGCAATGGATTCAATACCATGGTCAACTGCATTACGCAATAAATGCACCAGCGGATCCCCGATTTCGTCAATGACCGTTCGGTCTAGCTCAGTTTCTGCTCCTGTGATGATAAGATCTACTTTTTTGTCTAGTGACTTGGCAAGATCACGAATCATACGTGGGAATCGGTTAAATACTGTATCTACTGGAACCATCCGCAGCTTCATTACAATATTCTGGAGATCTCCGCTTACCCGGCCCATATGCTCAACCGTTTCTGTAAGATCACCATTTTGAACCTCAGAAGCCAGCTGTTCCAATCGGACACGGTCGATAAGAAGTTCACTGAATAAATTCATCAACACGTCCAAACGTTCAATATCTACACGAATGGTACGTGATGGTGCCCCACCTGTTTTATGAGCTGCCGGTTTGTTGCCCTCTTCTTTGGTTGGCAGGGGTTTAGCGGCAGAAGCCGCAGGTGCAGCTGCTGCTGGAGCCTCAGTAGTCGTGGCAGCCACTTCAGAGGCTGCTGCTGCTGTTTCTTGACCCAGCTGTTGCAGAGAGTCTTGATCCAATGCTACTGCCGATACCTTATCAATCTCAGACAGATTTAGTATCATAGCCTGAATTTGATCAGCACTTTTTTGAGTTATGTAATAGAGAGAGAAGCTTTGATCAAATTTCTCTTGTTCAATATCCTGAACGGATGGGAAGGATTTAACCACTTCACCTGAACGCTCCAAAAGATCAAACACCATATATGCACGTACTGCCTTAAGCTGACAATCCTTGCGAATGGTTACGTCCACATATAATACTTGATGTCCTTCTTGAATCGACTGTTCTAGAACAGAAAATTGAAACTCATCTAAATGAATCGGGGTTTCAACCGCTTGTGCAGCAGGTCCTGAGACAGAAGCTGCCTCACCACCCGCAACAGGAATCTCTCCCCGGACTATAGCCTGTAAGGAGGAGACGATAGACGAAACATCCGCTTTACCCTCGCCTCCTCCCGTAATATCCTCAACCATAGACTCCAAGGCATCCAAACTTTTGAACAACGTATCAAAAATGAAATCCTGCATGCGCAGTTTGTTGTTGCGTACCAAATCAAGAACATTTTCCATTTGGTGTGTGAGTGAAGCCAAATCTTCAAAGCCCATAGTTGCTGCCATACCTTTTAAGGTATGCGCAGAGCGGAATATTACCTGTACAATACTAATGTCCTCAGGATTCGCTTCCAGCCCCATCATGCTCTCGTTCAATGACTGCAGATGATCGTTCGACTCATCAATAAACATGGATAAATATTGGTTCATGTCCATCAGTGAGCACCTCCCCTTTGAGTTCGCTTTTCTGTTATTTAACAGCTTGCACCAGCCTTGGAGCAATTTCTTGCAAAGGCAGTACGTGCTGGACGCACTGTAATTCCACCGCAGATCGCGGCATTCCATATACGACACAAGTTTCTTCGCTTTCAGCAAAGGTTGAGGTTACCCCAGAGTCGTATAAGGATTTCATCATTCTTGCCCCATCACTACCCATCCCTGTCATTAGTAACAAATGACGTTCTAACGATGTGAGCGGCAGCAATGATTCAAATAAAACATCCACAGAAGGTCGATGGCCATTACGTGCCTCCTCCTTTGTGAGTACAACCGCATATTGCCCTCTAGAGGATGGGACAACTTGTAAATGATAGCCTCCAGGTGCTATATAAGCAGTTCCTTTTTGCAATATCATCCCCTGCTCAGCTTCAATCACTTCTAGCGGGCTGAAGGTATTCAGTCGCTGGGCTAGTGATTTGGTAAAGTTAGGCGGCATATGCTGCACAATAACAATAGGCGCTGGAAAATCTGCAGGAATCTTCTCCAGAAATACCTTTAGAGCACGTGGTCCACCTGTAGAGCACCCCACGGCAACCAACTTTTGCAGATCATTACTCCCATACTTCCGGACCTGAGGATTTGCAGGAGCGTCAGAAGACACTTCCACTTTAGGTTTAGGCAACGGTTTTGGTGGGGTAGCGTTATTCTCTACTCTTGACCTTGCATTACTCTTTTCTGATAAAGGTGGTGGAGTAGAGATTAATGGTTTTGCTGCTCTTTTAGGAACAGTATGATCTAACGGTTGCTTCACCCGCGGTTTTTTGGTCACTTCATTTTTGAGTGAAGCTTTAGGTTCTACCTTGGGTTTGCCGGGCATCACTCTCGGTACAGTTGGCGGTGCGACTTCTACTGGCGGTATGTCTGGCAACTTAAATGCAGAAGCACGTGCTTCGCGCTGCTCCCGGGCCATCATAGCCTCTTTCATTTGTTCCCTTAAGGATTCTCCCACTCCCATGATATCCTGAGAGTTGGTAATCGAAGGTTTACGAATAAAGTCAAAAGCGCCCCATTCCAGTGCAAGAATGGTTTCCTTCATGCCCTCTTCATTGATCCCTGACAGCATAATCACTGGCAGAGGGTCTGAGGCCATTATTATTTTCAGCGCTTCCAGGCCGTTCATTTCTGGCATTTCTACATCCATAGTAACCAGATCTGGACGAAGCTCATTGATTTTTTCGATAGCCTCACGACCGTTTTTTGCTGTTGCCGTCACCTGAAAGTCAGCGTCATTTTCAATTAAATCGGAAATGATCTTGCGCATAAATGCCGAATCATCAACAACCAATACTTTATATGGCTTCATATCATTTCCACCTCTGTCCCAAATTCAGAACAACTATTTACTTCGCTTTAACCATTTATGGATAAAGCCTTTAATCCCTTGGACTTTTGTGGTCTTTTTAGAATCAATGGTCAAATAACTTAGGGCAAGCCGATGTATATCCTTTGCAGCAATACTGTTTGGAAAAGCCAATGTGAAAGGCGTTTGCCTTTTGACAGCCTGCACTACATGGGCATCTGAGCTTATATGACCAAGATAAGAAATATCTAATTGCAAAAAACGACTGGCGGCCATTCGGATCTTGTCGCTTGTCGATATAGCTTCCCTTTCATCACCTGCCTGGTTCACAATCAATTTAAAGGAAGTCTCAGGATAGGTACGATTCACAACCTTCATTAATGCGTATGCATCTGTGATAGCTGTTGGTTCTGGTGTAGTAACGACTAAGCAATCGTCGGCAGAAGTTATAAACTTCATCGTTTCCTTAGATAATCCAGCACCTGTATCGAACAAAATATAATCCATGCTGTCCGCGATAAGTGCTATCTGATTTGTGAAATAATCAAGATCAGACTCTGAAAGAGTAAATAGCTCATCCATTCCAGAGCCACCAGCTATAAAAGGGAGCGAATTCGGACCGTATTGAATAATCTGCTCGATATCCGCTTCTCTTTTTAACAAATGATAAAGATTATATCTCGCCGATACGCCCATCAACACATCTATATTAGCCATGCCGATATCTGCATCGAACAGCAAAACCCGTTTGCCCATAGCCTTTAAAGTTAGAGCGAAGTTAAGTGTAAAATTCGACTTACCAACGCCCCCTTTACCACTACACACCGTAATGATCCTGGCGGATGATCCCCCTCTTACAGCTACTTTAGAATCCTGACTGGATACAAGCTGTCTTAAGGATTGTGCCTGATCCATCATGTTTCACCTGTTCCAAGAAGCAACTCACTAAGCTGTCCTTTGGTAGCCATAAGCAGATCATCAGGTACATTTTGACCATCAGTCATATAAGACAAGGTAAGTGGGAAGTCATTCAGGACATTAAAGAGCGGGCCGTAACTCCCCGTCTCATCCAGCTTTGTGAAAATAACCTTATCCAGTCTATATCTGCCGAAATGCTCTGCAATAAGTTTCATATCACGGCTTTTGGAGGTCAGGCTAAGCACAAGATAGGTTTCACTTCTCAATTCCTTCGCAAGCAAGCTTTGCAGTTCTGCTACTAGCATATCATTGCGATAATTTCGGCCAGCTGTATCCATTAATACTAGATCACAACTCTCCAAGCGAAAGAGTGCTCTTTGCAAATCTCCTGGCGATTGGACAACCTCCAGTGGAACATTGAGGATAGCAGCATAGGTTCGCAACTGTTCAACAGCTGAGATTCTATACGTATCGGAGGTGATAAAACCTACCTTGCGTCCGTGCTTAAATAGCTGTTCTGCCGCAAGCTTAGCTATGGTTGTGGTCTTTCCAACTCCAGTGGGTCCGGCAATATATACAATTTGAGTATCCTGGGCAATTCCATCAGCAATTCGTCCCGTCAGGAAACCATCAATCTGTTCTTTAAGAGATCCCATAAATTTCTCTGGTCCCCAAGTACGCCCTTCATCTACCCAACGTTCCGAGATGTTACTGATCCATTCCTCAACAAGCACAGCATCCATTTCTTGCTCTAATAAAAGATCCCGTAGCTCCTGCAGACTGTCTGGAAGTTCTCTTCCACCTGAGGATTGTCTGGCAATTCGCTCCATCCAGAGCTTCATATCTCTAATCTCACGAAGAACATCATTTTCGAGAGCAGTGGCAACCTCTGGCGATTGTTCTAATCCTAATGATTCATACAACGCTGATACAGAAGGTGCATCTTCCAGATTTAATTCAGGAAGTTTTTGCTCAGGTACTGGCTCCGGATGCTTGGCTATCGATTCTTGTACATTGATAGCTTCCGATAAGGCTGCGGCAATCTCAGCAAACGTCCGTGACTCTTCTGGCTTTTCTAATGAAACAGAAGGTACGGTAGGTATAGAAGGTGTAGTGGAAGCAGATGACGCTTTTTGATAAGCCTGTGGTACTGCACTCCGTGGAATGTTCATCGCTGGCGCAGCCGGCTTTTTTGGAACATTATTCTTCTCTGCCTTTTCTACTGCTGCTACAACTTCTATTTTTTTCTTCTTAAATAACCCTAAAAATCCGCCGATTTTGATTTCCTTTGTACTTAAAATGACGGCCTCGCTCCCAAGCTCGTTGCGAATGGAAAGCATGGCGTCAGGCATCGAATCGACCACGTAACGCTTCACTCTCATAAATTCACCACTCCGACGCTTTGTATTTCAATGTTAGGCTCTAGCTCGCTATAAGACAGTACAGGAATGTCCTGCATCGTTCGTTCAATCACCTGCCGCAAATACATACGAATGGTTGGTGATGTGAGCACTATTGGCTGTTGCCCTGTCTGCAGCAATCGATTGATCTGTTCACTTAACCGCTGATAGATCGTTTGTGTCGAAGTTGGATCTAGGGCCAAATAACTTCCCTGTTCAGATTGCTGCACACTCTCAGAAATTTTCTTTTCAAGATTAGGTCCAACCGTGATAACTTTCAGTGTCTCTCCTACTTGTGAGAATTGCTGAGTAATCTGTCTGGACAAGGACTGACGAACATATTCAGTGAGAATATCCGGATCCTTGGTGTATGTCCCATAATCCGCCAATGTTTCAAAAATCGTAACCAAATCTCTGATCGATATCTTTTCACGAAGCAGCTTAGCAAGCACCTTCTGCACATCCCCAATCGCCAATACAGAAGGAATAAGATCGTCGACGAGCACTGGATAATTATCCCTAAGGTTGTCCACCAGCATCTTAGTTTCCTGTCTTCCTATCAGCTCATGTCCATGACGTTTGATTAACTCCGTCAGATGTGTTGCGACAACAGATGGAGGGTCTACTACAGTATAGCCGGACAATTCAGCCCGCTCTTTAACCGATTCATCAATCCATAATGCTGGAAGCCCAAAGGATGGTTCGATGGTCTCAATACCATTTATAGATTCATCATCATATCCTGGACTCATTGCAAGGTAATGATTAAGTAATAATTCACCACCGCCGACTGTATTTCCTTTAATTTTTATGACATATTCATTCGGTTTTAGTTGAATATTGTCGCGAATGCGAATAACAGGTACTACAAGACCCATTTCTAGGGCACATTGCCGTCGAATCATGATGATACGATCTAACAGATCGCCTCCCTGACCTGTATCCGCCAAAGGAATAAGACCATAACCAAACTCGAATTCAATGGGATCAACCGACAGCAAATTAATGACACTTTCCGGACTTCGTACCTCTTCAATCTGCTTCTCTTCAACAAGTTGCTCTTCGGCAATCTGTTTCTTATTTAAATTTTGTCCCATACGGTAGGCTGCAAAAGCCAGCAATCCGGCCAATGGGAGCGTTGTAATCATATGTATGGGTGTAAAGAGTCCAAGAAACGCTACCGTAACTGCGACAATATACAACAATTTCGGATAGGACAACAACTGTCCTGTCAAATCTTCTGCCAGATTACCTTCCGAAGAAGCTCTAGTAACAATTAAGCCGGCTGCTGTCGAAATCAGCAAAGCTGGAATTTGGCTGACGAGACCGTCCCCGATTGTCAATACAGAATACGTGGATAACGCAGTAGCAAAGTCCATCCCATGAACCATCATACCGATGATAAATCCACCGATGAGATTGATCAGCAAGATGATAATACTCGCAATCGCGTCTCCTTTTACGAATTTACTCGCACCGTCCATGGATCCGAAAAAATCCGCTTCGCGCTCTACATTACGACGACGCTCACGTGCCTGGGTTTCGTTAATCATGCCTGCGTTAAGATCAGCATCAATACTCATTTGCTTACCGGGCATTGCATCCAAGGTAAATCTAGCGCCTACCTCAGCAACACGCTCTGAACCTTTGGTAATAACAATAAACTGTACTACTACCAAAATTAGAAACACGATAAATCCAACCGCAATCTGTCCACCAGCGATCCAACTACCGAAAGTAGAAACCACTGAACCGGCATCTCCGTAAGTCAGGATCAGTTTTGTAGTCGAGATATTAAGTGACAGACGAAACAGTGTGGTTACTAGGAGCAGTGAAGGAAAAATTGAAAATTCGAGCGCATTTTTCGTATTCATAGCAACCAAAATGATAATTAATGCGATTGAGATATTAATAACAAGCAAAACGTCCAATAGCCAGGACGGGATAGGCAGAATCATCATAAGCACGATCCCGATGATACCTAGCAAAACTGTTAAATCTTTAGCTTTCAATGTCCTAACCCCCCGCCTTATCTCCTCTTACCTTTAAGCTTATATACATATGCCAGCACCTCAGCCACAGCCTGGAACAGATCATTTGGAATGACATCTCCGATCTCTGCCCTTTGGAATAATGCCCGTGCCAGCGGTTTGTTTTCCATAGTCATGACGCCGTGCTCTTTAGCCAGCTCCCGGATGCGAAGTGCTACATAATCCTGCCCTTTCGCTATAATCTGCGGTGCTTCCATCTTGGTACCGTCATATTTAAGCGCAACAGCAAAGTGCGTAGGATTCGTAATGATTACATCCGCATTTGGAACTTCCTGCATCATACGCTGCATGGCCATTCTACGTTGGCGTTCCCTGATCTTACCTTTGATTAGAGGGTCACCCTCCATTTTTTTGTATTCATCCTTGATATCCTGCTTGGACATCTTCAGACTTTTTTCATGCTCGTACTTCTGATACATGTAGTCTAAAAAAGCCATTGCCAATAGGGCCGCCCCAATTTTCAAACCAAGATTCATTGTCAGCTTGGAAGCAAATTTAAAAATTCCCTCCGCACTGATATGCGACAAGGATGCAAAGTTCTTCTTTTCTCCCCATAAAGTGCTATATACCAGATAAGCGATAATTAGAAGCTTAAATATGGATTTCAGGAACTCGACAAACGAACGCATGGAGAAAATATTTTTGAACCCTTTTATCGGATTAAGCTTGCTGAATTTAGGGGTGATACCCTCTCCCGTGGTCATAAAGCCCACCTGTGCCAAATTGCTTACCAGCGCCATAACAAAAACTATTCCAAATAATGGAGCTAGCAAAATCAGTATCTGTAGTCCATATTGATTAAATAGCAGTGTTATATTCTCAGGAGTAACCTCCAGTGTCATTTGATTCTGAAATACGTCCATATACAGCTTCATTAAGCGCTCTTTCATAAATCCAGCAAACATCATCAAGCTTACTACTGCTGATAACAATACAACTGCACCGGATAGCTCAGAACTTTTGGCTACTTGACCCTTTTTACGAGCATCTTGCCGTTTCTTCGGGGTTGCTTTTTCCGTTTTTTCACCGGCGAATTGTTGAAGATCCAGTCTATACCGCTTCGTCTTAGGCATAATACGCTCCCCTTACGGTCACCTACGGACTCTTCCCCATGAGACTCAATAAATTCTCCATGGATTCGAACATGATATCGAAGAGATTCTGAAACAGCACAGCCAGACCAGGCATCAGCACTAAAAGAAGTGCAAGACCTATTATGATTTTGAGCGGAACCCCAATAACAAATACATTATATTGCGGAGCCGTTCTCGCCAAGAAAGCAAGGCCAACATCAGTCAGAAACAGCGCAGTTACTAAAGGAGCCGACATTTGAAAAGCGAGTACAAAGGACTGAGCAAATGTTCGAACCAGAAACTCTGACAAACTACCGTCAATCATGCCTAGAAATAAATCGTTATTCATAGGAACCCATTTATAACTGTACACAATAGCATCTAGCAGATGGTGATGACCATTCATGCTTAGAAACATTAGCAGGGCTATCATATATTTGAAATTACCAAGAATTGGTGCAGACGTTCCAGTCATAGGATCGATAACATTAGCAATACCGAAGCCAATCTGAATATCAATAAATGAACCTGCTGTCTGAATCGCCATAAACAACAAATATCCAACGAAACCTAGTAATAATCCTATTAATATCTCTCTGGCAATCAGCAAAATATAACTGAAATCCTGGGGGATCGTTAGCGCTGTTCCATTAGCACTAAAGACAACCAATGCTACAAAAAATGAAATGCCAATCTTAAAGGTTGTCGGGACCCCTTGTGAAGAAAATACAGGAACGACAACAAAAAAAGCGGTTATTCGACAAAAAATAAGCAAAAAGACGGGTAAACTTTGCAGTAAGGTCTCCATGCTCATTGTTTAACCAATATACATATAGAGATTACCCAAAATTTGGCTTGTAAAGTCAACCAGCTTCGTGATGATCCACGGACCAAATATTAATAAAGCCAATAGCACTGCGACGATTTTGGGAACAAACGCTAGCGTCTGTTCCTGAATCTGTGTCGTAGCCTGAAAAATACTGATTATTAGCCCTACCACCAGACCAAGAATCAGCATGGGTGCGCTGACTTCCAGCACTAAATATACGACTTGGCTTGCCAGACCAATTATAAACTCCGTACTCATCCCTCATGCCTCCTCTTTAGGTCAGGTGTTAAAACTAAGAAGTAGTGATTTAATGACTAAGTACCAGCCGTCTACCAGTACGAAGAGCATTATTTTAAAAGGTAATGAAATCATAACCGGGGGAAGCATCATCATTCCCATGGCCATCAGCGTGCTCGCCACAACAATATCAATAATCAGAAATGGTATGAAAATTAAGAAGCCCATTGTAAAAGCTTTTTTCAGTTCACCTATCGCAAAAGCTGGCACCATCACCGTCAGTGGAATATCACTGTATGTAGCCGGTTTAGTAGATCCGGTATAACCGGTGTATTTCATAAATAACAGAAGATCTTTGGTATTCGTCTGTTTAAACATAAATTCTTTCATCGGATCAGCAGCTTTATCAAAAGCCTCCGTCTGGGTGATTGTCCCCTTCATATACGGCTGCAACGCGTTTTCATTCACTGTGGCCAGCGTTGGTGACATAATGAACAGGGTCAGAAACAGAGCAAGTCCTACCAGCACCTGGTTCGGAGGCATAGACTGAGTACCCAGCGAGGTTCTCACAAAACCTAATACGATTACAATTCTAGTAAAGCTAGTCATAAGAACCAGAAACGCCGGAGCAATACTCAGAACCGTAACAAGAAGAAGAATTGATATGGAACTGGTACCACTGCTTGAACCTTCATTACCGACCTGAATATTAACATTAGGTATAGGATCAGCATGTATCGGCGTCATCATAACCACACTGATAATACCGAACAGCAGAATAGCAAGAATTAGCTTCTTTTTCATATATTCCTCGACTCATCCTTAGTAACATCATCCCGAAGCAGCTCTTCCATTTTCTCTTTACGCTCTGGTGCAGAACGAAGCTTGGATTGCAGAGTCTCGTAAAAAGATGATGTTTCACTAAGTTCAATTTCCTGAGATGGAACCTCCCCACGCAGCTTTACCTTTACCTTGGCAATAAGCGGTGCGAGGAAATTATTCTGGTTAGAGGACTGATCCTCAAATGCCGCAATGATCAATGCTACCTCATCCGGATCGGTGACTTTATCCAAAATGGATATATTCTCACCAATCCCGATTAAGTAAAGACTGCTTCCCAGTTCGATAACCTGCATCGACTTATTAGGTCCAAGCCCAATTGCACCAAGCGTTCTTATGGAACGGTTGCTCATAAAGGTCTGATTACGTCGTCCAAGAAAACGAATTAGTACCACTATAAGTACAATGATTATCGCCAGGACAATAATAACTTTAAACAAATTCAGCAGGGTGTTACTGCTTCCGAACGCTTCGGAATATAACATGACTTTATCCTACGCGCCCAACGTTTTGTTAATAGCTTCGATAACCCGGTCAGCTTGGAAAGGCTTCACAATAAAGTCTTTAGCTCCTGCTTGGATTGCATCGATAACCATAGCCTGCTGGCCCATGGCTGAACACATAATAACCTTTGCAGCCGGATCTACTTTTTTGATTTCTTTCAGGGCGGCGATTCCGTCCATCTCAGGCATAGTAATATCCATCGTGATGAGGTCCGGACGCAGTTCCTTGAATTTTTCTATCGCTTGAGAACCGTCCTGAGCTTCGCCCACTACTTCAAATCCGTTTTTCGACAAAATGTCACGGATCATCATTCTCATAAATGCTGCATCGTCCACGATTAGAATTCGGTTAGCCATTTTTACAAAATCCTCCCTAAGTATGCTTATTGTAATTTCTGAATTCGGTCCCACTGGCTGACGATATCCGTAACGCGTACGCCAAAGTTTTCGTCGATAACAACGACTTCACCTTTGGCAATAAGCTTGTTGTTAACCAAAATATCTACAGGCTCACCTGCGAGCTTGTCCAGCTCAATAATTGAGCCTTGTGACATTTCTAAAATATCTTTGATCTGCTTCTGGGTCCTTCCTAATTCTACGGTTACTCTAAGCGGTATGTCCATCAATAAATTTAAATTATTTTCATCAATATGACCAAAGGCCCCACCATTCAGATTTGCAAATTGCACAGGCTGTACATTTACATTGCGATTTGCCTCAGAATTAAGCGGTGGTGTCTGTCCATATGGCATCCCTTGCGGTGGCATACCGTATGGTGGCATCCCAGGCATTCCGTATGCTGGCATACCCGCTGGAGGATAATAATACCCGCCTTCTGGCATCCCTGGATACGGTGGCATACCCTGCGGTGGATATGGTGGTTGCGTTCCTCCTGCAGGCTGTGAGGGCGCCTGTTGCACCGGAGGTGCTGGAGGTGGTGTCTCAGCAGAATTAGTCACGGCAGGTGTTTCAGCCATTGTGACCGCTGCCTCCTCCTCTGCAGGACTAACATCACCAAGAAGCATGGATACCATATCTTTTGCGAACTGAACAGGCAAGAGCTGCATAATAGTAGAATCTATCAAATCACCAATTTTAAGCCGGAACGAAATACGAATTAGGGTCTCATCGTCTGGCAGACTGCCTACTCCTTCTCCGCTGGACATATTTAAAATGTCGATACCCGGAGGTGAGATATTAACAAACCGATTAAAAATCGTAGACATCGATGTAGCAGAAGAACCCATCATTTGATTCATAGCTTCTTGCACAGCGCTAATATGAATTTCATTCAACTCTTCATCCTTAGGTTCGCCAGCACCGCCAAGCATCAGATCGGCAATAACCTGCGCATCCCTAATCTTAATAACAAGTGAGTTAATCCCTTGAAACCCATCCACATATTGAACGTGAACAGCTACATGCGGTTTAGGAAAAGCGATTTCAAACTCCCCGCGTGTAATGATCGAAACTTGAGGGGTTGTAATATCTACTTTTTTCCCTAGTAAAGTGGAAAGTGCTGTTGCTGCACTGCCAAACGTTATATTACCAATTTCGCCCAAAGCATCCTGTTCAAACGGTGTTAGATAGTCATCTACCGTTTTCTCCGTAGGAGCTAATGAGCCCTCCGCAGATTGTCTCAGAAGGGCGTCGATTTCTTCTTGGGATAAATAATCTTTACTCGTCAAATTCTTCAACTCCTTCATTGACAATTTCGTCTATTTGCACGGCTACCCGATCTTTAACCATTCCGGGACTTCCGATGAACTTAAGCTTCTCCCCTACCTTAATCGACAGTCCAGAATCTACGTTTCTATTGAGAGAAATCACGTCACCGACGCTAAGCCCTAGGAATTCAGATATGGATAAGCTCGATTCTCCAAGTTCAGCAACAATCGGCAGCTTCGCTTTATGAACTCTAGCTCTAATGGCCAGAAGCTCATCTTCATCCCGCGTCTTCTTCTCTGTCACAAACCATTGGTGAACAGAAAGTCTGGACATGATAGGCTCTAGAACGACATGCGGTATACAAAGATTGATCATGCCTGTTGTGTCTCCAATTTTGGTACTTAGAGAGATTAATGCAATGGTCTCATTGGGCGATACAATCTGCATGAACTGCGGGTTCGTCTCAAGAGCTTCCATCCGCGGATGAATATCCAGCACCGTTTTCCAAGCCTCCTGCAGACTCTCAAAACATCTACTAAAGATGCGCTCCATAATCGTTGTTTCGATCTCAGTTAGAGCATTAATCTTAGAAGGTGCAGTTCCAAAGCCTCCAAGCAACCTGTCCAGCATAGCAAAAGCAATGTTAGGATGAACTTCCATTACCATGCGGCCCTCTAAAGGTTCTGCTTCAAAAATGTTCAATATCGTCATTTTCGGTATGGAGCGAATAAATTCATCATAAGGGAGCTGCTCTACTTGAACGACATTAATCTGAACGAAGGTGCGCAATTGGGCTGAAAAATACGTTGTAAGATAACGGGCGAAATTGTCATGTATCCGTGTAAGACTGCGGATATGATCTTTGGAAAAGCGGACAGCCCGTTTAAAGTCATAAGAGCGGATTTTCTTCTGAGTTTCTTCCTTTTTAAGTTCATCGGCGTCCATCTCACCTGAAGAAAGTGCAGCAAGTAGAGCATCAATTTCGTTTTGTGATAGTACATCAACCAATTCAATCACCCCCCCATCAAAGAATTATCAGGAATAAAGCTACACAGAAGCCAAAAGGAATTTGGTGATTTCGATCTGAGTAATTTGGCCCTCAGTCAATGTCTTATTGATCAGATTAATAAGCTTACTGCTAAGCTGATCTTTTCCATTCGCTCCATTAAGGTCCTCAGGTTTGGTATCTGCAAGCGTCTTGATAATTATTGGTTTGATTTTGATCTCTTTTATTTTTTCGAATTCTTCCTTTGATTTCGCAGAACTCAGTTGGAAGGCGAAATCTACTTGAAGGATAAAATCGGGATCAGCAAGATTTGTTTTGATATCAATGATCTCTGCCGTCAATTCGACGATTTCATCTGCAGTTAAATGTTTTGTTTCCACATTTTGAACAGCAGCACTTACCTCGTTCGTATCTTTCGGAAAGATCCTGTCCATTAGTAAAAATGCGGCGACCACGATCAGAGTAATCGCTAGTAATATCGTGATGAGCCACGGCATCATCTTTTTCATGTTAGCTCCTCCATTGACTGGATTTTAATGGTGGCAGCATATGTGCCTATGTCCCTGTTATAATCCCGGATCTTCGTAATAACCTCATCGGCTTTTTCGAGAACGATCAGTCTTTTTCCGGTTACGAGCGTAATATATGTATCCGGGCTTTCTTCTACCATTTCGACCAGTAGGGCATTGATCCACATCGGTGTTCCATTTAATCTTGTTACCGATATCATAACAGGCCTCCTAACAAAATAGGGGGAGGAGTAACTCCCCCACGACTCCGCATGAACCATTTAAGAAAATATAAAATTTATTGATTAAATTAACGCTTCAGGTTTACTACTTCCTGCAGCACTTCATCAGAAGTTGTGATGATACGGGAATTCGCCTGGAATCCACGCTGTGATACGATCATTTCTGTAAATTCATTGGTAAGATCCACATTGGACATTTCCAGCTGTCCAGAGATGATTGCCCCGGTGCCATCTTCTGTATTGTTCGCTGTAGTCGGAACTAGTTCGCCTTCTGCATTCGCATTAAGTGTCATACGATACAGATTGCCTCCGATTTTCTCCAGACCAGATGGGTTAGTAACCTTGGCTACACCAATCTTCACCCCAGCTCCAGTCGTTCCATCTTCCATGGTCTGAACAATTGTTCCATCATTAGAGATAGAAAACGCCGTTACATCGTCACCTAATTGAATGATCCCACCGTCGGAATCTAAAACATGAAGTCCGTCAGCGGTAACCAGATTACGCGCAGCGTCAATGTGGAAATCTCCGGCGCGGGTCAAAAATGCAGTATCTTGATCCTCAGTAAGCTTAACCAGGAAAAAACCATCTCCATCGATACGTAAATCTGTTGGGTTGTTGGTGGTTTGAGCACTACCAGCCAAATGTAGGGTATCTATAGAAGCAATACTAACACCTAGTCCAACTTGTTTCGCATTTACCCCACCTTGACCATCCTCACCCGGTGCAGTAACACCAGAAACGGTTTGGCTCATAATATCCTTGAACATAACACGTCCGGATTTAAACCCGATAGTGTTTACGTTAGCAATATTATTACCGATTACATCAAGCTTAGTTTGAAAGCCTCTCATTCCTGAAACCCCTGAATACATTGATCTTAACATGTTTAATGTCCTCCCAGATTATAGAGTCCTAATAACTTTCCAAGTGAATTGGGACCGCGTCAGTCGGTCAGCGGCCGCCTCGGCTTTCCGTTAGGACCAGCCTATTATGAAATCACTATTGCACTATCGATTTGTGTAAATACATTATCTTTGATCGAGTTACCATCCATAGCAGTAACTACTGTGCGATTAGGAACGCTAACGATAAACGCCAAATCCTTCATTAATATCAAGGATTCTTTACTTCCCTTAGCAGCAGCTTTGTCCACAGCAGATGAAATTTGATCCAACTGACCGCTTCCAAGCTCTATCCCTCTTTGTTCTAGGCGCTTAGCAGCATGATTGCTGAATTTTAATAGTTTCTGTTGCAGTAAACTCTCAAAAGAAGCTTCCCCCGCCACAGACTGCTTAGGCAGCGAAGATCGTTGTAACGTTGTAGAATGCAGGGACGCAGGATACAGTTGGCCTATAGTAAGCCTGTCACTCATATGCTCGCCCCGCTTCCTCCGCTATTCTCCGGAGTATTACTATCTGTACCAGAACCGCTTTCTGGTGTTGCTGCGGCATTCTGAATTTGTGTAATATCGGTTAAAGCAATTCTGTCTTTTCCCACAACCGCATATTGAATACCATTGCTAACAACGATAGATTCAACATTACCTGTCTTAGGCAGCTTTGTGGCGGTGTCTGTCCAAGTAATATCTTTACCAATCAACCCGGATACAGATCCAAGGGACTGATTCATAGCATTAAGCTGAGTAGAGATATTCATCAATTGCTCCACGGATGTAAACTGGGCCATTTGCGCAATAAATTCTTTATCTTCCATCGGTTGCATCGGATCTTGATTTTGCAGCTGAGTAATCAAAATCTTCAAAAACTGATCCTTACCTAAAGTAGAATTACCCGTTGTGCGTGCACTAGAGTCGGGAGTTGTATAATTCCACTGATCTTTAGTAGAGACCGGAACTGTTGTCGCCATAACCACTCACCTCTCTTTCCTTTGTTATTAAAGTTAAGCCTTAGCAGAAAAAGATCCACCTTGGGACTGATCTTCTTGTCCCGCATTTGAAACCCAGTCCTTCCATTCACCATTCAGCTCTGCGGCTAGAACAGCATCACTGGCTTCCTCTCTGCTTTCTTTGGAACGTCTACCCTGCTGTCCACTTCCGGAATTAGGTTGGCGTCCTTCCTGCCCCCATTGCGAATTGAGTGGGGTATTATTTTGCGTAACTTCCAGCTTCTCCACTTGAAGACCTTGAGATTGCAATGCAGCGCGAAGCTGGTTCATTTGTTGTTCCAGCATATCTTTAGCGCCGGTATGTTCAGTCATGAACTGGGCAACTAAATGACCATTTTGCATGGTGATCTTAACATCAACTTGTCCGAGATTTTCTGGAAAAAGGGATATAGTCGCTTCAGCGATTCCACCTTTTTGCACAATCTCTAATTTGCCTGTAATGAAACCTGTCATTTCCTGAGCAAATTGCTGAACCGGAACAGGTGCTGCTGGCACTTCAGCCTTCAGCGGTGCTGTAATTCCTCCGCGCAGAGATAACTGCCCCGCAGTAACAACCTCATGATCCCCTTCGTTAGCTGTACTTCCTAGCGGGGAATCTTGAGCAGATTCTGTTGTCTTCGTTTCACCGGTTACGCCTGTCTTGATTAACGGTGTGTTCGCAGTCTCTGCTTCAGCTTCTTGCACAGTTCCTGATGTCACAGGCGAGCTTACAACCGTATCATTTTTCACTACAACAGCTTCTCCGGAACGACTGCTCACATTCTGAATTGTTTTATCCGTTTGGTTATTTTTGCTTTCAGTAATAACGGGCTGTTGTAAGGAAGAATCAGAATTAATACTCACATTGCTGGTCTTTCCCTTCCCCTTATTAGTGTTAGAGGAGGACTCTTCTAAAAGCGCTGTGAAATTATTCAATAAACTGATTCCCTTAGTTGCAACTTCCTCATTGCCACTTACTGCAGCTTCTTGAATCATAGAAACTAAACTTTGCAAGTCATCTTGAACTGCAAATCTTAATGTATCAGCATTCTGTGCCAATGGTGACAAGCTTCCAGCCACTTCTGCTTCCGTTGTAGTAGTATTCTCTGCAGCATGGCTTCCAGATAGAAGTGCAGATACCTGAAGAATCCAAGCTTGCAAGGCTACCAACAGAGCTGGATCACTACTGATACTTTCATCCAGTTTCTCAACATCAGCAGCAAGTTTTTCAAGGAGCTCACCCTTCTGAGTGTCTTGCCCTGCTTGCTCTTCTCCAGTCGGCTGCACTTCCTTTAACAGGCCTTGCAGCAAAGAAGCTAGATTTCCCAATAGGGGTTCAGCTGGAGTCGACGAGGTGTTGGTATTGCCTCCCATGGTTTGTACCAAGGTTTGAGCAAATGGTGCAGCCGTCGTTGTTGTGCCCGTTGTAGTCGATGAACTCCCGTTTACTGCAGTTGCGTTTGCACTGACAAGCGATTGAACGACTAAACTCATTTATTTTTCACCTCCTTTCCCTATCTATTTAGCACCCATCAGACGATTAACAATTTTCGCAGTTTGCGCGCTATCATTTTTAGTCATTTCTCCCAAAATAGATGAACGAACACTATCACTTACGGTATTCATAATCGTCACGACCTTATCAGGGCTAATCTTGTACATTTCTCCTAGTAACGATGCCGCATTAGCAGGAGTCATTGAGCTGAAGGTCTGATTCAACTTTTCCTTATCCAAATTCTTACTGGTTGTTGCTGTTGCTGTTGTGCCGGCATCTTTCTTCAATCTAGATTGAAGGGCTGCGATCGCCATGTCACTCGAAGATGTGGTTTCTTTTAACTTAATCGTTACATCTGCAGCCTTTTGCGGATCCATTTTTTCCAAAATCGCAGTTTTACTCGCTTTATTCATGACACTGAAGATCTGTACCATTTCTTCTGTAGTTAAATTCTCCATGATCGGTGCAGCCTTCGAAGCTTTCATGCCCGCATACAGCTTAGCCAAATCAGAAACCTGTTTCTGATAAGGATCTTCAGTTTCTTCTGTGCTTGCCTCTGCGGTTTCAGCTTCCTTCTTCATACCCTCAATCTGTGACTCTAGCGCCTGAACCTTGGTATCCTGGGCTGTTTTTTCATCTGTAACCTTCTTCAGGTTTTCTTCCTGCTGGGCGAGCTGAGCTTTAAGCTCCTTAATCGTTGTCGCTGAGCTCACTTCCTGCTTTTTGCTTTCTTCCTTCGGTTTAGAAGGATCTGCAGGCGGATCAGGAACCCATTTTTCCAGGATAGGAATTTTATTCGCAACTTCAAGCACATTATTACGAATGTCCATATTAAAAAGCGTCAACAGTACTCCAAGCAGTACTAGCGTGAAGATAATCGGTATCATTAAGAATAAGAACCGCTCAAATTTCCCCGCTGACCCTTCATTTTCAAGTTCCATATCATTATCAATATTAGCCACTAGCGGAAACCTCCCGGGTTAGAGGGATTTCATCGCGAAGCGGACGGTTGCCATCTCATCCAGTTCGTTTTGTTCCCGTAAAATCATACTTTGCTGAAACAGTGTCTCAGCCTTGTCTTTTGCCTTCAACCATACTTTTTCATCTAAAACCTTAGTGCTTAACTGATCTTGTTTCTTCTGGACTTCTTGATGTGCACGGCTAATGTCCGTATGCTTACGGGCAATGCATTTATCCAGATATTCCACATACTCCTGCATTTCACGAATCTTAATCATAGGTGTCTTTTGCTCTGCGGCATTTTGTAAGGATAGCATGATAGCACTCCGCTGAAAGATGAGTTCATCCAGGCTTCTTTCCTGTGCCTGCAATTCTCCAAGCGCGCTTGAGAGCATCCATTCTGCCTGTGTCTTCTCATTGCCCTTCAAGTCAACGACTTTTTGAAAAGTATAATGAAACCTCATAATACCGAATCAACTCCTTGAGAACTGTGAAATTAAAGACTGTTGAACTTCAGCCAGCGTAACTTTTTCATTCACCTTTTGTTTGGTGAAATCCCATATACTGTCGATAAATTCCATCGACTCGTCAATTTGAGCATTAGAGCCTCTTTGATAAGCTCCAATATTAATCAAATCCTCTGAATCTTTATAAACGGCCATAAGGCGTTTCACATTCTCCGCTGCTGCAATCTGTTCTTCTGGAGCAATATCCTTCATTACTCGACTTATGCTGGAAAGAACATCTATTGCTGGAAAGTGTCCTTTGTTAGCAATATTTCGATTGAGTACAATATGTCCGTCAAGTATTCCTCTGACTGCATCTGCGATTGGCTCGTTCATGTCATCACCATCAACCAGTACCGTATAGAAGGCTGTTATAGAGCCTGTAGGACCTGTACCGGCGCGTTCCAGCAGTTTGGGTAAGCTGGCAAACACCGAAGGTGTATATCCCCGCATGGCTGGCGGTTCTCCAACTGCAAGTCCAACTTCACGTTGGGCCATGGCATAACGGGTGACCGAATCCATCATCAGCATTACATTAAGGCCACGATCGCGGAAATACTCGGCAATCGTTGTAGCGATAAGCGCACCTTTTATGCGAATCAATGCAGGTTGGTCAGAGGTAGCAACAATTACTACGGATCGCTGCAAGCCCTCTGGTCCCAAATCACGTTCGATGAAATCCAATACTTCTCTGCCACGCTCACCAATCAGAGCAATAACATTTACGTCGGCCGATGTATTCCGGGCAATCATCCCCATCAAAGTACTCTTGCCGACCCCCGAGCCAGCAAAAATACCGACCCGTTGTCCCTTGCCAATCGTTAGCAAACCGTCAATCGCTCTCACACCAATACTGATGGGTTCCTGCACCCGCGGTCTATTAAGTGGATTGGAAGGAATATTAAAGGTAGAGCTATGTGGCATTCGTGCTGGAATGAGAGAGCCATCAAGCGGCTGCCCCAGACCATCCAGTACTTTTCCTAACAATTCAGAACCTACTTGCACGCTAAGCGGCTTACCAGTGCCCACTACATCACAACCAGGTCCAATCGCCTGCAGTTCACCAAGTGGCATCAATAGTACCTTGTTATCACGGAAACCAACGACCTCAGCTTGCAGCGGTTTGTTTCCTTTAGAAGGGTAGATGTAGCATACATCACCTATACTTGCGTCAGGACCTTCCGATTCAACCATTAGACCGATTACCTGCGTCACTTTCCCATTGATCCTCACCGGATCGAGATTACGAAGTTGCTCCTTATAACGGTTGCTATTAAGCATCGTCTTCCCCATTTCTCTGCTCATCGGTGTCCAGCGCAATTCTTACCAGCTCTTTCTTGATCTCTGCGAGCTGTGTGTCGATTCGAGCATCAATGCTGCCAAAGGAAGAGCGGATAACACATCCTTGGTCTTTTACCGTTGAGTCGGGTAAGATTTGCAGTTCGGCCTGTGAATCAACAGCTAGTGATAATTCTTCCCGAGCAGCATTCACAAAAGCGAACTGCGCTGGGGATACACAAAGTGAGATCAAACCCTGTTCTCGCTTACGAGCCAGATTTTTGCGAATTAAGTCCATTGCGAATTGTGGTTCTACCGTTAACTGCTTGTCCACAATTTTCTCTGCAATATCACAGCTTAACTCTACTAAAAAAGGCTCTGCTTCCTGAATAATCACTTCTCTTGCTTTATACGCCTCAGTCAAAACAGCACGCGCTTCTTCCATCATCTCTGCGATCTTATGCTTCATCTCTTCCTCAGCCTGAGAAACACCTTCCTCATAACCTTGCTGATGAGCTTCAGCTTTGATAGCTTCGATCAGATGTTCATCCTGCTCACGCCGTTGTTTCCACCACTCTTCAGCCTCCGCTTTCGAGGACTCTACAATCTGTTCCGCTTCAAGAGATGCATTCCGAACCTGCTCTTCAGCAAAATCCTGAGCGTCCTTAAGCATTTGCTTACGCGTCTCTTCTGCCTCTTCACGTGCGGGATCATGATAGTCAGTCTCGCTTAAAGTCTCCTCGGGAACGGGCTCCTCAGTTAGGCCCGCATATTGCCGGGCCTGTTCCAGTCTCTTAAAGACATCAACCGGAACATACTGGGAGTGTTTGATCAGCTTAGACAATGATGTCATCTCCTCCGCCACGAGCGATGATAATTTCACCAGACTCTTCGAGTCTGCGGATCGTGCCTACAATACGAGTCTGTGCTTCTTCAACATCACGCAGCCGCACAGGACCCATGTATTCCATTTCTTCTCGGAACGTTTCTGCCATACGCTTGGACATATTTCTGAAAATAACATCCCGTACTTCTTCGCTGGCAACCTTGAGTGCAAGCTGTAAATCCGCATTATCGATATCACGAACAATGCGCTGTATTGAACGATTGTCAACATTAACAATATCTTCGAATACGAACATCCGTTTTTTGATCTCTTCGGCAAGCTCTGGATCTTGAATTTCGAGAGAATCCAGAATCGTACGTTCTGTCCCCCGGTCAACCCCATTCAAGATTTGTACAATTGATTCGATACCACCGGCATTTGTATAATCCTGGGTTACTGTAGCGGAAAGCTTCTGCTCCAGCACACGTTCAATTTGCGTAATTACCTCTGGAGAGGTACTGTCCATCACAGCAATTCTTCTAGCCACCTCTGCCTGCTTCTCTTGAGGAAGCGAGGAAAGGATTGCAGCAGCTTGTTCAAATTGCAGATAAGACAATACAAGTGCAATAGTCTGTACATTTTCATTCTGGATAAAGTTGAGAATCTGATTAGGATCCGCTTTTCGTGCAAAATCGAAAGGTCTTACTTGCAATGTTGCAGTCAGACGATTAATGACCTCCATTGCTTTTGTTGACCCAAGCGCTTTCTCCAGAATTTCTTTAGCGTAGTTAATACCGCCTTGTGATATATATTCCTGGGCGAGGCATATCTGATGGAATTCAGACATGATCGACTCTTTTTCACCGCTGTCCACTTTGCGAACATTAGCAATTTCAAGAGTCAGCTGTTCAATCTCCTCGTCTCTTAAATGTTTGAAAATTTGCGCCGATACCTCGGGCCCTAGTGTGATAAGCAGGATCGCAGCTTTTTGACGGCCACTAAGTCCCTGCTGGCTAGCCTTTGCCATTAGTTCACCTCTGTTCGTCTGCAAGCCATGTACGCAGCAGATTTACGAATTCGTCTGGCTTCTTCTTGGCCAAACTTTCCAATTGCTTACGAACTTGACTTTCATTCGTCACGCTCTCCAAGTTAATAGAAGGAAATTCAGTAGGAACCTGCAATGGAATGTCTTCATCTTCCTCTTCCACAGTCTGTTTACGACTCCGGTAGATTAGATATCCTCCACCTGCTCCAACCAGCAATGCTGCTGCTCCGATAGCCCATATCATCCAAGAAGCGAGACCACCTTTAACGGTGTTGGCATCGGTGCCACCAAATTGTTGCGAGTAGACCGAAACCTTTTTGGTCAAATCAGCGTCTGTATATGTAGTACCTGAATCTGCAAGAGAAGCGCGAACAATATTCACCAAAATATTTTGAATTGCAGCTGATGTTGCATCATCTAAACTTTTTTCTCCTGAAGGTGGTTCAACTGCAACATTTATGGTTAAGTCTTTAACAGTATACGGACTAGCAATAACATCTTTAGTAATTCGGTTAACTTCGAAGTTCCTCGTTTCCGAAGATTCCTCCGAGGTAGAAGTATCCGCACCCGCATTAGAAGGATAGCCCGTAACATCTTGAGAACCAGTGCCAGCCACTCCGCCAGTCGTGTTACCTTGACCCGAATACGAATTACTAATTATTTGTGAACTGATCTCAATCCCCCTCATGTTCTCTGTATCCACAGGGGTAACAAGATCTTCCTTCCGGTTTTCCTTGTCAAAGTTCAACTTTGAGAACACAAGAACATCCACTTTATCAGGACCGGTAAGAGTGCTAAGGAATTGTTTCACATTTTTCTTTACTTCTTCTTCGAATTTCTTCTGAAGAGCGAAGTTTTCTTCAACTTGGTTTGTGACACCAGCCTGTCCACCTTTAGCTGTTGGCATTAATTCAATTTCATTATTTGCAATGGTAATGTTGTCAATTGGTAAATTAGGCACAGCAGTTTTCACAAGATTGAAATACCCGTCAATATTGTCTTGGGTAGGTCTAAATCCTGGATCAAATGAAAGCACAACGGATGCAGATGCCTGCTCCTGATCAGCCTGTGAGGCAAAAACTGTCTCTTTAGGCAAATTAATCAGCACTTTTGCATCTTTAATCCCTTGCATACGTCTCATTAACTGTTCAACTTCACCGTTTAATGCATTATTGTACTTCACGTTAAACTCGCTATCTGTTGTACCTATCATTGACGAATTTTCGTCAAAGACTTTATATCCGATAGAGCCACCTTGAACAATCCCCTGAGAACCGATATCCACCTTGACCCGAGCTGCTTCTGTACTAGGTACAGAAATACTCTTTCCATCTTGACTTAATCGGTATGAAACACCTGCTGAATCTAAGGCCTTCATTACTCCAGCCGAATCCGTACTGTCCAAATCTTGAAATGCTACTTCATATTCTGTTTTTGAAAGCTGCATGGTCATAACTACGATTATTATTAGAATGATAAACAATGTTGAAAAGAATAAAATCTTCTGTTTACCACTAAATCTGTTCCAATACAAGAGAACCTTCTCCCGATATTGGGCAAATCTTTCATTCACAGTGTCACCCCATCCGAAACTAAGCTAGGATTTATTATATTTGAGTTCTCATAATTTCTTGATAGGCTTCAATCACTTTGTTCCGGACTTGTGTAGTCAACTGTAAACTCAGTAGAGCCTGTTGGGAAGAAATCATCACTTCGTCAATGTTCACTTCTCCCAATACAAATTTATTACTCATATCCTTAGCTTGTTGTTCCTGATCAGCCACTTTATTGAGCGCATCCTCAAGATAAGAGCCAAAGCTCTCCATCGAATTAGCAGGAGTGGATGAAACTTCGGAAGATGTCGGTTTCATTGCAAGCTGCTGTACAGCCTGAACCCCATTAGATATATTCTGTATCAACTGTTTCCCCCCCTTAAGTTAATTAACATTCATTTATCTACCAATTTCGAGTGCCTTGCTTACCATAGCTTTGGATGCATTAAGCATCGTAACATTGGCATCATAAGAGCGTGATGCAGATAACATATCAACCATTTCTTTGGTAATGTCTATGTTTGGCATATAGACATATCCTTCAGCATCCGCATCGGGATGGCTCGGATTGTATACCGGCTTCAATGGTGAAGTGTCTTCTATGATCGACTGCACCTTAACCCCTTCATTGCTATTATTCATTTTCGAATTTAGTATATTCGAGAATTTATTACTTTCGTTCGTTTCCAAAACAACCAACTTACGTCGGTAAGGAACAGCCTTGCCATCCACCACGGATGCTCTTGTAGTTTCAGCATTGGCTACGTTGGAAGAAATTACATCCATCCGCAACCGTTGAGCCGTTAATGCAGATGCGCTGATCCCAAAACTACTTCCAAAGTTCATACTCTCTTATCCTCCTTGAATTACGGCTCGCATCATCGAAATCTGACTGTTAATCTGTTCAACATAAGAACTATACCTAAGCTGATTCTCTGCGCTTAACGCCATTTCGCGATCTACATCCACATTGTTGTCGTTATTGTTCATAGAGGTAGTTTCATCAGTATTTTCAACAGCAGCGGGAACAATTGTGTTGCTGCCAAATTGATAATGCCGGGTATCCGAAACTTTCGCTCTAAGTGTAGATTGGATTCCACTTTCCTGTTGTTGTAGGATACTTTCGAATGAAACATCAGAACGTTTGAAATTGGGCGTATCTTGATTAGCCACATTATTTGCTAGAGCATTTTGTCGTTTATAGGCAGCATCAATGCCTCCCTGCAATCGTTGAAAACTGACACTATTCAGCAATCCCAAGACAATTCCTCCTTTCAAAGCTATCATAATGAAAAGAATTCCACAACTTCCATCAAAAAACCTGCTTGCTTTCGACAAATAAAGAAAAAAATACTCTAAATTTACGGTATTCCGTCGAACGCTGTCGCAATGAATAACACTTAGCATTTTCACATACATTGATTTTCATTTAATTTGTATATTATTACAATAAGAAATAAGCCCTATCTTTTTAGAAAAGACAGGGCTTTTAGCACTTTATTACTATTTATTTACATTTTCAACTCATTTTTTTCTTTTTAATTGCATGTTTTGACATAATTTTACGTTTTCACGACACCAATTTGTAATTTATCTAATCCGTTATGCCCAAATTCAAAATACATAGATTTTTTGTTTTTTTGTCGCTTTAAAGAATATACTGACTTAAATCACGATCCTGAGCTATACTTGCCAATTTCTCGCGCACATACTCCGGGGTAATAACCATTTTTTCTAAAGTCAGCTCAGGTGCTTCAAAAGAAAGATCCTCTAACAGCTTCTCCAAAATAGTATGAAGACGCCGGGCACCTATGTTCTCCATATTTTGATTCACTGAAGCCGCTATTTTGGCGATCTCATGTATAGCATCCTTCTGGAATTCCACTTCTAAATTTTCTGTTTTAAGCAGATTCACATATTGTTTAGTTAAAGCATTCTCTGGTTCCGTCAAAATAGAAACGAAATCCTCTAACGTTAGACTACTCAGCTCTACGCGAATCGGAAAACGACCTTGAAGTTCTGGAATCAAATCTGAAGGCTTAGCAATATGGAAAGCTCCGGCAGCCATAAAGAGTACATAGTCTGTCTTCACAGGACCGTATTTCGTCATAATGGTCGAGCCTTCTACAATCGGCAAAATATCCCGTTGCACGCCTTCACGCGACACATCCGGTCCAGACCCTTTTCCCTGACTCGCTACTTTATCGATTTCATCGATAAAAATAATGCCTGATTGTTCAGCCCGAGTCACGGATTCCTGGATCACATCATCCATATCAATCAGCTTGGCCGCCTCATCCTGAATGAGTACCTTGCGCGCTTCGCGAATAGGAAGCTTACGTTTCTTCGTCCGCTTAGGCAGCAAACTGCCGAACATCTCTTGCATATTCATACCCATCTGGTCATTTCCTTGACCTGCAAACATATCCATCATAGTTGGCGCTGTATCCTCAACATCAATTTCAATGATGTCATCTTCCAGCTGACCAGCTAACAGCTTAAATCTAACCCCACGGCGGCGTTCACTTAGGCTTCCATCCTGCTCAGCGTCTTCTTTAGAGTCCTCTTGGGCAGAATTCCCTCCAAAAATCATCTCGAAAGGATTCTTTTGTGATTTATTTTTGGAAGACGAAGGGACCAATATAGAAACAATCCGCTCATTAGCCAGTTCTTCCGCACGATCCTTAACCTTCTCCGTACGCTCAAGCTTCACCATACGAATAGAAGTCTCTACCAGATCACGAACCATAGATTCCACATCTCGACCTACATAACCGACTTCAGTAAATTTAGTGGCCTCCACTTTGATGAACGGTGCATTAACAAGCTTTGCTAGACGCCGGGCGATTTCTGTCTTTCCCACACCTGTAGGTCCGATCATCAAGATGTTCTTAGGAACGACTTCATCACGCAGTTCCTCTGCTAGCAGACTGCGCCGATACCGGTTACGAAGCGCAACGGCTACCGATTTCTTGGCTTGCTTCTGACCTACGATATATTTATCCAATTCGGCTACAATTTGACGGGGTGTAAGCGATTGATTCACCATCGTGAATTCCTCCTTGTCTCTATGGCACTGAGTCTATAATTGTTCAACAATAATGTTGGAATTAGTGTACACACAAATTTCAGATGCTACCTGAAGCGATTCTCTAGCAATATCCGCAGCGGAGAGATTGGGTGCATGACGTTTGAGTGCTCGACCTGAAGCCAGCGCAAAATTACCACCGGAACCAATCGCAAGAACGTCATCATCCGGTTCGATAATTTCACCATTTCCGGAGATCAGGAGCATTCCTTCCTTATCCATAACAATCATCAAAGCTTCAAGCTTCCGAAGAATACGATCTTGACGCCAATCCTTCGCTAATTCAACTGCAGCCCGCTGCAGGTTCCCATGATGCTCCTCCAGCTTGCCCTCGAATTTTTCGAATAGGGTAATAGCATCCGCAACGGACCCCGCAAAGCCTGCTATTACTTGTCCTCTGTACAGGCGACGGACTTTTCTGGCCGTCGTCTTCATAATAACACTCTCTCCGAATGTAACCTGTCCATCACCTGCTATAGCTGCCTGTCCGTTATGTCTTACAGCACAAATTGTAGTCGCATGAAAGCTGGGTACCATGATTGTAAGTTACCTCCTTAAGATGGGCTTTGTTCGCTATCGACAACCTCCGGCTCCGAATAAGCGAGTCCTGTACGGTTGGCATACTCGGCAAGACTGTCCAGAGCGCGATGAGCTAACATTTCATTCTTTTCCTTCTTATTGCGGATCTTCTTCTCTACCTTCGGCAACAAACCGAAATTGGCATTCATAGGCTGAAAATGCTCTGGATCGGCAGAAGTAATATAAGCTGGCATGCTGCCTAGAACAGTATCCTGCGGGAAGATCAGTCCTTCCTGTCCGAGTGCTGCCCGTGCAGCATTAATGCCAGCAATGAGCCCGGAAGCAGCTGATTCCACATAACCTTCTACACCTGTCATCTGTCCAGCAAAAAAGAGTCTTTCCTTGCCTTTCATCTGATAGGTTGGGTGCAGAAGCTTAGGAGAATTAATAAATGTATTTCTGTGCATCACACCATAACGAACATATTCAGCATTCTCAAGACCAGGGATCAGCGAGAATACACGCTTCTGCTCGCCCCATTTCAAATGGGTCTGAAAACCAACAAGATTGTAAAGTGTGCCAGCAGCGTTATCCTGACGGAGTTGCACAACCGCGTAAGGAAGTTTACCTGTATGCGGATTGATAAGTCCTACTGGCTTCATTGGGCCAAATAACGCTGTTTGCTTGCCGCGTTTCATCATGATTTCAATAGGCATACAGCCCTCAAAGTATATCTCTTTCTCAAAATCCTTGAGTGCTGCTGTCTCAGCAGAAATCAACGCATCATAAAACACGTCGAACTCCTCTTCTGTCATCGGACAATTCAGATAAGCCGCTTCTCCCTTATCATAACGGGAAGCCAAATACACCTTGTTCATATCAATGGTGTCTTTCTCAACAATCGGTGCTGCTGCATCATAGAAGTAGAAATACTCTTCACCCAGGAGCCCTTTTATTTCAGCAGATAATGCCGGTGAAGTTAGTGGGCCCGTTGCAATAACAACAATCCCTTCCTCCGGTATATGCGTAAGTTCTTCATTTATGACTTCAACGAGCGGATGATTATGCAAAGTATGGGTGATCTCACCTGAGAATCCGTCACGATCTACGGCGAGTGCTCCTCCTGCGGGTACCGCGTGTCGGTCAGCAGCACCTAATACAAGAGAGTTCAAACGCCGCATTTCTTCCTTCAATACACCTACAGCATTTCCTAATCCATTCGCACGCAAGGAGTTGCTGCATACCAGTTCAGCAAATTGATTCGTGTGATGGGCTGGTGTCTTTACTACGGGTCTCATCTCATATAATCTTACCGGTACTCCTAGTGATGCTATTTGCCAAGCGGCTTCGCTTCCTGCGAGACCCGCTCCAATTACTGTTACTTTTGCTGTATCTGACACTGTCTTTTTTCCTCCCATAGAGACTATTAATCTGCTAATTCTTCTTCGTTGTCTAGAACCGCCTCTGTATGATCACAAGACGTACATTGTAGCTTGGCTCCTTGCTTATTACGTTTCTCAATCATCCAAGATCCACATGATGGACATGGTTTTATAGAAGGTCTATCCCATGAAACGAAATCACAACCAGGGTACTGGTCGCAGCCATAGAAAACACGCCCTTTTTTACTGCGTCGCTCCACAACCTTACCTTCATGACATTTAGGGCAAGTTACGCCAATATCCTTGATAATCGGTTTCGTGTTTCGGCAATCCGGAAAGCCAGAGCATGCTAGGAATTTCCCAAAGCGACCCAGCTTATACACGAGAGGTTTGCCGCATTTCTCACAGATCTCATCAGAGACTTCATCTTCAATCTCAATTTCTTTCATCTCTTCTTCCGCGAATACCAAACGCTTCTCAAACGATTCGTAAAACTCTGCAAGAACCTTTACCCAGTCTTCTGAGCCCTCTTCCACATGGTCAAGATCCCCTTCCATGTTCGCGGTGAATTCAACGTTTAGGATTTCGGGGAAAAATTGCTCCATCTGCTCTATTACAAGCTCGCCAAGTTCGGTTGGCATGAATTTTTTCTCTTCAATAGCCACATAACCACGCTTCTGGATGGTTTCCAGCGTTGGGGCATATGTACTTGGACGGCCTATACCCAGCTCCTCAAGCGTCTTTACAAGTCTTGCTTCCGTATATCGTGGAGGCGGTTGTGTAAAGTGCTGCTTAGGCTCGATCTCCTGCTTATTTAAAGCATCTCCCGCTTGAAGCGGCGGCAAATACTTGTCTTCATCTGTAGTTCCGTCATCGTTGCCTTCTACGTAAACCTTCATGAACCCGGGGAATGAAACCTTCGAACCAACAGCTCTGAATGTAGCAGTACCTGCAGCAATATCGACCGAAAGCGTATCCAGCAGGGCAGAAGACATCTGACTTGATACGAACCGCTCCCACACTAGCTTGTAGAGACGGAATTGATCACGGCTCAAGAACTCTTTGACCATTTCAGGTTCGCGTAATGCCGAGGTAGGACGAATCGCTTCATGCGCTTCCTGTGCTCCAGCTGCCTTTTTAGAATACTGCCGTGGGGATTCTGGCAAGAACTTCTCACCATACTTAGCTGTTATAAGCTCTTTAGCTTCATCCTGAGCGGTGACAGAGAGACGCGTGGAGTCAGTACGCATATAAGTGATCAAACCTACGGTACCTTCTTTACCGAGTTCCACACCTTCGTATAGCTGCTGTGCAACGGACATTGTCTTAGCGGCACGGAATCCAAGCTTACGAGCTGCTTCCTGTTGAAGTGAACTGGTGGTAAAAGGAGCTGAAGGATGACGTTGTCTTTCCTTCTCCTTCACATCACTCACCTTAAAAGATGCGTTCTTAATGGCTTCAAGAACCTCCTGAACATCACTTTCCTGGTTCAGTTCTTTTTTCACACCATTCAGCTTATGAAACTTAGCTTCAAAGACGGAATCCCGGATTCCAAGCTTCGCTGTTATGCTCCAATATTCGGTGGGTACAAAAGCGGAGATTTCATTCTCACGATCCATAATGATCTTCACGGCAACGGATTGTACACGTCCAGCAGATAAACCTTTTTTGACTTTCTTCCATAATAGAGGGCTAATCTTGTACCCTACCAGTCGATCCAGAATACGTCTAGCCTGCTGTGCATTCACGAGATCCATATTAATCTTACGCGGTGTCTTAAAAGCATCTTTTACCGCTTGTTTGGTGATCTCATTAAAAACAACTCTGCATTCTTGTGTATTATCTAAATCCAGCGCATGCGCCAAATGCCAAGCAATTGCTTCCCCTTCGCGGTCGGGGTCAGCTGCGAGATAAACTTTTTTAACTTTTTTACTAGCGTCTTTCAATTCCTTCAATATAGATCCCTTACCGCGGATAGTAATATATTTGGGACTGAAATCATTCTCCACCTCAACACCAATTTGACTCTTCGGTAGATCTCTAATATGTCCCATTGATGCCTTTACAATATATTTACTACCTAGATATTTGCCAATTGTCTTCGCTTTTGCAGGCGACTCGACAATAACTAATGCATCTGCCATAGACTCTTCCTCCTCGTTAACACTCGCACCTCTATATTAAATTACCTTATAAATAGCTCCTGGTAATTGTGTTACCGCTTTTTTTATGATTAAAGATAACAGAACTGAATGCAAATGTCCAAAATCCCATCCTGTTCTTACAAGCAGATCGTCCAATATAAAAGGGCCTTGATGCAGTATATGGTATAGGTGAGACTCCTCATTTGTCAATTTCTTTTCAATCATAAAGTCGTCTGCTGTCTGTTCGGTAGTGCTATTATTCCCTGTTTTTATTACGTTTGTCGGCAAATAAGAAGTATATTCTTCTATAATATCTAATCCACTGGTTACCAGCTTTGCCCCCTGCTTGATAAGCTCTAACGCCCCTCTGCTCTTAGGTGATGTAATAGGTCCGGGAACTGCGAAGACATCCCTCCCAGCTTCCAAGGCAGCATCGGCTGTAATAAGTGATCCACTGCGACTGTCAGCCTCCACGACCACTGTCCCCCGTGATAAACCTGCTATGATCCGATTACGCTGTGGAAATAATCCAGGATGACTTTTAGTTCCAAGAGGATACTCTGTAATGACAAGCCCATCCTGAGAGATACGCCGCTCCAGTTCAATATTCTCAGTTGGATAGACTTTGTCCAACCCTGTTGCCACTACCGCTATGGTCCCTCCACCGCTTCTTAGCGCCGCTTCATGACAAATGCTATCGATCCCCCTCGCAAGTCCGCTAACCACCGTTAGACCTGCTGCACTAAGCTCCTCCGCGAGAATCTCCCCTACCTTTCGTCCATAAGCTGTTGGCACACGAGTGCCAACCATCGCCACACTAGGGGTTGATAACAGTTCCAAACGCCCTCGATAATAAAGGATCCACGGTGGCTGTGCCGTCTCCTTCAACAAAACAGGATAAGCCGCATCAAACACAGTGACCATCTTCACTGCACATTCTTCCATTAATAAGCGCCTTTTGGTGATCCATTCTAATGTATATATGGAAGCAAGATAATTCGACAGCTTTCCGTTCAATCCGATCGTTTCCCAATCTTTTGCACTACAGGAAAATGCTCGTTCTGACATTAAGCCGGCTCTGCGAATCTTGTCGATACTCTTCCAGCCAATCCCCTCCACTTCATTAAAACCAAACAGCAGATCTTTTTCTTCCATATAAGCTTACTCTCCTTTAATGGAAGGGTTAGCCTTCCCTATTTTGTAACATGAATTAGAGGAATGCAATATTTTCTTGTAATTCAATATTTTTCTATGTTAAAAAACAAAAAAAGCAACCTTTTATCCCTTGGATAGGAACAAAAGGTTGCTTACCTCTGAAATAATTATACACGAAAGAAGCCCACTCGCGTAGAGTGAATTCCTTCAAGTAAATAAAATAATTAATGCGTTGTAAAAGCGCTAAGAATACCGCGTTCTTCAAGCACACTTACTAGCGTTGAGCCCATTTCGGCAGGTGTAGGAGCAACCTTGATTCCGCACGATTCAAGTACGGCAATTTTCTCACTCGCTGTGCCTTTGCCTCCGGAAATAATAGCACCCGCATGCCCCATACGTTTGCCAGGAGGTGCAGTAGCGCCGCCAATAAACCCTACTACCGGCTTAGTCATATGCTCACGAATCCACTCTGCTGCTTCTTCCTCTGCGGTTCCGCCAATTTCACCAATCATGATGACTGCCTTTGTACCCGGATCCTCATTAAAAAGCTTCAGAATATCAATAAACTCTGAGCCTTTAACAGGGTCTCCGCCAATACCTACAGCTGAAGATTGCCCGATTCCACGCGTGGTCAGCTGATGAACAGCCTCATAGGTTAGAGTTCCGCTGCGCGAGACAACACCTACGTACCCTGGCATATGAATATAACCCGGCATAATTCCTATTTTGCACTCACCAGGAGTGATAACTCCCGGACAGTTGGGTCCGATCAATACAGTAGAGCGCCCCTCCATATAACGGGACACTTTTACCATATCAAGTACTGGAATCCCTTCGGTAATACAAATCACCAGGTCGAGTTCTGCGTCCACGGCTTCCATTATGGAGTCTGCTGCAAATGCTGGCGGTACATAGATTACACTAGCGGTTGCGCCTGTAGCCGCCTTAGCAGCTACAACAGTATCGAATACCGGAAGGCTAACCTCACTGCCATTTTCAAGCGTGATGTTGACAGATGTTCCACCTTTACCCGGTGTTACCCCTCCAACCATCTGTGTTCCATAATCCAGCGCACCTTTAGTATGGAACAAACCCGTTGATCCTGTAATTCCCTGCGTGATAACTTTCGTATTTTTATCTACAAGAATGCTCATGCCTTAAATCACATCCCTACTTATATTGTCAAATACGATAACTGGCTTCCTAAATCAGGCCATTATTGCACAAGAGACACAATCTTACGGGCACCGTCCGCCATAGAATCAGCAGCAACAATATTCAGTCCCGATCCGGCCAAAATCTGCTTGCCCAATCCAACATTTGTTCCCTCAAGACGCACAACCAGCGGTTTGGTCAAACCCAGTTGACTAGCCGCTTCTACAACACCGTTAGCGATAACATCACAGCGCATAATACCACCGAAAATGTTAACAAAAATTCCGTTCACCTTTTCATCGGATAAAATGATTTTAAAGGCTTCTGTTACCTTCTCGGTCGTTGCACCGCCCCCTACATCCAGGAAGTTGGCGGGTTCGCCCCCATAATACTTAATAATATCCATAGTCGCCATCGCGAGACCTGCACCGTTTACCATGCACCCAATATTGCCATCAAGTGCAATGTAACTAAGGTCATACTTCGAGGCTTCGATTTCCTTTAAATCCTCTTCATCCAAATCCCGCAGCTCTAGAATATCCTTATGACGGAACAAGGCGTTGGAATCAAAATTCAGTTTGGCATCCAGTGCCATCACATTCCCATCCGCAGTCACTACCAATGGGTTAATTTCGGCAATAGAGCAATCTTTATCCACGAAAGCTAAATATAGCGCTTGCATGAATTTCACAGTTTTGCCTACCAGCTCATTAGGAATAGAGATACTGTAAGCCAGCTTACGCGCCTGGAAAGTCTGCAAACCCACTGCCGGATCAATGATCTCTTTAAAAATTTTCTCCGGATGTGTTGCAGCTACTTCTTCAATCTCAGTACCGCCTTCTTCAGAAGCCATCATGACCACTCGGCCAGTACCTCTGTCAACTACGATACCAATGTAATACTCCTTAACAATTTGACAACCCTCTTCAATGAGCAGTCTTTTTACTACCTTACCCTCCGGTCCAGTCTGGTGAGTTACTAGAGTCTTGCCCAGAATCTCAGTTGCGTAACTACGCACCTCATCGATATTCTTAGCAACCTTTACTCCTCCAGCTTTACCGCGTCCACCTGCGTGAATCTGAGCTTTAACTACAACAACCGGTGTGCTCAGTGACTCTGCGGCTTCTACCGCTTCCTCCACTGTATAAGCTACTTTTCCATTCGGTACGGCTACACCGTACTTCTTAAGCACTTCTTTTCCCTGATACTCGTGGATATTCATAGCGGTAGCCTCCTAAAGTAGCGTGGTGACTAAACAGGCAGCCTGTTGTCATCTCGCTTTCCGTTTTGATTGCCGCGGGGTTAGGGATAGGCTGATGTTATACATGCAGCACTATTCCGGAACCAGCAGAAAATGATCTACCACTCGTAAAAAGAATGGCATTATTTCTGCAAGAGACATTGTGTAAATCTATAAGACTAAGCTTATATTTACCTATATGCCATACAAAGGAACCCAGAATAGTGTAACATGTTTTTAAAACGCTTACCTTAAATATATTCATGATTTGTACACATTTTTTCGCTTGATTTCATGCCGGAATGCGAACGATCGCATTGACTCCTTACTACGCTTACTTTTTACTATCTTGGATATTAGCTTCGTGAACACGATTCAGTAAGTCTTTAAACTGATCAAGTAGCTCTATGGATTCATTATTTGTCAGTGTCGTTTCTTCCATCATTTTGCCGGGAATACACACGGCATCACTTTGAAGTGCCCAGCCTTGTTTCGTTAGTGAGATTAATACCTTTCGCTCATCCTGCATCGAGCGTTCACGTATAATTAGGCCTGCAGCTTGCAAGCGTTTCAATAGCGGAGTCAGCGTGCCTGAATCCAAAAATAACGCCTCACCAATCTCTTTTACTGTACATTGCTGCCGTTCCCATAACACAAGCATTACTAAGTATTGGGAGTAAGTTAAACCAATCTTATCCAAATACGGTTGGTACAGCTTTGTAATCTCACGCGAGCAAGCATAAATGGTAAAACAGAGCTGATTCTCGATCAGCAGCTCTGGGGTTGTAGTCATTTTCTGCATATCTTCTTCACTCATTTTCATATTTATTCACCCGCCTTATCTCTTTATTTTATCATAATTCCCTCATATATCATAATAATAGCAAAAAATTAATTTGACTTTTATATTAATTGTGATAAATTAGATTGTACACAAACTAATTAATGAATAGGAGAGATTTATTATGATGACAATTCAACAAAAGATGTATGAAACCACAGTTAAAGCCGTTGGGGGAAGAAACGGTTATATAGAATCAGAAAGCCCTAAACTCAACCTTACGATCAGTACACCACGTGAAATGGGGGGTGCCGGTGGTGAAGGCACTAATCCTGAACAATTATTCGCAGCTGGCTACTCCGCTTGTTTTGACAGTGCTCTAAACATGGTTGCTCGTCTTGGAAAAGTGAAGATTGAAGGCAGTGAAGTTACGGCTACTGTAAGCTTTGGTAAAGTTGAAGATGGCGGGTTCGGTATTGCAGTTAAGCTTGACGTGCTGGTTAAAGGCGTTGACAGAGAAACCGCAGCATCTTTGGTAGAAGCTGCCCATGGGGCATGTCCTTACTCCCGTGCCACTCGTGGCAATATCGAAGTAGAATTGAATGTACTGTAAGAAATTTATAGAGAATAATGTATGTGAAATTTGCTAAACGATCTAACCTTCGTTTGAATACGTGACATTTTGCATTCGAAGTCGCTAACGGACACAGTTGATCTTAAACGCAACTTAATCCCATATTTGGGATGCTATCGGACCTCATAGCAGCTATTGGAATGAAAACCACCCAATATAACCTTCTTCCGAAGGAATAGCGTCTCCAGAGTCCGAATCTACGCTCCAAGGGCTAAAAACTTGCAAACAACGTCCTCTAGGTCCGTTCCATAAGCATCAGAGCATAATAATGGTTCGGCGGTGCTCGTCACTACCGGTCCATAGTAAGAGCAGCGATTCTCATTAACGGGAATCGCTGCTCTTTTATCTTTATTCCTCCGCTAATACCTGTCGATCCAGATTACGGTATTGCACAGCTTCCGCGAGATGTACAGAAGAAATATCCTGTGCACCCTCCAGATCAGCTATGGTACGGGATAGCTTAATAATCCGATCATGCGCTCGCATGCTTAGACCTAAATTCTCCAAAATATCATACAGCATTTGAGCACTCTCTCGGTTTAGGCTTGCATATTTCCGAAGGGAAGCACCGGAAAGTTCACTGTTCCATGAAATCGCCAGTCGTTTGTAACGTTTAGCTTGGATGGCCTGAGCAGCCAACACCTCCGCACGCATATCTGCTGACGATAAAACATGCCCCTGCCGATTCCATTCCTTCGGGCGGGGAACATCAACCTGTAAGTCGATCCGATCCAATAATGGACCGGATATTTTGGTTCGATATTGGGCAATCCTTGATGGACTACAGGTACAATTTTGCTGGGAGATACCGCTTCCAAAAAAGCCGCAGCTGCACGGATTCATCGATGCAGCGAGCATGAATTTGGCAGGAAAAGTAAAGGAAGCCCGGGCACGACTTATAGTAACCACCCCATCTTCGAGTGGCTGTCGCAGCACTTCAAGCACATTCCGGGAGAATTCAGGCAATTCATCCAGAAACAGAATACCTCGATGCGCAAGACTTACCTCACCTGGCTTGGGAATACCGCCCCCTCCAATTAATCCGGCAGAAGATATCGTGTGGTGTGGAGAACGAAATGGACGACTTCGCAGCAAACCGTTGTGTGCATCCTTCAAATTTCCAGCCGCACTAAAAATTTTGGTTACCTCAAGTGCCTCACTGTCCGACAATTGCGGAAGGATACTGGGAAGGCGTTTGATCAGCATCGTTTTGCCTGTGCCAGGTGGGCCGATGAGCATAATATTATGCATCCCTGCAGCCGCGATAGTTAGTGCTCTTTTCACATGTTGCTGTCCAAGCACATCACTGTAATCATCCATTATTTCATTCGCTTCGGAAGAAGCAGCCTCAGAATCAGAATATTTAGGGTTATATTTGAGATGCTCTACAGAAAGAACAAGCACCGGAGGTTGTTCTTTTGCCCCCGTCCCCATACTCACGGATACAGGAAAAGGAAGTGGTGATCCTTCAGATTCTTCTAGAGGAACTAGCTTATCTATAATCGGACCAAAGCTAGCCACAGATTCAGCAGCATTCGCTAACGCTTGCAAATGGTCGATGGTATAAACATTCATGCCACTGATTAAAGCGGCTTCTGCCGCATTGCCTTGCGGGAGCAGAACGGCTTTAAACCCGCTTTTACGCGCTGCTTCAACCATCGGCAGCACACCCGAAACCGGACGCAGACTGCCGTCGAGCGCAAGCTCTCCAATCAAAAGCATCTCTTGAGCTGAAGGCATAATCAACTGGCCACTAGTTATCAGTATCCCCAAAGCAATCGCTAGATCAAAAGCGGAACCTTCTTTACGCAGGTCAGCTGGAGCAAGATTGATCGTAATACGCTGCTGTGGATAGCGGTAACCGCAATTTTTAACGGCAGCCCTAACTCGTTCAACAGCCTCGCGAATCGCTGAATCTGGTAAGCCAATGATATTCGTCTGCGGCAGTCCATTTGCAAGATCGATTTCCACACCGATCATTACCCCTTCAATCCCATACAGACACGCGCTAAACATTTTCCCATACATAATAAAAACACCTCATCTCCTGAATTACACCCTAATTTGGGGTGTCATAGCTTCAAGAAAAAAGGTGCTTCCTTATTTTCCAAATATATATTAGCTGTTAAGTACATTATAGAAGTTGTGTCCTAACGCAATCTGTGAGCAATTTATCTTTAGAATAAGAAATTCAAGTTTTACATAAAAGCGAAAGCACATCTCTAAAGACCTACATCAATCCCCTTCTTTAACTACGACCGAGTCCCTAATCTGCTCAAAAGTCAACGGTTTATAGTTCCAATGCTCTACACAAATGTTAAAATGATTGTTCCCCTCATATTTTTGCCCATGAATATGGCCGTGCACATTTACGTAAGGCATATGTTTATTCATGTACATAGGCTCATGTGAGAGGAAAAAGAAATCCTTATAAATCAAAGGATATTCACTAACCTCATCAAAACCTGCCTCAAGCCACCAACTTCGGCTGCGGCCGCGATCATGATTGCCAAGGATCAGGATTTTGTATCCATGCAGTCTGGCCACAATCGCACGAGTTGCCTCCTTATTCAGAAAAGAAAAGTCTCCCAAATGAAATACTTTGTCGTCCGGATTCACTACCGAATTCCAACTTTCAATCATAACTTCATTCATTTGCTCTACATCGTTGAAGGGTCTGGATTCAAAATCAATGATCAACTTATGCCCAAAATGATGATCAGATGTGAAAAAAACCTTAGCCATGTGCACCCTCCTTTTGTTTCTATTCTAATGACAGTATGTATGAAAAAAGCTCCGACTACCCATAAACCCTAGGAAGTTCGGAGCCCCGAGGACTTTTCCGCCTAATTTCTCACGAAATTATACGTATCATTCTATGTCATGAGGCGATGACGGAATACCTCTTTATTGTTAATGTTACTTTTCCCAGTCGCGCCGCTTACTCGAACGTTTATTAACATCACTCTGAATCAGTTCAGCTAAAGGAGGCGCCTCCTCATTGTCAATGAGCCAGCCACGCATCTCCTTGATCGCTTCCACCTGTCCATTGCCTTTGTCACGCCATGTAAGCAGTTCAATAACTCTAATTACAAGCGCTAAGAGACTGCTATTGCTGTTTTGCGACTTTTCAGCCCGGATTTTTTGAAATAACGCTTCATTTTCCCAATCTATTAATATTTCCTCCGCTATAGTGGGCCGCATTACCGTGAAGGTCTTATTGCAATTATCGCAACAGACGACAGATATTGGCTCTGCTTTAAATTCCACTTCAATCTTCTGCTGGCAATATTGGCATGTAAAACTAACCTGCATTTCAGAAGGTTTATTCTTCACTAGACAGCCCTCCTCATGATGACATTAAAAAGTTACTCCTAATGTTTACCCATTTCTTTTGAGAAATGACCCACAGTGCGGAAGGTATGTAAAGACTTTTTTATCAGAACAGCAGCAAATTCATAAAGAATCGCATGAGAAAATAGAGTTACTCTTAAAACGCCTCGCGAATATGACTAAGTGAAGCTAGGCTAAGATCGTCATTTAACAAGACGCTAATTACATCAAAAGAAACCCGCCGTTCCTCATAACCCTTCATATGCAAATAAACCTGTGTTGTACTCCGAACCTGGTTTATTTTGCGAGCATTCACCGATTCTTCTGGAGTTCCCTGAAGCAGCTCTCCACTGCGGCTACGAACTTCGACAACAACAATACAGTCTTCACGCTCCGCAATGATATCAAGCTCTCCAGTACGACAACGCCAATTCCGTTCCAATATCATATACCCGCTAGAAGATAGGTACTGCACAGCTCCGTTCTCTGCAGCAGTTCCTTTCTCTTTGCGGTTATAGTGCTTTCTTACATAGGGCTCTTTCATTCTTGTCCCCGTTCACCAGCGGAACGATCGCTCTGATACACAAAGCTGAGGATTTCCGCCACCAGCTGATAGAGCTCAGACGGAATCTGTTGGTCCAGATCAAGCTTTGAAAGAACCTCCACGAGGGCTGCATCTTCCTGAACAGCAACCCCGCTCTCCTTAGCCTTTTGCAGAATAAGGTCTGCTATCGCGCCTTGTCCCTTGGCTACTACGACAGGAGCCTCGTTTTGTCCGGGACTATATTTGAGAGCGACCGCTTTTTTGAGCCCTTGTGAAATTGGCTGTACAGGCTCATTCATATACGGTAATCCACTCCTTTGTAAGCCTCAGGAACATAATCAACAAACTTATTAGTATTGGAGCCAGCAAGCTCTTTAGGCAAATTCAATTCTGGCAAGGGTTCGGTTCTTAAACCTGATAATTGATAACCGATGGATTCTACCGCAGTTTTTATATCTTCACGCCGCGTCTCCAGCAGCTCAAGCACCCACGGATGATCATTATGAAGCTTAAGACTAACGATTCGATCTACAACCTGCACATCTACCAATGTCTGCCCTAGCTGCTTCATGTCCAAATCGAACCACAATCGACAGTTAGCTGCATCCAACTCCCCTTTGCGGCCCCGCCTGGACTGGATATGAACCGATGCAGTTTCCTGCCCATCTGGACCTTGCAGCGGCAAGAACAATGTAACCTGCGCGAAGGGAGCAGTCCGATCTGTATTCAGCAGCAGCTGTTGGCCTGTCAGCTGCTGCACTAGCCCGCTCGCGGCATCTTTTACCGCGGGCGGCACCTCGCTGCTGCTCATAAGCTGCAGCAGCACGCCCTTCAACGTGTCGGCAGCTTGCTCCCCGCCGACACTGCCTAGCGCGGCTGCAGCTGTCCCCGCTGCCGCTCGCGCTGTCTCCGCGGCCGGCAAAGCGCCGCCGCGCACGGCCTGCTGCTCGTGCTCCGCACCGAGCAGCTTCAACACCCGCCCTACCCACGACTCCGCATCCGCGGGTGGGGCGGTGTCTGGCTGCACCGGCGAAGCCGCAGCAGCCGTGGTCTCCCCGCGCGGCGCGCCGGCGCGGGGGCAGGATCTTGTCCCGCCGCGTCAGCGGGCGGGACGTTCGCGAGCTGCGGCATGCTGCCGCGCAGCTCGGTGAGCACGCCCTGCAGCTTCGCGAGCAGGGCAGCCCCGCTAGGCGCAGCAGCTTGGCTTGCTGCACCAGCTTGGCTATCTGCACCAGCTGATCCAGTGGCGCTTGTAATCGCGCCACTGACACTACCCTGCGCTCTATCTTTATTTAGACTCATTTCATTGCCATGAGTTTCGCTCTGATTAGAACTATTTTGATTGCTTACAATTCCGTCCCCTTGCGTGTTAGCAGCACTACTCTGAGTTCCTGAAGCAAGCGTAGAAGTTATTTTCCCAGTCAAAGGTTCACCAGTATTTCCACTCTTCGAGAGCTGAGCTACCTCACCAGCCTCTTCGGGGACCACTGGCTTGGCAGTTACAATACCGGTTTCATTCTCAGGAGTTTCAGCTGTACTTGCAGCTGCACTTCCTGATATTTCTGATTTCACTGAATTCAAAGGAATTATTGGTTCATCAGAAATAACTCCGGCTCCCGTTGCCCCTCCTGTTGCAGCAGCACTTCCGCTTGTAGTAGTAACACCACCACTACCTTCAGCAGGTTTACTTACAGGTTGTCCAGTTCCTTTAACCGCCACCTGGTCCATTTCCGCATCAGCATCACCTGCTGATACCGCTTCCCCGTTAATCACAGCGCCCGTACCTGTCGTTACAGGAGCATTCAGCTTTCCGGTTGGGGTACCCATTCCAGGTTTAGCTTCGGCTGTTGTTGTTTCTTCACCGGCGACTCGACCTGCCCAAATCGTAATCTGTTCTTCGAGCGCTGACAAAAGCTGATGAAGCTGCGGACCAAAAACCGCCTGCTGCAATCCTTTCACACTTTCAGGGGTAACCGGCAAGCCCCGCTTTACAGAAATGACAGCTGCATCAAGCCACTCTGAGGTCGGCACGCCCGCAGGTTTCGCACTCATTACAGCATCCAGAATCGCCGCTGTCTCTTTGGTAAGCGGAATACCACCCGACTGCATCGCCAACACAATTTCCCGACCCGCTTTGGAGTCAGTAAGCCCAAGCGATTCCAATGCCTCGCCCATGTTTTGCGGGGTGGCTAACACCGTTTCGCCGAGGGAGACCGGCTTCAATACGGGCAATCCGCCTTCTCCGGGTGCTCCAACCTGTAAGTTCAGGGTCTCTCCTGGCAGTAGTGGTGTTTCCAACTCCGCACGAACAGGTGTACCTTGAATCTGCACAACGGCTTCTTTTCCCGAATCCGAGACAGACAATACAACACCACGTACAACCTGCCCTTCCTTCAATTCCAAAGACTTGGCTGCTCCCGGTTTATTATCCCCGAGCAATCCACGGATCAATGTTCCGATATTCATACCGTTTCTCCTCCCTCCATTTTCTCTCTTCTTACTATATCGGTATTAATCCGACTTTTTTGAGCGGTGAATTCATCCAAGCTTAAACGCCTTTGGCGTCTTTTATATTCTGATATTTCTAAAAAAGGGTTTGCTGTTCAGCAAGAATCTTCCCAATAAAGCTGCGCCGATGCATAGGTGTCGGACCTAACGCCGTAATTTGTTCCCTGTGAAGCTTGGTCGCATAACCTTTATGTATCGCAATCCCATAATCAGGGTATAATTCCTCCCACACCCCTTCACACAGTCTATCTCTTGTTACTTTAGCTATAATCGAAGCTGCCGCAATGGACTGGCTGTTTGCATCTCCTTTTATGATCGCCTGCTGCGGCAACGGAAGATCAACTTTTTCAGCATCGATTAACATATAGTCCGGGGTATGACTAAGACCTTCTACCGCTTTTTTCATCGCCAGACGAGAAGCCTGTTTAATATTAATTTCATCAATCATGCGGGAATCCACATAACCTACACCAATAGCTATCGCCTGCTCCATAATAATCTCGAATAAGGCATCTCTTTTTTTCGCTGTAAGCTTCTTAGAGTCGTTGACGCCATCAATAATAAGCCCTTCCGGCAAAATCACCGCTGCTGCAACAACATCCCCAAACAAACAACCTCTGCCTACTTCATCTACGCCGGCTATACGGCGATAAGACTGTTCCCAGCCCTCTTTTTCATAACTCAACATATCTATCGTACTCACGATCTGTCACCGCCAATTATAAATTATTCTATAAACTACATAAGTCAGCTTACCATAGTAAAGCTCACATGGTCATGTACAAATAACCACTCCAATTTGATCCAAATCGGCAAAAAAAAGAGCCCCCGAAAATTTCCGGATGGCTCTTCCATACCCATTCATTTAAACGCCTTTAAGGTGTTTCCAGCGTAAAACGACCAAGCTTACCTGCCCGCAGCTCATGCAGCAAAGCACGTGAAGCTTTTTCCAGATCAACACGTCCACCGCTAATCAGACAACCGCGTTTGCGGCCCACGGCTTCCATAACTGCAACGATCTCATCAGGGTTCTCAAGATCCTCAGGAAGCTTCTCAATACCAAAGCGTTCTTGAAATCTGGAACCATAATCCTTGACCAAATACTTCACTGCATAAAAAGCAATGTCCTCAATGTTCAGGATTTCTTCTTTGATCGCACCCGTCACGGCCAAGCGGTAACCCACGTCTTGATCCTCAAACTTCGGCCATAAGATACCAGGAGTATCCAGAAGCTCCAGATTACCTCCTGTTTTAATCCACTGCTGGCCCTTAGTAACCCCCGGGCGATCACCCGTAGCAGCGATACTCTTACCAGCCATTCGATTAATCAGCGTTGATTTACCGACGTTAGGAATACCGACGATCAATGCGCGCATAGCCCGTGGGTTCATTCCCCTTGCGATCTGCCGATCAATTTTTTCCTTCAACAGCAGCTTGACCTGCTCCGGAATCTCCTTAACGCCTGTTCCAGTAGATGCGTCCACAGGATGGGCAACATGCCCTTGTTCCTTAAAGTACGCCAGCCACTTCCGAGTAATTTCCGGATCCGCCAGATCCGCTTTGTTCAAAATAATTAATCTCGGCTTGTCCCGCAAAATATCGTCAATCATCGGATTGCGGCTGGAAAGCGGCAGACGGGAATCGAGCAACTCTATAACAACATCAATCAGCTTCAGCTTATCCTCGATTTGCCGCCTAGCCTTCGTCATATGACCAGGAAACCAATGAATGGCCATTGCCGTCACCTCCTTTGACTTCTGTCAACTTAATGGTTAATCAGTGTAATATCTTTTATCGGCCAGAAGATTAAATCTGCACGACCCACAATATCACCCAGCGGCACATAGCCAATCATCCGGCTGTCTGTACTATCCGAGCGATTATCCCCCATAACGAAAATATGTCCTTCTGGTACAGTACCATCCGTGAATTTTTCATTTGGAAAATCTTTATTATTATACAGAGCGTTGTTACTATGCGCAGCATCAATAGCGCCTTGGATGTAAGTCTCGTTAACAACCTCACCGTTAACTGTAACTACATCTCCTTCTACTTTCACAGTATCTCCAGCCACACCAATTACACGTTTAATAAAATCTCTGCCTTCAGATGGCACGTGGAATACAATAACCTCACCCCGCTGCGGAGATCTTATATCGTATAAAATTTCATTAACGATAACACGTTCTCCCGTATGGAAATTAGGCTGCATGGAAGGTCCATCTACAATAAAAGGCTTGAATAAAAGCCAGCGAATCAGTATAACCAGAACTAAAGCAATCGCAATGGCCTTGACCCATTCCAGCACTTCATTTTTCTGTTTACGTGGGTTCTGCTCGCTTGATTCCAAAGTTTCGCTTTGTTCCTGCTGCATAGTTCACCGTCCTCTCTTAATACTACTCTTACTATACAACACAAAAAAACTCCTGCCAAAAACCCCTCCACAGATACTCCTTCAGGAGGCCTTTTCGGAGAAGCTTATCCCCAAGCGTATATGTCACACGCATTGTATACCAAGCTAAAACGCCCTCAGCGTCCTTTTAAGGACGGTATGCGTTTATGCGAGAAATATAAGAATAATGTATAACGTAAAACTTATGCTTTTCTTATATTTTCAAAAAAAAATAAAGCGAAAGGGGCTTGAACTCAAGCCCCTCTCCTCTGTCACTATTCTAGCGACGAATTTCTTTAATTCTCGCTGCTTTACCACGTAGTTCACGAAGGTAATAAAGCTTAGCACGACGCACTTTACCACGACGAGCCACTTCGATTTTTTCGAGTTTAGGCGAGTTGATTGGGAATGTTCTTTCCACACCAACACCGTAAGAAATTTTACGAACCGTAAAAGTCTCACTGATTCCACCGCCACGACGTTTGATTACAACGCCTTCGAACAACTGGATACGCTCACGAGTTCCCTCGATAACTTTTACATGCACCTTCAAAGTGTCACCCGGACGAAAACTAGGGATATCTTTACGAAGTTGCTCTTGCGTAATAGCTTGTAGGATATTCATTAAGGACTTCCTCCTTCCGTACAGGTGTTCTTGCCTCTTCCGGAGAGATCTGAGCTCTCCCTCATTATCCGCAGCGGACCACCGTATTCCACACAACAGAGTTAATAATATCATAAAGGACGGGCTAATACAACTTATTTTTCTATTTTATAACGGTAACATATCTCTTTTTTTTGCCTTAGACTGGCAGTCTTTACACAAGCCGACCACGGTTCCATTGTCTTGAGCGTAGAAGATCAACTTCCCATTCTTCTTCTTGCAAGAAGAGCAAGGTTGCTCCCCTGGACTCTGTTTGGCTTTGCGATGACTATCCATTGAGATCACATTACTGCTAGTCGTGCGCAAAGGATCGCTTGAGCTACTTGTTTTCTTTTTCTGAACGATATAATACCCAACACCCAGCGCTAGCAAGACAAGCAAAATAACTACATATTTCATCTGGCTCCCTCCGCTCTTCATGATTTACTTGAGGTAAGAAAATAAAAAGACCGCCCTGTGATGCAAGTAAGGCAACGGTCTATATCGTATTCGCAAACTAGCCTTAGCACATCTCACTATAAAAAGCGCTTTTCAGTAGCTGCTGAAGATTATATATGAGAGCATCTTCGCTCTTTTTATATGTACCCTTACCCATTTTAATGTGAGCGTAAGATCTATATTTCATTTTAGCACAATTGAAATTTGAAGTGTAGTGAACACTTTTTAAATACCTAGTCTTTGGTCCAGTATATTAACCCGCCTACAGCCGTTTTTACAATAAATCCCCATAGGCTATACTTACAGAAGTACGTACATAACGTAGCGCTTAGGGAAGAACACATATACCCAAAAATAAGGAGGATTTTATTCAATGAAAAAGAGTAATACAACTAGCGTAATGGCAGCTGTAGCCGTCTTGTCCATCGTACTTCTGGCAGGATGCACAGAGTTACCGGGTAGGCAATCCGCTAATAATGAACTAGGAAAGAATATTACTGAAGATGTGCAGCAAAATATTGGTGAGGCTGTGAAGCAAGAGCTGGGTAAAGCCGCTGCAAGCGTGGAACAGGCCGTTCAGGATACAGCTACCAAGGTGGTCGACGAAGTTAAAGCAAACAGCATTAGCAAAGAACTATCCTTATCTAAAGAGATCGGCTCTGCTTCAGTGCTTAGCATGAACAATGCAGTGGGAGAAATAGAAGTTACATCAACTACGGGTGATCAAATTAATGTGAGTGCGACAATCTTAGCCCATAACGGCTCCGCTCATAAAGCTGACCGCCAGAAAATTTTGGATGACGCTGAGATTTCAATAGACGTTAGTGGCGATACTCTGAAGGTATCTACAAATTCCAAATCAAATCCGAAGAAGGATTTATGGACTTGGGCTCAAGACAAATACGGTTATTCAGATTTTAGCATTAACTATACCATTGAGATCCCCACCCGTATGGATGAATATCAAATCACCAATAATGTCGGGCAAATTCGTCTCCGCAATCTGGACGGAAATTACCGCATCGTCAGCAACGTTGGAGCTATTGATATCGAAGGAGCTAACATCACCGGTAAGTCCACTCTAGAGTCTAATACAGGAAGCATACGTATGGATATAGCCGGAATGAAGAGTGATAGCCGTCTTAAAGCGACAACAAATGTAGGTAGCCTCAATGCTGTTCTAGCCGATGGCGTGAAATGTAGCTTGGTGGCTAAAAGTGATCTAGGCCAGATCACCGGGGTTGAGGGTGGCAAACGTGATGTTAACGGAGGAGGTCCTTTGTTGTCCTTAAGCTCTGATATAGGTGCAATTACAGTAGAGTAACCAACCACTAAAAAACAGACCGTCCGGATTAGCGGACGGTCTGTTTTTGCATCATCATATCAGATTAATGCAATAGCCAACAGCGTGAACAAGCTGAGAGTTAAAATATTGTCAGCAGCATAAGGGTAACCAAAAAATGCAGAAGTCTGCACAGGTCCATTGGACCCTGTTCTTAAGTAAACATTATATCTGTCCACATCTGTAATCACACCTTCATGCTGTCTGCCATCAGTAGTCAGGATACGTACCCTTCTATTCTTACAACGTAAGCAATTATAATAAGCCTCCACTAGTGTACTCCTCCTCATTCGTAATGATATACTCTATGGTGAGGAGTACAGGTCGGTAACGGCTAAGTTACATAGGTCATTTGTTTGGATCGATATTTACTTTCCGTTCTCTGCATTTTTTGTATTCCCAAAGGTTATATATAAGGAAAGACATATTTTCGGCTTATTATCCGTACCATCCTATCCATTCAAGGAGGCCAATCGAATGAATGTAGCACGTAAACAGTTTATTAAGGAAGGCGTACTGCGTATTACCATCTTTATTATTTTATCATCGCTTACCTATACCGTTCGCAACTATGCATGGGCAGTTACTGTTCTCGTATGTTTTGCGCTTTACGCTCTACTTACAGGAGTATATCGCCTCTTTCGCAAAGAGTAGAATGCGCCTCCACGAATTTTTATAGTTAACCAAACGCCCCCTTTCCAAAGAGTTTTTAATTCTCCTTGAAGAGGGGGCGTTTACATTCTGATCAGAATCACAGGGTTTGACCTCTTAGTAGAGCACAATAAAACCATTAGATGTAGTGAACTTTCGTTCGCTATACTCTAATGGTTTTATTGGACTTGCTTATTCATACTTAATTATTAATCTTATATGTTCAAGCTTTAAAGGGCGAATGGGAATTACGATTTGCGATTTGTATAATAATCGATAATATCATTCACGGTGCGGAGCGGCTCCGCATCTTTGTGGATCGTGTCCACGCTAGGCTTGAATTCCTCACGCGTCTTCGTAGTCACTTCAGTTCATTCCTTTCAATAGTTAAGCTTGCTGCATCGTAAGCTGCATATAGTATTACGCCACCTCTATCTATTACCCCAAATAGAAGAGTTCAACGCACCTATGCTCATTTGTTTTGGAAATTACGCAAAAAAATACGAGATTATAGCCCTTCTTATACTTAAGTAAACATAACAAAAACGCCTCCTTAACGTAAGATACGTTAAAAAGACGTAAAATATGCCTGTTTTATTAAAATTTTACTCCGGCTTGATTTCATTTTTCAGACGTTCCAGTGTTTTCTTGTCTTTCAATGTTAGTTCTGCACTTTCGAGCAAATCAGGTCTACGTTCAAGTGTACGCTGTAACGCTTGCTCTCTCCGCCATACTTCGATGTTGGCGTGATGGCCACTCAGCAACATATCTGGTACCTTCCAGCCGCGAAATTCAGCGGGTCGAGTGTAGTGAGGATATTCCAACAGCCCTGTACTGAACGAATCCGTGATCGCAGAGGTTTCATTTCCAAGCGCCCCTGGCTGTAGCCGAACTACTGAATCAATAACCGTCAGTGCTGGTAGTTCTCCACCCGTTAGCACGTAATCGCCAATCGACAGTTCATCTGTAACCAGATGCTCCCGTATCCGCTCATCGTAGCCCTCATAATGACCACATATAAAGATTAGATGCTGCTCTTGTGCCAGTTCCTCAGCAATCTTCTGATTATAGGTCTTTCCTTGTGGGCACATAAGAATGATGCGTGGCTTCACAGAGGAAGGCGACGGGACTGCAGATTCAGAACCCTTCTCCAAAGGACTAGCCTCGATCCCCAATACATGTTCTACCGCTGCAAAGATCGGGTCAGGCTTTAGTACCATACCCCCGCCCCCGCCATACGGTGTATCATCCACACTGTTGTGCTTATTTCCTGAGAAATCACGAAAGTTCACAGCATTCAAAGATACAATCCCTTTTTCGCGTGCCTTACCAAGAATACTTGTGCTAAATACGCCTTCGCACATCTCCGGAAAGAGCGTTAGCACATCAATTCTGATCATGGCAATAGTCCTTCCATTAAGTGAACCGTAATTCGTTTGGCCTCAATGTCCACGTTCAGCACTACATCGTTAATTACAGGGATAAGGATGTCTTGACCTTTAGCAGGCTTAACAACCCACACGTCATTTGCACCTGGCTGTAAAATTTCCGTAATTGTGCCAAGCGGTTCACTTCCAGCATCATCCGTATAAACTTCACAGCCAACGATTTGGTGGAAGTAATATTCGTTCTCTGGCAGTTCAACCAGATCATTACTTGGCACCTTAAGCAAACTTCCCTTATACTTTTCCACTTCGTTAATATTGGTATATCCCTTAAGCTTAACGATAAACATACCCTTATGCTCTCGAGCGGATTCTACAGTCACTTCGAATTTTGCACTGCCATCCGCAGGAATGACGAACAGCTTCTTGTCTTTAGCGAAACGAACCTCAGGAAAATCGGTATGGGATAATACTTTAATCTCCCCGCGAATTCCATGTGTATTCACAAGCCGGCCTACGGTTAATTCTTCCGTCATATAACCCTCTCCTCTACAAGCTTCATCTATATATTTGAACAAAAAGGAGCCGGGATATACTATCCCTAGCCCCTCATTGTACGCATTATTTAAGATAAAATATCTACAGTTACGCGTTTATCGCTCTTGACTGCTGCAGATGTGACTACTGTACGGAGCGCCTTGGCGATCCTGCCTTGCTTGCCGATGACCTTTCCTACATCATCTGGATGTACGGACAGCTCATAGACAATCAAATGCTCTTTCTCCACAGCCCGTACCGTCACATCTTCTGGATGATCCACTAAAGCCTTAGCAATTACTCCAACTAATTCTTCCATAGAGGACCCTCGCAATCAGTCATTATTTCTGTTGCTTAAGCTCATGAAACTTCTTCATCACGCCTGCTTTGGAAAGCAAGTTGCGGACGGTATCAGATGCTTGCGCACCTGTTTGAAGCCATTTAAGAGCTTTTTCCTCATCGATCTTAACTACTGCCGGTTGTTCAATCGGATTATAATAACCGATTTCCTCGATAAAACGACCGTCACGAGGGGACCGGGAATCGGAAACCACTACACGATAGAAAGGCACTTTATGCGCTCCCATTCTTTTTAGACGAATACGTACTGCCACGAAAAATCACCTCCTTATAATAGTTTCCAACATTAGTTGGTCAGACATTCAAGATCATTTAAAAGGGAATTTCAGCCCTTTTCCACCACCAAGACCTTTAAGCTGCTTCATGGCATTTTTCTTGGAGGCTTTGCCGCCTCCGCCCATCATGCCGGAGAATTGCTTCATCATCTTACGCATCTCATCAAATTGTTTGATGAGGCGGTTGACCTCAGCGACTGAGGTTCCGCTGCCGGTTGCAATACGCTTGCGGCGGTTATGGTTAATGATCTCAGGCTGTTGCTTCTCCGCCTTAGTCATAGAATGAACTATGGCTTCAACGCGTCCCATTTGCTTATCGTCGACCTTTAAATCTTTAATGCCCTTGGCTTTGTTCATACCCGGAAGCATATCAAGAATTTGATCGATAGGGCCTAGCTTCTTCACCTGATCCATTTGCTCTAGGAAATCGTCGAACGTAAACTCTGCATTACGCATCTTACGTTCCATTTCTTTAGCCTTGTCAGTATCAATGTTCGCCTGGGCTTTCTCAATCAGCGACAGCATGTCGCCCATACCCAGAATCCGCGAAGCCATACGTTCCGGATGGAACGGCTCCAGCGCGTCGATCTTCTCCCCTAAAGCGGCGAATTTAATCGGGCAACCGGTAACAGCTTTTACTGACAGTGCAGCACCACCACGGCTGTCGCCGTCGAGTTTCGTCAATACGACCCCTGTAAGCTCAAGCTGCTTATTAAAGCTCTCGGCTACATTCACGGCGTCTTGACCCGTCATAGCATCTACTACAAGAAGTACTTCATCAGGATTTACAACATTGTGAATCTGCTTGAGTTCTTCCATTAGTTCTTCATCAATATGCAGGCGGCCTGCAGTATCGATAATAACATAATCAAGTCCGTTATCCTTCGCATGTTGTACAGCTTGTCTGGCAATTTCTACCGGACTAGTCTCATCACCAAGCGAGAATACAGGAACCTTAATCTGTTCTCCCAGCACTTGCAGCTGCTTGATAGCAGCAGGCCGGTAAATATCTCCCGCAACCAGGAGCGGACGATGATTGCCCTTCTGTAACAGCTTAGCTAGCTTACCCGAAGTGGTTGTCTTACCAGCCCCTTGTAGACCCGCCATCATAATGACGGTCGGTGGCTTGTTCGACTTGGCCAGCTTCGCTTGGCTTCCGCCCATCAGCTCGGTTAGTTCCTTGTTGACGATGTCGATAATTACCATGCCAGGCGTAAAGCTGTCCATGACTTCCTTGCCGATGGACTTTTCTTTCACCTTAGCCACGAATTCTTTAACTACCTTGAAGTTAACATCGGCTTCCAGAAGGGCTAACCGCACTTCACGCATAGCTTCGTTTACGTCTTCTTCGGATACTTTACCTTTTCCGCGTAGCTTGCTGAACACATTCTGCAATCTTCCGGTTAAACCTTCAAACGCCATATGCAGATTTCTCCCTTCATGCTACTCTAACCTCTGCAAGCGATCCACGATCTCCGCGAACCGAAGTTTATATTGCTCAGGCAGCATCCCATTCTCCGGCAGTCTGCGCAGCTCTTCTAAATATTTAGTACGACTCTCATGTTTCACTAATAATCCAAGTTTTTCTTCATAATTCTCAAGGACTTGCTCAGCCCGCTTAATATGCTCATAAACAGCTTGGCGGCTGATTTCAAATTCAGCGGCGATTTCTCCCAAGGAAAAATCATCGTGAAAATAATATTTAAGAAACGTTTGCTGCTTATCTGTAAGCAGTCGTTCATAGAAGGCAAAAAGCAAATTGATACGATTCGTTTTCTCGAGCCTATTCTCCTGACTCATTAAGGACAACCCCTTCGTCAAGGAAAAACACTTTACACCTTCACAACGTCCCTTATGATACCTAAAAGAAAGAGAGATGTCAAGCACTTTTGCTTGTCATCTCTTTCTTTATTAAAAATCCATATTATCCGCGATAAATCCGCTTGAAATTATTGGATTGGCAGTACATAAATCAATATGGCGAAGAAATGTGTGACACTGCCTGCAAGAACAAATACATGCCAGATCGCGTGATGGAACGGAAACCCTCTCCACACATAAAAAACTGTGCCTAGAGTATAAAGCACTCCGCCAGCCATCAGCAGAATCATACCACCGTCCGCTACAACTGCCGAAAGAGGATTCCAGGCGATAACAATCAGCCAACCCATAGCAATGTAGAATACCGTAGACATGAACAAAAACTTTTTAACAAAAAACGCTTTGAAGAAAACGCCAAATACTGCGATCCCCCAAATGACTCCAAATAAACTCCAGCCAAGTGTTCCCCGAATAGCTACTAGCAAAAAGGGAGTGTACGTGCCTGCGATAAACAGATAAATAGAGGAGTGATCGAAAAATTCGAACAAATCCTTCGCCTTGCCCTCTTTGAGACTATGCACAAGTGTTGAATTGAGATACAGAAGCAGCATTGTCGTTCCATAAATGGAGAAGCTGACCACATGCCATGCCGTTCCTTTCAGACTTGCAAAAACAACAAGCAGGACAAGTGCAGCGACGCTTAATACAGCTCCGATCCCGTGCGTAATCGCATTCGCGACTTCTTCTCTCCGGGTGTAGGTGTGAGTATTTGCCATATCCATATCCTTCCGTCTAAGCTTTCTTTCTATTATACCACGCGGACCTCACTGGATTACAGTTTGTAAATCTCCGTGTATTTCTCCTCCAAATAATCAGCCAGATAATCTGGACTGAGCGGCTCACCTGTTACTTGTTCGATAATTTGCGAAGGGGTCAGACTTTTTCCGAAACGGTAGATTTTTTCTGTTAACCATTCTTTAATCGGCAAAAGATTTCCCGCAGCAATCAATTCATCGTAGTTCGGCAGCTCCTTGCGGAGTGTATTCAAGATTTGGGCAGCATACATATTTCCCAAAGAGTAGGATGCAAAATATCCGAAGTCTCCACCGGACCAGTGCACGTCCTGCAATACACCAAGCGCATCATTAGGCGGTGTAATACCTAAATATTCTTGATATTTAGCATTCCATACCTGAGGCAGATCTTTGACAGATAGACCTTCATTAAAAATAAGCTTTTCGATCTCGTAACGCACAATAATGTGCAGATTGTATGTAAGCTCATCTGCTTCAATTCGGATGAATGAATTTTCCACACTGTTAATAGCCCGGTAGAAATCCTCTACATCTACATTAGCAAGTTGCTCTGGGAAATGCTGCTGCAGATCACCGTAATAACGTTGCCAGAACGCACGGCTGCGGCCAATCATATTCTCCCATAGTCTCGACTGAGATTCATGAATCCCCATCGATGCGCCTTGAGCCAGCGGTGTTCCCACTAAATCTTGGCTGATATTTTGTTCGTAAAGCGCATGTCCACCTTCATGCAGTGAGCTGAAGACGGCGCTAGTCACGTTATCAAGTAAATAAGCGGTCGTAATACGAACGTCACCTGGATTCAGCCCTGTAGCAAAAGGATGCACACTCTCATCCAAGCGGCCTGCGTCGAAGTCATAGCCCATTTGCTTCAGAATAAAGTTACCAAACTTTTGTTGCTGCTCTTTAGGGAAAATCTGCTGCAAGAAGCTGGTATCTGGTTTATTAGGTGAAGCAGCGATAGCTTCCACTAACGGAACCAAGCGGCTGCGGAGGCGACTGAACACTTCATCCACCTTTTCTACTGTGAGATCAGGCTCATACATATCTAGTAGCGTATCGTAACGTGTGCCATTAACACCCCAATAATCGATGAACTCTTGTTTCAGAGCTACGATTTTACTCAAATAAGGTTCAAATGTAGCAAAGTCATTGTTCTCCTTAGCTTCTTCCCAGATCGTTTGGGAATGAGCAGACAGGACAGCGTACTCTTCAAATCTTTTGGACGGAATACTCTTACTGCGCTCATACTCTTTGCGGCAATCGTTGACGATCTTTTGTTGATTAGCTGTAAGCTGGCTCAACACTTCTGGACGGCTGAAAAATGCTGTAAAGTCACCCATCTCCTGTGAAATCTCAAGTCTGAACAATTCTCCACTCAGCATCCCAATCGTACCTGAACGAACTTCTACTCCCTTACGTGGTGCACCTGTGCGCAAATCCCAGTGCATTAATTCTATGGCCTCTGAATATCCACTAATTTTTGCTAATAACTCGCTGAATTGTTCCCATCGTTCCTTTACTTGTTGTTCCATTCTACTCCACCTGCTTTCTCTGTTTTACAGACTCCTCTTGATGATACTTTTTTGAATGAGTATAATCAACTTCAGAGATACATCTCTAATTTTAAATATTTAATGAGTTACATAAGAAGCAGACCATGCTTCGAACAAAAATCAAGGAGCGTGAACAGGGCTATGATGATTCAAGTTACACCTCTCGCAGAAAGGAAGTTGAAGGAAAGGCTTGGAGATCAGCCAGGATTTTTCAAGCTCTTTTATGATACGGTAGGCTGCGGGTGTGACGGAATTAATGTGTTACTGATTGTTTCAGAAGTGGAGCAAGGCGATTCTAGGATAGAGACGAATTCTCTTCCCTTTATCGTAAGCCGGCAACAGGAAATCTTTTATGAAGACAAGATGCGACTCGATGCAGAGGAACGTTTCTCTTCCTATAAGCTGGTCAGTGATTCTCAGATTTATGGCAACAATATCATGGTAAGAGATATGCGCAACGTAAGTACAATTCAAGGAATTTGAGGGAGGAAGCTAATATGAGCCACGTATCAGAAATTATTAACTTTAATAAAAGTTTTGTAGAGAATAAGGACTATGAAGCTTATTTAACCAGTCGTTATCCTGACAAAAAAATGCTGATCATCACCTGTATGGACACTAGACTCGTTGAATTATTGCCGAAAGCCATGAATTTCAAAAATGGTGATGTCAAAATCATCAAAAATGCTGGTGCGGTTATTTCTCAACCTTTTGGTAGTGTTATGCGTAGTGTAATGGTAGCTCTATATGAACTAGATGCTGAAGAAGTAATCGTGGTTGGACACTATGAATGCGGTATGGCCTCCCTCAATGCGGACCATATGATCAATTCCATTAAAGAACGTGGAGTATCTGAAGAAGTGCTGTCTACACTGGAGAATTCCGGAATCAAACTTACAAAATGGCTGCGTGGGTTTGACAATGTCGAAGAAGGGGTAATTCAGACTGTGGACCTGATTAAACGTCATCCACTGCTTCCTCCTAATGTACCTATCCATGGCATGATCATCGATCCGGCAACCGGAGCGCTTGAGCTTGTCGCTGATGGGTATAAGTAACGAATGACGACTCTCTAACTGCTGTTTGCGTGGATCCTGGATCCACGCTTTTTTTGTGTATAAAAGTATAAATTATGATAAATAAAATTGAAACCTTGTGGGGCATGTCTGCGTATTACCGACCATACACAAAAATTCATGCTCACAGGAGGGTTTTCGTACTAAATGAAACCAATGAAACGCGTAATGATGATTCTAATGGCCTTCACTCTGTTTTTTGCAGTGGTTGCTCCAGACTTTGCCGATGCACGTCGAGGTGGCGGCGGATTCAAATCCGGCACTCGCAGCTATTCAACAACTCCAAAAAAATCAACAACAACAAATAACATCAAAAAAAGTGACAGCACTAAAAGTTCCACAGCAGGATCTGCTGCAAATACAAAACGTGGCTTCTTCAGCGGCGGCAGCTTAATGAAAGGCATGATGATCGGTGGTTTGGCTGGATTATTATTCGGTGGAATGTTTGGTGGAATGGGAGCTTTTGGTGACTTCCTAGGCTTTGCCGTTAATATGCTAGCTATCTATGTATTGGTTATGCTCGTGATGTCCTTCTTCCGTCGTAGAAAAGAACGTCGCCGCTTAGAAGAACAGGATGGTCGTTACTAATGTCTACAATTGTTCTAAGCATGGATGAGATCATCAATGCCCTCTGTCTGCACATGGCGGAACGAAAGGCTGTTCGTCCAGAGGATGTTCAGGTAGAACTGAGCTGGGAAGAAGATACCGGTTACTCTGCAGAGGTTTGGGTACAGGGCCGCAGTCAATTTCTAGTGGAGTCCAATATGATTGAAGCGATCTTGCGTTACATGCTCAGCGAATATGGTGTTCGCGCCTATCGTGAAGATGTAAGACTGGACCTGGATGAGGAAATCACAGCGATTGTAAATACAGGGAACTAATGATAGTAAAAGGGACAACCCGAGGGGTTGTCCTTTTTTGATATAACGCTATTCATAGAAATATTGCTTTACCGTCCCTACTCCGTCTGCCACTTCAATTTCTGCATAAGCTCCATTAATAAAAGTAACCTGCGGCGGGACATGACCACAATCGATATCATAAACGATCGGTACCTTAAGCTCTTCAAATAGTTCAGCATAGATATCCTCGGCAGTATAGTTATCCACAGGCCGATTAGCTGGACTTCTGCCAAACATAATCCCCGAACAATTCTCAAACCACCCTGCCAGCTTCATCTGCACTAAAGATCTGCGTAAATCCGCTGTGTTCAATTCACAATTTTCCAAATACCAAACAATAGGTTCGTCATGAATCATTTCTTGCTGAAAATGCTGGAGCTTTCCATAAGGTGTGCCGATCAAATGCCTAATTACATCTATACAACCACCCAACAGACGTCCTTTCATCGTTACAGCATCTGTAGTTAGAGACTTCCAATAAGTCTCCTCTGTCAAATGAAAAACGCATGGCGAAGGCACATCATGCTGCCATTCCCGCTGATATTTAAGAGATGAATGCTGCACAATGGACTCACCCACTGGTGTCTCTAGAACCGCCTGCCAGAGGGCTGTAGTATCATCCGAATACTCTCCCCGTAAATCAATGAGATTCGCTCCGTGGGCAGTAGCCAACCCGGTTGTCAGCGTGACCGCAAGCAGCAAGACGCTTATATCTGAATATCCCACGATCCATTTGTCCTGCAAAGCATCAAAATCAATAAATTCCAGAGCTTCAATTAACAATTCCCCGCCCCAAGGCGGAATAAGGACATCGATTCCATCATCTTTGATCATCTCATTAAACTCATGACCACGAACTTTGGCTGGTGCAGATTTAGCCTTATCTTGCTTCCATGCCGTTTCGCCGATAATGACATTAAATCCTTGCGACTTCAACCGGCTGGAGGCCAGTGTTAGTAGTTCTGCATTTTGAATGCCTACTCCAGATGAAGGTGCTGTAACGCCTATCGTCGCATTTTTTTTCAAAAAAGGGTATCTAATCATATGCCACCTCCCAGAGTTTGTACCCATTATATCCCTAAAGTGATAATGAGAACACCTTCTTCTAACACATACTTTACGCCTACAAAAAAAGGACCTGGCGGGATGCGTCAACGTATGACCGCAAATCCTGCACATGTCCTTCTTCAATTAAACCCAAACACTAGATTAAAGAGATAGCAAGCAGTTCAAACAACACAAGCGGTAAAATCACATTATTATTGTATGGGGGACCTGGATAAGGTCCTGGATATGGGCCAGGTCCCGGGCCCGGATGAGGATGATACGGCTGATGAGGGTTGTAAAACCCGCGGGGCATTTGCCCATTAGCTGCAACGTTCAGATACAAGTGTTTATTATCTACTCCGGCTATAACGCCTTCATGTACAAAGCCATCTATTGTCTGTACGTTCACCTTATGGTTAAGGTATGGCTTGCAAGATTGATGTAGGGAATCGCGGACACCGTGCAGGTGCCGGATCACAGCAGGATCAGCCTGATAAATCACATTCTGTTGCTGCCCAGTGTTAAATGTCGACATGGATGTTCTGACCTCCGTAAATGGATTTGCTCCATTCTATGCAGAAGCCTAGATTACGGTGCCTATTAAATGGGCTATTCTTAGAATGGCAGAGCGACCTTCTCAACCTTAACATTTACAGAAACTAGAGACAGTCCCATCATATTTTCAACAGCATTTCTTACATTTTTCTGCAGTATATAGCAGACCTCTTGAATCACACATCCGTAATTAACTATGACCTGAAGATCGATGGCAACATCCACTTCTTTTACTTCAACGGACATTCCTTTTTTTACATTTTTACCGCTTAGACGTTTAGCCCAGTTGTCCGAGATACTGCTTCCTGACATGCCGGCAATACCCGGTGTGTCCAGAACCACTTGCCCGACGATCGAAGTCACCACATCATCTGAAATATGAATTAGTCCTTGCTCCGTTCCTTCATTCATAGAAATCCCTCCATAATGTTTTATTAACTTAAGAGATATCAGGACTCTCCTCTACCTCTATCTCTACCCGGCGTTGCTTGACAAACAAATAATAGGCCTTGGTCAAGACGATTTTAACAATCATATACAGCGGAATAATCAGCAATATCGCAATGATCCCGCCTAAATCACCGCCAACTAATACCAGGATAATCGTTGTCAGTGGATGAATATCGAGCTTTTTCCCAAAGATGTAGGGAGCGATTAAATTATCCTGTATCTGCTGCGCTACCAGAACAATGATGATGGACCAGACGGCTATAGACGGCGATTGAATGAATCCGATGATGAAAATAGGGATACTAGACAGTATCGCACCAATAAAAGGCACGAAGTTCATCACAACTGCGATTACAGTCAACAGCAATGCATATTGCAGGCCGATAATAAGGAAACCAATATACATCAGAACGCCTAAGGCTAAATTAACAAGCACCCGGCCCACGATAAAGCCACTAAGCGCACTGTCGATTTCAGTCATCATTGTAGTTCCTTCTTCACGATACTTCTTTGGAAAGAAACTTACAATCTTACGTCCGAATTTCCCACCTTCCTTAAGCATGTAGAATAACATAATCGGAAAGGTGAATAAAATGATCGCGAAATTCGAAACAAAAGAGAACAATCCTGATACGTAATTCGTTAATAGCGTAAACCCTTTATTCAAATAATCCGTCAATGTGGAGGCTGGATTCGCATCAGCAGGGATCAACGCAGACAGAAATTCATTATCTTCTAGTTTCAATAGCTGTTGATTCAAGGAGGCAATGAGATTCGGCATATTATCGACGAAATTAACTAATTGTGTGCGAAGTGAAGGCCAAACGCCGATAATAAAAGCAAACAGAAGCACTAAAATAACTACATATACGATGATAATCGCCAAAGAACGATTCAGCTTATATTTCTCCAAGGTATCGATCAGTGGCCGCAGCAGGTAATAAAAGAAACCCGCCAGCATTAAAGGCACTATAATGACACTGAACAAAGACAGGATCGGTGTGAATAAAAAATCTACGCGTGAGCCTAAATATACAATGCCTAACACTAAAAGAATCGCTAGACAAACTCTGATGAAATTGTTCAGTTTAGCCATAGTTTCTCTCCCGTCTTCTGATTTGGATGTCTTCCAGCTCGTTATTTCGGAATCCGGATGGTGAATACCGTAGGTTCCTTCTTTCGGCGACTGAGATGAAGCGTACCCCCCATTTTCTCTGTATTTTTCATAGCTATCGAGAGACCTAGCCCTGTTCCTCCCGAAGCTGTCCGCGCTTTATCTCCCCGAACAAACGGATCAAACATTGTGGACCACAGCTCTTCTGGAATACCCACTCCAGTATCAGCGATTTCAATCGTGACTTCTTTCTCCAAAGGAATCACCTCCACACGCAAATGTGTGCCTGGAGGATTATAGATCAGTGCATTGGAGATCAAATTATGAACCACACTCGAGAGCAGTTCCGCATCAAAGTTCAAAAACACATCCTCTTCGGGAACATTTAGATGCAAAACAAAGTTCTTTTGTTCAATCTCTCCGTAGGTATCTGCAATGATTTCACGAATAAATTCGCCCAGTTCTTGATGCTCCATTCGTAGCAAGAAATCCGGTGAATCTATTTTTAACAGCTCCAGCATGTTCTGAATCAGCTTAGTAACCTGTGAGGATTTATTATAAATATAGCTTAAATATCTTTTTTGCCGTTCTTCATCCTCGCCTCTACCCTCTACAAGCGCCTGTGCAAAGCCCTGTATACTCGTTATCGGTGTCTTCAGATCATGGGACAGATCAACCATCATCCGTTTCTTACTTTCCTCTGCCTGGCGTTTTTCTTTGGTCGTCTTTTCAATTACGTCTGCCATATAATTAAAAGTCTCTCCAATTTGCGAAAATTCCTTCTCTGCATATAAAGCGATTCGAGTATCATAATTCCCCTGAATCATCTGCTTCAACCCAAGAGTGATGATACGCAGTGGTTTCCTGATTCGCCGCGCCACCCAATAGCTGTACACGATAATTAGCAAAAGAATCATTCCCACACCCAAAAAGACGTAGTATGAAAGCGAATGATTAAAGTAGGCCACGAAGGGATCACTATTAATGGTGATGGTGATAGCTTCCCGCGGCAGCTTCAAGAGCAGCCACTCCGATTCGCTCTGAGCATTTAGCGTGGTCAACGAATAAAAGTAAGCTTGATCTTCTCCATTTTCCAAACTTTTTAAAAGCTGGTTACTGGTATATTGGGTTACACCGTCTTTTTTTTCTCCAACAACCTTGGTGACCTTCATGTCTTGATCCAAGACCTCGATCCATCCCCCGCTACGCAGAAGACGTTTGGTTTCTATCCCATGCTCCAGATTATCTCGATAAGCACTAGCTTCCACCTTCAAATCAGGATCAGCGATTTTATTTTTTTCAAAAATATGGGTCACATCAAGATTAATAAACAAATAATATACAATCACGAGAAAAAACAAAATACAGATAAACAACAAAAAATCCAGCGTCAGCGATGATTGTAAAGGTCGTTGATCTCTATTGCTCCATAGGCGCTTCAATTTTGTATCCCAGCCCTCTAATAGTCTTTAAATATACTGGCTTTTTGGAATCTTCCTCAATTTTTTCCCGGATATTGCTGATATGTACCATGATACTATTATCTTCGTACACATAGAAATCTTCCCACACGGCCTCATAGATTTTTTTGCGTGTAAAGACTCGTCCAGGCTGCTTCATCATTAGTTCCAAAATTTTGTACTCGGTAGAAGTAAGCACCACTGGTTCACCTGAACGATAAAGCAGACACTGGCTTTGATCCAGTATTAATTCACCTAATACAATCTGTTCAGCTTCTTTTTCCTCAACGACTTGCGCATCGAAATGATGTACACGCCGCAGCAGTGCTCCAACACGGGCTACTATTTCTAATGGATTAAACGGTTTGGAAATATAATCGTCGGCTCCTAGTTCAAGACCCAGAATTTTGTCATGATGTTCGCTTTTGGCGGATAAAAATAACACTGGAAAATGATGCACCTCGCGGATCTTTTTCAATAATTGCAGTCCATCCAGACCCGGCATCATAATATCCAGAATTGCCAAATCAACTTTATGGTTCTGTACCTGCGTTAAGGCTTCAGTACCACTGTTTGCTTCCAAAATGTTGTACTCTTTCTCTAAATATAATCTTAGCAATTCCACAATTTCTGCTTCATCATCAGCGATCAATATTGTATACATGATAATCCCCCCATCTAACTATATTCTGTGATTATTAACAGAGCCTAAACACAATCTAAAGAATAGCTAAATTATCACATAGTAATAAAATAAAAATCGCACACGGGAAACCGTCCCATGTACGATCGTAATTTGTCTGGATTGTGAGGATCACTACTTTAAAAAGCTACGCCAATTCCGCCTTCCCCAGCATAGGTTCCCATAACCGGCCCCATGCTTGAGAGTAAGACTTCTTTGAAGGGATGCTTTAGTAAAATGCGTTCTTTAATCTCGAGTGCCAGCTTCTCACAATTACTGTGTACAATAGCGATAACCGCTTTCTCGTAATCATGCTGCTTCTCATCCAAATGCGCTAGCAGACGATTCAGTGCTTTTGGAAGACCCCGGGTCTTCTCCACTACTTCGACAGTGCCTTCTTCGCTGATTTTGAGCAGCAACTTTATATTGAGTACAGACGCTACGGCTCCCGAGAGCCGACTTAGACGTCCGCCTTTCATTACATTCTCCAGAGTGTCCAGCGTAAAATAAGCGTTAACTTCCTCTATCTGCTGAAGTACCTTTTCCTTGAGCTCTTGCAAGCTTGAACAAGTTAAGGACCACTGCGCCGCCAGGCCGACAATCAATGACAGCCCGCCTGAGAAGTTTTTGGAATCTATAACCTCTATTGCATTGGTATGTCCTTCATCCTTATACATTTCCATAGCAATCATAGCCGTCTGATAAGTGCTACTAATATTAGAGGACATACAAATGACCATAATGTCAGTTCCCTCCTCCACTTGCTTGAACTTCTCAAGGAATTCGTTGGGACTTGGACTAGCTGTGGTAGGCAGCTCCTTGGATTCGCGCATTTGAGCATAAAAGCTTTTCGTGTCCGTATCTGCCGGCATTAACTCATGCCCAAAATGAACCGGTAGGTGGATCACGGAAACATTATACTTCTCCATGTAGTCAAGGGGTAGGTCTGAACCGCTGTCTGTTATGATCTTGATTGCCATAATATAAGTACTCTCCTTTCAATATCAGTACTATTATAGCCACCATAAAATGAAATCTCCAGTAACCTTTATAACTTGAAAAATTCTTCGATCTGTGTTATGTCTTTCTTCCTTAACTTGTCCTTATATGATATGGTTTATGAATAAGCGTATAGAAATGGAGTGTATGTATGAGTAAGGGTAGAGTATGGAACAGAGGCAAACATGATGGTACAGGACTATCGAGGAAAAAAACTGTAGATCAAGAGGGTGCAGCTTCTACTGAAACTGAATCTACAGAACCTTCGAATGAACCTTCCAATTCAAGAATTGATACCGTAAAACCGATGAATCGCACGAATTGGGTGACCAGACCCACCCGAGTCAGCAATAAAGATTCGAAAGACAAACGATAATTCATACATTCTAAGATTTGAGGACCCAGATGACGTTATTGGCAAATTTCCAGCCTTTTGAGCAGAGTTTCGGACTCCAGAGCCGTTATTCCGTAGAATGAGGTTCATATATGGTGTTTTCCGTGCCAATAGTGGCTATGGAGTCCGTTAGCATCCCAAATGCGGAGTAAAACTGCGTTTAAGGTCATCTGTGTCCGATAGTTATCTTTGTACATGCAAAAGTAATGAAATCCAGCGAACAACAAAAAGGGTTGTCCCAGTAGCCATTTCATCATTTCATGGCTTATGGAACAACCCTCTTCTATTTTCTACGCCATATATCCTAACTCCGCTTCATCTCTGGAGGGGGCTTCGCCAATTAACTGCTTCAATAGTTTTTTCATCATTACCGAAGCCTTTACTTTGGTATGAAGACACGGAGAAACCTCTATTTCATAGTTCCCTTGTTTGATAGCTTCCTTCAATTCTTCCACAGTTGAGCAGGAGTCTTGCAGACGATTCACAACACTGCCATACTGCAAACACTGATGACTGTCACTGCCAGCAATCACAGGCACACCCAGCTTCTCAGCAAAGGGCGTGATCAGGTTCTTATAAGTCTCCACCCCCTGCATGTAAATATCCTTAGCGTTGAAATCAAAAGCATCTAATCGCTGAAGCAATGCCGGATCCAGTTGATGTAAAGGCGTAGAAGTTCGGAAGGGGTGGGCTCCGATTTTCCAAAGATTATGTTCATCGGCCATATCAAGCAACTGCTTAAACGGTATGAAATTCCCCTCCTGCGTATGCTCATCTAGTAAAGCGCGGACAGCTAGAACATTCTCCTTCAGTCCGATCAACAGGATGTGACCTGTCTCCGCGATATCCACTTCCATGCCTGGAAACAGTTTAAGTCCGTTCACATCGTAATAATGCCCGTTATAGGGATAAGTCTGATCCAGCGCATCATACATCGCAAAGAAATTAGAAGTATTAAAATGCTCGGTCAATGCTACAGCCTGTAATCCATTCGCCTTGGCTTCGAACATCATCTCCGCAAAATATTCGGGTGAAAACGTAGATTTCTTAGATAATTTACCATGGGTATGCAGATCAATATTCATCATGTCTAATTCGTCTCCTTTGAGCTTGTAAGTTATGTTAATACACCAGTTCAGGGTAGAGATAACCAATACAGAATATCAAGATGACATAAGCAGTGGATCCGGATAAAAAGTACCAGTCGGACCGCTTCATTTTCAAATAAGATAACTTGATCTTCTTCACTTTCTTATTATTAAGGCCGTAGCTAAATCCCCGAGTCTCAAGTGCTTCAATCGTTGTTCGAGAACGTTTAGCTGTGTTCAACATGAGCGGGTAAAATGCCAGAATGACGATTCGCAAATAATACGTTATTGTTCGCCAATAGAAAATTCCATGTTGAAGCGGTCGTTGCCCTCTCAATCTAAAGGAAAGTAGGATCTGATGGAATTCCTCTAGTAAAGTAGGCAAAATACGATAACCATAAGATAAGCTGAATGCAAAAGTATCAGGGATTCCTAAGGACAGTAAGCCGTCACTAAGTCGTTCCGGATCAAGACTAGAGAAAACCGTAATACTCGCCAGCGAAATCACCGAAAGCTTAAGCGTCAGTGTCAGCATAGGCAGCAAGGATTCAATCCCCCCGCCGAAAAAGAGCGACAATATAAACATCCAGCCAATCTGGCTGATCAAGCCGAGACATAATATAAAAATAATATAGGGGCTGACCCGGGAGAGGACGGTTGTTAAAACCATAAGCACGAACATCCCTAACAGGATTGTCCGGTTATGTACAAACCAAGGCACGATGGCAAAAAAGAGATACCAGAGCAGCAGGGTTCGCGGGTCCAGCCTGCCCAGAAAAGTGCTGCTGCTGTTATATGCGGTCCCGAGTAACTCCAATTTGATTTGTTCTACAGATATACGGTCAAGTGCCCGTTTAACGGCTTCCATGGATTGCAGCTACCTCCTTCTTTTCCACTAAACTCACAAACTCTTCTAAGCTACTGCAAATTCTAGGGAGACCGAGCATACGACTTAGCTCCATCAATTGGGTCTGGGCCAGACCCGCACGCCGTAAAAGAAGGCCGTCAGCGAAAATTTCATCCTTCGTCCCATCCGCAATTATCCGCCCTTGATGCATTACAATTATTCTGCTGGCCCATTCAGAGACAAGCTGCATATCATGAGTTGCGATGACGACCGTCTTCACATGATTACGAAGCGTCTCCAGCACATGTACCATTTCTTGTTTGGTCGAAATGTCCAGATTAGCTGTCGGTTCATCAAGCAACATGATAGCAGGCCTAACCGCGGCACCAATCGCCAAGGATACCCGGCGCTGCTGCCCTCCACTTAGCAGTCGGGCATCCCGTTCAGCCAGCTCGCTTAAGCGAAATGCCTTTAGCATCTCATCCACTCTTCCATCCGTATTTGGTAGTTTCCGCGCCTTCAGATAATAAGCAATTTCCTTACGCACAGAATCCTCGATAAACATTTCCTCCGGATTCTGGAATACGTAAGCTACCGTACCGGAGAGACGTTCAGGCGGCAGCCCGTTCACCGTCATTTCTTTAACCTTTACGGTTCCAGCTGTAGGTCTGACAATACCAGCAATCAGCTTCATTAATGAAGATTTACCTGCTCCGTTGTTGCCAATAAGAGCAATGGACTCTCCCTGCCGCAGTTCTAGCTGAATTCCATTCAGTACAGGATGCAGCACCTTATGAATCGTACGGTAAGAGAGGTGAACATTCTCCAGCTGAACGATAGAATTTTCTTCTTTTGCAGCTATGGGGAGCTGCTCTTGCATACGTCCGATTGGAAGTGTCTCCTTGGCATCCTGACGTAGCGTCATGCGGGTACTGCCTTCCTCAGCATTTAAGGGAAGCCGCCTTGTCTTCTGATCATCGGGCTGTAGCAGCCAAGCCGCCCGGGTCACATCCGGTGGGTATATGCCCAGCTCTAGCAATTCTTGTACAGATGACAAAGCTTCACGCACAGGCTTCTGCCAGCGCATTTTACCTTGATCCATCAGGACAACATTTTTGCAATAATCCGCAATAAATTCCGCATGATGCTCAATCACTACAATGGTCTTTCCATGCTCCTCATTCAAACGCTGCAAAATATCATAGATATGACGGGCATGCTGCGGATCCAGCTGGGCTACGGGTTCGTCGATCACCAGAATTTCCGGATCCATAGCTAGGGCTCCAGCCAGAGCGAGCAGATGTTTTTGCCCACCACTTAACTGCCAAATAAATTCATGCCTCAAGTCACTAAGTCCGGTTAACGCCAGCGCACGCTCTCCCCGTTCCTTGTAATCCGTAAACCCATAATTTAGAGGTGTAAAAGACACATCATCAAGCACTGTCGGCCGTACCAATTGATTCTCGAAATCCTGATAAACATAACCGATACGCTTGGACAGCTCTGCTACACTTTTTCCATCCGCAGATTGGCCGCAAACTGTCACCTCTCCACTGAAATCACCAGTGTAATAATGAGGAATTAAGCCGTTAAAGCATTTGCAGAGAGTAGATTTCCCGGAGCCATTACTGCCGATGATCGCAATAAAATCTCCTTCTCCCAGTCGTAAGTCTACGTCTTGCAGTACTGGTTGTTCGGCTCCCGGATACGTAAAGTTAATTTTGTTCAATTCAAGAATTGTATTACGCATCTGCTTGACCCGCTTCCTGTCTTTTTCGTGCCGAACGCCGAAGCAGTGCAATAATCGCCGTTGCCGCTACTACAGCCGCCACCAACATACTGAGCCAAATCAAGGTCTTTTCATTCGATTCCGCCCCTGCAAGCTCAAAATCACCGAAGTTCCAGCCCGATTCCGATAACAATTCCGAACCCACTGCTACCATCACTAGAAAGGTTCCGGCAATGACCAGCTTAGGAGATAGCCATGCTCCTGTTGCATATTTCATATTCCGCTCACGTGGCTTCATGCCGAGCAATGGTTCAATTTTTCCATATAAACGCGGAACCAGATACATAGTAGGAATTAGCGCGAACAAAATGCCGGAGAAAAGGACATCATTCAAGAACCCTACTCCCTCAATTACAACGATACTTTCTGCCAGTCCTTTAACAGCCTCTAGCTCTTCTACCCCTACCCATACCTTCACAATATCTATAACGGAGCTAAAAAACTGGTGAATCGCCACGCCGGTAATCGCAGCCACTCCAACCTGTCTACGATTCTTCGGATCAGACACCATGCGGCCTGCGGTATACATCGCCAGTGAGAAGGTAATGAATTTCTCCAGCTCCCCTAAACCTCCAAATTGGCCTAACATCAATTCCCCGAAGATTACCTCACCAACAGCTGCTCCGACCGCCGCATATAAGGGGTGAAACAACATACATAATGTCAAAGGAATGAAGGCGAAATATTCAATGGATAATTCAATCGGGCCCAGTTTGATCCCAGGCACTAGCTCGGTAAACATATTGGACAACCCGTAAAGCGACATCGACAGTACAAAAATCATCATTTTTTGTGACTGAGTCAGTGTGTAACGCGTTTTTATCGTGCTCATGAAATATTTGGCCTCCCAATAAGAATTTATCTTCATTATAAGAAGGCCATGTCATCACAGCTTTTTTCATTTGTTAAGTGAGAGTAATATTTTTTTCAATATTTTTAACGTTGTAAAAATATTTACAACATATTCGCACGTTATATTCTATCTATCGCATCATCATAGGAGGATTGAGAGATTGTATAAAGATTGGAACCACCGCGCTTTTTCGCCTAATCAACGGATAATTGCCGACTTTATTCAAAAAAATGAGCAACGTGTGGTCTACATGACCGAACAAGAAATGGCAGACGAGCTGCATTTGAGCATCGCCTCTGTTTCACGGTTCTGGAAAGCTGCGGGGTACAAACATGCCAAAGATTTTAAAAACCGGCTCCGTTTCCGCTTTGAATCCACACCTTCTGTAAAAATGCGTGATGCCATGCAGCGATCAGACGATACCTCACTCCCTCAACTGCTGCTGGACAATTGCTCACATCATTTGCAAGAAACACGCCGCTATTTAAGCGACGATGTACTAAAGCGTGCAGTAGATGCAATATCTACAGCTCGGATTATTTATGTATATAGCCCTGGACCTTGCGCCGGATTAGCAGAGCTAATGATCTATCGAATGGCGCGTTTTGGTCTTCAAATGAAAAAAATGGCCCCCAGCGGCCATGAGCTGCTAGAGACCTTAATGCATGCTGACAAACAAGATGTCTTGCTTGTCTTTGGATTTGTGCAAATACTGCCTGAGATTGAAGTCATACTGAACCATGCACGTGAAGCAAATTACCAGGTCATCCTGATCACAGATAGACTTGTCTACCCGCGATCCCAAGATGCAGATATCGTGCTTTATGCGGGGAGAGGTGAGGTTTGGGAGTTCCATTCCATGGTTGGCCCCACCTATATTATTGAGAATCTGATCCTTGGAGTGGGATTAGCGAATAGGGACAGTAGTCTAAGCAAGCTGGATAAATTGCAGCAATTGCGCGCGCAGTATGGGGGGAAGCTCCCACGGAGTTAGGTTTAGATTTGACTGCAAGGATAAGGGGAATTTAATTCATTCCTAAAGCTTCTTTAATTTGTGGGATAGATAAACCGTTTGCTTTCATTTCTTTGATCCAAAGAATGCGCGCGACGGTTTCTTCTCTTTTATATCTGCGTGTTAAATTCTCCTCTGCCTGTTCAAAGGGCAGCATGCCTTCTTCTGTATAATGTTTGAGTGTACTATAACGAGCATTTGTGATTCTTACTAATTCCCCTATCGATACATATTCTGACGCCATAATATTCTCCATGGATCGTTGTCTAGACATTGATAACCAACTCCTTTACAGCGGGCGCTTGGGAATAAGACGCACCCCTTGAATTGGCACTTTCATCATTACAAAATGTGGGATCGCATCGTAGAGCAAATTATCAATTTTAAGAGTCGCAATCGATCCTCTCTCCAGCACCTTAACTTCATGTCCATAGGACATTAATCTTGTAGTAACTGCGTCTAACCTTTGATTAGAATTATCAAACCAGGACTCTGTTTCTATAAAGACAGCTCGTGATCGCTCTAGGGCAGGGAAGATAAGATTGAGACTACTGCCGATAAAGGTCTTCGCAAACTTTGTCTTCAATGCTAAAAAACGTTTGATACCTAACTCAACTCCCTGGCGAATTTGTATAGGAAACAGCGCCTTTGCCCATAAGTTACTTTGGTATAGATCATGTAATTTGATATTCACCTCTTCTAATTCGTTCAGCGAGAAGAAATCATGCATACATCCACATTCACGAAGTAGCCATAGCATACAAATGACCTCATCTGTTACTGGGCCCTCTTCCAAAATCTCTGCCCGCATATTCTCTGTAATGCTCGTGTACGCCTCCATATTACTGCGATAGGCTCTAATTTCAACTTCAGCAGAATCAAAATACATGTCGCTCCCTATCAGGCTTGGTATATCTTCAAGCAAATTCATTGCTTGAAGATAATCTGAAATCGCGGTTTCGAACTTTTTTAATTGATGGTTAGACTTCCTCGAAGCCTTCTTTAACCACCAATTTAGATCACCCTTCACCTCAGCACTATTATGAAGTAAGGATTGTAGAACAGTTTCTCTATAGAGTGTTGAATGAGATTGATCAAGTGCTTCCTTGTGCAAAGTTAACTTGTTCTCAGATTGTGTAAAACATCCCTCTAAGTAAAGCTCCAATATAACCGCTGCTGCCATGCAGCGCAAAGACACTTTCTTGACAGTAGTCATCTGAAGACTTCTCTGTGCATTAAGCGCGATCAATGAAAAACTTGGTGCTAATTTAAGATCCATCATAACCATCCACCCCTATCCATTAATTCGTATTTACAGGATGATATTTATTCCGTATGGTGAGCGTTTGATTAACTTACTACTTACTACTTACTACTTACTACTTATCACTTACAATACACCATCTTTACAATAATTGTCAATGGTCTGGAATAACGTAAAGAAGGCCCTGCCCTTAATGGTCAAGCCCCGATTTTACAGACACCAAAAAAAGACTCTAGGCTATAAGCTGCTTCCGGTAATCAACCAGGGTATCTTAGAAACAGGAGGATCAGTTCTAACGGGAATTTATGCAGCCAATGAAGCAATTGGAGCATCCGACTGGTCACAAAAAAGAAGTCGCCTTGTAAAGCTAAATAAAGAAGGCTGGCCATGTGAGCCTGCCTTCTTTATTCACTCAGATCAATAAGTAATTTGGTTAACTCTAGATTTTCAACCTTGTCTTCTTTGACGACAAAGGCAAGGGAAGGATGATAGAATCCTTCGTCAAGCTTGATAACGTTCACCCAATAGTTAACAACACCATCTACTTTCTTTTCGCTGCGGGATGCCTCAGGGATAGCTGCAATGATATCCTTTTCACTGCTTCTGATACCGATATTTTTATCCGTCCTAAGCGAAGAAAGAGAGTTAATCGGTATATCAACTACGCCTCCGACTGGCTTAGTCTCTCACTACGGTAAAACTGATCGTCAAATTATCTTTTTCATATAACCAGCGCATGTTAAGAGGTTCCCCCACTTCCGTCATCCGTTTCGAATGAATTCCCGCTCCGCTTTTTTCAAATGCTTTAATGAATTTTCGAAAGAATATGGAATCTTAGTCCTAAGTTTAGAGAGTTTTTCAACCTCTCCCATAGCGATAGCTTCCTTAATAGCAGGAACCAACTTCGCTTGAATAATGCCCCAACTTTCTGCCTGAAGAAGTTCGTCTATCAACATATGCGGTTTGGAATATTGTTCAATTTTTGTTCTCCTCTTCTCGATTTCTACCCTCTAATAGCTCTATCTTTATTTTTTCAAGACATAGCTTCTCCCTTAGAGTGTATAAGTTCATCCTTATGTTCTAATACTTCTATTATCATAGCAGCCCCCATTCTGAATCCGAGAGTATAGGCGGAAGCGGATGAGATAGAGTTCTGCATGCCACTCAGATCCAAGGCTTGTTCAATCATAGTAAAGTCTTCTATAGATAACTTTGCTTTTAGGATGTCCATAAACTCTGAGATTAGCTTGGAGTTCTGTATATACTCGGGATCGCGTAAACACAAAAGTTCACTTGGACAGATTTTCCCGTAATATAAATCCTCCAAAAGACTCACCAGTCATCCCTCCCAAATCATCTCTTCAATCATCTTAGCGAATTTATCGCTAAAAATTAATAGCGAATAATTCGCTAAGATATGCTTGCCTTGGAGGTGTTTAGTATGTATCAACGTATCCGAGATTTGCGTGAAGATAAAGATTTAACTCAAACCCAAATGGCAGAGTATTTGCAATGCAGCCAGAGGATTTATAGTAATTATGAACGCGGTGATGTTGATATTCCCACGGCCATTCTGATTAAGCTAGCAGATTATCATAAGACGAGTACTGACTATTTACTAAACAGAACGAACCAAAAAACTCCTTACTCTAAAAGTTAAATTTAAAGAATGAGTAGATATCGCAGTTTTCAAAGGATTTCATTCTTATGCTGATGAGCATTGTACACAGGAATCCGTGATTTACGCGAAGACAAAGATCTGACACAGCAACAAATAGAGGAGCTTTTACATATTACACAAGCCACCTACTCCCGCTATGAAAATGGAAATTTGGATGTTCCGAGCGCCGTTTTAATTACGCTAGCTAATTTCTATAAAGTAAGCATCGACTATATTTTAGGTCAGACAGATAATTCTAAATGCTATCCCAACAAAAAATAATCCGCAGCACAAACAAGCTCCTGTGATAATCACAGGAGCTGTTCACGTTTAGGCTAAAAATAGCCTGAAATTAGGGGATTCTCTTAGATACGCTCAGGCCAGCAAGGTACGGGCTACCTGATCCACAATGTAATTGATACCTGTCGGTCCGTAGCAGCCGATCCATGTAGCGGCATCTACCGGGTATATATACGGCCGCTCATCGGAATCCAACATCCCTCGGACGCTTTGCTCTGTCGCAGATACCCCCTCCTGCATCATCTCGTTACTAAGTAAAAAATAATGGCTGGCATGCACAGCCGGCAGTCTATCAACTGTAATATGATAAGCCGTGTCGGAAGTGTCTGCGACAAATAGAGGAGCTGGCAGACCAAGATCCCGGTACAGCACGGCACCTGTGCGATGGGAGGCAGTATGCACCCGTACCAGCGACTCACGCGGACGGATCAAGGCCACGCTCTGACCCGCCAGCGCCGTTGCAAGCTGCTCAGACAGCAATGCTGTTCGGCGCAGGTAATCCGCAATAATACGCTCCACCTCTGTCCGCTTGTCCGTCAATTCACCGAACAGGCCCAGAATCGTCTGCCAGCTCTCATTCCGTTGAAACATTAGGGTTGGCGCAATCCGGCTTAACCGTTCATAATGCTGAGCATGCACCTCAGTACAGACAATCAAATCCGGCCGCAGCCGTTCGACAGCTTGCAGGTCCGGGTACTCATAAGTTCCGAGCATTTCCGTTGTCTTAAGCCTTTCCCTGATATATTGGGGGAATTTTAACGCTGCACTGCCCGTTCCTACACTCCCTGCCGGAGATATCCCAAGCGCAAGCAAATGGTCTGCATATTGAACGTCGAGTACGGCGATACGCCCCGGAGAAGCGGTGACGCAATATTCGCCTCGCATATGACAAATTACCGGGCCTTGCAGCGTCTCGTACGATGAGGCCAGGCGATCCGGCAGCCCAGAATATGCTGAGAGAACACCGATCCCTGAAGCGGCAGTGCGCCTGTAGATCTGCGGGGGAACTCCATGATATTTCTTAAATGCCCTGCTAAAGTAATACATGTCGCGATAGCCCGTTTTTTCTGCAATTTCGCCGATGGGAGCATCCGTATGACGCAACATCCGCTCGGCACTCTCCATCCGCAGCTGGATTACATATTCCATCGGTCCTAGTAACTTCTCCTGTTTGAATCGCCGCTGTAACTGTCTTGTACTGCATCCGGCAAGCGCTGCCAGCTCCTTAAGCTCCAGCTCCTGACGATAATGCCCCGCTATATAGGCAGCGACAACATCCACCATATCCGCCTCTGTGCCTTTCTGACCACATTCATACTCCATAATAAGCTCGTAAAGCATTCCTTGCAGTAGCGCATTCGCATGGAAACGCTCCAGCCCTTCGCCCCGGCTCCATTTGGCTTCGATTTGTTCCGCAGTCTGATGCAGTTCAGCCAGGAGCACAGGACGGTGAACAAATGAAGTGCGTAACGGGTGATTGCGCTGCGGAAACAGAACATGGGCAGCCCCCAACATTGGAAAAGCCTTGTACATAATAACGGTATAATGAATGGTTTCTGATCCAGCAGTCAAAGTAAATGCTGATCCCTTGACTGCGTGACAAGCGAAATAGTCCTGGATATGGAAAATTTCGCCATTCATCACAAGCCTACCTTCCCCGCCGCCTGCCAGCAGCAACACATTGGCTGTTAATCCGGTTTCGCTCATAACGCCGCCGGGTGGCAAAGTACCGCTGCGCACATCAAGCATCTTGATCGTTGTATCACTCCATAAACTTGCCTGTTCTTTCAGCGGCATTTCTCTCATCTCCTGACAATAGCATCCTCTGTTAAACGGGCGCACTCGAATAGGATTACATGCTTTAGTGAAAGCGCGTCCGCAACATAAGTGAGTGCGTTGCTGTTGTCATTTTAATTGAGATTCATTCTCATTGTCAATTTTCGGACATTTCCCGCAATATTCCGCCGACATCCTGTAATAAAAACAGCAGGTGATACGTTTCTTTTTTGCAACCGGAGCTAGGTCATTGTTCACTGTGAACCGGGTAAATGGATTGCGTCTTGCGCCGAACAATTGTCCGGGAGCTATCCGGGTCAGGAAGGCAAAATCGGCTTGCATTCGTTGCCTCTTTTGCCCAAATTCACCTGTTCCAGGAGAATACAACGGGGCAATGCGTACCATAATATTCTCCCAAAGTACTGCCATGGAGACGGGACCAATTGCAGCAAGCGTGTGCAGCAGCGGCGCAAGACGTACCGCGAAAATTTCCTCTACGATCTCTTCTCGCCACGCTTCCCTGTCTTCCGGTGCCGCCGTCGCTCGAAGCCCGTTCAGCGCAAGGAAAGGAAAACGCGTATCCCCTTTAAAAGCTGAGGAAGCCGGATGATAGAGGAAGCAGTTCTCCAGCGGGATGGAGACTTCCCGGTTATGAAGGGTCATAGCGGTCAGCATCGGCGCGATCCACAGATAACCGATCCGCTTGGCCAGCATGGAAGCGGCAACCTGCATATCAGGCGCACCGATATAACCCTTAAGCCAGCTTACATATTCGCGGCATGCAGCTTCTTCGTGCAACTGGCTAAGGGCAATTGTCCGAACGTTTCCTTCAGGCGGTTCACCTACCCACAGACGGTATTCCTCCGCCATTTGCTTCCAGGTGGCAGACGACAGATAGTTGTCCATTTTAATGCGATCCCAACAGCGCTTCCGCGGTTTGATCTACAATAATATTGAGGGCAATTGGCCCATAATAAGCGATCCATAGCGTTGAATTCACATTGTATACGCGGTTATTTTTAACGGCATCATGAGATTTCCAGACCGGACTGTTCGCCATTGCCTCTGCCTCTTTGGCAAACAATTCATCCGATAACAGGAAATAGTGATCTGCTCCGATATCAGCGATGGTCTCCATCGAAATTTCAACGGAGGTATCATCTTTGATCTCCTGAACGAATGCAGGGATATTCAATCCCAAATCCTCATAAAGAATGCTTCCGGTCCGATGTTCGGGACCGTGTACGCGAATACCTTCCGGTCTTGGGCGAATCAGAGCTACCGTTTCGTCACCCAGCTTCGCCGACAGCTGTTCCCGCAGTCCGACGATTTTGTCCTCGTAGGCTTGACGCACTACCTTCGCCTCCGCCTGCTTGCCCGTTATCATACCGATGGTAGCCGATGTATCCCGCCAATCTTCATAGAAGTCGAGTACTATTGTGGGCGCTATTTTACTGACGCTGTCATACACCTGCTCCTGAAAGTCCGTCATCAATATAAGATCCGGATTCATCGCTACAATAGCTTCAAGATTGGGCTCATCGCGTGTGCCCAGGACCTTCACATCACCCAATTGTTCACTTAAATATTCTGGAAACTTTGCATCTTTCGCTCCAGCCACAACGCTGCCTGCCGGATGCTCGCCTATCGCTAACAATTGATCGACGAATTTCACATCAAGCGCGGCGATGACCTTCGGCTTCTCAGTCAGCGTATATTCGCCCTTCATATGCGAGATGGTAACCGGGAAGGCTGCAGTCTGAGCCTGTGTCTCAGATGTAGGTGACGGCTCGGCTGAAGCAGATGGCAGTGCGGCAGTGCCCGCATTTGCTCCACCTCCAGTACCGCAAGCCGTTAGCACAAGTACCAGCGCCATCATCCATATCATTAATAGTCCTGCTTTTTGGGCAGCTTCTACCTTTCTAACGGTTGCTTGCCTCTTCTTTGTTCTTTTCATGCTGACTCCCCCTTATGTATGATAATGATTTTCATTATCAGATCAATAAAGCGAGTATAATCTATCTTCACACTCTATTTCCATGTACTTTTGCGACATTGCAGCCGGATTAATGCGACATTGCACACCATAGGAACGACTCAGGAGAACCACGGCTGGCTACAAAAATTCCACAGAAGCACCTAAATCCCTAATTTTAACAAAAATTTCTTTGCTCCTGTTCTGAAAATAGCCAACACAGTCGATGGTAATCTCGCTCAATTCAAGCTTTTCCTTCTCCAGAAACTGATCATCGAGCAATCTGGCTACTTCAGAAATGGTTCTTCCATTGCACTCCCTGCTTCTTCCCAAAATGAAAAAAGGTATCTTTGTATTACACAAAGATACCTTTTTTCATTAAAAGCTTACGGCTCAATCCCCCACACAAGCTGACCATTCATATACCCGGTGACCTGTTCATTGTTGATGAACTGACTGCTGGATGCCTTGAACGAATAATCATTAGCCTGGTTGTAATTGGACCAGTCGGTTTTGGAGAAACGGGTTTGAATTTCTGCGCTCTGACCTGGATTAAGTGTTCCAGCCGAACTCGTGAAACCAATTTCCAAAACATAATCGGCACTGGCAACAGGAGTCGCCAGCTTAACGAAATTGCCGGTTACATTCGCATTTCCGATGCTGGCCCAGTCGATCCAGAAACTCTGATCTTTCTCGCTATCAATCGTATAGTAATACCGGACCTTCACATCACTTAGTTGAATCGCTGAATCACCGGTATTGACTACTTTGATTTTGGGTGAAATCCCGTTGGTGGAGGCACTTGTGTTGCCATTAAAAGCTTGGACCGTCAAATCTCCAGTGGGTACTGGAACACTGCTATCCGTTACGTTCACTGTAAGAACAGCATTATTTCCTCCATTAAAATGAAAGGTTAGGGTATTCTGTCCCAGCGGCAGCGTGGAAAGATAGGATTTTTTCAGAACAACAGCAGCGCTTGATGCCGTATAATCCTGACTCGCTAAAAGTGTGGAATTTCCATTTGTGATACTTGCAAGCTGGTGTCCATTTAAGGTAAGGGCTACGGAAATATCCTGGGCTAGATTCGCCGCTTTATCAAATGCCGCGCTCACGGGCGCAATGGATGCGCTCGGTGTGGAATCGACAATTTTGACTTTTAATACGGGATCTTGTCCTTTATTAAAATCAAAGATGATCGAATGCTCGCCAACCGGCAGTGTCGCCAGAAATGCTTTTTTGAGCAGCAGCGTATTTCCACTCAAGGTATAATCCTGATTCGCTGTCAATGCATTGGCGCCAGCCCGGAGAGTGGTTAACGTATTGCCGTTTGAATTCACGGTTATGGCTTTGTCGGTTTGATTGGGCGCATACTTATCAAATTCGACGGATGCAGGTGTGATGGACGCATTTGGATTTGGATTGTTAACCTTCAAATCAGGCAGCTCATCGAGCGTGATTACATAATTGCTTTGGTACAGTGTCGTTAAGGTAGCCGGATAATTAAAGGCAGAACTCATGAGATGCTCACCATACCACGGTAAGAAATAAAGCCAGCCCGATTTTTCCTCTGTCAGATTCTGAACGCTTGGAACGGTGTCGTTCTCCGTCATGGCTACCATTTTCGTACCGCCTGTTAAATCAACAAGCTGATAGAAAATCGAGGTAATTGCGTCCTCATTGGGGACACCAGACAAACCGTCATAGCGGTTATAGATCGTATTGTATTTATCATAGCCTACAATATCCACCTGATCATCGCCGGGATACCATGCGGGAGAAGTGCTGTACACGTAGCTGTTGTAGGTCCAGATCAAATTGTGCAGGCCATACGTTTCTGTAAGTTCGGTATAGAGCAGATCCCATAATTGCTTGTACACCTCCGAGCCAGCGGAAGCCCACCAGAACCATGCACCTTCCCCATTCAATCCGCCGTTGCCCTCCGCCTCATGGAAGGGTCTGAAGATAACCGGCACATTGTTATTTTGCAGAATCTGCAGTTGCTCCGCCAAATCCTCAATAGCCAGTTGTACATATTGGTATTCTTTCGTACCTGGAACTACCGCATTAGCAGTATTAAAATTGGTTTCTGTCGGCTTATAGGTGGCTTTCTTCCAATCCACAAATTCCCCGAGCTGATAGGCGGTGAAATCTTTGGGTACAGTGATATGCCAGCTATTTGTCGCAATCCCGCCCCGGTTATTCACCCAATCGATCATCCGGGCGGTTGTACCATCCTCCCAGCCGTAAAGCGGATTGTAATTCATCAAATCAAATCCGCGGATGGCCGGATACTTTCCGGTCAAATTGTGAATCCAATCAAACTCCAGCTCGGAATTGCCGTCATTTCCGCCTCCGTAAATCTCCTGCTGACCGGAGATCATATGATTGCCGTAAACCTCCGTTAAATAATTCATCAGCAGCTGAGTTTCTGATGTGGCTTGAGGATCGCTGAGAACAGGTTGCACATCCAGGGGATCAAGATCGGAATAATCCACCGTGAAAGCATCAAAATAAGCGAAACCCCAGCCGGCCTTCAGTTGAATAGTGTTGCTGCCTTGATTCAGCTTGTGATAGCCAAAATCGAAATTCGACCATGTGGTCGTATAGGGCAGCATATATGACCCCTTCGTAACGCCGTTAACGGCTAAAGATTGAAGCCTGCCGTCAGCACTGAGCTCCTGCATATAACGTGTGGAGATCGTATACATGCCGGTTTCTGGGACAGTCACTGTGAAGGAAATTGTACCGGAATTCTGCATCCAGACAAATCCGCTTCCAGAGTATCCGGGTTTGGGCTGTCCGTAAATTTGGGTCGTCACTTGAAGATCGGAGGTGAGCTGAGCGTTTTCGCTTTCAATTGTGAAAAGTGCGTTGTCTGCATGAACGGGCGGCGCTGTCATCAATCCAAGTAGCAGAGTAAATGCCAGCATCATTGTGATTGCCTTCTTGAGCAAATTTTTCATTTCCACCTTTCCTCCCTATGTTAAATATGGTAAATAAAAGTTCAATATACCATCTCTTGGATGCGCTTTCATAGATAAGATAGCATATATTCCATATTTTGTAAATCTATCAAATCGAGAAAATTTCCACATGCAAAAAAACTCCCACCGATATTTATTAGGAGGAGTTAAATAACATTGGCTTCTTACAACTTAAAGTTTCGGAGCGGCTTTCCGTACCGCACCAAAACATGCCATAAGAGTTTTAATTCTTGAAGTACTTCTTTTTCGGTTCCTCGGTCCCGCCATGCTGAAGGATCATGCTTTAAGTGCATAGCAGCAGATCCAATCATGCTCGTATCGATATAACCGTCATGAGCAATACGCTTAGCCAAGGAGGGCATCGTAGGCCCTCTAAAATCTGAAGGCACTTCGTCTACCCACATCGCGAATCCCATGTGCCAATAGAGTTGGATGGCATACTGTAAACATATTTGCTCCAGGACTCGCCCTGTTGGAGTACCCTTGAATGAAGGATCGGCTACTAAGATTTCCACATCTTCCTTAAGACGGATGTTTCCATGAACTTGCGCTTCAATATAGTGGTTAAGATTACGTTTAGCTTCACCCTTTGAAGGGTCTGAAAACGGCATTGTGAGGTTGACCCGAAGATGGTCGACTAATTTTTGTGATTGAAGATCTTTTTCCCCTAGAGCGGAATCTCTTAAGAAAATCTCCTCTAGTAATGCCGCCATCATATCATCAAATTCTGCATATGTCCCTTTCTGTACAGGGTTTTGATGCGAATCCATATAGGTGTATGTACTGCGATAAGAAACCTCAGGGAATAGGAGGAAATAGCAGGAGCCAAAGCGCGGAGCTGGCCCATCCGAATGACGCATCAAATCAAGAGCGCCATATTTAGGGCGTTCGCTATTCGAAGCACCCTGTTGTTGGTATGCCCCTCCAAATAGTCTTTCCTCCCACAAATCACGTGGACCGCCAGGATAGGCTGATACACTACCACTGGATAACAAGGTCTCAAATTGGCTCTTGTACACACCTTGCTCTAACAGCGCCTCTGCAACACTTTTCTTTACCGGATCTAGTCGATCTGGATGGAAATGTAGAGCAATCTTCGCATGTGACTTTATTTTGACCACAGCATCTTCGAACTCATCCCGATCCACATTAGACATTTGAAGAATTTCATGGATGATCTGAACTGCTTCACTTTTCCGGATTCGCGCGTAATTCGTAACATATTCTAAAGCCGCTAATTGTGACTCCGATAGTTCCTCAGTGAACTGAGACTCTCTTTTTTTATTGGCATTTGCATCGCCTTTCCACTCCATTGCTTATTCACTCCTTTCTAGACCCCGTATATAAGAAAAGAGACTTGATTTCTCCTCTCAGTGTATCAAACGCTTCTTCACTTGAAAATTCATATCCTTACCATCGCAGATTCCGATAACTTTACATGGATCTCGAATGATATAAATTCAAGATCGAATGCTGATGACTTCAACATCGTATGCGCGTTATGGGAAATCTTCCTTTTTGGCAGGATTAATCAACTCGATTTGCTCGTAAGGTGCTGTCAAATAGGGACTCAAAACAAATACCATTCAGTTAACCGTCAGTGTCACAACCACTCAACCATAATTAGAGCGTCTCAGCCAATTTCTGAATCTTTGAGTGGGAAATTAAATATACATTGCCTATAATGTCGATTTTGCTGCCCTTCACACGTACAGCACCATCTTTGTCTGCCGCCACATAAATATCCATTTTATTCGATAAAGGGAAACGCTCCTCAATCATCGCGGTGTTATCATGATCAAAATGAGCTTCAAAAGAAAAGTGATTAAGAGCCATACCTTCACAAACAGTGCATTCATCCACATATTCATCAGACATGTTCATCCCACCAGCACTTGTTCCCATTACAACAGCATTGCTTTTTTTAATCAAATCCGATAATTCATATTCCGTCAAAAGGTGCTTTTGGTCCCGAGCGGTTCCACCACATAAAAAAACGACAGAGGCGTTTTGAATTAATCGCTGGGCATCTTCTTTCTGCGTGCGGTCATCAATGAAATGATATTCATCAAAATAAATGTTAGCCTGATTAAACCATGTCCTTTCAAAAACACTATCAATATTAACTTGTTCATCACTAAAATCAGACGATTCAGCGCTAATCATAACCAGCGATTTTCTGTCTGTTATATCCTCATGCAACACATTGACTAGCTTCTCAGAAAAACCCTTATCATAAAACCAATCTAAGTAATAGTGAGTTTTCATCCGTAATTACCTCCATATGTAATATTTATATTTATCCATTATGTTTATCAAAATCCATAGTGCCAAGCGAGAAAAAATATCTATAGTAATATAAATTTAGAGGCATAATCAAAGTTTTTTATCTGCGCTAGATCCACATTAAGCTTATCCGGCGAGGAAATGGGCCACGTATTTTTGTTCTGCACCGATTATCTTCACCTCCTTTTATATCATGGACATCGTACCATATAATGGAATTGAATAAATCTTACAAATTGATTAAAACAAAAAAATGCCAGCATCATTAGTACCTTCGGTGAATAGCAAAAAGACTTACTCGAGGTATCGATCCCTTCAAGTAAGTCTTTATTTCTAAAGTTATAAAGATACTAGTCCCTTAAACGAAAACATACTCCCCATCACCAATCGAAATCGTCTTCCCTTTCAGCTCTAACGAATCCGTTTCAAAAACCACCTGCTTGAATTGGTTCTCGTCTCCTTGCACGAAAGCAAATGATCTATCGCCAATCTTAAGGCTGAAGGTATCATCCTCTGACTTCGTAACAGGCAGTCCGAATATGGTTCCCCAATGGTTGGCTGCAGCTTCAGGATCGGAGACATGGAATACAGCACGCACGATTTCGACTTCTCCCGCAGGATGAGGCTTAATGACTCCAGATGATGTTAATCTTTCCACTCGCTCTGTATCCGTTCCGCTCCATTGAATGATGAACGGATAGACCAGTCCCCCAAAGTCACCAGCAATGGTCATCATCCGCCACTCTATTAATCTTCCCTCGTTATCTAGACGCTTACCATCGATAATTGGAGATAATGATAAGCCTGCTGCTTTCAGGGAAGCCGCTACTTCTTCAATATCATCCGTCCGGATGACTACTCTACTTAGAACTTCATGTTCTGGTAGAAGTTTTACTGCATCTTTCACCACTAAATTATGTTCAGTTGCCTTTGCCAGCTCAAGATTCTCAATGCCCAGAAACTCGAGATAGGTTAGCCCAAAGTAACTTAAGGCATTATAGGTTCCCCAATCTTTATGAGAGCCTCCCTTAAAAGCAACCAATCCATGAGCTCCAAAGATCTCAACCGGTTTGGCCAAATCATTGACATAGTGAACTAAATGATCCCATTTCATCGTTGCCATGATTACTTCACTCCCAGCTCAGTAGTACGTTTTACGGCTGCCAGAACACTTCTTTGCAGACCCGCTGCGAAATCACTGTTGTTTAATTCGTACAAGCCATGCATGCCGACACCGCCAGGTGAATTATTAATATCCAGCAGCTGTCGTGGATGCAGCCCTGTCTGTTGCAGCATTGCTACCGAGCCCATCATATTCTCCAGTGCAACCTTCCAGGCTTGGTCACGCGGCAGTCCGGCAAGTACACCTGCATCTACGAGAGATTCAATGAAATAATAGATATAGTTAGGACCCGCCACACCAAATCCAGTGAAAACATCCATTAACGCCTCATCCAGATATTGTACTTTTCCAAAGCCGAGTAGGAAATGCTCCACTTGATCACGAGTAGCATAAGCATTTAACGCTACACCACTATAGCCATATCCTGTATCGGTTAAAGTATTGGGGATAACCCGGATAATGGACCGTTCAACTCCAAAATACCCAGCTAATTGATCATTTGTCACACCCGCCACAATCGATACGATTGCGGCAGAAGCTGTAACGAATTGTTGTACGTTCTGACCAAGTGTAGTTAAATCATCCTGTGGGCGAACTGCCACTACAATCACATCTGCTGTAGACAGGTTATGCTCTTGCGAACTCTTCGTATCTACACCGTATTTGGTATTCAAAAACTGCAGACGCGTTTCATTAATATCCGATACACTAATTTGATTTACAGACAAGGTGTTATTCGCTATACATGCGCGGATGATCGCTTCCGCCATCTGTCCGCCACCAATAAAATGAATCTTTTCTTTGGTCACTCCGTTCACTTCCTTAATTAATTGTTGTCCCAAGCTTCAGGTAGAATGAAACCATCATATTTTTCTAATCCAAGAATATATTCTTCAAACTCTTTGGATTCATAAGCAGCTTTCAAATCTTTAGCCCACTGAGAATTTTCATCCTTTTTATTAACCGATACGATAATTCTGTGTTCCATAGGTGTGTTTTCTATTTTCAAAGCATCCGTAATCTTTCTGTCCGAATTAGCAATATAATTACCATTTACAACGCCATAATCAACATCTTGAAGGGAGACAAGGATTTGAGCGGGGTCCAATATTTTGATATCAATATTATATTTATCCGGTTCCATACTATTAATATTAAAATCCGCTACGCCTGCCCCTTCTTTAATTTTGACCCAACCCAATTCTTCCAGAATACGCAGTGCACGCTCTTGGTTTACCGGATCGTTCGGAACAGCTACGGTTGTACCGTCTTTAACATCGTCTAGCGTGGTATGATTTACAGAATAAAGGCCTTGTGGAGCACCTGGAACATAAGCAATTCCGACCATATCTGCATTGATTTCTTCGTTAATGGCCTCCATATAAGCTGTACTTTGGAATATGCTTGCGTCAATGGAGCCTTCCTTCATTGCTGGATTGACCTGCATGTTTTGCGAGAAGGTTTTAATGTCAACGGAATACCCTTGTTTCTCTAGAATCGGTAGAATCGATTGGCGGAATTGTTCCTCATAGGTTCCGACACCAAATCCAACGGTAAGCTTTTTCTTATCTCCAGAATCCCCCGCCTCTTTATTGCCACAAGCCGTCAACACTGCAAGAACACCTATCATCATCACTAACATTAACTTTTTCATACTTACTTCCCCTATTCCAATATAGATTTTTTAAATTGTGCTAACGCCTCATCCGTCACATTGAGTGGGATTGCGCAATTTGGAGATAGAATAAACGGCTGGTCTTTCATTAACTTTAATGCATCTTCAGCCTGCTGCTTGATTTGGACAATATCGTTTACCGCAAACAACCCATGATCGACTCCCCCCACTTTAGTAGCTTTGAGATTTGCCTCTAACCCTGGATTCCCCTCGGCTATCGTATCCCAACTGATCCCGTCAATCCGATAATCGTTGAACTTCTCAGGCTGGGCGTAAGCTCCACAAGTATGAAGAATGTTTTTTCCATAGCTTGCTGCTTCTAAAACAATAGAATCATAAGGTCTGGACAGTTCGTCAAACATAGCTTCATCAAATAATCCTGGGTGAGCTGTGCCCGTCACTGCGTAGAACAAACCGTCAGAACCCGCTTGCTGTAACTCTTGTACATAATCGGCTAAGGTTAAGGAAATCGCATGTAGCGCATGATGTGCTGCCGCTCGATGTTCTTTAAACAAGGATTCCAAAGTTACCGGGTGCTCAATACCAAACACCGTTTTAGTAACGTAAGCAGAACGCCCTACAATAAATAGCAATACTGTTAATGGTGAAAATACAGTTTGGATTAGCGGGGTGTCTGGTAACCCTTGACGAATCTTTCTAACCGCATCTAAATGCTCTGCCAAAGGGGCTGACTGGACTGCCTTTTTGACGTCGATATCCCACAGACTAGCCGCTGTTGGAATAGCCGTCGTTTGCTGTCTCGGAAATACGGTCTGATAATCCGTAAAATCGTATTGATTCCCCCAAGCTTCCGCCAGATAAGTCGCTCTTGGATTAATCTTGACCCAATCCCAATCATATTTTTTCGTAAAAGAAATCGTAGTTTCTGCTAAATCATCTGCAGTTTGTTCTTTGTCGATAAAATGGCGCCAACCACTTCCGATTGGACGATCCGCCCGTTCTCCAGATAATAATGCTTTAAAACGATCTTGCTTACTCCATTCACTCATCTGTCGAGTCCCTCCCAGAATATGTAGTAACTAGTAACGGCGAATTTTTCTTGCTAGCGTGTTGCCTAAAGATTGAATACCTTGCACTAAAATAATGAGGATAATCACGGTGGCTACTACGACAACAGTGTCAAAGCGTTGGTATCCATATACAATCGCCAAGTCTCCCACGCCGCCTCCCCCTACCGTTCCAGCCATTGCAGTTGCACCTATCAGACCAATCGTCGCTGTAGTAAGAGACAGGATTAAGGATCCAACCGCCTCTGGCAATAAAAAGTACCAAATGACTTGAAAAGGAGTGGCTCCCATCGCCTCAGCGGCTTCAAGGATTCCCGGATTCACTTCAAGCAGTGAGTTCTCTACCAACCGTCCTATATAAGGTGCGATATAGATAATCAAGGGTACGATCGCTGCGCTTGTCCCAATTGAAGTATGAACAATCAATCGTGTGAAAGGCACAATCGCAACCAGTAAAATAATAAAAGGCAATGAGCGAATGATGTTGATAATTGGATTTAGTACGGCGTAAAGCGCTTTGTTCTCCAAAACCCCACCCGGACGAGTGATGACAAGCAATATCCCAAATGGGATCCCAATCAGGGAACCAACAAACAAGGAGAACCCTACCATTTGAATTGTTTCTATAATCGCCTGCAGAAATTGATCACCTGTTACTGTGGTCGAAAACATTAGATTCTACCTCCTCTACACCGACTCCATTTCTTGTTAAGAAAGATAATGCATTGTTAATCTCTGCTGCCTCACCATCGAATTGAATGATCACTGTTCCCAGAGTTGTTTCTTGAATCTCCGTCGTATTCGCAAATAAAATATTGACCTTTATATCGCAGGAGCGAATCATTTCAAACAGGATAGGCTCAGAGGCACTTGCTCCCACAAAATTAAGCTTGTACAGCTGACTTCCGGGTTCTGTTTTGATAGATTTCCGCACGCTAGAGGTCATGCTATTTTGAATAACCGTCTTCACGAAATTTTGCGTGGTCAGATGTTTTGGACTTCCGAATACATCTAGAACACTTCCTTGCTCAATAATCCGGCCTTCTTCCATGACCGCTACCTTGTTACAAATTTCTTGAATCACGGACATTTCATGTGTAATGATCATCACGGTAATGTTGTATTCAGCATTGATTTTTTTTAATAGCTGTAAGATAGAATGTGTGGTCTGTGGATCTAAGGCAGAGGTCGCTTCGTCACATAAAAGGATAGACGGATTCGAGGCAAGCGCTCTGGCAATCCCGACACGTTGCTTCTGACCACCTGATAGCTCACTCGGGTAACTCCCCGCTTTGTCACTTAATCCAACAAACTCTAGCAGCTCCATTACCCGCTGGCGGATTTCATTTTTATTCTTTTTCAGGAGAACTAGAGGGATCGCCACATTATCAAATACTTTTTTAGATTCTAATAGATTAAAATGTTGAAAAATCATTCCGATATTTTTCTTAGCGGTACGCAACTCTTTATCGTTGTATGTTCCCAAATCACGTCCAGCGACCATAACTTGTCCTTTGGTGGGTCTTTCCAAATAATTGACTAAACGAATTAATGTACTTTTCCCAGCACCGCTATAGCCGATAACCCCGAATATATCGCCTTTTTCGACCTTTAAATCGATTCCTTTAAGAGCATCAATAGTGGTCCCTTTCCGAGTGAACGATTTGTAAACATTCTTTAATTCAATCATTTCCATTCCCCTCAATCATCTTTAGGATTAAGCTTCCTCTTGCAGCTTCACCAGCGCTTGTTCTGCCAATAAAGCGAAGTACTTAGCAGCTGGCAATATCGCAGCTTCATCAACATCGAAACGAGGGTGATGTAAGGGATAGGCTGGACCTGATCCTATATTCACAAAAGCACCCGGTATCTGTTGTAAATAAAAAGAGAAATCTTCTCCACCCATCTGTGGAGGAATATCATGTACTTCATAGCCGAAATCTGAGGCGATCTCTTTGGTAAAGTCCGCCCATTCCCCATGATTTATCGTTGCGGGTGGACCTGGATGCCAGTGTAACTGGGCCTCTGCCCCAGCTCCCGCAGCAATCCCTTCGATAAGACGAGTCATTTGTATTGGAATATTGCGGCGAATCTCTTCATTGTAAGTTCTTACTGTACCTTCTAATTCGACTTTTTCCGGCAATACATTCCATGTGAAGCCTCCATTAATTCGGGTAACACTTAACACTACTGGTTCCGTGGTGCTGTTTTGGCGACTTACGATGGTTTGTAGTGCGGTAATGATCTGAGCCGCAGTTACAATCGTATCTACACCTTTTTCAGGATAAGCAGCATGAGCGCCGACACCTTTTATTGTAATTTCAAAACGGTCAACACCGGCTGTTAAAGCTCCTGTTCTTGTTCCAAAAGCTCCCGTTGGCAAGTCAGGTGAATTATGGAGACCAAATATAGCCGCCACATCCTGGAGTCCTCCCGAGGCTAAGACACTTTCCGCCCCATGCCCTGTTTCTTCCGCGGGTTGAAACAATACTCTAACCTTTCCAGGTAGTTCATTTTCACGAGCCTTTAATAATAATGCAGCACCTAAAATAGTAGCCGTGTGAAAATCGTGACCACAGGCATGCATCTTTCCTGGGATCTCTGAGGCAAAGGACAATTCAGTTTGTTCCTCTATGGGAAGTGCATCAATATCACAACGAATGGCCACTATGGGTCCGTGACCCTGCCCGATCTCTGCGATGAGTCCGGTTTGTAAAGGTAAGTCAAGGATGTGAATATTGGCTTGGGTCAGCCATTCCCGTAATTTTGTTGTGGTTTTAAACTCTTCATACGCTAATTCAGGCTCACGATGCAGGTTTCTGCGAACCTCTATTAATTGATTAGCTAAAGCTTGCTCAACCTCATTTAGTGGTTTCATAGGTGATGTCTCCCCTTTCGTTATGCTTCCAGCTTTTCTTCAATCCCTTTGATGCGATCAAGCGCAGTCGATAGACTGCTTAAAATATGATCTTGCATGGCTTTTTCAGCACCATCTTCATTTTTAGCAGCGATCATTTGTAAAATAAGATCATGTTCTTCATCCGCTTGTGTGTTCCAATCCCCATGCATAGAGACGAATCGACAATAACGAAGCGAATGATCTCTTAATTGATTCAGAACCTTCTCGAAGGTTTTTAGTTCGCTGATTTCTGACAAATAATCATGGAACTCAAATCCATATGTAACAAAATTCTGATTATCACCAAGCTGGAACGAGTGTTTCATTTTTGTAATCATCGTCGTTAAATTCACAATATCTTTCTCTGTGGCATGCTTAGCTGCACTTCTTGCAATATAGCCTTCAAGCATGCTGCGAATAAGAAATATTTCTTCAACCTCTTTAAGGGTTACTGAAGCTACCCGCAGTCTTCCATTTGGCTGTCGAACCAGAAAATCCTCGTTCTCCAGTCTCTGTATCGCCTCTCTAAGAGGTGTGCGGCTGACCCCGAGCAAGGCCGCCAAATTTTCTTCATTTACAGGTTGATTCGGTTCGAACTCGCTATCAATAATTTTTTGTTTTAATTCGTAGTAGGTATTATCCTTTGATAACCTTCGTGATCGTATCGCCATTTCTATACTGCTCCTCATCGATAATCTGTGGGGTCCGAATCCCAATAATATATTTGTATAATTGTATACAATTATTAGTTAAGAATGGATTGGTTAGTTACATTCCCTTCCATACCGTTCAAGCTTTTTTATACTATATTCCAATTATTCCACCTAGTCAAGTAGGAATTAAAAATCAATTTAATCCCCTCTTTTCAACACAAAAAAACCCTACAACCCTCAGGGGTTGTAGAGTTATTTTTGGATAAATAAATTTCAGAATTAGAAGGAAATAATCCCCGAGGTATGGAGTAGCACTAGGAACACTAGGATCGGCGCCACATAACGGAGCATAAACAGCCAAACACGGAACCAGCGCGCCTGTAGTCCAGCGGCTTCCGCTGCACCTTTCCAGAAATAACCGGCGAAGATGGTAATCAGCAGACCTCCAAGCGGCAGCATAATGTTAGAGGTGATAAAATCCAGCCCATCAAATAGAGATTTGCCACCAATCGTTAGCTCCGGGAACATCCCTAGTGACATCGCTAAAGGAATACTAAGAAGGAAACAGATCAGCGTCAAAATCCAAACCGAACGTTTCCGGCTCCAATTCCAGCGCTCCATTGTGAAGGATACAGGCACTTCAAGCAGCGATACAGCTGAGGTTAGAGCAGCAATCGCCAGCAAGATAAAGAACAAACCGCCGAAAAGCGCACCAAAAGGCATAGCCGAGAAAGCGGCTGGCAAAGCGATAAAAATCAGCGAAGGCCCCTGATCAGGAGCAATACCAAATGAGAACGTCGTCGGAAAAATAATCAAGCCTGCGATAAAAGCATATAACAAATCTCCTGCACCGATTGCGATTGCAGCGGTACCCAGCGATTGTTTTTTATCAACATAAGATCCGTAAGTCAGGAGAATCCCCATCCCGAGCGATAATGAAAAGAAGGCATGTCCCAATGCAACTAGCGCAGATTCCGCTGTCAACACTGAAAAGTCCGGTTTTAGGAAAAAAGATACCCCTGCGGATGCACCCGGTAAGGTTACTGCGCGAATCATTAACACTACAAGGAGTACGACCATACCAGGAATTAATACTTTGTTAAATTTCTCAATCCCGCCTGATACGCCAAGGATGACTACACCCGCCGTAATCAGAATGGCTATCCCCTGCCAAACGATCGGCATATATCCAGAGACAAACGAATTGAATTCGCCTGCATAATCAGTAGTGCTGAATAGTTGTCCATTAAAAGCAATCATCGAATAGTTCAGCGTCCAGCCAGCAACAATAATATAAAAGGAGAGAATTAGAAACGGCGCAAGTACCTGCAACATTCCAGCTGCAAACCAACTCTTCCCGCCTCCAGCCCGCATAAAAGAGGTCGCCGCGCTACCACGCCCGCTGCGTCCGATAGCCAGTTCTGCCAACAGCACCGGTAACCCTATCAGCACTAAACAGACGATGAAAAGCAGGAAAAAAGCTGCCCCCCCATTTTCTCCTGTAATATAAGGAAACTTCCACATATTCCCTAGCCCAACCGAGCTGCCGATGGCGGCAAAAATAAAGCCCGCGGAAGAGAAGCGTTCCTCCTTCTCCGAGAGAAGATTTTTGTTACCCTTCATTTGATTCATTATAACGCCCCGTTTTCTTTTTTAGACCTCATTATAGCTTAAGTAACAAAGCACGTCATATGGAAATTTTCTGACTATTTTTATAACCACTCGAATTCTCTGTTTGTAAACGCTTATATTATTTATTCAGCTCTTGAATCTCATTATATCCACTAATGTCGTGCCTCATTGCTTCAATGAAACGGATTGTCTAAATCCTGACAATATTTTTAACAAAAAAGGCTCCCACTAAGGGAGCCTTTTCTAAACATTATTTGCGGACAGAGAGAATGAACCTCTCAAGCTTAGCTGTATCGGTTATGCTCCGATTACATTCCTGATTATCCAGACATACGTATTGACCCACAGCAGAAATATTATCCGGCGAAACGTTCACATTCTTGGTCTTAACATAAAAGAATGCAAGCTCTTGATGCCGATTGCAGAACATGCAGTACCCTTTTTTGTGCGTTGGTGTGATTCTACCCTCAATACCAATGAACTGTCCTTCGTACGGATAGATAATGAATAATTTATTACTGGCAATATCTATCCAACTCAAATACGTTATGTTGCGATAGTCGATGAGTTGTAGATCAGGTACTTTCAGTTTCTTATTCTTAGGGAATAGCTTCTGAATCTGCTTCAGCGTAATCGTCGGATATGACTCTAGGTATGGTTCTAATTCACTAAGATATCTCTGGAAATCTTCTGCAGTTTCGAAGGTCGATATTTGTTCCAGCATCTGCTTGTGATTCTCCGTAAGAGAAGGAAATGCCTCAATAATGTTCGTAGCAGCACTATATCTTACAGTCTCCAAGACTCTACGATCCGCAACGGTTCGCAGGGTATGCAGAACAAATTTCGTTTGTTTCTTAATTAAGTTATATTGATGGTTTCTAATAAATGGTGTACACATCGCTTTTCAGCCCCTTATTTATATTAAAAGTTCATAAGGTGCAAAGCCCATTTATAGAAACGATAAAATTAAGTTGGGCGATATATCCATCCATCGCACCTCACGCAAAGTATCGCCCTATATTAGGCTTTGCGTGAGGAACTTCTAGCTAATGGGCATTTCAACATTAGCACTGTACCACCTCCGAGCATATTTCATGCCAAAAGTATAGCACCGTATTTTAGAAGGCGCAATTCATCTGGGAATGCTTATTTGCATGCCATACCTACAAAAAAAAGGGAGCTACATGGACTAGTCCAGTAACTCCCTCTTTTTTGACTATTCTTTTACTGCTCCGACTACAATCCCTGTCACAAAATAACGTTGCAGGAATGGATAAACCAACAATATTGGTAGCGCACTTATGAAAATCTGTGAAGCCCGTATGGTTCGTTGAGACAAGTTAGCTACAGCTGACGGATCAAGCTTGGACATATCTGCCTGAACGATAATGGTCTGCATAAACGTCGCCAGTGGCAGCTTATCCGAATCTCTGATATAGATTATACCGTCAAAGTAAGAGTTCCAATGGCCCACCATCATGAATAGGGAAACTGTTGCAATGACTGGTAAGGAGACTGGTAAATATATTTTCAAAAAGGTCTTAAAATGTCCTGCTCCATCAATAAAGGCTGCTTCCTCAAGGTCCTTAGGTACACCACGGAAGAAGTTCAGCAGCAAAATGATGTTAAATACGGCTACCAATCCAGGTAGGATAAGTGCCATCAAAGAATTCATCAGCCCGAGCTTTAGAATCAGGATATATCCCGGAATCAGACCCCCACTGAACAGCATGGTTACGACAAAATACCAAAGATAGATATTACGCGCCCGGAAAACTCTAGTTTCCTTAGAAAGAGCATAGGCTGCAACCGTATTTACTACCAGTGCAAGTGCTGTTCCTAGTATTGTCCGCTCTACCGACACCCACAGGGATGTAAGAAAATTAGTATTGTTAAAAGTTTTTGCATAGGCCTCCAAAGTGAAGCCAATTGGCCAAAAGGTGACCAACCCAGCATTGGCTGGGGCGGACGCACTAAGAGATACCATGAGTAAGTGATACAATGGCAGCAAGCAGAGCACCGAAAGGATAGTTAGGAGCACATTATTGAATATGCTAAATATTCGATATGGAAGGGTTTTATGGTACATTTGTTGTCATCCTTTCTAGAAAATTCTGTACCCTGCAAATCTATAGGCAAGTCGGTATGAAATAACGATTAGAATTAAACTAATTGCTGATTTAAAAAGATTAACTGCGGTCGCAAAGCTGAATTGTCCGCTGAGAAGACCTTCTCTATACACAAAGGTATCAATGATATCCCCTTGTTGATAGATCAAAGGACTATATAGGTTAAATACCTGGTCAAAGTTGGCGTTCAATACATTGCCCAGTGCCAAGGTCGCAATTACAATAGCAATTGGAATAAGTGCTGGTATGGTAATATACATCGTTTGCTTCCAGCGACCTGCCCCATCCACTTCAGCAGCTTCATAAAGTGATGGATTAATGCCGGATAGCGCAGCTAGGAAAATGATCGTGTTGAAACCAAATTCTTTCCAAACATCACTGGCTATGATGGTAAATCGGAACCAGTTGCCGTCCCCTAGAAAAAAGATCGGTTTTATGCCGAAAACGGACGAAATAAACTGATTCACGATCCCTGTTTGAGCTAGGATATCGATCAGAATTCCTGAAAGGGTAACCCATGACAAGAAATGCGGTAGATAGACGAGTGTTTGAATCGATCTTTTAAGGCCCATATTCCTTACCTCATTAAGCAACAAGGCGAATATAAAAGGAATAATCAGGTTCAAAACAATCTTGGAGCAAGCAAAAAACAGTGTATTCCAGGTAATTTGCAGGAAGTAATCGTTCTCCCACATGTACCTAAAATGCTTAAGTCCGACCCATTCGGAATCAAAAAATCCTAATGCAGGCTTATAATCCTGAAATGCCATGAGTATTCCTGACATGGGGATATAAGAAAAAATAAAAACCATAATTGCCGCCGGTAATACCATGAAGTGGAGCACCCATGGTTGTTTATAGCCTTTTTTTCTTTTTCTTTTTATACTTGGTTTATTTTCCAGGCCTACCTGCTGTATTGAATTAGCCTCCATAGCTCTCTCCTGTTCCCAAAAAAAATATTTTGTGTGTGATGGGGATCTCTGCTATAAATAGTATCAGGCGTTTCTCAGGTTTGACTATATAACATTGTTAGGCTTGATATGGTTTTATTAGGACATCATCTGGAGGGTACATTTATGAATATTTGGAAGCGCTTTACATCCTTGAGAGAATTAACACAATCCCGGTTTAGTTTGTTTGCCAAAATAAACTGCCTGATCATACTCTTATTCATCCCCATCATTATCATGTATACCTTTTCAAATAACGTCACATACGATGTTGTAAGCAAAGAGCTGCAGGTGTCCAATACGAAGCAGCTCACTTTTCTGTCCAGTCAAATTGATTCGCGTATTAATCAGATGATGGACTTCACCCTTATCCTTTCTAGAGATCCCAATGTCAGAGCCTTCAACGGATTAAACATTTGGGCTGATCGATATGATCAGATGCAGACCCGGTATGTCATTCAGGAAAAGATGGTGCTTCAATCTGGGGTTGCAGATATTTGGCCTGCCAGATATGCCGTACATTCACAGCAAAATAAAGATGTCATCTCCAACTACAATCGAGCATTTGGGTATGATGAGGATTACTTAAAAAGAAATATGAGTGGAAAATGGACGTATGGCGATCACAGCTTGGAATCTAAAGACGAGTTAAAATCCTTCTACTGGTTCTATACAGATTCCTTAGCTCAGCCGGGGATGTTGACGGGAAGCAACTTGGTGATTGAGGCCAGCTTCAGTTATGAGAATATTCAGAACATGCTGGATACGTACAAGGAAGGTGGACAAGGTGATCCTTTTCTCTATCATAAAGGGAACTCGCCAATTCTGAATCGCAGTGCGGACAAGCAGCTATCTGAAGAACTCATTCGTTACCTGGATAAACACTCACCTGAGAATACTACCCAGGATGTAGTCAAACTCAATGGCAAGAACTACTTGGTCAGCTCTGTGAAGTCCTCCTATTTGGATTGGAATTTAATAGATGTTGTCCCTCTATATCAAATTCTAAAACCCATTTCGCTCAGTCAGGATTTGTTCTATATCTCGATGATTTTGCTGTTTGTTATGGGAATTTCCGCTTCCATATTACTATACAGAAATGTTCAATATCCTATCAAAAAGCTAATTAAAGGCTTACGGCGCGTGCAGCGTGGAGATTATTCTGTACGTCTTCATAATGAAGGCCGGAACGAGTTTTCGTTTCTATTCCATCGCTTTAATGATATGTCCCATCAAATTCAAGACCTGATAGAGAATGTGTTCAATGAGAAAATCCGTGCCCGCGAAGCTACACTTAAGCAACTGCAGGCGCAAATCAATCCGCATTTTCTCTATAACTGCCTTGGTTATATTATCAATATGGCCCAAATGAAGGATGAGGACGCTGTCGTCTCCATGGCTTATAATTTAAGTGCTTACTACCGTTATACTACCCGAATGGAACGGGAAACCGCGTCACTGGATGAAGAAATCAAGCTGCTCGTCAACTATTTGGATATTCAAAAGCTGCGCAATGCCAGAATTGATTATCATATCGAAATCCCTGAGAACATGTTAAGCCAGTCTGTGCCACGTCTAATGCTACAACCTATTGTGGAGAATTCAGTCATTCACGGAGTGGCAAAATCGTATTCTTCGGGTGAGATCAGCATTAGTGGTGAGATTTCGAACGGCTTCTGCAAGATCTACATTGATGACGACGGACCTGGCTTGAATCCGGAGCAGCTGGAAGCTTTGAATCGTAAAATGCAGGAGCCATTGCAGGAAGAAATGGGCTGCGGGCTCTGGAATACGAATCAGCGGATCATGCACCTGTTCGGTAATCAATCCTGTCTAACCTTTAAACCATCCCCTCTTGGAGGTTTCCGAACAGAGATTATCTGGGAAATCCCTACGGAGGATGAATATTCTAAATTTAAGAATCATCAAGGAGAATAACAACATGCAAATGATTATAGTAGACGATGAAGCACACTGGGTAGATAATCTTGCCATGACTAAACCCTGGCATACGCTAGGCATTGAACAGGTGCATAAAGCGTATTCAGCACGTGAAGCGCTACAAATTATCGATACAAACCCTATTGATATTGTGATCTCGGATATCCAAATGCCCGAAATGACGGGAATTGAATTAATAGAGCGGATAAGAAAACGTGATAAAAAGATCAAATGTATTATTTTATCAGGCCATTCGGAGTTCGATTACGCCAAAAAAGCACTTCAGCATAATGCCGTCGATTACTTGCTTAAGCCACCTACCGATGATGAAATTATCGGTGCAGTCAAAACTGCCATCGAGCAATTGAACACAGAATGGGAACTTATCAGTTCGCTTAAACGAACCCAGTTTACCCTACGGGAAAATCTGCCGCTTTTACGTGGTCAACTGCTGCTTGATGCCTTGCAAGGTCATCAATTTCAAGCTGGCGAATGGGAACGGAAGCTCGTAACTTATGATTTGCCCTTCCATTCTGGCGATTGCGCTTTGATGCTTGTACGCATGGAAGAAGAATTTAGCCATTATAACAATAATGATCAAACCTTAATTGAATATGCCATCATCAATATGGCTGAAGAGATTATGGGTGAGTTTATGCAGGTCTGGGGCGTTAAAGAGGAACATGGATATCTTGTGTTTCTGCTTCAGCTTAAAGAGAAAGGATCCGACATCGGCAAAGAAACCATCCTAGAAAAGCTTTCTTTACAGCTTCAGTATAAGGTTAAGCAATTTCTGAAAGGTTCCCTGTCCATAGTAATCACTGAATGGTTCCAGTTTCCCGAGAAGGTGTCGAGCCGTTTCCGTCAGGCTACAGCTTATTTCCGGCAGATCGTGGGAGACGAGCGCGAATTCGTAATGCGGGTCAGCGAATTTGAACCTTCCACTACCCAAGGACCTTTGGATGCCCTTTACACCCCGCCGACACTAATTCACCTGCTTGAAAGTGGGCATTGGGATGCTGCGGAAGAGAAACTACTCGCTGTCTGCGCGGAGCTGGATGAGAAATGGTCTGAATCGTGGGAGCATTGCATGGAGGCCGGTTTTTTAATCACTGCATCCTTCACGAATCTCGCACACCGAAATGGGCATACTCTAGCTAACTTAGTGGGAGACGATCTCGGTTGGTTGCAAAGCGGTGAAGCGTTCTCGACCATCGGTAAACTTAGAAAATGGTCCCTCAGCATTCTGAGCAAATTGAAAGAAGGAACGTCTAACGAAATTAAAGACATCAGGTCTGAATATGTGAAAAAGATTCAAGATTTCACAGACAAAAACCTGCATTTAGATGTTTCATTACGGGTTCTGGCTGACCATGTAAACCTCCATCCGACTCATTTATCAAAAATTTATAAGATTGAAACGGGTGAAGGAATAAGCGATTATATCTCGCGCCTGCGCATGGATCGCGCCTGCCATAAGCTGAAGACTACCTCTAAAAAAGTTTATGAAATCAGCATGGAGATTGGCTATATGGACCCTGCTTATTTTATAAAAGTGTTCAAACGACAGTTCGGAGTAACGCCGCAGGAATATCGAGACAATAATAAATAGCATGATAGAGTCCTATCGAAACTAAAAATCTCATATAGATGCCATCCCCGACTAGTTGTTAAAGTTACACTTGTAAAGATCATACACAGTAGGGGGAATTAAAGAATGATCAAGTTCAAAAAAATGTGGTCGTTGTTAACGGTCACAGCACTTATCACACTCACAGCCTGTGGCAGTGGTGGCGGAAATAATGAAAACGCCAAACAAAACAATACCACATCGTCTGAGACTAGTTTATCTGAAGCAGATGCTGCTTTTGAAAAAGGTAAATACGATCCACCCATCGAGTTCAGTTCGGTATTGATGCCGAAGAAATATGTTCAAGGTGATACCAAAGAAAACAATGTTCACGATCGCTGGATGCTGGAAACACTGGGCATGAAGCATAAAGATACTTGGTATCCTGCCAATGACGATCAATACAGACAAAAGCTTCAGCTTGCCATTGCTTCTGGCGAAAAGCTGCCTGACTTCGTTTCTGTACCAACCAATGCAGTATTGACCAATCAACTGATTGATTCCGGTCAGTTCATTGCTATCGATGAGTTGTTCGACAAATATGCTAATAAAATTCTAAAAGATCATGCTGCAGCACACCCAGAACTTTGGTATCCATTCACAAAAGACGGTAAGAAATACAATATGCCGATCCTTGAATATACTGATAATGACGATACTCTTCTCTGGTTACGTGAAGATTGGATGGAAAAGCTGAACCTTCAGGCTCCAAAAACAATTGCCGATCTTGAGAATATCATGGACAAATTTAAGAACGAAAACCCTGATGGTCTAGCACCTAAAGATGTTTTCCCACTTGCGATTTCTTTGAAAAATAATACAAACACCTGGATGGGCCAACTCGACTGGTTATTCGGTGCTTACGGTACGATTGAGGAACAATGGAATAAAGATGCCGACGGCAATCTGGAATACGGTTCCATTAACCCTGGTGCTAAACAAGCCCTTGCTAAGCTTAGTGAGTGGATGGACAAAGGTTATATTCACACAGACTCTGCACTTTGGGATGAAGGTAAATCTGCTGAAAGCTGGACAAAAGGCGCCGCAGGTATTCTACCAGGGGCAAACTGGGTTCCAGACTGGCCGGCTCCCGATCTTATGAAAAATGTACCTGGAGCGAAGATCAAAGCTTATCCGGTTCCAGCAGGTCCAGACGGACTCATCGGTACCAAATGGCAGAACTCTGGGGTAAACGCTAGTATCATGATTAACAAAGATGCTAAGCACCCTGAAGCAATTTTCTTATACTACAACTACTTGCTTGATAACCTAGCTAATCCAGCAGCTGGTAGTGAATTTGAATACGGCTTTGCTAAAGGCTACGATTGGGACATGATTGATGGAAAGCCTACTAGTGATAAAGAGAAGATTAAAGACTTCTCCAATGAGTTTCCTTTCTTAACTGGACCGGCTCGTATTCCTGATCTGTTCATGAAGACATTGGTTAAACTTGCTGATGGTGAAACCCCTGTAACTCCTTATGAAAAACAAATGGCTGAGTTCCGTAAACCGGAAAACTGGGCCGCTGCAAAAGTTGTTATGTCACAAATAGACATTCGTAGACAGAACTATTTCACTGGCGCTGCGACACCAACGATGGTATCCAAATGGAATCTGCTTCGTCAATCCGAAATGGAAACCTTCAACAAAATCATTTACGGTAAGCTACCTGTAGATGCCTTTGACTCCTTTGTTTCCAACTGGAAAGCAAATGGTGGTGATCAAATCACCAAAGAAGTTAACGAATGGTTCAAGTCTGTATCCACCAAATAGACTAAAGTAAATAAAAACAAGCCAGAGCGTGATCCTTTCGCTCAGGCTTGTTTTTTTATGAATTCCTATTAACTTTCGCTCGCTAGAATCCCTTTCAAATACCCCGTCAACTCTTTTGCCGCTTGTTCATGAGCTAATGCTCCCGGATGACTTCTTGCCCCTATGGTCTCACCCGTCATATTTGGAAGCTGCAATACAGAAACCTGCTTGTCCCCTGTTTTCTTGCTATAAACATCGACCGCCCGGTAGATCGCTGGCATCATCGGGATACCAAGCATCCCATATGCCCATACGAGATGTGCATGTTGATTATTTTTTCTAAGCTTCAGCAGAAATTTCTCAGCGGCATCGACAAAAGCTTGTATATCATCCTCATGATAGGTCCCGTCTTCATTTAAGCGTTGTTTATGGCTCTCCCCTGTTACCTCATCTTTCCATTCTGGCGATTGAAAGGCGCCCCCATCATTTGTTCCTAGATTAACTACCACAACATCTGGCTGCCAGGTTTCAAAAGAATGTTCTTGAAAAGCTCCTAAAGCTTCGTTTTTTGCTCCAGTTAGAAGACCACAAACCTGCTCATAACAATCAGGGATATTACCGTGCGGATTATTATCCCAGCTAGTAAGGACTCCCCAGCCACTTTGAGAAATAACTCTATATTCTGCATTTAAAGCATCTGCTGTCATTCTGGTATAGTTGTTGATGGCGCTAAACCACATTGGAATCCAATCTTCTTCAGCCTTGGCACCTATACTTCCTTCTCCGGATGTGATGCTGTCACCTATGAACTCTATCTTGTGGGGTTTGTCCGCAACCGGCAGGAATTTTCCATCCATCTTCACCGCATGTATCTGCAAAGAGCAGCCAGGATCTCCACTCATTGCCTGCACATCTTTTACAATACGAATATTGTTGACAACACGATCATTCATGCCTCTAAATACACAAATCCAATACCTGCCTGCTACTAACATTTGTCTGCTAACAGGAACGGAATTGATCAGGATGCTAATCCAGGGTTCATAAACATCATAATCTGCTTCTACTTCAAGCCATAGCTCAGAACTTTTAACATTTAATTCGACCGCACTGCCTGTCCAAAATAACGTTAGTGGAGAAAGTGACCCTGTTGTTCTGCCGTGAATTTTCAGATGTTCGATATCAGCTAATGTATGTACCTTTAAGTTTGTATTCTGCTTCATAAAATCCCTCCTAATTTACCGCTAGAATCCTAATCTATACTTCTACTTCACTACTTCTTCAATACTATCTTATAATCCTTTTCCAAATAGCATATACTCTTCCTCTGGTACAATAGAATTAAATGAGGTCATGAACAAAGGTGGGATTGAAGTTGAAAGTTATACCTAACTGTATCACACTTGGCAGAATTTTTTTGGCAATAATGCTGTTATTCTTCGAGCCGCTAAGTTCGGCCTTTCTTGCAATTTATATCCTTTGCGGAGTCACCGATCTGATAGATGGTCCAATTGCCCGAAAATCAGGCACAACAAGTAATCTCGGAGCAAAGCTGGATTCTGCTGCCGACACGATACTAATCGGGATCTGCTTATTTACTTTGTATCCGTATCTGGGTCTTACCCTCGACTTCATCCTATGGATCTTCTTGATCGCGGCCATCCGCATAACATCGACAGGGATTGCCCTCCGCAGATTCAAAACTTACGCAAGTATCCATACCTACGGCAATAAACTCACCGGGCTTCTCTTATTTGTAACTCCTATATGGCTTTCCCATAGTAACCCCACCATTTGGACAACCATTGTCTGTATAGTTGCAACCTTATCCGCCGTGGAAGAATTGATGATTCAAATCACATCCACTCAATTACAGCTGGACAGAAAAGGATGGTTTTACAACCCTCCTAATCAGGAATAATGAAAGACACCGTAGTTCCCACCCCAGGAATACTTTGAATCTTCAAGCCTTGTCCATATAATTGTGTTAATCTCCGATCTGTATTAAGGAGCCCAATTCCTTGATCCTTAAGACTTTTTGGTTGCAATAACTTACTGACTTGAGCTTCATCCATTCCAATCCCCGTATCAGCAATGATAAAATGAACAGCCTCCGCATGTGTCTCGATGTGAATACGCAAGGTTCCACCTTTTGCCCGACTTAAGATCCCATGCCGGACGGCGTTCTCGACCAGTGGCTGAATGGTCAGCGGAGGAATTAGAAGCTGTAGATTCGCGTCTACCTCCCATTCAACCTGCAGCCTCTCCTCAAAACGCTGCTGCTGGATATATACATAATTCTCGACCAGCTCCAGCTCTTGCGACAGTGAAACAAGTTTGCCTGCATTTAAGAAGTCAAAGCTGATCCGCAGATAAGTAGTGAATGCATCTGAAAGATCTTTCATTTTGACAGTGTCAAAATCACTCAAGGACATAATCGAATTTAATGTATTAAAGAGAAAATGTGGATGGATCTGCGCTTGTAAATAAGCAGCCTCCATTCTCAAACGATCATTGACTGCTTGCTTCATAAAAGTGAGCGACGAAGCACGATACTTCAATTCCATGGCATCTACTGGCTTGGTTACATAGTCATTAGCGCCAGCCAAGAAACCTGCATAGACATCCTCCTGCTCACTGCGAGCGGTCAATAGAATAATAGGAAGTTCATACATCGTGAACCGCTCGCGTATCAATCTTGTCAATTCATATCCAGACATGCCCGGCATCATCACATCAGCGATAACCAAATCGAACTGCTCATGATGCAACATATCCAGCGCCTCACGGGCTGAAGTCGTTGTATCAATCCGATAGGCTCCATCTGATAAAATATTTTGCAGAACTTTTAAATTGACCGAATCATCATCAACCGCTAGCACATGTATGATGTCAGCGTCTGTATCGAGCTTCGAGAGTGCCTCTACTTCCTTTGTGTTATAGGTGGCAGCCACCATAGCTGATTTCTCCGCAGTTATCCACATGCTGAATGGTGACAATGGATCCGAATCTTTTTCAGTATGAACATCTGGAATAGATGACTGCAGACTCCCTTTGGCTACAGGTAATTTAAAGCTGAACTTACTTCCCTGACCCGGCTGCGATTGCAGCAATAATTCACTGCCATGCAGTTCGACCAGCTCCTTACAGATACTAAGCCCCAGCCCAATGCCGCCTTGACCGTAAGCCCCTTGTTCATAGCGCATAAAAACACGCTTTTTCAAAGCTTCATCCATACCTACTCCTGTATCCGTAACATGTATCCATACATCCCCACCCACTTGTTCTGCGGCCAGTTCAACACTTCCCTGTTCGGTGTACTTTAGTGCGTTATGAACTAAATTAATCAGAATCTGCACCAATCGCTCCTCATCAGCATAAACACGAGGCAGATTCTCATCTATAGACATTCGAAGCTCCACCTTCGTCCCACCGGTTAAGAAACGTAACATATCCAGTACACCTTCAGCCAATGACCTCACTTGCAACGCCTTTATATTCATCACAATCCGCTTATCCTGCAATCGCACAACATCAAGCAAGTCATTCAGCATAAGCGACATCCGGCGACTGACCATAATTAGCAATTCCATGTCACGCTGGCTCTCTTCATCCAGCACATGTTTTTTTCTTGTTAACACACTTTGGGCAATATTCATAATCCCATGCAGTGGAGTGCGCAGCTCATGTGACGTATTGGCTAGAAAACGGTCCTTTAATTTATTGGATTCCGCCAATTGAGCGTTCAGTAACACATTTTGATGGGATTGATGAAAATATCTCCTAAACCAATAGGCGGAAAATGCGGCAAGGGCAGCAATTAAATCTACGGGATAAAACATAAATTGTGAGCTACCGGCATAGTAGACAGCCCCCCACAACATATTATTTAGTACTGCTAACACTGAAAACAATAAAAATAGAGCACCTTCAGCTCGTAAGGCTACCATCTTCCAAAAATAATATACCGTCCAACACACTGGAACGTAATACAGGATCATGTAATACCCTTTTCCGATGATATATAACACTGCCTCTTCAGGACCTACAATAATAAATAAAGTAAAAATGAGAACTGACAGGATGTAACTATAAAACGCCTTGCCTTTCCGTCGATTCCCCAATAGTTCTCTTCCCATCAATAAAAGGAATAAACAAAACCCTATATACGAAAGAACCTTTAACCTCAGCATCCAGGCAAAATCAACATGAAGAAACCTGAACAACAGTCCATTATGTTCAACCCCAATGGATACAGCCGCAGCGACCATCATTAGGAAAAAAATAATCAGCTCTGTTTTTCGTACATCCATCAGATAGATAATCAATAAATACAACCCATGTAGAAGAAGCATGACCCCTACGACTAGCTGCAAGCCAATGGAATTCCAGTATATAGTGTCTACCCCATGTTGAATGCCAAACTCCACGGACCGAATTATGCCCCCTTTTAGTGGAGACTCATAGTTTGACGTCCGAACAAACAGATCCAGATGCTTCTGATCTGTAGGTGTATAACTGATTAAGAATGCTTTCGTCACATAAACATGCTCTTCCTTCTCGTCAGATAACACTCCAAACCGTGAGAGAATTGTTCCATTAATCTCCACTTCAGAAGAAGTATAGATGGATTGGAACCAAAAGCTAAGTGGCTCAGACAAGGGACGATCTAGCAGAATCCGCAAATGATAAGTTCCGTATCCATACGCCTTCTTTTGCTCAGCAGAATTGAATACAGAATTCCAGTTACCCGGCACCTGAAGCATCTGGCCTTTTAAAACACTATCCATATTGGCGGCGTTCACCCATTGTTCAGGATAAAACTCCCATTCTCCATCCAATGGAAAGGAGCTTAGTGATTCAAGGTCTACTCCCCGCAAATCGAGCACACCTTGCTCCACAACAGGAGGATTAGACAGATTAAAATGATTGTACCAGCTCCAGCGTATTGCAATCAGCAGGCAGATAAATACTACTATGTACAACATATGACTTAACTTAATTTTATTCTCCGAAGTTCTCATAGACTCCTCATTCGTCAATAGTATTTAATAGTGCTATATCCCTATCTCCAACTTTGAGCAATACAGTATGATTATACTATATTAAGAGGCCTATAGACGTATGTAATCCTATGTTCAGAGGAAAAAAATCAACCATCCCATAGAGCAGATGGTCGATTCTTTTATTGCGATTTATTGATTAGAGCAGATCGCATCGCGGCGAACTTACTAGGCATTACTCCCACATTTGTTTTGAACGTCCGACTGAACAGACTCATCCTTAACGCTCCTTCCAATGTGGGATTCGATGGGGTTAGATTTCCAGTGATGAGAATACTTTATCGAAGCCTGCTTTGGAACGAGAAAATAGTTCAGATGAACTTTGTGATGAAGCTGGCGCTAGCACTTCTTGAGCGATAACGCCCTTGTATCCGATCTTTTTCAAGCTTCCCAAGAATCCAGTAAGATCAATGGATCCTTCCCCTGGATACAATCGATCGGAATCTAGCAATTCCTCTATCAGCAGAGGTTTAGCATCATTAATATGGACATACGCAATTTGATGCGGTTGTAATTTCAGCAGGTCCTCACTCGTTAATCCATTCGTATGCCAATGATAGGAATCCAGTAACAAACCGATATTTCTCACTTGAATTGTATCCATCCAGTCCAACGTATCTTGCATCGTCCAGATTAGCGGATTTGCCCATTGTGTACGTAAGTGATGAGGACCAACGAACTCTAAGGCTAGCGAAATACCATAGGCGCCTAATATTTCTGCACATAGTCTTAAACGTCTAGTGGCTGCAATCATGAACGGTGCGACCGGAAGATCTGTCGAAGGCAAAATATAGGTACAGCATGTGGTGCAATTTAATGCAGCAGCGGCCTCAGCCATCAGCGTAAGCGATTTCAGACTTTCCCTAAAGCTTTCCTCTGTCGTGCGCCAATCTACCTCTAAACCAAATGATCCTAGCATGATGCCATGACTTTCCAGTAATTGGACAGCCCCATCCTTGCCATACTGCTGTACCAACTCTAATGGATTGACGTCTATGGCCTGAAACCCGAATTGGCTCGCAAGTCTGATATATTCTTCATTAGAAGCAATTTCTCCCAATCCCGCTGTTGTTAATCCTCTTATCATCGTCGTTCTCCCCCTTTATGACCAATCAAACAGTACGCCATTGTACTGATCTTTGTTGGTTCTTAATCCCTCATAGGCTTCGCTAGCTTGCTCCGGCTTGATGACATGGCTAATCAAAGGTTCGATGTGCAGCTTCTGTTGTTGCATAAGCTCGAAGACAATGCCAGAATTACGCACCAAGGAATGTTTCACAAACGAATTAGGCTCTGTTGGATAACGCCATTCGTGAGCGCCTTTAAATGTAATGCATCCCCGGTTATACAGATGGCAGTAATTAAGCACATCCGTAATATCTGTATTGTATTCTCCACGCGGGCTGCCCAAAAAGATGATTTCTCCCTGTGAGCCGATGTATTGAAGACTATCAACCCCAACTTTGGAAACACCGGTTGCCTCAATATGACTGGAAACACCCTTGCCCTTAGTTAACGTCATAATCTGCTCTTTTACCAATCCTTCGCCACTGTCCAGGGTGTAATCCACACCGCATTGACGCGCGGTCCGCAGCCGTTCTTTGGACAAATCCATACCAATTACCGTAGCCCCCTGCAAACGCGCCAATTGAGCTGCAAGATTGCCTACCAATCCAAGACCTGTCACACTCACTTTGTCTCCAAGTTCGATATCCGACACACGTATCGATGTAAAAGCTACCGTAGCCATCCGGGTAAACGGTACCCATTTCAAGTCTAGCGCATCCGGCACTCGAATGAAAACATCCCTAGCTTCAACCACTTGATATTCGCAATGAGTTCCGTAATGAAAAACCACATCGCCCGCTTGAAATTCCTGAACACCTTTACCACATTCTACGATACGACTGACGCTTGCATAACCTGGACACAGCGGGAGTTTTGCCCAATCCTCTTTGCCAGATAACATTGCCATCTCCGTTCCCGGACTAATCAGCGAATAAATCAATTTTACGAGTACCTCATGGTCACCTAAAGCCTTAAGTACAAGCTCCTCTTCAACCGTTTCCACATGGTGTGGGCTCATAAACATTATCTTTCTATTTTTCATCCTCATTACCTCCCATGATCCTCAAACTTTCTATTTAAATGTATGCGTTTTTACACATCATGTCTTTGACTGCAAAAATGTTTTTTTGTCTAAAAGTAAGATGGGAGGTAGAGTTTAAGTGAGGAGACGACATGTCATTCCTTTCATTTTTCTTCAAAGATCCTTATACTTGCTTGGAGAAGCATTTCAAGGGAGAATGAAAAGTATGGACATAAAAAAATTACAATACTTTATCGCAGTAGCAGAGGAACTGCATTTTAACCGTGCAGCAGAGAAGCTAAATATGACGCAGCCTCCCTTAAGCCAGCAAATTCAAGCTCTGGAGAATGAGATTGGTGTGAAACTATTAGAACGGAACAAAAGACAAGTTCGTCTCACGTCAGCAGGGGCGGTATTTCTAGAGGAAGCTAAATCCATTCTATCTCAATTGGAACGCTCTATTAAAACAACACAATTAGTCGATCAAGGAATTATCGGACATTTGAACATTGGATTTATAGATTCTGCAGCTGGTGGAGTACTGGTTGATATGTTAAAAATGTTTCGGGAACGTTATCCACAAGTCCAACTCACATTACATGAGATGACGTCTGCTCAGCAGTGGCAGGCTTTACATGAAGGAACGATTCACATTGGATTTGTACGTTATACAGAGTCGGGCAAACATATCGAGCATCGTCCCTTAGTCAATGAATCGCTTATTGCCGTTTTGCCAGAGCAGCATCACCTAGCTCATTTACCGGTGTTATCCATTCGCTCTTTAGCTTTAGAGCCATTTATATCGTTCCCACGTCTTTTAGGAGCTCCTTTTCATGACCTCATTATGAGCTTCTGCGCCCAACACGACATGTATCCGAATGTTGTACAGGAAGCCATTCAGATGTACACCATTGTAAACTTGGTAGCTGCTAATCTTGGAGTTTCCATTGTGCCCTCATCAGTTGCTATTTTTCAGCGTGAAGGTGTCGCATTTCGTCCCTTTGAAGAAAGCACACCATCGATTCCCCTTTATGCCGCTTGGAGAACCGATTGCGATCGTGCCTCCTTATCCGCGTTACTAGAGATCATAGGACAAATGAGTTCAGAAGCTATTAATGGTGAATAATATAATATTCAGCCCGTTTTTCTAGGATCACGTTCAACGAGTCCTTCTAGCACCCTATCGATTTCCAACATCACTTCCCTATCCAGACGAACTCCCGCAGCTTTGGCATTTTCTATAACCTGCTCAGGTTTGGATGCCCCAATAATTGCAGATGAGACTTGTGGATTTTGCAACACCCATGCTATAGCCAACTGCGGAAGCGTCAACCCAACTTCGCTGGCGATGGAAGAGAGATTCGAGACCGCCTCAAGCACCTCAGTCCGAAGCCACTCACCCGCCAATTTATTCATAAATGGTGAGCCCGCAGCTGTTGAAGCACGAGAACCCTCTGGCAATGGTTGACCTGGCATATATTTGCCTGAAAGAATCCCTTGAGCAAGCGGCGACCAGACCACCTGTCCAATCCCTTCCCGCTCACAAGCTTGAACTACCTCCGTCTCCATCACGCGCCATAACATCGAATATTGAGGTTGACTAGCCACTAATGGCACCTTTAATTCTCTCGCCAAAGCAGCACCTTCTGCTATCTGATCCGCCGTCCACTCACTTATCCCAACATAGAGAACCTTACCTTGACGTACCAGATCCGAAAAAGCCAAAAAGGTCTCTTCAAGGGATACTGTTGCGTCAAAGCGATGCGCATAATAGATATCAATATAATCGGTCTGTAATCTGTTCAGTGAAGCATGGCACGCCTCCATAATATGCTTGCGGGACAGACCTCTTGCGTTACGTCCCGTCCCTGTGGGATGGCACACCTTGGTACACAATTCGATATCAGCTCTGTGCACTCCTTTTAATGCTTGGCCCAGCACCGTCTCAGCTTTCGTATCGGAATATACATCTGCAGTATCAAATGTTGTGATCCCTACTTCCAATGCAGCGCGAACACAAGCATGGGCAGTATCATTGTCCACTTGAGCACCATGTGTAATCCAATTACCATAAGCAATCTCACTTAGATGTAAGCCGCTCGTTCCTAATTTACGATAGTTCATTTTATACCCTCCTTTAGATAACAATCTGATTGTAACAAAGAGCTATTAATACGAGAAATACTCTTTAATATGCGGTTTAATTCAAAAAAAATATTACTGAGATCCTTAAAGATAATAAAAAACGCCCTTTAGGCGTTTTTTTCGGTACATATTCTGTTTCGAAACTCTAACTTCGCCTATACTCCGGTGAGTATTAACCTCCAAGCCTTGTTACCGCACCACAACTAACAGTACAATAATTCCGAGCCAAAACAGCCAGCTTACTGGGTGACCGAAATTTAATCCCCAGCCGACTCCGAGCCTTTTCTTGACGATTAGGTTTGGATCTTTGCGATTGAAATAAATCATACCTAATCGCCATTTATCATCGTCATGGACAGGTCTGACATTGGAGCTATCGGCAGATCGCTCCAAGCGGCTTTCGCCCTGACCAGCCCAGAACGTTAAGGCCAAGGCGTATAGGATGACAAGGACTATTATGATTAGGATAATAGGGATAGCGAAACTCATGTTAAGCAGAGATATCATGTTTAGTTGCACGACGGAAAACAGGATAACTATTAAGAAGCTTGCTGTAAGCATAAAATATGACCAAGTACGGCGGTAAGCTGCGTCTTGTCTGATGGAACGGTTAGGATCATTGGGTTGAACCTGCTGCTTTACTCTGCGAATACTCCAATTCTCAAATATGAACAAAAGTGTTATGAACACTTGCATGATCGTAGGCATAAACACAGAACTAAAAGATTTAGCTGCATAGCGGTCTACGTTCCAACTGCTGTTGTAATGGATCGGAATCTGATCAGGAATCAGATCGTAGTTGCGCAGCACAGTTACAATACTAACAACAGTAATTAAAACATGAATGAGGAACCAATTATTAGACAAGCCAATGTTTCTTTTCCGAAATCCAGTGTCCACTGCCATGATCGATGGTTCCAGAGCAATAGGCAGCATAGGTAGTAAACTTTTCATTTTGAAATGATAGCTAATGTTTATGACTAGGGAGATTACGACCATGGCGAGTGAATAAGTGACAATGATCCAACTTTGTTGCTTGGAATGTTCATCACCGTATATTAGACAGAGGATACAAACCATGAATAGGATGGTATGCACGGTAGCACTAATCCTAGCATATGACTTCCGCATCTGGCGCAGAGGCTCACTATGGAATTGTACAGGGCTGACGGTGACCCCAAAACTAATCGTCTCTCTTGTTAAATAAGGCATGCTTACCATGAGTACAATGGTAGGTACAAATACAAAGATCATTACTATAACAGGCATTATCGTCATATCATTCGCCTCCTCTTATACATAAGTGTGTATTTAAAAACTCTATAACCCTTATAGCATAGGCGATTCAGCGCTATGCCTTTTTGCGTATGATGATCCTATTAACTTAGGATAGGTGATCGACTTGAACATAAATTTTATTATAATCGATTTTAGTGACTGTAGGGGTGAAATTAACAATTTATCCAGTTTTTTTGCTACGCAGAGCTACTCATCTGAAAACTGAATTATGGCAAGTACATCTGTTTGAAATTCTGTGTAGGTAAAGGACTCGCCTCGTATCTGCAATGGTGCGGATCACTGCGTCAGAGTATAAATAAGTCCATCCATGCTTAATATAGTACTTGCTCAGGTTTGTTCCATTAACTCATGTATGGTCATATGCAGCACTTCTTTAGCATTTACAAGAATGTACTCCGCTACTTTTTTCTCTGATTCTGGCAATTCATTTAAGTCTAGCTCAATTTGCGAAATCATACTTCCCCGCAATTAAACCCGCTCCAACAAATGCAGGAATCATTGGTATGAAAATATTTCCGATTTTTCGCAAAAAGTTCTTGAACGGTTTATCATTCTTCTTTTTAAGCTGCGCCTTCATTTGTGCACTTTGTGCTTGTAATTGCTCAACCGAAGTCGCTATTTTCCTAATCCTCATTTAGACTATATTGAGCAATCTAAATTTTGTATCACTTCTATGATTCCACACGTTCCATTATTGACGAAATTTTATTTCAACATTAAACTATAAGTTAAGAAATTAAATTTCAAAAAAAACCGTTTTTTTCATTTATTAAATTTATCCCAACATTACGGCGCAGGAGGAAATGAAAGATGACGACGACACCAAACATCATCGTAATGAACCATCCAACTAGAGAGCAACTTGAAAAGATTTACGATATTTTAGATGAATGCTTTTCCGTAGGCCGAGCTTATTTCCAAGAAAGATTAGACCTAGACACCACATATGATCCAGATACAACATGGTTTGCGATGGTTGACGATAAGATTGCATCTAATGTACAAATTTTTCCGTTTCATATTAGAGTCGGTCAAGCGATCTTGAAAACGGGTGCAATGGGGAGTGTCGGTACAGATCTAAATTACCGCGGGCTGGGGCTTGCACACAAAATTCTTCATGCGCAGACCAACTATATGAAAGAAACCGATTATGATATAAGCTTGCTTTTGGCTAGTAAGCATGCGTTTTATGAAAAAGCTGGCTGGAGACTTATTCCCGAGACTGCTTTCGCAATTGAAAAACCAGCAAGTTTGGAGCAGCAGCAAAGCAGTGATGAAATCATTCCTTTTGAAGCCTGTTATCTCGATGATATCCGTTTCATCTATGAACAATTTAATAAGAATCGTACCTACACCGTGATCCGAAGTAAAACGTATTGGAATGATTTATTGACCTGGCCGGAATGGAAGAAAGTTGACTGCTTGCTCCTTCGCAGAAATGGGAAAATCGTCGCTTATGGCATCATTGAAAAGAAAGATACTGAACAAGTATTTATTAATGAATTATTGTATTTGAACGAAGCCGAAAACGGCGTTGAAGCTTTGTTTCATGCCTTATGTCAGCTGCGCCAAAATGCAAAGCAAATATTAGCGATGCTCCCAGAGGACCATAAGCTATATTCCTATTACCAACAGCATCAAGCAAATTCAATTCAAATCAATATGGCGATGTGGAAAATGATCAATCTCAGTTCAACTTTCCATAAGCTTCAGCCTGAATTAGAAGATCGCCTAAACCGTAGCAACATAATTGCAGGCCAGGAGCTGCATATTGCACTTCGCAGCAATGAGGACTGTATCTACTTGGATTATAAGCAAAAGCAGCTTTCTGTTTCGGATGCTAGTAATCATACCAATCCCTATACTTCAATAGAAGTAGATGAACGCGAGCTAATGACTTATATCATGTTCGGCTATAATGAAGCAGGCGCAGCAAAGGACAGTACGGAGGACGCTAACATCCTTCAAGCTCTATTTCCGAAACAACAAGCCGTGTTTTATTTGACCGATAAATTTTAAGCCATTTTTGATTCCTACCATTTTAAAATAAGGGTGTGTCGCAAGTCCAACTGCTCGGACTTATGACACACCCTTATTTTTCCATAGCGATAAAAACTAGTCGTTGTTCATTTTTGATCTTCCTAACAGGACAGCACCGTAGGCTGCATCCTTAATCGGCAAAATCAGCTTTGTTTGCGGGTAGCTCTGTGCGAGCTTTCGCTCCAAGGCTTCTTTCACAAAGCGAGACTTTTGCAGCACACTTCCTGCAATCGCAATCGGACTTTCATATAGCTTAAGCCGTTCAATAACAGGCACAACAAGCTCATATAGATTGGCTGCACATTTCTCCGCTAACGCTAGTGCATGTGCATCGCCCTTCTCGCATGCGGTCGTCATAATCGGTGCGAGCTGCGCAATATCTTTTTTCGTCGTATTTTTATCATAAACAAAACCAATAATCTCTTTCACAGTACTTAAGCCAAGCCGCTCATATACCATCGCTGGGATGACCGTATCGGTTATTCTTCCGTCCTCTACTTGAACTAATGCGGATAATAGATCGCGCCCAATGCTATAACCGCTTCCCTCGTCATCAATCAAATGACCAAAGCCTCCTGTGCGATGCTGCTCTCCTTTTTCATTCATCCCGAAGCAAATCGATCCTGTACCGGCAATGAGAATGATGCCTTGCATCGCATTTTGTGCCCCGTATAATGCGGTTTCTTGATCGCCTGTAATCGTTAATGGCCCGATATAACCGTTATTTCTCACATGCTGCTCCAAAAAATTGATGACCAGCGGATTACTTATTCCTGCCGCACCTATACATATATGGGCAACTTCTTGTAAATTACCGCAGTAGAGCTTCGTTTGACTAAAAATTTCCTCAAAGGAGGCGGCAATAGCATCAGCATCACCACCGTTATAATTAATAGGCCCTACAGTAAAGGTGAATAAAGAGTCTTCCTGGTCATGCGTAATGGTGACAGCTGTTTTCGTGCCACCCCCATCAATTCCAACGATAAATGCCATACCTATGTCCCCTTGTTGTACTTTTTATCTACATCTGTATCGTAATATTGGCGGTGGGTACAACCTCACCATTTAGGATTGGAAGGAGTGATTTGAATGCATCAAGTGTATACTCAAATGCCGCAATTCCGCAGAACTCGCCTTCGATTAACGGTAAATCATACGGGCGACCTAATGTAATGGCCGTTACTTTGCAGCCTGCTGCCAGCAGCTTCTGAACAAGCGCAAGCTGACCTTTGTTTTCACGCGCATTGAACAAGCCGATAACAATATGCTTGTAGCCTTGTACCTTTGGCAGCGCAGCGTTGATTTGCTCCTCGCTCGGGTCAATGTCGATAATCTCATAAGCTGTATTAAAATGCTCCCCCATATATTGCGGAAAGCTAAGAGCTTGATTCAAGCTGCTGGACGCAAGATCGGTGCGGTATGAATAGGAACCCATAAATAACACTTGCTCGTCACCGGTATGAATGGGCTGGAGCTCACCTTTCATGAGGCAGATCGTTTCCGTACGCATTAGCTCATTTGCTCGGCGATGTACATCGCAGCCAACTAGTTCATAATCTAGCTCCTCAATCGTCGCATATTGTGCTTTATAAGCTAAAATTTTTGTAACAGCTGCATCAATCAGCGCTTCATCCAAATCACCGGTGGCTACAGCTTCTTCGATCAAATGAATCGCTTCCTTCACTGTCTCAGGAGTATGACTAATGAATACCAAATCAATACCTGCTTTAACAGCTCCTAACGCTCCTTTTGCCGTACCATAGTATCGTTTGATCGCGTCCATTTCTAAACAATCTGATACAACTAACCCTTTATATCCTAATTTTCCTTTTAATATCTCTGTAATAATGGTATGAGACATAGTTCCGGGCACACCGGATTTTTCAATTTTCGGAAATAAAATATGTGCACTCATAATCGCTTGAGCGCCTTGCTCAATTGCGGCCTTAAACGGCAGCAGCTCAAGCTGCTCTAATTCCTCAAGTGTTTTTTCAATGGTAGGCAAGCCAATATGTGAATCGACATTTGTATCACCATGACCTGGAAAATGCTTAAGTGAGGACATGACGCCTCCATCGAGCAATCCCTTCATCATTTGAATTCCATACTGGGATACTGTTGCAACAGAATCACCATAGGAACGAACATTTATGACTGGATTCAATGCATTATTGTTAACGTCCATAACTGGAGCTAGATTAAAATTAATACCTAATGCTTTCAATTCTCTGGCAGTCATTCTGCCTGCTGCATACGCATTTTCAGGTCGTCCTGAAGAAGCAATTGCCATGGCTCCAGCAACATTGGTCGCGTCTTTAGGCATACGAGTGACTCGACCGCCTTCTTGGTCGATCGTAATAAAGCCCGGGATACCAGTATGTGTCGTGTACCATTGCTGCAGCTCAGTAACAAGCTCGCCTAATTGATATTTATTGTCGATATTATGTGAGAATAAAATAATATTGCCGACTTTATAATGCTCAATAACTTCCTTTAGCTCAGGAGTGATCTCGGTTGAAGGTAAGCCTGTTACGAACATTTGTCCAATCTTTTCGCGCAGGCTCATATGTTCTATTGTTCTCATCAATTATTCACCTTCCTCTAGCGATATAAATGATACTGCTGTGTTATTTCTGCAAATTGCTTGCTTTCCGCTGCAAACTGTTCAAGCAGCTGCTTGGCTTGAATATTGTCCGTACGATACATGTTGTCTCCCCCCAGCAAATCGATAAATGGACGAGAGCCCTCCTTCACAGGAGGCAGGAATGAAAATTGCTCGTACAAATCTCTTATCGTAAATAATAAGGTTACCCCAACTTCTAAAGGCCTCAGCACTTGGAGATCTGTAATGTAAATTTGTACCCCGCCGCATAGCTCGCCACAATGTTTAGATGACGTTGGCTTGAAATGAACTGGACGAAAAAGCACACCCGGGATACCTTTTGCATTCATCTCATCTGCCAATTGCTGCGCTTGAATGAACGGAGCACCAATCATTTCAAACGGGAACGTTGTGCCTCGTCCTTCCGAGCAGTTCGTGCCTTCAAATAAACATGTTCCTGTATATAATAACGCTGTTTCATATCGTGGCATTCCAAGTGAAGGATGAACCCAAGTTAATCCTGTATCCGGGAAGGACATGCTCCGTTCCCAGCCTTCCAAACGAACGACATGCAGCGATGCATTCCAATTCATTTGATCATTTGCCATCGTTGCTACCTCACCTGCTGTTAAGCCGTATCGCACGGCTAGCTCGTAATTTCCAACAAATGATTTGAAGCCGGGCTTCAAGACATTCCCTTCTACCGTTACCCCGTTAAGCGGATTAACACGATCAAGAACAACAAATTCTACACCTGCATTTGCACAATCTTCAAGTGCATACAGCATCGTATAAATAAATGTGTAATAGCGTAAACCAACATCTTGAATATCGTATACAATGATGTCTACTTCATTCAGCATTTCTTTTGTTAAACGCTTGGAGTCTTTACGGTACAAGCTATAGACTGGAACATTCGTAAAAGGATCCATGTAAGTGTCTACTACTGCCCCTGCATCCAAATCTCCGCGAACGCCATGCTCAGGTGAAAACATCGCAGCAAGATTAAAATTTTCATGTAATATAGTAATCGTTGATGCAAAATCCTTCGTAAGACCTGTCGGCGCTGTAATCAATCCTACGCGCTTACCTTCGAACAAATAACGATAATTCGTTATAGAATCAATCCCATTTAACACCATATGAAGCTGCCTCCTAGCTGCTTTTTCGCATAAATGGATAGAACAAGGGAATGTTTCCTGCTATACATAGAAACACTCCCTCTTAGCTAGTTGAATAGTTACCAAAGACTAGACTGCCTAACCTTCACCGTTTCAGCAGGCACCATAAATGCTTCTGCATATGTCTTTCTTGCTTCACAGCCGCGAACAACTGCTAGTGCTTTATAGTAATCCATGTATTTGAAAGATTTGCTATTCGTCACAAACCAATGCTTGCTTAAAGCATCTATCCATAGATCAAATGCCGCTTGATCGAAATCCACATATACGTAAGGGACATAATCAACCGCATCCTCCCAGTTTTCGGAGTAATATAATCTTGCTGCAAAGTGCGCGGGGAGCGCTCGTTCAAAGGATGATAGACTTGCGAAGAAACGGGCATCATTTACGATATGATGCGTTAGCGCATGGTCCTTATGCATACTGTTTTTCCAGTGTGTAATAATAATGTTAGGCTTCACGCGACGAATTACATCACAAACCTCCATACGAATTTCTTGATTGTCAGGCAACTCTCCGTCACAATAATCATCGAATACAATGGCTTCACCACCTAGCATATCCGCAAAAACCTGTGCCTCTTTCACTTTTTGCTGACGATATTCCTTCATATCCTGTCCTGCCGGGACCCCTCGTTCACCCGCAGTTAACGCTAATGTCACAATGCGATCTCCCTTTAAACTATGACTAGCGAGTACGCCACCAGAAGCTAGCTCCACATCACCAACATGCGCTCCAATTGCTAATACTGTGAATTTTTCGCTCATCTTTAAAGTTCCCTCCGCAATATAGAAAATTGTTTTTCAATAGTAAAGCCCGCTTTTTGATAGATTCGAAGAGCCGGATTATTATTTCCAGTGAATAGAGAGATATATTGACAGCCCACATTTTGAAAAGCTTCAACCATTCGGAAAAATAATACACTGCCAAGACCATGACCCTCATGCTCTGGGTGCACTCCGATACCGCAAAAAAATGCTCTTCCATCAGGCTGCGAAATAATTGGACCTGCAAAGCCCACAACCTCGTTGCCGTACACAGCTACTACAAGTGGTGCGCCAACCTTCACATAAGTAACAACATCCTTCTTCCACTGCGGATTTTGCAGGGCAGCAAGCGTTGCTTCAAGCCCTGTATGTAAATCAGGGACATAGGACGTAATGTAATAGTCCTTGCTATTTGCATTGGTTTCCTTATCTATAATATCTTCGGGAACTATAAAGCTTCCGAGTTTTAAATACATGCCGCATTGCGTCGCTCGATCTTCGTAGCCTCTAGCCATTAAAGCTTCATATAATGGCTGATCCTTACTGATGCCCGGGGCATTATTATGCTCATGCTGAGGTGCACTTGGTATACTCCACTTCAGCTTAACAGGGTTGAAAAACAATACATCCGCTTGTCTTTTCCCAAGTTCTTGGAATCTTTTTTCTAAACGCAATAGAAAAGCATCGTAAAGCTCCAGAGAAGCCACATGGTTATCTATAATAACACTCGTAATATAACCCGCCACATCTCCAAGAGGGAGATCGTCACCGCAGCAGCCAGCTGCAAAACCAACAATCCCTTTTTCGTCACAGCCTACCCATATACAGTCAGCGTCAAAATAAGGATGGTCGATGAATGTATCTTGAAACTCTCGCTCTGTAAATGGCTTATAATCATATTTTGTAGCCTCACGATTCCAAAGCTCTACAACTGCAGAGTGATCTTCAATTGAAAAGGGTCTGATTTGCAACATTTAAGCCTCCTGTGAACGTCCAATATAGGGCCAGGAAATTTTGCCCATTACTACTGGCTGTGAAGCTCCAGTTACTAGCGGGATATTGTTGGGTAAGCGCTCCATCGTGTAATACGCTAGCAGAGCAAAAGCAATCGCTTCCTTAGCATCACTATTACCACCGATATCCTCCTGCGTCAGCACCTGCACGTTATGCGGTGCAAATAAGTGCTGTAAATCACGCAAAAGCGTCTTGTTATAGCTTCCACCGCCGCCAATTAGCAATTGCTCAGCCTGATGCTGCGGTGCAATATACCGTTCATAGCTATCGACGATGCTCCAGGCAGTTAAAAACGTAGCTGTTGCAACAACATCTTCTGCTTTCCAGTGATTAACCTTCATCATTTCAATAATTTGTGCCACGTATTGTTGGCCAAACCGTTCTCTGCCCGTCGATTTTGGTAACGGCATCGTATAATATTTATCCTGCTGCATCCATTTCAATAGCTCATCAATCACTTGACCGCCCGCACCAATTTCGCCATTAACATCCATTGTCATTGGTATAAATAATTGCGATACAAGGCCATCAATAATCATATTTCCAGGACCCGTATCAAAAGCAAATACCTCATCCGGTGAGGCATTTACAGGCAAAACAGTCACATTGCCTATTCCGCCAATATTTTGCATCAGAAGTGTTTTCTTTGGATTGTTAAACAATAAGTATTCGGTAAATGGTACTAACGGAGCTCCTTGTCCACCCATTGCCATGTCAGCAACTCGAAAGTCTGATACGCAAGGAATTCCTGTGCGATTGGCGATAACTGCACCATCCCCAATCTGAACGGTACAATGCAGATTATAGCCGCCCATAACATTCTCTTCCGGAGCATGATAGATTGTTTGACCATGCGATCCTACTGCGAATATTTGCGAAGGCGAAAGGCCGCATTTCCCTATAACGGATAATGTGGCTTGGGCGTATAATTCGCCAAGCCACATATTCATTGCGCCAACCTTATCAATCGTAGCGCTAGCGGGATCAAAAAGCTCAAATATGGAGTTTCTAACTTGCACCTCAAAAGGAGTGTTTTCAAAAGCCAGTAATTCAATCTCTACTCCATGCTCTTTTTCGGCTGATGGGAAAAGCTTAACTACTGCTGCATCAATACCATCTACTGATGTACCTGACATCAAGCCAACAAAGTATGTTGCATCCACTTTTGATTGTTTGTCCATTAACCTTTCACCGCTCCAACTGTTACCCCTTCAAGGAAGTATTTTTGTAAACTGAAGAATAAAATAAACATTGGAATTGCTGAAATGGTTGCCCCCGCCATCATCGGTGCAAAGTAAGTTGTATTCGCAAAGCGAAAGTTTTTCAAGCCGACCTGAATGGTTTGCATATCCATCGTATTCGTTACTAGGAACGGCCAGAAAAAGTCATTCCATGCCGCCATGAACGTTAGGATTGCTAGTACTGCCATAATTGTTTTAGATAGAGGCATAATGATATACCAGAAGATTTTAGGCTGGGAACAACCTTCGATTTTAGCAGATTCAATAATTTCACCTGGAATGGAAGACATGAACTGCTTAACCAAGAAGATATTGTATACCGTTACTATGCTCGGCATAATCAACGCAGTGTACGTATTTTGTAATTCAAAAATATTTACGATCAAAATATATAGTGGAACCTGAGTAACTTGAACAGGAATCATCATAGATCCCAGCAAAATAGCGAACAAAATGTTTTTCCCTTTAAATTTCATTTTTGCAAAAGCATATCCAGCAAGAGTAGCAAAAAATACGTTAGATACCGTGATACACGCTGCCACTATAAAAGAGTTCAATAACCAGTCCCATGTATGTGGGCTAAAGTTAAAAAAGAATTTATAAGATTCAAATGAAATCTTCTTTGGTAGGATAGAATAGCTCATTGCACCAGCTTCTACCGGATCACCGAACGAGGAAATGACCATAAAGTATATCGGGAATATGGTAGCTGCGGCGAATAGGATAAGGAACGTAATGTTTGCACCATTACGTATAAACAGATACCCTTTGCTTCTTAAGCTATTGTTGTACAAACCCATAGTATTCTGCTCCTTTTCCTAGTATTCTACATCTTTACCTATAAACTTGAATTGAAGGAATGAGATAAATCCGATAATCGCTGCTAGAACTAATGATTGTGCCGCTGCCTCACCAAACTCAAAATATGTGAACGCATTGTTAAAGATTAACAAACCTACCATTGTTGTTGCATGGTCTGGTCCACCGCCTGTCATAAGATAAGCGTTTTGGAATACTTGGAAGGAACCGATAACACCCGTAACAAGTAGGAATAGCGTTGTTGGCTTAAGGAAAGGGACAACGATAAACCAAAGCTTTTGCAGGAAAGACGCGCCATCAATTTCAGCTGCTTCATAATAGCTGTTATCAATAGCGAGTAATGCGGCTATATAAATAATAATTGCTGTACCATGACTTGATAACCATGACATTAACACAAGTGAGAACATTGCAGTTGCACTGGAACCAAGCCAGTTTTGATTTTCAATACCTAAAAAACTCACGAGCTTATTGGCAATACCTGATTTTAAAGGATCGAAGATCCACAGCCACACAACAGAAAGCGCTACACCAGATGCTACGGCTGGCAAGTAATATAGTGCTTTAAAGATCGTTTGTGTTTTTTTCTTGAAAGGAATAATCAAAATTGAAATTAAAAATGACAGAAGAATATTAAACGGAACAGTTAATAGCGTATATACTAACGTGTTTTTCAGCGCTTTCCAGAAAAGTTCATCTGAAAACGAGTTAACGAAGTTATCCATGCCGACAAAAGTGGATCCTAATGGACCATATTTTTGTAAGCTGATAATAAAAGCATTGATGACTGGATATGCGGTAAATAAAGAAAACGCAATAAGTGCTACTGCGATAAACGCGTATCCCCAACCTGAGTCACTTTCGAGCTTCAATTTTTTTCTTTTAGTCAACGTTTGATTCATTGGGTCGCACCTCTCTTCTAAAAACAGTACAAGCTCTAGCTAATTTAGAAGGAAAGCTGTACGTTCTAGCTACGCACAGCTTTCACATGTCAGCCTACGACAGACTAGTCAACTACAATACCATCTTTACCGAAAGATTTAATTGCAGCTGCTTTAACTGCATCATACATTTCTTGTGGAGCAATCTCATTTGCAAGTAAGGCTTGTAGTTTAGGAATAATAACTTCTGTTTCAATTTTTAATGCTTCAGCAGCCAGATCAGTAGGAATATCTGTACGAGCCGGAAGCGCTTTTGCCATCATAGCTTTACCTGCAGCAACGTTATCTTCGTTACGAGGGAATTTTTCAAGTACTTCTGCATTACGTGCAGATTCAGTAATTGGTGATAAGAACAGCTCATTACTGTAGTTAGCAGCAATTGAACCAGAAGACAAGAAATTCGTTGCTAGGGCAATATTTTTGATGTGCTCTTCAGATGGAGCTTTTTTACCACGAAGTGCGATATAACCATCAACGATTGAAGTAGGGACATAATCGGCACCGTTGAATGTTGGGACTGGAAGTGAAATATAATCAACTTCAATAGAATCTGCAACAGCTGAACCATCGTTCGCTTTAATCTTCTCATTGTTTAGACGAGCAGAGTTTTCAAATGCAGATAAACCTTTACCTGTGATCATCGTTTGGCCCGTTAGGAACATGTTCCACCGTTTGCCAGCATCGATAGAGCTTAGCTCTTTAGGCATAGAACCATCGTTGATCATTTCGCGAATAGATGTAAGTAGCCCCAAGAAGTTTTTGCTTGTATACGTATATTTAAGATCTTTATCGAAGTAATCTGGTAAGCCTGCAGTTTTAGCAAGAATAGCTAGATAGTCTTTAGATGCTACACCAGATGTTGCGAACACGAAACCATAACGAGTAGTTTCACCTTTATCATTTTTCACTACGCCTTTAGAAATTGCATTACGGAACTCTTCATAAGTCCAACCGTTTTGTTGAATGCTTTTCCAATCAATTCCGGCTTCTTCAAGGAATTGTTTGTTACCACCGATAGTGTGGATTTCCATATATGCTGGTAGGCCGTATTGAGCGTCACCTAGTTGGAAATATTTCAATGGAACTTCGTCATAATCGGCCTTGGCTTCATCAGAAAGGGCACCGTTAAGGTCGATTAGTACATTAAGTGCTGCATATTTCGAAATTCCTGAAGCACCGATAAAAGCAATATCTGGAGGAGAACCTGCATTTACTTGAGTATCAAGTTTTTGCGTCATATCTTCCCAGCTCGCTGGTTCGATTTTCAAAGTCAAGTTAGGATGTAGTGTATTAAATTCTTTTTCCATATCAGCAAAACGTGTTTGATAGTTCGCTGATATCGGAGGTAAAAGTGCTGTAATCGTATCCTTTTTAGGCTCAGAACCACCGTTACTAGTTCCTGTATTACCGGAATCTATAGAAGTTGTAGCGTTATTTCCGTTTCCACCGCAAGCCGATAATAGTGATACCATCATGATTCCTGACAAAAACAGAGTTAATCCACGTGATCTTTTTTTCATCGAAAACAGCCTCCTCAATTATTAATAGCATCCATCCTGTTATTCCACTTTTCACACCTAAACCATTGATGCGATTGCCTGTTTCAAGCGTCCTCCGTTTGCGTTAAGTACTTGTTCTGCTTCTTTTGCATCTAACCCCGATTTAATCATCATAATTGCCAACTTACAGTTCATAGATGCTTTTTCAAGTGTTTCTGCGGCGGTTGATGTATCTACACCAGTCGTGTTCATGATGATACGAATCGAGCGATCTACGAGCTTAAAATTACTAGCCTTCAGATCAACCATCAAGTTGTTGTACGTTTTTCCTAACTTGACCATTGTGCATGTTGTCAGCATATTAAGCACCAACTTCTGAGCAGTTCCTGCCTTTAATCGAGTCGAACCGCTAATGACCTCAGGTCCTACAACAGGTGTTATACAAACATCTACAATGGGTTCGAACTTTGAGCCTCTGTTGTTACAAACACCGATAGTGGCTGCTCCAAGTTCCTTTGCTTTCGCTAAAGCTGCAATAACGTAGTTTGCACTACCACTTGCCGAAATCCCAATTAGTACATCTTTGTTTGTTACACCAATGCTTTCGATTAATGCGATCCCTTCATCCATATCGTCTTCACAGCCTTCAACCGCAGTACGCAAAGCAATATCACCACCAGCGATATAGCCCTGCACCAAGGAAGGATCTGTACCAAAGGTAGGAGGACATTCGGAAGCATCCAGAACACCTAATCTTCCTGATGAGCCAGCTCCTATGTAAAACATTCTTCCACCATTAGACAACCTATGATGTAGAATATCTACCGCCTTTGCAATCTGCGGAATCTCCTCAGTTATAGCTCTGGGGACCAGTGCATCTTGTTGATTCATTAACTGGATCATTTCTTCCGTAGTACATTCATCAATCATTAATGTGTCTGGATTCACAGCCTCTGTTGTCAATCCCGCAAGGTAGTCATTCATAGCCATCCTCCTTCTTCCCAGTCTCAATCTGTCACCTAGTTAACAAAACGTGTTATATTAACTTACAATTATTATGCTCTTATACTAATACAACACCATCGCTTCGTCAATAGATTTTGAAATATAATTTCATAAAGAAATTAAATTCTGATGTTTTATTTCATTTCTTACATACTATGTTATACCACATTTATAAAGCGCTTACAAGATACAATTTAAATTTTTACCAATTGCTTTGATCGCTATGGCTCTAAGGTTAAAGCGATTTAAAAAAATGTATTATTTGCTGATTACCGCTCCAAACGAAACATAAAGTTACATCATCCGCGTTCAACCGGATGATGTTTCGTCTTCGATTCCATTCATTTTCTTCCTCATTATTGTGTGCCAAGCTATTAATTATTGAATTAAACTACTTATTATATTCATTAGATCGACGTATTCATCATGTAGATAATCTAACATGGATTGATATGTAGTACATTTTAGTACACGAATAAGCGAATGGAATACAAAAAAAGGAAAGCATTGATCCATGATCAACGCTTTCCTTCACATTCATTCTATCAGAACCTAATTTCTAAGTTTTTTCTTTAATATATTATGTGTTTTTGTTAAGTAGGTTTTTACTTCTTCATATTCTGCACTTGCGACACCAGCAAATAATATGTCGATGATCGTAAGCATCGCAATACGCGAGCCCATAGCCCCACTGCGGATTGTTATTTCAGGTGTGGATATGCTCAGTACAATATCCGCCCGCTCCGCAAGCTCACTTTTATTGTACTTCGTAATCGCAATACATTTCGCTCTATTCTTTTGGGCAATTTCCAGTGCATCAATAATATCACTAGTTGCTCCAGAGTTAGAAATGAAAATGGCAACATCATCTTTCTCAAGTAAAGTTGCTGCCGTGAGCTGACTATGACCATCTGTATAGGCATGACACATCTTATTAATTCGCGAGAACTTCTGTTCCCCGTCCATACAAACGAGTCCCGAAGCACCTATTCCAAAGAAAACAATTCGCTTACTATGACATAGTAATTCTACAGCTCTTGTAATTTCTTTTCGATCAATAACACTAAGCGTATCCTCAATGGACTTGCAATTATTCAATGAAATATTTGATATAATTGTCGAGAGATCATCACCTGGCTGAATATCTGTATATTGAGCCTTTGAATCCTCATCACGAGAACCCAAAGATGCCGATATACTCACAATAAAATTGCGGTATCCGCTGTAACCCATCGTCTTACAGAAACGAAGGACAGATGCATCGCTTGTCTTACTCGATTGAGCCAATTCCTTAATCGACAAATGAGGGATCTCTTCCGTATTTTCTAAAATGTAATCTCCAACCAATCGTTCAACTGGTGTAAAACTCTCTCGCATATCACGAATTTTAATTAATACGTTGTCATTTAGACTCATAATCTACCTACTCTAGATTTAATTAACACCTTTATTAATATCATAAACAATATAAACAACCTATTTCAATAACAAAATACGTTTCGGCATATCAAAGCTAATATTAATTAATCTATTAAAATCATCCTACTCTTAGGACATCTGGTGACTTTACGTTGATTATAGCGTAATAAAGTTGTAAGGTATAGTCGATAATTATATACTTTCTGATATGGTGAAACAAGGGACCACAAAGGTCCCCGAAGATTCTTTCTATTGTTCTCAGCATACGTAATACGCATGTATTTTTAAATTTCACTGCCGTCTAAATATGACTCAATTTGTCAACTACATCCTGTGATGTAGCACCGTACTTGAACCATTTAATTTGCTAGCAAGCTGCTTTAATGTAGTCAAGAACACCGGCATGGCCGCTACACTTAGTAATAATAGTGCAATGATTAATACGAATGCTACCTGTATAAGTGTCGTTACCCGAAGGAATCAACGCGGCGCAGGTGATCCAACATCCCCTTCAAGCTCGTTATACCGCATCATCAGGAATATGCTGTAATCAACGCCCAGGGCTGCAATCATAATGAAGCTGAAAAATGAAACGATCCCGCTCAAGATTTCACTGATTCCAAGAGAAGTAAGTACACTAGCACCAAGGAAGCAATAATGAACAGAGAACTGGACACAGAGCGCGTAATGACTATTAGCACAATTATGATTCTGACCAGCATAATCACGGCTGTACGTACAAAGTCATCCTGTGAAATATTCTGCAAATCAGCATTGGTTGCAGTTGTTCCTGTTAAGGCTGCTTGCACTCCTTGCAAGTCGCTGCAATCTAATGGCATTCCAAAAGCTGTCTGCAAGTTCTTCTTCGAGCTCAAGCGAATACAGTAACTCACCTTCTTCCATCATTTTAGCGAACATCTTCAAAGGGCCATGCAGATCAATGCCATGGAAGGCAGGGGGCGTAACAATTTCTCCTCCTTACCTGATTTGACTATATCTAGAATGAATTTTAATAAATGACCGAATATTGCTTTGCTATGTTCGTCTAAGTAATATCCATCTTCATGCAAGCCTTTCTTTTGCGATTTTTTTGCGCAAGAAATAAAGAGTTCTTTATAATGTAATAATGTACATAAAGACGGATTTGGAGGGAAATAAATGGCAAGTCGTAAATGGGTATTAATCATAGACGATGAAGATGATTTAGCGCGTCTGATGAAGGCTGTTTTACATAAAGAAGGTGTTCCAGACGTTGTAACTGCCGGGACCGTTGCAGAGGGTTGGGACAAGTTTCAGGAGTATAATCCTGAGCTTATATTGCTAGATATTATGCTCCCAGATGGAGAAGGATATGACTTATGCAGAAAAATTCGGGAAACATCAAATGCACCCATCTTATTTATGTCTGCAAAAGACGAGGAAATTAATAAGCTGTTAGGACTGGCGATAGGTGGCGATGATTATATTACTAAACCGTTCAGTCCGAAAGAAGTCGCTTATCGGGTAAAGGCACAACTGAGAAGAGCTGGCTTTACAGAAGAAAAAAAAGCTCCGAAAAGCTTACAAGCTGGCCCCTTTGAGCTTAGTGCCAATGAGACAGAATTAAAAAAGAATGGCGAGGTCCTCGTGCTAACCGCCAAAGAAGTCGGTTTAATGAGCTGTTTTATGCATCATCCCAATCAGATTCTAAGCAAAGAAACCTTGTTTGGACAGGCGTGGGGTGAGGACTTTTTTGGTTCCGATAATACAGTGATGGTACATATTCGGCGCTTACGCGAAAAAATTGAGGCCGACCCTTCAAATCCTTCCTTTATTTTGACGGTTAAAGGGTTAGGTTATAAATTAAATACCAAGGAGTGAGACTAGTTGAAATGGAAATTGACACTCCGCTTTTTAAGATCGGTTATGACTATTGTTGTGATCGTTGGTATTGTAAACGCGATTTTGTTCCTTTCCTTATTCGTTATAAAGGTAAATAATAATAACTTTGGCACTGAAGAAGCATCTGCAGAAACCTTTAGCCGGACCTTTTCACAATACGTAGAATTACAGGCCGGCAAACCTGTTGTGAATGAAGAAGGTCTCAAAAAACTACAAGAAATGAGCGCCTGGGTACAATTCTTGAATGACCAAGGGGAGCAAGCAGCTGCCTTTTATACCCCTGAAGAATTGAAAACAGAGTATTCTCCTATTGAAATTGTACAAATGTATAAATATAAAGAATTAGATGCACGCACGACGGTTTTTGTCAGCGAAGCCCAAAATTTCAGTTACTTTTTAGGGATTAATAATCCAAAAATAGGCCGGTACGTAATGACCTATGACTACGCTAAAATTTTCAAAGATGTTAATGTTTTTCTTTTCATTTTTTTAATCGTTGATGTGCTTATTGTAATCCTCATTGGATTTCTATTTGGGAAAAAGTTAACTGCACCCCTTCATACATTAATAGAGGGTATTCAACAGCTCAGGGAACGACGTTTTAAGAAAATGCCTACTCCCAAAGGTGTTTATGAAGATGTTTTTCGTAATATGAATGAACTATCTGAAAAGCTCGATCGACATGAAGAGGAACGTAAACGTCTCGATCAAATGCGTGAGGAATGGATTAGCAATGTTTCACATGACATGAAGACACCACTTGCTTCTATTCAAGGTTATGCAGAATTTATTAACGACAGTGCCACAGATTTAACAGCCCAAGAATTACAGGAATACACGTCAATTATCAAGAGTAAATCGATGTATATGAAAGATCTGTTAGATGACCTCAATTTAACGACACGTTTGCGTAATCACCAGCTATCCCTGCAATTTGAAGAGGTGAATCTCGTTCAGTTTCTACGAGAAATGACGATTGAACTTTTAAATGACCCGACCTTTGGTGAACGGCAGATAGAGTTTGAGGCGAATGTGGCTAAAGCAATGCATAAAGTAGATAAGAAGTTACTAAAACGAGCGATCCTTAACTTGATCTACAACGCGCTGGTGCATAACGATGAAAATGTCGTGGTGAAGATTCGAGTGGATACAGGTCCAGAATCTCATACCCGAATTTTGATTTCTGATAATGGTCATGGAATTCCAGCTAAAGATCTGGAACAGATTTTCGAACGCTACTATCGGGGTACAAACACAACGAGTAAGCATGGTACTGGTTTAGGAATGGCCATCGCAAGAGACATTATTTGGGCTCATGAGGGGAAACTCGATATGACGAGCATTGAGAATACCGGAACCACCATTACTATACTTTTATAATACAAATGCCTTACTTACTCATTAGGCAGAGAAAAGGGCTGTGCTCCATTACCTTTATTGGAGACAGCCCTTCTTCAATTTATTAGTTTTTTATTGCTTTTAGCGGAATATCCTCTACCTTCACTTCATCATATGAGGAGACTTGATCACCTTTTTTTACATACATTTTTAAGTAGGCGCCTTTACGAAGATTTTTTTGTGCATTAAATTCCAGTGGAATTGTATTACCTTTGGCATTTGTAGCTTCTAGTGTATAGGAATAGGAAGTCATCACTGTACCATCACTCAGTTTATATTCATGGGGTTTCCCATCCTCTGTAATTTGTAAATAGTAATTTTCGGCATTCATGCGATTGAAATCAATCTTTGCTAGAGCAAAGACACCTACAACCCCAATAACAAACAAAATACCCATAGTAATTAGAAATTTTCTCATCTCAATCATCCTTCTGTTCTATTATTTAGTGTGATAATACGATTGTATGAAGCTACGGTTAAGAAATAATACAACCCGTAAATTACGGTATAAGCAATCATCCAGAGCAACACTGGCTTTGCTAAATCTATCATCAGTAGACTAGAGAATGCTTTTAAAGCCACTACACTATGCAATAACCCTACTATAAGCGGTACAACAAAGATAACGAATACCTGTGACGCAATGGATTTCCGCATTTCTTTTGCACTGACACCCATTTTATGCAGCATATTGTACTGTGCTTTATCTTCTTCTGCCTCAGTTAAAACTTTAAAGTAAATGATACTGCCTGTTGCAGCCAGAAATACGAGTCCAAGGAAACTTCCTATAAAAAGTAGAGAACCCACACTTTCCAAGCTTGTTTGGTAATCTTGAGGCCTGCTTGAAAATAGCGCTTCTTCAGGTAATTGGTTTGCAATTTTTGCAGATAAATCCACAGAGGCATCCTCTACCCCAAGAACACGATAGCGTAGCACTTCTCCATCATTCCGTAATACTTTATACTGTTCATCCGAGACTACAACTGTTATACCTGCTGTACCTGCATTTAATACGGTTTGTGTTTTAAAGCTTTGGAATGTGAGTGGATGGCCGTTGCCTGTTGTTATAGTTTTTCCTGTATACATAGGTGAGAACCTTTTGTTATATCCGATATCTAAAATAACCGCGTAGCCATCCTTTACATTTAATTTTTCTTTATGCTGTACATTTGCTAAGTTGTTGTATGTTTTTTCATTGATAACTGTATACCCTCTTTTATCAGAGCTATCGAACGAGGATGGCGAGTTTAATTCTTTCGTATGAAACGTAATGGATAGCGTTTCGATATTTTCATCGTATTTTGTAGCTGGCAGTACAGCACTTACTTGTTTATCCATTTCTGCATCTGTTAATTGATACATAAAGGTATTCGGATTAATCGTTTTCGCCGAGTCATTCGTATTGTAATAAAGGCCATAGACCGCTCCACCGGCAGTTACTGTCGTAGCACTCAACACGGCAATCACAGTTAATGTACGTGCGTTCCCACGAATACGATAGAGCAGCTGCGAAATAGTAATGACATGAAGGCCTTTCCAAAGCCACCTTTCATTTTTCTTAATCATTGCTAACACAAAGCCAGTCACACTGTGGAACAATAAAAATGTACCCACAATTACCGTTGTTAAAATAATTAATACGGTCATGAGAAATCCGATTTTTGCCCATACCTTAGAAGTGAAAAGGTCCTGCATTGCAAGCCAATAGCCCAAGACAATGAGTAACACTCCAAGAACAGCTACTATCATAGATGGTTTAGGCGCCACTTCTCCCTTTTTGGAAGCATGAAATAAATCAATCAGCTTAAATTGATAGATCAAGCGATAGCCTTGAAACGATGTTACTAAGAATATAACTAGAAATACGATAGCCGTGTTCATCGCTGCCGCCGCTGAAAATGTAAAGGGTGCTACAACGTCATAACCCATTAAATGAATTAAAATCGTCATAAATCCTTTTGAACATAGGAACCCAAGTACAATTCCTACTACTAAAGAGAATAATCCTAACAATAAATTTTCGAAAAAGAGCATAAAGCCTATTTGACGATTACGTACCCCTAGCAACGCATACAGTGCGACTTCTTTTTTACGTTTTTTCATAAAAAAAGAATTGGAATAAGCTATAAATATGAACACGAAAAAGATAAGAATGACTGCCGCCCCACTCATTAGGGAACCCAGTTTTTGGGATGAAGCCGTCTGTTCTGCTATCGTATCACTATATTTTAAGGTCACAAATGTAAAGTAAATGATGATACTAAACACCATCGATGCGATGTATAAAAAATATTGCGAGAAGTTTCTGGCTATATTTTTTCTTGCTAGACTAAATAACGTCATCTACCTCACCCCCAATGGCCGCATGAACATCTAAGATCTCTTGGAAGAAGGCTTTGCGTGTCTGATCACGACGATAGATTTCTGTTGAAAATGAACCATCCTTGATGAAAATGATCCGGCGGCAGAAGCTTGCGGCAAAGGCATCATGGGTCACCATCATAATGGTCGAATTGTTATTTTCATTTAAAGTACTTAAGCTTTCCAATAAATCTGTTGCTGATTTAGAGTCAAGTGCACCTGTTGGTTCATCAGCCAAAATCAGTGCTGGCTCTGTCACGAGCGCTCTAGCCGCAGCGGTTCTTTGCTTTTGACCCCCAGAGATTTGGTAAGGATATTTCCCCAGTAAATCTTCAATCCCAAATACTTTAGAGATCTGAGTCACAAGGTGATTAATTTTCTTCGCTGGAATTTTAGCAATCGCCAGGGGAAGCAATATGTTCTCCTTTACCGTCAAGGAATCGAGTAAATTGTAATCTTGAAAGATGAACCCGAGATGTTCACGCCGGAAGTCTGACAAAGCTGCTTCCTTCAGATCATGAATACTCTTGTTCTTCATATATATCTTTCCTTCTGTTGGAGAATCTATGGTTGCTAACAAATTTAGCAAGGTTGATTTTCCCGCTCCGGAAGGTCCCATAATCCCTACAAACTCACCTTCATGAATGTCAAAAGACACGTTTTCCAACGCTGTGTAAGCAGCACTTAACTTCCCGTACACTTTTTTTACGTTTTCTACTTTTAATAATGGTTCCATTCATTTCACCTCATAATTTGCTGATACTTATACTATAGGCACCGAACCTTACAGCAAATTCATGCCAACCTTACAACAAGCTTAAATCTACAAAAAAAAGATACCCTGTAGCCATTTAAGACTACGGAGTATCCCTTTGCTATTGAATAGCATTCATTTTTTTCTGGTTGTATATAAATCAGAAGCTTCATCAAAGTAAAAGCGGCGTTTTTGTTTGCCAAACACGACTAATATAACATGAACGAACAATACGATCGTTAAAATGAGAGAGGTCAATCCAGCACCTAGCGTTAAGAATATAGATGCCTTATAAAATGGAGAATCCATTGATATTTCCACATTATTCAACGTTTTCGCAATGACTGTTATGAAGTACATCGCGTAAATGGCACCAAAGCGTTTAAATAATCGCTTGTTCGTTTCCACTCGACTTATTTTACTGTCATAGCGATAACGCATTATTTTCGTACCGATTGTCGATCCATTCCAAATCATCGGAATAATAAAAAAGGTTACAGAAAGTGTAATGGTGCTCGCAATAAATTCACTAACCATATTAACGTTGGTCATACTCAACACAACTTTAACTACTAGGTTGCTGATAAATAGATCAATAATAACAGCCAGTAACACAGACATCCCTCTTACTTCATCAAGCGCTAATAATCTTTCCGCTTTCTCCTTAATTTTCTTTTTTGACGGGAATAACGCCAACACAGCTGGAGCAATAAAGAACCCCAGTACACCGCCAGTAGTATTTAACAATAAATCATCCACATCAAAAATACGATAAGGGCAATTATAAATCCCGTAAATGCCGGTTACCTGTGTTATCTCATAAAATAAAGTTAATAAGAACGTGAAGCCTAGAGCTTTCTTCCAATATTTCTTATCTTGAAAAAAGTATCGCAGATAAACACCAAAAGGTAATAATAGTAAGAAATTAAAAAACGCTTGATAGAATGAGGGTTGGCTAAATAATAGCCTATAAGTTGCAGGCTGTGATAACACGATGCCACTATTTCCAAAGGTGCCCACTATAAATTGAAATGGCATAAGTGAATAATGTTGTGTACCCGGTTTTTGAAGAGAACAAGTGTTACGTATTTCCGGCAACGGCAACAATACTAAAAATAACGCTGCTAGAAAGTAAAAGATAAACGAAAACGAAATTAACGTGGTAGAAAAGGGAAGGTAATTATATTTTCTATAGGTATAAATGAGCCATGGGATAAATAAGGCAAATGCTAAAACCACAAAAAAGATCGCTGCCACAAAGATCGGTTGAGTATATGCTGACATTTCTAGTTCACACCCCAAAATGATTTAGTATTCATATTAACCATAAAACTGATTCTAATTCAACTGGAGTTGGAACATTTTATCAAATTTAAGGATCCTGTAATGTTGGCATCAATTTAATGTAAGGTTCGCAACTTATACTGACTCCTAGGCAAATAAAAATATTTTCAAAGGAGCACTATTAATGAATCCCTCCATCTCGCAAAAAGAAAGAATCATTTCACTCGACATCATTCGCGGACTTGCTCTTTTTGGCATTCTGCTTATAAATGTTGGAGCCTTTAAAGTTATTATGGAAGGAGATCCCTTACCAGACTATAGTGGCATTAATGGAATCATCCATAGCTTGATAATCATCTTCGTACAAAAAAAGTTCTTTTCTATTTTTTCATTCCTATTTGGTGTAGGTCTATACATTTTCGCCTCAAGAGCCGAAAGCCGGGGAGATAAACCCAGATGGCGTATGGCTAGACGTTTACTAATCCTTTTGCTGCTGGGAATCATTCATGTATTTATCTTTTGGGGAACCATTCTGCCCGCATATGCCATTATCGGATTGTTTCTGATCCCTTTTTATCACACAACGGTTTCTACACTTAAAAAGTGGCTTATGGGTATGACATCCATTTACATCATTTCCTTAGTGGTAAAAATATTCCTGCCTTCTCAAGGGGCAATCTCATCTATTCTTGATATTTTTTCTAATGACGCTATACAAATCTTTATTATGTTTTTAGCTGGTTTTTTAACCGCAAAGTCAGGTTGGCTGACACACATACAAGAATTAACAAGACCCATTAGATGGATTCAAATGGTATCATTTCTGTTGTTCATTGGTTTTTCACTATGGATTTGGAACGCTTCTCAAAATGGGAACAGCAATGTAGATTCAGTTACGGGCTTAGGATCTCTCCCAACCACTTTGTTCTACTTAACAACATTATTTCTACTATTAGAAAATAAACAAATGGTGAAATTCCTGAAACCCATATCACGGGTGGGTCAAATGGCGTTTACAAATTATGTAGCACAAAGCATTATAGGGACGGCAATCATTTCAATGATAGGTCTCGAAGTCGTTTCACCAAAAGATATTCTCTACATCGCAGTTCTGATTTATATGATTCAAATCATTTTTAGCACCATTTGGTTCAAGTTTTTTTCCATGGGCCCTTTAGAAAAGGTTTGGCGCTTGATGACCTATGGAACAAAGCCTGCAATAAAACGATAAAAGCTTCGCTTTCCTCGCCTCAATTCAAGTCGAAATTTCTTATCTAAACCCAAAAACCCCTTTTAAAAAGGGGTTCTCAAGTTTAAGCGCTTTAACTTTTAGGCGACAGATCACAACATGAACTTTAAGAATTAGAGAATTAAGTCCAAAGCATCCTGCGAAATCCACACTTTATCTTTAATCATTACTGTCAGCACATTTAGTTTCGTTGTTTTGCCATCCTGAATGGCGATATTTTTATCTATAGGCAGCTTGAGAACTTGGCCTGCTTTTTTCACTACAACCACCGGATTAGTCTTATCGGTCTTATCTAGGGTAATCGTAGCTCCTTTGGCCTTGAATTTATCACTGGATACGTACAGTGTATCCTGAAGCTGCGCCAGATTGAGTCCGGTCACTTCTTGAATATACTTATTCACATCCGTATTCTGGATTACACCGCTGTTCATGAAATCGGTCGGTTTAAAATTAGCCGGATGGTAGGCGAACAATCCAACTTCTTCCGATGTGTGATCATCCGTAGAGAAGGTTACACCTATTTTATCCCCCAAAATTTTACCGATGACTGGCGAAAGGTTATCCTGCATTCCCAATCTGACTTGATCCGCTTCTTATTTGGTTAGATCACTAAGTCCATAATTATCCGCAAGGACCTTTTTGAAATTGCTCTCATTAATACTGCCTTCAATGTAATAACTGGTGTGCTTCGCTTTCTTCAGCACGGAGATTAGATCTTTGGTAGAATCATAGTTCGTCATATTGAGCCCGCCGGTAGCATGATCCGAAACCGATAAGACTGCTGTATTCCCGTCCTTTTCTGCAAAATCAACAGCGGCTTTGAAGGCTTTATCAAACGCTAAGGTCTCACTCATAATCCCCACTGGATCGTTATCATGACCATACCAGTCAATCTGGCTTGCTTCGACCATCAGAATAAAACCATTCTCGTTCTGTGACAACTTCTCTATCGCTACATTGGTCATTTCGGCAAGGCTCGGTTGCTTTTGCGGGTTCAGGTCAAAATCAGCATCCAGTGCTTCGGGGTTGAATAGTCCCCAGATTTTATTCGTTTTAGAATTCATTAAACCTGCTTTATCCGTTACGTATTCATACCCATTTGATTTCAGGATTTTGGTTAAATCTTCTCCGTCCTTGCGGTTAATGTCTTCTTTGCCGGGTACCAAATACCCGGAACCGCCCCCAAGTAGAACATCTACACCACTATAGACCATCTGTTCTGCAATAGACTGCGCATTGTCACGCGTGTATGCATGACTTAAAAATGTAGCCGGTGTCGCATCCGTTAATTCACAAGTGAATACCGTTCCTGTACTTTTCCCTGCCATTCTCGCTGCATCCATAAGGGTAGGCAGAGGTTTGTTCATGTCCTCTGGTTTAACTGCGCTTACGAAAGGCATCGTTATTCGGTCTGGAAGTATGGATACCGTCTCACTCTTAACCTTATGGCCTGTGGCATAAGCCGTAGCTCCGGCAGCGGAATCTGTGGTCAGTGAATCCGTAGAATAGGTTCTCACCAGCCCGCTGAAATACTTATCCATCGCAAGCGCCTGACCTCCCTGATACCATCTGGCCAAGTTCACATCGGATAAGCTCATCCCATCCGTAATAAACAGGATTACGTTTTTGACCGATTTGTTGGTAGGAGCATCAGAGTTATTGGCGTAGGATGTTCCGTTGCCTGCTGCAAGCAGACTGCAAACCATAACTGTACTGCAAATTCTCCCGGTAACCTTTTTGCGCATTTGAATCCTCCTCTAGCAGATTTTGTTAAGTACGTTACTAGTTTAAAGGAGGATTGTTTGCGGGAGCAGCACCTATTCTCTTATTTTATATTAAATTCTATGCATATTTTGTCTTGACCTGTGCTACTGATATTTGTAAAAAAGGGGCGCCCTAGGGGCACCCTTTGCATTATTATTGTCTTATTACGAGGACATCTCGAGGCGCTCTACCCGTGCTTTGAATTTGGGAAATTTCGGAGCTTGTAAGGATACGGCCTACCAATATCAACGAAGATGTGACATTGTTAAAGTTAAAATTATTCAAGTTCGCTACGTTTTGGCTGCCACGGAATACACGGAACGATCCCTGAAAGTTAATTCGCGAAAATAGTACAAGCGTTACTTGAGAGCTCTGCACAACATTTCTGAGACGGAAACTCGAGAGAACGTTGTTAAACCGAAACGCTCCAAGATCACGAACCGCAACTCCCCCACGTCTGAATCGAATCCGGCGATTGGTAAAATTAGTACCCGACCAAAGAGTAAGACGTATATCACTGTTAGCCAACTAAATCAACTCCTTCTCTGAGATTGATATAGTCTATTACTAACTTCAAAGAACGGTACAAGACAAATACAGTTGCACAAATGATTGTTTTTCAGATTTCCCTACGGTGGTATTATCTAAATCACCGAGTCGAGCCTCGGATATGTTAGCAGCCGAAGTGATTTTCCAGTTATATTCATCTACCTATTAGACGCTTTCTTATACGTTAGGAGCGAATATGAAAAAAATAACTCAAACATTCGGGTATTTAGGTAGTACAATGTTGGCTACAGCTTTACTGTCATGGATCTGCGTATTTTTGATTCACGGCTTACCTGGTGTCTATGTATGGATGGCACTTAAATTTATCATCCCAATTCTAGGTTTCGTAGGACCCACCCCAAACCCTCTTGCCGATTCTGCTCATGATCTGGTAAAAAGTGAAGCTATCTTTTGGAGGAGTTACCCTAGGAGGAATGGACAGCTTCAACAACTATGAAAAAAGACGTTAACGGATGCCTAAGCTCCGTCAACGCCTCCTCTATCCATTCATTGCATTCCTGCCTCTGCTGGAAGCGAGTTATTTCTTGTCCCCACTGCTTTAATCACGAAATTGTAGGCTTTAGCAGAATCTATGCCGTTTAATGTATAACTGTAACTCGTCTGACCGCTTACCGTCGGCACATACACGCTCCAATTTGTGCTGACTTTATCATTATTCTCGTAAATCCGGTAACCTCGCACAGGCTCAGAGCTATTTGCTGGCGCTTTCCACGAAAGAACTGCACGGTTCCCTGACTGTCTTACTGCACTTGGATTTTCTACAATGCCGGGTTTGACGTCAGTCCGTTTAATACTGTAAGCATCATAGACGGCAAGAGGTTTATCTTTAACAGCTGTGTAGGATGTGAATTTCAGCACGTCGCTTGTAATGGAAACATCCACGAACATTTTCTTATTGGGCTGGTCGTTTTTTGCTGCAAAAAAAGTGTCTGCATCTGGATTAATGGCATAAAATTTCGAAGCGGCCGAGTTGCCCATCAGATACACGGTCCCTTTGGGATTCAGCACATTTCCTTGCTCATCGGTAATAACATTCTTAATCGGAACGTTGTTCAGCATTTGAAAAGACCTCATATACATTATGGTCATGTCCCTCAAACACCATATCCACACCCAGCTCATCAAATACAGGAATTAGATATTTCCGGTAAAATTCTACCCGGTCGCTTTCTGCTGAAGCATTATCCCCTGAAGAATACGCTCCCTTATGCATCGAGACGAATTTCCACTTCTTGTCGGTCTTTGCCACTTGATTCCGCATCCATTCCAATTGCTTCGTGAACTGAATATCCGCTTTATACGGCTTGACCTCCCCTTCGTACTGGGAATTGATCTGCATAAACAGGGCATCGCCGTATTCGAAAGCATATACCGACCCGTCATGAGCGCCCGTCCCGACATCTTTTGGAAGATTAAAATGGTTATAGAAGTTGTTATTCGGATAATCCTCTATCTCATGGTTGCCGATAATCGGTGCAAATGGCACATTGGCAAATTCTTTTTTCGGCACACCTAAGAACCACTGCCACAGCTGCTCCAGATCACCGTCATCCGTTAGATCCCCTGTAAGAAGAACAAACTTGGGATCTACCGTTTTCTCAATAGCTTTCTTAAAAGTATCCTGCCACAGATCGAAATTCGATTTACTTGAGCCTTGGGTGTCGGTTACATAGAGGAAATGGAAATCCTGATTATCCGCCTTGTCCGTGGTAAAAGAACCCGCCTCGCTCCAGCCGTCCGCATCACCGTTACCGGCCCGGTAGATATACTTAGTTCCAGGCTTAAGACCGCTTGCAATAACCTTGTGGCTGGCGAACTTTTTATACTTTTTGGAGCTTCTGTCTCCTGATGTCATTAAGGTTTCAATAACTGTTGCGCTGCCCTCATAAGAAGCTGCCAGTTGTTCCGGGAACTCGCTTCCTCCCACATTGGCGGCCTCCACTACTTGCACTACTGTACCTCTGACGGTTTCAGCTGTATACCAGTCAAAGGCAATACTTGTCTTCGGGTCTCCATTAAAAGTCATGTTCAGCAGCGTTGGAGTTTTGATGCCGGTATCCGGAGACTTCGTCTTAAAGCTCCAGGTAATATCGTTCTCAGGTGTACGGCCATCCGTAGTCCCCTTAACAAGCTCTTTAGGGACGGTCACGTTGTAAGTTTTGCCGGCAGTGAAATTAGGGTGGCTGACTTTGACTGTGTCTTGACCGAGGAGTGAAGCAGAAATGTTGGTAAGAGGAAGATTGTTTTCTGTGATTACAACTTGATAACTACTGTCGAGACTGATGGCTTTGTTAAACTTCACGGTGATCTCTGCGTTAAGGGGAACATCTGCAGCCCCTGAAGCGGGAGTTTTGCTTACCTCAAGTGTGGGAGTGTCCCCAGGTTCGCCGCTGCTGCGTGTTCCTTTAATTATCACATCTTTGATTCTGCTTGAGCCTGAGCTGGACACCGTTCCCCCGCTTACGCTTTTCGCAGAGTTTACCACCCAGCGGATATAGAGTACATCTTGATTGTTTGTTCCGGCAGGCAAAGCGAGGTTAGTTAATTTGCAGGAATTATTGGAACAATTAAAATTGTTCTGGGCTAGAACAAGGTTGCCGCCCGTAACATCTATCCATTCCTGTTGATCTTTACTGTATTGCACCTTGAAATCCCTAGGTCCTGTACTTGAAGAGGTTTGCTGTGAAGAGAGGAAGATCCCTTCGAAGCCTTGGGTAGAAAGCGTGGCAAGCCAGTATTTTAGGCCCGTTCCTTCATGCCAGCCCTGGTTGCGTACGCTGTTCTCACTTGACTCATAGGTGTACGCATCCGTATTAGTTCCTACATCACGAATGGATGAAGACGTCTGATATACCCCGCCGGTAGCCGGAAATACACCGTTTTCGCCTTTGTCTTTAAAAATCCACTGGGCAATCGTTTCCTGAACTGCAGTTGCTTCACTTACAAGGTCTTCCTCAATTTCTTCCCTTCCTGCTGAGACAAAACCGGTCAATTCCACGGCAAGCAGCAAACCTATAACCATTAGACTGATTACCTTGTAAAATCTATTTTTGAGATAAGATTGGTTGTTATCCATTCAGCCCATCTCCCTCTTCCTTAATCTCACTTATCATCGAACCGCCGTCTCCGAGAAGAACGGCGGTTCTGCCCTTACCTTCCGGTTATTGGAGTTCCCAGTCAGTGACTTGAAGGATTGCCGAATCTGCACCCTTCAGGTCTGTCTCTCCCATGTTCAGCAAATTGCTCCACTGCTTCACACGGTTCTTGCCGTTAGGCGGAGAGTTGTACTCATTAGTATCCACAATCTTGGTCCGTTCTTTATAAAATTTGGTCATAAAAGTCTTCTCATCCGTGCTGCTTCCGGATTTACCCAAAAGCCCTTGAAGGGTCTCGGAGCCGCCGGTAGCTCCATGGTTCAGCGCTGCATCCACGAAGGAACCAATAGTTAATGCCGAGTTAAAGCCGCGTTTGCGGGCCTGCTCCACACTGTATTTAATATAGATATTGTAGAACGTTTTCCACATAGCCTCTCTCCACTCGGGATCATTTTGCAAATTGCCGATTTTTCTACAAAAGCTCTCTTCGCTTTCATTGATTTCGAGGATCTTCCCTTTCATCGAACCCTTAACACCGATCCGGGCCAATGCGCCTTTAACCGAAGGATTACTCGCGCCTTTGGCAGCGTCATATGCCTTGAACAGATCCGGACCGTCGGGACCGGTATCATTTGAGCCGCCTGTAGTCGCACCGAATATTCCAATCGTATACCCGCGGTCATCATCAATATCTTCACAATATCCGTAAAAATTGATCCAGTTCAGATCGTCCTGCTCCGGTTTGTTGACAAGCATCATAATATTGTTCCACTGCTCACCATCCAGACCTGTGTTGTCACGCAAGAATTGAAGTGTTGCCGGTGAGAAATTAGAATCAGGGTTCCCTGCCGCATAACTTTTCTGTTGAGATGTTTTGGACAGACAGCCATAAGAAAAAATCATTGAAAAACTGAGCAGAATCATCAATGAAAATTTCATCTTCTTGGAAACCTTACTCTTCGTTGAATTTAGCACAGCAATCTCTCCTTTAATTGAATAGTTTAAGCGCTTTAACTTTTAGTGGCAGTGAACCTTATCCCTAACCTATCTGAGCATGACAGCCCTCCTTTTTCCAACACTTGGTAATTCAATTTAAGCTTATCTCAAAAACTTTGTCCAAACAGCACGTATTTTCTTGTAAATATTAATTTTTATACATATGTTGCTACAAACCATAGATTAAGTCTACAATCCTCTTAGGAGGTGCTGAATGAAACCGGTATTTTATGAGTCTACTCTTTTTGACATCAGCCGCAAGAAACAGGTATACACCAGCATGCCTTCAAGACACTATCATGATGCATATGAGATTCTGTATTTAATATCCGGGGATTTTTATTATTTTATAGGGGACAGAACTTACCAGGTTGCGGGCGGAACACTGCTATTTATGGATATTCACGAAATGCACAAACTGGTCAATTCCGGCTGCAATATGTATGAACGGGTTACACTCCTGTTTAAAAAAGAATTCCTGCAGCATTTCTGCACCGGCAGTCAATGTGAGGAACTGCTCGAATTGTTCAAAAGTGATTACCGCGCTTTGAAGATGACCGGGATGGATCAATATTTCATCGAACAGCTTTTTCAGAAAATGATCCAGGAGGGGAAGAAGCAAGCCCGCGGATATGAACAGTACCAACAAATATTATTGGTGGAGCTGCTTCTCTATCTTAATCGTAAACTATTTGACAGCCGCGTAGCTTCATTTGTAGAATCCAATCGTACACATAAGAAAGTCCTGGACATCGTTAATTATGTAAATCAACATTATATGGAACCGCTTAAGCTCTGTGAGATTTCACGGCAATTCGAAATAAGCTCTTCCTACCTTTGCCGTACTTTTAAAGAATCCACCGGGTTCAGCTTCATTGAATATATCAATAACATCCGCATTAAAAAAGCGCGTGATTTGCTGGTTGGCTCTTCTTTTAATGTTACTGAAATTGCGGGAATGGTTGGGTTCGATAACACTTCCCACTTTGGACGAACCTTCAAATTAATAATGGGCATCTCGCCGCTCTGCTTCCGCAAACAATTTAAGTCTTAATAACAAATCACTGGAATACGTCAAGACATTTCATCAAGCCTAACAAATTGCAAGTTTCTTGCCTGTAGTTGGTTTAGCACTTCTTCTAAAGCTTGCAGCATAAAATAAGGAGCATGCCGGTCCGCGCCCGCAGTCTCTCCGCTGTCGTGAAGTAAAACAACGGAGCCATCGGTGATTCCACCTAATAAAATGGCCTGCATCCGGGTTTGACAGGCCCGGATGTTCCAGTCACTCGCCTTCAGCGACCATAGAACAATTCGATACTGCTTGTGCCGAAAGAAATCAAATAGATTGATTAATCCCCAGGGTGGACGGTAATGATTGGGTCTGATTCCGACAATAGACTCTATAATATCAGCGGAGCGTTCCAGATGTTCTCGCCTAATTGTACTGGGCAGCATCAGCCAATTAGAGGTATGGCAGTAATTATGGATGCCAATCTGATGGCCTTCCCGATCCATCCTTCTGATCAGATCTGGATACTGCTCCGCTCGCGCTCCAAGCACGAAAAAAGTAGCCTTCACTTGATGTAACTTCAATAAATCCAGCAATTCCGGCGTATATTTCGGATGTGGCCCATCATCAAAAGTGAATGCCACCTGTTTTTCTACCGTTCCTTTGCGAAAAACACCAAAGCCGCTCACTCGCGTAATCAAACTTGGAATAAACATGTAAAGAGTAGCGGCACATAGTATTCCTCCTATCAGATATGTAAGTATGATTACACCTCCTTATAACAAGCATAAGACCTATCCAGAGTAGTTCTGTCCGGGTGAAAATCGATTTTTCAGTGAGGCGCGTGAATGGATCAGTAACATCGGGACCAGTTGCTCTGTTCGCCGATTGATTCTTTGTCTCCCTTCAGGATGCATGGCAGACAGCAGCAATCGAAGATAGATGGTGGTGATGCGTTCGAAAACGCCGGACTTTATATTTTGTTGTTCAAAGCCAAGTCCGTGCGTTAATCCCCGATGGAGCAGTGTAATCCCCAATAAAGCCTTGACCTGCCTGAACTCGGACTGCGATTCGAAGGCTTCGTTGATTTGCTGCATTGATTTGCGCAGCATGCGAGCCGTTTGCAGTGCGGCACGATCCGATCCTTCGGACCGGATCAACTTCAGGATTCTTTCATTGTCGAGGTGGAGTTCTCCCACCCACTCTCCCTGATTGATGACCGTGGCGTCTTGGCATACAATAGGCTGTCCCCGGTGCTTTTTTAGCATCACGGTACATATACCAAAGCGTGACTTATGCGATCCTCGAAAATGTGAAAGCAACGCAAAAGCTTTTTCCCACATCATCCAGACAGACTGCACCGTGTTTTTACGTATTTTGAAACCCAACTTTTTCACCATCCTTAAAACGGTTATTGTCTCTCATTTCATCCATTGTACCTAACGAAACTTTCTTTTTTCCTAACGTCTACTTCTATTTGACGCTATTCACCGGAATTTCTCTGCGTGTAAATCTAAATTTTTGGCATCTAGTTAAAAAGCTTTCTGACCTAAAAAAAGGACAAAATTTAGTAAGTCTTAAATTAGTCACCTTCTGCAAGAAAATCCAACTATATAAAGAAAAACCCATGTCTCTTGGACATGAGTTTCGGATGTTATCTTTTGACTAAATCAATCTGGTTTCACTATCATTCCAAACTACCCAACTCTACCACATCTCCGCTAGTAGCCTTCACTGCATAATCACAATCCAGCTTCCCGCACAGCACATACTTCGTCTGCCCAGGATCATATACATAGACGGGTGTTAATTCGAACCATCCCTTGAGCTTATCATAAGCTTCGTCATGGCTCACAGCAATTTCACCTTCGCTCTTGAATTCATCAAACATATCGAGCATTAGCTTGTTATCCATATAATTTATAACCTTATAATTGTTCGTATCGATGAACAGGAAAAGCTTACGCTGAAAAATACGATTACTTGACGCATTCATCCTCAATGTCGCTTGAATATGTCCTCTTTCCCGATGTAAAGTCTTCAATATCCATTGTCCGGACTCATCCGGATAGAGCTGGCTTAAACCAACTTCGACTGCGGTTATACATTGGGCTTGTTCTATGTCTGTGATTGAAAATGAATCTGGATGCGGCTCACGTGCTATTGCCTGTTCGATTGTAACCACTTCTTGCAGACGGATCTCCATCCTTGCGAACTGTTTCGTGTCCGCTTGCTCCCACTGCATTACTTGATCAATATTCAGTCGTGCTCTCGTTCCTGATATCATCTCAAATGGAATTGTGGTTGTTCCATCATTTGTAATGTAGATTTCTTCTATCCCATAGATCGGCAGGAGATGCTTCATCTCGTACACTGGATATTCTATAAGCTGTAGTTGGTTTTTCGCCAGTGCCTCTACCGCTTGAAGCGTGAGAGAATAATCCTCTTTTTGCACAAGGGAACTGGAAGGAAACTGGCGATAGACACTATAAAAAATAATCCTACCTTCCACATCGAAGCGTAACTCCATTCGCCCGCCGGGAGAGATAGGTATACCGTCTATACATTCGGCAAAATAATATTCTCCTCTTTCTTCCTTCAATAGGTAGAATTGTTTAACATATTCAAGCCCTACTTCAGCTTCCATCCACTGAATAACGCCATTTAATTCAATGTTATGGAATGGTGTTCGATTTGCATAAGATTTCCCTCCAACAAAAATAACACTTTTATAGTTACAGGATAGCAAGTCAAGTGTAATGACTGCAGTTCCTTCCGGATTATAATCTTCCTTCCATTCCTTAATGTGAAAAGGAAACCATTCCATACTAAGCAAATAGTCGGTTTCTCCCAGCATCGTAACTTCGCGATAAATTTCTTTTGTATGTAAGTAGTAGTTGTCCAGTCCATAGGTTTGCTGTGTAGCATTAACTAGTTCTTTGATTCGGAAATCCATATCAGTGCACCCCACAAAATTGATACCTATATCATATCATTACTTAGCAATGATTATGAAGCAAAGCGAATCATATCTGCTACATATTCTACGATCTTATGTAATGGGTTTTGCTGGTGTTCAGAAAATGATCAGTAGCTTGGGGTTTAATAATGCAGAGTGAATCAATCGATTGTACAAGTCAGGAAGATTCACCCTGCTGACTCAAACCTTGCCAGAATACTAAACATGTATAGTGAACACATATTTTATTGGAGGTATATCATCATGATTGACATCATTGACGGAAATGCGGCATTAATACATTTTTCTCCACTTCCGTTGCATCTTTATTCTAAGAATATTGCTTGTATTGTTGCTGTGGCGCATGCAGAAGAACGGGGTCCAAATTTAACAGGCCTCATAAATGCTCTATACTCGAAGGGATATACAGATCTTGAACATCTATTAAATTCCACATGGAAAAAACTATATCAAGTTCCGAGGTTGGGCCAGCAAAGACTGGTGCTTCTACTTAGTTTACTAGAACGAATTTCTGCAGATCCCAAGACTATAGAAACCTATACAGCTGTCCCTCATGTTACCATCCACAGTAAAAAGGAAATGAAAGAATTAACTTTAAAGAGGATCATTAAGAAGTATAACGAAACATCTGTAGAGGTATTAACTGAAGACACCGAAAAAGAAGCTCGTTTAAAGAAAATTAAAGATAGACTCCGAGAAATGGGGATGATCGTATAACAAAACCCCGTCAGTATAGTGAAGTGCACCCCTTAGAATAGACATTGGACAAACCTCTGGGTCATTCCGATTTCTATTCTAGGGGTGTGACTTTCAATTCATTTAGTAATCGCGTGCTGCATCGAACCAGCGTTGAGCCATCTCCTCTGTGATAGGCTGGCCAATCAGGTGGTCAGACTGGCTAAGTTGCCATACTGCTTCACCAAGGTCTTCTCGTTCGGTGGTTTCGATGCCCTTAAGATTGTTGAAGCGTACGGTGAAAGCGGTAATGGCGGCCTCGGCTTCAGCAAAGCTACGGGCTTCGGACAAGGTTACCTGTGCAACGTTGTAAGCTTCATTAGCCAGCTTGGCTAGACGTTTAGCCCAGGAGGAGAATGGGCGGCCAAACTCGGTCGTCCACCACTCTGGCTTTCGTAATTGGCTCACTGAAGCATGGTCGGTCCAAGGACGGGTTTCAGCGCGAGTTTTCATTTGCTTTTTTAGACGCTTGCCAGCGCTTTCTTCGACATTGTAGGCGATGAATCTGTCAAGCAACGGCCACTCGTTCAAGGTCGGCAAGTCCCCCAGATCAGGCATGAAGCGCAGCTCCAGATTCGTTAACTGGGTATGATGAGCTAATAAATTCAGGTCGCAGAAGTTTCCCCACAAACTCAGTGAGTTAAGGTTTGGGTACCGGTTTAGACACTCTAGCGAGATGGGCTGTCCCAGCGGTGCGTTATGTAGCGTCAAGCTCGTTACCTGGTGCAGCTCCCCCATATCGGGCAGCAAAAAAGGGGGATCATTCTTACGTCGGCCGGTGCGCGGTGCTAGTGTAAGAGAAGATGGCATATCACCTGTGGCCGAGAAGCGTGATAGATCGCCGGACACACTCAGGCGGAAAGGCTGCTTCGGAAGTATTAGGCTAAGGGACCTCCCGGATGCTTCCAACTCGACATGCAAGCCATGCAAATTGGACTGACTGGCGTCCGCCACCGTGTCCGCAGATAGGATCGGAGTCCATGTCATCTCTTCAATGGGACGTTTCTGTGCCCAGTCAAAGAAGCCTGAATCACTGCCTGTATAATGCAGAAATCGCGGCCAGGGAGAGCCAGCCGGTGTGGCAAAGACATCGAATACGGTCCAATCGATAGGCGCATCAGACGCGACATGAAGGTCAACCTTTTTCCCCAATTGCGACGGACCCATGGATAGACTGCCCACACCGGGCTTAAGGACAAGAGTATGACTACGTGGACCTGTCAGGTTGATAGGATAACTACCAACTTCTCTAACAGAACCAGCTGAAGGACCAGCTTGGCTATCATTTGGCATTTCTATCATCCTTTCCTCTAATGCATATCAAGATCTAACTATTCACACCTGACTCTATCTTCTCTGTAATAAATTGTTTGAATCTTGTAAAATACCGCTCTGATGCTTCCCAGCGCCTAAGATCCAAATAGGACATGTCCTGCTTGCCATATTGATCGGGCGGCTGATAATGCCGGGAAACATAAGTTCCATTGTCCACTGTATAAAAATAATACGCTTCATCTGGAGTCCTGATTTCAATCCGACCATGTAGGAGGTCTCCGTCCTCGTCCGTATGCGTTTGACGGAAGCTGTAACATTTAGAGCCGTCCCAGAACCCGCCATTCTCCTCCACTTCCGAATATAATTCCCGAATTACAGTGTGTTGCAAAATGTCTTGCACATACTGTACCTCAATGTTTCGTAAATAAAGCTCAGCCATATTAACGCAGGTCAGCAACATCGTCCAGCAATCGCTAATCTCTGCTAGTTGTTCCTGAGACTCTTCTGTAATGTCCTCCCACTCAGACCCTTCTTCTATGGTTCTCTTCAACAAACCGACAGAATGATCTTGCTCCAGCCAAATATAATAGTGATGCCGGTTATCATTCATATAAACGCTAAGATCTCGCTCATCCCCGTCAGCATCAATATGCTCCAGTTGAACTTTGAAAAAAACGTCTTGCTCCCGAAAATTAAAAGAAGGCTTGTCACTTGGCATTAAAATACACTGCGTCAACTTCAATATATTTTCTTCATTGATTGTGTTATGGGTGAAATATAAATGAATAGCTTTCTTGCTAGCGGGGGATTCCTTTATTTTTTTTAGAGCAGAACGGCCTTCTTTAATTACGTTCACCAGTGTGCCAAAGGAAAAGTCCTCCTCATCCTCTTCCATATCCAAAAAAACTTCATCAATCAACACTTCATGAATGTCTACCGGAAGCTCCTGAAATACGCCGTCCCCCTCCCACACATTTACTAAGCAGGCGATCGATTTATGTCCGTCCACTTTGAAACTGTACTCGTCATCCTGAACCAAAACCGCAGCGCTGAGATCACCTTTAACAATCGTTTCCCCATGATTGTAGGAGCCGCATAATATTTCCTCAATCATCAGGTTGCCCGAAACATAAATTTCCTGACCGCCTACAGCTATATTTTTCGCACTCATATTACCGGTCACCAAAAGCCCTATGGCACCATCCGTTTCTTTATTATAAAGATTGTCTACAGTAAAATTTCCTTCTATAAAAATGATGATTACCTCTTTTTGTTGCGGGAAAGGTTGCTCCCAATCTAGATTAAGAGAAGGCAGCGTCAAATCCCCTTCATAGTAAGCGGCAAGTTGCTCGTCACTAAAATCTTGGTAAAACTTCGCCCACCAAGATCCTTCGGGAAATTTATTTGCTAGTTGGCTAATAGGAATGAATCTGAAAAGATTGCTCATAAATTATTTTCCTCTCATTTTAAATCCGAATATAGTAGACGATTTCCGAAAGCGGAGGCTTCTACTCCGCCGCTTCCTCCAACCATACTTGCATAGCTGGAGATTCTGCCCGATTCAAACGGAGGGCGATTTCAGTATTGATCTCATCCGGCGGCATGACTTCGACAAGGACGCATACTGACTCTCGCAGTTGATTCAAGGCAAACACACCTTCATCATCGAGTATTTTCATCGCCAGCTCCATGGCCTTCAGCCTCAAATCAAACTCGCGATTCCCTTCGTCATCCTCAAGAACCGCAATGAAAGAACGATCGGTAAATCGTTGTTTAACATTATCAAAGTTCTCATCGCCGAAACAACAATAGGGCGAATCCGCATAAGACCATTTGATAAGTTCCGCAATCGTCGATCCCGGTGTGTCACTTTCGACGCCTTGCCTGGCTGCTTCAACCTCCAAAGCTTCCCACGACCAGGCGGAGATACTTGGCGCATGTCCCTCGCCAGTAGTGTAAAGGGTACAGTAATAGTAACATTCGCCATTTTCAAAAAGAGCGCGAAAAGACGTTCTAGCAGCATCGGCGATCTCTATCGCCAGCCTCTCTATTTCTTGCATCGGCTTCCTCCTTTCCGTTAGTGGATCCGTTCAGGCAGGATGTCTTCTATTTGCTCCAGCCTTCTAGAAATGATATGGCGGTGCTTTTTCTACTACAAGGTTATCAGGATGAACATCAGTTGGCTCATAGTCATTCATACGGAGAAGGATATACTCAATCTCTTCTAATGGCATCTGCAATTTCTGGCTGACTTCATAAAGATCCATGTCTTGCGAAAGTAGGTCCCGTGCTTGATTTAACTTTCCATTTAGCCAATTGTTTTCGAGCATCCATTTTTTCACTAGGTCCAGTAGTTGATTTTGGTTTTCCTTAACTGCATGCTTATTATATTTAGCAACTGACTCTGACAAATAGTTAAAAAGGTGAATACCTAATCCCTCACGTTGCTCATGCTTGGACATCCGTTGGTACTGTTCATAACTTATGCTGATATCTAATTCGAGGGTATGATCCCTGCTATCAAACCGTCTGGATGTTTTTCGACCATAACCTTCAGGTAAAACACGCAACACAAAAAAGATATCATAGGGAAACTCCCATGTATTTGCTAATTCCTCTAAGGGCAGCAGTTCATCTCTCAATTGACCCACACACGTTCCATGTGTATCCAAAGTAAAAACTAGTTTCATGCATACCTCCCTCTCCCAGACTTATGGAGCCCCCAGATTAGCTGTTATTTTCTGAAATCGCTTCGCAGCCTTTCGACAAGAGCCACTGCTCCATTACGGCAAACGCCTGCCCCATATCCTGTTCATAGAAGATGGCCACCTCTTGCTGGTAGGCATAATTCAACCGTACATAGCCTCCCAGCTGCCGGTAGAAGAGGAAACAAACATAGGCATTCTCAATAAACAAATCCGGCGGAAATTCATGTTGGCACAATCCAGCCAGTTCGGGTAGCGTAAGCTGGTCCTGCCCTTGTGGCAAACGCAAAAAGCGATGGCTGCGAGTGCCCGTCCACGGTTCATAATAGACGCTCTCCCCTTGACTGATTCCATACACCTGACGATAAATTTCGTCCAGCACCAAGGCGTACAACCCTTCGTCTTCCTGCTCCCCTGCTTGCAGGGAAATCGCCTTTACGTGCTCCGCATGCCGAGGTAGCCAAAGCAGCCCAGCTGTCTGGGGATGTATTGCCAGAAAATCTCCGTCCACCGTTGTACCTATAACGATACACTCACCGATCTGTTGCTCAGTAATGGGGCTATTCTCGTCATGCTCCCATAATCCGTACTCTGCAAAAGGTTTAAGCACCTCCGCATCCGGAAACTGAACATTCAGCCACCCTCTGTAAGTCCCTTCGCCGAATCGCCGCAAAAAACGGAGGTAGCCCGGTGGATAAACAGTGGCGTCTTCCTTTGCAAGTGCTTGGTTTTGACCATCAGACAGCGGTTTTGGCCGAGATACGATGTACATAAATACTCCTCCTGCTGCCCCCAACATGCAACTCTTCCAGATAGAGAATTCTTTAAAATATTGCAGGTTGAGCAGCTTTTTTATCCAAGATAATACTGAAATTTTAGAGAGTGCAACATATCAATCCCCAATTTTTGAATTCTCCAGCTTGGCCAATGCCTCGGTGTAATTTGCCCTGGACTATTTGCCACCCATCACAAGCCCATATTTATTGAAAATCCACGATTTGCTCAAATCGTGAATCGCACCATGGCTTATACGCACAGAAGGCTTTTGCTCCTTCATAGCATCTGCATCATGCGCCGAGAAGCGAAGCGGCTTTGTCATTTTTTTAATAGCACCCGTTATTTCATCGAAAAACGTATATGTTAACGGCTTATGATCCCGAATATCCTCATAGATATAATACTTCCCTTTTTCATCTTCCAAATCTATTTGAAAGCCTTTAGGAAATGATAGCAAGATACACGGCAGTTCATCCTCTGCCCATTGTCCGTAATATGGAAAATAGACACTCTCATTTCTCGCGAAAAATCCGGAGCTTTCATTATCAGACGTAACAGAAATGGAATAAACAAAGAAAGGGGGACCCTCATTCCTTTTTTTCTCTGCCGTAAAATAATGATAAAAGGTCTGATATGCTTCATACACCTGTTTCAGATCATGCTCTGTCTGGGCATAATTGGTTAGATGAAATTGCGCTTGCTTATGTTCAAAACGCTTCAAAACGCTTTCAAACTCTTCCGGCCTGATGAAGAATCTAAGTTTATAAAATCCGCTGTTCTTTAATTTATCCATTTCTTTTCGCTCACCGCCATGTATTAAAATGTCATCTCAGAGGTCCTTAGCCATTTACTCGTGTATTTTCAAAATTCATATTTCACAAATCGATTTTTGAGAGCTTCTTCGTACGGGATCCACTCCCAGTCACTCCATAAAGACATGCTTACGATTTCTGACAGCTTATCTACGGCTAGGCCCGGACTCGTAATGCCAATGAAGCCGTCAAAATCCTCATTACGGATATCCAACGCTTTTCGCAAGTAATCATCATTGAGACGCTCTTCCCGGAGTTGTTCATATTCATCCCTCGTCCACTGCTCACAAAAGATCTTTTCGGCTTGAATGTCTCCATTCTCGAACAACGACAACTCGAATATTTCCTCATTCATATATCCGGCGGTCATCACTGGCTCCCCGGTAAGCTGGGACAACGTTTTACCGGCCTTCTTCACCGTACCCCATACAAAATAATCGTGGAGCACGCTGATCCAGTTTTCGTTGCTTTTGCTTACATACATGACAACTTTGCTCTCTGGAGCTTCATGATTTTTCTTGCCTAATACTTTGGCATGCGCTTCGCTTAGCTCTCTTAATGCTTCGACAGTCTTCTCAAGGTTATTCGACTTGATATGCAAATTTGCAAATGATCTTCCCACGAAATGGCCTCCTCTAATCGCTTTTTTAATCAGCCGGATTCTTATTTATATCCTATTGATCGGTTCTGTGAATGTCTCATATTTCCATTATAGTGATCGCTTGTCCTGAGTCTACCTACTTTTCACCTGGATTTTAGAAATAACCTTTGCACAAAAAGAATTATAAACTTGACCGTTCAGCACAATCTCTAGTCCCTTCCCCACTCCGCTCTTAAAAAAAGGAGGGTATCCCTCTGCCATTTTATGACGTTTAGGACACCCTCTGTCGAGCTATTCCGCATCCCCACAACACTCTTCATCTTTCCAAAACAAAATTTTTTCGTCGTCACTTATGGTAAGGATCAGCGCGCTGGCTGTAACGGCAAGTTCTGATTTTATATTACCGTTCGATCAATCCTTACTCTAGGCAGTTACCGACTCGCTGCCTCGATGATCCAGTCGGTCAAATCGTTGATTTGTCTTTTCACGGCGATTGGGTCGCGGTACCAGGATTGGTTCTCCGTCCATAAAAATACCCGATTGTTGCGAATCGGCTCTAGCGACCCCCAGATTGGATCAGCCTGCAGCGATTCCAAGCTGGCTTCCGTCGTCAGAATCAAATAATCACCCATGTACTCCGAAAGTTTCTCCAGCGAAAATTCATAGTAGGATTCCTTCAGCATAAATTCTGGAACCGTCGTCGGCGGCTTCAGCCCCATTATTTCATACATCAGCCGGCCGCCTCGTCCCGATTTCGGACCAAAAAGGCTCACGTTTCCATCGTACTCTTGCATAATCGAAAGCGTCTCTCCTTTGGGAACGGCTTGTTGGACTTTCTCCCGAATGTCTGCAATTTCCTTCTCGAATTGTTCGTTCCATTTCTCCGCTTCCTCACGTCTATCCAGCAACTCGCCAAAATACAGCATTTCTTCCTGAATGGATACAAACTGATTGTAAGGAACCGATACCGTAGGTGCGATCATCTGATATTTCTCGACTACCTCAGGCTGTGGATTATGCGTTATGATTAAATCCGGATTGAGTTCCAGCAGCTTCTCTAACGAGTCGCCTACATCCGTCACGACGTCCAGCATTCCCTCGAGATAAGGACTCGACATCAAGAACGATTCGGCTGCGATCGGCTGGACTTCCAGAGCAAGTACGGTGCCGAGATAAGAAATTGCCGCTACGCGCTGAGGGTGTGCAGGAACTTCGACATCGCCGAAAGCGGTCTTGACTACCTTGATCTCAGAAGATGCCAAAACCTCTGACTCTTGAGTGATCATGGTTGGAGAAGCGCTGACGGCAACCTGGCTGTTCGTTGCACCTCCGTTGTTCACCGACCCACCACAAGCTGTTAACATCACGGTCAAACATAACAGCATCACTGCATAAAAACTTCGGGTTGCTCTAGTCATTTTATTCGCCCCATCCTGTTGAAATTGATAATCAATATCACTCACATAAAAAGGATAGCTTAATGACCGGCTTAGAACAACGGACGATTGTGACCTATTCCTTGCATAATCTGAAACGAACTGGCCGTATCGTTTACGATATTGACCTGGCGTCATGCCGGCATGCTTTTTGAACATACGGCTGAAATAAATGAGGTCCGGATAACCGACATGTGATGCTATTTCCTGTTGTGTTGCTATCGTGCCGGCCAGCAGAGCCTTCGCATCTTCCATTCGGAAACGAATGACGTAGTCCAGCGGACTGAGCCCTGTCTGTTCTTTAAATTTTCGCGATATGTATTGTTGGCTGTAATTCAATTGCCGAGCAAGCTCCTCAAACGAGATCGGCTGGCGATAATTCCTGGACAAATGTCGAATAACTTGCTCCGATAAAGATGGCTCGCCGGCTCCGAACAGACGCTCCCTCAGGACAGCGTGAACGAAGCGGATAAAGTCTCCCTTGGCCGACAGCCGTGTCAATCCGTCGTCATATTTAAGCCAACCGTCGCGTATCGTTTGAAGCAGCTCAAGCATGGCCAGCGGTTCGCCAGGCGGGAACCCCCAGCTTTCCAGAAACGGGTCGGATTCCTCCATCATCATATGAAATTCGCGCGAGGCCGAAGCGGGGAGAAACGCTTTGTAGAGTACAATATATACATTCAGCGCTTCTCGGCTCCGAACCGTCACCAGAGAGCCTTTGCCGGCGTGCAGTACATGGAAACGATCGCACAGCCATACCTCATCGTCAACCCACAACTCGCCTTGTCCTTGAAAAGCGAATAAAAATGCGCTTGCCGGCAAACGGTATTGATTCAAATCGTTGTCGTTTCCGGCCTGCTTTAGCCGTACGTCCAGCACACTCATAATCACCTGGTTCCATATTTGTATAAGTTTCAGAACGTCCATAACTGATTCGCAAACTCCCTTTAAATTCTCAAGAGATAATCATTCTCAATTGAATCATGTTACTAAACACAATAACGAATACGTCTAGCGCTGTCAATAAGGTGTTGCCGCATGAGACGAGGATGCGAATAGCGAGGCATACGGCTATTTTGCCGGAGTCTAGCCCAAAAGCAAAAGACGCTGATCCGCAAACACACATGCGGAACTAGCGTCTATCAATGAATCGTGAGGGCCCTTTTTTTGATCTCACAATTATCTTAATCATTGGCATACTTTTATGTCGCCTGCTTAGTAAATGCCTGTCTCTTTCGCAAGGGAATTTTTGTAGGCTGCAATTTTGTCTTTCAACATCTTCTCTGTGGCTGTTAAGTTTCTGATTTGGCTCTGTATAGAGTTACTATGATTCTCAAGAAGGTTCAAGCGGGCTTGGGCCGTATGCTCTCCTTCTAAATATAACTGCGCATATTCTCTAATTTGTGAGATCGGCATTTGGGTTTGTTTCAACCTCATCACAAATCGCAGCCAAGCAAGATTGGAGTCATCATATATTCTTTCTCCATTCGCATTCCGTATCGGAGCAATAATCTTTTCCTTTTCATAATATCTCAGTGTATATGCGGTAATCCCTAGTAATTTGGCTACATCGCTGATCGTATACATACAAGCCCCCGAATCTATGTTGATTTTAAGAGTCCCCATAATTATAAAAAATATTTGACTTAGAGTAAACTCTAAGCTTTATGATTACATCGTTGTTGAAACACTAAATATTCTTGTAAAAACGGAGGAATTCACATGCAATATACTGTAATTACAGGCGCCAGTTCAGGTATAGGTTTTGAAACCGCTCTAGCCTTTGCGGCTCGCGGTAAAAACTTAATTGTTACAGCCCGCAGAAGGGAGCAACTGGAGGAGCTAAAATCTGAAATCAATCATAACTCCCCCGATGTAGATGTCGTTATTCGAGTAACTGACTTATCCGTTTCTAGTAATGCTTATAAGCTTTATGAGGATCTACAAGGGTTCGAAATCGAAACTTGGATCAACAATGCGGGGTTTGGAAATTTCGCTTCAGTGGCCAAGCAAGATTTAGATAAAATTTCTGCAATGCTGCATCTGAACATTGAATCGTTGACGATCCTTTCCTCTCTATTCGTTCGTGATTATTCCAATGTTGAAGGAACACAATTAATCAACGTTTCATCCGGTGGCGGCTATACGATTGTGGGAAATGCCATTACGTACTGTGCGACTAAGTTCTATGTGAGTGCCTTTACTGAAGGACTCTCTCATGAGTTGAAGAGTCAAGGTGCACTTATGCAGGCTAAAGTGCTAGCACCTGCCGCAACAGAAACAGAATTCGCGAAGCTTTCTTTCGATATCCCCGAATTCGAATATCATGGGACTGTGCCGAAATATCATACCGCGAAGGAAATGGCTGGATTCATGCTTGACCTGTATGATAACGATCATGTTGTGGGGATTGTTAATGGTTTGACGTACGAGTTCGAGTTGAGAGATACCCTCTATAATTATGTGGCGAGCACGCGATAAGCTCATCTTGTAATGGCAAGTTAAGAAGCATGACCATCCATTACGGATCGCCATGCTTCGACAATGATGTATCACCTAAATCCCCTATCAAAAAAAGGCTGCCAATCCCTTCCGGGCGGCAACCTTTGATTTTCAGTCTACGACAATGCCAACATCGCGTTCATATCTTCTTCAGCAGTAGTAATTAGCTTCAATCCAAAAAGCTCTACCAGAACATCCAGTACACCTGGTGAAATGAACTCGGGTGGCTTTGGTCCGATACGAATGTCCTGAATGCCGAGACTGAACAAGCCTAGCAGAATGGCTACTGCTTTTTGCTCAAACCAAGACAACACGATGCTGACAGGCAGCTCGTTCACCGTACACTCAAATGCCTCAGCCAGAGCCATGGCAATCTTCACTGTAGAACCGGAATTATTACATTGCCCAAGGTCAATGTAACGCGGAATACCAGTGTCTCCAACGGTGCCATAATCTACGTCATTGAAACGGAACTTTCCGCAAGAAGTAGTTAAAATGACAGTATCGTTCGGTAAGGAAGTCGCCAACTCACGGTAGTAATTCCCGCCAGTACCTGGCGCATCACAGCCAGCAATGACGAAAAACCGGCGGATATGCCCGTCTTTGACAGCTTGAATGATCTCTGGTGCTAACCCGATTACAGTTTCATGATGATATCCGGTCGTAAGTACCAGATCTGACTCTACATCAGCCGCAGGTAGGGACAACGCACGATTAATTAATGGGGAGAAATCGTCGCCCGTTATTTTCTCTACACCTTCCAGCCCCGCTACTTCATATGAGAAAAAGCGGTCTGCATACGTGCCTTTAATCGGCATTACACAGTTTGTGGTAGCAAGAATTGCACCGGGAAACTTCTCGAACAATCTACGCTGATCATACCATGCTTTGCCGATGTTGCCTTTCAGATGCTTATACTTTTTGAGTGCAGGATATCCATGCGCAGGCAGCATTTCTGAGTGGGTATAAATGTTGATGCCTTTCCCCTCTGTCTGCCGCAGTAATTCCTCCAGCGCATATAAATTATGTCCTGTTACAACAATACATTGACCTTCAATTTTGTTCTGACTGACTGTGATCGGTTGCGGAATGCCAAAGCGGTCCGTATGCGCACGATCCAGTACATCCATGATGCGAACCGCCGCATCCCCGACCTTCATCGCCATCTCTAAATGTTCCTGTGTATTAAAGTTGGAATTGGTCAACGTCATATACAAAGCTTCGTGGGTGATACGATCCACCTCGGGATCGCTATATCCTAGCTGCCGGGCATGTGTCGCATACGCTGCAATTCCTTTTAATGCAAAAATCATCGTATCCTGCAAACTCGCAATGGTTTCATTTTTGCCACATACCCCTACAACGGTGCATCCGCCATTCGGTGTCTGTTCACATTGGTAACAAAACATATCGTTATCCTCCATATCTAGATAATCATTCGTTGCTTCCAACGTAACAGAACACCAAAGCTTGAGTTGTGATTACACACACATTTTTTTAGATCAAGCAGATTTAAATGTCCTTCTATTTATAACAACCATTAATACAATAACGCTTAAACAAATGAAAATATTAATCTCAAAAACCAATTTGAACGCCTGCAACTGACTCCCTTGTCCTGTCTCTCCACTCATCACACCAAGTCCAAGTGCTGAGCCAAAGACCATACCCGCATTTCTTGTTAAAGCAATTAATCCGCCAATCGAACCCACGTGTTCCCGAGGTGTCTGCTGCATAATGAAGCTATTATTAGGAGAGGCAATGAGCCCCATACCAAGGCCAATAAGAGATAGAATCGCCGCGATTCCATAAATCGGTATATGATCTAAATACACCAGTAACAAGATAAACCCGCTTCCCATGCAGCTCAGTCCCATAAGCATCAGACGATGAGAGCCATAACGGTCGGAGCAGTAGCCTGCGAGAGGGCCTGCAAACGCCAAGGCAATGGGATAAGCCGCCATAATATATCCTGTCGTAGATGACGAGAACGGAGCCGACACCCCCATCAAATAAAATGGAATGAGGACAAGCAATGTGTTAGATAAAATAAAAGTGGCACAGCTAACGATCAAGCCTCCCGCTACAGTTGGAATTTTCAATGCTTGTAAGGGTAGAAAAGGAGTCTTTTGCTTCCGCTCCCAGAATAGAAAAGTAATCAACAACAAGGAAACCCCCACCAAACTTGTCATTGTCCACACGGACACCCAGCCCCATTTGCTCCCATTTGTTATTACGAGAAGGACCAAGGTGATGAATGCCATAAACAAGCTGGCCCCCACGAAGCTGACAGCACCCGGCTTGCGCTCTTGCACACGGTTCGGTATGTACCGATATGCCATAATTGTAGCCACAATCGCCACAGGAACATGGATTAAAAACAACCATTTCCAGCTCAGCCACTCTGCAATCAAACCTCCCGCTATAGGTCCCGTCATCCCGCCCAGCGCGACAGCTGTACTTAAAATTCCGAGTGCACGACCTCTTTGCTCTTTCGGCATATGAATGGTAATGAGTGCAATATTAGTTGCTTGAAACATTGCAGCTCCTACTCCTTGTACAACTCTGAGCGTTAGCAATATTGGCAGATTAGGTGAAAAAGCGACTAGGACAGAACCAACAGTAAAAATAATAAATCCAAGATTGTGAATCCGGCGAAAACCATAACGGTCGCCTAGTTTCCCCATAACAGGAAGAAGAGCCGTAATCACTAGCAGATAACCTGTTGTGATCCATAATCCCTTCCCAAGCTCTGTCTGAAAATAATTCACAATAAAAGGAAGCGACACATTCACAATTCCAGCTGTAAAATGGGAAATAAACGCCCCCATACAAATAGCCGCCATCATTCCCAGCCGCTGCCCGTGTGTGCTTTTAAACTCTATATCTTTTGCTGCCATCATGTTGATCCCGTCCCTACTCATATTGTTTAAGAATTACTAACAATTATAAGTAGATCCCTTGCAAGAACAATCCCATAAAGATGGGATGGAAATGGTTTAGGCGAATATGTCTATCAGTATAGGTGAGGAAAATCAGAGGTCCTGCGAAACAGCAAAAAGCGGCACATTTAAGTGCCGCCACTGAATTATTATCTATAAGAGTCATGCGTTGGGCGAAACAAATCTTCTTCGGAACTTCTGACCATAGAAAAATGTTCGACATTGTAGTGCCCATGTAATGTTTTATTGTGATGCTTGATGATTTGTTCTGCACTTAAAACATCATTGTCCGTTGTAGAATGACCATCTCCGACCAATGTAACATCCATGCCGCTAACCGTAGCCGTCCGAACCGCAGTATCGATGCAGTGTTGAGTTTTACATCCCATAATCACCACATGCTCAATCTGCTGATCTTTCAGATATTGTAGCAGCTCAGTTCCGTGAAAAGAATTCGTTGCCAGCTTATCAAAGATTTTGGCATTTGCAGACCTGTTGATTTCATTGTGAACTTGAAAGCCTGTACCTGTTCCTTCAGCGACATCTAGATCCCTAACGAACACAACTTCGACATCGGCTTCTTTTGCTTGTTCAATCACTTTATTAATATTCCGGATAAGCTGCTCTTTATTGAATACTGCACTTTCCTTTTCGTTTCCATCCATTAATTCTTGTTGTGCATCGATGATTAATAATACCTGATTCAAATGATTTTCCCCTTTCGAATGGTGGGGAAACGTCAACGCTTGATCAGTTAAACGTTATCCCCATATCATTTTGCAAGCTGACATTGTTTTTCATAATATCTACCTCCCAATAAAAATGGTATATAAACTTTAATCTTATAATTTAAGACTTTTTTAGTTTACCATATTTTTAAAATGTACTCTCTAAAAACTTTGATTGCTACATCCATTGATACATCATAAAAATGGTGGAAATCAGATTAGTCAGCCCGTGCAGAACCCAACCTGGAATGATCGAACCGCCGGATAATTTCTCATCCAACATTCCGATGCTCCAACCCACAAAACCTGTAAGAATCATTACAACAGCAGAATTCAATAATCCGGAACTGCTGTATAACAGCACAGCATGTACGACACCAAATAATAAAGCTTGAGCACAGTTTCCAATTCCGAATCCGAATTTCGAACTTAACCGTTTACCAATGAAGCCGCGGAACAGAATCTCTTCGGACAAGCTAGTCTGTAACCAAGAATAAATCAATGCCGGAATCAAACCTTTAAGACCTGTACCATAAAACTGTGAGCTGGCCAAAGTATTCTTATCCAGCATATAGATTGCTGTAAGCATTCCCAGGCTGGTGAATATAGTCATGGTAAGTATAAACCATAGTATGAACTGCTTCCTAGAAAGCAAGTGGGGTTTCTTCCAGCCAATCCACATGGCAAAGGATGAAGTTGTTCTGCTTGTAAAAAACCAGTATGTATAGGGAATGATGCTGAATAAGATGAGCTGAAGGACTGCACTGATGAGCAATGACAATGTCAACGGAATACCCTCCCTTTAATAAGAACAGCCTCAATATATCATGGACCGCTGCTTACCAGCGGGAAGAGACCGTAACTTGCAGGTTAGGTGGAGTAGTTGGTTGCGGATTGCTACTCAGGCAGTGGTAATACCGCCAACATCATGAACTGCCCATTCTCATATCTGAAACTGACGCTTCCTTGAAGCTGTTGAACCGCATACTCAATGCTTTCGATTCCGAACCCTCTACGCCCAAAGTTCCGCTTGCTGGACAAAAAAGAGCCCTGCCCGTCCTCTGTAAGCAGAGATGCAGGATTCTTTAAAGAAATCACCAATAACCCGTCGCAATAAATCACTTCCAGCCCAATAACATTCTGCTCTGACTCTGGTAATCTCTGAACCCCTTCGATTGCATTATCTAATGCATTGCCTAAAATAATTGCAATTTCAACCTCTTTGCCTGCAAGTGACAGGTCCTGCGGGATGCGAAAATGAGATTTCATTGTAACTTGATGTAGCTCGGCTTTGGCGAACTTCTCATTATAGATGGCATCAATAGCTATATTTCCAGAAGAAATATACTTTTCTCCTGCCTCCTGTGTCGAAGCAAGCTCCGCAATATATCGCTTGGCTTCTTGTACAGCTCCTTCATCCAGCAGAGAATGAATAAGGATCAACACATGGTTCAGATCATGCCGCAAACGCTGTGCTTCCTGATTATCTTTCAGTTTACTCGTGTAATCCTTCACTTGCTGCTGAAGCACATGATTATGCAATTCTATTTGCATCCGTTTCATTAACTTTTGATATATAAACATTACAGCCACATTAATTACAAGAATCCCAAGCAGGATGAATACAAAATCAAACGGAATATCAAAAGGTTTATCACTGGAATTTCTCAGATTCACAATAATAATAAGCAAAGAACCCGCAGAAACAAGATTCAGCACAGCCCAATCCTGATTCGACAGTAACGTTGTGGTATCCACTTTGAACAACCGCAGCAATAGCAGACATAACATGATGCTTAGCAAAACAACAAATAGGAAAGCAAAAGATAACCACCAGAAATTAACTGTATCTATTCCCTCGGCATTGAGTGGGATATGCTGAATCCCAGACCATACCAGCATCTCAATAACCACCGTAAACACTGTATAGAAACTGCTAAAGAACAGCTTTTGTAGCACACTGCCGCGGAAATAAAAAATAGTAATCAGACTATACACAAGCAGGTGAAGGATGACCGAATCAACTAGAGGTAAGCTAGCAGCGGTAAGCGATTTAATTATATAAAAGATAATAAGACAACCTATAAATGACTGTTTGCTCCTGCTCAGGATCAGGAATTTCTTGAGAAAAATATAAAATGTGACCCCTTGCGGGACATATATAAGGACGAGCATAAATACACCAAAAAAGTAAGGACTAATCTCCCGGATGAAAGACATTTATCTTAAGAGCCTCTTTTCTATAAAGGCATGGTATGACCGTAAAGAATCAGAGCTTCTACTGCGGCTGACGGGAAGCTCCACCCCGTTCTTCAGCTGAATAAGTTCTTTGCTTAAAGAACGAACATACAGCCAATTTACCAGGAATCCCGTATGTACGCGACAAAAATCATGTGATCCCAGCTGTCCTTCCAACTCTCTCAGTTTGCCATAATACGAGTAAGTCCCTTGTTCAGTACAAAGGACCAATTTTTTGCCTCGTTCTACCGTGATATACATAATATCATCTACCCTTAAATTATAGCTCATATGATGGATTGAGAATGACAGCACGTTGTTTCTTTGCATGCATTGCTGAATGGCTTTGACTGTGGCGGTCTGCAGTTCATGTTCATCAATGGGTTTCAGTAAATAGCGAAAGGGATGAACCGCAAAGCTTCTTCTCATATAACTTGTATGGCTGGTGACATAGATAATTAATACCCTGGCATCTTTGAGCCGGATCTTCTCTGCGACTTCTATACCGTTATACTCGGGCATCTCCATATCCAGATAAACTATATCGTATGCGGTAGTCGTCATTGCCTGAAGCAGGGTTTGGCCTGATTCAAAAATCTCAATAGAGGCAGTCATCCCTTGCAGGCTGGTTATCTGCTTCATGAGTAATTCTTCCAATCGCGAGGCATCTTGCCTCTGATCGTCACAGATTGCAATGTGAAGATTCATATTATGTATCCCTCCAAGTGAACGTAATTCTATCATATTATAATTTGAAAAAATATGAAGAACCGCCAATAAGCCGATCCTCTCGGACCGGCCTATAAACTCTTTTTTACAGGGAAGTTTCTACCCTAGTCAATTCATCGGAAGAGCGGACGCCAGCCGCCGAAACTGGATGAAAATAAACAGAGCGGTCAGCATCACCACAATTCCTGAACCGAGGAACCATAGCTGCACACCGTATCGATCCACCACAGGTCCTGCCAACAGCAGCCCAATTGGCGAAGACAACATCATAATGCTGGTCACGAGTGAAATGACACGCCCAAGCATCTCGGGTTCAAAAGAACGTTGGATCATCGCCATGAAGGGACCGTTGAAGAAGGGTGCCGCACTGCCCATCAAGAACGAGAGAATGGCAAAGATCACAAATGCATTCGGACCAATCAAACCACTGATCACACAGGTAAGACCGATGACTAGCAGACCTACGCTCATATAGCTAATGTCGCTCCATTTAGATGAGAACATCGACAATAGCAGACCGCCTAAAATCATCCCGATGCTGAACACCGCTTCCACCAGGCTGGCACTGTATCCTCCACGGCCAAAATGAGACAATGTCATATAAGGAAACAGTGTCGCTAACGGCATAAATGCGATACTAAACACCGCAGTAGCCCCCGTAATCAACACAATGGGTTTCGCTTGAATGAGTGCGTTCCAACCCAAACGGAATTCTTGAACGAAAGACGGCGCAGCTGAAGACTGCACTTTAGGCTGATGGATCTTCACCATGAACAGCATCAGATTCGCAATCAAAGCCCCGGCCACATCGAGTAGTAATACTGCCCCGAGCGAAGTTGCCGAGTAAACCGCTATCCCAAGTGCAGGACCAATTACATTCGAGAAAGAGAACACCATCTGCTGCCAGCCCGCGACTCTTGTCAATTCTTCTTCAGGAGCAATCAACGGAACAGCCGCCTGAAATGCCGGAGCATGAAAGGCTGATGCCGCCGAACGCAGGCTCAGAATGACATACACAAAGCCAAGTCCCGGTTCCCCCCACATGAAATAAAAACCTAATATCAGACTGAAGAGCGCAATTGCGCTATCAGCAATAATCATCGTTATTTTACGATTCCAACGGTCCAGCCAGACCCCTACAAAAGGACCCAAGACCGCTTGCGGCAAAAACGCTGCCAACCCAGCAATCATCAAAACTGCCGCTGACCCTGTCGATTCCGTCAAGTGCCAGATCACCGCGAATTGAACCATCGAACTCGTGAGAATCGAGAAAATCTGTCCGCTAAAAATAAGGGCGAAGGCTTTTTTCCATTGTATTTGCATAAGGTCATCTCCTTTGATTAAAAACTTAAATAAACTCATTCCATGAGCATAGGCACACTGAAACAGGCACATCACAAATAAACTCATTTCCATATCTCAAAAAAATGAATGAGTCCACTTGTCTTGCACCACTGATTACCATAAACGAATGGAATGGGTCACAAGGAGCACCTCCTGGAAAAAATTATGTTCATTATAACATCGCATCTCTTCCCTGAGCCAGTTCCAATTGTTCTTTTTACGAAAAATTTGATCTATCTCTATCTTCCGAATAAATTCCTAAATAAGGGAGAAGATAAAAATCACTTAACATCTCATTTATTTAAGGAGAATTGCATGCGGAAATTTTTTAACGCCAAGACACCTCCGTCTAATCCTAAGGTGCACCCTCAATTGGAAGCCGAAAATGAGCTTTCAATGAAGGATCTTTTTTCCCATGCTATCTCTGCGTCTCTCGAAGACAACTTACAGATTATTAATAAATGTTTTGCCAATTGTTCGGACCTAAAGGTTATTCCATGGCATTATGGCCCGGATCTTAAGTATGAAGCCTCATCCGTCTATTTCAATACACTTACTAAGTCTGACCCTACAAATTATTTTAAAGATGTCTTGCAGAATTTAGTTCCGCATGAGTTGGGTCCCACCTTGGACGTAACCGTTGAAGATGTCATCTCCTATTTTGAAAAAAATGGTGTTTCATCACCGCTGCTTGAATTAATGGACAATATCGGTCAAGCCATTAAGGGGATTCTTGATGGGAAAGTTGTCCTTTTCTTTACAGGTTGGCAAAAAGCCGTTGCCTATTATGCCTTCGATGTAGAACAGCGCCAAACCTCTGAGCCCATTTCAGAGCCTACTGTTCAAGGTCCCCACGTCAGCTTTATAGAAAGCTTGGAGCGTAATGTAGGTGTTATTCGTAGTTTGCTGAAATCTACTAATCTTAAGTTCGAGTTCTTTACCTCTGGTAAGCAGGTTCAAAGAACGTTGTCCTATGGTTATCTGGATGGAGTAGTCAAAGCAGAAACATTAAATCAATTCAAACAACGGATAGCAAGTATTGATCAGGAAGAAATTCTTGACGTCTCCTATCTCGAAGAGTGGATCGGTGATTCGCTCTACTCACCATTTCCACAAGTCCGCTATACAGAACGACCGGATACAGCTATAACAGCTCTGCTAGACGGGAAGATTATTGCTATGGTTAACGGAAGTCCTTCCATTCTGATCTGTCCCGGGAATTTCATGGAGTTTTTTACGAATAGCGAAGATTATTACTACCGGACTATTTTTTCATCATTGATAAGACTGATTAGGGTCGCTGCCTTCATCATCGCCCTGCTGTTACCCAGTACCTATATTGCCTTATCCAACTTCCATTCCGAACTAATTCCCACGGTTCTGCTGCTTGCTATTCTAAACACACGCGAAGGAATCCCCTTTCCGGCTATGGTTGAAGCTTTGATCATGGAGTTTTTCTTTGAGCTATTGAGAGAGGCGGGCATACGCTTACCCAGACCGATTGGATCGGCCGTCAGTATCGTTGGGGCTTTGGTCATTGGACAAGCTGCTATTCAATCGCAGATTGCCTCTCCGGTCATGGTCATTGTCGTCGCTTTGACGGGCATTGCCTCATTTGCGCTACCACAATACAATATGGCAATTGCGCTGCGGATTTTACGGTTTCCCTTAATGATTCTCGCGGCAACATTCGGAGGACTTGGCATCATGGTCGGTTTTATTCTAATTTATCTCCATCTGGCTACCTTGCGCTCTTTAGGAGAACCGTATTTAGACTCGTTAGCTCCGTTAGATCTTAAAAGAGTACGTGATTCTATTTTTCTACTTCCGAGAAGACTGCTGCTTCATTCACCACGGAATCGACACCTATATAAAAAGACTTCGGGAAGGAAGTAGATATAGTGAAGCGGCTTACTACCATACTAATTTCCCTTCTTGTACTCACTCTAACTAGCGGATGCTGGGATAATAAAGAATTGGACGAGTATGGGTATGTGCAGGCGGTCGCCATTGACCAAAGCGAAGACAATCGGATTGTAATCACGACACATTTCTATAATCCTTCCACCAAAATAGAAATGGGACAAGCAGGGGATCCAGCGTCCAAGGGAATTAATATCGTTACGAGTGGAGAAACCTTTTTTGAAGCAATAAGGGAGATCCCGGCAAAATTTGGTCGAAAAGCCAAATGGGATCATATGCGTGTCATATTAATCGGGGAGCAACTAGCCAGAACCACGAACATCCGGGAGGTACTTGATTTTTTCTCCAGGGATCAAGAACCGCGTGGTACCGTTCTTCCTCTCATCGCTGAGCAATCTGCGGCACCATTTTTAGATATCAACCCGTTTATCGAGCAGACCATTGGTCAACAGTATAAGAGAATGGAGACGAGCGGTGCTCTATATGCCGCAAAAACTTCCAAGATTCCTCTCTATGAGCTGGCTATACAAATGTGTAGCCCCTCCAATACTTCCATCATCCCTTACCTGCATAAGACCAGTTTGGATCATAAACCATTGATATCTGGGCTGGCTGTAATTCATGACGGTAAAATGATTGACATTCTAAAGGAGAAGGATACCGAAGCATTCATGATGCTGACGGATAGATATATCTATGGAGTACTAGAATTTCCTTGCCCGGATGAGACCGAAGTACCGCTTCGGAAAAAAGAAACGCTTGAAGTGCTTACCTTCAACAGTACGCTTACTCCAATCGTAAAAAATGGTTCTGTGTCCGTCGGTGTAAAAATTGCTATTGAAGGAATGATCGGAGAATTACGTTGCTCACATTTAAAAAACAATAAGGACATGAAGCTTTTTGAGCAGCGTATCATAACTCAGGTTGAACAACAGGTTGAGCACGCAACCAAGTTTTTGAAAACAAAAAAGATCGACGCACTCGGAATTGGCAATCAGATTTACCGGAAAAATCCGCAGCTGTGGAAACAACTAGAGCCTCAATGGAAGGATACATTCGCCCAGACTCAGTTCGATATCAACGTTGATGTCAAAGTGTTAAGCACTGGAATGAACTCAGGCACAATATTTGGAACAAAGGAGAAGTAGCTATGGTGGGAAAAATAATCTGCGTTCTCTTATTAGCTTCCGCTATGCTAGCCCATGACATCCCAAGGTTTAGACAAGCCTCCATCCGCGATCGAGTAGTTTATGGAGTATTATTACTACCCGTACTTTATCTCGGATTTATCTTTATTGCAGCTAAGCCATGGCCCAATTTAGATTCCATCTTCAATTTATTCACGGCTCCAGCTGAGCACATCGTCCATTGGATCAACCCTGCCATTTCATAAGCTTAAAGAATGAGGAGGAACGTATGAATAAGCAAGAACGTGTTAGTTCGATCCAAATGTCCATGCTGTTTCTCTTCTTTATGACCGGTTCCTCAATCGTTATCGTCCCTGCGTCACTAACTAACTTTGCTGGCAACGGAGCCTGGATATCCCTCTTAATCGCCTCTGCCATAGGAATGGCTCTGCTTTCCGGTATTCTATATTTGAACCGACGAGCGCCAGATCTTTCGCTTGTGGAACAAAGCCGCTCCGTACTTGGAAACGGACTGACCCTCGTCCTCCTGATTCCTTTCACTTGTGTGCTGTTTTGGAATGTCGCAGGAATTGTAATTGAGATCGGAACCTTTTTCAAAAGTACGATGTTAAAAGAAACGCCCACTTACGCGGTAAATACCATGTTTTTTATAACGATTGCGATGACAGCTCTAGCTGGAATCGAAGTAATTGCACGCATGGCAGCCGTCCTAATGTCACTAATGTTCGGATTTATCATCTTAGTCTGGATACTCGTAGCAGGGTTGTATCATCCCGAGTACCTACTGCCCATCATGCCTGATGGATTTAGGCCTATCCTAAGCGCTGCATATGTAGTCTATGGCTTCCCCTATTCCGAGCTTATCGTTTTTTCGATGATTTTACCGTTCGTGCGTAAAGAAGACAATTCTAAACTGGGAAAACAGATGTATCTTGCACTCATCATCAATGCCCTGACGTTAATTGCTTCTGTCATTAGCAGTATTATGGTATTGGGACCACTGTCCGGCAGCTTGAAATATTCATTATATCAGTTGGCGAGACTCATTTATTTTCAGGAAACCATTGAAAGAATCGAATCCGTGATTGGTTTTTCACTCATTATCGGCTTCTATTTCAAGGCTTCTATCCTGCTGCTTATTCTTATTAAAGTACTAAAGGAGCTTCTGAGATTGAAGGATGAACGTTTAATTGTTTTCCCACTTGCTTTTGTCTGCCTGCTGTTATCTGTAACGACTTACACACAGGAGTCTGAGCTTGAGAAAATCGTGAATACTACATGGCCCTTGATCACTAACCTAGCTTACATCCTGCCGTTTCTTCTAATTCTATTGGTCACTTTTATTCGTTATCATATAAATCAACACAAAAAATAACCCATTCTAAACGGATTCAATATCCCCTATCTCATTTCGCAGACTTCAGCTTCTTCTTTTCTTGGATCCAGCCCGCCAGCAAAAGTATTGCTCAACATAATTGCTTGCCATCGCGATTGAAGATTCTGAGATTTCCGGACCCAGAGGACGTTATTTGCAATTTTTTGGCCTGTGGAGCAGAGTTTAGGACTCCACTGACGCTATCTCATATAAAAAGACTCATATTGAGTGTTTTTTTATGGGAATAGCTGCTATACAGTCCGCTAGGATGCAAAATGTAGACCCATGACACGTTTAAGGTCAGCTGTGTCCGATGGGCTTGGTCTGTGCAAGTGTTATTGGATCAAACGAAGCAAAGTAGGGATGCCCAACAGCCACTTTTAGCTTATTAGGACACCCCTGTTAAGTTTATTACGTTACTCGCTCTAACCAATAAATTCTTGAACCCACTCGCTGTTATAGTAACCTATTCCAATTTCTGTAAAGCTACTATTCAGGATATTGGCACGATGACCAGGACTGTTCATCCATTGGTTCATTACTTCTTCTGCGCTCGACTGACCTTTGGCGATATTTTCCCCTGCTGAATTGTATGAGATCCCGAATGCTTTCATCATATCAAACGGAGATCCATACGTAGGAGACTGATGATCAAAATAGTTATTGTCATACATATCCTGCGCTTTAGCCAAAGCCATTTTCGAAAGTTCGCTATTTAAGCTAAGAGGCTTCAAGCCTGCATTCGTTCTTTCTTTATTCACCAAATCCAATACTTGCTGTACCGATTGGGATGTATTGGTGGATGGTTGTGGATTTGCAGACTTCTGTGGGACAGCAGAATGTTGCGGATTTGCAGAATATTGTGGTTTCGCCGACTGCTGCGGATACGTTGTTTGATCTGTTGTGCTTCCTGTAGGTGGATTGGTACGGATGAACCCATCCAGCCATTTCGTTACATCGCCAGGAACTTGTTTAGTCTTAATTGTTGTATTCCCTGCATTCTCCGTGGAAATGGAAGATGCTTGCGTTAAAGTTGAACTTGAGATAGTTTTACGAGCATGATTGTCAACCTTCGTTTGTTGAGTTGTCATTTGGTTGTTGGCCGAGTTATTACCCGAACAAGCAGTAACGAGTAATAGCGCTACTATTACGATAAATGGTTTAATTAGAACCCCTCCTGATTTGGCAAAGTAGTGACTTAATCGAATAAAGTTTTTGTAAAGTACCCCTGATTTATTCATCTCTAATTCAAAAATATAAAAAGCAAAAAAGTCCACTCGCAACATGGTTGCTGTGGACTTAATCTTAGTGGATATTTTAGATGCGTCGATATAGTTACATTTATAGTAATTTATAGAATTTTTTACTAATTAATGTTATGCTTTGTTAAGATCATAAAGTATAACATCAAATAAGATTTGGACAAACAAGCTTATAGAAATAAGCAGGCTTTGTTAGGTAAATAGATACTTTTAGATTACTTAATGTAATGTGATTGCAAAATTATTACAAGGAGTGATCATGCTATGTTAGAAGGTATCTCGATAAAACAAGTCTCCATTTATTGTCCTGAAAGAGTGATTAACAACCAATATTTTATTGACCATTTTCAAAAGCAAGGTATAGATATTAAGCGGATTCTTAAAAAGACAGGCAGAAAAAACCGCCATGTTATTGAAGGAACGAAGGAGAACTCGTTGACGATGGCGATTAATGCCGCTCAACAGGCAATTGATGCTGCATCATTGAAATCTGCAGATATAGACCTGATTCTTTTTTCCAGCTCAACTCCGGAATATTTATCACCTACGAATTCATTGCTTATTCACAAAGCTATCAAAGGTAAAGATGATACGCTTTGCTATGACTTAAATGGTAATTGTATAGGAATGTTTATTGCGGTTGAACAGGCTGCTCGTACTTTATACGATGATCCTGATAGAGATAGAGCGTTGGTTATCGGTTCGGATTTTTTAAATTTATGGGCTGATCCTTCACATCCAATAACATATTCAATTTTTGGCGATGCCGCCGTAGCCCTCATTTTAGAAAAAGATCATTCAGAGAGTGGATTAATTGACGTAAGGTATCTTTCGGACAGCCGTTTTACAGAAGAAATTGTGTACCCCGCTCAAGGATTGGCTAAGTCTTTGCGTGATGGGGCTGAACACCGCTACTTACACTGGGGGAGATTCAGCGGAATAGACAGTGTACGATTTGCGGAAGCATCTATTGTTGAATTATTAAACAAACATCACCTAACATTCGAGGATATACAAGTTTTTTGTTTTTCACAATTTACATTGGCTAATATTAAATTACTTCAAGCTAAGCTGAACCTGGATCAACATAAAATTATTTATGTAGCCGACGAATATGGCTATACAGGCACAAGCAGTCCCTTTCTGGCCTTATATTGTGCTATTGAACATGGTTTGATCAAACGTGGCGACAACTTATTATTTTGGACATTGGGGTCAGGTTATCAAGCCGGTTCAATGTTATGGCGTTATTGACATGAGGCTCCATTCATTCATCCTATCACTATCGAAACTCCACAATACACCAACAACAATCCCATCAGTATATTAAATTGACTTCTATATTTAGATATCATTTTTTTGAAAAGAGAACCACATAAACACCAACTAAAAGTGCCCATAAAACCGATGAATGCTAAGACTATAGAGTAACTCAATAAGCTATAATAGGAAGAATTAGAGGTAAGAATAAATGTAGATGTAACTGTGATTCCATATAATATCCCTTTAGGATTAATAAATTGTAAAAGCATACCCGCAATAAAACTGTTGTGTTTATCGCCACTTCCATCACTTTCTTGATGTTTACTTGTAATAATTTTAAATGCTAAATAAAACATGTAGACTCCGCCTATCACAGCCATAATAGATTCAATCTTAGGGATAAAATTGATCAGAAGTATATTAAAATAGCAACATAACAATATAATCACGAAAAAACCTGTGCCCACTCCTAAACAAAATCTCATTGTTTTTCGTAAACCAAACTGGTTTGCAAAAGTCATTGCCATAATGTTATTGGGTCCCGGAGTAAAGCTAGCAACAAATGCATATAAAAACAAAGAAACAATCACTGAATTCCACCTCGTTGTATGTTATAATGTATTTATCAGACGCTATAACGTCCTTATGTGCGTTTTATTGTATATCCTGGTCGTTATAAAGTAAATAGGAATAGGAGAATTACCGTGGAAGAGATAAATCAAATCATTGCGGAGAATATAAAAAAGATTAGAAGAAGTAAAGATTTAAGCCTGGAAAAGGTGGCAGAATTAACAGGAGTAAGCAAAACAATGATTGGTCAAATCGAAAGAGGCGAATCGGCACCTACCATTACAACCATTTGGAAGATCGCCAATGGATTAAAAACTTCATTTTCTGCGCTGATAGATTACCCAAAGCCTGACACAAGAGTCGTATTAAGAAATGAAATTCAACCACTGCTTGAAGACAACGGAAAATATCGGGTGTACCCATCTTTCCCATTTGATGAAAGCAAACGATTTGAGGGTTATACAGTTGAGATAGACAAAGGTGGATACCTTGATGCCAATCCACATATGGAAGGAACTGAAGAATTAATCACTGTATTTGATGGTGAATTGTCTTTGCGTGTCAATGATAATGAATATCTATTAAAATCTGGTGATTCTATCACGTTTAACGCAGACAAACCCCATGTATATTATAATCCAGGACAATCATTGACCCGTTTAAGCATGATCTTATATTATTCTAGTTAGCAAAAAAACCAAGGTTCTTAAACCTTGGGATCAAATCTTACTATGATAACCTGCGGAGATAACGCTCAGCCTCCCCATTATGAACCGTCCAGCATTAACTTATAAACCTTACCGTCTTTTGCATATTCATTATTAAAAAGCAGGGCATCCCCTTCTCTTTTCAGGAATTTCAGATTGTCTCCAAAAAAAGGAAGGTCGTTTGTTTCGGCATATTTTTGCTGCTCTACGTCAAGAAGTGCCTTGTACAACAATGTTTTGGCACCTGTTTTACGATCTATCATCATGAGGAAACCTTGCTGATTGGACCGAATCAGCAGAAAATCCTCGTCCATTCCCTCCACTAAATAATTATCCGAATTACCACCTAGGGTGTTCAGATTAATCGTCTCCGTTACGTTCCCTGTTCCATCTTCAATTAATCGTAATATTTTCCCATCGGTAAGCAGGAGCTGATCGCCAGCTATTTTCACATTGTCACCATAACGAAGATGGTATCCTACACTTGCGTGGCGAATGACCATTCCATCCTTAATAATCATCGTATACCATTTATTATTGATATGTGGTTCTCCGTAAACATCTGTTACGGTTAGATAGATTAGACCTTTCGGCGTCTTCTGAAAATCGAATTGAACAGCATCGAATAACTGCGAACCAAGGTTCGTTAGCAAGCGAGTTTGTCCTGCGGAATCTGTTAGATATAAACCCCCTGTTTTTTTATCCACTGTATAAGTAGATCCAGCAAATTGTGCGCTGGCACTAGCATAGTTCAATAGCCCAGTTGCTGTATATATCCTCTTCGTCGCATCCCAGCTGACCGTTGTTCCTCCTAATGAATTTACAAGAAAACGGGCAGGTACATAGAGTTGACCATTAATTTCAAAAGGAACACCTTCTACACTTACCAATTTACCATCAAGGACCCCCTGTTTACTTCCAATACGAACGGCTATCTTTTTTCCCCATCCAGTAAACTCCGCTCTTTGATGCGATTTATCCCATACAACCTTAAGTCCTGCCGCTTCCCAGTGACTGGCTGAAACATAAGTAATCCCATCCTTTACTAGTGCAGCGCTCGTACCTTTCCCGCCTCCATCCATAATGAAAGTGAAGTAAGCGGGCAATGCCGCATTCGCAACTGGAGCAGCAAGCAATGATGCAACAAGTATTGGAGCTAGCAACCATCTTTTATCCATATCTTGATCAACCTCCATGTTAGAAAATCATAAATTCTTCATAGGGTATAGACGCAGTTTAATTCCAAAGGTTCCTATAAGTTAACAATAATAGTAAATTCTAAGTTCAAAGTCTCTCCTTCTATTCATCCTCTCATCTGCCTCTTTTTCTCCCATTTCGTTGTTCCCCCAAGAATCTGTGAAAATTTTCTCATATATTGATAGGGAGGTTGGCGCCAAACCTTAAACAAAAAAATTGAAAGAAGGCAATTACAATGGCTTTAGGTTGTGATACAGCTACAAATGTAACAGCAGCAAGATTAACTACACTTAAAAATAATAAATTCACATTCGTTTGCCGATATTTGAATCGCGTCGAAGGATACCAGGATGGTCTCACCTCAGCTGAGATTACACGGATTTCAGATGGGGGATTATATATCATATCCCTTTATCAAATCAGCAAATCGCTCGATCATTTTACGAAAGCCAATGGGGTTAAAGATGCTGAAACGGCTGTAGGATTAGCAAGTGATTTGGGACAAACCAGCAGCACTCCGATTTATTTTGCGATAGACCGCGATATGACCTCTACCGAAATCACAAACAATATAGTACCTTATTTTCAAGGCATAAAATCAGTGCTAGACAGCAGTACTAAAAATTCCAAAAGCTATAAAATGGGTATCTACGGATCACGAGCAGTCTGCTCTCATATTCGAGGCACTAATTCCGCCACAACACGTTACACCTTCATCGTAGATAATGACTGGCAGGGAACCTTCGAGGATTGGAACCTGCGACAATATAATTTCAACACTGAGGTAGGAACAAGCACTGGCAAAATCAACGTAGACTATGTAGAGTCCTCCTCACATAGCGGTGGAGGCTGGAAAAAGTAATTTATTCCTCTTTTATCGGTGACGAGGCGTCGTACGAAAGCAGATTATGATAGATTCAAATAAAGTCTCGTTATTATAAAAATAGTAAAAAGACAACCAGGCATGGATTATCCGATTAATGGAGAAGCTCTGCCTGGTGTTTTTGGTTTGTAGCGGTTTGTTTAAGCAGATAATCATAAATCGTAGCTATCCGATTTTAATGTCTTCTTTGGGCAACCCGCGGAGAAAAATTCGCAGAATTTTCCAATTCCCAGCCGAATTACGATCGAGCATCCATTTCGCACTGACAGCCGCTTGCTTTCTTCACTAACAGAACTTGCTTTCCTCACTAACAGCAGCTTGCTTCCGCTATCCTCTCCCCGTATATTTTATCGCTGTAACTTTATGCAACCTATGAGATAACTGCACTTTATACACTTATTTCGTCTGTAAAAGGCTAACTTCTCACTCTAACTGTATTCTATACAATTAAAAATCACAGTTATCAAATTTAGCGGCAAAAAACTAAAAAATAGGTGTACAAAATACAACTATCTTCATGAGCGAGTTTTTCGAGCGAAAATAGCTGTACAAAATACAATTAAAAGCCGCTACATATTAAATTCGTCCGCTCTCCATATAAAAAAGGGGCGAGATCTTTGTAGATCACCCCCTGCTCCACTTGCTCCTATTTAGAATCGCCTATTTGATCATATGCTGGATCATACGTCCACTTCAGGCCGTTGTCCTTACTCGACAGATAGATGGTACCTACAGTGTTGCCCTCTTTGCTGAGCAGAATAGGATACAATCCTTCTTTTCCATTAAAAATAGGTGAAAGCGGCGTTTTTTGATATTCATTAAAGGTTTCCGGAAGGGATACCACGAGTTTTTCCCATGACTGTCCCTTATCTTTGGTCCAATAAATAACAGGCCCATTATCTTCATAATATCTGAACCCTAAGAATCCGATATCCTTGTTAGAAAACCCTGCCCCGGCTAAACTTTCCGCGTATAAATCGTTAGGATTTCCAAGCTCCGTCCATGTCTTCCCGCCGTCAGAGGTCTGGTATACATAATTTAATGAGCGTCCCACGCCTGCAGAACCTCCGGAGACGATCCATCCATTTTGTTTGTCAGTAAACCCGATGAACTTGGCGTCATAACCCTTTGCACCTGCAATGTTGTAGTTATTCCACGATTTCCCCATGTCATCACTGATTAATACATGTAGAGGGGATTCTTTACCATCCGCAAATCCATATACAATTGCAGTTTTGTCCTCGGAGATATAAAATCCGGTATCCGCTCTCCCCATCCCCATTTCTGTTCCAGTCGTATCAAGTTTTAAAGGCGTTTGCGCTTGGATCTCCCCTTTCCGATAGGAGACAGAGACCTTACCATCCTCGTCCATGGAATACGCATTCCCAGCGTCATGCACAACAACTTGTTCGCCACTAGAGCTGTAGGAATAAATAGTACCTGGTTTGAGCGCCGCCGTATCTGTAGATTGGCCGGTTAGGTTGGTACAGGCTGCTAGCACTGCTGTTACACTAACCACCATTAAGACCGCAAGAAATGCGCCTACTCCATTTCGTTTTTCTTTCATATTTAAAATACTGCCAAATCTCTGCTTCATCGAGTGTTTTCCTCCTGCAAAATTCGTTGATAAAGCTACATGCCGTGTAGCATTACTTTGCATAACCGATAAAATGGCTTCGCAGTATTTCTTTCGATATGCCGCATTTTGCTTACGTACAACGGTGTCATCACAATAAATTTCAATTTCGCGGACAGCTTCGCGTGCCATGAACCAGACCAATGGATTAAACCAATGCAGTGCCTGCACAATCAGTAGCAGTAGCTTATATATGATGTCATGCCTTTTGTAATGGACCAGCTCATGTTTTAAGATAAACTCCAGCTCTTCGTCACTATATTGATCATGCGGCAAGAATAGTGTTGGCTTGTAAAAACCCATTAGCATCGGATTCGGAACTTTACTGCTTATCAGAACCGCAATGGTGGTTGTTACATGCATTTCTTTAGCGACTTGTTTGAGCTTGGAGAACATATCCTCTCTCTGAAGAGGGCTGCTCCAACGTAACACCTGTTTCCTGAAAAAGAAATAACTCAGCAAATGATACCCTAAAAAAAGCACAGCGCCAGTAACCCAGATGTAAGCTAAAATATTAATTATAGAAGGGATATGGCTTACATCCCCTGTCTGGACCGGCTGAGAGATTACTGGCGTATCCGCCTGCAAATTCTGGGATACTGAGCTTTGAAAGACAGTTGCTATGGCCTGACCTTCGGGTAGCTGAATCGCCACAGGAGGATTAGTAAAGGAAAAGTTGAATGGCAACAATAATCGCAAGGTTAGGATCAACCATATCCAATAGCTCAACTTAGCCGAATAATGTTTTCTTAACAAGGGAGTTAATGTGATTAAGCCGATAATAACTAAACTAAGGGTCACAGAAATAACCAGAAAATCTGTAAAAAGACCTGTTATCATCAGGATTCCTCCTTATCTACTCTATCGAGCAGTTCCCGCAACTCAGCAAGATCGCTTTTATCAATCGCCTTCCCGTTGTATAAGGACATCACCATATCCTGCACAGAGTTGCCAAACAGCTTTTCAAGCGTAGACTTCCCTTCGCTCTCTTTATAATCTGTCTCAGAAATTGCAGCGAGATAACGGTTGCTCCGCCCTTCTTTTTCGCAAGATAGAAAGCCCTTTTCAACCAGCCGTGACAGCACTGTCATCAAAGTAGCAAGCGCCCACTTACGTTTATCCCCCAGTTGATTCAAAATATAAGAGGAGCTAACCCAACTCTCGGCTCTCCAAATCACCAGCATAATTTCCAGTTCAGCATCTGGCAAGCGTTTGATTTTGTTATTCATCCATATTTCTCCTTGTTATACATTTGTGTAATACATTCATTATACAAACGTGTAATTAAAAAGCAAGCACATTATTTCTAAAATATGTATACATTCTTAGACGTTTATTATTTTAATAAAGGTTTCACAAGTCCAGTAGCAAATAATAAATAGAACCCTAGGAATTTTTATAAGATTCCAACAATGATAACCAACGCACACTCAGCTGAAATTTATAACTATTTTGGAAACTAAGTGATTGGTCTGCATTATTCTTAAGTAAGGAGGTAGGTTATGAAAAAATTTAGTATTCTATCATTTTCACTGATAATTTTACTAATTTTATTATTTGTATTAGTCAGACCCACGCAAAAGATCGTAAGTGTCAATCTTGCATCCGAAACAACAGAAATTACTTATACTGACCGTGAAAGCCTTCAAATCTTCGAAGATGCTATAAGAACTGTAAAAAAAGTACGCGGGTCTGTTGATGTGGGTGAACCGACTTATCGAATGACTGTTACTTACGCTAATTCAAAGGTGGCCGGATTCAGCCTTTATATGGATTTTAAAACGAAAGATGGTTTCCTGATTAAAGCTAGCAATAGCGAAAAGATGCTGGATTTAAGAAATAAGAATTCGGTTGAGCTAGCTGATCTGTTAAGTAAAGAAAAGGAAGATTAAAATTTGGAAACTCAATCTAAAAATAGGCATGGTCATCATACAAATGTAAAAACAAGCCATCCTTTAGTACTAACTAAGGATGGCTTGTTCGTAATTATATTATTTTCCTGCGCTTCAGATATACTGTCCCGCTCCGCTCAGAGCGCTGCAATTCTCTGCTGGATGCGTGGGAATAATGCAAAGGCATTCTCATAAAATACTTTCTCGTGGTGCTGCTCAGGCACAAGCCGGCGGACGAACTCCGCATACAGGTCAATAGGCGCGAGTGGCCAATCGGTACCGAACAACATTTTTTCATAGTGATCAGAGTACACCAACGCCCGGCGAAAATGATCCATAAACAGGGGTTCATTCATGAACCGCTCAAAATGAGGCCGATCACCAACAACGAGACCAGACAAATCGGCATAGACGTTCGGATTCTTGGCGACCACTTCGGCAGCATCCATCACCCAGGGATCGCCTAGATGGCAGATCATAAAGTTCACGTCGCGCCGTTGGAACGCCAGTTCGTCCACGGTAAGCGGATGCGCATACTTAAGCAATCCATTCATCGAATACGTATCACCGGTATGAATAACCACAGGCGTGCCGTACTTGGCTGCCAGCTCATAGATCGGCGAGTAGATTTTGTCATAAACGTAATGATGATAGTACCCGGCATAGAGCTTAATACCAGCTACCTCAGGAGCTTGCAGCCGTGCCTCAATTCGGTCCAGCTCATCCAAAGCATCCTTTCCTCCGAGCATATTCGGATTAATGCCCACGCATTCCATTAAGAATGGCGGCACACTGGCTTCCAAGTCGAGTCCCATCGGATTGGGAGAGGCAGAGTCAGGGAAGGCTCCCTTCGTCTGCTCCGTGACCCCCATTCCAATGCCGAGAACAACGTCGTTCTTGTCAAACTCCGCTTTGAGCCCAGCAGCTGTGTAATCAACTTTGGAGAGGTCCAGTGCTGTCTGATGAAAGCTATCGATGTCCGACAGATGAATGTGAATATCAATGATTGGCATTTATAGTCTCCTTTTTGTCAGAAGCACTAGCAAAGGTCACCTTCATAAGATTACGAACTGCCTCTGGATCCAGAGCGAGCTCTCCCATGATCATGAAGGTCGGCTGTGTCCAAGCGGTTTCTCCGTTCAGAAGTAGTAGATGGTGATTCACACCATATGTGAATACCTTATTGTTCACGTAAGACATAGCTCTCTGATTAGGATAACTATGCACCACATGCAGCATGTCTTTACGCGAAGTTGCACCGATTCGGATAAGCCCCTTGGATTCCAGATGGGCTTCGACCTTCCCGATAGGGAAGTTGCCTTCCTCTGGGAGCTCCATCCAGCCTTCCGAATAGATTGGTGAAGGCTTAAAGTAACTATCCTCGGATAGCGAATAATGCGGTAGCGTCATTCCACTTTCATTGGTTACTGAAATCAACACACAGAGCACAGGGACTCCGGGCAGCATAAGGTAATGCTGATTGATCGTGATCCCCCGGTTTGCTTCCTGCTTCTCCATCGAAGTGGTCAGTCTCAATCCCTTCCAGACGTTGCCGTGATCATCCATCTGCTCCGTCCAAGCTGCGCTTCTTGGCTCCTGCAACCGGCTAAATCCGCCTATGCCAGAAATACCCACACCGAGTCCACCATGCCAAGGATTCCACCAGGAACGTGGTTCAGCTTTGGGAAAGGTGCTGTCCAGCCACTCTTCTCCTTGGTGCTTCAAGGAATGCACAACGCTGCCGAAATCAGGAGCAGCTGCAATAGATAGAACTCCGTTGCTCACTGTGTAAATGGGACCCGCAGGTCCTTCTTCTATCCCACAAACAACGCTTGTTTCCGTTTGTGGAAACCAGAGGCCTGTTCGCTCTTGAATGCGATCCTCACCACGATAGACGACCCGGACCTTACGGCCAGATTCGTTGTGTTCTGGTGATTCTGTATCCTCAGTAGAGAGTTCAAAACCAGCGGAGTGCAAATTTTGTCCTCTTTGCAACTCCATCTCAGCGACACTTCGCTCCTCTTCTCCATCAGCCTGTACATACAATTCAAGGCTTCCATCAAGCGGTGTCATCTTTCGTTCGATTAGCTCGGCATGAAGTGCCCCTGCCGCAAAAGGATTTCCACCGCCGAGCGTTAGCTCAAGATGGTCATCCAACACCGGTATGACCGAATTCTCCTGTTTTAGGGCAAAGGCGCGGAATTCCGACCACTTAAGGAAGGTGTTAAGAGCAAACACCATAGTTTTTGTCCGTACGACATCTCCAGCGGAGATTCGGCCAAGATTATGCTCCAGCCCAAGCGGATATTCCGGACGAAGCAATTTTAGCGAAGGATCCCAGCAGATTCCGCATGTGATGTTCTCTTCCTTGCAGAACAACCAGTTCTCCGTAATTTGTGCACTGTCCCAAAGACTTGGATCGCCTGAGTAAGCATCGCCCATGTCCACGTATTGGCCCTGATATGGCAAGATGAGCTGTTTACCGAAAAAGCCGAAATTCGTCAACAGATACATGTCTTCTTCCAGGATATCACTATTGGTATTGCAGACCTCACTATAAAACTCAGCGATTCCGTTGGCAAATAGCTTAGCCACTCTTTTTATCTCAAGACCCGGGAATTCTTCCGACTCGTAAAGAGATTCGAGAACCTGGCTCTCCCCTTCAGAATAGATCTTTACTTCTTTGGCCTGTTTCTTAGAGAATTCTTCTGCGAATGGCTTGCCTAACTTCGGATGGGTCAACCAGAAATTATGGCTCGAGCCGGGATATTCAATCCACATTCCATTGTCGGTATTATTAAGATGAATAGAGTAAGCGCCATTCACAGCCACCCACTGATCCCCGTTTTCCCCGCCAAAGCGGCCATGCGTTCCCTTCATTAGAACGGATAGTTTGCTTATGAAGGTGACTGCCTTCTCTCCAACCGGAACGGCCGTTACCTCAATAGCCTGTGAATAAAGACCGTATGAATTTAGGGTAAAGGGTACTTGAATAGAAGCCTTACTCTTAGCTGGAACAGTAAAGCTTACTGTACGGTCCGCCCATACGAGGAATTCGTCTTCGGGCAAATCAAAAGAAAATTCTGCTTCTGCAGCAAAATTATTCTCCACATTAAGGTACAGTTCCGAAGGAAGACCAAGATACAATTCCCGGTGTGGCAGCGCTATCTTCATTTTGAGTGGAAATTTAGGAGCAACGCCAATGCGGAATTCCGCACGCTTGCCACCGATGATCCACTTGCTCATAACAACGGGGTGTGTCTTCTTATCGTTCTGTTCTTCCCGAACTGAATCAAGCTCAAAATCACCTTCCACGATAACCGTTTCACCTGGAGCGAGTATTCGCGCAGCAGATAGAGCAAAACGGATATTTTTATCGTTCTGGCCTTCGATCTCAATGGCCAGCTCAGACGTCGAACGATTCTTGATGCGATAGCGAATCTTGTAGGTCGAACCAAACACAAGATCATGATCATCAATTTCCGTAGAGATTTCATAGTCTGGTGTATCAAGAGCGGTCAGACCGCGGCCAGTCTTCTCGAATTCCGCCCGCAAGGAGAGTTTTCCCTTTTGCCAAGTGTAATCAAAGAAGTCAAAGCCACGCTCCTGGCGGCCATCTGGCTGGATGGGAAGTTCACGGGTACTGTCTGCATACCAATCCAGTTCTTCAAAATAAGGAGCAAGTGCTTCCGTTTGCAGTACTGTTGGAATGAAATTCATCAGATGGACGTAATCTTCATTTTTCTCCCAAAAAAATCCGCATTTCTTATACATCGGTACGGCTTTCGTATTACCTGCCCAGGTGAACAGATCAAGACGTGGCCAGCCCGCTTCTATTGTTTGGCGAACAGCGTTCAGAATCAGATTGCGGCCAACCTTGTATCCGTGATAATCGGGGCGTACATTCAATAGCGGGACATACAAAGCCCCTTCATCTTGACGGTAGTGGGCGAAGCTGCAGAAGCCGACTACCTCTTTGCCATCAACGGCAAGAAAGGCATTAAGATTGGACGAGATCTCCATCTCACGGCGCACACTGTCCTCAGTTCTTTGATTGGTGCCTCCGCCCCAGCTTTCGTTGCTGCGGTTCCACATTTCTGCGACTGCCCCAGCATAAGAAGAATCGTATTCGATAATGCGGATTTGTTCCGCTGTAGTATTTACAGTCATGCTTTCATCTCCTTATTCCTCAAAAAAATATGAGTATGTATTCGTATAAAGTTATTGTGGATAACCTCTCTACAACATATTGAAATAACTCCTACGAGTTCTTATTATACTATTAACTGGAAGCTCAATACGAGGTAAAAAACTCTTTCTCCTTATTTTCTACATAAACTCACTGCCAGCAGAAAGCTACAAAAAAAGCTGTCGAGTCACCCTCGACAGCCTGAAGCTGCTCCTAAGAGCAGCCTTTCTTCTTTAACAACTCTCCACACGATCCGCCGCTTTTTTCTTCATATTAGCGAGACCTACAATACATATCAACAGTACGCAGATAGAATAAGGAAGCGCCATATTAACGGTGTATAAGGCCGTACCTATAACTGGCCCTATGAATGACCCGCCACCTTGCAGGGCCGCAATAAAGGAAGCAACGCTTCTTTGCTCATGGTCTTGAACCGCCATTGAAGCACCCGCACTGTAGCCGAGCAGTGTAAAGCCGATGCCAATACCCAAGAATGTAAAGTCTACATACGCAAATCTGATGAACAATAACAATCCCAGCAAGCCTAAGGCAACAAATAAGAGTCCTACGAGCAGCACTTTTTTAGGATGCCATTTGAGATACTTACTGATTACAATTTGCGAGAGCACTACCATTATTCCCGAGATCGCCAGCCCCATTCCAATTAACTGAGTGGCTTGCTGAGTACTGTAACCCAAGCTATCCTGCACAAAAAATCCGATAGTAACCTGCACGATATTCAGAGCAAACGAAAGCAAAAGTCCAATCCACAAATAGAGGCGTATACGTCGATCATTGGGGGAAAGTGAAATCGCCTGCCGCTCAATCTCAATATTCTTTTCTTTAGGAATAAACACCAGAAACAATATAGCCAAGGTGAACAATAAAATAGCGGCCGCGTACATTGGTGAGGTCAGGCCCAGTGAAGCCATTCCTCCACTCATTGCGGGTCCTACTACGAAACCAAGACCGTTGGCCGCTCCGAATAATGCCATTCCTTGTGTACGGGTTTCTTTTGTACTCCAGCCCATAACATAAGCTTGTGCTAATGCCGGAATTCCTCCAAAGAAAAAGCCAGCGATTGCGCGAAGTAAAAAGAAACTCCAAAACAGACTCTCTTTACTCTGTGCATTTACTGCATAATCAGCCAATAGTGCAAAAATGATGAGTGTCGCCATATAGACGAACATAATCGAAGCAAGCAGCCACTTTCGGCTCATAAACGTTTGTTTTTCCCAGAAATATCCTCCGAGCAGCCAACATAACCCCGCCACCGATACTAAACATCCTGATTGAAAATCACTCAGCCCCAAATTTCGCGCAAGCGGACCAATAATCGGATTAAAAGCAGCTATTGAGATCATTCCTGTAAGTACGATTAGAAACATAATACCCCGTCTGTATTTCATAAAATTCCCTTCTCCTCTCAAGTAAACCAGAAACAATATACGATTCGTTATAATCGCTGTGTTTATGGTACTATGCTGGAAGTCAGGCCTCTACCTCTTGGCGGATTACTTTACTGGTTAGCGGGATTTATAGTAGAACAAACAAAAAAACCTGCTCTTAAGAGCAGGGTTATAGATGTTAATCCACCGTCCCAACATTCTCCAAGTGTAATGAGCTTTCGGAGCTGACGCCTGCTTCCGTACTCAGAGTAGTAAGTGCTTGTTTTAGATCCTCTTTATTCACATAGACATACGGACTCTTCCAAAGAGATTCCACATGTAAGGAATTAATATGCTCTGGTTTAAGTTTAGGAAAGTTGAATAACCACTGCTGCAGATCTGCTTGAGGAATATCCGTCTTCACATTTTCACCAATGATATCCAATACATTTCCCCATTGGGACACGCCTTGGAAATTTCCTAGCTTATCCAGAATCTGCTTGATTACTTGCTGCTGCCGATCATTGCGCTGGAAATCGGAGGATTCAGCCGTTCCTTGATTCGATTTACGGTACCGCACAAAATCAAGAACTTGTTGGCCATCCAGCTTCTGCAAGCCTTTCTTTAAATCGATGTGTGTACCATCTGCCGTATCGGTATATTTCATATCCATATCGACATCTATAGTCAGTCCGCCAAGCAAATCCACGGTCTCCTGCAACACATCAAAATTCACCACAACCATGTGATCAATCGGCAGACCGAGCAAATTGCTGAAAAACTCTTTTGTATTCGGAATAGCCTCTGTTTTGTCTTTTATGTAATGATAAGCATAATAATAATTGGCTTTACGGGAAGGTAACGATTTAGGTTTTAACAACAAATCCCTGGGTAAAGATAAGAAACTCGTCGACTTCGTGTCCGGATTAAAGCTGACAAGCATCAGAACATCGGTATTCATTACCCCACCGCCACCGTCCCGGCTATCTACCCCGGCAAGCAGAAAAATCATAGGTTCAACCGATACGGTCTCCTTTTTTTCCTCTGGAGCAGTAGTGGGTTGGATGGTGACTGGGGCTGCCATACGCTGTATCGCATCATCCGTCTTTTTGTATAAATACCCTACATATACTCCAATCCCTATAATAGTTGCGCCTAAGACAAGACCAATGCTCGTCAGAATTTTACGGGTTGTTGTCCACTTGCGTTTGTTAGACATAATTTCCTCCACTCAGTTCCAATAGCTTATTCAATCAGCACTTTCATCCTTATGAACTTTAACACTTAGCACTATGCCAATCGCTATCATATTAGTTAGCAACGAGCTGCCTCCATAACTAATAAAAGGCAATGAAATCCCCGTTAGGGGCAGTAACCCAATATGCATCCCAAGATTAACGGAAACTTGAAAGATGAACATAGCGATAAACCCGGTGACAATATAGGTACCCGCACGGTCCCTACTATCCAGTGCAATAAAGATCATTCGGTACACGAGCAGCAAATAAAGCATCAACAGCACGGATGAACCTATAAAACCGTATTTTCCCCCGATGACTACATAGATCGAATCGGAATACGCATATGGAATATATCCTTTTCGCAAAAAAATACCTTCACTGCCCGATAATCCCCCGGAGCCAATGGCTATCATTGCGTTTTTTACATGCCAAGATTTATCAGGATCGCTCTGCGGGTCCAAAAAGGCTTGGATTCGTGACAGTTGATGGGGCTCGACAATCTTGGATAACAAGTCGAAGTTAGCATAATACAGGCATAGTATCGTGCCGATCGAAATAATCACAACACCAAGGATCAGAATCATATATAGAGCACGGATGTTACCAATCCACAGCATACTAAGTAATATGCCAGCAAATACGAGTGCTGTACCCAAATCGGGCTGATCCATTATTAAAATGAAAGGAATTAAAAAAACGAAACAGACCGGCACTAAATCTTGAAAAAATCGCAGCCGCTGGCCCTCTCGTGTACCTAATAGATGAGCAATGAGCAGCACCGTACATATTTTAGCCAGCTCGGAGGGCTGAAGCTGAAAGCTCCCAATACTTAACCAACGCACAGCACCATTGAGGTTTTCTCCAACCAGCTTGACTAGTACTAGTAAACCTATGCCCACGCCATAAAAGAGATAGGCTAACCTGCCTAATAGAAACTTATAATCTATCAAAGCAATGAATAACATGGGTAGGCAAAATAAAGCAAATAAATACAAATAACTTATGTAAAGACCGTCTAACCGCGTATCCGTAGTCGCTTCATAAATAGCAACAGTACCCATGCCAACTAAGCAGGTGGTGAGGAAAAGTACGGATCTGTCCAACTTTGCAATTTTGGTAGAGATAAGCATTTACAACCTCTATTTAATTTCTGTAGTTTTCTTGTTGTGTACGGGATATATACATGAAAATGGGCATTATAAATAATCCGCTGAGCACTTTTACTTCTTTTTTCTCAATGAAGCGCTGCGGATGATTAGGTTAAATGATTACCTCAGATCATATTTGCCCTGATACGCCTTCTTCGATAACAGCTTAAGTTTATCTTCACTTAGCGTATAAATATCCATACCATTACCTGCCTCACCCAATGACCAGCCCAGTGCAAGCTCGTTATGGCCATCTTCATCAACATCAAAGAATCCGGCATAATCTAGACCATACCCAAACCCCTCAACCTCGGAAATCTTCTGCCAAGCTTCATTTTCCTGCCTCAACAACATTGCTTTTATAGTGTATCCTTTGTTTTTACTGTACTCATACACAACTACAGCTTCGTCGATTCCGTCTCCATCCATATCGCCAAAGGAGATGGCATTATCTTCTTGTCCCTTCATCGGAGTTATCAATTGAGCTTTGTCTGGAAGCCACTTAATAAATTCCTGGCTCGTTTTGTCTCGCTGCAGATTTGCTTCTGATGATGGAGGTTTAATCAGCTCTCCGGGTGTCGCCGGGACTCCGCATCCTCCGAGCAAAAATAAAGTTGTCAACAGGGTACCTATTTTTATGAATTTGCTCGGCATTTGGATCATCGACTCCTCGCTTGTCCGCATATATAGTATTTTATCTGTGAAAGAGATGAAAGTGGTTATGAAATAGTTAAATTTGAATTCTTATTCTATCGGTAAGTCAAATTGGACAATCGTTCCTTTGCCTAAAGTGCTGCTTATTCGCAGCTCTCCATGATGCAATTTAATGATCTGTTCCGAGATGGATAATCCCAAGCCGCTGCCCGAAGCCTGTTGATCCCCTTTGTAGAATTTTTGCCGCACATTCTCTAAATCCGTCTCAGCGATGCCTGAGCCTGTATCCTCTACAGAAATCACGACTTTCCCTGGAACCGTATGAGCGGTGATAAAGATTCGACCTGATGAACCAGTAAATTTGAGTGAATTATCAATGAGATTAATCATGACTTGCTTCACACGATTCTCGTCAGCTTGAATCACTGGCAGATGTTCTTCTATTTTTACATCTAGTGAGATGCCTTGTCGGGTCGCTCTAGGGGTAAGTTGTCTGCCGATATGCTGCAGTAGTTCTGTTAGATCCACAGATGTGAAGTGAACGGCGATTCTTCCGTTATCCAACTTGGAGAAATCCAACAATTCATCCACAATATGAGTTAACCTGTCACTTTCGGATTCAATAATATCAAGCCCATCATAAAACAGAGGTTGATTACTCACCTCACTCGCCTTTAAGGTAATTGCCCAACCTTTGATCGAGGTCAAGGGTGTTCGCAGTTCATGGGATACGGAAGCGATAAAATCATTCTTAAGCTGTTCACTCTTGGAGATTCGGCTTGCCATCATATTTAACGTATCCGCCAATGAACCAAGCTCATCTTGATAGCGCTTATGCACTCTGATGCTGAAATCACCTTCGGTCATCTGGTCTGCTGCCTGCTTCAAATCTTTAATGGATCTGGTTATGGTCCAAGACAGTAATAATCCAAGTAAGGTGACAATGCCAATGACGATGATCCCCACCCCGAACAGTAAAACCGTAATCTGTTTAACTGTATGTATAGTTTCCGTTAAGGACGTGATAAATCTGACTCCCCCCACGATGTTTCCATTCGCTTGTAAAGGATAGGATACCGCGTAAATCGCTTCCTCTGTGTTAGGGTCCGCACCTTTCCAACTGCCGGGCTGCCCTTTTATTGCTGCTTGCACATCTATGTACTCAGTCATAGTAAGATCGCCTTGAAGTCCATTTGAATCCTGCAACAGCCGGCCTTCAACATTAATAATCTGTACCTGTGCATCGGAATGACTCGCAAAACCCTTCAGTAACCTATCCGATTGTTCCTCCAGATCCTGGTCCCCAAAGTATTGCTGAAAAAAAGAAGCCGATAGCTCTGCTTGATTCATCAGGGTTTCCTCTATGTTATGAAAATAATAATATCGCACAGATACATTAAGAATGATTTCAAGAATGAGCACAGTAAGACAGATGACTACAAAATAGCTTCCTACTAATCTTTTCTGAATCCCCATTCTTCAACCATCCTTTCTAAAGCGGTATCCGAGCCCCCATACCGTCTCAATCCAAAGCGGATTAGAAGGATCAACCTCAATTTTCTCTCTTAACTTACGCACATGAACATCTACCGTCTTAGGATCTCCAATATAATCCTCTCCCCAGACAAGATTCATTAATTCATTCCTAGAGAGTGCTGTATCCGGATGCTCCAGAAAGGTCTTCATCATCTGAAATTCCTTCGGAGTTAATTCAATGCTGTCATCCTGCTTAAACATCTTGTTTGCATTCAGATCCAGCCGAATCGGTCCAGCTTGAAGTATCGTTTTTTGCGGCTTGAGAGCTGATTCTGTACGGCGCAAAATCGCTTTAATACGTGCTACCAATTCTAATGGATTAAAAGGTTTAACAATGTAATCGTCAGCACCCATTTCAAGGCCATTGATTTTGTCCATATCCTGTCCACGAGCGGTTAAGAAAATGATGATGACCCCAGCGTCTTTCTCTCTTAGCTTTCGGCATATTTCGAACCCATTAGAATCAGGCAACATGATATCCAGAACCAGAACATCTGGACGGCTCACCTCAAAGCTCTGCAAGGCTTCTTCTCCACAAGCAGCTTCACTAACCACAAACCCGTTATTCGTTAAATTTATAGATATAAAACGTCTAATATTATCGTCATCTTCCACAATAAGCACATGATTGCGATCAATAGTATCCACGATTTCCACCCCTATTACCCAGAGTCTAAACAAGTAAAAAACAAAAAAACTCTCCCGGTAAAGAGAGAGTCTTGTCTCAGATCTCTATAATTAAATCACAAGTGGATATTACTCTAAATCGCTATAGTTGTCAAAATCTAATCCAGATACACAGCCTTGCCGGTCTGCGCCGATTCATAAATAGCTTCCAATATTTGCGAAACAACAAAAGCCTGTTCAGGAGTTACAACCGGGTCCTTATCCTGTTCAATCGCTTCAATCCACTTTCTTAATTCTATATCCGGAGCACTTTCAGCTTTTCCTTCATAATAGGCAACGCCGCCTGCCCCAAGCTCAATTTTATTAGTGTACAGCTTGCTGAATTTCTCACCGTTAATTCTAAGTCCGTCCTTCATATCTGCGCCTGCTTCCGTCCCACTTAAGCTGCATTTCGCTTCATGTACGTCTAGTGAATTCAGAGCCCAGCTCGCTTCCAGCATGATTGTTGCGCCATTCTCCATTACGACCATTCCAAAGGCTGAGTCCTCCACGGTGAACTTTCTAGGGTCCCACGGTCCCCATGCGTTGGCAGCTTCTTCTTTTTGTGAAAGTTCATGATATTTAGTGCCAAGCACGACTTTAGGTTTATAGTTATCCATCATCCAAAGGGTTAGGTCCAGCGCATGAGTTCCGATATCGATCAGCGGACCGCCGCCTTGTTTCTCTTCATCAAGAAATACTCCCCAGGTCGGTACGGCTCTCCGTCTGATGGCATGTGCTTTTGCAAAATAGATATGACCAAGCTCTCCGGACTCACAGGCTTTTTTCAAATATAAGCTGTCTTCTCTATATCGGTTGTCATATCCAATAGTCAGCTTCTTGCCTGTACGTTTCGCTGCTTCAACCATTCGTTTGGCATCTGCCGCTGTCTTAGCCATTGGTTTTTCGCACATCACATGTTTTCCGGCTTCTAGTGCAGCGATTGATATTTCCGCATGAACATCATTAGGCGTAAGCACATGAATAATATCAATGGATTGATCTTTTAATAGTTCAGTGTAATCCGTATAGACAGTAGCTTTATTATTTCCGTATTTCTCCGCTGCTTCTTCAGCACGTTCTTTAATAATGTCACAAAAAGCCACGATCTCAACCTTACTTTGTCTGCTCAAGCTTGGAAGATGTTTGCCATTCGCAATACCACCACATCCAATAATCCCTACACGAAAAACCTTACTCATATCCTTCACCCTCACCTCTAATGGATTTGTTTGCTGTTTCGATAAGTTGCCGGTGTCATGCCTAACCGCTTGCGGAAGACAATATGCAAATAGGTAGCATTGGTAAACCCTTCCGACTGTGCGATTTGTTCTATCGGATAATTGCTTTCTTCAAGCTTGCGGCAGACCGCTTGCAATCGGATGTCCTCAAGCGCCCTACTGAATGATTGTTCTGCATTTACTTGCTTAAACACCCGCTGCAGCTGCCTTGAACTAATATTCAGCTTTTCCGCAACATTTTCTAAGGTAACCGTTCCTGAATAATTCGCTTCCATATATTGCATTGCGTATTGATACCGGTAAGTCAGCATATCTCTAACCGGCGCCTCCGTGCGGATCCCGCCTGAATCATACGCTCTAACGGCCTTTAATAAAATACTAATCACGAGATGCTTAATTGAAGTATAATATCCGGTCAACTTCCCATCGCATGCTTCGTATGCTTCTCGAAAACACTTCATAGCCCCGTGATAATCTTGTGCTGGGACCAAGGGTAAACACTTCAGCTTCTCCACACAGGTCTCAGCTTCCGCAACCTCCCAAAGATCAGCATCATCCCGGATCCTCTTCTTGATGTCAACATGCAGGCATAGCTCTTCCATGGATTCATCTGCAGCTGCCTCTTGACGATGCATAACACCTGGTCCGGTTAGATAGAACATTCCCTCTGACAGAGGATACTTTTGATCCCCAAGAATGACTTCTCCCTTCCCGCGCGGAATGAAATGAAACTCAAATTCAGAATGATTATGGAACTCGACTACTCTGCCCGGTGGAAAAGATGTCAAATGAAATCTAAACACTGTAATCTCGTAATGTCCCCATAGAATCGTGATATCCAATCTTTCAAGCATGTCCTGCTTCTCAAACATCATCTCATAGGGAAAGCTGCTCAACGTTAAGTCCTCCCAATCGGAATTACACAGCCTTCTTTAGCCGAGCGGTTCGCCGCCTCCATTAATCTGGTAAGCTCAACTGCCATTTCAACATTGTGAGTGGCGAGTGTATTATTTTGAATATGATCAACCCATTGATGGAAGGCGCTTTCACGATTGCTTTGCAGGGCTACTTCTTTCCAGCCTTCTTCTTTATCCGTGGATTTGTTCGTTCTAAGAAGAAGCTTATTCTCTGGTGTTCCGTAAAGCAGCGTTCCTTCAGTTCCATGCACCTCGATAGTAAACGGCGAATGACTATTCACGAAACCAGCCTCCACCACACCAATTGCTCCTGAATCCGCAAATAATGTCACTACAGCATTATCTTCCACTTCTTTACCGGTTACATACCCAAAATTAGCACTAACCCCAGTCACATCTTGATCTAAGAAAAGCTTCGCCAAATACATGGGATGACAGCCCAGATCAATCAAAGCTCCGCCTCCACATTGCTCCAAGCTAAAGAAATGATCAGGAAGCCAGCTTTCCGTTGCTCCGTTATGGGATAAGCGAACTCTAACGTAAGTAATCTTGCCGAGCAGTTCCTGACTTAGAATCTCTTGAATAGTTAATGTATAGCCGTCATTTAAACGAGGCAAGGAGACCGTTAGCTTCACTTTGTTCTCGTTAACTTCTGCGATAATTGCGTTAACTTCTTTTAACGTTGGGGCAATAACTTTTTCTGTGAAAATATGTTTGCCCGCCTTGGCCGCAGCCACGATTACGTCTCTATGCATATTCGTTGGTGCATCCACGATAACGGCATCTATATCCTCTTGCGCAAGCAGATCATCCAGTGATTCAAAAAAAGGAATATTCAAGCTTTCCGCAGCTTTGTTCCCACGCTCTACGTTTTCGTCCCAAACTGCAGCTAATACGGTATCTTCATGCTCCTGAGCTTGCTTGGTATAATCCCATGCATGCACATGCCAATAGCTGAGCTTACCAATTCTAATGGTCATTTACTTGTGCCTCCCGTATATATGTTATTCTGACATCTGCTATAAAAATAACACATAATAAACAGCTTTTTTAGTAGGAAAATGCGACAAAACATATATAATATTACGACACATAAAATCCGGAGTGAAATACGATCCCTAAAAAAAGAAACCCTTGCTATAAAAGCTAAAGGTTTCTTTATACTTGGCTTAATGGGTTAGTGGCTTATTATATCCTTTGTCATCAAAGGGCTGCAGTTTCTCGAACCACTTCTTTTTCAATAGTTTAAGCTCCCAGCGCACGTCGGTTACGTCTTCTGACTCCTTCTGCTCTAACACCTCATAGCCGAAGGCTTCTGCTCCAAGTTCCTTCCAGTCCTTTTGCAGCTCTGCATTCGCAAATCTGCCCATATCTAATTGCATCTGTATAGTCATCCATTTATTCTTCAGGTTGGGATAGCTGTCAACGAATATTTTCCCGCTTCTTTTGTTTGTAATTTGAATAGCACCCATGTACGTCTTGAGCTGCTTATATTGCTCCTGAAGTTCTTTACGTTTACTTTTGTCCATTATAATTTATGATTCTCCTTTCACAGGCCATTCTGCTAAATTTCAGTACCCCATTTCTTTTAATAAACGGGACAATACCGAAAGTCGTTCTCCGATCATTTCACCATCATCACTAAGCGCCTGAGCGAACAGCTTAATATCATTATCAATCATGGGATTATCTGCACATACAGATACACTCATTGCATCTCCCTGCAGTCCAATACGATCAATCATAGGGCTCTCGGGATCATACATTTTCGGAAAACGATAGGCCTCTTGAAAATACAAACTACTTCTGCAAATCAAAATTGCCAGGTCAAGCACACGGTGCATTGGCAGCTCTTCGGACTGTCTCGACCATTTGTCCCCTGTATGTCTCCATACCTTTGCTGAGATGTCGACCTTTCCTCTATCGTTCCATTGTGCTAATCCAAGGGACAGACCTTTTGCATCTGTGTCCCCGGCGTAGCGGCCATCAACCTGCTCGTAATTTTCTGACACGACTACAGGTTTATGTTTTAGAGTTGTTGGAATTTTCATGTTAGTCACTCTCCATTTTATGATTTACTAATTTACTCATTTACTAAATTACTAATTTACTAAATCTAAGATTCATATTACCCGGCAAAAGATCATCTGTCAAACGACATTACACCCGTTTTATCCAACAAAACAAAAAATCCCTCTGCGCGTAGCAAAGGGACTGTTATTTTCATGTAAAATATATCTCTAGCTTAAATGATCATTCACATTACAAAACCAAACCATATGGACAGAATCAGGTCCCCAATAGTCTTCTACTACTTTATAAGGCTGCCCAAATTTACGTTGCCACCTGACCTGTGCACGTTTATAACCGCTGTCCAGACAAAACTGCTCTACCCCTTGCTTTTTTAGAAATATCATCATTTCCTTAATTAAGGCTGAACCCACACCTTGACCCTGATAACTTGGCATAATGTATAAACTGCCCAATTCCCCTATTTCATCTAACTGATGGTCCGTGCAGGTTTGAATATCTTCGCCACAAGGTCCAAAGGAAATCGTACCGACAACCTGCTCTTCTATTTTTGCAAGAAGGAAGTAAGGCTCTCCGGTCGTAGTATCCAGTGAAGTCATCACCATTTGCTTTTTATGATCTATTTCACTTTGGATATCGTCTTGTAAATGATCAAGCCCTTCTTTTTCAAAGGCATCTTGGATTGAAGTTTCAAAAACAGAGCATGTGGATTCAAAATCAGCTGGAGAAAGCGTGCTTATGGTCATTTGATTACTCTTATTCATTGATTCGGACACCTCTTCTATTCCCGGCCGGAATTCTTAAAAACCCTGCAATAATATACTATCAGCATTCAGACTGAAAGGTTTATATTCATAGAACTACTTTACTGGAGGTCATCATGAATATATTGTCCTTTCTGATCTATTGCGTTGTCGCTACATTTACACCCGGTCCTACCAATATTGTTATTCTTTCTTCCGTGCAGCATTCCGGGGCTAAAAAATCAATGGGGTATGTATACGGATCCACGCTGGCTTTTGGCTTATTACTTATCCTTTCTACTCTGCTGAACCGTATTCTAGTAGAAATCATCCCAAATATCCTGATCATTATGCAAATCATTGGGAGTTTATATATGCTCTACCTTGCTTATAAAATCTTTAAAATGGGTTCAATGGAAGACCAGCCTGACCCCAATGCCAATTTCCGCTCAGGCGTGCTTATGCAGCTTGTGAATCCTAAAGTGCTAGTATTTACACTAACGGTTATTCCCAACTACGTAATGCCATTCTATACCTCTTCGCTTGCCTTGTTTATATTTGTTATAATTATAACTGTGATCGGATTTTTTGCATTTACGACATGGGTTGTATTTGGGACAATCTTCAGAACATTTATGAAAAATCATCAAAAAGTTCTAAATACCGTGATGGCACTGTTTTTAGTATACTCGGCCATTATGATATCGGGAATCCTATAAAGTCGTGGAGGTTAAGAACGTGGAGAAATTTAACTATAAAAAGTCAGCAGAGATCCTGTCCTTATCCGCCAGCCTTACTGATTTCACCTATAAAAAACATTGCCATGAGGAATATGCACTCGGTGTGACCCTTCGTGGCATTCAGCAATATAATCTTGACGGTAGTTTGCAATCCTCTCATAAAAATGGCGTAATGTTGTTTAATCCGGAACAAACGCATGATGGCAATGCGTATGATAAAGGTGGCATTGATTATGTCATGCTTTATATTAAGCCAACCCTAATGTTAGAGATATTAAGAAAAAAAGAACTCCGCTTCGCCACTCCTATCTTATACGATGACAAATTGGCGCAGTGCATATTAGCCCTAAACCATGCCATTCAGAATGGCAAAGAGGAGTCTTTGTGCAGTGAACTGCTATTCACTCTGGTTCATTTAGTCTCTAATACTGAAATAGTTACCGATCGTAGAACGAATAATAAATTTCTCAAAAAAGCAAAGGAAATGATGTACTGCAGTTTAGACCATGTGCTGAAGCTGGACGATCTCTGCACAGAGTTTGGTCTATCCAAATATCAGTTTATTCGCGAGTTTAAGACACATACAGGAATATCACCCTATCAATTTTTCTTAAATTGCAAGGTAGAGCGTGCCAAGCAGTCCATAGAGAGAACCAAGGATATCTATGCAGCTGTTGTAGATTGCGGATTTGTGGATCTAACTCATCTGAACAGGCATTTTAAAAGCGTGTTCGGAATAACCGCACATGAATACCGGTCACAGCTGTAAGATCTGCCCGCCTACCATTGTCCAGAGCACTTTGAATTCATCATCCAAGAGAACCAGGTCAGCATCCAAGCCAGAGGTGATCGTCCCCTTTTGTTGAAGTTCAAGAATATTGGCCGGTGTAGTTGAAGCCATTTGCACGGCATCTGTGAGCGAAATTCCAGTTTCGACAGTATAACGTAAGGCTTCATTCATGGTAACTGTACTGGAGGCCAGCGTGCCATCTTCCAATCGCGCTATGCCACCAGATACCGTAACCTGATGTCCTCCAAATATATAATTTCCATCCCCTAACCCCATTGCCTGTAAGGCATCTGTGATCAAGACCATTCCTTCCGGTCCTTTCATGGTATGCATCAAGCGGATAATTGCAGGATGCAGATGGACATTATCAACAATAGCTTGCAGGCTCACATGCCTCTCTTCGAAAGCGGCAACCACAATCCCCGGATCTCGATGATGGATCGGCCGCATGCCATTAAAACAATGCGTAACATGACTTGCCCCAGCGGCAAAAGCTTGTTTGGCTTCCTCATATGTGGCATCCGAATGAGCAATCGCTATCACCACTCCCCGTTCTTTCAAAAAGGAAAGAAGCTCCATGCCTCCCGGCAGCTCAGGAGCAATCGTAACCATTTTTATGAGTGATCCAGCTTCTTGGAAAATGAGCTTCATTTCCTCTAAGTTAGGATGCCGCAGATACTTTTCATTTTGCATTCCTTTTCTCTTGGGGTTTAGATAAGGTCCCTCTAAGTGAATGCCTGCGATCTTTGCTCCCACTTCATGCCCAATTACACGTTTGACACTACGAATCATCTCTAAAAGATCCTCCATCGTAGAACTCACAGAGGTAGCCAGAAATGAGGTGCAACCAGAAGCTGCACAAGCCTTCGATACTTCTTGAATACTCTCTTCAGTACCGTCCATCATATCAAACCCGTTAGCGCCATGAATATGCACATCTATCATTCCGGGCACTAACAAATGCCCTCCGCCATCAATCCGTTCATACTCACCCTCTGGGATAGAAATATCTCCTGAGTCTATCCTCATCACCTTTCCTTCAGAAATCCATACATTGGCCGCTGAAACTATACTATTCTGAAGCACTACTTGTACATTTTGCAAAATATAAGTCATAAACATTCTCCTCCAGTCGTTATCACTCTTGATTTCGAACCTCTTCAACTTCATCTAAGCACTCAATAACTGTGATGTTCTTCTGATCTAGAACTTCTCTGATCTCGATTGGAAGCTCTCGATTTGTAACTAAAATATCAACGAAATCAAAGTCTAGCCGATAAAAGGATTTAGCATTAAATTTGGTGTGATCCGCTACTAAAATCACTTGATCAGATCTTCGAGCCATTTCTCTTTTTACCCGCGCATCTTCTTCATAAGGATAATAGAGTCCATCAGCACAGATCGCCGATGCTCCAATAAAGGCTTTATCCGCACGAATTTCACTAAGTTTATCGATAATGGAAGAACCATATAACAAGCGGTTTTTCACATTCAAGTAACCACCAAGTACATAAATTAGCAGATCCTCGCGATGGGATAAAATCCCTACATTATCTATCGAGTGCGTGACAACCGTAATATCCTGCGCACTAATTTGTTCTGCAACAAACTGTACAGTGGTCGATACATCTAAAATCACAGTCTCACGATCTTGGATAAGCCCGGCCGCGATCTTCCCTATTCTCTGCTTACTCTCGGATTCATCGATCAAACGATCCTGATAAGATAATAATTCTTTTTGCAATTCAGGTAACGCTAGACCGCCATGCGTCCGAACAACGACGCCCTCTTGTACTAACCTAACAATATCCCGTCGGGCAGTATCTCTTGAGACTTCAAATTGCGTACAGATATCTTGAACACTCATCGATTGGTGTTGTTTCAAATATTCGAGTATTTTTAATAATCGTTCCTCTTGATACATAATGAAATTCACCTCCTAAAGTCATCATAAGTCATTTTATAAGTATTTACAAGCATTTATAAGTTAATAATTAAGTATATATAAGTATTAATGCGTAAAAAAAGACGAAAGCCAGATGCATGTGCATCCGCTAACGCCTTTAAAATGTCTATTCTTTAGGATTCACTTCACAATGTCACTTCACATCGCGGTTCCAGCTCTTCTGTATCTTTCGAATATAAACAATTTGGCCCACATGATAAGCATTATGTGTTGTTACATTTCCGAGAACTTCCCACCATTTACTGTCTGGAAATCCTTGAACATCAGCTTCCAATTGTTCTTTCTTAATCAATTCCTGCCAGTGTAAAAGAACCTCTAAAAGTTGTTTTTGCAGCGCTTCGAACGTTTTCCCTTCTGCAACGACAAAGGTATTATTATTACTATCCACTGGAGGAACCGCCTGAACACTGGCTTCTTTATACCTTGTTTGCCAAGTTTCATTCCAGTAAAGCAGATGCTGCACAATCTCAGCAATACTATTGCTTTCTTCCGTTACCTTCCAAAAAGCTTCTTCTTCACTTAAGTCTTTAACCGCCACTTCAAAGGGCACATACCAACTCGGATCATTCGCATTGGCCAGCAACTGGTTGGCTAGAACATCATAAGCATGAAACATTCTTCCTTCCCCCATTTTCCAGATAAATTATATGCAAATCAAGTACCGCAGAATGTACGATATGGACATGCGGATTCCTCAGGAAGTGCCGAGTATTCCTCTTGTTCAGAGGAGTAGGCGTATGGGTTAGTCAAAGCTTGAAGTAACCTCTCCATCACATCGTAATCTTCCCGCTCTACCGCAGCCTCAAGCGCTTCTTCTACACGATGGTTCCGCGGAATAATCGCAGGATTGCTGCTATGCATCAGCTTCTGTGAAGAGGATTGTGATTCCTGCTGCCTGCTAAGCCGCGCCTGCCATAGCTCATTCCATTGCTTAAATTCAGGGGTGCCAAACAGATCAGCATCTTCCGTTACGCCTAAAGTTAAGGACCGAAATGTATTAGTGTAGTCAGCCCGATATTTTTGCATCAGTTCAAGGAGGGTATCAATCAGAGCAACATCCTCTAACTCTTCGTTAAAGATTCCCAGCTTCGCTCTCATTCCCGTTAGCCAATATTGATAGGACCGCTCCGAAAAATCTGAAATTGCCTCCTCAGCCAGCTTAATCGCCTGTGCCTGATCGTCAGCCAGCAATGGCAAGAGAGTCTCGGCAAATCTGGCGAGATTCCATGCGCCAATCCCGGGCTGATTGTGGTAAGCATAACGACCCTGCTGGTCTATGGAACTAAATACTGTCTCAGGATTATACACATCCATGAAGGCACATGGACCATAATCAATCGTTTCTCCGCTAAGGGCCATATTATCAGTATTCATCACTCCGTGAATAAAACCTACAAGCTGCCATTTAGCAATTAGCGCTGCTTGACGTTCCATTACTTCCCGAAGCAGAACAAGATATGGATTATCTTCCACAGGAGCTTCTGGATAATGTCTTTGCAACGTGTAATCAGCCAGAATACGCAGATCCTCCACAGTCCCCCATGCAGCAACATATTGGAAGGTTCCAACACGCAAATGACTGGCAGCAATCCGGGTCAGAACCGCCCCCGGCTGTTCCGTTTCCCGAATTAGCGACTCCCCTGTAGCTACCACCGCCAAGCTGCGAGTCGTAGGAATCCCAAGTCCATGCATAGCTTCACTAATGATATATTCGCGTAACATCGGTCCAAGCGCTGCCCGGCCATCGCCACCACGAGAGTATGGGGTTCTTCCCGCACCCTTCAATTGAATATCCACACGATCACCTTGAGGGGTGATCTGTTCGCCCAGCAGCACTGCTCGACCGTCTCCCAACATGGTAAAATGTCCGAATTGATGTCCAGCATAAGCTTGCGCAAGCGACAGGGTACCTTCAGGAACTTCGTTGCCGGCAAGAATCCCAAGACCCTCCTTACTCTGTAGTGCGGTGCTATTCAGCCCAAGAGTAGCAGCCAATGGTTCATTAAAAATAATCAGTTCCGGTTTACCCACAGGCGTTGGCTTAATCCTTGTAAACATTGATTCCGGCAGTTGAGTATAACTGTTCGCAAAATTCCAGCCTATATCTATTTTCTCTGTCATATTATCTCCTTTTTATACCCTCAGTCTCTATGCCTTTATTAACTCAGAATAAGTTATGTTAAAATTTAATGCAAATCTTCTCGCAGACCTATGTTTTTGCCGAAGTGTTACAAAGACCGCCCGGCTTCCTGCCATTTTATGCAGGGAACCGGGCGGTCTTAATTATGATGTTCTATCTTGTTTTCAAATTATTTGGAAGCTAATTCGCTCCGCCTTTGGAGAGCATAATATTGAGAATGGTCTTGTCAGTATCCGCCAGCCCTTCCTGAACCAAACGCTCCATGTTGCGGATGGTATCTTCCACCTCTTCGAAAATCACACCATCCTTGGTTGTAGGAGCAATGTTGTTCATAGCCAGAGTGGCTGCCTGGATCGCCGTATTGGTGGAGGTGGAAATCTTCAGCGCACAGGTAGAATTCGCACCGTCACAGATCATGCCTGACAAAGAAGCTATCGTATTCTGTATTCCATGCTTGATCTGCTCAAGACTGCCGCCCATGAGATAAATGATCCCGCTATTTGCTCCTACTCCCCCTGCAATCCCTGAACCACATAATGGGGACAAACGCCCGATATAATGTTTGATGTGCACAGTGACCAGATTGCTCAGTGCAAGCGCCCGAGCTAGCATTTCTTCATCTTTGTCCAGCAATTCCGCCAGAGCTATAACGGGAAGCGTACAGGCGATGCCTTGATTGCCACTGCCCGCAGTTGTCATCACAGGCATTGCACTGCCATCCATTCGAGCATCTGAAGCCGCTGCGGTAGCCGCGATAATTCTGTTCGCTACATCATTGCCGAACAGATTCACCGCAGATTGCTGATTCATTTTCTTACCTACTTGCAAGCCATAATCGCCTCGCAATCCCTCATCAGAGATCGCTTTGTTCATCCGCGCCCCTTCCAAGAGAAAGCTAAGGTCTGAAAAAGGAGCGGTACAGATAAACTCGAATATCTGGTCAACTGAGCCCGCATACTCTTCCGTGTCGGAAAGACCAGGCTTGCCACAGTCGGCTTTTGAATTCCGGGGTGTTATTTTCTCCCCGTCCAGAGCCAAATATTCTATATGGGTGTGCTCTCTGGCAATAATGGCAGTCGCCGTATGGTTCTGCGTAAACAATTGGGCTTCAATATATAATTTCTCAGGAGTGTCCTTTATCTCCACTTTTAGCAGCTTTCTATCCAGCAGGTCATTTGCCATCTTCAACTCAGCCTGCGTCAGACCTGACAGAATTTCCAGCTCCTTGTGAGAACGGCCGACCACCGCTCCAAGGGCTGCTGCGATGGGCAGGCCTGTCTGGCCTGTCCCGGGAATGCCCACTCCCATTGCATTTTTGATAATATTACCGCTGAGATGCAGCTGAATCCCCGTAATTTCTTCCTCGAGAAGCTCTGCCGCCAAGGAGACGGCATACGCAACTGCAATCGGCTCCGTACAGCCTTCTGCCGGCACGACTTCCTTGTGTAAAATTTCCAATAAGTTGCTCATGTATGCATTTCCCCCTTTTCTCTCGCTGTTGGACTTATTTATATATAGTAACTCAGAGAGAAGTTTCAGGGAATCCTTTTTCTTAGGAATCACTCCTTCATCCCCCTAATATAGTGTAGGAAAGAAAGGCGGGATGTACGTGAGTAAGAGGGATGAGCAAGAGCAAAGGGCGATCTTTCTAGCTGCAGTCTGCGGGCAAACCTATACACAATTTTCAAATATAGATGGAGTTTTCGTCATTCCATTAGATTATCAGCTATGTCATCCCATTGAAGCACAATCCTTCAATAATGTATGGGAACGTTTCGGCTTTATTTTGGAGTCTCCACAAGAGATTATTATCGCTTTTCGGGGAACCAGTACGACGACCAATTGGATATCCAACGTCCTCGCTTCACAGGAACGGTTCAAATATCTTAAAGAAGACTCTCTCACCCATCGTGGCTTCACCAACATTTATTCTTCAGCTCGGGACGGCATCTTCTCTGCGCTCTCCAAGCTATCTCCTGACAAGACCTTATACATTACGGGCCACAGCCTCGGTGGAGCGCTCGCCACCTTATGTACCTCAGATATTGCGGCAAATACCTCTTACACCTCACCTAACCTATATACTTATGGTTCCCCACGTGTAGGCGATCCGGACTTCGTTAATATTTTCAAACAATATGTGCCGAAGAGCTACCGGTATGCCAATCTTTTTGATGTTGTAACCTACGCACCTCCACATGTCTATAAGCTCCCCAAACGGGAAAAAAAGTATTATTACAATCATGTCCATACTTTTAACTCACTGTCTTTCCAGAATGGATCTACAAGTGGTAATCACGTAATCAGCAGCTATTTCGCCGAGCTCTCCAAGCTCCAACCGGAATTCGCTCAAGAATTATGTATAACGAACCCTGGATTCTGTCCACTCGTGGCTACGAAAGCAGAAGTATAATGTGAACACAAAAAGGAGGTGCCCAACAAGCCATATGCTGGCTGCCGGAACACCTCTTTTCTTCGTATGATTCGAAACCATCAGCAGTCACAAAGTCACTAACGGACTCCATCGACACTAACAGCAGTATATTTCCACTTTAAGAATTCCATCGGACCCCATGGCCACTATTGGCATAAAAACCCGTAATATAAGTCACTTTCTAACGAATAGCTGCACTGGAGTCCGAAACGCTGCCCAAAAGGCGATTATTTAGCAATTAACATCATCTGGGTCCGATACCGGTACGAATGAAACTAGATCAGAATATAAAATAAACTAATACCACACCTAGGACTAACAGAATAAGTGAAACTATGTGCTGTTTCGTATGTTTTAGAAATTTCCAGTCGATAAACGACTGAAATCCTATTGCTACTATTATAACTACAATCCAAAACCACTTCATAACCGTACCCTCTGGGCCATCGGCAATTATTATCACAATCCCCGTAATTAATCCCACAAGTGCAAGTATAAGCTTCCCTTTTATATTAAGCTCATAACCGTCCTCAGGAAGTTTTTCTTTATCCGGGCCAACAATCCATATCCTTAGAAATAGGTTAGAAAAAGCAAGGATTATAAGTATAAGTCCAATTTTCACTTTCGTTCACCTCCACTCTTATATAGAATTCATTCGTATTTATTTCTGATCATTAGTTCTTTGATTTCTCTTAACTCATTTAATATTTCTTTTGATAGTTGTGTACTTCTAGAGTTATCGATACCTACTTTAATCACAAATATTCCAAGCAACAAATAGATGATTAGCATTACGATGATCCCCAATTCACGTTCACTCCTCTTATTTTTGTATATTTCATTAAAGATATAGTTAGCATTAGATTAATATTATTCCCATGATACCATAATAAGGATATCTAATTAACACTCAGGAGCTTGCCGTTGGCTTGACAAATGATCAGTATATTCGATAAAATATAATATATCTTGATAATCAAGATAATTGATAGGCGAGATTTTTTCTATGCGGGAACGCGATTAATCTTAACTGAAAAGAGGGAACACAATGGCAGTACTTATTCTATACGCTACAAAATCTGGAGCAACAGAACAATGTGCAAAAGTATTATCAGAAGAGCTACCTCAGAGCAAAATTTGCAATATCGAACTAGAAAAGCCAGATATCGAGGCATTTGATAGCATTATTTTAGGGGCAGGAGTAAGAGATGAAAAAATATATAAAGCCATTCGTGACTTTATCAAAAAAAATAAAGATGAGTTACTGACTAAGAAGATGGGCTACTACATTTGCAACGAGAAACCTAAGAAAACCGAAGAATTAATAGAGAAAAATTTCCCTGATGATCTGAAAGAAGCTGCGATTTGTATTGAATCTTTTGGAGGTTATAAGGCCTATAAGGCTCCAATGGAAGGTACTGATCAGCTAAAAGGGATTTTGGTAGATAAAATAAGAGAATTCTCACAAAATTTCAAATAAAAAATCCTGTTACCAAGACGAAAATCTTGATAACAGGATTCTTTTTTTATATACGTTTATTGCGCCTTGAGGGTCACTTCAAACTTCGCACCGACATCACCAACAAATACAATTTTGCCGTTGTTAGGAAGTTTGACTTGTTTAAGACCGCTAATGGTGAAGTAATTCACACATACACCATTCTCATCATAGACGGCAAAGGAACTTTTGGTTGGCAGCTCTACTGTCATTATCTTACCTGTTGCCGTTTCAGGAACTCCATACCATCTAGCATATCCATCTGATTGGATAGTTACCATAGATTGCGGGCCTGCATAAATAGGTTTAACCGCATCTTGATGTATAAACAATTGATTGCCAATCTTTAAATACTCCACGCCATTTTTCTCTTCAAAAATAAGATCCGCAAGATCGCGTCCAGCGATGGTTGGGATTTGCACGGTCATTTCTGCTTTATTAGGCCCAGTTATTTTATTCGAGCCCATATAACCAGGTGCGTCAGGGAACATAGCGATTCCAGCTACCGGCATACTCATGTAATATTGTGAGCTGTACTTCTCGCTGACATCAAAATACAATTTCCCTTGGCGCTGCTGCCATGCAGTAGTGACCTCTTGAGATAGGGCATTAGGTTCAAGCTTCTCAGCTGCATATTGGGTAACGGCAGTTTCACCAAGTCCTGGAATCACCCCATACCCTTGACTCCAAAGATAGATACGGCCATTGCTCTCCTTCACAAAGCTAACTTTACTTGTACCCTCTGCATCTAAGAATTCACCGTTCGAATTATAGGAAAATTTCTGCGCCGGCATTGTAGGAGCTATAATTGAAGATATACTCAATTCCCCAGCTTTACTAACCTCTATCTTCATTAGTTGCGTAGAATCACCATAGACACCCGCATAGTTTAACAATTCTTGCGGCATATCTTCTTTGTTCGAAGTTTTAAATGTTGGTGTAGCTTTCAGTTCCTTAATAGCTCCCTTTTCCTGTAAAGCGCTGAGTAAAATTTCGTTGGCAAGCATCTGGTCCGTTGTACTTGATCCGCCAGAAGATATTACTGCTGCTGCCATCCGCTGCTCGGGCAATACAACTAATGAGGTATGATACAGACCTGTATCTCCACCCTTTGTCAAAGCCTTGATTTCGTACTGATTAAATGGATATAAGTTCACACTGTCCCAGCCTAATCCATAAGCTAACGAATTATCGGCTCCTTTAGGCCATATTCCACGCTTATATTCCTCTTGTTCCATCGCTTTTACAGACTTTTCTGACAAAATGCCAGTCGATTGGCCTGTAAAAATAGTTGCAAAACGCACCAAATCCTCAGCAGTGGAATAGATACCACCTGTTCCAATCACGTTAATGGTTTCTTTGGGTAAAGCTGCTGAGTAGGTAGCATTATAGACACTAGCCAGCTGAGAAGAAGCTACAGAATCTACAGGCGTTTTCGTATGTTCAAGCCCTAGAGGTTCTGTGAAATTTTGATGAATGAATGTGGTAAAGTCCGTGCCACTGACCTTTTCAACAATCAACTCAGCCAACGTAAATCCATCATTACAATATACTGAGTAGGCGCCTGGATCGGCCTTCAGACGTTGTGTTGACAAAGTCTCTAGCAAACTATCTTTTGCAATAGGATCGGAATCATTAAATAAGAAAGAATTGGATAAGTTCGAGCCAGCAAGACCTGATGAATGATTCAACAGCATCCGTACAGTGATTTGCTTATAACGAGAATCTTCCATCGTAAAATTATTCAAATAAGATACGACTGAACCGTCCAAATCTACTTTTCCTTGCTCAACAAGCTTCATAATAGAAGCTGTTGTATACATTTTACTCGTCGAGCCAATACCATACATCGTTGTGACGCTTGGTGCTGTCTTACTCTCCACATGGCTAAATCCAGATTGACCGCTCACAACGATATTATCGCCATCAATAAGAGCATATTGGAGACTAGTCGTCCCCAGCTTCTCCGTTAAGAACGCCGCCTTCTCTGCTGCCACTTTCTGAGTGTTCACATACGTTTGCCCTTTGCTGCTATCCGCTGCTAAAACACTAGTAGGGACATACACCAATAGAAGCAATGCAACTAATAAGGATGCCAAATTTTTCTTCATACATAACCTCCCGATATGAAATCGTCATCCTTTAAAGGATAATTTATCCATGGAGTAATGTAAAGGAAGTTTATACTATTGGGATTATATATCTAATCTACTATTTCTACTCTATCTCCGATTCGAATTCCCCCTGTTTTGATTACTGAGGCATAGACTCCGAAATGCAAATCAAACTCTTTATGTAATTTTTTCAAAAGCACTGGGTCCTTCTGAAGACTATCCGGGTCCATCGTAATCACAACACATCTCTCACAAAAACTATCTACCTGTAGCTGTACATCCCCAATGTTGAGCCGGCGTCCAATCCAATCTCCTTCAAAAAGAGAATCATCATTCAGCGCGATAACAAAATTCCCGCGAAAACGCCGTTGATCCAAGGAATGCCCCCAGGTTGCCTCCAGTTTTTTTAAGCTGGCATCCGTAATGAGTAGAATACTAGCGCCATCCACGGATAGGAGCTGCGGATGTTCTGGCTGTGGATGTGCAGCTTTTAGACCAGACATAGTGATTGGAGTTTTGGTTTGGCTTTGGATTTCTTCCAATAGATTATCATCCCATCCAAAGGTTCGCCCGTCTGATGCCGTTACATGGATTTGTCCATCTATAAATTGCGCTTGATAGGTAAGCATATTCGGTATATTTCTAGCGGTGATATATCTTCGCCAGCCCTCTTTTGACTCATCGTAAAAGGAGCAAAAACGGTCACCAAGCATTCCATAGGGTTCAATCATACAGCTTTCTAATTTTTCACCCGCAAATGACTTGACCGGGTAACGATTAATTCCTTGAATTTCACCAACAACTGATAACATAATACAACGCCTCCACTTGTCTTAAAATGCAACGTATCTTCCTATTCTACCTGATTTTATTTAACTGTTGTATGAATATCTAATAACCCAGAAATTTTATATGTTTTATTGAGTTATATGTTTTATACTATGACTGTTAGACATATTGCATTTTGAAATAACACTCACTCCCCCATAAAGAAGAGAGGTAACCTGCTGTGCGGACAAATGATTTTCAAGGTTTTGACTTTGTTTTTACTCAAGCCGTGATGGGTATGGCCCTTATTTCGCTTGATGGAACGTTCCTAAAACTGAATTCAGCATTATGCGACCTCTTGGGGTATGATGAAACCGAATTAACTACACCCTCTCCAACCGTCCGTACCCTTCTAGATCAGATTCATAAATTCATTTCACTAGGAAGCTCTCTTCCATCTACGAGTACTGATCCGCAGAGACTCGAAGTAGATTATTTCCATCCCACCGGATACCGGTTATCTTTAAAAGTCTCCATATCTATCCTTTCGGATGACATTGGTAAACCCATATTTTATTTTACTCAATTCGAGAATAAGACCCTGATCAGGGAAATGGAGACTCAGCTTCAGGTTGTGAAGACCCATCTACTTGAAAAAGAGAGCTCTTTTCTACAGCTGCTGGAGGAACTTCCTCAGCCCGTGCTTATCACTAGGGAAGGGATCGTTCTGTATGCAAATTCGGCAGGTTTACAATTAATCCATGCAGAAAGCCTAGATCAAGTGCTTGGTCTATCGACTATGGATATTGTCGACTACTCTAATTATGAAATTCTCTCAGAACGAAGAAAGAAATTCAACACTGATAGAACAACAGGTTCTGTCTGCTACCTGATTAATTGTTTAAATAACCAGCAGAAATATGTGGATGGAATTACATTGCCGATTATCTTTGATGGAAACGAAGCGTACATTGGCATATTTAAAGATATATCCGAGCAAGTATTGGAAGATGAACGACTGATTCAGTCCGAGAAATTATCCACAGCAGGACAGTTAGCAGCTGGAATCGCTCATGAAATACGGAATCCTCTTACAGCCATTAATGGTTTTATGAAGCTACTGCGCTCTTCCGAGCGGATGAATGATAAATATATTTCCATTATTGAGTCAGAATTGAAACGCATCGAGTTCATCGTCAACGAACTGCTTGTCTTATCTAAACCCCAAACCACTCATATTAGTAAACCAGTGGATTTATTGTCTTTGCTGGAACAAGTCACCACACTAATGAATGGACAAGCTGCCCTAAAAAATCTCAAGATCCTCCCTGTCTGTACTGATCATTCCATTTGGATCAATGGTGAGGCTTATCAGCTTAAGCAGGTATTTATTAACTTACTTAAAAATGCGATGGAAGCAATGAATCATGGGGGAAACATCTATATTCATGTGCAAACCTATGACAGAGAAGCCCGAATCAGTGTGCAGGATGAAGGCTGTGGGATGACAGAGGAACAGATCAATGCCCTCGGCAAACCATTTTATACGACCAAAGAAACAGGAACAGGCTTAGGTTATATGATCACACAAAATATTATACATAATCATGGCGGAGCGATCTCTGTAGAAAGTATTCTGGAGCAAGGAACAACTTTTACTGTGAGTATTCCAACGATCATTACACCTGAGGAACCTATCATGTAGAAGTGAGGTATCGCAACATCATGCAAGAATGCCCCTAATTTTCACATTATAATGGTTATACATAATTGGAAAAGAAGGTGCAGCAATGACTCGTGAAGTTCGAACAGTAGTTTTCGATCGTGACTTAAAATTTGAGGCCTATCGATTCGAAGGTATTATGCAGAAGTTTCCCAACCATTTTCATGACTATTATGTCATAGGTTTTATTGAACAAGGAAAGAGACATCTGCTATGTAACCAAGAAGAGCATATTCTTAACAGCGGAGATGTGGTCATCTTTAATCCGGCGGATCCCCATGCCTGTGAACAGATAGACGGGAGAACGCTTGACTATCGCTGCATCAATATTCAGCCGGAAGTCATGCGTGAGTATGTGCTAGAAATTACCGGCATAGACTACTTACCGCGGTTCACACACAATGTTCTCTACCAAAGTGAACTGTCGAGCCCTTTACACGATCTGCACCAAATGATATTAGAGGATCAATCCGATTTTCAAAAAGAAGAGTTATTTCTATTTCTCCTTGAGCAGCTTTTGAGAGAATACACGGAGACAGAAACCCTCTGTCCCGCTCAAGAGCCTACTTCTGAAATTAAAATCATTTGCGAATACATAGAGTTACATTATGCGCAGAACATTACGCTGAACCAGCTAAGTGAATTGAGCGGCTTAAGTAAATATCACTTGCTGCGTTTATTTACCAGACAGAAAGGAATATCACCTTACCGTTACTTGGAAACTATTCGCATCAACCACGCCAAAAGGCTTTTAGAACAAGGAATATTGCCAATAGAAGTGGCCTCTCTAACCGGATTCAGTGATCAGAGCCATTTCACAAATTTTTTTAAAAGACTCATAGGCTTAACCCCTAAGCAATATATGCGTATATTTGTTCAACAAACGGGAGTAAAGTCATCAATGGAACTTACGAAATGATAAATCAACGCAAGATTAACACAGGACATCTGCTGGCATTGCTTACGATTTTAATCTGGGGAACCACCTTTATCTCCACAAAAATACTGTTAAAAGACTTTACGCCTGTGGAAATTTTGTTCTTCCGTTTTCTTATTGGGTACTTTGTACTGTTACTGATCTATTCACGTCCAATCCGAACTACATCCTTTAAAGAGGAATTACTCTTTATCTCAGCAGGTCTTTGTGGAGTCACGTTATATTTTCTTATAGAAAATATTGCCCTAGTCTATACCCTTGCATCCAATGTAGGCGTGATTGTCTCCATCGCTCCATTTTTCACGGCGGTTATCGCTCACTTCTTTTTAGAAGAAGAGAAATTTCACAGGCAGTTTTTTATAGGATTTTTGATAGCCTTGGCAGGAATTATATTAATTGGGCTGAACGGGAGTTTTCTTCTCCAACTGAACCCCATCGGCGACTTGCTGGCATTGCTGGCACCTGTGGTTTGGGCAATATATTCAGTGTTGATGCGAAAAATAAGCCTACTAAAGGTTCATACTATAGGGGCTACCCGCAGAGTATTTTTCTATGGTCTGCTGTTTATGCTGCCTCCTCTGTTTCTGTTTGATTTCCAGCTGGGTCTGAGTAGATTCAAAGAGATTTCAAATGTAGCTCACCTGCTTTTCTTAGGTCTGGGTGCCTCGGCACTGTGTTTTTTGACTTGGAATAAAGCTGTAGGGATTCTAGGGGCTGTAAAAACAAGTGTATACATCTATATTGTGCCTGTAATTACAGTGGCAGCTTCCGCCCTTGTTCTGAATGAAAAGATCACCTGGGCAATCCTGACGGGAACTTTTTTAACGCTCACCGGTTCATATATTTCCGAACGCAAACCTAAATAACCACACCATCTTTAACATTTAATAAAAAGAAGCCCCAGCAGCGTGATGCTTACTGGAGCTTCTTTAAGTTTCATTCCATACTCAGAACAACGAGACAGGAATAAGCTTTCTTCCTCCCTTAATCAGGGTCGATTCCAGCATGTCCCCTTTGACGCCTCCAAAATAAAGCTGCCAATATACGCCAAAACGCACGCTGACATCATTCTTCACCAGCTCCGGCGGCGTAACAATCAGCCATTGGAATTTGAGCGCCTTGGAAATTTCGAAGACGGGGTCAAGCACGTTATTGGAGACCATTTCTCCGAAAGGATTGTCATATAAAAAGACCGTCCAGCCTTTATTCTCACGATTCACCCGTTTATGCGTCATGATCATCATTGCGACCAGCAGCTGTACAGATTGACGTTGCCCACCACTGCCGACTGCTTCATCCAGTGCGCCGCGATTAATAATCTCCCAGTCCGAATAATGATAATCTTCCGGTGCGGCGTAGAGGAAATAATTCTCCGTTACCGGTTTATACACTTGAAGTATCGGAAAGCGGTTCTGCAGCGCCGCATAGACAATTCGTCCGTCATTAATAACCTCTTTGATTACCAGCGCCGGCACTTGTTCTATCTTTGGATACTTTTTGAGCAATTCATTGATGCATTGATTGAAGTAGTCACTCACCATCGGCTCTACCTCATCGCTTGTTCTTGGCACATTGATATTCTTGTAATTCAGACGTACCAGCGGGAAGGCATAATTATTCTCGTTATGAATAATCATCCGGCGTTCCATTCGCTTCATAATATCAATGATTTGTACCACTCGTAGAGATGCCCGGCCAACCCACATCTTGCGGGAGAGATCCATGCCTTCCTTATCGCTTTGAATGCTCTCGATCTGATCGCGCGAACTGCGTAGCATGGAATCTAGGACTTGCAGTGCAATGGCGAAATTATCCCAATGGACCGTATTCAATCGATCTAGAATCTTGGTCTCCAGTTCGGAATTCCGTTCATTTTTCGCAAGTTTTTCGGTTAAGGAATTTTTCTCTTCCTTCACCTTTTTGGAGATCTCATCCTGTCTAATCCGGCTATCCTTAATGCGGAGAAGCCAGTCGGCTACTAGAGGCTCGCAGCTTTCTCTAACCCTCAGCGTTATTTCTTCTGGCACACTCCGTAGGTTGACGCGATCCTCAACATGCGCGTTCATTATTTTGATTTGATTGGATAAAGTCTGAAGGAGGACATCGATTCGGTCCAAGGATCTTTTACACTGATTAAGCATAAGCTCATTCGCTTGGCAGCGCTCCTGAATTTCTGTCTCCTTAACCCCTAGCGCCTCATTCCAAAGCTCCACGGCACGTTCATGTTTCTCTTTGATCCCCTTCTCTACTTTGCGCAACTCTTTCTGCAAGTTCTCCAATTCAGTCTGGCAGCGGATGTAACCGTCGTGAACAATCTGATAGTCTTCCTCCAACGAAGTAGTATCCGTCTTTTGGCGATTTCTTGCAGCCATAATGGTCTCGGACGTTTCCGTAGGTTCGGTCGCCTTCCGCCAATTCACATCCACTTGATTCAGGCTGGATTCAAGCTCAGCCAGATTCTCGCTTGCTGCTTTAATCTGTGCAGCTCTTGTCCGAACTTCCAGTTCATTTTCAGTTAATGATTGCTGTAGACTTTCCACGGTACTAAGCTGCTGCAATAGAAGATTCTGCTCTACAGGATCTACAGGTATGACTTCTCCTTCATCAGAAAGCTGGGGATCTGTTGGGAAAACAATCTCAGGAAACCATCGTTGCAGTCTAGGGAACATCGCATATTCGGTTTCTCTCGTCCATTTATTGCGTTGTCCACTCAAGCTTTCCATTTGCACCTTTAGGTGTTCAAGCTGCTGATCTTTACCTGCTAACTCTTTGCTCACCAGATTCTTTCGTTCGATTATTTTTTGTTTTTCCTTATAATCTTGTTCCTGTTTCTTCGTCCGTTCAATCCAAGCTTGCAGAACCCCCGCTCTCTGCTCATGCTCCACACTTAGAACTTTGTTCTCAGCGAGCTCCCGTCCGATCCGGGTAAGCGTCCCTTCGTTCTCATCCATCTCATTGCTCAGATTGTTAATGCTCTGCTGAAGTTCAGCCTGCAGTTTAATAAGGGCATCATGCTTGGCTGTAAGCGTCATGGTATTCTCAGTTTGGAATAAACGGTCATATTCTTGACGCACCGATTTTAACTTAGATAAATAAGCTTCAGAGTCCTGAAGGATCTGCTCCTGTTCTTTGAGCTTCCCCTGAATACTGCTCTTCCAATCCTGGAAACGATCCGGCTGCAACACCATTTGCGGCCCTTGATTCGCAAAAAGCATGAAGGATGCTTGATGCGAAGCTGCCATCTCTTCACGGATAAAGATCGGCACCGCTGATTTAAGCAAGGTGTCCTTCATCAGTTCCGGCTGAATTTTATCAGCTTCGCGCCGGGTCATAATCAAACTATATGGAAGTAACGGATATTGCTCCAGTTCTTCCTCACGTTCAAGATACGGACGGTCATTTAAGTAGGAACTACCTAGCGTTGATTGAATCTTTAACGAATCGAGTGTATCTTTGACCGTCAGAATATCTGAATTGGGTAGCCAGTAGGATTGGTTCTGAAGTTCCACATCCATGAGCTGATTATAGTAATCCCTTCTGGAACGTTTAGTCTGTTGCTCTACTTCATCTATTTTTCGGATAAAACGTGCCGGGATAACATCTTGTTCTTCAAAAAGGCCGGTAGCTCCTAAACGATTATGCTCCTCATACATTTCCAGCAGGACAACGAGCTGTGACCATAACTGGGATTCTTTCTGAGTCTGTGACTCAAGCAGAACCCCAAGCTCGTCCGCTTCACGCTCATAAGAACGCCGTTTCTCACTCAGCTCAGCATGACTCTTATGCAGTGCCAGCTTCCGAATCTCTTCCTGCTTGTGCTGTTCTTCCAAGTCTCCAATGTCTTGAAGAATCGTTTTGGCCGCTGAGATCGTACGCTGCAGGGCAGCTGCCGGAGAATGGGCGGCATCCTGCCCATATTGGGCTGCGAATGCTCCGAGTTCTTCCGTGTATTGCCGAATAGATAAGGTCAAATCATTGATCTGATTATCCAGCCCGGCCAGCTCCACCAAGAAACTTTCCCTTTCCTTGCGCAATCTTCTCTCTTCCACCGTTAGGTCTTGCTGTGCTGTCCCAAACTCTCTGATCGTTTGCTGCCAGAGATTAAACACCACATCCCACTGTTTCCGCAGCTGTTCCTTGGCTGCCTGAATGACCTCTTGCCGTTCTTTCATCTCCAGAGAACCTTCGATAGCTTGAATTTCTTTTTGCCACTGCTCAATTTGCCGGGTATGGAGCAACCGTTTAGCCAGAAAATAAGCTACTTCAAGCTTCTTCTCTTGCGCTTTGGAATCCTCCAGCCGACCACGCGCACGGCTCTGATCATCACTGAGCTTCTTAAACTCTTCTTGCTTCAGTTCCGTTTCTTCCTTACTGCGTAAGTATTTAAGATTGTCTGTCTCAAAGCGCAATTGCTTCGCATCCTGATAACGTCCAGCCAGTTCATCAGCAATCTTACTTCGCTCAGCTTCTGCATTTCTCTGCTCTTCATAGATAACCGTATAGATTTGGCGTCCACGTAATTCAGTTTCTTGAACTACGTTTTCTGCTTCCACGCCTAGTTTTACCAGCTCATAAAGTGGTGCAGCCATACTAAGAAACTCTGTATAGACCTGCTCCCGCTGTTCAAGCATCGGCAAGCGCTGAGCCACTGTTGCTGTATCGATAAACATCCGCTGCAGCGTATTGTCGTCTTCCTTTAATCCTTCATTCAGACTAGATCCGATTTCAGGAATAATCAGCTTTTCGAACAAGTTATGATTGGTGAAGGCATCATTTTTTTTAAAATAACCTTTGATACCGCCCTCTTCACCATTGATCCGCCGCATATTACGCCACTCGGCGATATGGATATCCCGGGTAGCCAGGTAGTCATAATATCTTTTCAAATCCGAGCTATGGCTGCCAAAAGGTACAATCTCTCCCCGCCGATCGCGCACAAATTGCTGGATCGTTTCAAAACTCGTAGGTTCAGCAGTCACCTCGTCAAATAACGGCAACGTTGATAGCGTAAGTTCAGCCGCTTCACCGTAATCTGTAAGTGCGTACAGCAAGTAATCCACTTTGATATCCTGATGATCAAGCGAATTATGTGCCGTCATAGCGATTCCCGTGGTCATATACTCATTGCGCTCATTGTTGTCGAGATGCCATTCGATAGCTACGTGAAAAGTGTACGGTTTAAGTTGTTTTTTATGATTATGAAAAAAAGCCTCAACCTGGTTCTCACCGTCTTTGCCCCATGGTGTTTTGGGCATCAATAGCTGGAAAATAGATTGCAGCAGTACGCCCTTTCCACCGCCATTCATGAGCGTAATAAGCGTATTAGCGGGTCCCTCTTCGTTACAGAGGTCCAGAATCATGTCGTCGTATTTCTTGAGCATCTTCTCGTATTTAAGTCCTGTAATTCGTATGCGTTCAATCCGCGGCATAGGTAGCACCGTCTTTCTCAGCTAAAGTTCTTCCAATGAGGCTCTTTAATTCCTGGTATCGATCGACATCATGATATAAATAACGCATTCTCTCATAAAGCTCTTCCCGAGGAAAGATACGCTTCTCTGTCTCAGAGATGAATACGAGCTTCTCCTCCTCCAGAAGTTTCATGCCTTCATGAATCAGCCCAATTCGTGAGCCTGCGCCTCTGGTCAGAAGATCACTCTCTTCCTGACTCTTAGTCTGCATGTAAAGACTGGTCCATACCTTAAACATCGCTTGGATATCAAGCTGCCACTGCTGGCTGAATCGTCCTTCCTCATCCATCTGAATCCACGTCTGAAAGAGAGAGGACACCTGATCAGCAATTTGAATATAGGACATACTGTCCTGCCCCGACTTAAAATGAGTCTCATCCTGATCCATTTCGGCCAGAAAAACCAGAATAATAATATTGATAATATGTAAGTGAGTTTTACGCTCAACACGTGAATATTTGTTCTTCAACTGGGTGAAATTGGTTGCAAACACTGACCCCAGCGGATTAACTAGCAGATGGAGACGGTGCCCGGAATTCATCACCCGACAGCCCCCTTCTTTAGCAACGTACTGAAGTGCATCATAAGTTCCTGCATCCTGAAGGCATTCTGCCGCTGCAGGGTCATCGAGAGGAATTACTTTTTTACGGAGCAATTCAAAAAATAGCCGCGAAGCTTGCTGTACCTGTTCTAATGTATAACTCATGTTAGTAACTTCTCACCTCTCCACGATCGTAATCATATATGGACTCATATCCAGACCAGAACACCGTACCCCTGAGGCTGGTTCTGGAGCAATGCTCGTCCGCAGCGTTTTGCCGCGTAAACTCTCCAACAGAAGATCTTCTGCAAGTACATATTGGATTAGCTGTTGGCATTCATCAGAAACGCCGCTACCACCTTCTGGTGCCTGTTCCTGCACTAAAATATCTGTATGAAAAAACTGCACCCACAGATCAACAGCATCCGGTGTGTTTGCCCACCCTGTTAGTTCTTCGGCGGAAAAAGCGTCTGCAGTAAAGGTAAAGCTTCCCTGCTCAGCCAAGGCAGCAAAAACCGGCTGCCACAGCTCTACTACTTTTGCCCATGGAATACCTTTAGGAATATATTGAACAGGCTCTGTGTCCACCTCATCTTCGAAATCATCCATCACTAAGTCGGGGATAAACCCTACCTCTTGTTCCTCCCAAGCCCAAGGAAGCGGATAAACGAAGTCCTGATTCGGAGCGAATAATCCGCTGAGCAGCAGTTCAAGACTGTCACCGCTTGGCAGACCCTCTTCTTTCACCCATTCCTCCCATACGTGAGTACGAAAGTTAAACCCGGCTGCTCCCCAGAATAATTCAGGGAAGTTCAATCTTAAATTGGTCTCCATCTCAAAAATATTCAACACTACCTCAGCCAGCTCATCGTGTACACGCCTAGAAAGCTCGACTCGTTCAGAGAGAATACGGATCTCATTGAAGTCGATCACGTCTTTCTCATCATTGGCCAGCCGGGCCAGAGAACGGTGAATACTGTCAAAATGTTTGCGTTCCTCCTCGAACTGATGATGAATCTCTTCGAGTCGCTGATGCCGAGCCACTCCGAATTCACTAAAAATATGCTTCGGATTGCGGCGTAACGCATTGCGGTATTCTTGCTGTTGCTGAGTCATCTTACGGACACGGGAGATCAGTTCATTAACATCCTGAAGAGCCCGAGTTACGCGCCCATGCTTAATATGCATTTGAATCTCGAGCAGTTTGATGCTGATCTGAAATTCATCAATAATCTCATGGCTCATAAAAATGAGCTCCATTGCATATTCAGAGAGACGATAGATGGTTCTGCCGTTCTCTTCCCAACTGCTGCGAGTCGCATCCTCGTCCACTGTGAAATACTTATATTTCTGCACGGACATTTGCCGGGTCACATCATCATAGAAAAAGGATTCGAAATCCCCACCATTCCCGCTCCACAATAAACCGTCCACGAGACGCTCTACGGATTCGGTAGTCCCAAGATTGGCGATATTAAAACGTTCCAGCGCAGTCCAAGTAAGCTCAATAATATCCTCTTTGGATCTTCTCTCATTCGATTCTAGCTCCAGATAATAGACTTGCAGCAGAACGCTTAAAGATACCATTTCTTTGTAAGGTTGGATTTCGCCAAGGTTCATGCCAGCCCCCAAATTCCACAGGGGATTCAATCGTTTGTTTCGTTCGCCAAAATCCGACCAATTCATCTTTCTGCTAACCTCGCCATCACTTCATAATTTAAAATTTCCTGCGGAACTCTCCGATCCTTTTTTCCCTGTACGGACAACCCCATACTTGTTCTCGATCACCCTCACTAAAAGAAATAAAACCCCTATACATCCTGTATAGGGTTCTGAAGCACGGGAATATATGTTTCTATTATAACAATCCTACAAAGGTTATGCTATTTTTGTTAAACAAAATAATTGATTCTAGCCGGATGACAAAAGATCGCAGAATTACAGGGAGAAATTCCCTGATTTTTCTGTTGAAGCTTCATTAGCCCTTATAGACTCCGCAAAAAAAAGACTGCCCCAAAAACCATGAAATGGCTGAATGGGACCGCCCTTTTTTATTAACTACTCGGCAACTCCTGGCGTAAACGCCATACAATACTGCTCAAGTGTGCTATTAGGTAGAGGAATGACCTTAACCGTACGGAACTGATAATGCTCATAAATGGGCAAATTGCTCGGTGTCTGTGTCTCTAATGTACATAACGTATTGCTCATACGACATTCCGCGAGTAGCGGTGTCATGATTTTTGATACATATCCTTGACCTCGATATTGATCCTGCACTGCAAGCATATCCAAATGTTTATACTTCTGATCCCCAAACATTGATAACCACAAGGAACTCATACTACGCAAAATAGATAAACCACGTATAAATCCTCGCACCCCAATGATTCGGCAAATCGGTAATGACTTAATTATCGCAAGGACTATCTGTTTCATATACCTGACGTTCGAAATCACTGTCCCTGTCTGACGCTCCGAATGGAACACTAAAGCCACTGCTTCAAAGTTAGTAGAAGTCGTTAGTAAATCCGAATATGGATACAACATCTCAATGTAACGATGAAAAAAAATATTCAACACGCGTAATCGGGTTGATTCATCAGGCAAGATATGCTGATATAACGGATCATTTTTGGCAAATGCTTCGGCCAGAACACTGGCTGCTCTTGGAATATCATGCTGCTGAATTTTTAGTAATGTACTACAAATAGTTCCACCTCATTTAATAGTCTTATGAATTAGTATAACTCGTCCAATTGAATATGGCACGATGGTTCTATTGTCATTTCTTTATTGAATACGATATGATTGAAAAGATTACAAAAATACTGGGAGGTAAAATGGAAGATATTATACTGTGGCTTAAATACTTGTTTCTAGGGTTTGTTCAAGGGGCAACTGAGCCAATCCCCGTCTCTTCGAGCGGCCATTTGATCATCGCACAGAAATTGCTAGGCTTAAAACAAAATGGGCTATCATTTGAAATTTTAACAAATACGGCTTCACTAATTGCGATTTGTTTTATTTTCCGCAAAGATATCGGAAGATTGATCACTGGATTCGTTCAATTTATTCTGACCCGCAAAGAGGAATATAAGTCGGATTTCCTCTTCTCTTTGTACATCATCATCGGTACCTTGCCTGCGGTAATTGTTGCCTTACTCTTCAAGGATCAGATTGAGGATATCTTCTCGTCGGTTCATACCGTATCCATCGCCTTGCTTGTTACAGGGGTAGCTTTATGGTTGATCCGTAACCTTCGCGGACGTAAACAAGATGGTGACTTAAAAGCGAAGGATGCAGTTATAGTCGGACTTGCCCAAGCAGTCGCCCTTATTCCTGGGATAAGCCGTTCTGGTGCAACTGTCATCTCTTCCATCGCTGTGGGAATGAAGCAAGAAACTGCTTTACGCTTTTCTTTTATGCTTTATATTCCTGTCAGTTTGGGCGGACTCGTTATGGGCGCATCTGATATTGCCCACGATCCTAACCGCTCGCAGCTAGCCATTCCATACTTGATTGCATTTATTACTACACTTATCGTTACTTATTTCTCCATGCGCTGGTTTATGGGGATTATGGCTAAAGGTAATTTGAAGTATTTCTCTTATTACTGCTTCTTAGCTGGGATACTTCTCCTCATCTTTATGTAAGACATAATTTCAATTAAAAAACCTCATGACAATCTCTGAGATCACAGAGAGAGCATGAGGTTTTTTTATATTATTTCAACATGGATATTACTTCATCGCTCGACCGGATCTTACCTATGCGAGGGAAGATAGTTTTGCATACATAATCATGCTCTTCTTTAGCCATCGCGGTCATAGCATCTTCTACAAAAACTTGATGATAACCAAGCTGATAAGCTTCTCTAGCAGTAGTATCCACACCAATCGAGGTAGAAATACCACATAATACGATCGTGTCTATTCCGCGGCGTCGTAACTGCAAATCAAGATCTGTACCGAAAAATGCCCCCCACTGCCGTTTGGTAATCAGATGTGCATTTTTGATATTCGCTAATTCTGGTACGATGTCGTCCCAACCTTCTGGATAGGTCACGGAATTCATTTTCAAATCAGTTTTAGGTTTAAGCATATCTTGCCCATCTAGCCATGACACCCTCACCAGAACAACAAATCCTCCTTTCTCGGTAAAGGATTGGGCTAATTTGCTGGCATTCTCAACCACCTGAGCACTTGTATGCGGCCCCTGCTTTGGACTGTGGACAATTCCTTGCTGCAAGTCGATCACGACTAGCACCGTTTTACTTGCCTCAATACTTTCAGATGCTAAGCTTGTTAATTCTTCCATTGTCTTCTCTCCGATTACTATCAATTTTGTATACTACAATTACCCTATATTACCCAATAGGTGTCCCATTAGGTAATTTAATATCTGGCTTCAAGAGAACCACATCCCCTTTATCCGGTATTCCTCCAAGAACTAATACTTCTGATTGGAAACCCGCAATATTTCGAGCAGGAAAGTTAACTACCCCAATGATTTGTTGCCCTACAATCTCTTCGGCCTTATATCGTTTAGTAATCTGTGCACTTGATGTTTTGCTTCCGATATCTGGTCCAAAATCAATTAGGAGTTTAATCGCAGGTATTTTTGCTTTTGCAAAAAACTCCGCATTAATAATTGTTCCAACACGAACATCAAGTTTTAAAAAATCATCAATAGTTACCATTTGCCAACCCCCTATTTAGCTAAAATATTTTCCGATTGCTTATTTACTTATTTTGAATGTTGTACTTTAAAGATTTCGCCCAAAAATACATTCCCATACCGAATAAGGTTATTATGCCACCTATAAACTGGAATAACGATATAGTTTCCCCTAATAATAGATATGCAAGGACTATAGCAAGAACAGGCTCACCAATAATCCCAACCGAGACAGTAGTTGCTCCAATCGACTTTAACAAAAGGTTAAAGATGTATTGACCAAAAATAGTTGGAATTATTGCAAGAAGCAAAAAATAAATCCAATCTGATGAAGCATAATTAATTAATGAGACATTATTTATCAAATTGTACACGAGCATAACAGTACCACCAATAAAAAGACGAAAATGCTGTATAGACTTGCATTGATTTTGCCGCTTACTTTTTGCCCGGCCAACAGATAGACTGAAGCAAAGAATGTGCCAATTAACGATAAACCATCGCCGATTAGTGCATCTTTCGAAACCCATATGTCTCCCCATGCAATAACAATCGAACCTAAAAGAGCAACAATCAGGCAAAAAACGGTTAGCAGGTTAACATGTTCTTTGAATAAAAAGTAAGACCCCATCATAACAAATAGCGGCTGTAACGATAAGATCACCATGGAGCTTGCAACTGAAGTATAGACCAATGATTCCATCCAGAATAAAAAGTGTAACCCTAGAAATAGGCCGGATAAAATAACGATGACCCAATCTTTTTTATTCATCTCAGTAGAACGAGCCATTTTCCCAGATGTAAAACAGAGCATGATGATTACAGAAATAAACAATCTATACATCCCAGCCACTGAAGTAGGTGTATCTGAAAGTTTAATCATGATTGAAGAGATAGAAACGGACAAGATACTGATAAATAACAGAATAAACGGATGAAATAGTATAGACGGTTTATTTGAACTAACCATAGTTCCTCCAAAATGTGTGACAATCCCTGTGCACAGAATTGTATGATAAGTCTAGGCTGGATATAATAATATCACCGTCATGGTCTATATTGTGCAACTATATCTTTAATTTATATGGAAATATCGTCAAATAAGGAGAATAAGCACTTTGAAAAAGCAATTGCACGAATCCATTCAATTTCCTGATGATGCATTTCCATACATCATGTACACTCATACCAATTATGAATCTATTCCTAATGGCAGAGGGGTTAACGATCTACATTGGCACCAAGAACTACAAATTACTTTAGTGACCAAAGGGAAACTAACCATACAAGTCAACGGAATCAATTATGATTTAGAAGCAGGTCAGGCCATCTTTATTAATAAGAGCGTACTTCATATTGTTACGTACCTTAACCAAGAGGGTGAATATGTTAGTTTTAACTTCCCAGAGAAGTTACTTGCCTTTTATTCTGATAGTGCAATGGAAAAAAAGTATGTACTTCCGTATACCAATTCATTCTTGTTAAGTTTAGAAATCAAAGGAGATAAGGACTGGCATAATCAAATCCTACAAATTCTTTGGGATATGAAAAAAGAATTTGAATCGAAAAAAAAATGGGGATGGGAGTACGAAGTTTCTATCAAAACAGTCCAGTTATGGTTAATCCTTATATCAAATTTTTCTCTATCCTCTGAGGAATCGTCTAAATATAACAGACTCCAGCAAGAGAGACTACAATTAATGCTTAGTTTTATTCACAAAAACTATTCTAATAATTTGACATTGAAGGAAATAGCAGATACAGCACATCTAAGTGTATCGGAGTGCACTCGAGGTTTTAAGAAAAGTATCCATATGACTCCGTATTTCTACTTAATTAAATATCGCATTAATAAAAGCTGTGATTTGTTAATAGCAACTGACTACACGATAACTGAAATCGCACAGCGAGTTGGTTTCAATAACGCAAATCACTTTATCCAGTCTTTTAAAAAACACTTAAACATAACTCCTAAGGAGTTCAGAAAAATTAGAAATGAACGAACTTAAAAAATCAAAAAAGGCAGAGTCGATCACTTTGTCTGATTGCCTTGTGTTAGCGTAATTTCGATGTCCTTCGTAAATCCCGAATATATTTCCAAGACACAAGCTTAATGTTTTCATTTTCTAATAGTCTATGATTTCGGGATCGCCATATAAACGATATCCCACTCTTTTCCAATAAAGTTACGTTTATATCTTCAACCTTTTCGTCCTGCATGAATTAGTGTTCAATTCTACTATATGATAAACTTGCAAGAAGTTATCTGCTATTTATCTATTACTAAAGGAGCGGAAAAATGAGATGGGCAAAAAGAAAAAAACATTACCCGCCAATTTTGCCGAGCTGGTTAAAACGAATGATATATCTGCCTTAAAAGAGGTATTTGAGCTATGCGAATGGGATGCCCGTGGGGGTTACAGCAAAGGTACCGCCCTCAGCTTCCGGCAAATACCGGATGAGATGGTTTCCTGGCTTGTGGAGCAGGGTGCTGACATCAACGCTGCCGACAACTATAAGCGTACCCCTCTTCATGCTCAGGCTGCAACCTGGTCCGGAAATGTCCCCTTACTCCTTGAACTAGGTGCAGATATGGAAGCTCTGGATTACCAGAATGAGACACCGCTGCACTCAGCAGCTGCTTCTTACAAAACAAAAGTAGTGCGTGATCTGGTGGTACGCGGCGCAAATGTCCATGCAGAAAATAACCGAAAAAACACACCTCTCGCCAAAGGATTATTACAATGCCGGAATATCGATATAGTTCACATGGCAGAAATCTCGCGAATTATGCTGGATGCAGGAGCAGTAATCACGCCGGAGATGAAGGAATCCGTGCGGCGTATCGGCAAGGATTTTGAATTCGTCAGAACAAATTACAATAAAGATCGACTGGATGAAACTGCAAATGCTCTCCTGGAGCTGTACCGGCAATTTGATGTCGAGCCTATAGCGAAACTGCAGAGACATGATGGAATCTCTCCTATCGAGGTAACGGAAGCCGCATGGCCCGCACAGCACCAAGAGCTGTGGGATTTTCTCGTCCCTGCTTCAGGACACGCGACAACGGTGCAGGGTGAGGTTATCCGCATCACAGGGCGGGTGTCTCATGAAATCCTTAATAATGGCGGAGGAAACTGGGATGCCGATTACCGTAAAATGCTGGATGCACTGATACGGCATTTTAGCACGGGAACGCCTTTAGAGCCCGTCCTTCTTCAAGAGGCAACATCACTCGCCAAACGGTTCCGCAACATCGCTGGCAATGAGCAACCGGCCAGATTATGCGAGCTGGCGGTGCGATGGGTACTTGCCAATCCTCAGCCTATTTCTATGACACAACCCGATTATTCCCGTTAAGTCTATCCAGAATCCTTAACGTTGTCTATTAGCTAACTAAAGAAAACAAAGAAACGCCCCGAAGAAAAAACTTTGGGGCGTCAATTTGCATATATTCTAGATCCAACAAGTTTTAAGGATAATGACGAGAAGAATGTAAAGCACAAGAATTGTACCCGTTGATGTCCAAGGATTAATACAAACTGGAGCCTTTTTTTGTTCTTGAACGCCTCCAACACAATTATATCCCATTTTAATCCCTCCCTAATAACTTTTTTTAATTTCAATTTCACAACAGCATATGACTATGTATCATCAAGTGATTGGGCATTAAATAACTTTGTCGCTTGTATCTAAGCCTATGACTCTATTCATTTTCTTTACCTTGACAAGCATCTGTTACTTTATGCTAATATAGACAAATCAATAACGTTGATATATCATCTATTCTTCTATTAGGAGAGATCATATGGATTCCAAAGACCCGCTAGGTTTAGTTATTCGCGATTTACATTTGGAAATAGCAAATTATTTAACAAAATTGCTTGCCCCTGTTCGACTTGCGCCTGAACAACATTTACTTATGGCTTTGTTGCTTGAGAAAGAAGGTTTATCTCAGAATGAGATTGCTAATAAACTCGGGAAGGACAAAGCCAGTGTTGCCCGAATGATCGCCAGCTTAGAGAGCAAAGGTTATATACGCAAAATAACAAGTACGCAGGATCGTCGTTCAGTAAATGTTTTTGTCACAGACGAAGGCAGAAAATTAGAGTCTACAATAAATGAGGTGACTATTAAATTAAACGAAGTTATCGCAACAGGACTATCTCCTGCGGATTATTCAACACTTAAGACTTTGTTAACTCGTGTGCAGGATAATGTAAGAGATGCTTAAAGCATTTCTCTCTCCCTTATAGTTGATATATCATCTATCATGCAAAAATAATCCGAATCAAAATTCTGAAAAGAGGTTCATCATTATCATGGAATCAACATCAACTGTTCAAGTTAAACGTCCCGCTCTTATGGCCTTCTCGCTTATGCTAGGTGCATTCGTCGGGCTATTCAGTGAAACCGCCTTAAACATGGCTTTTACAAATTTAATGGATGAATTTTCAATCAACGCCTCAACGGTTCAGTGGCTAACCACAGGATATTTACTTGTATTAGGAATCCTCGTTCCAATATCCGCCCTATTAATGCAATGGTTTACCACTAGACAATTATTCACAGCTTCTTTACTATTATCTATCGTCGGCACATTAATTGCTGCCCTCTCGCCCAATTTCACCTCATTATTAATTGCACGATTAGTGCAAGCCTTAGGGACAGGCTTATTGCTTCCATTAATGACCAATATTATTCTTATTATTTTCCCTGCACATAAACGCGGAACTGTCATGGGAATGATGGGACTCGTTATTATGTGTGCACCGGCCCTTGGACCTACTCTATCTGGTTTAATTGTAGATCATTTGGGCTGGGAGTATATCTTTTGGATAAGCTTACCTTTATTGTTATTTACATTAGGTTTCGGATTAACATTCATCAAAAATGTAGCCAACATCACAAAACCTAAAATAGATGTTTTATCCATCTTGCTTTCTACTCTTGGATTTGGTGGAATCGTCTTTGGTTTTAGTAACTTTGCTGATCATTCTTTGAGTGAAATCATTGTTTTGCTGCCTCTTATTATTGGTTTCATCAGCTTGATTTTGTTTGTATTACGGCAATTTAAATTGGAAACCCCAATGCTGAATTTACGGGTATTTAAATATCCTATGTTTACGATAGGTCTTATAATGCTCTTTTTAGGGATGATGATCATTTTATCTTCTGCAATTTTATTACCTTTATATTTAAAAGGAGGTTTATTGTTATCGGCCACAATGGCTGGTACTCTACTTCTTCCAGGCAGTGTTATCAACGGGGCTATGGCTCCAGTTACGGGTAGAGTATTCGATAAATACGGTCCGAAATTATTGCTGCCGCTTGGATTTTTTATCGCAACCATTGCTGGTTTTCTATTTACAAGAAACTCTACTGAAACCAGTAGCCTAACCTTTATTTTAATACACTGCGCAATGTTTATCGGATTAGCTATGGTCATTATGCCCGCTCAAACCAATGGGTTAAATCAATTACCCGTGAAATACTATCCGGATGGGGCTGCTGTTATGAGTACACTTCAGCAAATTGCAGGTGCTCTTGGTACAACGTTCGCTGTTACGCTAATGTCTAGCGGACAAACACGATTCGCAAACACACATCCAACCGCTGCACAGCCTGAAATATTAACCGCTGGAATTACACATGCTTACTTATTTATCGCAGCAATTGCAGGTATTGGATTGATTATATCGTTATTTGTGAAGCGTATTCGAGTGTATTGATTTGTATGTGAAAAAGACAGTGGACATGAACTGCCCGCTGTCTTTTTTTAAAGTATAACCCTAAGGCTTTAACTCATATGTTTTTCATAAAAAACTAATGTTAAGTTGTCATTTATTTTTTTGGTTTCCCCCGTGCTTCTATACCCTAACTTTTCATATAAATAGCAATTTCTTTGCTCCTGTATAATACTATCCAGCTCCCATTTCTTTGCATCTTTATATCTCTGTTCAATGATTGCAAAAACCTGCTGGGCAATCCCCTTTCCATGGTGTTCTGGCAATATAAAGATGATGCTGACCCGATAAGCTTTATTATCCTTTTTAACGATACGGACACCGCCCACAGCAATATCAAAATACTTAATCATATAATAATCTGCAAAAGACTGATTAATTCGATCCCTGATTTGTTCCACAGATTCATTGGCTGGGCTGGTTTCATAATCTTTATATTTCTCCAGCAATGGCATAAAGGCTTTGACTTGCATTTCATGAATAAACGGTGCGTCGCTCGCGTCTGCTTTAGATAAAGAAATCTCCATAAAGTTATCCCCCTCCGAAAGTTAGTAAATATATAAGCTGTCAGATATTCTTTTTATCCACCGGTTTAGAGGAATCTCTAAAAGAGCCCAAGACCCCCGTAAACAGTCCAATTAATCCAATAAAAACGCCTATTCCGCGACCACCCTCATAGGCCAATATCACAACTACTCCAAACAATGTAATGTGAAGACCAAAAAGTTGAGTTTGTAGCACACTAGGCCGGATAAAATCTAATAATGCTCCTGCGTGAAACATTACAACAACTAGCACAATTAGAGCGGTTAAAATCCATAATCCTAAACTAATCATCCATACCTCCATTAAAATTTATTATCCACTAGGCACTCCTGATTTCAAATAAAGACACTTGAGCCTCCCGGCTCCAGCGTCTCATCATGTTGATTTATGGTTTGTTTTTGGGAAGGATATAGAGTGTTCCGTCTTCTTTATATTCAGCATAGGCAATATCCTCAATGCAATTATAACCAGACTCTCTGACGCGTTCCTGAATCTGCTCCTTGTTCATCGATCTGCCCCGCATGGACTCTTCCAGTACCCTGCCTTTATCAATAACTGTTATGGAAAAAGCAGAAGACTGCTCAGCTTCAGACTTGCGCATAACCGATAGAGAGCCGTTCGTTTCAAGCAGAGCATACCGTACTTCACTTAGGGAGAAGATATTTTGTTGCCTCAGCATGAACAGCAGTTGGGTATACTCAATATCGTATTTCTCCAACAAATCCTGATTCACTTTGCCATCGTCAATTAGCAGCACTGTCCGGCCTTCCGCCATGTTCCCGAATTTCACAAAATGGGTGGTCACCTTTTCGAACAGATAAGATAATGCGGTCCAAATAAAAAGAGCAAACAGCAGATGCCAGATCTTCACCTCATCATCATATATCGTATTGCCGACAATTTCACTTAAAATCAATGAAGACAGAAAATCGAGTGGTGTCAATTGACTAAGCGTCTTGCGGCCGGTAATAAAGGTAATGATCCACAAACCAAAAAAGCTGATGACCAATTTGACGCCTATAGATACAAATATCTCCATTGCTGCACCTCCAGATGGGACTCGTACAGGCTCATTGCCCTTTTTACACGAAATCCATTCATGAGAGGTATTACACACTCCTAGTGGGGTATAAACAGCAAAAGATACTCTCTGCAACTTGCCTATGTTGGGATAGTTATAAGGAACGTTGTCCCTTTGCCTTTTTCACTATCGACTTCAATAGTTCCTTTCACTTTATCGACGGTACTGTAGACCATAAGCATACCCAGCCCCGTTCCTTCTGCTTTAGTCGAATAATACGGCTTACCGAGTCGCGATATTTCATCTTTAGTCATGCCGACTCCGTTATCTTTAATACTGATCATAATATTTTGTTTTTTTTCAAATATATCGATAAATAGCGTACCGCCATCGGTTTCCTTCATCGCTTCTATACCATTTTTATATAAATTAATTAGACACTGCTGAATCTGGTTTCGGTCATAGTTTTTATTTAACGAATTATTAAAACTAAATTGGACATCTACTTTGTGCATAGTGGCATAAGGCATTATGATATTTTTAGTATATTCTGATTCTGCCTTCATATTGGAGTAAACCATGTTTTCAGATTGTGGCTTGGCAAAGGAGAGATAATCACTTACAATTTTTTCTGCTCGCTGTAGCTCTTGTAGAGATAACTCTACAAAGCCCTTTTCCTCTGGCGTCATCGTTTTAGATTTATTTAATAGCTGCAAAAAACCACTAGTCACTGTAAGTGGATTTCTGATCTCATGGGATACACTTGCCGCTAGCTCGCTGACGACATTTAATCTTTCCGATTGGACAATCCGTTCCCGATTTTTAATATTGGAGATAATTTTCTCAATCAAAATCATAATGACACTCATCACCCCAACATGAGTTGTCAACGCATTTAATGAAAGAATCCAAAATTGCCTGTCTAAGGAATCCTGAACAAAACCTAAAATTAACAGATAAACCCCCATAATTAGCAAAGCAATCAGACTTGCCGCAATCACACGGCCCTTCGATGGTAATTTTAAAAATCTATTTTTATATAACGGCACCAAAATCAGAATCGCTGTCGCAAATAGAAACGAATAAAATACTCCACCTCCACCCACATAGAATCTGTAAGCATTCAAAATAATATATAGAGGAAGAACGTTCCTATATCCTCCAAACAGTGCCACAATAATAAACGGAATGTACCTTAAATCAAAAATATAGCCAATTTCAAGTCTGATAGGTTTTGCAATACAGAGACTCATGGTCACTGCAGACATAAAAACGAGAATCAATCTATTGTAGGAATAGGCCCGATTCTCAAAGAATATTAGAAATGTTAATACTGGAAAAAGCAAAAACAAAAAATTTAAAAGTAGGGTTTCAAACAAGAGATGACTTCCTTTCAGCCTTTTGCTGCGTAAATGAATATATTCAAGGTTATATTAAGAGTTTTAGATCATTACCTAAGCTAACATTATAAGTCACAGTATTGACTATACACTATGTATTTCTCAACCATTTTTCAAATAATCCCAAAAAATCATACTATAGAACCACAATTAGCAAAAAAATACAGACATCTGAAGTCTGTTTGGGGTCATCAATTTTCGTATTCCTGAATATCTAAATTGTAAACTGTACCTTGTAGTTTTTAAGGGCTCATAAATCTAGAGCTGCCACCTTTCTGTATCTGAGAGAAGGAGAGGATTTCATTGCATCCCATAACCGTAATCGAAATTGTAACGTCGGTTGGGTTTGTCCTTGTCATTTTTGTTATAGTATTAGTTTCACCTACGAGGATTAGAAAACTCGGTTTAATCGTAGCCTCTATATTAACATTACTTTTGCTTTTATCCTTTGCGATTCGTCCCGTTTGGATTGAGTTTCAAGTTTCTAAAAAAACAGAACAACTTAATCAATATCTGGAGAAAAAATACCCTTATCAAGAGTGGGAGATTAGCCGGCCAGAAGGTAGACAATATAATCCTTATCATTTAACGGTTAGATTTAAAAATGAAGCGGGCTGGGCTTATACCTATTTAGTAGCAGACAATAATATTCATCAAATCGTTTGGATCCCACCAGAAGGCAAATCTCCTGAGGAAGGAACGCATTCGGAAATGAATCATTAAGTTGTCTTTCACAGAAAACAGCCATCCCCTCAGGATGGCCAGTTTTTATTTCACTAAAAATCCGTTAACTGTGATATAGAGCGGAGTCAAACTAACTTCGCTCGGATCTCCACTTTTGATAATAGCAATGGAGACAGCTATAAGCAATATTTTCCGGAGAAGAAATAAGTACTACAGCCTAAAAACAATTTGATTTCCTGTCTCATTGTTCTTGAAGGGTTTACCATGTTCCCTGAACTCTAATATAACACCTGAAGGATCGTCAGAAAGCGGTGGAGAAATTACGTAATTATAAGAAGCTTGTCCGGTTGAACTTCCGCCATTCATCATTCGACTATCATATTCTTCTCCTATAAACAGCTCGAAAAAGCTATGGTTATGAGAATTTGTTGGAAGCTCAGTTGTCATGTCCCAATCTATATTAAGGGTGACCACACTAGCATTACTATATTGGCGTATAGAGGTCAGTGTATAAAAAAATCCATCTTTCTCAATTGATTTAAGAACTGCAATATGTTTTCTAAAATCAATTGGCTCAACCATCGGTTTAAAATGATCTTCACTTAGCAACGTCCCAAATACCGCTTTCAAAAAATCCTCATAGAGCTCATAATTTTCTGCCCATTTAGAGATAGATTCAAACGGTGGGAATCCTGGATTATTATTCGAGATTTTCTTTCGTTGCTTGATCAATGCACATATTTGCTCGTCAATATCCTTAATTTGCAGATCGTAATGTTCGGTTGGTCGTACAAAGGGCATCCTTTTCATTTTGAACCTCCTTTTTGCACAAATGCAAAAGAAATCTCAGCTTCACATACAAGCTCACTATTTACTGTTGCGGTGCCTTTGCCTTTTACAATTTCACCTTTCATCCGATTGACTTCGAATCCGAGAAGAAGCTGATCCCCAGGCGTTACTTGGCGCTTAAAACGGGCATTATCAATGCCAACTAATAACCCTATCTTGCCCATCAGCTTCTCGTTTTTGCACATTGTGATTCCGCCTACCTGGGCTAATGCCTCCACAATTAAAACACCCGGCATAACAGGATGCTCAGGAAAATGGCCGCTAAAAAACGGTTCATTAATGGATACATTTTTAATACCTACTGCTCTTTTGTTCTCCTCCAACTCTATAATTCTGTCCACTAAAATAAACGGATACCGATGAGGAATAAGTTCTACAATCTGCTGTATATTTAGCATAATTCCCGTCTTAGCCTCCTAAAATACTTTTTGGGTAATTTTAACATCAGAAGTGATTTTGTACTACTCAAAAATACCCGGACAACTGGCCTATAACATCACTTCTGGAGATCCTAAAAAAACAACGGCAACCCTGGACTAGAAAATAAAGTCCACGACTGCCGCTTTTTATTGATCTATTGTACCCTAGCTTAAGATTCAACTCGATTAACAAACACCTGTGTCTTTCTCCCTGCTTCAATTCGTTCAGTGAATTTTCCGCCAGTGTATTCCTCTATCACCTTTTTCCAAAAGCGTTGTGCGGGCTCGTTATTATCTATTTGGTAAACTTCCCATTGCCCCTTATGTATATTAAAAATATCTTTTGCAACTAGTCTACCTAATCCTACTCTCCGATACTTTTTTATAATAAAAAACTCTGCAATGGAAAAGTATAAATCATCATCTCTATTTTTTATTTTGACTAAAACGAATCCAGCATTTTTCCCATTCAGAGTTAACAGATATGGGAAATTCGATTCTTCTGTCCAGTAATCGTTGAGAGGATAATCATTAAATTTTCCGTTTTCTTCAAGGTGCAAATCCATATACTCGGAGAAATCATACATATAAAATTGCATTAGGTTGTTGAGGATTTCTTTTTCTTCAAGGGTCGCCCTTTTAATTTGATAGTTCATCTAAAAACCATCCCATATCTATATTTTATCTAATTAGTAACGGACTCTTCTATTTTCTCGGATAAGTTTCTTCGCATCCTTTTGAAATAAAATGATTGTTGTTGTACGCTTCAATGGATTGTTTCCCAATTACTTTTCAGTAATATTTCACCACTCAAGAATACTCTCTTTCAACTTTACAAATTTTCACTTTGTAATTTTGGTACCATTCTTTCTTACCTTTCTCCTGAGCAACTTTGTGAGATTGATGCTGTTTCCAGTTCCTAATCGCGTCCAAGCTCTCCCAATAAGAAATCGTAATACCTGCTCCTGAAGAATCCCTGACACTTTCCACTCCTAAAAACCCAGGTTGCCCGGACGCAAGCTGCTCCATTTTTTCAGCCATAATGTTATATCCGTTATCCCCCTCCGTACGTTGACTTGAAAATATGACTGCATAATAAGATCCGTTTGATTCATGAACCATTCCGCTCAAACTCCCCTTTAATCGTAGATGTTTTTATATAAAACAGATTATACTATTATAATTAAGATAAAAATAATGAATATTAATTGTTAGTTTAATGAATTTTTTTCATACATTATTGAGGAGAGAAATCATTATGAATCTTTTAAAATATCAAATTTTCAGTAAGGTAGTTGAGATCGGCAGCATTACCAAAACAGGAGAGATATTAAATTTAACACAATCAGCCATCAGTCATGCGCTTTCTAGCTTAGAAGCTGAATTCGGACTGTGTCTTCTCATAAGAAACAGATCGGGTATCCGGTTAACCAACGATGGCGAACGTTTAATCCCACATATCAGAGAAATCCTCCAACTTAATGAAAAACTCAATCAAGAAGTAGCTGCATTAAAGGGTGTCGAAATCGGCACTGTGAAAATAGGTACTTTCTCTAGTGTATCGATCCAATGGATGCTCCAAATCATTAAACAATTTCAAAATCAGTTTCCACATATTGAAATAAAACTACAAGATGGTAACTACTCTGAAATAGAAGAATGGATTGCCGATGGAACCGCTGACTTGGGATTTGTTAATCTGCCTACTCGAGATGCTTTTCATGTGGTCCCTCTTCAAAAAGATAGGATGGTCTGCATTATGTGGCAGAATCATCCTCTCGAGCGCCAATCAACCATCCGCCTTGAGCAATTGATTGATGAACCTTTTATCATGCCCATTGCGGGTTGTGACACCGATGTAAAGCGAATTTTCTCGCAAAATAAACTCACACCCACGATCAAATATGAATTAGAAGATGATCATGCCATAATAGCCATGGTACAAAATGGTTTAGGGTTAAGTATTCTCCCAGAAATGATTTTGTCACATCTCCCCGACAATGTATGTTATCGCCCATTGGAAGGCGAGTATTATCGTTCTATTGGTATTGCAGCCGCCTCCATTAAAAATGCCTCTCCAGCGGCAAAAAAACTAATTGAATTCATAACACAATGGATCACCAACGTGCCCATCCCTCCGCATTACCGTGATTTATGAGATGGCTCAACGCGCTGTCTGTAACGGCAAGCTTTAAGGCTATCCTTCGCAGAGTAGTCCTTTTTTTTCCAGCATTAACGTTAGCGTCAGGGGAAACGATTCTTCACTATGTATCTTTTGCGTAATTCACAACTCCGGGGACACGATAATTTGCACAACATAGAGAACAGCCTGCTGGCTGTTCTCTATCGCTGTCTACCTTAGAAGCACGTGAACGAGCTAATCCGATTCAAATCAATGCCGAAGTACGACCAGAAAAAACCATTCCATCTGAACCCTGCAATAGAATTACGTCCGACGAATACCGGAAAGAACCAGAATTGCTCGCCGTTGTTCAGCCAAATGTATGTGTTGCGGAACAGGCAGCGTCTGATCCCGCCGGGATCAATGGCAAATGTGGTAGACGACATTTGTGGCACGAATTGCGGTGGAGGAGCCGTCGGCGCTTGAACGCCTCCCGGTGCACCCCCCGGAAATTGTCCGGGGGTTCCACCCGGAAACCCTGGTCCCCCTGGTCCTCCTGGTCCTCCTGGTCCTCCCGGCATGCCAGGTCCGCCAGGTCCGCCAGGTCCGCCTGGGAATCCTGGAAATCCCCCGCCGGCACCCGGTGTTGGAAAAAATCCCATATGTGATCGCTCCTTTCATGAGTAGGCATAATCATCATATGCATTCGCGGAGAGAGCGTTTGGGCGCAATAGGCGTTTTTTCAAAAAATGAAAATCAACAATAAGATCTAACATAGGCACTATCAGAAACCTAACTTGCCTCTACTTATGGTACGTTCAGCGCATCATAGATAAACTGACCAATTACACTCAGCTTTACCTGCTGAATTTATTCCGTCCACATCACCTTACTAAGTTTTTAACTTTAATATTGAATCTTCACTGATGTGATGTAGATGCCTGGTCAGCCTTCACACAATCAATAGCGACAACGAATGCAATCATGAGCGTCTCCATCTCATCCTTCAATATTTGAACCTTATAGCTATCCCCCCAAGTGAACCATTCCTTGTTCACTTTACCGATGACTACACCATGCTGTAAAACCTGAAAATCCATGTCCCACCAGTTACCATGTACCTCAATGTCAGCCGCATCAATCGTATAACGTGCTTTAAAGAAAGAAAACTCCTTCTTAATCGTCAATACCTCTCGACCATCTACTTCTACAAAAAACTTTGGTAAAAAACTGAACACTTTTTTCGTAATAAGTGCGACTTCATCTCTTGTTGTATTCATGATGGAGAATGTCTTGGGAATTTGCATAAAACTGCCCTCTACGTAATAGACATCTTGCTCCTGCTGATTCTTTACCGTGAATTTACCACTTAGACTGAATACCTTTTGTTTTATATAAAGTTGCTTCATTCTAAGCCTCCTATCGATCCTCTTAGTTAACATCATTTTAGACAAATGTTATAGTTGTTTTGTCATAATAAAATCTATTTGTTCTTCTTCACCCATATAAAAAGAATGAGTTCCTGTATGAACAAACTTCATTTTTTCATAAAAGCTAATAGCGTTCTTATTCTTTTCCCAAACCCCTAACCAAATCTTCTCTTTATTACATTGTACCGCTATTTCTATAGCTTTATTTATTAGATATTTCCCAAGCCCCTGTTTATGAAATTTTTTTCTAATATAGATCCTCTCGACTTCAAGTGAATCGTTACCCATTACTTCAGATTGAGCATCCTCGGTGTTAACCTTTAAATACCCAGCGATTTCTTCATTAAAATAAATAAAATAGAATTCTGATGAGCTATCCGACAATTCTTTTTCTAATTGTTTTAAGTTAAATGCTCTATCCAGGTAGGCCTTCATATTTTCAGGTGAATTTTGATTACTAAATGTCTCATTAAATGTTTCAACACTAATTCCTTGAAGTGAACCTAGATCTTCGACCGTGCACTTTTTTATATTGATAGCCATATTGTTTTCTCCTTTTAAAATATCAATTTACAAATAAACTCTTATTTTGAGCTCTAATTATATGGTGTTATGCAGATGTGACAGGAAAATAGTATAACATAATTGTTGTATTTGCAACAAAAAAACTAAGGATTTACCATTCATTCTACCTATTAGCGTATTGGGGTAATCAGTCTCTCTACGGCAGTCAGAACTCCAAAAGGAAGCGAGCGTGGTTTGGGGATTCGATGATGGATGACGGTTACTTTCGGACCCAGTTGACGTTATTTTCGAATATTTCGCCTTTGGAGCAAGGTTTCGGACCCCAGTGCAGTTATTCCCCCGAAAAGGCTGCTTTCGGGGTGTTTTTCAGGCCAATAACGGCTATGCGGTCCGTTAGGATTCAAAAAGTGAGATATGACGCGTCTAAGGGTCATCTGAGTCCGATTTATGCTTCCGGGCGCGTAAACGTGATCCAAGAATGTGTGGCTTGGGGATTCGATGATGGAAGATGGTTACTTTCGGACCCAGATGACGTTATTTGCGAAGATTTCGGCTTTGGAGCAAGGTTTCGGACCCCAGTGCAGCTATTCCCTCGAAAAGGCTTCTTTTGGGGTGTTTTTCAGGCCAATAGCGACTATGCGGTCCGTTAGGGTTCCAAAAGTGGGATATGGCGCGTCTAAGGGTCATCTGAGTCCGTTAGATGCTTCCGGGCGCGCAAACGTGATCGAAGAAAGTGTGGCTTGGGAATTCGATGATGGAAGATGGTTACTTTCGGACCCAGTTGACGTTATTTGTGAATATTTCGGCTTTGGAGCAAAGTTTCGGACCCCAGTGCAGCTATTCCCTCGAAAAGGCTGCTTTCGGGGTGTTTTTCAGGCCAATAGCGGCTATGCGGTCCGTTAGGATTCCAAAAGTGGGATATGGCGCGTCTAAGGGTCATCTGAGTCCGATTGAGGCTTCCGGGCGCGTAATTGTGATTAAAGAAAGGTGACTTGGGGGATAGCGAAGTGAACAAAATTTGAGCGTTGGTGATGAGAATGTCAGCGAGATTTGCGGGTCTACGATGGAGAAAGTCAGCGGGGTTTGGAAAACCGGTGATAGCAGTAGCAAACGAAGTTTGAGGATTCGCGGATAGTGGAAACGAGCGAGGTTTGGGGATTCGATGATGGAAGATGGTTACTTTCGGACCCAGATGACGTTATTTGCGAACATTTCGGCTTTGGAGCAAGGTTTCGGACTCCAGTGCAGTTATTCCCCTGAAAAGGCTGCTTTCGGGGTGTTTTTCAGGCCAATAGCGACTATGCGGTCCGTTAGAATTCCAAAAGTGGGATATGACGCGTCTAAGGGTCATCTGAGTCCGATAGATGCTTCCGGGTGTGCAAATGTGATCGAAGAAAGTGTAGTTTTTTTGGGGGATAGCGGAGGTGACAAAAGTAGAGGGTTCTTGATGATGGAGGAAGCAAACGAAGTTTCAGGATTCGCGGATGGAGGAAACGAGCGACGTTTGGGGGACGATGATGGAGCAAAAAAATGAGGTGCCCCAGCAGCCATTTTCGGCTTTTAGGACACCCAACCTCTCCGCTGTGCGCATAAAGCGCGGTATGGTGGACTGGTAAGAGCCCGGTTAAAGCCATCTCATAAATCTTTTTTTAGATAGTTTAATCTGATTACTTTCGGCCCATGCGGTTAGTTCTTTCATTCCCTTGTATTCTTCGTCAAGAAAACTAAAACATAATTTATAGGGAGGAAATTTGTGATCTACAGGTTTAATGCCTATTACGGGTATGAAATAGCCCTTTACATAAATATTCTCAATTTGATTCGCTTGAATTTCTTTGTTTTCTACTATTATAGAGTCCGGAAGAATCCGAACCTCAATGAACTTTCTAATCGTAATGATCCTATAGAGCAATATGATTACAACAATCAGACAGAAGGTCGACCATATATAACCAAAATAAAGTAATACTTTAAACTCCGTATTATTTCTGGTATTTAACAATAGTATGCCACTTGAAAAAATCATAGAAAACAGAAGCGACATTAACGACGGACGACTCACCTTATAAGCACCTATATTTTCCATAACACCCTCACTTTCTCAGACTATTATAGCTTACTATATTTCATAAATTATGGATATGGCACTTCTTTTTAATCCACAGGAATCTCAATCACCTTGTTATATTCCTTCATATAATGTATTCCTTCTATCAGAATACTTTCAGGTTTCGTTTGTGTATCAAATAATAAGGTGCGTTCCTTCATGAGTTTACCGTTCGTTTGTTCTGACTCTTTTTGATTAATTGTTGTTTTTAAAGCCGTGTTTTCGTTAGCATTTTCTATAGACACACCATCCAGCATTACATCCTCATCTGTAGCAATAGTTACTTCAATCCCTTGAGCGGTCTTGGTCAAATCTTTAATCCATAATTCTTTATCCCCTAGTAGAATCGGCTCATTACTATCAGCATTTAGAGGATACTTCTCTTCCAGCTTCTGATATCCAACAAACTCTTTAACAACCAGCTGCAATGAATGTAATTCTTTTGGCAAGGTGTCATAACGAATATCAAATGATCTCCCACCCAGCGAGGTTTTATTGCTACTACCTAATATTTCTACAGGCTTTCCATTGGCAATTAATTGAATGCCTTCTAACCCTAATCTTATTCGATCGAAATTCTCGACATTCATACTCCCTTTAATCACAGTCATGGTGGGTGTGGCCGTGATCGACTTGAAGGTAATTGATCCTTTGTCGGCTTTGACCTTTTTATTAATCGACTGTTTGATCTGAGTCACCATCGCTTGATTTGGATTATAAGAAAACGTTATGCTCCCTTCACTCATCTGCCCTTTCTGTGGAGGTCCCCAGTAATGAAGTGTCAGTTTTTTCGAGAATGGGCTTACGCTATCAAATGTCATCGTGCCTTTTATTTCTGTATGTTCGTCGTTGATTAAAGATACGCCACTTCTTATGTTGGAATTCGTGAGAAACCCTTCTATTTTTGAAGGACTAAAATGATCTCCCGTCTCCTCTAGTCCCTTAGGATTGTTTAACGTGTAATATACAATAAATTGATTGGCATCTGCCATAATTCCGTTAATCGTAAGTTCTGTTCCATCTGCTAACGTCGTCTTTTTGTCTATGCTTTGTCCCATTCCTTGTTCATTGAGTTGTTGTAAAGTTCCCTCTAACACCTCATCAAAACCAAATAACTTTTTTCCATAATAAGCGAAGGCATTATAGCTGTTTCCAGAAACTACTATCACTAATATAATGACGGCTGCAATCTTCCAGAGGGGCGAGCTTTTTCTTTTTATTCTTTTTGGAGGTGCCGAGTCTAAAGCATTTCTTAATCTCATTTCTAAACCCTCAGGTGCAGTTATGGACTCTAAGTTCCTCTTCTCATCCACTAATCGTTGTTCGACGTTATTGTTCATCAACATCACCTCTGTAATGATTTTTCAGCGTTTGTAATCCATTGTAGATCCTTGATTTAACAGTTCCGATCGAGACCTGTGTGATCTCAGCTATCGTTTGATAATCGAGATCATGAAAATATTTCAATTGAATTGCTTCTCTTTGCTGCTCATTCACATGTAACAATAACGCCTGCATATCCATTTGCTGTTCACTTTTATGATAAGGATCGCCTGATGCAACATCGGCTTTTTCCTTCTCGTCAGTGATGCTCCAGTCCTCTAATAACACCAGCTTGCTTCGCTTATGAAGTTGCCTTTTACAGCCGTTTACCAAAATCGTCTTACTCCAGCTGTAAAAAGACTCCTCTTTCTTAAGTTGGTCAATCTTCTCGTATAACGTAACTATCATTTCCTCCATGGCATCCATAGCATCATGCGCATTTCCCATATAGCTGTACGCAAGCCTATAAAAAATATCTTTTTCATACATGATTAATTGCAGCAAAACTTCTTTATTTCCCTTTTTAGCTTTTTTCACCAATCGAACAACATCCATGCCTTCACCTCTCTCCCCTATATGAGTCAGGAGCACTGTAAAAAGTTCATCTTCATAAAAAATTTTTATATATCGTGAACTATTCAATCCACCTAAACTGTAATATTCAGGAAAATTTCACTCAGACATACCCAAATCTAGTTGATTTTAAACGCTTCAATGTAATAGAATGAACTAATCTAAAAAGAAAAGGATGGGCATAAGCAATGCCGTTTAAAGAACCTCGTACACTTAGTAAAAGATCTCTGCTATTCTTCTCTCTCATTATGCTTGTAAAAAGCTATTTTGCCTGGTACTTTCTATTTGAAGATGGCCCTACTTGGACCACTTGGCTTAAAGAAATCCCTTTTGTACTTCTAGTCTTTTGCTTGATTGAATGGTTCGCTACGAAACGAAAAATTGCAATTTACATGCTTGTCAATGTATTGATTACTACTCTATTTTTCTCATTAATTGTATATCATAATCATTTTGGCATCATTGCTACTTCGCAAGTATTAGATCAGGTCAAACAAGTGGGAGCCGTAAAGAAAAGTATATTTTCGGTCCTTCGTCCTCAATATATGCTTATCTTTGTGGATATCATTGTCATCAGCTTGGTTATGTTTAGAAAACAGAAAGCGCTGGATTGGAAAAAAGCTATGTCGCGCAAAAGTAACCGTAAAGCGGTGGCAGTCCTGTTCTGTATTTCCATCATCATTTGTGCAATGAATATTTTTCCAAACCGTGCCAGTATGAACGAAACGATTAAAGCGGAACAAATGGGCATTCTTAATTATGAAGCCTACTCTCTGCTAGCTGATCAAGAGGAAGAACAAATTGACGTTTCTGAGATTACGCAATCCACTATTGATAAAACTAAAGGAATTCAAGCTAGATCTAATCCGGTTTTATTTGGAGCCGCCAAAGGAAAAAATCTAATCATTCTGCAAATGGAGTCTTTCCAGAACTTCTTAATCAATCTAAAGATTGATGGACAAGAAATCACACCAAATATGAACAAGCTTGCCGCCAGCAGCTTCTACTTCCCGCGTTTCTACCAGCAGGTTGGACAAGGCAACACTTCAGATGCAGAGTTTATTGTGAACACTTCTTTTTATGTACCCCCTGATGGTCCAGCTACCCAAATGTACGCTCCTAAAGAGCTACCAAGCTTACCCAAGCTGTTGCAAGCACAAGGTTACGATACGGCAACATTCCATACGAACGAAGTCGACTTTTGGAACCGTGGTGAGCTTTATAGTGCTTTGGGATTCAATCGTTATTATGATAAAACTTACTTCGGGGAAGAAGACACTGTATTCTATGGCGCTTCTGATGAAGTTTTGTATGAAAAAACAGCTGCAGAGCTGGCAAGAATGGATCAGAATGAGCAACCTTTCTACTCCCATGTAATTTCGATGTCATCTCATAATCCGTTCTCCATCCCAGAGGATAAATACAAAATGACACTTCCAGAGCGATTCGAAGGAACGCTTGTTGGCGATTATATTCGGGCTCAGAATTATGCTGATTATGCGCTGGGACTTTTTATCGATGAGCTCAAACAAAACGGTGTGTGGGATAACAGCTTGATCGTATTGTACGGGGATCATCGTGGACTGCCTATCTTCTCTCTAAAAGAGGATGATCATCTCCTACTGGAAGAGATTCTCGGCCATGAATATTCGGAACGTGAATTGATTAATATTCCGTTGATCATGTCAGCGACAGGGATTACAACTCCTAGTGTAAAAGAACAACTAGGCGGGCAAGTGGATATTTTACCTACCGTATCTAATTTATTGGGTGTCTCTCTTGCAGATCATATTCATTTCGGACAAGATCTCTTGAATCAACCAACTTATAACTTACTACCACAACGGTATTACTTGCCTACAGGATCTTTCGTAAATAACGAAGAGCTCTTCTTATCCGGCAGTGGCTTCGAGGATGGCCAGCATTATACTTTATCTGGTAACGGCAACCAACCTCTGCAATCCACAGAAGATGAATTCGAGCGTGCCTTACAGCTGCTCCATTTGTCAGACAGCTATGTTACACAGCTACCGGATAGAGTTATTGAAGAATAAGCTGCAATGTATAGCAAAAAAGACTGTGCTCACCAAATCGGTGAGCGCAGTCTTTTTCTATAATGATTATTATTTTGACTCTTTAACAACTAGTTTAAGCGGTGCCGCAATCAGCTTCTCTACGGTTTTGCCTTCTAATACATCCTTAGCGGCTTGAATGGCTAGTTGGCCAATTAATTCAGGCTGCTGCGCAACGGTTCCTGTTAATTTACCAGCTTCGATGGATTTAAGTGCATCTTCATTTCCATCAAAACCAATCACAGGGATATTCTTGCCTGAACTTTGAATCGCTTCAATAGCACCTAGCGCCATTTCATCATTATGAGCGAAAACTGCTTGTACGCCAGGATTTCCTTGTAGAAGGTTCTCCATAACGGTCAGCCCTTTCGTACGGTCGAAATCAGCCGTTTGCTTAGCAATGACCTCTAGCTGGCTGTCCGCAATCTCATGGAATCCCTTACCGCGTTCCCGAGTCGCTGAAGCTCCTGGGGATCCTTCTAGCTCGATGACCTTTGCACCTTTCCCAAGCTGCTCTACAATATATTGTGCCGCCATAGAGCCACCCTTTACATTATCAGAGGCAACAAGAGCTTTGATATCCCCTTGATCTGCGGAACGGTCCAACGTAACGACGGGAATATTTAAACTGTTAGCTGTTTGCACTACTGTCGAGATCGCTGATGAATCCACTGGATTGATCAATAACGCATTTACACCTTTTTGCATCAAATCTTCGACGTCATTACTTTGTTTAGCAGAATCATTTTGGGCATCAATGACAAGGACTTCCAAGCCTTGCTTCTTAGCCTCGGCCAAAACACCATCTTTAACGGATACAAAGAAGGGGTTATTTAAAGTAGATATGGATAATCCAATCTTCATATTCTCCATGCTTCCACCACTGCTAGGCTTAGCCCACTCTGGAGGCTCCAAGGAACAACCTGTCATGAGAATTAATAGTAAGGAAGTAAGAATCAAAGTTAACTTTTTCATGTTGGAATCCCCCTTATACGGCTTTCTTACGGTCTATGAGTACGGCAATAGCAATAACGATCCCTTTGACCACCATTTGGTAAAAAGAGGATACGCCGAGCAAGTTCAATCCATTGTTCAAAATCCCGATAATCAATGCACCAATCAATGTGCCCACGATACGTCCACGACCACCAGTTAAGCTCGTACCGCCTAATACTACAGCTGCGATAGCATCCAACTCATAAGATGTGCCTGCTGTGGGTTGCGCTGAGTTCAATCTGGAAGTCAGGATCGCTCCTGCCAATGCGGACAACATACCGGTCAATGAATAGATCATTATTTTAATGCGGTCGACTTTAATCCCTGAAATAATAGATGCTTTTTCATTACCACCAATGGCATAGGTTTTACGACCAAATGGAGTTTTGTGCAATACACCCCATAAGACTGCGAAGACGATGATCATTGTTATAGCAGGTACAGGTATTCCCAGTAAATATCCACGGCCAAACAATTGGAAGGTCATGCTGTCTCCGAGACCTGTGATCGGATTACCGTCTGTGTATACAAGTGTTAATCCCCGGAAAATCGTCATGGTCGCCAACGTAGCGATAAATGGCGCCATTTTACCTTTTGTAATCATCAGTCCGTTAACCATCCCCATCACGCCACCCGCTAAACAACCTACAATAATGGCTAAGACAGGATCCCAACCAGACAACATCAGGTTAGCGGTGAAGGCACTGGATAGGGCTAGAATAGAACCCACCGATAAATCGATACCACCCGTTAGAATAACAAAGGTCATCCCAAAAGCGATAAGCGCATTTATGGCAACTTGTCTAAGCAAGTTCAGGATATTAAGGGGCTCCATAAAGCTTGGGTTCAACACCGTAACGATAACAATTAGAATAATCAGCCCTAGTAATGGACCTAGCTTCTGTGTAATTTGCCCGATTTGAAAACCTTTATTTTCTCTCTCACCTTTGATAGTTGTCATTACTATTGCCCCCCTGTAGCTAACGTCATGATTTTTTCTTGCGTAGCTTCTTGTTGTGATAGCTCTCCACTAATTTCCCCTTCATGAACCACTACGATCCGGTCGCTCATTCCTAAGACTTCAGGAAGCTCTGAGGATACCATGATAATGGCGACTCCACGCTCTGTTAATTCGTTCATGAGCTGATAGATCTCCCGTTTAGCTCCTACGTCCACTCCACGGGTAGGTTCATCGAGGATAAGCACACTTAAGCCGATCCCAATCCATTTGGCGATGACCACCTTTTGTTGATTCCCCCCGGATAAATTCCGGACTAAAGTGGAGGAAGACTGTGTCTTGATGTGCAGCCGCTTGATAAGTATGTCTACAAATTCTTGTTCTTTTTTATCATTGATTACACCCTTAGGAGCGAAGCTATATAAATTTGTAAGCACCATATTGTCTCGAATAGAGAAATCAAGCACTAACCCTTCATCTTTACGGTCCTCCGTAACGAATCCTATCCCCGCCTTCATCGCATCATTGGGATTTCGAATCGTGACCTTTTCTCCTCGCACCATAATCTCACCACGGTCTAACGATTCCAATCCGAATAAGGTTCTCATCATTTCTGTTCGTCCAGATCCCATTAATCCCGAGAAACCTAAGATCTCACCCGAACGAACGGAGAAATTAACATCTTTAAATTGCCCTTTTTTCGTGGCATTTTTAACTTCAAGAACAACCTCTCCGGGTTTGGAGGTACGCTCAGGAAACCGGTCGGTTAATTCACGCCCTACCATCTTCCGAACTACATCATCGAAGTTAGTCTCTGGAATGGGCTTCGTGTCTACTGTTTTCCCATCTCGCATGACCGTTATTCGGTCACATATCGTAAAAATCTCTTCCATCCGGTGCGAAATATACACGATGGAGACGCCTTCCTTTTTAAGGGAAGTTATGACTTCGAACAATTTCTGGATTTCCCGTTCGGTTAATGCCGCTGTCGGTTCGTCCATGACGATAACTTTTGCATGAGTCATAAGCGCTTTTGCAATCTCAATCATCTGTTTCTCCCCTACCGAACATTCCCCCGCCTCTTGATTTAAGGGAATCGTTACGGAGAGCTTACGAAACTGTTCATTTGCTAACGCTTTCATTTCTTTCATATTTAAGATCCCTAGTTTGGAGGTTCGTTCCTTACCAATAAACAGATTATCTAGAACTGTCATATCCGGCCACACATTCAACTCCTGATGGATAAAAGCGATCCCATAACGTTCAGCCTCTTTGGGATTGTTAAAGTATGTTTCCTGACCATCTATACTAATGGTTCCTTGATCACGCTGATGCAGTCCAATCAAAATGTTCATCAGAGTAGACTTTCCTGCACCATTCTCTCCCATTAGGGCATGAACTTCACCATCCTTCAGCTCAAAATCCACACCCGTCAACACACGGTTAGCCCCAAAAGATTTATAAATATCCTTCATCGTAATGTGCATATGCTTTGAACCCCCTTTTTATCAAAAATAGACCCCGGCTTGTAAAATACAATTTGCATACGGCTTAGCTTCCCCCGTACGAATGATGACCTTCGCATGCTGGGTTAACAATTTAAATTGTTCATGTGAAATCGCCTCTATAGGTATTTCCTTAAATTTGTCATTCAAGTATTCAGAAGTGTCTTTATTTTTTGCTGCTAATTCCTCTGCCACGATAACTTTCTCTACGACCATATCCTCTGATATGATTTCGACAATCTCTTGAAAGCTGGGAACTCCCAATTTAAGCGCTAAATCAATCTTTGGAACACCAGATGGAACGGGTAATCCAATATCAGCAATGACAATCGTATCGGTGTGGCCTAAGTCAGTAAGCACTTTGGAAATATGACTGTTTAAGATTCCTTGTTTTTTCATAATTAAAGACTCACCTCCACCTCTACTCTTGTTGGCATGCCACCTTGGGCACCAAATTTTGTGACGGATAAAGAAGCGGCGCGATTGGCAAACTTTACACTAGTTCGAATAGACTTGCCTTCAGCTAGAGCAACAGCAAATGCCGCATTAAAAGTATCTCCTGCTCCAGTGGTATCTATAGCATTCACTTTATAGGTGGGAACTAAAACTTCCTGTTTACCATCGTAATAACGCACACCATTGCTGCCTTCGGTTATAAATAACTTATTGGGGTATTTGCGTAAAGCTTCGGCAGTACTCATCTCAGGAAATAATATTGCACATTCATGTTCATTAGGTGTTAAATAGGTGGCATTGTTTATAATCGTTTCACTGATAGGCCGAGCAGGTGCTGGGTTAAGCAACATAGGCACATTGAATTTATGGCAAATCTCACTTACATAAGACACCGTCTCTTCCGGAATTTCTTGTTGGATTAATACCATGTCAGAGCCTTTAATATTCTCAAGTGCCCGTTCAACCAATGCAGGAGTAACTAAATCATTGGCTCCTTTTACAACGATAATGCTGTTATCGCCTTCCGCTAAAATGATGTGAGCTGTTCCACTTTCGACATGTGTAACCGGTTCCACATTGGCGGTAAAAACGCGATTCTTTTTCAGATTATCCATGATAGCGGTACCATAGAAATCATCACCTACACAACCAACCATCGTAACTTCTGCTCCTAGACGGGCAGCAGCGACGGCTTGGTTCGCACCCTTACCGCCCGGAACGGTGGAGAATTGTTCTCCAAGCACAGTCTCACCCGCGTGAGGCCGCTTATTCGAAGTCACTACTAAATCCATTGAACAGCTGCCAATTACACATATCTTAGCCATATTCATCAACCTTTCTCATGTTGTCATCTATTCTTTACTTCTTGTAGTTTCCCGCTCCACAAAGCTAACGGGTAGTTGAATAATCTTCTCTTCCACCTTATCTTGCTCAATTAGCTTAATAAGTAAACCCGCTGCTTCTCTACCCATATCATGTGCCGGCTGGCGAATGGTGGATAAAGCAGGTGACAACAAGCTGCTGAGCGGGATATCATCAAATCCGATGATTTGCAGATCCTGCGGCACTCTTTTACCTAAACGATGTGCTTCATGAATGACTGCCGTCGCCACAATATCATTACTGGCAATTACGCCATCCGTATCTATATATTTATCAAATAACTCCACAGCCCATTGTTCTGCTACTGTATGGGAGAAGGATGAAGTTTCGATCACATTATAGCTGATTCCCATTTCATTAAGGACTTCAATCGCCCCAAGAAATCGATCTTGTGCAGGTTTGATATGCGCCGGTCCTTGTATCACTGTAATTTTTTTGCTTCCCCGTGCGATAATCTCCTGTGCTGCAAGACGTCCGCCCTTTTTGCCATCTGCGTATACGGAAGGGCTATCATTAGAAGTACGGTCCAGAAATACAACCGGAATCTTCAAGTTAGAATAAACGTCACTCTCAGGGAAATTGGTTGACGATATCATGCCAATGACATTGTTTTGGATAAAGGTTTGAATATAATCCATCTCTTTGTCCTCGTTCTCATCACTATTGCCAAAGATGATCCGATAACCTTGCTCCTGCATCCGATCCTCTATCCCCCGCGCTAACTGCGGGAAGAACGGGTTAGTAATATCAGGCAAGAGCAGCCCGATTAATTTAGATTTCCGCTTGTATAATGATCTTGCAACCTCATTAGGGGTATAATTCATTTCTTTGATCGCTGCCTCAACCTTTTTGCGAGTATCGATATTCACATATCCAGATTCATTTATAACCCGTGAGACTGTTGCTACCGAAACTCCAGCTATTTTTGCGACATCTTTGATCGTCATCATTCTTTCATTCATCCCCCAATGTGTAACCGGTTACATGTATTACATAAATTAGATTATCACATAACCTTTTCATTTACAAATCTTTTTTTCGATCATAAAGCTAACAAAAGATACCAACTATATATCGATATCTTTTGTTATTTGAATTTATTTATCTGCAAAGCGATTTAATAATTTTATTGTATTGAAATGCATACCTTCATGGTAAAGTGTGAAATTTATGAATTCACCGATTGAATTTAAGGTTAATCCACTTCCTGTTGTAAGAGGGGTTACTTGCTCACTTAAGCGATTGTGAAAAGCTTCCTGGATCCGTTTGGGTTGCTCCGTAAGCATCTCAAGTAAAACTTCAAGCGTTGGCGGTTCCTCATTCCACTCGGCTGGTTTAGTCCCTTTCGCAAATAAGCGTTCAAAGCTTGCCGGCAATTGCATAAGCTCCCGAGCAGAATGAAAGGCAAACTTCTCTTGCACCAAATAAATATGTCCCAAATTCCATCGGATATTGTTATTAAACCCTTCTGGAATGCTATTCAAAGTTCCCTCAGATAGTCCCTCGACAGCACGCACAGTAACACTTCGCACAAACTTAATTTGTTTGAATACAATTTGATCCATTATGACCCCTCCTAATATTTTCATCCATAGTTTACCATGAGATTATCTTTAATTTCCTAAAATTATTTTATACTTAATTGTTTCATAACGAGCGTAATAAACGACTGCATATAACTTTCTTGAAGTTCCTTCTTTCTGTAGCCCATCCATATCGAATGCTTGGAGACTACATTTTCTACTGCTATTTTAGCTAATGTTCCCTGATCAAGATAAGGTTTCGCCAACAAAGCGGATACATAACTAATTCCATAACCGGCAATGACAGCTTGAATAACTTCATTCACTCCATTAAATTGAAGCCCAATCGTTGGCTGCTGTACACTTCTTTCTTCACACAACCGGACAAGCCGCTCTCTGGCTGCACTGCCCTCTTCCCTCATAATAAATGCTTCAGACATTACTTCTTCAAAGCTAGCCTGCTGATTGGCAATAGGGTGATGGGAAGAAACCACGAATACATACTCGTCCCTATATAACTCCCGATGTTCGAACACTCCTGTATTATGCGAAGGAAACTCCATATCACTGTAAATCGCCACGTCTGCTTCAAAATTATTTAATTTTTCCATGACACCATGAGAATTAGTAGTAGTGATCTGAATGTTAACTTCCGGAAAAGATTGTTTGAATAATGACGCCCACCGGGGAATGAGGATGCTTGTCGCTAAATAATTACCTGCAATCCGCAGATTCCCCTCAGGAAATTTGTGATAGTCTTCAATGATTTGCTGGACTTGATCACCCATGGCAAAAAACTTTTCAAGAGGTTCGATTAACCTTTTTCCTAAAGGGGTGAGCACCATCCTCTTTCCTTTAATTTCAAATAATAAAATATGATTCTCCCGTTCAAACTTACGGATTTGCGCTGATATAGCGGGTTGACTGATATGCAAACGTTCAGAGGCTTTGGTCACACTACCTGTGATCGCAACGTAATAAAACAATTTTAATACATGATAGTTCATCGTCAACTCTTCCTCACTTTATAAAATAATATCTGTATTCGCCGCTTATCCTCAGCCATTTTATTATAACTATACATTATGGATGTTAACTATTATATATTGTTTATTTATATTTATTTATCTTATACTTACAACTATTCATAAGGGAGGTCACGTTAATGACAAAAACAGTATTCTACTTAACCCGCCACGGGCAAACAGAATGGAATTTACAAAAACGAATGCAAGGGCATCAAAATTCTGCGCTTACAGCCTTGGGCGAACAGCAGGCGAAATGGTTAAGAGATCGTTTGGAAGTAGAAAACTTAGGCGCAATTTATTCTAGTACTAGTCCAAGAGCATTGCATACTGCGCAGATTTTACGGGGAAAGCGGAGTTTACCTATTCATCAGCAAGTTTCTTTAATGGAAATTAACATGGGGAGCTGGGAAGGAATGAATACGGATCAGATACAACTAGAATCCCCTTTACAATATTCCCATTTTTTCACCAGACCCGATCTATATATTCCTCTAACCTCAGGTGAAACTTACAAGCAGCTTGAACAAAGAGTAGTGCCGACAATGGAGCGCATCATAAACGATAACGTAGGGCTAGAAGTGCTCATCGTCACGCATCGGATGACTTTAAAAGTCATTATGGCTTATTTTCTCAATAAATCATTGCAGGAAATTGGGGAGTTACCGGATATTCTCTCTACAGCATTATGTAAAGTAACCCTAACTGATAACAATACAACCATTGATCTGTATGGAGATACTTCACATTATCAATGACTATGGGTCAAAAAATAAAAAGGTAACTCCGATTAACGGGGCTACCTTTATAGGGTTCAACATTAAATATCCACACTTTTGATTATAAAACTGCGGACCTTCATCCATTTGCCTGAAATGAATTCATCAATCGTTTTCGTCTTTGGTCTAACGCAAAAGCGATGTTTTGCCCCTTTATCAAAGCCCACAGCTTCAAAAATTAGGCTATCCCCTATTTGCTCCTTGAAGAACACCTGCTTTAATCCCAACCTATTTAACATTTCAAGCTTTACGCTCTCAATATATGTGCGCGAATACTCCTTAGACATATGTGTTCCTCCTAGTAGTGGTAGTAATATTATAAGTCAATATGAAGAAAATCAACAATAGTTCATATATTCATCCACAAAAAACAACCAGGCAGCGATTCTCCGTTGGAGGTTCACTGCCTGGTGTTTTGGGTCTGCGGTGGTTTGCTTGAGTAGGTTACGAGCTAAGCTTAATCATTCGTAGCTTTCGGATACCCACTCCGTTGTAACGCACTATCTTGTTGAAATTTGTAAGATAACTGCATTCTATACACTTATTCCATATCCACAAGGGCTAATTCTAACTTTAAGTGTATTCTATACAATTAAAAACTAGAGAAATAGCCTGTAGAGTATTAAATCAAGAAAATAGATGTACTAAATACAGCTATTTTCATTGGCCGAGCATTTTGAGCATTTTAGTTGTACAAAATACAGTTAAAACCATCTACTGTACACTTCAATACTCCATTACTTGTTACTTCAAAGCTTCCGTCGGCTCTCATATGGTAACTAGATGGGGTGTAGTCCATTATGAGTTTGCCCATTCATACTGATTCCTTTTTCCTGAACCTATCCGAATAATTCTATCTATTTAGTCCTTCAACTTCTACATCTAACTAATCGAAAACATCACTAACTTATTTAACTTCAGTTGCCCCAGTCACTTTACCTTCAATCCCTGCAGTTGCTTTCACATCTTCGTTTGCGAAGTAAAGATTTCCATCAATAGTCGAGGTTTCATGCAGATTAAATCCGTTCGCTTCTACATAAACATCACCTTTAATGGTTCCGCCTTGAACTCGTAAATTTTCACTTTGTACAGTTAACTTAGGTACAGTGAGTGTGTAATTGGCAGTAACTTTGTGATCAGCGTCTTGGGCATAAAGAGCAATCTTACGGTAGATGTCGCCGTCTGCGGCCCCTTTATCATGGAATTCGCCTTCAACAACAACATCTTGGGCAATCGTCACATCATTTAGAATGGCAATAATCCAATTTCCATCTTTACTTACAGCCTTGGTAAACGCATCTGCTTGATTTACGATTGAAGCTGTAGTAACTGCATCCGTTTGCTCTGTAGTTGGAGCCGTAGTAGCCGCCGAATTAGTCGCATTATTATTATTCGCACCACAACCAGACAAGACTGCAACCGAGACGCCTGCTACTAACATCATTTTAAATAACTTCATTTGAAATCCCCCTTGTTTTTGATTATAAATTAATTATATATTAAAATTTTTAATAAACAGGTGAAAATTTTCACAATATTGTGTCGTTATCTGAAGCGGTTTCACAAAGATCACTCCTTTCCATCCGGAATCGTATCCATAAGTAACACCTCATCTCGCTGCCCGTTTTAAGTTCATAGATCTTAATACTTATTTACCCAAATTTTAAGAAAGGTCACAAAGGTGCTTAATTCCACACAAAAAGGACACTCCCAACAACTGCGGAAGTATCCTCATAATCTTTATTACTATAAATCTTTAGATTAGATATCCTCTTGAAAAAGATATGGAACCATCATACTCTACACTTACTTTTTTAATGTTAGGTTTATGCAAAACTCCAGCATTAAAATAATACAGCGGAAGGATGACCATTTGGTCAATGAGCATTTTTTCAGCTTTTGCATAAAGCTTGTTTCGTATAATTTAGCTTAAGACGATTATCAAGCAGATCTTCCCAGAGTTGAATCTCAAGGGCTACATTCTTCCATTTCTAGCTAATTAACAGGGTCATCTGACTGCTCTCTCACCCCCCATTGACGCTTTAGAATCAGAATGTTAATCTTTAGAAAATATCACAAGGATAAGGGAGCTATTTACTGGTGAAAAAGACAACCATGAAGGACATCGCACTTCGTGCCAATGTCTCCGTCGCAACAGTGAGCTATGTTCTGAATCGTGTCGGCAACCAAACCATTCCTGAGAAAACGCGCCAGCAGATTCTTCAGCTTGCCGAGGAACTGCATTACATACCGAATCTGGCAGCACGTTCACTTGCGAATCAGAAAACAGGATTGGTCGGTGTGCTTGTTAACACAGCAGCCCATACCCCACACTGGAAGCTCCATGCCCAGTTCTCATTTATACATGCCTTGGAACAACGGTTAACAAATGCTGGTTACCATACGCTGCTATATTCACTTGATGTTGACCAGCCTTCTTTGGATATTATCGTAGAAAGAAAGCTGGAGGCTGTATTTCTGATCGATGTGCGCGAGGAAGCCTTTTATTCGATCTCCAAGCATTTTGTAGAAGGAATTCCTTTGATTCGGATCGACAGCATGATTGAAGATAAACTCTTTAAGCAGGTCCTTTTCAACTATCGAGCAGCTCTGCACAAGGTAAAACCACAGGACCTTTCACAGGTATGTTTAATTATGGAGAGCTTCAATAACTCTTTCCTCACCCGCTTTATTCAGGACAGTCTTCCATTACCTCAAGAAGCGATATTCACCGTTGTCAATTTGGAGGAATTAAATACATTCTTACAGGAGGGGGGCTATAAAGAGGCCATTGTCATTAATGAGTTTATTGGAAGTTACGTTGAAAAAAACGGGAGGTTCGAACAACTCTCTGTTCTTTGCACCTGCAATTGTCCGGAAATATTAGGCGATGACGTTCATAAATTCATTTTCACAGGGGATAAAGCGGCTACTGCATTTGAACTCATGGACAAATTATTGCATCATTCTGACTACTCCGCACAAGAAAATAATTGTTATTTTGTAGAATAATTTTTTTGGCTATTCACTTAAGCGTTTAAGTTGAAAGGAGCATAACTATGCCTGGTCCTGTATTAGTGAAACAAGTTCCCTCTGCTGTTCAAGCTCATCCCTCTCTTTGGGGAAATCGGAGATTCCTGCTGCTACTCAGTTCGTACTCCATTTCCTTATTCGGTAACACTTTTCATAGTATTGCTTTAAGTTTATGGGTACTGCAAACGACCGGCAGCGCCAAAATGATTGCCATCATCACGATAATCAATTTATTGCTTAGTTCTTTGCTCGGATCGATAGGGGGAACTTTTGCGGATAGGGTCAATCGTCGAACCCTCATGCTGATCACAGATCTGATAAGTTGCGGACTCGTAGTGACGCTAGCTTTAGCCATTTCCCTGCCCTCTACTTCGTTCATTATCGTCGCCATACTGACGGGTCTTACGACCATTTCAGCTTTATTCCAGTCCCCGGCATACCAAGCTTCTATCACTACTGTTGTTGGTAAAGAACATCTACAAAAAGCGGTAGGACTGTTGAACTTGTCTGAAAACATCTGCCGGACTATTGGTTATTCCGCCGGTGGGATTTTCGTAGCGAGTTTTGGAGCAGCCGACGCTATTTTATTTGATGGAGCTACATTCTTCCTCTCCTTTCTGCTCGTGTTAGCGGTCCGTTCCCTTCCTTTGCCAACTCAATTAAATAACGTGCCCAAGAAAGAACGGAAATTCACACAGGATTTGATCGATGGAATTCGCTATATTTGGAGGTACCCTTTTGCACGCGCCGTTATGATTATGCTTCCTACCTTAACCTTATTTTTTGTCCCCTCTCTGATGTTAACCCAGGTTATGGCCGTCAACGTATGGGATTCCACTCCCTTTCAGTTTGGACTTATTGAAGCCTGTATTCCACTTGGTTATATGATCGGATCCGGTCTGATCTTACTGCTTGGCTCCAAATTGAAAAACAGAGGTTTCCTTATTATGACTGGACTGCTATGTCTCGGTCCCCTGTACCTCCTGTTATCATTCGTCACTTCCGCTGCGATTGCCATTCCTATCATTCTTGTGATTGGCTTCATGTTCTCATTCTGCACTTTGCTGATTAATACAATCCTTAGGCTGGAAGTTTCAGAAGACATCCAGGGTAGGGTGTTCGGTGTATTAGGTTCTATCATGAGTGTAGCCCCATCCATTGGTCTTACTGCTGTCTCATCCTTGTCTGATCTCTTCAGCCCTGGTCCTGTCATGGGTTCAATCGGAGTCTTACTGCTGCTGTTTGCCTTATCAACTATCACTAAATTAAAGGTAATTCGAAACTACAAGTAATTTCAGAACGTATCCTGTGTTCTTTATCGCCCTCTTTTTCTAATAACGCGTCTAAGATGAAGCTCAAACAGTAATAGAACAACCAGAAAAATCAATAACAGGAGACCCGCTATTCCAGTTAGAAACGGAAATAGGAGTGGGAAGAAAATACTAGGATAGGCCTTAGTAACATCTGAATAATAGCCCATACCCATAAGGGAGGTACCGGAGAACTCGATTAGCTTGACGCCTAAATGATTGTTGCTTCTTTGCGCATAGCTGAGAACCTCTTCGTCTACTTCTCCGTCTTGTGCAATCGTGATGATTTTCCATTTTCTTGTTTCCATGGGTTGACTATCGTCGGTCAGTCTTTGGACTATATTTATTTGATTCTCACCAGTCTTTCGGTCCTTTACTGTGAGAATATCTATCCACGAAAAATATCGGCTGCCTCTGTCCCGATTGGATAGCCATATTTCATCAGGGGTGGAGATTTTTTGATCATTTAATAAGAACTGAACTTTGACAATATCACCAGGCGGGACCTTCTCCTCTTCATCCCATGGGGTCAAATCTGCTTTCCTGCCTGTTTTTTCTTCCCTGATTTTAATATTCTTATCATCAACCGTTATCTCTTGTACGTTTATTGGGTTATATTCTTTTTCAGCATGCTTTATCTCATAACGCTGATTAATTTGATCAGAGATTATGTACTCACGTATATAGTTGAACAATGGGTTAAAAGAAATCGCCAACAAAAATAGCGAGACGCCAGATATAACTATAAACTTCTTCATAAGTCCTCCTTTTTAACGTACAGTCAGTTTAAACTTTTGGCGTGAACCCCCTTCCGGTCCATCGGAACACACTCATCCATTTATATCTTCCATCGTAGCGTTAATAACATTCATAAATAAGTTCTCCTTTAATAGATTAGGCACTACCTTCCTCTAAATCTCCCAACCATAATAAACATTGTGGAATAAAATCAGCGTAGTCGTGTAATGCATTAATCGTACGGATTACCTCACGAGTACCCAGCTCCCGTTCTGCATCATCTGAGCTCTCCAGTCCTAGCGAACGTCTGATATTGTAAGCTAACCATTCTAATTTTCCCAAAAAGCCATAGTTGAGCACAACCTGCCAATCCGCATAAATCTCTCCTCCATGCTCCAGATAGCTGTTAATCAAATTTGAGAATGCCTTTTTGCTTAAATCTCCCGATTCAGAACCTGACCAATATAAAGCTACATCTATCAGCTCTAACGTAGGATGAATAGGTCCTGCTGCTTCCCAATCGATTATTATCGGAACTTTCTGCTCATCCCACAAGACATTTTTGGGGTCTAAATCCCGATGGCTGATAACATAATGATTCGTCAATAGACTCGCTGAAGAATGAATCAATGACTCCCAATTCTCTATCTTATGCAGGTGATCTGCTAGCAAGCTTGACCATTCTGCACCCTGCTGCTCTCCTTTGAGAGCAAGCTCTTTCCAATTGGCAACCTCAGCATTAGACGCTTTAAGCGTTTCAATGTGATGATCATCCGTTCCCTGTGAGAAATCGATGATGTGGAGCTGCGCAAGAATTGCTCCAATCTTTTTACAACAATCTAAATCTATTTCATCTAAAGGTAATGCCTTCCCCTGAACCCATGGAAACAATAAATAAAATTGCCCTTCAACCTCGTGCATACCACTGCCATTAGATACGATTGCCGGAACAGCATGGATTCCCTTTTGATAAGCCAGATTCGCAACCATTTCAGAAAAAATATAATTGGACATTGCTGTATCTCGTTGCATAATTTGAGGATTTAAGGCCTTTACTGCGTATTGCGCTTTATCCGTTTGCAGGCGATACATTCTGTGCAAGAGTCCGCCTGTTATCGGTTCAGGTTCATTCATCAACAGACCCAGATTATATTTGGCACAAAGTGTAGCGAATTTTAAATTATAGCTTATATTTTCCATGTTATGTATTCCTTTCTGTGTGAGTAAAGTCGTACTCATTTAAAATGGTTCAAGTAAATTTAAAACATATTTTTATCTTTATGAAATATTATGTACTGTTCACTATGACATCCTGTGTAACCCTCGTGAACCAAAAATGAAAAGGAGGCTTCGTTAATGAGTAAGCGGTTACATCAATCAGGGTATCTTGTAATCATTTGGTTTTTAGTCTTTACCTTAGGGACGGCAGCTTTTGGCTCTCTTTCCTCTGTGTCGGCAGCATCTGCCCGGCAAGCGGAAAAGCTAAATCGGGGACTAGTAGCAGTGAAGGTATCCAGCGGTGTATTTGTGAGCTGGCGGCTACTCGGAACAGAAGAACTGTCGGTTTCTTTTAATTTATACCGCAATGGTACAAAAGTAAACGTTACCCCAATCACGGACAGCACGAATTATCAGGATAACGCCGGCACAACTTCGTCTAGCTATACAGTTCGAGCAATCGTCGGCGGTATTGAGCAATCTGATTCCCCAGCAGCAAATGTATGGGCCAACAATTATTTGGACGTTCCGATTCAGATTCCGGCAGGTGGCACTACGCCAGATGGCGTAAGTTATACCTATAGTGCCAATGATGCCAGCGTGGGCGACTTAGACGGTGACGGGGAATATGAAATCGTGTTGAAGTGGGATCCTTCCAATTCCAAAGACAACTCGCAAAGTGGCTATACAGGCAACGTCTATCTGGATGCCTATAAGCTGAATGGAACTCGGATATGGCGAATTGATCTGGGTAAAAATATCCGGGCTGGCGCACATTATACTCAATTTCTAGTCTATGATTTCAATGGTGATGGTAAAGCCGAAGTAGTCTGCAAAACAGCAGACGGTACAGTTGACGGAGTTGGCGTAACCCTTGGAAACACAAGTGCAGATTATCGCAACTCCAGTGGATATATCCTGACCGGGCCTGAATATCTGAGTGTATTTTCCGGACAAACGGGCAAAACCTTAACCACGATTGATTATGTTCCTGCCAGAGGAACCGTATCCAGTTGGGGTGACAATTACGGCAATCGAGTAGACCGCTTTTTAGCAGGTGTAGCCTATCTGGATGGAGTACATCCAAGCATCATTATGGCACGTGGTTATTATACACGCACAGTCGTTGTAGCTTTTGACTGGAATGGCAGTGCTTTGACCCGTAAATGGACCTTTGATAGCAATAGCTCCACCAATGCTGGAACCGCCGGTCAAGGTAATCATAGCTTAAGTGTAGCCGATGTGGATAACGATGGTAAGGATGAGATCATTTATGGTGCCTTAACCATTGATAATAACGGTGCGACCTTATACAATACAGGGCTGGGTCATGGAGACGCGCTGCATGTAGGTGATTTAAATCCGAACCGCCCCGGTCTCGAAGTTTTTAAAGTCATGGAAAATACTAGTTCTCCCTATGGCGCTGCGGTATGGGATGCTGCAAACGGGACGGTCTTATGGGGTGTATACACGGGAAAAGATACCGGCCGGGGGATGGCTGCCGATATTGATCCCAATTATCCCGGGGAAGAGGTATGGGCTCACGGCGTTGGCCTATACTCCATTACAGGCACCAAAATAAGCAGCTCAATGCCTTCTGTGAATTTTGGGATCTGGTGGGATGGCGACTTGTCCCGCGAACTGCTGGATGGTGTCAAGATTGATAAATGGAACCCTGCAAGCAACTCCGTTACCAATTTATTAACCGGAGCGAGCGTAGCATCCAACAATAGTACCAAAGCAACGCCAAGCCTACAGGCCGACCTGCTTGGAGACTGGCGCGAAGAGGCTATCTGGAGAAAGTCCGATAACTCGGCTCTACGAATCTATACAACTACGAACATCACCACTAATAAAATATATACCTTAATGCATGATCCAGTATATCGGTTAAGCATTGTCTGGCAGAATACAGCTTACAATCAACCTCCGCACACAGGATTTTTCCTAGGCAACGGTATGGCCACTGTGTCTAAACCCAATATCTACGTAGTGCCGTAAGCTTTCTAAAGAATCAGTAAGTGAACAAAAAAGCAATTGCTGTTATCCGGATGTGCCGGGGCAACTGCTTTTTTGTTCGGTTTATACCAGCATCAGCAATGATCGAGGTGCGTTAATAGTTTTTTTAATTGTTTAATGCCTTCGCATTGAGTGGTTATTATTGCATATAGGATAGGTTTTAGTGCTGGGCAGATATTAAACTGCAAAACGTTGTTTGACATTCGTACAGCGCTAGATCCCCAATTAGAACCCCAGCTTTAATAGCCAAGCCGCAAGCTTCTCCTCCCGCCTTTTCAATTCCCCATCTACGCGATTATATTTTCCAAGCCGTTGCTCAGCTGCAATGCTGCCATCTAGCATATACAAGACACGCTCAGCTTGAGCAGCGACTTTAGCATCATGTGTGGCGATTATAAGCGTTGTTCCTGATTGATTAATATCTGCTAATATGTCCATGATTTCACTAGCTGCTTTTGAGTTAAGCGCCCCGGTTGGCTCATCGCCAAATAATATATCAGGCTGATTAATGAGTGCTCTGCAGATTGCTGCTCTTTGTAATTGTCCTCCTGACACCTGTGTAATATCACGTTCAGCCAGCGCAGATATTCCTGTTTTGTTCATTAACTCAGCTGCTCTTTTATTGATAGTTCTACGGCTGCTGGTTCTCGCCCGATAAGCAGACAGGATGATATTGTCGCGGATATTCAAGTTTTTTAACAGATGCATTTGCTGAAAAATAAAGCCCATATGCTTTAAGCGCAGACCGGCTAATTCGTTCTCTGAAACTCCGCTGATCTCCTGCCCTTTAAAAATAACACTTCCCTCTGTCAACTTATCCATCCCGCTGATCGTATACAGCAATGTTGATTTTCCTGAACCAGAAGGTCCCATGACAGCTATGAATTCCCCCTGAGACACCTGAAGCTGAACATCCTTTAATATCGACTGCGGAGTTCCTTGCCCTGTTGAATAACTTTTTATTAACCCTTTCGTCTCTAATATGAACATTCTGCCACCTCCTATCATTCGGCAATTAGTTTGGCTATACTGGATTTTCTGATTGAGATCGTGCTTGTTACGGTGGTGAGCGCTACAATCAGCATGACAAGTAGAGGAAGCATAAGATAGGCTACCGCCGGATTGACTACAAACTGTATCTTAGAAGCCCCCATGAAAGAGCCTAGCATTTGAGCAATTTTTTGCCCGAGAGTGTTAGCCGCAAAAGTACCAAGAATGACGCCCAGCCCTGATATTATCAGCATCCTTACCAGATACTGCCTACGAATATCTCCTAACGTAAAGCCAACACTTCTCAAAATAGCGGTTTGCGAAGAATCCTTGGCAAGCAGCATTTTCAGAAATAAAGAGGTAATCAATATCGAAATCGAAAATGCGATAACGATGGATAAGCCTGTAACCAGCTTCAATTGGCGAATTGTATTTCCTAATGTCTGAGCTAAATAGCTTTGCAGATGAGTGATTTTTGCTGGATAAAATAATTTGGTGTACTGATCCATTTTTGCCTGGACGGAAATTCCCGGATTCACATCCAAAGCTACTACATACCAGAGAACCGTCTTCGAATCATATGGCAATTGCGCTTTTGCGGTTCGGCCACCATTAGTTATATCCTGATAGATCCCGCTAACGGTCAATTTTCTTGCCACCCCAGCAACCTCTAAATGAACGATATCCCCCATCTTTTTATTCAGTTCCTTGGCGTTCAGGTCAGAAAGAGCGATCTCATTTGCACTTCTAGGAGTTCCTCCATGAACATACGAGAGCGGAAAAATAGTAAAGTCACCGGTTTCAACATTTAGCGATTCCCATACACCATCACTACCTAATACCTTAAATCTAGAAGTAATCAGTGGAGAAAATTTAGAGATGTCCGGGTCATTTTCAAGCTTGGTTATCATCTCATTAAAACGCTTCTCTATTTGGTTCGATTGCTGCAAATCAATGCGAATATCGCTCTGACCGACGCCCATATAAGAAACAAACCGGGGAGACTGAAGAGTATTCAATATATTCACTGGCACTAGAACGATAAACAAACTGATCACAAATACGAAGAACAATAATCCGTACATGGTGAAGCGCCCGTAAACATCTTTTCCCCCGAGAAAAGCATTCACGTTAACAAATTTACGCTTGCTAAGTGAAAATCTGCTTGTGTTCATCCTTGCTTCACCCCTCGTACCTGACCGTAAAGCTTCTACAACCGTGATGCGATTAAAGCGTCTAAGAATCATCCGGCAAAAGAATACAACAACTCCAAAGATCAAACCTACCGCCAGGACAGGAACAAAATAATGAAGGATACTGGCAGGAGCAACGCCCAAATACAAAGTAATATTAGCTGTAAACAAACGAACCACACCTAAAGACAGTAAATATCCACATACAGAGGCGACGGCTGCCATCACGATATATTTTGCTAAATAAATGCTGCGAATATCTTGCTGCGTGATCCCAATCGCTTTCATGACACCTATCTCTCTGTAATCCTCTTCCAAGGTAGCGATCATCGTAAATCTGAGACATAAAATAGCAATCAGCATCAGCAGAACACTTACCAAAATAATAACAACTGCGATAATCCCGTCCGTCAGTGCATTTAGCGTTTTAAATAAAGGATAGTCAATGGAGGGGCCTTTATTGGGCAGATTTGAGGATTGATACTCATTGCGGAAATCATTGAGCTTAGATAGATCTGTAAGCTGAAATTCAATCAGGTATTCAGGTTCGCCGAGCTGTTGTTTAAGCGCTGTAAAGTCAGCAGCATTTACGACAAAACGTTTGGAGCTGACCATGGCTGGATTCATTTGGACATCCCTTACAAAATCAGTAATCACAAACTTTTTATCGAACTGTTCACCTAGAACGCTAACTATGTCGCCGACTTTCAGATTCTTTTGCTTCATATAATAAATGGGGACAGCGATTTCTCCTGCCGATACCTCAATCACCTTGTTCTCTAAATTCAGCAGCAAATCAAACGAAGGGTTCTGCTCTACAAAGCCGATATCCATCACGCTGTTTGCTTCCGAGCCTTGGTTACTGCCTAGATAAACGTTAGATCCATCCAAGTTAAGCATCTCTACGGTTTGTTGATCTTTCACCAGTGGATTAGCGGCTGTAAAGCTCTCGATTGCTGAGCTGTCGATTTGTCCTGCGTGCATCTGCACGAAATGAGGGGCTTTAGATTTAATCAATAGCTGATTCAAGGACCCCGACAATTCTATAATCACTTGCGACGCTGAAGCAACAAGCAAAGCCGATAACATGATAAACACAAATAATCCGAAGGTAATGATTTTATTGCGTTGAAGGTCTCTTTTTACAATTCGTAGCAGCATTGACGGGCCTTCTCCTCTCTAATACGGAATTCAATTATTCACGTTCAAGGCAGCGAATTGATTTCATTCGGGGGATCACAAATGCCATAATAATGATGAGCAAACCAGAGATGATAAATAATAAGCCGATTCCCCGTCCTTCCCCTGTGCCTATCACCTTACCTACTGATGAAGCAAGCAGACCTCCCTCTCGTAAAAGAGGATTAAACACTTGATCAGCCAATATGCCAGCAAAAGCATACGCAGCCACATAACCAAGTTGTGATAAAATGCCAATGATCCCCCATGCCCGCCCCTGTGTGTCATTTGGGATATGGTTGCGAATCATAACGTCAGCACTGGTATTAACAAAAGGCAACGTTGCAAAAAATAAAAAGCCAGCAGCTGTAATAAAAGCAACATTCGTGGTCAGACCCACCAAAGAAAAAAACAGTCCGGCGAATCCTAGGCCGAGCGCTAATACTTTGATATATTTACGATCGATGCTAAAAACTCCAATAATCAGACTGCCGAGCAACATCCCTATAGCACTTACAGATAATACCGTGCCTAGAGTTTTCGTATCCGTAAAGGGTAAAAGCATAGGCGTATATAAGGTTTGGAGAAAACCCACATAAAAAGTAACGACAGACAAAATGATCGTAAGCTGCAGTACACCTTTCGTGTAAATAAGAGCATCCCAGCCCTCCTTCAAATCTTTTACAAACGACTGATTCGTTGGAACTCTGTGTTCAGTCTGTAGATTCCTGCGAACAGCCATCACTGCAAGAACTGTAACTAGAAAGGTTGAGATATCTATAAGCAGGATAGTTTTTATATCCATAAAGCTAAGCAAAATCCCGGCAAGGATAGGGGAAAGAAGATATTTTGAGGACGCAGCAAGCTGAACTAAACCACTGGCCTTGGCAAATTGCTCCTCTGTTAATAAATCTGTAATGGTAGCCTTGTAGGCAGGTTCAAGCAAGGATACAAAAATCGAACTAAACGTCACGCCCAGACAAATCTGCCATAAATGAGGTTCACCCAGCAGCATGATGATGAGAACATATACAAGTCCAAAAGCAGACAACAAATCCCCTGCTATCATCATCAATCGCCGATCAAACCGATCCGCTAACACGCCGCCAAAAGGACTGAGCACAATGGAAGGGAGAAAAGCACATAAGGTTAAAAGTGCCACACTAGAGGCGGTCTGCGTCATCTGGAACACATAGACCCCTAAGGTGAAAGCCGTCAACCCGCTGCCAATACTGGATATCCACTCCCCCATCCAAATGATCATAAAATTTCCGAAGGATTTGTTGTTCAGAATATTCCCTCTCCCCTATTCAAACATTTGAAACACATAGTCGAAGCTGCCCTTCTCCGCCCCCAGCGTAATTTCCATCGTATAGATAAAAGCTCTTATCTTCTGGATGATTTCCTCAGGCTGCCACTTGAATATCCCTTCATCAAAAAGAAATTGAGAGGTAATCAATAGAAATTCCATCGTCTCCCGGGGATACGGATTGTGAAACAGTCCCTCCTCTATGCCCTGCTCAATGACCTCTGTCAAAACAGGAGTTAGCCGCAAAATGGTTTCCACCAAGCTTTTCTGGTGCAGCTGTGCATTATCAGCCTGATGGAACTGCTCAATCATTTGGCTTTTTCTGTCCGTATCCGGCTTTTGCGCCATAATGATTTGCAGCAGCTTTTCATGAACGGTCAGCTTAGGATCTGCAGCAATTTGCTTAGCAGCTGCTACACCAGCATCAATAAATCGCAGCACAACAGCATCCATGACCTCTTCCTTCGATTTAAAATAATAGTAAAAGGTTCCCTTCGCGATACCTATAGCCTGCAAGACATCATTCACTGTCGTTTTGGTATACCCTTTCGTAAAAAACAGCATTTCTGCTGTATCCAATATTTCATTTCTACGTTCTTCCGCTTCTTTGGAAATTCTCATCTGAAACGTCCTCCATTCTATTGACCGACCGTCGGTCTATTCCAATTATATACAAATATTAGATCCTGTCAAGATTAATCCGGCATCACAAAAAAGAGAGAATTCCAAAAGCTACGTTATAGCAGCTGGAACTCCCTCGTTTTGGGATATACTGTTGAGTTTTACTGTTTGGTTTTACTGTTTGGTCTTGCTGTTGAGTTTTAGTCTTACTATTTACTGTTTAGTCTTATTCTTTACTGTTGGGTTTTACTTTTGGTTTTACTGTTGGGTTTTACTGTTTGGTTTTACTGTTTGGTTTTACTGTTTGGTTTTACTGTTTGGTTTTACTGCTGCATCTTATTTTTAGCTTGCTCTTTGATCTGATCCATGGAGATACCTTTGCTCGCGTTGTAACACTAAACTACTAAACTTCGTTTGCTTGGATCACATTTGCACTTACGACGCAGCTTATCGGACACAGCTGACCTTATACGCTGCATTATCCCCCATTTGGATTCCTAACGGACCGCATAGCACCTATTGGCATCAAAAACACCACAAAAGACCGCTTCCTCAAGGAATAGCTGCACTGGAGTCCGAAAACCGGCTCAAAGAGCTATAAATCTGCAAATAGCGACCTCTGGGTCCTTAAGCAACACGGGATAGGGATTCAATAGGTAATCAATAGGTATTAATTACCTAAGTTCGGACTAAGTGGCTTCCGGCTGGAGATTTTGCCCCCAAACGGCTTCCCTGTATAGAATGCTGCTATTTCGCATGAGCTTCTGCAATCCCGTCTCAAATAGATTATCTAATCCGCCGGATTGTACTAATGAAAATTTGCTGCCCAAGGAATAGGCTATATAATAATCCGCCCAACTGCTATAACGTTCTTGTAGCTGCCTTGCGGCTTCTATTTTGTATTCCCAGGCTTCTTCCTTCTTCAAATAATCCTCAACATAACCAATCCGGCTCAGATAAATTACCCAAGCTAATCCAAAAGCAGAAATGTCACCAGAAGGCAACTGATGTATACCTTGTGCAACAACCTTCAGATTAACAAAATCCTCATGATCCTTATGTGCCTCAAGATATTTACTGCGTGAGGTTTCGGAAAGTGTGGCTAAACGAGCATGTAAAGATCTATATTCTGCACGGTTGCCATCTTCTAGAAGCCAGCGAATCTGGCGATGAAAGGAGTTAGCATCCTCGATATTCCATCTTTCACAAGCATTTTTGATTAATCCTCTTTTGAAGAAGACATTACTGAAATCAAACTCATAAACCACATAGTATCTCCCTAAGAGACCACGTATGCAGGTAGAGGAAAGACAGCGGAAATACATTTCCAATCGTTTTCTTTGCTTAACATTGTATTCCTTCAGCATGTAGAGCCTCCTGATATTAGTTCGAGAATAGGTATGCTGTTTTGCAAATCTTCCTGATTTTCCATAGAAAAATAAGAATGAACACCGCATTGACAAGCGGGGGAAGCTCAGATACTGAAAAATAATATATGGTATATACCAAAATATAGAACCAGCTTAATTTCAGGAAAACCAATAGATAGAATAATATAGACCCTATAATGCTCTTTCCAATGCTTACGAGCGAAGAGATACGAAGACGTTGTGGATACATTTTTTTGTTCTTCAACATGAACTTATTCGCAAGGTAACGAAAATGAATGAACTCGTCCTTTTTAGGCTCATTAGTCTCCGTTTGTGTAAGAGCTTCCTCAATTTGAGAACATGCAATCTTACATTCCAGAATTAAACATTGCACATCTCTATTTCCAGCATCCTCTTGCAGCAAATATTCACAATCCTTCATCGCTTCCTCATAACGCTGCAAATAGTAGAGAAGCCGGCCTCTTAATAAGTAACCGTCTCTTTCGTTAGGCCACATAGCGGTTACTTGGTCCAAACACACCAGCGCTTCCATATAATCAGCAGTATCCAGACAATTCTTAGCTCGCAATAATTGCAGATCCGGATCATTCTGAAACAGCTTATTTGCTTCGTCGAGCAGTTGACCCGCTTCAGTATGTTTATCCTCCATCAGCATGAATTGAGCGGATTGCCTCAGATTTAGATAGTGTTCTATGTCAAACTCAAGAGACTCCTGCAAAAGGAAACACTCATAACGCATCTCCATGCTTCCGTCGACCTGCCCCAGTATGTACTCGACTAACTTATTATCATAACGTTGAAGAAATATTTCCTTGTCCTCACGAAAATGAAAAAATGAATCCAACGCCTCCCATACGGCATGAGGCAAATTCCGATGCTGATCAAGGAACAACATAAGCTTATCCCTTAGCCGATCGCGATGCTCTATACTCCACATGAAATCTTCATTCAAAAGTGAATGCCACGAAGCTTGTTGAATCCGGCGCGAGAAGTCCGCATACAGTTCCCTAATTTGTCTGTCAAAAATATCTGCTGGCTGTTCTTGAAGATCAGCATCAAGTTGAATGGGAAGTGGGCGAAACAGCGCCCACTCGTTTTCATGCGGTATAGTAGTAGCCCCTTCTACTTCTTCCTCGGTGTCTTCCTCCGCAACTTCTTGTTCTTCCTCCTCGCTTTCTTCCTCCTCAGCTTCATCTACTCGTATTACTGTTTCTGCTTGTATCACCATTTTTTCTATTTCTTTTGATATTGCTTCTGCTATTTCTTTCTTATCCTCACCTATAAATGAAGGGACAGTACTTGCTATACGCTGCCCGGAGCGGGCCCATATCACAGCTGTATCATAAGCTTCTCTAAGCTGTTGGTATCCTTCAGGGTCATCTTCGGGGTGATGCGATTTCAGTTTTTTGGCATAGGCTTTCTTGATGATAGCTAGTTCATCTGTGGGTTCAATCTCCAACATACTCCAGATTGTCATGTGAAGTATGACCACCCTTCAATTTCCGCCAATTGCTCATTGAAAGCTTGTGCCGCTTTTTCAATCACTTTCTCGTTCTGAGTATATAAAGCATCTTCGAATACTTTCAGACACTGTGCGATAAATTTCCGTTGGTCCCCAAGCACCTCTTCATATAAACGCTCACCTCTAGCAAGCAGAAGCCTGTTCTCGGTACGCTCACGCGGATGAATTTTGATACTCCGCAGTTCCAGTAAACGAGCTTCAATTTGCTTTTTCGTCATTGCACCAGCATTTTGCTCAATGATCATCTGATGCTTCTGACCTGTTGAAACGGTTGTAACCTCCACCTCAAGAATCCCATTCACATCATATGTATATCTGACATCTATACTTTCTTCTCCCCGAGGTGCTTGCGGAATCTGAAACTCCATTTCTCCCAGGAAAAGATTATTTTCAACGCGAGGACTCTCCCCCTGATACACATCCACACTTATGATCTTTTGATTATCTGCGGCTGTATATAGACGTTCTACCCGGCTAACAGGAATCGGAGTGTTACGTTCAATGATCGGAAAGTAATGTCCAGATGACGTTTGTCCGCTTGAACCTCTTCGCAGAACACTGGTTCCTAATGTATAGGGGCAAACGTCCGTCAAAATCATTTCATCCAGCGCTTGATCACGCTGCTTCAGCGCCACCTGAACCGCAGCTCCCAGTGCGACGGTCTCATCTGGGCTGATATTCGCATAAGGCATTTTCCCGAACATACGGCTGATAATTTGCTTAATCAGAGGCATTTTAGTCGCACCCCCAATCATCACAATCCCATCCAGATCGGAAGGCTGCAGAGAAGCATCCCGCAATGCTCTTTCTATCGGCTGTCTTAGACGTATTAGTAATGGTTGTACCAATTGCTCAAGCTCTGAGCGTTCTATAGTCAGCACGTATTCTTCCTCTTTAATAACTATCCGCATAGTCGCAGCAGACTCTGTACCAAGAATTCGTTTACTCTGCTCAGCCTGCTTATACAACATCGACCTCGTCATTGGTGTTAACGATTCAGCGTCCAGCTTATTCTTTTGGATAAAATAGGCCACTAGTATCTCTGTGAAATCTTCCCCGCCAAGATAGTTATCTCCGGCAATCGACTTAACATCCATTACCCCTTCGAAAAGCTCCAGGATAGACACATCAAAGGTTCCTCCACCCAAATCAAAAACAAGAAATGAAGTCTCCTGATTCTGATGCAGGCCATAAGCGAGTGCTGCCGCCGTAGGTTCACTAATAAGCCGCTCTACTTGTAAACCAGCCAGCTCAGCTGCTTTCTTAGTTGCTTTCCGCTGAACATCATTGAAATAAGCCGGAACACTGATTATAGCTTTCGTTACGGACTCACCTAGATGATTTTCCGCATCCTCTTTCAGTGACCGCAGAACAAAAGAAGATAACTCTTCAGGAGTAAAAGTCATCGTACCTAGTTTGTATTTCTTTGCTGATCCCATAAAGCGCTTAAAAGTCGAGGCGGTTAACTGTGGATGTGTAATCAGTCGTTCCTGTGCGATTCTTCCAACCAATACTTCTCCCCCTGCATCTACACTAACAATCGAGGGTGTTACATGCTCCCCGAGTACATTGGGAATAATTACAGCCTGACTGCCGTCCCAATAAGCAGCAAGACTATAGGTCGTTCCTAAATCAATTCCGATTGTTCTCACTACTATCTCCACTCCTTTTATATACAATAATATACAAAGAAAAGAGTCCAAGAATCGAAATGTCACTAATTCAACATATTTACATCCAGAGCATAATAATGAAATTGCGCTTTTGCAATAGACATAAAAAAGGTATCTCAAAAGCCACAATGGCTAATGGGATACCTTCATTTTTTGGCGGAGGATATTTTTCTGTACATCATCTATAAAAAAACAGTCTCATTCGTTCTCTGGACGTCCTAACATCTGATCTATCTTCTCTTTTGCACCTTCCCATGAGGTCAATAATGGAAAAGCATATTGTTCACGGGCCCGCAAATTCCATGGATGCGGAATACAAAGCACTTTTCTTCCCTCCTGCAATGCCGGAACCAGGTTATGCACCCCGTCATCGATCAATAGATCGTAGTTAATAAGATTTTTTCGCTTACAGGTAAAGAAATTTTCAATCGGAATAAACGGCATATGCTTCTGCAGCCAGTTCCATTTTTCCACCACCGACTGGGGTTGGGCTGCCGTAACAATAATTACATCATAAGCGTTATGCAGTTTCTCCATTTCTCCTACGACATGTTCGTCAAACAGTTCAAGCTCTTCATACAGACCGGGCCGCCCATAGAAAATCTCTTGTGTACAATCCGGATGACGTAAATGATCCGTATTCCAATCAAGCATTTCCTCATACCGCAGCAGATGCGTGGGAAAATCATTATTATTATGGTATATGGCTCGCTTCACTAGATGGCAAATTGTATCATCCATATCTACTGCAATTATTGGCTTCCTCATCTGCGCCTCCATTATTTTTTTAGATTACACTTTAATTATATACAATGAAATTACGGTTTTCGTCGAGAGTTAATTAAAATCCCGGTTAATGTTTATTAAATGCTTCTACGCATTTTTGGCAGATACAAGCTTTCCCTCTCAGTTCTTCCGGGATCTGTTCTTGCAATTCGAGTGGAATTTCTGTATGGAAACACCAACAGTCACCGCCTTCAGCGCCACAACGATTCAATTCTTTACATAAAGGACAATGGCGTTCTTCAACCAGTATGTTCATCATATCCAAAATTTCTACTCCCCCAAAAATCACAAACTATTTTTCTTTGGAAAACCATATCAATAAAATAAATCCAACTTCAATTTCTCTATTATTCCTACACTTGTGAACTCGGTTCACTTGCATTAAGATAGTGAACATTACGAACTCAAATGGGAGAATAACAGATGAATGATAAGAAGCTGAGCTTTTTAGATACCCTACATAGTGACTTACTTGCTACCATGGAAGAAGTATATAATCCTTGCAGGTTTGATTGCTCCGACCCAATTCTTGAACCGCAAAATGCAGAATACGGAGCATATATCTTTACCTTAAATGCACTGGCCATTAGATTCCGGGTGGCTAAAATCACACCCACTAAAGTCGGGCGTTTTGTGACACTATGGGAGCGAATTGGAGATCATCCCATCCAACCCTATGACATCTCAGATCCTGCTGATCTCTTCGTTATAAGTACACGAAATGGGAATCACTTTGGCCAATTTATTTTTCCAAAAGCTGTCCTAAGAGAACAAGATATTCTATCTGATAAAGGTGAAGGTAGAAAAAGAGCTTTTCGAGTCTACCCGCCTTGGGACATTCCCACGAGTCGCCAAGCTCAAAAAACGCAAACATGGCAGTCGGAATATTTCTTGGATATCCCTGCAAATAAACCCGTAGACTACCTTCGTGCGCAAGCACTTTACGGTTTACCCGTAAATCTTACGGTCTGACCTATCTCCTCCACATGTTCCTTATCGCCCTGCAAAATAAAATAATAGTATACATCATCTCCTATTTTCACCGCTTCGGGATATTTAATTATAAGCGCCGCTTGATGATTCCATTCCTCCCCTTGGTCAGCAGAAGGCATAATCAACTTTGCCTTCTCTTCCTCTTTTAACCCCTCTAATGTCAGTTCAGTGATTTGCGGATTGGAGCCATAAGGCTTCAGCTGATGGGAGGCAATGATTTCAGCTACTTCATCTATTGATTGTCCCTCTCCAGACATAGCGGATAATTGAAAAAAACCATCCTCCCCCTGACCCTTCTCATCATCTGCTGAATCTAAGACCCATTCCGTTGGATACTTCAAAGAGACTCCATAAGCATTGGAAGTAAAGGTTGCAAGCCCAGTTTGCGTAACCAGCATACCGATTACAGTACCTGCAAGTACAATAACCGCGATAACCAACACCCATAGCCACCGTTTTTTGTATACTCTTATTTTCACGATATCCCCCTAAATCAATAATTAGTTGACATGTACAATATTAGGAAATAAGATATAAACAAACATATGAGCAATCATTCATATGTATTAGTGAGGAGGAAATTAAAATGAGCGATCTTAAAAATATCCTATCTCTACTTCTTTTCTGCATCTTCCTAATTTCTTATCTATTAAAGCTCCTTATACTTTACAAGAAAAACCACATTAAAGGAAACGTTCTGGCTAAAGGCGCTAAACTATCTAAGATCCATTATACCGAGCTATTGGTAAAAACCTCTACTTTTTTATGGGGCGCAGCATGGTTTGTTTTTTCCGTAGCAGAGTCCTTTATGGTTACACTTGTAGGCAAAACGTTTGATATTCCTGTAATTCACTTTAGCGGTGTTGGTGTAGCTGCCCTCGGATGTTCCATTTTCATTCAAGCTATGATTGCTATGCGCACTTCATGGAGAGTTGGGATTGATAAGACTACTGTAACCAAACTCATCACACACGGTATTTATAAATATAGTAGAAACGCTGCATTTGTCGGGTTTGATCTCATGTTTTTGGGATTGTATCTGATGTACCCCAATCTGTTAACACTCCTAATATTCATTCTTAACATTGCCGCGATTCATTTACTAATTCTTCAAGAAGAGCAACATTTAAAGTCCGTATTCGGAGACGAATATATCCAATATGCCAATAATACACCCAGATATTTTTTATTTTAAAATCTTTTATCAAGCTCCGATAATTTATATTCACTATACCATTTTACATTTTTTACAAGTCCAGAAAACATTCTCTTAATGTAACTACTATAATATGAGACTGTAAACATACATTAGGAGGGAAATTATGAAATCACCGAAAAAGTATGGCGTCAGAACAGCAATTGTAGCGACAGCGGCAACTGCTCTTTTTGTATCCAGCATAGTCACTACAAATGCACCTAATCAAGCAGACGCAGCATCTTCGAACACAAGAAATGTAATTCTGTTTATTGGAGACGGAATGGGTGCTGCTCAGCGTGATGCCATCCGGCTTGCCACCGTAGGTGAAAAAGGAAATCTAGCAATGGATTCCATGCCATACGTTGGATTAATTCATACAAGCTCCACTGTCCCTGTTACAGATTCGGCTGCTTCTGCTTCTGCTTATGCGAGCGGTGTGAAGACTTATAATGGTGCTATCGGAATGGATGCCGATAAAAAAAGTGTTAAGACCATTATGGAATATGCTAAAGATGCCGGGAAATCAACAGGTGTCGTTACCACTAGTCAGATTACAGACGCGACTGGCGCCGCATTTGGTGCTCACGTTGAAGACCGCTCAAAGCAAAGTGATATCGCTCTTCAGCTTCTGACAAAGAGCAAGGTTGATGTTCTGCTCGGTGGGGGTGAGGATTTCTGGTACCCGGCAGGCAATCCCGGCAAATTCCCAGATGAACCCGCTGAAGATCCTTCAGAAAAAAGCAAAGGAACGCAAGGTAACCTTGTGGATAAAGCTAAACAATTGGGCTACACCTATGTAACGAACAAAGCGGATATGCAAAAAGCAAAAGACGGCAAGCTGCTTGGAATATTCGCAAACGAGGAAATGTTCCAGCAAAAGCCTGAGGGTGAAGGAGATATTTATAATCCGGTGGTATCGCTGCCCGAGATGACTAAGAAAGCTATAGATACGCTAGCAACAAATAAAAAAGGATTTTTCCTTATGGTGGAAGAAGAAGGCACTGACGAATTTGCACATCAAAACAACGCTAAAATGACGATTAAATCAGGTCAAGAACTGGACAAATCCGTGCAAGTAGCCAAAGACTTCGCCAAAAAGAATCCAGATACACTGGTTCTAGTGCTTGCCGACCATGAGACCGGCGGATTTTCTATTGAAGCAGTTGACGCAGATGATGAGTCCGGTGACGGCATATCCAAAGAAGACGGTCCATTCGCCATCGCCAATTCCAAACACAATTTTGTAGTGGACTGGACGACCTCAGGCCATACTGCGGTTGATATTCCAATTACAGCTATGGGCAAAAATGCACAATTATTTACTGGAATCTACGAAAACACCGAAGTATTCACCAAGCTTATGCAAGCATCAGGTTTTAAAGCCAAAAAATAAAAGCAAATAATAAAAGACTAGCCAGATTTTTTTCTGGGTAGTCTTTTTTATTTTAAAATACAGTATTTACTTAGCATCTGTTCGCACAACAAAAAGGATATCCTTAGTCTGATCCGCCCATTTACCTGTCAGATGAAATCCTCTGATCGTTGCTCCAGGCTCAAGCGCACTCTCATCATCCAGTTCTATGCCCACCTCTCTGGAGAGGGTTTGAGATTGAATCACTTTTCCATCCATATGAATGGTTATCTCTGGCATCGCCGTGCTGCTGACTTCCTCACGATCACAAATGGTTAATACAAGCAGAAGTACAAAACTTAGGACTGCGATGTATATTCTTTTCAAGAAGACTCCCCCTTCTTCCCATTGTTCAACAAATCTGATGTGAAATATTCGATTCCCAATATGATCAAACCCAAAATAAAGATGATGATACCAATCACAAGCGGAAAACCTAAAGCTAAACTATGAATCGATTTTACAAATATACCGTTAATTAACGATTACAGCGAGGTGTGTTTATAAAATTCTATTTTTATAGCTAATTCAACGGTTTCCTTATGCTTCTAATTTACGTGACAGCTCCTTAATTAACTCGATCTCTCGTAAAACCATACTTCGGGTGTAAAAATAGAGCTCCTCAGAGTAATCCATATCTTCACTATTGCCAACTACTTTGGATAACTGCTGTAAATGGTCCAGCTTTTCGTTCATATAAGTCTCTCTGTAATCAAGCAATCTTCTACGTGTCTCCTGATCCAAAAGCTCATAATAAGCAAGACGAATAGACCATTCATTATCAATTCGAATAGTCTCCAGCGTAAATTCTGTTAAGCAGGTGTTAAACCGCTCCTCACCCTCAGTAGTTATAGAATATACATAACGTTTAGGCCGGCGTTCCTGAATTTCCGTTTTTTTGATTACCCATTTTCGCTTTTCAAATAATTTCAGCTTTGGATAAAGCGAGTTATTGTTTACGATTTTATCATTGCCCATTACAAAAATAATGTTTTTTTTAATTTCATAACCATGTTTGGCCCCTTTCATTAATTGGGCCAGAATCAAAACTTCAATATCCATAATCATCCTCCGGGCTTCCGGAATACGTATCCGGTTCATCATTTTCTTATATTACCTCAATTACTACATTCCTGCCAAATCACTCGTGATTTTTTGCACATACTTTCACCCTGATCTTTCGCTAATATAGGTTAAAATAACCTATTTATTTTTAACCTATATGTAGAGAGGAAGTTATCGTATGGAATTCACACATCTATTTAGCAAGGGCACAATCGGAAATATGGAGCTTAGGAACCGGGTCATTTTACCAGCGATGGGCACGAAAATGAACGCGCCGGGTGGATACGTCAGTGATCGTCTGATTGATTACCATGTAGCACGAGCTAAAGGCGGCAACGGCTTAAATACTGTAGAAGTAACAACTATTCACCCAACGGCGGCCTCCGATGATGCTCCTGCCCTTTATGATGATAAATTCATTCCAGGTATGGCTCAATTAGCATTAGCTATTCGAGAGGCAGGAGGCAAAAGCTGTCTGCAGTTATGGCATGGAGGTAAAGTAACTCCCAACCTAATTCAGGTTTCCTCTTCACCTGTTCCGTTTGAAGGCGTGACTCATATACCACGTGAACTAACGCATCATGAAGTCGGCGAGATGGTTCAAGCTTACGCAGATACAGCATTACGTGCGAAGAAAGCCGGATTTGACAGTGTGGAATTCCATGCCGGACATGGTTATTTGCCCCAACAATTTCTAAGTCCTGCAATGAATTTTCGTCAGGATGAGTACGGCGGTTCTTGGGAGAATCGCTGCCGCTTCCCGCTGGCTTGTATCCGGGCTATCCGGAAAGCGGTTGGACCTGGGTTCCCTATCTTGATGAGAATCTCTGCGATTGAGGATCTACCGGGCGGACTTACGCTGGAAGATATGAAGCTCTTCTCAAAGCTCGCTGAAGAAGCTGGAATTGATGCTATTAATGTATCTCGTGGGGTCCCTGCTGGCGCTGCAATTAAATATGAAGTACCACCGATCGATTTACCTGTAGGCTTCAATGTAGATAACGCAGCACAAATTAAATCTGTGGTTAACATCCCTGTTATTGCCGTAGGCCGTATTAATGATCCAGCAATTGCAGACCGGATTATTGCGGAGGGTTTGGCTGATTTTGTAGCCATTGGGCGTGCGCAGCTGGCAGATCCGGAATTCTGCAATAAAGCTTTAGCCGGACGTGCAGACACGATCGTTAAATGTGTGGGTTGCGATCAAGGCTGCTTCGATGGATTCGTGAATCCTAATGTTCCATTTATCAGCTGTGTGTTTAATCCTGCAACCGGTCGTGAAAGTGAATATGAATTGCAGCAAACGGGTATCCCCAAAAAAGTACTTATTGCTGGTGGTGGCCCTGGCGGATTAGAAGCAGCTGTCACCCTGAAACGACGTGGGCATCATCCAATATTATGCGAAAAAAATGACATTCTGGGCGGACAGCTTTATATTGCCGGTGCCGCACCACGTAAAGAGGAAATGGCTGCAGCCGCTCTGAATATGGGAGAAACCGCTAAACGTGAAGGTGTAGACATTCGAATGAATACAGAGGTTACACCTGAATTAATCCAAGAAATTGCGCCAGATGAGGTCATTCTTGCAATCGGATCTTCTCCTATTATTCCGCCTGTGGAAGGCATCGACAGTTCACATGTGGTCAATTCACATGATGTGTTATGGGGAACGGTTCATCCAGAAGGAAGAGTCGTTATTATCGGCGGTGGTTTAGTGGGGCTTGAGGTCGCAGAACTGCTTGTAGAGCGCGGACATCAAATCACTGTAGTTGAAATGCAAGCTGATGTTGCTAATGATCTAGGGCTTCTGCGTAAAATCTGTGTCATGGAAAGTCTATATGGACATGGCGTTGAATTAATGACCAACAGCAAATGTATGGCGATTCAAGGGGATAGCGTAATTGTTGAAAAAGACGGCGAACGTCACAGCCTACCTGCTGATTATGTAGTAATTGCTGTAGGTTCACGCGCCCTCAACAAACAACCCCTTCAGGACTTCTTGGAGGAAAGCTCCATCCCTTATCATGTAATTGGCGATGCGGTGCAAGCGCGTAGAGCGCTGAATGCGATTTGGGAAGGCGCTGAATTAGCTAGACGAATCTAATTAAGCTAACTATATGCTTCATGAAAATAACCCGGCAGGTCCGCCCTGCCGGGTTATTTTTTACTCAGAGTGCATTCGTGAGGGGCTATTCGGTAATCGGTATCCACTCCCCATTCACCCTTCACCCTTCACCCTTCACCCTTCACCCTTCACCCTTCACCCTTCACCCTTCACCCTTCACCCTTCACCCTTCACCCTTCACCCATTATGCCGTTCGGACTCAGGAGACGCTATTGAGCTAAAAATAGCCTTTTTACGAATCTATCGGACCCAGATGCCGCTATTCCGCAAAAATAGGGGTCAAAAGAGGTGCTGCGACGGGAATAACTGCATTGGAGTCCGAAAAGCTCAGCAAATCAGCATTTAGGTGCTAATAAGTGCAACGGTGTCCGTTAGCGAGAGAGATGCGCACAAAAGTATGGTAAGAAAGATGAAAATGGTGAGAATGTCAAGAATGATCAGATTGGTGAGAATAGTGAAATACTCATCTCAATGAACCACTCACATTCATTTTGAGTATTGGCACCCAATAAATGCGGCATATCGCTCAGCTTCTTTAAGTACCAACTTTTCCGTATCGCCCAGCTCGGCAAAAGGATGGATCATAATCTCAATCCCCTTGGTCTTTAGGGTTCTTTTCCATGTACCCACCACCTGACCCTCCACAACAATCGTCGGAAGAAAAACACCATTATTCCCCGGAACTATTAAAGGAGCAACGTCGGGCTCTAGAACGGCACTTCGGTCTTTATAACCCAGAATGTACTCATCAAAACCCGGAAGCAGATGAACGCCCGAGTCCTCAGCAGCTGGCTCTAGCCGATGAGAGGACATCCAATACTCACTGCCATCAATAACCTCTGATTGCAGTTGACTTTTGGCCGCTTCCAGACCTCTTCTAGCATCGGTAAGGGTTATGCCTGCCCACCAAGCAAAATCCTGAACAGTTGCAAAACCATGTCCAGTGAAATATCTCCGAGCGAGTTCATACAATGACTCATCGTAAGAAATGAAGCTAGAATAAAAAGTGGACAGTAGTTAACAGACTGGCGATAATGAGTCCACGGAGGTGTGTTCACATGGGAGAACATCGACAACGGTATAACGAAGAATTTAAAAAACAGACAGTGCAGTTCATTCAAGAGCAAACAAAGACAGTGGGCGACTTGGCGGAAGAGCTCAACATCCCAAAAAGTACCCTGCATCAATGGATGAGCCAGTATCGAGAACTAAAGAATGAACCGGCGGCTAGCATGGATCGAGTACGGGAACTCGAGGCACAGTTGAAAGAAATGAGCCGTCAACTTCAAGAAAAAGATAACAAGATTGCCAATGTGGAAGAGGAATTAGCGATCGTAAAAAAAGCAGTGCACATCTTCAGCAAACCAAGGAACTGAGATTCCAGTTTATTGAAAAACATCGCTCCGAGTTTCTCTTGGAGAAGATGTGCATGACCCTACATGTGTCACGGAGCGGGTACTACAAGTGGCGGACAGAAAAAACCAGTACGCATATGCTTCGTAAGGCTGCGATAATGAAGCGAATTCAGTATCATTTTGCAGACCATCAAAAGCGGTATGGGAGTCCGAAGATCACCCGCCTGTTACATCAAGAAGGTTATACCGTTACCGAACGCACGGTGAGTGTGTATATGCGACATATGAAGCTTCGCTCCATTGTCTCCAAAACGTATCGCGTACAGACCACTGACTCCAATCATGACCATCCAATTGCCCCGAATACGCTGAACCAGCAATTTAAAATACTCAAACCCAATTCAGTATGGGTTACCGACATTACGTACATTCCTTGCCGGGGAGGGCGCTTGTACCTGGCAAGTGTGATGGACCTTTGCACGCGCGAAATCGTGGGGTGGCGCTTGGAGAACCATATGGAAACTAGCTTGATTTCGGGCGCTTTACAAGATGCTTACGAAGCTAAACAACCGGAAAAAGGTCTATTACATCACTCCGATAGAGGTTCTCAATATACTTCTCATGAATACACGAAGCAGTTGAAAGCGTATGGCATGGAGTCCAGCATGAGCCGCAGAGGTAACTGTTATGATAACGCCTGTATCGAGTCGTGGCACAGCATTTTGAAAAAGGAGCTCATTTATTGTAATCCGCGATTCAAAACTAAGGAGCAAGCCTACCAGACACTTTTTCAATATATTGAGTTTTACTATAACCGCAAGCGAATGCATGGCGCGCTGGGGTATCTTTCTCCAGTTCGTTTTGCTGAGCAATTGACTAGAATGTCTGTTGCGTGACTGTCCACTTTCTTGACAGAGGTCCAAAAGTTCTCGAAACTGTGGCACCCATTCCTCTAACAAAACAATCGTTTGCTGCTTACCATTCATCGGTCCGAAACAAATCAACCCTTGGTACGCAACATTCCACAACATATGATAACCACGCTGGTTCCCCGTGTGAATACCTTCTTCTTCTATTAGCTGAAGTAAAAGAGCACGATCTAGCTGCATTCCACCTTGTAAAGCATTAACTATAATATGTCTACAACGTTCTAGTGTCTGATCATCTAGCCCAAGCTCTGCATTCCGCCGCTTTGTTTGTCCTGCTAAACGCGGCACAGATAGCTGATGCATCCACTTTACATCTTCCGGGGGGACAAAATGAAGCGTACCTCGCAGCGTCCAATTCAGAATCATCTTGCGATCAGCGATAGCACGCTCTATATCAGCTAAACTCGAAGATGGAGTACGTAACCCGATCGCCCACATCGCCTGCATGTAATCCTGCGCCTGTACTGCCCCTAATTCTTTAACGACCTGTTCGGGCTTGATTAGCTTGGAATCAACGATCTTCTGGTTATATAAACGTTGCGCAGCTAACATTTTATTCGTCACACTTTGCCTCCTTAAGTGATCCTTCTCAAACCATCTTATTGGAATAATTTTAATATAATTTTTTCCAATCTCATAGTTTTTCTTATTTCTTAGCTGTGGCCCGTCTTACGGCTGGTGCGACTACCGATCCCAACAAATCAATGATTTGCTCAACCTGAGCATAAGGTAAACCACCAATATCAATCTGAGCCAGAAAACGATTGTGTCCGTACAGCTCATGTTGATAAAGGATTTTTTCAATAACCTGTTGTGGGCTGCCTACGAGCAGCGCATTTCTCACACTCATGGCTTCAGCAAATTGGTCTTTAGGGTACGCTGATCCACGAAGCTCTTTCATCATGTGATTTAAATAAGGGTAATAGTTACGGAACGCTTGCTGTGAATCTTTATCGATATATAAAAGGGTGGTTGTACCCACCGGCAGCTCAGCCGGATTAAAACCTGATTGTGCGGCAACTTGACGATACATATTCACAGAGGTCTTGAACGCTGAAGCAGGTCCACCTAAAACAGCCAGCATCATCGGGATGCCCATTCTTCCTGCCTTAACTGCACTTGCCGGAGGTCCTCCAACCGCTCTCCAGATGGGCAGTTTACCACTCAGTGGCTTCGGAAAAATCTCCATATCATTTAGAGCAGGACGGAATTGCCCTTCCCAAGTAATTCTTTTTTCGTTATTTATTTTCATAAGCAATTCAATCTTCTCTTCGAACAATTCTTCATAATCCCTCACGTCATATCCGAACAGTTCATAAGCTCCTAATCGTGATCCACGTCCAGCAACAATCTCTGCTCTGCCTCCGGATAACAAATCCAATGTCGAAAATTCTTCATGTACACGTATAGGATCCGCTGTGCTCAATACAGTCGCTGAACTGATGAGTTTGATTCGTTCCGTTGCGTTTGCTATAGCTCCAAGTACGACCGATGCTGCTGAAGTAATAAATTTCGGCTGATGACTCTCCCCCACTCCAAACACATCTAATCCAGCATCCTCTGCTAATTTGGCGGCAGCAATGATCTCTTGAATCCGTTGTCGTTCACTGATTGATTTACCTGTTAAGGCATCTGCAACATGATCACCTAATGTGTATAAACCTATTTCTAAACCCTTATTCTCGTCGATTCTATATTGTTCCATCATGATGATGTCCTACTTTCTTCGCTGTATTATTGGATAGGATGAAGCTTCGATGCAATCTCTTCCCGGCGTTCTTCCAGAAAAGAAGGCAAGGTCAAATTCTCGCCCAATGTGTCAAAAGATTCATCAATCTCAAACCCTGGACCATCTGTAGCAAGCTCGAAAAGAATATGGTTCGGATCACGGAAATACAAGGAATGGAAGTAATAACGATCAATGACCCCTGTGTTCTTGAACCCTGCAGCTGTGATTTTAGCAGCCCATGCGGTTAATTCTTCCAGATCCTTCACTCTTATAGCCACATGATGGATACTCCCTCTTCCCGGTCTTTCCCGGTCTTGATCATTAACTTCTTTGAGCTGAAGTTCAGTGTACAAGCCGCCTTTAGCTGTTTCATAAATATCCACCATTACCTTCGGGTCACCCATGGATGGCACTCTACGAACTTGTGTATAGCCTAAAATATCCTCCAAAACAGCCTTTGTACGGCTAGCCTCACGAACAGTCAATTCAACGGGACCCAATCCAACAATGGCATATTGTGGTGGAATATCATCAGTAATCCAAGGTTCTACCAGCTGAGTCACATTATCTTTTTCTGCGGACACCAGATGAACCGTTAATTCATCACTATCCTGAAAAGTAAGCGAATTGCGCTCCTCTATACTTACGATAGCTTCATGAGCGACTTCAAATGTATCTAATCTGCTAGCCCAATATACTAAAGCCTCATCGCTAGGAACGAGAAGAGAGATTGCAGAAATACTGTTCGTTCCTTTCCGGGTCTGGCCTGCATTTGGCATTTCAAAAAAGGATACCTCGGTGCCTGGAGCGCCATTAGAGTTGCCATAGAATAAATGGTACATGGTTGGATCGTCCTGATTTACGGTTTTTTTGACAAGTCTTAGTCCCAGTACTTCTGTATAAAACCATAGGTTTTGTTTAGCGTCTTTAGTAATCATTGATACATGATGTTGTCCGGTTATTTGTGGTTGGCTCATTTTAATTTCCTCCTAATATAATTATGGTTTACTAGTAAACTGATGCTGAAAAAAGGAAGCTTTATTCAGAATAAAGCTTTTACAATACTACTGAACTCCTCGTGGAATCCGATTCTCATTCAGGCTATGACGGTGAATCTTCTTAAGCATGCTGTAAAATACTTTCTTCTCGTCGTCCGTCAGTGGATCGAATAACGAAGCTTGGAAATCCGATTGCAAAGGAAGCACCTTCTCGATAAGCGCCTGGCCCTTTTCAGTTAAAGAAATATACTTCACCTTCCAATCCTGCTTGCGTTCAATCCATCCTTCTTTTTCTAATCTGCCAAGCATATGTGATACTCCACCTTTAGTAATGGTTAAATGCTCGGCCATTTCCATCTGTGTCACAGGCTGATGTAATAGTATTTGTACTAACGCATCAAACTGGCTAACCGTTAAATCAAACTGCTTCAAGAACTCATTGGAAAGATCGTTACTATTGTCATAAACTCTTACCAGCCGCAGCCAGATCAATAAGCTTAGTTTGTTGTCTTCAGTGAATCCATTGTCTCGCATTATACCACATCCATTGCTTTGGAATTGGATCTATTTGATTATCAGTTTACTAGTAATCTGATGTGAAGTCAAATTTCGTATTAACTTAAGAAATAGAGAAGCACAGATAAACCATTACTAAACATGTGCGCGCCTATAGGCACTAATATATTTTTTCTCTTCTCATATAGGTAGGCAAAGATTAATCCAGCAGCCATATAGGAGAAGATATTCCACATTTCATTATAGTTGCTCTGGAACACCACGGCTCTATAGACATGCTGGAAGCCAAATAAAAAGGAGGATATCAGATAAGCCAGAAGACGACTCTTCCTGCGGATCGTTCTAAAAATGGTAACCCGATATACTAATTCTTCAATCACGGGGCCAATCCATACCACGTTCACTGTAAAAATAAATGGATACGAGGACAACATTGCCCGTAAATCCACCTCATTAACAGACTTTGTAATAGGATGAAAAATGGAAATTAGTGTGGGAATCAACATACTTCCGATGATAATAATCAAACAAAGTCCCCAAACCATCCATAACATATTACGGACCCAGTATTGTCTGAAATCATGAATAGCTTGTTTATAGAATCCCCTAAAACCTATAATCACTCCTATGTAGATCAGACTATTCAACATTAAGGCCATTCGATTTTGTTGTTCTGGCTGCCAAATAAAAACATGGTTAAGAATCCCCATAACCGGCCTGATCAAGAGATTGGAGAACAATCCTAAAAAGTACATTACTGCTAATATAACGCCGAAGATCAATTGCCTTTTACTTGATTTTTCATCAATCATTATAATCTATTCCCCCAAGTAAAATTGTTAATAGACTGAATATCAACCATTTTAGCATTGGGAAATTTCATACGACTTAATGTAATCTTACATAGACCTTAAATTTGCCGGTTCAGCTCAATTATAATTTCAAACTGGTTATCTTGCGTATTCAGCTGAACAGTCCCTCCATGAGCAGCTATTATTTTTTGAACAATGAGTAGCCCTAATCCAGAACCTGCCGGGTTCAATGCTGATGGTTGGCCGTAATTAATAAAAGTAAGCTTGGCTCCATCATTCACCTTTTCCAGCACAACTTGAAACGTAGAACCTTGCTCCTGATAAGCGATGGCATTATAAAGCAGGTTTGAGAATACTCGATTCATTCTTTTTTTATCAAACTGTAGATTTATTTCTTCTGGCTCGATTACAAAATCAGGGATCAGACCCGCAGCCTCAAGCTCGGGCAACATATGTATCATTTCTTCTCTCAAGTATTCTGAGAAATCATCTGTTGTAACATCCAAGCGGAATTCGGGACTTTCCATTCTCGATAATTCGAACAAATCCTGAATCAATACATTGGCACGGATACTATTTTCGTATATTATTTTGGCAAATTCCAAATGTTCTATCCGACCGCTCACCTGTTCTTTTAGTTCAAGCTCTGCGTAACCCATAATACTTGTTAATGGATTTTTTAAATCATGGGATATATCCAATATTAGATTTTTTCGATTGTTTTCACTCTGTTCTTTTAACGAGGTCTGGATCTGAATCACTTCTGCCATATGATTAAAAGCCTGCTCCAGTTGACTAAACTCCCGATTCCCGCCTACCTGCACTCTTGCTGAATAATCCCCATTCTTAACCTTTTTAACAGCAGCGGACAACTGGTCTAAGGGTTTAATGAAACTAACCGCCGTAATTCTCGCATAAATCATCGTGCTTAGAATCAGAATCAACAAATAACCTAACCCAATAAACCCAAGCATTTGAAGGGTATGATCCTGCATAGGTGAATCTGAATTCCAATGGAAACTGCCTGTCATTTTCACTTGTATAGGTAAAGAGACGATCAGCCAAAATTGTTCCTGCTCATTATATTCAACAGTGATCATATCTTTGTTAGCGCCAGTATTCATTAGAAAATCCGTAAATTCTTTGACACTAATCTGCTTGGACGTAAATGGATTGTTGCCAATGGAGTGTATGACTTCGTAATTGGAATTCACAACCTGTAAACTGCCCCCGACATCATTAACAACACTAGTGTCAATTCTTTGATAGTCATTTTGCATAAGCTTAGCAGCCGTTAACTGATTATAAATAATGTCCTTAGATCCCAGCCTGTTCATGCAAAACAAAGCAACAATCACCAATATCGTTATAACCGTTGTTATAAGAAAGATCGCGATATAGTTTTTTAACAATTGATAGGATATATTTTGTTTTCTCATCTTATTTACCTGGGTTGTAGAATTTGTAACCTAGTCCACGCACTGTAACGATATATTCGGGATGGTGTGGGTCCCGTTCGATCTTATTCCTTAGACGGCTGATGGTAACCATAATCGTATTATTATCACTATAGAAATCTTCTTCCCACGCCGCTGCATATAACTTTTTGGGCGTAAAAATTTGATTAGGACTCTGCATCAGACATTGTAATACCTTATATTCCTTGGCATTTAGAAGAACTGGACTTTCATTTATGTACAACATACATTCCTTTAAATTCAGCTTCAATTCTCTATGTTGGATTGTTTCTTCAGTTATCGATTGGCTAAGATCGTATACATTTCTTCGTCTCAGCTGCGCCTCAACCCTAGCCACAAGCTCTGAAGCACTAAATGGCTTCACCATATAATCGTCTGCTCCAAGGCCTAAGCCCACTATCTTATCAATTTCTTCACCGCGGGCAGTTAACAAGATAACCGGAATATGGCTTTTCTCTCTTATCTGTCGCAGCAGATTAAGCCCATCAAGCTTGGGCATTACAATATCCAGAATGGCAAGATTTATTTCATGTTGATTAACAACCTCTAAAGCCTCAATGCCATCCTTGGCTTCGAATACTCGATAGGATCGATCTTCTAAATGTATTTTCACTAGTTTTCTTATATCAGTTTCATCTTCAGCAATCAGTATATTCATCGCTTAATTCCCCTAACTATTCTCAAATAGCTGAGTCTTTTCACTCAGTATAACTTGCCAATACCACTTCGGTATATAAAGCCTAAAGAATACATCTGGAACATCATGATTAAAATACCCATGGATTCAACCTGATGCGAACTCTGGACTCGTTAGTGCACACCAAGGAATGCGATTAAATTCCTCCCAAGGATCACCATAATCAAATCTATCCTTTGACCAGCCCTTATGAACCGGTTCAACTACCTCCCATGTAGAAGCATTCGGAATGTCACTAAAAAATGGAATCATTTCACGACCTCCTTTTAATCAAACTGCTTCACAAAATAGAAAAATTTTCTTATTTATTTCTCAGAAGATTATTTTATTCAATTGATGTTGGAACAACAATAGTGTATGATGCATAGTATAGATCGAATACTGTATGACACATAGTAAGTATAAACGACTTCGACGTCCTCTTAAGGACAGCAAGCGTTTAAACCAAAAATATAAGAACAATTTACAATTTATAAGAGATTATAAATCCTTATATTTTAAATAATGAGGTGGGTGAATGAGTACTTTATTAAATTCTTTAATCACAGAGCTTAGAAGAGGTACGTTAACGCTAGCCGTTTTAAGTCAATTACGAACACCCCAGTATGGATATTCGCTCGTTCAATTGTTGGAGGAATCCAGCATCATCATCGATCAAAGCACCCTATATCCATTACTTCGCCGACTAGAGAAACAGGAATTAGTGACGAGCAGCTGGGACACATCCGAGAGCAGACCCCGTAAGTATTATGTTCTAAGTGACTATGGCGTAGAGATTTTTTTACAGCTAAAGGAAGAATGGCTTAAGAATTCGAAAGAACTCTATGGCCTATTACAAGGGGAGGATGACCATGAAGCTGATTGAGATTTACATTCATGAAGTTACTCGGAGGTTACCAGAACAAAATCGGGAAGACATCGCATTAGAATTACGATCAACCATCGAGGATATGTTACCGGATGATTATGACGAAAAAGAGGTAAAAGCCGTCCTTGCAAAATTGGGCAATCCAGCTATTTTAGCTAGTGAGTACCGCGATCAGCCCATGTATCTCATCGGCCCACGCTATTTTGATTTATATGTTACGTTATTAAAAATGATTATACCCATCGCTGTAGTTGTTTCTTTAATCGCTCTGGTTGCTGATTACTTGATTGGCTACAGCGGCGATAAAACAGTTGCGGATATTGTTACTGCAGTTATAAGTACAGGAATTGGAACCTTTCTTGAAGTAGGCATCCAAGTCTTTTTTTGGATAACTGTTGTGTTCGCTATTATCGAACGGGCAGATAAAGGAAAGGAAGGTCATCCTCTTACTACAAAATTAAGGAAATGGACTCCTGATGATTTGAAGGATATCGCGCTTGTCCATAAGAAAAAAGCAATTACAAGCTTCGAAGTGTTCGGAAGTTTACTGTGGACTGCCATTTGGGCTACTGTTTATTTTAATGCTGAACACCTGATCAGAGTCTATAGAGGCGGTGAAGGCGCACTTAACTTCGTAGCCCCAGCTTTTAATCAGCATGTGTTACTTGATTATTGGCCTATTATTCTTATTGTGATCGGATTAGAAGTCGCATTAACTATATATAAATTAATCAAGAGACAATGGACTAGAGAATTAGCATTATGTAATACGGTCCTTGAGCTCATTGTACTTATTGTATTCGCTGTTATCCTTATAAATCCGAGTGTATTCAACCAAGAATTTATTAATTACATGTCTAATTTATTAAACACTACAGCTAACCAATTTGAAACGGGACTAGTAGGTGGAGGAATAGCAATCTTGATTTTAGTCGCGGTCCTCAATATATATGAGGGCTTCCGCAAGGCTCGCCTTTAGTATTCACAGAACGGCGATTCTCCTGTTATTTGGAGAATCGCCGCTTTGTTTTCTGACTCGTTGAATGCCTGCTTCAAATGCTTCAACAACTTCAACATTGTCACCTCCCTCTGAGAGTTGCGGACCCAGATGACGTTATTTGCACATTTTCTGCCTTTGGAACAGGGCTTCGGACTCCAATGACGCTATTCCCTAGAATCAGCTCCAAATCGGGGGTGTTTCAAGGCAATAGCGGCTATGCGGTCCGTTGGCATCCCAAAAGTGCGATATTTCTGGGTTTAGAGACATCTGTGTCCGATAGGTGTTTCGTATGTGCAAATGTGGGCGAAGAATACGAAAAAAAGGAGTTGTCTCAGCAGCCATTCAGGGCATATGGGACAACTCCTTCTGATTTAATTAAATAGTTCAAGCTCGATAACCGTATCCATCTCATCAGGTAACATCGCGCCTTTTAATGTAATAAAAGCTCCACCGTCAACATCCGAATATTCCTCAGCCATCCACGGCACCTCCACCTTTAGCTCGGTACCATCACGTAGTAATCTTGCCTTTTTAATCTTCCCTTTCAGACCTTGGAAATAGATCGGGCCAATTCCACGGTCGTAGACATGCGCATACAATTTATTGCCCTTTTGCGTATAACGTCCCCACTCCGGCTTAGGTAGCAAAGACTTCCCGCATCCATAAATACTATCTCCATTAAGGCGCATCCACTCCCCAACTTCGTCAAGGATAACCAGGGATTCCCGCGTCATTTCACCTTTGGCATCTGGTCCAACATTGAGGAGCAGGTTACCATTCTTACTGATACATTCGACCATCGTACGGATGACTTGCTTGGTCGATTTATAATTCTTATCCTCGGAATGATAACCCCAGTTGTCATTCAGGGTAATGCAGGCTTCCCAAGGGATGGATTGGCCGTTTACGTCAACAATGCCGCCAGGCGGAATGATCTGCTCGGGGGAGAAGAAATCACCAGCATACTCCTCAGGTTCTGCCGCACGAATATTGCCACCTAATCGATTGTCGATAATAATATCAGGTTGTATGGAACGAATCATCCGGATAAGCTCCGTCGCCTTCCACTTCTCCCCTGTCATATTATCGTAGGAGAAGTCAAACCACATAATGTCGATTTTACCGTAATTGGTGAGCAGTTCCTTTACTTGCCCATGCATATACTCCAAGTATCTATCGAAATCAATCGGCTTATCTTTGACCGCTTCGTTATCCCGATCAGGATGTGCCTTATCTCCATAACCGGGATAATCCTCATGGTGCCAGTCTATGATAGAGTAATATAGACCTACTGCAATCCCTTCAGCACGGAAAGCGTCTACATATTCCCGCACTAGATCACGTCCAGCGGGCGTATTAGTCGCTTTGAAATCAGTCAGCTTACTATCGAACAGACAGAACCCGTCATGATGTTTGGTCGTAAGCACAGCATATTTCTGACCCGCAGCTTTGGCTGCACTTGCCCATTTCTTCGGGTCATATCGAGAGGCGTCAAATTCATCGAAATACGTCATGTAATGCTCTCTACTCATCCGCTCGTTGCCGCGTATCCATTCCCCTCTAGCAGGAATTGAATATAATCCCCAATGGATAAACATCCCGAACCTATCCTGTAAGAACCATTTCGTTCTTTCTTCTCTTGTACCCATCTCTCCAACTCCTCCGTTAATGAAAGCTGTGATCAATCATTCACTCCACCTAAGCGGTATGAAATAATGCAGCTGCTCCAATTAGGCCTACATCGTCTTTGAGCGCGGCAGGTTCAATTGTAAAAGTACCCTTATAAGGATCCATGATAAATAGCTCCGTCTTCTCCACCAGTGCAGGGAATAACAAATCTCCAGCCTTACTCACGCCTCCACCGATCACGATCCGATCAGGATTGAACGTATGTACTGCATTGGCTAGACCTAGTGCCATATAATGAATACTCCGGTCAATAACCTCGACGGCCACGGGATCGTTAAGTGCCATGGCTTCAAATACGTGCCGCGAAGTAATTTTTTCTCCATTTATATTAGCCAGTTCCGTAATCATCGACGGTCTGCTCTCCATACTTCGCAGCGCCATATCCCGAATCGCTGTGCCCGAAGCGAAAACTTCCCAGCAGCCGAATCTTCCACAGCTGCATTCCGTTCCGTTCGGGTCAATAATATTATGACCTAGTTCACCAGCAAATGAATTTTTGCCAAGAAGCAGCTTGCCGTCAATGACGATACCTGCTCCAATCCCTGTGCTAAAGGTAACATAAACCATGTTGTCTGCACCTTTGCCAGCACCTCGGACATACTCGCCCCAAGCCGCAGCGTTCGCATCATTCACTACCTTTACTTCAACGCCTAGCTCCAACTCCATCCAGTGCTTCAGTGGAACATTGTCCCACTCCGGAAGATTGGTGCCGTGAATAACGATCCCGTCCTGGCTATTTACAGCTCCGGGAGAAGCCAGACCCACTCCTGTGAGTGGTCGCCCTTCGGATACGGAGCGGATCATATCGATCATTCGCTGCACCACTTCTTTAGCGGTACGTGCCCCAGCCGTTTCCATCAATTCCCGTTTCAATACGGTCCCCTTTGAATCAAACAATGCTGCGGCAATTTTTGTGCCTCCTAAATCGATTCCAACTACGTAGCTATCAACCTTCTGCATAACCCATTCACCTTTTCACTATCTATTATTAGCCGTTAGAATGAATACTCTCCGCTAACGCCCGTAAGGCTGCTGGATCGATTGGCGACAAAGCGTCTTTGTCATAACGTACAGCCGACCCAAAATGTACTTCTGTTACTCCAGTCTGATGTATAAATGAAGTAATACCTTCCGGCTTCAGACCGCTTCCAGCCAGTATACTTACCGATTTCCCCCTTGATTCCTCGACTAGCTTCCGCATAGCAGGAATAGCTTCAGGTGCCGGACCTGGCCCGGCAGAAGTGAGCACACGCGTAATTTGCGGATACTTACAAAGCGTTCGATAACCTTCTATTTGATCCTTCAACTCATCAAAAGCACGGTGGAAGGTTACTTGCAATCCCTCGGTCAACGGCAATAATGTTTCAAGCGCTCGCTCGTCGATAGTCCCTTCTGGAGTTAACGCACCAAGCACAATCCCCGCCGCACCGCTGGCTGCAATTTGCTTTATCTCTGCTGCCATGGTCAAAATGTCATACTTTGAATAGCAAAAAGAACGGCTATGCGGGCGAACCATAACAAACGCAGGAATGTTAACCGATTTGGCAACTTGTTGCACCAATCCTATCCCTGGTGTTAATCCGCCTTCCGTAATCGCAGTAATGAGCTCCAGGCGGTCAGCCCCATTCGCTTCGGCTGTAAAAGCATCGTCCATACAAGTAGCGATGACTTCCAATCTCATAACTTTCCTCCACTCTTCCGGTTGTTATTGTTGTGCCTGTTTCATAACATAATCAGCGAGCAGTCGAGCACCATAGCCCGTTGCTCCAGCTTCTGAATACCCCACATCCTGTTTGTACTGAACCGTCCCAGCCATATCAATATGGACCCAGCTCAGCGATTCCGCTACAAAGCGCCGTATAAAAAGCGCTGCTGTAATCGCACCTGCAAAAGGTGAAGTACTAACGTTGCGCAGATCAGCGTAATTGCTTCGAAGATCGACTTCGTATTCATCCATAAGCGGCATGGGCCACAGTCGTTCTCCATTGCGCTCACCGATTTCGACGAGGCTCTGCGTCATCTCTCCATCACCCCATATGCCGGCGATACCTAATCCTAACGCTGCGCCAACATTTCCAGTAAGTGTTGCAATATCAATGACCTTAGTTGCCCCGATATTTGCTGCATGAATAAGAGCATCCGCGATAATAAGCCGCCCTTCGCCATCCGTATTTGCAACCTGAACCGTCAGCCCATTAGGATAGCGTATAACAGACGATGGCAGCACTGCTTCAGCATCTGGTACGTTATCAACAACTGGGATCAACGCGGTCACATTTACATGAGCTTGATTCCGCACTAAAATATCCAGCGCCCCAAGAACAGCTGCTGCGCCACCCATGTCCATACGTGCATCGCTAATATCACTTGCGGTCTTAACATTCATCCCACCCAAATCGAAGGTAACACCTTTACCCACCAATGCCAGCATTGGCAATTCAGGGTTACTCTCATAGCGAATTTCAACGAGGGCTGGGGAGTGTTTACTGCCTGCTCCAACCGCCAGCAACCCATTCATCTGTAGGTCAACCAGCTCCTGCCCCCGGTAGACATGAACTTTCACTGCTGCGTTATCACGCTCGAAATATTCGACCATCCATTCTGCGAACCGATCCGGATTTAGAGTCCCGGGCACCTCATTCACCAGATCGCGAGCAACCACTGCTCCTTCAGCGCGCATGCGGCCAGTACTTAGTACAACTTCCAGTTCAAGCTTAGTCAGTTCAGGCCAATCGGCTGTCTGGAGCAGCAAATCAACTGAAATGTCTATTTTAGTAACACCACGATAGGTTTGAAAACGATATAATCCGAGAAGCCAGCCTTCAATCCATGCTTGCAGCTCATCCGCAGCGGAAATATCACTTTCTGCTGTCCTACGAACAAATGAAGCTGAATTTCGTCCTTCTCTTAGGGCTGTACGGGCGGCAGAGCCCGCTGCTCGGCGAACTTTCTCAAGCGTAAGAGCCCGGCGTTTTCCCATTCCGATAGCTATCACATCGGACTCTTCCTCAGAGCGAGCATATAACCATGTCACACTGCCACTCTGTTTGTGAGCTTCTCCCAGCCGAAGAGGAAAAGGCTCCTCTTCATAGGCTAAGTAGATAAGCGTATCCGCCCCATTAGCGGAATCGAACAAGATATTCATAGCTGTCCCTTCTTTTCCGTAAAGTGTACTCACATTTAAAATTATCGTTCTAGTTTCAACATTTCTTCATCAAACAGATGACAAGCGAGCTCATGACCTGGTTCAACTTCCCGGAATACAGGCACATGTTGCTTACAGATTTCCATACAGGAAGGGCATCTTGTATGAAAACGACAGCCCGTCGGCGGATCAACTGGACTTGGAAGATCCCCTTTTAGAATAATGCGTTCCTTCTTCAAGCTTGGATCGGGCACGGGAACTGAAGATAGCAGCGCTTGGGTGTAAGGATGCAAGGGACGGTCATACAATGTATCCTTATCAGCCGTCTCCACAAGGGAACCCAGATACATGACCCCAATTCGATCACTAATATGCTCGACCACACTGAGATCATGAGAGATGAATAAATAGGTCAGGCCATATTCTTCCTGCAAGTCCTGTAACAAATTCAACACTTGGGACTGAATCGATACATCCAGTGCTGACACGGGTTCATCCGCCACGATTAGACTAGGGCGTACTGACAGAGCCCGGGCAATCCCAATCCGTTGCCGCTGTCCACCGCTGAACTCAAACGCGAATCGCTCGGCGTGGAGACTGTTCAATCCAACGGTCTCTAGCAGTTCGCAAGCTAGCTTATCCCGTTCTTTAGAGGACAGCTTCGTATGAATAAGCAGGGGTTCGGCGACAAGATCCTTCACCTTCATGCGGGGATTAAGTGAAGCATAAGGGTCTTGAAACACCATCTGCATATCTTTGCGCAGAGGCCGCATCTGGTTGTCTGAGATATGGCTAATATTTTGTCCCTTAAACCACACTTCTCCATGATTGGGTTCCAGTAAGCGAGTCACTAGCCTGCCCGTAGTCGATTTCCCACAGCCACTTTCACCTACAAGGCTGAACGTTTCTCCCTTACGAATGGCGAATGAAATCCCATCAACGGCGTGTAAATATTTAGTCGTTCCGAAGAAGCCCTTCTTCACAGAAAACAACTTCTTCAAACCCTTAACCTCAATTAATGGAGTCTCTTTCATAAACATCCCGCTCCTTCCGTGTCCTCCTGCTGTGTAAGCCAACAACGGCTTTTGCGCTCTAGCCCCTCAATCGGAAGTAGCTCAGGTTCTTGCGACAGACAACGCTCCATGGCAAATTCGCAGCGTGGCGCAAACTTACAGCCGGCAGGCATTTGTGAAAGGTCTGGCACATTCCCTTTTATAGACTCCAAGCGATGTACATTCTGGCGCAGCTTAGGTACCGATTGAATCAATCCCCTGGTATACGGATGTTGCGGTCTGGCGAACAGCTCCTGAACAGAGGCTTCTTCCACCACACGACCTGCATACATAACAACTACCCGGTCACATAATTCGGCAACTACTCCAAGATCATGGGTAATGAGCAGCATTCCCATATCCTGTTCATCTTTCAACTGCTTCATCAGATCAAGAATTTGCGCTTGAATCGTTACATCGAGTGCGGTCGTGGGTTCATCGGCAATCAACAGCTTTGGATGACAAGACATGGCCATTGCAATCATAACCCGCTGTCTCATCCCGCCGGATAGTTGATGCGGATATTCATCGATTAATTCCTCTGCGCGAGGGATACCTACAAGCCGCAACATATGAATCGCATGCTCACGAGCCTTCTTGCGTCCATAACCCAAATGCAGTCTAATCGGCTCTGTTAATTGCAGCCCAATCCGCAGCACTGGATTAAGAGAGGTCATCGGCTCCTGAAAAATCATTGCCAGATCATTTCCCCGGATTTGGCGCATCTCCTTCTCAGAAATCTTCGTCAAGTCCTTTCCTTCAAAACGCACAGAACCTTCAGAAATTCTGCCCGGCGTATCTTTAAGCAACCGCATGATCGATAATGAGGTTACACTTTTGCCACAACCAGATTCACCAACCAGGCCTAACACTTCGCCTTTTTTAATAGCAAAGTCTACCCCCGCAACCGCAGTTATACTTCCATCGCCGCGTTTGAACTCCGTTTTCAGCCCTTGTACATCCAACAAATGTTGAGTCATGTCTTGTCCCTCCTTAGTTTTTCATTTTGGGATCAAGAGCATCACGCAGTCCGTCCCCGACCAGGTTAAATGCAAGTACTGTTAAAAAGATGGCTATCCCCGGAAAATAAACGATATGTGGAGCAATACTTAAATAATCCCGTCCCATACTTAACATTGCGCCCCAATCGGGCTCTGTTGTTTTTGCACCCATTCCGAGAAAGCTCAATGAAGCAGCGGCCAAGATCGCTCCGCCAATCTTCATGGATAGATTAACGATAATGCTGGGCACGGTCTCAGGAAAAATATGACGCCAAATAATCCGGCGATGCTTCGCTCCCATGGAACGAGCCGCTTCCACAAACAATGTTTCTTTCGCAGACAGCGTTACGCTCCGAATAATTCGGGCGAACGATGGAGTACCAAAGACTGCAACTGCGATAACAACGTTGGATAGACCCGGACCGAGAATGGCGACGATCCCAATGGCAAGCAGCAAGTCAGGAAAAGAAAATAGTACATCACTGCCACGCATAATTATCCGATCTAGCCAACCGCCATAATATCCGCTTAACAGACCTAGGATAGTTCCAAGTACACCTGCGATTAAGACGGAACTGAGACTGACCGCTAAGGTTAAGCGAGTACCATCAATCAGACGGCTTAGAATATCACGGCCATATTCGTCTGTCCCGGCCCAATGTGCAGCAGAAGGACCTGCCATAAGAGCATCGTAGTTTGGTTCATCAGGATTATACGGGGTGAAAAATGGCCCGAAAATTGCAATTAGGAATAGCAATATAATAAAAAATGCGGCCACAAGGGGCATCTTTTGTTTACTGAACTTACGTAAAAAAACACCCATACGGCCTTTTGTTTTCTCCGGGGCCAGTACCTCTCCGGGTAATGGAGATTTTGCTCCCATCACCGCCGAATTGTCACTCATGATATCCCTCCTGATCCTAAATTCACCCTATAAATCTATTGAAATTCTGCTTCTTAGTCGCATTAGCTACTGAGAAAACCTTATTTTCGGATTAAGTACGCCATACAATAAATCTACTAATAGATTGATAAGAATAAATTGTGTAGCAAACAGAAGCAGTAAGGCTTGAATGACTGTATAATCCCGGAACAAAATGGAGTCTACTAGCAGCCTGCCAAGACCCGGAATACTGAATACCGTCTCAACCATTACAGAGCCGCCGAGCAGGAACCCAAACTGAAGTCCAGCTACGGTAACCACCTGAATCAAAGAGTTGCGCAGCGCATGCCTGCCGATAACAACATACTCGCGTAAGCCTTTTGCACGTCCTGTACGGATATAATCCTCCCGAAGGGTCTCCAGCATAGATGACCTAGAATAACGGGCCAACATAGACATAATTCCCATCCCGAGTGTAATGGAAGGAAGAATATAGGACTTCCAGGAATCAACACCACCCGTTGGAAACCAACCAAGCTCTACCGAGAAAATTTGAATGAGTACCAAGCCTAACCAAAATCCAGGAATAGACATCCCTGAAATGGCTGTCAACGTCCCTAAATGATCCGGCCACCGATTGCGATAAACGGCTGAAACCACGCCAATTAGAAGACCAATAATTAGAGCCCAGGCCATACTAAGAAAAGTCAGCCACAACGTAGGCATTACTCTGCTTTCCAGCATGTCAGTAACCGGGATCCCTGAACGGATCGAATTGCCCAGATTCCCACTTAGCAGATCACCCATGTAGTTTATGTATTGCTTCCACAAAGGCAGATTGAGACCCAGCTGCTCCTGAATTCCACGAATCTCTTCAAGCGTGGCATCTTTACCGGCAATAAGTCGGGCTGGATCGCCTGGGATTAAGTGAATAAACAAAAAGACAAGCACCGATACAATGAACAACAGCGGAATAACCCCGAGGAGTCTTTGTAAAGCATATCTACCCAACTCATAAGCCCCCTTCAGTATCGACAAATGATTTAGTGAGGCCGCTTCCCACCATACTACAGAAGCGGCCTCGTTCATTTCTTGGGATATTAAACCTAACGTTTGTTTAGCATTATTTCACTTCTGCATTCAGGACATTAATGGAACCATCCGGGAAGACCTTAACTCCTTCCAGATACGATCTTTTGCCTGAGATGATTTGGTCGACGCCCATGAATGCCCATGGAGCATCTTCCCAAATTGTTTTTTGAATATTGCCATAGATGGATTTAGCCGCTTCTGGATCAACAGATTTATTCGCCTCAGCGATCCATTTGTCTACATTTTCATTTTTGTAATAGGCTGTATTTGAGCCAGCAGGCGGGAACATTTCACTACTGAACAACCCTCTGGTTGCACCATCTGCATCACCTGAAGACGGAGACCAGCTGACATACCACATTTGAATTTTTGCTTCTTCTGGTGTCTTAGCAGAGTTAATTTGGTCGGACAATGTGCCTCCTTCCATGGATTTCACGTCTACCTTAATCCCTACAAGTGCTAGCTGTTGCTGAATAAATTGCATACCCTTCATAGTTTCGGATTCATTTTCACCCCAAATTTCGGTTTCGAATCCATCAGGATAACCTGCTTCAGCAAGCAATTGTTTAGCTTTTTCAATGTCATAGTCATAACCTGTTTGCGGGGAATAGTATTGTGTTTTGGAAGACATCGTGGAATCAAGCTTAGCACCAAGACCCGATTTCACAACTTTGATATAAGCTTCTTTATTGATAGCATAGTTAATGGCTTGACGTACCTTCACATCATCAAAAGGTTTTTTCATCGTATTTAACGTTACATAACGGACAATTGTCGAATCGATGGTATCTACAGTAATTCCTTCAAGACCTTCAACCTCAGATACTTGCTCCGTTGGCATTGGATAAATAAAATCTGCCTCGCTGGTTTTTAGCATGGCTATCCGTGATCCATTCTCTGGCACAGGTCTAAAGGTCACACTATCCACTTTTGGCAAGCCCGCTTGCCAGTAATCAGGGTTCTTAACGACAACCAAGCGGTCGCCTTGCACCCATTCTTTGAACTTAAATGGTCCCGTCCCTACAGGATTTTTCGAAATATCGGTGCCATTTTCTTCTAAAGCTTTCGGACTAATAATAGGTGCCATAGCTACTTTATTTAAAAATGCGTTGTACGGCTCACTGAGTGTAATAACCACGGTTTTAGCATCAGGAGTCTCCACTTTCGCTACCTTTGCGAAGCTTTTGCGCAGTCTCAGATTGTTCTTCTCATCTTGAATACGGGCGATGTTTACTTTAACCGCTTCAGCATTAAAGTCAGTACCGTCTTGGAATTTAACATTCTCTTGCAGCGTGAACGTGTAGACCAACCCGTCTTCACTTATGGAATGGCTTGCGGCAAGAACAGGAACCACGTTCATATTCTCGTCAAAACCCATCAGACCTTCGTACATCGTTCTGGCAGCGCTGATTGAATGCGTATCGCTTGCGTTATGAGGGTCCAGCGTAATAAAGTTAGAATTGATGGCAATTACAATGTCTTTATCATTCTTTGTAGTTGGGGTGCTAGTTTCAGTTCCACCAGCAGTATTGCCGTTTTGTCCCTCGTTGCTCGCTTTGTTGCCGCACCCTGCAGTCACTACTACTGTAATAAGCAGCAGCATGAACATTGACCATACTTTTCCTTTTGCTTTCATTTTTTACACTCCCCTATTCAAACGATGTATTAGAAAAGCTTCTAGTCCGATTAATCACCAAACTTGAAGATTATTCTTGACCTTATGCTCTAGATCTCCCATTGAAATACAGCACGGCGTTCGCCGACTACAGTACCGCCATCATTAACAATCGTGTTAGGCACGAGTGCATATAGGCGATCAATTGTGTCTTGATTGCTGTAACCAATACGTTCTAGAATCGATGCGATAATACATGGCCAGACTTGTTCTGATCCGTCGGATACTTTCAGTGATATACCCATTCGTTCCTTACGGAGTCCGATACCGTATACCCCTTTTGCTCCACCCTTAGCCGTCAGATTGTCATCCTTCAGGAGCTCTGAGCATACAAATTTCGTGTCAGCAATCATAACCGGGTTATCGTTCATAAGTTTTGCAATGGCAGCGGCTGCGTTACGTATATCCGTATCCTCAATTAAATCGGGACACGCTAGCTTTAGATAGGAATAAGCGATTTTATGAAGCGGAAGTGCGAAGATAGGAAGTCCACAGCCATCAATACCTTGCGGGATGGACGCTTTGGGAACTTCAGCGATATAAGCCATCATCTCAAGAATCTCCTGTTGTACAGGATGGTTAGGATCGTAATAAGTGTTTATATCCCAACCCATATATTTGCTAAGGCCCATTAACCCTGCATGTTTGCCTGAGCAGTTATGAAAGATTTTACGAGTGGGTTCATTTGCCCGGTGACGTTCTGCTTTGGCTTCTTCATTCAGCGGGTATGTAGAGCAGCAATATAGTGACTCTTCTTTTAATCCCATTTTCTGAAAAAGAGCTTCAAGCGCTTCAATATGGAAGGCTTCTCCCCGGTGTGAAGCGGTAAACAGCGAAGCTTCTTTACTTGTCAAACCATATACTTCATCGATCCGGCGTTTCATTACCGGCAAAGCTTGGAATGGCTTAGCAGCAGAGCGAAGATAAGTCATATGCTCCGGATCGCCTGCTTTGTACAAAATGTTGCCCTTCTCATCAACTACACTAACTGCACCATAATGCACATTCTCCAGCAGGCCACCACGATATTCTTCTACCAATGTTGTAAATCCCATCTGTACAACCTCCCCAGCAGTAGTTAATTTAATCTAAGGCAAAAAATCGATTCTGCGATAAAAGTCCCGATCCGATAATTACACCCTTCTCATTTAGCAACGAGCGATGAATCGTAAAGGAACCACGAAGCGGCTCCCAGGTAAAGCGCGAGAGGTACAGCTGCTCAACTTCTTCGTATATATCCGGGAATTTGTCCACGAGTTCTCCACTTAAAATCACGCTGTCGGGGTTATACATGCATACGACATTATTAATGGTGATGGCCATATACATGAGTGCACGGTCGATCAAGTGAATCGCCCATTGTTCTCGTGCATGTTTTGCTGCGAATAACTCCTCAATCGTACGGATCGGGCGAATCCGATTAGCTTCAGATAATAAAGAACTGATATTTATATAGGTCTGTAAACAGCCCGCTTTGCCGCACTCACACATCATTCCGTTAGGATCCACTGTCGTGTGCCCAATTTCACCCGCACTGTTCATCACCCCTCGATAAATCTCTCCCTCGAGAATCATCGCAGAGCCCACGCCTTGACCGAAACCCAATAATGTCGTACGGCTGGAGCCGACTGCGGCTCCTTTAAGATGTTCAGCAAGAGCCCTTACCTTCAGCTCATTGTCCACAGCGATTTCAAAACCTGTCAGCTCTTTCAAGCGTTTGGCTAACGGCACATTTTTCCATCCTAGCTGAACAGAGAAGACAACAATTCCGTCTTCGTTATTCACAATGCCAGGAAGTCCAACGCCAATACCCACGATGCGTGTTCTGTCAATCACATGCTGCTGGAACAATTGCTCAATGGCTTCATGAATCCGTTCCAGCGTTCGATCCGGGCTTTCGTCTGGTGTACGGGGAAATTGACTACTGCAGATAAGCTGTCCTTGTAAGTCCACAATTCCAATAGACATAAGACTGCGATCCAGTTCAACGCCAACCGATAATACAGAAGCGTCCATCATACCTATTAACGTTGATTTCCGACCTAATCCTGATGATACCTGCTCTGAATCGAGTAAATATCCTTCCTCCGTCAACTCTCCGACAATTCGACTTACAGTCGTAGGACTCATACCAGTCTGTTTAGCAATAGAAGCGCGAGAAATCGGTTGTTGATTTTTTATAATTTCGAAAACCGTTAAACGATTTTGTCGCTTCATAAAATCCTGATCGTGCTTTTTCACGGGCATTCTCCTAATTATTTTCTCCAGTGCATTAATTGGATTAATAAACCACAAAAACAAGAAATTATTTGCAAATAAAGCGCTGATAATGTATTCTTTGATTTAAATTTTAATTTAGTTTCTCCAGTGATGGGATTAATAATAAAGGGTCATGGTTTATGTGTCAATATAAATGACATATTTTTTATTTAAAAATAAATGTAAGCGGTTAACGAAAGATAACCAACACAAAAACCACTCAATATATAACACAGACATAACATATAAGCCCGTGAATTAGCATTTAATTTGAATCTTGAACCTATTAATTGGAATAGAAAGACTGAAAGTGGTATTTTGCTTGGATTAATGTGAGGGTGTGTGAATCGATGGTAAATTGAAGGTAACACTCGCATCAAAAGGAAACTCTCAAAAAGGAGGTAGCTTTTGATGCGAAGTGAGTTAGTTACATCGAAGGTGCTAAAATCATTGAAACTCAACGGTCTTAACCGCTGCGTCCTCTTGGATCATCGATAACAATTGTACTGGATTAAATGATTCAGGCAATCTTACAACGATTTCTACGTTTAATTCGGATTCTACACTGTTATTTTCAGCATGAAAACTTAGAACAGCGATTTTGTGTTCTTTAAGCAACTCTTGAATTCGGCCCATAGCGCCTTCTGTGTTAGCTAGACTTATAACGAGCTGTTGGGTTTTTGGTGCGGCCAGCCAGCTATTACGACTGTGTAAGATCTTTTGCCCAAGTAAAATGATTATCGTTGCTCCTACGCCAAGAATATAAAGACCAGACCCTATAGCCATGCCCACTCCGGCTGTTGCCCAAATCCCTGCAGCAGTAGTGAGCCCTTTGACTGTGTGTCTTTGCATAAAAATCATTCCTGCGCCCAAAAAACCTACTCCGCTTACTACCTGAGCAGCTATCCGAGCGGGATCAAGAGAAAGATTAGGCCAATCCGCTTGATCCTGAAACCCATATTTGGAGATGACCATCATAAGTGCAGCACCTAAGGCCACAACAAAATGTGTTCTAACTCCAGCTTCTTTCATCCGGCTTTTGCGTTCATATCCAACTAATACGCCACAAATTCCCGCGCCAATTACACGAAGCAAATACTCAAACTCCATACCTTCACCTTCTTTCATCATGATATGTATGTTGGATTAGTACCACGTAGGATAAAGTCGATAATCTATTTATTGTATCACAAACAAAAAACCATAATACGTCCTCTCGCATTATGGTTAACTCGCTTTTTTTAAATTTTATACTTCTTAGTTCGTATCGGAAGCTAACAAAGAGCAAATCTCCGCATCTACAAATCTACCTTTTTCAAAAAAAGATTCGCGCAACAATCCCTCATACTTAAAGCCCGCTTTCAAAAGAGACTTCTTGGAGGCAATATTAGCCGGATCATAAAACGCCTCAATTCGATGGAGCTTCATATGCTCAAAGCCATACGCAATAATCGCTGTCAGGACTTCTGTCATCACACCCTGCCGCCAATAAAGTGGAGATAATTCATACCCAATCTCTGCTTTGAAATTTCTGTGCGCCCAGTTATGATATCCGCATGAACCCATCATTATATTATCCTCACGCCTGGCTATTCCCCAGCGAATACTTTGTTTGCCTTTGAAACGTTCATCCCATCTTTCGATAAGGTTGATCGCTTGCTGTATATCGGTAAAGCTATCCAGATCATAATACTGGGTCACTTCATCTTTTGAAAAATAATTATATATTTCTTTAGCATCATCCAGTGTAATTCTTCTCAAAATAAAGCGGTCTGTTTCGAGCACAGGAAATCCCTCAACGTTATCGATCATATTTTCCTTAAGTCTCCTCTCATTTCTCTAGTAGTACAGTTCGTCGTGGAAAGTGAAACTTCCTTTAGGATATAATGTATTTTATAAACTAGTGATTTTTTTCACCTTGTAATCATTTGTTCATATTGCGTTCTTAATTGCTTGATACACTTCAATCATAACGATAACTACAAAGGAGATATTCTTATGAAAAAATTGTATTACACGTCTTTTTTCTATGCAATTCTTGGTTTGATAGCCGGAGTGGCCTATCGCGAAATTACTAAAATGAATGATTTCACAGGAGATACTATATTAGTTGCGCTTCACACTCACATTCTAGTCTTAGGATTCTTTTTCTTTATTATTGCTATGATCTTAGACAAGTTATTTAATATCCATGAGGCTAAATCTTTTGGTGCATGGTACATTGTCTATAACATTGGTCTTCTAATCACGATTGGTGCAATGGCTACACGTGGAATGCTGCAAATTAACGGCAGTGATATTAGCTTCCTGCCCCATATTGCGGGGCTTGGTCACGCCATTGTTGGGGCTGGAATCATATGGCTGCTTGTGCTACTCGGTAAACGAATTAAATAATACAGAAAGAGCCGCCAGGATCACTCCAGCGGCTCTTTTAAATATCCCCTGCTTCCGTTACGGAGCAATTCCCCATACGAGAGCATCACTTTGATAAAGCGTCACTTTATCCCAGTTAGTATAAGCAGTTTTAGTAGCATCATAGGAGTAGTCATTGACTTCGTTAAAATTAGTCCAATCTGATTTATATATTCTGAGTTGAATATCTCCGGACTGGCCTCCAGCTGGAATGGAACCAGACGAAGAAGCAAACGAAAGTTCAACGTAAGTGTCTGCATTCGTGCCAGTGTAGTCTGCAAAGGCGACTTGAACATTATTATTGCCGATCTGTGCCCAATCAATTGTGCCATTTAACGTCTGATTACTATCTTTAGTGAAATAATAACGGATTTTAAGATCGCTTAAGTTCACTGCGGTTGTGCCGTTATTTTTAATATTAAAATAAGGTTTGATCTGATTGTCTGTCGCATTAGTATCTCCCGCCCGATACTGCAACGTCAGACTAATTGCTGCCGGAACTTGTGGAACAGCACTCGCTTGTGCCGAATTCACACTCTCTCCTGTACTATTGGTTGCGCTTACAACATAGTAATAGGTTGTTCCGTTCGTTAAGCCCGTGTTGATGTAGCTCGTTGCCGTTAGCCCTGTTGCTACAGTGGTGTACGGCCCTCCGCTTGTGGTCGCACTTTTCACAGTGTAACTAGTCGCACCACTGGATGCACTCCAGCTCAGGTTTACTTTTGCATCTCCTGCTGTCGCTACCAAATTGGTTGGCGCCGCGGGAACAGTCGCCACTGCTGCTGGAGCCGCACTCGCTTGTGTAGAATCCGCACTCTCTCCCACACTATTGGTTGCGCTTACAACATAGTAATAGGTTGTTCCGTTCGTTAGGGCGGTGTTAGTGTAGCTCGTGATCGTTAGCCCTGCTGCTACAGTGGTGTACGGGCCTCCGCTTGTGGTTGCACTTTTCACAGTGTAGCTAGTCGCACCATTGGATGCGCTCCAGCTCAGGTTTACTTTTGCATCTCCCGCTGTCGCTACCAAGTTAGTGGGTGCCGTCGGAACAGTCGCCACTGCTGCTGGGGTCGCACTCGCTTGTCCCGAATTCACACTCTCTCCTACACTATTGGTTGCGCTTACAACATAGTGATAGGTTGTTCCGTTCGTTAGGGCGGTGTTGGTGTAGCTCGTTGACGTTAGCCCGGTTGCTACAGTGGTGTACGGCCCTCCGCTTGTGGTCGCTCGTTTTACGGTGTAACTAATCGCACTGCTGGATGCCGTCCAGCTCAGGCTTACTTTTGCATCTCCCGCTGTCGCTACCAAGTTAGTGGGTGCCGCTGGAACTACAGTGCCCCCTCCGTTACTCAGAGGAATTACAGGGTAAGCATTCTGTACCAGCTGAACAAATTGATCATGGAACCAGTGGCCTGATACAGGCGCATTAGGTAATGCACCGGTCAGTGTGCCGCTTGAGCTGGTATAAGTCGGATCACACATTCTGTCAAAGCCCTTGCCCTCATTATTTGGAATGGCACTGCTGGAGCCGTCAGATTCTCCCGGAGGTTTCACCCAGACGAATGCATCCAAATGTGAGGCTGCATAACCTGCGGGTGCTGCTTGTGGAACTTCTCCAATTCCGGCACCGCTGGCATTACACCAATTGCCGCGATGGAGACGTTTATCAATCCGACCGGAATCCGCATAAGCGTTAACGGTTGTTCCGCTTGCACTAGTCGGACGATTAGGTCCTCCCCACCCGTTACGGGAAGTATCAATAAGGAAGCCGATCGTGGAAGGCCAACCTTTTGCTACAAAACCTGAATACAAAGCTGCTGTGAAATCAGCTTCATCAAAATACGGATTCCATTCATAATAACTTGCAGAACGAAGCTGCTGGCTGCCTATCGTAAGATTCGGATCTGGAAGATTAGGTTCTACTAGTGGAGTGGTATTGGCTGTATTCGTAATGAATCCATCGACACTAGCAAGTCCAGCTGTAGTGCCTGACACAACCGAAGTAAAGAGGTCGATAGCGGGGCCACGGTTAGTATCCCATCCGAGCCAGCCGGAGTGACCAATATCCATGTAAGTATACACATTTGGAATGGCATGGAGAGCATTTAAAGTGTAACGTGTAGCATCACGGTAAATATTCGTGGAGTTAGCTTGAGCACACTGTGGTGTGCTGAGATTGGTAACTAGATTCGGAAGCGAATCCGGCTCTACGATAGTCACTATCCGAATGTCACTATATTTGGGCTTTGCAAAAATACTGGCGATTACGTCAACATAATCTGATTTGTAGGTTGTCAAACCCGCTGCTGTCAGTGGCAGCTCGCCATTGGAGGCCAAAGCGTGGCAATCCCGCCCTGGCATATCATAAATTACAAATGTGGCTGTAATCGGTGTGTTTGGTTGCTTTTGCGCGAGTACGGAATCTAATGTTTCCTCAAGACTTTTTCTGCCTCCGTTTTCTGTCCCGCCATAAATTGCAGCAATTCGATCCAGCCATACGGCTGTCGGATATTTTTTAATGGTCTCCATCTTGGAAACTAAAGTACTATCGGTAACCTGAGCAATAGAGGTATCAATCAGTGCGGCATAATCAGGATTAACATATGCTGTAGCTCCTACAAACGGATTGTCAACATGCGCCTCACTGGCATACGTGGTAGAAGGAGCATATCCGGTGATAACTAAAGCCATGATCGTAAGCAATAACAACATTTGCTTCCTTAGTGCTTTTGTCATTTATTATTCTCCTTTCGACAATTAAATAAATTTGCAAATAATTTATTAATAGCCACGCGATGCTACAATTGCAGTATTCACTCCTTTAAAGAATGGTCACCTCCTCTATGCCTTACCCGCACTCATCATCACCTCCCCTCCGTTTTAAAGATCTAACAAGAGCCTAAATCCTCTAACTATTTAACATAAATATAATTTTATTTAATTTATAGAAAATTATCCCTTTTCTTGAATACTACCATATCCTATTTTTAATTAGAAGATAGTAGATGAAATAAAAGTTTAATAATGAGACTATAAGAATATTTGTTTATAAACTGGTAAATGATACAATGTGGAAGTGACAAGGTATTTTGAATTTTAAGTATTTTCGAAGTAACGCTAACAAACCTTTAAGGAGTGAAAAAAATGTCCATCGATGTTTATCTTAATTTCAATGGGAATTGTCGTAACGCAGCAGAGTTTTACGCAGAGGTGTTTGGCACTGAACGTCCACAAATCATGACCTTTGGTGAAACACCACCCGATCCCAATTTCACTCTTCCTGAGGAAGCTAAAGATTTGGTTATGCACACCCGCTTGAATATCGAAGGCAGTAATGTAATGTTTTCTGATGTTTTTCCAGGCATGCCTTTTATCGAAGGAAACAATATTAGTCTTTCCGTAGTTAGTAAGGATTTAGATAACATAAAGAAATATTTCGATAAGCTTCAAGAGGGCGGTAAAGTAGTTATGGAACTGCAAGAAACCTTCTGGAGCTCTTGTTATGGTAGTCTAAAAGATAAATTCGGCATCGACTGGCAATTCAATTATGATGACGGACGAATAAATATGTAATAAAAAAACAACGGGCATGGAGTAACTAACCTCCTGCTCGTTGTTTTTTTGTTTTTCGCTTAAATTAGTCCATAATCAAATCGTACACACTAACCTTCCGAATTCGCCAGGCAACAAGCATAGACACCGCATAAGCAACTACTAGAATGGCTGCACACAATAGCAATACTTGAGGCAAACTAACCGCCAGTTGGACATTATAAATCCCTAAACTCGAGAGCAATAGTACAAACGCTGAGTCTGAGAAAAAATACCCCCCTACGCTCCCCAAAGCTACTCCCACCACAATCACCGGAAACAGACTAAAGGTAATCTGCGTCATCAGATTAAAAGTGGTATAACCCATTCCTTTAAGAATGCCGAACTCACGTTTCCGCTTCAGAATCAAAGTCTTAATCACTAAATACAAAATCAGACTGACTACTATAATCGTCACCACAGTGATGACTGCTGTCATAGAAGATACTGCAGCAGTGAATGTACTGAGCGTACTATCAACCGTTTCTCGAATGTTAGTAATGTTCCATTGCTTAGGGAAGCGTGCTTCCAGATCCTTCACAAAAGCTTGCGCATCTCCCCCCTCTTTCAGATACACATTGATGGACAGAGGGGTGTACTCCGGTTGAAGTCTTCTCATTCCATCACCGGTCATACTCGCCACCATTCCAAGTTGGCTAATCTGCTGGCTTAAGCCAGTAACCAAATAATTCTCCGTCACACCATTAAAAGTGATCGGGACCTCGTCCCCTATTTCTGAATTTTCCAACTTAGCAATAACACCGGAAATCACAATTTCATTATCATAAATTGGCTCTCGCCCTTTGTATATGGTTTGTGTCTCCAGCTTGCTATAATCGTCAGATACCCGGAGCATAAAGCTGGTGTTCTTAATGGAAGCGACCATGCTATCCAATACAGTCAACTTTTCAACCCCTGGCATGGCTTCTAATTCTGTAAACTTCCCCTGCTGTAGGTCACCGTTTTTCGGCAATAACAAAAAGTCGCTGCGTTCTATACCTACCAGTTCTATAACTGCTGAGGTGTCTCCCTTAAAGTTGAAATTCAATATAGAGCAAAAAATACTAGAAAAGGTTAATCCGGCAACGATCAATACGATCATCATATTCTGTTTCGCCTGCCTTACTAAAGCTTTAAGGCTTAAGCTGAATTGCAGATTCATTCGGGATGTTTCCAGTGGCATTGGGTTCCGCTTGAAATTGTGAGTGAGGATTCCGCTCTGCAGAGCTGTAATCGGAGTAATGTTCCGAATTCGCCGGCTCGACAGATAGGTAACAAGTAGCACTAGTCCAGAGACAATAACCAAACTAAGTACTGCACTGACCCCTTCAAAGGATATTGGCCACAGAAGTCCGATTGAAGACGAAATCATATTCCCTACCAACGGCATAACCAGCCCAGATAACCCGCCTCCCGGTATAGCTGCAATGATGGAAACTGAGGTAAACTGTAGCAGAAGCGCATTTTTAATCTGCCATGAAGTATAACCGTTAGCTTTTAAAATACCGATGTTCGTTAAATTGTCTTCAATATGCCCCAATATTTGAAACCTGATGACAATAAGCGAGATTAGAACCATAATCAGTGCAAATACGATTAAAATGGCTGCTAAAAGATTAACAAAAACACGGTTCCCTTCGAGCCCAACCTCTGCCCGCATGACTTGAAATTGATCCGTACTTCCTGAGGCAAAAATCCGCTCACTAAGCATTTGCTCCAGCTTTACATCCTTTGAAGGATCGGTTAAATCTGCTGATAGAAAGCTGTACTGAGCTTCAGTTCCAAGACGTTCCTCCAACTGTTTATAACCTTCATCATTCAAAAATACTTTTAAAGCTCCATTAGTTAACGTCCCTAGCAACGGCTCCTCAATAAAGCCACCTATGGTATAAGAAAATGAGTTATTATCGTATACAAAAGTAAAAGTATCCCCAAGGTTATACCCCGATCCAACATGGAACAAATAAGGCAGATAGATCATATTCGCATCCTTAGATCCTAGTGGAGTCGTTGTCTTGAACAGTCCCTTGGTCCGCGGTGTATCCATGTTAAGAATTATAAAAGCTACCGTAGTGTCCGTTTGTCCGTACTTCATTTTAGCATCTGCTAACAGAATTGCTGCTTCATTCTCCCAGGATTCTGTATATGAATAACTATCCACAAGCTCCTCATACTCTTCTAGATAATCATCTTTTGGAAAATATGCACTTATTTCTGGAGTCCTTAATTCAGTCATTTTTTCTTGCTGGAAGGAATTGAGCTTCAAAATGACCGTAAGACCAATGTTCAGCAGCAGCACAGCTATCATGATAAGAATGAAGAGCGTAACCGTAGCACTTTTTCTTTTACGAATATTGGACCAAGCTAATTTTCCTATTAGGCTGCTCATCCCTACCACCCCAATTCGGTTAGAAAGGACTGTAATTGCTGCTGCCGTTCAGGTCCGTTATCTTCGCTATAAGGGGTAAGACGCAAATCTCCCACGATGACTCCATCCCGCAAATACAATATCCGATTTCCACGCAACGCGGTTTTAAGATCATGAGTAACCATAATTATACTTTGCCCTTGTCTATTCACCTCAGTAAGGACGCGCAGTACACCTATTCCTGCTGAACTATTTAACGCACCCGTCGGCTCATCGGCGAAAACCGCTTTTGGACTGTTGATCAATGCCCGGATAATCCCCGCCCGCTGAGCTTCGCCACCTGAGATTTGCGCCGGAAACTTGCCCCAGACAGAGTCATCCAGACCTACATCAGAGAGTAGCTTTTTGGCTTTTTTTACAGCCCCTGCTCTATCCTTTTGTACAAGAAAAGCACTTGATAATACATTGTCGAGGACACTCATCGTATCCAGCAGATGAATCTGCTGAAACACGAACCCACAATTCTTCCGCCGGAATATCGCAAGCTGATCATTACTCATGGCTGTGATATCCTGACCTTCAAATAGAACCTCTCCAAGTGTTGGCTTATCCATACCCGAAATGGCATACAGCAGTGTTGATTTACCAGAACCAGAGCTGCCCATGATAATCGTAAAATCACCATGATATAAGGTCAGATCCAGATTTTTCAAAACATGCTGCTGAGTTCCTCCATGGGAGAAGGTTTTTCCAAGCTTATTAGTCTGCATCAGCACTTTATTATTCACTTCGCTCATGTTGAACACTCCATTTACATTCATGCTCATTAATTGCGCTAAAAAAAATCATAGCTCTACGCGAAATATAATGGCTGCAATCACAAGCTCATTCGTAATTGCAACCCTATCGTACGTTAAATGTTCTTAACATGTCTTTGTGCAATCCTTAGCTAATTCTTAATTCTGTCCTACTAAAGGAATTAGCAGTTTGACTGTAAATCCGTCCTCCCGATTGGAGCACAGAATGTCGCCTTGCATTTTTTGCATCATATAACGGGAAATGTACAGGCCTAGACCTGCACCATTCTGGCTCACGGCCAGACTGCCCCGAAAAAATTTATTGAATACTAAAGGCAGCTCCTCTTCAGGAACCCCGGGACCATAGTCCAGAATATCTACCTCCAGATAATGATCCGTGATCTCGAACTTAATATCTATGGGTGTGTCTGTGTAGGCATATTTGTAGGAATTATTCACAACATTATCGATCACCTGCTGCAACCGCAAGGGGTCCACCGTAATGAGACAGTCAGGCACAGATGCTGCTGAAATCCGTTCATAGAAATTCACATTATTTATAATTTGGATCAGCAGGTGGCTTTGCTCTTCCGTTAAGCTGACTTTAAGTTCATTTAGTTCCTCCAAGGTCGAATGGAACATATCAGTCACCAGACGATCAATCTGATCTGCTTTGGAGTACAAAGTGTTAAGCTGTCTGCCGGTCTTCTCATCCCTTGCGCTTAATAACATCAGTTCCGTGATCGCCTTTAACGAAGCAACGGGTGTTTTAATGTCATGACTGAGACTAGCAACCAGTTCCTTTTTACTTTTATTCGCCAAATATTCGCTGTGTCTAGCCGCTGCAAGCTCTTCCCGCATCATATCAAAGCTTTCGGTAAAAGCACCAAACAGATGATTACGATCCATCTCCAGCGGCACTTCCAGATCACCTCTCGCGATATGCTTCGCGAATTGCTGCATTTTGCGGAACGGACGGAGAACCGATCGATTCAGGAACCAAATATAGAGAACGCCTAGAACCGTAAGCAGAAGCAGCATCACAATAGAAACTTGTATAAATTGTTTTTTCATATGTATAAAGATCGCACGGTAATCATTATTAATAATCACCTTCCCCACCATCTTATCCTGAACAAAAACGTCCACTAGAGTATCCCGATTATTGATGGCTTCGTTAACAGTAACGGAAATCGCATTTCCCGTCTGATATTTAAGTACTCCCGTGGTATCTATAATGGCAAATTCATAAGGACTTTCCTTGTACAGCTTCGGATCAAGCTTGTCCCAGTTCTGTTCCGTGAGCTTCACAATGGTATTGATCGCCACTCTATCTGTTCCTGTCTCCACCTGCAAATTAAGAATTAGGAAGGTGAGCGCTAAACTTGCGGCAAATATAGTAAGCAGAAGGGCCAACAGCAGTTTTTTTGTCATAACTATTTGTCCTCAAAAGCATAACCGATGCCCCATACTGTACGGATGTACTGAGGATCATTAGGATTCTGCTCAATCTTCTCACGTAGATGACGGATATGTACATTTAAGGTGCCATCCCCCGCAAAAACATCTCCCCATACCTCAGTAAATAACTCCTCTTTGGGGATTACCCTATTTTTCTGCTGAATCAAATAGCTGAGCAATTTATATTCCATCGTTTTCAGCTTGAGAGCTACGCCATTAAGGCTTACCCTCCTAAGTTCGGGGTCTATCTGGATAGGGCCGGCTTGGAGGATAGCTGCCTCAGCTATAACTTCGTTATTGTGGCGTTTAAGCACCGCCTTCACTTTTGCGAGCAGCACTCGCAGGGTATACGGCTTATGAATATAGTCATCTCCTCCGATATCAAGAGCAATCAATACATCATCTTCACTCGAGCGGGCACTAATAAACAAGATAGGAATCCCCATCGTCTGACGCAGCTCTTTGCATAACTGGAAGCCGGATTCACCGCCTAAATTAATATCTAGCAGTAACATTGAGACCTGATGCTCACGTAAAAAGCTTCGACAGGCATCAGCGCTTGTAACAAACGCGGTTTGAACATCGAACAAATTAAAATATTCGCAGGTGGTCTCCGCAAGTTCAGTTTCATCATCAATAATTAAACAATCATATCTCATGGATTTCTCTCCGCTTCAACAGAATTTAGTATTATGTTAGAATATGCCTTTAAGGAGGGGTTACCTGTGGATAAACAATCCCAGCGTCTGGAGCAATTTTTAGATAAATACGAACAAAGCTGGCCATTGAGCGGCACAGTCTTGATAGCTCAGCATGGAGAAATCAAGCTACAAAAAGCATATGGGTATGCGAATCTTGAACATCAGGTCCCGAACGCTATAGATACCAAATTCCGGATCTGGTCGCTAACCAAGTCATTCACTGGCATGGCGATTCTGATGCTAAAAGAACAAAAACGTCTGCGACTGGAAGATCCGATCTTAAAATATCTTCCTGAACAGCATGCATTCGAGGGGATGACCATCCTTCATCTGCTGGGACATACCTCGGGTATAGCCAACTACACTTCTCTACCCGAATATAATCAAAAATTAAATAAACTGAAGCTGACTCCCTTGGAGATGTTACAGCTATTTGTGAGTCAACCGCCTGCATTTATGCCCGGCACATCGTTTTCCTATAATAATTCGGGTTATTATTTATTAGGAATGATCATTGAAAAGATTACTGGCATGACATTTGAAGATTATATCACTACTTTTATATTACAGCCTCTTGGCATGGTAAATACAGGAGTTTATAACAATCAGCAAATCATTTCAAAATTAGCCTCACCTTATCATTCCTCATGGGGAGAGTATACTCAGGGTGAATACATACATATGAGCTCTATCCTGTCAGCGGGTGCCATGTATTCGACGGCTGCTGATCTTTTCCTGTGGGACCAAGCGTTATACTCCGATCAATTAGTATCCCACGATACTCTGGAGATGGCTTTTCATTCAAGTAATCTCAAATATCGATTTGGTTGGTTTTTGGACGAACGATATGATCGCAAAAGAATGTATCATGGTGGCGCTTATCGCGGCTTCCGAAGTGAAATGCACAGATATCCAGAAGAGCAGACAACCGTCATCATGTTGACCAATTATGATTGTGTCCCCATTACCAAGTTAACGGAATCTCTATCTGGATTAGTATTCGGTGAGCCTGCCGAAATGCCGATATTCCCGCGAGCCTTTCCACTTGATGATAGCATGTATGCTGAATATATGGGGACCTATGAGGGATTTGGCTGCAAAGCGAGCGTGGAGCGTAGGGGCCAGGAATATTATTTTGTCTGGAATGATGATGAGGTTACACCGTTCTATCCTATCTCTGAAAAAAGATTCCATCATACCAAGCATGACAGTGAATTTGAATTTAAACGGAATGAACAGGGTGAGCTTTCATTTCTGGGGATGAAAAAAAACAAACGAGTGCCGCATAAGCCATGAAATGGCTGCTGGGGCACCCGCCTTTTTTTCAGCTAAAGCCTAAGCCTTAGCCAAAATAATAAATTGTGTGAGCATCACGATTACCGCTGCAGACACCCCCAGCGAATTAATGATTGTTAAAGCATTTGGATAACTTTCTTTCCGAAACTGTGAGAACAAAGATACCGTCCATAACACGCTGAAAAATAACGACGACAACCCGGATACAGCTTCACTATCAATTCGTCTGCTCCGGAGAAACAATCCGGCAAGGGTGGCGACAGTATAAACAATATATATTACTAGCTCTATCGATGTGATAACGATCGCCTCGCCGGCAGAGAACAAACGCATTAACAAGTATTGAAAACCTAAACAGATAAACACAAGCTGGTTAAAAGATAGTCTCTTCACTCTCATAGCTTAGCTCCTTTAGGATATAATTTCGCGAAAGATAACGCTTACATTGTACTAGTGATTGAATATATCTTCTGTGACTTTCCATACCCTGCCAAATATTAGTCAGATAATATCCTCACATACAAAAAAGGAAGTACACTTTGCGAAAAAGATCCGCAAGGCATACTTCCTTTTTTTACGATGCGATTGTAGATTTAGACGGAATGGGACATCTTAGTTCCAAAATAGAATGAACAGTGGATTTATAAGATGTTTTCTTAAAATTAGGAGGTCATTGCTGTGAGAAACAAACAATCCATTGTCTTCGTGACCATACCATTATCCGAGATCAAGAAGTTCATCCTTATTGATATTGTTGCTGGATGGGTCTTTTATTTTGCTATAAAATTCCCCTTCCATTCCTTAATTGCCGCCTCTGCCGGAAGCATGTTTGGTCCTATCCTCATACGCCAATCCATGAAGTTAGTTCAAAATCGCGCCAAGTTTTAAGGTTTTAAGAACTGCTCAATCTGTTTTTTATGATGCTTATCATGTGGGATAAAACTTCTCAAGTACTTGCGAACGCTGAATTTTTTGCGATCTCCATCCTTATATTCCTGATTGAATTCCTCTTCCGTTAAGCCTACAGCTGCATCTATGATTTTAGTTCTATAACGTACAAATTGTTCAATTAATGTTTGTTCAGATAATAATTTAGCATATTCTACAGCGTTAGCATTAAACTCGTTAAAATCCAACTGCTTGGTTGTGATCGGTTCCCGGAGAATTATTTTCTTAATCGCACCTTCATAAAAATATTTATCCCATAACATGAGATGACAGATGATATCCTTTAAAGTCCATTTACCAGCTGCAATAGGCTGATTCCAATGTTTAGCTGATACTTCACCTAAAGATTCTACGAACGGGATGAGGGACTTAAATTCGAGTAACATTTGCTCATTTGTTTTTGCAGCCAGAGAGATCAACCTCCACATGAAAAATAAAATAATTCAGTCACAACATCTATGCTGCGTCATCCGCAGAAGCTGCGGCCAGATCCGTATCGGTAGAGTCAGGATTCAGCCAAATCTCAATCAACTCATGGGTACGCTTCACATCATTTTCGTCAAGGATGTAATACCATTGATCCTTCCGTCTGCCCTCACCCTGCAACATATGGCTTGTGATCTCAGGAGTACCCCCTTCAAGAATTACTCTTTTCGCCAAATCAAGAATAAAGTCTGACTTCATATTGGTTTGGAAATTACTGCCTGCTATTTCGATGATTTTCTGTATATTAAGGATATTATCTACTCTCTTCATCCGTTCAAGCGCAGATTTCAAAAAGATCCGCTGCCGCTCCGTTCGTTTAAAATCAGAATCCTCGCGGTATCTTACATACATTAATGCTTCAGCGCCAGAATAAATCGGTTTGTTCGGTTCAATTCTTAATTTCTCATGATCCGGGCTCTTGTTCTCAATCACCTTGGTAATCGGAAGTTCAACACCCCCTAGAGCATCTGTAACGCCCACAAGACCGTTAAAATTAATAGTAGCGTAATATTCGATAGGCGCGTTTAATAAATTTTTAACGGTGTCTACACTCATCTGAGGACCGCCATAGGAATGAGCTGCATTAATCTTGGTTTCTTTCCTAGCTCCTTTAACCTTTTCCGCTCCGATAATTTCTGCATAGGAATCACGAGGGATCGACACGAACAATACTTTATGATCAACTGGCCGGATCACAGTATATATAATCGAATCAGAAAGCCCGTTCTCTTTTCCCCGCTGATCAGTACCCAGTAGGAGGATAGAAAATGGACGATCCTTGTTATCCGCCGTTGGTTGTAATCCAGGAGCTTCAGCGTTTTCATTATTTTCTAAAGGAACGTATGATCCATCAAGCGTGTGTTCAATAGTCGGAGCCACAACATTATTAAATCCGAAAATCAGCAGTTCTTTACGAAAAACATAAGATCCTAGCCCAGCAATAAGTACGATAGCAAGCGTAAATAACCAGATCTTTTTTTTCTTGCTGGTCTTAGTTTTCTTCTTCACCTTTTTTTTCTCAATTCTACTTAAAGAAAATGAAGAAGCTGAATGGGTAGTCTGTTTATTTTTCATTCGGATCCTTAACCCTTCCTGATGACGGATTCTACCAGCCGATAATAGGGAATCATGTAGGTTGTCTCAAAGCCTAATCTATGCGCTAAGTTGAAAGAACCCTCGTTATCCAGACGACACGCCCACACCGGCTCAAGCTGATGTTCTAGACAGTATTCTATTAAGGCTGAACAGACCGCGTAGGCATAGCCCTTCCCCCGATGTGCTTCTGAAGTTTCTATGCCAATTTCCAGTTGATGCTCATTAACAAAACCCGAAAATGCCGTAGAGGCAATTTCCCCAGCGTCAAGAATATTGAAGCCCAGCCCCTCAGCAAGAAATTGCTCTTCATTCCTCCAAAACGCCTTAGGATTGACACCTCCTGTTGCCGCCAAAAACCGTTCTTTGTTCATTCGCACCACTTCAAGGTCTTGGTTAAGATAAGAAGCTTTCTGTTTCAGATATTTCTCGCGGTTAAAGCTGAAGTTGACCCTTGTATTTCTATGGAGCATTTCCTGTTCACTCCAATGAGCGATAACTTCCGGCCAGCCTCCCGCTGGATCAGCCTGCAGCAACTCTTGATGATGCCGAATCATATTTTTATTGGTTATGTAATCAAAAAGATCGCGCTTAAACTCTTCATTATCCGACTCTCCAATTAATAAAGACATTCCACAAGGGTGAGCAATGTAAAAAGCACGCGGGTTAACGATATCGTCAACATATACGCTGCCAGGTATGACTTGTTTAACCACGGACTCAGCAAACATCGTATTTATTTTCACTTTTCCTAAAGGCTCAATAGCTTTGTAATAATCTTTACGCTCTAGTCGTTTCATAATTTTCTCCTTAGATCTCACGTAATGTTTTGATAGATAACCAACAGTATGTGAGGGTATTTTTTGCTGGATGACACTGTTACCTAAAATATCCCATTATTATAGACGATCTTAGGGTCGATAAGTTTCTATTTATAAGAAATTTGTGAGACAAAAAAAGACCATATCCTATCAAGGATTGGTCTACCCTATTTATTAATGATGATCTTAGGTTTTTTTCACAATCATATCGATCTCACTCTTGAGTAAAAGATATCTGACGACACTTCTCATGATCGGAACTTTAGTCAACTTATGCTGATCTACATAACTTTTCATTTGGTCTTTAGACAGCCCGAGCAAGCTTCCCGCTTCAGACACCGTCAATACTTCTTTGTTACTTGTAGCGTTAAAGGTTTTCTTAACTTTTAAATTCCAGTCTTCAAACACCTGCATTTACATCCGCCACCTTTCTATAAAAAAATCCCCAAACGAGACGTTTGGGGATTCATTTTACTACTTACAGTTTTACAACATTCTCAGCTTGTTGACCACGATTACCTTGAACTACGTTAAATTCTACACGTTGTCCTTCATCCAGGGACTTGAATCCGTCACCAGTAATTGCGCTGAAATGTACGAATACATCTTCTCCACCTTCAACCTCGATAAAACCAAAACCTTTGTCTGCGTTAAACCATTTCACTGTTCCTGTTTGCATAATATAATTACCACCTTATTTTTATTTACATGTTATTCTTATCCTCAAAAAATCTCTTGCAAAATCTCTAAAAAAATAAAAATTCACATATGGTACAAGGTTATTAACGTCTAAAGAATAACCCTCTACGCTATGTGAATTCGCCAGGTAAATACTTTCGATAGATTGATTATAACACAGCTAACACCAAATAGATACTCTACTGCATTATGAAGAAAATGGGAGGTAAGAAGGAGCTGTGCCATAATTGATTCTACGAGCGGAGACTGACCTCCTCACTTTCAAAATCCTAAAATCAACAAAACAGCGATTCTTCTGTTATCGAAGAATCGCTGTTCGGCGTTTTTTGGTCATTCGCGGCCTACTACGACTACACATTCATTATCCTACGGGGCTTTCGGACTCGGTAGACGTTATTACATGTTTTAATTCTTTACCGCTAGATTTCGGACTCCAGTGACGCTATTCCTTGGAAAGAGGCTCATAATAAGCATTTTTTAGGCCAATAGCTGCACTGGAGTCCGATAACATTCCAAATATCGGATAATCGTACGTTTAAGGACCACTGTGTCCGTTAGCAGGTTACTAAGCGTATTTTCCAGTGACTAAGCATGTGCTTTCGACACAGCAGTCATTTTCATAGTTTTAGGTGCCAGCCCTTCTCTATATATCTGAAAAGGCAATCTAAATTTTAAAGTAAGATAATTTATCCAACAGGTCTTGCACCATTGAGCTGAGTGACTCCGACGAGGCTGAGATCTCTTCCATAGAAGCAAGCTGCTCCTCAGAGGCTGCTGCCACACTTTGGGAGTCCGAGGAAGCTTCCGAAGCAAGATCGGCTAATTGTTTAACGGTAACTGAAATTTGCTCCGTCCCCGCGGTCATCTGCTGTGCAGCTGCTGAGACCTCTTGGATCTGATCGGTTACCTGTGTCATCTCTGTCAGAATCGACGTAAATAAAAGATCACTATCAGATACACTCTGCACACCAAGAATTACTTTTTCATTGCCGACAGCCATCGCTTGTGAAGCTTGATTAGTATCTTGCACCACATCTTCAACCAAAGCAGTAACTTGTTCGGCAGCTTTTTTAGTCTGATCTGCCAGCATGCGAATTTCTGAGGCCACCACCGCAAAACCTCGGCCATGTTCACCCACTCTGGACGCCTCAATAGCCGCATTTAGTGCCAACAGATTGGTCTGTTTACTTATGTTCGAAATCAAGCCGATAATCCCGCTGATCTGAGCAGATCGTTCGCCTAAACGTTCAATCGCCAGACTTGTCTCATCTACAGACAGCTTTAACTCCGACATTTGATTCACTGCCATTTGCAGCTGGGCACTGCCCTTTTTCGTCTGATCGGTAACTTCATCTGCAGACGCAGACACCGATGACGAAGAGTCAGCGATCCGTTGCACTCCAACATTCAGCTCGCTCATCGCCATTGAAGAATCACCCGCATAATCATTCTGCAGCTGCGCTCCTTCGGCTACTCGTCCAATTGCCACAGCAATTTGTTCAGCAGCTTTCCCAGTCTGCTCAGCGTTAGCTGTCAGCTCTTCAGAGGTAGCTCCCACGGACATTGATAGATCAGCGACAAGTCCAAACATTTCTCGAAGCTTATGGGTCATATGATTAAAATGTGTAGCCATTTTGCCGAATTCATCATCATTTCGAACCTGCAGGGTTTGAGTCAAATCCCCCTGAGACATCAGCTGCAATTTCTCAGATAACAAACGAAGCGGTTTAACTACCATTAACCATAGTTGAAGACCAACAATAACAGCTAAAATCAAAATCCCAATAATCATAATGATAAAAAATTCTGTTTTAGCTTGTTCATAATCAGCCATGATAACATCCTTAGAGATCGCTGTCTGTGTGTACCAGACCTGGTCACTTCCAGGCATTGGTATCGGAACAAAAGTCCGCAGCACGTCTTCTCCCTTGGAATTTATCGTGTATCCCAGTTTGGCCTCCCCATTCTTCACACGCTTCCACAGTACTGTTTTATCTTCTGTATCACCAAATTCTTTGAGTACACTTTGAGGATCATTTGGGTTGGCTGCATATTTGCCATTACCAGTGATTAAAGAAACATAACCTCCCAGAGGTTTATAGTTAACGGCTTCTTCCTGCAATTGGGTTAACGAAACATCGAACCCTACAGTCCCCAGAAATGCACCCGTTTTATCCAAAATTGGTAGCATGACCGAAATCATCTCTATAGCTCCACCAGTCGTCTCATAGGAGTAGGGTTCAATATATACCGGTTTTTTCTCTTTTTTTGGTAAAAGGTAATAATCACCCGCACCTTCTACATCATAATTCTTTAAGGGTTCAACCTTTATTGCACCTTGATTTCTAAAGACATAAGGAATAAAACGCCCCGTACCATCATCATATGGCATCTTATTTATATTAGCCTGATCGTTCTGATCAAAAGCATTGGGTTCCCATAATATGCTCATCCCAAAAATTTCTGGTCTGTGCTCAAGCATAGTTTTCATTGTAGAAACAACATCTTCACGGTCCAAGGTTTGACGTTCTCTTGATTCAAGGAGTACTTCAGCGAGCGCTTCACCCGTCGACTGAATGTCTATCATTCTATTCTGAATGGTCTCCGCATAACTTTTTCCTGCGACCTCTGCCTGAAGTTCACCGTTGGATATGCTCACACTACGCAGATTAGCCAGGTTTGCGACTAAACTAAAGAAAAAGATCACAATAATTACTAAACTTACCACCATAACAAATTTAAACGTTAATGAAAGCCTTCGATACAATGCCATCTGAACAACTCCACTCTAGGATAATATATCTTTAATCGACAAAATACGACCTCTATTCAATAGGACTTATTACCTATAATTCAAGGGGTGAAAATTTAAAATTCTATCCATTCCAAAAGTATGTTTAAATAAAAGTAGCCTAATCAAAAAATAACATAATACAAAGGAGTTCATGCCGATGGAAATATCCTCTTTTTTGTTGCCAAAAGATCAAGTCGCCTATATCACTAACTCACTATCCATGCTGGAAGCCTTAGAACAATTAGAACAGCACCATTACACGGCTATCCCTATTATTGATAATGAAGGAAAATATGTAGGAACACTTTCGGAGGGTGATCTATTGTGGAAGCTGAAAAACACAGCAGATTTAACCTTTGACAATATAGGGGAAGTTCCAGTAAGCGACATCCAAAAGCATGTTCATAACGAAAGTGTTCTCATTAATGCAGAAATGGAGGATATGCTGACGCTTGCTGCGGATCAGAATTTCGTTCCTGTGATTGATAATGAGGGTGTATTTGTTGGAATTATTAGGAGAAAAGATATCATTGAATATTACACTCGCAACATTACAGATTAATAAAAAATGACCAATCTCCATTACGGAGACTGGTCATTTTATTTTTCATCAAAATTACAGTTCAGTCAGGATAATCGTTCCTTGTGGGGTAATCGCTAAAGTATGCTCATATTGTGCTGACAATCCGCCGTCAATGGTACGCGCAGTCCAACCATCCGCATCAATTTTTGTTCTGTAACTGCCTGTGTTCAGCATGGGCTCAATGGTAAATACCATCCCCTCTTTAAGACGAGGCCCTCTCCCTGCTGGACCATAGTGAGGTACTTCCGGAGCTTCATGCATTTCTGAACCGATCCCGTGGCCAATAAAATCACGCACTACAGAAAACCCGTTAGACTCTGCATAAACTTGGATGGCATGCGCAACATCGCCAATACGGTTGCCTGCAACCGCCTGCTCGATTCCACGGAATAAAGATTCCTTAGTAGTGTCTAGAAGTTTGGTCGCCTGTTCACTAATATTGCCAATCCCGTAAGACCAGGCCGAATCTGCCAACCAGCCGTTTAAGTTAACAACCATGTCAATGGTTACGATATCCCCGTCTTTTAGCGGCTCTTTTTTCGGGAATCCGTGGCATATTACATCATTTACAGATGCACAGGTTGCGTACGGGTACCCATTATATCCTTTTTGCTCAGGAGTAGCTCCTTGAGACAATATAAATTTTTCTGCAAATTCATCAATTTCCCAGGTCGTAATACCAGGCTGCAAAATTTGCGCAATTTGACGATGACATTCAGCGAGAATTTTTCCCGCCGCACGCATTTTTTCGATCTCTTCCATCGTTTTCATGATAATCATAATATCGCCTCTTCTGTACAGAACACATCGCTCTCGGGCAACGGTTCTTCTTTTGTATTTAGTTTACCCTTTATATTATGAAAGAAAATCGCGAGAAATCCAAATCATTAGGCAAAAAAAATTATATTTTCCTTCCTGAATCTAAAAATAACATCATTTCTTATGAGAATGTTAGATGAAAGACGAGTGCCTTATCAGCAATTTCTCTTATCTTTCTAATAAAACATAAAGTTATTGTTATCGTTAAATTATTTATTATTCCTAAAAATTCCTTTATATGTTATATTCAAAATAACTGAGGAGGTGATACATGCCTGTAATTGAGTGCATTTACTGCAACCACCTGGAGGATACGCATAATCAAAGAAGCAACCCTATTTGATTAAGGAGGAAATGTTGATGAAATTCAGAAAGCATTTTTCGTTCCGGAAAATCAGTTTGTTAGTATTAATTAGTATCCTTACTCTTTCTATTTCTTTACCTCAACAGCAGGCAGCGGCAGCAAACACTTCTGTTAAAGGTTTTTATGTAAGCGGTACCAATTTATACGATGCCACCGGCAGTCCTTTTGTAATGCGCGGGGTGAATCATGCACACACTTGGTACAAAAACGATCTGGCTACTGCAATACCGGCCATCGCAGCGACTGGCTCCAATACCGTCAGAATTGTACTTTCTAATGGCAGCAAGTGGTCTCTCGATACTTTAGCTGATGTCCAAAATATTCTAAAGCTTTGTGATCAGTATAAAATGATTGCCATGCTGGAAGTGCATGATGCTACGGGCTCAGACAACACCTCTGATCTTAACGCTGCAGTAAACTATTGGATCAGCATCAAGGATGCTTTGATCGGTAAAGAAGATCGTGTCATTGTGAATATTGCTAATGAATGGTACGGTTCTTGGAACACTGCAACATGGGCTAGTGGATACCAAGCGGCAATTCCTGCGTTAAGAAATGCGGGCATTAAGAACACTTTAGTTGTAGATGCAGCGGGATGGGGTCAATACCCACAATCTATCTTCACTAGTGGTCAGGCTGTATTTAATTCAGATACCTTAAAAAACACTATTTTCTCAATTCATATGTACGAATATGCTGGAGGTAATGCTGCTACAGTTAAGAGTAATATCGATAGTGCCTTGGCTATTGGAGCCCCTGTGATTATCGGCGAATTCGGTGACAAGCACACGGGTGGAGATGTCGATGAAGCCACCATTATGAGCTACACTAAGGAAAAAAAGGTGGGCTGGCTCGCCTGGTCCTGGTATGGTAATGGCGGAGGCGTTGAATATCTGGATCTAGCCAGCGGTCCAGCAGGAACACTCAGCAACTGGGGAAATACAGTCGTTAATGGAGCAAACGGAACCTTAGCAACCTCCGTGCTTAATAAAATTTACACAACACCTGGTTACCAACCTGTGCCGGATGGTGGCACTACACCAACACCAACACCAACACCAACACCTACACCTACACCTACACCTACACCTACACCTACACCTACACCTACACCAACACCAACAGCTACACCAACAGCTACACCTACACCTACACCTACACCTACACCTACACCTACAGTAACACCTACACCTACAGCCACTCCTACCGGCTCGCCATCCAGTAATCTGGCACTTTACTACCGTGCAGCAGATACCAATGCTACTGATAACTCAATCAAGCCCTACTTCAACATCTATAACAACGGAACAACGGCAGTCAATTTAAATGGACTGAAAATTCGTTATTACTTTACTAAAGATGGAAGCGCCTCTCTCAATGGAGTAATCGATTGGGCGCAGGTCGGTGCTTCTAATATATCGGTTGCCCTCGGGTCCACAAGTGGGACGAACGCCGACTCTTACGTTGAGCTTACTTTCAATGCTAGCGCGGGCTCCATACCTGCCGGTGGACAATCAGGAGAAATCCAATTACGCGTGCACAAAAGCGACTGGTCTAACTTCAATGAAGCAAATGACTATTCGTTCGATCCAACCAAAGTTTCCTTCAGCACTTGGAACAAAGTAACCCTGTATCAAAACGATGTACTGATCTCTGGCATCGCTCCTTAAAAACACAAACCAGCGAGCCTCCCGGAATTGGAGACTTGCTGGTTTTTAAATTGAATCTGTTGTAGCGCAGATGTTGGGATCTTACTAGATTATTGTAGATCAAATAAAAGCAGCTGCTAGATTTGTCAGTCAACGGTGATCTACTGCTGTTAGCCTGCTCCCGGAATGTTACTACTCTGATGTTAGTCTACCGCTGGACTGTTACTACTTTGATGTTAGTCTACTGTCGCTCGTCTATTGTTCCGCTAGTCGTTTGCTGCTCTTTTATTTGGCTGTTCTGCGTTACTTCACTATTGCTCCTGCTGTTCTGCGTATTACTCTACAATTGCTCCTACTGCGCTAATTTCACTCTGTCCCACTATCTAATTCAACCCTTTCACTACTCTGATATTAGTCTACTGCCGCTCGTCTGCGCTCATCTGCCGTTCTTTACCTTTGGAGCGCTTTGTTGTGATTTTCGGACTCAGATGACGCTATTTGTGCGATTTAAGCCGTTTTGAGCAACTTTCGGACTGGAGAGGTGCTATTCCTCTGAAAAAGGCCTGTTCCTGTCTCTTTTCATCCCCATAACGGCGCTGGTGTCCGAACACTCGGCAAATTGGCAAGATTTCAGGAAATAAGGGCTCCTGAGTCCGTCACCTTGTTAGTCTACTGCCGCTCGTTGCGCTCATCTACTGCTCTACTATTGCTCATCTACTACTCTTCTACTACTCTTCTACAACTCTTCTACTTCTCTTCTGCACTCATCTGCTGCTCATCTGCCGTTCTTTACCTTTGGAGCGCTTTGTCATGATTTTCGGACTCAGATGACGCTATTTGTGCGATTTAAGCCGTTTTGAGCAACTTTCGGACTGGAGAGACGCTATTCCTCTGAAAAAGGCCGGTTCCTGTCTCTTTTCATCCCCATAACGGCGCTGGGGTCCGAATACTCGGCAAATTGGCAAGATTTCAGGAAATAAGGGCTCCTGAGTCCGTCACCTTGTTAGTCTACTGCCGCTCGTTGCGCTCATCTACTGCTCATCTACTGCTCATCTACTGCTCTACTATCGCTCATCTAATACTCGTCTGCGCTCATCTGCCCCTCATCTACTACTCATCTTCTATTCGTCTGCACTCACCTACCGTTCTTTACCTCTGGAGCATTATGTGTACGACACGACACCCCGCGCATCTAACTACGACCAAACCACAAAAATCCCGGCAGCCATCAACTGGCCCCGGGACATTTTTAAATCTACTTTCATTTAGTCATGGAAATTAAGTCCAGAGGTAACGGCTTTAACATAATCTGCACGGATCACGAAATCTCCAAAATGCTCGCCTTGTTGACGTTCTTTGGCATATCGGTGAAGAATAGGTTCAAGCGTCTCTAGGATCTCCTTCTCATCTATGTTTTCTTTATACATTTTATTGAGGCGATCACCCGTAAAGCCTGCTCCTAAATACATATTGTATCTGCCAGGAGCCTTGCCGATAAACGAGATTTCACCCAGCGCCGGTCTAGCACAGCCATTAGGGCAGCCGGTCATTCGGATCACAATTTCCTCGTCACGCAAACCAGCCTTATCTATAACAAGCTCCAGCTTATCTATCAACGAAGGCAGATAGCGTTCCGCTTCAGCCATCGCAAGTCCGCAGGTTGGCAGTGCTACACAGGACATGGAGCTGCGTCGCAATGCAGAAAGATGTGCTCCATCTGTTAGTCCATGCTGTTTAGCCAGCTCAGCTACTTTGCGTTTTTTGGCAGTAGTGACGTTGGCAATCGTTAGATTCTGATTCGGCGTTAGCCGGAAATCTCCAGTATGAATCTTAGCAATCTCCCGCAAGCCACTCATCAAGGTGTATCCTTCTTGGTCATGAATCCGTCCGCTTTGGATATAAAGTGTCAGATTCCATTTTCCGTTGGTACCCTTCACCCAGCCGTAACGGTCTCCGTTGTGATCAAAATGATAATCACGTGCTGCTTCAAGCTGCCATCCGAGTCTTTCATGCAGTTCGTCTACGAACCATTCCAGACCATGGCGGTCAATTGTATATTTGAACCGTGCATTTTTGCGGACAGAGCGATTGCCATAATCCCGCTGGATTGTTACGGTCTTTTCTGCCACATCAATCAACTGTTCCGGACGGCAAAAACCAATAATACGTCCCAACTGAGGATAAGTACTGGTATCGCCATGAGTCATCCCCATACCGCCGCCTACAGAAACGTTGAAGCCGACTAGCTTCTCATTTTCCAGAATAGCGATAAAACCCAGATCTTGCGAGAATACATCCACATCATTAGAAGGGGGCACCGCTAGACCAATCTTGAATTTACGCGGTAAATATACCGGACCATAGATCGGTTCTACTTCCGCACGTTCGCCTAAGCTATCTACTACCTTCTCACCGTCCAACCAGATTTCATGGTAAGCAGGCGTACGTGGTGATAAGTGATCACTTACTTTGCGCGCCCATTCGTAGACCTCTGCATGCACCTCTGACTGGTAAGGATTCGGATTACTCATTACGTTACGGTTAACATCGCCGCAAGCTGCCAGCGTCGTCATCAGCGTATCATTAATGCTGCGAATGGTTTTCTTAAGATTCCATTTGAGTACCCCATGCATTTGAAACGCCTGTCTGGTAGTCAGACGTAAGGTTCCATTGCCGTATTTTTGTGCCAGATCATCCATCACTAGCCACTGCTCTGGTGTCGCTACCCCGCCTGGGGCAACTACACGAAGCATGAACTGGAATGCAGGCTCCAGCTTTTGCCGTTCGCGCTCGTTGCGTAAATCCCGATCGTCCTGCATATAGCTTCCGTGAAATTTCAGCAGCCGATTATCATCTTCCGGCAAGCCTCCGGTAATTGGATTGCTTAATGTCTCAACAAGCGCGCCCCGCAGATAGTTACTCTCTTGCTTAATGTGCTCAACATCGCTTGGAGGCCCGCCGATCGGCTTAACCTTTTCATTGTTTGCCATTGTTGTTATCTCCCCCCGAAGTCATTCGATAACTTTCCTCTATCCATTAGTAAACATCACGTTGGTAGCGCTGCGCCTGCTGCATATTATCCAAATAAGCTGCCGCTTCTTCAGGACTCAAACCACCCTCATGCTGGATGACAGTAATCAGAGCAGAATGAACATCATGTGCCATATGCTTCTCGTCTCCGCAAATGTAAATATGAGCTCCCGCTTGCAGCCATTCGTAGACCTCGCGGCTCTTTTCCAGAATGCGGTGCTGAACATATACTTTCTCTTCGGTATCACGGGAGAAAGCAACATCCAGCTTAGTTAACAAGCCGTCTTTAAGCATTCTCTGCCAGTCCGTCTGATAGAGGAAGTCCGTCACAAAATGCCGATCTCCGTAGAACAGCCATGATTTACCTTCCGCCCCAAGCTCACCACGTTCCTCCAGGAAAGAGCGGAAGGGTGCAACACCTGTGCCCGGTCCAATCATAATGATCGGTGCATCAGGATTCGTCGGAAGCTTAAAGTTCGGATTATGTTGAATGTAGATGGGCAACGTATCTCCCGGCTGGACTCTTTCAGCACAATGTACCGAGCAGACCCCATAACGCTCACGGCCATGTGCCTCATAACGTACAGCTCTAACCGTTAAATGAACCTCATCTGGATTAGCTTTATAGCTGCTGGCAATTGAATAGAGTCGTGCCGGAAGCTTGCGCAAAATAGTCACAAAGCTACTGGCCGAACCCTCCCATGGAGAGAAGTCCTGAACCAAATCGAGCAGATCGCGGCCTTGAATATATTCCTTAAGCTGTTGCGCACGTTCTGGCGACAATAGATCACTTAATTGGTTAGAAGAAGATAACTTCGCCGCTTGTTCAAGTAACGGTTTGGTCAATACAGTGATTTCATAGTGGTGAAGAAGGGCCTCACGTAAGGTGCCGTCTTCCCCTTTTTTATTAAATGGAACAATATCATTAGGATTCCAGCCCATAGTATGAATAATAGCGTCTACCAATTCAGGATGATTCTCCGGATAGACACCCAGCGCATCCCCTGGCTCAAATTGTATGTTAGAACCTTCTAGGGATAGCTCCAAATGGCGGGTCTCACGGTCAGAACCACGTCCGTTCAGATTTAGATTCTCCAATACTTCCGCTTTAAAAGGATGGTTGCGGGTATACAAAGGCTCCTGAGAATCTGCGTCTTCTGCAGCTTGAACCGCTTTTGCCGCAATGGCCGGAGCATTTAAATGTGCATTTAAAGCACTAATGACGCCTTCAAACCACTCGGTAACCGAATCATCATAATCAAGATCACAATCCACACGCGGACTTAACCGCTTGCCGCCAAGTTCCTCAAGCCGCTGATCGAAGTCCTTGCCGGTCTGACAAAAGAATTCATAGGAGGTATCCCCCAGTGCCAGCACTGAGAACTTCAGATTCTCTAATTGAGGAGCTCTTTTGCTATAGAGAAATTCATGGAACATCCGTGCATTATCTGGCGGCTCGCCTTCACCATGTGTACTGACCAGCAATAGGAGGTTCTCAACCTTCTTAAGCGCATTGGGCTTAAAGCTGTTCATCGCAGCGAGTGTGACCTGAAATCCTTGCTCCTCCAGCTTGCGGGACAAGCTCCCAGCCAGCCGTTGGCAGTTCCCTGTCTGGGACCCAAACAACACGGTCACTTCACGTGAAACTGCAGGTTGACTAACGGTACTACCTTCCACATTTCCTATCGTATTTGATTGTACTGCTTGAACCCCGGCACTTGCCGATGGTGCAGTAGTAAAGCCCATGGCTGACAAATAACCGCTAAGCCATATTTGCTGTGTCTCCGTTAAGGATGGTAGAAGACGATTGAGTAGCTCGACTTGGCTCTCGTTAAAAGGACTGTTCGTTACCTGTAGTTGCAACAATATCCACCTCTCCTAAACATGAAATCTTCTGATGATCCGTACCTCATGAAATCAGGCTATCACAATAATTGTAAACGATCAATGATGTCGATTTACCCTAATAATTGTATTTTATTGAAAAATCATCTATAAAGTACGTAAAAACCGATCAAAACAGTATGATTTAACCTGTTTTGATCGGTTTCATTATAAAAAGTGATACTATTTATAAAATATTGTGATAAATAAAAGCTATAATTTTTGCTTACTTTCGGGAAATAACACCTCGCCGCTCCCCGTCTTAATCTTCACTATCTCCTCAAGCGTATTCGACAGCTCGCCGGGTGGATAAGGTTTAGTTAAATATTTTTGAATTACATCGTTTAATTGATTCTTATCCGATTGATCCAGAGCAGAAGAAATAACGATAGGTATATTTTCAGTTCTTGGATCTTCTTTAAGCATTCGGATCAAATCCCAGCCATCCAGCTCTTCACCCAACATCAAATCTACCACAATCGCCACAAATGGTGTTTTCAAGGCCTGATCAAAAGCTTGCTGTGGATGGTAATGATGGGTAACACGGAAGCCCTTCCCTTTAAGCTCTTCTGATAAAAGCAACGATAGACTGTAATCATCTTCAACGATCATCACATTAGGCTTGTGCTCTTTATCGGTGCTCCATTTATTAAGCTCATCCTGTTGCCGGCTCGCTTCCGCATGGAGAATAGGAAGGCTAAACCAGACGGTAGTGCCCTCTCCTTCAACGGAATCTATACCGATATTTCCCTTTTGCTTCTCAATGATCTCCTTACAGATGGCAAGCCCGAGTCCTGTTCCTCCAATTCTTTTAGAGGCGCTATTATCCACTCTTCTGAATTTTTGGAATAGCTGTCCTATTTGATCCTTAGGAATGCCAAGACCATTATCCTGGATACGTACAATAATTCTATCCGACTCGTTATGCAGCAGTACTTTAACTTCATTGTTATCAGGCGAGAATTTAATCGCATTACTTAACAGATTCGTCAGAACTTGGACAATCTTATCCTTGTCCACGTCAACATCCGCATTCAAAGCCTCATCCACTAGGAGTACATGATGGGTACTGCTCAGTTTATATTGATCAATTACGCCTAATACAATTTCACTGAGATTCAAATGCTCCGTGATATATTGCTGCTTACCTGACTCCATTCTCTGCAAATCAAGAAAATCATTAATGAGCTCCGTCAGTCGTTTAGCTTCTTTATGAATCGTCTCCAGATATTTAAGCTGCTTCTCAGGCTTCATGGTCTTAGATAATAACAGTTCTGTGAAACCAAGTACACTCGATAGCGGTGTTCTTAGCTCATGACTTACCGTACTGACAAGATCAGATTTCATAAGGTCCAGCTCATATTCTCTAGTGATATCTCTGTAAACAAACAATGTACCAATACGCAGCTCGCGACGGAATACAGGGATCGCATACACATCAATATGCTTCATCGATTCAGTTCCAATGGAGTATTGCATGCTGCTGGATTCCAGAGCATCCTCAGCAATCGCTTTTTCAAAAAACATCCGAAGTTCATGATTCTCATTCGAGTGCTCAATGAAATAATCCATCCATTTCTGACGGGGAATCAAAGCTCCTTCTGTCCACTCATAATTAAAAATGTTGCTCAACGCTTTATTCATCTGCAGGAGCATACCTTCTGTATTCACAAATTGTATGCCCTCGTTCACATTATTTACGATGTCCCGATTCAGCTTTCGTCCATGTTCAATCTCTTCATACATGAATAAACGTTCAATCGCCAGCGCTACGCGGTTCATCATCCCTTGAACCTCATTAATCTCTTCTTTGCTGAAGGAATGACCAATCCGGCTGCCACAGAACACTGCAAGAATCTCATCCTCTGCGTTCACAACAGTAGTGTAGAAGTCGTAAACATAGACCTCACTCGCAGAAATCCCTTGCTCTGATTGTGTGGCCAGGCGCTTGATTAGGTACGTTTTTTCCGCTTGCAAGCGATATAACATCTCATTATTCTCATGATCAAGATAACGCTCCACATTCTCCTGGGGAATGCCTTTCACAGCCGCGATATTATCTTTCACAAGCAGGAAGAAACTCGAATCAAAGGCATACAGGCGATGCATAAACTCAATAAACTTATCGGCAAATTCATGTTTATCCAAAGTATAAGTAATATCATGATTCAGCTGATTATTTAGCTCTAGCATCATCTTGGTCTGTTCTGTGTTTTTTAACGTTTCGGCTAGCTCCTGCTGCACGCTTTTCATTGAGGTGATATCGTTCGCAATAAGGATGTATTGATAAATCACACCCTCTTCATTCAGGTAAGGCACAATCGTCAGATGCAGCCAGATGGGCAATCCGTCTTTGGCTAGAATCTGCAGCTCATTGTTCCACACTCCGCCTGTATTTAATTTGTTAAAGATTTTCTGATAACCCTCATCAGAGAGATTATAAAGTTCAAATAACTTATAGGTGTAACCGATAATCTCAGACTTTTTATAGCGGGTATATCCACTTAAATTATCATTCGCGTAGGTAAAGACACCTTTAGCAGTAAGGATCCCCACCGCAGACGATTGATCCAAGGCTTTCATCATACTCTCAATTTCACTAAGCGAGCGCTGCAGCCTATATTGCTGATCCTGAAGTTCATCCTGCTGCGCATGCAGCTCTTCATTCTGCATCATCAATTCTTCTTCTTTATCTTGAATACTTCTAGCCATATTTAGAAAAGCATCATAAAGTCGGCCAATTTCATCTTGATTCTTAAGCTTGCCCAGAAGAATTTCTTCTCCTGCAGCCAGGGAATGGGTTGCCCCTTCCAGCTTCAGAATAGGATCTATTAGGTTCTTCAGAATCCGCCAGATCATAAAGGTGAAGATTAGCAGAATAATCGTGCTGAAAAAGAATGCGATAAAGGTAAACTCATTGGCACGTTTGATGTAATCCATAGCCATAGTATTTAATGCGGCATCGGATCGTTGCTTGTACTCTTTTGTATACATTAAAAAATCATTTACTGATTTCGTGTTGCCATCTGCGGATAGAGCTCTCAAAGACACATAATCGTCTGCCTCGACAAACCGAATCGCTTCCGGCAAAACTTTAGTTTTGTACTGAACATAAAATGCTTTCAAACCATCTCTAAACAAGGCTTCTTCCGGAGATAAATTGAGATTAGAATAGGTATCCAGAATCTTATCAAAGTTAACAAGTCCTAAGTTTAAGAGCTCTAATTCATTGTCACTCTTAAGTGCGCTGAATCCCCTCGCTCGGAAAAAAACCTCATTTAACGCAGTCGCCAATTCGTTAATCGTGTCCGCCTTATTTTGCAGAACTTCACGGTCTCTACTTAATTTGTTCTGCTCATTGTTTATGAAAAACAAAAATACAGATCCCATAAGAATGATTAACGAAAAAACCAAGGCAATGATACGAAAATATCTATTTTTAATACTGTGATTAGAGCTGCTACCCTTTGTCACTTAGGATCCCCTCCACAATCTGCAAGAGTTCCATCGGACTAAAAGGTTTTGGCATAAAATAACGTGCGCCTGCATCTACCGCTCGAAGACGATCTACATCTTGGGCTTTGGCTGTTAACATTAAAATAGCTGTAGCCTTCTTTTTCTCATCATCCAGTTGACCTAGGACTTCAATCCCTGTCATTTCAGGCATCATATAATCCAATATCACCAAATCATAATGATCCTGTGACAATTTTGAAAGCGCCTCTAATCCGTTCTCGGCAGTGTGGATCTCCACGTCTTCCAAATCTTCTAAGGTGTCTACGATTAACATTCGTAATACTTCTTCATCATCCACTACCATTACCTTTTGCATAGCTGCCTAGTTCCCTCCGCTTTAGATCTCTCCTGGTGCTCACAACATATTCAGAACCCAATTAGAACAAAAATCTATGAGCCAACCGCTCTATCCTCGACAATAACTCAGGCATATGGACCGGTTTGACTACATAATCATCGGCACCCATCTGCAGGGCATGTACAATATCCGCCTGATTGTTTCTTCCCGTCAACATGATCACTAATATATTTACTTCCGGATACGTTTTGCGGATTCTTTCCAGAACTTCTACTCCATCCAGATCAGGCATCACACCATCCAGCAAAATAATATACTTCTCATCCACGGCATACCAATCCGATTGCAGGAAATCAAGCCCATTCGCATAGCTGCTAACCTTCACCTCAGCAATATTCTCCGGCTCCCAAATGGCGAACTGACTGGTCACAATTCTCCGAATTAGCGTATCATCATCCACAACAATCACATTCAGAACCGAATGCTTTTTAGTAGTGGATAAATGGTCCGAATAAAGCGTTGTCTGATTCCTTCCAGCATGCTTACTGGCATAAAGAGCCTGATCTGCTTCCTCAATCAATTTATCGGCTATATTCTCGGCATCTGTTACCTCAGAAATCCCGCTAGAGATAGTCACATGAAAGATTTCATTTTTCGCAAAAAAGTCAGTCGCCGCAAACCGCTCTTGAATACGTTGTATAACCAACATTGCAGATTCCGCATCCGTGTGAGGTAAAAATACTGCAAACTCTTCTCCCCCATAACGGCAAAAGGTATCCTCCAGACGGATGGAATTCTTCACAAGCTCGGAAAAGCCCTGCAGCACTTCGTCTCCGATTAGGTGACCATATGTATCATTAACGTTTTTAAAATAATCCAAATCAATCAGCGCTAACGAAAATACGCGGTTGGTCCGCTTAAAATCACCAATCAGCTGCTTCATGACTTGATTGAAGTGTTTGCGATTAAATGCGCCGGTCAAATCATCGACGATGATGGACTCCTGCCATTCTCTTTTGAGCTGAAAGCGATTTTTGATCAATACCAGAAATAAATCAATATCTACAGGCTTCGGTAAAAAATCCATCACCCCCAGCGAATACGCCTGCATTTGCGTCGCTTTGGAGTACTCCCCACTTATAATAATAATGGGAATTCGTTCTTTTTTAGCCTTGCCGATAATTTGGTTCAACACCTCAATCCCGCTTTTATCCGGTAAAAGAATATCCAGCAGAATGAGATCTGGTTTCGTTTCATAAAAGATTTTGAGTCCCCGTTCAGCAGATAAGGCAATGCTTACATAGTAATTCTGCCTCTCCAACGACTCTTTCAGATAAGCAACTAACTCTACATCATCGTCGATAAGAAGAATATCATTCTGCGTGAGTGTCTCAGCAGGTCCCTTTTTATCCAATGCTTTGACAGAGCTTGAAGCTGCCAATGAATGGACATTAAACAATGGAATCAGTGGATATAAATAATCCCCCCATTCCTCGACTGACCAACTCTTAAGACTGCTTTCCATGAAATAGGGCAGCGTATCCTCGGCAAATTGTTCGACATCTGGTAATCCGACAGTTCCAGCAGTGCCTTTTAAATTATGCAAGAAACGATAAATGTCCTTTTCCTTCACTTCCGCCTGTTCCGTCCATTCCTGGAGGGTCATCTTCGTTCTTTGCTCAACCATGTCTTTATATTTTTGTGTAGTCATATTTACTCCTTCAGACTATCATATCAAACTCTCAGTTCATCACATTTTTTATAGGCTGTCAAATGAATTTTCTATAATTTCAGCTGCCAAAACAAATATTTAATCAAACTGACAAAAAACCTTTGGTTGAAGCTTGTTTCATCATTTGCAATAATAGTTGGAATGGTTCATTCCGTATACACGGTGAAATCAACAAATACAAAGGGAGGCTGTATTCATGAAGGGGATTATTACTGTATTAGGAAAAGATAAAGTAGGGATTATCGCTAAAGTATGTACATATCTAGCCGAACACAATTTGAACATTCTGGATATTTCGCAGACGATTGTTCAAGATTATTTTAACATGATGATGATTGTAGACATTTCTAGCTCAACTAAAGCTTTTGAGAATATTGTAGAGGAATTACATTTGCTTGGCGAATCGATTGGCGTGGAAATCAAGCTTCAGCATGAGGATATTTTTAATATTATGCACCGAATCTAGGAGGATGGCTGACCATGATATCACTAGTGGAAGTACAAGAAACGAATAAGATGATTCGTGAAATGAATCTGGATGTGCGTACCATAACGATGGGGATCAGCCTCATGGATTGTGCCCACACGGATATGCGCACCTTTAATCAAAATGTATATGACAAAATCACCAGATCCGCTGAAAAGCTCGTAAAGACGGGTGAAGATCTGGAAAGACAATTTGGGGTTCCTATCGTTAACAAACGGATTTCTGTCACACCCATCGCTATTGCCGCTGGTGCGGTGAAGACAGATACCTATGTACCTGTTGCTGAAATCCTGGACAAGGCTGCAAAAGAGGTAGGCGTTAACTTTATCGGCGGCTTCTCTGCACTTGTACAAAAAGGCTGCACCAAAGGCGATCGTATTCTGATCGACAGTATTCCAGAAGCATTGGCAGTCACTGAAAGAGTCTGCTCCTCGGTCAATGTCGGTTCCTCCAGAAGTGGAATCAACATGGATGCTGTGAAATTAATGGGTGATATCATTATCCAAACTGCGGAACGCACCAAGGATCGGGATTCCATCGGCTGCGCCAAGCTGGTAGTCTTCTGTAATGCCGTTGAGGACAACCCTTTTATGGCCGGAGCATTTCACGGGGTTGGAGAGCGGGAATGTGTCATCAACGTTGGCGTCAGCGGTCCTGGTGTCATCAAACGTGCGCTTGAAGAGGTTAGAGGGCAGGATTTTGAAACCTTATGTGAAACCATTAAACGGACAGCCTTCAAAGTCACACGTGTCGGTCAGCTAGTTGCTCAAGAGGCTTCCAAACGGATGAATGTTCCTTTTGGGATTATCGATCTATCCTTAGCTCCTACTCCAGAAATCGGAGATTCCATTGCCGAAATCTTTCAAGTCATGGGTCTGGAGGAAGCTGGCGCTCCGGGAACAACCGCTGCTCTGGCGATCCTAAATGACAATGTTAAAAAAGGTGGCGTAATGGCCTCCTCCTATGTAGGTGGACTTAGTGGAGCCTTTATTCCGGTCAGTGAAGATCATGGCATGATTCAAGCGGTTCAGCGGGGTGCCCTTACACTAGAGAAGCTGGAAGCTATGACCTGTGTGTGTTCCGTAGGACTGGATATGATCGCTATCCCAGGAAGCACTACCAAGGAGACCATTTCCGGCATCATCGCGGATGAAGCTGCAATCGGCATGGTGAATAACAAAACCACTGCGGTTCGCGTGATTCCAGTAATCGGCAAGGACGTTGGTGAAATGGTCGAATTTGGCGGCCTGCTCGGATATGCACCAGTTATGGCAGTGAATGGCTTCAACTGCGCGAATTTCGTTAATCGTGGCGGACGAATCCCTGCACCAATTCATAGCTTTAAGAATTAATAGAAACCTCTAACAGCAAGTCCCTATTTGTACTTAGGAGACTTGCTGTTTTTTTATATTCTAAAGCTTAGAATATTAGTTTATCTTGATTAAGCCCGTTGAATGCCGATATTAGGCGTTCCGCCAGTCAAATCGATAAATAATACATAATCATTTCCATCTGTGCCCTTCAGCACGAGACCCGTCTGACCTACAGCACCTACAGAAAAGTATCGAACCTGTTGCAGGCTGGTAGGAGCGCCTGGTGGCAATGTTGCTTGGTTCGTAGCGATCAACCGGGTTGCAGCTCTGATGGTGCCTGCCCCGCTAATTTCACCGGTAACCCCCAGATGACCGAGTATGGATTCACTGCCGTTCACATTTAGGCTTCCCATTATAGTCTGACTACCATTCAAATGCAGATTCGAATCGATAGTCTCATTTCCATTAACGTGCAGATCATTTTGAATGGTCTGACTTCCTGTAACTAGAACGCTATCGAAGGTTGGCAAGGCGATCATCCCTTTCAGGTTTTATAGTATATCTTATGTTAAACAAGCCAGCCCTGTCATAGATAGATATACAGCTTTCACTAAATCCGCTTTTTATCTTCGAGACTCTGATTAATGGTCTTATACCTAAAGTCAAAATAACCCCCTACACATATAATGATTAGCAAGACTCGGTGCTAGAGCGGACGACTGGCTCCACAGAACACAGGAGGAATTATGAAGAAGACAGCTAATAGGCTCACTCCTGAAAGGCCTTCAAGTCACGAAGTCACCATCAGCCAAGTTAATCCATCGCAACACCATAACCTCATCCTAGAGATGAACTCTTATAGAGCAGAGCCTTTGCAACGGGAACTCAAACAATTAAGAATATTGCTGCTGGTTCCTACAGAGGCAAGCGGTAAAATGCCTAATGTACGACTTTTTAAAGATCAACTAAGGCATCTGGTCAAAGAAGTACTTGCTATTAAATTCCAGCATAATCTGGAGGAATATTTAGCCCATTTTCAACCTGATCTAATATTAGCTCTAGGATCGGAGACCCTATTTCCGGAGGAGAACCTCCCTGCTCTGAAAGCTTCCAATGTTCCCAAAGCGGTATGGATGGCAGATGCCGCTTGTCTTACTCCAACAGAACGTAATCTGGCATTGTTATTCGATTATATTTTCACACAGAACATAGCTAATCTGATCTATTACCAGGGTTTATGGGGCAAACACTCCAGCTATCTCCCATATGCTGCGGATACGGATCTCTATTATCCAAGACGTGTGGAGGACTGTTATAAGAGTGATGTACTCATTCTGGGCGATTTTCAAATCGATAGTGTGCTTTACACGTTGGCGTATTCAGACCTACTTCAAGGCCTTAAGGTAATGATCGACGGGCGTGGTTGGGAACCCCCCAGAAATTTCATTGATATCACCCATAGTAAAGATATGTCCAGCTATTATAATGGAGCAAAAATCGTCATCAATTGCACTGGTTCTGTGCAGCAGATTATGGAGGTCACCGCTTGCGGTGTATTTCAGTTAGTGGAGGATCATCCCCATCTTCATAATTACCGAATTGCAGAAGAAGATCTCATTCGTTTCCAGAACTTCAAAGAGCTCTCCGATAGCTTTAAGCACTATTTTTCACATAGTGAAGAAAGAAGAATTTCTGCCTCTCGTGCCCTAAAGGAACTTAAATATAACCATTCTTATATCCAGCAAGGAAAGTTACTGCTGAGAAAAATATTCAAGGAACCATAGGGGGTGACCTGACTTGAAATGCATTGCTTTTGTATTGCCTCAGTTTCATCAGATCTCAGAGAACGATTCCTGGTGGGGTGAGGGTTTTACAGAATGGACAAATGTCAGGAAGGCTGCAGCCCTTTATCCTGAACATGATCAGCCCAAGAAGCCATTAAATAATAACTACTATGATTTAACGGATCCTAAAGTGAAACAATGGCAGGCAGAGACCGCAAGGGCTCATGGCATTTACGGTTTTTGTTATTATCACTATTGGTTTAATGGCAGGCGACTGCTGGAACAACCGGTTCAGCAGATTCTTGCGAGCAAAGAGCCTGACTTCCCCTTTTGCCTTTCTTGGGCTAACGAACCCTGGACACGTAGCTGGGATGGCACCGAAGAGGATGTCCTGATGCCACAGGAATACGGAGAAGAACGGGATTGGCGAATGCACTTTTATGCTTTACTGGAAGCCTTCAAAGATGATCGTTATATCCGGGTGGAGGATAAGCCTGTCTTTATCATTTATCGGTCTGCTAGTATCCCGCACTGTGAAGAAATGCTTCAATATTGGCGCGAATTGGCTCTGCAGAACGGACTTAAAGGACTTCATCTGGTCCGGACACTGGGCGGTTTCCCCCTAAAGAAAGAGCAAGGATTCGATGCCAGTCTGGAATTTGAGCCGCATTACACATTCGCACATGGCGGGGTTAAGCATTTATGGAGCTCAAAGCAGGTGGAGGATCAGAGGCATATCGTAATTGATTATGATGAGTTATGGGAATCCATGTTGGAGCGGACACCCCATAGAGACGGAGAAATCATATATCCGGGAGCCTTTGTCAACTGGGATAACACACCACGTAAAGGCCCTGCCGGACAAAGCACCTTAGGCGCTAATCCTCAAAAATTCGGCCAATACCTTTCACGACAAATTGAGCGCGCCAAAAAAATGTTCAAAAGTGAATATATTTTTATCAACGCCTGGAATGAATGGGCTGAAGGGGCCTACCTAGAACCGGATGTACGTTATCAATATCAATACTTGCAAGCCGTTAAGGAAGCCTTACAGTTTCATCACAAAGAAGATCCTTCTTAGCCGTAGCGCCAGAAGGATCTTTTTCATTTTATGTTATCTTTCAGATGACTGCACTTTGGCACTTCTTGCACTCACCAATCTCCAGCCAGTTAATAAAGCAGCCACTAGACATATCGATGCCGAGGTTACAAACACTACATGCATGCCCTCGATAAATAACTCTGGCCGACCAGGAACTAGCCCTGTCACCCTATAGCCGGCTTTACTGCTCATCACTTGAAAAAGTATTGTAGTAGCAATTGTTATGCCGACAACCATACCCACATTACGAACTAACGAATTGACACTACCCGCAGAACCAAGCTGTGTTCTTGGTACCTTAGACATGACAAGCGAATTGTTCGGCGATTGAAATAGACCACTTCCTATCCCCAGCATAGCGATCCACACACCTACCAGCACAACAGAGCTTCCTACATGAAGCTGTGCTAATCCGAACTGCGCAATAACCATGACCACCAGCCCTGCAAAAGTCAAAAATTCCGAGCCTATTTTATCCGATAGCGCTCCACTCATTGGAGCCACGACTACCATACATATCGGCAGCAGCATTAACAAAAAGCCTGCATAGAATGGCGATAAATTAAGCATGTTCTGTGCATAAAACGGCGCGATAATATTGAAGCAGAAATTCGCTGTAAATACGAGAAAACCACATAAGATACTTAAAGAAAACAACGGATTCTTAAATAATGACAGCTGCAACAGCGGTTCTTTTCTGCGAAGCTCCATCCATATGAAAGCAACGAAGCTGACTACTGCAACAATTATTGATGTAACAATTAAGCTGTTACCATATCCAAGCTGTTGACCTAGTAATAATCCTGCGAACAAAGTAATGATAAAGACAGCGAACAGTAAACTGCCCGGCACATCAATCGAAGATTTCACTCTCGTTAAATCCTTAGGCAATACCTTCCAGCCAAAAAATATAGCGATCAGGCCAATAGGGACGTTTACCCAAAAGATATACTCCCAGCCTAAGGTGGAAACCATAATCCCGCCTAGACTTGGACCGGCTATACTTCCCAGAGACACGAATGTACCAATGAAACCAAGGGCTTTACCACGCTCCGTGGCAGGAAAGATATCCGTAACAATTCCCTGACTGTTCGCCATGGTCATCGAAGCACCTAAGGCTTGAATTACGCGCGAAGCAATTAAGGCTGGTAAGCTTACACTAAGCCCACACAGCATAGATCCAATAACAAATACAATCGTGCCAATCTTAAAAATTCGAATCTTTCCTACGATATCTCCAAGCTTGCCGAAGAAAAGGATCGCCGCACAGATCGCCATTAAATATCCTGTTGTTACCCATTCGATTTGCGCCATGGGCAGCTTCAGTTGTTTGGATAGCTCAGGCAGAGCAATATTGACAATACTACCATCAAGGGTGGACATAAACGTAAAAATATTCAGAACAATTAAGATCATCCAGCGCTTCTTCTGAATTTCTTTATCCTCCTGATAGGTTGCACTTACAGAACTCATAACTAACACCTCATTAAATATTAATAATCACTGTTTAGTTGCGCACGCAACCAAACTCGCCATACCCAGTGTACAACAATTTAGTTGCGTGCGCAACGACTTTATTGTACACTTTATTTCAAGGCAACAAATGAACGAACATATAACCCAAAGAGGTGTCTATATTGGCAAGAGAGCCTATCGGGAAGCTAATTTCCCATCTTCACCGTCAAAATCAAAAGAAACTGGTTAAGCAATTTGTCCCCTATGGAATCGGTAGTGGTGGACAGCATAGCTTTCTTAAATTGATTCTCTCTCGGCCAGGCATTACTCAGGATCAGTTAACTGCCGAATTGAAGTTCGATAAAGCAACTACAGCACGTTCTGTGAAGCAATTAGAGAATTCGGGATATATCGAGCGCAAAGACGATCCTAATGATCGACGCTCTCACCTTCTATATCCTACCCCAAAAGCCATCGATTTCTTCCCAGTTTTACAGTCCATCTTAGATGAATTTAATAAAAGCCTTGTGGGCCATTTAACCGATGAAGAAGTAGAGCAACTACATTTCCTGCTGCAAAAAATCAGCAAAAACGAAGAATAGAACATAAGAAAAAGGATGTCCCACAGCCATTAGGCTGTTGAGGCATCCCACGTTTACTTTTGCTTTACGAGCTCAGTAACTTCTTCCGTAATCTCTTCTCCGCCCATACTCTTCCATTTAGCTACAAACGCATCAAAATCACTAAGCGGTGAATCACCCACAATGATATTTAAGAACGTCTCATTCTCCAGATTCTGCAGTTCCGGCCATTTAGTCTTCATAAGTCGGGTGTTCCCATAAAAGACCCCACGCACTCCCTCTATAGCAGTTGAGGTTAACACAGCTACTCCGTATTTATACGCATTTGCTGCTTTCCAGCCTTCAAGATCTTTTTTGGGCTGCTCTGTTTCTGCTACCCATTGATCATAAATGAGCCGGGTATCAGAATTTAATGTATCCGGGTCTATCTTTCCGTGCAAAGCCTGCTGGATATCAGCATAATGTTTCTCAATCGCATCCCTATAATCTATCAGAAGATCGAACGGATAATATGCACGCAGCTGAATGCCTGTCTGCGCAGAGAAATCACCCAGCTTTTTTACCTCCTCTTGATTAGGATCCTGTCTTCTTTCGAGTCTTGTAAACACGTTTAATTGCTTGATTACAGCCTCAGGATGTTCAAACCCTTTACGCACAACAAGATATCGATCTGTTACCGGCGCTAAATGAGCGACAAACTTACCGGAATCGTCAACTGGAGCTGCATATGCTCTCCATTCTGCCTTCGTATCCAAAGCCACTGCCTCTGATAAAGGATAATAAGGCATCCACCAAGGACCAAAAAACATCCCGGATTTACCTGTAATAATAGGCTCCTGAGTTTCCTTATATAGTGCAAAGTCCGGATCCAGCAACCCGCGTTTATACCAATCAGCAAGTTTAGCAAGCGCTTGTTTGGTCTCTGGTGTAATGGAGCCATACACGATATTGCCGTTGTTATCCTTAATCCAATTCGTGGGGAAAGCGTGAAATGCACTAAACACAGCATCCAGACCATTAACTAATGGTTTAGTTCCATATACGATATTTTTGTAGCCGCTTAGACCGACGGTATCTCTTTTTCCATTTCCATCAGGGTCTTTTTCAATAAAAGCTTTGGCAATTTTCTCGATGTCTTCAAAAGTTTGAGGAGGCTGCAGCTCCAGCTTCTCCAGCCAATCCTGACGTACCCAGAGCAGCACGGGAGAGTCAGCATCAATAGCTACATTCGGTAATCCATATAGTTTACCATCGCGGGAAGCGTCCTCTAATGCCTCCCCCTTTGTAGAATTGTACATATCCTTGATAAGTTCAGATCCATATATTTTATAAGTCTCTGTCAAATCTTCAATCATATCATTATCAATTAATTTCTTCAGTTGATCCCGATCCACAACCATGGCATCAGGCAAATCGTTGCTATCAATGGCAAGCTGTACCTTTTGCGTAAAAGCATCCTCACCCTTCGCTTCCCAGGAGTGAACCACTTTGATATTCGTAATGCTCTCTAAATAACGGGTGATTGGATTGTTATCGTTGCTGTCACCTGTATTAAGCCGCGAGTCGGGAACCTTAAACCCTACTCGGATCACAATCGGATCCTCATATTTGCTATAAGCGATAGAAGTAGCTTCATCCCCTGCCTGAGGGCTTGCAACCGAATCTACAATGCCAATATTGTCACGACATGATGTCATTCCAATGACCATAAACACTAGGAGGATAGATTTCCAAAATTTCATATTTGGTTTTTCCCCTCCGCACGGAATTCACTTGGTAATTTACCAATACGTTCTCTGAACAATCTGCTGAAGTAACGATCATCCTCAAAACCGGACCGCGAAGCAATCTCACAGACGGGAAGTGTAGTCTCCAGCAGCAGTGATTTGGCAAGCTCCAGCCGCATTCCCCGTAAACATTCACCAAATGTCTCTCCGGCAAAACGAGCGAAACATTGGCTGAAATAACCACGGCTCATATTAATGACGGCTGCTACGTCGCTCTGATTGATTTTGTCACCTGCATGGCTCTGCATATAACGAACTGCACGAATAAGACAGGACATAACCTCTTTAGTTAATCCAAGTTCCAGCATTCTTCGTCCCACATGATCAGAAAATCGCCGCAGCCAGTTCTTCCAATGGCACCAGTTCAGATTATGGGAGATGTCCCTTTCCAGTTGAGCAGCATCTTCAGGCTTTAATAGTAAAGAACTCCAGCTTTGTATTAGAGAGTGTGCAAACGCCAGAAACTGATCAGAACGGGGTTTCTGCTGAAGTATGTTTGCTACAAATTTCTCCCACTCATTTCCATCAATTGTCCACTTTAGATTCTGTGCTTGCTCCAGCAGATTATCCGCCTCTTGTTTTGAGTAGGGAGCCCCTGGTTCCTTCTTTATGTCTTCATATTTCAATGAGGTCAAATCCTCAGGTTCAGGATGATAAAATAGAATACGGCGTAATTTCGCAGTGAGCTGTTCCTCTAATTCCTGTAACGGTTGATCTCTCAATCCACTGATCAGCGCGGTCTGCCATCGTCCGGATAGCTGGATCTTTAGTTCACGTTTGCTCTCATCTATTGAGAAACGATGCAATAAGGGCGACATCCACATTTCATGAAAAGTAATAAGCGGATTATTTTTCACGCTGGACAGCTGAAATAATTCTTCTTCATTGCACTGATGATTTAGGGGCAAATACAGCAGAGCCTTATCAGCAGCCATACGTTTACTTTCCCCACGAACCAGAGCATCCCGTGTATTGTCCTCCCATTTAATACGATCGACAAGACGTCTGATGGTTTCATCCGCATTTTCCATCTCAAGCAGTGTTTTTACAATATAGTCAACGGCTCCTAAACGCATAGCCTCCTGAACATAGTCAAATTCATGATGACAAGTAAGGACAACACAGCGAATGCCTGCGAACCGTTGTCTAACCATTTTAATAAGCTCGAAGCCTGAAATGCCTGGCATGGTCAAATCCACAAATAATAAATCTACTTCCTGCTGTTGAAGCAGCTCCAAAGCAGATTTACCATCACCTGCCTCCCCAACTATAACAATCCCTAAGGATGACCAGTCGATCAGGGAAATGAAGCCTTTTCGCACGAGTCTCTCGTCATCGACAACTACAGCCTTAATCATCGAAGTCCTCCTTACCTTTCCTCGGAATCACAATGGATACAACCGTACCTTCTCCTGGCTTACTGAACATCTCTAGTTTCATTTGTTCTCCATAATAGGTTCTAAGCATCCGGTTCACATATGAAAAACCAATTCCAAGTCCCCGTTTTTTCGCTCCATCATCAGACAACAGCTGATCTAATGTATCTGCATCCATCCCAGCGCCGTTATCTTTTACACATAACTGAACTTCTCCTTCACCATGTTTCGTTATCTCAACATCTACCTTGCCATTATCGCTTAATCCATGATAAATCGAGTTCTCCACCAGAGGCTGAAGCAAAAATCTCGGGACAGCCACAGACAATACATCCTCATCAGCTTCAACGTTAAATTCAAATTCATAATCATAACGAATACGCTGCAGCTCCATATAATTTCGAATCGCTTCAATTTCCTCGCCAATGGTAACAATGATGCTTTGCTTTCCCAGATTATAATGCAGCACCTTTACAAGAAGAGTGACCAGCTTGTCGATCTCCTTCTGGCCGTTTAGCCGGGCCATCCACTGTACCGTATTTAAGGTATTATGCAAAAAATGAGGATTGATCTGGCTGAGCAACTTCTCAATCTCAAATTGGCTTTTCTGTTTCTCATTATGGGCAACCGCAACAATCAGCTCATTCACCTGTTTTTTCATCTGCTGAAAGTTGGTAAGCACGAAATCAAATTCTTCCACATTCGTATAGGCTACCGGAGCGGTAACATTTTCCGCCATTCGGTTGATTTCAAGGTTGACCTTACGCAACGGACCATAAATTTTCCTCCAGATGATCCAAGCCAGAAATCCGGCAAAAAGAAGGGTGGAGAAGGCAAGTAAGATCATTTTATAAAACCAAGAGTAAATTTCACTGTTGAATTCTGATTTTTTCACAACAGCAATAAGTTTCCAGCCCTGAGGACTCGCGTAACGAAAAAGATGATATCCGCTTAGCGTTTCATGGGTGAGATTGGAGTTGCTTCCCGCAGCTTTAATAATACTTAGCGGAAGTTTGCCATCGATCACTTTTGTACTATTACCTTGCTGATTGACCAGCAGATGATTTACTTTCATCCCGTAGGACTCCTGATTGAAGATTTTGCGAAACAAACTATAATTCGTCTCCAAATAAATATAAAGCTTATGCTGGCCCGGCACACGGACAATCCGCTGCTCCGAGAATACGAGATTATCACCAACAGCGTACATAGTGGGATGTGGTCCATAATAGTCAGCCCCGTTATATCGCATAAAAGACGGCAATGTACTGATATCAAAATTTCTGCGTGCGCTCATGTTGGTGAACAGAACGGGATCATCGCTGTCCGGCATAATGTAGGCTGTAAGTCCAATATAAGGGTTCGTAAAATTGACTAGATTGATCTTCTGGTTGATGGAATTCATCATTTGCGATTTGCGAAAAATCTGTTTTTCCTGAATAAATGAGGACATCTCCTGCACAATCTGACCGTCCAGAGCAAACTGTTTGGAGGCAAAATCCATATTGTCGATGGCATTCTCCAGGCTTGAGGCTTCCTGTCTCAGACTAGCGCTGATCCCGTTGCCAATTTTACCTGAAAGGATGGAGTAAATAGAGGTGTAGGTTACGAATCCTACTAAGAGAAGCGGAAGTAGTGTTCCGATTACTAGATAGATAAATAAGGTATTACGTAAGGATTTGACAGCTGGAGTATGACTCCGCAGGGGTACTCTTACCATCTGGATTATCCTCTTCTTTCTATCTGAAAGCGTTTTATATTAATGTGAGAATACCACATTTATCCTTAATTGAATAGAATAAGGCAGAACAGCCTCCACGCCGCCCCGCCTTATTTATAGTTACTAGCCGTGTTTATTTAACGCTTTTACGGGCCTCGAACAATTCCTCAGCCTTTTTAATCGAGAAATCCATAACTTCGGAATACCCAAGACCATTTACCTTATCATGCATTTCTTTATTCAACTTATCGTATTCCGCTTGATCTTTAGCAAAGACCATTTTCCAGGAAATCTGTTGAATAACCGTACCGATTTGTTTATTCTTTTGTTCCACTGTTTTATCCATGGTTAATGGTTCTTTGCCAGTGAAGCCTTGTGGTGCTACAGCCAATAGATTGTTTTTCTCAAAATACTCCTTAGGAGTCAGGACGCCCATTTTCGCTCTCCAGTCACTATCAAGCTTGGATGGGTTACGCTCTAGGGTTGTTGTCCACAGATTATGATCGAATGGCTCACTATTCTCTGGATTCACCATCGCCGGAACCACAAACGAGAAGTTCATTTGATTGGAGCCATAGTAGTAGTCACCCCCGCCGTATTCAGCAGGAACTTGAGTATTCTGTTGATCAGTATAAGCTTTCCAACCAAAATCAGTCACTGCAGGTTTGCCGTTTGCATCAATATCCCAAGTCAGACCTTGAGGTCCGTTAGGTACTGCTGTACCACTTCCTGCAGAAATCATTGCACCTTCCGGTGTGTACATCCAGTTAATGAATTCCATAATTCTAGCAGGCTCCTTAGCTTTTGCGCCGATTGCAATAATACCGTTACCACCGTAAACATTGAAGCCTGTGGAATACATCAATTCATCTTTGAACGGAACCAGCGCAAAACCTTTACCTTCGGCTGTTCTTTCTGGTGTATTGTAGTTAGCAGCTCCAAGCCATGGGAACCAAGAGAACAATAGACGACCATCTTTGTATTTCGCAACAACATCGTCAAATTTTTGCGTCATAGAGTCCGGATCAACCAGCCCCATCTGGTTAGCTTCAAAATACAGTTTGAGCGATTTCATGTACCAGCTATCTTCGGATAAGAAGTCATAATACTTTTCTTCATCTGCCTTAACATACACAGCAGTATCAGGAATTTCGTCATAGCCCATCATGTTTGCGAACTGTTTAGCCAATGTCATTTTATAGTTGCCATCCCAATCAGACCACATCGAGAAAGCATAGGTTTTTTTGCCTTGTTCATTCTTAGGCTCGAGCTCTTGCATTTTTTTCAGCACAGGCAGATAATCTTCAATCTTTGTAATTTCTGGCGCTCCAATTTGTTGGTAAAGATCAAAGCGCAGGTCTGGACCCCAAGTCATATCTTTTCCTTCAGAAGGTCCGGATGGGTTAGAAGCTACGCTGTTCCCCATACCAAAGACTGATGATCCACCGCCAAAAGCTACCTTTGCTTTCTCAATAGCTTTTGGAAAAGTGCTGGAAATGTCTTTTCCGTATTTGTCCAAAAGACCGTCCTGTGTCCAGTCCAAGAGCAGCTTTCCTTTGATGGCGTTTGGATAGTGGTTCTTGTCGTCACCGAAAATGATGATATCTCCAAGATCTCCGGAAGCCATCATTGCAGAGATTTTGGTATCTCCACCAGTCAGGTTTGAAGCTACAATGTCCATTTCGATGTTGAACTTATCCTTGATAATTTTTGCAAACCATCCGGTCTGTGGACCGGCATAGTTAGCGGTTGTTGAGAATACAGTCAGCTTCAGCGGCTTGGAATGATCAAGCGCTCCGTCATCCGGTGCTGCTGTCTCTTCCGCCGGGGCATTCGTGGCAGCCGACGTAGGTTTCTCTGTGCTCGTGTTTTTGCCCGAGTTAGCCGTATTATTCCCCCCGCCACATGCTGCAAGAACGAAGACCAGGATTACGGATAGCATGACAAGCGATGCTCTTCTTATTCTCATTGCTTTATACCCTCCCTTTCATCTCTTCACTTATAGTTCAACTCTGCTTATTGCAGAGGAAAACCCAGTTCTGGTCCAGAGCGGCAACCCATCAGCCTTTAACCGCACCGATCATAATTCCTTTGACGAAAAAGCGTTGGAAGAACGGATACACGATCAAAATCGGCAATACGACGATCATCGTTACAGTCATCCGCACAGAGGTTGGAGTCTGCATATTCGCTGCACTAGCGGCCATATCTGGCGAATTACGAATTAAGGCTGCGAGCGAGCTGGATTCGTTCAAATAACGCCATAATAAGAACTGGAGCGTAAAGTATTTCGTATCTGTCATCAGAAACGCCGTATCAATAAAGGCATTCCACTGATTCACCGCTGAGAAAATCGTAATCGTAGCCAAGATTGGTGTCGTAAGAGGAACAATGATACTCCAGAACACCCGGAAGTAACCTGCTCCATCCATTGACGCCGACTCCTCAAGTGAGGGAGGAATAGCCTCGACGAAGGTTTTGACCAAAATGATATTAAAAGGAGTAATAATGGTTGGCAAAATATAAGCCAGGTAATTATTAGTCAGATGCAAGTTATGCATGGTGATATACCATGGGATCAGCCCTGCGCTGAAATACATCGTAACTACAACACTGCGGTACCAAATACTCCGGCCCCACATTTCCTTTTTGGTGAACAAGTACCCAAGAAATGCCGAAGATCCAACGGTGAGCAAAGTACCAACAACTGTTCTATAAATAGAGACTGTAGCCGCATGACCTAAACCACTGATTCTTAGAACCTTACTATAGTTATCAAAATGGATCTGCCTTGGATAAAATTTGATATACCCTGCTGCGCTAAGATCATTCGAACTGATCGTATTAATGAACAAATAGTAGAATGGATAAATGCATGACAGGGTGAACAATCCAAAGAGTGTGTAGATAATAATTTGAAAGATTAATTCTCCAGAAGTTAGTTTTTTCTTTCTCAAATGGGATCACCCCTGCCTTAAATGATAGATTCGTCACGCACCATCTTGGATAATGTGTTTGCCGCGAACAGTAGAATTACACTAACGACCGACTTCAGCATACTGACAGCTGTGGCAAACGGAAAGTTGTTAGCGAACGCAATATTGTATACATAAAGATCCAGCACTTCTATGGAATCTTTATTCATCGCATTTTGAAAGGCAAAGTACTGCTCCATCCCGTTATTGACCAGGTTACCTATGGAGAGCAGCAGTAGGACAAAGAAGGTTGGGATAAGACCCGGAATGGTAATATGCCAGATTTTACGGAACCGGCTTGCACCATCCACCTCTACGGCTTCATACAACTCCTGATCAATGCCTGCGATTGCAGCAAGATAGAGAATGGCACCCCAGCCTAACGATTTCCACCAATACCAAATGATCATCGTGACCCAAATATTTGAGCTGGAGGCTAAAAAGTTATAACCCTCATCAACGATTCCAAGCTGCACTAAAATGTGTGTGATGACCCCGTTATCAACGGAAAACAACGAGAAGGCCAATGCATATACCAGAATCCAGCTGATAAAGTTCGGAATCGTGGTTAGCGTCTGCACCATCTTGCGATACCAGCCTGACTTAATTTCGGTCAGGAAAATCGCAAAGATCACTGGAAATATCGAGGTAATTAGTCCAAGTGAACTCATGGCAAGAGTGTTCTTCAGCACGCGCACAACCTCTGCGGTCTGTGTTGGATTGGATACAATCGTCTTGAACCATTTCAACCCGACATATGGCGTGTCAGACAACGGTATTCCGGGAATGAAATCATAAAATGCATAAATCCATCCGCTGATCGGCAGATAATAGAAAATAAAGGTGACAACAAGAAACGGAAAAGCCATGAAGAACAACTTATGTTTGTTCTTCATCTTCCAGCGGGATCGATGAACCGGATCGACGCTGGGAAGTAATTCACCAGAAGGTACCCCCATGTCGGAATCTCCTATACCCAGATTTTGATTACGTTTTCATAGTATCAGAACCTTTACGTATGACGAGATAGATCACAGAACGGCCTCACTGGAGAACCGTCTGATGCTTGTGAACCAAATTCGCATCTATTTCGACCATTTTCTACCTAATCGCTATGGGTCTAGTGATGGAGAGCCTACATGCCTTTGGGCTTATAAAAAGCGGCAGGATGACGGAAATTTCCGTCATCCTGCCGCTGATGGATATGCTTTGTTAAGGGTCGCTATGTCTGCTACATCAACTATGGTGCGCTTTGTCCTCTTCGTCCGCTACATCAACTATGGTGCGCTTTGTCCTCTTCGTCCGCTACATCAACTATGGTGCGCTTTGTCCTCTTCGTCCGCTACATCAACTATGGTGCGCTTTGTCCTCTTCGTCCGCTACATCAACTATGGTGCGCTTTGTCCTCTTCGTCCGCTACATCAACTATGGTGCGCTTTGTCCTCTTCGTCCGCTACATCAACTATGGTGCGCTTTGTCCTCTTCATTTGTTATGGTCTTTCACACTTCATAGTTTTGGCATCGGACCCAGATGCACTTATTTCCGGAATTCAGCGCTTTTCCTCGTGCTATCGGACTCAGGTGCAGCTATTCACTCAAATATAGTCCAAATATGAGCAAATTCATGCCGATAAGAGCTATACAGTCCGAAACTACGGCAAAGTAGCTCAAAAATCAGTAATAGTGACTATACGGTCCGCTACACTCCATCCATCATTCTTGGGCACCCTGCTATCACGTATCCATCACATTTGCTCACGCTGTCGGATCCAGATACACTTATTTCGGAGATCCATCGCTTTCCCTCATGCTGTCGGACTCATTCTTGGATCCATCACATTTGATCACGCTATCGGACTCAGGTGCAGCTATTTCCGGAATTCAACACTTTTTCTCGTGCTGTCGGACTCAGGTGCAGCTATTCACACAAATATAGTCCAACTGCGAGCAAATCCGTGGCAATAAGAGCTATACAGTCCGAAACTACGGCAAAGTAGCTCAAAAATCAGCAATAGTGACTATACGGTCCGCAACACACTTCATGCAGCTAAATCAGGAACTCTTCTAACGAGAATACATCGCATTCCCTCATACTGTCTGACTCATTCTTGGATCCATCACATTTGCTCACGCTATCGGACCCAGATGCACTTATTTCCGGAATTCAGCGCTTTTCCTCGTGCTATCGGACTCAGGTGCAGCTATTCACTCAAATATAGTCCAAATGTGAGCAAATTCATGCCGATAAGAGCTATACAGTCCGAAACTACGGCAAAGTAGCTCAAAAATCAGTAATAGTGACTATACGGTCCGCTACACTCCATCCATCATTCTTGGGCACCCTACTATCACGTATCCATCACATTTGCTCACGCTGTCGGATCCAGATACACTTATTTCGGAGATCCATCGCTTTCCCTCACGCTGTCGGACTCATTCTTGGATCCATCAAATTTGCTCACGCTATCGGACTCAGGTGCAGCTATCCACACAAATATAGCCCAAATACGAGCATATGCATACCGATAAGAGCTATACAGTCCGAAACTACGGCAAAGTAGCTAAAAAATCAGCAATAGCGACTATACGGTCCGCAACACTCCACGCATCATTCTTAGGCGCACTTCTATCAAGAATTCATCGCATTCCCTCATGCAGTCTGACTCATTCTTGAATCCATGACATTCCCTCATGCTATCGGACTCAGATGCTCTTATTTTCCGGATTCATCGCATTTACTCAACCTTCGAACTCAGCTCCTTTACTTCGAGGGTTCATGCTCATTTGTACTCCCAACCACACATAAAAAAGCAGCCTCTCAAATGAGAAGCTGCTCCATCACTTTACAACCCTAGTTTGTTTACAACCAATTCACTGCATTCCGCATAATGCGCACTACATTCCGCTCGTCATTCGAATGCCCGCGCCTTTCGCCACAGCCTAATGCCCGGGCGTCTGATCTTTCCCCTCCGCGGAGGCATCCATTTTCTGGCGCCCCATAAAAAAGGAGGCCAGCAAAGCTAACGCAGCAGGAATAACCGCCCAAGCGAAGGTGTTCGCAATGGAAGAGGAAAGTCCCTCTGTAATTTTGCTCAAAATTTCCGGTGGAATCAGTGCTCTAGTCTCAGGCGACAGCAGGGAATGCGGATCTTTAAAATCCATAACCCCAGCAGCCCCCGCAGAAGCAGCTCCTCCTCCATTTGCTGTGAGCAACTTAGTTAGACTGCCCGAGAAATAATGGCTTTGAATAATGCCAAATGTGGTTATTCCGATGGTCATGCCAAGCGAACGAATGAAATTCAGTGTTGCGCTGGCGGAGCCGCGTTGCTGCGCAGTCAGACCATGAATGGCTGCCGTGCTTAACACAGAGAAGGAAGCGCCAATGCCTAATCCGATTAAAATCATATACAAGGTAACCAAGAGACGTGAAGCTTCCGGAGTAAGCGTTGCTACCAGTCCTGTGCCGATCACCAAAAGTACAAACGTAGGAATCAGCAGATTGCGGTAACTGGTTTTTGCCATCAGGAATCCTCCCGTTGTGGCGGTAATTACTGAGCCGACCATCATCGGCAGCAGGACAAGTCCCGAATTGGTAGCCGAACCCCCTAATACACCTTGGATAAAGATCGGGATATATACGGAAGCCACGATAAATGCAGCACCACTAAATAGCGCGCACAGAATGCTGACGGCGTACAGTCTTTTTTTGAATAACGCAAAGGAAATGATCGGCTCTTTCGCTCTCGTCTCTACAAAAAGGAACACTGCCGCCAATATAGCAAAAGCTGCAAATAAGCCGAGGATCATCGATGAGCCCCAAGCGTATTCTTTTCCACCCAGCTCCAACGCAAACATTAAGCAGATGACAGAGCCCAGCAATGTGCCCGCACCCAGCCAATCAATAGGTTGTTTGGAATGCTCATGTGACTCTTTATAAAAGAAAACGACCATCACAAAAGCCAACAGTCCAAGCGGTAAGTTAATATAAAATATCCACTGCCAAGCAATATGATCGGTGATATACGCGCCTAGCAATGGACCAAAAATACTTGATAATCCAAATACCGCACCAAATGCACCGCCCAGCTTGCCCCGTGTCTCCAGCGGTACGGCGTCGAACATTATGGCAAAAGCAATCGGCACTAGCGCGCCGCCTCCAATTCCCTGAATCGCCCGATAAGCAGCCAGCTGAGTAATCGTATCTGCCGTCCCGCAAAGCGCTGAACCCGCCATAAATACAATAATCCCAAAAACAAAAAACTTTTTACGCCCATACATATCAGACAGCTTGCCAAAGATAGGCATCCCCGCCATCTCAGCTACGAGATAAGCTGATGTTACCCAGACAAATTTGTCCATACCGCCTAGTTCCCCAACAATATTGCCCATTGCTGTAGCAACGATGGTGCTGTCCATGGAGGCCATCAGTATTCCCAACAGCAGACCTGCGATTACAATGCCCAGATTGGGCGCTTTGGCAGCACTCATTTATTCCACTCCCCATTGTCAAAAGATCTATAACTATGTGTTACAGCTTTACTTGATGCCTCACTATTGCATTCTTGTGAATCTCCAAAGCACTACGGTATTCCACAGTATCAATCTCACAGTCCACACCGATGATTACCCGATCTCCTCTGACAATATTTGCTTTTGTATTATTCAGCTCTATCGTATCGCCTTCAATGAGCCCAGCCTCAAAAAGCACTTTAGGATTCTGCTTCATCAAATGCAGGAATTTTCCGGTCTTGCTTTTTTTGATCGTTAAAGCACTGCCTCCAACCTCTTTCGCTCTACTTAGACCATATAAATTGATCTCCAGTTGCTCCGCACTTAGCAGTCCTGCCACATTGAGAGCGCCTGAAATACGCAGATGTTCACCTTCACAATTACCATTAACCTCCAAATTACCGTTAAGATGAATATCGTCGATTTTTACGGAGGCTGCTTTAATTTCCCCCTGCCCCCGCAAGGAATCACCTTCAAGATTACCCATAAGTGTCATCTCACCGGTTATTTTCATTTTGGTCATTAGCAGGTTTCCATCTACCCTGGCATTTCCAGTCAGGCTCAGCTTCTCACAATCTACATCCCCTGCAAAATGACCTTCCCCAGTAACCTTAATATCCCGAAAAAAGCCTCCCGCTGAGGTCGTTGTGCCCATTATTTTCAAATTACTCCGAATTGTTTCTTCAGTCACCGATCTTCTCCACCTTTCCAACCTTTGCTTCAGGATGTACTGTGATCTGATCACGATACTCTATCCGTTCGACAGTACAGCCTGGACCTACAATCACAATATTGCCCCTGATAACATCAGCCGTTGTATATTCCAAATCAATAAAATCTCCTTCAATAGTCCGAGCCCGCAGCTCCGATCTTAATTTAGGGATGATTCCACTTAACATTTTGCTCCAGACTCCACTATTCGTTTGCCGGATCACTAGACTCTCCACACCAATTTCATGCGCCTTTCCCTGCCCTTGCAGTTTGAAGTCTACATGTCCTGCACTAAGTAAACCTCCGACACTAAAGCTTCCTTCCCCCGCAAAATCCTCAAGCTCACAATCACCCTTGATATTCAGCATTCCATGAAGTGTGCAGCTTTCTCCCCGAATGCTCTCCCCGACAGTAATCATTCCGTCCACTTTTAGGGAGTTAAAACGCAAATGGCCCAGCACTTTCATCGTTCCATTGCATTCCGCTTCTTCCGCCGAGAGATCATTCTTCAAATTCATATGCCCGTTTCCTTTAAAAATTCGCGTCACGATAGGTCCCGTTACTTTGCCTACACCATCGATTCGCACGCTGTTATAAGTACCTCCTGCCCCCCCGCTGACTCCGTTTATAATCAGATCCGGCAGCTCTCGTTTGTCCATTACACTAACCCCCTATTCAACAAGCTTAAAAGCAAGCTTACCTTTCAATTGTTCTATTACATCTGCACTTAGTATTTTACTGACCAGCTTTACCCCTTCATCGAACCATAACTCCGCTGGTGCCTGAGCCAGAATAAAGGATGACACCCCCATTTTGCGGATAAAAAATAACTCCCAGCTGCCACTCTCAAGATTGGAGGCTTTATCCATTAAGGTTCGAAACAGCAGCTCTGCTTCCTCCATACTCATCTCCCCTGCACTAAGCAGGCGATCTACAGCCAATAAATAAGTGAGTTGATCGAAGCTATATCCATTCTTGACACCGAGCCTCTCTCCAAATTTCGCCAGCGTCATCGACGAAACAATGTTACGTTCTATAATTTCCGCAGCAGATACACTTACTCTGTCAAAAGAAGCCTTATCTGATAGCTTATCAGCCATTTCATCCAAAGAAAGTCCATCTTTCATATTCACAATATTATCGATACGGGACAAAATCATGTCTTTTGGAAAAAAAGTCTCCTGTCCAGTAAACGTAGATTTACGGATAAACCATTCCTCTGGAATCAACTGCTTCCGCTTCCAGCGGTACAATTGCCCATAAGATATACCGGTTAAATCCAATAGCTGCTTCTTTGAGATCAAATCCTCTTCCATGCTTATCACTCCTTGAAGCCATCGTAACATAACACTGTTACGTTGTAAAACCAATAAATTAAACTCCCCTCATACCTATCTACGCTAGTAACCATCGTGTCCTAACGTCTCCCCCAAAGATTTTAAAGCATACCTTAAGAGCAGACCTCCGTCTTGAGAAGGATTTAACGGTCATTCACTATTTTTTCCACAAAAAAAGACTGCCCCCGCCGCTTTAAATAGCAGCATGGAACAGCCTTCTCTTAGAATGATTTTTACGATCTGCTAATCTTACTGAACAAAAGTATAATGTGCTGAATCATATTGCGGGCCGGATTTTTCGTAAGTGAACCAGTACTCAATACTGCTGCCAGCGCTTAATCCACTCACCGTCTGCTTCCATGTTCCTGAGTTATTAGTCATCCTGTAATTAAGCTGGGAACCCCCGTTAATCTTGTAATGCACATCTACATAAAGGGCACTGGTTACAGGTGTAATATAGATACTCGCCTCTGTAGCAGAAAGTCTCGTTACCCCTGCTGTAAAGTCAGCCGTCACATGATCACCGCCTCCGCTGCCTCCAGTGGGATTAGTAGTAACTGTTGCGGTATTACTAGCGGAGGATAAATTACCTGCTGCATCCGTGGCTTTTACTGTAAACGTATAGGCTGTGCTTGGAGTAAGTCCACTAACAGTAGCTGTAGTTCCCCCCACAGTGGACACCTGCTGTGTTCCGCGATAAACAATATAACCTGTAACGCCAACATTATCGGTAGAAGCGGACCAGCTTAAGCTAACTCCTGTATCCGTCTTACTGGTTACCGTTAGATTAACGGGAGCGGTTGGCGCGGTTGTATCCCCAGTATTACCACCACCCGTCAAATATTGACCTGTGAATGGATTAAACCGGTGCAGGGACATTATTAACCAACCTGTGCTGGAAACACAGTTTTGCTGCGCCATCACCCAATAACTGTTGCTGGACCCTTTCAGCGAGTAGGGAATACCCCCAAGCGAAGCACCGCTTGTGCCTTGTTTTTTAATAATCTCTGTATTAATAGCGTCTGCCTTTGAGGCATTGCCTTGCAGATAATAAGCGAGCGACATGAATGCGCTTCCTTCAAACCATACGTCAGCACCCGTATTGCCAATTTGATTTCCGTTATCGTCATACGCTGGCAATACTTCATCTGTCCAGTCAAAATCATATCCGGTGAGCGTATTCCCAGCATCATTGTAAGTAAGCGTCTGCTTGTAACGCGGATTCGCAAGTGTTCCCGGGGTGCCGGAGGCATTTTCCACATAGGTTAAGCTTGCGCCGTAGTTATGTGTTCCGGATACGCCTAAAGCTAATACTCCCCAAGGATTCACGTCTAAAGGTATTTTGGGGTCGATCAGATTTGTATCGTTTTTCCAGCCCCCCTTGAAACGTTTGACTGTGTCATCCCACACATAATTATCCAGGAAGGTTTTGACTCCAGAAGCCGCACTGTTATAAGTAGCTGCCTTTGAGGAATCCACCGAAGCATAATACTGCAATACCCGGTAAATATCGATATTGTGCTCGGTTGAGCTCCAAGGCTCATCGGAATTACTCCAACCACTCCATCCCCCTGCGATACTGCCATTAGCCTTTTTATACTGTAAACTCCAATCTAGTGCTTTGAGCGCCATTGGACGATACCGTGAATCATTATATTGCTTCTCATAAGCCATAGCAGCCATTGCCATCCATACAACGGGTCCCACATGTTTACGGATTTCTTCTCCGAAGCCGTTGTTATACCAATAAGAATTCAGCCAGAAGCCTGATGGATCTTGAATGTCCCGCATTTTGTTCAAAACCTGCTCTGCCCGCGTCCGTTCACCCTTTACAATAAAGGCGATAGCTGCAACCGCTTGATCATATGTGTATACAATCTGTTTGGGGTTGTTTGGTCCCCAGAAATCTTCAAAGCTATCTACCAGTCCCTCAAAAGCATACCCCGCTGTTGCATCCTGCTGGGCCTTCAGCCAGATTAAAGCACGATTTGAAGCGTCACTTGCAGCATCTGCATTCGCTTTTCCACCAAAGGGTAGAGCTACCCCAAGCACCAGCAAACTTGTCATTAAGATCGAAAACAGCTTCCTCATCTTCATAACTTTCCTCCTCTTAATCATGATGAACTAGGCAATAAGAGTTCTTTGAAGCATAAAAACTAAAGCGTTTTCAAACAGCAATAACAGGGACTTTTGAATATTTTACCATGGTAATTGTCCTCATTTTCAGGCTTAGAAACCCATTCGTCAACGATTTTATGTAAATTTTTAACTAAATGAGGCGAAACAACCAAAATTGCCATTTGAGAAATCATACGAAAGACCAGCATCATTTTTATGAATTCATATTTATGAAGACAAAACAAAAAGAGCAGACAGCTCCTTTACAAGGATTCTATCTGCTCTTTACTATTTATCTCTATACTATTCTGCTTTATCTTCGCCAGAAGTTTCAGCTACAGCGGGTTCAGCAGTATCTTCTTCTGTTGGCTCTTGCGCTGCTGGAGGTGAAATACGGACAATCAATGTGTCCTCAGGCGTCAATACTTCCCAGCCTTCATGCTTCGGCAAATCAGATACCAGCAATTGATCACCAATATCTAGTCCACTGATATCCACTTCAAAGGATGCAGCTATTTTATCTGGAAGTGTGCGAATATCCAGCTCATGCAATTCGATTTGTTGCACGCCGCCGCTCTTCACACCTACCGGTTCACCTGTAAAGTGGAACGCTACTTTTGTATCCAATTTGGCCTTCATATCAATCTGCTGAAAATCAATGTGCAGCAGTTGTTTGGAAATTGGCTGACGTTGGATTTCTTGAATAACCACGTTCTTTTTGCCCGAGTCTGGCAATTCCAAAGTAAGAACAGCCCGTGGGTTGCTGGCTAAAATACCTGAAATTGTCTTAGCATCCGCTGTAAAGGACTGGCTATCTGAACCTGCACCGTACACGACTACCGGTACAAAGCCTTTTCTGCGCTGTGAAGAAGTGGAGCCGGATCTTTCTGTCAAACGTACTGTTGTATTCACGATGATTCCTCCTAAGTAGGGATTTTATACTAGACCGATTAGATATGTACGCCTAACCTAACCACTCTCTAATTACCCCATTGACCTGGCTTTGAAACCTCTCACGACTTTTGAGCCCAGGCAAAAATAAGGTCAAATTGTATTATTATACAATTCAACATTAATTATTCATGTCTTAGGAGTAAATCATTGCTATATTTGTGACAACGATTAAACTAAATGACAAGCTACAAAATGGTTACTGCCAACATCACGAAATACCGGGATTTCAGATCTGCAAACCTCTTGCGCAAAGGGACAACGGGTATGGAATTTACAGCCAGAAGGCGGGTTTACCGGACTCGGAATATCTCCCTTAAGTACAATTCTTTCCCTTTTCAGCTTTGGAATAGGAATCGGAACAGCCGACAGCAGCGCTTTGGTATACGGGTGGAGCGGATTCTTAAACAGTTCATCTCTTGAAGCCGTCTCCATCATAGAGCCCAGGTACATGACACCGATTCTTGAACACAAATGCTCCACAACACTCAAGTCATGGGAGATAAACAAATACGTTAACCCTCGACTCTGCTGGAGCTTACTGAATAAATTAATAATCTGTGCTTGGATGGAAACATCCAGTGCTGAAACTGGTTCGTCTGCAATGATCAGCTCAGGATTCAAAACAAGCGCACGGGCGATCCCGATCCGCTGCCGCTGCCCCCCGGAGAATTCATGCGGAAAGCGATCAATATGATAAGAAGATAACCCGCAAGCCGCTAGGGCTTCAAGCACCAGATCTCGCACCTCGGATCTTGAGCATAAACCATGATCCAGTAAAGCTTCACCAATGGCATCACCTATACGAACCCGTGGGTTAAGTGAGCTATAAGGATCTTGGAAGATCAACTGCATTTGGGGTCTAATATTGCGCAATTCAGCGGGCGACAGGGAGTGAATGTCTATCCCTTTGAACTTGATCTCACCTGCCGTTTTATCCGTTAGCCGTAAAATCGTCCGTCCGACTGTACTTTTGCCGCTCCCAGATTCCCCTACAAGCCCAAACGTTTCCCCAGGTTGAAGTGTGATGCTAATATCGTCAACAGCCTTTACATGCCCAACGGTTCGGTTAAGCAGCCCCTTAGTAACAGGAAAATATTTCTTTAAATGATTGACCTCAAGCAGTGCTTCAGGCATGAACAACCGCCTCCTCATACAACCAGCAAGCTACCTTTTGTCTGCTGGCCACCTCTTTAAGCTGGGGCTGCTGGCTGACACATACAGGCATGCAATGCTCACAGCGGTCATGAAAATAACAAGACGGCACCAGCTCAAGCGGATTTGGCACTTGACCTGGTATGGAATACAGCTCATCCTGTCGCTGATTGATTACCGGCTTCGATTTGAGCAGCCCTTTTGTATAGGGATGTTTGGGGTTGTTGAACAATTCAACAACTTCACCCTCCTCCACAATCTTTCCGGAATACATAACAATCACATAATCGGCCATCTCTGCCACTACGCCAAGATCATGGGTGATTAGTAGAATGGACATGCCCGAGCTATCTTTAATTTCACGCAGCATATCCAGAATTTGCGCTTGAATCGTTACATCCAGCGCCGTAGTCGGTTCATCAGCAATCAATAGCTTTGGACTGCAGGCAATGGCAATAGCAATCATAATCCGCTGCAGCATACCTCCACTTAATTCATGCGGGTAACTATCAGCAATTTGCTCTGGTCGTGATATGCCTACCTGCTTAATCAGTTCAATCGCCCGGATGCGCGCCTGTTTCTTGTTCATCTTCAAATGTACAATCAGCGGCTCCATGATTTGCTCACCGATCTTGATTACAGGATTAAGGGAGGACATGGGCTCCTGAAAGATCATCGCGATCTCATTCCCGCGGATGGTCCGCAGTGTGTTTTTGTCCATTTTCAACAAATCTTCACTCTGAAAATCAATTTTCCCTTGGGCTACCTTGCCCCCGGGTTCCTCAACAAGCCCCATGATGGACATCGCGGTCACGCTTTTGCCGCAGCCCGATTCTCCAACGATACATACCGTCTCTCCCTCGCGAACACGGAAGCTTACATCATCAACGGCTTTCACTTTTCCTTCTTCCGTGAAGAAGTATGTACTTAGACCGTCTATATTCATTAAATCACTCATCTGAGGGTCACCTACCTCTTCTGTTTAGGATCAAGCACGTCCCGGAGTCCGTCCCCAAAGATATTGATCGCGATCACTGTCGCAAAGATCGATAACCCTGGTGGAATCCACAACCACGGCCGATCCTGAAAGTCGATCATATTATTCGCAGCATCAATCATATTGCCCCAGGTTGGAGTTGGCGGCATAACACCTAGTCCAAAAAAGCTAAGAACCGATTCACTCAATATAGCACCACCGATGTTAAGGGTAGCCATAACAATCAGCAACGGAACGATATTCGGCAGCAAATGATTAAACAATTTACGCCGGTCACGGAGGCCTAATACTACCGCCGCCTGCATAAACTCACGTTCACGCAGACTAAGCATTTGCCCCCGTACCATACGTGCCATACCCGGCCAGCTAACAATACTAAGCATCAGCATAACGATATACATCCGATAATCCGTTGGGATCTTCCACTCCGATAATAACGCACCAAAAATAAAGAGCAGTGGCAGACTCGGAACCGTCAACAGAAGATCCGCAATCCGCATTATGATTTGATCGGCAATACCGCGGTAATACCCAGCAATAGCCCCCAAAAGAGCACCGATAAACACCGAAAGAACCATTGACGCTAGTCCCACGGTCAGTGAAATGCGCCCCGCCTGCATTACCCGGGTCAGAATATCTCTGCCCAATGCATCAGTGCCCAGCCAATGCTTCATATTGGGCGCCTTGTTCATCATAGCCATATTAATTTTGTTATCCGTATAGGGTGAGAACAGCGGACCAATAAAACAAAGCGCAAACATAAAGATCACCACCACAAATCCGGATACCGCCAGCTTGTTCTTCAGCAACCTCCGCATGGATTGCCGGAATAAAGAGGATTTTCCTTTGGTGGTCTGCGGCTTCGCAATCCCAGCTACATTACTTTGAACTGCCACGTCAGCTTCCTCCTCTCTATAGCCGAACTCTAGGATCGGCAATCCGGTACAAAACATCCGAAAGCAACGTTCCTATGACGGTAAGTATGGCAATAAACATCGTAAAGCCCATCAGCAAAGGATAGTCCCTTAGTCCGAAGGACTGCATATACAGTTGGCCAATCCCAGGCCAATTGAATATTTTCTCAATAATAAGTGATCCGCCAAATAGTGCCGGAAGCTCAAAACCAACCAGTGTAATTGCGGGCAGCAAGGCATTACGTAAGGCGTGTGTAAAGAGCACCTTGCGTTCTTTCAGGCCTTTGGCGCGTGCCGTACGGATATAATCCTGTTTTAAGACATCGATCATATTGCTGCGGAAATAACGAGTGAGCGAACCTAATCCCAGAAGGGTCATAACCACAACCGGAAGGGTCATGTGCGTTACGATCTCCTTAAAGTAAGCCAAACCCGTAGCATTACTACCCGTGGTGATTATTCCACCTGGAGGCAGCCACTTGAGATCGACGGCCAGGATTTTGATCAGGAATAAGCCTATAAAAAATGACGGTAGCGACATGGCTGCGAATATAGCGATCATCACGAGTGTATCGAACCAGGAATATTGCTTATAGGCCGAGATGACGCCAATAATGACCGCAATCACCCACGTCAGAAACGTAGATACGGCAGCCAGCAGAAAGGAATTCCAAATATAATCATTAAAAAGCTGCAGCACAGGCTTTTGTTGGGCTAAGGAATACCCGAAATCACCATGCAGCGCATTCTTCATCCAGATCCCATACCGTTCAAGCACAGGCTTATTTAAGCCGTAGATTTCACGCAGCTCAGCTTTGCGTTCAGCGGTCAATTTAATATTTCCGGTTATGAAGTCACCGGGAGTTGAAGCATACAGACAGAAGATCAATAATGATGCCGCAAATAAGATGATGACCATGTACAACAGTCTTTTCGATAAATAAGCGCTCATGACAGACTCCTTATGATTCGTCCCCTGCCCTTGAATCCAGTCAGGGCAGGGGACACTGGTTTATTTATTTCAGGCTCCAAGTTGGCAGACTGCCAGCAAGACCGATGAACGGGCTGACCGATAGATTCTCAATACGTCCGTTATAGGCGTATACTGTCTTTTTATAACTTGTAAAAATAATAGGCAGTTCATCATTGAAAAGCTGATACAGCTCTTTATATACCGCTTTGCGCGCCTCAATATCAGTAGTGGCCAAGGCTTTGTTGTACAGCTCCAGGAATTTCGGATTTTCATAATCTGTGATTTCTCCATCGAAGAATTGCATGAACCCGTCAGACGGATCAGTCAACATGCTTGTGGAGAAGGATACGAGATCGTAGTCCCCACCTTCTACTTTCGATACCAGTGAGTTAAAGTCTGCGAAAACCTCAGGCTGGAATTCGATACCCAGCGCTTCAAAATTCTCTTTAGCTACAGCGATGAAAATATCTGTGTTTTTACTCTTCGAACCGAGGTAATGGATGGACAGCGGTTTGCCATCTTTTTCACGGATTCCCCCCGCGCCTACCGTCCACCCAGCTTCATCGAGTAATTGTTTTGCTTTTTCCGGATCATATTTGTAAGGATTAATACCTTCCTCAGTGTAAGACCAGGAAATCGGCGATGCCGGGATGTTGGCAATAGACCCTGCACCTTGTGCTGCATCCACATAAATACTCTGACGATCCAAACCGTACACAATAGCTTGACGTACAAGCTTATCCTTGAGCTGCTCATGCTTCAGGTTAACTTGCAAGTAACCATAGGTGCTTGGAGTGTAAGGAATAATATTCACAAAACCGAGTGCTTTCAGCTTCTCGATATTCTCGTCTGTCGCACTAAAGGAAGCGTAGTCCACTTCACCAGTTTCTACGAACTGCCATACGTCGCCTTCCGTAGTTTTGTAGATGAAATGCTCCGTCTTTGGTTTACCTTTGAAATAATTCTCATTTGCTACAAAACGCACTTCTTGACCTGGAATAAATTTTTCCAGCTTGTAAGGTCCATCGCCAAGTGGCTTCTCATGCAGCTTTTTAATGTATTCAAGATTTCCAATTTTATAGTCCTTGCCATAGTAAGCTTTCGACAGTACATTCGAGCCGAGCTGTACCAGCGCCGTTGCGTTTGGTTGCTCAAGGGTTGCTGAGATCGTCTGTGGATCAATTACTTTAATGCCCTCAACTGTAGGGGATGTACCTTCCTTATAGGCTTTGCCGCCTTTAACATTTAGCGATGGAAGCTGGGAGCTACCATCATACGATTTGTCGTATTGGATCGTCCATGTAAATGCCACATCATCCGCTGTTAACGGTGAACCGTCGCTGAATTTCAAATCTTTTCTCAAGTGGAAAGTGTATGTAAGCTGATCATCCGAAACATCCCAGCTCTCCGCAAGTTCCGGCGTTGGAACGCCTTTGTCATCAACAGTTACGAGAGAAGCGTATAGCAGTGAAGAGACATTGCCATCATAACCACTTTGTTGAAAATAAGGAGTGAACGCTCCGCTTGGGTCCGTAAGCCCGACGATAATGGTATCTGTACGTTTCTGGGCCACCGCTGGAAGTTTGGATAAATCCGTGGCAGTAAAAGGTTCGCTTAGAGCACCCGCAGGAACGATCTCTGGTGCAGTGGTTGCTTCCACATTGGTTGAATTGGAGACTGCAGCCGCATTGTTTGCGGATGAGGATTCGTTATTACTGTTGTTAGCGCAAGCAGAAAGTAACAGTGACCCCGTAAGCAGTAATGAAGTGATTACAATCGCATTTTTTCTCATGTACCTATCTCCCTTTTCTCTCTGAATAGAATAATAACTATAATTCCTACCCGTTAAGTATGAATAACATCTGATGTTCATTATAGAAAGGTTTTTTAGTTCTGTAAAGAGAGAACTTCAAAAAAATTCTCCATAAACAGAATTAGGCGATAATTAAAACAAATAAAAAAAGCCAAAACCCTCTCTGCATAAGAGAAGTCCTGGCTTTCAGGCGGTTATATTTTTAAAAAATCATTATTTCAAATACTCGAATAGCTGCTCATTCATCCGATGAATGCCTTCAAGACGCAGACTGTATCCGGTGACATTCTCCCCTTCAATATAGGCATGAAGTAAACCTGCACAACGAAGATTAAAAATATGATCATGCACAATCCCCTTCGAGATCCCCGCATGCTTAACAATTTCGGTAAACGTCTTACGGCCACCACTCAGGGCTTGGAGGATTTTTAGCCGGCTTTTTTCACTCAGACTACGGATCGCTCTGTACATAAAAGGGGAGATTTCCTCATTCTCCATCGATATCCACGCCGCATAATGGCAGATCGTTAATTCACCGTAGCAATAGATAATATTAGCAGGCTGAAAATGATACTGTGGAATCAGTACGAGCTTCTTAAGCCCATCCGTAGGCATGAAGTAAAATCCGTTGGTCGTCTTGTTCACGAAATCCGCAGTGTCCAGTCCATTAAGCTCCATGTTCTTGGCATCCGCATGCTGCTGCAGTTTTCTCAAAATCGCAGGATTGCATTGGCTAAAGTACTGGCGGTTCCACTCGGAGAGTAAAAATACTACGCGGTTACGGTAATCCTCCATATGGCTTGGAAATACCTTTACATACTTTGATAAGGTCTCATATAACTCACCAACCGATAACCCTTCAATCCAGTTCAACACACTGTCTACTTCATCTTTAAATGGACAACAGTAAATGAGCAGATTCAACATTTTCCACTCATTGTTTAGTTCGGTTTCTTTCAGACGGGATAACAGCTCTTCACTGAGCGTGCTTTCAATTTCATTAGCCCACGCTACCCCTAAATCAATCTTCTTATAGGATTTTTTGCAGAGATAAGTATGTAAGCTGTTCAACAATTCATAAATCGATCCAAATTCAACCTCAACCTTGTATTCCACAATGATTCCTCCTGCTAGCGGTTCTTTTCAGTAGTGAGATATTCTCTTAATCTTATTGTATTATCCTGAGAATACGCAAGCTACTCTATAAACGGGAGTGCATAAAAATTCATTAGCTGTTATTTCAGCGCCAAATTTTTTTTTATTGCACGGTGGTTTAGCTGTTATTTCCGTTAGCGTGGACGCTATCGGACTCTGTAGAGCTTGTGCTAATAGCGTCTGCCGTAGGCTTCAGCGGGAGATCAGGACTCTGCGCTATCGGACACAATTGACCTTGTGCTAATAGCGTCTGCTCGATCCTTAAGCTCCAGCGCGAGATCAAGACTCTGCACTATCGGACTCAGTTGACCTTGTGCTAATAGCGTCTGCTGGGTCCGTAATCTCCAACGGGAGATCAAGACTCTGCTCTATCGGACTCAGTGGACCTTGTGCTAATAGCGTCTGCTGGGTCCGTAATCTCCAGCGGGAGATCAAAACTCTGCACTATCGGACACAGTTGACCTTATTCGCAGTATTATCCCCTTTTTTGTGTGCTATCGGACTCCATAGGCGCTATTGACACTATAAATGCCTATTTCGTGCCTATTCCAAAGGAATAGCTGCACTGGGGTCCGAAACTTTACTCAAAAGGCTAAATATGTGCGAATAGCGTCTGCTGGGTCCGAGAGGTTCTACGGAGGTTTAGGATTTTGTTCCATCGGTCAGTTGACCTTGTGCAAATAACGTCTATTGGGTCCGTAAGCTCCTGCGGGAGATTAGGATACTCTTCCATCGGACACAGTTGACCTTATTTGCAGTATTATCCTCTTTTCAGCATGCTATCGGACTCCATAGGCGCTATGGGCATAAAATAGGCCTATTTCGTGCCTATTCCAAAGGAATAGCTGCACTGGGGTCCGAAACTTTGCTCAAATGACTAAAAATGTGCAAATAGCGTCAATTGGGTCCGTTAGATTCCGCAGAGGGTTAGGACAACCGAGAGTTCGGGGTTCGGGGTTCCATGGATCCAGCGTTCTGAGGTTCCGAGGTTCCGGGGTTCCGGGGTTCCGGGGTTCCAGCGTTCCCAGCGTTCCCAGCGTTCCCAGCGTTCCCAGCATTCCCAGCATTCCCAGTGTTCCCAGCGTTCCCAGTTTTCAGCTTACCAAAACAAATACTCGAGGTTAGTTAACTCTCACTTGCTCATATTCTGCTATAGCCATGTTGCCCACATGAACAAAAATGCAGTGCAGCGATCCTCGGGTAACAAGGAAAACAACAATCAGCCCGAAGAACAATCAATCTGGTTCGCTCCTCGCTTTTTGCAATTCATGGTAGTAAAATATAGGCAATAACTAATTAGGAGTGAAGCCATAAGATGCAAATTCAAAATGAAAACGGACGTTTTTTTGTTGCTAATGACGGTAAGGACCTTGCCGAAATCACATACAGTTTGGATAAAGGAACCGGGGAATTGGTCATTGACCACACTCGTGTCTCCGAAGAACTGCGCGGGCAAGGTACTGGACAAGAGCTTGTACGTGCTGTTGTGGACAAGGCTCGGAATGAGAATTTAAAAATTGTACCCGTATGCTCCTATGCTGCGCATCAATTCGAGAAGCACCCGGAGTACAAAGACGTGCTGAGCGGGAATACTGGCGGGAGAGCTTAAACCTGCTCCCGTTTCCGCGAAGCTTTTTTAGTAACTATGCGAACTTATAATAGTTCAAATACACTTTAGGGGGAAACGGGTTTGACGACTGCCGACACTTTTAAGAATATTGAGGAATTACAACAACGCTGTGAGCAATATGAAGGAATTTCATTAAAACTGAATTGGGATATGCTCCGCCAGCCATCAAGCGCAGGTGATACGGAATGGCTCGTGACTTATGAGGACGAATTACTGGTCGGTTTCTTGGGACTCTATGGTTTTGGAAGCGATATGGAGGTCTGTGGCATGGTTCGGCCAGGCTACCGTCGACGCGGAATCTTCACCTCTCTGTGGAACCGAGCACAAACCATAATCAAGCGCAATAAAGTCTCTACTCTTCTTCTAAATGCACCCGCCGCTTCTTCATCTGGAACTGCTTTCCTGCAAACCTTGCCTCTGCAGTTCAATCACGCTGAATATCAAATGAAATGGGATGGCAATTCCATGGTGTCATCTGATGTCAGCTCAGCAACAGGGACTGTCGTCTTACGGCCAGCTCGTGAAGAAGAGGCACACATTCTGGTCGAACTGGATTGTGGAGGTTTTGATATGAAGACAGAAGATGCTGCAGAGCAGTATGAGTTGCACAAACAGGAAGGTATGCAAGAGAATATTATGATCGAGATGGACGGCAGGCCTGTTGGGAAAATGCGAGTGTGGACTGAAGATAATGAATCCTGGATCTATGGATTTACAGTCGACAAAAGGCTACGTGGGCTTGGCATTGGCCGCAGCGCCCTTCTTCAGACCATCGAACGAGAGCGCAAAAATTATAATGGTGTAAATCTGGAGGTCGCACTGGATAATCCCAATGCACTTAAGCTGTATGAGAGCTGCGGCTTTGTCATTCAGAATAAACAGGATTATTACCGATATATCGACTAATCCCCAGACCTACTCTTGAGATTTTAATAAAGCAGTCACAATAAGACCTCCTTACTTGCTGGTGTTCTAACCTGCAGATAAGGAGGTCTATTTATTATAGTAAATAATTCGCTTCGCCTCTCTCATTTCTACGATCGCTGCAGCTTAAGGAACCGTCAGCTAACACTTCCCGCTCAAGATATACGGATAACAGACGCACATAATCCAGTGACTCCATAATCGAGATTGCCTCTCCATCAAAGCAGTATTTACGTCCATCCAGCAGCGAGAAAACTTCCACGGTCTCCGCTGGCTCACCATAAGCATGATGGCAAAAAACATTGGCCATATGCATAAATCCAGTGATGATATCCTCATTGCCATTAACCATAAATTTCTGAATGTTCACGCTTCGGCCACTTTTTGAAGAGTTCCAAGCCAGCTGCGTAATCATCGATAACTCCAATTTCAGCGCTGGAACTGGGACATGCCACTGTTCATATAACATCACTGGAATCTCCTGTAGATGATTGCTTGAAACGATACGCATAAGCTCATCAGCTACACTCGTTTTGATATCCCAATATTGCAAAAGGGAGGGAAAAGCATCTCCCCTAGGAGGCCATCGGCGTTCTAACAGAAATTGTATAGGTGTCTCTCTTCGCACTTCCGGCAACAGACTATAGAAGTCATTAAGTGTATGCCCCACAGCATATTGAACCTGCTGACGCCAGCGTGGGAGCCCCGTCGCTGGAGCTCCGCTAGCTAAATTCTCAGTCCCGCCCAGCATAATATGCTCCATGCGATAATCGTGCAGCCGTTTATACGGAGGGATATGTACATCCCTTGGTTTGTTAAACCAACTTCCCACTGGCCCACCCATCTTAGGTTACCGCCATACAGGCTTCAATGAATTGACGTCCGAATTGACGGCAGGCTTCTTTTTCGGCAGCATTAGGGCCATACTCAATCTTTAGGCTATCTTGCAAAATGACTGCTCCACGCTCCTTTAGCTTCTCCTCGATAACATCCACTGCCCCACAATAAATGGCGTAGCCTGTATCTCCACTACCAAAAACTGCTGACTTCATAGCAGTCAAATCAAGTTCATCCATCTCCTCATAGAAATCAAGAGATTCATCCGGCAACTCTCCGTCTCCCCAAGTGTATGCCCCTAGCAGAACGCCTTCATATGATTTTATCTCAATCGCATTACATTCAGTGACCGACTTCAAAACAGCCTCACCGCCTGCTTGGCGTATTCCTTCTACAATCAATTCAGCCATTTCCTCAGTGTTGCCAGTTAAACTAGCATATGCCACAAGCACTTTAGCCATAAACTCCTGTTCCTCCCCTACTAACACCTTAAATTTAAATCATATACGCTTCACCTCATTCTATTTGATAATGATTATCATTGTCAATAAATAAAGTTAAAAAAACGCAAACTCCCCGTTATTACACACGGTTGAGGTTTGCGCTCCGTCTCATTTTTCTTAAAAAGAAGCTTAATAAGCACCTTCCAGCAAGGTTATGTGATTCCCATCAGGATCACGAAAATTCATTTCTTTACCGCCATATTCCATCGTAACAGGTGGCTGACAATCCAGTCCCTTAGCTTTCAACTGCTCGTATGTCTCATCCAGATTATCACAGCCGAATACTAAATTAACAAAACCTGTCGTAAGATTTTCCCACTTTGCAGCATCCCAAATAATAATTCCCGGCTGTTTCTTGCCAAAGCCAAGCTTTGCCCCGTCGAAATTACCGTAACCTTCGAAAGGCATAGGAATTCCTAGTACCTCCGTATAAAATTTAGCTGACACCGCAGTATCTTTAGTGTAAATGTTAGTCCCTTCAAAAGACGAAATCATAACTTGTCCCCTCTCATTCTCATAATATGTCTCATTTCTTACTTGGGTTTAGTCTAACAAGGTTGACACGCTTTGTATTGCAAAATCACGACATTCTTCGGCCTGCATAGACCAAGGCTTCAAGTGGGGTTCTTCCTGCATATTTTTTGAAATTATTGATAAAATGGGACTGGTGACTGTAACCATACGCGAAAATAAGATCCTGCATATTCTTTGTCTGCCCAGGTAAATGACACATCTCCCGCCATACATTCTGAAACCGCACGAGATCTGCTGTTTTTTTGGGCGATACACCTATATATTCTTGAAAAAGCCGTTCAAGTTGTCGTCTGCTTAAATTAGAACTGGTCTCCAAATCCTCTGCGGTCACAATCCCTTTTTGTTTAACCATAGTATAGACTGCGTTCATCATCCGATCGTTAGTCCGCCCTCTACGCTCAAGACGACGAAGCAGATAGGCTTCAGCGGCCGCAATCCTTTCGTCCATCGAGTTTACTTTCTCCAATAGATGACCAAGCTCTTTTTTAAAAGTGCCAAAATATTGTTCTACATCGACATGTACGTTCAAGACATTCCGCAGATGATCATCTGCAAAAAAATGAACCGCCCAGAAATGAAATCGGATACCAAAGGTTGAACTCCCCCCTGACTTTCTGTCTGAAGAGACTTCAAATGGAGTGTCATTAATGCCGGAGAAAAAAGTGTTTGTATTGCCTGATTCTCTATCCAAATCCCAAATAATATCCATACAGGTGTCCGGAATTATTGTCTCCGTCTCAGGTTGTTGTATAGACTCCACATCTACAGAACCCCAAAAACAGCGAATAAACGGCTGCAAGGCATGGCTGGGCAGAAACTCACTAGTGTGGTTGGGTTTTGCAGTTATAGGGAAATACAGCGGTGAGAGATTAAACATAGCTTTAGTTCTCCGATCGTAAATAGGGTAAGAACTCTACTATCTGATCATACACAATCAAGTCATGAAGCACCAGTTGAAAAGCCGCATAAGTATGGGAATATTATACACCTCATTAGCATTGGACAAAATAATTGGTGAAGCTGGCTGAGGCGTAATTTGTTTGTAGCAATCAGGTGAAATGTTGTACAATAAAGGCTAAATGAATTTTTTTGAAGGATGGATTAAATCATGTATATAGCGAGCGATTGGAAAGACTATGAAGTAATTGATACAGGCGGTGGAGAGAAGCTCGAACGCTGGGGCGATATTATCTTGCGTCGTCCTGATCCACAGATTATTTGGCCTCTAAATAATGAGACCGCTAAATGGCGTGATGTGCACGGACATTATCACCGTTCCTCCGCTGGTGGCGGACAATGGGAAATGAAAAAAACCATTCCGGACGATTGGAAGATTAGCTATGGTAAATTAAAATTCCACTTACGTCCTACAAACTTCAAGCATACAGGACTATTCCCGGAACAAGCAGCCAACTGGAGCTGGATGATGGACAAGATTGCAGCGGCTAACCGTCCAATCTCAGTGCTGAATCTTTTTGCTTACACAGGTGGAGCTACTGTGGCAGCGGCGAGTGCCGGTGCGTCTGTCGTTCACGTGGATGCAGCCAAAGGTATGGTGCAGTGGGCGAAAGAAAACGTTCAGCTGTCTGGTCTTGGAGAACGTCCAGTCCGCTTTATCACGGATGATGTATTCAAGTTCGTACAACGTGAACAACGCCGCGGCAGTAAATATGACGCGATTATTATGGACCCTCCTTCTTACGGAAGAGGACCTGGTGGAGAAATGTGGAAGCTTGAATCAAGCTTGTATCCTTTCCTTGAGAGCTGTATGGAGATTATGAGCGACAACCCTTTGTTCATGCTCATTAATTCCTACACCACAGGAATTTCTCCAACTGTACTGCGCAACATGTTGTCTATGACCATGGGCAAACGTTATGGCGGAAAACTTACCTCCGGCGAAATCGGTCTTCCGATCACCGCCTCCGGCATGAATCTGCCATGTGGTATCCTGGGTCGCTGGGAGGCGTAAGCCATGACACAGCATAGTTCCGGCAACAATGAGGCTGTAAGCGGCGGATCGCAACGCTTTGAAGTCTTGTACGAAGACAACCATCTTCTGGGGATTGTAAAACCCGTGAATATTCCTGTTCAGGAGGATGCAACAGGAGATCCTGACCTGCTGAACCTGCTGAAAGAAGATGTGAAGGAACGTTTCAACAAACCCGGCAACGTCTATATCGGTCTGGTCCACCGTTTGGATCGACCGGTTGGGGGAGCAATGATTTTTGCCAAGACTTCCAAAGCGGCTTCAAGACTATCCGAGAGTGTCCGTACTCACGGCTTTCATAAGGTGTATTTAACAGTCGTGCATGGTAAACCGCCAGCCACTCGTGGCCGTCTTACAGATACGCTGCTTAAAGACGCAAAGAGTAACACCGTCACTGTGGTTCGAAAAGGAACTCCCGGCGGCAAGGAAGCAATTCTGGATTACACAGTGCTTGACAGTGCAGAAGGATACAGCCTGCTTAAGATTGATTTACTTACAGGGCGTTCCCACCAAATTCGGGTGCAGCTGAGTTCGATCGGCTGTCCATTATACGGTGATCAGAAGTACGGGGCTTCAGTGAACAGACCGGGGCAACAAATTGCGTTATGGTCAGCACTTGTAGGATTCCCTCACCCTGTTACTAAAGAAGAAGTGGAACTCATCTCTCTGCCCCCACAAACCCATCCTTGGGATCTGTGGCCGCGTGAAACACTACAAGAAGGGCTGTCCTGAAGCAGCCCTTTTTAGGCAATGAAACAAACCCTGTTATTTAAAACAAGGCAGTGATTCTCCGGTTAGTGGAGAATCACTGCCTTGTTTTTGGTTCTGCGTCTGCTACTTGATCAGAGACTATGGGAAGAGGGTCCACGTTGGAGTGTTCTTCCTAGCTCCGCACGAATGCTTAGTCCGATTATTCCAGCCGGGCATGGAATATCCCTTTGAGATTAAACATCCCTTCGAGATTAAACATCCCTTCGAGATTAAACATCCCTTTGAGATTAAACATCATTTTGAGAGATTAAACATCCTTTCCACCTTCCAGCCTGAACTTAGCTAACGGTCCACCGCTCTGTTTAGCGATGGATCAGCAGTGGTACAGTAGTGGTACAGTAGTGGATCCTAGTTGGAATCTGAAATGAAAGTAAGATAACTGCACTCTATACACTTATTCCGAATAAAAAAACAGTAGGTCGGATTTTAAGTGTACTCTTTACAACTAAAAATCAGGGAAACTGTAAAAAGAGAAGTAAATCAAGAAAATAGTTGTATAAAATACAGTTATATCTCAATGCTCGAGTAATTTACAAATAATAGCTGTACAAAATACAACTAAATACATTTAGATACCTCTACATGTTTCTCTTACTTCTAGATGCCACTAAATACCTATATATACTTTCAAACGCTTCTAAATGTTTCTATATACTTCTATATACTTCTATATATATCTATATATTTCTATATATTTCTACATTCATCTAATTCTTCTAAACGCCTCTATCTTCTTCAACATTTTCCGCATTGCTTCCATCGGCTCTTTATACATATATTCTAAATGGGGTGTAGATCCAAATCTAATACCCTATCATATTTATTAAAGGCTTATCATCCCAAATTTGAACCTCAATATATCGTTCAGGTCCCTTGTCACCATTGGCATTCCATTCCTGTGGCATACCGAATTTATCGATTACATCTATAATCTCGTCCCATGTATAAACTTGATTGCGATAAGGTTTGCCATCTTTATATCTCATAGTAGGAAACAAATCCCCGTAAGTGAAACTGATCGAAGCAGGATCAAACTGCTCAATAGTAATTTGCAGGCTTTTACCTCTAGGATACCAGTCTAATAACCACGGACATTCTCCCAGCGTCATATAATGCGGACAGGCTCTAGAAGGCTTACCACCTTTTATTATAAATAATTCCCTGGCCTTTGCTTCAAGACCCCGGCGAATATCTAGATAATCTGCTGAACGCTTACTCGCAAAACCTTTATTACGCTGACGTAGATCATTCAGAACCTGTTCCGCTTCTTGGGATGGCAGATCAGACAGATTTTGAAATGGACCTGTAGATTCATCATAGTAGTGATACAGCCAAGCTATTTGCTTCAAGGTGTAGAACCCTCCGGTGTAGTTGTAACAACCATTTTGCCCATTAAGTAGAGCAGTAACTGTTGGTTATGAGAGGAGATCGGATCAAGCGCTTCCGCAAAAAAATCACTGCGGATCTTTAGACCCCGTGCAGTTTCTTCCATTCCAGTCTCCGTTATGCTTACCCATACAATCCGCCGGTCCGAAGCATCTCTTTCCCGCACAATAAGCTCATGTTTCTCCATCCGATCAAGTAACATCGTAACCGCTGCAGGACTGGTCGCCAAATGTGGAGCCAGATCAGAAGGCTTCATGGCGTCGCGTTCCTGAAGCAGTTCAAGTACAGTAAGTTGGGCATCCGTCAGCGTTGGAGCAAGATTACTGTCCATATGTAATTTATAATCTTTTAAAATCTTATGCCAAATTTTACTGAATTCAGAAGCATGCACACTTATTCCTTCCTTTCCTCGCGGTTCTATCCGGTATATCTACATTTTCGCGAAACAACTTCCATTTCCTGCAAACGAAGAAAAAATAAATCTGCCGGACCTTCAGCATAAAAAAATAAAAAACGACGCTTAGTCAACCCTCCAAAAGAGCGGACTAAACGCCGTTATAAAATCACTTGTTAATCGCTAGTTTTAATGAACTGATGGGAAAAGATTTATGATCTCATCCTTTTTCTCCACAGCTACAATCTGTTTGCCTGTAGAACGACGCTCGCCCAGCGGCGCTGATTCAGAGGAGAACGTATGGTGGGCATTCTCACGGGTAACGGCATTCAGTTCCAACGGCTCCTTGCAATAGAAAGCCCCTGCTAACCTGCTGCCATTTGGACGTATTCGTTTGCCTTCCTTGAATTCGAAGGTTGGCATTCCTTTGCCACCACGGCTTTGTGATGGATAATCCACAAGTAATGAACGTTTCGCATAACCAATATCAGAAATAGCAAGGATTTCGCCTTCATCTTCGCTGACCCAGAAGCAGGAAATCACCTCGTCGCCCTCGCGCAGCTGAATTCCTCTTACACCGGATGCAACGCGACCCATAGGGTTAACCTCATTCTCATGGAATCGGATACTCATTCCCTCACGGGTGACCAGCACAATGTCCTTGTCATTCGTACTAGAAGCCACTGTAATGATCTCATCACCCTCGGCTACCTTACAGGCCGCTACAGCTCCAGAACGGCTTGTAGAGTATTCCTTGAGCTCTGTACGCTTCACCTGACCCCGACGGGTGACAAACACAAGGCTCTGCTGCGGATCATCTAGATTATTCACCGGAATCACACTAACGATTCCATCTCCCTTAGACAATCCAATAACATTCACAATCGCTGTACCAGGCTCTTTCCATTTAAACTCCGGAATCTGGTGCACAGGAAGCAAGAAGTATTGCCCCTTGCGGGTAAATACCAGCAGACTGTCACGGGTATTTACATCCAGCAGCCTGACGATATGATCGCCTTCTTTGACGCCTGAGGTATGACGCTCCCCACCAGAACGGGTGAAGGAAAGCATACTAGTCCGCTTAATATATCCATCTGCTGAAAGAGCAACGAGCACATCCTCCGCGTTGACCAGCGCTTCAAGGCTAACCTTGAGCTCCTCGACTTCGCCTTGGATCAGAGAACGGCGATCAATGCCGTATTTGTCGCGAATCTCCAGCAGTTCCTTACGAATTACAGCAACTAGCTTTTTGTCGCTATCCAAAATGCCGCGCAGATGTGTAATCTTTGCCATCATTTCATCTAACTCTTTCTGGAGTGAAGTGATCTCCAGATTGGTCAGACGATACAATTGCAAAGTAAGAATCGAATCGGCTTGGCGTTCACTGAAGCCGAACATCCATACGAGATTGTTCTGAGCATCCTGACGATTTTTCGACGCTTTGATCGCAGCGATAACCTCATCCAGAATGTTTAGTGCTTTAACTAAGCCCTCTAAGACATGAGCACGGTCTTCAGCGCGTTCCAGATCGAACTGGGTGCGATGAGTCACAACTTCACGCTGATGCGCGATATAAGCTTCCAGGATGGCTTTTAGACCAAGCTGCTGAGGTGCTTTGTTAACAATAGCAACCATATTGAAGTTATAGGTGATTTGAAGATCGGTTTTTTTGAGCAGATACGCCAACACGCCTTGAGCATCAGCCTCTTTTTTGAGTTCGACTACAATCCGCAGTCCCTCACGACCGCTCTCATCACGAACCTCGGCAATGCCATCGATCTTTTTCTCCAGCCGAATATTCTCCATGGAAGTAACCAACCGTGATTTTACAATCTGGAATGGAACTTCCGTGATCACGATTTGCTGCTTGCCGCCCCGCATATTCTCAATCTCTGTTTTGGAGCGCAGGTAAATACGGCCTTTACCTGTGCGGTAAGCATCCATGATGCCGTCTCCGCCCATGATTGTGCCGCCTGTAGGGAAATCCGGACCTTTCATGAAGGTCATAATTTCTTCCAGCTCAATATTTGGTTTCTGCATCACTGCGATACAAGCGTCAATTACTTCACGCAGATTATGTGGCGGAATTTCAGTGGCAAAACCAGCAGAAATCCCACTCGTGCCATTTACGAGCAGATTCGGATACCGGGAAGGAACCACAACAGGCTCTTTGGCGGTATTGTCAAAGTTATCTTTAAACAAGACCGTCCGCTTCTCGATATCACGCATCATCTCCATTGCAATGGGAGACAGCCGTGCTTCTGTATAACGCATTGCCGCTGCTGGGTCATCGTCCATAGAGCCCCAGTTGCCGTGACCGTCAACTAGCACATGCCCCATCTTCCAAGGCTGTGCCATACGTACCATACCATCGTAAATAGAGGAGTCACCATGTGGATGGTAATTACCCATTACATCTCCGACAGTTTTGGCTGACTTGCGGTATGGCTTGTCAGGGGTGTTGCCGGAGTCGTACATCGCATAAAGAATCCGGCGCTGCACGGGTTTAAGTCCATCACGGACATCGGGGATTGCCCGGTCCTGAATAATATATTTGGAATACCGACCAAAGCGGTCACCGACGACCTCTTCCAGAAATGCCGGCAAAAATTGTTCTGATAAACTACTCACTTTGCTCACCTTCTGTTCCTCAAACTGCCCGTTTTAAAATAGTATGGTGATTCTCAGGTACTTCAGAGCTTTTTGGAATTCCGGGCATTATCGCTCCTACAGTTCCAAAATCCCCCTAGGTCCCATAAATCACCAAGCTCTTAGAAAATCGGGATTATCGTCACTTGCAGCACTGACATTACTCTACAATTTCGGTGAAATCGACATTTTCAACAATCCAGCGTTTACGTGGATCGACTTTGTCACCCATAAGTGTTGAAACACGGCGCTCCGCCTTAGCGGCATCCTCAATCTGTACCTGAAGCAGCGTACGCGACTCTGGATTCATCGTTGTCTCCCACAGCTGATCGGGGTTCATCTCGCCCAATCCTTTATAACGCTGAAGCTCGAAGTTTTTGCCGAATTCCTTTAAGTAATTTTGCAGCTCTTCATCACTCCAGGCATACCTTACAGTCTCCAGCTTACCCGTTTTGCGGGTCAACTTATAAAGTGGAGGCTGAGCGATAAAGACCTTACCTGCATCTAATAAAGGCTTCATATAACGATAGAAAAATGTCAGCAGCAGTACCTGAATATGCGCTCCGTCGGTATCGGCATCGGTCATAATGATAATTTTAGAATAATTGCTGTCTTCGACGGTGAAATCCGGACCAATTCCAGCACCTATTGTAGAAATAATTGCTTTATACTCGTCGTTCTTCAGGATGTCCAGCAGCTTAGCTTTCTCCGGATTCATCGGCTTACCTTTTAGCGGCAATATCGCTTGAATCTTAGAGTCACGGCCTTGCTTAGCCGAACCACCGGCGGAATCACCTTCCACGATGAACAGCTCCGTACGTGTAACGTCCTTTGATTGTGCAGGAGACAGCTTACCGCCAAGATTCGAGCTTTCGCTGCGTTTCTTGCCTGTGCGGATCTCATCGCGGGCTTTACGTGCCGCTTCCCGCGCTTTCGACGCTTGAATCGATTTCTTCAGCAGGCTCTGCGCAACTTGTGGATTCTCTTCCAAGAAACGCGCCATATTTTCAGAAACGATATAATCTACTGCACTACGGGCGGAAGCACTGCCAAGCTGATCCTTCGTCTGTCCAACAAATTCAACCTCGGACATTTTTACACTGATAACAGCCATCATGCCTTCCCGCAGATCATTACCTTCCAGGTTTTTATCTTTTTCTTTAAGCAATTGCGTGCGGCGGGCATATTCATTTAATACACGAGTGTACGCAGTTTTAAAGCCGGTCTCATGTGTGCCTCCGCTGCGAGTTGGAATGGAGTTTACGAAGGAAGCCAAGGTTTCTGTGTAGCCTCCGTTGTATTGCAGAGCTACTTCTACCTCGATATCATCCTTTTCTGCACTGAAATGGATAACATCATGGAGAACATCCTTACCTTCGTTGAGGAACTGCACAAATTGACTGGCTCCACCTTCATAAAAGAACTCATCCTGACGGTTGCTCCGCTCATCTTGCAGTGTAATACGCAAACCGGAATTCAGAAAAGCAATCTCCTGAACCCGCTCTGCCAGCGTGTCATAATTCAGAGCAATTCCATTTGGGAAGACACGAATATCTGGCTTGAAAGTAATTTTCGAACCCGTTTTATTGGTGTTACCCAGAACTTCAAGACCAGTTACAGGTTCGCCAACATGCTCCTTGCCCTTCTTGTCCACCCAGTACTCAAACCGCTGCCGATGGATTTTGCCCTCACGATAAATCTCTACTTCGAGCCATTCAGACAAAGCGTTTGTGACAGAAGCCCCTACGCCATGCAAACCGCCTGATTTTTTATAACCCGATCCACCGAACTTACCGCCCGCATGCAAAATTGTAAATACAACTTGCGGGGTAGGTACCCCTGTCTTATGCATTCCAGTTGGGATCCCCCGTCCATTATCGCTAACGGTTACCGAGCCATCCTTGCGAAGCAGTATGTCAATCTTTGTACAATACTTGGCTAAATGCTCATCTACGGCATTATCTACGATTTCCCATACTAAATGATGTAGTCCTGAAGAACTCGTACTGCCGATATACATGCCAGGTCGTTTGCGTACTGCAACCAGACCTTCGAGCACTTGAATGTCGTCAGCATCGTATCCAGTACGGCCATTCTCGCCGTTATTAGAAACTTCAGCAAACATATCGATCTGTTCGAGCATTCATGCTCCTCCTTCTTTTCTCTATACTAAGAAGAAACGGCTTGGCCGTCCTTTATGTTAAGAACGGTATCCGTTACTGCCAAAAACCTAAGGATAGAATATAACGTGAAATTATACTCTCCTATATTTCTAAGAAATGCAAACAAACGTTTTGGTCACTTTGTTCATTCTAATTCAAAATATCCCTTTTCGTAAAGACGGCGAATGAAATGATCACCGAAGCGGCCCCCCATACAGCCAGCACAGCCATGGAAAATGACAAGGACATCCCTTCAATGGGGGCGGGAGTACCAGACAAATAGCTGGTCAGTCCAAGATTTACCATAAATAAATATTTTGCTGTTGTCCAGGCAGAGGCCATATTGGTCAGTATACTACCTGCAATCAGCGCTGCCATCATAACTACTATACTCGCCGCAGTACTGCGAACAAGCACCGAGATCATGAACGCGAGCAGTGCAACCACTACGCTGACGAACCAAATCAAACCACCTTGCATAAGCATATATTTCCACTGGGGCACTGCATGTACAGTAGACATATCTAGCGAATCACCACTGATTTTAAAGCCTGTAAAAACAGGAATGTTAAAACCTTTAAAACCAAAGGCGAGACCAGAGATAAAGTAACTGATTGCAAATGTGGAAAGTACGATAAGCGAAACAAACATTAGCAGTGCTGTCATTTTGCTAAAAAGCACCTTCCAACGCTTGACCGGCCTAGTCAACAGCATTTTGATAGTTCCGGTTGTCCTTTCGGCCGAGACCAAATCTGAGGCCACCGCCATAATGAGCAACGGAATAAATAATGTAACCGAATTATCCATAAATTCACGGGTAAAGGTAACCCCGCTAGGTTCATTCGGATTAACGTCATGGTGAAGATAATACTGAAGCTGTTGTACAAATATTCGCCGATAAGTCTTCCATTCCTCTGGAATCCGGTCACTGCCCAGTGAATTTTGATTATCGATAATCTGCTGCTGGATCTCAAGCCGCCAATCGGAATTAAATTTCTCCCGACTCCGTTCGGCTGAACGCATCTGTGCATAGGTGAACATAGGCACCAGTACAATCAGAATCAGCAGTATAACATAAAACCGTTTCTTTTTTATAATCTTCAAGCACTCATTACGGATTAGCGGAAGCAAGTTACTCAACATTCTCACCCTCCGTTAGTTTCAAGAATAGCTGTTCCAGTGTCGGATTAATTTTATGCACAGCTCTCACCTCAATTTCAGCAGTAACCATTACGGCCACAATCTCGGGGATCAGATCCTGATCCATGATCGTTATTAAAGAATTGGGGCCCATCCCGGCAATAATTGAGTCATCTAATGTGACGTCTTCCAGTTTCTGAATTTGAATATCTGAACGATCAGCCAGCATTTCCCGGGCCTCAGCAAAAGGCTCCAGCTCCCAAAGTACATACGGCGAATTACGAGCGATCAGCTCATCTACCGCACCTACTGCCAATACACGCCCTTTACTAATAATCGCTACACGGTCGCAAAGAAGCTGAATTTCACTAAGCAGATGGCTCGATACGAACACCGCCAGCCCTTCATCCGCCAGCTTGCGAATGAATTCTCGCAGCTCTTTAATGCCTTTAGGGTCAAGTCCATTCGTCGGCTCGTCCAAAATAAGCAGCCGTGGACGTCCCAACAGCGCCTGCGCAATGCCTAATCGTTGTCTCATCCCAAGCGAGTATGTACTTACCTTATCATGTATCCGCTGATCTAATCGAACAATATCTACCACTTCGCTAATACGTTCATTGTCTACGCCAGGCTGCATCCGGGCAAAATGCTGCAAATTCTCCCACCCGGTCAAATAGGTATATACCTCAGGATTCTCAACGATAGAGCCTACATATTGCAATGCTTTTTCCGGATTTCGGTTCACATTGTACCCACATACTGTAATCTTGCCCTCAGTAGGTCGAATCAAATCCACAAGCATGCGGATCGTGGTCGTCTTCCCAGCCCCATTAGGCCCGAGAAAGCCGAAAATCTCCCCTTTTCTCACATCGAAAGTGACATCATCTATAATCCATTTTCGTCCTATTTTTTTACGTACCCCGTCCACAGACAAGACGACTGTGCCGGAGTCTTCACTATTCGCTTTTGTCATATTTAATTTAGCTCCTTGTGACTGTCATTTTCTCGGTTTGTACTTGCTCAAAGGGCATTTACCTACATGATCTTACTGCAAAATTTAACACTCACCTATATACTACTGCACAGCCTGTATGAACCGTTCTCCGATTCGCTGATAGCCATCACCATTAGGATGAAAATGATCGGTGGATAGATACTTGTCCAAATGTCTGTTAAACAAGTCAAACGTAGGAACCAAGGTCATGTTGCTATGCTCATTAATAATATCCATTGCCGTATTATTCCACTTCGTTACCGCTTGATTGCCTGGTGCCAGTAATTCTGGAATATCGCCAAAGGGATTATACAGCCCCATATAGTAAACTTGCGCATTCGGATTGATCTGTGAGATTTTATCGAGAATCTTCTCCAGTCTAGCTGCTGCTTCTGGCAGAGCGGCTAATAAAGACTCTGGAGTCAGCTCCTGCCCAGAGGTTGATGAAGTTGTGTTGCCCTGTTGCGCCCCATTATTCTCAAGAATATCCGAATCCTTAAACAGATCATTTCCTCCGACGGATAGCAAAACAACATTCGACATGCGCAAGGCATACTCCACACCATCTTCGTTCAGTTTGCTTAACAGCCCCGCAGTAGTCAACCCGTTAATCCCCATATTGCCTAAAAAGTCTACTGTGACACCTTTTGCAGATAAACCAGTAACCGTACGCTTAACAAACCCTTCTCCGGTGTTATCACCGGTCCCCTTGGTAAGCGAATCCCCGAGCGCAACAATTTTGAGGAGCTTGACAGTCTCCGTCACCGGTGCGGCTGTTTGCTGAGGCAAGCTGCTCTCGGTAACCTCTCCGACCGGATAGATAATATCTTTAACCGCATAAACTAAACCAACCATCAAAACTATAGTTGTTACTATGGAAATCAAGCTGACGCTGCGCCATGTCCATTTCGAATCCTTCAAAGCTATCCCTCCGTATGCCGTTCTATTATGTATTGTTCCACAATTTACAAAGATCTTAACTATGTTACATAAACATAATTCTTCCATACAAGTTTTGCAAATGTCTAGCAAAGAAAAAAATCCCGCTGCTACAGTGTTTTTGCCGAGGAACGAGTGTGGACTTTTTTGAAAATAAAAAAATACTGGCTTTTTAATTAATGCCATTATATAATATTTACCGTTGACTCTTTAGACATTACGGGTTATTAGCTTAGCTGGTAGAGCAGCCGACTCTTAATCGGCAGGTCGCAGGTTCGACCCCTGCATAACCCATAGAGCTAGACAGAAGAAGTAAGGACAAGTTCCTTGCTTCTTTTTTTGTTGCATTTTTAATCTTCACCACACAAAAAAAACCGCTCCCCGACTTACATCGGAGAACGATTTCTTCCTGAAGCATCTACTCGTATTATTTACCAATAAACTCTTGAACCCAGTAATTATTATCATAACCTACACCGATATAATTGAAGTTAGCATTCAAAATATTAGCGCGGTGACCTGGACTATTCATCCATGCCTTCATTACTTCCTCTGGTGTTTTTTGTCCCATTGCGATATTCTCACCTGCGGCTTTATAAGTGATGCCAAAGGATTTCATCATATCAAAAGGTGAACCATACGTAGGTGAAGTATGTGAGAAATAGTTATTCGAACGCATATCTGTAGCTTTTGTAGCGGCAACTTTGTGCAGGCTGTCCAATCCAGCTACAGGTGACAAACCAGCTGCTGCACGTTCTTTGTTTACCAGCGTTACGATTTGCTGAACATAGGTTCCTTTATTGCTCACAGCACCTGTTGTAGTTGTATTATCTGTTGGCTTAGTTACAGTAGTTGTGTCTGCTGGCTTTGTAACCGGTTTTGTAGTTGTAGTTGTGGTCGTGTTGTCTTTGTTTGGTACTGTTCCAGTTTGCGGCTTAGTCACCACGATTGTGCTATTCGAAAAAGGGAATCCCTCAAGATTAGCTTGTTTAAAATATTGTAATATTTGCTCATAACTTGTGCCTTTTATTGTTACTGTCGATTCATTCGATGCCGCATTTGCTTCCAATGGAAGAGAAATACTAAGTGCCATAACAGCTGCCACGCTACCACCGATGATTGCTTTTAATGTCTTGTTCTTCAATCTGCCATCTCCTTTTTTCTTGCGTGTAATATATGCTTCTGCCTAGAGTGACCATCTACAAATGTTACAAAGTTGTAATTTGTTCCTCAGTCATTGTAGCATAAATCTCTCAAATGTGCGCTTCTAATTTTTTACATATAATAGTCTTGACTGTAAGATTTCCGATTCCTAGATACATTCGCTTTCTTCCGCTGTTTTCCTGCCTAAAAATACCATTTCACCTGTTATTCGCGAAAAAAAGCGAGAAAAAGCAAAAAAAGTCGCCCTCCCCGAAAGGACGGCAACTTCAGCAAACCTATGGATACCTGACGATTAATGGAACGATTGCCAGAACTCGCCCTCCGTAGAGATCAATCCCATGATTTCCGCATAAGGAATCCGGAAGGTTGGAAAACCTGCAGAATACGGAGCGATCTCATAAGGTGCGAAATATAGATACAACGCTTCATTATCTACAAAGAAGGGCTGATCCGAGGTAATTCCTTTATACGTATCCGGAAAAACATATGAATATTGTGGATCGTTCTCGATCTGTTTGCCCACAATTTTACTGAGCTTCTCCACATATCTGCTGCCTGGCTTGAACAAATCCCCCAGCTTATAGAACCTGCCGCTGCGCAAATTAATATGCGGATAGATTTTGGTAGGCATTCCATGTGCTGCTCCAAAAGGAAAACGATAACCGGTCAGCTCCAGCACCAGCAGGTTTTTACGGAAGAAAGAGACTGAAAAATCACCATTATAACTAAAGTCCTGGGAAACCCCTCCACTCCCAACGTCTTCAGCAAGGGATAGCTTGCGCAGCTTATCGTTAACCTCTCGCGAAACTTCCGCACTTGCAATCCCCTCAACGACCGGATAATACACCAGATAATCCCTGTTCGGTTTGTATTTCTTCTCCACTACGGAATAGGGAGGTCTCAGCGGAATGACTCCATTTTGGCGCCAAACCTGCTTTCCCTGCCGATCATAATAAGATGTGCGTTGATCTACATCTGCTCTTATCAAACGTCCGCTAAGGGTGAGTGTTCCTGCCCCTGGAATAACTGGGGGCTGGGCTGCCTTTTTTCCACTTCTATCGATAAAATAGGTATCTTTAGCATCAAATACAGACGCCAATCCCTCCTGGTAATTGTTCACGCCAAGCAGGGTGTGATTGCTCAGGACCGCTCCCGTTTCCGCATCTGCAATTACGTAACGTGATCCGCGATAAGGCTGGCTGGGGAATACAGGCGTTCCTATGGCTACTCTGCCTTCACCTAGCTGCAATACTTCATAATATTTTGCCGGGATGATCATTTTTCCTTGTTTATCAATCAGTCCGTAGGCGTTGCCATAATTCTCAGCGGTATTCACCACCGCGCGTCCCTCTGAAAAAGGTAAAGCAGAGGTGAATTGCGGTTGAATGGCTACAGAACCATCCGTATTTAAATAGCCATATTTACCGTTTTCAGTCGCTTGATAGGCTAGTAAACCTTCTCCCGGACTTCCAACGAAAGGATGGTTATACGTATGCAGAATGTTCCCATCCGGATCGATGAGCGCATACTCTCCTTCTTTGATTTTAACCAAAGCCACGCCGTTCATAAAATCATTGGCATCTACATAAATCGCGGGCAGCACCTCTTTGCCTTGCGCGTCCACATATCCATATAGCGATTGGCCGCCGGTCGTATTTTGTTTTGAAAATAGTGCACGCCCCTCATGTAATGAGTTCAAATAATCATACCGGGCGGACGTCACTTCTTTGCCTTTTTCATCAATAAAAGTGTACCCCTTAGCATCCGACACTACGGCGCGCTCTTCCGAAAAAGGCGCAATAAATGAATAGATCGGCTTCACTCGTTCTCTTCCAGTGCTGTCAATGAGCCCGCTGCTATTTTTTCGCTGAACTACGGCAAGACCGTTCTTCTGAAAATCCTCAGCATATTCGTACCGGGGTTCAATCTGAACACGGCCTTCGTCATTAATATATCCCCAAAGTGTGCCCTCTTTGAGATTAAACGGCGCCGGATGGAGACCCGTGGTCCGCAGATCGTCCCCCACCCACTCCGGCAATAAGTATGGCGCCTCAAAAGGCTTATTAGAGTAATCTACACGATATAATCCCGCTTCTGCCGGAATCGTGACGAACAACTCCTCTTCCGTGCGTATGAAATCCTCATCCTGCTGAGTAATATATTCGTTCCAGCCAATGCCATCCCATTTCCATACATCCGCCTGTATCAGACCATTGTCATTCCCTTTCCCCAGCTCATTCAACCTAATCCTTAACATCCAGTCGCTCCCCTTTAACAAAGGCATTTGCCTATAGAATATGGGAGAACGTTGGTTTATGTGCTTTTTGATCTTTGGGGTTAGGGGGAGAGGAGCATTCTAGGATAAAAATACCGTGTTTCCTCCATAGTTGCTCGTTTCGGCGAATTCTAGGGCATTTTTGCCTCTCTTTCCTCCACTGTAGCTCGTTTTGGCGTACTTTAGAGCATTAATGCCTCTCTTTCCTCCTCCGTAGCTCGTTTCGGCGTATTCTAGGGCATTAATGACTCTCTTTCCTCCACTGTAGCTCGTTTCGGCGTACTTTAGGGCATTAATGCCTCTCTTTCCTCCTCCGTCGCTCGGTTCGGCGTATTCTAAGGCATTTTTGCCTCTCATTCTTTCACGTTAGCTCATTTCAGCTAATTCTGCGGGATTTATACCGTTCTTTCTCCTCACATAGCTCAGGTCGCTAGTTCTACGGGATTTATACTGTTCTTTCGCCACACATAGCTCGTTTCAGCCAATTCTACGGGATTTATACCGTTCTTTCGCCCCACGTAGCTCGTTTCAGCCAATTCTACGGGATTTATACCGTTCATTCGGCCCACGTGGCTCATTTCAACTAATTCTGCGGGATTTATACCGTTCTTTCGCCCCACGTAGCTCGTTTCAGCCAATTCTACGGGATTTATACCGTTCTTTCACCTCACATAGCTCAGGTCGGCTAGTTCTACGGGATTTATACCGTTCTTTCGCCCCACGTAGCTCGTTTCAGCCAATTCTACGGGATTTATACCGTTCTTTCACTCATGGTGCTTCTGTTCTGTTACTAATATTAGTTTGTTGATATTGTTGGTGAGCTATGATGAATATGATGTGTTTTCGTGGTGCTCCTGATGGCGATGGTAGTGTTATTGCTGCTGATATTGATTTGTGGCGGTGATAGCGGTGTTGATCCTGATGATGTTGAGTGGAGTTTAATAGCCGTGTTTGTATTGATGATATTAATTGGTGATGGTAATGATGCTGTAGTAGTACCGTGGCGGTTATGGTGCAACTATTGGGTGGAGTAAGTCCTATTGGTGGAATATTAGATTTGATGGAGCAGGGGTGGCAATGTTGATTGAAGTTGGTGGTGGTAAGTAATGTTGATGTTAGTGTTGCTGGCGCTGTTTAGTCGTGGTGGCATTTTGGCGGGTAGTTTTAGTGGTATGTTTGTTTCATGTTGGTAGTAGCCATTGATGATCTGTGTGTTAGTGGTGGTGACACTATTTGGTCGTGGTGGCATTTTAGTGGGTAGTTTTCGTGCTCGTGCGTAGTTTTCCTATGCGAGGAGCAAGGGGGCGACGTTCAGTACTTATGAATTGGTACTTATGAACTGATTCTTACGAGTTGCTTATATCCGCAAGCGAAAATGGACAAACCAAAAAGCGTTTGCCATAAATAGCAAACGCTATAATCACCATACATTCCCCACACAACTACTTCTTCGAAGAATACTTCCGCATATCAAACGCGACCGCGGCGATGATGATCAGACCTTTGATAATCAACTGATAGTAAGGGCTGATGCCGATAAAGGTCAGGCCGTAGTTGATTAAGGTAAAGATAATAACACCGACCAGAACACCTGGCACTGTTCCGATACCACCGGTTGTGGACACCCCGCCCACGACGCAAGCAGCAATCGCATCGAGCTCATACATGTTACCATAGTTATTGGTTGCGCCACCTGTTCTGGCAGCCTCCAGCACACCCGCCAAACCATAAAGGGCTCCAGCAATCGCATAGATGTAGATCAAGTTCTTGGAAACATCGATGCCAGATACTTTAGCTGCCTGCATGTTACCGCCGATAGCGTACATGTTCTTGCCCAGCTTAGTTTTATTGAACACCACCCATACGATGGCGGCGACACCCAAGGCTATCAGCACGATATACGGGATTGAATATTGCCCCTTGCCGATAAACCCAGAACCGATTGTAGTGAAATCTGGACGCAGACCGCCAATCGGCTGTGATTGGTTGGGGTCCATGTCAAAGTACAAGGAATTCAAGCCGTAGACGATAACCATCGTACCCAGTGTTGCGATAAACGGCGGGACGTTCAGCTTGGAGACGACAATACCATTGACTAGTCCGCAGAGAAGGCCAGCGATAATAGCTATAAGGATCGGAAGCCACACTTGCACCTGCGGCAGATCAGGAAAAAAGCGCCGGGAATAATCCGGAATTTGCAGCATCGAAGCAGAGATTACCGCTGTAAAACCAACCACACGTCCAGCAGACAAGTCCGTCCCAGCTGTGATAAGGATGAAGGCAACACCAAGCGCGATGATAATCCGTGTTGACGACTGAATTAGAATGTCCCGTAAAGTATTTACAGAGATAAAGGCCGGCTCATATAAGGCAATACCCATAATTAGAATTACCAAGACAATATAAATAGCATTTTGAGTAATAAAAGATTGGGCTCGTTTAGCGTTCATTAGTAGTGTTCCTCCTTAAAGTTACGCGAAGAGTACTTCTCTTCGTAAACCAAATCTAGTTTCGCCCAGCAAAACTATCATTGAAATCCTATCCTAATGCTGTGCAGCGAGCCGCATAACTTCGGTTTCCGTAGCTTGCTCGCCTTCTAGTATTCCGGTAAGCCTACCCTCCGACATGACCATTACACGGTCAGACATTCCGAGCAGCTCCGGCATTTCTGAGGAGATCATAATGATGCTTTTCCCTTGCTGCGCCAAGTCGGCAATAATCGAATAAATCTCGAATTTAGCCCCTACGTCGATACCGCGAGTCGGCTCGTCCAGAAGCAGGATTTCGGGCTCGGTTAGAAGCCATCTGGCGAGCAGCACTTTTTGCTGATTCCCACCAGAAAGATTCATGATCAGCGTTTTGGTTGTTGGAGTTTTGGTCCGTAATTTTTCAATCATTTTATCGACTTCTTCTTTTTTCTTTTTTCCATCTAGTAGAAGTAGTAGTTTCTGGTATCGATGCAGATTAGCGATTGCGCCATTTTCATGAACAGACAAGACTGGAAAAATACCGGTGACACGCCGTTCCTCCGTAAGCAAAGCCATTCCGTGTTTCTTAGCATCCTTGGGAGATTGGATATGAATGCGCTTACCATCGATAGAAATCGTCCCCGATTTGATAGCCCTCAGGCCGAATAATGCCTCAATAACCTCTGTTCTCTGAGCGCCTACCAGACCACCAATCCCTAAAACCTCACCTCGTCTTAATTCAAAAGAAACATCTTTAAACGATCTTTCTTCAGGGGAGGTTAATCCTTCAACCTTCATATATACTTCGCCAGGCACGTTAAAACGTTCTGGGAATCGATTGGTCAAGTCGCGGCCGACCATTTTGGAAATGATAAGATCTGTAGTCAATTCCGCCGCTGGCCAGGTTCCGATTTTTTTACCGTCCCGCATAATGGTAACCTCGTCAGAAATTTCGAGAATCTCTTCCATTTTGTGAGATATATAAATAATAGCTACGCCTCTACTCCTAAGGTCCCGTATGATCCGAAATAAATGCTCCACCTCCACACTGGTCAGGGAGGAAGTAGGTTCATCCATTACAATAACGCGGGAGTGAAAAGAGACAGCCTTCGCAATTTCAATGGATTGGATTTTGGATACAGACAGCTTACCCACTAATGTCTCGGGATTCAGATCGATATCCAGATCTTTAAACAAATTCTCCGTGTCAGTGTACATTTTCTTATGGTCAATAAACTGAAAAGGTCCAATCCCTTTGGTTGGGAAACGTCCTAACCAGATATTCTCCATCACACTTCGGAACGGCACGGGATGCAGCTCTTGGTGAATCATGGAGATCCCATTTTTCAAAGCGTCATTTGAGCTTCCGATAGAGGTCTTCTCACCCTCCAAAAAAATCTCACCGGCATCCGGTGAATAAATACCAAAGAGACATTTCATTAAAGTGGACTTACCCGCACCATTCTCGCCCATAAGGGCATGCACCGAACCTGGTCTGACCTTTAAACTAACTGCATCCAGCGCTTTGACGCCGGGGAATTCTTTAGTAATATCATTCATTTCTAGCAAAAACTCAGCTTTTTCCATGTTGTTACGCCCCCTACGCTTTTTTCTTTTTTCATGAGAGGCACAGCGGTTTCATCCTGTTCCCTGCCTGAAAGAAATCCGAGGAGCGAATATCCGCTCCCCGTTGCTGCCATATGATCATGAATTCCATCTAGATTAGAGCGTTATTATTTGGCGTCATCGATATTCTCTTTGGTGATCTTTTTATAGGAAATCCACACGTATTGGTTGTCTGTGATATCAAAGCCTACGTTATCTTTTGTAGGTGTTTCTCCTTTAGCAAGCAGAGCAGCAACTGTGATCGCAGCTTTACCTTGGTTGTTCGCATCATTCAGCACGGTACCAAGCATCGTTCCATCTTGCAGCGCTTGAATCGCAGGAGCAGTAGCATCTACACCTACTACCGGCATGAATTTATCACCCGTGAAGTAACCTGAAGCTTTCAGAGCTTCGATGGCACCGAGAGCCATATCGTCATTGTTCGCAAGCACAGCTTCAATTTTGTCGCCATGGGAGCCAAGGAACGCTGCCATTTTTTCTTGCCCTTTTACGCGGTCCCACATCGCAGTATCTTCAGCCAGCTTTTCTACCTTGATGCCGGCATCTTCAATTGCTTGGATGGAGTAAGTAGTACGAAGCTCAGCGTCTTGGTGCCCCGGTTCGCCTTTTAGCATTACGTATTGGAGGACACCGTCGCCGTTTTTATCTGCTTCAGGATGTGCCTTCCAGTAGTCCACGATCAGTTGACCGGACATAGTTCCGGATTCTTCCGCTTTAGCGCCTACATAATAAACCTTATCCCATTTCTTCATATCTTCTGGCAGCGGCTCGCGGTTCAGGAAAACCACCGGAATATTTGCCGCTTTTGCTTTTTCGATAATAACGCCAGCCGCAGTACGGTCAACCGGATTGATCAGCATGCCTTTATATTTTTTGGTGATGAACAAGTCAACTTTGTCATTTTGTGTGGGTTGAGAATTTTGGCTATCTACGATATCTACAGTAGCAATGCCTTTGGCAGCAGTGTCGATTGCGTTACGAACACCTGTCATGAAGGTATCGTCAAATTTGTAAATGGCTACCCCTACTTTTGGCGTTTCAGTGGAAGAGCCCGCATTTTCAGTTTTTGGAGCGTTGGTAGCTTTACCACTGTCTGCATTATTGTTGCTATTGCCACAGCCTGCCAGGGCGGCACCCAGTATTGCGCTTGCTAAAAGAACGGAAGTGATTTTTTTCATTATTCATTGACCTCCTGTTTATACTTCTTTTTTTGGTTTAACCCTGAATTCTCTCGGGCACATCCATATTATGCCTTAGGTGAAAACGGTTTCGAATATAAAATCCTACTCACTTTTATAAAAATTCTACTGAACCCAAAAAACGAATACCTCCCATTTTAAGGATGGCATTCGTCTTTTCAAAAATAAACCGTCCACTATCTGACGAAGGGAAATAATAATTTCTGATTCTCAGGCCACAGCATATTGTCCAAATCAATGAGTTTAGTGCCCGTATCGACACGTTCAGGAACATCCATTCCTTCGATTACCTCAACGGCATGTTTTACGGCTAAATACCCGTTACTAAAAGGATTTTGGATTACGGTCGCTTGAACCGTACCCTCCTGCAGCAACTCCATCATTGACGGGGAGCTGTCGAACGCAACCATTTTAATATTATGCAGCCCTCGGCTCTGGATAGCTTTTGCCGCCCCCTGTGAAGCTGTCTCATTCAAGCTGGCGATCCCGCGAAGATTTGGATGTTTCAGCAGCATTAACCGTGTCAGCTCTTCAGCATCACTAATACTCGACGTGGTATAAGAAATCTCTACTACCTGTATGTTCGGATATCGGGCAGCGTAATTTAAAAATCCCTTTTCCCGCTCCTCCGCGTCCCTAGCACCATATTCAATGCCGTTTGAAGACTCCTGCTCCGCCCCCAAAGATGAATTTGTGAAGTTAATGATGCCAACCTCCCCGTATCCATTTAGCAGCTGAATGAGTCTTTCTGCAGACTTTTGTCCCGCTTCATAGCCGTTTGAACCCACATAGGCTCTTACTCTGGCCGAACCGACTTCTGCATCCACAGACAATACGGGAATCTTGGAATATGCCGCCCGATCAACCACTTGTGCAAGTCCCATATAGCTACTGGCAGCTAAAATAATAACGTCCGCTTTTTCTTTAATGGAGTCCTCAACCATTCTGACCTGTTCCGCAATATCACTCTCAGCATTCGGAGCTTTGAACGTTAGTTTCACATTAAATTCCTGTGCCGCGGCTTCTGCCCCCAATCTAACTGTATTCCAATAGTCGCCTTTGTTCATTTTTACAATAAGATGAATATTGCGGGTTTTGTTCGTGTTGATATAATTAGGTGCCGAATTAAAACAAGAGGTGATGGTTGTCCATAACATCACACATACCAGCAGGGTTAGCCAAAAACGAACGATTCTCATACCGATGTCTCATCCTCCTCATGTCCAGGATTGCCCTCGCCTGCTGTGAGTGCCGGGAAGATAAGAGTAACCGTAGTGCCTTCTTCAATTTCACTTTCAAAAGAAAGACCATAATCACGCCCATAATACAGCTCAATACGCTCGTTAACATTTCTAACGCCTACCCCGGAGCCATGCATACTCTTACTGCCGCCAGTCAAAAGAACCTTCATAGTCTCCTCGGACATTCCCAGTCCATTATCACGAATGCGGATGATGACAAGATCATCCTTCAGCTCCGCTTGGATCGAAATAAAACCTTCATCAGGCATCATTTCAATCCCGTGATACAGGGCATTCTCCACAATAGGTTGTAAAATTAGCTTAATCGTCTGACACTGCAGCACTTCATCCTGAGCCTCGATCTCGTAGCGGAACTTATTTTTGAACCGAAAGCTCTGAATCACAAGGTAATGACGAACATGATCAAGCTCTTCCTGCACGGTAATCATATTATTCCCTTTACTAAGGCTAATCCGGAAAAACTTCGATAAGGACTGAATCATCGTGACTACCTCCTCAGTCTTGCCGCGTTCAGCGAGCCGGATCACAGAATTCAAGGTATTGTACAGAAAGTGCGGATTGATCTGGGATTGCAGTACTTCAAGCTCACCTTTACGTTTGGTTTCCTGTTCATAAATAATCTGATCCATCAGTTGACGGATACGTTGCAGCATAAGGTTAAACCGTTTGGACAGCTGTTCCACCTCATACGCCCCACTGACATCTATTCGGGTGTTGAGATCCCCTTCGCCCACCTGCTGAAGCGTCCGTTCCAGCTTGCGGATAGGGCGGGCAATACGTGCAGACAAAAAGACGGATACAATAATTACGCATAAAATGACTACCGCTAAAAACCAGGATAAAAAAGTGTTTAGATCACGTTTGGTGGTTACAATCTCATCGTAATAAGCCACGCCCACGATCTTCCAGCCTGTCTGTTCCAGTGTCCTTACGGTGATAAAACGTTTTTCACCCGTAGACTCATCCAAATAGCTACGAAAAGCATATTCCAGTACTGGCTCCACATTCTCATATTTTAAGCCAGCGTAAATCAGCTGCTGCTGGGGATGGTACACAATATTTCCTAGCTGATCGAGGATGTAAGCGTATCCTCTTTTGCCAAGCTTAACCTGCTTGCTCAGCTCATCAATGGTTCGAAAGTTAAAATCCATCAGCAGGATGCCGGTTTTTAAGACTCCGTTCTCCTTATATTGAATTAATTTGCTGATAGACACAACCCAGATATATTGACCTTTGAACAAATTCTGAATATGAGGTGCGGAATAGGAGAGCTCTGATGTTCTTTGCGCCGTCGTAAACCAGCTCTGAGTCTCCAGCTGTGTGTTACTGCGCAGCTTCTGACCGGGTGTTCCCACGACATATTTCCCCTGTGGGGTAAAAACAGCCGCCGAGACCAGATCCTCTCTGCTCCCCATTAGCATAGCCATTCTTTCCGTCAATAAAGCGGAATCCACGGAAGGGCTATTCGTAATCTGCTCCTCCGCTGTCTCAAAAATATTGCGCATTCCCTTAACATAAAGACCTAGATTGTAATTCACTTGCTCAATGATCTGCTGCATATTCATATTGGCATTCTCTTCTGCGGTCTTGGCAAACTTGTTGTACAGCATAAGACTTACAACTACAGCTACTAGCACGGCAACAGATGTAAAAGTGAGTGTAATCGTAACTTGAATGCTTCGGAGCTTGGAGGACAACCGACGTTTTCCACCTTTGGGATGCTGCGGTCTTAGAGGAAAGGAATATGGTTTATCCTTCAGCATCTTTACCCTCCTCTGGAGCTGTTTTTATACTCTTTAGGAGATTGGCCATATTTTTTGCGGAAACAAAAGCTGAAATAGTTAGGATCGGCAAAACCTATTTTTTCTGCAATTTCAAAGGCCTTCAGCTCCGTGGACCGCAAAAGTTCCTTGGCTGCTTCTAACCTAATTTGCAAAAGATAACTAACGAACGTCATTTTCATTTCCTTCTTGAAAATACTGCTAAAATAGCCGGTACTTATATGTAAATGCTGACAAACCTTGCCGATGGAAATATCAGATTCAACATAGTGGCTGCGTATATATTCTTTAGCTTCATCAATAAGCAGCTTATAGGAGGATTGACGTTCTAATGCAATCGTATCCATTAAACCGCTACAGACTGCAATAATCCATTGCTTGGCTTCGGCCATACTATTAAATTTATTGATGGCAGTTAGCGACGAAATGCCAGAACCAATATACTTTGCAGCCTCACTGCCGGATTCTTTAGCCACTCGCAGGATAGATGTAAAAATCTCCAGCAAAAAAATCTGATAATCCTGTGTAGACACCTGCTCTGCGTCAAGACCGGCAAATAAATCCTCAACAACCTCTTTGAGTTCTTGCACCGTACCTAGTTTAATCGTCCGGATTAAGGATTGCTGGGTTAGTTCATCATAGGTTAGCAGTGTGCTGGAACGTGACTCAACGTCCTCAATCCAGATCACCCGGTTATTGCCGAGAATAAGCCGATAATCTAATGCCTGCAAGGCATCCCCAAAAGAATTAAATAACAAAGCAGGCGATGAACAGACCGTTCCGGAGCCTGCCGTGACCGTCAGCTTCAGAAAACGCTGTACGTTCTGGCGGATTTCTTCAAGAAGCTCAAATGTCTTTCCAGTAATATCAGTTTCTTCCCCTTCTTCATGGATTGTGAGCAATACGACCTCATCACGATGAATAAACACCCTTCCAAAACCATGCTTCGAGCATATTTCTTCAGCAATATTCAGCACAGCGAATAGCTGTAAATTCTTTTCACCAGTGTCTCGTAAAGAAATTTGTCCGCCTGTTGCACCCCCAGCAGATTCCCGCTCAGGACGAATATAATCCACACTAATTACCGAAGCCTGAAACCACCGTCCCGTTAATTTTATGCCATATTCAGTGCTTTTCTCAGCAATTTCATCCGTACGCAATCTACGCGAAATAAGGGACGATAAAAATTGCTCCCTTAACACAGGCAGACTTTTCCGGTAATGCTCACTGAGTACAAATACATTTTCTTTTTCTGCAATTTCAGCCTCGATAGTGGCTCTAACCTTAAGCAATACTTCAATTAATTCCTGTGAAGAGAACGGTTTCAAAATATACTCATCAATTTGCAATTTTATCGCCTTCTGAGCATATTCAAATTCATCATACCCAGTCAAAATGATAATCTTAGTGTTAGGATGATGACTACGAATCCATTCAGCCAGCTGAAGTCCATTCATAAAAGGCATTTGGATATCGGTAACTACCACATCCGGCAGCAAACGGTCTATGGCATCCGCAGCTTCCCGTCCATTCTCCGCCTGCTCGACAATCTCAAATCCGTAACGCTCCCAGTCAATCTGCCCGATAACGCCTTCCCTAACGTCTTCTTCATCTTCAGCAAGAACTAGCTTATACATGTCTCATCCCTCTTTGGAAACGTTTTAGATGTCATAAATTTTATTGTATATGATTCAAACCAATCCATCTATGGTTAAGTTATTTAAATAGTTTTAGGTATTAATATATTAAATACATATAAAAAAAGAGTTCCAGAGCAAAAAAAAACCATCCCGCCGTAGCTGGGATGGGGATGATCGGTAACCTATAAGTATTATAGCAACGCTTTGTTAAAGCGATAGCCTGCTGTCTTTTCGAAACCGATATGACGATAAAAAGCATGTGCCGGTGCGCGTTCTACGCGGTTGCCACTTCTAAGGAAAAGCTGACAGCAACCTTGCTCACGTGCCCATTCTTCTGCTGCGGCCACAAGTCTTTTACCGAGTCCGTTTCCTCTGAGTTCTTCTGATACGATAAGTGCAGTAATCTCAGTGATACAATCTGTCTGTTTGTAATACGAGCTTACCTGTCTAAGGCCGATCATACCCACAACTTCATTGTTCAGCTCTGCTACAAGTGTGCATTGGAGATTGCTGTTCTCCATGCTTTCCAGTCTCTCTTTCATCACGCTTAGCGTTGTTGGATAGCCGAATTCCCGCAGAAGCGCTGTAACTCTCTCCAGATCATTCAAGCCGCATTTGCGAATTTCCAGTACAGGTGCCATGGTACTACTGTTCATCCTCATATACCTCCACTTTTAGCATAGACGCCGCCTGCTTGGCTATCGTCCGCGCGATTTCCACATCTTCCGCCGCACTTAACGCTACTGCCATCCGCCGACCAGGACGAACTTCCGGTTTACCAAATACGCGAACCTGAGTCCTAGGCAGTTCCAAAGCTTCACCAATTCCGGTCACAGCAAAGGCTCGTCCTTCTCCATCAGCCTTCAGCGTAGCTGAGGCACCAGGTGTCAGCAATTGTACTGACTGGACAGGAAAACCAAGAATAGCTCTGACATGCACTGCAAATTGAGATAAATCCTGCGTCGCCATCGTGACCATCCCCGTATCATGGGGTCTAGGTGACACTTCACTGAACAATACGCCTCGATCTGTCAAAAAAAGTTCCACTCCAAAAATACCGAAACCTCCGAGCTGATCCGTTACTGCTTTTGCAATAGATTGCGCTTCTTCAAGCAGCTCTGGCTTCATAAAGTGAGGCTGCCAGGATTCCACGTAATCTCCATCCTTCTGAATATGTCCAATAGGTGGACAAAATACCGTACCAGACACAGATCGCACCGTCAAAAGAGTAATCTCGCTCTCAAAAGTAACAAAAGCCTCCACGATAACCCGTGTTCCTTTAGCTCTCGCTCCATCCAAAGCAGTGTTCCAGCAGTTTTCTGCATCTTCAGGTCTTTTGCATACGCTCTGACCCTTGCCAGAAGAACTCATAATCGGCTTAATGACACAAGGAGTGCCTAACTCGGCTATAGCTTGTTGCAGCTCTTCCAGACTATCCGCAAAACGGTAATCAGCAGTTGGCAGTCCAAGGTCTTCAGCCGCAAGACGACGAATCCCTTCTCTGTCCATGGTCAGCCGAGCCGCCCGCGCCGTCGGAACAACGAAAAAGCCTTCTTCTTCAAGCTCTTGAAGAGCATGAGTCGCAATTGCCTCAATCTCCGGAACAATGACATCCGGTTTCTCAGAGCGAATCAGCGCTTTCAGCGCCTCTGCATCCAGCATATCAATTACATGTGAACGATGAGCTACACCCATCGCCGGTGCATCGGTATAACGGTCTACAGCTACGGTCTCTACGCCAAGGCGTTGAGCTTCAATTATGACTTCCTTACCCAGTTCCCCGCTGCCCAGCAGCAACAGCTTGCGGCTTTGAGCTGAAAAAGGAGCTCCCCACATTGTCGATTCCAACCTCTTTCGGCAAATTGACTGTCTCGTTTTTATGAATTTCAGAAAACGTAACAGTTTCATTGTATATTTTCAGGCTTCTTTATTTTCATCCATCATACGTCAGATTGCAAGTGTTCTTCGACATTTTCCTACAAACTTCACAGAACTTTGTCGACTTTATCAACGAAAGTTTGTTCTAGACGTGATAATTGGTGGCTTATTTGGCCCCAATGATCTGCAGTCTCACCCCCTTTAAGGAGATCTAACATCGCTTTCTCTTGCTCCGCAAGCCCTTCTTGCAGGCTTTCGGCAGCAGATTTTAATTCTCTGCTGATATTCTCGACGTAATGAGCAATTAATTTTTCCTTCTGCACTGCCGCTGCAAGATTAACCGCTTCTTTCAAAAGCGGCTCTGCCGCACCTTTGACTAATTCCCGCCCAGTTCCCTCAAAGAAATAACGCGGGGATTTGAAATGGCCCCATAAAGCGGACCACTGCACAGGCTGAAGCTGGCATTCCAGATCCTTAGGAGATGGCCAAGCCTGCTCCTCATTCTCCATAAGATGAAATTCCTCCGTGGAAAAGAGTAGCTCTGTAGCTGCCGCTTCAGCAGCTTCATGTACAAGCCTGCGTCCCGTGCTCTCTAGCCGCAGCGTTGTTGCCCATAGCTCTTGCTCAAGCTCGCGCTGAGTAGTACGCATTAGTTCGGCACCACAGGCAGAGAAAATGGCTTTTAAATTCCCTGCATCCTCACGCAGTAAGGAGGGATGAAAAGATTCCTGAAAATTTCTGTTGAAGGAGAAGCTAATCCGCTGGCACACATGATAGATCAGTTCTTCACTTTCATGAATAAGATCTCTGCTAGGACGTTCCTCAGTCTCCAAAAGAGATAACCGCTTCATGGCGAACTGCCGCCGTTCCTGCAGTTCTTTTAACCCGGCTTCACGCTCGCTCGCCGCCTTGGAAGCCAGATTCTGCCATTCCTCAGCCCGGCGCCGAACCGATGCGATGCTCTCAGCAGCTGCGTTAAGTGAAAGCTGTGGAAGCTCATCACCAGCAAAGCTGGATAATGCTTGCTCAAATTCATTGAAGCGGGAGGTTTCATAAAGATCGTGATTATGTTGAGTTTTAGCTTCTAGAGCAAGCAAGCTGGACAAAGCATAGATTCTCGGAGACCGCAAACCTCCGGCACGCAGATTTTGAACGACATGTGCTTTAACCTCATCTAGTTCTTCTTCGCTTGAAGCGAGATCAGAAGCATTGATAATAAAGAACATTTTATCGAGAGCAAAGCTGTCTTTAATGCGGCCCAGCTGGGCCAAGAGGCCGCGATCCGCCTTCGAAAAGGCGTGGTTATAATAGGTCACAAAACAGATCGCATCCGCATTTTTCATGTAACTAAAGGTTACGCCAGTGTGGCGTGCATGCAGTGAATCTGCTCCTGGTGTATCTACGAGCACAATCCCGCTCTCCGTCAAAGGACAGGCATAATACAGGTCAATCCCTTGCACGAAGCAAGCCCGGGTCTCTTCCGCAACTAGGTTTCGATATTCATCCAAATCAACCGTCCGTACCGTTCCTAATAGCGGCTCAGCTTCAGCCCAACCGGATGCTGCGGCTCTTAGAAATCCTGCATGCGGCAGCGCAGAGGGGTGAATTCCCCGTGTTGGCAGGCTCGCAAGTACTGCTGTCCACGTATCCTGTTGCGGCTCTCCAAGCTGCAGCACGCTGAAGGAATGGCAGATGTCATCCCAGAAATCCGCCATGCTCTTCATCGTTACAACCGCGCTGGCATGGCGGAAGTCTCCTTCCGGCGCCAATATGCGGTTAACTGCGGCCGTGGCAGGGTGTGGCGATACGGGCAGCACTTCTTCGCCGAGCAAAGCGTTGGCGAAGGAAGATTTGCCTGCGCTGAACGCACCGAACAGCGCAAGGGTAAAGCGGCCGCCGGCGAGATCCTCCGCCCGCGCGGCCAGACTGCGAGCCGCCGATGCCATCGCTGGCTCGCGGCGCAGCAGCTCTGCCGCGCCCGCCAGCGCGTCAGCGGCGCCGAGAGCCGGCGGCGGCCGCCCGCCGGCGAAGCCGTTCCCGCCGCCCAGCTTGCGGCGGCGGCACTTCCAGCCGCGGCGCGTTCGCGCGGCTGGGTCGCCCGCGGTGCGGCGCTCTGCGCAGCCGCACGCGGGGTGACCCTCACCTCCGGCAGGATGCCGGGTGTGAGGGTCCGGCGCGGCGGCAGCAGCGCCGCTAGCTCGTGCGCGCGGGCGTCAGCCGCGCGGTCCAGGGCGGCTAGCGCGCGGGCAGCGCTCGCCTGCCGCGTAAGGGCCTGTTCGCGGCGCTGGAGTTCCGCGCGCTGCTCCTCGATAAGCGATGGCAGCTTCGCCAGCAGCTCATCGCCAACTAACAGCGCAGCGCGGCGGAATTGGCTCTTCAGATCTGCCGCAAGTGTGCGGCAGAAATTGAGCAGCGCCTCGCCGCTATTCCCCGTTCCCGGCTTAACTGCAGCCGCCAGCCATTCTTGGCTCACCGCCGGGAACCCTTGCTTCAGAGTCGTCTCTGCCTCCTCTGCCCACAGTCCGAGATTCTCCGCCCATTGACGTACCAGCTGAATCAGATGCCATTCCAGCTGAGCGGAAACCTCTCGGACCAGTAATCCTTGCCAGGCATCCAGTCGTTTGCCTTGTTCCTTCTCCCGCCGTCCGGCTGTAGAGAACAAACCTAAGCGGAAGCCTGGGCTGACACTCTCCACATAGCTCCCTGCCGCCTCTCTAACATCCGCAGGCATTAAGTTAGCATTATTGAGTAAGGCATCAAGATCACTTCGCAGGCTAGCTCGTGATTGCTGAGGCAGCTCCTCAAGCAGTGCCTTCTCTTCTTCCAGCGATTTCAGCTCTTCCATCACAACTGTAACCTCTGCACCCTCTAGCTCAGCTAAAAAAGTTTCCCGTTCCTCCTGCTGGTCTTCACGGAACGCGGTTAGCGAAGAATCTGCTGTATGATGAATGGAACGTGACAAGCTATATTGAAGCAATTGTTCCCTGTGCTCCAACAGCTCTGTTATAAGGTTCAGCAGATTATCCCAATGATTCAGTGGATGCTCTTTCATTTTGAGTGAGGTAAACAGAATCCCCGCACAATGAATCCCCCACTGCTCAAAAGCATTTTCAAGCTGGCGTTTATATTCTTCAATGGAAATTTCTTGTTCTCTGTGCTTGTCTATCTGATTAACAATAAGATAGAGCGGTTTGCCCCAGTCACTGAGATTTTTGGCAAAAGCCAAATTATTCTCTGACTGAACATGGTTATAATCCATAACATAAAAGACGACATCAGCTAAATGCAGCGCGGAACGAGTGGCTGCCTGGTGGCCATCATCCGTCGAATCCACGCCAGGCGTATCCAATAGAACACCATGCTTCCCTAGAAGAGGAATCTCATTCCAGACTTCAATCGCGGAATATTCTCCGCCATTTCGACAATATTCCTGTAATCTTTCTGGTGTTGTCTCTACAGGGGTAGATTCATTTTCACTTCCCTCAACCCTTGGATAGATAAGCACTCGTGGAGCCCCGCTACGAATAGAAACAATATTGGCACTAGTCGGCACAGGTCCGGAAGGCAACACTGAGCTGCCGCATAAAAGATTAATCATGCTGGATTTCCCTGCCGAGAAATGCCCACAAAAAGCAAGGGTCAGTTCATTCCCACCCTCTTTATTTTGTAAATCTTCATATATTCGTTCAGCACTCTCATCGCCCCAGTGGCGCATTAAATCTTTCAGCCGGGAAAGCTGCGATGCTGTTTCACTTAATGTTTCTCTCTGAGTTCTAACCTGTTCCGCTCCCACAGACATTCCACCTCCACAGTTACCTTCTAATCATGCACTGATCTTAATCCATTCATGAATACTGATTTAAGCTCTTTTTTATGCAAAACTTATATAGGTGCAATTTCTGAACTTTAGCGCGGAACATTTTTTATAAATAATAATTACAGTTTATCACCAGTTTGACACAAATTAAATACACACTACTTACAAAATAACCTATCATCTCCTACGAAATGATACCAAAAAAGAAGCGTGGTTGTCGTCCTGTAAAGCCAACAGTCGTTTCTCGTAGAAATATATGGATATTCAATAAAAAAAGGAGCCAGCCCCAAGGGCCGACTCCATTTCAGGTCACTTCTCAATTATGCAGTTTCCAAAACAGGCAACAGAATTTCAAAAACTTTTCCGTGCTGCAGAATAGTCAATCCACGAGATTTGTCTCTCATTACGACAACCTCTGGTTTTACAGACATACGCTCCAGATAGTGCTCAGGCACATCACCGGAATGACTGATCGTAATGCCCTCTACTTCTTGCTCTTCATTTTCTTCCAGCGGGCTTTCCACTACGCGGTCAAAAATATCCGAGAATACCTCAAAATTATCTGTGTATACAGAAATGCATTTCATCTCTATCCCATCCTCTTCTTCAACTCTAACTTTTAACTTTTTGGCGTATGATCTTTAGCTTTCCTGACGACAGCCGTTTTCATACGTTTTTTGCCCTCTCGACATACATCAAGGAGCGGACAAACCTGACATTTTGGATTCTGAGCCTTACAGTGATATCGTCCGAAAAAGATTAGCCGGTGATGCGTGAGCGTCCATTCATCACGTGGCACAGCCTTCATCAGCTTTTTCTCCACTTCCAGGACAGAATCTTTCCAGCCTGCCAATGCAAGTCGTTTAGCAACCCGCTCCACATGAGTGTCCACAGCAATGGCAGGAACTCCAAATGCGTTGGATACTACTACGTTAGCGGTTTTACGACCTACTCCTGGCAACGTTACAAGCAAGTCATGTGCCTCAGGCACTTCTCCGCCATACTGTTCTATGAGTATAGAGCACAGGCTTTGGATATGCTTAGCTTTGTTGCGATATAAGCCGATGCGCCGGATATCGCCCTCCAATTCCTCCAGCGGCACAGAAATATAATCGATGGGGGCTTTGTACTTTTGGAACAGGTCCTCGGTCACTTTGTTCACCGTTGCATCCGTACATTGGGCTGACAGCAGCACCGCTATTGTCAATTCAAAAGCGTTACTGTGATTCAGCTCGCAATGTGCATCCGGAAACAAATCTCCAATCGTATCCAAAATGTGGCGGACGTCTGCAGCTTTCATAGTGTCCCCTCCACGGAGCAAAAACGCTCAGAAAATTCTATCGAGCGTCTCACCTCAAATGTTAGAAATATAAGCAAAGTATGTATTATAACGTATGGATTCATACATTTCAACAGATACGATACTGGCATTATATTTCAAGTATTAACGCCTGGATTGTCCTAATAAGAACAGTAAGCGTTTAAGCGAGAAATATAAGACATACAGTATAGGAGCAATACTTATACTTTCTTATATTTCAAAAAAAACGTCTTGACGCAGGTAAAGCCCCCTGTGTCAAGACGGTGATTCACTCAGAAATCCACCATTGCAACTATTGTTTCACAATTTCAACCAAAATATCATTATTGAAATACATTATAATATTATCATTTTCTTTCAAAGATTGCACGGATAAAGTCGAATCTCCCTGATGAATATAAACATTAGCAGGAACAAAGAATTGATATTTATCGTTCAAATTAGGTCTCTTCGTCACCAATGAGTTTGTTGCACTCTCATAACGTGAGAATGTTCTACTGAGCTGAGACATAATACGAATCGTTGTAGATCCATCCGGATCCTTGCGAATCTCTACTCTGTCCCCTGCCGTCAAGTTGCTAAGAGCAGTCGTTGTCGAGCCGTCACGAATGATTTTGACTCCTCCACTTACCGCTAAGGTCTGTGCAGCTCCAGCATAATCCTTCACGACTACGCTATTCCCAGCGGCATCTACAGAACTTACCTGACCTGTTGTGAGCTTAACTGCTTGAATAGCCAGCGGTGAGCTACCATCAAAGGTCACATTAAGATAATCTCCCGCTTTTAAATCCGTTAGCTTAATGCTCTCACCAGCTTCATTGGTCAACGGGATTGCCAAAGTATTAATATCACTGGTTCCCCCATTCCATTTGATGCCCAAACGGTTGGTTCCAGAATTCACGGTTGCCGCTTCAACTTGCAGCACAGTCTTCACTTTCAATACCGCTATCAGATCCTGACCTGTAGTCAGTGAAGCCGTTACATTGCTTCCAATAGGAATATCACTTAGGGAAGGACTAGTCTTACCAAAGAGATCAACAAGTTGCGGATAAGGCATCGTTAAACTTTGTCCATCATTAAGCTTCAAAACAAGAGTTTTCGACGTAGAATTAACAGCTGTTAAAGTTCCTTCGTACTTTGTGACAATTTCCAAAGACAAAGCCCGCTGTCCTATTGCCTTCAGATTAACTTTGCGGTTCTCGATAAGTTTCGCACCCATATTAGTTAAGTTAGGCAATGCACCTTCATAAATCAGCTTTGTTTTCTCATCCAACTGAACCACATGGGCTTTTTTGCTGCTGTCCATAACTGTAAGGAGCTGTGTTTTGCTATTGTAATCCACAATTGTTGCTCCACTATACTGCTCAATTTGGCGGCTTAACACTTCAATTTTGGTGACTTGATCGCTGCTGTTTAAGGTAACCTGAATCTTGTCCCCACCTACTGCATCAGCAATAAGATCATCAGCTACTGCTCCACTCATGTTCGGAATAACAATCGTCGGTTTAGTGCCAAGCAGTTTAACCTCACGATTTCCGTCTGCTTTTTTGTAAACAACTGTGGAACTAGTCAGCTCGGTAAGTACCCCCTCAACTGTCCGTTCAACACCTTCCGTCACTTCTACAGTGCGGATCACATTATCTTGAATCGTATATTTCACCGCATTACCTGTCTTCAAATCTGCAGGTTTCAGCACTGATGCTTGGGAGCTGAATAATGAAGTTCCATCTTCCCATTTAAAAGTTTCTACTGTACCCGCGGTATTTTTGAAAGTAATGCTTTTGCCAGTAAGATCTACACTTTGAATGGTGCCTGTTGTTGTTTTGTTAATGACCCCTGAAGTCACCTGAACCTTCACTACTTTATGCGAACCACTGTACGTTTCACGTTGCAGTGAAACTACACTGTCTGTTACCAGCGAAGCAGGTTCAATTCCAGCTCCATTTACATCTACAAAGGAAGTAGTCTCATCGTAGTAGTATTCAGTGAACCCTGTTGGTGACTTTAACCAAAGCTTATTACCTGGAGCTACCATGGCGAAGTTTCCTGACAGAGTCTCTACTTGTTGTGTAGGGTCAGTCACTTCAACATAAGCCGCGTTATATGTCGCACCAATTACAGTAACCTTAGTGTAGGGTTGGACATCACTTAGATTGATTCTGCTTTCAGAGGCACTTGTGTAATAAGCAGTGCTTGCTCCCAGGGTATATGTAGAAGTCTTTCCGTTGTTATAGACGGATAGTTTCCCATCAGCTAATTGACTGATCGTTCCTGATACCGCGTTGTCGTATTCAACCGTATTGTGAGCTTCAGCACGACTGAAAAAAGTCGCCAATTGCGCACGTGTTACAGCACCTTGCGGATCAAAACGATTGCCATCAAGTCCGTTTGCTAGGCCTAAATCAACGGCAACGTTGATGTAACCACGTTTGTTGGCAGACACTTTGGTATCATCCGCAAAGCCTGTTGGCTCACTAGCGGCCCCTGCTGCATCTGCGCTTTTTCCAAGGGAGCGGATTAACAGCTCCGCAATCCATTCCCGGGATGCTTTACGCTCTCCCCAAGAAGTCTTCAGATTATCTGGAGCCATTTCGGTTGCTTTATCGAGTAATCCTTGTTGAAAAGCTAACACAACATAATCCTTGTAATAATTCGTAACTTTAAAATCGGTAGGCAACGCTACCGCAGAAGAAGCATCCACTTTATCCTGCAGCTTCATAAACCGCAGGGCCATAAGCAATGCTTCCTGCTGAGTTACAGAATCACCCGGACGGAACAATCCATTATTTCCAACCACAATTCCTTGTGAAGCGAGTTTATAAATATGTTTTTCAGCCCAGAAGCCTGTCTTTACATCGCTAAAAATCCCTACAGATTGTGTAGTGGTTGATGTCGGTGTAGTGGCAGCTGTGTCTGCAAACACTGCACTTGCACCACCAAAAACCATAACGCCAGCCATAACAGCCGACACTGCTTTATTAGAATAAGCCTTCAATGGACGTTTTGACCTTTTTTGCGCGGACAATAGATTATTCCCCTCTCTATGACTCAAATAAATAGTATGTTTAAAAATTCGTCAGCTAGATACCTAATTCCTTTGTTGCATAACCAATTAAGAATTATCTCTAGTCATAGGATGCAATAGATCCACATGGCCCATTAGACTTTCTACCTTTTCACCATCAACTAAAACTTCGATACTCTTTACTTCCGCAAATTGAAAATAAGTTTTGGCAAGTGAAGTAATGGCAAAGGATTCTCCACCCGCACCAAGCTGAGCTTCATCTGGTTTATGAATATCCATTACGATTTGACCCTCTACGAATTTTAATGATTTCAGTTCAATTTTCCCCCACAAAGGTACAAGATCTGTATTCTCACTACTTTGCAGTGCTTTGAACGTCTCTGTATATTTCTCAACATCGTCAGAGTAGTTAATCGTAGTCTTAGCAGGCACTAAATCCATAATTTGCGAATCAGTGTAATAAACTTCAATACTCTGGCTTTGCTTTTGTGTCTCATTTTCTACCGGCTTCGAAGATGGCTGAGTTTCTGCATTAGTATTATCTGCTGTCGGTTGCGGAGTGCTAGCCACTTCGGTTTCCTGATCATCAGATGGAGCTGGGGTACTTTCTCCCGCACCACTTACAACGTTTGTAGTATCTTGCTCCACTCCATTAGCAGGAGCTGCAGTAGGCTTATCTCCACAGCCAGCTATCACTAGTAGAAGTAGCGCAGCAACCCCAACCATAGTCCATTTTTGTTTAAACATTAATAAACGCCTCCTCTAGATGAATACGGGCAGACAGGTACCGCAAAACCACTTCTTGCCTTTTTATTGATAAAAGCAGAAAGCTGACTTTGCGGCGCTCGTCTGCCACTGGTCTGTTATTTTATACCCAAATATTCCTTGATCCCACTCACTATTGAAGCAGCAACTTTATTTTGTAATGCTTCCGTAAAGAGCAATGTCTCATCCTTCTTATTGCTAAGGTATCCTACTTCAAGTAGAACAGCAGGCATTTTCGTTTCACGAATGACATGGAAATTTCCGTATCGTACACCGCGATCACTAAGCCCTGTAGCCTCAACAAGATACTTATGCATTACTTTCGCTAAGGCCTTACTGGCTTCCCGCTGATAATACGTTTCTGTCCCGCTTGCCGCAGAAGATGCGGAACTGTTAGCATGTACAGAAATGAATAGATCTGCTTTTAAATTATTAGCCATAGCCGCTCTATCCTTGAGCTCCAAGAATGTATCGTCACTGCGTGTCAGTACGACATCGATATTACTTTCTTTTTTCAGCAATGCTGCTGTCTTAAGTACTATAGCTAAATTAAAATTCTTTTCGTATTTTCCTGTTACTCCTACTGCACCAGAATCTTTGGCTCCGTGCCCCGCATCCAGTACTACGAGCTTCTTGCCATCATTACCTGGCTGTGTTGAAGTATCATCCGTACTTTCTGCATTCAGGTCAATGATAACCAACTTAGAATCCGTCCCAGATACGCTGATGTTATAATTCTTAGGATAATTCAAATCAATTACAAAACGTACAGTATAAGGATTGGAGCTATAAAGCGAATACCGGACACCTGATACATCAGGATAATCCTTCACTTCCAGTTTACCATTCAGATCAGGATCAAGAACTTGTCCCGTACCAAACAGATCTGAGAAAGTGGCATTAGGAAAATCAATAACTAACCGATCCGGCCCTGTCATTACACTTACTTTTGGCTCGGAATTACCTTCCATCGCAATGCTTAAACGATTCTCACTAAAGCTCAAACCATTTATCATGGTTAAATTTTTAGTAGGATCTACCGGCGGAACAACAACTTCAGATCCACCATTTCCAGAGTTCCCATCAGAACTGCCGTTTTCATTTGAGGATCCTGGGGTAATAAGATACACGATCTTCTTCGCATTATCCCAAGTGACGGTGAGACCAAACTGCTCACTTATGAACCGTATAGGTACAAGTGTCGTATCACTCCGCAGGACAGGCGCAGTGGTAAGCTGTACTGTTTTGTCATCAACCGAAGCTGTCTTTTGATTAACAATAAGTTTGATGACCTTCCCTTGCTGTTCAATCGTCACCGTTTTGCTTTTTTGATCCCAGCCCACGGTATAACCAAGACTCTCGGAGATCAATCTCAACGGTACCATGATAGTATCATTCACATTTTCAACCGGTACTTTTTGCCCTGCAGTAATCTCTTTGCCGTCCAGATAAATCTTGCTATTCGCGGCAGCAGCATGTCCATGCTCAGGCAAAACCAACACAAAGAGCAACAATAACAACATCAAACTGAATTTCTTCATTCTTCACCTCTAAGAATCTAGTATTCGCCTGTGAATGGCGATCGTGGTGCCCCTGTCTCCGTCAACCTCAGACCTCTATTAGACGCTGGTAATCTATAAAGGTTGCGAATATATTCCATAAAAATTGAGAAATCTCACCAACCGCAAGTGTTAAAGCCCCAGATATTCCTTAATTCCGGCAACAATTTCTCTCGCTAATTTCTCTTGAAGCTGCTCACTATACATCGCCGATTCATTTCCTGAATTTGTAAGATATCCTACCTCTAGCAAGACTGCTGGCATTGTGGTTTCCCGTGTAACATGAAGGCTTTTCGTACGAATCCCGTTGTCTTTAAAACCAGTAGCGGCTAATAAATGCTTATGCATAATCTGAGCAAGAGGCAGACTATCACTGCGAGAATAATAGGTTTCACTGCCATTTATTTTATCTCTATTTGGATATCCAACCTCTAGCGAATTCGCGTGCACTGAAATAAAGAGATTCGCTTTAGCAGCCTCCGCAATTTTCACGCGATCCTGAAGCCCCAATGTAGCATCGTCAGTTCGAGTAAACACCACGTCAACTAATGCTTCCTGCGTTAACAGCGTTTGTACTTTGCGGATGACGGCCAGATTGAAGTCTTTTTCCAGCTTACCTGTGAGACTGACAGCACCTGATTGAGTTCCGCCATGACCCGCATCTAGAACTACAATTGGCTTACCTAACGTTCCATTAGCCCCTGTGGTGTTGCCTCCGCTGTTAGTTACATTCAAATCAATCGTAACCAGCCCGGTGCTTTCATCCGTACTAAGCTGGTACGGTTGATTTCCAACCGTTTGAATTACGAATCTGACAGTGGACGGACTCACACTGAACAGTGCATAACGGATCTCAGAAACGAGCGGGTAGCCGGCAACGTCCAGCTTCCCCTGTGGACCGCCAGTGGTGGTAACACCCGTAAGACTTCCAATGAAATTCGGATCGAACGCAGCACCCGGAAAATCTACGACGATTCGATCAGGGTTGCTCATTTTTGTAACGTTTGGCTTAGTAGCCCCCGACACAGCGATAATAAGTCGGTTCTCAGTGAATACTGCCCCGTTTACTAGAGGGCCTGTTGGAATTCCTGCTGTGCTTCCCGGTGCCGTAGTTGTTTGTGGAACTGGTGTCGGGCTGGGTGAAGTTACTACACTGCCAGCAGTTGTCCCGTTGTCACTTCCCGGCGTAGCACTTGGAGTTGGAGCAGGTGTATTAGTTGCTGTTGGATTGGTAGTATTCCCCTCAGGTGTCATTGCAGGATTGCTAACTTGTCCACCTGTCAAATAGACGGTTTTATCAACATTATCCCAGCCCACCTTTAAGCCGAACTGCTCGCTTACGAAACGAATTGGAACAAGTACTGTGCCGCCACTCTGCTTAGGAGCTGCATTTAAATCAAATGTCACCCCATCTGCATCAGCTGTTTTCCGTCCTACCGCCAGCTCAATGCTTTTACCATCCTGGTGAACGGTTACTTTCCGGGTCTGCTGCTCCCATAACACCTCGAATCCAAGATTCTCTACTACCACTCTGACCGGAATCATAACGCTACCATTTACATTTTCGAGTTTAATTCCTTTTGGCAAAGCAAGTTCCTGATTGTCCATAATAATTCTGCCTGTGCTGCTACCAGCTGCGGCAGCTTCTTGTCCGGTGGATGTTAAAAATAATAAAGGCAGTAACAAAAGCAGCAATACACGAAGCCCAGCTCTTCTCATTCTCATTTTCCGCTCCTTCTGCAAGTAATAGATCCTAGATAAGTATTTAGACGACAGAAATCACCAAATGTTTCCTTAATGACCAATGAATATATCGATTATAGCAAAAAAACTTCTATTTCCGACACCCGGAAATAGAAGTTTTGCGTATTTTTTGTAAAGTTTAAGAATCAGACCAGTTATATCCTCTTTTTAAGAGAATAGCTTTGCAGCATGACGCTCTTCATAAGCAGCAATTTCATCTGCATGTTGAAGGGTCAAACCGATATCATCCAAGCCTTGCAGCAGGAATTGACGACGGTGCTCATCCAGATCAAAGCTGATGCTCAGTCCGAATTCATCTTGTAAAGCATTGTTCTCAAGATCAACTGTCAGCTTGTAGTCCTCATGCTCAGCTGTCCGTTTGAACAATTCATCCACTTGCTCTTCCGAAAGCTTAATCGGCAGAATGCCGTTCTTAAAGCAGTTATTGTAGAAGATATCCGCATAAGAAGGTGCAATTACAACTCTGAACCCGTAATCCATAATCGCCCATGGTGCATGCTCCCGAGAGGATCCACAGCCAAAGTTAGCGCGTGAGATCAGAACAGAAGCCCCTTGATAACGTGGTTTATTCATTTCGAAGGCTGGATTATCGTTACCTTCTTCATCAAAACGCCATTCATAGAACAAAAACTGTCCAAATCCCGTCCGTTCAATCCGTTTCAAAAACTGTTTTGGAATAATCGCATCCGTATCTACATTTACCCGGTCAACTGGTGCAACAATTCCTGTTAATTTTTTAAAAGCATCCATAGTTTTATCCTCCCGTGTTCTCTCTAGTTCTATGAGCTGACGGCTTCCGTCTTATAATTCCAATCACGTACATCAGTGAAACGACCTTTGATCGCAGCTGCGGCTGCCATAGCTGGAGATACAAGATGTGTACGTCCTCCGCGTCCTTGGCGTCCTTCAAAGTTACGGTTCGAGGTAGATGCACAGCGTTGTCCAGGCTGCAGAACATCCGGGTTCATGGCCAAGCACATGCTGCATCCCGCTTCACGCCATTCAAAGCCAGCGTCAGTAAAGACTTTATCAAGTCCTTCTTTCTCAGCCTGCATCTTAACACGGCCCGAGCCTGGAACAACAATGGCAGTAACCTTTTCAGACACCTTATGACCTTTAGCTACCACTGCTGCAGCTCTCAAATCTTCGATCCGCCCGTTAGTGCAGGAACCGATAAATACATAATCAATCGGAATTTCGGAAATAGGTGTTCCAGGAGTCAAATCCATATATTCAAGCGCTTTTTCAGCAGCTTTACGTTCATTTTCAGTGGTGAAGTCCGCCGGATTCGGAACGCTGGAGTTGATGTCAGTTCCCATGCCCGGGCTAGTCCCCCAGGTCACTTGTGGAATCAATGTTTCCACATCAAATTCAACAACCGTATCGTACTGGGCGCCCTCGTCACTTACAAGACTCTTCCATGCTTCTACAGCAGCATCATAAGCTTCGCCTTGCGGTACGTATTGACGTCCACGCAGATAATTAAAAGTAGTTTCATCAGGGGCAATCAAGCCAGCTCTTGCTCCGCCTTCGATCGACATATTGCAGACAGTCATACGTTCTTCCATCGACAATTCACGAATAGCTTCGCCTGTATACTCAATTACATAACCTGTGGCAAAATCAGTACCGTATTTAGCAATAACACCCAGGATCATATCTTTTGCTGTTACGCCAGGGTTACGTTTGCCTGTAAAGCGTACTTCCATAGTCTTAGCTTTGGATTGCTGCAAACATTGGGTAGCCATTACATGTTCAACTTCACTAGTTCCGATACCGAATGCCAGCGCGCCGAATGCACCATGCGTGGAGGTATGGCTGTCGCCGCAAACGATAGTTTTTCCAGGATGTGTCAAGCCGATTTCAGGACCCATTACGTGTACAACGCCTTGATCAATATCGTTCAGATCGAACAGTCTTACACCAAAATCAGCACAGTTCTTAGAAAGGGTATCAATTTGTTGTTTGGAGATTGGATCTTTAATGTTAAAACGATCTTTAGTTGGTACGTTATGATCCATCGTTGCGAAAGTCAGCTCAGGACGGCGAACCTTCCGGTTGCTGAGGCGAAGCCCTTCAAAAGCCTGCGGAGAAGTAACTTCATGAACCAAATGCAGATCAATATAAATAATGCTAGGTTTGCCTTCCTCTTGATGAATAACGTGATTCTCCCAAATCTTTTCAAACATTGTCTTGTTGCTCATAATTTCACCTCATTAATAGAATCGTTCATTGGAAGAGAGCGTGGAGTCTCTCTTGAATGATCTAAATATAACACCCCTGTCTTTATAATTCCAAGATATGATATCTATAAAAGTGATAGTCTGAACCTATAAGCTGAGTTAGGGTGTGTTGAGGCGCAATATGTAGGTGCGATGCACAACCGGGATGTATAGGAGCGAGGCGCAAGCTTGATGTGTAAGAGCGATGCGCAAGCTTGATGTGTAGGAGCGTTGCGCAACCGGGATGTGTAGGAGCGTTTAGTTGTATTTTGTACAGCTATATTCCTGTGAATCATTCGTTAATGAATATAAGTGTATTTTGTGCAGCTATTTTCTTGAATTATCGCCCTATAGCTGGGAACTCTGGTTTTTAGTTGTATAGAATACACTTAAAACCAAAATCATCCCTTTTGCATACGAAATAGCTGCACAGAATGCAGTTATCTCATAGATACTCTCAAGATCCGGCGCAATAAATATATTGTGAGAGGATATCGGATACTTCGATCAGTGTAGTAGGGATAATTCTTGAAAACAGGCCCGGCAAATTCTGGGGAGCGAAGAAGTGAATGCTCCTTCGGGTTGCCTATACAAAACTATAATCCAATAGGATATACTTATAAGTAAATCATTTCCCTAAGGAGTCCATATATGGAACTGAGACAACTGCAGTATGTGCTGCAAATCGCAGCCGAAAAAAACTTCTCACGTGCAGCGGACAAGCTGCATATTGCCCAGCCCTCGCTCAGCCAGCAGCTTTCCAAACTGGAAAAAGAGCTCGGCGTAATGCTTTTTCAGCGTAATACCAGCTCAGTTGAGCTGACCTACGCAGGTTCTAAATTCGTTGAACAAGCCCAGATTATCATTGACGCAGTGGAGCTGCTGCGACAAGAGATGTCCGACATATCAGAACTGCGCACTGGACGTGTAGTTGTGGGCAGTATGCCGATTACAGGAGCACATCTTCTGCCGCATGTGCTTCCAGTTTTCAAACAAAATTATCCTGAGGTAGAAATTACGCTGCTAGAAGACTCGTCGATGAACCTAGAGAAGCTCACGGCAAGTGGTCAGACCGATTTAAGCCTGCTCTCCTTACCCCTCGAAATTCCTGCTCTAGCTTATGAAGAGCTTGGAGAGGAAAGAATTGATCTTGCCGTCCCTCCTGAACATCCGCTCGCTAAACGAATCTTAGATGGAACACGGACCTCACTTGAAGAGCTTAAGGACGAACCTTTCATCGTACTTAAGGAAGGTCAGGGCTTCCGCAAAATGACTGTGGAGCTGTGCCGGAAAGCCGGATTCGAGCCACGAATCGTTTTCGAGAGCAATAATATGGAAACCGTTCAATCCCTAGTGGCAACAGGTATGGGCGTGACTCTTGTTCCTCGTTTTATCGCTCGTGCACCGCGGAGTGAATTTGTTCCAGTCTACTTACCGCTCGCTGATCCGGTGCCTAGTCGTACGCTAGTTGTAGCATATCGACGCGGACGATATTTATCCAAGGCCGCAAAGGCTTTTGTAGAAACATTCAAATCAACCGTGTCTGAATTAACGGAAGAATAGAATATATACAAATAAAGTGCCCCAGTAACCATTCGCGTGGTTGCCGGGGCACTTTTTCAGGTAAACCTCTTTTAACAGTACTAGATTATTTACGCAAATTACGCTGTGTAATCAGGCGGTTCTGATCATCCGACACACGTGCTTTACTTGAATCAGCCAATCCCTTATCAATTGGAGCCCCGGTGTGCTCTTCCACAAATTCACGAGTCACACTATTCTGAAGCTCTGCTACTTCGTTTGAATCTTGATTCTGTCCCTGCTCGGCATTGTTGTCTTTAGTCAATTTAATCCACCTCCTGGTAACAGATTATAAGTTCTTTACCCCTTCTCTTTGAGGTTAAACATAATATATAGAGCTTTCTGCATGAAGAAATATATCCTACGTTTTCCCTTTGCAATGCAACCAGCTCCATGGTATTCTATTGAAAATAAGTGAAACGTGCAGACGGGACCAGTAAGAATGAGTCTAACCGCGCCTAGAGAGTAGATTCCGACAGGCTGAAAGAATTTACCGCGGTTTTCGTTCCGAATCCTACCCCCGAGCGGCCTGTGTCTAACAGGACGGATCCTCCCGTTATGAGAATGAAGTCGGATGATCCCTCATCAATAAAGGTGGTACCGCGGAAGTTTATAAGCTTTCGTCCTTTGCTAAGTCTAAGGATGGGGGCTTTTTGTTGTTTTCAGGACTTAATAAACGAAGAGGATGTGGATAGAAATGATGACGCGAATCGTGGTCAAAATAGGCAGCAGCTCGCTGACCGGACCCGAGGGCGGCTTGAATCGTGAAGCAGTCTCCTTTTTTGCCTCAGAGATTGCCGAGTTGAAGAAAAACGGCTGTGAGGTGTTGTTAGTAACCTCTGGTGCGGTAGCCGCCGGCTTCCGCAGTATCGGTTATCCAGCACGTCCGAAGCTGCTGCATGAGAAGCAGGCCGCTGCGGCTGTGGGTCAGGTACTGCTGATGCAGGCTTATCAGGAAGCTTTTGCCCAGCATGGAATTACTACCGCGCAAATATTGCTGACTCGCACCGATTTCTGCAGCCGCAGAGCCATGAATAACGCTATGATGACTGTAGAAGAGCTACTTCGTCAAGGAGCGGTGCCCGTATTTAACGAGAATGACACTGTCTCCGTAGATGAACTGAAATTTGGCGATAATGATACCCTCTCTGCGCTCGTAGCTAACCTGTTAAAAGCCTCTAGACTGCTTGTTTTAACCGACATGGATGGTTTATACAGTGGAGATCCCCGCAAGCATCCGGATGCTGTCCGTTATCAGTTCGTAGATGACATTACACCAGAGATATATGCTATTGCTGGTGGAGCTGGCTCTAGTGTTGGAACAGGCGGTATGCGATCCAAAATCGATGCGGCCAAGATTGCTACTCGGGGTGGTGTTCCTGTCTTTGTCGGGAGAGCCACCGAACCTGGTGATTTACAGCTTGCTGCAACGGGAGAAGGCAGGGGCACTTATTTTGCAACGAAGCTATCCTCTCTTCCCGTCAAAAAACAATGGCTAGGCTTTATGTCTACCCCTCTCGGCTCCCTATACGTGGACGAAGGGGCTGTAGAAGCTTTGCTACATGGCGGACACAGCCTGTTGCCTGTAGGCGTCAAACAGACAGAAGGTAGTTTTCACGCAGGAGATGTTGTAGAAGTCCTTGGACCCGACTCCAAATTGCTTGGACGTGGGATTGTAAATTACGATGATGCTCAGCTGCGCAGCATTCAAGGTCTGCCAAGCCGTGAAATTGTACCGAAGCTGGGAGAAGTACACCGGCTTGAGGTCATTCACCGTGACGAATGGATTACACTGAGATAAGCATTTTTTTCAATTCAAATATAGGGAGGAAACGTCATGAGTGAAGTTATTAATAAGAGTAAATTAGCCAAGGAGACAACAGGAGTTCTAGCAAGCTTAACAACTGGCCAGAAGAATGAAGCACTGCTGGTCATGGCCGATGCACTTCGCCGCGAAGCTCCCGCCATTATCACCGCCAACGCGGAGGATTTGGAACGAGGAAGACTTAATGGAACTCCGGAATCCATGCTCGACCGGCTGGCATTAGATGTTGACCGGATTAACAGCATTGCCGAAGGCTTGCAACAAATCGCTGTATTACCGGACCCTATCGGTGACACGCTAGAAAGCATTGAACGTCCTAACGGCCTCAACATCCAGAAGCTGCGCGTTCCGCTTGGTGTGATCGGCATCATCTACGAAGCACGTCCCAATGTGACTGTTGATGCTGCGGGTCTATGTCTCAAAACCGGCAACGCTGTTGTGCTGCGCGGGGGCTCCTCTGCCCTGTCCTCCAACCGTAAAATTGTCGAGGTTCTGCACAATGCTCTTGCTGAAACCTCAATGCCGCCTAACGCGCTTCAGCTGATTGAAGACCCAAATCGTTCTTCAGTAGATGAAATGCTAAAGCTGAACGGACTTTTAGATGTGATTATCCCGCGCGGAGGCAGCTCTCTTATTCAAAATGTAGTCCTTAACGCAACCGTTCCCGTAATTGAAACTGGAGCAGGCATCTGCCATACTTATCTCGACGCAACTGCCTTGCCAGAAATGGCACAGGACATTAGTTTAAATGCCAAAGCTCAGCGCCCTTCGGTATGTAACTCTATGGAAACACTACTCGTTCATCAGGATTACGCGAGCAAATATCTGTTATCCTTAGCCGAAGCATTCCGTGAGGTTCATGTAGAACTTCGTGGCTGTCAACAAACCATCTCTCATGTCCCATGGGTATTACCTGCAACCGTAGAAGACTATGCTACAGAATACAATGATTATATCCTTAATATTAGAATCGTCAGTGATATGGAAGAAGCTATGCAGCATATCGCCCAGTATGGCACGAAACATTCGGAATGTATCGTAACGGAAGATCAGGAGAACGCCACACGCTTTTTACAAGAAGTGGATGCTGCCGCTGTTTATCACAATGCCTCAACCCGCTTCACGGATGGCTTTGAATTTGGATTCGGTGCAGAGATTGGTATTAGTACCCAGAAACTCCACGCACGTGGCCCGATGGGTCTGCCTGCACTAACTTCAACCAAATATAAGATCTACGGAACGGGACAAATTCGGGGTTAGTATACACGTTTAAGTATTCTATCACACAACTTTTAGGAGGATTTTAGCCATGTGTCAGCAACCTTCAGTTCCACTCATGAATCATAATATTGTTTTTTATGGCGCAGGCTCCATGGCAGAAGCCATCGTTCGCGGGATGATTAGCCGCAATATCGTAAAGCCCGATAATGTCATCATGCTCAATCGCAGCAGCAGTGAACGTCTGGCAGAATTAAAAAGCCGTTATGGTGTAATAGGCACAAATGATCCCGAACAAAAAGTAGAATACTTACGGAACGCACCAGTAATAGTACTGGCAATGAAACCTAAAGATGCTGCCGAATCCTTACGCGGACTAGGCCCGCTTCTTTCTCCGGATCAAATCGTAGTTTCTGTCATTGCAGGTCTATCTATTCGAACCATTCAAGGTCTACTTGGCAAAGCACAGCCTATTGTTCGCACAATGCCTAACACCTCCAGTTCCATCGGTCTGGGTGCCACTGGTCTAGCCTTCTCCAAAGAAGTAGACGAAAGAGGCCGTCGCCTTGCTCTTAATATCTTTGAGGCTGTCGGGCTTACAACAGTCATTGATGAGGAACGTATGGAAACCTTGACCGGAATTTCAGGCAGCGGGCCTGCGTATATCTATTACATGATGGAAGCCATGATCGCCGCTGGTATCCGTGGTGGGCTACCACTTGATCAAAGCACCGAATTAACTGTTCAAACTGTGCTGGGAGCTGCCCGAATGGTACAACAGACGGGAGAAGAACCCGCAGCACTTCGTAAGAAGGTTACTTCCCCTAACGGATCAACACAAGCAGCTATAGAAGTGCTTGAACGAGGGGAATTCTTTGAAACTGTGATTGCTGCCGTTAACCGATGTGCCGAGCGCTCACGTGAAATGGGTGCTGCCCTAGAGAAAGAGCTTCGTTCTTAACCAAAAAAGATCGCAGCCCATCCCCTCATCGGGTGGGAAGCGATCTTTTTTTACCTTGTTACAACATTTCCATAATTATCTCTTACGATTACCTTTAGATTTACAGGAGCCGCAACGGTCACGTTCAATGCATTCCTGGAGTTATCGAATACTAGATGTCTAGGTATGTCTCCTAAGATGACGTAAAATGTGTCTCCAACTTGCTTAGTTTGCAACAGCCGCTTCTCTTGCTCTTGCTTGAGTTGCCCTTCTGCCGTGGAATAACTCCCAAATACATTCAACTCGTTCCCAGCCGTTCGATCAACCATAATTCCATAAGGTTCGGCAGCCTGGATTATAAGTGTGCCTACACCCTGTGGAACATTCCCCTTCCATTCCGGCAAGGAATAATTCTCCTCCGTAGAGGAGATCACATGTCTAAGTTCCTGTGTTAATCCTAAAGAGCTGACTCCTGCGAATACTAAACAGCACACTGCCAGAAATCCGACGAACAGAACACTTAGCACATCATAGTACATTTTCCCTTTACCACGGAACCATAAGGTGTAAATTACAATTTCTAAACCAAGTAAGATAAAAATGAGCGGCCACCAAGCAAGTGTTGTCTCGAACACATCCGCTCCTTTCCACTGCGAGACCATTATTAATGCCCCGAGAAATAAAAGGCTCAGTCCCATCGACAACGTACCTACACGCCAACTTCTAGATTTCCCTTCGTTCACTGGAAACTCGCTAGTTACCATGACTCCCGGCTCTACTTCTACTGGATTATTCAAGATTGACCCCCCGCCCCTTTTCTACCTTTATTATTCTTACTTCCAGTCATCAGCTTCACCCCACCACCAATCAATAACACGGAGACGACAATGGTCTTAAAATATTCATTTACGCGATATTCCAGCCGCCATTCTGGAAATCTGATATCGATGGCAGGAACTGCGACATTCACAACAATAAAGTATAATCCGAGACACATCAGGACTGCTCCGAGCCAGCCTTGATGATTTAAGAAACCTTCGATAACCGGCTTATCCTGCAAAGGTTCACGTCCATATCGGCTAACTAACTGTAAGCCATCGAATAAGCTATAGAACCAAATGACCGGGATAAGGAAAAAGAGCAATGTTAACCGCAATAGATCCATGACATAGATACTTCCTAAGAAAAGAAGCATGAGCTGGAGCCCTCTTTTTTGCAGTCCCAGATACATCTGTCCAGCGCCAGGAAATGCGGATAGTAATGTCGCTAATACTTTGCTGCGTCGTCCTTCCTCACGTCCAGCCTCCATCTCTTCGAATAATGTGCGGTCAACAAGCATTTCTCCTGCTTGTTTACGATGGATCAACTGAACTGCATCAAACATGCAATACAGCCAAATTACTGGCAATACTCCAAACAGCAGCAAAAATGCATCACTCGAAGTAATTCCAGCCAAGAATAACATAACGGTCATGAATCCGAAAAATGAAATCAGAAAGGATAGTCCACGCTGCATCAGCCCCATATGAAAATGACCCAATCCAGGAATGAAAGACAATAAGATGACATGCACACGTTCATTATCCTCCGTCTTTACGGGCATAGTAGAACTAAAATCCAGCATTGATCCATCAGGCGCTACAATTGGAGTGGGCATTTGCAGTAATTTAATCACCAGATGAATCATCGAAAGAATCCATAGAAGTAAGAATCCGATCACGCCCAATGCCAGAATCCCCTCATCCCCTTCAGCCATAGCGATTAAGAATGACATAAATAACACACCAAAGCTTAGCAAAAAATAAACAATCCCTTGTGGTCGTCTTCCCATATAATAATGACCTGCTCCAGGAATCATATTAAGAAAAAGACCCTTAATTTTATTACGCTGCTGTTGCATTGTTCATTTCTCCTCTCATTTCTGTCTTCCGTCCATAATCCGGCTCAACCATCCGCTGGTGGCTTGCATGAATTGTTCGCTATAAGATGGCGAATTATCTTTCTTAGGGACAATAAGCTCCATTTCACCCGTGAGTAACTTATCAAACATCCCGGAAGACATAATCAACAGCGTTAACGAAGCAGCAACGGCATAATGAAAGATTGTTTTATCATACCAGCGATAACGCCGTGATCCTTCTTCTTGCCCCGCTACTTCTTCTATGACTACTGAAGATCTCACCGTAGCCACCCAATCTCCCATAACTCTCTCAGTAAAAGCAGACGAATTCTCCAATGAAGGCAGATCCTCCTTTAGCTCATCCAGCATCTCTATGTATGAAACAAATGTGTCTTCATCCTTGAGCAGCAATTGTTCCCATTCATCTCGCTCTATACTATCTTCTTGCCCTTCAAGATAAGCTTTTGCCTGCTCGCGGCGAATTAAGTTTTCTCCACTCTTCATCATAGCCATTCGTCCTCCTTCCAATGTTTTCGCATCCATTGTCTCGCCCTATATAGTCTGGACTCCACCGTCTTCAAAGTAATTTCATTTTCAGCAGCAATTTGCTCATATTTTTTATTTTCCAGATAATAAGCCACCATAATTTCCCGATGACCCTCCGGTAAATTGTTGATCTCACCCGACAGACGATTCATCCGGTCACGACGGACAACAGTGGCTAGTACATCCTCCTCATTAGAAGGTGTCTGGCTCAGCACAAGCTCATAGTCAACAGGTAACTCTCGTAGCCGATCACGTTTACGTTTGGCATCAATAGCCTTATTTAAGGCGATCCGCGTAATCCATGATTTTAAGCCTTGATAACGGTAGTCAGGGAGAGATTTATACATCTGAAGAAAAGCTTCCTGAGCAGCGTCTTCAGCCCCTTTGACTTCACGTAATACAGAATAGGTGATTTTGTATATGTGCTGACTGTATGTATTTACAAACTGGCGAAACGCATCTTCGTCTCCTTGGCAAATCCGCTTGATTAATAGCTCTTCCTCAATGACTCTCCCCTCCTTCCCACAGCAATAGACGCTGAGATCTTCGCCTCCCCCTGCACTTATCTAAAAAAATAAAAAAAGAACCGTACAGACTCTAGCAATAGCTAAAGCAATACGGTTCTCTCCTAAACGATCTATCTTCCACCATTGCGGAATTTTTGTGTATACGTCTTAACATCCTGAGCGTTCTTGACCCGGTTACGGGCCCATTCCAGCAATATCCGGTCGATATAACGAAAATGAACCTTCCCCGCAAATACGGATTCCTTGAGTGCTAACAGAATCAGCTCCTCAGGATATCGGTCTTGATCCACCCAGCTGGAAATCGTCTCACATTCCATTGGAGACAGCGGGCGCCCGAATTCCTTCTCGAAAATACTGAATAGATTCCGGCTCTCCTCTTTATCTCCAAGTGAAGAAGGAGATGTGGGGGGAGTTCCGAATCCTCCACCTGACGCAGCAGCCCGGGGAGCTGATGTTGCATATGCCCCTTTGTCCTTATCTTGCTCATTTTCTTGTACAGCTGTCGCAAGATAAGCACCTAGCTTTCCATATAGCCCTGAGAAATTGTAGCGTTCATAATGGATATCTCTTAGCTCATCGTTGTCTCCATCGATGCTAATGAAACCCTCCTTCATGAGCTTCTGCAATTCTCCGGCCAGAACGGAAATGCTACGACCAGTTACGACCTGAAGCTCCTCCAGAGAAGGGAACTCAATCCCTTCCACTTGCCTGAAGGAGAGCAGATGAATCAGCAGCATCGCTTCACTTCCGCTTAAATTCAGCTTCCGGTAATACTTCAGTAAAGCGTAAGGTATGACGGCCATTCCGTTCTCCAGACCGAAGGAGACGCCTTCGCTCCAGGTACTCCATGTCTTGCCGTCCATGTGCTTCCCCCTTTGTTCAAATCCTAAGAACTTATGGGTAGAGGCGGTACAGTGTACGTGGGAATGGAATAGTCTCACGTACATGGTCAAGACCACAGATCCAAGCTACAGTACGCTCAAGCCCAAGTCCAAAACCGGAGTGAGGTACAGATCCGTAAGTACGCAGATCCATGTACCATTTATAAGAATCCATCGAAAGATTGTGCTCTTTATAACGCTCTTCAAGCAGCGCAGGATCATCGATCCGCTGTGAACCCCCAATAATCTCTCCATAACCTTCAGGAGCGATCATATCAGCACACAGTACGACTTCAGGACGATTTGGATCCGGCTTCATGTAGAACGCTTTGAATGAAGCAGGATAATGAGTAATAAATACAGGTTTATCGTATGCTTCAGCGATTGCTGTTTCATGAGGTGCACCAAAATCATCACCCCAAGCAATATCTTCAAAGCCTTTATCATTCAAGAACTTGATCGCATCGTCATAAGTAATGCGTGGGAATGGTGCTTTGATATTCTCCAGCTTGGAAATATCGCGGCCTACCGCTTCCAACTCCGCACGGCAATTCTTCAATACGGATTGTACTACGAAGCTAATAAACTCTTCCTGAACCTTCAAGCTTTCTTCATGATCTGTGAAGGCCATTTCAGGCTCGATCATCCAGAACTCGATCAAGTGGCGACGAGTCTTAGATTTCTCCGCACGGAAGGTGGGTCCAAAGGAATATACACGGCCCAGTGCCATAGCTGCAGCTTCCATGTATAACTGTCCGCTTTGGGTCAGGTAAGCATCCTCATCGAAGTATTTCGTGTGGAACAAGTTAGTAGTTCCCTCTGCTGACGTTGGCGTCAGAATCGGAGGATCCACCTTTGTAAATCCGCTCTCGTTGAAGAACTGTTGGATTGCCCGGATAATCTCCGCACGAATAACCAGAACAGCCCGCTGCTTCGAGGCACGGAGCCAGAGGTGACGGTGATCCATCAAGAAATCAACGCCATGCTCTTTCGGAGTAATTGGATAATTCTCTGTAAGGTGCAGAACTTCAATTCCGGTAACAGTCATTTCAAAACCGGATTGACTGCGAGGCTCCTCACGAATAATACCGGTCACATACAATGAGCTTTCCTGTGTGAGGCTCTTAGCTGCATCCCATACCTCTTCAGGCACTTCTGATTTCACTACAACTCCCTGAATATAACCTGTACCATCGCGAAGCTGCAGGAACTGAATTTTACCACTGGAGCGCTTGTTGTTTACCCAACAACCGATAACAACACTTTCTCCAACATGTTCATTCACGTTCTTGATTACACTCTTGTTAGCCATGCCTTCAATCTCTCCTCTAATTTAGCCGTTAATTCCTTGCACAATACGGTTTGTATCACGTGCGATGACAAGCTCTTCGTTAGTCGGAACTACAAGCACCTGCACTTTGGAATCTACCGTAGAGATACGACGCGGGTCGCCGGAGCGAACTTTATTAGCTTCAACATCCAACTCAATACCCAGGAACGTAAGGTTATTTAGCAGTTTCTCACGTAGCAATGAAGCATTTTCACCAACACCAGCAGTGAATACGATAGCATCTACACCGTTCATAGCAGCCGCATAAGAACCGATATACTTGCGCAAGCGGTACTCATACATTTCAAAAGCTAGCGTGGAATTAGGCTCACCTTTTTCCATACCCTCAATAATATCACGCATATCACTGCTTACGCCCGAAATAGCTAGGAGTCCACTATGTTTGTTCAACATGGAGTTAACTTCGCCTACGGACAATTCTTCCTTGTTCATCACGTAAGGAACAATTGCTGGATCAAGATCACCACTGCGAGTCCCCATCATCAAACCTTCCAGAGGAGTCATACCCATCGAAGTATCCACAGACACTCCATCTTGAACTGCAGTTACACTACCTCCGTTACCGATATGACAAGTAATGATCTTCAGATCTTCCAACGGACGCTCCAAGTACTCCGCAGCAGCTTTGCTTACGAAGTCGTGTGATGTACCGTGTGCGCCATAACGACGAACTTTATATTTATTGTACAGTACTCTAGGAATCGCGTACATATAAGCTTTTTCAGGCATTGTTTGGTGGAATGCAGTATCGAATACAACAACCTGCGGTACACCCGGCATATTTACTTCAGAAGCCGTAATCCCCATCATTGCTGCTGGGTTATGCAGGGGTGCAAGGTCAAACAACTGACGAATTTTAGTCTTGGCATCAGCGTCCACAAGTGCGGAAGCTTTGAAGAATTCACCACCATGTACTACACGGTGACCCACAGCATTGATTTCTTTAATGGATTCAATAACGCCATGCTCTTTATCCGTTAGGCAAGCTAGAACTTTACGAATCGCTGTGTTATGCTCCAAAATTTCACTTACTTCTGTTACTTCAGCTTTACCAGTAGGTTTATGGTTCAGAATGGAGGAATCCATCCCGATACGTTCCACCAAACCTTTAGCCAAAACGGATTCATCAGCCATATTGTACAATTGATATTTTAAAGAAGAACTACCGGAGTTAATTACTAGAATATTCATATACGGTCACCATCCTTGTCGTACTGGAAGAAGCCTTCGCCTGATTTCATACCTAATTGTCCTGCACGCACCATCTTCTTAAGGATCGTGGAAGGACGATATTTCAGCTCACCATATTCACGGAACATATTTTCGAGTGCAGCAAGAACCGAATCCAGACCAAATCTGTCAGCCATTTCAAGCGGTCCATATTGGAATTGATAACCAATACGCATAGCATCGTCAATATCCTGTGCGGAGGCAACGCCCTCTTGCAGTACATGCATAGCTTCGTTGATAAACAAGCAAATGAGGCGTGATGTTACAAATCCTGGGGATTCATAAATCATTACACCTTTTTTCTCAACAATTTCATCAACAAAGGATTTTGTATCTTCAAAAGTAGCATCTGAAGTTTTCAGACCGCGTACAATTTCAACAAGATCCACTTTAGCTACAGGGTATATGAAATGCATTCCGATCACGCGTTCCGGATACATTGTAGAACTTGCAAGTTCAGTCAAGCTAAGTGTTGACGTATTGCTGGCAAGAATAATGTGGTTTGGACATACTTGATCCAGTTGATTCAATATTTTTTTCTTTTCTTCTAAATCCTCAACGATTGTTTCGATAACCATGTCACAAGAGCTCAGCTCTGCGAAATGTGTCACTTTTTGAATACGGCTAAGAATCAGCTTCTTCTCAGCTTGAGTGATCGCCCATTTCTCCAGTTGCTTATCTAGACTTGTCTCGATCATTTCGTAGGAGTAGTCCAGTTTCTCAGGGGTTTTCTCCACCAGCAATACATCCAGGCCCTTGGCTGCCAGCATTTCGGCAATCCCTTGTCCCATTGTGCCACCGCCGATGACACCAATTTTCTTGAAATTCATAAAAAAGTCTCCATCCTTTCAGGTATCTATACTTTTGTATTGTACCTTGTCTGTCGCAAAAATTTATAAAGCCCGACATATAATGATATCTTAGCATGCCTGAAAAGTAAAAAAAAATAACCAGCATAAATATTTATGCTGGTAAACGCACGCTGTCACGAAATTGACATCGAAATTGCTCTCCAGAGAGCACTTCTTCCTTCATTAAAATGTCAAGGGAGTAATCAAATACATTTCGTTGCTTTTCAAGGTGGTCGTGAGTACGTACCATCAACTCGTCCAATATTTTACTGTTTTCCTTCATAAGCTCTTCAGTGGTAACCATTTCCAGCTTGGCAATACCCAACGAAGTCAATCCGGATTTCATCATGGTTTCGACAATATTCAGGGCCTGATCAAAATCGCCACGTGAACCTGTGCTTCGTCCGCCATAATACATTTCTTCTGCAGCCGCTCCACCAAGTGCGATCATAATCTGATCTTCGAGATAATCTTTGGTGTACAGATACTGCTCTTGCTGAGGATTGTGACGTACATAACCAAGGGCTTGCCCCCGCGGAGTCAGCGTAACCTGACTGACACTTCCCGGACGAAGCAGTTCTGCCATAATGGCATGTCCCAATTCGTGGATCGCCACACGTTTTTTCTCTTCGTGGTTAGTTTCTCTGTCCGTTTTTTCCCCCATCATAACCTTGTCAATCGCCATCGACAGATGCCGCTGCTCAACCTCTGTCAATTCCTCACGCATCATATAAATTGCTGCCTCATTCATAACACTTTCGAGCTGAGCACCGGAGAAACCATAGGCTTCTTCGGAAATTTTGTCGAGGTTCACATTGGCATGAAGCGGCTTATTTTTGGCATGCAATTCGAGAATCGATCTGCGGCCTTTTTTATCAGGCATGTCCACTTGAATATGACGGTCAAACCGGCCAGGACGCAGCAATGCTGAATCAAGCATTTCTTTACGGTTAGTGGCTGCTACCAGTAGAATGCGTGGTGTTTCGTTGTTATAGATCCCGTCCATCTCAGTCAACAGCTGATTCAAGGTCTGATCATATTCTCGCTGCTGTCCGCCCTCACGCTTACCGCCAATTACGTCAATTTCATCTATGAAAATAATAGCGCTTTGCTTGTTTTCCTTAAGGGCGCGGGTACGGGCATCCTTAAACAAATCGCGGATACGGCCGGCACCGACACCTACGTACATTTCTACAAACTCACTGCCTGATGCTGCCACAAATACAGAGTTTGTATAATGTGCTGCTGCTCTAGCCATAAGGGTCTTACCTGTTCCTGGAGGGCCTGTAAGCAGAATCCCTTTCAAAGGCCGAATCCCGAATTTGCTGATTTCCTCATGCCGGATCAAAAAATCCAACGCTTCACGAAGCTCCTGTTTTGCATTGTCTTGCCCGCCAATTTCTTCAAAAGTAAGCTTTGAAGGTCCATCCTTCTTGCGTTTCTTCCCGGCACCTGCATTTACCGCAAGTCCGCCTCTTAAATGAGCAATGATAAGTAAAGCCGTGAGCATCCCAGCAGCAATTACAATCGGGAATATATTAATGCCTAGAAAAGCCATAAAAATAAACAAGACAGGAATAAATCCGATTAGAATTTCTTTAAGGTATTTAGGCATTATTCCATACCCCCAATGTCGCAGGTTTACGCGGCAAAATAATAAATTTGCTTTCTTTTCCATTACTCAAGCTTACATAGACATTATTGTCATCAATTTCTGTTGAGGCTATCACATTTTTATATTGTGGATATTGCGCTTTGAGTCCATCAAGTTCTGTGGGTATAAGTGTATATTTACGGCTCTCCATAGCTTCGGCTACAGAGAACATCGCTTTATCCCAGTATTCATCCAGCAGTTCACTGGAGTTCTGTTCTACATCAAGTTTTAGTGTACGTCCATCAATCATCGATTTTCCTTCTTGGGAGACGTACTGAACCAGTTCACGTAATTTCGTGCCTGGCTGGAGATCAAGTTTCAAAGTGACCTCATTGCGGTTAATACTGATATGAGAATTATTGACGCCCTCATATTGAGATACAATCTTCTGAAGTGGTTCCTGCATTGCAAACTGACGATACAAAAAGAAGCCACCAAACAATAGAGTAGCCGACAGTAGAGACGTTATCAGCACAGGTACAAGACGTAATTTCAAGAAACGTCCTCCTCTCAAAGATGACAAAATATAAAGCTCATTATAATAATTTATAGCTACTTGAGAGCTCATCAGAGAGACTGAAGTCTCTTATTGCTGTTCCTAATTACAAGTAGTAGTATATCACAGGTGTATATACTAATTTCAAAATAAATGTGAATATATTTAAAATTTAATTTTTTAAATATTTACATCAATACCAAATAAATTCCTCACTTTCGACAAAACTGGCCTTGATTTTTAATCAATCGGCCTATTTTCGTATGTGAATTTAAGAGAATATTCGGTGATAACTACCCATTCAGTATATCACTTAGTATATCACTTTTGTACATCAAATAAATGTAAACAAGCGAACTTATAATAAGTTCGCTTGTTTACTATGCCACCCTTAATTTCCTTATGTTCAGCTTAACTTTTAGGTAAACTGTAACCTTCGCCCATTCGGGACCCATCCGAAAAGCGATAAAATTGATAATAATACCGACCGCTCTGATTATAAAAAAGCTGCCAAGCATACTCTCCGTTATATACTCCCGGCAGCAAGCGTTCAATCGTTATGTCCGGAAGATCAGCTTTGATAATGCCGCGTATTTGGGCTTCCGAGGTTCCTTTACTTAGTTCCTCAGCAAACACTGCGTCGTCGCCTTCAGCAAATTTTCCATCTACCGTAAAGCGGACCCAGACCATAAGAGCAGTCCCGGCTTCATTTTTCCCAGTTAATACCCAGTACACTGCATTTTCATCCCAAACCGATTTTTGTGCTTTGGTTACCTCTGTTAGACCCGCTCTGGTTTTGGCAACATCCTTAGCGATATCACGCTCGTTCCATTGATCTTTCATAATATAGGCATAGAACTGGATAAGTCCAAACCCCAGGAGCAGAATCAGAACTGACCCCAGGAGGATCCATTTTTTCCTTTTCTTCAAGGTACAGCTCCCTTTCTAGTAATATATCTTTTTTGATTATATAACACACCCGCGTGTTTATCCAAAATTTCATAATTTTCTAGCTTTCCCAGCCTTAAAAATACACAAAAGGCCGCAACTTTTGCTAAAAGCAAAAAGTCGCAGCCTATTATTTATTCGTTATTCTCCAGACTTAACGCTTCAATAAACCTTCGAAGGCTTCTTGCGCTTTACGCCGGATAGCTTCCTCATCCAGGGTTAAGCATTGTCCATGCTTGATGACCTGTTTACCATTCACCCACACATGCTCAACATCCTTAGCGCTAGCAGAGTAAACTGCATGAGACAACAGATCTGTGTGTGGCAGCAAATGCGGCTGATCGATATCAATAGCAATGAAATCTGCTTTCATCCCTACAGCAAGTCTGCCTACATTATTTAAAAAGATGGACTGCGCGCCATATTCTGTAGCCATACGCAGAGCCTCTGGAGCTGGAACAGCCGTTGGATCACCGCTGACACCCTTATGAATGAGAGCTGCAAGCCGCATCTCTTCAAACATATCCAAGTTATTGTTGCTTGCCGCGCCATCCGTGCCAAGAGACACCTTCACACCAGCTTTTAGAAGATCAGTAACCCGAGCCACTCCGCTAGCCAGCTTCAAATTACTGCCCGGATTATGAGATACACCCACATTATGGCGAGCCAAGATCTCAATCTCTTCATCATTTAAATGAACACCATGTGCAACTATCGATGGACGTGTGAACATGCCAAGCTTCTCTAAGTGAGCTACAGGACGCAACCCGTAATCCGCCACATTTTGTTCCACTTCACGTTTCGTTTCGGACATATGCGTATGCATCGGTAAATCCAGATCATGCGCTGCCTGCACGAACTTAACCAGGAAGTCCGGAGGGCAAGTATAAGGGGCGTGCGGCGAGATCATAGTAGTAATTCTACCTTCAGCCTTTCCATGCCAGTTACGGGCAAAAGAAATCGCTTCCGCAAGCTTGTGATTCTGTACATCCTCTGGACATAACCCGATCACACCACGCATCAATACGGAACGGATACCTGATAACTCAGCTACCTCGGCTACTCGGTCCATATGATCATACATATCGAGGAAGGTCGTAGTTCCACCCTTCAGCATTTCCAATACAGATAAGGAGGTTCCCCAGTATACATCATCACCGGTGAACTTTTCCTCCATCGGCCACATCTTCTCCTGAAGCCACACTTGTAGCGCTAAATCATCTCCATATCCACGCAGCAAAGACATCGCCGCATGACCATGTGTGTTTACAAGTCCAGGCATGAACAGCAGACGGCTGCCATCAACCACTTGCACTCCAGCTTCCATCTGAGGCTCTTCTTTTCCTATGTAAGTGATTAAATCATCTTCAATAGTCATATATCCACTCAGAACCGGCTCATCCGTTCCCGGAGTCAGAAAATACCCGCCCTTAATTATCGTTTTATTGTTGTTCATGTTCGCTTTCTTCCTTTCCATCCCGCAAGTAATAAGCAAGACTTTGCAGATCAGTTGTAAAATCAGCTGCATGCACCCGGATATTCGGTGGTGTCTTCAGAATCACAGGGGCAAAGTTCAAAATCGCTTCAATCCCAGAAGAAATGAGAATATCTGCTACATTTTGAGCTTCTGAATCAGGTACGGTAATAATGGCAATGCGAATACCTTGCTCACGAATCGTGCTGCCTAGTTCATCCATCGGTTGCACAGTAAGGGAGTTGATCTTACGTCCAACCTTAGGAGCGTACGAATCAAATATAGCCGTGATTTTCATAGTATCTTTAAGATATGCATTGTAATTAGACAAGGCATGTCCGAGATTACCTGCTCCAACTAAAGCTACATTAAGCTGTTGATCCAGCTTCAGGATATGACGGATTTTCTCAATAAGATACGTTACATCATAGCCGATACCTTTTCTGCCGAAGTCACCAAAATATGCTAAATCCTTACGAATCTGTGCGGGATTAAGATCAAGCTTTTGTCCAAGTTCCTGAGAGGAAACTGTTAATATTTCGCGATTCTGGAGATCATTCAAAAAACGCAAGTACACAGGCAGTCTGCGAACAACGGCTTCTGATATTTTATCCGATTTCATATTTTTCCTCCTAAAAATAGTAATGTTCTTGTGAAAATCCATATTCAAACGTCTACCTCTCCTTATTAAGGACGGTACTGTAACACACCGCCCTTAAGGATAAGGAGGAGCTAAACTGAAGACGAGCGTTTTAAGAAGCGCCGCCATCCTCTAGCCATTCCGCTATGCGTGGGACCATTTGATCAGTAAGCATATGCTCCATTTTGGGACCAGGCAATGAATAAAGGAAATACTTCCCGTAATGAGATTCAATAACCCTTGTATCATAAACAATAACTATTCCGCGATCCTGCGCCGTGCGAACCAGTCTTCCGAATCCCTGCTTAAAACGAATAACCGCTTGAGGAACAGATAATTTCATGAACGGATTCTTCTTCTGGGCCTGTAATAACTCCGACTTCGCTTCCGCCAACGGGTGATTCGGCGGTTGAAATGGAAGTCTCACGATGGCCAGGCAAGTCAGTGCTTCACCTGGAATATCTACACCTTCCCAGAAGCTGCTCGTCCCCAGCAATACGGATGCTGCACTGTCCTGAAAGCGGCGGATCAGCTTGCTCCGGCTGCCACCTTCCACGCCTTGACCAAGCACCGTAATCTCTTGTGAGGCCAAAGCCTCTTTAAGCGGATCATATACCTGACGCAGCATTTTATAAGAAGTAAACAGAACCAGCATCCGCCCACGTGTTGTTTTAGCAGCTTCCGATAATGACTGTACGAGTGTATCGACAAATCGAGCATCGCCCACACTCCCCTTCACACTAGGAAAATCACGCGGTATAACTAGCAGTGCCTGCTCGCGATACTTAAAGGGAGATGGAAGGAGTGAGGTCATTAGACGTCCCTCTTCTGCAGCTTCGTTAAGTCCGAGATTATCAATCATAAATTGAAAAGACTTATCTACAGACAGCGTCGCCGAGGTAAGCACGATGCTTTTTTTCTTATCGAAGAACAACTCTTTAAGCTGGCTGCTAACATCCACAGGGACGGCATACATCTGCAGTGATTTGCTGCGGTAATTTCCATTTGCCTCCAGCCAATATACTACATTATCGTCATTCAGCCCCATAAAGAATCTTACTTGCTCACGGATGGAAGCCAAATCCTTAAATAAACCGCTAATATCAGTAACAAGACTGTCTGCTGAAGATTGGCTTTCCTGGTCGCGCATCTCGTTAAGCATTTTATCACCCTTACGGATGATGTCGCTTAACGTCAGATTCATAGTGTTCTCTAGCGCAACCAATTCATCCCAATCCTTCGGCTTACGGGCGGGAATCAACCGCATAACCAGTTGTCCCGCTTCCCCTGCCCCTGCATCACTGCGTTCCGGCAAAAGGCTGAACAGCTTGTCGCTGAGTGCATCCCAGGTTTCTTTGACGGTAAGCAGATCCGGGTAGATCCGATCGATGACTCCGCTCCATTCTGAAGCCTCTTCACTGCCTGACGACTGTAATATTTGACGAAGAGCAGGAAGCTGTCCGTTTCGGCTATCTTTATACAGCCGCGATAATGTGTGTGCCACAGTGAAATGCTTCATATGCATGCCAAGATGTTTACCAGCCACATCTTCTAAATGATGTGCTTCATCAATGACAAGATGCTCGTAAGCCGGAAGCAGCTGGTGCCCAGCCTTAACATCTGCGAATAGCTTGGAGTGGTTCGTAATAACCACGTCAGCAATCCCAGCTTCATGCTTGGCCCTATGATAATAACATTTGCGGAACCAAGGACAAGAACGGCCCAGACAGGAATCGGTATCGCTTGCCACCGTCTCCCAGAAATCACCGCCCCGGCCGCTTAAATTCAGCTCTTCATCATCCCCTGATTCACTTTGAGTGAGCCATACAATCATCTGAGCGGCAGTAAGCGCATCTTCCCTTGGGCTTATAAAGTCCTTTTTATTAATTTTATGCTCAAACTTACGCAGACACAAATAATGCCCTCTTCCCTTAAAAATAGCAGCTTTAAACGGAAAAGGAACTACCTGCGTTAACAAAGGGATATCCCGCTCGCGCAATTGGTCCTGCAGATTAATGGTATGAGTGCTGACCATGACTTTTTCATTGGTGCGAACGCTTTGATAAATGGCAGGCAACAAATAACCGAGCGATTTACCGGTTCCTGTGCCCGCTTCGATCAGTAGGTGTTTGTCTTCGGCAAGTGCCGTCATCACCTCATTGATCATAATATCCTGAGCTTCCCGGCTTTCATACTGCGGTAATGTGTCTTTAAGTCGTTTGGTTACTTCGTCCATATAATCAGTAAAAGATAAATTCGCTAGCGGATTCTCAGCATGCTCATCTCTAGGTGGCGCTAACTCCGTCCAATCTCCTACTGCAAGCGCTAATTGACGATAGAAAGTCAGATCACCTTCGGGCTGTAGCGTTTCCGCTTCCCGCTCTCGCAGCAGACCATCAAAGTACCAGCCCAGATCACTATCCTCTTCGGTAAACAGCTCACAGAGTCTCTGGATCGTAAGCAGCGGCAGCTCGTAGAGCTCCTCCAGACATTTCAGCAGCACTAAAGCAGTCGCAAGTGCATCACTATCTGCCTGATGCGGACGATCATGTGTCACTCCAAAATGAGCACTGACAGAGCCTAGTTGATAAGATGTGAGCGAAGGAAAGCAAATTTTCAGAAAATCAATCGTATCCAAAATCCGCCCTTGAAATGGCAAATAACCACAACGATCTAAAGCATTTTGTAAAAAATGGAAGTCGAAAGCGACATTATGCCCTACAAGCACAACATCATCCAAGAGCGGAACAAGCTCCATCATCATCTCATCCAGCTCAGGCGCATCCTTAACATCATCATCGGTAATCCCCGTCAGACCTGTTATAAAAGGAGGAATCGGCGTTCCGGGCTTGACATAGGAACCATATACCCGGGAGATGGACCGGTCTTCTTCTATAATTGCAAGGCCAACCTGGATAATTTCACCCACGGATTGGGTTCCTGTTGTTTCAAAATCAAGCACGGCAAATTTCATTATAATTCTATTCCCTTTCAATTGAGACTCTTAATCAGCATAACAGAAGTTGCGAAAAAAGGCGATGCACACCACTGGTTCAGGGGATGCATCGCTTGAATGGAAATTTCCAAAACCGTTATTCTTTTACAAAAGGGAAACCAGCTGATTTCCAAAATGCAGCTTCCCTCCACGACGGCGGCATACCTCTAAGTTAACGTTTGGTTCCGGAAGCGCAGGGTCATGTTGCAAAGCAAGATCAAACAATTCCTGCGCTTCATTGAAACGTTCCTGTGAGGCTCGTATGCAGCCTAAAGCATTATAAACCATGGCTTTCAGCTTGGTTTCCCGTATCAAGCCCAGCATATGGTTCAGATGACTCCAAGCGGCCTCACCGTCACCTTCCTGCAGATAAGAGATGGCTAAATATAATCGAGCAGCCAAGCTATCCGGGTATTGCGCAATAACTTCTTTAAACTGATCAATACACTTTCCATACATCAGCAGCTTATAATACCCCTGACCTCTTACAAAGGAATCCATACATAGCTCTGGTGCTTCCTGTTCCGGCACTTCCTCTTCGACCACTGCTGTAAAATCCGCACTTTCGCGAAAGGAACTAAGCTTCTCAGCAAAAGCGAGCCATTCATCCATCACTTTGTCGCTCAGTCTATGCAGCATATTATAATTGCATAAAAGCTCGTTCCGGCGGGCACCCTCCGCTGTAGGGTAATCTGTTACGATCTCCTGAAGCACCTTGTTCATTTCAGCAAACAAATGTTGAAACATGGGCGATCCCCCCCTTACTGAAGATGAAATCAGTTCAGCTTGCCTGACTTCATTTTCTGCGAGATCGGGGTCTTTCATCCCTGCCATTCATTACATGGCGTAAGTCCATACATTAAGCGATTGTAGCATGCAATTCATGATCAGCCAGCTTCACTGGTTTGTTATTCTCATCCACGAATACCACCGTTGGCTTATGTGACTCCAATTCTTCTGAGGACAACATCGCATACGAAATGATAATTACTGTATCGCCCGGCTGAACAAGACGAGCTGCGGCACCATTAAGACAGATCACTCCGCTTCCACGCGGTCCAGGGATTACATAGGTTTCCAGTCGCGAACCATTATTGTTATCCACAATTTGAACTTTTTCATTCTCAAGAATGTCCGCGGCTTCCATCAAGCTCTCATCAATGGTAATACTGCCTACATAGTTCAAATTCGCTTCCGTTACTGTTGCGCGGTGAATTTTGGATTTCATCATATGTCTAAACAAGTGCAGCAACCTCCTTTGGAATAAATACATTATTATCAATCAAGCGTGTTCTGCCAAACTTCACGGCGAGCGCTATTATAATTTCCCCATCCACTTCTGATAAAAGAGCTTCATCCTCTAATCCTTCAAGATCAGGGAATGTTAAGATCTCCGCATAATCAATCACCGCTAGAGGGGAGCTGGAAATAACCGATGTCAACAATTCCCGCACTTCAGCAACGGTTGTTACTTTTCCTTCTTCAATAGACTGACGTGCTTCACGTAAGGATCGAGATAACACCAATGCCTGACTACGCTCCTCTGGAGACAAGAATACGTTACGTGAGCTGAGTGCAAGTCCATCCCCTTCACGAACGATCGGACAAGGAATAATTTCGATATTCATATTAAGATCGGACACCATTCGGCGAAGCACAGCAACTTGTTGAGCATCCTTCAGCCCAAAGAAAGCATAATCCGGCTGTACGATATTGAAGAATTTATTAACCACTGTGGTTACACCATCAAAATGCCCAGGGCGGGATGCCCCACAAAGCCGGGTAGTAAGCTCCGATACCGAGACCGTAGTCCGAGTAGGCTGCGGATACATTTCTTCCACACTGGGGATAAATACAATATCTACTCCCTCACGTTCAGCGAGCTCCAAATCACGACGCTCGTCACGCGGATAGGAATCATAATCCTCGTTTGGCCCGAATTGCAAAGGATTCACAAAAATGCTCATTACCACTGTGTTGCTCATTTCTCCAGCCCGGCGAAGCAGACTGGCATGTCCGTCATGCAAGTATCCCATCGTAGGAACGAACCCAATCGGGGCGTGCCCGCCTTGTCTCATATACTCCAAAGCTTCGCGCAGCTGCTCCATGCTTCTGACGACTCTCATTTATTTCCCTTCCTTTCTTGCAGCGCCATATAAAGATTCCAAAACCGTTTCATCTGCATTAAAAACGTGACTTTCATCTGGGAAGGAACGTTCCTTCACTTCCTTCACATATTGGCTGATGCCCTCACGGATTACATTACCCACATCCGCATAGGTTTTGACAAAACGTTTCTCACGGTAAGGTGAGGCATACCGCAGCAAATCATGGAAAACCAATACCTGTCCATCACAGTAACGGCCTGCACCGATCCCAATGGTTGGGATGCTAAGCGCTTCAGAGATCGCTTGGGCTACTTCTTCCGTTACCAGCTCCAGAACGATTGCAAAAGCACCTGCGGCCTCAAGCGCCTTAGCTTCATCCATCAGGCGTTGCGCATCTTTGGCATCTTTGCCTTGAATCCGGTAGCCACCAATCATATTCACGGATTGCGGAGTAAGCCCGATATGTCCCAGTACAGGGACTCCCGCAGCTACCACCGTAGCTACAGTCTCACAAATCTCGAGTCCACCTTCCATTTTGACGGCATGAGCCCGCCCTTCCTGCATTAATCTGCGCACTCCCCGCAGAGTTTCATCTACACTTCCGTGATAAGTCATAAATGGCATATCCGCCACGATAAAGGTGCTTTGTGCTCCTCGAGTTACCGAGCGGGTATGGTACACCATATCTTCAATCGTTACCGGTAAAGTTGTATCGTATCCAAGGACTACATTCCCAAGAGAGTCACCAACCAAAATAAGGTCGATACCTGCTTCTTCTGCAAGAACTGCAGACGGATAATCATAAGCGGTCAGCATGCTCAGTGGCACACCTTCTGCTTTCATTTTTTTCATTTTTACAATATTTAGCGCTTGTTTGTTTGCCATTTCTCTTTTCGTCCTCCTTTTTTAAGTAACCTGCCCGTAAAAATCGCAACAAAAAAACCTTTTAGCAATCATTTGCTAAAAAGGTCCGAAGGGCAAAAAAGAGTCACTTGCGATCGTCCCTTCTGTCTCGGTCCTTACGGCTCAGAGCAGAATCCAACGTAACCGTCAAACGCAGTTATGAAGGTATTTCCAATAATAAAAATATAAAAAAGTTCTTCAGTTCAAGAGTACAGTTCGTTAAACGATACCGCCTCCGACCCATAGTATAACAAAAAAAACTCGGAATTACACGAAAAAAATATGACAAGGGATGATACCCTTGTCATATAAAAAATATTATAAAAGTTCAATTTCACCTGAGCATACGTTAGAGATCTCTCCTAAGCTGTTTTTAAGCAGCAGACCACCTATTTCATCCAAACCCACTACCACACCTTCGGAACGCCCCTGAGGGCTATTCAGTGCGATCTGGCGGCCCAAAGTCACTGACATGGACTCCCATAGTTCTTTGATGGGTTTAAAACCTTGCTTCATGTACAAATTGTAATGCATCTCCAGCTCGTCCAAAACTGCTTTTACCAGCTCAGAACGGTCAACTGGAGCACCCCCCCGCTCAATCCGAAGTGAAGTCGCGACCTCCTGCAGATGATCAGGATAATCTTCCTCTGTCATGTTCGCGGAAATGCCAATTCCAGCAATGCAATAATGAAGCTCCCCTTCTCTTAGAGAAGATTCCAGTAAAATCCCACAAATCTTACGACCGCCTGCGAGCAGATCATTCGGCCATTTGATGCCGGCATCTACACCTGTTACCCGTCGAATTGCCTTACAGACGGCAACCCCAGCCAGCAATGTCAGCTGCGGAGTCTCCGACAAGGGTAATCGGGGCCGTAACACAATACTCATCCAAATGCCCTTGCCACGGGGAGAAAACCACTTTCTTCCCATTCGGCCTCGGGCGCCCGTCTGTTCTTCCGCGATGACAGTTGTCCCTTCCGGCGCGCCGTTTTCCGCTAAAAACTTAGCTTCTTCTTGAGTGGACACCACAGATTCCAGCAACTGAATGTCGCCTACCCAATTCGAAGCGGAGGTCTCTCGCTTCAGCTCAGTTAGCGACAGCGCTTTATCATCGCTCATGTCCATCCATCCTTTTTGCTTCAAGCAGTAATAATTGTTTATCGTTAGGTAAATCACCTGAAGCGACCGCTTGCAGGAGTCCATTTAACATTTTGCCTAGCCATGGTCCCGGACGTTTGTCCAAAGCCTCCACCAGCTCATTGCCTGTAATCTCAAGCTCTGAAAGGCTGGTTAGCGGCATTTGAGCGATCCATTCTCTTGCCGCTTGTACATTTACAGCGGCAGGTGTTGTTGAGGCCTCTGTCGATTCCACGACGCAACAGGCAGAAGAGGCCGCAGTAGGAAGTGCAGGTGCGGCTGCTGGCAGGATCGCCAGCAGCGAGAGCCACCCTTCGGCAGCTTCCACGCCGAAGGCCAGCACGGCGGCGATCCATTGCCGCCGCAGACCTTCCCTGCCGCCCGTACCCGGCGGCAGGGCCTCTATCGCAGCGGTCCAAGCTTCGCGGACCCGCAGCACCTGGACGACGCCGCTCCGCGTCGTCCCCGAGAACGTCCATGCCCGCAGCAGCACATCGGCCTCTTGGGCCGATTGCTTCAGGGCATGGAGGAGAAGCGCCCACCGCAGGCGGGCGCTCTCCAGTTCCCCGATCCCGGCCGTTAAGGCGGCAGCAGCCGCCATATCGGTTCCGGTCCAGGGGAACGGGGCTTTGCCGCGCGCCAGCAGCTCGCAGCGCGCTAGCATGCCGAGGCCGCGCAGAGGATGCGGCCCCTCGACGATGCGGTCCAGCTCCGCGCGGACACGCTCCACAGCAATATGCGCCAGCTTATCCCGCTGGCGCATCAGGCCCCTCCACGTGTTCTTCGCGATGGAGAAATCCAGCACCGCTGCAAAACGAATGCAGCGAAGCATGCGAAGCGCATCTTCGTCAAACCGCTCCTCCGCATCGCCTACACAGCGAATCACCTGCAGCTGTAGATCCTTCTCACCCTCAAAAGGATCAATAAGTTCCCCATTTAATCCACAGCAAATCGCGTTGATCGTGAAATCACGACGACGAAGATCCTCCTTCACATCGTTGACGAAATAAACATGCTCAGGACGACGGTGGTCTACATAACCACTCTCTGTCCGGTATGTCGTCACTTCAAACCCACAACCATCCTGTATCACGGTGACCGTACCATGAGCTAATCCTGTTGGCACACTGCGCGCAAAGATAGCTATCACTTCCTCTGGCAGTGCTGAGGTTGTAATATCCATATCATGCACTGGCCTACCCAATAGCTCATCGCGAATACATCCTCCAACCCAATAAGCCTCGTGACCATTTTGGGTTAACTCGGAAATTACAATCTCCGCTGCAATTGCCATCGCAGAAGGTGCCATTGTCCATTCCATATATGACTCCTTACCCCCGAACCGGGTCCAGTCCAAGTACCTTGCGCCCCAGCACCCGGTAATAAATATCTTCATATTGTTTCGTTATCGAATCCTTACAGAAATCTTTGCAGGCTGTTTGTAGACAAGCTTCTCTGAACTGTTGCACCATACGTTCATCCGACAGGAGTTTAACTGCATATTTAGCCATAGCCGTTGTATCGCCAATCGGTGCAAGGAATCCAGTCTTTCCATGCTCTATAAGCTCAGGGATGCCTCCGGTTTGCGAGCCAATCGTCGGTACGCCGCAAGCCATTGCTTCCAGAGCAACCAGACCAAAGCTTTCCTTCTCGGAAGGTAGCAGAAGCAGATCAGCTAAAGAGATCACCTGAGCGATTTCATCCTGCCTTCCCAGAAAACGAACTTTATCTTCCAGACCCATTTCGCTAATTTTGGCTTGAATTTTGGGAAGATCCGGACCTTCACCTACAAGCAGCAGGCGTGAAGGCAGTTCACGATTCACTTTTGCAAAAACGTCAACAACATCGCTGACTCTTTTTACAGGACGGAAATTACTGATATGCATCAAAATCTTCTCATCAGGCGCTGCGAAATCTCCCCGCAGATCCGTTACATCACGCGGATAATAGACCCGATGATCCACGAAGTTATAAGTGAGATCAATGTCGCGGGTAATATCGAGTACGTCCCTTGTTTCTCTAATAAGATCCTGAGAGACCGCCGTAACGGCATCACTTTCATTAATCCCCAGACGAATCAAATCTTTAAGCGATTCATCCTGACCAAGCACCGTTATATCCGTACCATGCAAAGTCGTTACAACCTTCATATCGTTCCCAAGCATTTGCTTTGCAAGGAAAGCACACACTGCGTGTGGCACTGCATAGTGAACATGGAGAAGATCCAGATTTTGCATTTTGGCAACCTGAGCCATCTTCGTAGCAAGCGCTAGATCGTACGGAGGATAGCGGAATACATAATAATCGTTTACTTCTACCTCATGGTAAAAAATATTTTTCTGAAACGTTCCCAATCGGAACGGGATACTATGTGTAATAAAATGAACTTCATGACCCTTCTCGGCCAAGAGTTTACCTAATTCAGTCGCAACTACGCCTGAACCGCCAAGAGACGGATAACAGGTAATTCCTATTTTTAGCATACGTTCCATCTTCCTGTCTCCTTCTTCTCCAGTATTGATTCGTGTAATGAATCATCTATTGTTTGTCGGCCGCTTTCAAAAAAGCGAAGCGAACACCGTTTCTTTCAAAATCACACAGGACTTCATTTCTCTAAGCTGTTCAAAAAAAGCTCTCAGGAGCGCAATGGGGTATTCATTCCAAGCGCTCCTGGATCAATCATAATCAGCTTATTATATTATCATACAAACTTCGTTATATCCGTTTCTTAAGTAAACAATTCCACCGTATGAGGTACCTTGGTTGCAAACCCTTCTGCATAAGGAATCAGTCTGCGCTGGCCAAGCAGCATATCTCTCGAACGGACTCGTTCAATGTAGCCTTCCGTTAACGGTGTGGATACAGTATCCGCACCCGGAGGTTTGGTGAACTGGGAGCGATAGCAGGACAATGCCTGCTCCTTCAAGCCATATTGTTCAGTAACATCAACAATAAGATCGGTACGTCCTAAATCATTGATAAAATAGAAGTACAGCTGTGGAGCAGGAATTGCCGGCTTGTCCGGCATATATTTACGTAGCTTGGCATTAAAAACAGCCTCTTCCACCAGCTTGCTACAGGCGATATGATCGGGATGACGATCCTCCCAATAAGGAGCAAAAACTATCGTAGGAGAAAAGCGGCGAATTTCAGCAGTCACAGCCGCCACATGCTCTGCTGTAATAAAAAGCCCTCTATCTGGCAGACCCAGGTTTGTCCGCACGGATGCTCCGAGAAGGTCTGCAGCTTGCTGCGCTTCTTGCTTGCGAAGTTCTACTGTACCGTTCGATGACATTTCCGCGGCTGTTAAATCGCAAAGTCCCACCTTAAGTCCCGCAGCGGTATGTTTTGCAATTGTTCCTGCCATACCAATCTCCGCATCATCTGCATGCGCACCAAATACAAGAATGTCCAGCTTCATTCATCAACACCCGGTTTGTATTTGTGAACCAGTGCACGCCAAGCAAAATCACCACGATCAATCGCCTTCACAAGAACCTCCGCTGTGGCAATATTCGTAGCTACCGGTATCCCGTATACGTCACACAGACGAAGCAGAGCTGAAATATCAGGTTCATGTGGCTGCGCCATTAATGGATCCCGCATGAAAATAATAAGATCCAGTTCATCCTGTGCTACCATGGCACCGATTTGCTGATCTCCACCTAATGGACCAGACATGTAACGATGAATTTTTAAGTTAGTTACATCCATAATCCGTTGGCCAGTAGTCCCTGTAGAAAATAGTTCATGACCTTCAAATACATGTTCATAAGCTAATACAAAATTTACGATTTCATCTTTTTTACGATCGTGGGCAATAAATGCGATCTTTAACATGGTGTTCTCTCCTGTCTATTCTATAAAGTGCTCGAATCCATAGATCAAGCCTGTATATCCCATTACCTTTTCAATACCCATCTTAACGCCTGGCATATATCCTGCACGCTCATAAGAATCATGGCGAATCTTCAAAGATTGTCCGAATCCACCAAAAATCACTTCTTCTTGAGCAAACACACCAGGAAGACGGACACTATGTATCCGGAATCCGTTATAGTAACCACCACGGGCACCTTCAATGGTTTCTTCCTCTTTAGGATTACCTTGACGAAGTTCCTCACGAACTTCCGAAATCATCTCTGCGGTTTTGACCGCAGTTCCAGATGGAGCATCCAGTTTCTGGTCACCATGATACTCTATAATTTCCAGATGCGGGAAGTACTTTGAAGCTTGTGCCGCAAATTTCATCAATAGAATAGCTCCAATGGAGAAATTCGGAGCAATAAGTCCGCCAATCCCCTGTTCTTGACACTGCTTGTCCAGTTCCACCATCTGCTCCGGTGTGAATCCGGTTGTACCGATAACCGGACGCACTCCGTACTTAATAGCTAGCGCTGTATTCGTATACGCTGACTGCGGTGTAGTGAAATCGACAAGGACATCTCCGTTGCTTCCCGCGAGGGCGGCCTCAAGATCAGAAGTTACAATAACGCCTGAGTCTTCCAGACCTACCAGACGCCCTGCATCAATATCGCCCGAAGAACGATCTACTGCTGCTGCTAACTCCAGCTCTTCGTCCTGCAATACAAGTTTAACAACCTCTTTACCCATTCTTCCGCCTGCGCCGGATACAACGACCCTGATCTTGTTATTCATATTTTTTCCATCCTCGCTCTCACTAGTTATATAGTTATTGCATATACGATTGTATGGATTTCTGAAGGTCTCTCATCAATTCCCGCAAGCCAGAATCATCCGGATGTAACGAAATCACTTCTTTTAAGGCAGTCATAGCCTGTAAATGTTCATTCACTCGGCTATGCGCGATAGCAAGCCATACATAAGCATCCCCATATAATGGATCAAGGGTAATAGCCTCTTTGAGCAGTGTAATCGGATGATAAGGGTTGCGAGTTTTGTTATCTTCATCTTCTATCAACCGTTTGGCTTCTTGTACATGCATCATAGCCTGCAAATGCTGCAGATGCAGACTATACTCAGGTTTGCTGGTGTCCAGCTTTACAGCAGCCTGAGCATGAACTAAAGCTTTATCTAGCATACCACTGCGGGCATACGTTATGGAACAACGATATCTAACCTCGGCATCAGCAGGGCTTGCTGCAATTGCAGACTCGAAGCAAACAATAGCTTCGGCAAAGTCACTGCGCAATATCGAGCGGTAGGCCTCTCTTACATAATCCTTATGATCCATATACACACCATCCTCACGGCTAAATCCCGTTCGTTTGGTACAGCATATGTTATAGAGGCCTAATCGGTGTCTTTCGGTGTCCAACGTCCCGCATCACGGGTATTAAATTTATGCATTACCTTATTATGCGCTTCCGTCAGGTCTATCCCGAGAGAATTTGCAAAACAAACGGTAATAAACAGAATATCTCCCAGTTCAAGTTCAATGGAATTCTCAGCTTCATCAGACTTCTTAGGCTTCTCGCCGAACTCGTGATTGACCTCTCTAGCCAGTTCTCCGACTTCCTCGGACATGCGGGCCAGCATAGAGAGTGGACTGAAGTACCCTTCCTTAAACTGCGATATATAAGCGTCTACTTCACGCTGTATGTCACCAAGACTTTTGTCCATAAAATGTAACTTCTCCCCCTCTGTATATCTTGCCTTCTGTTTGCCCCTATGTTATCGTAAAGACGTTTTGAAGACAATCTTTTTTGAATATTTTAACACACGCAAGAAAAGGTATACTTATTATAGGAAAAGAAAAACTGCCTACAAAAGGCCTAACGAGGGATTTCATGAATTCAAAAAAGGTAATTACAATCAGCAAGACAGTCGCTCCCATCTTGCTCGGAGCCGCAGTATATGCCTTCGGGCTACTGTATTTCATCATTCCTAATCAGTTGATGGAAGGCGGCGTAACCGGGATCACACTTCTCCTTAATTATGCCTTTAGTATTCCCATCTTTTTATCCACACTGCTGATCAACCTTCCTTTGTTTCTGCTGGGCTGGAAAGTCCTAGGCGGGCGGCAAATTGTGTATACAGGTGTAGGGATCGGGGCGTTGACCTTTTTCCTGTGGGTTTTCGAACGAATGATTACTGCGGGATGGATTATCCCCTTCAGTACCGAACACGACTTTATTCTTGCGGCACTGTACGCAGGAGTAACGCTTGGAACGGGGCTTGGGCTTGTATTCCGATTTGGGGGTACAACAGGTGGTGTTGATATTGTCGCAAGAATTCTGGGACGGAATTTTGGCTGGAGCATGGGGCAGATTATTTTGGCCATCGACATTATTATTATTGGCTCTTCCATCCTCTACATTCCTAAAGAAAAAATACTTTACACACTCGTCGCAGTTTTTATCTCATCACGAGTGATAGATTTTATCCAAGAAGGCGCCTATGCTGCCAAGGCATTTACAATTATCAGTGATGAAGCACCACAAATTGCCGATCTGATTACAGCCGAAATGGACCGTGGTGTAACCCTCATCCCTGCCATTGGTGCTTATTCCAAGCAAGCCAAATATATGGTGTACTGTGTAGTCTCAAGGCAAGAAATCCGCCGGCTAAGTCTGCTGGTCAAATCCGTTGATCCACGCGCCTTCGTAATTATTAGTGATGTACACGACGTACATGGAGAAGGCTTTCGAGAAACCTAAATAAAAAGGAGTGTAGGCCATTTCAAGCCCACACTCCTTTTTGCTGTTTATAATTTCATCCTACGGAATCGGCTTCCAATTCTGATTCTGACCTCGGTACTTGCGATAGGCTACATAGGCTAACGCAGCTATAATGAAGCTTGCGGCTAACCCTCCCCAAATCCCAAATTCTTGCGATGCCAGCGGCAAGGACAAAGCAGGTTCATCCTTCTCTTTTCCGAACATTACTCTTACCGCATCCTGACCATAAGATACAATTTCAAGCAGGCGGGCACGTTCAACCTTTTGTGAGGACGAAGGAATGCCGGCCGCATATGAGAGCCAGGAATCAAAAGCATTCACAACTTCAGGCTGGCGGGAGACAATCACTGCCGGCCGGATGTTATCATACCTGCCCTGCAGTCTTTCCAGAGCTGTTTTCCAGCCCGCCAAATCATTTGCAACCGCACTTTGCTCCATCGCATTTAAATCCTCGCGAATCAGCTTGTAGTACTGAAGCCAAATAGGCTGGCGCGGATGATTAAGACTGTTGGCAGCTAGACGTAGCTTGGCGGCTGCCGCTTCCCATTGCTGTGGATTTATTTTCGCGCCTGCCACGGTAGCCTTCAGGTCCATAATGACCCCTGACAATGCATTAATACCCTCCACAGAGGTCATTCCTTCAAAGGATGAGGACACAAAGATCTTGGAGATCGCTTCGGTCTCCTGTCGGACCTTCATTACATCTCCTTCCAAAACATACCCATACAATGCCTCAGCAGCTTGTTCCAGCTGCTGCGCTCCAGTCTTTCCGCTCATTACTGCCAAACCGTTGCCCGAACTAATGTCGGCGCTTTGCTTCGAAGCTTTGCCAGACCCTTCACCAGCATCCCCTAGCGCTGCTGAAGCCTTCACAACATCCATACTGGACAGCAGCCAGCAGAATACTAGAACAACCACTACATAATATCTCCCGCGGAGCATGAGACATCCCCCTCCTACTTAAGAAGAAACGACGTTGTCGTCTTTTAAAGACGATATTCGTTTCTCGTAAAATTATAAGGATAAAGCATAGTATAAAACTTATACTTCTTATAATTCTAAATGTATGGCAGGGGGACAAGGGATAGAACTGCTTACTAACGTCTATTCTTGAACTGATAGATTGACTCTACCGGTCTTTGTCTTCTACTAAACAACCAAGCAGCTGCAACACTAAGCAGCGTAAGCACCATTGTAAAGTACTGTACCTGTATAACATAATCGTTCAAAACAGAAGGTAACCACGGATAGATTCCGTAAGAATAATCCAGCATATCGTTGGCGAGTGTCCAAAGCAGGGCTAATGGGATCATTTTGCGGAAAGAAAAAAACCTCGCATAAATCAATGCTTCAACTGCCATCCCCGTATGGGAGATTACCAGCATCCAATCTTTCCAAACCAAAACATCACCGTGATAACCCCCGGCAAAAATAATACTCACTGCCCATATCCCGTACTTCACTGACGTAACGACCGCCAAAGCCTCAATAAGTTCCCTTACATTGTTTCCTGTGTAGCTTTTTGGAGGGAAGAGCATCAGCAACAGAGCCAAGGTAAAAAACAAACTTGCGGTTGGACTATCCGGAACAAATGGAAGCAGCCAGTGTGGATAATTAGCCGCAGTGAACTCCAGTTGATTGCCATACCATATGTAACCATAAATTGTACCCAGGAAATTTACGATAAATAACAACCAAATAATTCCCCGGTTCTTAAACAGTTTGTTAAACCAATGAACTGGCATACAGATTATTAACCTCCCCAAGTAATGGCACTTTGCATTTAGACATACAAAAACCTGACCGCATGCACGATCAGGTTGCGTTATCATTATTTTACTGTTCGCTTTTTTGTTTGGCAAGCCAGCCGGCCAAGGTATCAATATCCGCTTCTGATAGACCTGCTCCCAAGGCGGTATCGTACATTTTCGGCATCTGCCCTTGACCCTCTTTTATAATAGTAAGGATTGCTTCTTTGTCATGAGTGTCTCCAACTCCACGAAGTGAAGGTCCGCCCGCCCCTTTCAAATCCGCTGCGTGACAGGAGATACAAGTGGCTTGCTTGAAGAGCCCCATAGCAGGATCATCCTTGTCCACAATCGCTACTTCTTTTGGCTTAACGGCACTGGAGGTCGGAAGACCCTTTGCCCTGTTCTCCGCCGCCTTTTCTTCCCTTTGAACATCTTCAGGAATCTGATCCGTTTCAGCCATTTCATGTTTGTATTCAGTCCAGGCTGTATTGGTCAAATAAACAATTGCTGCAAGTGACAAGAACATTAAAGATGAAGCAATCGGCCTACGGTAAAAGCGACGCTCTCTACCCGTATCCAGAAAAGGAGCCAACAGAAGTGAACCAAAAGCTACACCAGTAACTCCTAGTGTACCCAGAACGATATAATCGCCCGAAGCATATGGGAGCTTCAAATACTGATAGAGGAACAAGAAATACCAGTCAGGAATCGGGATAACCGTAGCACTAGCATTTGCTGGAAACCCTAGCGGAGCTGGCTCTGAAATAGTAAGGACTAATATTCCTACAAGTACAACGACTCCGACCATCCATTCCTTCAGTAGAAAGTTAGGGATAAAGGCTTCCGATTTGCCGGGGTAAGCCGTGTAGTCCGGAGGTGTGATAAATCCGTTCCCTCTGCGAACTCTGGAATCACCGACATATACAACCTTTTCCTTAGAATTGTTTCCATGCGCCATCCGTATTCCTCCTCTCTCAGATTAACTTACAACGGTCCGGAAATCCCTTGTCTGCGGATCATAATAAAGTGTCCTACGAGCAGACTAAGAAGCACCGCTGGGAGGAAGAATACATGTAATGCGAAAAAACGAGTTAAGGTTTCGGCACCAACAATCGTTCCACCTTGCATCAGTTCCTTCAGCACCGGCCCCATCACTGGAACAGAATTGGCTATTTCAAGAGTTACCTTTGTTGCGAAATAAGCTTTATTATCCCAAGGCAACAAGTAACCTGTTAAACCAAGTCCCAACATTACGAAGAAAATCAGCATTCCAACTACCCAGTTCATCTCGCGCGGCGCTTTGTAAGAGCCTGTAAAGAAGACGCGCATTGTATGAAGGAACATCATAACAATTACTAGACTTGCGCCCCAGTGATGCATCCCGCGGACAATCTGTCCAAATGCAACACTTGTCTGCAAATACTCAACACTAGCATAAGCATTAATAATGTCCGGAACATAATACATCGTTAAGAACATACCTGATAAAATCTGTATGACTGTAATAAAAAAGGTCAGTCCGCCAAAGCAATACACGAACGCAGAGAAATGATGGGCCGGATTAACATGCTCAGGAACCTCGTGATCGGCCACGTCTCTCCAAATCGGCGTAACATCCAGACGTTCGTCAATCCAGTTATAGACATTTTTAAACATCAGAACTACGCCTCCTCACGAGCTACTGTATTTGGCACAATGTCTCCCAAAAGCACCCACCCGTTATCGAATTTCGTTTTATACTGGTCAAGCGGCTTAGGAGCAACTTCGAGATTTTTGCCAAGCTTTGTATAACGTGCACCATGGCAAGGGCAGTGATATTCGTCCGGATGAGCTTTATCGTTGTTCCACCCGACCGTACATCCCAAATGTTTACAAATCGGTGAAAGCGCATAAATATCACCCTTCGCGTCTTTCCGGATCCACGCAGTGAGTGTCGCTGTACTGTCGTACCATCCGTCCTTCTGTTTCAATTCAAAAGTAAATTCCTGGGGCTCTTCGGTGATTTTGCTTATCTCAGCAACCTTGATAAAATCTCCAGCACCCTTCTTATGTAATATCGGATCCACGACAAAACGGACCATGGGGAGAATTGTACCCGCCCCCATAAAAGCAGTGGCGCCACCAAGCGTGTAGGTCAAAAATTGCCTGCGCGACATCTCTTTACGGCTGGGTGGTTGTTCAGGCCATGTCTCCTGTTGTTCATTATGGCTGCTCATACTGTTATATAACCCCCTTCTCAAGATATAAGAAAGTATCTGTGGTGTCCGATCAGAGATGTCTCAATATAAATAATCCGTTTTCAAATCTTTTCAATGAAATACATCACATACCATTTGGATTCAACCTAATAATAGCTTAGGCTCCAAAACCCGTCAAGAATATTGTCTAATTTGTGACAGGCTAAAAAGCGGTTTCAACCTATAATTGTTGATTTTCTGTCACATTTATAAGGAGTTCATCCCCGCCACATGTCTTGAATTTTCATACTAATTTCACTGTTATTCCTCCCTTCTTGAGAAGCCTCAATGATAGGCAGAGAGAGAACTAAATCGCTTTCATAGATTTGGCTTTCTTGGAGAGGTACATCCGCTGTCAACACCACTACATGCTGGAAACCACTGGATTTGACTTTTTGGCAAATCTCATTAATTAAATTCACATAGCCCTCTCCAGCGTACTGAATGGCTGGGTAAGTCACGATCCGCCCTTTGAACGGTATTTCCACCATATCCATGAAATTACGTAATCTTTCGAGTGCCTGAACGGTCTCAGGAGGACTCTCAAGTCCACTTAATCCTGTAAAAGGTATGAGACATGTATCATAGAATTTTTGATTTTCTTCCCAAGTGTCCACTTCAAAATCGCTGAATTTCATTCCCATTCATCTCCCTATGTATAATTGTTAATTTTTCCGTTCTTTCGCAAAGCTTCCTGAAGTTATAGAACCCATTATATTGAAGGAGGAGGAGGAACGTCCAGATTTAGATTTTATATTTTCGTTCGATTAAGCAAATTGAGTAGATTATAAGCAAAAAAAGAAATGCGCTAAGCGCATTTCTTTATGCCAAACTTTTAAGTTCCTCAGTAAGATTTCGGAAAGCCATCTCATCTCCGGTAGCCAGCGCCGTGTCAATCTCACGGTGCAAGATGTCGGAGCGACGCTTTCGCAGCGCTTCATCCCACACCATTTCTGCCGCAAGTCCTAGCATCACTTCATACGTAGCCTTCATTTTGTCCATTCGATACACCTCCGCTGTTTAAGAGATCCTTTTTTCTTGTTATTTGATATTTTGATATCCATCAAGATGATTATGTTTTCGGTTTCAAGAGAATCGGCACCTACTAAAGCATATTCATCAATCCTGTCTTCGTTCTACATATTTGCCCATTCCGCTCAATACTTCCTCTATTGTACCCATCAGCAACAATAACGGATTCCTACATCTGCGTATGTAATCCCCATAAGCATTTCGCACACGCACCTCTACCGAAGATACTTAGGCACGGCTGTCTCTATCCCCCATGGCGTCATCATCACAGCGAGTCCACCAGAAGTCTCGCCCAATTTAAGCATCCCTAGGTGCACCATCATCCGTATTATACGTTGCTCTAGAATAGAAGCAGCACTGTCATAATAAAACGGTTTAATTAGCCACCCCACACCATCCACTAAAGAAGGTACTGTCACCCAATTACCGGCGCTGATGCTTATCCAATACACAAGTGAAGGTAGATTTGGCACAGCCCCTTTATATAGTCTTAACCAAAAAGAGAATATCTGCATCAACGAATCACATTTTCCATCGTTTAACACAGCCTCACCGGTCGCAGTAAGCCTTAGCCGGAAGCCTTCCTCAGAGATCCAGCGGCGGTGACGAATATAGTCATACAAAAGCGCAAATCTTGGAGGATAATGCTCACAAGCTCTCCCATAACCAAACCTCCAACCGCCTTTGCTAAGAAGCTCCTCCGGAATATGAAGCGCGTTCATCACACCTTGCTGATAACGCCTATACATTGCCCCTTCCTGATTCAGTTCTGGCTCATTGTCCTTAATATATCTCAGCAGCATTACCAGATCACTGATCATTAATTCTCCTTCACTGCGATACATCACAGGTTCAGGGCTAGTTGCGATGCTCTCTTTGATATGTGCACTCATCGTCTCCCGAAAACGCTCTTTTAAATCTTTGGGTACCTGGTACAAATATCTGGTCTGCTGCGAGGAACCACTAAAGAGCCAGCCTCCACTTTTGAAGCGTGAGACCATCTCCCGGAAACCTCCAGTTTTTCCTTCAGGTGCATCAAAAGATGCTTGCCTTGCCACAGCCAATAAATCCTCAAGACTAAAGTAGGTGCGTTCATCAAAAAGCAATGTATTCAAAAACCGTAAATCCTCCGGAGCGCATTCCCGGATATGAGACTCCATAAAACTTCTGCTTCCAAGCATAATCAAAATACTTTGGATCAAGTCGTGTTTGGAATTCTGTTTGCATTCACACCGGTAGCGGCCCGCTATGGCGGTCAGCTGTCCAATATCTGCATAAGTAAGCATATCCGCCAGATTCATGTTTTATCGCCTCACCGTTTTACTACCATTATGGGGAATACTGCCTATTTTATTCCCTTTATTGCAAAAAAAATAACCCGAAGCCCGGGTTAATGCTGATTTTGCAGGATATGGCGAGTACAATTATATAAAATAGGGTTCCATTCCCGCTCTTTCTTCTCCAGAATCGTCAAGGATAGATTGCCAATTCGTTCAGAATACTTATCCTTGTAAAGAGCAGTATACAGCTGAGCAAGAAATCCTCCATGGGATATGACGAGTATATTCCGATTGGGATGCAATGCAGAAATATCTTCCATAAAAGCAAGAGCCCGAGCCTGAAGCTGTTCGTCGGTTTCTTGACCGAGGGAGAGCTGGCTCCATTCCTTCCCCCACTTCTCTTCACGTTCTGCGGCAGTAAGCCCTTCTACCTGCCCATAAGCACGTTCCCGGATACGCTGATCAGGTTCTAATAGCGGAATCCCTAACTTGTCAGCAATAATCTTACCGGTCTCAGCAGCGCGGGAAAGATTACTAGTAACGCAGCAGTCCCAGCTGTACGGTTCCTGTAATAAGCGGTCAGCAAGCATTGCAGCTTGCATCCGTCCTTCATCATTAAGTGGAATATCACTTTGTCCCTGTATTTTCCCTATCGCGTTCCAGTCCGTCAATCCATGGCGTATCAAGCCGATTAGCATGTTGCCTCCCCCTTTTCAGCAAAGTATTTGTCTCTTAATGTAACATGGATGAAATAAAAAGTCTTCTTTTTATGAGTTTTACAATGCAAAAAGCCCCTCATTACATTAAGTAAAGGGACTCATTCAATGTTCTGAATATTATAAACAACGGAAGCAAAGACATACGTCTAATAACCCTCTATGATCGGCGATAACGATTCAGCCTAGTTAATGAAAATACTGCAAAGCCTACACCTAACATTGATAACATCATCCAGTATTGAGGATGAGTGGGTCCCATACTTACTACAAGGGGTTCAATGATCCCACCTTCAGAGCCCAAAATTGGATACGTTGATTGCCATTCCATCGAGGATCCAGCGACACCTGTCTCCACAATTCCACTCTGAGCAACAACTGCATCACCTGGAGTTCTGAACATCGTAAAATAAAGAACGCTGGACAGAAATATTGCCAGAAAGCATGCGATCCATAAGCTAAGCCGATGGCGAACAATAGCAGAGGTCCCAGCAGATTTCCCGTCACCGGGCATCAACCATGGACTCTCTAAATAAATCCGCTCCATGACCTTAACATTTATGGCTTCAGCACGCTCTTCACTGATCTCTTCCCTCAAATCTTGCATAAGCAGGCTGCTCTCTTGCCATAGAGCCCATTCTGCAGCGCAGTAAGGACAAGTTTCAATATGTCTTTCAAGTAAAATCCGCCTAGGATGTGTGGGGGGAGCGTCCCACAAGAGCGGAATACATTCTTGCGCTTCCCTGCAATTCATTCGCCTTACACCCTCTCAACCTGCTCTTCAACTTCAGGCTCATTGAAATAGGATTCGAGTTGAAGCTTCACACTACTCCTGGCACGAAACAATAATGATTTCACTGAGCTTACACTCTGATCTAAAATTTCTGCGATTTCTTGATAGTCCATTTGATCATATTCACGTAGGATAAGTGCAGAGCGTTGTTTTTCGGGAAGATTATTTATCGCCTCACGGACCAAATTCATCCGTTCATTGCGCAATGCAGCCTGCTCGGGTGCAACTTCAAACGGTGCTACTGGTGTATATCCACTCTCTTCCAGAGATACATTACCGGCACGGTTCTTGCGAAGCTCACTTAGAACAGTGTTGCGGGCGATAGTGTACAGCCATGTTGAGAATGAAGCATCTACCTCTCGAAAGGAATGCAAGCTACGAAATGCCTTGTAGAAGGTCTCCGAACAAAGGTCCTCTGCGATAAGCTCCATATGTGAATTTCTAAGCATATGATATACAAATGCTAGTATTTTACGTTGATAGCGACGCATTAATTCTGAATATAATTCCGTGTTTCCTTGTTTGATTTGCTGGATCAACTGGGAATCCGTCATGGTGAGATTGGCCCTCCTCGCCCTTGCACGTCTTTTCCCATCCGGTCCGTACTTATTATACCGGTTTGGGCTTTAAAAGTTGCGGTGTTACTGCAAATTTTTAGTTTTTTTATGAAATACACCTATGTATATTCAACTACCCGATAATTAAGGCATGATGTATATGAAGAAGACAAAAAGAAATAAGGCATACTTCTAATTTTACATAAATATAGAAACGAATCTAGAAACATACCTGCTCTATTGTACCACATATTCTCATAGGATGACATTAATAGACTTTAGATAGGTCGACTCGCCAGCAAGACCCGACATTGGATTTCTGACTTAGAATCCGGCTTTAAAAATAACACATTTATCAATTTTTAAAAACTGTTGACAAAATGTAAACGTATACATATAATAAAAGTACAGTATGGTTTCTCTCCACTCCTATCCAATACTTAACGGTTCCAATTTATTGTGAACTGTAGCCGCTTACTTTGTAAGCGGTCTTTTTTTGTCCTGAAAGCGCTCTACCTTTTTTTTAGATGATCTATATTAGATTATTTTTAATATAGCGAGCGAATTAGCTTCCACAAATCCCCACAATCATCTATTACCCCGTCTACGTCCACTTGAAGAGATATCTGCTCATTACGTTTCCCAATGGCTTGCAGCCCTGCGTTACGGCTCGCTTGTACGTCATTCATTGGATGATCACCTACAAATATAGACTCCTCTGCGCTCACCCCATTGGTATCCCTCCTTTTGCAAAAATAAAGGATTAAACCGGGGAAGGTGATAAGCCTACGGGCAGGTTCGTTACATAGACGTCATTTGCATAGCTGCGTGTGTAATCCACCCTCTAATCCTAATCGTATGGAAAAGAGTCAGGATAAACAATATACTAGCTATAAAGTTATTTGTTGAGGTGAATTTGAAATGGATGAAATCGATGAATCAAAACAACTGGTACTACAAATCGGCGGTGCCTTGAAAAAGTACAGAAAAGAAAAAAACATGAGCTTAGACGACTTAGCGGAATTAACGGGCGTAAGTAAACTTACTCTGGGGAATATCGAACGTGGCGAGACAAATCCAACTTTGGCGATAATATGGAAAATTTCAAAAGGCATATCTTTGCCCCTATTAGCTTTGTTCAAATCTGAAGACCCTGTTAGTTTGTATCGAGCAGGCGAAGGTCTTCGGTTTTCTAATGATCAAAAGAATTGGATCATAGAACCCGTCTTTAAAAATGTAAGCAACGATATTGAAATGTGTCGGGCTTACTTACAGCCAAATAGTTCGTATCACCCTGAAGGTCATCATGTGAATACAACTGAAATTGCGACAGTAATGACTGGTTCCATTGAAATACGAGTCGATGGAGAAATGTACACATTAAATCAATATGATACGATCAGTTTTCGTGCAGATCGCCCTCACTCTTATACCAATCATACGAATAGCGAAACAGTGCTCCATATCTCCTTAAAATATGGTTTCTAAAAGTCGAAAATTTCACCTATTACATGCAACTCAGTATTCCATTCTAAATGGAAACTCTGAGTTGTATTTTTTTATCTAATATAAGCATTTCAAGTTATAGAACTATCTCAATAAAGTAAACTTTAAAATACTTATTGTTAAATTTAATATACTATACTATACTTTCATTGTCCGCGCGGATATTAGTACGCATTAATTCTGGGAGGGAAAATGAAGAATGCCGAATAAAAAATTCGTACCATCATCTTTAGGGCTGCTACTACTCGGCATTATTATTATTGCCGCAAATTTACGTGCTCCCTTAACCTCGGTCGGTCCTTTAGTGGGTCTCATAAGGGATGACGTTCATATTTCCAATACTTTAGCAGGCTTGATCACAACGGTACCTTTACTTACCTTTGCTTTATTATCGCCTCTAGTACCAAAACTAGGACGTAGGTATGGAGTTGAACTTTTAATTTTGTTTGCCCTGATCTTTTTGACTGTTGGAATTGTAATACGTTCTTTATCTGGGGCTGCAAATCTGTATATTGGAACTGCAATTCTTGGATTTGCAATTGCCGTTTGTAATGTATTAATGCCAAGTTTAATCAAACGTGATTTCCCTAATAAAATCGGTGCCATGACTGGTGTATTTGCAATTTCAATGAGTTTATCTGGAGCGATCGCCTCGGGAATCAGTGTACCGCTAGCTGCAAACGCAGGTTTAAAATGGCAGGGTGCATTGGGAATTTGGGGGATCCTAAGCTTTGTATCGATCCTCTGCTGGTTGCCTCAATTAAGGAAGCGTACGAAGCAAACAGCCTCGACGAGTCAACAGATGACCGGCAATGATGTGAATGTTTGGCGTTCCCCTCTTGCCTGGCAAGTAACCTTGTTTATGGGGATGCAGTCTATGATTTTCTATGTGCTGATCGCATGGTTGCCTGAAATTTTAAAACAGCAAGGCATTGACTCAAGCCAATCAGGATGGTACCTCTCAATAATGCAGTTAGCACTGCTTCCATTTACCTTTATTGTCCCCGTTATTGCAGGGCGAATGTCAAATCAACGTTCGTTAGTGTTCATTACAACCATTTTGCTTTTGACGGGAACGCTCGGACTGCTTTACGGAAGCTCCAACATCATTCTGTTGTGGATCATCATACTCGGAATTGGTGGAGGCTGTGCCTTTAGCTTGTCCATGATGTTTTTCGGTTTACGTACTAAAAATGCGCATCAAGCAGCGGAACTGTCTGGTATGGCGCAATCGATCGGATATCTGCTTGCCGCAATTGGTCCTGCCCTTATAGGATATTTGCATGACACGACAAATAGTTGGAACGTGCCACTTTTCATACTGCTTGGAGCTTCGGTCTTACTCTTTATTGTCGGTCTAGGAGCAGCAAGAAATCGTTTTGTAGGTAACCAAGCTAGTTACGAAGAAACAAACTCAAGTACCAGAGAATTTCTTGGAAGAAATACTGATCGAAATGAAGAAAGCGAGTTGGGGAACAGTTGCAACAAACCAAACCTAAATTAGAGTCTTCGGGTATTAATCCGGAAGCATTTTGCGGCACTCCTTTCTTTGCTTCGTTGATCAAAAAACATTTAGCTTGTACGAAGACGCTATCGGACACAGTTGACCTTAAACGCAGCATTAATCCACATTTGGGATGCTAACGGACCGCATAGTAGCTATTGGCACGAAAAACACCCAATATAAGTCTCTTTATGTGAAATAGCGTCTGTGGAGTCCGAAAGACTGCTTCAAAGGCAAAAAACGAGCAAATAACGTCATTAGGGTCCGTAAGTACTAGGTGGTACTTATACTGGTACTTATACTGGTACTTATGGTGGTACCGATGCCGATGACGATACTGACGGCATGTTGAAATAAGCAACCAATAACCCAAAAAACAAAAAAATAGCGATTCTCTATTCACATGAGAATCGCTATTTTACTGTTTTTTATGATTTAAAAATGAACCCGAACTAACCTTAATACTACACGTATACCGTATAATCATGATGCTGCAACAGGATCTTCGCCCGCTCCATATCGTTCTCCTGACGGAAAGAGAGACGCATAATCCCCGGAACATCTTCACGGCTTTCGATAATTTGTACGTTGCTAAGGTTAATTCCTTGATCCCCCAGCTCTGTAGCAATACGACCGATAATCCCCGGATGATCCGGTACATCAATATGTAGGTCAAATAAAGGTGCTATCATACCTTTACGCCGTTCAGGCAATTGACTACGGAAGCCATTGGCTTCATGAAATGCCTCTTCAATCCCTACACCATCTTCACTTTCCAGCAAACGAACAAAAGAAGAAACTTCCTCGTTCCAATCCTTCAATAAACGAAGCATCACTGAACGATTGTTTAACAAGATATCACGCCAAATAATTGGATCACTGGACGCAATCCGTGTAATATCCCGAAAGCCCCCTGCAGCTAACGTACTATACAAGGAGTCAGTATCATCATAAGCTTTAATCTGATTTACCAGCGCAACGGCAATAATATGTGGCAAATGACTAATGGCGCCTACAATCTCATCATGACGTTCTGGATTAAGGCGTACAATCTGCGCTCTAGTAAGGTGGAGTAAGGACTCCAACGCATGATAAGCCTCGTCTGGCACTCCCGGTGGAGGCGTTAATACGTAATAGGCATTCTCAAACAACAGCGATGAAGCTGCCTCAACACCTGAACGCTCTGATCCTGCCATAGGGTGACCGCCGATAAAATGTACTCCAGGAATATCCAAAGAGACCGCGCATGCGGCAATACTAGCTTTCGTACTTCCAACATCTGTAATGATGCAGCCGGGCTTGAGCGGCAATTTGCTTAACTGCTGCAAATAATCCTCTAGCATACCCACCGGCACACATAAAAAAATGAAATCGGCATCGATTGCCGCTTCCTCCACAGACAATGTGGCACTATCGACCACACCTCTGCTAATATACTTACTCGCGGATTCAGGACGGTGGGCATGGCCAACGACGGTCAGGCCCTCCTTGCCTTTAAAGCAAAGGGCCAGTGAGCCTCCGATCAGACCGACACCGAATATTGCTATTTTTGTCGTCATGTTCTTTGAACTACCTGCCTTCTTTAGTCTTGACTTGCTGTTATTACTAAGCGCGTACTCCACTCTCTATAAGAGTTTGTTCCAGCGCGGTGATAAAAGCTGTATTCTGCTCAGCCGAGCCTACAGTAACCCGAATATAAGTCGGATAAACCTGATGACCCGCTCTTACGATGATTCCTTTACGCATCAAAGCATCAAAGACCTCTGTAGCAGGCTTACGAACATCTACCATGATGAAGTTCCCGTGTGCCGGGAAGGATTCTAGACCCAGACGTTTGAATTCACCTTGCAATTGGACAATACCCGCGCTATTAAGACGACGGCATTCCTGTACGTAATCTTGATCATTCAAAGCAGCAAGAGCTGCAGCTTGAGCAAGTCGTGAGGTATTAAAAGGCTCACGTACCTTGTTGATCAACGAAATGATCTCAGGACTCGCAACACCGTATCCAATACGCAATGCAGCTAAGCCATAAATTTTGGAGAATGTGCGAAGCACAACCAGATTCTTGTAACGAGTCAGTAACTGGATACCATTGGAGTATGAAAGATCTGTTACATACTCACAGTATGCCTCATCAAGGACAACCATTACATTGGAAGGCACAGCATCCAGGAAAGAAAGCAAAGCTTCCTCTGGAACAATCGTACCTGTTGGGTTATTCGGATTACAGATCCAGATAACCTTAGTGCGGTCCGTTATACGGGCCAGCATCCCATCCAGATCATGTGTACCTTTTACAAGTGGCACCTCAATAGATACCGCACTTTCGATGTCTGCGTTACTCTTATACACGGAGAAGGTTTGGTCCGCCATGATTGTCTCATCACCCGGTAAGAAAAAGGCACGAGCAATAAGTGCAATAATCTCATCTGAGCCACAGCCAAAAATAATATTGTCGTTATTCACGCCAAGACGGCTGGAAAGTGCTGAAGTCAATTCAACGGCTGAGCCGTCCGGATAAAGATAAAGATTCTCAAGTTCTGCTAGAATTGCTTCTTTTGCACTCGGTGAAGCTCCATAAGGGTTCTCATTGGATGCAAGCTTAATAACCTCACTTAAGCCAAGCTCCTTCTTGACTTCGTCTATAGGTTTCCCTGGTTTGTAGACAGGGAGATTAACTATATTCGGTTTTGGATTCATACAATAGTCCTCGCTCTCCATAGTTGATTACTCCACTATACACAGGTCAGAATGACACTGTTATGGTCTTTTTAATTGTGCCACAAATTCTCGAATTTGCAACAGTCCCTCATTCCGCGTAGCAGGATGATCGAGCAACGGAATTACCTCTTCTATTTTGCGGACAATGGCACTCCCTACTACAACACCATCGCAAATCTGAGCAAAACGGGCAACCTGTTCGCCAGTAGAGATCCCAAATCCTACAGCCACTGGCAGATCCGTAGCTTGACGAACGGAATCAATAAAGGCTTCTACATCCGCATGGAAAGAGGATCTTTCTCCAGTCACCCCTAATGAAGAGACACAATAGATAAACCCGCTCGCACCGGATACAATCTTTGCAATACGTTCGCTTGAGGTGGGTGCAACTAAAGGAATGAGGTTGACTCCAACTTCATCACTACGGCGCCGCATCTCCGCTGATTCCTCAACGGGAAGATCCGGGATAATAAGTCCGCTAATTTCATGCTTGTTCAGATCAGCAAAAAACGTATCTAGACCCATTTGCAGGATAGGATTGTAATAAGAAAACAAGATAAATGGCAAACTGCTGCCGGCTTCACGAGCCTTTAACGCGGTCTCCATGCAAGTGCGCAGGTGAACTTCACCCCGCAGTGCCCGGGCAGATGCTCGCTGAATTACAGGGCCGTCTGCAAGCGGATCAGAGTATGGTACTCCTAGCTCCAGAATATCTGCCCCTGCTGTCTCCAGTTCAGTGATGATGGCAAGAGTAGTCTCCAAATCTGGATCTCCAACAGTCAGAAAAGGAATCAATGCGGTCCGGTTCTCAGCTTTAAGCTTCCGGAATACCAAATCCATCCGGTTTGTAGTTTGGGTTGTCATTCAGTTCCCTTCCCTTCTGTATACGCCATAATGGATTCTACGTCTTTGTCTCCCCGGCCTGACAGGCAGATGACAACAATATCATCCTTAGTAAGGGTTGGACCCATTTTTACAACATGTGCTATCGCATGCGCCGATTCTAACGCTGGAATAATGCCTTCCGTTACGCATAGCAGCTTCAGTGCATCTAGCGCCTCTGCATCTGTAATCGGGACATATTTTGCGCGTTCGATATCTTTTAGATAGGAGTGTTCAGGACCCACACCAGGATAATCCAGGCCTGCGGAGATGGAATGTGCTTCTGTTACTTGTCCATGCTCATCCTGCAGGAGATAACTCATCGATCCCTGGAATACGCCATGAGTTCCTTTACTCATTGTTGCCGCATGAAAAGGGGTATCAATGCCTTTACCAGCCGCCTCTACACCAATCATACCGACATTTTCATCCTCAACAAATGGATAGAACATACCGATGGCATTACTGCCACCGCCTACAGCAGCTACGAGCACATCCGGCAGCCTTCCTTCAGCCTCCAGAATCTGGCGCCGTGTTTCATCCCCAATAACCCGCTGAAAGTTACGAACCATCATCGGATAAGGATGTGGTCCTACAGCTGAACCCAATATATAGAAGGTATCATCTACATTGCTAACCCAGTAGCGAAGCGCTTCGTTGCCGGCATCTTTTAAAGTACGAGATCCGGAAGTAACGGGAATCACTTCTGCACCAAGCAGCTTCATCCGGAATACGTTAAGGGCCTGGCGACGTGTATCCTCTTCCCCCATAAACACCTTACATTCCATTCCTAGCAAAGCTGCAACTGTAGCTGTGGCTACACCATGTTGACCCGCACCCGTCTCAGCGATTACCTTCGTTTTTCCCATCATTTTGGCCAGAATCCCTTGACCAATCGCATTGTTAATCTTATGGGCACCTGTATGATTCAAATCTTCACGCTTCAGATATATTTTAGCTTCTCCCAGATGTTTGCTCAGACGCTCCGCATAATACAGCGGGGTCTCCCGTCCGGAATACTGCTTTAATAGATAATCTATTTCTTCCTGAAAAGCTGGATCTGCCGAAAACTTACGGTAAGCCTCCTCCAACTCAATCAATGCATTCATCAAAGTCTCGGGCACGAAGCGGCCTCCGAATGAACCGAAACGTCCATGCTGGTCCGGTACTTGTATCATGATTGCTTCACCCTTTCCACAAAAGCTGTCATTTTTTGAATATCCTTAATGCCGTCAGTCTCTACTCCACTCGACACGTCTACCCCATACGGGGCATAGGTATCAAGCAATTCACCAACATTATCTGAATGAAGCCCTCCAGCCACAAACAAGGGCAAGTCATGTTGTACTGCAATTTCTTGGTAAGCAGGTAATTTGTTCCATGCGAAGGTTCGGCCAGAGCCGCCGCTCTGCAATGGATCATAAGTATCTAATAAAACCGCATCTACTGCAGCTGCGTAATCTTCCAAGCTATATTCATTTTCAGCTTTATCCCGCTCTTGATCCGCAACGGACAGTGCCTTCCATACCTGAACCTGTGGATAAGCTCGGCGAACCTGCTGGCAAAAAGCTGGACTCTCCTGTCCATGAAGCTGAATTACATCTAAATGCACCACAGACAGCAATTCGTTCAACTCATCCAGCTTCGGATTAACGAAAACCCCGGCAGCCTTAGGGATTTGACCAGTCTTCCAATTTGGAAGCTCTGCAATCAGTTCGGCAGCACGCTCTATGGACACCTTCCGGCGGCTAGGTGCAAAAACAAATCCGATATAATCTAGTGGTAAGTGCAACATAGATTTTAGCACTTCAACGTCCTGAAGTCCACAGATTTTTACTAATGTCTCAGCCATGCCGGACACGGTCCTTTCCGTTAGGAAGCTCCCCGAGCAAACCGTTAACCGCATCCTCTACGTTAGCTTGACGCATTAGATACTCCCCAACGAGCACTCCGTGAGCACCAGTAGTTCTTAGGTAGTCGATGTCTGTTGACCCGGAAATTCCGCTTTCGCTGATCACTGGAACACCTTGCGGCACAAGAGCTGCCAGCTCGGCTGTTGTCTCCAAAGAGGTCTCAAAGGTACGTAGATTACGGTTATTAATTCCAAGAAGAACGTTAGGTTGGGTTATCTTTTCTGTGCTCAGTACAACCGCCAGTTCATTTTGGTCATGCACCTCAATCAAGATATCCAATCCAAGCTCTGAAGCTATATCTATAAAATGAGACAGTTGTGCCGGTGTCAAAATAGCGACGATCAACAACACCGCATCCGCTCCGAGAAGACGTGCTTCGTAGATCTGCTTCTCATCGATAATAAAATCTTTGCGAAGCAGCGGCAGATTTACAGCTTCCTTCACTTGCTGCAGATAAGCTGCGCTGCCCTGGAAATATTCTGTGTCCGTCAGAACAGATAAGCAATCTGCACCTCCAGCTTCATACCCTTTTGCAATGGAAACAGGATCAAAATCTTCACGGATCAACCCTTTGGAAGGAGAAGCCTTCTTCACCTCAGCGATCAAGCCCATATCTCTGTTCTTCCCTTGGGTCAGAGCCTTACGAAAGCCTCTTGTTGCCGGAAGAAGCGCAATATCACGCTCTGCTTGTGCCAGCGAAAAGTTTTTACTGAGCAGTTCAACCTCTTTAATCTTAGTCGCGACAATTTTATCAAGATACATAATTAAGTTCCTCCGTCATAGCTACAAGCTGATTAAGCTTGGATAGTGCCTTGCCTGAATCCACTACATCTTTTGCTCTCTCTACGCCTCCGGCCATGGTATCTGCCAGACCAGCAACATATATACAGGCTCCGGCGTTAGCAAGAACGATATCGCGATAAGGATTCATCTGCCCTTGAAGGACCGAGGTAATAATCGCCGCATTTTCAGCTGCATCTCCACCCAGCACAGTCTCCAGTGGATGTCTGTTAAGACCTAATGCCTCTGGCGTTACCTCATACGTGGTTACGATGCCCTCTTTTAGCTCAGACACTAATGTAGGGGCCGAGATGCTGATTTCATCCAGACCATCCAAGCTGCTAACAACCATCGCACGCTTGGACCCCAGCTCCTTCAGTACATTAGCCACCGTCTCTGTCTTATTCCGATCATAAATCCCCAGCAGCTGACGGTCAGCACCAGCGGGATTCGTAAGCGGACCAAGCATATTAAAAATCGTCCGCACTCCAAGCTCTTTACGCGGTGCCGCCGCATGCCGCATCGAAGGATGATAGATTTGCGCGAATAAAAAACAAATGCCGATTCGATCCAAGCATTCCCGGGCCTGATCCGCATTCAGATGAATGTTGACGCCCAAAGCTTCAAGTACATCTGCACTTCCTGCTCTACCGGAAGCTGAGCGGTTGCCATGTTTGGCAACTCGTACCGAAGCCGCTGATGAAATAATCGCTGAGGCGGTAGAAATATTAAACTTATGGATGCCGGAACCGCCCGTACCACATGTATCTAGCAGACGCGCTTTTTCAGTAAGGACAGGTGTGCCGAAACCTCTCATGGCTTCCGCAAACCCCGTAATCTCCTCCACGGTCTCTCCCTTAATCCGTAAAGCGGTCAGCAGTGATCCGATTTGCGCCTGTGAAGCCTCTCCCAGCATGATTGCACCCATTATATCCCGTGCTTCTACACGTGTCAGACTTTTGCCTTCGATTAGTCCAGCGATTCCTGATTGTATCAATTTTGTTGCATCCATAATGTTCATCCTCCAGCCTTAATGTAATCTTTTTTATTAATCAAACCACCTGTTCAGGGGTATATGCGTACATGTAATCTTGATTGATGACTTGTTTCTCTTTTATCTCGGGTGGGAACATAGCCTCTGCCATACGAATAGCTTTTAGCATGCCCTTCGCTTTATTCACCGTCTCTTCATACTCTTTCTCCGGAACCGAGTCCCAAACGATACCCGCCCCAGCCTGCACATATGCTCTGCCCTTACGGAAGATGATTGTACGGATGGTGATACATGAATCCATATTTCCCGAGAATCCCAAATATCCAATCGCCCCCGCATAAGCACCACGGGCTTCTCGCTCCAATTCAGCAATAATCTCCATTGCCCGTAGCTTAGGTGCTCCTGAGACAGTACCGGCTGGCAGACAGGAGAGAAAGGCATCAAAGAAATCTTTATCCTCGCTAAGCGTGCCTGACACATTCGAAACCATATGCATGACATGAGAGTATCTTTCAATTTCCATAAAGGAATCACATTTTACAGAACCGAATTTGGACACTCTTCCTAAATCATTACGACCTAGATCAACTAGCATCAAATGCTCTGCACGTTCTTTTTCATCCTCCAGCAGCTCCGCGGCGTAAGCACGATCCGAAGCTTCACTTTCACCTCTTGGTCTTGTTCCGGCAATCGGCCGTGTCTCCACACGATTTCCATCTACCTTTACGAGCGCTTCCGGTGAGGTTCCAACAATAATCTCTTCATCCATTTTCAAATAATACATATATGGAGATGGGTTAAGCGTCCTGAGCATCCGGTATACATGCAGTGGAGAAACTTCCGTTTCAATATGCAGGCGCTGCGACAACACCACTTGAAAAATATCGCCAGCCCGAATGTATTCCTTCGCTTGTTCTACGTTGTTGATATATTGTTCTTTAGTCAGGTTGGAATGAATCTCACCCAGCTCAATATCCTGCGGAATACTGCGGCGGTTCACATTTTCCTTAGGCCCTTCCTTCTGCAGCTCTTCGGCCATATCCTCAAGCTTACGACTTAAGCTTTCGTAATTGGATTTGATATCTGAGTCCGTATCACCGTCTTTAACATGCAGGTTACCAACTAGGAGAATTTGTTGTTTCACATGATCAAAAACAATGATGCGATCACAGAACATAAACCGGATATCATCCATTTGGAGATCATCTACTGGATGCTCAGGCAGCTTCTCATAATATTGCAGCAGATCATATCCAAAAAATCCGATAGCTCCTCCAGTAAAAGGCGGCATCTCATCCAGCTTAGGGCTACGGTATGAACGAAGCAGCGCCTTAAGCTCCTCAATCGGCTTTCCATGCAGCTGTTTTTTCTTACCGTCGATCTCTACGTTAATCGCACCCTTTTTTCCCGATATCATTAAAAAGGGATCGCTGCCGATGAACGAATACCGGGCCCATTGTTTGCCACCCTCTACACTTTCTAGTAAGAACGCGCGGTCACGTTCAGCAAAACGTTGGAATAACCGGATAGGTGTTTCCATATCAGCCAGCAGCCGCTTCACAACAGGAATCAGATTATAATCCTGCGACAGCTTTACCACCTCTTGAACACTCGGATTCGTCATTTTTAGATGCCCCCTTAGTTATATAAATCTTTCCGAAACACAGAAAAACCCTCTACCAAAGTAGAGGGTTTGTGTAAGTAAGTATATGTTTTTGAGCAATGATCAGCATCGTTATATTGTGCCTACAGACTTATCTCTAAATAAGATACATCAGAGATGTGAAATATCACTCCCGTACATATCAAAATAAAGACTCTGCGTACACAAAAACTGCTAATCAAGCATAAACGTCTTCAGCGTCCTTATAAGGACGGTAAGCGTATATGCGTGAAATATAAGAATGTATAGAACAAAGCTTATACTTTCTTATATTCGCAAAAATTTCTTGCACTCTGCTCAACTATACTCATCTCAACTCAACTAAACTCTTCTATACTCGGCTAATTACACTATACATGATGACAAGGGTCATTGACAACCCACAACTCAAATTTAAGACTTACTCTGCGACAAATCCGGACGAAGCTTCTGAGCTTCATTCAGATACACATGGCGGATCTCACGCTGTGATTTATCCGTATTAAACTGCACCATTAACCGGATACACATCGGCAGGCTGCCTTTGACCGGGATCTCCGTAGAACACATAAGCGGCACCATTTCCCAGCCCTCAATCTCACGTATGGCTCTTGCCGGAAAAGTAGCATCCAGATCATTGGTCATCGTAATCCATACATTGCTAATATCCTCAGCTATAACATTATTGCGTTCAACGATCTCCCGCAGCAGCACAACGGTTTCACGCAAAATCTCTGTTTCTTCGTTATTAATCACGGTAGTTGCTCCGCGAATCCCTCGATTTACCACGGTTTCCCCTCCTTTTTAAGCTCTGCGAGAACCTCTCGCACAAGCGATTCCTGTACATCGTTTACAATACTAACGGCTCCTATGGCATCAGGCACAATAAAAGTCATTCTGCCTTCTTTGAATTTCTTATCATGCATCATCGCTTCCATTAGCTCCTCTTCATCATATTCAGAAGGAAGCTGTATAGGCAGTGAAAGGGCAGATAACATAGATACTGTATCCTCATAAATGGATCGGTCACGTCCAAGCTTTACAGCCAGCAGCGCCGAACCCGCCATACCAATCGCAATCGCTTCACCGTGCAAAAACACACCATATCCGCCAACCGCTTCAATAGCATGGCCGATCGTATGGCCTAAATTTAGGATCGCCCGAAGTCCATGCTCACGTTCATCGTTCGCCACGACATGAGCTTTGATCGCACAACCGCGCTCAAGGGCATAACCCAGGGCTTCAGCATTCAGAGCAAGCAGCTCATCAGCATGTTCACGGCACCAATATGCGAATTCTTTGTCCATAATCAGACCATGCTTCACTACTTCAGCTAAGCCAGAAGAGACTTGGCGCGGCGGAAGCGTGCGAAGGGTATCCAAATCGTAAAGCACCAGCGAAGGTTGATAGAACGCACCAACCATATTTTTGGCTAGTGGATGATTGACAGCCACTTTGCCGCCTACGCTGCTGTCATGGGCTAGAATCGTCGTTGGAATTTGTAGAAATCCTATTCCGCGCATGTAGGTAGCTGCTACAAAACCAGCTAAATCACCAACAACCCCGCCACCTAAAGCAAACACCGCTGAGTTGCGATCCAGTCCCGCTTGAATCGCGGTCGTCATAACCTCTTCATACACGGTTAATGATTTGGATGCTTCCCCTGCCGGCATAATATGGCTTACTACGGTATAACCTTGCTGACGTAGAGCTTCTTCAAGCGTCGGTAAATACCGTGGAGCTACTTCACTATCACTCACAACCAGTAGCGGGCTACGAGTGGACAGTCCAGCCTCAGCACAGTACTGGGCAATGTTCTGCAGCAGACCACTACCGATGTGGATTGGATAAGAACGATCTCCCAAATCTACATTGATTGTACGCATGATTAATAACTCTCCAATTGTGCAAGATAGTTTCCATAATTCGCTTTAATTTCTTCGAGAGAATCCCCGCCGAATTTATCAAGAAATGCTTTAGCAACTTCCCATGCCACTACGCTTTCCAGAACCACACATGCCGCTGGAACTGCACATGCATCCGAACGTTCTACTTGAGCAGTAAAAGGTTCTTTCGTATCGATATCTACACTTTGAAGTGGCTTATACAAGGTAGGAATAGGCTTCATAACACCACGAACCACTACCGGCATGCCATTCGTCATCCCGCCTTCAAAACCGCCTAAACGATTGCTTGCGCGATAGTATCCTTTAGAAGCTTCATACATAATTTCATCATGGACTTGCGATCCACGCAATTTTCCTGCTTCAAATCCAATGCCGATTTCAACGCCTTTGAAGGCATTAATCGACATCACTGCCCCAGCGATCGCCCCGTCCAGCTTCCGGTCTGACTGTACATAGCTGCCAAGTCCAATGGGCAGTCCTTCGACGATACATTCAACGATTCCACCGATGGAGTCGCCCTCTTCCTTGATCTGATCTATGTAAGCCTCCATTTTCTGTTCTGTTTCTTTGTCGACAACTCTGACAGAAGACTGTTCTGTCCGTTCAATCAGCTCATCGATAGGCAGATCATTTGCAGGTGCCTCAATTTCACCAATGCGAATGACTTGACCTGCTACTTTCACACCAAAAGCTGCCAGCAGCTGTCTGGCTACAGCGCCACATGCGACTCTGGCTGCGGTTTCGCGGGCACTGGAGCGCTCCAGAACGTTGCGAAGATCCGTATGATTGTACTTCAATCCACCATTCAAATCTGCATGTCCAGGACGCGGCCGATTTACCCGGCGTTTTTCTTCATCACTGCCTGGAATAGGTTCAATATTCATAATGTTCTTCCAGTGAGTCCAATCCTTGTTCTCTACTACCAAGGCTACCGGAGCACCCGTAGTATAGCCGTGACGTACTCCACCTACAATCTGTGCCGTATCTTTCTCAATCTGCATGCGACGTCCACGTCCGTATCCCTTTTGTCGACGATGCAATTGAAAGTTAAGCTCTTCAAAATCCAAAGTTAAATTACTTGGCAATCCCTCAATAATAGCCGTTAGCTGGGGGCCGTGCGTTTCCCCCGCTGTTAAATAGCGTAAACTCATGATGTCTTCCCCCTTTTATACTTTTAAACTGTAAACCGCTAAAATCCTATGATCTTTGCTCATTATAGTATAGGGAATCCGCTTTGACAAGAAAGGGATCTCCCTAGAAACACTGTATGTATACCGAAATAAAAAGCGCCATCCATACCCTTAAGAGTATGAATGGCGCTCCTCGGCTCGGTCCTCAGCTTGTTAGCTGCCGAGCCGCTGGCTTGGTGAAGGGAATGTAGACTTACGCTCTTCCAGCTGCAGAAGGCGCTCCAATTGCATTTCCTCCACACCGAGAATTTGCCCGCACTCACGAACGGTGATAAAGCCTCGTTTGTACGCGGCAATGACCTTGCTTTTGTCCATCGGTTTAACTTTCCTTTCCTTTCACTTAGCGTACAGATTCTACTATCCAGTATCACTGAACTTTTGCGAAAGTATACCTTTGAAGTTAATGGCGAAGGAGCAAAAAGTATTTATTTTTTACGATAGAAAAAAGTTTCCGTCGATTCAAAGCCATATTGAGCCGGTGTAAAGATTTGCTCTGTGCTGCCCACAAACAAATAACCACCCGGACGTAAGCTAGCCGAAAACTTATGATAGAGCTTGTTCTTCGCCTCTTCAGTAAAATAGATCATTACATTGCGACAAATAATAAGATCGAAACCTTCGTCGAACTTGTCCAAGAGCAAATTTTGTTTGCGGAAATCTATGTTTTTCTTAAGTGAATCGCTGACCTTGAAGACAGGGCCTTCCGGCGTAAAATAACGTGCTGCCACGTCTTTCGGCACATCCTTTAAAGAACGTTCCAAATAAAGACCCTGCTTTGCTTTGGATAAAGCGCCATCATCAATGTCAGTGGCAAGAATACCTGTCTGCGCCAATATATTCTTGTCCGACAAAATCATAGCCAGCGTGTAAGGCTCTTCGCCTGTGGAGCATGCCGCGCTCCACAGCTTTAATTTGCGGCCCGACTGCTGGAGGTCAGGGAGGATAATATCCCGCAAAACTTCCCAGCGATTCGGATTCCGCCAGAACTCAGAGACATTGATCGTCATTCGATCTAAAAATTCATAAAATAAGTCCTTATTTTTCATCATCGCTGCAAAAAAATCACTGAAGGTATGATACCCATTCTTCATCCGAAGAGTCGTCAAACGCCGCTTCATCTGCGCTTCTTTATATTGAGCCAGATCAATTCCGGTGCTTTGTTTAACGTTGTGAATAAATCCGCTATAATCTGGATCTGTTGTTAATGCTGCAACATTACGATCAGACATGTTAATCCCCTGCCTCCCACCTGGACCTTACATCCAGACTGCGATGTCTTTGTTATACTGATTCAGTTCATCTGGAGCAAAGAAATTAGCAATTTCCCGTTCTGCACTTTCAGGCGAGTCTGATCCATGAATTAAATTAAGTGGTGTATGGCTGGCAAAGTCGCCACGAATCGTGCCTGGCAGAGCTTCTCCAACTTTTGTTTTGCCTATGAGTGTCCGGGATAAAGTTACGACATCATCGCCTTCCCATACCATTGCAAACACTGGACCTGAAGTGATGAAAGAGACCAGCTCTGAAAAAAAGTCTTTGCCTGCATGCTCAGCATAATGTCTTTTCGCTTGATCCTCACTCACTGTAATCAGTTTAGCAGCGACCAATTTAAACCCCTTATCCTCAAAGCGGGCAACAATACGCCCTATTAATCCACGTTGAACTCCATCAGGCTTGACCATCAGATACGTCTTTTCCATAGAAGCACTCTCCATTTTCCCATTTGAAGGGTTGTTTTGACGCTATCTTAACAGAAACATTGCTTTCTGGAAACGTTTAATTTCAATCTCACCAGAAGATCAATAACTTCTTCCTGTTATAAAATACGCAATATCGCGCAGATTGCGCTTAGTCTTATTGTTAGGCAATTGTTCCAGCGCCGCCAGCGCCTTGTCGATATAACGTGAAGCGAGCTCCTCAGAACGGGCGATTCCGTCTCCGGAAAGAATGAGATCAATCGCATGTCCTACCGTGCTATGTCCCTCACGTATAGACTTCAGTTCCTCAAGCAATGACTCGCGCAGTCGCTCATCCTCAAGACTATAAATCACTGGAAGTGTAATGTTTCCTTGCCGCATATCACTGCCCGGAGGTTTACCGATCTGTTTCTCTGTGCCTGAGAGATCCAGTAAATCATCACGAATCTGGAACGCCATACCCACGTTATATCCATAATTATAAAGCAGACGAGCTACTTCTGGATCTGCCTCAGCAGCAAGAGCGCCGAGTTGGCAGCTAACTGCAATCAGCAGGGCTGTTTTGCGGCGGATACGCCGTAGATAATGACGTACACTTTGCTCACTGTTGAAAAAGTCACGAATCTGCTCCATCTCTCCGATCGACATTTCGATCATCGCCTTAGACAGAATTTGATGAATTCGTGGATTCTTCAGCTCCGTAGTCATAACCAGCGCTTTTGCATATATGTAGTCACCAGTGTACATGGCAATTTTATCGCCCCATTTTGCTTTCACGGTGAGTTCACCACGGCGCAATTCTGCATCGTCGATCACATCATCATGGACCAGTGAAGCGCTATGGATCAACTCTAACGGTATCGCCACCCGTTTCAGTTTTTCCAGATCATACTTACCGAATTTCCCGCCCATTAGGACAAATACGGGACGTAATCTTTTGCCGCCTGCCTTTAATAAATGCAGGGAGGTTTCTGTAAGCAGATCGTCATCCCCCTGTACACTGCGGTACAGCTCTTTTTCAATCTGATCCATATCTCTGTTCAGTAATCCGAATATTTGCAGTCGTTTCATTCTTTCACCCGTGTCAACAGTTTATGGCTCCAAATCTCCATCTTCACTTCCTGCGGCAGCAGGCCCATCTCATAGGCATAGCGGAAATAGAGGTTCAAACCTTGCTGCTGCCTTTCTCCAAAATCATAACATAAATTGCGGAAGTACCCTTCCCAATAAGACTTTGTTCCTCCAATGTTAGAACAAGCTGCTTGTACAATAGGATCTAAATCTCTCAATCCCCGCATTTTACTCTCGGCAAAAGCCTCTGCAATCTCAGAAATAGCTTCCGGTTTGTCCTCCGCAGCCTTTCGATTCACTGCCCAGACCGCAAAGGTCATCCCTAAGCCCGTCCATTCCTTCCAAACCTCAGCTAGATCAGTAACGATATAACCTTGATCCTGCCATGAGGCCTTAATAGCATTATCACCAATTAATAAACAGGCATCCGCTTCATGCATCATGTCATCCAAATCAGGATTAGCGCTAATATACTCCGGTTTATTGCCAAAAGCTTTTTCCATTAAAATTTTCAGCAAATTTACTGAGGTTGCAGAAGTATTCGTAACAGCGATCTTACCGCTGCCAATCTGAGCAAATGGCACCCTGGAAAAAAGGAATATTGATCTCACAGGACCGTCCGCGCTAACCGATAAATCAGGTAGAAGTAATAATTTGTCACTGGCCTCAGCATAAGCAAAGGAGGATAAAGCACCTACATGAATAGTTCCACGGCTCATCCCCTGATTAAGAATGGCAGGTACCTCACTCACCATCTCTGCAGGATATTTCAGTGCAGAGGGATGAAAATTGTGAAATACCGGCCATGAGTTGGTATAGCTGATTTTGCCAATGATGGTGTGGCTGTTATTGTCCATCCTTTCAATCCCCCCATCTTCGAAATAAATTGTGTTCAATATTAAAGCTGTCAAGCACTTTGCCCACCATGAAATTAATCAGATCATCCATACTTTGCGGCCCAAAATAAAAAGCCGGCATTGCGGGAATCATCCGAACTCCCAGACGGGACAGCTTCAACATATTCTCTAGATGAATAGCATGCAGTGGAGTCTCACGAGGTACAAGCACCAGTGGGCGGCCTTCCTTGAGCATAACGTCAGCAGCACGTGTCATCAGATTATCAGAGGTCCCATTCGCTACCGCGGATAATGTTCCCATAGAGCAAGGCATAATAATCATCCCTTCCACACGAAACGAACCACTTGCAATGGATGCGCCGATATCCGCAACAGGATGATAAAGCAGAGAACCGGGATAGCCTTTGAACCTTTCGTTCAAAAAGCCCTCCCGGTCTGATGCGATATAGCCAAGTTCTTCTTTAAATACGCGCCAGCCCGCATTACTAACTACCAAATGCACGGAGTAGCCCAGTGACAGCAAGGTTTCAGTTAGACGAACACCATATATCGCACCGCTTGCTCCTGTAATTCCAACCACGATGTTTTTCGGTTTAGTAAGCGTCATTAGTAGAACTGCACCACCAAGTCAATCAAAGTGAAAGAGAACACCACGATGCTCAATACGCCGTTCATAGTGAAAAAAGCAGTCTGCAGACGGCTCAGGTCACTCGGAGATACAATGTAGTGCTCATAAAAGAGAATGATATATGCGATGATCATGCCTGCTACATACCACCAGCTTAAATCCGTCATAAACAGCAACGATACGAATCCAATCGCCGTGAGAATGTGAAATACGCGGGCAATAAAGAGTGCACCTTGAACCCCGAACCGAACCGGAATGGACTTCAAGCCCTCTTTTAGATCAAACTCAACATCCTGACAAGAATAAATTACATCAAAACCTGCAGTCCAAAACACAATAGTGAAATAAAATACCATTGAAGTCCAATTCACACTACCAGTTACAGCTACCCAACCGCCTAAAGGTGCAAGCGCAATGGTCAGACCGAGGATAAGATGGCAGGCCCATGTAAAGCGCTTAGTAAATGAATAAATGACAAGAAGGAAAACTGCGATTGGCAAGAGCTTGGCTGACAAAGGATTCAGCTTAAAGGCTGCCCAAAAGAGTAAGAAAAACGAAATGCCGATAAAAATGACGACTTCACCGATCTTCAATAATCCTGCAGGAATAGCTCTTCCCGCTGTGCGTGGATTCTTAGCATCACTTATCCGGTCAATCAGTCGATTCAGCCCCATAGCAGCGCTCCGTGCCCCAAACATAGCCACTACGATCCAACCAATCTGGCTCCAGGTAGGTAGCGTGCCAAACATGACAACGGAACCAAGTAAAGCGCCCATAAAAGCAAAAGGTAAAGCAAATACCGTATGTTCAAACTTGATCATTTGTAAAAAGATACCGATTTTCTTAAACATTCCCGTTCTCCTTGAGCCCAATATGTAATGCCGCGATGCCTCCGGTCAAGGGGAAGGATTCCACTTTTTGCAGTCCGGTTTCACGGAAAATAGCAGCTAATTGCTCCCGGTCAGGGAACAGCGCCAGCGATTCTGGCAACCATTTGTATTGCTCATACCTTTTAGCGAATAACTTGCCCAGCAATGGGAGTACACGCTGAAAATAAAAGAAATAGATACCTTTAAACGGTTGTTTCATCGGCTTGGAAAGCTCCAGGCAGACCACCATTCCTCCGGGCTTCACCACCCGTTTCATCTCGTTCAGCACTTGAACAAGATCCGGTACGTTGCGGAGTCCAAAACCAATCGTTGCATAATCAAATGCGTTGTCTTCAAAAGGCAACTCCATAGCGTTGCCCTGTACGAGAGAGATCCGGTCCTGAAGCTTGCGCTCCTCCACCTTACGGCGCCCCACTTCAAGCATGCCTGCACTGAAGTCGAGCCCTATCACATTCCCTGTCTGTGAGGCTTCGGCCAAGGCAATGCTCCAATCGCAAGTGCCGCAGCATAAGTCTACAGCTGAATCCCCGCGCTTCATACCCATCTTCTTCATCGTGAACTTACGCCAAGCCTTATGCCGACGAAAGCTTAAGATGTCATTCATCAAATCATATTTACCTGCAATACTCTCAAACACCGAGTGCACAAACTGTTCCTTCGGCTTGCTGTTATCACCCACAGCAGTTGTAGTTTTGTCCATAGTCATCCACTAACCCTCCACGGCTGCTTGTCCTGAGACTTTCATCTGCAGGAGAATACGATCCAGCGCTATCTCAAGCTCTCTAAGCAGGCTTTCGTCTTTAACGCTTTGTAATAGTCCCTGAATCGACTGAATCGACTGATGGAGCTTGTCCGTCAGCAGAGAATCACATTTATATTTCATCTTCAGCATCTTCCAGTCCTTCTGATCAAGGTTCTGGTCTTGAAGCTGTTTGCGTTCTTCCTCTGTCGCTGACTCCAGCATCTTCCAGTAGCAATAACCATTGCTTGCATTCTCAAGGTTATCACAACGCTGAAGCTCTATGGCAACCGTTTCGCACTGACTGAACTCTGTCAATAACTTCTCCCACAATTCCACTAAGGAATTCTCGATCATGGGCGTAAAAGAAAGGAACAGCCGCATATTGAGCTGTACCATGTGCCGCAAGTATTGTTCAGCCGAAAGACGGATTCCTCTCATCTTCACATAGAGGTTCGCTTTCAAGACATTGAAATCAGCAATCGCCTTACTCAAGATTCCAACCATCTCAATCTGATCACTCTTTGCAAGCAGATGGTAAAACCAGCTACTAAAATAATCACCAGCCAATACCTTTAATTGACGGGAACGCATAGGATCTCCACCGCGTCTATCATTCGAGCGGTCAATTACCTCATGTGTATCTAGTCCAAGTTGAATAAGTGCGGTTACGAGCGTATACAACTCACCAGTACTTCCTTTTACAGAAGATCCATGGTTTAGAAAAATATATAACAAATGACCCCGGCCATCAGAAAACGGCGGCAAATCCGTATGCTTCTGAATCATGTCGTAGTCGGTGTAGGGTTTTGCCAGTTGCGGTATGCAGTACGGTTTCATTTCAGCCTCCGAAGCCATTGACATTTATATTAATTCCTTTGTTCACAATCTTGTCTATTATATCACATGTTTTTTTGTCACGCACTGTGATACAACTGAGTTTCTTTTATTCTTCTCAAGGATAAATGAACTGCTTCTTCCAGAGCTCAGTCTCACTAATACGGAAGCCCGTCTTGAGACGCTCGGAAATGGGGGAATTACCCGCAGACTGAAGTTCATTCTGGAGTTCAACGGACCACTCCGCGCGTCTGATATCCCCTGCTAGCAGCAGCCGGCGGCTATCCAGCCATTTATCCATGACCACGATGCGCAGCAGGAGCTGATCCACATTCAAGGTTTCTTGAAAAGCAAAAGAAATAGTCTGTGCCATATTTCGATAAAGCTCCTGGGGTTCATGATCATTTCCGCTCACTTTTAAATCCAGAGACAGAACGTGATCCTCCCAGTCTACGCTATCAATGGGTAAGGTCAATGGAAGTGCGCCAAGAACATCAACAAGATTATCGTTGTCTAGCACCGTGTTATGGCCGCCAGTAAAAGTCTCCACTGCACCATTTCGCTGCTGTAGGGTTGAATCCATATCTGCCACTTTGGGCAATATTACAGCAGAGGTTGCAGTCAAGAGTAATACGGCTCCAACCCACCAGGCCTTGTTCATGAACACGCCCCCCTTATCCATAATTCCCACTCTTAGCGGAATACGATCATTTATCTTTACTATATTTTGAAAAAAAGCAGGCTATGCCTGCTTTTCAGCTTTCACTTTCCAATTGTCCGTGCTTTGTCCATATTTCAGCCTTACCGCGGATCTTCATCGCTGAGGTATGATCAGTAAACTGGGCAATCAATACCTCGCCCTTATCCAGCTTCTCTGTATGATGAAAACGTGTATCTGTACCTCTGGTTAACCCAATGACCTGAACGCCATTATCTTTAGCCTTAACCACAATATAGTCGCTGCCCGTTGGAAGCGGAGTAGTACCCGTATTTTTATCCATCATCACTCATCCTCCTCTAAACCTATTATACAGTTCATAGTATTTCAAAAAACAAATGCCGCCTTGGAGGGCGGCATAGTTGTTCTTAAAAAGACTATGGGATAGGTATGTAGAAATCTTTATTTGATTCCGTCTTTCAGCGCCTTACCGGGTTTGAATGCCGGTACCTTGCTTGCAGGAATTTCGATTTCTTCACCAGTTTGCGGGTTACGGCCTTTACGTGCAGAACGCTCACGCACTTCAAAGTTTCCGAATCCAACCAGTTGTACTTTATCACCGCTTTGCAGTGCTTCTGTAATTGCTTCGAAAACCGCATCTACAGCTTTAGTAGCATCCTTCTTGGGAAGTTCAGTTGCTTCTGTAACTACATTGATCAAATCTGATTTATTCATGTTTTCTCACCTCCCTGAGTAAATTCTCCGGTATCATACACTGTTTCCGTTTCAACGTAAAATATACGTGATAATCCCGTTTAAAACTTAACTTTGGCGCCCTTAGACCTTGAAGCGCAACAAACTTATAGTAATACAGCCCATCCATAAATTCAAGCTGTTACTCAAAAAAGGAGCAGAAATTATCATCTATACTTGCATATTTATCTAAATTCAATCTAATTTGTTAGACCTATAGGAGCAGTTAAGGTCTTTATTTCATCAGAATAATTGAGTCAGATTCACCGTTATTATAGGAACTAGGTATCAAGTTTTAGGATATATACAAATAAAAAGAGCAGGATTTCTCCCACTCTTTGAATTTATTTATATTCAGCTTAGAGAATAATTGCAATAAGTCCGCCGGAACCCTCATTTATAATGCGGCCAAGCGTTTCTTGCAGTTTGTAGCGCGCATTATCCGGCATCATAGCTATCTTGCCTTGAATTCCTTCTCTTACAATGGAGTGCAGGGAGCGGCCAAAAATATCGGATTCCCAAATCTTAATAGGATCATTCTCAAAGTCCTGCATCAGATAACGAACCAGCTCTTCGCTTTGCTTTTCCGTTCCGATGATTGGCGAGAATTCAGACTCCACATCCACCCGAATCATATGAATGGATGGTGCCGTAGCCTTTAAGCGAACCCCGAAGCGAGAGCCCTGACGAATCAGTTCTGGCTCGTCGAGTGCCATTTCGGCTAAAGATGGAGCCGCGATACCATAGCCAGTAGTCTTGACCATTTCCAAAGCTTCTGAGAATCGGTCGTATTCTCGTTTCGCATGTGAGAACTCCTGCATAAGCTGGAGCAGATGATCCTTACCGCGGATCTCAACCCCCACCACTTCCATCAGAACTTGATCGTACAGCTCTTCTGGAGCATACAGGTCGATCTCTGCTACACCCTGACCCATGTTCATACCACTTAGGCCAGCTTTATCAATAAAGTCATATTCGGTGAACTGAGATACGAGGCGGTCAACATCCCGCAGGCGGCGAATGTCTTTTACAGTATCGCGAACGGAGTTCTCATAACTACTACGCAGCCAGTGGTTTTCTCCAAGCACCATAACCCAGCTTGGCAGATTTACATTTACTTCATGCACTGGGAATTCATAAAGCACTTCCCGCAGCACACCAGTTACGTCATCTTCGCTCATGTTTGCGGCGCTTAGCGTCATAACTGGGATATCGTATTTGATGGCTAGCTCGTTACGGAGCTGCTGCGCTTCCTCACTGCGTGGCCGGGTGGAGTTAATGACAAGCACAAACGGCTTACCCACTTCCTTCAGCTCTGCAATGACGCGCTCTTCAGAGTCCACGTACGAGTTCCGCGGAATTTCTGCAATCGTACCATCTGTTGTTACCACTACACCTAGTGTTGAATGCTCCTGAATAACCTTACGTGTCCCGATTTCTGCCGCTTCCTGAAAAGGAATGGGCTCTTCAAACCAAGGTGTAGAGATCATTCGTGGTCCATTTTCATCCTCGTAACCTTTTGCACCCTCTACAGCGTAACCCACACAGTCTACCAGACGAACATTAACCTCAAGCCCTTCCGCAACCTTGATTTGGACTGCGTTGTTTGGCACAAACTTCGGTTCTGTCGTCATAATCGTTTTGCCTGCTGCGCTTTGCGGAAGCTCATCCACAGCTCTTACTCGATCAGCCTCATTCGTGATGTTTGGCAGGACAATGGTTTCCATGAAGCGCTTGATAAATGTCGATTTCCCCGTGCGAACCGCGCCGACGACGCCAAGATAAATGTCTCCGCCGGTACGCTCGGCAATGTCCTTGAAAATATCCACTTTTTCCAAAAGAGATCCCCTCCTCATATTACTCCGAAGAAAAAATGCCTGAAGAGCATCGACTTCGCGTTCCGCCGGTAATCTGACCCTTGCAGGACATCAACCGGACTTATCGTATGCCCGCCCGAAGCCTAGCTGCTTTCGACCGGGACGTACTTGCCCCGCGCTAAACTCCGAATGCTCGGACATGCATTTGGACTAGTATCATCATATGTATCCGGAACGAATTTATGACCCATATTCGCGCATTTCACAATGTAATTTCAAAAAAAGTTAAGTCTGCGCGCCGCAAGGCGTCTGACGCCCGGAAGCTTACTCATCCATCTTATGAGGTAGGATTCGTTGATAGAACTATTTTTAGTGGATGCTGAGATTAAAAGGTTATTAACAAAAAACGCCTAATGCCCCGGATAAAACCGAAGCTTAGACGCTTTTAAACTATAACTCTAACTTGGAGGCTGTGGGATCGGCTGATTATTAATCCATAGATACGGCAAAGACTTTACGGGAACGTAATATGAAGCTTCCTCCAGATCCAGTCGCAAGTCCTGATTCTTGTCGTGCTCTCCACCCTTCTTATCGACGGCAGCCATGATATCAAAAACATAATCTACGTAGACAGTTCCATCCTTATCCATGATAAAGTCAAGAACTTGACCGGAATAGACGCTAGTTAAGGTTATAGAGCTTGTACCCGCCTGCTTATGATCAATGGTATACAATCCGGGGTATAGCTCATCAAGCACAGGCAGGTTGCCGCCATGAGCTGATTTATAGCGGTTAACCTGTCGTTGCACGTCATTCACCTTTTGAACCGTAACAAGGTCCATCACCTTCACCACAGGATCAATTTCCTCATTCAAAATAAGAAAATAAGCACTTCCACCCTGCTCAAAAGCGGTAGCCGGTATATCATCCAAATATCCCTTATTATTCAACTTCCCCAGGTCAATACGAAACTTCTCATACCTTGGAGTAGTTTCATCCGCATTAAGAATGGGCAGTACCCCTTCCTCCTGTTGATAATCATCAACGGCTGCTTGTATCCGTTTAACACTTTCCCGATAATTAACACTAGCCCGCTTCTCTTCACCTGGGTATAGACAGCCCGAAAGCGTAAGCGCGAGCGATACCATCCCTAGCAAAAGCTTGGCCCCTGCCTTCAGTTTCATTTTATATCCTATAAACTCCAACCGAGTCCCTCCCACGGTGACATTCTTACGCTACCACAGTTCATCTTCTTCCCCACGCCGCGCTGCTTCAAGCTTACGGCGCACCGCAGCCTTCAGTGGATCTTCCGGCACCTGAACGGTTACGTCGCTCCATACGGCAGCCTGACAGGCCAGACGCGTTCCTTCTTCTAAGGCCGATCCAAGCTTACGCCGCTCAATCTCTCCGGGAGGCCTTACTGCAGCAGCCTCTTCCTTCGCGACTGTAACCTTGCACATCAGGCAGCCTGCTTTGCCTCCGCATCTAGTTGTAATTGGCACTCCTGCTTTACGAGCGGCCTCTAATAACGAAATGCCACGGTTCACAACAGCTTTACGACCTTCTGGTTGAAATACAACGGTAACTCCTTTTTGTGATTTCATGATGTTACTTCCTTCCTCAACACTATGTAACTGCTTACATAATTGAAACAACTCCGCCCAATAGGCCCACTAACATGATGACAAAAGCAAGTATAGACAGTACAGCCTTAAGCAATCCCTTGGTTTTGCTCCGAGCAAAAGTTATAAGAAATACTGATAATCCCATAATCAGCATCGCAATCAGGGATAACCACATTTTCGTCATCGGATCCATGGTCAAAGCCCCCATTCGCCTGTAATTTATTAGGGACTATTATATCATGACCTTATCCTTTTCTGTAAAAAAACATCATTTTTTATGTATTATTTTAAATAAATTACGCTTCGTGAAAATTATCAGGAATATAAAAAAAAGCAAAAGACGACGGAATCGTTCATTGATCCGTTTTCTTTTGCTCACCCAACTTAAAGCTATTTTTTAAGCATCATTTTCATTAAAGACTCCATTGTGCTGGAACCTGCACCGCCTTTTTTAACGGCATTGATAATCTCCTGCACAGTAGCTTCACTGACCGGCACTTTCGCCATTGATGACACCTGCTTAATTAACTGGCGGAGCTGGGCTTCATTCTGCGTAGTTCCTGGCTTTACCGTACTGGCTAGCTTTTTGACGGCACTTTCCGTAATGTTCTTGCCCGCCTTTTTGTTAATGGCGTTCAATGCATCCTTGGAAAAATCTCTGCTCACTTTTCATCCCTCCTCCGTCAATCCCCATTACAACATATGAGAATTTGCGGAAAAAGGTGAACAGGATCAGGAATGCCACTGCTCCCAAGTTTCCTGGGAGATCGACTCAAGCTCAGGCTTACGATCACGACCCATCAAGGCTTCAACCGCACTGCGTGGGCTTCTTCCTTGAAAGAGCACATGATAAATCTGATCCGTAATCGGCATCTGCACACCCAGCTTGAGCGAAATTGCATAAGCTGCTTCGGTAGTACGTATACCTTCGACTACCATCCCCATGGATTCCAGCACCTCGGCCAGCGGCTTGCCTTGACCAAGCATGGACCCAGCGCGCCAGTTACGGCTGTGCTGACTAGTAGCCGTCACAACAAGGTCGCCAATTCCGGCAAGGCCGGCAAAGGTCAAAGGATTGGCTCCAAGCTCAACTCCCACCCGAGATATCTCGGCGAGTCCACGGGTCAAAAGCGCTGCTTTAGCATTGTCCCCATATCCAAGGCCATCGGATAGACCTGCACCAAGGGCAATAATATTCTTAAGAGCTCCGGCAAGCTCTACCCCTACCTGATCACGATTCGTATATACACGGAAATCGTTGTTGATGAACAATTCCTGCGCTTCGGCGCTACGTTTGTCATCAGGTGAAGCAACTACAACAGTTGTAGGACACCGGCGTACAACTTCCTCTGCATGACTTGGACCGGAGAGGACGACGATCTGCCCTTCGTCACAGCCTAGTTCCTCTGCAATTACGATGGACATCCGCTTATTGCTCTCCGACTCAAAGCCCTTCGTAGCATGAACACATAACATGTCATCCTTCCAGAATGGCTTCAGACTGCGAGCAACCTGCCGCATTCCTGAAGACGGAGCTACAATTACAACCGCCTTAGAACCGGACACTGCCGTTTCCATATCCGTAGTTGCAATAATGTTAGCTGGCAATGCGATGCCAGGCAGATACTTATTATTCGTATGAGAGCCATTGATCTCGGCAGCTTGATCAGAGTTGCGTGTCCACAGATAAACTTCCGAGTGGTTTGCAGCCAGCACACTAGCCAGCGCAGTTCCCCAGCTCCCCGCTACAAGTACGGTAACTTTATCAGACAACACGATTCCCTCCTTTAACTTTTGAGCCTATCTTGTTCTCACGGCCTTCTACGATCTTTACAATATTCGTCCGGTGCCGCCAGAAGGCGAAGACCGCAATAATAATACTGGTCCAGAGCACAGGTTGTGTAAATCCTGTCAACAATAAAGCCACTGGTGTCAGTGCTACAAAAATTAATGAGCCAAGGGACACGTAACGTGTGATAAAGATAGACAGGATGGCGATGATACCGGCGAGCAGCGCTGGCCATAAACAAAGCGTAGCCATAACACCGATCGTAGTAGCAATGCCTTTCCCCCCACGAAAACGAAAATAGAGCGGCCAATTATGTCCGATGATGGCAGCGATTCCGCAAAGAGCCGGAACCCAGGTTCCCCAACCGCCGACCCAGGTTCCTAACCATACAGCGGCCACCCCTTTCAGCACATCCAGCAACAGCACTAGTATTGCAGGACCTTTACCCAATACACGCAGTGTATTGGTAGCTCCCGCATTTCCGCTTCCGTATTGACGGATATCAATTCCCTTTAGCAACTTTGCAAGCAGTACACTAAAGCTGACAGAACCAAGCAAATAGCTTACAACGATAACCAGAAGTTCAAGCGCCACACTTCTTCTCCCCTAACCTTCGTTTTCGGATTTGCGCCGTGTAAAGAGACGGATTGGTGTTCCTTCGAAATTAAATGCTGCGCGAATTTTATTCTCCAGATAACGTTCATAGGAGAAATGCATCAGCGACGGATCATTCACGAACACCACAATCGTAGGCGGCTTAACCGCAACCTGCGTTACATAGTTAATACGCAAGCGACGGCCTTTGTCAGTTGGTGGAGGGTTAATCGCGATTGCATCAGATACAACGTCGTTCACCAAATGTGTAGTAATGCGCAGTGCGTGCTGTTGAGATACATGCTGTACAACAGGCAGCAGTTTTTGCAAACGCTGTTTGGTTAAAGCCGACAAAAAGACAACCGGTGCGTAACTCATAAACAAGAAATGGTCACGAATCTTCGTCTCGAAGTTCTGCATAGTCTTATCGTCTTTCACAATGGCATCCCATTTGTTGACAACAAAAATAGATGCTTTACCAGCTTCATGTGCATAACCAGCAATATGCTTGTCCTGATCGATGATGCCCTCTTCGCCGTTAATTACAACGAGGACCACATCAGCCCGTTCAATCGCACGCATAGCACGCATAACACTGTATTTTTCAATGTTCTCGTATACCTTGCCTTTTTTACGCATACCTGCCGTATCGATAAGCACATAACGTTGCCCATCACGTTCAAAAGGAGTATCGATAGCATCTCTTGTTGTCCCTGCAATATCGCTGACGATAACACGTTCTTCGCCCAAAATCGCGTTAACCAGAGAGGATTTACCTACATTCGGACGGCCAATCAAAGCTACACGAATGACATCCTCATCGTATTCATCATCTATTTTCTCAGGTAGGCGCTCAACTACAGCATCTAGCAAGTCGCCGAGTCCGGTTCCGTGACTACCAGAAATTCCGATTGGATCGCCAAAACCAAGGCTATAGAACTCATAAATATCATCCGCACGCTTCATATTATCCACTTTGTTGATGGCAAGAACGACTGGTTTACCTGAACGGAACAGAATCTGAGCTACCTCTTCATCTGAATTCGTCACACCACTCTTCGCCTCACACATAAATACAATAACATCCGCTTCTTCAATCGCCAGCTCCGCTTGAACACGGATTGATTTCAGAATTGTATCTTCTCCATCAATTTCAATACCTCCGGTATCAATCACACTGAACGACTTACCGTTCCAATCTGAAATACCATAAATCCGGTCACGTGTAATCCCCGGCTTATCTTCTACAATGGCTAATCTATCGCCAATCAGCCGATTAAATATCGTCGATTTTCCGACGTTAGGCCTCCCAACGATTGCCACAACGGGTCTTGCCATATTCATTCCTCCTGTCATCCTTACGTTACTCATCATAGCAAAAAACATTTAAATTGGCTAACAATCATGTTAACTCTCATCAATCCGACCAGTTCCGAAAAAAAGACAATCGGCGAACCCCCGTATCGAGGGCTCGCCGATTACTTTACCCGTATATTCAAAAGCTCGTTTAGGGATTAGTTATTACCCTTAAATTTGTCCAGCTTGTCACCAAAACGTTCAGCAAGCGTAAAGCTAAGGCCTTCGTTGCTAAGGGAAACGTTAGGGTTGTTCAGAACTTCTTTAGGAGCTCTGTCTCTGCTATTGCTGCGTTCAGGTCTAGCAGATGGAGCTGGAGCTTCTTCAGTTTCTTTGATGCTCAGGCTAACACGTTTCTCGGATGGATTGAAGTCCAGAACTTTCACTTGAACTTCTTGTCCTTCTTTCAATACTTCGTGTGGAGTAGCGATGTGTTTGTGGGAGATTTGTGAGATATGCACAAGACCTTCCACACCCGGAAGCAATTCTACGAATGCTCCGAAGTTCACAAGACGTTTTACAACGCCTGTTACAACATCACCGATGTTGATTTCGCCAGCAGCAGAGTCCCAAGGACCTGGAGCAGCAGCTTTGATGCTCAGGCTGATTTTTCCTTTTTCAGGATCAACCTTCAATACTTTAACACGTACTTTATCACCTTCAGATACTACATCAGAAGGTTTCTCTACGTGACTCCAAGCGATTTCAGATACGTGTACAAGACCGTCAACTCCGCCCACATCAACAAATGCGCCGAATTGAGTCAGACGTTGTACTGTACCTTCGATGATTTGGCCTTCAGATAGTTCAGCCATAATTTTCAGCTTGTTAGCTTCGAATTCTTCTTCAAGAACTTCTTTAGCAGACAAGATTACTTTGCTGTTCTCACGGTCAAGTTCTTTCACTTTAACGCGCAAGGTACGCCCTTTGTAATCGCTGAAATCTTCAACGAAGTGACGCTCTACCATGGAAGCTGGGATAAATCCGCGAGCTCCAACATCAGCTACGAGGCCGCCTTTAACAACGTCAGCCACAGTAACTTCGAAAGCTTCTTGGGAAGCGAAGTATTTCTCAAGATCTTCCCATGATTTTTCACTATCAACAGCACGTTTGGAAAGAACAAGACTTTCCTTGTTGTCGTTGATGCTGACAACTTTACATTCTACTTCCTGTCCAACTTCTACTGCTGCAGCAGCGTTGTCCAGTTGTACTGCGGACAATTCGCGAATTGGAATCACACCGTCGTATTTATATCCAATGCTTACATAAGCTTGGTTATCTTCGATTTTGACGATTGTTCCTTTCACGGTATCGCCTTTTTTCAGAGAAATGATTTCCAAGTCAGCTTGGTTAGTCACTTCTTCTTCGTTAACGGCAGCAACTTCTTCTACAGCTCCGTTATTTTCTGTCACAGCGGAATCCACCGCTTCTACGGATTCATTCTTTTCCGCAGCTTCCTGATTTTTAATTTCTTCAGACATGTGATTAGCCTCCTCGATTCAAAACCCCATTTATTTAAACCTGCGTATAGCAGAGTTCAAAACAAGCAATGCATAATATTTCACTTACACTTGATGATAGTATGTTCCAAAAAATAGCGGCTATGCCGTTATTTAATCAAAACATTGAGCAAAATTTGTTGTTCTGCTCATCCCTTAACTAGCACTTGGTTTACCTGTCTCTTTCATCTCACGGATGCGATCCATAATGACATCGGTAACAGCCTCGAGAGATTCGCTCCCCGCACCGGCAAATTGACTAAGGTCTACAGGAGCACCATAGACAACGACCATGCGTCGAAAGGGTTTATACTGGCCGATAATAGCCGCTGGAATAACTGCTGCGCCACTTCGAAGTGCAAAGCTAGCAGCACCCTTCTTGGCCACTCCGGCATCAGAGTTACGCGTACCCTCCGGGAAGATACCCATGACATTACCATTACGAAGTGTGTTAAGGGCCGTTTTTATGGATTCTTTGCTTACGCCGCCACGTTTCACCGGAAAAGCACCCAATTTATTAATGAGCCAGCCAAGCACCGGAACCTCAAACAGTTCAGCCTTAGCCATATACTTTACCTGACGGTCCAGCTTAATTCCAATAGTCATTGGATCAAGCAGACTAATGTGGTTAGCGCAGAGCAGTACCCCGCCCTCCTTTGGCACATTTTCTTTCCCCACAATCTTAAGTGGGAAAAGGATTGCGTAAATCAAGCGAAGCAATCCAACACAAATTGCATAAATCATAAATGATTTCTCTCCCCGTCAACATGAGATCTACAGTGGGATACAATGGCCTCCACAACTTGATCGATATTCATTAAGGTCGTATCCAGAAGAATAGCATCCTCTGCACGGCGCAGCGGTGAAATCTCCCGTCCTTCATCCAGACGGTCCCGCTTTGCAATATCGTGTTCAAGCTGCTGAAGCGTCACCGATTCCGCGTCTCTCAGTTCCTTATAACGACGGAGAGCTCGTTCTTCCACACTTGCCGTCATAAAAATCTTTACCTCGGCATCCGGCAGCACGGTTGTACCGATATCGCGGCCATCCATTACCACGCCTTTGCGAAGCGCCATCTGACGCTGCAATTGACTCAGTCTGGATCTTACATCCTCGATCTTCGCATACTGCGACACAAGGCCGCTAACCTGAAGGCTCCGAATATGTGGGGTCACGTCTTCCCCATTAATCAGCACCTTCTGAATGTCTCGTTCCGGAATAAGTTCAATCACCATGTCGCGAACCTTCTCGTTCACTCGATGCTGATCTTCCGGTTCAATGCCTTCTTGGATCATATACCAGGTGATTGCCCGGTACATTGCACCAGTATCGACATAGATATAAGACAACTTCTGGGCTACCAATCGGGCTACAGTGCTCTTGCCTGCCCCGGCAGGTCCGTCGATGGCGACGTTTATTCTGTCATAAGTATGTGTACCCTGCCTATCCAACGGGGCATTCCTCCTCAAACACTCTTTCATAAAAAAAGCATCTAGCGTTACGAAAACTATTCCTGCAATATCAAGGAGCACACATAAATTGTTATGCTTGATGATATTATCAAGAAAAAAGCAGGCATTGCCTGCGACTTATAAAATTATACCACAGTTTATACTTCAGTGCAAAATCAGACAGCTTAATAGAGCTGTAAAAAATGCTTATCTGTTGCGGAAATCAAACTGACGTTCGAAGCAATAACGGATAATTTTCTGGCGTTCCAAATCTGAAATAGCGACAAATTTCAACATCGCTAAAAGGCGTCCATTCTCTAGCTTTTTAATGCGCACTACTTCACCTTCAAAATTGACATGCTCTGTGCTTCCGTTTCGATAAGGCACCAGTACCCAGCAGGACAATTTATTACCAACCTCCAGCTTAACCTGGTTATCCACCAAAAAGGAGATTCCTCCACCACCAATATCATCTGTACGAACCAGGAACCGTTTGCCAAGGCTATCCTTCACAGCAAGCTCTAGATCTGCATTCACTCGGAAAAAGCTTCTTCTCTGGATCTTAAAAATCGAATCTGTCTCCGGCTTTTGAATCCGGACCATACGAATTACATCTTCTTTAAAGCCCAGTACATAAGTATTAAAGTAATTTTTGATGCCACCCTCAGTTAAAAAATAAACCGAAAGCTCGTCCCCCATAAAGAGCCTTTTTAGACGACCATTGCTCTCCTGCATAGGAATTTCAATCAGGAATGCGTCTTCTTCCGTCTCTGCAATTCTTGATCTATATTCAACTTCTGCTTCAGCAGCGTCACTGGAAGCAACCTGTATGTATAGATATTCGTTAATTTTAGGATACAAAGATGTCACCGCCACATCAGTTTAGTAATTATCACTACCCCTGATTATAGCATGGGAATATCAGCCAGTCAGATATATTTTATAGATATTGCAAAAAAAAAGGGACGCACCCAACTGCTGGATGCGCCCTCCCTTTATTTTGCCTCAGACCCCGAAGAAGGTCTGATTTCTTCCACAGACTCTTCAATGCCATCCTCGGCGTTAATGTAAATACGATACTTTGAGCCATTAACTCCTCCACCGAACTCGTAAGTCAAGACCTCGACGGAATCATCATTTTTAATCCAGGACAAGCGATTGTATTGCTCCTTGAAATCAGAATTCAGAAATTTCCTCGCCTCTGCAAGGGTAAGCTTTGGTTTTGGAAGCTTCCGGTTGTCCTTGTGCTCATTGACGTATTCGCTGGCCTCAAAACCGATGGTATCACCTGTATCCAGCCCCATACGAATGGTCATCTTTTCAGGATAAATCAATACATCATTCTGTTTGGTTACAAAGGTCAAATTCCCGATATTATCGTAACGATCAGCGCTGACTGCAGTCATATGGGGATATCCTTTTTTCTCAAGAAACTGCTCTGCTTTGGTAACTGCTTCTTTAATAGAAACTTTGGCAGGGCCAACCTCACGGTTGTCATAATAAGAGATCAGCAACCCGCCATTTTTGGTGAAATCCATACTAATGGTGTGCTTCTTATTCGAAGCGCTAACAGTTGCTGTATAGGATGGCCATTCGGTGTTCTTCCCATTTTCTTTAACATCCACTTTAGCATTGGAACCCGCATCCGCGAACTTCAACGCCTTACGTTTGATGTCTTCGGCAGTCACGGGGGTACCTCCGAGCATTTTGACGGAACGTTTATCGTAGATGCTTGCTACTGAAGGACCCCAGTCTAGCTCAGGGTATGCCCCTACACGTTTATCTACCGTTTTGAAGCCGTCAATAATCGTGTTGTCCTCCGCTTTATTTTCTGTCGCCAACGCCGTTTCAACATCCATCCAGCGCAGCCGATTGCCAATGACTTTATTTTGTACCTCTTGCAAATCCTTAGAGATTTCTCCTGAGTTCTTGTACAATGCTTTTAGATTGCTCAGCTCTCCATCTGTCAGAGGTTTTTTAGTGAAGTCACGAATCCCGGCTTTATAAGAAAAGTTGGAGATTTTGGACAGAAACTCCTCTGTTTTGCTAAATGGCAGCAAGGTCAGCGGCAGCTGGTTAATCTCATTTTGGGCCTCACTAGTCATCCGCCACACATTCACAAGTCCTTTGCGGTGCATCCCATTAGAAGCAGAGTTAACCGCAAGCGTATTTCCAAGCTCACCATGAAGACGGTCCACATGATAGGACAAATCATGAAAGGCGCGTTGATATTGGTTCTCCGCCTTAATTAGTATTGAATTCTTCTCCTGATTCTCCTGATAACCCCACACAAGCGCACCAATCAGCAGCAGCGCGGTCAGCGGGAACATTACAGCACTTAATCTTTTGTACATAGGGCTACAAGACTCCTTTCGATAGCTTATTGGCGTTAGTTTGACAATAAACTAGGAGTCTTATGCACTGAAGTTGCTACACAATGTGACTATAACGTCCGTTCATGCTCTCTCTTCAATCTCAAAGCCACTGCTATTACTGCAAAGGCATTGTTTAAAGCCGGTTTGAATGACACCATGCTCTTTAATCCCTCTTAATATGTAGGTCTCACCGCACTGTTTGCAAACGATACGTACTTTTATACGCAAAAAAAGACACCTCTCTCCTCTCTGGAATTCCTTACTAGGAACTGCCCTTCGAATATAAGTGTGTCCATCTCGATTATAGGTTAACCTCTTCTTCACGTTTCAGAAAGCGGAAAGGAGAACGGCTGTTGGCCCTAGCAACCTTTCCCATACCTCCATACCATAGGATAGCCATCAGAGGCACAATAAACCATATCCAATAGTTGGCTGTCGTACTCAAAATAAAGTCATATATCCCATGCCACATCCATGGCAACAGGAGAGAAAACACCAGAATTCTGCGGGTATGAACTCCTTTTGAGAACTTCGCCCTTCCCATATGGTAGCCCATGATCACACCAAACATAGCGTGTCCAGAAACCGGAAGAAGTGCTCTTAGAAACATTGATCCGATTGAAGCGTTGCTATACCAAGCGTACATTATATTTTCTATTGTTGCGAAGCCGAGCGAAATCGCCACAGCGTATAGTATCCCATCATATGGCTCGTCAAATTCGGTATGATTGTAAATCATATGGTACAGCACAAACCACTTTAGACATTCTTCCACGCCAGCGGATATGAGAAACGACTCCACGTAGGGACCACCATTTAGTCCCAGCATCAGCCCTCTCTGAATGATCATTACTGGAAACACAATCAGAAGGCCGAGCAAGAATACTTTAATGACTACATGAAGCGGTTCTTGATCATACTTGTCTTTCAGATAAAAAAAGGTCAACAGAGCAAGTCCCGGCGCTACTGCCGACGTAATGACCGATAACACGAGCACCGAATAACCTCCCTACACCCCTAAACCCTATTACTGCCGTTACACAGCAAGGTAGATGATAACTTTGATACAAGAATGACCGACATATCACCAACAACAAGACTAGGGCTGATCGGCCTAAACAATGGTCATCAGCCCCTAGTCTTGCCTAATTACTCCTGACGCTTAAAATGAGTGCACAATAACTGGACCGCATTCTCCGGCATCACTGTTTTCCCGTATTCATCGAGAACAGCTTCTGTGACCGGTGAGGAATCTCCAAACTCAGCAAGTACGCCAACAAGACCTGACAACGCCGTTTCTTCAAATTCCTTTGGATCGAAATACAGATACCATTTATTGTTATAAGAATACAGTTTCCCCTGGGAAGTAATATTACCGATGAGCACATGAGCCGCTTCAACCAGAACCTCGAAATCGCGGAATGCATATACAATGGAGTCGCTTTGTTCAAGAGTAACTTCCATTTCATAAATCTCTTCTGGCAATTCTTCTTCCCCGGACGCACCGTACTGATGGTGATCATATTTTCCTCGGGTCACTATAACGACCATGCCTTGCGCGGGCAATGCGAAAACTTCTACGGCAAGCGGACCCGTGGCATCAAAACCTAGTTCACTATATGCTTGATCCATCATCTCCGTAAACAGGTCATGAACCTTAGGAACTTCCTGCCACATGTCTTCCTTCTGGATGCCCCGCTCGCTCAGGTCGTCAAAAGTGAGGAAAATCCGTATCTTATCTTGACTTAATCGCTCTATTCTCATGACAGGATCCTCCTTTTGCAAGCTCATTTATTATAATGTATGATGAGTCCCGAGTAATGAGCCAAAAATGGTTACTATGTAAGTATGTTATCATTTTGCCGAGATAAATGCACGTAAATAAATATATAAAATCCTCTCTATTGAATAAACCATTTTCAAGGCCCTGAATAATAAAAAAGAATCATTCTGCGGAATATTTCATCCCCAAAATGATTCTGATGGAGTCCTTTACGGTTACAATCCCGGTATGGTTGTATGCGTTTCTTTAAGAATCTGCTCTACTTCGCTCTTTACTTCAGGATTGCTGCGAATGAATTCCTTTAACAATTTAAGATTGGATTCCTTCGACTTCACTGGTGATTCAGTCTTATGATCAGAGGTTGCGCTGCTTGAACCGTTACTTTGAGCATTACTGCTTGAAACAGCAGTGTTACCAAAACCAGTCGTGGCCATACCGATTATTTTTTCTTTTGCTTTATCTGCAGCCCCACTCATGGAACCACCCGATTGCCCTAGCGAAGACATTAAAGAATTCCGCTTTTTGGACATAATCATACTGGCTGCGGCGCCCATCAGCACCCCGCATAAAAATGACGAAGTATTCATATTTCCAGCCTCCTTGTATGGTAAAATCATGTTTAGTGTTCGCGGAAAGATTCCGGCTCATACAACCTAATAACAAGAAAGCGAGTTGAAAAAAGTGGGTAAAATGACATCAGTGCTCCTATTGGCTACCTTGCTGCTTACAGCCTGTGGCAACAGCGGTGCAAATGGAAATACAGCCAAGGAAACAAACACCACAAACAATCCGCCCACGGCGGCAGCTACACAAAGCGCAGAAACTACGGCGCCAGCACCTGAAGCAACAGCCAGTCCTACCCCTGAAGCAACAGCAGATGGAGGTACTACAGGAAATAGTACAGCCAGTAAGGGTGAAGCATCCGCTGAAATTCCACTGCTGTACCATATGAACAAAAATTACGACATCGTCCCTAATGAGGAAGCTACAAATAAAAAAGTGGTTCTGCTCACTTTTGACGACGGTCCTAAAGATGCTGCAATGATTAACCCTTTGATGGATGTTCTGGACAAACATCAAGCTAAAGCCATCTTTTTCGTAAATGGTTATCGTGTTAAGGAGCATCCTGAGCTTCTGGAGTTAATACATAACCGCGGTGGAATTATCGGCAACCACAGCTGGGATCATATTGTATTGAAAGACAAGTCCTATACTGAGGTTAAAAAGCAAATCGAAGATGTTCAAAATATTGTCAAAGAAACATTGGGAGAAGCTCCTCACTTTTTCCGTCCGCCACATGGTGCCGGCGGGGATGTTGGCAAGAAGGTCGCGGCTGAGAATGGAATGTTATACATGACCTGGTCTGTAGGCTCACTTGACTGGGAAATGAAAGAAAAGGAAACGGGTAAGACAGAAAAATTGATCAGTAATGTTACCGATCAGCTGCATTCCGGCAGTAATATCCTGATGCATGAGCTACCATGGACCGTTGAGGGACTGGATACCTTGCTCACTACACTTGAGGGTAAAGGCTACAGCTTTGTTGATCCGCGCAGCATTGAGCTAAAAATGCGTTGATCTTCTCATCTTTACATGTCCGATAGTTGCTTCGTCAGTGCAATTGTTTTCGAATCAAACAAAAATAGAAGGGGGTTCCAAAAGCCATTTGCATGGCTTTGGAACCCTCTTTTTACGCTACCAATTTTCCTTACTGGAAAGAGTAAGCCCTATTGGGTTGATTTACGCAGTGTCAGCACATGCATTTCAGCAGGACTGCCCCAACGAAGTGGCAGATGTGCTGTTCCAAACCCTCTGCTGATCAGCAGCAGGGCATTTTTTGCGGAACCGTCCCCTCTTGGCCAACTAAACTTTCCAGCGTCATATTTATGATAGAAATGCTCTACATGTCTTTGACCCACAAATGGAAGGATCACCTGCCCCCCATGCGTATGACCTGCCAGAATCAGGTCCGCTGGCACACTCTGGCGCTTCGATAACCAAAGCGGATCATGTACAAGAATAATACGACACGTGTCTTCAGCAGAAGGGGTTGTGGTTAATGGCGGAAAAGGACCGTATGGAGTTTTGCCCCCATTTTTCGGAAAATCAATTCCGGTTAACCAAAGTTTAGCTCCCTCACGTTCAAAAGCCACATTTTCATCCATTAACAGTTTTGCACCACTGTCCTGAATAATCTCATCTACCCTTGAAATATTAGCCCGATAATCATGATTTCCATGCACTACATAGGTAGACGCAATAGAAGTAACTAGAGTCATATTATCGACAAGACGATTTAAAGGACTATCTTTTTCCGTTAGATCTCCTCCCAGAAAAACAACATCTACCCCACCCTTTAATGGTGTCAGAAGCGCGGAAGGAAGGCGGCGGCGATGGATATCTGTTATAAACAAGATACGAAATCCATCAAACTCTTCAGGTAGCGAATCTAGCATTATTTCCTCGGTAATAATTCTGTTTCTAAAAGCATTAATCACCATGATTATGACAACGGCCGCAGCTATCAATAAAATGACCAAAGCCATTCCCCATGCCCATGTGCTCACCATAATGTACTCAGCGGAGGCGCTCCTTCAATTCCCCACCAAAGCAGCCCGATTAGCAAAATAACAAAGGTAAAAATCAAAGAATTTACAAACATCTTGCTTAAACGAACTTTTTCTGAAGAATAAGTATCTGAACGAGAAGGAACAGATTCTTCGTCCTTCTCTTTACTTCCTGTGGAAGAGCGCTTTGCAGAACCTGCTGGGCGGCGAGCTTTTCTTGATAAAGTTGCCGTAGAAACCCGAGCGGTAGCATTTTTCTTTATAGGAGTAGACTTCTTTTCAGGAGTAACCTTTTTTACAGCCTCCGAAGTCCGCTTCTCTTTTTTACCTTTGCCAGGATGTTTGCTTTCACTTTTGTGTTGTTTTTGTCGAGACTTTACCCGGCTTAATTCCTCACTCATGATTCCCTCCTATAGCGGATCACCAGACCTGAGATCAGGTCGATGAAGAAGTGACATAGTATAGGGGCCCAGAGGCTGCCCGATTGAATGTAAATATATCCAAGACCATAACTGCTTAAGAATACCCAGCCGGTAGGTACAAAGTGACGTAAATAACGGACATGAATAAGAGCAAATACTATACTCGTCCAATAAGGGCCAATGGAATATTGGATGGCTCCGCGGAATAAGAGCTCCTCACATACCGATACAATTGCTGCTATGACGATAATATGCCACACAGGGCGATTTCGAAATAAAAGGTCGTTTATTCCACCATCATCCATGCTTTCCTCAGGGACAATATGTGTCAATAAATAGTCAACTATTAGCATTGCAGCAGCAAGACCAAGGCCCCATGCCACAAAATGTACTTTTTCTGGAATAATTAATAGCTGAAAAGGATTTCTTTTCTGAAATAATATCCATATCAAACCGATAATTAATGTGAGCCCCTGAGTGATATAGAGATTGAGCAGCAGAAGACGGTCTGTCAACTGGCCTGGTTCTACCTTTTTAACCTTAATCTCGCCAAATTTGAATTTTTTCATCGTGACCTGCCTGTTCTTTATTTTTTTCGGGCCGCTCCGAGAGAGAAACCGTCCATAGTGTTGCTATCAATACATAATACATAGGATAATCCCCCCAGAAAAAGGAGCATTTATTATGAGCAAACGTAAGTCCCGCAATCAAATGTTATACACGCTAGTTTTTTTGTTTTTCCTAGTTTGCGCCTTCGCCGCATTTTTTACTGGCGTCAAGGTTGGCGCAGACAAAACTGAAGCCAAATATGACAATCAATCAAGCATGAATGGATTAGTAGAATTCACGGGCTCGTATCAACAGCAGGATCTTGTTACTTTCTATCATAACGTATTTTTGCCCTATCGGGAATTCAAGCGGAATTGGAACATTCAAGTAGATAAGTTAGCGCGCAGCACAGATGCTCGTATGAATGCGGCAGTAATGAAGAATCTAAGTATTCTAGCAGACCAGCAATATGAAAGAGTTAATCAAGATTCAATTTTCACTAACTCTCCTCTATTACATCAGTCACAGGTCAATGTACTCAAAAGCTTAACTTTATTTTCTAAGGCCTCCGGCAAAGTCTCTACCAGTGCCTCTGGTGCAGAGACAGCCAAGTTATTGAAAAATGATGAATTTACAACAGGCGCCGTGAAGTACGGTCTGTTAGCACAAAAGAACTTCTATGATTCTATGCTAAAATGGGGCTCTAAGACAAACCAGAAAATACCTTCTGCACCTGGCGAACTAAAAACGATGTCTTTCATCCAGTGGAAAAAAATGCCGCTTCTTTTGAAGAATGCTTCTATCGCTGACATGATGCTGAATCGCGGAATTTTTGCAGGTTATGATCCTCAGGACATCACTGCTAAAATAGACGATATGATTTACTCAGGCACTGCAAGCTCATTAAATCTTTCGGATATCCAGTCCTCAGTAACCTTGTTGATTTCTACAGGTGCTGTGCAGGAACAGGATTTTGTAAAATGGCGGGAACAGTATTATAACAGGGAGACACTTCCACAGCTTCCGTTCTTTTTTGAATAGAACCAGTTATTGAATCATAACGAAAAATGAAGTTCACTTCAAGAAACGCTGCTTGCAAAGCCTATTGACACAACTTGCATACCATGTTACATTATGAAAAAATTAATCATTCAAAACCGATGATGGAACAAAGATCCTGGAAGTCTTCAGAGAGCCGGTGGTTGGTGCAAACCGGTGACGAACAGCTATCTTTAGCGCTCCTGAGATATTGTATCGAACCTTAAAGTAGGTACAATCGGATCAACTCCGTTAACAGTGTGGCCTATGCAGGCCAATGAGGCTGCTTCTTCCAAGTTGCAGTGAATTAGGGTGGTACCACGAAGATAACTCTCGTCCCTTACTACGGCAGTAGTATGGGGTTGGGAGTTTTTTTAATTCCTTAATCCCCATAAATACTACCTTATGCCCAAAGTTACCGATTTCGCGGTACTCTTGCACGCTGTTTCTTTTGTGCGACACCGCGTTGATCTACTATTATTACATGTTTTTCTCTACTAGTTCGTGAACCTTCTGGTATTGTGGACTGCCCATCAGGGCGTCCTCGACATATAAAGCTTTTCAACTTTAAGGGGGATAAGAAACCATGTTTAAAGTATTAGTATCGGATCCAATCAGTGATTTGGGCATTCAGCAATTGATGGACGCAACAGATGTAGTTGTAGACAAAAAAACAGGTCTCAGTGAAGATGAGCTCGTTGCAATCATCGGTGAATATGATGGTCTACTCGTCCGCAGTCAAACTACAGTAACTGAAAAAATTATCGAAGCTGGAAAAAACTTAAAGGTCATTGGTCGTGCAGGTGTGGGTGTAGATAATATCAAGCTGGAAGCTGCTACTCAACGTGGGGTTGTTGTTATCAACGCTCCTGATGGAAATACCATTACAACTTGTGAGCATGCTTTTGCAATGATGATGGCTTTGGCCCGTCACATTCCACAAGCTTATGCAAAAACAATTGGTGGAACCTGGGATAGAAAAACCTTCGTGGGTGTAGAACTTCGCGGCAAAACATTAGGTGTACTGGGAATGGGCAGAATCGGTAGCGAAGTGGCAAAACGTGCCAAAGCTTTCGGCATGGAAATCCTTGCTTTTGATCCTTTCTTAACTGCTGAGCGTGCTGAGAAACTGGAAGTAAAATTAGCTTCCGTTGACGATGTAGTCCGCGGAGCAGACTTCATTACTGTGCACACTCCACTTACTCCGGAAACACGCCATATGATTTCCCGCCCGCAATTTGAAGTGATGAAAAAGGGAATGCGCATCATCAACTGTGCCCGTGGTGGTGTAATTGATGAAATGGCGTTAGTAGAAGCTATTGATAGCGGTATTGTTGCTGGCGCTGCATTTGACGTATTCGAAAAAGAACCGCCACAAGCAGATCACCCATTCTTGTCGCATCCAAAAATTATCGTGACTCCTCACTTGGGCGCTTCTACAATTGAAGCTCAGGAGAATGTAGCGATCGATGTATCGGAACAAGTACTGCATATTCTGCGTAATGAACCGTTCATCAATGCTGTAAATATTCCTCCAGTTGCTCCAAGCGTAATGAACAAACTCCAGCCTTACTTCACACTTGGTGAGAAGCTGGGCAGCTTTGTTACCCAGATTACAGATAGTGCTATTCGTGAAATCCATGTTGAGTATGCGGGTGATCTGTCAGATGTCGATACCCAACCACTTACCCGCTATATTGTGAAAGGCGTGCTCTCCCGCCACTTCGCTGAGGATGTTAACATCGTTAACTCCATGCACTTGGCAAAAACACGCGACGTTAATGTAGTAATAACTAAAGCGTCCAAAACTAAAGGCTTCACTAATCTGATTACCGTGACCCTTAAAACAGATCACGACCAAGAACGTCTCGTAGCCGGAACATTGCTGCAAGGTTATGGAGAAAGAATTGTTCAAGTGAACAAGTTCCCGGTTGATATCGCTCCTGAAGGACATCAAATTGTAGTATCCCATAACGACAAACCAGGGATTATCGGACTTGTGGGCACATTGCTGGGCGAAAATGATGTCAATATCGCCTCCATGCAAGTGGGACGTAAAATCGTTGGTGGCGAAGCAATCATGCTGCTGACCGTTGATAAAGCTGTACCTACTCATGTGCTTGTGAAGCTTGCTGGTCTACCAGAAATCAACACTGCCGAAGAAATCATTCTTCTGTAAGCAATACGATAGAAATCAAACAACAGAGCAGCGATTCTCCTCTTATAGGAGTTTCGCTGCTTTTGTTGTTGATCGTTGACCCGTTTCGGCTTCATTTACAATATCGAATCGAGTTCCCTCGTGGAGGCTTACGGACACCCTTGAGGTTACGGACCCAGATGACCCTATATGCAATAATTTCGCCTTTGAAGCAGGGTTTCGGACTCTAGTGCCACTATTCCTCAAGAAGAAAGCTAAATCAGGTGTTTTGCCCTATCAATAGCGTCTATGGGGACCGATAGCGTTCTAAATATACGAAAATACTGCATTATAGATCAGCTGTGTCCTATACTGCTTCACACGCACATATGGGATCAAACAGATCAAGTTTGCTGTTTAGACTAAGAATGCGGGAACAGTCCGACCATCGATGTCTGTAAATCCATACTTTTCAGCCAGCTTAGCAACCTGCTGCGGTTGTCCGGTCATAGACATGACCTTAGGATCGGCTGCTAGAGCAGCGGCTGCTCTACCGATATAGGTTGTGGATTCAGTCATCTGCAATTCTTCAACCTCATGCCAATGCTCCTCATCCGTGTTCATGCTCTCCAACACCGCCTCTGTCCTCATCCAGCCCGGAGTAAGCGGAATAACTGCAATGTTGTCCTCTTTAAGCTCATTCGATAACCCGTAGGCCATGCGGACAAGTGAGTTTTTAGAAAGATCATAATAGAAGTTTCCAAGATATTTGTAATGATCCCAAAAGGTTGTGTGGATGATTAGACCGCCAGCTTTTGCCTCACGCATTAATGGTATTGCATAATAATTTGTTATCAACTGTGCCCTCACACCCGCATTAAACATATTGTCCCAATGCGCTGTAGGAAGCTCCCAGAAAGACTTCTGCTCAATAGGTAAATCGTTGCCGCCCCATACATTATTGACTAAAATATCAAGCTTTCCTTGCTCTGAAGCAATCTGGCGAATGACCGCCTCTGTCTCCTGATCTTTTGTATGATCACATCGTATGGCGCTGCCGGACCCTCCCTCCGCTTTTATTTCCCTAAGTACGTTATCAATGCTCCGCTTGCTATGCTCTATGCCAGAAGCCTCTGTCGTTCTGCCCGTAATATAAACGAATGCACCTTTCCTTGCCAGCTCCAATGCAATTCCTCTACCAGCACCTCTGCTGCCTCCGGTGACCAATGCTACTTTTCCTTTTAAAGTCATGTTCTCAATCCTTTCTACACTTGTTTTTCTCTAAATGTTCTGTATTTAATCCTTACCTTATATAAGTATAATTCTTTAATATGACATCAACTGACATATATAATAATTAATTAAGAACTAACTAACATTTATTAGGAGGAGGAATGTTCCCTTAATGAGAGCCGATCGTTTGTTATCCATCTTACTTTTGCTGCAAAATCGTGGAAAGATGACGTCCCGTGAGCTAGCCCAGACCTTAGAAGTGTCTGAACGAACTGTGTTTAGAGATATGGAAGCCTTATGTACAGCGGGAATACCGATTCTTGCCGAACGGGGACGCGAAGGGGGTTGGATGCTCACAGAAGGATACCGGACCTCCTTAACGGGTATGAAGCCCTCAGAAATTGCTACTCTGCTGCTGTCCGCAGACTCCTCAATCTTAAAAGATCTGGGTATACAAAACGACTTCTCTTCTGCCGTGCTTAAGCTGGAGGCTGCTTCCCCATCCAGGCCGAATAATCCAGCCAGTTACCTGAGCCAGCGCATTCATATAGATGGTGCCAGCTGGCACCCTTCCGACGAGACATATCCGTTCCTATCTGTCCTGCAGGAAGCTGTTTGGGAAGACCGTAAAGTAAAGATCACTTACCCACGGAATGACGAGATGAAGGAGCGTTTCATTGAACCTCTCGGGTTAGTCGCAAAACGTGGAGTTTGGTATGTAGTGGCACGAACCGAGGGTGAAATGCGGACTTTTCGCGTGTCGAGATTAATACAAGCTGACGCAACTTATGAATCATTTGTCAGACCTGAGGCTTTTGATTTAAAAAGCTACTGGGAACAATCGACTTTAGCTTTTAAAGCAGCACTGCCAAAATATGTAGTGAACTTAAAGGTGAATGAGTCTATTCTTAAAGAATTACAACGTGAAAGATATGTAACTATAACTTTAGTAGAACCCTCTGCTAATACTGGGTGGATGAACGTGGAGGCCGAGTTTAATGCTATAGAATCTGCCTGTCGTATCGTACTCTCTTTCTCTCCTTCAGTTATTGTTTTAGCTCCTATCGAACTAGTAGGAATGGTAAAGTCTGCTATTAAAACAATTTCCACAATATATGAGGAATTTTGACATGAATTCTAAATATCTACTACTTAAAGAAGATTTATGACACTTCTCTATAGACCAATGACCTATAAATCCCCTATAATAACACCATTACATAAAATTTAATAAGGGGGACATTTTACCAATGAGCTGGATGCACAAACTTCCGTTAAAACAAAGAATTGTTGCCGGATGTTACCTCGTTGCCGCACTGTTTGCTATTCCTGTCTTAGTTACGTTAATGATTCTAGGTCAATTTCTCGTAGGAATTATACTAGTAGTTGTTCTTGCAGGTCTGACTTTACCTGTTGCTCGCTTCGTGGAGAGAACGCTTACATCATCTTTTGATGATATTGCTAATGTATCTCACAGTATTTCGAAGGGCGATTTCACTAGCAGAGCGGACGAAAATGGCTCAATGGGTGACGTAAGCCGCTCCTTTAACACAATGATTGATAAGCTCAAGAAGATTCTGACCGATGCATCGCAGATCACCCGTCAAGTTATGGATGCAAGCCGCGGAATCGAAGATAAGAACCAGAAGCTGAAAATTGTCATGGCACAAGTAGCCTCTTCTTCTACTGAGCTCGCTCTTGGTGCAAATGAAATATCTACGGATATCGCTGATATGACAGAATCCATTAAAGACATTGAGACCAAAGTATCCAATTATACGAACTCCACCAAAGAAATGAACAGACGTTCAATACATACCTTAGAACTTGTTGAGCAAGGGCGCCAATCCGTAGATACACAGGCTGAAGGCATGCGTAAAAACATAGAGGCTACACAAAAAGTGGCTGATACTATTGAAGCTCTCTCACAAAATGCCCGCGGGATTACGATGATCACCAAGACCATCACAGAGATCGCTGAGCAGACCAACCTGCTGTCACTGAATGCCTCCATCGAAGCTGCTCGTGCCGGAGAGCATGGTCGGGGTTTTGCCGTTGTAGCTCAAGAGGTCCGCAAGCTTGCTGAAGAATCTACGGCATCCACAAAAGAAGTATTCGGCTTGGTCCGCAGCATTGAGTCAGATATTAAACAAGCCATCGATAATATTGCCATCAATGAAGAGGTTGTGCAGGTTCAGAATGAAATGATCACTCAATCTGCCCATATTTTCGCACAAATTGTACAAAGCGTGCAGTACATTACCGAGCAAATCTCTTCATTCTCTGCGGAGAGTGATCTTATGCTAGAAAGTGCCTTGAAAATTTCCAGTGCAATTGAGAATATCTCAGCAATCACCGAAGAAACTGCTGCTGGCACGGAAGAGGTATCGGCGGCTATGAATGAACAGATTAATGCCCTGCAGTCTGTTGCAGAAGAAACGGAAAAAATGACCCAGGCCGTATTTAATCTGCAAAAAACCATTCATATCTTTAAATTCTAGTTCAAAACTATCAACTGCCACCTAAGCTGAGTCTTAGGTGGCAGTTTTTTTCGCGAGGCAAAACTTCATCTCTTGGACAAGACTTTCGTCAAATTTCGAGTTTTTTTAGCGGATTATGTTGACAAAAATTAATGAGGAATATATTGTAAAGGAAAATTATTCTTATCAACTATAAATTAATATTGGCAAAATCCTCGAAAGAGGATGACGCAAAACCATGGATCTACAGCCTCATTTTTTCGTTTGAGGCCATGATTGCCAGGTTGCAGAGGAACCAGGACGGCTGAACTATTGTTCAGTCTTAGCGGCGCCTTATGCCACCAACCTGTGCTTACTATAGAGCACAGGTTTTTACTTTTTGAGTATATTGATCTATCGTATCTATCCGGTAGATTAATAACTAATATATATCAAAAAACTTGTGAGGTGTTTCTTTTGAAGACAGTCGCAGATTACATGGCGGAAGCACTACGTAACCTTGGAGTCACCCATTCTTTTGGGATCATTGGCAAATCCATTTGTCCAATAGTTCTAAAGATGGTGGATTACGGTATTGAATTTATTCCCGGCAGACATGAAGCAAGCTCCGGATTCGAAGCAGCAGGGTATGCGCTGAAAACGGGTAACCTAGGCGTAGCATTTGGTACTTCGGGTCCTGGGGGAACTAACCTGCTTACAGCAGCAGCACATGCGAAAGCTAACAACCTACCTGTCCTATTTATTACCGGCCACCAATCCATTACAGAGCTTGGAATTCCTCAATGTCAGGACTCCACCTCTTTTCTGGCTGATTTAGCTGATATGTTCAGACCTGCCACCTTGTTCAGTAAATTGGTTGAACGTGGGGATCACTTTGGTACTATTTTTAATCATGCGATTTCTGTGGCCCTGACCAAACGGGGTCCTGTTCATCTTTGTATTCCTTTTGATGTACAAACTGAAGTATTGGAAGAATGCAATATAGTAATCCCAGAAAGAGAGTCTCTAATTAGTCAAGCTAATATCGATAGAGTCATCGATGCTATTCAAGCTGCTAAGAATCCTTTGATTATTGCGGGTAAAGGAATTAACCGCTCCGGAGCACATAAAGAGCTTGTTCAACTCGCAGAAACTTTTAATATTCCTGTAGTAACATCTCCTGGTGGAAAAGGGGCTATAGTCTGGGATCACCCACTCTATCATGGTCCTATTGGCGTTGGCGGTTCGACCCACGGGGACGATTTATTGAATAAAAGCGATTTATTTATAGTGCTTGGATCACGTTTAAGTGATATGACCATCTGTAATCTTAAACGGGAGAATCATCCAGCAACTTTAATTCAATTTGATATTGATCCAACCTTTGTCGGAAAAATACTATTGTCCAAAACGATACCGGTCACTGGGGACCTGCGCGATAATTTGGTGCACTGCCTAAATCATATTGACCCAAGCACAATCACCAAACGTGAGGCTTTGGCCGATGCGGATTATTCAGAAGAGCTTCCAACCCTCAAGAATCTTTCCCTTGCTTCGGTAATGAGCACTTTAAGTGATTTGATCCCTTATAATAATTCAATTTTCGTTGATGATGGAAGTCATGGATTCCACGCTGCAAAATGGTACAAGGTTAAGAAACCGGGCAGCTTTGTTTTTGATGCGTATTTTGCTTGCATGGGTAATTCGATCGGCATGGCTATTGGTGCAAAGGTTGCAGCTCCTGAAGAAACTGTCCTCTGCATTACAGGTGATGGTTGTTTCATGATGCTCGGCGCTGAGATTAACACCGCTGTCTGCAAAGATATCCCTGTCATCTTTATCGTGGTCAATAATAAGCAACTAGATATGGCTCTTAAGGGTATGGAGAAAACCACAGGTCGTATCGATGGAACTCTATATGAAGTACCAATGGACGCCGTAAAATTCGCTGAATCTCTAGGTGCTAAAGGCTACAAATGTGAGACTGCGGATGAATTCACAGCTGCAATTAAAGATGCGGTAGCTCTAAACCATGTTGCCGTTATTGAACTACTAACAGACCGTGATGAAGTCCCTCCGACTGCACACCGTACTTTGAACCTAAACTAGGAGGCTAACCATGAAGGAAAATATCAACAGTGGTCTCAACCACTTCACGAATCTATCAGGAGACTATGGCGCAAAAGCACTAGCTCCAATTAAAGACCACTTCCCTGACTTGGCTGAATTTATTATGGGGAATGCCTATGGCGATATTTTTCAACGTAATACTATAGCCCCTGACTGGAAGGAAATCGCTGTCATTTCATCTTTAATTTCAATGGGTCAATTCGAACAGTTGGGCGTTCATTATGTCATGGCCCTTCGTGTTGGAGTTACCGTAGAACAGCTTAAAGGTATTCTATTACACTTAGTACCCGTTATAGGGGCACCTAGAATCATCACAGCTTTTAATATCCTGCTTGCAACCATAGAAGAAATCCAATAACTCAACAGTTCGACAACAATATACAAAATTCGACTTTATTATTGCATACACTTGAAAAATATGCCTATAATAGAGTCGGAATATCCCATTACTTGCTGTATAGTGTCGAATTTTGACTTTTATAAAACAGCTAAATGGATATACATGGCTGGATATTGCAGTCGAACTGTTTTGGACAAATTCAATCTATGGGAGAGATTTAGGCATGGGAAGTTTCGTTTTGAAGACAGACACTACAAACAAGGTTATTAACATTGAGTTAGATGGAACATTTTCTGAAGAAGATGGTCTAAAATCTATTCAAGCTTATCAACAAACTATCAATCCAATTACTCCAGCTGACTATGAACTAAAAATCGACTGCAGAAAGCTAAATGTAACTGCACCAGATGTTGTACCTCTTTTAGAAAGCTGCTTTGTAATGTTTAAGAATGATGGATTTGTAAAAGTAAATCTAACGCTTGAAAATAACCCGATCCTCAAAATGCAGCTTTCCCGTCTTGGCCGTAAAGCTGGACTCGATAACATCGAGATCATTTCTGCGGTTACAGTCTAGATCTTTTAATCTTAATATGTAGGCCACATTTTACTGCTTTCCTGGAGGCGTATTATGACCGGAATTCGTATTAAAGGCATTGATATCTATCATCCCAGCAATATAGTTGGTAACGACTTTTTCATTAAGCATTTTGACGAAAAAGGCATTGATATTCGAGGTCTATTATCCGCATTAGGTCGTATTACACGGTATAGTATTAAGGATGCGGATGAGAATTCCCTTACGATGGCTTTTGAGGCTGCCAGGAATGTTCTGGAGAAAAGTGGTCTCACAGGTGCCGATATCGACCTTATTGCCTATGCAAGTCAAACTCCTGAGTATATCTTTCCTACCAACTCATTAATGATTCACCGTTTGATCAAAGGCGCATCCCATACGATCTGCATTGACAGTAATGCTAATTGTGCGGGTATGACGGCTTCTGTGGAACAGGTTAGCCGTCAGATGCAAGCGAATCCTAGGATTAAACGAGCGTTGGTCATCGGCTCCGATTATGTAACCCCTCATGCCGATAAGAATGATCCAGTCTATTACGCTAACTTCGGTGATGCAGCGGCGGCAGTCATTCTTGAACAAGCTGAGGATGTGGTCGGTTTCATTGACTCTATCTACCAAACGGATCCTTGTGTTTGCGATAATTCCAAGTTCCCGTGCGCAGGCCTGGCTAAACTGGGTAAACAAGGTGTAGCGGCTGGAGAGTTTAATGTGAAGTTTATTCCTTTTGATAATTCCATTTGCATAGATGCTGCTTCTGAGTCTATTCGTACTCTACTGTCTAACAACAATATCGCGCCTGAAGCCATTAAAGCAGCCTGCTTCTCACAGTTTTCATTGCCTAATATCTTAGAGATGTGTGAGAAAGTCGGCATTGATCGCAATGTAGCGGTATACATAGGGGATGAATTCGGATATACCTCTACCAGCAGCCCATTTATTGCTCTACATAAAGCTGTAACTACTGGAAAGATCGAACGTGGTGATAAAGTCCTGTTCTGGACAGTGGGCGCCGGTTGGCAAAATGTAGCATTTGTTATTGAATATTAGGAGCTGTATAACAAAAAGCGGCAAGCTAGGGATTCACCTAAGCTTGCCGTTTTTTAATATAAATATGAACGCAACATCAGGACTTACTTGCAAAGGTGAGCCCCTTTTCCGCGAGAGCACTCCGTAATAGGACGATCGCCTTTGGCCCCAATCCATGTAGCTGCAGAAGCTCTGCTTCTGTAAGCTTGCTGAATTGTTGAAGCTGAACATATCCAGCCCCATGCAGGGCTCGAAGCGCCGGCTTAGATAGTCCGCCCGGCAGATCAGATTCGGTTCCGTTAACCATAGATATATACAGCTCCTTTATCACTGATATCCTTCATGCTTCTCCCAACCCATGGTACGCGCTACAGCGTCCTTCCAGGCGTTGTAACGACCTTCCCGCTCAGTTATACCCATCTCAGGCGAGAAGACCCTCTCAGCCTTGTTGAAGCTCTCTAGCTGAGCACGTGTCCAGACTCCGGACGTTAACCCGGCCAGAAGCGCCGCACCCAAAGCTGTTGTCTCCGCATAGGTTGTTCTAGTAACCTCACTGCCCAGGATATCAGACTGGAATTGCATCAGCAAATCGTTACGCACAGCTCCGCCATCCACACGAAGGCCGGTCAATGGCATGCCTGCGTCTTTTTCCATAGCTCCTATTACATCTCTAGATTGAAAGGCTAAGGACTCCAATGTAGCTCGTACCAGATGTCCTGAGGTAGTGCCTCTAGTAAGGCCAAATATGGCTCCACGGGCATACATATCCCAATAGGGTGCCCCGAGTCCGGTAAACGCAGGCACAACGATAACCCCTTCACTGTCCTCTACTTCCCGTGCTTTATCTTCTGAGCCTGCTGGCTCCTCTATAAGACCAAGACCCTCCTGCAGCCACTGAACAGCCGCTCCGGCCACGAACACACTGCCCTCTAGGGCATAATAGAGTTCATCTCCCATACCCCAAGCTACAGTGGTCAACAAGCCATGACTGGAGGCTACAGCTTCTGTGCCTGTGTTCATTAGAATAAAACAGCCTGTACCATAGGTGTTTTTGGCACTGCCGGGTTCTAGACAAGTATGTCCAAACAATGCGGCCTGTTGATCTCCAAGTACAGAGCGAATTGGAATGTCTGCCCCGAACCACTGTTTGTCTGCTACTCCAAATTCGCCGCCAGACATTCTTACTTCTGGCAGGATGGCACGCGGAATACGAAGCTCTTCCATTAGCTCTTCATCCCAGCACCGTTCATGAAGATTAAACAGCATCGTACGTGAGGCATTGGTAACATCCGTGACATGTACGGCTCCGCAAGTAAGTCTCCAAATTAACCAGCTGTCGATCGTCCCCGCTAGAAGTTCCCCTCGATTCGCCCGCTCTCGGGCGCCATCCACATGATCCAGTATCCAGGAGATTTTGGTAGCTGAGAAATAAGCATCTACAACAAGGCCCGTCTTGCTCGCAATAACTTGCTCCAGCCCTTTACTTTTAAGTTCTTCACATTGCTCTGCAGTACGCCTGTCCTGCCACACAATCGCAGGGTATATCGGTTTGCCCGTTATTTTATCCCAGATTAAAGCTGTTTCTCTCTGATTGGTTATTCCGATGGCAGAGATCTCCTCAACTGCTATGCCACCCCGCGCAATCGCATCTCTTGCCGCTGCGAGCTGTGACGCCCAGATTTGCTCAGGGTCATGCTCTACCCAGCCTGGATGGGGGAAGGATTGTTTAACTTCATATTGACCTTGTGAGACCCATTTAGCCTCCGTATCGAACAATATGGCTCGTGAGCTGGTAGTACCTTGGTCTAAAGATAAAATCATTCTATGCCCTCCCAAGCAAAACCTACAAGATATGTTCCACGATGAACAAGATTAATGTGTTTGTTTCAACAAAAAGCACCTCTGCTGTCAGAGGCGCTATCACACATTGTGTTTGGAATTACTGTTTTTCGACAGGAAGTCTTAGCGTAAAGGTTGTACTTTCGCCTAGTTTGCTTGAAGCTGAGATGGTCCCGTGATGCGACTCTACAATATTTTTAACAATCGCAAGCCCAAGTCCCGTTCCACCTGATTCTCCCCGTACACGCGCCTTATCAGCTTTGTAGAAGCGGTCAAATATATACGGCAGATCCTCTGGTGGAATTCCAACCCCTTCATCCTGAATTTTAATCTCAAGATAACGACGGCCTTCTAATACACAAGTTCCTGTATGAACCGTGATTTTTTTGCCACCCTGTGTGTGGCGAAAAGCATTATCGAGTAAATTGGTTAAGACTTGTTCCAGCTTATCCTCATCCGCCGCCTTCAGAACAGCAATATCACTCTCTTGCTGTAAGTGAAGATGGATATCGCGCTCTTTCGCACGTACAGAAAATTTACGGTAGACTCGTTCCAGCAGTTCGTTCATGTCCACCTGAGCTTTCATCATATCCGTATGTCCGGCTTCCATTCGGGCAAGATCAAGCAAATCCTTAACCAGACGCCCCATACGCAGTGATTCGTCATGAATGACCTGGATCAGCTCACTGCTTTCTTCAGGGGATGAAGCCATCCCGTCCAATAAAGCCTCACTGTACCCTTGCATCATCGACAATGGTGTGCGGATTTCATGGGAGACATTAGCTACGAAGTCTCTGCGCATCTTTTCCAGACGCACCTCTTCCGTCACATCCCGCAGTACAGCAACTACTCCCCGGATACTGCCTTCAGAATATAACGGTGCCATATGAACAGACCAGACGCCCTGCCGTACATGTACATTGGAGCGGTCATCGCCACCTTGCTTCAAGGTGCTTAAAAATAAAGGACGCAGGGGAGGAGGAACACTGCTCTCAGCCGTTTCGGGATGGAGCTCAGCATCACTCGCATGTCCCCACTGCAAATCGCTCCAGCTCTCTAGCAGAGCTTGGCCGTGCGGATTGGTCAAAATAATCTGCCCTTCAATGTCAAAGGTGATCACAGCATCGCTCATACTGCGCAGTACGCTAGACAGATGCCCCTTCTCATGATGCAGACTGCGAATGTTCTCTTCAAGCTCCTCAGCCATATGGTTAAAGGAAGTAGCCAACTGGCCAATTTCATCACTTGTGACAAGCGTAAGCCTTGTTCCGTATTCACCCCGTCGAATGTTATTCGCAGCTTCAATGACACGCTGCATCGGCTGAGTGATTTTGGTAAACAAAAACAACGCAAAAAATGTCGTCAAAGAAAATCCGATCATACAAGTATACATAAATAAACGTTTGATATCTCCGGAATTGGCAAAGTTACTGTCTATGTAGGGAAGCAAAAATAACCCCAAGGTAATAAGCACGACAGCGACCAGGCAGATGATCGTAACCCACAGTTTGCCGACAAGACTTCTCCAGAAGTTCACTTATTTAGGTACCTCTAGTTTGTAACCTACGCCCCATACGGTCGTAATCATCGCTGCAGATTCCGGTGATACTTTATTCAGTTTTTCACGAAGACGTTTTACGTGAGTATCTACAGTACGCAAATCTCCGAAAAATTCATAATTCCAGACATCCTTAAGCAGTTCTTCACGAGAAAATACTTTATCAGGCGAAATAGCCAAATAATGCAGAAGTTCATATTCTTTAGGTGTCAAACTTACTTCTTCACCACCAGCAGTCACACGGTGAGCATCATGTTCAATAATAAGATGAGTAAATACAATGTTATTGCTGGAATTGCTCTCCTTGGACAAGAAAGCAGTCGCCGAAGAACGGCGCATAATAGCCTTCACCCGGTAAATGACTTCACGTGGACTGAAGGGCTTCACAACGTAATCGTCTGCGCCCATCTCAAAGCCTTGAACACGGTTGATCTCTTCCCCTTTAGCTGTAAGCATTAAGACCGGTGTTGACTTCACTCCTCTGAGTCTTGTCAGCACTTCCATCCCATCGATGCCAGGCAGCATAACATCCAGCAAAATCAGACCGTAGTCATTTGCTGTTGCTTTACGAAGAGCGATTTCTCCGTCTTCCGCTTCATCGATTTCATAACCTTCTTTTTCAAGATACATCTTTAGCAGGCGGCGAATGCGTTCCTCATCATCCACTACCAGAATTCTGTTTAAATGATCTGCCATTTCACTACAACCCCTTCATCAATACAGTAGAACGTAACCTTTAAACCATTGTGCAACGTTAACAGGTAAACTATGCTCAGTCCGTCCCCGCGTAAGAATGAAGTCCGGCGATGACTAAATTAACGCCAACCAGAGTAAACATTACGACCAGGAAGCCAAGCACAGCCAGCCAGGCAGATTTTCTTCCTTGCCATCCACGAGCCAAACGTAAATGAAGATAAGCGCTATAGAAGAGCCAAGTGACAAGCGCCCATACTTCCTTAGGATCCCATCCCCAGAATCTTCCCCAAGCGATTTGCGCCCATATCATTGCAAAGATCAAAGCGCCTAATGTGAAAATAGGAAAGCCAATGGCTATCGCCCTATACGTAATCTCATCTAGATCGCCCTCATCAATTCCGTCCATCACTGGGTGTAAAGCAGTGCCCAGCGGTTTACGTACGATCAAGCGAAGAACTCCGTAGAGGATTAATCCGGAAAGGAGTGACCAAATTACAGTATTAAACTTCCGTCCAGCATTTACACCATTCATCCAAGATGGTGCCTCAAAGAGTGGTTCTTTTATGCCAAGAAACGACTGGAAGCTCTCAATTTCGCTATTGTGAGGTGCCACAATCGGCGGCATTCGATAACTCACTTTCTCTATTGTACTATTTTCCTGCCCGGGGCTGTCAATCGTAACGTTCGGACGGACAAAAACAGTTTCATAGCCTGCTCCGCGGAATGCAAAAACAGAACCCAGAAACCCAATTATAACAATGATTGAAAAGAGAGTAAATTCGACCAGCCTCTGTTGCTTGCGATCCGCCTTCTCTTTACTGGAAAAATTGACTGTTCGCAGCAGATACATCAGTCCCGCCGCAAACCCTACTGCGAAGAAGGATTCACCTAGTGCAGCCAGTGTTACGTGGATCTTTAAGTAGTTCGATTGAAGAGATGGAATCAGCGGCTGTACTTCCTGTGGAAATACTGCGGCATAAGCCATCACAATAATACTGATTGGAACTGCAAAAAGACCCAAGATTACCTTACGATAAATAGCGTACATCACAGTAAAGGCAACCATCACCATCATCGATAAAAAAGTCATGAACTCATACATGTTGCTGACCGGAATATGCCCTGAGCCCGCCCAGCGTGTAAAGAAATAAATAAGATGAAAGATAAGACCTATTGAAGAGAAAATAAAAGCAATTTTGCCCCAACGTGCGGTATGTTCCTCCGGCTTGCGGCCTGACCACTTGCGACCCATGATGGCGATAGTGAATAACATAAACGAACTGCTGTATAATAAAAATGCGGCAATAAAGACAGCGCTGCTGATGTCGAGCAAGCTCATGAAAGGCCTCCTCCATTATCTAATGATTTTTCATCGACTACCAGATCTACTTTTTCTAAAATAGAAACGATCTCACGGCGGAACCCGAACCAGTTCTTGTTCGTATGTCCTCCGAGGATAAGCTCCCCGTTAGCAACGGTAAGCCAGATACGTCTATGCTGCCAGTAGAAGCCAAGCACTAAACCCAGCATCACGATTGCTGCACCTAGCCATACAAACGGCATTGCACGATCAATACGTATATTCAAGTAAGTAGTCGATTCCGAAAAATCAACGTCGCTCATGTTGTCCACTTCAAGCTCAAGAAATCTATTGCTCCCGCCAAGCTTATCGTTAATGGCAGCCTGTTGAAACTGCGCCTTATCCACCTGTTTAGGAAAATAGAAATACTGCTGCCCTTCCGCCGGGAGATCCGGACCTTGTATCAGGAACAAAAAAGCAGGTGCATTCGGATAAGGTGATTTGGAAATCGGCTGACCCTCCTCATTTAGACCAAAATCCATATACTTTTCTTTCAAAGTTAAAGTATAAGGACCCGCCTGAATTGCCCGCTGAGGGTTCTTCATGTCCAGCTTAAATTTGCCGTACGCCTCGCCAGTGGTGGAATTCTTAAGCTCAGGCTGTACCGAACGCAGCACAGGGGTCAGATCATAATCAAACTGATACGCTTTCAATCCTTTATAATCCAAAGGTGAATTTACTTGGATATCATGTTTCGTCACCTCGGATAGCTGCGGTTCCTTCGAAGGGTCTCCACAATCCGCGGTGCATTCATAAAGCACAGCTTGGGTCTGGAATAGCTTTGGAAGTATTTTTTTGCCGCGAAATTCCTCAGGCATCTCTTCCTCCGTATAAAACTCCACGGTAAATTTCTCATTTTTCAAATAATAGGTGGTGTCCGGAATCTGTGTGATCTCCCCTTGCGGGAAAGCAAGATGCTGATCCATGTTCAGTCCCGGCAATCCTCTTGCTAATACAGCAAGTAAAAAAATAATTAAGCCAATATGTATTACATAAGGTCCCCAGCGGCTGAAGCGATGTTTCTCTGCCAGCAGAGCCCCTCCATCCGTCTTCACGCGATAGCCCTTTTTACGCATAGGCTGAATTACCCGGGCTACCCAAGCTTCTGGTTCCTCTTGTACTTCAGTCACTAACACAGCTTTTTGCCGAGTTAAGAACTGACGATGTTTCCGAATCTTTTGTCTGGTTAAGGCCTTATAGAGCGGAAGTACTCGATCCAAGCTACAGATCACAAGTGAAGCGCCGATCATTACGAGTAGAGTTACAAACCACCAGGATTCGTATGTATGTGAAAGTCCAAGTTTGTGATAAATATATCCGGCTGTTCCGTACTCTTGCTTGTAATAAACTGAGGCATCAATATTAAGAAAAGTACTCTCCTGCGGGAAAATCGTCCCCAGCATAGAGCCTATAAGTGTCAACACGATCAGATAGATCGCTATTTTGACGGAAGAGAAAAAGTTCCACACCCGATCAATAATCCCCGGGTTAACGCGCTGAGATCGGCGAGCTACGCCATCGTAACGCATTTCCAAATTCTCGCCCCAGTCTGATTCCTTCCCCAACGGCTTCCCGCATGCTTCGCATAAAACAGTACCTACAGGGTTCTGGTGACCACATTCACATTTGGTATTGGTTATAAATGCCTCGCGTTCACTCATCAATCCACCAGCTTCCCAATTTGATCATCAAGTGAATTCAAATCAAGCTGGCCGATATGAATGTTGTCAATTTTACCCTTGGAATTAATGAATAAGGTAGTTGGCAGCGGAGAAATACCATAACTTCGTACAGCATCACGTCCAGTGTCCATCAAAATCGGAAAATCGATGTTTACCTGCTTCACAAAATTCTCGACAGTCATCCGGTCTTCGCCCACATTAATGCCTAAGACCACTACGTCTTTGTCCTTCCATTTCTCCCATTGCGCTTGGAGAGCCGGCATTTCTTTGACACAAGGTGCACACCAAGAGCCCCAGAAATTAAGCACAATAGTCTTGCCCTTATATTCGTCTAGGGTATGAGCCAGACCGTCAAGCCCAAGCAAATCAAAGGAAGGTGCTTTGCTCCCTTCCTCTGGTTTGCCGCTTCCCCCAAATACAGAGGAACCGATGGCATAACCGCCCACTATAACAATTAGAAACAGAATCACGATTTGAATTGGTTTTCTTGCTTTACCCACACGTAAAGCCCCCTTCTGTGACGCAACTCATACTTATGTTGTAAGGTGTGAACATCCTATGAACATTATAGCGAATTTCGTCACAGCTTTAGGGGGTTTAATTGTGAATATTCTGTGTCTTTATGACTCTTTACGTGGAGTTCTTTCTTTAAGCAATCCTGCTTTGGCAATTTGCTGCAGATGGTTAATTTCATCCTTGGTCAAATGACGGTAAGAGCCACGTTTGAGATTTTGCAGCATAATATCCCCGAATGAAATCCGTTTCAGACGGAGTACGGGGTGTGAAATCGCATCAAACATGCGTCGTACCTGACGGTTACGTCCCTCGTGAATCGTGATGCTGATAACCGCTTCCTTATTTGCCTCATCAATATCCTTGTACTCTACTTCCGCAGGCGCTGTCATGCCATCTTCCAGCTTGATGCCAGCTTTCAGCTTGTCCAATGCAGTGCCATGCGGTATACCCTTGACCGTAGCATGATACGTCTTAGGTACATGATGCTTCGGATGAGTCAGCAAGTTAGCAAAGTCCCCATCATTCGTCAGCAGCAGCAAACCTTCCGTATCGTAATCGAGCCGGCCTACAGGGTAAACCCGTTCAGTAATTCCTTTTAGGTAGTCAGTTACAACCTTACGACCCTTTGGATCGGAAGCGCTTGTGATTACTCCCTTAGGTTTGTTGAACATAATATAGATTTTGTTCTCGCCCCGGATCAGTCTACCGGAAACTTTAATAATATCTGTTGCGGGGTCCACCTTCGTGCCAAGCGTAGTTACGAGTTCCCCGTTGACTTCCACTTTACCGGCCAAAATCATTTCTTCACACTTGCGTCTGGACGCCACACCGGCCTGCGCCAAAATTTTCTGTAATCTTTCCATATTCGACTAGTCACCTCAGATCAATGATAACCATCAGAGGGATAAATCACAAGTTCATTCCAAGGAAAAGATGCTCCTGGGCAGGAATTATTGTGGGGTTCGATGATTAAAGGGGAGATTTGGTAGCGTTCTACTAATTCTAAAACGAGTTTAGCCGTTGCAAAAAGCTGCTCCTGCCTTCCGGATATTGGAGGATCGCCCACTTTCTTACCAAAATCACCTTCCAAACAAATATGAATATACTCCGGATCTGTCAGTAGCGGTGCTGCATAAATTGCGCCATCCACTCCTACCCAGAAGTCAAAACCTTTACCGTTAATGGATGTGCAGCTAGAATGATGCAGAATAAAACCTTTATAGTTCATTGCGGAATGCCCCCCTCCACATTGCTGCAATAGCATATGTCCAGGGGGGCAATGGGGTGACTATCCAAATAATAGCAAACACACAGCGATCGCGGCGACAAAGCCGACAACATCGGAGAACAGGCCAACCTTAAGCGCATAACGGCCATTCCGTACGCCTACAGCTCCAAAGTAAACGGTCAAAACATAAAGCGTAGTATCTGTGCTCCCCTGTATGGTGGAAGCAATCATACCAATTAAAGAATCCGGGCCATGCACACGGATTAGATCCGTAGTGTAAGCAAGCGACCCAGTCCCCGTAAGCGGCCGCAGAAGACCAAGCGGCAATACTTCTGCCGGAACACCAAGCCCCCGCAGGGCTGGGGATATGAAGCCCATAAAAAAATCCAGCGCACCGGAAGCGCGAAAAACGCTGATCGCAACCAGCATCCCCACAAGATGGGGAATAATCGCAATGGCCGTGCCAAACCCATCTTTCGCACCTTCAACAAAGGATTCGTAGACTGGCACTTTGCGCGTAAAAGCATAGAGCGGGATGAACGTGATCATGACCGGAATCGCCCATGCCGATATGAGACTGATAAACTGGTACAAATCACGTTCACCCTTTCAATGAGGAATTAGGGAGTGTTGTCTTCGCCAAAGGAGGAACCCCGGACTTTGCTGAAGGGGGCTTCGGCGGTTTGCGCAATAAAGTCAACCTTCGGAAAAACCGGTCTGCCGCAATCGCTGCAAGTGTAGCCACGGCCGTTGCTGCAAGTGTTGTACCTACTATGCCTGCGGGATCGGCTGAACCATAGTTTAACCGGATGGCAATCAGTGTGGCCGGGATAAGCGTAATGCTTGCTGTGTTAAGCGCTAGAAGAGTACACATGGCTGGTGTCGCGGTCTCTTTATCAGGGTTGAGCTTTTGCAGCTCCTGCATCGCCTTGATGCCCATTGGCGTTGCGGCATTGCCTAGTCCGAGCAGATTAGCACTCATATTGGAGAGAATATATCCTATGGCAGGATGCCCTTTCGGCACATCAGGGAATAAAAAAGCTACGACAGGGCCAAGCACCTTGGCAATCTTTTTAAGCAAACCTGCATCTTCTGCTATCTTCATAATCCCAAGCCAGAACACAAGCACACTGATTAAGCCAAAACTTACCGTTACCCCACTCTTGGCTCCGTCGAATACGGCGGCTGTAAACTCATCCATTCTGCCGTTAACGGCGGCGAACAGAAAACCGATGATGATCATTCCTAGCCAAATCCCGTTAATCATGGATACGCCTCCTTCTTCATTCATCAGCCCATTTTCTTATTTCGAACTCGCTCCCATTTCAAATAGAGCCTTCAGTGCACTGCCCAGCGCCTGGAACCAATTATTTGCCGGATAAGCCTGTGCTAGTGTTGGACTGTACTTTTTCATATAAGCAGATTGCTCAGGAGGCAGGTTCTCAGGAGTATACACCGGCACGCGACCTATTTCTTTTCCGCCCAGCTCCAGCACAAGCGCCCCTTGCAATCCAAAATTCGCTCGTGTAGCTTCGGCTGAAGCACTTTCCTTCTGATTTAAAACAAGTTTCGTGATCACTCTATTTTGTTCACCTTGTCCAAGTGGATAAGCAAAGGTTTTGGAGGTTACAAAGTTATAGCCCGTCACGGCATCACCACGTTCGATCAGTGTTTTGAGCGGATAGTGATTAAACCCGAAGTTTAGCAGGGAAGCATGATCATTCCAGTCATCGCCGTCATTTATAGTAACTGCGACAAGCTGCTGGCCGTTTCTGGTGGCAGAGCTGACAAGGCAGCGCAGTGCTTTTTTGGTATAACCTGTCTTTACACCGTCCGCTCCCTCGTATAAATACAGCATCTTATTTTTGTTTCTCCATTTGTAATCCCATTTCTCATTTGGATTGTCTGCAGTTTTCTCCTGCGTCTTCACAATTTCTTTAAATACAGGATTATGAAGAGCATAAGCGGTCAGAACAGCCAAGTCGTTAGCACTTGAATAATGCCCTTCAGCGTCAAGACCATGGGGATTAGCAAAATGAGTATGGGTTAGCCCTAGCTCCTCAGCCTTAGCGTTCATAAGGTATACAAAACCTTCCTCAGAACCACCGATATGCTCAGCGATCGCCGTTGCTGCATCATTCCCTGAGCGCAGCATCAGGCCATACAGCATATTTTCCAGCGTCATCTCTTCTCCCTGCTGCAAGTAAATAGAAGAGCCTTCTTTCGCATAGGCATTTTTTCCTACTTTGACTTTAGAGGCTAAATCACCATTCTCAATGGCGACGAGGGCGGTCATAATTTTGGTCAAGCTGGCAATAAGCATAGGCTCATCCCCACGGCTGCTGTACAAAATACGCCCAGATTCCACATCAATCAGTGCCGCTGCTCTTGCATGTGTAGAGATAGAGCTGTTCTCGGCCTGAATTGAAGATAGCGGCGCCAGAAGCAGCAGCGAAAGGCACAATATTAAGGCGAATGGCCATTTACGGGTTATTGTCTTCATGTTCATCCTCCGGCTTCTTATCGGATCTTAAGTAAAAGTGTTTATGTTGTACAAGTGTATGCGGACCAGCCTTAGGGTATGTCCACTCCTTAGGATGTTCCACACAAAATATCCCCACAACGTGAGGCTTTGCTTCGATACATTCTCAGGTAATTTGGGGATCAAAATATACTTTCTGGCACGTCAAAAAAGGGACACCGCCTGTGTATGGCGATATCCCCGAGGCTATTTGTAGAATTATGTGTACCTAATGAGTTGAAGATTGAGATGTACTTGGATCGGTTTTAACAGGTGCTGCTGCCGGTGTGGCAGGTGTTGGCGGCGTTTGAGCTGCAGCATTGCCGGTTTGGAACATCGTTTGAATTTTGTCGATGAGCCCTGGTGTTGCATCGATGATTTTTTCGAATAGGTGAGTTTGATTGTCCAGAGGGACAATATTCACTCCATCCTTACCTACCACTAAAAAAGCGATCGGTCGAATGGAGACGCCTCCCCCGCTACCTCCACCAAATGGAAGCATTTTGACTCCACCTTGGGAGCTTGAACCACTTATAGAATCTTCTACTCGATAATCACTACCACCAGCAGCAAATCCAAAGGCAACTTTACTGATAGGCAGGATAATGCTGCCGTCAGGGGTTTGTACTGGATCACCGACAATGGTATTCACATCTACCATACCCTTGATATTTTCCATCGCTGTTTGCATTAGGCCTTGAATAGGATGGTCGCTCATATTGTTTCCTCCTTTAATTGAGTACGATTTCTCTTTCTTCTACAGCGTATATCATCCCCACATCCGCCCATTTGTATGTAACTTTCATTTTAAACTTTCCCGTGTGGCTCCTGACGCATCTGTTTCAGCAGATTTCTCCAATGGCCGATCCCGCCTTTTTCACGCAAGACACGCCGAGATAGCCGCATTAAGGCATACAAAGTATAGCCGACTGACATTTTCCCCTTACAGACAAACTCCATTGCAAAACAAAGCTCATCTTCAAAAACAGGCTTAACAAAAATTCGAGGATGCTGCTGCAATTTCACCCACTGCGAAATAAAACCAACAATACTCCATTTCAGGCCCCAAACCGCTCCCGATGCGGTCGCAGTGTCTGCTGCATCACCAAGAGAGAAATCGGTGGACCAATCGAGCTTTGATATTTTGACATGAGCTACAGTCTCTTTTAACCATTCCTTCAAGCCGCGTGTAGATTTCACAGCTTGGTTAACATTGGCGCGCCAGTGCATTACTCTTTCTTTATCAAATATCTCTTCTTTTACGGTATCTACACCTGTCGTCGCAGTCCCTGTCTCTTTAAACTTTCCCCACACACCCTGCTCCAATCCCTTAAAGACCAATTGGGGAAGTTCATAGTGAAGCTTTATCAAACCAAAAAGAGAGGTAACATCTAATTCGAGCAGGTCATTTTTTCCATGTTTATAACACCGTATGCGGAAATCGATAGATGAAGACAGGACCAGGATCAGTGCCAGTACAAGCAAAACAAGGGGAATTGCAAGCCATAACGTCACGTATTTACCTCCAAGAAACCTTAATAATGGGAACCTTTGGTTTAGTATGGCAATTTAAGCTGGAAAAAATTCGGGGTTTGCATAAAAAATATGAGCTTAAATAAAAATAGGGACTGTCCCAAACCACATAAATGGTTTAAGGGCAGTCCCTTCAATACAATTATTAGCGTTCTCGTACGAACTAAGGCAGCTCGACATCCTCAAAAGTCATTTGAGTATCCAGCTTATTGAACAATAGCTGTGTCTCTTCTTCCAAATTATCCGTGGACTCAAAATTTGTCGGTTCCGGCAGATCCTTTAGACTGGCAAGACCAAAGCTCTCCAAGAAGGATTTAGTCGTCCCGTACAAAATTGGCCGGCCTACCGCTTCCGCACGACCAACCTCATGAATCAAATCCTTGTTATTCAGCGTATGAATTGCGCGTTCCGACTTCACACCCCGGATCTCTTCAATCTCCACCCGCGTAATCGGTTGGCGATAAGCCACGATTGCGAGAGTCTCTAAGGCAGCCTGAGACAAGGTTGATCTGGATGGTGAATAGGCCAGACGCTCAAAATAGTGGGCATGATCAGGCAATGTAGCCAGCCGATAATTCCCGGCAATTTGCACTACCTGTAAGCCCCGCTCCTGTGTTACATAATCTTCTTTTAGTTCCTCTAATGCTCCAGCCGCAAGCTCTGGGCGCTGTTCCGTAATTTCAGCCACTTGGCGTACGGAGATTCCTTCATCCCCTGATAGAAACAGCAGGCCTTCAATAATCGATTTCAGCGTTTTGTAATCCATTGAAGTGTTCTCCTCCTCTCCACTCCATTACGATGTCATCAAACAATTTCTCTTGGTAGCAAAAAATCGCCTTCATTTTCATCAGTTCCAGAATCGCAAGAAAAGTAACTACGATTTCGTGCCGTGCCATTTCATCGTGAAGCAGTGCCGAGAAATGCAGCTTACCGCCTGTTCCTCTGCGCTGCAGCGCATCTGATACATCACGTATACGATCTTTTACCGATATTTCATCCCGGGTGATCCGCTGGTAAGAAGACCTTCTGGCAGCCTTACTTAGCGCTTTACGAAAAGCGGCTATTAAGTCTGAGGTATGTAGTCCTTTTAGCGTTTGATCAATCTCTTCTGGCACGAATGGACCCAAATCCTCAGGCTCCTTCGTAAAAATCAAGCTCCGCTCGCTCTCCATATCCATTAAATGTACAGCAATACTCTTGAACTTACGATACTCAATCAGTCGCTGAACAAGTTCAGCTCGTGGATCAAATTCATCCTCTTCGTAATATTCAAAATCATCGATCTCAATGACCGGTGGTTTGGGCAGCAATAGCTTGCTCTTTATAGATAAAAGGGTAGCGGCCATCACGAGAAATTCACTCGTAATATCCAATTCAAGCTCCTGCATGCTACGCAGGTATTCCATATACTGTTCGGTGATCTCGGCGACCGGAATGTCCTGGATGTCGATTTCCGCCTTATCAATTAAATGCAAGAGCAGATCCAGCGGACCTTCAAACGTCTCCAGCTTGTACAATACAGTCACGAAGCATCCTCCCGCCAAAAAAAGTAAAGTGCAGCGCCCGTCTGGACGCTACACAAGTAGAAAGGGCTCTTATAATCCATGCTTTCTTCTTATACTATAAATAAGCACGAATTCGACTGATTCGTCAATAGCTGACTTACTTAAACAGCTTGTTAAGATTCGCCATTTCAATCGCAGCAGTCGCAGCATCCCAGCCTTTATTGCCTGCTTTGGTTCCTGAACGCTCGATGGCCTGTTCAATATTTTCAGTAGTAACTACGCCAAAAATGGTCGGCACGCCGGTCTTAAGATTGATAGCGGCTACTCCTTTGGCAACTTCATTACATACATAATCATAGTGTGTAGTGGAACCACGGATAACCGTTCCTAAGGTGATTACAGCGTCGTATTTGCCGCTTTCAGCCATTTTTTGCGCGATCAACGGAATTTCAAATACCCCTGGAACCCAAGCAACATCCACTTCATCATCACCAACACCATGGCGTTTAAAGGCATCAAGTGCACCTGACAAAAGCTTGCTGGTAATAAATTCATTAAAACGTCCTACAACAACTCCGTATTTTAACCCCTCAGAAACTAAGTGACCTTCTAAATATTTTGGCATATCCATCATCTACCCTTCGTTTTTTATAATGTATGGTTAAGCTTTCGAATCCTCATTTTGTTCAATATCGTCAAAAGACAGCATATGTCCAAGCTTCGCTTGCTTCGTGTGGAGATAATTGGTGTTGTCCTTGTTCTCCGGCATTTGTATCGGCACGCGCTCAACGACTTCCAACCCATAACCCTCCAGCCCTTTGATCTTACGCGGGTTGTTCGTGAGCAGACGGATTTGGCGCACACCCAGATCCTTCAGAATCTGTGCTCCAATTCCATAGTCACGCAAATCTGCTGGAAAACCAAGCTTTAGATTCGCATCTACAGTGTCAAGACCTTCCTCTTGCAGCTTGTAAGCCCGAAGCTTATTGATAAGGCCAATGCCTCTGCCTTCTTGGCGCATATAGAGTAACACGCCCCTACCGGCAGTTTCGATCTGCCGCAGTGCAGCTTCAAATTGCGGGCCGCAATCACAGCGATGGGAGTGGAATACATCACCAGTCAGGCATTCGGAATGTACACGTACAAGCACTGGCTCATCGCCGGAAATATCGCCTTTTACCAAAGCTACATGCTCTTTATCATCCACTTCATTTGTATAAGCAATGGTCTGGAAATCTCCAAAATCGGTAGGAAGTCGTACAGACACTTCGCGTGTGACGAGTTGTTCTTTTTCGTTGCGATAATGAATAAGATCCTTGATACTGATCAGCTTAAGATCATGCTTGCGGGCAATTTCGATTAGATCAGGTAAGCGGGCCATTGAGCCATCTTCCTTGATAATCTCGCAAATGACACTGGCTGGATAAGCGCCACACATCCGCGCTAGATCAACAGCAGCCTCCGTATGTCCGGAGCGGCGCAGAACGCCACCTTTTTTCGCAATCAGCGGGAACATATGCCCCGGTCTGCGGAAATCAGCAGGTTTCGCTTTTGGATCGATCATGGCTTTAACGGTCAAAGATCTTTCCCCCGCAGAGATCCCAGTGGTTGTATCTTTATGGTCAACAGATACGGTAAAAGCCGTACCGTGATTATCGGTATTGTGGGTTACCATAGCTTGCAGTTCAAGTTCTGCCGCACGCTCCTGGGTAATAGGCATACAAACCAATCCACGTCCCTCAGTAATCATAAAATTGATGACCTCTGGTGTCGCACGTTCAGCAAGGGCTATAAAATCCCCTTCATTCTCACGATCTTCATCATCCACTACAATGATGACTTTACCGCGCATTAAGTCATATATTGCTTCTTCAATCGGATCCAAGACACTTTCCTTTTTCGATTGCTCGCTCATGATCCTATCCTCCTAAAAGCTTTACGAAAGATTATTCCCTTCTTCGTAAGCAAACTCTTTATTTAAACAAACCCGTTCGCCGCCAAAAAATCATGACTAATCCCGGAGCGGCTCTCGCCTTCCTCATCTTGGGCGGCTGAGCCATAATGCAATAAATGATCTACATATTTGCCAAGTACGTCACACTCGATATTTACACTATCCCCGGCCCGTTTGTGCGTCAGAACTGTTTCCCCTAACGTATGCGGAATAATGGACACTGCAAGCGATGTGGCTGTAGTCTTCACTACAGTTAAACTAATGCCGTCGATCGTGATCGATCCCTTGGGGATAATATATTTAAATAGTGATTTACGATCCGGTGCAATCTCGAATACAACAGCATTCTGATCACGTTTTACACTTTTAATAATGGCAGTGCCATCAACATGTCCTTGAACAATATGCCCTCCAAAACGCCCGCCGGCTGCCATCGCTCGTTCCAGATTCATCCGGCTGCCGGGCTTCAGCTCCTTCAGATTGCTATTCCGGTAGGTCTGCGGCATTACATCCACTGTAAAGGAATGATCGCCCAAAGTTGTCGCCGTGAGACAAACCCCATTGACGGACACACTGTCACCGATTTTTAGATCATCCATGATGACCGAAGCGGCAATATTCAGCACCATCATTTCCCCACCGGCGGAGACACTGCGCAAAACACCAACCTCTTCAATTAATCCGGTGAACATGATATCCCTCCTAAAAAGCATTACTTCCTAAATTCACTTCTTGCATAGCTTTTGTTAGCGTACCGGAGTACCGCTGATACATACATTATCTCCTAGCACTTTTACTTCCAATCCTTCAAGTGAGATCGCATCCTTCATCAGCTCTACACCCGGAAATACGAAAGTTCCTTTCGCTTCTGCACCACCGCCGACAATTTTTGGAGCGAAGAAAAGAATCACACGATCCACTAGCCCGCTCTCCAGCATCGCACCATTCAGCGTCCCCCCGCCTTCCAGTAAAATAGAGCCTATCTCCATTTCGCCAAGGGATATCATTGCCGCCTTCAGATCCACTCTTGGACCTGCTCCGCACACAACGATTTGAACGCCTGCTTCCAGCAGTGCAGCCTTTTTAGCAGGATCTGCAGCATCGGTTGTTACAATAAGTGTAGGCGCTTGACCATCACATACAACTGCCGAATCCAGAGGAATACGTAGCCCGGAATCAATGATGATCCGCGTCGGGTTAATGCCAGGCACTTCTGTTCTTGTTGTCAGAGAGGGATTATCAGCAATCACTGTATTCACACCGACCATGATACCCTGATGCCGATGCCGCAGCGTATGTACGATCTCCCGCGCTTCCCCATTCGAAATCCATTTACTGTCACCAGATTTGGTAGCTAGATTGCCATCAAGTGTACTTGCACTCTTCAGCGTAACAAAAGGTTGTTTTGTCAAAATATATTTGATAAAACGCTCATTCAATCGAAGCGCACGATCACGCAACAAACCTACTTCGACCTCAATCCCTTGATCACGCAGCATTTGAATTCCGCGCCCTGCCACCTGAGGGTTCGGGTCTTCACAAGCAACTACAACCCTAGCTACCCCTTCATCGATCAGCCTTTGGCTGCAAGGTGGAGTTTTTCCATAATGGCTGCACGGTTCTAGTGTGACATATGCCGTACTGCCCTGTGCCTGCCCAACTGCCATATTCAAGGCGTGCACCTCGGCATGCCCCGTACCTCGCTGTAAATGAGTTCCGAGTCCAATCATTGCTCCATTCTTCACCACAACGCAGCCAACAACAGGGTTAATTCCCGTCTGTCCTTGGGCACGTTCGGCCATGTCCAGTGCTAGCGACATATAAAACTCATCATTCATGTTGTCCATCTCTTCCTCCTATCCACTGCTGTCAATTCCTAAGCTAAAAAAACAGAAAAACCCATCTCATTCTCCAGGAGGAGTTCAAGATGGGTTATGCGAGAGTTCATCGGCAGTCCAAATAAAAGTGTGCTTAAACAGCCGTCAATTGACGGGTATTGTGAAATATCGCACATGATTATATGAAAACACTGCGATCCGCCAGTCCATTGCAGACAAGCGGTCAACCTCTCCTTCTTCCATCCAGACTATACTGTCGGTCCCGGAATTTCACCAGGTCCACCGTTCGCGTCAACAACGCGAGCCGGGTAGCGGACTGAGCACTGTAGATGAACTGAATAAGTTACTTCTACAACAGCATCACCGCCGGTAGGGAATTACACCCTGCCCTGAAGGATTGATCCTTTATTTAATTGAGGTTCAAGTTTTCCTTACTAACAAAATTATCACTTACACCAGCGAAATGCAAGTGCGTTTATTATATTTACTTGATATTTGTAACTAGATTATAGATTGTACTGAGTTTATAAAAGGAAACCAAGAAGCGCCAGGACAAGGACTCCTGGCGCTTCTTGGTTATATTTCAGGATTACAAACCACGTTCTTGTTGTTTCAAAAGATCACGAATTTCCGTAAGCAGCACGATATCCTCTGCAGGTGCTGGAGTCTCTACCACTTCAACTTTAACGGCTTCTTTGCGCTGAAATTTATTGGCGAGCTTGATCACCAGAAAGATGGAGAACGAAATAATAAAGAAATCCACAACCGATTGTAAAAATAGTCCGTAAGGTATTTTCAGGTCCGTAGTGACTTCAAGCACCCGGTCCTTTAAATCTATACCACCCGTAAGCAAACCTGCAATTGGCATAATAATGTCATTTACTAATGAAGTTACAATCTTTCCGAATGCAGCTCCAATAATGACCGCAACCGCTAAATCAAGAACATTTCCTTTTAAGGCAAAAGCTTTAAATTCTTTCCACATATACCAAATAACCCCCAACATATATAATTTGAAATTATTATAGCATAGTAGCTTCCTATTTCTTAAGACTTGTTAAGAAACTATTAAGTTTCCCTTTACTTTTATCTGCCACCGCTGTTAAGAAGTTTCCTGTTAAATAAAGTATAAGAATTATTTCTTACATGATAGAGCCATGGCTGAGAATGTATTATCTACAGATCAACACATGGATTGAGGTACAGCGATCAGAGCAAACTAAAAGGAAAAACCAAACTGGCATAATGCTGTGGCGGATTTGGTCTTTTATTCCACTAATTTATTAGCTGCTATACAGTATCTTTGCCTTCACTGGTCTTCAAATGAGGCTTCCAAACAAGAAAATGTTGTATACTTCTTATAGCAAGAATTGCGCTTTACAAGCAAGAAAGGACGCTGAGAAATGCACAACGCAACGCTGCTATTGGTGGACGACGAAGCCGAGATTATTAAACTAATGCAGATCTATCTGGAGAACGAGGGTTACCGGCTGTTAACTGCCAAAGACGGGCTGGAAGCACTCGAAATTATCAATAGAGAGATTATAGACCTCATGGTTCTTGATATCATGATGCCTAATATGGACGGCATTGAGGCTTGTATTAAAATTCGTGAAACGCAAAAATTTCCGATCATCATGTTATCTGCTAAAGGGCAGGAACTTGATAAAATCACCGGACTAAGCGTAGGTGCAGATGATTATGTTACGAAACCTTTTAGTCCGCTGGAGTTAGTTGCCCGTGTTAAATCCCAGCTGCGCAGAACTCGAAATTACATGGCAGATCTAAACGCCAAACAGGATGAAATCATCATTGATGGCTTGGTTATTAATTCGGTTACGCATGAAGTAAGTGTGGATGATCACCCAGTTAAGCTTACCCCGCGAGAATTTGCGATTCTAGAGCTGCTCGCCCGTAATAAGGGACAAGTCCTAAGCATGGAGCAGATCTACGCCAAAGTATGGAAAGAACAATTCCTGGAAAGCAACAATACACTTATGGTGCATATTCGTAAAATCAGAGAAAAAATAGAAGAAAATCCGCGTAAACCACAATACTTAAAAACGGTATGGGGCGTTGGCTACAAACTGGAAAAAGGAGGTCCTTCTAGTTGAACTTTAAACGATTCGATACCCTATCCTGGAAAATAGTTGGCTTCAGCTTAACGAGCCTAGCACTCACCGCTTTAATCTTAATGGGCGGCTATTATGGCACTTCACTATTGCTGTGGTTAAATCCTTCACGCTCCTTTTGGGGAGTCAGACTCATTCTCTGGGTGATCAATACCATTGGATCAACGCCAGTTGTGATTCTTATAGGGATTCCTTTATTTATTTTTTTCATCCTAAAGCTGTCCAGAAATACAACTAAGAATCTTCATAACATTACGAGCGGAGTTCAGGCCATTGCGGATGGCAATTTATCTTTCACGGTGCCGGTAACAGGTACGGATGAACTCGGAAAGCTCGCTGAAAATATGAACACTATGGCTGGCAAGCTAAAATCTGCTATAGAGGAAGAACGAGCCGCTGCAAAAGCCAAAAACGACCTAATCACAGGTGTGTCCCATGACCTCCGAACCCCACTAACCTCTGTTCTCGGATTCCTTGAATATGTGGAGAAGGATCGTTATAAAAACGAGGTTGAGCTGCGTTATTATGTGAATATTGCCTATGAGAAATCTTTGACTCTTAAAAAGCTAATCGACGATTTATTTGAATACACTCGCGTCAGCAGCAGCGGATTACCGCTAAATATTGAGCCTGTAGATCTCGGCAAGCTGCTCGAACAGCTGATTGAAGAATTTGCACCCGTACTGGAACAAGCAGATATGACCTACCGCATTCATACGGATACAGCTCCTCTGATTATCAACGGAGATGCGGACGAGCTGGTGCGATTGTATGAGAACCTATTTACCAATGCCGTAAGATACGGTAAGGAAGGGAAAATTCTAGACATTTCTGTTGTTAGAAAAGACGATAGAATAGTTGCTCTGTGTACGAATTACGGTACTCCTATCCCTGCATCCGACCTCCCCCACTTATTTAAACGCTTTTATCGTGTCGATAAATCCCGCTCCCGAGAGACAGGCGGAAGTGGCTTAGGGCTCGCCATAGCCAAGAGTATTGCAGAGCTTCACGGCGGAACCATTACAGCCAAAAGCACACGCAAACAAACTGAATTTGAAACCTCTTTCCCTGTGAGCGAATGATGCTTGCGGGGATTTTTTGTACAATCTCAACCATTAAGAAAATGATAAGAATTCATAACATAAAGCCTTAAGATCTCTGACTTATAGTGATTTCATACTAAATCTGCTATAAGTGAGGATTGTTGTTATGCTATTTAATTCGTATCCCTTTATGTTTGGTTTTCTGCCTATCGTGCTGGCCGGATATTTTATTCTGAATCGTCTTCGTCTCACACTCTGTGCTAAGGTATGGCTTACCCTCGCCTCTTTAGTTTTTTACGGGTATTGGAACATAAAATATGTTCCTCTAATCTTGTTATCCATCTTTTTTAACTATGTTATGGGCCATTTCATTCATTCCACAACAGCTAAGCGTCGCCGGCCGCTGCTAATCTTTAGCTTAAGCACAAATATTCTATTACTCAGCTATTACAAATACACGGATTTTTTTATAGAAAATTGGAATGAGGTAACCGCAAGCAACCTTTCTCTGCACCATCTTATATTGCCTTTAGGCATAAGTTTCTTTACCTTTACACAAATCGCCTACCTCGTTGATGTTTACCGGAACCAAGCGCGTGAGTACAATCTTTTGAATTACACACTATTTGTGAATTTTTTCCCGCATCTGATCTCCGGTCCTATCCTTCATCACAAGGATATGATGCCCCAATTCGATAAACTGCGAAATAAGGTTTGGAATTGGAACAACATACAGAAGGGGACCCTCTTCTTCAGCATCGGATTAGGAAAAAAAGTCATCCTAGCGGATACCCTAGCTGGTTATGCTGATAACGGTTTTGCAGCGGCAACATATTTTGTAGATTCATGGGTGGCTATCCTTTCCTATACCTTACAAATCTACTATGATTTCAGCGGCTATACCGATATGGCGATTGGAATAGCACTGCTGTTCAACATCCATCTGCCGCAAAATTTCAATGAACCCTACCGAGCCGTAAGCATCCGCGATTTCTGGAGACGCTGGCATATTACGCTCAGCCATTTTCTTAGAGATTATATCTACATTCCACTTGGCGGCAACCGGAAAAGCTTCTGGATTTCGATCCGAAATGTCATTATTACTTTTCTGCTCGGTGGTTTCTGGCACGGTGCGGGTTGGCTGTTCATCCTGTGGGGGCTCTTGCATGGAGTAGGACAAGCTGTAGAGAAATGTTGGGGACGCTGGGGCTTTTCCCTTCCCAAGTGGTTATCATGGTTGCTGACTTTCATATTTGTGAACATCACATGGGTATTTTTCCGTGCAGAACATATATCGCAGGCATTTCGTTTGTTGAAAGGGATGAGTGGACTTAACGGGGTATCTATGCAATCTATTGGATCGCTTAAATGGGCAATCATCCTGATTCTCATCTTAATGACGATCATTCTCTGGAATCCCCTTCATCTGTTGAACAAACGTAATTTTCAGTATAGCTGGAAAACAGCATTTGTGATGGCATTTATCATTATGTTCTCGCTGTTATTCTTCAACCGAATTACAACCTTTTTATACTTTAACTTCTAGAACTGTAAGGAGGAATGATGATGCTTGCATCACGGCTTCAGAATAATAACAACCCACGTAAATCCCCCGGGATTCATACTAAATCGAAACGTTTCATAGGTTATTTCCTGCTATGTTTTAGCTTGTTAGCGCTTCTAACGGCGCTGATTACTGCTTTTATCGACCCATTACAATTCTATCACCGTCCATCGTGGTATACCCCACTCTTGTCAGAAGAAGAACGTTATCAGAATCCGGGTTTAGCTAAAAATTACGACTACGACAACATTATCATCGGCACGTCTATGACAGAGAACTTTCTTCCCTCTCAAGTAGATGCCAGCTTAGGTGGGACAACCTTAAAGTTATCTATGGAAGGATCCACAGTCGATGAGCATTATAAAATTGCCAAACTTGCCTTGGAGACAGGCAAAGTAAAACAAGTGCTCTGGGGTTTGGATTATTTCTCTTTGAAACTCGCCACAGCCGAAGATGAGGAAGATTTCCCTGACTATCTGTATGACGGCAAACTATGGACCGACTACAAATACTGGTTCAATTCATCTGTATATAAACAATTTATAAGCAGCATCAAAAACAACCTGAGTGGTGAAGCTAAACAGAATTTGGAATATTTATACAACTGGGATAACAAAGTAGTGTTTGGCAAGCAATACGTTGCAGAATCTTACCTAATGGCTTGTGACAAGGAGCTGGATTACGGTACTAACGAGGAAAGCATTGAGCAAGTAAAGGGCTATTTTAATACGTATATCCGTCCTCTGCTGGAGGAATATCCCGATGTCCAGTTTTATTTCTACTACCCACCCTACAGCGTTATGCGTCAGGTCGCTTGGTCTGCCAGCAATCCCGTTCGCTTTAACAATCAGCTTGTCATGCGGCAATGGATATTCGAGCAATTTGAACAGTTTCCAAATGTGAAGCTATACGATTTCCAAGCCGAAGCGGATTGGACATTCAACCTAGACCTCTATAAGGATTTAAGCCATCATAATGGTGAGGTTAACACGTGGATAGCAGAAGCTATCGGACAGGACAATTCCAAATATCGGGTAACTTCCAGCAACATAAAGGCGCTTAATAGCTCGCTGGAATCACAGGCGGAAAGCGCCGTTATGGATAATAACGGAAAAGTTTATCGCAGCAGTGTAAAAGTAAATGGATTACCACTAGCACTTAACATCCGTTTAGTGCAAGGAAATAAAGAATTATGGCTGCCCGCCAAAGATATCGGGACAGCCCTGGGTGCATCCATAACGTGGGATGCGGCCACTAAAACTGTATCGCTTACTTCCGCCGAGAACACCGTTACTATGACTGTGGGCAGTGTCAAAGCACTCGTGAACGGGAAAGCTCTCACCATTGATGCTGCGCCGCTACTGGCAGGAGGAAAAGTTTTAGTCCCGCTAGCCTTTGTTGCGGAACAGCTCGGCTGGAATCTCTCAAGTGAAAAGGAAGGCGAATGGCTGCGGTATAACCTCAGATAACGCCGGTACACTTAAGAATCAGCCATAAAATTTCCAAAAAAAAAGCACAAAAGCACCCGGCATTTATCATGCTGGGTGCTTTTGCATAAAAATCTCAAATCACACTAATCTCGATCACTCTGTTTTACCTCTACGTCTAAATACTCGGTTCATAACAAATCCTATGGTTATCAACCCTATTCCCGACAGATACAGAGGCAAAGGACTGTTCTCACCTGTCTTCGGCAGCTGAGGAGCACCCGAAGTGCTATTGTTCACTGTACCTTTTGGTACTTCTTCATCGTCGATATCAACTTCTCCTAATGGAATTTCTTCTTCGGTAATCTCTTGCTCAGGAGTTCCCTCATCGGTTGATGTCGCGGATCCTAGATCGGCCGCATTTCCAGGACCAGCAGGAACAGCTGGATCATTAATAATTACTTCGGGTACGGGCGAGCTTGTAGACGTGGGTACCACCGAACCTCCAGATGTGCTGCTTGTAGGGATGGGTGTAGGTGCAGCAGTCGCTTCTGGTGATGGAGAAACCGTCGGTGCTGGCGTTGTTGATGGTGCAGGTGTTACGGTTGGTTCTGGTGTTGTTGTTGGAGCATCGGTTGGTTCTGGCGTTACCGTAGGCGTGGGCTCCACTGCTTTTTGATTCGTAATCACCAGTTGAATCGCTGACGAGGAACGAATCTCCACTGGATGCTCGGATGTATCGAGCACGTAACCATTTGGAGCTGCTGTCTCCACCAATACATAGCTACCCAGCCATATTTTATTAAATGTAGCTGTACCCTCTGCATCTGTAGTTAGACTGTTAATCAGTACACGTTCCGTGCCATTTAGTCGATACAATGCAAAAGTCGCATCACCAAGCGCCTTTATGTTATCTTCAGCATCTAGCTTCTTAATATTGAGAGTGCCTCTTCCCCCGCTGCCTGTGCCAGAACCGCTGGAGACCCCGACAATAATTTCTTTAGAGGTTTCTTTACTTATTTCGCTGCCGTTAAAACCACTGAAATGTACAGTATTTATTACTTTGTCTCCAGTGTTAGCCACAATCAGGGATTGATATTCGAGAATGTAAGCCCTGCTGATTTCATAGGCAAAGCTTAACTCAAAGGATTGTTTTCCATCGGCATCCGTTGTGATAACAACGCTATAATCAATACCCTGAATCAGTTCAGGACCGCTTTTCGTGATATCTCCGTTCACAGCTACAGCCGTAGGATACAGATGGAATGAATTCTGCAGCAAAATTTGATTAGCACTAGGAGTATCTTTGATTAATGCATCCTTTATTGTGGACTGCCCCCGGTTAATTTGCAGGCTCCAGTCAATTTTATCCCCGTTTTGTGTACCGTCCTTCAGCACATAATCCTCTCCAAAAGGAATTTTTACGGAGGCGGTCAAATCTTTGGAAACCACTTTTGCTCCATCATAGAGATTAGCTTTATTATCAACAGTAGTGCCTATTATTTGCCCTTCAAGACTTGTATTAAATTCAATGTAGAAAGCGGAGTTAATCTTATCTGTAAAAATAACGTTTAATTCATTATCGCTATTTACGCTATAGCTATATTTATTAGGATTCACTTCTGTACCCTTGGTAGGCTCACCATTCTTTGCAATATTCATAGTGTAAACTTTTAGTGAACCCGGAACCAAGGTCTGGCCTGATTTTAAAATATCAACAAGCGCCGGAGCTTCGAGGGTTTTGCCGTTATAATTGGCGCCTATCGTCCAAATAATTTTTTTAGTTGAAGCATCGTAGGCTCCCCCTTTAAATCCATTGCTTTTCGCCTCAGGTCTAGGAATGAATAACCCTTCTGCTTCTATCGTGCGTAAGGCTTCAGTAGTGTCCATCCAGTCTAACCGAACTTTGTTATTGAAATTTTCAGTTTTAGCCCAAATCCAATCCTTGTTAAATTCTGTAGAATAGCTAATCGTATAAAGACCAGATATCGGTGAATTAAACACTACCTTGAAGCCTTTATTAGGCTCGACAGGTGAGTTGTACACTAGATCATAGTTATTTGGATTTAAAACATTCCCATTCAGATTTCTAATCACCAGTGATTCTGGAATAAACTTTAGGCCGCCAAATGGGAAGGATTCGGTAACTGTAACATGGCTCATCGGGTAATTATCACTATTCAATGTGACCTTCCAACCCAATGTTTTATTCTGATAATCTACGGTTGATAAAGTCTTATAAAGAATGGAAGACCGGATTAATCGGGTAGCCTGATCACTATACGTACTATCAGATACTGTATTAGTTATGGTGGCATCCTCAAACACGCGTTTTATCGCTTTTGTCTTATATTCGATTCGATATGGTGAAGTAACATCGTGTGCAAATTGCAATACAAATCCAGACTTATGAACGTCTGACGTGGAAACAACCGTGTAGTCAACATCCTTTGTCAAAACCTTGCCTAACGTTGCACCACCGGAAGAATCCAGCTGCACAGCATATACTTTTAGCGAATCGGTTACCAGCTCTTGAGAATCATCGAACAAATCTGTTAACACAGCGTTTCCTTGCGGGATATTCTTTTCATTGTAGTTATATTCAATTGCCCAGGAAATGATCTGTTTGCCCCCATCATAGCTCGTAGAATACTTTTTCAAGCTTCCTCCACGTTCTACATTTACTGTGGCAGTCGAGCTGGCAGGCTCTTGCCCATTTCCTGAAAAAGTTGCAGTATTGGTGAAGCTTAGCTGATGGTCATTAGTAATCCCTGTGGAATATACAATACGGTAAGCCTCTTTAATCACAGGCTCCGTAAAACGGACAATCAATGACCCTCCGGAGAGCTCTGCAGAGTATTTGCTTGTGTCGAGCAATGCTCCTTCCGTTACTGAACCATCCAATTGAATGCTCAGTTGATACACGCTCACTGTGACTGGAGTATTTAATGATAAGCCTGAAGGGATGGGGTCCGTCACAATGGCATTCCCCACGGCTTCCAAAGACTTATTGACATCAACAGTCCATAATATTTGGTTCGCATTGAAGCCTTCGGGAATACCTCTCTTCTCTATAGTCGATCCAACACTGGGTTTAAAATTAACTGTCACTGTCTGAATACCGCCGCTCACGGGAAATAAAATATTCTGTATAGTACTGCCCGAGATTTGCTGTTTATCGAATTTAGTATTTAACCGCAGCGTTCCCTGCACGTCATCATGCGTTTCTATGTAGTCATTAAAAGTCATTATCACTTCATGTGAAATTTGCCTGACTTCAAAGCTCCCTACATCTCCATCCTCAGAGACCAACGGTCCGTTAAAATCATTAAATAACTGGAACTGTTCTGGAAGCTGAAAAGTAAAAGTGTCACCTTGCTTGTAATTATGATTTTTAGGAAGAGACCAATTATAATCCAAGGTAACATTAGCATCTCGTTCGTATACGCTGTTCGTGACCGTGATTCCATCTGGCCCGTAAACAGCCATTGAAACACTGGTGATGATATTTCTTTCGTCATCAATCGCAGCCGCTTTTACTTGCGGAGCAAATCCGATGCCATAGGCATATTGGGCCACAAGCATCAAAATAATGACCATTACACTTATTTTTTTCTTAAACATGTTCCTGTTGCCTCCATTTTCTTGTTCTAATTGTTTTCCACCCCTGCATGTTCAAAAGCTTCATATGTAATTCCGCGCCCTACGCCCCATCTTATGTTAATATAATGAAAAGTCTTCCTTATGTGGTGGAGTTGACAGAACATATACATATATACCCATTTTATGGATATCTAGAATCAAGATTATTAAAATTCTCAAACTTTATTTTTGATGGATGTTTTCACGTTCAAAGGAGGTTCGTCTATGCAGCTTTCATCTTTTTTTGATCGCCAGCACGCGGAGGATTTCATCATGTTCTCATCTTCGCATTGGGTTGCGCTGTCTATCATTACGTTAAGTTGTCTACTGCTCTATGGGTTACGGTTTGAAATTCGTACAGATTCAAGACTTCGGCAAAGCGTGCGTTTGCTGCTAATCATACTACTTGTAGTCTCAGAAGCCGGGCTGCAAATGTGGTACATCTCTCAGAACATCTGGCGCTCCAGCTCCTCATTACCGTTCGAGCTCTGTGGAATCACTCTACTGCTGTCTATTATCATGTTAATTTCACGCAGTCGAACCCTTTATTCCTTTCTCTACTTTGCCGGGATCGGCGGAGCATTTATTGCGTTGCTCACCCCTAACCTAGTTTATCCGTTCCCTCATTTCCGCTTTCTCCTGTTTTTTATAGCTCATGGTTCTATTATTCTCGCGTCTCTTTACATGACCTGGATTGAGGGCTACAAGCCGACTTGGAGATCTTTACTCATCACCATGCTCGGCCTCAATATTGTGGCTGCCTGCATCTGGACTGCTAATTACTTCCTAGGCTCAAACTACATGTTCCTATCCCAGAAACCTAGTACCTATTCCGTATTGGATTATTTTGGACCTTATCCTTATTACCTGCTTGTTGAAGAGCTGTTTGCCTTCACTGTGTTTCTAGCTATGTATTTGATATTCTTCTGGCTGCCAGAGCGGCGCAATTCACGGCGTAGACAGGTTAGGCGGATTCTTTAACAACACAAAAAAGCCAGCCCCGATATTCGGAGACTGGCTTTTAACTATTAAATCTTAAGCTTCGATGATTTCTACCGAAGTCATTTTGTCGCGTCCTTTGAAAGCATCAACAAGATCCATGCCTTCTACTACTTTACCAAACACAGTGTGTACTCCATCCAAGTGTGGTTGTGGAGCGTAGCAGATGTAGAACTGGCTTCCGCCTGTGTTCTTACCTGCATGTGCCATTGCAAGTGTTCCGCGTTCATGTTTGTTTGGGTTAATTTCGCAGTTGATTGTGTAACCTGGGCCGCCAGAGCCAGTTCCGTTAGGACATCCGCCTTGAGCAACGAAACCAGGGATAACACGGTGGAATGTCAATCCGTTGTAGAAACCTTCTTTTGCCAGCTTTTCAAAGTTGGCTACAGTGTTAGGTGCATCTTGATCGAACAAGTCCAGCAGCACTACGCCGCCATTTTCTAGAGTGATTTTCGCTTGCTTTGCCATATGTAAATGACCCCTTTCAAAATTAACAAATTTAGAATACCTCAATTATATTACTATGAAACCACGCACAAAGCAAAGCAAGCAGGAGACTTTCCTGCTTGCTCTATATGCTGCTCAACTTTACCCACCTTACAGCAGCAGGCTATTACTTAGCAACAACTGTCTGTTTGGCGATACGCTCTGGTACAATATCGTTGGCAATAAGATCCGTATAGCTTTCACGACGCACTACAAGATCGCTTTGTCCGTTCTGTACGAATACTAAAGCCGGACGGCGAAGACGGTTATAGTTGCTGGCCATGGAGTAATTATACGCACCTGTGCAGGCTACAGCCAACAAATCGCCGCTTTCAGCCTTCGGCAGCTCTACATCCCAGATCAACATATCTCCGCTCTCGCAGCATTTACCAGCGATGGAGACAGTCTCAGTTGCGTCTTCGTTAGCACGGTTAGCAAGCAATGCCTCGTATTTAGACTGATACAAAGCAGGGCGTGGATTGTCGGTCATTCCACCATCAACAGCAACGTACTTACGCACGCCAGGAATGTCCTTGTTGGATCCTACAGTGTACAATGTAGTACCTGCATCTCCAACAATACTACGGCCCGGCTCCACCCAAATTTCCGGCAAAGCACTATAAATTCCAACAAAATGAGTCTTCACTGCATCCGTAATCGCTGCAACATATTCAGAAACATGTAATGGGGTATCTCCCTCGACATAACGAATGCCGAAACCTCCGCCAAGATTGACTACACGGAAGTCCACTTCCAAGCCTTCTTTAACACTGCGGGCAAAAGTTGCCACACGCTCAACAGCTAGCTGGAAACCATCGGTTTCAAAGATCTGCGAACCAATATGGGAATGCACACCAAGCAGCGTGATATTCTTTTTGCTGACTGCTGCTTTCACTGCTTCATAGGCCGATCCATTACCGATATCAAAGCCGAATTTGGAATCTGTCTGGCCCGTTGCGGTATATTCATGAGTATGCGCTTCTACACCTGGTGTCACCCGCAATAAGATGTTCACATTAACTTCTTTACGTGCGGCAATGGACTGCAAAAGGTTAAGCTCTACCAGATTATCGACTACAAAGCAGCCGATTTTGGCATCAATCGCCATTTCGATCTCTTCAGATGTCTTATTGTTGCCATGAAAATGAATACGTTCTGCCGGGAAGCCAGCTTGCAAAGCTGTATATAGTTCGCCGTCAGATACAACATCCAGTGACAAACCTTCTTCATCAGCCAAACGAACCATTGCCATTACTGAAAACGCCTTGCTTGCGTAAGCTACTTGGAAACCAAGGCCGGAGGCTTTAAAAGCATCCATATATTCCCGGCAACGTTGTCTAACCAATTGCTCGTCCAATATATATAGCGGGGTTCCATATTCCGCTTTCAATTCAGTTACATCACATCCGCCGATCTCCAAATGCCCAGCATCGTTAATGCGGCTAGTACCGTGTAGAAACATTCTTTAGTCCTCCAATTTCTGTGGAATATCAAGGTTCCACCCTGTCTTAGTGTATTCAGTATAACAGACAGTGGGAACTCCATTGAATGGACTAATTTGCAGTAGTTTTGTATTTTCCTACGATTGTTATTCATTCTCTTGAGATGGCGGCATTCTGGTATTGTCTCTGGTTTTGTTAAAAGACGGTCTTTCCTTCGAACTTAAAACCGGTTTTCGCAATAGAATTTCACTCATTGCCTTTGCATTAAAAGGTATAAACGGCCACATATATGAGGAGTTATAGGACCGATGAGTCGTTAAGAAGATAGTCAGTAACGTCGTGCCAATCATAAAGCCTGGTACCTGGAACGCCGCTACAGCAATTAATAACACAAGCCTGACTATACGATTCGCCAGACCCAGCTCATAACTCGGAGTCGCAAACATACCGATTGAGGCTACCGCCATATACAGTACTACTTCGTTTACAAACAGACCGCTCTGCACCGCTATATCACCAATCAATATGGCTGCAATCAGACCCATCGCTGAGCCTAAAGGTGTTGGGGTATGCACGGCGGCCATCCGCAGTAAATCAACCCCAAGCTCTACAATCAGAAACTGAGCGAGAATAGGAATTCTCGCTGTCTTTTGCGGCCCGATAAAATCCAGCATAGCAGGCTTTAACTCAGGATGGATAACAAGCAGCATCCATAATGGGAGCAGGAACATGGAAGCGAAGATGCCGATGAAACGGACCCACCGCAGATATGTCCCCATAAAAGGAGTCTGGCGATTCTCCTCCGCATGCTGGCAAAGATCAAAAAAGGTAGTCGGAAGAACAATTACAATGGGCGAGGTATCCACGAATAATATGACCCGTCCCTCTAATAAATTGGAGGCTACAACGTCAGGGCGTTCAGAATAACGCACCATAGGATAAGGGTTCCACCCTCCGCCGATAATCGCTTCCTCCAATTGCTTATCCGCCAGTGGAATACCATCGATATCGATGCTGTTGATTTTATCGATGACTGACGTTACTTGCGTTTTATCAACGATATCATCAATGTAAGCCACACAGACATCTGTCCGTGTCCGCCGTCCTACTTGAAACATTTCAAGCTTCAGCCCCGGATCACGTATCCGTCTTCTTACAAGTGAAATATTACTAAGCAGGGTTTCTGTAAAACCATCGCGCGCACCACGCACCACCCGATCAATCGAGGGTTCATCAGGACTTCGCATGGGGTAAGATCTAGTATCCATTAGGATAACTTTGTTCTCACCCTCAATAAATAGTGCGCTCATTCCTTTTAATACTTTATCGAAACATTCACTTAATACACTACCCTCTTCAACTTGAATATGAGGGATGTATTCGTTCATAAAGCTACCTAATACACCTGCGGACAAATTTTCTGAAGAAAGGTAGGTTAGTCGTTTCAGAATTTCATCCGTTACATCTTCGTTGGTGAATCCGCTTAAGCAGAGTAAAGCTGTCTTATGTCCCCCAAAGGACATTTCTCTAAACGTCACATCAAAACTTGTTCCCAGCCCCATCACTTCGGTCAGCGTGTTTTTTGTTTCTTGTAGAGAACCTGGGATATGATCATTGCCTTGCCAATAAATAACGGATTCCTTTAATGAGTTAGAATGCTCACTATCGCGTTTGTTTTGTAGCTTATCTTTACTTTTGTTCTGAGACTGCTGCTGCGCCTGCTTTTTTGAAGGCTTCGGTTGAGCTTGAGACTCCTCCCCAGTACCAGCATCGTTACCTGTTCCGCCTGCTGCCTGAGCATTCTGATCCTGTGCCTCATCATCTGATTCTGAATCCTCTGAATCCATACCAAATAACCTGGCAAAAAAACCTTTACTCGGCTCACTTGGCTCCTGATTGCCGAGCTCATCCGATGCTTCTGCATCCTGCTGCTCTGTTCCCTGCTCCGCAGTCGCTTGTGCATCCTGTTGCTCTGTTCCCTGCTCCGCAGTCGCTTGTGCATCCTGTTGCTCTGTTCCCTGCTTCGCAGTCGCATCCACATCTTGCTGCCCTGTTCCCTGCTCTGCAGTCGCTTCTGCATCCTGCTGCCCTGTTCCCTGCTCCGCAGTCGCTTCTGCATCCTGCTGCTCTGTTCCCTGCTCCGCAGTCGCTTCTGCATCCTGCTGCTCTGTTCCCTGCTCCGCAGTGGCATCTGCATCCTGCTGCTCTGTTCCCTGCTCCGCAGTCACTTCTGCATCCTGCTGCTCAGTACCTAATTCGGCTGATGCCTCTGCATCCTGCTGGTCCTGGCTAGTTTCAGATGTTGTAGAATTTCCCGCTGAATCTTCACTTTCACCGATAGCTGAAGCGCCCTCAGGATCTGTGTGATCTGCAACTAGATCCTCTGCAGTTGTCTTCATTGCTGCAGCAGCTGCAGCATTATCTTCCAGATGGTCATCTTCCGGTGCAGAATCACCGCTGTGTATAAACTTGCTCATTTCCTAACCCCCTGTTTACTGTCGGTATACAAACCAGTCGAACAAAGAACCCGCAACCTTCCCACTCACCATCGCCATTAACAGACCGAATAGATAATGTGTCATATTTAAGCGTTTAGCGAGTATCGGCAGCACATTTAATACCTCGGTCAATGCTGCAGCGAGCATCCCGACAAAAATCCCATCAAATAGTCCTACACCAAGTTCAACTAGAGGACCTGAGGTAATTTTCCAATTCCAAAAATCACTAACAGTACCTACTAAAGATCCACCAACCATTGCGCCTTCATACCAATGAACTTTATCGTAAGAAGAGGTTAATTGCGCCAGACGCGGCACCATATCCAGCACAACAAATAGAGCGATCACTCCACCGCCTACAGCAATACCACCCGCAATGCCCAGCAGCAAATTTAGTCCCAGTGCTATAGGTGCCGTCATCTTCAGTCCTCCCTATTCTCAGATTGGTTTTCACTGCGGCGCCTCATCTTGCTGTATTCCTCATTGATGACATATTGGTCGATGTTCTTCTGATACAGATACATTTCCACTTCCAGCGGAGTAGGCTCCTCATTCCACTTCTTTTTAAATAAATGGTTGAAAAAAATGACCATCCCAAACCCGATGCCCAGAGAATAAGCAATCTGAAATATATAGGGATGCTCATCCCGATGACCCGTTAGCATCTCCACAATTCGAATTTGTACCTCCAGCATATTTACATCAGCATGAAAGTTCATAATCGTCAGAGCAGACCCAAAGAAAAGCAGCAGCCACACTAAAACAAACATCGCCACCGAAGGTTTCCGTCTCTCCACCTGACTCTCAATCTGCACAATCGTCCTCCCTTCACCGATCGGTTCAATGTCCGCATTCGGTATAAGTTCATATATCCGGGGGATAACCATCAACAGATCAATCAAAATCAGATTGCCGTCACTTTGCTCCGGCTTCATTAAGAGAATTGTCTCCAACGACTCTTTCAGCTCAGGCTCCGCTATCAAAAAAGCAATATCACCCAACGTGACACCTTTACCCTTGGGAACCATCACCCGATTTTTAAGCTGTATATAGATGGTGGGAGCAGAATGTTGTTTCATCCGCATTCCTCCTAAAGGTTATGGTGAAGCTCAGGTCCAAGATAACGGTAGTATGGGAGTAAAGCCTTATTTTTACTCTTGCTGCTCTGAATCAATTTCTTGAAATACTGAAATGTTGCTTGTTTATAGGTATCAGGAAAGGCTAACCCTTCTTCTGGAAATTAAAAAGAAGACAGCTCAAGGTAATTACCTTAAGCTGTCTTCTTGTTTCAATCCTAAATACGTCAGAATTCGAGCGAATCCAATTTCCCTCCCGCAAAATCAAACAGGGTCAGATTGGACCATCCATTCTCATGTCCCACGGACCATTCCTTTTGCGAAGGAACCCAGGCTGGCTCCCAATAATAAAACCCGATACCTTTACCGTTAGGTATATTCTCAATTACACTAATAAAATCTTTCATATACTTAGTCTGTCCCTCTACTGTAGCCGGATAACCTTCATGCAGCTGCTTTTCCTCACTTACTATTAAGGGGAAACCTTCAGGTGCATTCAGCGTCCAAGGATAAGCTGTTTCAACAACAATAATATCCTTATTGTACCGCACCGCCAATTCATTCAGGTTAGATCGCAAGTCATCCAGCGTGCCGTGCCACCAAGAATAAAAAGATAATCCGATCACATCAAAATTTACGCCATGCTCGAAAAACCGATCATAAAAGTTACGGCTGGCTGGATGATCAGCACCACGGTCAATATGGATCATGACGGACAAATCAGAAGCAACAGCTTTTGCGCCCGCTATTCCTGCTTGAACCAGTGTAATGAACTGTTCCCACTGCTCCGTAGTATCCCACTCACCATCCACCTTGCCTTCATTCCATAACATGCCTGGAGTAATCTCATTACCGATCTGCACCATGTCGGGCATAGTGCCTTGAGATTGCAAAAGCTCAAGAACCTCACGAGTATACTCATACACGGCTGATGTTAAACCCGTAAAATCAAGGTTCTCCCAAGCTTTTGGCTTCGATTGATTAGCAGGATCTGCCCATTTATCCGAATAATGAAAATCCAGCAGAAAGTTAAGTCCTGCTTCTTTAATTCGCTTAGCCATAATCAGCGTACGTTCTAGATTGCAGAAGCCGCCCGGAGGATCATTCCAAATCCGCAGCCGGATGGCATTCACGCCATTGTCTTTCAGAATGTAGAGCAAATCCTCAGCGTTCTCAACGGACTCTTCAGCACCGCTGTAATACGCTCCTCCACCCTGCTCAATTTCATCCAGAAACGAGATATCCATTCCATTGATAAATGTGGTTGTCATCATTGCTACTCCTTTACAGAACCAAGTGTCATCCCTTTAACAAAATATTTTTGCAGGAAAGGATATACGATCAAAATTGGAGCGGCTCCGATAAATATTTGCGCGGCTCTCACCGTCGTCTGCGAGATCAGCTCCATTTCCTTTGGATTGATGCTCATGGAGCTCATATCCCGTTGAATGATAACCGTCTGCAGGAATGTCGCCAGTGGAAATTGCTTGGAATTATTCAAATACAATAGTCCATCGAACCAGGAGTTCCAATGGAATACCATGCTGAACAAGGCAATCGTAGCGATCGACGGCAGAGAAATCGGCAAGTAAATACTGAACAACGTACGGAAATGTCCGGCTCCGTCTATTAGCGAGGCCTCCTCCAGATCTTTTGGAATACCACGGAAGAAGTTCAGCATCAGAATCACCAAGAACGTATTTACCGCACCTGGCAGAACAAGTACCCAGAAGGAATCCATCAAACCAATCTTTTGAATCACAATGTAAAATGGAATCAATCCGCCGTTGAACACCATACTGAAAACGAACAACCAAGAGTAAACATTACGGCCCTTGAAGGCTGAGTTTTCTTTGGATAACGGATAGGCTGCCAAAAAAGTAATTAAAAGTGTAAGTCCAGTCCCGAGTATGGTTCTTTGAACAGATACCCAGATGGAGTGTAGAAAGATTGGATTGTTTATTGTCTTTTTATAAGCTTCCAGAGAGAACTGCTTTGGCCATAATCCTACCAAATTGGCATCCGCTGCCGACTTCGCGCTAAAGGATACAGCCAGCACGTGAATCAAAGGTACAATACACATCAGTGCGAGCAGGATTAGAAAGCAAGTATTAAACACGTTGAATATACGATAACCTCTTGTTTTGTAATACATAAGTTGTCTCCCTCTTCCTTTGGTAGATTAGAAAATGCGATATCCTGCCCACTTCTTAGCCAAACTGTACGAGACGAGAATTAGGATCATACTAATGGCCGACTTAAACAGTCCGATTGCCGTACCAAAGCCCATCTCACCATTCAGAATAGCCGTGCGGTACACGAAGGTATCAATAATATCGCCTTTCTGATAGACCAGTGGATTGTAGAGGTTAAAAATCTGGTCAAACCCTGCGTTCAATACATTTCCGAGAGCCAAGGTACCTACCACTACAACCATTGGCAATAGAGATGGCATTGTGATAAAACGTGTCTGCTTCCAGCGGTTAGCGCCGTCTATTTCAGCAGCTTCATATAATGATGGATTGATTCCTGCTAGAGCAGCTAAGAAAACGATCGTATTATAACCAAATTCCTTCCACACATCTGTGAGAATAACTGTGAACCGGAACCAGTTGTTATCGCCTAAGAAAAAGATTGGTTTGAAGCCCATGCTGCCTAAGATCTGATTGACAAAACCATCTGTAGCAAGCAAATCCAGCAAGATCCCGCCGAGAATAACCCAAGATAAAAAGTGAGGCAAGTATACCAGTGTCTGAATAGTACGCTGTATGTATACCTTGCGAATCTCATTTAACAAAATGGCGAATACAAACGGTACAGCCAGATTGAAAATCATTTTTAGAACAGCAATAATCAATGTATTCCAAATGACCTGCATACTGTCATTACGTTCAAATAGATAACGGAAATTGTCCAATCCAACCCATGCCGAGCCTGAAATTTTAAGCCATGGCTTATAATCCTGAAATGCCATCACAATTCCGCCCATTGGAATAAAGCTGAAGATGATCAGGAATATCATCGCCGGCAATAACATCAAGTGAAAAGGCCATGTTTTTTTTAGTGTTCTCATCCTTGGTCCCCCATATCGTGTCAAGTTCTTCTGTAACCATACTCAAATTATAGCAACGCCCGAATTCCTCAAATAGCGGGCAAAACCAATATATATGGTACAAAAGCAATCTCTTTATCACATTGAAAAAAGAAGACTTCAAACGCAAACAGGGACCCTCCCTAAAGCCTAATGCTACGGCTGAAGAGACGGTCCCGTTTACTGCTTTTTACCTAGTCAAACTAAATCCAAACCTTATTTTACGCTGTCATACCATTCGTTAACTTCTTTAGTGATTTGATCGCCACCACCTGATTTCCAGGTTGCTACAAAGGAATCAAATGCATCCAGCGGTTTGTTGCCATAGATAATTTCATTAAACGTTTGGTTCTCAATTTTGTTCAGATAGTCCATCTTCGATTTCATAGTTTCGGTCGTAGGACCTGTGAACATATTCTTAAAGGATTTATCCTCTTGCGCCAGCAGAACTTTGGCAGCCGCAGGGGTATCTTTACCATAATTCACAGCTACGTCCTTCTCCAGACGGGTTGTTGGCTCTGCGCCATCTGCCAGGTTAAGGAGTGCTTTCATTTGGGCATCCGGGATCCGGGCACCGTCACGAACCAGCATATAACGAACACTATTCACATAACCGCCAGCAATTTTATCATTTTCGATCATCTTGCCGTTCGCGTCTAGCTCATAGTCATATCCTGCAAAAAGACCGTTATCCAGTTCACTGCCTGGCGTTGGATTAGCAAAGTTATCGAACAGATAGTTTTGATAAGTAAAGAAGGCTTCTGGATTTTTCATTTTCGTGCTGATCAAAGTTACACCGTTAGTGAATTGTGTGCCATGACGCATAACCTTTCCATCTGGACCCGCTGGAATTTCAATTGGAGCCCATACTGCATCTGGAGAGTTCTTCACGGTATCCTGAAGCGGCCAGCCGCTCATCCAGTAAGGACCCGGGAGAATCCCTGCTGTACCTGCAACTGCTGGTTCGGCAGTTTTGTTCTCATCCCAAAGAGCTGCTTCCTGAGGAATATAACCTTTCGCCAACCATTCCTTCAGTTTTTCAAGCCCTTGCTTCATGCCAGCATTTACTGAGCCGTATTCTAGTTTACCATCAGCATCTAGATTCCATTGCTGTGGCAAGGTTCCGTAAGCACCAAAGATCCAAGATGGATCGCCCATCCAAGTGTTCATCGTTGTTTTGAAGCCGATACTAAGTGGAGTTACCTTGTCTGGTGCCAAACCATCAGGGTTCTGATTCTTGAACGCATCCATCACTTTTTCCAGCTCATCGATCGTCTTAGGGGCTTGCATATTCAGCTTATCCAGCCAATCTTGGCGGATCCACAGAATGTAATCATGGTTATATGCATAATCGAGAACAGGCAGGCCCATTCTTTTGCCATCACGGCTGTATTGGTTCCAAACGTTAGGATCCTGTGCCATCGCTTCTTTCCAAGTATCTGAAGCATATTTATCAAACAAAGTTCCTACATCTGCATACATGCCGGAATCGATCAAATCCTGTGCAATCGTGTTGTCGGCTGTACCGATGGTTACCACATCAGGCATGTCCTGACCTGAAGACATGGATAAACGCAGCTTCGTACCAAATGCGCCGTTCGTATCTGTGATGGACCAAAGGGACTTAATGTTGATGCCGAATTTTTCTTTAGCCCATTTTGTAGCCACGTTATTCTCAATGCTTTCACCGTTTTTGAATTTAAGCTCAGGGTCCACGCCCCATGCGGTTGTAAATGTCACCTCAGGATCGTATTTATCCTTGTAGGCGTTTTCAGAATTGGAAGCTGTATTTGCAGTCGCTTCACCAGCTGCTTTATCTCCAGCAGTGTCTTTACTGTTAGCAGCGTTATTGCCTGAACAGCCCGCAAGGCTACCCGCCAAAAGCATGCTCATGCACAGGAGCGGCAGCCATCTTTTTCTCTTCATCGCGCTCATTTTGTTCCCCCTTGGATTCCATAAGTGTTGGTTACATTTTAATTATAGGGAACGACGCTGAGCCCGAATACGTCATTTAAACAAGGTTTCTGCACCTTTCTCAACCTCTATCCGTCCCGGAATTCATTTGGTGTCATATTGTAGTGTTTTTTGAACATCTTACTGAAATATTGCGGATTCTGATATCCAAGCTCAGAGGTAATTTCATAGATTTTTTTATTCGTATTTTTAAGCAGATAAAGTGCCCGTTCCATCCGCATCCGAATAATATAGTCCCCTAGTCCTTCCCCAGTCTCAGCTTTATAAATCTTGGACAAGTAGACTGGATGCAAATATACATGATCGGCAATGGTTTTGACGGACAGCTCATGCCCCGAATGGTTTCCTACCAGCTCATGCACCTGCTTGATAATATAACTTTTCGTATTCTGATCGCTTTCGGATAGCTCCTTCTGAAGCTTATCGAGCATATCAAACGCCCAATCTTTAAGCTTATCAAAAGAAACAATAATACTCTGCGTCAACAACGGATCTAAAGCGTATTGGTCGATCTTGGAGATGAACTGACCACTCTTATGCGCTATATACATAAATGCATTCGTTATCGATAGAAAGACCTCGTACAGATGTTCACTGGAAAACCGTGCATTCTCCATATCCCGGAACACGTCAGCAATTTTTTGCCTTGCTGTATCCCATTGTTTGGATTCCAACAGATGAATGAGTGTAGGTGGACGATAAAGACATTCGAGCGATTTGATGCTGATCGTCTCCTGATGCTGGCGGTCATCCAAAAACAGCACGGAGCTGGATTCATCATGTGCTGCCAAATACATCGAGCTAAGGCCGCTTCGATAGGCAGCCGTCATCCCCTCTGGAAAGGTGAACCACTCCGTTACAATCAGTGAAATCTCACCCTTGAGGTAATTGCTTACACTAATTCGGAAATTCGCGATCACCGCTTTTAGGATTTGCTGCCTTGCAGCTTCATAGTTAGCCATTTGCTCCAATTCCTGCTGTACTGCCGGCTTTAATTCAACAAGCAGAATCAAGCAATCATGCGGCGCTTTGCAGAACCAGACATGGAACTGTTCCTTAAAAAGCTCCTCGGCAATGTTGCCGATCGCATATTCCATGAGAGAGACCGAATGGTGATCCATTGCGGCATAATGTTTACCCAGCTGAATCAGCAGCATCGCCGCTTCAGCATCCGGCTGGAAGGAGATTTCATATTCCTTCAGCTTAATGGCTAGCGTCCGCTCAGACAGCACCCTGCCAAGAAGCAATTCGTGCATCAGATTAGCCCGCAAAACACTGTAATCGGCTTTGCGATTATACAGCAGCAAATGATATCTATCATGAGCTTCCCATTCGTCTTTCAAAGATTCAATCGCACTGGATACGCTTTTGATAAACTCATCATCACTTACCGGCTTCAAAATATAATCAAATGCCTGCAGTTGAATAGCTTTTTTCGCATATTGAAAATCGGAATAACCTGTCAATAAAATGGACCGAATATTTGGCCATTTCTCGCTCACGGCTTCAATTAATTGCAGGCCAGTCATTCCTGGCATTGAAATATCCGTAACCATAATATCTATAGCCTGCTGTTCCATAATTTGCAGAGCTTCAGCACCCGATGCCGCTTGATGCACCTGCTTTACCCCGATTTCAGCCCATGGAATAGTACGAGCTAAACTTTCCGTAACATAGGGCTCATCATCAACTAACAACAGCTCTATCATTCTTTCCCCTCCTAGATGTCATTCCATTTCATTGTCTGTGTAGGGCAGCAACCACTGCAGTGTCACCTGTAATCCTCCAAGCGGAGAAGGCGAGATGCGCAAGCCAGACGTCTCCCCAAAACGCAGCCGCATTCTCTGATGCACATTCCATAAACCGCAGCCCATTTCTTCATCCATCGCCCTGCTTAGTTTATTTTCCAGTTCTATAATTCTCTCTGGCGTCATGCCCTGACCATCATCCTCAACCGTAAGCGTCATTTCTCTGCCTGCACAGGAACCCGTAATCCGCACCAGTCCCTCTTTGGCGACGGGCTCAATTCCATGTATAACCGCATTCTCCACCAAAGGCTGCAGTACGAGCGGCGGAAGCTCTCTTTTGCGCATTTGCGGTGGGATATTGATCTCATAACGAAGTCTGCTCATCCTCATCTTCTGGATCTCCAGATAATGATTCACAAATTCCACCTCTTCAGACAGCGCAACCAAATCACGTTCCTGACGAGTGGTGTATCTGTAATATCGGGACAAATTATGCGACATCCCAACGACTGCCCCCATATTATCGAGCTTCGCCATACTTGTAATAAAAGAGAAGCAATTATAGAAAAAATGTGGATTTATCTGTGATTGAAGCTGCTTTAAGCGGGCTTCGCGAACATGGATTTTCTCCATCAGCACATTCTCGATCAGCATCTGAATCTGTTCTACCATACTGTTAAACCGGCCGGACAGGAAGCTGAATTCATTCTTCCCTTTAATCTCCACTCGCGCAGAATAATCCCCTTGCTTCAACCGTTGAAAGCCTCCAACCAATAACCTTATAGGCACCTGCACTTGAACATATAATAGATAGGCTACGAGACAGCTCATTAACAACAAAGCACTGATCGCAAAATAAAATAAACGATTAGAGGTCAGGATCGGATGTAGGATTTCAGTCAGCGGCATATAGTCGATCAAATACCAGCCCATTTTGTCCGAATAGACGATATTTACACTGTAGGATTCACCTTCTATTTTGACCGTGCGATTCTCACTAGGCTTCAGCTGGGTCTCTTCCAGCCTGTCTACCAATTCTTTAGCTAACACCTTGTCGGCACTGCGGTTAAAAATAAGTCCTGTTCCCTGCTTATAATAAAAAGGATCTCTTCTGCCATCACTTTTGAATTTATCCAGCATATCCTCTATGTTCCGGCTGTCGAACTCTACCTTCATAACCGTTTTGACTTTTTCCGGAGCGAATTCTGACATAAAAGGTGTAAAAGAAAACCATGAGAATACGAAGCGGTCACCCTCCTGCCCTTCAATCTTCTCCACATGCCAGCCCGACTTCACTTCCCGCTTCAGATCCTCATCTTCGTATAACTTCGCATCATTTTCAGACACCATACGATGAATGGACGGGGAGTATAAATATAGCTTACTCTTCCAATTGGAGGAGCTTTCTTGAATGCTGATTTTGGTCTGAATCCGTTTGATCAGGTTTATCGTATCCAGATTCAAACGCCCTTTTTCCAGATAAGTATCCTTAAGGCTGAGGATATCAGGATCATGGATCAGCAGAATCGGCCACGAGGACAATAACTCCATATTACTTTCTACCTGATTCTGAAAAAAACTAAGCTGATTATTATTCGAAGTATTTAACTCCGTACGCAGCACATCCGTGGTCGTTTTATTGGAATAGAAGTAAAGGATGGTTATCGGGATCAGCATAATGACCATGATACTCACGATTTTGGTAAATAAATTATATCTATACACGTTCCTTCACTCTCCGGCTCAAATGTCATAGCCCCTATTGTACAAACAATCCCTACTTGCGAAAAGATAAATATCTAAAAAATGTGGTAAAGACAGGCCCTAACTGCCTTTTCGAGCACAGTTATTGCCTGTCTGCCTATTATTGCTGCAAAAGATTGAGTATGATGTAAGCCGCTTCAGCGCGTGTTGTATGGGCTTGCGGGCGGAAATTGCCATCTTCGAATCCATTGATAATCCCAGCCTGCGCAAGCGCTGTTATCCCTTCACTGGCATACAACGAGATCAGGTCTTTATCTTTAAAAGAAATAACGTTCACATCCGTCTGACCGTTCACTTTCTCCGCCAACTTAAGCGCACGGTATGAAATAGCTGCCATTTCTTCACGGGACAATTTATCATTCGGGCCAAAAGTGCCATCCGCATGTCCTTGTACAACACCCAATTTCCCAGCAGTATTCACAGCAGAGCTATACCACGCATCAAGGTTCACATCTTTAAAACTGCCTGTTCCTCTTTCTGCATTTAACTCCAGCGCGGACAGCAGCATGCTGACAAATTCAGCGCGTGTAACCTCCCCTTGCGGATTAAAGATCCCGTTTCCTATTCCTAGCACGATCCCTTTAGCCGTCAAGGATTCAATCGCTAACGTGGCCCAATCTGCTGCTTTTAAATCTGTGTACCCCACCTCTGCGTACCCCGCAGCATAAATGCTGAAATGACTTGGATTAAACACAATCTGTTCCGCGGTTGGGTTGTACCGCACAGCTTTGATAACTTCGAGTTTTCCATCAGCAAGTATCGAATAAACAGCAATCCGCTGGCTCTGCTCCCCGAGCTTCAGCTTGTAGTGGAAGGCTACCGATATTGCTCCTTTTTTGAAAACATCGATAGAAGTCCCGTCTACTGACACATGGATGTTATAGGCCGGGTAGTCTTTTGCTCCAGTTACCAATGGTGAAGGCAAGGTTGGCGTAGCTACCTGAACCAGTGAGAGCGTTAGTTCCTTAGCTCCCGTCTTAATAATTCCTGCACTAGCTTCCGTAGAAACCGTAACAGAGGCCGTCCCATATACAATTACTATTTGAGGATGTTTGCCCTGCTCTAGTATAGAACTCAACGGAAGATGAACGACTGCTCCCTTAAGCTCTCCCGTCGATGGCAGAACAGAAATAACCAGTTTTCCATCCGCCGGAAGCGTCGACAGCGCCTTATTGATATCCTCTATACTTAGCGTGATCTCAGCTATGCCGGAAATTCCTGCTTGTGCCTTCACCTGAAGTTGTCCTGCCGCTGTATGTTCGACCACTGCTTTATTTGCTGAATTTACAACGCTTGAATCTCTGACGGTGATGATAGGATCAGGATTAACCCCTGTTCCGGGTTCTTCACCAGTGCCAGGATTCCCTCCCGTTCCGGGTTCCTCACCAGTGCCGGGATTTCCTCCCGTTCCGGGTTCTTCACCAGTGCCAGGATTTCCTCCCGTTCCGGGTTCCTCGCCAGTGCCGGGATTCCCTCCCGTTCCGGGTTCCTCGCCAGTGCCAGGATTCCCTCCCGTTCCGGGTTCCCCGCCAGTGCCAGGATTCCCTCCCGTTCCGGGTTCCCCGCCAGTGCCGGGATTCCCTCCCGTTCCGGGTTCCTCTTCGCCCCCCTCACCGGCCACCGGGGTTTTGAAGACATTTAATGAAGAGAGTGCATTCCCTGCAAAATCGAACATTGCCTGATTCTCCCAAGCATTTCCTTCGCCTACCTTCCAGCCTACACCTTGCACTGGAATCCAAGCTGGTTCCCAATAGAACAAGCCTGTTCCTTTACCATCGGGTACTTTGGACAATACATTCATTACTGTTTTGACCTCAGCCATTTGACCTGCAACCGTAGCTGGGAAGCCACTGCCGTCTAGCTGATCTTGGCGGGCGATGTTATTCTCAAAATTGTCGCCGTCCTCCAGCGTGTAAGGATACGCGGTTTCCGTCACAATCACTTCTTTACCATATCGTTTAGAGATATCGTCCAAGTTAAACTGCAGGCTATCCATCGTTCCGCTCCAATACGGATAAAAGGACGCGCCGATCACATCATAATCAAGATTCCGCTGCGTTAATTCGTCAAAGAACCAACGAAACATATCATTTTTGCCACCTTCAGCAAGATGGATCATAATTTTGATATCCTGACCTGCACCCTCGCTGTCTCTAACTCCCTTCACTCCGCTCTCCAGAAGCGGAACAACCTTCTCAAAAGCATTCTCTTGATCATAGGATTTGCCATCAGGCCATAACAAGCCCCCATTAATCTCATTTCCGATTTGGACCATATCGGGTGAAGCTCCTTTTTCTTTTAGCTCATCCATAACATCTTTGGTATAGTCATATACCGCTTGCTTCAATTCATCATAGGAGTAATCCGCCCATGCTCCCGGCTTGTTTTGCTTTCCGGGATCAGCCCAGAAATCAGAGTAGTGGAAATCAAGCAACAGCTTAAAGCCTTTGGCTTTGACACGCTGCGCCATTTCCACAACATGCTCACGGTCATTATAGCCGCCAGCTTCCTGAGGATCATTCCATAAACGCAGCCGAATGTAATTTACACCCCGGCTTTTAAGAATATCCAGCAAATCCTTTTCTACTCCATTGTCGTAATACTTTCCACCGGCATCCTCAATCGCTTCCAGTGTGGAAATGTCCGCACCTTTTATGAACCCGGATTGCAGCACAAGCGGAGTAACCTGAATATCAGCTGTGGGTTGTAGGTCTGTCCCTGCAACTTTCCCCATTACGCTGTAAGTTCCTTCAACCGCGTACTCCGCTTCAGTAAGGTCATCCCAGGTTACAGGCAGCTGTTTGCTTGACCCATCTTCGTATATAGCCGTTACCGCTGATGGCAATAAAGCAGGCACATCCGTAATTGTGCTGACATTTATACTCTCAAATCCAACAATAGGCGTGCTGCTGTCACCTACTACTGTTACCTTCGCCACTGCCTTCTGCACAGTACCTGAGATAGAACCGCTTACTGTAAAGGTTCCGGGACGGGAATACTCTGCTGGTGGGATCACATCCCAAGCAACCTGAGCATCCTCCGTGTCAGAATTGCTATATACCACAGTTACAACACTTGGAAGCTCAGGGGCTTGCCCAATTTCCGTGTCCAACCGTACTGGCAGAACAGTTTGTATTTCACCCTGTGCCGGCTCATGCGGCGCGCTGGCTGCGGGAACACCCCAGACCTTCAGATCATTAATGGCTGCCCATTTTCCACCGTTGATGCCGGTCAGGTTGACCCTTACATAAGAAACATTCCGCAGCTTAAAAGCATTGTACTGAGTTTGCTCTACACTGCTGCTCTGACTTTTGTCCACAACTGTTGTCCATACCTTATGATCACGTGATACTTCAATCGTATATTGATTAATGTAACTCCATGCATTCCAGATGACGGTTGCACCTGACAAATCATATGCACCTTGCAAATCTACTTCCAGCCAATGAGGAAAGCTCCCGTCATTCGCCGTCCAATGTGTGTTCCATTCATCGGAATCTACTGCGTTACCCGCTTCATATCCTGCAAGCTCACTATCGGATATAGCAGGCTTTCCTAGGGCAATATTCTCATCTCCTGCCGCTTGAGCAGACTGCCCAAACGTAAAAGGGGAAATAAGAAAGGTCAGAATCATAAATAATACAAATGATTTCTTCAATGTCTGCTTCCTCCTAAATAATTTAATCATGGATTATGTACTCAGCAGCACAGTCATTTTGTGCACTCCCTAATTGTAAACGCTTTATTAACTCTGCTATATGTTACGTTAGAAACATTTCAGCAGTTTTTGCAGTCGATTTGATCTAAGCAAGGAGTAAAATCACATACAAAAAAAGATGATCCGAAAGCCATACCGCTTCGAATCATCTTTATATAGGTAGAACCATTCCACTTCAATCTGCTCAGAGCGTTTGTGGTTTGGACTGTTGATTAGATAAAAAGAATAAAGCGACCCAGATCAAGGCAAATCCGAGAATCTGCGGGATAGTGACCAGCTGTTGGAACACAATCCAGTTGATGATTACTCCCGTCATAGGAAAGCTGAGTTCAGCCAATGTGGCGAAGGAAGCTTTGGTCGTGCTAAGTCCTTTGTAATACAACAACATACTAAGAAGTCCTGGCAGCAAAGCTTGCAGCAATAAATTAACCGCAATAGCTGCCGATGCACCAAACCCGCCATGAATCTGCCACGGAGCACCTTCTAGCGTAGTAATAACGAAAAGTAAAGGAAGCGCAAGGATAAACCGCAGCGAAGTCACTGTCTCATATTTCATAGAACCGAGCAGATAACGTCCCATGACTGTCGATCCCCCCCACAGTGCAGCTGCTCCCAAGGCCATCAGACTGCTAACCCCAATAAAGTTATTCACATGTCCGAAAGGGATACTCCAGCCAAAGGTCAGCAGATAGGTTCCTACCAGCGCCAACACAATGAGTGGTCCGAAATTTTTTGGCAAACGTTCTTTAAGAATTAAAGCAGCGAGACCGATAGCGAATATTGGCTGAAGCTTTTGCAGTAACAGCACTGCATTCAAATCCCCACTGGAAAGTGCCATCGTAAATAGAATCGTCGCCCCGGCAGAGCCTCCCCATGAAACAATCAATAAAGCACCAATCTGGCGAAATCCAATTCCTTTAAGCTCCGCCCGGTGACGCCAAAGAACAGGTGAAGCAGCCAAGAAAAGCACCACATGCTCCAGAAGAACAATTTGCGATGAGGTTAAGGATTTTAACAGGATGATACGAAAGAGCGGATCAACGCCCCATAATGCTGCACCAATCACAACGAGCCAAAATCCACTGCGTAGCGCTGATGTACTGCCAACCTTAGTTGATGATGAAGCTGTAACATTACTCATAATTTCCTTCTCCTTGTCGATACAAACCCTCGATAAGAGACCAAAAACCCCCGAATTACCAAAAAGGTAAACTCGGGGGCATTATCAATAAAGACGTACAAGGATAGACTCCTAGCGTCTTTATCTTATGATCCTCTCCCATCCGGACTTTACCGTCGGCTCTGGATTTACACCAGATCAGTCACTTCTCTGCAAGCAGAACAAGTGAGTCGCGGGCTCAGTTCGCTTTGAACATTACCGCCGGTCGGGAATTTCACCCTACCCCGAGAATCTTGTATTCCGTTGTTTTTTTCACAATCTCAGAATAAACCTCTTCTTGCCATTCGTCCAGTACTTTATGAAAATGTACACATTACTTTCATGTTTCGCAGCATTTTATTACATGTTTGTTCGTAATTGTTCTACTGCTTCATCCAAAAAACTTCTGTATAATGAAATTATGCTGATTTTTCCATAGTTTAGTAATCATGTCGAGGAGGTTGTTATGAAAGAAGCATTCTGGACGAAATTATTGTTCTCCATTTTTGCCGTTGGAGGAATAGCTTTTTTAGGATTCATAGGTGCTATAATTACTGCGCTTTACGGAGGACTGCTGTTTTATACCCCACTTGTGGCGATCTTAGCGATCGTATTAGCCATCTATGTTGTACTCATCATATTTAATGTATTGTCCCGAAGAACAAGCAATATTGTATTGTTATCTATCCTCGGACTTAGTCTGCTCGCGACCGCAGGATATGAAATCAAGCAAGCGTACGTCAACAGAATTGCCATGGTCGATGATCGGGAGGTTAATCTGCTACAGTATGAACCCTTTGCTGAGAAGACCAAAGCAGTGAATCTGGACGAACCTTCTTCCTATCATATCGATAGCGATCTCCCAAGATTGGACGGCGCAACCGCACTTTATCCACTGTATTCAGCTTTCGTTCAATCTACTTATCCTGAGGGTTATTATAATCCGTATGATTTTCAAACAAGTCAAGTAATTTGCAGCAGCACGCCTGAAGCTTACAAGAGATTAATTGAAGGAGAAACCGATATTATATTTGTAGCGGCTCCGTCAATTGCACAACAAAAAGAAGCTAAAAGAAAAGGTGTCGAACTGAAGCTTACGCCGATCGGCCGCGAGGCCTTCGTATTTTTTGTAAACAAACGAAACGACGTAACCGGACTGTCCACCGCTCAACTTAAAGATATTTACGCAGGCAAGGTCACAAATTGGAAAGATGTAGGCGGAGCTAATAACCGAATCCGTGCTTTTCAACGGCCTGAAGATAGCGGAAGCCAGACGATGTTGCAAAAGTTTATGAAGGACACTCCACTCATGAAGCCGCCTCAAGAAGACGTAGCGGATATTATGAGCGGTATCATTCAACAAACCTCCAGCTATCGTAACTATAAAAATGCACTGGGCTACAGCTTCTTATTTTACGCCTCAGAAATGAATCGAAACGGGGAAATAGCCCTGCTGGCCATCGATGGTATCCAACCAGACAAGGAAAGTATTCGTAGTGGACAGTACCCTTTGGCAACAGTATTTTATGCAGTGACCGCGGGAAGCGACAACCCTAATATTCAGCCCTTTCTGGATTGGATTCAATCTGCTCAAGGTCAGAAATTGGTAGAGAAAACAGGTTATACATCGTTAAAATAAAATCTCTCTAGCAAATGAGAGCTATCCCAAATGTTTGGGAAGGCTCTTTTTCTATTTTTATACCGAAAATTTTCCTTTTTATCTGTTGTAGAGCGCAACTTTTGGAAACTATTGTCGTTTATACTTTATACGAGCCTTAAACGGCATCAAAGGAAGAAAAAGTAAGAATTGCTAGAGACCAATAAACGGGGATGGTAGGGATTGCAGATGAAAAAGTTTGGTTTTTTGGCGTTACTGCTGCTTTTGTTGGTGCTGGTTCATCCAGGAACTGGTTATGCCGGCTCTGCGGAAACACACATCAACCTAGACGGCAACGATCTTAAGATTTCAAAAGAGGCACAGGTACAAATTGTAAATGGCAGTGTAATGGTTCCTCTTCGTGTTGTTGCGGAACAGCTTGGTTATACCGTGAAATGGGATAATGTGACCAAGACGGCGATCATTGAGCAAAAGGGAACTACTTTAAAGCTGATCGTGGATAATACGATGGCAGAAGCTTCAGGGAAACAAGTCAAACTGGACAATCCTCCGTTTCTCAGTGGCAGCACAACCCTTGTTCCTTTAAGATTTGTTGGGGAACAGACAGGAACTACTGTCGGTTGGGACAATGTAACCAAAACCGTATATTTAACCTCTCCAGTACCTGAGATTGGGGGAAGCGATCCGGAAATTACGGTTCCACAACCCACTCCAACAGCACCTTCAGACAACGGATCAAACGGGAATACAGCAAATGAAGGGAATAGCTCAGTAGCTACAGTCACCAATCTAAGCTTCATCGATAACCAGCTGGTTATTGCAGTGAACGGCAGTATAAAACCTACCGTGTTCACTATGACAGACAAAGACCGAATTGTCGTGGATTTACCGAATACTGGCTTTGGAACCGACTTCCATCAGAATCTGTCCGTAGGAAAGAACCAAAGCGGACAGTTAACGGTTACTGACTATCCTAATGTCTCTGCCGTTCGCTATTCATTATTCAGCAGTTCCCCATCTACCATTCGGATCGTAATTGATCTAAACAGCGCTAATAGCTACAGTCTGATAAATGCTAATGATGGACTTATTATTGTGGATCTTAATGGGACTAGCGTTACGCTTCCTGAAACCACCTTACCAGAAGTACCGGTTATAACTCCTCCACCTTCTACCGGCAACACAGACAAGAAGATAATCGTCATCGATGCAGGACATGGTGGGAAAGATCCAGGGAGTTCAAGTGTTAACAAGCTTAAAGAGAAAGATTTCACCTTACCGACAGCACTGAAAATTGCAGAATTACTAAAGAAAGAACCAAATATCGAGGTTATACTCACGCGCAGTGGCGATACATACCCAACTCTACAGGACAGATCTAACCTCGCCAACAATGTAAAAGCCGATCTATTTATCTCTGTTCATGCCAATAGTATTCCGGCGGGCAGTAAAAGTAACCCTAGTGGCACAGAGACCTATTACACACGCAATGATAGCTTATTATTCGCTCAAACCGTTCACAAATACCTCGCAGTTGCTACAGGACTGCAGGACCGAGGGGTTCGTCAAGCTAACTATCATGTAACAAGAGAAACCAAAATGCCAGCAATATTATTAGAATGTGGTTACTTAAGCAATACCAAGGATGAAGCATTGCTGTTTACCCCGGACATCCAAAATAAAATAGCCGAAGCAGTAGTTTTAGGAATCAAAGAATATTTAGGTCGTTAAAAAAATGGGTGTCCCATTAGCCGTTTAGGCTGATAGGACACCCATCTTTTATTCAGTAGCAGTGTTCCAAACACTCATTCGTTCCCGCAGATTCGAGGTATGCAGCTCTAGCTGTATACCATCTGGATCTAGAAAATTGACCGTCCAGCCTATTCCCCGTTTGATTGGTCCTCTAATTATGGGCACATTCTGGGTTAGCAATCCTTGGACGGCTTCCTCAAAATGTTCCTCTGCAATACTAAAAGCAATATGGTCTACCCCAACCACATTATTTGCAATCGACATATAATCAGGCTTTTCAAGAAGACATATCCAGGCACTTCCCCATTCCAGATAAGCATCAGTTTTACCTCTATGAACTAGCTGAAGGCCCAGAATTCCTGTGTAGAAATTCAGGGAATTTGCTAAATTACTGACATTTACGGTCACATGGTTAAAACCTTCTACCTGCATCTTTATTCAGCCTCTCAATCTTCTTAAGCCAGCATAGTGACAATTCTTTTGCGTTTCACTGACTCAGGATCATAAGCTACATGCGTATCTTCATCAAAGATCAAGGTAGCCCGTTCCTCCAGATTGTATTTCGGCCATACCCTCTCTGCTGTAGCCGGATTTCCTTGATGAGCGAAAGCAATCCAAGCGTCATGCATAACTTCAGCCAACTTCTGCATCGTTGGATTAATTTCTGCCCTAAGATGGGTTAGATGAGATAGATTATTAAAGGCATAAACGATTTCTGCACTATGCACAGCTTTATTTAACAAAGGATGACCTGGGATCGTGCCGTCAAAACGGTACATCCAGACTGGTGCATAATTCAATTGGTTTTCCGCCAGAGACACCGAGGTTGTCCAGAAGTAAAGATCCGTTAGAATTTCAGCTTGTCCCTCCCAGGTGGAAGAATAATGGTTAGCAATTTCCTTCAGACTCCCAGTACCCATCATCTGCTCCAGCGCCTTGAGTGATTCGTCAAAGTCTGCCTCAGGTGATTCTTCTCTGAAGAACAAGTTGCCCTCATCACGATTGGTTCCGATCAATAGCGGAATACCATGTGCCGATCCTTCTGCCACAGCCTGTGCAGGTTCTACAGGAAGTATATCCCCATCAATGACAGGCTGAAATAACATGCCAATTGAGCCACCCGTTAACTTTTTAGTCATTCTTGCGGCTGCATCGATAATTTGTTCAGAAGAAAATGTTTGCAGAAGACTGGCATCTCCATCTGGGGCAATCCCTAATTCAGCTAGCAGTGCAGCTGCAATGTACTTTCCTTGCTCGTTAGGCAGCGTCTGAGCAGCCCCACTTTGCATAATCGCGCCAGCGAACAACCCCTTCGCTGCTGGCATAGCCAAAAGGGCTGCGATACTCATACTCCCTGCTGACTCTCCGAATACAGTTACCCGCTGCGGGTCCCCGCCAAAAGCAGCAATATTCAGTTTTACCCATTCCAGCGCAGCAATTTGATCCAATAATCCTTGATTAGAAGCAAGCCCATGGCCAAATGGAAACAAATTCATGAATCCAAATGGACCCAGCCGATAGTTAATGGTCACTAAAATTACTTTGCCTCGCTCAGCGAAGCTTGTGCCGTCAAACTGCGGCTGACTTCCAGCCCCGGTCACAAACGTCCCCCCGTGAATCCAGAACATAACAGGCAGGGGCTCATCATGAACTGCTGGCGCCCAAATATTTAAATACAGACAATCCTCGGAATGAAGCGGCGTCTTGCCACCGAACCGAGTACCTCTCGTATCCGCTGGCTGATGACTAACTGGACCAAATTCAGAAGCATCTCTAATCCCATCCCAGGCCTCTGGTGGCTGTGGTGCACGAAACCGAAGTTCTCCAACAGGTGGGGCTGCAAAAGGGATCCCGCGCCAAATGTTCACGTCCCCCTCCTGTATTCCTTGAAGCTTACCGTAAGAGGTTACTGCTATTGGTCCTCCCATTACATTTCACCCTTTCACATTATTCCTTATTCTCTTCAATCTGTTTATATAAGCCGGATCGAAACCGGAACCATTCAAAAAGATGTGTAAATACCACCTTAAGTACCGCATAACCCGGAACTGCAAGGATAATCCCCAGAATCCCAAACATTTTACCTGCGAATATAATTACAAAAATAATGGTTATCGGATGAATCTTCAACGTCTTGCCCATGATCTGTGGTGAGATGAATTTTCCTTCAATCAGCTGAACAGCCGTCCACACGATAATCATCTTCAGCAGCATAAATGGAGAAGTGACCATCGCCACAATTAGGGCAGGTGTAATCGCGATTGCCGGGCCCAGATAAGGAACAACTGCTGTACAAGCAGCAGCAATAGCCAGAACGAGAGAGTACTCCAAACCAATGATTAAATAGCCAATATAGAGCAGCAGACCAATACAGCAGCTGACAATAATTTGCCCGCGTATGTAAGAGGATACCTGACTGTTCATCTCCGACATGACCATACGAGTCTGCGGCTGCAGAGAAGTAGGTACAAACTTCAGAATATAATCCGGCAATTTTTTCCCATCGCGAAGCAAGTAGAACAAAATAAATGGCGTCGTTACAACCGCCAAGACAATCTCTGTAAGGGCTCCTACAAAGCTGCCAACACCCGTCAAGGCATTATTCAGAAAAGAACTGCCCCACGCTGTTATCTTAGATGTTATCTCACTAAGGTTCGTTCCGATACTGTCTTGAACTTGCCCAAAGAACTCCGTTCCGGTCAGATCCATAAACCGTTCTTGAATTAATTCACTATACCTTGGAAAATTGTCGATCAATCCTGATAGCTGAGTCCGTATAATTGGAATGACCATAAACAAAACCAGCGTGATGATACCAGCAATCAACAAATATAGGATGATTATTGCATATACACGTTTTATTCGGGATCTTTTCTCCATCCGATCTACCAACGGATTCAGCAAATAATAAGCTATACCTGCCAGTAATAATGGTGCGGCCACGGTGTGCAGCAATACTGATATCGGCTTAAAAATAAACGGTATTTTGGAGAATACCAGAATATTAATTCCAACCAGCAGCATAATGAGCAGCACTACTACAAATTTATTATTCAGAAAAAATTTTTTGAACTTCTCTGGCCACACCTGCAGCCTCTCCATCGTACCCTCTCCCCTATAAACCATCATATATACTGTGTTATTTCATTCACTTTTTAATAGCATAGTCAACGTTAGCCCTGCAAGTCAAATTTGATGTCCTTAATTAAGCACACAGTCCTATTACGAGTCTGGTCATGATCCGATTCAATCATAATCCTCCCCTGTTTATAAATAAATAACCCTGCACGAGATATTCCTCTGTACAGGGTTAGAACCGCAACTAAAAGGTACTCCCAAGCCTTGCTATTTTTTCTTTTTCCCTTTAGCGTCCTTTTCATTTGAAGCAATCAATTGTCCATCATAGGTGTATAACACGTGATCTTCAAGCTTCTCCCCCTGCAAATGTTTCCGCACTAATGATTTCGCCAGCTTAGGTGTAATCTCTTTGTACCACACACCTTCGGGATAAGCGATCACCACACAAGCATCTGAACATCTTCCATTACAACGGGTCACAGTCGTATGTATAAGACTTTGTGCGCCCTGCTTCTCAATCTCATCTTCTATCGCTTCAGCTACCTCTTCACCTTTGTGTTTCTTGCAGCTGCTACCGGTACATATTAATAAGTGACTTACAGTTCCTTGTAAATTCCAGGTCGTCATGGATGACTTCAACCCCTTCTTATCAGCTAACCCTATTCCGTTCGTGGATTATTTTAAACACTATCATAAGCATCATTATAGTCAATAGTAAGAAAGACTGTTATACTATAAATGAGAATGATTATCAATGAAAAGAAGGGGATTACTACATGCAGATCCAATCCGACGGGATGCCTTATTCATCCCATCCTTTTTATATGCCCCTTCGGGTCATCAGCTTATCGGGAATAACCAACTACACAGCCTCAAACATTTCTTCTACTAATTCCAGCCTTATGATGATCTGGGATGGGAAAGGTTTTCTTGAAATAGACGGTAAGCTACACAAGGTCATGGCCGGAAGCTTAATAGCCCTTAGTAGTTCTTCTTTATTGAAGATGGAACCTGAATTACAGTTAAAGGGGATATGGATGGAGTATTCCTGTATACCCCAGAGTAAAGATGAGGACATTTTTATAAATGACAACTCCCCTGTCCACCATGCCTCTACACGTTTGACAGCCTTGGCAGGTGAGCTTTACAGTGCTTGGATAGACGCTGATAAGCAAAAGCCGTTTAGGGTCCAGCAGCTATTCACCCAGTTCCTAGTGGAGCTTCATAGTGAACTGACATCCCGTAAAGAAAGATCAAGCAGTTGGATGGAGCAAGTGACGGAGTATATAGAAGCTCATTACAATGAAGATATCACACGGGATCAAATGGCTGCTTTAGCTGAAGTGAGCCCTGAGCACTTTTCGCGAGCCTTTCGCAAATCAATAGGTCTATCCTTCAGTGCTTATATTACACTATTAAGAATCCGAAAAGCCCAGCAACGAATTCTCACCAGTTCCCCCAATCTGACTACTTTGGCACATGAGGTTGGTTACGAAGAGGGAACTTATTTGAGCCGAAAATTCAAGCAGCTTGTTGGCGTTTCACCTAAAGCCTACCAGAATAAGAATAAACGGGTCGTTGCCTTGAACTATAATCACACCGCTAGCCTGCGAGTACTGGAAATCATGCCTCAACTCGGGGTTTATTCCGAATGGCAGCATAGCTTGGAACAAGTTCCCGCTTCCAAGCAGCTTCAAATGAGCGAAGGTAAATTTTCATTACTCTATGACTCAGTAGCTGCGGTAAAACCAGACGTCATTATCGGCTACAGTCTACCCGACAATAAGATTCTGACTCCTGTTGCTCCGGTTATTGAGCTGCCCTTTATGCAAATGAGTTGGCGAGAGCAATTTGCTCTGATTGCCGAGGTTGTGAATCGACGACAGCGTGCTGAACAATGGTTAAGTCATTATGACAGACTTTGTCTTACCGCCAACGGGTTATTAAACCATGCAATAGGAATGGAGAGAGGTACGGCTATCGTGTGGGAGGTTAGCTCCCGATCCGCCTACTGTTTCAGTAGCAGCTTCGGCAGAGGTTGCCAAATTCTATACGGTGATCTTGGCTTCAAGCCCCCCTCCGTAATTATTGAAAAAGGGATCACAGATTCCGGGTACTTAGAGGCATCCATTGAGGATATCGTATCGTTCCCTGCTGACCATATTATTATCACCAGCATCCCTTCATCATCTGAGGGAAGACAACGTTTTACTCGCCTACTACATTCTAAAGCCTGGAAGCAATTAGATGCAGTACGTAACGGACGGGTATATATTCTGAACCAAGGTGATATGTTCTACGGATTTGACCCACTGTCCTCACAGGCACAGCTTCAAGAATTGCTACGGGTAATGACATCATAAATTTGCATAAGCTGAGATCATATCCGTCCATAGTAAATACCCGGTGAAGCTTGTAAAGTTCTTATTGAGAATGATAATCAATATACATAGGAGGAACAACAAATTGCATAATCCAGGAAAAAATAGCACCAAACAATCCCATTGGCTTCTTTTTCCCCTCATGCTGGCATTAATTCTAGTCGTATCAGCTTGCGGGAATTCCAATAATTCTGTGGGGAATACTGGCAGTAACACCAGCAACACATCATCGGCTACTACAGCACCTACCGAAACTAGTCAACCAACAGAAACTACGGAAACAGCTGCTCTAAAAAAGGTCACTACTATAAATGGTGATATTGAAATTCCTGTTCAACCTAAAAGGATTGTCGCTGAGGAATATCTGGGCAGTCTGATTGCGCTAGATACCATCCCTGTTGGTGCTCCCGGATTAACACTGGAGAATATGTATTTTAAGGAGGCACTTACTGGAGTTGCAGACACTGGAACTTACGGCAAAATGTCACCTGAAAAAATCATCGCACTTAATCCTGATTTGATTATTTCTGGACAAGCTGAAAGCTATGAAGCACTAAGCAAAATTGCTCCAACCATCGTTGTGCCATATGGTGATCTGAAAGATGCTCATGCCGAATTAACCTATTTCGGAGAACTCCTTGGTAAAGAAGAGGAAGCCAAAAGCTGGCTTGCAGATTACGACAAACGGATAGCTGAAGCTAAAGCCAAAGTAGACAAAGTACTCCCTGCAGATGCAACGTTTTCCATCATGGAAGACGGCGGCAAATCCATTTGGGCCTATGGCGATAACTTTGGCCGAGGCGGACAGCCTGTCTATCAGGCGCTGGGTCGCAAGCCCCCTACAGCTGTGGCCGCAGAAATTATGGAGAAGCAATGGGCGGAAATCTCTACAGAGGCACTCGCTAAATACGCAGGAGATTATATTATCTTAACTTCCAATAACCGTACAGAAGCTGATTACAAAGCTGATCCAATCTGGAGTAGCCTACCCGCTGTCAAAAATGGCCATCTCTATGTATGGAAAGAAGAACGGTCCTGGTACTATGATCCAATTGCCGTGTTATCCCAGACCGAAGAGCTGGCTGCTTGGCTTACACAATAAAATGCGCTTAAATTAGAATCCCCTACTGCTTCCAACAACGTTGGAGCTGTAGGGGATTTGTTATTTCTTTTGACTACAAAAACACTCAAGAGGTAATAATACATTTAGCCTAAGATTAATCTAGCAAATGGAGTTGATCATTATGAAATTACTATCACTATATTTCATGCTTGCTTTTATGGGGTTGCTGATGGCAGTAATCATCGACCTTTTATCAGGAGAAACCCTCACCACTTCAATGCGGACGATCTATGACTCCTTTGCAGCTACAAGCATACAGGAATCAATAACTATGCTCGTTTTTATCTCCTTACCTTTTGTTAATACAATTACATCCTCTATCCGAAATAGGAGCAATAAATCCATCAAATAAAATAAACTAACCTATGCTTCCTAATTTTCTGCGGATGTAATGAACGATACACAAGAGAATAGGTACAGCGGCACAGAAATACGGCAAAATATATTTCAGAAATATCCTTCCTTCGTCCATATGTATCGGATAATTCGCTGAACTAATAAAAGCCCCGAACAAAACAACAATACCAACGGGAACAGCGAGCTTCCTGCTGTCTTGCACCTTGAATAGATCTGCAGTGACTACCATTGCAGCATAGCAATATACTGACATTTTAAAAAATACTCCAATGATTAAGGTTAAGAGCACAAGCGCGTCCAAACGTTGAATGAAATTAGCCAGGTTTACTAACGTTATCGTAGTGAACATCGGAAAATTGGCTCTACTGTAGATTTCTGTTCCTAGAACGGATATTTCGATGGCATGGGTAAAACTGAGTAATAATCCGCATAAAGTCATTGCGATGATTCCGGTTCTTTTTGCTACCTTGGTTTTTTTGATATGAGGTAAAATCGTAGTGAAACATACCATCTCCCCGAACGGAAATAGCCATATATTCAGATAGGCTGATTTTAATGCATTCTTCCAATCCGAGGCCTGTAACGGAAACAAGTTATCTAGTTTTACAAGTCCGGCGGCAATAACCAAAAAGCAACTGGTCAAGCCCAACAATATTATAATCAGCATATAAATCTCAGCTGTCCGCGCAAACACCTCAATCCCCTTGTTTAAGATGTAAATTACCGCAACAACCATCATTGCATAAATGATGAACACGGGTGTTCTGTCGTAAGAAGCAGCTATTAACAACTCACCTGATTCATGCAGATTTCGGGAGCCATTGAAGAGAAGGATTGGAATGTATGTTAAGCTTAACGGCCAGCCTATAACATTGCCCAGTATCTTTCTTGTATACCCGCTAATAATCATGCCCGGATATTGCCGGTATAAATAAACATAAATCAAATACAAAAGAAGTCCACCGGGCAAAGCTAACAGAATAGCAATCCAGACAGCATGGCCACTTTCAAGTCCAATCGGTACCACAAGGGCCGTTCCCAATTCAAACAAAAAAATCAAAGCAAATAATTGACTCGCGCTGATGGTTTCTTTTTTCATAAAGTGGCCTTCTCCCACCTTTCTCAACTAAACCCTGTCATTTTTCCTTTAACAATTGCGGCTCTAATCTCATTCCTACACTGCGAATATATGCCTCCACAGAAACGTCGACTTCCGCTTCCGCGAACACTGACTCCCAATCGTCCTTAACAGTCTCCCATGCTTTTGGATTTGTGCGCTTCAGTTCATTCCCAAAATTGAAAATATCGCATTTCATAGTTTGAGCAGCCTGTAAGGCTTGGGTTATTTCCTGTTTAGTTTTAAGAGCCACTTGTTGTTCCAATTGAACGATTACCTCTCTATCACTTAGCTCAATATAACTCTGAGTCTCATTAAGTGTCCCCTCTTCCACAACATTCACATGAATGACGGGTATTTTATTGCGGAGTTCAATCTTAATTTTTGTTTTTGAATAATTAATGTTCACAGCTATCGAATCTTTAGCCTCATCTGAATCTACATTAATACTGGTTTCATTAATCTCGTTCTGTACCCACAGTGCCCCCCGGGCAAGAGGTCCATCCAGCCATCCCTGAAGAACCCCTTTTTTCAATACGCTTAGCCCGCTCATTGTGACAAGTGCTTTTACTTGAGTTTGCTCCATCCCGGATTTTTTAGTTCCTTCTTCAGCGTCTCCAAGAATTCTGGCTCCGGATATCACCACTGACCCTTCCCCACTGATACCATTAATTAGCTCAAAAACATTGATATCCCGGCTTTCTCCATATATTCTAGCGGTATTTTTACTCTTTTTAATAATCCCAATTGCAGGCAGGCTTTCTACGGGAAGCAATAGTTTCAGAATAGAGGATGCTTCCGTATCTCTGGCTACAATAACATTCGTGTTGAGCCGCAGCTCATGGGACCTTTCAAAGATGTCAAAAATCCCATCAATACCGCTCTTCACTGTAGATTCGCCTAAAACTAATAGCTGCGTGTGTGCAAAAAACATCTGTCTTGCCGCCTTTTTTGAAGTCTTGCGAAAAGCACCAAAGATCGTACGGTCCGTAGAAGAATAAATAGTGACCGTGGGTTGTCCGGTGCTAGCTCCTGCACTTGTGGCTGTTGAGGATGGATTCACAATCTGAAAAGTAACATGATATTCCTCTTTATTCGGCACTTTATCCACACCTATACCGGTCACAATGCCTAAATTGTTTAACTCCCGACTGTTCCAGCAGCTTGTCAGCAACATTAAGCAGCATATACAAATAAATGAACGCATCATCCATCCGACCTTCATTTGCCACTCCCCGGCTTTCCATCATTCACCTTAAGTCGAGTATTATTTTTTTGGCTAATAAGACGCGGCCGAGTTTTCATATATTTCAAGGGCACACGCAAGATCGCGTCCTTCTGATTCTCAGCGATAAAAGGACCAAACGGAGACATATATGGAAAACCCAACGATTTCAAGCTGCACATATGAGCAACCAAAATAAAAGTAAAGATCGTTATTCCATAAAGCCCCATAAAGGCTGCGATAAACATAATGATGAAACGCAAGATGCGTATGGAAAGAGCCATATTAAAAGCAGGAGTAGCAAAGCTGGATATTCCTGTAAGTGAAACTACAATAACCATTGCAGGAGAGACAATACCGGCTTGTACGGCTGCCTGTCCTAACACTAAGCCCCCAATGATCGATACAGTTTGACCTATAGGGGATGGCATACGAATTCCTGCTTCACGTATAATCTCAAAAGTAAATTCCATCAGCATAGCCTCAATAAAAGCCGGAAATGGAACCCCCTCCCTTTGCGAAGCAAAGTTAATAAGTAGGGCTGTTGGGATCATTTCTTGATGAAAATTTAGAATCGCAATAAAGAGTGCTGGGCCAAATAACGAAATAACAAGGCAAATAAATCTCAATAATCGGATCAAAGTCGTAATATCATAACGCTGGTAATAATCTTCTACGGCATGTAAAAACATAAAAAAGGTTGTAGGTGCAATCAGCACAAACGGGGTCCCGTCCACAAAAATAGCAACTCGTCCTTCTAAAAGATTTCCTGCAACACTGTCAGGACGTTCCGTATTATATAATGTTGGGAATGGGGAAAAGGGAGTGTCTTCTAAAAATTGCTCAATGTATCCAGATTCCAGAATCCCGTCTATATCAATGCTTTGCAGCTTAGTTCTGAGCTCCTGTAAGGTATTATCATTGACGATTCCATGAATATACATAATAGATACATTCGTTTGCGTGACGTCACCTATCTTCATCGACTCTACCCAGAGATTAGGGCTTTTTATTTTCCTGCGCACTAGAGAGATATTCGTCCCAATAGATTCTGTGAAACCTTCCTTGGAGCCACGAATGGCTACTTGAGTTGTAGCGTCCGATACCGTTCTAACCTCACCGCCGCTTGTATTCCCTCTGATAGCTTCCCTTATCCCGTTGACCCAAAGAATGGTATCTCCAGAGAATAAAGCCTCAAAAAGCACATCCCAATCTTCAAGCGTCTGTTCTTCTCCGATTCCTCTCGCCACTTCTTTCATATACAAAAAGATATCTTCAGCGGATTTTACCACCGGGTGTTCTTCACTTAGTTTATCAAACGACATCGCATGCTCCACGAACTCATTGACCATCAATTTTTCTATTAACCCCTCAATATATACAGCAGCTACCTCAACCTGTGTGGTGGTGGATTTAATTCTACGAATAACAATATCAGGGCTATGGCCAAGTCTTTCTTGAAGCTCTTTAAGATTATCGTCCAAAATAGTAGAGTTCAAGGGTTCCATAATCAACACCTCCTGCCCATACTATTTGTTCTTGATTGCTTTTTTATGCAACTAATGGAATTTGTAATCTGCCTTAGATTGAAAAATGAATACGCAAAAGGGATGTCCCTGAGCTACTATAGCTCCGCGAACATCCCCTTTTACTCTTTTGAAATTAACTTATTGAAGAGACTTCAGCAACGTAACTATCTCATCCAGCTGCTTGTCCAGCGCATAAGCATCGGAGAGATAATAAGTTTTAAGATCGTAGGTGAATACATGACCCGCCTTAACAGCAGGTAGGCTTTGCCAGAAGACACTGTCCAGAATGTCCAGCTTATCCTGCTCCACACCACGGCTGAAGCCTTGGAAGATATAATCAGCTTCACCTAAGTACTCGGGCAACGCTTCGAGTGAGAGGGAAGCCCAGCCTTCTTTAAAGGCTGCCTCTTGGACAAGATCAGGTGCATGCAGCCCCAATCCGTTGTATATAATCTCTCCACCACGCCCATATGACGAACCGTATAAATACAGCTCTTTACCGGCAATTTCAAAGATCGCCACTTTTTTATCAGCTGCGATCAGATCAGCCAATTCCGCTTTCTTCGCTTCCAGCTTCTGATTGAAATCCGCCACCCACTTTACAGCCTGCTGCTCCTTGTTCAAGATTTTCCCGATCTCGATCAATCGTTCTTTATAGTCGTATTTGCCCCAAGGAATAAAGACCGTTGGAGCAATCTTAGAGATTTGCTCATAGGTATCTTCCTGATAGGTGATAATCAAGTCCGGTTCGAGGCTCGTTATTTTCTCCAGGGACACCGTCATGTCATCGCCTACTACTTCAACACCGGTCAGTGCCTCTTTGAAATATGGATGGTTCAAGATGTCATTCCCGGCAACGGCAATGGGCGTCACGCCAAGCGTCAGAAGATCACCAATAAAGTCTTGTACCGGGATCACAACTCTTTGTGGATTGCGTGGAATCTGCACCGGGCCTTTATCGCTTTCGTATGTCCAGTACTCTACATCAGCAGCCGGCTCCGAGCTGGCAACTACAGAATCATTAGTGCTTTTAGCCACTTCAGCCGACGTGCTAGCTGGAGCATTCCCCTGATTAGCTGCTTGTCCGCATGCGCTCAACAGCAGCACCAGCGTAAGCATAACGGCTATCATGCTTGTTTTTCCTAACGATATTATTTTGTACAATGAAAATCCCCCTTGAGACTTTATATTATTATGATATTGATAATCAATATCATTTAGATCTTTGTTTAATATACCGTCTCCGCGGGAAAACATATATACACGCTAATACATCAATTTTGCTATGGACGATTGTCAGCTTAAATTATGGCCGGTTAACAAATCTGTCTGTATCTCCAATTGGCGTTCGAGCGCAAGCCCTTCGCTGCCCCAAAATTCCTCAAGCTTCAGGTAATATATGCGTTCATTCCTGAATGCTGGAAGATTGCGCCAAACCGCACTTTTACTAATCCGTTTACGTGTCCTCGACATCCAGTCCTCTTGTCCTGATACAACCACAAACATATGGTCAGCCGCGTATATTGGTAATTCCGACAGTGAGATGCATAAATGATCATTCCGCTCCAGAACATCTGACCTTACCTTGTCCGGTGGAGTTAACCCCAGCATTGGATACAGATTGTACACCCCGCGGGCTGTATGATTCCAGATATAAATACTGTTATCTTGCCTGATCTCATACACCGCTACCGTTTCACCAGATTCAATTAGTGAGGACAAGCGCTGCTTGGCCAAATCTATTTTCAAATGATAGTGCCTTATCCATGCCTCTGCCCGCTCCTCTTCTCCCAGCAGTCTGCCGAATAAACGAATCTGTTCCAAGCGGTCCATTTTATCACACTCTACCGTAACTAGTGGACCCAACCTCTCCATGCATTTAAGCTGACGGGGGCTCAGATAGGTTGGTGCAATAACTAAATCGGCTTCCAGCCCAGGCCATTCTGCTTCCTCCGGACATCCCTGCAACTCAAATGATCGTACACCCGCCAGTTCCGGCAGCAAAAGCAAGGAGTAATTCATCACATCTTCTTCAACCGCGACAGGCTTCACACCCAGCGCAAGTAAATCCCCTAAAAATTGCAACGCTACTATCCGCTTTGGTTTGGGACGCAAACGGAACTCTGTTGGGGTCATCCCGGTGACTTGCTTGAATTTGCGGCTCAGATATAGTCCATCTGTATAGCCTACTTTTTGCGAAATTTCCTGTATGGTTGCTTTGCTGGACATCAAGTGTTTTTTCGCTTTATTTACTCTTAAATGCGCTACATATTCGGTGAAGCTCCAACCCGTCTGCTTGCGGAACCATACTGAGAAATAACGAGGATTGAAGCCCATCATTCGAGACATCATCTCCCGCGTAATCTCCCTTTGCAAATTCTGGTGGATAAAAGAGAGCATTCTGAAATATGAACTATCCGTAATGTCTGCTTCAGCATCAGCCTCTACGACCAATTGATGTAGCTGATGCAGCAAGGATTGAATTCTATCTGCCTGTGTTTCTAAATTATTGGCAGCAACGTCTTCCAATTCGCTGAATAAGCGGGTTATTTTATTTGTCGTACGTATAGGTAAAATCCCATTGACCGGAAAAATTTCACGGCAAAGTCCATAGACCAATTCTTGCTCCGTGCTATTACTTAGCCCATATACCTCATAGGAGATTGCTAGAACAGAGATAACGGTCTCTAATGGAGCATTAATTTGATAAGTCGCACCTGCGCTTAGAAAAAGAATTTCACCATTTTTAAGAGCTACTGTCTCTCCTTCTATGGTTATTTGAACGATAGCTTCTATTGGTGTCAGGAAGAGTGGGGACTGGGCAATCTGGGGTTTACTAATGTGACCGCCGCCGCATTGGCGTTTTCCTGCCTCTTTTAACAGATAAATTCTATGAACCGGGTTATTATTAGATAGCTTCATTCCTGCTCCCTTCCAGACTTCTAGACTTAATAACTCATAAAATATAAAGCAAGCGTATAAGGTTCCTCTCCGCTCGAAATGGATAAGATCCCCTATACGCCTTATATAAAACTTCAGATTTTATGGTTTGAAAAGCCTCTATCCTTAGTGGTCGTCAACGACTCCAAGCGCTTTATTCTTCTCTTTGAACCGTTCATTGTGAGAAGATACGTAAGCGACTTTGGCCGCGGTTGGGTCTATGTACAGCTTAGCGCTATTAAGCGCCAGAGCCGCATCAGTGAAAGTACCTGCGATCAAACGAACCTTGCTTGCATAATCCACAAAGTCACCTGCTGCGAATATACCCGGAAGATTAGTCTCTAGCTTATCAGTTACATTCGCACACCATTCGCCCATATCAAGGCCCCATTCTTTTAACGGACCAAAATCGCTTTTCAGACCATGATTCACAATGACAGCATCCACTTCAAACTGCTCTGTTTCACCTGTCTCTATATGACTGATCGTAACCTGATCTATCGTTTCACCATTACTGCTGTGTAATTGGCTTACTGCATATGGCGCACGGACATTGACTGAGGATTCCTTCATCCGTACAATGTTTTTCTCATGCCCGCCAAACTGTTCACGGCGATGTGCAATCGTCACACTTGCAGCGATAGGCTCCAATTCATTCGCCCAATCTACTGCGGAGTTGCCTCCACCGGAGATTAGCACTCTTTTACCGCGGAACGGCTCCAGCTCTTGAACGGTATAATGAAGATTTGTCACCTCATAACGATCTGCACCTTCAATTTCAAGCTTTGCCATCTGCAGAATTCCGTAACCAATGGCCAAAATGACTGTGCGGGTCCAATGTTGTTCCCCAGTAGAAGAGGTCAGGATGTACGTTCCATCCTCTTGTCTCTCTTGATTCATAATTTGCTGACCCAGCACAATAGTCGGATCGAAGGTTTGAGCCTGCTCCTTGAGCTGACCGATTAGTTGATGACAAAGAGTTGGGGTTACGCCTCCTACATCCCAGATCATTTTTTCGGGATAGATAAGCATTCTTCCTCCGAGCTCATCCTTCGCTTCAATTAGCTTTGTCTTCAAGTCTCTCATTCCGCTATAAAAAGCTGTATACATCCCAGCAGGTCCGCCACCAATAATGGTTACATCGTATAATTCCAGTTGTTTATTCATTGTGTCCCTCCAAAATTATATTCTAGTGATCCCTTCAGCTACTTAAGCTCCAAACTGCGCTTCATGCAATCGGCTGTAAATTCCGGCAGTCTGCAGCAGTTCCTCATGCTTACCTTGTTCTGCGATGCCACCTTCCGCAACGACAACAATCCGGTCCGCATTTCTGATCGTTGCAAGGCGATGAGCAATAACAAGTGTTGTGCGTCCCTCAGACAACTCTGCGAGCGCCTCTTGTATAGCGGACTCCGTTTCAGTATCCAGTGCAGATGTAGCTTCGTCCAGAATGAGAATCGTCGGATTCTTCAAGAACATCCGGGCGATGGACAACCTCTGCTTCTGGCCGCCAGAAAGCTTGACGCCTCTCTCTCCGATCATTGTATCCAGCCCGGCGGGCTGAGATTTAATCAGTTCTTCCAGCTGAGCGCGCCCAGCAGCCTCCCAGATTTCTTCATCGGAAGCTCCCAATCTGCCGTAAGCAATGTTCTCACGGATAGTTCCGTCAAACAGGAATACATCTTGTTGTACAATCCCGATATGGGAACGAAGTGATTCTAACGTCATGGAGCGAATATCTATTCCATCAATAGAGATGTTGCCTTCGCTTACATCGTAAAAGCGTGGCAGCAAGCTGCAAAGTGTTGTCTTACCAGCACCGGATGGACCCACAAGCGCAACGGTCTCTCCTGCTGAAATCGATAAGTTCACATTGGTTAGCACCTTTTCCTTATCACTATAAGCAAAAGCTACATCCTGGAAGGTTATATTCCCTGACAGATGAGACACTGGCTTAGCGTCTTTTGCGTCATCAACATCTGGCTCCGTCTCCAGCAGTTCAAGATAACGTTTGAAACCAGCGATCCCTTTAGGATAGGTCTCAATGACCGAATTAATCTGTTGCAAAGGTCCTAAGAAGACATTAGACAACATCACAAAGGCAATAAATTCACCGTAGGTCATCTGCTTCTGGATTACAAAATAGGTTCCGCACACAAGAACGAATAACGAGACCAGCTTCATGAGCACAAAGCTAAAGGATGAATTCCAAGCCATAATTCGGTAGGTCATTAGCTTCGTAATACGGAAGCGTTCGTTATTAACCGCAAAGCGGGAAATTTCATGATTCTCATTAGCAAAAGCTTGCACAACACGGATCCCGCTTACATTGTTCTCTACGCGTGCGTTATAGTCAGCAATGTCCGCGAACATAATGTGGAACGCTTTGGACATTTTGCGACTGAAGTACATGGATAAATAAATCATCAGCGGGACAATTACAAAGGTCAGAATCGCTAATTTCCAATTAATGCTAAGCATGATACCGAATACACCCAGCAGCGTCATCACTGCTATGAATAAATCTTCAGGACCATGGTGGGCAATCTCACCGATGTCCATCAGATCATTTGTCATCCGTGAGACCAAATGGCCTGTTTTATTATTATCGAAGAAGTTGAAAGAGAGCTTCTGTACACGATCAAACAGCTTTTTTCTCATATCCGACTCGATATTAATCCCCAGCTTATGCCCCCAATAAGTGACGACAAAATGCATAAAGGCGCTGACGATATAGATCCCCAGCAAACCGAGGCAAGAATAGAGAATCCATTTCCAATTCCCACTTGGCAGCATATCATCCACTACCCGGTTAACGGCCAACGGGAAGACTAGTTCCAGCAGTGCAGCAGCAATAGCACAGGAGAAGTCAAGAATAAACAATCCCTTATAGGGTCTATAGTAAGCAAAAAAACGACGCAACATTGTAAAAATTCGCTCCTTCCGGTGAGTGACCATCTTCTTTCATCAAGATTTAGTACGGGCTAGCAAATACAAAAAGTATGGCGCTCCAATTACAGCAACAACGATTCCAGTGGGGATCTCAGATGGCTGTAAGATCCAGCGTCCAATGGTATCCGCTATAATGACTAGCAGTGAGCCGAGCAGCGCTGAGGTTGGCAGCATGAGCTGATGTTTGGGTCCAACTAGCCGTCGCGCCAAATGGGGGCCGACAAGGCCGACAAAGCCAATCCCGCCACTCACAGCAACACTTGCCGCAGCTAGACCAACCGCAGCCGCAAGAAGCCGGAATTGTTCTTTGGTTACAGCAGCCCCAAGTCCTACGGCTGTCTGTTCACCCAAATTAAGGACGTTCATTACCCTTGCTTTATAGATGACATACGGCACGAGAATTACGATCCACGGAAGTAAAGAAAGTACAAACTTCCAGCTTGTGCCCCAAATACTCCCGGCAAGCCAAGTAGCCACAAACTGATACTTCTCCGGATCCAGCCGAAGAGTCAGCACGATCATCGCTGCACTCATTCCAGCTGCAACCGCTACACCAGTCAGCAACAGGCGCATGGGTTTTATTCCTTCATGCCGTTTATAAGCTAAGACATAAATCAAGGCAGCAGTAATTGCCGCACCAACAAACGCTACCATAGGCAGCAGATACACCGGAGCCGCGGTTGCCGTTGGGTAAAAAGAAATTAACAGCATAACCATAATTCCTGCGCCAGCGTTAATCCCTAAGATGCCGGGGTCGGCCAAAGCATTACGAAAGACGCCCTGCATCACAGCTCCGGATACAGCCAAACCTGCGCCTATCAGAACGGAGATCACAATACGCGGTAACCGAAATTGAAACAAGATTAACTCTTGCTTATCCGTCCCTTTACCGAATAACGTATTAAGCAGCTCCATAGGTGTCAAACGTATGTATCCTGTATTCATACTAATAATAAAAGCAATAACAATCAGTACAGCTAAAATAATCATTATAACTAAGCCACGTTTATTTTTGGCGGCTTGGAAGGAATCGAATGAAGTTTTCTCTATCATTACAGTTCCCTCCTTTCTTTACGTGCAAGATAAAGGAAGAACGGTACACCGATCAGTGCAATAATGGCTCCCAGCGGCGTTTCATTAGGGGGATTAATCATCCGCGCTGTTAAATCTGCAAATACTGCAAGCAGACTGCCTAGAATAGCTGAACATGGAATGATCCATCTGTAATCCACACCTACAAAAAAACGGGTCAAATGGGGAATAATTAGTCCAATGAACCCAACGGCTCCTACTACGGCAACTGATGATCCAGCCAGAATCAATACAATTAAAGTCCCTGCCAGCTTAACAAGCCCTGTGCGCTGGCCAAGCCCTTTAGCAACATCGTCACCTAGGCTGAGCATTGTGATCGACCGGGATAATACCATAGCCCCAATTAACGCCGCTCCTATCCAAGGGAACATGACTTTAAGCTGAATCCATTTCGTCCCAGCCACGCCTCCCGCATACCAGAAAGCCAAATCTTGCCCAATATGAAAATATAAAGCTACCCCTTCACTCAGCGCTGACAGCAGTGCACTAAAAGCAGCACCCGCCAGCACCAGACGAGCAGGAGTCAGCCCTCCCTTGGCCAATGATCCGACCCCATACACAACCCCAGCCCCTACTCCGGCACCAACGAAGGAATATAGGATCAAATACATAAACGATAAATTCGGGAAAAATGCAAAACAAAGCGCCAGCGCAAATCCTGCGCCTGAGTTAATGCCCATCAAACCTGAATCTGCGAGTGGATTTCGGGTCATCCCCTGCATAATGGCACCCGCAACTGCAAAGCTTGCCCCTATCATGGCCCCGCCAAGTACACGGGGTAATCGTAATTCTCTAATAATCTGATGATCCATGATCTCCGGATTAAAGTGAAACACGGCTGCCCACACCACAGAAAGCTTAATATCAGCCGCTCCGAAGGAGACTGAAACAGCGATACCTAGTGCTAATAGTACCAGACCGCCAACCAAGATTAACGTGGCAGCCCAAGGACGTGAACGGAACTCTTGTATGGCTGACCCTTTATTAGGTCTAATCTTGGAAGATATCTGTTGATTCATGAATGCCACCCTATTTCTATGAAATTGATTCTCATTATCACTATGCTATTGTAAATGAGCCTTCCTAGGTTTGGCAATAGATAGATTTAATAGGAGGCATTTATTTTATTGCATTGACAGGAATTCTAGGATTTGATAAAGTTCAAATTGAAAATAATAGTGATAATGATTCTCATTATTATTTGTTGGTACATATATATAGGGAGGTTTATCATGCTAAAAAGAAAGACCCTCTTCCCCATCCTGGCACTCATAATGTTATTGTCTGTATTTGTGACAGCTTGCGGGGGAACGAACAACGCTTCATCTAATAAGACAACAGAAGCAACTAAAGCACCAAGCACTGAGCCAACGGCTGCTCCTGAGGCTTCAGCAGCTGAAATGCGTAGCTATGAAACCACTAAAGGTACTGTACAGATACCTGTAAAACCACAGCGGATTATTACAGATTATTATGGTGGGGAGTTGCTCTCCGTAGGAGCAAATGTTGTAGGTGTCGAACCTAGTACCTTTGATAATCCCTTCTTGAAAGACCTGCTCACAAACACACAAGATGTCGGTGCTCCGGTTAACGCCGAGAAAGCTCTGGAACTTACACCTGACCTGATCGTCGTTATGTACGATGATAACTACGATGCTTTATCCAAAATTGCTCCAACCATTCATATTCCATACGGAACCGCTACAAATATCTATGAAACTGTTAAACTGTTCGGTGACATTGTAGGTGTGCCTGACAAAGCTGAACAATTTATTGCTGACTTTGAGAAAAAGGCTGCTGAAGGCCGCGAGAAGCTTAAAGGTGTCGTAAATGAAAATGATACTTTTGGAATCTATGAGCTGACTGATAAAGGGGAGCTATGGACCTTCGGAAATAATGCTGGCCGTGGCGGACAAGCCCTTTATAACGCACTTAAGCTAAAAATGCCTACTAAGAACAGCAACGACAACCAAACGTTGCAGCTGTCCATGGAGCTATTGCCCGAATATGCAGCTGACTACATGTTCCTCACCACTTATGATCCTGACAAAAAAGGGGATAAGCTGAAAGAACTGAAGGAATCTCCAGTTTGGAACGGACTTGATGCTGCGAAGAACGATCATCTATTTTACAATGATTTTGATACCTACTACCGCTATGATCCGATTGCGATTACCGCACAGATTGATCTGTTCGTAGATATGATTCTTGAACGCAACGGTAAGAAATAAACATAGGCACATACAAAAACCCCCCACTTTAGGCACTGTCTAAAGTGGGGGGTTTGGCTATACATAAGAAGTTTCTGTTGAATTTATATCATCTAGTATATTCATTATACTCATCGGTGTTATTTAGTTTTTTGTACATATACTCATCATTTTTAAGCTTATAGAGCTGTCCCATCCCCGCAAATACGAAAAACAGCACCAAAATTAATCCATACGCATAGGTGAATTCACCAATATAAAAGCAAGTGACTATCGCAACAAGGGTCAAGATCATTAATGCGACTGCAATTCTGGATAAAATCTTTTTCAAATGTAATCCCCCTACGTTTTGTGCACCAATATTATCATATTTGGGATTAAATTGAAATCCCCTTTTGTTCTATTAAAGGAATATCGAGTAGCTGAATATGTGCCAGCATATTGTGAGTGTATATTTTGGTGTATATACGATAAAAAAGGACTTGAAATAAAAGATACGCTCCGCCTACTAACAAACAAAACCACATCGGCTCCAGAGCTGTAGACATTTCAACCCTGGAAGAACTAACAACATAAAAAGAAGACAACGCAATACCTAATGCATACGGGAGAAAAAACAGCACTTTTAAAGGGCCGCCTATAATGCGAGCCACGTCCTTAGAAGTAATTCCAATCTTGTTCAGCTTCCTGAATTTGATCCGCTCACGCTCTAAATCGGTCTGAATACTGAAATGCAGCACTATCCCGGAGGCGCCGAAAAATATTAAACCAACAAATGAAATTACGAAGATTCCAAATCGGCCAGACTCCTGTAACTGTAGATAGTCACTTATTCTAGACTTCGTAGAGAATACGAGGGCCTCTTGCCGTTCATTGCCATACCAGGACTCTGTATTGTCTTTGTTATATTTGGCTAAAGCGGCATTTAACTTAGCATCTATATCCGCAGTTTTTTTCCAATCCTTAAAATTCAGGAGCTGAAGATTACCGATCGCTTTTTTATTTTCCGCTTTCAGCGCCATATAATCCTCTTCGTTTACAATGATATGAAGACCATTCATTAGATTCGGCACAGGGTTAAATACCATGTCAAATAGGATACCTTGTGAATACAGCGTATGCTTCCCGGAAGCAAGCATCAGATCAAAGGTGGGCATTTCCGGTCTTTGATTCTTCCACTCTTCTCCTTGTGCAACTATGGCCAGATTTAGAAAGTGATCTTTCTCCACATGATAATCAGTGCCGATTAATGCGTTTATATTCTGGTCCAGAAATATTTTGAAATTAAACAAGTCGATATACTCCAGCTTTTGGTGTGAAAGCAGCGGCGTGGCGCCATGATCCGTGATCTCGCTTAGTATTTTTGGTGAGATGCTATTTTTTCCGAATACTTCTGAATAGGCAATATCATATGGATTGTTTGCAACCGGAATATCCTCAGCATTCCAGGTCAAATAAAAAATAATTCCGCTTAGAGAAATCGTGATGAAGACGAGGAAGGTGATAAGAGAAAGCACTATTTTGGAGCGACCAAGGGTATAGATCAAATTGGAACTAAACAGCAGGTGCTTGTGATATGCTCTGCTTGATCGCGATATAAAAAGTTTCAACCAGTCCCCAAGTCCTGACAGCAGCAAATAAACGCCTAACATACTAATTCCCAGATTTATTAACATCATGCGAGCATCGGAAGGGTTGTAATGAGTGAGCATATTATAAACGGAGATTCCCAAGAGCAAAACTCCGATGACCCCGGTGATTTTCCCATGAATCAGGTTGCGTTCTGCGGTTCTGGACTCTTTTAAAAGACGTAAAATACTGTATCGCAAAGTTAGTAGCAAATTGACTGCAATCACCACTATGTAAATCACCGCGAAGAATTTAAAGGTATACAGATAACTATCCGGCGTCAGTATAAAAGCGCTGTCCCCAATATTTACAAACAGCGAAACAATCAAGAAAAAAATACCGGAGAAAACTGTCCCTGTACCTAAACCAGTGAGAATCGAGGCTAAAGCGATCATGCTATTCTCGAACAAAATGATTTTGCGGATATTGTGGCTTGTCATTCCAAGTACCATTAATAGCCCAAAGTCGCTTTTTCTGAATTTTAAAAAGGCCATTTGAGCATATACAATAAACAGAACAGCAAACACCCTTATCACCAAAAAAGGAGCATATAAATTACCTGACACCATCCCATTCACTTGATAAGGGTCATTAAAATCAGGATTACTGTACAGCGAATAAAATGTAAAAAAGATCATGACCGTAAAGCTGCTGCATAGGAAAAATAACAAATATCTTCTAAGATTCGCCTTAAATATCTGAAATGCCATTCTCCTAAAGGTCATCTTCTCCCCCTCCAATAAAGGCCAGGTTCTCCAGAATCAGATCCAAAAATGCTCTGCGCTCTTTATTCTCTCTAGCAATCTCTAGTAGAGCCTTCCCATCTTTGATAAAAAGCACCCGATTACAATAGCTGGCCGCAAAAGGATCATGCGTGACCATCACTATCGTTGCTCCTTTTAGAGTGTTGAGCTTGGCGAAGGTCTTCATCACCGTACTCGAGGTTTTGGAATCCAAATTCCCCGTCGGCTCGTCCGCAAAAATCACATCTGGATGATTTATAATCGCCCTGCTGATCGCCGCCCGCTGCTGTTGCCCCCCTGAAACCATATAAGGATATTTGTCCTTCACCTCATCCAGATCGAATAGCGATAACGTCTCATCTGTCTTGGCATTGATATCTACTGCCTCTTGATCATCCAGCACCATGGGCACCATGATATTTTCCCGTAGGGTCAGACTATCCAGCAGATTGTAATCCTGAAAAACGAATCCCATACGCTGCCGGCGAAAAATCGCAAGCTCGTTCTTGGACATCTCACTTATACTAGTATCTGCAATTCTTACAACCCCACTATACTCCGTGTCGATTCCGCTTAGTATATTTAAAAGTGTTGTTTTCCCGCTCCCCGAGGGTCCCATAATCGCCACAAACTCGCCGCTATCCACACTAAGACTAATCCCGTTCAGCGCTCGAAACCGATTCGTTTTGCCTTTGCCTTTATATTCTTTCGAGAGATTCTCTACTTGCAGTATGGACATCCTGGCACCTTCTCATTGATAGGTTTGGAGTGAGTTACATTAAATGGAATTCAATCACTCGGTATTACTATAAAGCTAAGAAGGGCGTTCGTTTGTTAGATTGCTCACAGCGCAAAAAAAGCAGGATACCTCCTCTACAATTTCCGCTCCCGCAAAAAACAAAGGCAAAGAAAACCAGTAAAAGCAAGTCCTCCGATTGCTGCTAATGAGAAGGAAAACGCCCTTACATAATCCGCTAGATCTGCTTCCAAAAGAGAATGCTTTAGCGAAGCGGAGAATAAAATACCGATTAACGCCACTCCTAACGAATTCGCAAAATACATAAAGGTAGTGATCAAGCCTGAACCCGTGCCCGTGATCTTTGTGGGTACTGAACTAAGCGTGACGTTAACTAGGGGCGTAGTAGCCATTCCAAGACCGAAACCATATATCAATAATAGTAGGATATTACGAGGGTCTAGCAGCTGCGTAACGTCCACATTTAGCTCTAACATAAGCAGCAGACTACAGCTCCCCATCATCAGCGCTCCTATCTTAAGTACACTCATCCCCCATCTTTTGACCATTCGAGACGAGATTAGGGAAGTCATAAAAAAGCCTATCCCTATAGGCAAGAAAACCATACTCGTATCTTGAACACTATAGTGCAAACCAAATTGCATATAATAGCTCAAAATAAAAAAGAAAGAGAACATACTTAGATAAAGGACAAGAACGGTTGCCAGACCAGCGCTAAATGTTCGATCTCTGAAAATAGACAGATCGACTAACGGTAACGTCCCCTGCTTTCCCTTTCGATTTTCAACCCAGATAAAAGTAAACAACACGAAAAGAGCTAACATTAGACAGCCAAAAATCCACAACGGCCACCCTTGTTTTTGTCCCTCTGACAACGGATAGATCAACAGGAACAAACCGATCAGCAGTAGGAAGCTTCCAGTCCAATCAATACTGCCCGCCTGCTCAGCCCGTGTTTCAGGTACAATCGGCATTAACAGCAGGACGAGAAGTCCAAATGGCACATTGAAAAAAAATACTGTCCGCCAACCGAGATCGAACGGATTCCAATTCACAATAGTACCTCCGAGGATGAATCCGAATGCAAATCCAATGCCAATCATGGCGCCGTAAATGCCGAAAACAAGCCCTTTTTCCTTTGGCAGAAAACTGACCTGCAGCGTAGATAGAACCTGAGGTTGAATAAGCGCCGCAGCCAATCCCTGCACAATCCGAATAACAATCAGAAGTGCCGGATCTGAGGTCAATCCGCCTAACACTGCCATGACCGTAAACCCGCTCACCCCGATCATCAACATCCGTTTTCTGCCGTATATATCCCCAAGCTTTCCGCTAATAATCAACGCCACAGCTAATCCTAGCGAAAATCCGGTAACGATAAGCTGTGCTTCCGAAAAGCTTGCGTTCAAGCTATATTGCATAGATGGAAGCGCAACTTGAATCATATAAGTATTTAATGAAATAAGTAATGTTGGCAGTAAAATAACCCCCAGCGCATACCACCTGCGTGAATCTACTTGTTGTTGTCCCATTGTATGACCACCTTTTTATCTGCAATCTATGAAATTATTATCATTTAGAGTGGTCTTTTTCTCTACCTGTTAAGGGAGGTTCACTCCTTGATAAGGGAGCAAACACAAAAAAACCTCAAGCATGCAGAAGATAACGTTCGATTCCGAACCCTATGTTCTAACACTTGAAGCTTTAAGCTTTCTGCATTTACAAATCTTCCTACAGCCTGTTTCGTTCCAAACTCTGTTGTTCGATACGTTTTAAGTATTCGCTTGGATTGCAGCCATAATGCTTACGGAAGGTCGTCGTGAAATTGCTGACATTGCTATATCCGACCGAAACAGCTGTTTTCCCTATATTCAAACCTTCAACCTCCATATACCAGAGCGCTTTCTCCATCCTTTTTATACGTACAAGCTCGAAGATCGTCATGCCAAATAATTCGCGGAAGCCTTTTTTCAGCTTGAATTCGTTGATACCTACCCGCTTAGCCAACTCACGTATAGATAACGGTTGTTCGAAATGGATTTGCACCAATTCATGTACCCGCTTCAGATTAGTAATATCATCATGCCGCAGCGTCATACTATCGCTAATAGAACCGTAACCATCAGACTCACCAAACAAAGCAATAAATTCAAGGGCTTTGCTCTCCATATATAAACGTCTCAATGTTCCATGATAGGTACAGTGGATCATTTCGGAGACACATTTTCGGATTGCCGCAGTATCTGGATAACGATCAATATTTCCACGATGATGTCTAAGCCAGGTTTCCATTTGCTGTGTCTCCGATAAATCTCCGGCGTAATTCAGCAGTTCACTAGGAGCAAACCGTATTTCCAGCAATTGATTGGGGACACCTGCTTTTTTCTCTTCATACACCTGAACATCCTCTAGAAAAAGGACATTGCCCATTTGTTTATCCGTGTAACTTTCCTTGCCGTTCCATTCGCAATAGATTTCTCCGCTTAGATTATAGCTTAGTTCAAACAACGGACAAGCTTCTTGAATGTGGAGCTTCATATCCTGTTCGTAAGTTATGTCCGTATACATAATCTCCATACCTGGACGAATCCGTGTACGGGTGACGCTTCCCTTACCAATATGTGAAGGAATAGTAAGCCGCTGTTCCCATTGGTTATGTTCAACATGCCCCTCTATCCGTTCTGTAAATTGATCAAAAAGATCATGAATTTCCATATTCAATATATTTAAAGTCATCGCAAACCTCTCCTTCTTCGCTCCTTGTATACGATGAGTTACATGATCTCTACTCTTGCTTCGTAAATGATAATTGTTATCACTTGAAAGTGTCAACATGAAACACAAAAAAGCATTGGCGGATTTTATCCTGCCAACGCTTTTTTAGTAGTAAAATAAGACCCTTCAAACCGATGGAAATGCATCCCTCCGGTATCTCAGCTCCCCCGTAACCTCCATAATCTTCGAGGCTAACAAATGCGAGGGCAGCTCGTAATCCACACAACCCAGCTTCGCGGCTGCTTCAGGCATTTCACTTTCAATAGAAGTTTCTTGCGATTCTACTAGCGTTGATTGGGCGCCAGCGTGTTTAGCAGCCAGCATCCCTTTGGCGCCATCACTTCCCATTCCGGTCATTAGGATTAAATGCTGCTGTAGACCAGTTAGTGCAGATATAGACTCAAACAAGATATCGACCGAAGGACAGTGTCCATTCACTGCAGGCTTTTTCATAAGTTTTATTCTGAGATCCTGCCCCTCCTGAATAATGGTCATATGAGAATTACCTGGAGCGATATAGACGGTTCCACCGAGCACCGATTGCTTGTCCTTGGCTTCCACCACCCGTACACTTGAGAACCGATTCAGTCGTTCCGCCAATGCTTTTGTGTACTTAGGTGGCATATGTTGAACAACCAGCAGGGGATACGGGAAGCTCGCCGGGAGCGAGGAAATTAAGATTTCTAATGCCTTCGGCCCCCCTACTCCGCATCCAATTCCCACGATCTGCTCAATAACTTCTGTACATCCACTCTTAACGTTGTTTTGTTTCTCTTGTCGAGCTTTCACTTTGGAGATGTTTATATTGTTAAGAATAAGAGTTCTTAAAGGAATTTCAGCGGCTTTCTTAATTTTGAATAATAACTCATCTTTTATGCTGTATAGACCAGGTCCATAAGATTGAGCCGGCTTGGATATGAAATCCACTGCACCATTTTGTAGAGCAGTAATGGTTGCTGTTATTCCATCCTTTGTAGCGGAGCTCAGGATAAGTATAGGTGTTGGCCGCTGAGACATTATGCTTGTGAGTGCTACCAAACCGTTCAATTCCGGCATTTCTATATCTATAGCCACGACATCGGGCCTGAGTTTTTGAACCATGCTGATCGCTTCGGATGCATTTCGAGCTACTCCAATGACCTCGAGGCTTGAATCCTCCGAAATTAGGTTCGAGATCTGTTTACGCATGGTTACTGAAGCAGCTACAACGAGCACCTTTATTTTTTGCACTACTTCTCCTCTCCTATCAATGATAATACCCTGACACTGTTTATTTAACTTTAAAAATAGATACCAGACTATTTAACTCTTCTGCTAGCTGAGCCAAAGCATTGGCGGTCGTTGCCGTTTCACTGCTGCTTGCCGCCATTTCTTCAGTTGCGGCGGATATGCTCTCAATTGAGAACATCACCTCAGACGATTGTGCGGCCTGTTCTTCACTGGCAGCTGCAATTTCTGTTACTTTATGAGCGGTATCGTTCACCATCGTAAGGATATGTTCAAAGGCTTCTCCATTTTTTTGTGAAAAAGCTACTCCTTCTACTACAGCATTTACACTGTGCTGCGTATTCTTCTGCATTTCTTTGATAATGCCCGTGATTTGTTTCGTAGCCCCACTGCTCCGCTCAGCTAACTTTCTTACTTCATTCGCAACAACGGCAAAACCTCGACCTTGTTCACCTGCGCGGGCCGCTTCTATCGCTGCGTTTAGGGCAAGCAGATTTGTTTGTTGGGCAATATCTTCAATCACCGCGATAATCTCACCAATCTTATCGGAGTCTTCCGCAAGTCTAGACATTTGTGTATCCAGTACTGCCATTCCTTGTACGGAGTTCTTAACCACGATCCCTCCATCTTGAGCGATACGCATCGTTTGATCTGAAAGCTCAGAAGCCTGTTCAGCACTCTGGGCTACTGAATTAATCGCCGCAGATAATTCTCGGAACAACTCATTCATCGTTTGTGCTGCACTAGCTTGACTCATACTTCCACTAGCTACTTCCTCTGTACTTGCTGAGATTTGCTGTGCAGCAGCTGAGACACTTTCCGCAGAAGAGGAAATGCCGCTAACAGTGCGTCTTAGGTTCAGAACCATTTCATTAACAGAATAAGCTAGCATTCCAATCTCGTCCTTAGATTCCAGATTCGACGTTTCGCTTAAATCACCATTAGCCACTTTACCTAGCAGGCGCATTACTTGATTTAGAGGCCGTGCTATGATCTGCGATATTAGAAGACCCAGACCAATACTGATGAGCAGCGCAACAATAGTAACGCTAAACGTAATCAAACGAGAGGACTGATAAAGGTCATTGGCATTAACAATCGAACCTTGAGCCTGCTTCATATTGATGTCTATTAATTTTTGCAGAAAGTTAGTCAGCTCTGTTGTGGCTGTTTGCAAATCACTTTCGCGCAAATAATTTGTATATTTCTCATTACTAATATTTGTTTTATCAATTTCAATAGTATCATCAAGACTTGTGATATAACGTTGCCAGATCTCAGGATAATCTTTCATTATCGCCAATTCTTCTTCCCTCAACGCAGTCTTGCTATATTTACCCATGATCTCTTCAATACTTTGAACGTTTTTATGTATTTTATCTTCGTATTCTTTCTTTTCTGCCGCTGTTTTAGCCATCGTGTTTATATCACGGATATTGATTCTATTTGTTAAAAATAGTTCATTCGCTTCTCCTAGATAAGCTATAGGTGTTAAGCGATTTTCGTACATGTCCACGATAGAGCGGTCCATCTTACTCAAATTCGTAATTCCATAGAATCCTACAAAGCACAATATTGCGGATACTAACAGAAATGCGGAGATTAACTTCACTGCTGTCCTTAAATTATAAAACCACTTCATTTTCCTCAGCCCCTCATTGGCGTTAGTCATTTTTTAGTAATTCTTAGGAACTATTTCATCATATACGGTAAGCAGATTAAGGTAACCGAAAAAAAATAGCGCGACCACGCAAAAATATTGCGTCGTCCCGCAAAAAAAGCGCAGACCAAAAAATCCCGCCTCACAGCACCGTGAACGGGATTTTGATCTATTTGTTTGTTACGAATTTTCATAGTGAATTGTTGAAATCGGACTCCTTCAATATGCCCAGTCGTTTAGCTTTTATTGCCGCTTCAATTCTTGATTTCACATTTAGTTTTTGGAACAGACTCGTTAAACTGTATTCCAGCGATCGTTGACTCATAAGTACAATCTCTGCTATTTCCTTGTTGCTTTTTCCTTTTGCAATCTCTGTCAGCATTTCATGCTCTTTTTTGCTTATCTTCGGGTTTGCTTGGTCAATATTAATCTCCATTCCTTTAGGTGATACTTTTCTTAACTGTTTAACTAGGGTATGAGGCAAAATGACATCTCCCCTTAAAGCACAACGCACTGCTGCAACCAACTGCTCTCTATTGGTCGTTTTTGAAATAAATCCAAACAAACCCGATTCGATCATCAAGTTGAATTTGTTTGTAATTTCGTATCCGGTATAGATTAAGATAATCGCGTCTGCGTTTATTTTTAAGACTTCCTTCGCCAAATCAATCCCATTCCCATCAGCGATATGAAGATCAAACAGCATCACGTCAAACGTATGGCTACCCACCATGTTAAGCGCCTCATGGGCTGAATTGGCTAGGGTAACCTCCATATCTCCCTCTTGTTCCAGTATCATCTTAGTCCCTTCCATGACAGAGGGATGGTCGTCCACTAACAAAATTCGAATCATGCCTAATACACCCCTATCCCCTTATTATGCCCCATGATTAATCTGCAGGTATGGATATAAAGACAGCTAATCCCTTATTCTCTGGCGAAAGAAATCGTATGGTCCCATCCATACTGCGAACCCTTTCTTTCATCCCATAAATCCCCATGCTCTTAAGAGAATCCTCTCCTAAAAGGCTCATTCCAATTCCGTTATCTTCATAATCCAAAAGCACCTGTTGCCCTTCGCTAGCTAAGGAGATACGTACTTCTGTGGCACAAGAATGTTTAGCTGCGTTAGCCAAAAGTTCCTGCACAATACGGTACAGACCTATTAGAATCTCGTCTTTTAACTTATGCTTGAAAGCTGTTGACTCAAAATAAATCTGATAGTCGTTCCGCAGCTGAGCAAATTCAAACAACGTCTCAAGTGAGGAAGCAAGCCCCTCATTGATTAATGCTGGTGGCCTAAGCTCATTGCAGATCATCCGCAGTTCATAGATAACATCGAGTAAACCTTCTGTGATCTGTTCTAGCTGCTCCTTTAGTTCCCCCGTAACGGATTTATCACTTAAAAAATTATCAAGCTTACGATACCAGATGATCTGTTCTTGAAGTGCTGAATCATGTAGATCTTGAGCAAGCCGTTTGCGTTCATTCTCGGATAAATTAAACATAAAGCGCAGCAACCATGTCGGAGCTTGCTCGGAAGCCGCTAACTCAAGGTCCTTAGTTAGATCTTCTATGAGCAAAAAATTATCAAATAACACACTAACATAACGGGTAATCGTCTTCAGCCACACTCGAACAGAACTTATTTCTAATAAAATAGACTTCTCATTAATGGATAGAATATAGCTTTTTCTTCGGAACTCTCCGATCTTAAGTGAATAGCCCCGCTCGGTCTCAATAATCTCGCATATTTTATCATGGTTATCATCAACTTCAACCATACAAATATTGGTAACCCGCAAGACCTCTCTAACTTCTTTCAGTAATCGTTGTTCCATGTGACTGATCTTCATCGCACCAAACAAATCTTGCGAGAATTGATCAAGACTCATCTGTAAGTTGAAATACCTTTCCTCGCTGTTCCGAATGATCTGCTCTGTAAGCTGTCTTTCCACCTCAATTTTTTTCCGATCACTGATATCCCTAAAGATAGAGATACATGCAACCTTACCCTTATATAGAATTGAGCTAGCTGTTACTTCTACATCGATAATAGATCCATCTGACCGCACGACCTTTTGTTCAATAGGAGCTAATATCCGATTGGGTCCATAATAGATTTCACGCATCCGATCTCTAGCCAGCGTTATATAGTCTGGGTGGGCCCAATTAAAAATAGAGGTGCCAATCAATTGATCCTCACTGCACACTCCAAACAATCCTAAACAGGAAAAATTCACATAAAGGAATTTATATTCACTATGGAGTACTACCGCTTCAGGTGACATATCAATAAGCAGCCGATTGAGTTCCTCGCTTTCTCTAAGTTCACTCTCCATCTGAACCCTTTTTGTAATATCTCTTGCTACGATCACAATACTAACTACTTCTCCATCCTCACCAAGAACAGGTGTACCCAAGCATTCCAGATCTATAATGTGACCTTTGATGTGAATAAACCGATTGTAAAACATCTTACATACTTTTGTCCGAAAAATATCCAAGATCTGTTCCCGCAACACTTCTTGTTCATCAGGATGAATATACTCCAAAATAGTTGTGTTCTTTATTGAACCTACAGGAAGCCCAATAATTTTCTCACAAGAGGACGAAGCAATAATGAAGTTCCCTTGCTGATCCAGAACCCCAATCATATCCTCCATATTCTCTGTAATAAGCCTGTACTCCGCCTCCCGCTGAGCCAGCCGCTTTTCCACCTCCACAGATGCAGTGATATCTCTTGCGATAACAAAGGTACCTACAATTTGATTGTTTTCATGTACAGGGATGTTTTTCATCGACCAATGGTTAACTAATCCATTCTCGCGGATAGAAGTAACCGTGTAATGCTGCAGAACTCCGCCAACCGTTTTCTCAAAATAATCAGACATCATATGCGAATTCTCTGCACCAAATAAATTCACAATGGATAAGTTTTCTCCGAATCTATTAAAAGCTTCGCCAGTAATTTGCTCTGCCGCTGGATTGATAGCCACAATGCTGCCCTGCAGATCCAATTCACACACAATATCTGGGTTATGGTCAAACAGGGATTTGTAGCGCTGCTCACTTTTTAATAGAACCTCTTGCATCTGCTTTTTTTCCGTATGGTCGATTAAGATCCCATTGAGCCGTACCACTGCCCCTGTCTCATCCATACTGGGAATGATCCTGACTTGGACCCATCGGAGTTCACCGCTGGCATGGATGATCCGATATTCACTGAGATTGCTTATTCCTTGCCCCACTGTAGTTATAATCTCTTGAATTAAAGGCCGCTCTTCTTTAGGAGCAATTCTTAGCCAAAAGTCATCTTCCTTCGCCTGTTCTGGTGAATATCCCGTGATATTGAAAATGGCATCCGATATGAATAACATTTTCCGTGATACGTAATCGTAAGACCAAATCGCCACATCGATCGTAGCAAACATCTGCTGATACAGAGAAAAGCTACTCTCTAACTGGACTTGAGCATTTTTTTGTTCCGTGATATCTATGATGACGCCATCTATTCGACAAACCTTATGCTCTTGATTAAAAACGGGCGTGCCTATACTTTGAACCCACTTCAGCGCTTTTGCAGGTAACTGCATACGATACTCAAGATTACATAGGTGACCAGAGTATAATTTATCTATATACGCATCAAACCGTTCAAGATCCTCACCGTACACATATTCACGTAAAAAATTGGGGTTATGCGTTAAAGCATGATCTGAACAGTCCACCCATTTCTCCAAAACATTCGACATTGTCAGCAAATTCGCTTCCATGTCAATAGACCATGAGGTCATATCCTTGTCGCCAAGTGAATGCATATTGAGATTCCCTCCACATAAAAAGCCCCCCCTTTTCGGGGCGGCTTTTTCTTCCTATTCGCTATTTCGCAAGCGTCTTTACATTTTAGCCATTATCTACTGAGCAATCTGCTCGCGGATATTCTGCAATATTTTCTTCTCCAGCCGGGATACCTGCACTTGAGAAATCCCAAGGCGACTGGCAACCTCTGACTGCGTTTGGTCACGGTAATACCGAAGATAAACAATCAGCCGTTCACGCTCGCTGAGACCTCCGATAGCCTCATTCAGTGCCAGCTTATCAAACCAGCGTTCCTGTGATTCGTCAGCGATTTGATCAATCAGTGTGATCGGGTCGCCATCATTCTCGAACACCGTCTCATGAATCGAGGTCGGTGGCTTGTTAGCTTCCTGAGCAAATACCACTTCTTCAGGGGTAACCCCCAGTGCCTCAGCAACTTCACCGATGGTAGGCAGACGGTCCAGCGTCTTAGACATTTCATCCTTCATCTTGCGGACCTTATTAGCCATCTCCTTAAGAGAACGGCTAACTTTCAAGGTTCCATCGTCGCGAAGGAAACGCTGAATCTCGCCAATGATCATCGGCACGGCATAAGTGGAGAATTTGACCTCATAGCTGAGGTCGAACTTATCAACGGACTTCAAGAGCCCGATGCAACCGATCTGGAACAAATCGTCAGGTTCATACCCGCGGTTCATAAACCGCTGCACTACCGACCAGACCAACCGGATATTGCAGCTAACTAGTGTGTCTCGGGCAAGATTATCTCCGGCCTGACTGAGCGCGATAAGACGTTTGACCTCCGCATCGTCCAAATAGGTCGGCGGAGCTTTTTTTGACTCTGCATCCATGGCTCCAACCCCTAATTGTATAAAGCTTTTTTCGAAACGATGGTTTTCTTCATTGAGATCGAAGTGCCGTGTCCCGGTTCACTAGTGACTTCAAATTCATCCATGAAATTCTCCATAATGGTAAAGCCCATGCCCGACCGCTCCAGCTCTGGCTTTGAGGTATATAGCGGCTGTTGTGCCAGCTCCAAATCCTCAATGCCCCGTCCCTGATCCTCAATGGTTAAATGTACCGTTTCGTTGTCCAGCGAAGCTGAAATAGTCACAATACCTTCCGGATCACTATCATACCCATGAATAATACAATTGGTGACCGCCTCCGACACGACTGTCTTCAGATCATTCAGCTCGTCCATTGTAGGATCAAGCCTAGAAACGAACGCCGCTACAACTACACGCGCGAATGATTCGTTCTCCGAGAGTGCAGCGAACTGCACGTTCATGAAGTTACCAGCCTTACCATTTGTCATAACGCAACCTCCAAATCCGAGAGTGCAGTGCTCTCGTCGTCATATAGGGGCATGATCTTGAACAGGCCTGACATTTCCAGAAGTCGCTTCACAGGTGCCGTTGCATCACACACCACCATTTTGCCGCCTTTACTATGGATCAGTTTATACCTTCCCAGAATTACGCCGAGACCCGAACTGTCCATAAACTGCAGATGCTTAAGACTAAGGATCAAATGCGATACCTGACCCCGCATAATCGCTTCATCCATATCCATTCTTACAAAATCGGCGGCATGATGATCGAGTTCCCCAGATAAACGGACAATCAGCACACCCCTGTGATGCTCCATTTCCACATTAGAATTCATGCTTGCCACTCTCCTCTTCGTTGCTTTGAAAACTTGGCCTTAAGAGACAGTACCCATTCTCTTCAAGGACAAGGTTTCTACGTGGCAAATCAGGAATCCTGCCTCACGACAAAACTAGAAGAAAACCCCTATGAATCTACAAAGCACATGGGCGCAATCTACAAAAAAGCTCTTTTTAATCCATGCCGAACATCGAGCCTGTTGTACGTTTAAAGAGCTTCCACCAGCCTGCTTTTGCCACAGCTTCCCCTGCTTTAAGTTCATACTCTTTAATCACTTGGGTTCCTTGGTAGACAACCAGCTTGCCTATGGACTGGCCTTCAGCCACTGGTGCCTTCACGCTTTCTGGAAGTACTAGTTCGTGACGAATGCCTTCTTGCGTCACACCTTTTTTCAAAAGAACACTATACGTCTCTTTCGCCGTAATCGGCAGCTCGGACTTCACACCCTTCTCAATCTTAAGGGTACCGATAGCGTCCCCTTCTTTGTGAATAGTGTGGATCTTATATTGCGAAAAGAGATAGTCAAACATGCCCGACACTTCACTGTTACGTGTCTTCGTGTTCGGCTCACCCAGCACAACAGCAACAGCACGCAGACCGTCTCTTGCAGCCGTAGCGGATAAGCAGAATTTTGCTTCAGCGGTATATCCTGTTTTCAGTCCATCAGCGCCTGTATAGAAACGTACAAGCTTGTTCGTGTTTACCAACCAGAATGGTTTGGTGGAATCCTTACGCAGATAATCCTGATAGGAACCGGTATATTTGATAATTCTATCATGCTTTAAAAGCTCCCGGCTAATTACCGCAATATCGTAGGCTGAGGAATAGTGATTAGCAGCTGGAAGACCGTTGCAATTGGCAAAGTGGGTATCTTTCAGACCCAGCTCTTCCGCTCTTTTATTCATCAGATCGACAAAAGCGCTCTCCGAACCCGCTATTTTCTCTGCCATTGCCACAGATGCATCATTACCGGAGGCCATAGCGATGCCTTTGAGCATCTCATCCACCGACATTTCTTCACCAGGCTCCAGGAAAATTTGCGATCCGCCCATCGATGCGGCATATTCACTCGTGCGCACCTTATCCGTCAGTTGCAGTCTTCCTTCATCCAGTGCTTCCACCGTAAGCAGCATCGTCATAATCTTCGTAATACTTGCGGGAGGCAGCTTATCATGGCTGTTCTTCTCATAAATAATAGTGCCAGTGCCTGCATCCATCAAAATCGCAGAACGCGCACCAGGCGCAAGATCTACAGCGGCAGCATTACTGCCAGAATCCTTGCTTTTTTCCTCAGCATAAGCACCTGACATCGGTCCTAGAACCGACACAACGATACAGAGCACAAGCACAGCAAAACGCATTTTTCTCACAATGGTTCCCCTCCTGAACGTTAACCTTCATATCACAGGTACTGTGTTCCAGTTTCGTCAGAAAGGGTGGGAATTATTCCATTTCCAAGTAAATAACTATAATAATTTATCGCAAGAAGTAATGATGTTGTCAATAAAAAAAAGCCCAGCAGCAGTTGCAGAGCATTTTTATTATAGGGGAGATCAAAAGTTAATTCAAATTTTAAGTATTTCCAATTTTTCCGTACTCAATTAACCTCCCTTTAAAGGAAAATGTAATATTTTAACGAATGGTATTTAAGAACTTAACTGCTTATAGAGGAGTGAATATACAGATGAACCACCTTGCAGATTGTATTGAAGCAGAAGCTAAACAGAACAATTTCTCTGGTGTAGTGCTGGTACAACAACCTGATAAAAAAGTCATCAGCAGTTGTTACGGTTATGCCAATAAGTCGGATAAGCGCGAAAACAATGTTCATACTCGGTTCGGCATTGCTTCCGGGTGTAAAATATTTACCGCGATCGCTGTCTGCCAGCTGGTCGATCAGGGATTGATTTCTTTTGAAAGTAGACTATTAGATTATCTGAAAAAGGTAGAGTTCCCTCTCTTTAGTCCCGACATCACCATACATCAGCTGCTTACGCATAGCTCTGGTATTCCGGATTATTTTGATGAAACAATTATGGATGATTTCGAGGATCTGTGGAAGGCACGGCCTATGTACACCTTGCGACAGCTTGAGGATTTTGTGCCGATGTTCCGGACTCTTCCCATGATGTGGACCCCTGGCGAACGTTTCCACTACAATAATGCCGGCTATATCGTGCTAGGCCTTCTGGTAGAGAAGCTGAGTGGAATGTCTTTTTCCGATTATGTAGAGCAGCACATCTTTAAGCCTTGCGGAATGGAGCAATCCGGTTACTTTACGTTAGATGCCTTACCTGCCAACTGTGCACTAGGATACATAGAGGAAGAGAACGGAAACTGGAGAACCAACATCTACTCAATCCCGGTAAAGGGAGGCGCTGACGGTGGAGCTTTCGTCGCTGCCCCCGACATGCAGCTATTCTGGAGCGGGTTAATGAACCATACATTATTGAGTCCAGTACTCACTTCATTATTGCTTACTCCCCATGTACATGTGGATGGCGAAGGCTATTATGGTTATGGTGTATGGATTACCCTCCGCGAAGAAAAAGTGTTCAAATTTCACATTATGGGCTATGATCCCGGTGTTTCCTTCCGGTCGGCTATCTATCCAGCTAGTGGCGAGGCTGTGGTCGTATTATGTAATACAAGCAGCGGGGCTTCGCTGATATTCAATAAGATTAATAATCAGTTATAAATATTGCACCATTGAGCAAAACGCAAAGAAGCGACCTTCCCGTTATGGGAGGATCGCTGCTTTGTTGTTTGTTTAAGGCCATAGCCATGACAATATTTATATTGCCTAGGCTAGTACCGTGTTACCCCATCTTTAGTAACAAGTGCAAATACCAAAGGTTGGGCAGGAACAGGTTCAGAAGTGATACGGTAGGCTTCTAACACCTTACCTTCAGCTTCCTCTACTTTCTTCTCACTGGCATCATTGATATGCAAGACTGCAAGCGTCTCGCCGATCTCTACAGCATCTCCAACCTTTTTAGAAAGTTGAATCCCCACAGCCAGATCGATTACGGATTCCTTAGTTTCACGTCCAGCTCCAAGCAGCATAGCCGCAACGCCAATTTCCTCGGCCTGAATCCCTTCTATGAACCCTTTGGTTTTTGCTTTCACTTCAATGAATCGCTTAGCCGTAGGGAGCTTCTCCGGAGAATCAATTTGCGATACATCTCCACCTTGTGCCTTCACGATTTGTTTGAACTTCTCTAGCGCACTGCCATCTTCAATATGCGTCATAAGAATCGAACGTGCCTCCGCTTCATCCTTGGCTTTGCCGCCAAGAACAAGCATCTGGCTGCCCAGAATAAGACAGACCTCCTGCAGATCCTTCGGACCGTGACCCTTCAAGGTCTCGATTCCTTCCTTAATTTCCAACGCATTTCCGATCCCGTAACCAAGCGGCTGGTCCATATCACTGATAATCGCAACGGTATTGCGACCCAGATGCGTTCCAATGTCAACCATCGCCTGAGCGAGTGCTATAGAATCATCCAGCGTCTTCATAAAAGCACCGCTGCCTGTTTTGACATCCAACACGATCGCATCCGCACCTGCTGCAATCTTTTTGCTCATCACAGAGCTTGCAATAAGGGGGATGGATTCAACTGTTGCAGTTACATCCCGAAGGGCGTACAGCTTTTTGTCTGCGGGTGTAATGTTACCCGACTGGCCGATCACGGCAGCCCCGATCTCCCCTACTTGGTCAAAGAAACGCTCACGAGCCATCTCGATAGAGAAACCACTGATGGACTCCAGCTTATCGAGCGTGCCTCCAGTGTGCCCAAGTCCGCGGCCGGACATCTTCGCTACCGGTACTCCAGCAGAAGCTACCAAGGGTGCCAGTACTACAGTTGTTTTATCGCCCACTCCGCCTGTGGAGTGTTTATCAACCTTAATGCCTGCAATTGGGCTAAGATCTACTTGATCGCCGGACATCGCCATTTCCATCGTTAGATCGCCGGTTTCCCGCGCGTTCATGCCTTGGAAATAAACAGCCATTGCCCATGCAGAGAGCTGATAATCAGGCACTTCACCTTTACTGTAGCCCTGAATTAAAAAGGAAATTTCCTCACGACTCAGCTCTCCACCATCTCTTTTTTTCTGAATAATATCTACAGCTCTCATATTACACCTGCACTTCACGGACAATTGCGTGAGCAAGTCCGATAAATTTTGGTCTAGTCAAATTAGTTACCTTCATTATCTGTTCAAACGTCAATGGCTCAAGCTCATTCACTTGTGTCATAGATTGGACCTCCCAAAAATTCATAATGCAGTACCCGAAATTACATTTTCGGAATAAAGCCCAACACCAGCTTCAGGAAACGCTCACGCACACGATCTGCAGTTTCCATAACCTCTTCATGGTTGAGCGGTTGATCCAGAATTCCCGCAGCCATGTTAGTAATACAGGAGATACCCAATACCTCGATACCTGCATGCCGGGCAACAATGGTTTCCGACACAGTAGACATGCCCACAGCGTCAGCCCCTAGATGACGAAGCATTACGATTTCAGCAGGTGTTTCGTAGCAAGGTCCCAGCAGACCTGCATATACGCCTTCTTTGAATTCGAAATTCTGCTGCGCTGCCGTTTCCTTCGCTACCTTGATCAGGCGGCGGCTATAAGCGGTTGACATATCCGGAAAGCGCACGCCCAGTGCAGGATCATTAGGTCCTATTAACGGGTTCCGTCCCGTCATATTCAGATGATCCGTAAGGAGCATAAGATCGCCCGGCGTGAAATCTGTGTTCACTCCACCAGCAGCATTAGTTACTAATAGGCTGGCTATACCAAGTTCTTTCATAACCCGAACAGGGAATGCCGTAACCTCCGGTCCATAACCCTCATACATATGAAAGCGGCCCTTCATCATCACGACACGGCGTCCTTCAATCATACCGATCAGCAGTTCTCCCTCATGCCCTTCTACAGTGGACACAGGGAAGTGAGGAATCTCATCATATGGAATGCTGATTCCATCGGTGATCAGGTCTGCCAGCACACCGAGTCCTGAACCAAGGATCAATCCAATTTCCGGAGCCACCGGACATTTGTCTTTTATATAAATGGCTGCTTCTTGAATTTCTTTTTGAGTTAACATGCTATGGATGATCCTCCTTAATGAATGTTGTGGCGCAACCCACATTCTTTTATTGCAGTTTCGCTAAAAAGCTTGTCCCATACTGCGGCGCCTTCGCACCGAAATTATCAGCAATGGTTGCAGCAACATCCGAGAAGGTCTCACGAATACCCAAGCTATCTGGATGCTTAAGGCGTGGGCTGTAAATAAGCAGCGGCACATATTCACGAGTATGATCTGTTCCACTATGGATTGGATCATTCCCATGATCTGCTGAAATAATCAACAGGTCATCTTCACCAAGCGTGGATAGAATTTCAGGCAACGCCTGATCGAATACTTCCAGTGCATGACCGTATCCTTCCGGATCGCGGCGGTGTCCATATAAAGAGTCAAAATCCACCAGATTCGTGAACAGCAACCCGTTGAACGGTTGGCGAAGCTGCTCAATGGTAACTTCGATACCATGTTCATTGCTCTTCGTAGGGTAAGAAGCTGTAACCCCTTCACCTGTGAAAATATCGTTGATCTTTCCTACCGCGATAACATCTTTTCCGATATCAGCCAGCGAATTCATTACCGTTGGTTCCGGTGGTTTCACGGCATAATCATGGCGATTCGAGGTCCGTACGAACTTTCCTGGTTCGCCAACATATGGACGAGCAATAACGCGCCCTACGGAGAATTCAGGAGCCATAGTTAGCTCACGGGCGATTTTACACGCGCTGTATAGCTCTTCCAGTGGAATGATATCTTCATGTGCCGCAAGCTGGAATACACTGTCCGCAGAGGTGTACACAATCCAAGCTCCGGTCTTCATCTGCTCTTCGCCATATTCAACTAAAATTTCCGTACCGGAAGCCGGTTTATTACCGATCACTTTCCGGCCAGTTGCTGCTTCGAATTTCTCAATCAATTCTGCCGGAAATCCATCCGGATACGTATTGAATGGAACCTCAATTTTCAGCCCCATCAGCTCCCAGTGCCCGGTCATCGTATCCTTACCTACAGATACTTCCTGCATCTTGCCATAATATCCAGTTGGTGAAGCTACAGGTTCAAGTGGCGGCAGCGGAGCAATATTAGCTAATCCTAACTGCTGAAGGTTAGGCAGTTTTAATCCGGGAACACGGTTCAAAATATGGCCAAGCGTATGCGACCCTGCATCACCAAAATTCGCAGCATCTGGAGCTTCTCCGATACCTACACTATCCAAAACAATAAAACCAATTCGTTTAAATGAGGACATATTGTCTTCACTCCTTTTTTAATATAGATCGTTCATTCGTTTGCACCAACAAGAAGAAACGGCTGTACCTTCTCCCGGAAGTCAGACGCTTCCGTAGCTAGCGATACAATGTATCGCCTGTCAGGTATCCGTTTCTGCCAAAGGATAACCTGTGGAAAATTACCCATTCCCCAGTCTATCCTATAAGTATGATTCCATCATAACTATCTTACTCACAAAAAGCATCTTTGAAGCATGATCAGCGAGCTCTGGGATGATGGCTCTCATATACTTCCTTCATATTCTTACGCGCGATACCGTTATAAATCTGAGTCGTCGAAATATCAGCATGACCCAGCATTTGTTGTACGGAACGCAAATCCGCTCCACCTTCCAGTAAATGGGCGGCAAAGGAATGCCTAAGCGTATGCGGTGTAATATCCTGCTCAATGTTTGCTTCCCGAGCGTATTTTTTTATGATTTTCCAGAACCCCTGGCGGGTTAAACGCCCACCTAGGCTATTCAGGAACATGGCCGGCTCCTCCTGATGATCACGAAGCAGCTTGTCCCGCATAAGAGAAGTGTAAGCTGCTACACTCTCTGCAGCAATGGTTCCAATGGGAACCACTCGTTCCTTGCCCGAAGTCCCTGTACAGCGCGCAAACTTCATGTCCGTATGCACATCGTCTACGTTAAGAGAAATTAATTCAGAAACCTTTATCCCCGTTGCGTAGAGCAATTCCAGCATAGCCTTATCGCGCATCCCTTGTGCTGTACTCACATCTGGAGCAGCTAGCAGACGCTCAACCTCCGAAACCGCAAGCACCATAGGTGGCTTCTTATCGGGCTTCATGGTTTCCATGTCCAGTGTTGGATCCTGCTCAATTAAACGTTCCTTCAGCAAATAATGAAAAAAGGCCCGCAGGGACACTCCGTTTCTGTTGAGCGTTGCAGTGGCTCTTCCCGCTCCGCGTAAGGAGCCAAGATATAACATCACATGAGATCTTCGGATTTCTTCGGGCTGCTCAACCCCCCGCTCTTCAGCAAACTCTAGAAACTGCGATACATCCCTACCGTAAGATTCCAGTGTATTCGGGGACAAGCCTTTATCACCGGACAAATAATGTAAAAAAGGCTGCAAGTGTGACTTCATTATTTCACGCTCCTGTCCTGGCGCAGCTACTCTTAGTGTCTTCCTGCAGCACATTCAGCATGAGGCTTCAGCAGATGTGTACACAACGCTTACTCTGCATAAATCCACCCTAGCTTTCTTCGACATTCTTCTCGCTTGTTCCTGCTTCCTGCGTAGCTTTCATTCTCCGAACCAGTAATAGAAACGCAAGCGCTGCCGTGCATTCAGACCATCATCACCAACCTCGGCGTGATCAAATGCCCGAACAGCGGTGCCTTCAGGAATTCCATAATTCTCTATCGGACTGAGCCATTCCCCTAGCCAGCTCATAGCATAGTAGAGTAAATAGCTTAGAGCCACAAACATGATCATAAAATACAGCTTACGCACTGTTTTGGGCACAGAAACAATCATAAGGACGCCTCCTATTACATATAAATGAATTCTGCTCGTCCTTCATTTTATGCTCCAAAAAAGGCTGATATGTATGGCTCTAATAGACTAATCATTTAAAAAGCCCCCTCCGGTATAGGAACCGGGGAGGACTTGTGAAGTTAATTCTTAATATAAGATAACTTTAGGATGGATTTCCGTCTGTATTGTTCTTATCAGTACAGCGGTAGCAAATCCCATGGAAATCAAGTCTATGATCAAGCACTGTGAAATTAAACTCTTTCTCCAGTCTCTCTTCCAGCGGACCGAGCCAATCCTCACGAATCTCATCCATACTGCCGCATTGCACACAAATTAAGTGATGATGATGATGCTTCGCAGTATCTGTTCGCAAATCATACCGGGCTACACCGTCGCCGAAATTGATCTTTTCTACGACATGAAGCTCACTGAGAAGTTCGAGGGTACGATACACAGTCGCAAGACCGATCTCGGGAGCTTTCTCCTTCACGAGCATAAATACGTCTTCCGCGCTAAGATGATCTTCCTCATTCTCCAGCAGCACTCTTAAGGTCGCTTCCCGTTGGGGTGTAAGCTTGTATCCTTGGGATTGTAACTGTTGCTTAATCTTGTCTATCCGTGCTTCCACCTGTCTCCCTCCCCCTTGGATAATTACCGCACCGGTCTTCAAACCACTTCTTCCATTATAGGGGGTGTCGCTTTCAGAAGTCAAACGCTTTTACTGCACAGTCAAGGTCGTCACCGCTTGTACAAGTGAAGGCGTGACCCAACGCATCATGGTTGGTGTAACCCAAGTCTCAAAACATGAAATACCCAGGATCAAAAGCGCCATCACAAATGACAATATAGTGTACATGGTAAAAGGACGAGTCACTGGCGTCCGGCGCTGTCCCATCACCCGGCTGCGGATCATCTGCAAGGAAAAAGCTATCGCAGCTGCACTGCTTACCAGCAACACAGGGATCAGCACCAGATTATGTGGAGCCACAGAGACTAACGCGAACAACATCCCATGCCAAGAATATTGACTGACCAGACAGCCAACCGTAAAACCGATCAGTACCCCTTTTAAAAAATCAAGAATCAAAATTCCCGGCAGCCCAATGACCGACAACCCAAGAATCCAGATCAGTCCGATCCATTTCAGATTCAAGGCCGCTATACTCCAGTACGAATCAGGTGCGGCTGGCAGACCTTGCTGATCAACCGTAACAAAGAAATTCCCCAGATAATCCCCCAGCTCCTGCTGCTGATCCATCGTAAGCGCACTAACGATAAGAGCTCCAAACACAACACCTACCAGAAATAATACGCCGACAAAAATATACAGAGGCGTCTGTTCCTTCATCATCAGCCGTAAATTACGCATTTGGGACGTTCCCCTTTCCGGTTACATGTTACACCATATGAGAAAACGTCCCGCGATATGACTTGTCCTTCAGGTAATGCCTCTACTTTCTGGGCTGTACCACTTTACCGTACGTCCCGCCACCGCCTGCTGATAGCTCCAAAATTCCAGAGCGGGCCTGGACGATCATCGACGCCAGATCCGCACCTACAACGCTGGCAATTTCCGCTTCACCACAACCATGTAAAATGTTCATCTCAGTTCCAAACGCTTGCAGTAACGCGTTCATCTTCGCCTTCCCTAACCCCGGGATAAATTCAAGCGGAACCTGATAATGATAGGGTGGACGGTCAGCAGGCACTAACGGGGTCTTGCGGTCCGCAATATCTAGGATCCGGTCGAAGACACCTCTAACCAGCTTAAGACTGCCGCAATATTGGCAACGGTCCGAGTTGACATAAGCCTCATCAATAATACTGCCACAGCCCCCGCAATAGCTCCGGTGGTATTTGCCAAGCCGCGGATTAAGTCCGAAATTAGCACTTACCTTCCGCCCATCTTTACGTTCCAGTGCAAGCCGCAGTTCAGCGAACGAAGGCCGTGCCAGCTCCATCACATTATACTCACGCCCTAACTTACCCAGTGAATGCGCATCTGAGTTGGTTAGAAACGTGAAATTATCCAGCTCAGAGAGATATCCAGCCATTTCGGAATCTGCACTCAGCCCAAGTTCAACCGCAGCTATGCGGTCCAGATCAAAGATGTCCGCCATACGCTCGGCAGCACAGCCGTACAAGCCCTTGTGAGGCGTGAAAACATGTGCAGGGATAAGAATGCCTCCCCGGCCGTAAATCTCATCCTGAAGCTCCCTAGCCGGAGCATACAGGCGTTGGGAACTTAGATTCACGTTCCGCATATAGCGGCTCATCCACGCACTAAAGTCGGTCATGCGTTCCACGTCCGGCATGTAAGCGAGCACATGGCACTCTTTTCGCCCTGGCTCGCGGATTTCAATCTCTGTTCCCAGAATGATCGTAGTCCCTCGGTAAGCAATGCCTCCACCTTCAGCTAATGTCATCTCTCCAGATTCCAAAGACCGCTGAATATCCCGCAGGACGCCAGGTGAATGACTATCTATAATACCGATCATTTCTAGTCCTTTGCGCTCTGCAGCTTCTTTGGCAATGCCCGCAAAGGTAAGCTCGCGGCTGCCGCTAATTTTGACAGCCTGACCTTCCGACGTTCGCCCAATATGAACATGCAAATCGCAATAGAAACTCTTCAGTTCAGTTGTTAATTCCATTGGCCTGTCAGCGTGTATAGATGCCAAGCGTACACTGCCATCATCGTTTTTGCATCCGCGATGCGCCCGTCAGCCATATATTGATACGCTTCCTCCAGGGTAAGCTCCGAAACCTCTAGAAATTCATCCTCGTCCAGTGACATGTCCCCTGGTTGAGCGTTAGTAGTCACATACAAATGAATAATCTCATCGGCGAAGCCGGGAGAAGTATAGAAAGATTTAAGCAATTTCAGATCTCCACTGTGAAATCCAGTCTCTTCCTGAAGTTCACGACCAGCCGCAACTAATGGATCTTCACCTTTATCCAGCTTCCCAGCAGGAATTTCCACCTCAGTGCGTTGCATGGGCTGACGGTATTGCTCTACAACAAGCATTTTGTTGTTGTTTAAAGCAAGCACCGCTACGGCGCCGGGATGCTTCACAACTTCACGTGTCGCAGTATTTCCATCAGGCAGTCTCACTGTGTCCACCTGCAAAGATATAATCTTCCCATCAAAAACTGGCTGTGTAGACAATGTCACTTCATCAAGCTCGGGTTTGCTGTGCAAATGTTGTTCTCCCATAAAGTTTCTGGTCTCCTTTTTCTCTATTGTGCATACGGTGTATTATAGCAAACTTAAAGGGAAAGAAGGAATTTCAGATGAATGAAATCTTCAGCCGTACAAGCTCATCCGCAGTGATGATGGTAGGTAAGCCGGAGGAAATAAAGGCCATCTTGGCTGGATGGATCCAGCAGTATGGGCGCGATATGCCCTTGGCATACATTCTTTCCCTGCACGATCAATCCGCAATCCTTCCGTCCAAGGCAGGATGAATTCATCCTCTCCTTTGGGACTTAGCCATACATGTTCACACAACTATAGGGGGTGTCTCAAAAGCCATGAAATGGCTGCTGGGGCACCCCAGTCTTTTTGCGTCGCCCCGATTAGGGGGAATTGCGCTTAGGCCGCTGGTATTGGGCACAGGTTGATTGATTAAGCAACTAATGGGCTTACGATGCTGGCATGTGACACAACTTGTTGATCGCTCACCATGCTGGCGTCAGACACAACTTGTTGATCGCTCACGATGCTGATATCTAGCACAAGTTGTTTGATTAGGTTGCTATTGCGCCTACCTTTGTACGCTATCGGACTCGGTTGACCTTAAACACACCTTTTCCGCACTTTTGCTATGCTATCGGACCCCAGTGACGCTATCGGCACGAAAAACACACTATTTGCTACTCTTCTTAAGGAATAGGTGCACTAGTGTCCGAAACTCTTCTCAAATGGCGATAAATTTGCTTTTAGCGTCATCTGGGTCCTTTAGCCTCATGAGAGGGGGGATCTTGGCGCTATCGCTCTCTCACATCGGAAGTGACTCGCGCTTTCGGACTCAGTTGACCTTAAACACACCTTTTCCCCACTTTTGCTATGCTATCGGACCCCAGTGACGCTATCAGCACGAAAAACACACTATATGCTCCTCTTCTTAAGGAATAGCTGCGCTCGTGTCCGAAACTCCTCTCAAATGGCGATAATTTTGCTTTTAGCGTCATCTGGGTCCTTTCGCCTCAAGAGAGGGGGCGGACTTGGTGCTGTCGCTCTCTGCCCATTGGAAGTGACTCGCGCTTTCGGACTCAGTTGACCTTAAACACACCTTTTCCGCACTTTTGCTATGCTATCGGACCCCAGTGACGCTATCGGCACGAAAAACACACTATATGCTCCTCTTTATAAGGAATAGCTGCACGGGTGTCCGAAACTCTGCTCAAATGGCGATAATTTTGCTTATAGCGTCATCTGGGTCCTTTAGCCTCAAAAGAGGGGGCGGACTTGGCGCTATCGGACACTGCTTCCCTTAAACACACCTTTTCCCTACTTTTGCGATTCTATCGGACCCCATTGCAGCTATCGGCACGAAAAACACACTATATGCTCCTCTTCTTATGGAATAGCTGCGCTGGTGTCCGAAACTCTTCTCAAATGGCGATAATTTTGCTTTTAGCGTCATCTGGGTCTTTTAGCCTCAAGAGAGGGGTGGCATCCGGGGATTCCGAAAATCTCTACTTCGAGACTCGCCAAAAGCGGCGTTAGAGGTCGCATGACTTTTTTGGGATTACCCTAAATATAGCTGCACTAAACTCCCCATAAAAAAAATGCAGAGCAGCGATCCTCCGTTACGGTAGAATCGCTGCTCTGGTGTTTTATAAGGCGTTAGCCCTTTACGCTCTCTTTTACAATATTCACAACGAGTTCAGCCACTTTAACGATATCTTCGGCTTTAATCCGTTCCTTGGTAGTATGGATATGTTCATAACCCACTGCAAGGTTAACAGTCGGAACATCTAGACCGTTGAACACGTTAGCGTCACTACCTCCGCCAGAGTGGAACAGACGTGGAGTAAGCCCCATAGAAGTAATGGCCCGCTGTGCAAGCTGCACTACCGGATCATGTTCATTAAAGCTAAAAGCAGGGTAGATGATTTCACTGCGGAATTCGCATTCTGCGCCGTATTCCCGCACAGTTGTCTCGAGTGCTTCGCGCATCGAAGCGATTTGATCGCCAACCTTCTCCTGCACAATACTGCGTGCTTCTGCATCCAGCTGGACGTGATCGCACACTACATTCGTTGGGCCGCCGCCAGCGAACTTTCCAATATTCGCTGTGGTTTCGTTATCAATACGACCCAGCTTCATGGCTGCAATCGCTTTGCTAGCGACTTGAATTGCGCTGATGCCGTCCTCTGGGTTCACGCCAGCATGAGCCGATTTCCCAAAGATTTGCATCGTGATTTTAGCCTGTGTCGGTGCTGCCACCGCAATCGCTCCAACTTCACCATTGGAATCAAGCGCAAAGCCGAAGTCTGCATCCAAGTTGCTTGGATCCATCGAACGTGCGCCCAGCAATCCAGATTCTTCACCCGCTGTAATCACGAATTGAATCTGACCATGCGGAAGCTTTTGCTCTTGGATCACGCGAATGGCTTCGAACAATGCCGCAAGCCCTGCTTTGTCATCAGCTCCAAGAATCGTAGTGCCATCACTTGTAATCCATCCATCTGAACCAAGTGTAGGCTTGATATTTTGTCCGGGAACAACCGTATCCATATGGCAAGTGAACAGAAGCTTTGGAGCAGCTCCTCCATTCTCAGCTGGCCAGGTAATGAATAGATTACCTGCTCCATGTCCGGTTCTTTCCTGGGAATCGTCTTCGAGCACTTCTAAACCCAGTTCGTTAAACTTACTCTTAAGGACATCGGCAATCTGCCGTTCATTTCTTGTTTCGCTATCAACTTGGACAAGTTCCATAAACTCCTGAATCAATCGGTCTTGTGAAATCACTGGACTTCCCTCTCTTTCGTGAATACGGTACAATGGTTGTACGGCATTACCATCTTCATGTTAATAACTTAAACTAAATCTAAAGGAGTTACCCATGCAACGTAATAAATGGTTCAAGATCTTCATCTACGTCATGTTGTTTGCCATGATTGCCTCTACGCTCTTTATGGTTATCGAGCCGTTCCTTGCAGGTTAAACATTGCTCAGGAAGCATTAATAATAGCGGCTAGGAACTCCTTGCCGCTATTTGGCCTGCACGTTTGTTCCTAATCAACCGTTGCCATATCACAGAAAGTATCCATCAGCTCTTCATATGGAAAATGTTTCAAGAAATATGGAACCAGCTCTCTAGCCACCTCTTGAAGCTCAAATCGACGACCTGCACATTCCTCTAGAGAAGTTATCCCAAAATCGGTGATCCCGCATGGAATAATCCCTTGAAACCCGCGCGCCGCAATCCCCTCAGAAATGTTAAAAGCAAAACCATGACTGGTAATAAAACCTCTTCTAAATTTACTCTTATTAAACTTCACACCAATAGCACAGATCTTCTCATCGCCAACCCATACTCCGGTGTACTCCGGTTTACGATCTCCGGCAATACCGTAGGATGCCAAATAATCAATAATAACAGCCTCCAGACTGCGCAAGTACCCATGCAAATCCACTTTGCCATCTTCTCCGAGCTTAAGGATCGGATAACCTACAAGCTGACCGGGTCCGTGATATGTAATATCTCCTCCGCGATCGATTTCAAACAGCGCGATTCCTTTTTCTTCGAGCTGCTTTTGATCCAAGAGAAGATGTTCAGGATGATTTTGTGAACCAATAGTATAGGTAGGCGGATGCTGCAAAAGAATAAGTCTCTCCGGCTGCTCGCCAGAATCAATGGCATGCACACTTTCTTTTTGCAGCTCCCAGGCCGTCCCATACTCCATAATAGGGTCATATGAAATCTGCAGCTTACGAATATCCGAATTATTCATACCGTCAGGTCCCCTTTTTCAGTCTCATGCCTGCACAGTTTGGCTCGTTATTATTTTAGTAAAGTTTCGTATCCGGGGTATATCCTTCAATATTATCCTTGACGCGTTGCAAGAAACGACCACAAATGACTCCGTCCAGAATCCGATGATCGAGCGACAGACAAATATTAGCCATTGATCGCACACCTATCATATCGTTAATGACCACAGGTCTTTTTACAATCGATTCAAATGTTAAAATCGCTGCCTGTGGATAGTTAATGATTGGATAAGAAAGAATGGAGCCAAACGAGCCTGTATTATTTACAGTGAAAGTCCCTCCCTGCAAATCTTCCAGGCTCAGTTTGCCTTCGCGTGTTTTTTGTGCCAATTCATCAATCTCACGAGCCAACCCAGCGACATTTTTCTGATCAGCCTTCTTAATCACAGGAGTGATAACCGAATCTTCTGTACCTACCGCTAACGAGATATTGATATCACGTTTGACAATAATTTTGTCTACAGCCCAGACAGAGTTCATAATCGGGTAATCCTTAATCGCACTCACAACAGCCTTCATCATGAAAGCCAGATAGGTTAGATTGATACCTTCTTTACGCTTGAACTCATCCTTATGTTTATTGCGCAGTGCGACCAGATTAGTCACGTCTACCTCAATCATTGTCCAAGCATGCGGAATCTCAGAGACACTTTGACGCATTCTTGTAGCAATTGTATTCCGGATTGGCGTTACATCAATCAGGTATTCAGAACTGCTGCCTCTGCCACCCTCAACTTCAATTGTTGGAATACGAGGAGATTCGCTCAAGTGTAGACCCGAATGGCGAAGTGGCTCTTCTGCCTTCTTCTCTTGGGCTTGAACGAACTGTGGAGCAGGCGGTTGTGACGCCATTGGGGCAGGCTGGCTAGCAGAAATCGAAGCTGCAGATCTAGCTCCGCCGCTTTCGAGGAAAGTCAGCACATCCTTACGGGTAATCCGACCACCCATACCAGTACCAGCAACTAAAGTCAGATCGATGTTATGTTCAGCAGCCAAAGTCTGTACCGCAGGAGAATAGCGTGCACGCATCATATCGCCAGCAGTTGAAGTCGCACTTTGTCCTGCAACATTATTAGAGGAATTAGCTGCAACTGTGTTAGTGTTAGTCACGTTTACAGCAGCAGATGCAGTCACAGGCACGGCTATACGACAAATGACTTCGCCGACATTGACAACCTGGCCTTCTTCCGCCAATAGTTCACCCATAACTCCATCTATCGTTGAAGGTAATTCCGCATTTACTTTATCTGTAATAAGCTCACATATTGGTTCGTATTGTTCTACCGGATCGCCCGGTTTCTTCAGCCATTTGCCGATCGTCGCCGATACTAGCGATTCCGCCAGCTGCGGCATGATCACGTCAGTCAACTTTTGGTTGTCAGACATCTTTTCACTCCTTAAAAGTTTTACGAAGCATTGACTCTTAGAAAGACTACATAGTAAAACTTGCTTCGTAAGCATATTCTTAAAGTTTTACGAAGCTTCGTCAGCATCACCTGAGTTTTAGGAAGCTTCGCATCTACTCAACAAATTAATATTGTGCCAGCCGGAGCATTTCCGCCTTCACTTTTTCTTTACTTAGCATGAAAAACTTCTCCATTGGCGGGCTGATTGGCATCGCCGGAACATCGGGACCACAAAGACGGAAGATCGGTGCATCCAGTTCGAACAGACAATGCTCAGCAATAATAGCCGCCACTTCGCCGCCAATACCGCCTGTTTTATTATCTTCATGCACAATCAATACCTTACCGGTCTGACGGGCAGCAGCAATAATCGCATCACGATCCAGCGGTTGCAAGGTACGCAGATCAAGAATATGTGCTGTAATTCCTTCCTCGCGTTCCAATTCTTCCGCAGCCTGCATAGCAAAATGCAGCGGGAGACTGTAGCCAATCACCGTAATATCCGTTCCCTCACGCAACAGATTAGCTTCGCCAATTGGAACGGTGTAATCCCCTTCCGGCACTTCTTCCTTGATCAGCTTGTAACACTTTTTGTTCTCAAAGAAAAGAACCGGATCAGGATCCCGAACAGCTGCTTTCAACAATCCTTTAGCATCATAAGCGGAGTAAGGCGCTACAATCTTCAATCCAGGTGTACCAAAGAAAATCGATTCTGGACACTGTGAATGATACAAACCGCCGAACACCCCGCCGCCAATAGGAGCACGAATGACAACCGGGCAACTCCAATCGTTATTTGAACGATAGCGGATTTTAGCCGCTTCACTGATAATTTGATTCGTCGCCGGAAGCATAAAGTCGGAGTATTGCATTTCAGCTATTGGTTTCATTCCGTACATAGCTGCTCCGATGGCTACACCAGCAATCGCTGATTCAGCGAGGGGTGTATCCATAACCCGCTCTTCGCCAAACTGTTCCTGTAGACCTTTAGTTGTGGTAAATACGCCGCCTTTGAGACCAACGTCCTCACCAAGCACGAACACGGAATCATCGCGCTCCATTTCTTCCTTCATCGCGAGCCTGATGGCATCGATATATTCCATTATAGCCATGGTTTATGCCCCTCCTTTGAGGTCGGAATCACTGTATACATGCAGCAGTGTGTCTTCCGGTTTCGGGAACGGAGCATTATCGGCATACTCGATAGCCGCTTTAAGCTCAAGATTGCATTCAGCAGCAAGATCTTGTTCTTGCTCGTCACTCCACAATCCCAGACCGATCAAGTAATTACGGAATCCTGCTACGCCGTCCTTCTTCCAGTTCTCATCAACCTCTTCTTTGGTCCGGTAAGCCAGATCATTATCTGAGGTGGAGTGTGGAGACAAACGGTACATCATCGCTTCAATCAGCGTAGGACCTTCACCCGCGAGGGCTCTTTCCCGCGCTTCCTTAACGACACGATAAACCTCAAGCGGATCGTTTCCGTCTACACGCACACCAGGAAATCCATAACCCAGTGCACGGTCGCTAACCTTGCCGCCTAACTGTTTATGAACAGGAACAGAGATTGCGTACTGATTGTTCTGGCACATGATAATAACCGGCAGCTTATTCACTCCGGCAAAGTTACAAGCTTCATGAAAATCCCCCTGATTGCTGGAACCTTCACCGAAGGTTACAAAGGAGACGAATTTCTTCTTCTGCATTTTGGCCGCCAGAGCAAAGCCAACCGCATGAGGGACCTGAGTGGTTACAGGGCTTGACCCTGTCACAATACGCAGACGTTTGCTGCCAAAGTGACCCGGCATTTGCCGCCCACCACTGTTTGGATCTTCTGCCTTAGCGAATACGGACAACATAAGTTCGCGTGTAGTCATACCCACTGAGAGCACGAAAGCATAATCGCGGTAATAAGGTAAAAAATAATCATTTTGCCGGTCCAGCGCGAACGCCGCCGCCACCTGACCCGCCTCCTGGCCTATACCGGAGACATGAAAGTTGATCTTGCCAGCGCGCTGAAGCAGCAGACTGCGCTCATCGTATTTACGAGCGAGCGACATATATCTGTACATATCGATGACCTGGCCGTCACTAAGTCCAAGCTGCTTATGTCTGTTAATCGTTTCTACAGTACCTTGGGATTCCATAAAGAGATACCTCCTTATTCATAAAGCCTGAAGTCTTACAGGAATTAAGACCAATTGTGCCCTGATCTTAAAACCTGGTACTAAGACTTGACTTGAGTATATTATAATCCCTTTCTACCCAAAAAGAAAAGCTAAGAAAAACTAAAATCCAATAGATCTTCCATCCACAGCTAACATTGCTTCTCCGATAATCTCCGAAAGGGTAGGGTGAGCATGTATAGCTTCGCCAATCTCCCAAGGTGTTGCATCCAGAAGCTGTGCCAAGGCCGCTTCTCCAATTAGATCCGTCACATGAGGACCAATCATCTGCACACCAAGAATATCTCCACTGCTACGATCGGCTACAACTTTGACAAATCCATCCTTCTGGCCATATACAATTGCCTTACCAATGGCCGAGAATGGGAACTTCCCAATCACTACATCATGTCCAAGCTGTTTAGCTTCCTTCTCGGTGTAACCCACACTTGCTACCTCAGGCCGAGTATAGACACAGCGTGGTACTAAATGTGTATGATAAGGATGTAGCTTCTCACCAGATAGATGATTAACCGCCATTATCCCTTCATGACTGGCTGCATGAGCCAATTGAAGCCCACCGATGCAGTCGCCAATGGCATAAATATGCGGCTCTGCCGTCTGCATACTAGCGTTTACAGCAATAATCCCTTTGTCAAAGCGAATGTCTGTGTTTTCCAGTCCAATATTCTCGATGTTGGCCACTCTGCCTACGGATACAAGCAATTTTTCTGCCGTTAGGCTTTGACTTTGCTCTCCCTTACGGGCTTCGATCGAAATTCCATCCTCCGTTACCTGGCAGGTTGCAGCATCCACTGTAGTTTCAGTCAGTACCTTAACCCCACGCTTTTTCAACAAACGTTGCAGTTCCTTAGCTATCTCTTCATCCTCTTGAGGCAGTAACTGACCTGCCGCTTCAACCACAGTCACCTGCACTCCAAAATCAGCCAGCATTGAAGCCCATTCGACCCCAATTACACCGCCGCCCACAATAATGATAGAGGATGGGAGCTCTTCGAGTGTGAGAGCTTCATCACTGCTAAGAATCACTTTCCCGTCTGGTTCGAGACCAGGCAATACTCGGGGGCGTGAGCCCGTAGCGATAATAAGATGGCTAGAAACTACTGTTTCCATCTCCCCATCTTCCAGTTCCACAGCTACAGCACCGCTGCGCGGAGAAAAAATAGAAGGACCCGTTACGCGCCCTTTACCTTTGACAACTTGTATTTTATTTTTGCGCATCAAATATTGTACGCCTTGATGAAGTTGCTCAACTACAGCTTCTTTGCGTTTCTGTACCTTTGGGAATACCAGCTGTACACCGCTTGTCTCAATGCCATAGCTCTCGCTCTCATTGATTTCAGCATATACCTCTGCACTACGGAGCAGCGATTTACTAGGAATGCAGCCCCGATGCAGACAGGTTCCTCCCAGTTTGTCCATTTCGATGACGACAACGGACTTTCCAAGCTGTGCAGCGCGAATAGCCGCCACATACCCTCCAGTACCTCCGCCAAGTATGGCCACGTCACATGAAATTGTCATGATATGTATCCTCCAGTCATTACACGTAAGTTCATTTTACTTAGTATATTGTACTCTCTTTTTGCTCTATTACAAAACTTATAAACGTCATATGCAAATGGACTTTTTCTTGCTAAAGCGTTATCATATGGGTGAATCTAAAGGGCTAAGAGGGGTAGGAGACACTTATGAAACTGTTAATTTCACGCTTCATTGCCATCCTTATTCTTGTGTTTCCGGGCTTAATAGCAATGAAGGGCTTCCTCATGATGAAGGATGATATTTTTGATTACATATCCATGCATGGTGATGATTCTGTTGTGCCCCACTTTGCTTGGCTGCATTTCGGTGGTGGATTGCTGCTCTTCGCAGCTGGCATGACTTTCCTTGGTGGCTGGATTCTGGCTAGGGACCGTAAGAAGAATTACGTAGGTCCAAGGTTCAAGGAGAAGCAAAAGGTGAAACAAGCCGGAACGCAGGAAACGATCTCTTAAGAGGCTATGCTAAACTTAGGATCAGCTTTTTCATCTCATCATTTATTCACCTGATCATCTGAATCTCGAATCGCACACAATCAAGCCTTATTACCCTGCTGATTGTAATTTGTACAATAGATTTCCCCACATTCAAACCCTCCCAGCTCACCCGATCTGGTGCTCGTTATCTATCATAAATAACATAAAGGCGAGAACTTCATGGACGCAATCTGCGCTCCCTGAAAATTCCCGCCTTTTTCTTAAATACCCGCCTTATCAAGCGCCTCTTTCCGCCGCCCCTGTACCAACTCGCTGTACAGTCCGCCTTGCTTCAGCAGCTCTTCATGAGAGCCTTGCTGCAATAATCTGCCGCCCTGAAGCACAAGAATTCGATCAGCTGCACGTATCGTGCCAAGTCTATGAGCAATGACGAAGCTCGTTCGCCCTTTCATCAGCGCCTGCAGCCCTTCCTGAATCTTGATCTCGGTCACTGTATCAATACTGCTGGTTGCTTCATCAAGCACAAGCATAGAGGGGTTAGCAAGAATCGCTCTCGCAATGGAGAGCAGTTGCTTCTGCCCTTGGCTTATACCGCTGCCATCCGCCGAGAGCATCCGTTCATAACCTTCGGGCATTCGCATAATAAAAGAATGGGCATTGGCCAGCTTAGCCGCCTCTTCAACCTCTTCATCGGACGCATCCAGCCTCCCGTATCGGATGTTATCGCGGATACTCCCTTTGAACAAAAAGGAATCCTGCAATACAAAGGCCATATGACTTCTCAAGCTTTCCCGCCGAATCGAAGTGATATCTAAGCCATCCAGCGTGATTTTCCCCTGATTGGGATCATAGAAACGGGATAACAGCCCAATTAGCGTTGTTTTGCCTGCACCGGTAGGTCCAACTAAAGCGATCATCTCGCCAGGCTTCGCTTCAAAGCTGATATCCTGCAGCGTGTTAGAACCTCCATCATAAGAAAAAGCTACATTTTCAAACTTCACCGCACCCTGTACAGTTTCAAGTGATTTGGCTGCACCTTCATCTTTAGCCTCGGTCTCTTCGTCCAGCACTTCAAACACCCGCTCGGCCCCTGCCACCGCTGAGAGCAAGGTATTCCACTGATTCGCTAAATCATTAAGCGGACGAGTAAACTGGCGGGTATATTCCACGAATACGATGATCACACCCACTGTAATCGACCCACGGATCGCAAGCAGACCACCAATTCCTGCAACAATGGCGAAGCTAAGATTATTAAGACCATTCATAAGCTTCGGGATGAAACCAGAAATGGACTGCGCCCAGTAACCTGACAGCATAATTCGCTTGTTGCGTTCATGAAAACCAGAGATGACGCGTTCCTCTTGTGAAAAAGCCTTGATAATCCGTTGTCCGGATAAGGTCTCCTCAATATAACCGTTAAGTTCCCCTACATTACGCTGGCGTTCTTTAAATAATGGGCCTGTACGGCGTGTAATCCAGCGCATGCCTAACAACATCAAAGGCACTACGAGGAATGTGAGCAGCGTCAACAAGGGACTAAGCCACAGCATAACCCCTACGGTTCCTAGCAAGGTTAAGACACTTGAAAATATCTGAATAGCCGAGCTATTCAACGTAGAGCTGACGTTCTCGATATCATTGGTAAGACGGCTCATAATTTCCCCCTGCTGTCTCCGATTAAAAAAGGAAATAGGCAGACGGTGTAAATGGGAGAATAGCTCCGTACGCATCCGTAATACAGTTTCTTGAGCAATTTCGATCATCCATATGTTTTGCAGCCAAGAAGTCAGAGAATAAAAAATGTACACACAAGCAAGGCTTGTCAGAAAAACAACCCATGATCGCCCGCCGGTACCTTCCAGATAATTATCCACCGCTCTGCCAATCATGTATGGCCCCAGCAGCGCTAGCGCTGAGCTGAAGACAACCATGATCAGTACAAGAATAAGCTTGGCTTTACGCTCAGCTAGATAACTCCAGATCCGGATCAGCGTCCCTGACCAATCCTTCGCCTTTGCTTTGGGTTTGCCGCCAGATGCTGTCCCTAGACTTCGTCCCACGCCAAGTTCAAAATTCGGTTTAGGATGACGAAAAGGTTCAATTAATGCTTTGAACATGCTGCTTCGCCTCCTCTACCTGTGATTCATAAATCTTGCGGTACAGCTCGGAGCTTGCCATAAGCTCCTTATGCGAGCCTTTGCCAATTAATCGTCCCTCATCCAGCAACAGGATCAAATCGGCTGATGCCGTTGAACTGATTTTCTGAGTAATCAAAAAGGTTGTACAGGAGATATCCTTTAGCGCCTCCAGCAAAAGCCCTTCCGTAACCGCATCAAGGGCACTGGTGCTGTCATCAAGGATCAACATAGCCGGTTTTCTAACAAGTGCACGGGCAATCGTTAACCGCTGCTTTTGTCCGCCGGAGAGATTAACCCCTCGTTGACCAAGCATCGTGTCATAACCATCTGGCAACCCTTTTACCGTCTCGTCAATTTGTGCACCTCCCGCTGCTTGTTGGATTTGTTCCAGTGTGGCGTGTTCATTGCCCCATGCAATATTATCGCGAATTGATCCGCTGAAAAGCTGCAATTCCTGAGGCACATAACCTATCGATCTCCGCAGTCTGGAAATATCGATATCGGCACTTTTTTCACCGTCAATCCAAATGATGCCCTCTGTCTCTTCATACAAGCGCGGAATCAGACTCACGAGTGAGGATTTTCCTGATCCGGTCGCCCCCATAATCGCTACTCGCTCACCAGCAGCTACTTCAAAATGAATGTCCTCCAGGACAGTGATATCACTATTAGGATACTTAAAGCAAACGCCTTCAAATTTAACGTGGCCCTGAATTGGCTCACCTTGCAAAGTCCCGCCTTCACGAACTCCAGCTCCCGCTTCCATAACTTCTGAAACACGTTGAGAGGAGGCACGAGCGCGGGAAAATGTTACAACAAGACCAGAGATAGCTGATAACGCCCCAATTGTTCGCAAGGAGTAATTAATAACAGCAACAGTCTGACCCAAAGTAGCCTCCCCATTGGAAATGGCTATCCGTCCAAACCATAAAATCGCCAAAATCGCCGCATTCACAATAAGCATAACAAAAGGCATCGTCGTCTCAGTCAAACGCAAGGCAGACACCGTTGATCTCATCAAATTCCCGCTAAATACCGTGAAACGTTCAATCTCATACCCCATACGCACAAATACACGGATCAAGCGAATACCCGTAAGATTCTCCTGAATCACGCCATTAACTCCGTCTAAACGCTGCTGGACCGTACGAAATAACAAGGAAGCTTTTCTCATAATCCAGTAGAGGAAAAAAATCAACAAAGGTAACGCCACCGTCAGCAGTAATCCCAGCTTCACATGAACAACTAACGCCATAATCACACTGCCTACCACAACAAGTGGCACCCGTGTCATAAAGCGCAAGCTCATAAAAATAGTATCCTGCAGCTGTGATACATCGCCAGTCAGACGGGTAATCAGTGACGAAGTAGCAAAACGATTAAATACTTCATACGTAAAAGACTGTACCTTTTCGTACAATTTGTCCCTAAGATCGAACGCAAAGCTCTGACTTGCATGGGCAGCAAAAAAAGAACTGAGTACCCCGGCTGTAAACGCAACTACCGCGCTGCCGATCAATACACTGCCCCACAGCCATACTACAGAGGTATCTTTTTCTCGGATCCCCAAGTCAATGATTTTGGAAATGATCAAAGGCTGTGATAATTCTACCGTCAATTCAATGAGCATCATTACAAGGGCAGCTATTGCAGCTACCTTATATTTTTTGAGAAAAGAGAAAATCAAAGCCATTCGCATACCCTCTTTTTCTATTCGTACAGTGCATCCCTTAACCGAGTTGACATCGTGGAAGCCTGTCCAGTTTTCAGTATTGCTCGACGCAGTGCTTTATTACTCCGATTCAATTCCACCAAATCCGCCATCATTTCTTCCAGCAAGCTTTCAGTGTCACTGGATAAATCTCCATTCTGCTGCAAAAGAGCTAACCGTTCCTTATATTCGTCTAATCTTTCAGTCACACTTATTACTTCCTTTCCCATCTCTTATTACCTCTTATCATACCACATCCAATCAATCGCAATGTTTTCACTGGATACATCTGATCCGAATATGATACTCTAATATGGTCGCATTTTTAAGATATAATCAATGTTTTTTACGAAAGGATAGATGGAAGTGGCACAATTGTTTTTCAAATACGGAGCAATGAACAGTGGTAAATCTATTGAGATACTCAAGGTTGCACATAATTATGAAGAGCAGGGGAAATCGGTGCTCATTTTCACTCCATCCATAGACGACCGGGACGAGGTTGGTTTTATTTCTTCTCGTATTGGGCTTCGGAAACAAGCAATCCCCATCGATGAGAACACAGATATTTATAATATCGTCAGCAGTAACCAACCTAAACCACACTGTGTACTTATTGATGAATGTCAATTTCTAAGCAAGGAATGTATTCTCCAGCTAGTGCGTATCGTTGATGAGCTGGGCATTCCGGTAATGGCCTTCGGACTTAAAAATGATTTTCAGAATCAGTTATTTGAAGGCAGCAAATATATGCTGATCTACGCTGATAAAATTGAGGAAATGAAGACGATCTGCTGGTTCTGCGAGCGCAAAGCTACTATGGCTCTACGAGTAGAAAACGGCAAGCCCGTATATAGCGGCAAGCAAATCCAGATTGGTGGCAATGAAGCTTACTATCCGGTATGCCGCAAATGTCACAAGAATCCACCGCTATAGCCGTGTATAAAAAGCATCCCAAAGCCATAAAGGCTATTGGAATGCTTTTTTGATTAAGAAGATATTACCCTAAATATCTTTCTTTAAGAATATTCAAATGATGATGGTCATGTCCAATCATAATGCAGGCCTGAGCTCTCGCAGAAAGAGTAGCCTCGTTAACTATTCCCTTCCGGATCCATGCTTCCTCCGGCAGAGTTTCCATTAGGAGTAATGTCGATTCTCGAACAAGCTTGTAGTGGGCCAGCAATGCTTTTAAAGTGTGCGCTTCGAAATTGGCGGTAAGTACATAGTCTTTCTCTTCAAAACCCGGTAGTGGAGTCGTATCCCCTCTGGCGATGCACAATAAACGGTAGGACATGATTCTTCCGGTATCAGCCAGATGTCCGACCATTTCCTTGATACTCCATTTCTCCGGAGCGTAACGATAGTCCCCTTGTTCTTCCGTAAGATTCGAAATAAAAGTGCAAATCTCATCCGTCTGCTCTCTAAAAATAGTAATCATGTCTCCTTCAGCTGGCACTAAATCGACATATTTTGATAATTCTTTGAGATACTCACTGCTTTCTGGACGTCGATCCATGTCTAAACCCCTCTCATTTTGAATTTTTTTGAAAAAATAGGAGGAAAATTATACTGTAGTTGTTGTATTTTAGCTCATTTTATACGATACTTGCAATAATAGGGTTGGTTAAACTAGAAGTCATCGGGAGTGTCGGCATGCTAGATTTTATTCTTTTTATGATATTTTCAATACTAGAGACTTATGCAATGTTTTTTCTGGCTTTCAAAATCTTCAAAATTGATCTATATCATAAAGAGATGGTGTTTGCTAGTTTTATTATGGGCTTTTGTTCTTATACAATTAGGATCAACTATGGGATTTTTCCATTAGATATTTTCTCACAATTTGCACTAATGTTTTGTTTTATGTGGATGTTATTCCGGATTCATCCCTTCTACGCTTCAATATTAACCGGGATGGCCTATCAAGCTTACTCGGTGATTCAAGCCAGTATTGTGTATCTATTAAACTCTGTAATCTCCATGCCTCTAAATACTTCGGACCCGATTACAAAAAACATAATGACAATGCAGATTTTATCAGCATTAGCCGCGATTCTCATTGGTATGTATGTGGGCTATAAACGTATTGGATTTGACTTTGTACCTGATAAACCCGATGTAAAAGTCAAACCAACAACTAGTGAAAAAATATTATTCGCTCTTAATCTTCCTACAGTAATTGTCGTTACTTTATTCACTTACTTTATTGAATCTAATTTCTTTTTCTTGATCCCAATTTTCTATGGGGTAATATTATGGGGATATCTATATTTCTCATACAAAAAGGACAGAAATAACTATGAGTCATTTAGCACTTAAAATTGTTGAGGTCATTAAGAAAAGTAATCCAGAGCAATCGCATTCAATTGAAATCATGCATTATGCCCTTAGCATTATTCTGAATACTTTATTCATTATTATGACTTCTTTATGCATTGGCGGGCTCACTGGACAGCTAAAGGAAACATTCTTAGCCTTATTCAGCTTCATGCTCCTAAGAATGTCATCTGGTGGTGTGCATTTAAAATCCGCAAGAGCCTGCAATATTGTATCTATCTTTATCTGTTCACTGATCCCTCATATAACTTATCTAATACATAACCATTTGATTTGGATTAATCTTTTTTCTTTACTTGTAATGATCTTATGTGCTCCGAATCCTGATGCTAATGCCCAAATCCCCAAAGAATGGTATTTGGGTTTAAAGCTACTTTCCATAATTCTGGTTTTTTTAAATTTTCGGCTCCATTCGCCTGTCATTGGATTGGCATTTTTAGTTCAATCCTTTACAGTCATAATCCCATTACAAAGGAGGACAATCAGATGAAAAAAAACTTAGCTCGTTATGCTTCTAACATTTTAGGTACTTCTGCTACTGTTTTTGCAACAATTCTGAAACCATTTGCTCACAGCCCTGAGATTCCAAAAGAACTGCGCAAGTAATTAAACAAGGATGGGGAAACGATGCGTGTCTTACAGAAAGACGGTTCCTCTAGTGATATTCTAGAGGAAGATATATTGTATTTCTCGAATTATAAGAATACAATATTCGTCCATACGAAAGAAGGCGAATTTATTCTCCCCACCACGCTTTCCGATCTTTCCGTAGCGTATGAGGGTAAGGGATTCGAACGCCTTGACCGCAGCAATGTCGTCAATATCAACAACATAGAAGGCTATGATCCCGGGCGGAAGATTGTATGCTTTAATCAAGGTACGCAGTTCACTACTGTTTCGGAATCCAATGAACCTCGCCTTAAGAAGTATCTTGCTTCACAAAAGAAAAAACCGTCAGAATAAAATTCAGTTTTTTAATAATCCCGGCATGTTCACGCATGCCGGGATTATTTTATTAAAAATTGAAACTTTTTAGCAATTTCCTCAAAATCGCACATTATGCCATAATAATCCTCAAATGTAAAGATAAATTCGTAGGATGAATGACAGGAGACGGATCCTATTCCAAATGATACCATATAGATAAACCTATAATAAAAACAATTAATGATGGAGGATCATAATGAATTACTATTTTCATCCCTCTCCACGGCCCTCATCTCTGGAATCTATATCTGACGAGGATTTACTAAGAATCTATGAGCTAGCGGTTGATGCCCATGCGTTACCGGATTTCATTGAAATTATTAAAGAGATCATGAGAAGTAGAAATCTCATAGATTCTGAAAGTATATAACATCCCCTTCCCCATTAAATTCACACTGACGCATGGTACACATTTTTCTTCAGCTTCAACCAACAATAAACTCCTTAGGTCGCCTTAAGTCAACTACATTAACATAAAAAAGGTAGAGCCTCCGCGGCCCTACCTTTTTTATATGCACATATGATGGTTAATCTGAGATAAAAATAATGCTCTATTCTGTAATTTCTGTTTTGAAAACATTTTCCAATTTGCCGCCGAGTCTTTTCTTCAAGGGAACTTTAATATCTCTGCCCAATTCTTTAAAGAAAGTTTCAACATCACATTTCACATTTTTTGCAGTTGCGATTACCGCACCATCACCAACAATGTTTTGATTCGCTTCAAGAGGAACATCAACTTCGATGTCATACTTTTTGGATAATGTCTTGATGTAACGTGCGAAGATCTCCAGCAATTCCTCGTTATTAAAATTTTCTATAGCGACTTTGCCCTTGCTGGTAAACTTCATGTTAATTTTCATTATTAATATCCCCTTTTCTGTCAAACCATTTTTAGTTGTTAGTTTATGGATCAAGATGAATAGATGGCTGCAAGAAAGGGCAACATTCATTCATTTTTGAGATCATTAGCAAAAGGCATACATTATTTATAAGCACCCTTTATTTGTTGTACTTTAAACTGAGTAAATTCTTTAAGTGCTTGTATGACCTGATCCTGTTCCTCTTCCTTCAGTTCATAAACGCACTCCCGTAGCCACTCGCCAAATAGAAAGGCTTGACGCCCTTTACGGGGGCTCTTTCTTAAGGAGTCGAGGTTACCCTCAAACTTATCGTTCAGGACATCGGTCAGATTGTATTTCTCAATCTTCTCTATTACCATTCCTGCCCCATATTCCGTTTCGTAAACTATAACTTCATTCGAATCAAAGGAAACGTACGATGTTTCTTTCCCTTCCTTCGCTCTGAATTCCTTAAGCTTGTTAAAGGCTGTCTCGTAGATGTAATCTTGAGACTGTTTGAGCTGTGGCAGCTCATATCCTTGCTTCAAGGTCTTGATATATTCAATATCTGGCATATAATCTGCCAAATGGTACATCCGATTCTTCAGATCCGTTCCAAGCGCTTCAATGATCTTGTCCAGATTGTCTTTAAGCGGAATGCTCTCTCCACGTTCGATTTTGCTAAGCTGTGAGTAACTTATACCGCTCTTTTCTTCCAGTCCTCTTAAGGTTAACCCTCTCGTCTTTCTGATGTGCCGAATGAAATTACCCAGCTCATCGGGATAGTTCTCAAAATCATTCATGGGAGTCACCTCCCTACTATCATAACACAACATAACAATTTGTGTTGGCTAATAACAATTATTCCTTGTTTTTACTTGCCTCTGAAGAGTAATTCCCAGTATTCCACGCCCAATATAACCCTATCTTTACAAAATACCGGAAAAAGACTCAGCGCCCGTCTGTAAGGATTTGGAATATGCTCGTTACTCGCCTCAGTTTTACTTTCTGCTTAAGCCCCATCCATCTTCTTGGTCTTACCTTCCGCTTTCTGCTCACTTTACTCACCTGGCTCACTTGGCACACTTGGCTCAACTAGCTCACCTGACTCACCTAACTCAACTAGCTCAACTAGCTCACCTGACTCACCTAACTCAACTAGCTCAACTAGCTCACCTTGCTTACCTAGCTCACTCAATTCTACCTCATCGGACCGAGGAGACCTTATTAAGCTGATTTCAGCCATTCTGCTCATCTATCGGACTCAGATGCAGCTATTCATTAAAATATATTACGATTCCGGGCAAAAGTATGACAATAAGAGCTGTGGAGTCCGAAAATTTGGAAAAATGGACCAAAAAGTTAAAATAGCGGCAATACAGTCCGTTACGATCCCAAACCATCGAGGCTATCTGTTAAAACAAACTTTCTTGATAAAAGTAGCTCGTCCGAGCCGAACTTACCAAGTGTGCATCGCTGTTGGCGTACTTTAGCTTTAGCGTTCCTCAGCGAGCGTGTCTTAGGTTTATCCGTACCTCAGCGAGTGTACTTTAGCTTTAGCACACCTCAGCGAGCGTACTTTAGCTTTAGCGTTCCTCAGCGAGCGTGTCTTAGGTTTAGCCGTACCTCAGCGAGCGTGCCTTAACTTTCCGTTCTCCATTTTCCCTTCTCCAATCCTTTGTGTCTCACCACCTGTTTTACTTTTAATTCGCTTTCCCCCTCTGTGTACATGCGTGCGTACCCTGCACATATCCAACTAATCCAATTATCAAAAAAACAGCCAGTCCCCATCAACCTGAGACTGGCCACAATCATTACTCCATAACACTCAGCAGGTTGAGGATCATCTGTGCACTTTCAGCACGTGTTCCGTTTTGGTTCGGTGCAAATTGTCCTTCAGCCCGTCCTTGCATCAAACCAAGTCTGTACACTTCGCTGATTGCCTCTTGAGCCCACTGTGGAGCATAACCAATATCGTTGAATGCCGAAATGTTACGGCTAGCTACAGATACATTACTCTTCGCGTAAGCATATGCACGAGCCAGCATTGCAGCCATCTCCTGGCGGGAAATCTTCGCCTCCGGTTCAAACTGTGAAGCAGTCTGGCCGTTAATCACTCCAGCTTGTTTGGCTAACCCTACTGCTTCTGCATACCATTTATCTGCAGGTACATCAGCGAAAGCAGGTTCCGCTTGACCTTTCAAGCCAAGCGCACGAACTAACATCGCTGTGAACTCCGCCCGTGTAACCGCACGGTTCGGATCAAATTGGTCCGCAGCAACACCTTGTACAAGTTGTTTTGCCGCAAGCTGCTTCACAGCAAGGTAAGCCCAGTGATCGGACTTCAAATCTTTGAATGTTTTATCAACTTCTAAAACAACGTATTTACTAAAATGACTGACGGCAGCAGATAGATAACCATTCGTCCATGTACTGCTCATATACTCTAATTTACCCACGTCTTCGATAAAATAAATACCTAATAAGCTTCGATCTACATCTGCACCGACCTTATATGAAATCATAATCGGCTCTGCAAACTGTCTTAACGAGAAGGACTGATCATTTTGTGTGAATATGCTAAGCGACCATTCCCGCAGATCACTTTTCGCCCGCAATTGTGCACCCGCAAGTGCACTTGCACGAGCCAACAGATCCACTGCTGTATTATCAGCTACAGGTTTCAGCCGTAGCGAAATCGTACTCTTGGCAAGAGCCTCAGCTGAGATTAGCTTACTTAGTTCTGCCAGTACTGTAGCAGGAATCGTAACGGATAAATCCTGCATAACCACTCTAAGCGGTGCGCGTCCAAGCAGCTCTGCTGCATTGCCTGGCAAAAGTAATTCCGTAACCGCCCCATTAACAGAAACCACAACTTCACCTTGAGCATTCTTGCTCTCTGACAGTTGAGAAGCCGTTATAGTGACTACGCCCGTTTGTGCTGATGCCGACGGAGTTGGTGTAGCGGTTGGCGTTGGTGTCACCGCAGGTCCCGGCACCCAAGCACCCGGCGTTGATGTTGGCTCTGGACTTGGTGTTGGTGTCGGCTCTGGGCTTGGTGTCGTACCCGGCGAGCCCTCAGTCACTATCAGAATATATTCAGTGCTCAAACCGTTATAAACAGCGCTGACTTTTGTTGTACCAGCACTCAAAGCATGAAGTTCTCCAGCCTCACTAATCATTGCAATGGAATGATCAGATGTATCAAAGATTACTCCCTCGAACAATTCTTGCTTGCTGCCGTCACTGTATACCGCCTGAACAACAACGGAGCCAATACTTCCTTGTTCCAGCGAATCCGGCCCATCCATTGTTATTTCTGTAAGAATAGGTGCTTCATCATTTGTTACTACAAGGTTATACTCAGAGGCGAACTCCCTATAGGTTACTGAAATTACAGTGGAGCCTTCCTGATGAGCCTGAACTAAACCCTGTTCATTGATCGTAGCAATATGCTCATTCAAGCTGGAATAATGAAGTCCATCTAATATTGCGGTACATTTACCAGATGCATAGACAGCTTCTGTTACAGATTGGTCGACTTCTTCCGGTTTAAGCTGTCTCTTTCCCTGAAGCTTAATTGCTTGCAGCGCATCTACAGTTATCGTACTTTCAGCAAAAATATTCGGGTAACCTGCCACTGTGACTCTTATCTTAGCTGTCCCTGGCTTCAATGCAGTAACCAAGCCATTTTCATTTACAGTAACAACTGATTCTGCCGGATCAGGAACGATGGTCCAAAGCTTTGTCAGATGATTAGCCTCATCCGGCCCCACCTTAGCTTGCAATTGCAGGCTAGCCCCAAGCTCAAGCTCTACAGCAGTTTGATCCAGCGTAATGGATTCCGGAACCAATTTGCCGATTACTAAACGGTCAATCTCAACCCCGTCTACTGTTCTTGCGGTAACCGTAATCTCGTTCTTCTCAATCTCAACAGCCGTATAGATTTGCTCATCTTCGTCATATATTTTTTCCTGCCAAAAACGTGGTGTCAGCGCATAGAACTTAGGACCCGAGGAACCGCCGATAACATACCGAGTGCCTTCGCCTTCTGCAACCTGTTTACCCTCCTTCATCGGAAAAGTTCGCAAATAGATATGATCATGACCGTTCATGACCAAATCTACGTTGTGCTTATCAAAGACCGGAACCCACTTCGCTTGTACCTGCTCATTCGAATAGATGCTGCCGTACGGTCCTTGATGGAAAAAAATCACCTTCCACTTTTTATCTGTAGCGGAAAGATCCTGATCCAACCACTCGGCCTGTTCAGTGAACGGACTACCTGAATGCTCTGTATTCATAACCACAAAGTGCGTATCCTTAATATCAAAAGAATAATTCGTACCTTTTACGCTCGCCGCACCATTTTGCGGGTTATTGAATTGCGCCAGATAATCCCCATCTCCATTGGTTCCCATCACTTCATGGTTCCCGATAATCGGAACAAGTGTGGTATTCATCAGCTGCTTTTGAGCTGCATCAAACCACCAGTTCCACTGCTCTTGTTCAAAGCCCTTATCCACCATATCTCCAGCATGAACCAGCATTTCCGCATCCGGCATATACGCGTAAGCCGCTTCAATCGTATCTCCCCAAAGACCAAAACCAGCCTTAGAATCTGCTTGGGAATCTCCGATAAACAGGAATTTTGTAGAAGTGTCCTCACCACCACTTGTAACAAAAGCTCCTTGCTCACTTACATTTGACTCGCCATCACCCACACGATATACATATTCCGTTCCGGGGGTAAGCGCAGTGGCCTCCGCTTTATGAACTCGCATCGTTCCGTCATTGTTGGTGTTGTAAATTGAACTGCTACCGGTAATTTTTATTACATTCGCAGCTTGAAAGCTTGTAAACTCCGCTTTTTTCACAAGTTCTACTACAGTATCCATGGTCAACGGTTCTGTCTGCCAAGTGAACTGGCGAGAAGTTGCTGCATCTTGGCCCATCGTAACATTAACATTACGCGGAGCTGCAGTAGCGTCATATGGAGCAACCTTGAACGTCATTACAGGACTATAGGTATTTCCTTTTACCGCCTGCAATTTAAAAGTTCCTTCTGCTGAAGTGACAAAGTCAGTAGTTAGTGTTCCACTTGCCCCTGAAGCAACACCTTGTACCTCCACTCCATCGAACAGCAGCTTTGCTCCTTCAACGACACTTCCATTCAGATCTTTTACCGCAAAAGATGCATCAAAGCCCTTCGCAAGATCATAATGGTTCCAAGTGAGCATCAACTGTGTCTTCACAACAGATTCAACAGCTGCTCCAATAAAAGAAATAGGAACCCCAGTACCCTCTGTAGAAGTTACCGATCCGGATGTATTTTCAATTACAAAAGCTTTGCTAATATCTCCAGCCAACTGCTCCTGAGTGTAGGGACCCACAAAATCATTTCGAACTGTATATTGAATTTGCCCGATGAGATCCGTATCTCCCAGATTGGAAGAATTGATATTCGTTAAGTTAAGACGCACAGTGCCCAATACCGGATCAATGATGGACTCCACTTGTGTTTCTGATAACATATTCCCCCGAATTACCTGCAAATCTTTAACTGCAGCCGGATTAAAAGCAAACGTAAGATGTCCTTCCTTCAGCTTGTTCGCTTTCTCTGCCGTTACGTCCAAAGTGTAAGTGTTGCCGGCATATACTACTTCTGGTGTTTTGTACAAATAGAACGGAGAGCCCAAATTTACTGTAAAATACCATTCTTTTATCGTCTGGTTACCGCTCAAATCGCGGATGGCAACTTTTACTTTATGACGGCCTTCTGTAAGTGGAACCTTTGGTTTATAAGTGATCTGACCTTTTGGAGGATAAAAGCCATGCTCCACTAATTGATCGTCCACATATACTCGTGTTTTGTCAGGATCGATTAAGGTCGTTCCCGGATGCACTACTGGATCATAACCATCATCCTCACCATTGACGGAAAGGGTCGGTGTAGCTGTTTTGACAATTTCGTTCACGCCGGGATATGCATCTTTAAGAATAGGAGGTGTTCTGTCCTCCTCTAGCGGGCCATAAATGGCACGAATATCATCAACGTAAATAGCTCCCGCACTCTTGTTAAGATTGCTTGTCTCCATATAGCGGACAGGCATATCCATCGTTAACGGGGTGGTTTTCCCCTTAGGAACGGATACTTCGACGTATTTCCACCCCGTCCAGTTCACACCATTTACCTGATCAGTAAAATCCACTGGCACTGCCGCATTATTGCCATCCCGAATCTGTCCCCGCAGCCAGTGCTTTTTGCCATCTCCGTAGATCCACATACTGATCTTCTCAGGATACCCCGGAATCTGAATCCGATTGGCGGTTGAGCTTGCGGCTAAATAAGCACCGGATGTGCCTGTTTTATTAACAAAATCATATTCCAGCTTCAAGGCTTTGTCCCCGTTGCGGACAAAATCCAGATCAGACACTTCCAGAATCGCCACGCTGTTAGCTGCTGCACTAGAGGCTATATATTTATCAATGCCATTCTCAAAATCCTCCAGCATTACAGGCGGTAACCCCACATTTACTTCAAAAGAGGTCTCAACGTCCCTGTATTTAGCATAAATCTTTCCGTTTTTCCCGTTCTCACTCGTCGCCTGAAACAGACCCTTCTCGTCCACGGTTCCGATCTCGCCCTCAACCCGCCATTCGAAGCTAGGGTTGTCAGCTTGAATCACTTGTCCATTACGTAGCGCCTTCACAGTTAATTGTGCAGCAGCACCTGAAGAATAAGTTTTGATCTCATCAGGAAACCTAAGCTCTGTAAGCTTATCTACAACCTCAATTTCAACACTGCCTTTGACTGCCCCAGCCTCTACAATTACATTTCCTGTGCCGGCAGTGATTCCTCCGGTGAAGACTCCGTTCGCATCGACAGTACCAAGGTTAGCGTCCACCTGCCAATTCAGCGTACCCGAATAAGGCGCCGGATGGCCGTTCTCGTCCACTCCTGCCGCTTTGAATATAAAGCTGGAGCCTTGCAAAATACGTTCCGTATTCGGCTGCACAACCAGCTTAGAAGCCGAAGGTTGCTCAGGGGCTGTATTGACAAGCAATAAACCGTTACCGGTTTTACGCTCGTAACCATCTGAGCCCTGATTCATCATTCGGACACCAGATGTACCCGGCATTCTGGCCACAAAAGTAGAAGAACCGCCACCATCCAGATTCATGGCGTTCACTACGCCCATATCCTTCAGAATGTTGCCAAGCTCATCGGTATCTACGCCCTCACTAAAACCTGGAGATCTTCCATCCACTTCGAATAGAACGAGACTTCCATCCGCTTTTGTCCCAATGGCTGTCCGCGGATGAATTCCTAAAGGCCCTACACCTTGTTGAACTACTCCGTCTTTTACCAGCGGCCCTTCGCCGCCAATGGCTACCTTCACATCATTCCATTCTCCGCTAAGCGCAAAGGTTGCAGTAACGTTATCGCCAACCGATAACCCTTGCAGAACAGCACGGGACGTACCCTGGGCAGATAAAACCACTTTTCCTTGGGAAAGCGGCGTATTGCCTTGATTGTTGCGGATTTCAGATACCTTCAGCTTCAAGGTCTGGCCGCTTTTCACTTCTCCCTCGACAATATCTAGAACAACCTCGTCACCCTCATTGGTTGACTTTGTAGTTGTATTATAATCTTCCGTATAAAGAACCAGCTCATTTGTATTTCGGTATCGGTTGATGCTGGTCAGATTGGTTGTTTTTCCATTTATCGTCACGTTTTTGGTCAGCCTCGGCACCCCAAAAATCGAGCTGCCATCTTCTTTTAAACCGAAAGTAAAAGCTGAAATCGAACTGTTCAGGATTACACCCTCATCCATAAATAACCCATTAGGAACACCCGTAGCAAAACCGGAGATTTCATAGAAATCACCATTGATTCCTGCGATCACTCGGTTTTCAGGTGAATCCGCATACGTGGCCATTTCTGTAACGCCCTTCATACCGTATACCTTTCCATCCTTCGTACCTGCCCGCAGCTCCAAATTTCCTTGTTGCGGGTTGAACTCCACTGCATGTATCTTTTGTAAACCACGTTCATTCTGGAGATCCATCCAGGTATACATCGCCCCAGGTGCAAGCTCTGTTTGGCGAACATCAATAACGGTTCCGTAGTCTGTTGCTGGTAAATCAGAGATGGAAGCGCGAACAATTGCCCCCGGTTGTAACAACGAAATCAACAAAACAAAGATAACAACAACATTAATTTGCCTTAGATACCTTCTCACTGTGTTGACATCCTCCCCACTTGGCTGTCCTAATATCGATCTGAGCTTGGACAACATCATAGGGTTAATATTAACTAGGAAGCGTAAAGGTTAGATAAAATTTACCAAGGCATACTGTTAACTTCGTCTAATCATTTCATCAAATTCATGCTTTAGCCTGTTGATAAATCTTCGGGCGGTCTGGGAGGTCTGTTTTGAAGCAGAGACAATAGCTCCTGAATATTTCGCACGGGTATCTGGTGATCGTAACTCGATGGTTTTCATGAAGGCAGAAGTCATCTCTGATATTTTTAGAAACGAATAATCCAGACCAATTGTGATGGCCAGTCCTTCTGCAACTGCATTCTCAATCGCCCGTGTGTTGTTACTTACAAAAAGCAAATTGATCGGCCCATAGTCAGATAAATATCGCTCTACATAGTCCTTAATGTAAGGATCATCGTATAAAACTAACGTCTGCCCCACTAACTGATCCGGTGTAAGGATTGAATTCAGGGCTAGCGGTGACTGTGGATGTACACCCACTACAATTTTTCCTTCCATTAACCGTTCAAACTTAACCCCCTTATATGTGTCAGGCATTCCCTCCGGTGAGACCATAAGTCCAATGTCCATTTCATCCTGAAGTACATTATCCAGAATTTCTTTGGGTCCTTTTTCAAAAATCTCTATTTTCACATTTGGAAAATCTGCCTTAAAACTAGAGATTACCTTCACCATCAGATGCATGGGTCCAGGTATCGTAGCAATTTTCAAATGACCACTTAACGTATCGCTGTAAATCTGTGCCTCTTCTTTTAATTCATTTACTTTCATCAGGACTTCATTTGCTTTGCTAATAATGGTATTTCCTTCTGCTGTGGGAACCGCCTTTTGCCCGCGCGAACGGATGAACAAAGTAACTCCCAGCTCAGCCTCCAGCATGGTAATGGACTGACTCATTGCGGATAGAGTGATATGACGATTCTGAGCTGCTTTGGTTAAAGAACCAATCTTTGCGACTTCTACAATATTCTCGCATTGCTCTAAATTCATTTGAATCACCCCTTAAGTTAATCTTTACTTAATAACTATTAAATTTACTTAAATTTTAATTAATTTAGACAAGTGTTACAATGTAAATAAGTTAGTAAGTAACCATTTTTACTATATCAACTTTCATTTCTAGTATAACTATATTTCTTGAGGAGGAAACTCAAATGACAGACAAAAGAGTAGCCGTAATAACTGGTGGAGCCAGTGGAATCGGGAAACAAACCGCCATTAAATTTGCAAGTAAAGGTGATCAAGTTGTCGTTGCCGATTTCAATCAACAATTAGGTGAAGAAACGGTAGCACAAATTATTAAAGAGGGTGGCGAAGCAATTTTCGTCAAAACAGATGTTTCCAAATATGAAGATGTCGAAGCGCTGGTTCAAAAAACTGTAGATACTTATGGAAGAATTGACGTTATGTTCAACAATGCCGGGATCGGCCGCGTCACTCCTGTACTAGACCAAGACCTTAAGGATTATCACAGTGTCATTAATGTCAATCAGCATGGTGTAGCCCATGGGATTATCGCTGCTGGTAAAAAAATGCGTGAGCTCGGCATCAAAGGTGTGATCATCAATACAGCTTCTGTATTTGGATTCCTAGCTTCCCCAGGTACATTCGCATATCACGCTTCTAAAGGTGCGGTCATTATGATGACTAAATCCGCAGCACTTGAACTTTCGGTTCATGGCATCCGCGTGCTTGCCGTTGCTCCAGGCGCTGTAGATACGCCAATTATCCAAGGATATAAAGATCAAGGAATGGTTGACCAAATGAAGAGCAAAGTAATGGGTAACAAACTAACATTACCTGAACAAGTTGCAGACACTGTATACTTGCTCTCCTTACCAGAAGCTAGTGCAATTAACGGTAGTGTTGTAATGGCTGATGAAGGTTATGCTTCATTTAAATAAAGTTTAGGGTGAAAAAAATCCAAGGCTTCCCTCGAGGGAGGTCCTTGGATTTTTTTAAAAGTATTCAATAGATACACCCTACTCCCAAGTCCTCTGTTCATTAATCTCCAGCTTACGTTTAAACGCCTGCTCCAGATCAATACCAAGTTTATTGGCCAGATCAAAAATATTCCACACCACATCGTACATCTCGTATCCCAAGTTTTCTTTCCGCTCCGCATCTGGATGAAAAGATACCGACAAAACCTCTTTGGACAACTCCCCAACCTCAGTCATTAAGTACAGCATTCTCTGCTCAATGGTGCTGGTATCAAACCCTTTGATTTCACTGAACTCCTTAACATACTGTTGAAACTCTGCTGCATTCATTTCCTTACGCCTCGCTTTTTGGTATAAAGTTATGTAAAGATTAACACATCTCTTAGTCCCATCAATCTCCACTATACTTATTGACTGTTATAGGATAATAGTAAATTTATATATCCTTCTTTATAAAACCTCTGCGTTGAGCTGCCAATAAGGTCTCGTACATATCTCTTCTGCCTACAGGATTATCCGTATGATGATAAATCTTATTCGCCCTTAAACCATGCTCACAAAAGTATTTCACAAAATCATACCCGTTCTTTAGTTCAATTCCCTCGGCGTCTTCACCTAAATCATGATCAAGCGTAAGGATGTTCACTTCATTATTTTCGAAAAGTTTAACAGCGTCTTCAAATGTTCTTGCCAAGGTAAACCCTTCTGGACAGTCTCGTAAGTCATCAAGATAAACAGTTATCATATCGAACCTCATTTCTTCATGACGTCCTTATCTAGTGAACAGTATCCTCCAGCTTTATGGTACAAAAAAACACTTCGTTGAAGAAGTGTTCTTCAAAAAATTATGTATAATTCACCAAAATCCATCCCCTGAATCGAGGAATTCCATTAATTTTTTCTTAACGTTCTTTAAATCGATTGGGTTTAGTTGACCGATGTAATCAGATGAATTAAAGGAGGAGGCCTCCGCTTGGGCTACGCAATTCACTTTTGCAAATGAACTTTCCCTAATCCGCAGTCTCTTCCTTTAAATAATGGAATTTTCCACTTATCATACTTTCCTTCAAAATTTTTTATTTTAGAGTGGGTCAATGCAACGAAAACAACAAAAATTGGTAATCCATCAATAATTTCCACTATTGCGACTGGTCTTATTTCGGTTTCTCCTGTTTTTGGATAATCTACTTCATACCAAAAAACTTGCCCGGCTTTTAGATTCATCTATTACTTCTTAAATTCCTCAAACCATTTTTGTTGGAGACGGTTATCAGAGTCAATTTTAGCCTTTCCATCAACTACATTCAAACGCGGTACTTTCGATTTGAAGTTAGGATGTTCAGACAATGAGTTAGGGATATTTTTTTTCTTTTGTACAAGACTCATACCATTTTCCTCCTCCTTCTCACACATTTTAGAATGACACCTCCCAAGCATTTTATTGCTTGGTTTAAGCATATCCGTCTTTGGTATGGTTTAGACCAGTATACCAATGCAGCTGCAAACACTGTAGTTGTGCTCTAATACTATTTAAGTCTATCACAATATTTACCATATATAAACCTTATTGTAGGGCGGTAAACATTTAAAATGTGGCATTTATAGAATGATTTTTTACAATTCAGATTATTCTATTATAACAAAAACACTCCTCTATTGGTTCTTCAAAAACCGATAAAGGAGTGAATCCAACCTTATTTACCAGCCCCTACTTCAGCCACTCTACGATTCTGAAAATGACGAATATCCGGACGCTCCAATCCTAGATGTTCACGAAGGGTACTCCCCGTATACTCAGTGCGGAACAAGCCGCGTGCTTGCAAGATGGGCACAACATGATCCACGAATTCATCCAAGTTGCCCGGCAGTACTGGTGGCATAATATTAAATCCATCGCAGCCGTACTCTTCGAACCACAATTGCATTAAATCTGCCAATTGTTCATAGGTTCCAACAAACTGCATATGTCCTCGTGCACCAAGCAAACGGCGGCCTAATTCTAATATCGATAATTTGTCCTTACGAGCCATATCCATAATCAGCTGAACCCGGCTTTTCATTCCATTTGATGCTTCTACTGGATCAGGAATCTCAGGCAGCTGTCCATCTACTGGGTATTCGGACAGGTCAAACCTCAACATGCCAGACAACATACCAACAACAGCGGCAGGAGGAATCAACTCCTGCAGTTCTTTATATTTACTTTGGGCTTCCTCTTCGGTCGCTCCAATGATCGGAGACAAGCCCGGCATAATTTTTAAGCTACCACGTTCACGGCCATAATCTGCTAATTTGGAATTGACGCTTTCATAGAAGGCCTTAGCCGCTTCAAGCGACTGCTGTGCCGTAAAGATCACCTCTCCAAAACTAGCTGCAAAATCTTGTCCTGGACCAGAAGATCCGGCTTGAATAAGTACAGGATACCCTTGAGGTGAGCGAGGAACATTGAGGGTTCCTTTTGTAGAATACCACTCCCCTTTGTATTCCACTTCTTTGATCTTCTTCGCGTCAGCAAATTGTCCCTCTTCGCGGTTGACGATTAAAGAGTCATCCTCCCAGCTGTCCCAGAGAAGCGTTGCCACCTCAACAAATTCACGTGCCATTTTATACCGAAGTCCGTGCTCTGGATGCTCCGGCTTCCCATAGTTATAAGCTTCCACATCAAGCTGGGAGGTGACAATATTCCAACCCGCTCGGCCTTCACTAATATGATCTAAAGAAGCAAATTTGCGAGCCACATTATAAGGTTCGTTATACGTGGTCGATACGGTAGCCGTTAATCCGAGTTTTTCTGTTTCTGTCGAAAGGGCTGACAACAGCGTCAATGGGTCCAGCATACCCGAAGCTGCTTGATCCGCACCCATCACATACAACAAATCCGCCAAAAACATCATATCGAACTTCCCACGCTCGGCGGTTTTTGCCAATTCGCGATAAAATTTATAATTGAAGATCTTATCCGCTCCCGATTCCGGATGACGCCAGCCATAATGATGATGTCCTGAATAATAAATAAATGCACCTAAATGTAGCTGATCTTTTCTGGTTCCCATAATGACCCTGCCTTTCGAATTCTAGAGTTCGTTAACCTTTGAATGTATCACGCCAATGCAGCCATCTTCTCTCCAGCAATCGAATTGCGGAATCCGAAAGTTTTCCTATCACTGCAAAGATTGAAATTCCAACGAATACTATATCTGTTTGCGAATAAGCTCTGGCATCCTGAATCATATAGCCTATCCCCGCACTTGTTCCCATCATCTCCGCTACGACGAGTACAAGCCACGATGCACCAAGTGATAAGCGAATACCAAGTAGAATATTAGGCATTGCAGCCGGAATAATCATTTTGCTAAGCAACTGCCATCTTGTATATTGGAAAATACGGGATACTTCAACAAGCTTGATATCAACATTACGAATTCCTAGGAAAGTGTTCAGATAAACTGGAAAAAAAGCACCTAATGAAATCATTAGTATTTTAGAAAATTCACCTACACCAAACCACAAAATGAATAACGGAATAAGGGCAAGTAATGGAATCGTCCGAAGCATCTGTAAAGATGGATCCAGTGTACGCTCTACCAACTTCCCAAGTCCTGTAGATAAGCCAAGCAGCAGTCCAGTAGCAGATCCCAATAAAAAGCCAAGCCCTGCCCGATAGGCGCTAATCCCCAGATGTCGAAACAGCTCACCGCTAGCTATTAAAGAAAAGAACTGCGCAATAATGGTAGATGGAGCAGGCAATGTCGTCGCAGAGACTAGATGGAGCGCAGCTGCCACTTCCCAAATCACCACTAGAGCTAGAGGTACAATCCAACCATGCAGTTTTTTTGGAATCCAGCTTAAACCATCGTCGTGACGCTCTATTTTATTACTGGATAGGTGATTGCTCATGATCCTTTATCTCCCCTATAACTGTCCTGCCATCTTAGCAATCTCGATTCCAACAGCTTCACTAATGAATCTGACAGTTTACCTACTACAGCAAACACGATGATCCCAACAAATACCACTGTGGTCAAAGAAAACGATCGCGCGTCATTGATTAGATAGCCAACACCTGAGCTAGAGCCCATCATCTCCGCTACGACAAGTCCAAGCCAAGCTATGCCCACAGACAAACGGATACCTAAAAAGATGTTGGGCAGTGAGGCTGGAATAATTAACTTACTCACCATCTGCCATTTACTGAATTGCAGTACTCTCCCAACATCAAACAACTTGTTGTCCACCGAACGGATTCCTAGAAATGTGTTCACGTATAATGGGAAAAATGAACCTTTGGCAATCAACAATATTTTTGAGGTTTCACCGAATCCGAACCACAAAATAAATAGTGGAGCGATTGCTAAATGGGGCAGCGTGCGCAGCATTTGCAGCGACGGATCCAGCAAACGTTCTGTTTTGTATGAAAAGCCTACCCACAAACCAGCCGCTAAGCCAAGCCCTCCCCCAATTAAGAAACCAAGCAGTGCCCGCCAAGCGGATATGCCTAAATGTTTCGCCAGCTCACCGGACGCGGTCAAGCTAACCAGTTCCCGCCATATTTCACTTGGCCTTGGCAGCAATATAGGATTTAACTTTCCCATCGCTCCGGCTATCTCCCAAATCAGGAGTAAAGCAATTGGCAAGATAAGTCCAAGCAATATATTCGTCGTTTGGATGGAAAGTCCGCGCTTCTTTACTGGATTCTTCTTATGAATTAGTGGCGAGATCACAGCTTTTTCAGCACTGAATTGCATGTAAACAACCTCTTTTCTACATCTGTGGTTTCATCCGTTACTTCAAAGGTTCCTTCAGTGCTGCTTCAATATATTGATTATCTGTTATTTTAGAAACTTCAATCTCTTTACGGATGTTCTTAATATTAAATTGAAAATCGGCTGTCTTCTGCAATTCTTCAACAACAGCATCACTAATTGGAATGTTGATCATCTGGGAACGTTCAAACGTACCTTCGATTACCGCTGCCGGAATGTTCCGCTCAGCTGCATATCTTTCAGTCGCTTCAGCGCGATTATCTGTCTCCCAAGCTATAGCTTTGTTGGTTACTTTTAAATAAAGCGTAACTAGTTCTGGATATTTCTCTGCGAACGCTGAACGGGAGATCACAAAAGAAGGAGATAAGACACCCAATTGCTCACCATCCGTCAAAACCTTCCCTTTACCGGTCAATGCGTTTAGAGTAATATACGGATCCCATGTAGCCCATGCATCAACGCCACCGGTTTCAAATGCAGGTTGTGCTTCATCAGGCTGCAACTGGATAATCTCAAAATCTGCTTCTTTAAGACCTGATTCCTCAATACCGCGATAAAGGAAGTTGTAAGCATTGCTGCCTTTTGTAACAGCTATCTTCTTGCCTTTCAGATCCTCCAGTTTCTGAGCAGTACTACTACCAGGTACAAGAAGAGCAACGTTATTCGTACCTTCTAATACTTGTGAGATAATCTTAATAGGAATACCCGCAGCTTGGGCTGCGATCACCGGCATGTTACCAAGAGTCGCTATGTCCAACTTATTAGAAGCGATCGCCTCTGTCATTGGGGGTCCACTTTGAAATTCCGTCCATTCTACTTTTACGCCCAGCTTATCAAATTCTTGCTCATACCATTTTTCCTCACGGGCTTTACCAAACATCCCCCCGCTGCCCTGCACGCCAATCTTAATGGTCACACCTTCATATTTGTTGGCGTCGTTCTTTCCCACACTCTTTTCATTCGAAGCGCAGCCTGTTGCAAATACAGTCAAAACAAGCATAAGAAGTAGTGAATTACGAAATAATTTCATGGATCATCTCTCCCCTTTTTATAAAAAAATGGACTCTCTTTATCTAGATACCAGCTCCAACATCGATTGCCGGTTCTTCTACTTTCTCAAACTCACTCAGAACCAGTCGACGTAATTCTTGGAAAGAAGTACTGGATCTTTTTCGCGGAAACGGTAAATCGATGGGAAGAATATTGCGAATATGCCCAGGTCGGGGATTCATAATGACTACCCGCTCACCCAGGAATACAGCTTCATCCAGATCATGAGTCACAAATAACATAGTCGTCTTATTGCTCTGCCAAATATCAAGAAGTACCTCTTGCAGATGTGATCTAGTAAAAGCGTCTAGTGCGCCAAAAGGTTCATCGAGCAGTAATACATCCGGATTACGGAGCAACGCCCTAGCAATAGATACTCGTTGGGCCATCCCGCCTGACAGCTCACGTGGATAGGATTTCTCAAAACCCTTTAATCGTACAAGTTCAATCAATTCATCTACTTTTTTGCGAACCTCTGGATTTTTAAGCGATAAATTTGCTGCAATATTATGCTCCACCGTCAACCACGGAAAAAGTCTTGGTTCTTGAAAAATAAATCCCTTCTCAATACTCGGACCGTCGATCTGTTTGCCATTCAGTAGAACCGTGCCGCTATAGCTCGTATCCAATCCTGCCACAATTTTTAGCAAGGTACTTTTTCCGCAGCCGCTGGGACCTATAATCGTAATCAACTCGCCTTTTTTCACCTTCAGCTGAATATTGCTTAATGCGATAACATCACCTGCAGGCGCGGCGAATACTTTATTCAAATGTTCGATAACCAGTGTTTCCTCCGACACTCCATTCACCCTTTCCGATAAATTTAAACTAAACTATACTTATGTATTTAATAGGTATTCAGATTAAAAAAATAATGAAATCCTCTGAAGAACCTTATCCGATTATTCAACTAGGTTTAATTTACATCATCTTATCAGTGACATTCCTCACATGTCAAACATTATTTGCCAAATGGGTGTATGTTTTGTGAAGTGGGGAGGTTTTGCGAATGGCAAGGACATGGTATTAGTTATAGTCGATAGGGATTTATCTAATTGGATCAAAACTGCACAAAAAAATACCGCATATTTATTGGTTTTGGACCAATGAATAAGCAGTATTTTGAGGGCTGTTCACAACCGCCATCTCTTAAGGAACCTTATGCTAAATTCTGAAAATATCAGCATTGATAATAATTCCAGCTATTACTTTCTAAACGTTCTTTCATAATCTTCAAACCGTATTTTTCTAATTTGTTTACGATCCGTTGTTCTAACAATGATTCCTTCTGATTTGCCTGATGCGTCGATGCCTACTTGCGTGTTTTCGAATCTTTTTAAATAAGAATATGTACTCTCAAGAGAAGTTGGAAACTCGGAACCCTTTATGGTTTCAAGAAGTGGTGCAGACTGCAAATCAATACTTTCAATAAATCTCTTCTTCTCAATTTCATCATAAAATGGTTGATTTCCGTGATCACGCCACATCGCAATTTTCTCCTGCGATAACTCAAGAAGTCTATATAATTCATCCTTATTCAAGGAGAACACATCAAATACACGATACCCTTGAGTTTTTCTGTCAGAATAGTTCTTGGATGCTTTAGTTTTCCCTCCATAAGATTCCTGATAAATTACGGTTAATGCCCAGTCACCCTCAAGAAGGATATCTGCAATTACTTTTTCTGCTAACGGCTTAAGAAATTCCGCAATGTTCCCATAAGGATTACCGATTCTATCTCCTTTTGCATATAACAATTCTTCTCTGGAACCAATTAGATAATCAACTTCGTTATCATCATTTTTTAATAAAATGATCCTTGAATTTTCACCATCTACTTTTTCGTAAACAAAAACATCGTCTAATTCTGCGAAGCCTCTTGACTCCGTTAAAACATCATTTAACCGACCTCGTTCACCTAATTGATGATATGTAAGAATGCTTGGGTACTTTGTTAAAGAATTAATTTTCTTTAAATCCATAAACTATTCTCCCACTTTCAAATTCACTTTATATGACTCTTGTTCTTATAACTGATTACGTGTTCACGTGTTATTCCTGATGAGATTGTCATAAAGAGTTCTCCTTATTTGTTTACCAATTTAACTTTGAAGATAAGTATCATCATAATCTACGTAAACTTTGTTGATTACGCATGAAGGTTATACGCAAAGAAGGTTCTTATATGTATTTTCAAGTGATACTCATGTAATAGAAAATCAGCAAAATAAGAATATGTAAATAGTAGTAAACACCAATAAATCTTCTTTAATAATCTGATTCAAATATTGTTTCATTTTTATCATTTGAGAAAATAATTTTTAATTGAGCAGTCGGATTCCAAATCCTACTATCTTTTATAATTAGATATTTCCCACCTGTATATTCATACTCACGAGTCTTACTGTCAATCACCACTGAAAATGTTTTAGCATCTTTTAAAACTTGCGTATTATTAATTACAAGGCCAATTGAACCTTTCTCTAAACCACCAATAGCTATCTCATCTCGTATCATAGCCGTAGATTTAGTATAGTCAGAAGCACTACGATAAATATAAATATAGGGCAAGCCTTAATAAATTCAAGCATGTACGTATCTAAAATAACAAAGGATTTACCCTACTAACTCCACTATAACATTAAATGGAATATTTTCCGCAGCTTATCTTCTACCAAGGCAATAAATTCCGAGTTGTAGCCATTAGGTATTTATAGGTTTTATAACCATAATTTATTAGTCTGTAAGATTGTATTATCAGATGATTTTGATACCTTTAATGCGAAATGATTGAAGTTGCTTGTAAACAGTGTTACTCTATCAACGGTAAACTCAAAATCTGTACTCTTCAATACATCTTATAATAGTCACTATTTTTAGTTAAGAAAGGTAACACTATGATAAAAGTTGATAACTTATCCTTCGCATTCCCGCAAAAAGAACTATATAAAAACATTTCATTTACGCTTGAAGAAGCACAACATTGCGCTTTTATAGGAACAAGCGGCAGTGGTAAAAGTACACTGATCGATATACTGATGGATCCAGAAAAATATTTGTTCGAAGGCAAGCTAGAGATGGACCCCACCTGCAAAATTGGATATGTAAGTCAGTTTTCGCAACTAGACAAATCTAAAGAAACAACCGTTTTTGAATATATAGGAGAAGAATTTATTAAGATACAAAATGAAATAACAGCGATTCTCACTGAAATGGAAACATCATCAGATATTGATTCATTACTCGAAAAGTATCAATTAGCTCTAGATGCCTTTGATTTAATGGATGGAAATGATTTTGAAAGCAATATTAATAAGAAACTAAATTTAGCCAACCTCTTGAAGCTAAAAGATGTTAGGGTATCCGACCTAAGTGGTGGGGAATTCAAGCTTATTCAAGTGATGAAGGAAATGCTGACTAGTCCAGACTTAATGATTATGGATGAGCCCGATGTATTTTTAGATTTTGAAAACCTAAATGCACTTAAAAATCTGATTAATGCTCACAAAGGAATATTGCTAGTTGTTACGCATAACCGTTATCTATTGAATCATTGTTTTAACAAAATTATACACCTTGAAAACATGGAGATCCAAGAGTTCGATGGGCGATATATTGAGTATAACTTCTCATTACTTCAGACGAAAATTGAGTTACAAGAAATCGCAGTCGCTGAACAAGAAGAAATAGAGAGATACGATAACATTATTGATAATCTTAGAGCGATCGCAACCTATAATTCAGAAGCATCTAGAGGGAGAGCGTTAAAAGCTAGGGTTAAGTTTCAAGAAAGATTGGAAGCGCGAAAAATTAAAGCGCCATTCGTTGATATTAAGCAACCAAAAATCAGTTTTGGTGTGGACAATGAATTTGAAGAAGACATCACTGTTTTAAATGTGAATAATTATAGTGTTTCCTTTGATGAGTTGATTTTAGAAAATGTTAACTTTGAGATGAAACCTACAGATAAAGTAGCCCTTATCGGTCCAAACGGTACCGGGAAAACGACTTTACTCCGAGATATCTTTAAAAATAATCATGATTCAATTGAAATAAATGCTGATATTAAAGTGGCTTATCTTTCTCAGCTTCAAGACGAAGTGCTAAAGGATTCTAATACCATACTAGAAGACTTCATCGATGCTGGGTTTGCAACTTATGACGAGATTAGAGCACATCTTTCAAACTATGGCTTTGAAGGAGAAATTCTTACTCAAAAGATAGAATCTTTATCTGGTGGCGAAAAAAATATACTGCAATTGGCGAAAGTTTCTGCTAGCAAAGCAAACTTATTGCTTCTTGATGAACCGACAAGCCATTTAGACACCTATACACAAATCGCACTGGAGAAAGCCATTGAAGATTATAAAGGTGCAATTCTCATGATTTCTCATGATTTCTATTCTGTAGTAAATGGTATGGATTATGTACTAATCATTGACGAGAAGACGATTAGAAAAATGAGTATGCGAAAATTCAGAAAGATGATTTATGCCAGTCATTTTGATAAAGATTATTTAGAAAATGAACAAAATAAAAAAGCAGTTGAAATGAAAATAGAATTAGCTTTAAAAGAGACTAATTTTGAACTAGCAAAAGTATTAGTTGATGAGTTAGAAGAGCTGATTAAGTTACTTTAAATTCCAACCTTCTGAATGAAATGATTACAAGAACGATGAAATAAAATGTTGGTGGAAAAGTATCCACATTAAAGACACTGATGAATAGATCTCAGTGTCTTTTTACTGCATTGATTTTATTGATAGCTCTTGCCACGGACAGTGGTCACTTATCAATAAAAATCTTTTTCAACACATTTTTTTCCAAACTTCTCTTCATCTCTCCGATTGATATAACTTTAATGAAGCATCATGAGAAATTTTTATCAAAACAGTCTTTAGTCTCGCATTTAATTTTATACCATTGATAACCATAATCCGATAAGTTTGGTAGGATCAATAATTTGTTACCACAGCGGATACAATTATTTTCTGATAAATTTCCGTTCTTGTAGTCCGCTAAGTAACCTTCTGCTAGTTCTACTTCCTTAATTATATTTTCTAGAGCAACATCGCTTATATCAAAAGTTGTCATATCTCCTCTATTTGCATAAATAGAGCGTGAAAAAGCTCCAAATCCACCAACCAGTTCGTGGTGATGGGTATTAATCCGTCCCCCACCTCTCTCAAATAATTTGATCATCGGTTCATATATATCTGGAAACTGCAATGCGATATTGTCGCGCGAATCAAGCAAAGAGCACCAGCGTAAATAATGTATACTTATTAATTTCATAAGCATAATATCAATTTTATTAAAATTCGGACACGTTTCTAAGAAGATGTCCCACTCATTTTCCTCCATCTTAAAACCTAATAACATATCCATACCTATGTATATACTTGCTGCTTCCTTAGAGATAAACTGCAAAAACATGCCGACTCTTCGGTAATACTCTGCAATCAAATTAGCATCTGCTTCATATTCACCTCTAGATCTTACTTCTTCATATCTTTTTTTTGAAATTCCAATGTATAAATTCGCATCAATGTTCTTAATTCTTTCAACACCTGATTCGTAATAATTCATGAAGATTCCTCCGACTTAACTCACAAATGTAGTTCTCTATATTCTGATAGAAGAATTGGTTTATCTAACCAGCTGGCCCGATTGTTCTAAGCCCCTGCTTGAGTTTCACCATTTATAAGATGGCTAATCTTTAAATAAAAACAAAACCCAATAAACCATTTAGGTTTATCGGGCGAGATTTAAAAAAGTTTATCGGTTCAAAACAAGTTTATCGATTTTATACTGACTGTACCACACACTGCCCCTAACCCTTTCAACTAACCTTATGCTCAATCCGCAGCTTGTCCGCTACCATGGCAATAAATTCCGAGTTAGTAGGCTTAGATTTGGAGATATTAATGGTGTAGCCGAATAAATGGCTGATGGAGTCAATGTTGCCACGGGTCCAAGCGACTTCAATCGCGTGGCGGATCGCGCGTTCTACGCGTGAAGGCGTGGTTTTGAACTTCTCAGCGATTGCTGGGTAGAGTGTCTTCGTAATCGCACCAAGGATCTCGATATTGTTATATACCATGGTGATCGCTTCACGCAGGTACTGATAGCCCTTGATATGCGCTGGGACACCGATTTCATGGATGATCGAGGTAATGTTAGCGTCGAGGTTCTTGCCCTTAGAGAGCGGCACTACATTCGATCTGGACGTCGACGAATAATTGTACATGTTGGAGGAGGAGCTCATGCTGCCTTGAGAGCCGACAAGCTGACGTACACGATTTGCCAGGACCTCCATATCGAACGGTTTCAAAATATAATAGGATGCACCAAGCTGTACAGCTCTTTGAGTGATGTTCTCCTGACCAAAAGCAGTCAGCATGATGATCTTCGGTTGAGGATTCAGATCCATATCACGTAGACGTTCCAATACACCTAGGCCGTCTAAATGCGGCATGATGATATCAAGAATAAGAACATCGGGAATTTTACGCGCTTCGCTAAGCATTTGAAGCACTTCTTCACCATTGTAGGCGATACCCGTTACGGTCATATCTTCTTGCTCAGAAATGTACTCGGAAAGCAAATTCGTAAATTCCCTGTTATCATCGGCCAACAACACTTCAATATTCTGCACTGGCTGCTTCCTCCTTAATTATATCTGCTATTCGAAAATAACATTTTTTTCTTGTCTCTTACGTTTTCGACATGGAGATCGAATTCCCTTCTGTCGAAAATTATTTTTCTTTATTTTTTTTCTGCGTTGGATTATAATTAAATATTTTATCTCAATGTTCGAGGTTCTTCGTAATCGTTCGACAAAAAATCTTAAGGCTAAACCGCCTTAAGATTTAATGAATACCTATTCTCCTGTTTGGTCACACCTGAATCTTGAAGCATCCATTCGATGAAGCATCCATAACCGGACTTAGGATCATTTACAAATACATGAGTTACGGCTCCGATGAGACGGCCATCCTGTACGATAGGACTTCCGCTCATGCCTTGAACGATACCGCCTGTCTTATCGATAAGACGTGGATCGGTGATCCGCAGCACCATTCCTTTAGTGGCTGGCGTTTGCTGATGTGCTACATGAATGATCTCAACCTTAAACCGTTCCACCTGCTGTCCGTCAACTACAGTTAGGATCTCAGCTGGACCTTCCTTGACTTGATCGCTCATCGCCACGGGGATAGGTTCTTTGTAAAGACTGTGCTCGGGATTGGAGCTCATTTTACCGAAGATGCCGAAGTCAGTATTGCTCTCCACATTTCCAAGCACTTGGCTTTCTTTCAAAAAATGCGCTCGTTTCTCGCCCGGATCGCCATCCTGGCTTTTGGATATGGAGGTGACACTGGACTGAACGATATGACCACTGCCTACAACAATTGGAGTACCGGTATTCATGTCTGTAATCACATGTCCCAAAGCTCCATATACACCTTGCTCTGGAGCATAAAAAGTTAATGTGCCAACACCCGCTGCTGAATCACGAATGTACAGGCCTAACCGCCACACTTTGTCATGAATGTCATACGCGGGCTTTAACTTAGCTGTATGCTCTTTACCTCCGCGTTTGAAGACAATGGTCAAGGGGTTATTCGCTTTACCAGCACGATCCACCAGCTTGGCCACCTTGGACAACTCGTCCAATTTCTCACCATTCATGGAGATCATCAGATCACCCGGCACTAAACCGCTGACCTCTCCTGGGGAAAGCTTAGTTTTCTCGGATACTTCAATCAGATGATGACCAACAACCAAAACACCTGCTGATTTCACTTTCACACCGATCGTTTGACCTCCCGGGATCACCTTAAGCTCGGAATGAATTCCTTGTGCAGTCACCTTGGCTGGTTCACCTTGCAGTGGTGCAGCAGAACTTAGGTTTGTTCCCGTTATGCCCGATAAACTAAGAAAGAAGGCAAATAAAAGGCCTGGCATTAACTTCCTGAGGTTAGGCTTCAATGGCTGTCACGCTCCCTTTTGCTTCTTTCGCTTGACGAAAAAGGTGGTCGCCAATTGCGTACCTATAAGATAACCTTGCCCCCAGGCTTTTATTACTGTCAATCATTGCTCCGCTTAGCTTGTTGCAGCCTTACTTGCCTCGGCCAGATTAAGCATTTCCTGCGAGTGGTGCAATGTTTTTTCGGTAATTTCTACGCCACCCAGCATCCTGGCCAGCTCCATTACACGTCCATCGTTCGTTAGGGATTCCACTTCAGTCATGGTTCTTCCATCCTCAACCTTTTTGCGGATTAAGTACTGATGGTCAGCCATACAAGCCACCTGCGGCAAGTGAGTAATGGAGAACACCTGACAGGTAGAGGACAGCTTAAACAGCTTATCTGCGATGGACTGAGCAGCTCTGCCGCTGACACCAGTATCCACTTCGTCAAAAATTAGAACTGGAATTGCATCATGGCGCGCAAAAATACTTTTCATTGCCAGCATAATACGCGACAGCTCACCACCAGAGGCAATTTTGCCAAGAGGTCTCAGGGGTTCGCCCGGGTTAGGGGATATCATAAATTCTGCGCTGTCTATCCCTTGTCTTGTGAGGCGAATACGCCGACCATTGTATTCGACTCCACGCGGGTCCTCCAGCCTGTCCAATTTGACCTGCAACGAGGTTCTTTCCATTTGAAGGTCTTTGAGCTCACCCTCCACTTGGGTGGCCAGATCAGCAGCACAAAGCTTTCGTGCTTCACTTAATTCCGTAGCTGCTTCCATTAATACAGACAGCAACGAATCGCGCTTCGCCGTCAGTTTCTCCAGATATTCATCTTTATTCTCAAGCAAATCAGTTTCCCGGTGAATTTGTTCATAATAAGCCAAAATCTGTTCTACACTTTCTCCATATTTACGTCGGAGTCCAGTGATCAAATCCAAACGATTCTCTATTTCTTCAAGTCGCATCGGATTGAACTCGATATTTTCCCGGTAATCACGAAGCTGAAAAGCAGCATCCTCTAGCTGGTAATATGAGGACTGCAGCTGTTCGAGCACTGTTCGCAGACCCTTCTCATCGTAACGAACTGCATCCTCAAGTCTGGAAATAACATTACCGATCGATTCCAAGCCTTGTCTGTCGTAAAGTAGCTCATATGCACCCGATACGGAATCCATCATTTTCTCACTGTGGGATAGTTTGACCCGTTCTTCGGTAAGTAATTCATCTTCTCCCGGTTTTAATCCGGCGGATGAAATTTCTTCAAGCTGAAAACGATATAAGTCAAGCATTTGGTATGCCTTCTGGCTGGATTCCTGCAGCTCTCGCAGCTCTTTCTCCACCTTCGCGAAGGCAGAATACCTTTCCTGAAAAACTGCCTTTAGCGGACCAATAATCGGTTCTCCGTATGTATCCAGCAGTCCCAGATGCCGTTCCGCCTTCAGCAAGTTCTGGTGCTCATGCTGGCCGTGTATATTAACCAGCTGCTCGCCGATCTCGCGAAGCATGGTAAGATTGACCATCTGCCCATTTACACGTGATGTACTTTTACCTTGAGAGGTAAGCTCGCGTCGTATAATAAGATGCTCCTCGCGCTGGGCCTCAATGCCAAGACGCTCCAAAGTCTCCCAAACGGGATGACCGCTGGGAAGACTGAAGAGCGCCTCCATCTCCGCTTTTTCACAACCATAACGAATGGAATCCGCAGAACCGCGGCCTCCAACAATCAATCCAAGCGCATCAATAATAATGGATTTACCTGCCCCGGTCTCCCCCGTAAGCACGTGGAAGCCAGGATAAAAATGCACATCTACCGCCTCAACGACGGCAAGATTGCGTATAGACAAGGTTTCTAACACTAATAGAGCACCTCCGAGAAGATGACAGGCATCTGATTAATTATAATTAAGAAATATAACCCATGATTTGTGAAATTACGGTCTTGCTGTCCTCAGGTAAACGGCAAATGATAAGGATTGTATCATCACCAGAAAGGGTTCCCATAATTTGCGGCCAGTCAATATTATCAATTAAAGCAGCGACAGAGTTAGCCGTACCTGGTAAACATTTCATCACCACAAGATTAGCCGAGGAATCGATCTGCACAAAATTATCCACAAGAACGCGCTTAAGCTTCTGAATGGGATTGTACCGTTGATCCGTTGGAAGTGAATATTTATATCTTCCATCATCCATGGGTACCTTGATGAGCAACAGCTCTTTTATATCTCGAGATACTGTGGCTTGAGTAACTTGAAAACCTGATTCCCGCAAGGCTTCCACAAGCTCGTCCTGTGTCTCGATATCCTTTTGTGTAATAATTTCACGAATCTTAATATGTCGTTGTCCCTTCATTGTTGCCTCCTGGTATATAAAAAATATGGACTCAGTTTGATTCTCCGTCGTCTTTGCCAAGCTTAATGACATGGATCGATGCTGTTGCTACATTAACATATAGAACGCCGCTGCATTCCGGATAGATCAGCAGGTAGGGAAGCAAGGTATCACGTAAGCCACTGCCAGTGAAATCCAAAGGCTTGCGTGGTCTGGAAAGGATAACTAAATATAAAGTTCCTTCCTCTTTTGTCGCCACATAATCTATAAATAACCGGCTATACATCTGCGCCCCATTTACGTTGAAAGACAAGGGGATTTTTAATTTCCCTCCAACGACCTCATATCCTTCATCCTCAAGTATATCAATAGAGGGATGTGGAATAATCACTTTATTGAACGGAATTTGATCCTTCATAAAAGAACGCGGAGAACTCTGCAGCCATACATATATCCGATATATTATAAAAATCGATAATGCTACCCCAATAAACGCCATAACGACCTTGTCAGAGCTACCCGCCACTATCAATCACCTCGGTGATTTATTCGCGTGAAGCCCTGGTAAATCCTGCTTCTAAGCTGTCTTTTTATAAGCTTTCCGCATAATTGATATTATTCGCTAATTCAGCAATTTACAATTACAACGAGCACAGTAAATCCAAAAAAAGATTCAAAATATAAAGACCCGGATTTTATACCGGGTCTTTATTTTAATAAATTCAATCCCTTTGAGCAAATCTGCTCCCTCAATCTTAACAGATGAAGAGGAATTTTCAAGGTTGAACTCTTCAGACTTCCCACTCAAAAAAAACACCCCGCTGACCATTTGAGGTTGACGGGGTGTTCATAAAGCTCTAACGGCGCGCGGAGTTTCCATGAGTAGAACTCACATTAAAAGTACCCGTAGCCTGCTTAATCACTTCATCAGCAAGGGATGGAAAGTCCTCTACTGGAATGACTGCTGCAACAGCAGCTGCCGGCTGTACGGATGATTCTTCGCCTTCCGCCACTTCTGGCGTCAGTCTCCAATGAGCAAGAAACTCAATATTGCCTTCCCCGCCTGTAATTGGCGAAAAAGTCAATCCATGGAGACCGAATCCTAACTCTGCAGCCATAGTCAGTACATTAATCAAAACCTCTTTATGGACAGCAGAATCACGAATCACACCTGATTTTCCAACCTTCTCACGTCCAGCCTCAAATTGCGGCTTGATGAGTGCAGCGATATCTGCTGGACGTTGCAGCAAGGCTTTGAGGGGTGGGAGAATTATTTTTAAGGATATAAAAGATACATCAATACTGGCAAAGTCCGGAACAGGACCCTGCAAATCTGTAGGTGTCATATACCGGAAGTTCGTACGCTCCATAACGCTCACTCGCTCATCATTCCGCAGTGACCAATCCAGCTGGTTATAGCCAACATCAATGGCGTACACATGGCTTACACCATTCTGAAGCGCACAATCTGTGAAGCCGCCAGTGGAAGCACCAATGTCCAGCATGTTCCGACCGGTAAGATCAATATTAAATTGGCGAAGAGCCTTCTCCAGCTTTAGGCCTCCACGACTGACATACGGATGCACAGAGCCTTTAACCTTAAGGGTAGACTCCCGCGAGACCTTCATGCCAGCTTTTTCAATACGTTCCTCATCCGCGAGCACTAACCCTGCCATAATAGCAGCTTTAGCTTTCTCCCGGCTTTCATAAAAACCTTGCTCCACAAGCAGTACATCAATCCGTTCTTTACGGTGTTCCATGGTCATCTCCCGATCGTTCAAGGGTTACTAATTTCCGGCTTCCACTTAGGAAGACGAAGTCGTTTTGTAATTATAAGCACTTAGAGCCATCATGGACTTGATACGTGCACATAACGCTTCTACGGTAAGACCTGTTTGCTGACGTTGTTCTTTAATGGAGCCATGCTCCACGAAGATGTCGGGCACACCCATCAGATGTACACGGGCGTCATAAATTTCATGCTCCGCGTAGAACTCCAATACCGCACTGCCGAGACTTCCCGCTTGGCAAGCCTCTTCAATAACAACCATATTGGTTCCAGCATGAGCCAAATCCAGAAGCATGGAATTATCAAGCGGCTTCAGGAAACGCGCATTCACAACGCCCACCTGAATCCCTTCCCGCTTCAGCAAATCAGCGGCTTCTTCAGCCACTTGAACCATAGGACCACATGCCACAACAGCATATCCTTCTCCTGTACGCAGTCGTTCCCATGATCCTATAGGAAGGGTATGCAGTTCAGCGTCCAATGCCACACCTGTTCCGTTAATACGCGGATAGCGGTAAGCAATTGGACCGTCATTATATTCAAGTGCCGTCTTCATCATATGACGCAGCTCATTTTCGTCTTTTGGCATCATCATAACCATATTAGGGATATGGCGCATAAAAGCAACATCGTACACACCCTGATGAGTCTCACCATCCGCACCCACAAATCCAGCACGGTCAATGGCGAACATAACATTGGCATTATGGCGGCAAATATCATGGACGATCTGATCATAGGCACGCTGCATGAAGGTAGAATACACGGCGTATACCGGCTTCATCCCTTCCATAGCCAAAGCTGCACACAAGGTTGCTGCATGCTGCTCTGCAATCCCCACGTCAATCATACGATCCGGGAATTCCTTCGCAAAAGGAAACAAACCTGAACCGCCTGGCATCGCAGGGGTAACTGCAATCAGACGCGAATCTTCACGTCCTAGCTCAATCAGTGTACTACCAAATACTTCGGTGTACATTGGAGGACCTACAGCTTTAAGTGCCTGACCTGACTCAATTTTGTAAGGGGAAATAGCATGCGATTTATAAAAATCAGTCTCAGCCGGTTTATAGCCCTTGCCTTTGGTCGTCAGCACATGCACAAGCACAGGACCCGCCACGTTATCTGCTTGATGGAAGGTGTCGATCATTTTCTCCAGATCATGTCCATCCACTGGCCCAAGATACGTAAAGCCAAGCTCTTCAAACAATACTCCAGGAACCATCATATATTTAAGACTGTTTTTTAATTGTTCAGCGGTTTTCGCTAATCGTCCACCGATGGCTGGAATCTTCTTAAGCAGCCCTTCAACCTCGTCTTTGGCACGCAAATAATGACGGTCCGAACGAATTTTGCTTAAATAATTGTGCATCGCCCCTACATTCGGAGCAATCGACATTTCATTATCGTTCAAAATAACCATCAGCTTACGCTTCTCATGGCCAATGTGGTTAAGCGCTTCAAAAGCCATCCCGCCGGTAAGCGCACCGTCACCAATCACGGCAATCACCTTGTTGTCTTCGCCTTTTAGATCACGAGCCATAGCCATCCCCATCGCTGCCGACAAAGAGGTGCTGCTATGTCCAGCCTCCCACACATCATGTTCGCTTTCAGAGCGCTTAACAAAGCCGCACAATCCCTGATATTTGCGCAGGGTATCAAAGCGATCTTGACGGCCGGTCAGTATTTTGTGGACATAGGCTTGGTGGCCAACGTCGTAGATCATTTTGTCACGAGGACTGTTGTAGCAATAATGTAAGGCCAGCGTGAGCTCCACCACCCCCAGATTAGAACCGAGGTGCCCGCCGGTTGCTGTAAGCTTCTCAATCAGAAATCGTCGAATCTCCTCTGCAAGAGTAGTTAATTCTTCGACTGACAGTGATTTCAGTTGTTGTGGATCATTTATTTGTGGAAGCAGCACGAATAGTTCCCCGCTTTCCTAGATGTTGTAAAATATATAAAAACCATTATAACACAAACGAAACGGCTGTCGAAATACAGCCGCTTCGAAAGTTCATACTTAGTGATCACGTGCCATTAAATAATCTGCAATTTCCAGCAGGCGCTGGTTGTCGTAAAAACCGCCATTCAGCACAGCATTTCGGGCTGCTTCTGTAAGCTGCTTCACCTCAGCACGAGATTCCTCCAACCCAATAAAATAAGGGTAGGTTACCTTCTGCTGCTTGATATCGCTACCTGTTTTTTTGCCAAGCTTGCCTTCATCACCAACCAAATCAAGAATATCATCCTGGATTTGAAAAGCTAGTCCGATGCTTGTACCAAAATCACGCAGAGCTTCAAGCTGCTTCTCTGTTGCCCCTGCGATACGTCCGCCGGCTAACAACGAAAAGATAATTAAATCTCCGGTTTTATGCAGATGAATATACTTCAACTGCGCAAGATCTGTTAGTCCTTGCTCGCCTTCCATATCTGCAATCTGACCGCCGACCATGCCGCGTGGACCTGCCATTTCCGCCAGATCCTCCACTATGGATAAAACATTTTCAGCAGGAATGCCAAATTTACGCGAGGCTTGTACCACACTATAAAAAGCATGGGTCAAAAGCGCATCACCCGCAAGAATAGCTGATGCTTCACCAAAGACTTTATGATTCGTCAGCTTGCCGCGCCGATAATCATCATTATCCATGGCAGGCAGATCATCATGAATCAACGAGTAGGTATGTACCATCTCAATCGCGGCTGCAACAGGCAAGGCTGCTTCACGGCTGCCTCCCAGTGATTCACAAGCAGCGATCACAAGCAACGGCCGGAGGCGTTTGCCCCCTGCCATTAGCGAATACTTCATCGCTTGCTGTAAATTTTCTGGAACCGTCCACGCTGCGGGAAGAATAGTCTCAAGCTCATGTGAGAGCAAATCACTTATCGATGCGATGTAATCCTCCAGCGGCTGCCGCATGCTTTCACTTGCGGAGCTTCCCTCCAGATCATTCTCAAAGCGATTCATCGGCGTCCCCTTCCAGACGTGCACCAAACGGCTTTTTGCGCAGTTCTCCGTCCTCTTGGGTAATCATTTCGATCTTACGCTCTACTTGTTCCAGCTTGCTGCCGCAAAGCTGCGACAGCTTCATGCCCTGCTGAAATAAATCGATGGCCTTCTCCAGAGGAACGTCGCCGTGTTCAAGCTCACGAACGATTTCCTCCAGTCGGTCCATAGCGCCTTCAAAATCAAGTTCCGCTTCCTTCGTCATCGTCTTTGCCATCCTCCTTCATCCCCCATACTTGGCAGTTCAGCTGTCCGTCATTCATCTTTATCACCACAAGATCGCCAAGCTGCACTTCGGTCAGCGATTTGATTAAATGTTCTTCCGCCTCGTCATACACTAAGCTGTAGCCTCGCGACATAACTTTTAGCGGGCTCAGCGCATCCAGGTGACGAATCTCTGCCACATAGCGAGATCGCTTCTCCTGCAAACGAGCCTGCATAGCGCCCATTAACTCACGGCGCATACTGTCCGTGCGCTGACGTGCTGCGGCAACACTGTCGCGCGGATGGAACCGCTGCAGACTGTGATGCAGCACCGCCTTGCGCTCGCGGGAACGGCTGAGCCGTGCATCCGCCGAGCGCTGGAGCCGCTCACGCAGCATGTCCAGCCGCTGCGTGTGCTGAATCAGCGTGCGGCGCGGCCCTGCCAGCGCCAGCGAGCGCTGCAGCACCGAGTGGTGCTCGCGTCCACGCTGGGCGCGTTGTTGCAGCGCCTGGCGCAGCCGCTGCTGCAGCTGGCGAAGCTGCGCAGCTAGCTCGCCGGCATGAGGCACGGCCAGCTCAGCGGCCGCTGTGGGCGTAGCCGCGCGGAGGTCGGCGGCGAAATCGGCAATCGTGAAATCGGTCTCGTGGCCGACGGCCGAGATGACCGGAATCCTTGATGCCGATATCGCTCGCGCGACTTCCTCCTCGTTGAACGCCCACAGCTCCTCCAGCGAACCGCCGCCGCGGCCGACGATAAGCACGTCGGCTTCACCCATGGCGTTCAGCGCACCAATCGCCTTCACTATCGAAGGCGCAGCGCCTTTGCCTTGCACCAGTACGGGATAGATTACAATAGCTACCTGCGGAAACCGCCGCTGAAGCGTAATCACAATATCTCGTACAGCTGCTCCTGTTGGGGAAGTAATCACACCAATACACTTCGGAAACCGCGGCAACGAACGCTTGCGAGCTTCTGCAAAAAGGCCTTCTTTTTCAAGCTTGCTCTTCAGCTGCTCATAGGCCAGATATAAACTGCCAATCCCATCAGGCTGCATATGTGTGGCGTAGAACTGATATTGCCCATCCCGTTCATAAACGGTCACATTACCTCTGGCAATTACCCGAGCGCCTTCTTTCGGAATAAAGGGTAGCCGCTGGTTATGAGAAGCGAACATAATCGCTTTAATGCGGCTGCTCTCGTCCTTAAGTGTAAAATACATATGCCCGCTGCCATGATGTGTAAAGTTGGATATCTCTCCGCGAATCCACACATCCGAAAGTAAATTATCCGAGTCTAGCTTCATGCGGATATAACGGTTGAGTTCTTTGATCGAATAAACCTGCCGCTCTGCCGCCATGAATCTTACCCCTATTCCAGGCCGTGACGGCGTTTAGCCGCAATCAGCGTGTTGCTCATCAGCATTGTAATAGTCATCGGACCAACCCCGCCTGGAACAGGCGTGATGTATCCGGCAACTTCTTTTGCACTTTCATAATCAACATCACCTGCGAGTTTACCGTTATCCAGACGGTTCATGCCCACATCAATGACAACAGCACCCGGCTTCACATAGGAAGCATCAATGAAATTAGCTCGTCCGATCGCTACAACCAAAATATCCGCTTGACGGCTAATCTCTTGCATATTAGCTGTACGGGAATGGCACATAGTTACGGTAGCATTTTCGCGTTGCAACAAGAGGGAAACTGGCTTTCCTACAATATTGCTACGACCAATTACAACGGCATGTTTACCTGCCATACCTGTTCCTGTACGTTTGATCAGTTCGATTACTCCTGCAGGAGTACATGGAAGAAGACTGTCAGCACCGATGACCAGGTTGCCTACATTGACAGGGTGAAAGCCGTCTACATCCTTTTCCACGGAGATTGCATCAATAACAGCCTTCTCCTCGATATGCTTAGGCAATGGGAGTTGAACCAGAATTCCGTCGATATCATCGCGTCCGTTTAGCTCTGCTACCAGTGCCAGAAGTTCTTCTTGAGAAGTGGATTCATCCAATTTATGCACTTCCGAATGGAATCCTAAGCTGATACAAGATTTCTCCTTATTGCGAACATAAACCTGAGATCCCGGGTCTTCACCTACTAGAATAACAGCCAAACCGGGCTTTACGCCGCGTTTCGCCAGTTCAGCAACCTCTTGGGCAATGCTAATACGAATTTCCTCGGATACTTGTTTACCACTGATGATTGCTGCTGTCATGTTAGTCTCTCCCCTTTTATATACTTTACTATGGTTTATAAATTAAGAATGGTCAGCTTTAATAGTATCTATCTCTTGGATCATCTTGCCGAGTACTCCGTTAACAAACTTCCCGGAATCATCCGTTCCAAAATGCTTGGCCAAATCGATCGCTTCATTCACCGCAACCTTCGCAGGCACATCATTGGCGAACACCATTTCATACGCTGCTAAACGTAGAATCTGACGATCCACACGTGACAGACGGCTCATTTGCCAGCCCTTCAGGTAATGTTCAAGTATATCGTCGATCGCTACCTTGTGCTCCCATACCCCATTCACATGCTCTACCACATAGTGTTTAAGCTGAATCTCGTCCGTGATTACACGTTCGGTTTCATTCTCTTCTGAAGCTTCCTCGAGCAGCATTTCTACGGCTTCCGCGCTTTCCACATCGTTCATTTCCATCTGATACAGGCTTTGGACAATAATCTCTCTAGCTATACGTCTTTTCATGTGTTCCTCCTAAAATCTTATATCGCATTAAAATATTCACTTGTACTGCAACAACGTCTACAACCCAAATATTGCTTCACACTTATTCATTCTTTCCCTAATCCTGTGAGGATTATTGCACAAAGCGAAGATACCTTCAGAGGAAGCTCGCAAATATACCGATCCCTTGTCGCAAAAAAACCGCAAAGCCTTTCTTCCGGGGGCAACGGACAACACAAACTTACGGTTTCCTGCTCCGGGAAAAAGACTATCGCGGTTCACTTAAAGGGACGCCAGCGTCCGGATAATCGCGAAACCAACTCCTGCCATTGAAACAGGGGCGCTTGCGCGGTATCCTTTCTTTTGCCGAGCGTATATCCGATGAACACTACCAGTGCAAAGAACAGCATATCCCAAAAACCGCAAATTAAATAAATCAAACCCAGACCAATGCCGAAAGTCACTCCGGCGATTCTACCCCCGTGACTTTCCCATACTTCTTTCCAAGACATAAGGGAAACTCACCTCTATTCCACTCGACTTTTGAAGCTTGGAGACTGCGTGAGGTTAGCAATATATACAGACACATCAGCAACCGGAATGCCGGTTGTCTCCTGCACGAAATCATGCACCTGACGTTGTACTTCTGTGGTAAGCAGCGGTAATGAATGCTCACCGTCGACTACTGCACGAATTGTAATTTCAAGGCCAGCCTGCGAGACACGAATACGTGACTTGAGATCTCTGATTCCCTTCACTTTACCGGCAGCCTTAAGACTCAGATTCTCAATAGTTTCCATTGAAATCTGGATATCCCCATACTCTGTACGCTGATCGACCGAAGGCAATGAAGCGCGATCACGGCGCAGAGAGATGTAGAAAAATCGGATGCTCAGAAGGAACAAGACAACTGCTACTATTATTGCTGTAATATAAGCTGCTGGTCCATTCTCAATCTCCAAAGTTCTAGGAATCGCACCGCTTAAGAGGAGGATGGCAATAACAGATAGTATTCCGATACTTAAGCTGTAGACAAACAGCAAAAGTCTGTCCAAAATTTTTGCCACGAGTCTCATAACCTCCTTAAATTAGAGTAAACCCTCGACTTTGCTGTCGGGGGTTTATGGAAGAACGATGACTGCTATTTCACACGAAGAATCGTTTCAGTTTCTTCGTTCTTGTCTACAGTGTTGTTGTTCTTGAATTGCACATCATGAATATGCACATTCACTTCCACAACAGTCAGACCAGTCATAGTCTCGATGGAGCGCTTAACATTACGTTGAATTTCAGCAGCCACTTCAGGAAGGCGATTGCCATATTCAATAATTACAGAAACATCCACCGCAGCTTCACGTTGTCCAACCTCTACTTTAACTCCTTTGGACAGATTCTTACGTCCAAGAAGTTCAACAATACCACCGGCGAATCCGCCGCTCATACCTGCTACACCTTTAACCTCAACGGTCGCCAGACCTGCAATAACCTCGATTACTTCAGGAGCAATCTGGATTTCACCGATTTCCGTCCGTTCGTATTCTGTCGGCAATGTACTCATTTTAGACTTCACACCTTTCAAGAAAGATTGTTCATGATTTCAAGCGTAAAGCACGTCTCTTATTAAACATACTATATCATTTGACGAACTTTATGACAAACAAACCGAAGTCGTCCTAAATTTCATACTCTTCAAGAAACTTAATGTCAAAGTTACCATCCAAAAATACAGGATGCTCCAACAGTTTCTGATGGAAAGGGATGGTGGTATGAATGCCTTCCACGGCGAATTCAGCCAAGGCGCGCTTCATCTTCGCAACCGCTTCCTGACGTGTAGGAGCCCAGACAATCAGTTTTGCAATCATAGAATCATAGAAAGGGGAAATCGTATATCCTGGGTACGCCGCACTATCTACACGAACGCCAAGGCCTCCTGGTGGCAAATAAAAGCCGATTTTTCCTGGTGAAGGCATGAAATTACGCTCAGGATCTTCAGCATTTATACGGCATTCAATGGACCAGCCATTAATCACGATATCTTCCTGAGTGAATGACAGCGGATTGCCTTCTGCTACAGAGATCATTTCCTTAATCAAATCCACACCTGTAACCATTTCTGTTACTGGATGTTCAACCTGAATACGGGTATTCATCTCCATGAAGTAGAACTGTCCATCCGGTCCAAGCAGGAATTCAAGTGTTCCGGCTCCCGAATAATTCACGGCAAGTGCTGCTCGAACTGCTGCATTACCCATTGCTTCACGAATTTCCGGTGTGAGCACTGAACAAGGTGCCTCTTCAATCAGCTTTTGGCGACGACGCTGCACGGAGCAGTCCCGTTCACCTAAATGCACTACATTGCCATGTTTATCTGCAATAATCTGAATCTCCACATGCTTCATGCCTGTTAGGAATTTCTCCAGATATACACCAGCGTTACCAAACGCCTTTTGTGCTTCCTGTTGTGCAGCAGTAATCTGCTTCACTAAAGATTCCTCGTCCTCAGCAATCCGTATTCCCTTACCTCCGCCACCTGCAGTCGCCTTAACGATGATTGGGTACCCAATATCGCGGCCCAGCATGACAGCTTCCTCTACATCGCCTACAAGACCATCTGAGCCCGGGATAATCGGAACTCCAGCCAGTTTCATGGTTTCCTTCGCCACAGCCTTATCACCCATACGGTTTATGGCATCTGGAGAAGGTCCTATGAAGATAATATTGCAAGATTCACAAATCTCTGCAAAATCCGCATTTTCAGCTAAAAATCCATAGCCAGGATGGATGGCATCACATTCCGTTAAGGTGGCTACACTCATAATATTTGTAAAGTTCAGATAGCTGTCCTTGGCCGGCATCGGACCGATGCAGTAAGCTTCATCAGCCAACCGGACATGCAGTGAATCCCGGTCGGGTTCCGAATAGACCGCGACGGTGGAAATGCCCAGCTCACGGCAGGCCCTAATAATGCGGACCGCGATTTCGCCGCGGTTGGCAATCAACACTTTTTGAATGTTCATGCGTTTCCTCCCAAAGTTTTGCGAAGCTTCCGCTCCTTAAGTAGTCTGCGGTATTTATTCCGGTTTAACCAAGAATAGTGGTTGACCGTATTCTACAAGCTGACCGTTCTCAGCAAGCACAGACACGATTTCACCTTTGATCTCCGCTTCCAGCTCATTCATCAGTTTCATCGCCTCAATAATGCAAACCGTTGTTTTTTCACTTACACGGTCTCCAACATTAACAAACGAAGGCGTTTCCGGAGAAGCGGCACTATAAAAGGTCCCCACCATTGGAGACACAATTTTATGTAGTTTGCCTTCTGCAGCTGCTTGTGGCTGCTGCGCTGGAGGAACTTCACCTACTACCGGATAGGATACTTGCGGTACGCTCTGCGGCTGCGGGGCAGGCGTAAAGGGATAGGCAGCATAAGGAGTCGCCTGTACTGCTGTTCCATCAGCTTCAGGGCGATCCGGTTTGCGAATTGCAAGCTTCATTCCTTCGCTTTCGATCTCCAACTCATGTACAGAGGAGGTCTGGTCCAGCAATTTAATCAATTCCTTAATTTCGCTCAACTTGAACATATATCAGTTCACTCCTTCAGCTTTCTCTCGAAGCCACTTCTTAAGCGGACAAGATAACTTTATGTATTATATCACAATCGGTAAAAATGGAAAGAGCCCGGGGCAACCCGAGCTCTTTCGTCATTTTTCTTTTAATTATACAGCTTATTATTGCTCAGAAACGTATTGTACACTAATTTTATCTTGAGATACACTCAGTTCCTTCATTACGAGATCCACGATGCTGACCGCTTGCTTTACATCCAGTTTGTCGCTGAGAACGACTACTTTATAGCTGTCTCCAGCTTCTTCCTTTACAATCGCTTCGCCATATTTTTGTTGAAGCTGTTCTTCAATACCGGTAATTTTGGATTCTTTTTCTTCAAGATTAAGAAGTTGTTCTTGAGCGACTGCGTTATCAGCAGGTGTTTTGTCCATGTCATTAATCAAAGCAAGCAAGTCTTGTTGGTTCTTAAGATTCTTTTGCTCACGTTCATAAAGGTAGTTAGTGAACATGCTGCTCGCCGATACACTTTGAGAAGCTACTTCATCGAGAATTTCTTTGTCATTTTTAGCTGGAGTCTTGGTTGTTGTATTTGCGGCTGTATCTTTAGCAGATGTATCTGTTTTCGCGGCATCTTTAGCAGCAGTGTCGGTTGTTGCCTTCTCTGAGTCACTGCTATTTGCGGCAGCTTTACTGCTATCGTCCTTAGCAGCTGTAGTTGTACTTTCGTCCGTTTTAGCAGTAGTAGTGCTATCATCCGTTTTAGCGGTAGCAGCACTGTCATCCGTTTTGGCGGCAGTAGCGCTGTCGTCCGTAGTAGCGGCGCCAGTAGTGCTATCTACAACGCCTTCATCGGCAACAACATCGCCTTGACTAACAACTTCGTTCACAACAACACCTTTGTCACCAACCGTTGGCAACGCTGCACCTGCTGTGTCTTTCAGGGAATCAACCTGCATTGTGCCAGCCGTGTCTTTTGGAATCGAAGCACCTGAGTCTTCAGTGAATAAATAGTATGCAGAGAGGACCACCATCAAGCTGAGCATAGAAACCAACCATATCGTTTGTCTTTTGCCGTTCATTCCTAATTCCTCCTAAAATTTAATCTAGTGGCTGCTTCGGAAGCACTCACTTATTGACTTTCTCCTGCTACTCTTGTTTGCGTGGTACTACTGAAATGCGCTGGATCGGGACGTTCAAGCCTTTTTCTATAGCCTGCTCGACAAGTCCACGAACAACCTTGTTCTCTGCCCCTTTGGCAACTACCAGTACGCCGCGTACCTGAGGTTTGATCCGCTTCGTCACGATGGGTGTCTCGTCCCCTGATTGCGAGTAGGTTACGATTTCGCCATCCCTCGTATATTGTGTCGTATGACGTTTCCCCCCACTGGCATCCGTCTCTTCACTAAGCTGTTGGGAGTCATTCATATTACGCACCACGACAATTTCTTCTGTAGACTCCACTGTAACCATGATATCGACTGTACCGACGCCAACGATTTTCTCCAAAATTTCCTTCATCCGGTTCTCCATCGCTAGTTCGATGCTGTCGAATGAATTGGTCGTTGTGGTTGGATCACTCTGCACCAGCGCCGTTTGAGAGGACTGATTCACCGGCGGCTCACGCCCTGTATTCTCGTTATCAATCCTCTTCACATTGACGAAGGAATTGAATAGCATGATCGCTGCGCCCAGCAGACCCAGAATGATCAGCCAGCGAAAGGTATGGCTTCTCTTCGGACTGCCGGCCCCACCCCCAGCCCACTGCTCAAGCTTTTTCAGCCAATTGCTCACTCCCATCCCTCCTAAAAATTATAGTTTCTTAGAAACATCAAGCTCATGATTTGACGTTACTAGCCACGCTGCCATCCACCTGAATGACTTTGGGATCCAAATCCCACTTCAGTTCCAGCAGCTTTACAATGGACTCCATTTCACTCGAGGACGCGCTGTCTTCAGCTACAGTTCCGTTCACTGCTTTATTAGGTTCAGCTGATGATGTTGCTTCACTCTCTACGTTATCTGCCGGATTAGCGCCAATTTTAACTTCTACAGGTGCTACAGGAGAGATTGTAATGGGTGCTGTAGTCGCTGTGCTGGAAGCTCCGGAAGTACCAGGGGACTTAGCCGTTGTCTGAGGCATAGAGACCCTTACATTGGAAATGACAGGAACGTCTTCGTTACCAGTGCCGCCAGACTTCCCCATGCCCAGCGTTACGGTGACATTAACCCCGCGTTTGCCGGTCTCACTGATAATCTGCTCTTTCATCTGACCCGCCACCTCTTCGGCAGCGAGCTGCAGACTCTGTTCCTGACGGCCTTGTGCAAGCTTTTGCCCATCTGCCAGAATCTGTTCCAAGGATGGGTTTCCCTTCCCTCCGCCAGTGAACAAACCGCCCTCTTTCTCTTGCTGTCCCATAGCGACACTCAGTTCGGAGATTGCATCACCTTTCAGGAGAGAGACAATAGGGCTGAGCATCGTGAGCAGGATTAGGAGACTTAGCACCAATCTTGCATAACGCTCCATGGATTTGCTTGGGAGCAGCAATTCAACAAATGACGCCAACAGCACAACCAGGATGATCTCCCGCAGCCAACCGCCTAACCAGCTCATGGTTTCCCTCCTAAAGGTTTTGTTGCTTCACCTCATCATTACGGTCAAATTGCCCGCAGTCAGCATGATCGTAACCGCCATAAAAAACATTAAGGAAACAGCAGCCAAAGCAGCGAATACGTACACCATGCTTTTTCCAATCGTCTGGAGACAGACTACAATCGGTGTCTCTCCCAGCGGCTGCATCACAGCGGCGGCTATGTTGTAGATAAGGGCAAGCACCAGGATTTTGATTGCCGGAAAAGCACACAGGAACAATATGATAATGACACCCGATAACCCGATCGCATTCTTCACCAGCAGTGAAGCTGAGATTACTGTGTCTGTGGCATCCGCGAACATTTTGCCGATGACCGGAACAAAATTCCCTGTAATATATTTAGCGGCCCTAATGGTGACCCCATCCGTTACTGAGCTTGTTATCCCTCGCACGGAAATTACACCTAGGAACACAGTTAGCAGTACACCTAACAGTCCAGCACCGATGTTTCGCAGCAGGTTAGCCAGCTGGGTTAGTTTATATTTCTCTGACAATGCGCTGACCAGATGCAGCACTGCCGAGAAGAAAAGAAGCGGAAAAACAAGGGTGTGGATCATGGTGCCAACCGTATGAATCATAAAAACAATTAACGGATGGGTGACAGAGACCGTAACGATATTCCCCATCGAAGCCAGCAGCGCGAACAGCAGTGGAATCATCGCCATCATGAAATCGATCATCCGATCGATAGCATCCTTTGCATAACCAATAGCGATATTGAAGCTGTTCACGGCAATTACCAGCACCACCATATAACAGAGCGTATAAGCGACCTTACTGACCGTTTTTCGCTCAAAAGCGGTTTGCAGCGTCTCCAGAATCATGCTGAGCACACTGATCATCACAATCGTCACGAGCAGCTTTCCGTTGTACAGCACCTCATGCCACATAAAGCCTAGAAGCCCAGATAACACACCCTTCAAGCTGAGCCCCTTATCTCCTGGAAGCAGCATGTCCATTAGCGTGGGTGTGGCCCCGTCCGGGAAAAAACCACCATAATCCTTCATCAGCTGATCCCAGTACGACTCGACTTTATCTTTTGGCAAATTATTCACCTGGCTCTTGACCCACTGGTCTACCGGGGAGGAACTGCCGGATTCTGGTGTTGAGGAAGCTTGCACACTCTGAGCTGTACCTGCAAACCATAGAATGAAAAAGAATGGAAGCAGCAGCAGTATTATTTTTAGTTTTGGAGGACGGAAAACACTGCGCTCTTGCATAATTTCTCCTTCCGATTCGTTGCTCAGCTCTCTTTACGATTGCTTTAAGCAGGCAGTAGTTTCATGACGGTTTCGATAATGATGCTGATGATGGGTACGGCTAGTACCATAATTAGCACTTTGCCGGCGAGTTCTATTTTGGAAGCAATCGATTCCTGACCGGCATCTCGTACAATCTGTGCACCGAACTCCGCGATATAGGAAATGCCGATGATTTTGAAAACAGTCTTCAAATAAATCATTTCCATCCCCGATGACTCAGCCACCCGCTCCAGTGTAGAGAGGATCATTCCGATCTTGCCGATGAGAAACATAAAAATTAGAATTCCTGTTGTAGTAGCAAGAAGGAAGGCGAACATCGGTTTTTGTTCCTTCAGTACGAGAATCAATATGGTCGATATCAGCCCAACCCCAACAACTTGAATAATCTCCATGGCACGCCTATTGAAAAAGAAAGATCGTTTTTATTTCCTGCAGCAACCCGTCCAGCATACGAATCACCATGAACAGCACGACTACGAACCCGATCACGGTGACCCAATGTGCGAAATCCTCTTTTCCCATCTGTTTGAGCACCGTGTGTATCATGGCGATAATTATGCCAATGCCGGCAATTTGAAAAATCGCATTGACTTCAATATTCATTCCTGGCACCTCGCTAAAAGATCAAAATGACGATCAGTACTCCAAGCAGCAGACCCAGGCTTTTACTTAACTTTTCATATTTGCCTTGATCCTCTCTGGCCACCGACTCCTCCTGCTTCAATTGCTGCAATGCTAACGCGATATGAGTGCTCTGATTCGACCTATCGCTTGTGCCGAGAGTACAGCTGAGCTGGCGAAGAATCTCTCTTTCTGTCCCCTTCATAGCGGTAGACTTCCAATATGCTTCCATCGCCCGCTGGATGGCATCCTGGGCGCTTCTGTCATAGGGAGGGCTCATCTCCTCCGCTGTTTTGACAAACAACGATTTCAGCGGGTCCTTCGACTGATTCCCAATCCGCCGCATGGCTTCCGGCAGTGGGGTGAAGCCGTACATGATCTCTGTTTCCAACCGCTGTAGTGCTGCTATTAAACCTCTGATATGTCTGGGCCTGTCTGCATATTGACGAGCAAACTGGAGACCTGCAAGCGTACCAGCCACCACAATGAGCACAGCACCGAACAGCTTAAGCATGCAAATCACCACCTAGTCGATCCCCGGGAGAGATAAGCAGCATTCCTCTTTTCTGGCCATCCAGAATACGAAACGTGAGGCCTGCTTCTGAACGATGGAGTATGACATATCTCTCGAACATCTTTTGTTCCAGCAGTCCTCCAAGACCCGGCCTACGAGCCAACTCTGTTACATCTTTTCCGTGAGCGGAAGCAATGACAGATATTCCGGCATGCAGGGCCTCGGTAACTGCTTCGGCATCTTCAGGACGCCCAATCTCATCCGCGATTAATACATCTGGCGATAGCGACCGGATCATCATCATCATGCCTTCTGCCTTGGGACAGCCATCAAGAACATCAGTCCGCGGACCCACGTCAAAAGCGGGAACACCACGCCGGCTGCCAGCAATTTCAGACCGTTCGTCAACAATTCCCACCTTCAGCCCCGGTCTAATCCCTTCGCGCTTGCCCAATTCCCCTAAGGAGATTTGTCTTGCAAGATCGCGGAGCAGGGTAGTCTTGCCATGTTGTGGAGGGGAGAGAATCAAGGTGTGCATCATTCGCTGCCGCCCCTTGTCCAGTAAATAAGGCAGCACTCCATCTGCGATTCCAGGTACTTCTCGAGCAATACGGACATTAAAGCCAGTGATATCACGAAGATGCTCTACACCTCCGCCACTCAGTACTGTCCGACCAGCAAGTCCTATCCGATGACCGCCGGGAATCGTAATAAATCCTTTTCTCAGCTCTTCTTCCATCGTATATAGCGAATGGTTGCTGATCAGGTCTAGCAGTCGATGAGTGTCTTCCCGATCCGGCTTGTAAGCTTCTTCAGGCCTCTGCGTCAAACTGCCATTCACTCTTAGAAAGTGATATTTACCAGAGTAGTTAATTTCCAGCGGACGACCTTCACGGACACGAATCTCCTCCACCATTCCTAGCAGCGGAAGGGGAAGGCACTTTAACAGCGCTCTTACTTTTTCAGGAAACAATTGCAGCCAATCATCTGCCATACAAAGTACCCCCAAGCTGTCCTCTACTTAATTGCTTTATTCCATATTTATGCTTGTACGCGCCCAATATGCCTATCATCTATCATTTTTTCAAAATCCCGATTAAGAGAAAGGCTACACCGCAGCCCACCCAGCCTAATTTGCTCCATGACAGCTGCTGTGCCATCCCAGTCAGACCAATAGCTGTCGTCAATATCAATATGGTCGGGCCTACCAAAGCCAGTCCAGAATTGACAGCCAGCGCCTTATCGACCTGATTTAATCTGAGCATTATCAGCGCAGCTATAATCTCTGCACTGCCCGAGAACAACCGCAGAGTTGCCATCCAGCTTACATACTTGTCCAATCTACTCCACTCCTTTTACTAATTCATTCATACCAAAAGAGATCTGAGGCTTGTTTAGCTTTCTATTACTCATGGATATGCGTGGCTTTTTCACTTTAGACAATGAGAAATGACAGATTTGCTGATCAGACTGTGAAAGAATTCATAGTGAGTGGGTTCATAAATAAATATAATCAGTACGATAAAATAATTTTTACGAACGCCTTCATCTGTGGTATCCTTTTTAATTGGAAATATAGTGAGTTTATATTTTCAAAAAAAGGCAAACTAAAAAGACATAAGAAAAAGAGGGGATTTGTGTCATGCACGTACGAAATTACGGGCTACCGCTCAGCATGCGGTCCGTAGTCAGACCAGTAAGAGAAGCGGCAATCATTATTTTTTCAGCTTTTTTAGTCGCCGCAGGGATGAGATTATTTCTAATTCCTCATCAACTGCTAAGCGGCGGGGTAGCAGGGGTGGCTTCAGTCATCGGGTATGTAACTAATCCGAAGTACATCTCAATCATTTATTTTGCGATAAACCTTCCTGTTCTGATCTGGGGATTTATTGCAGTGGGGAAAAAGTACATCTTACTAAGCATGCTTTCCGTTTTAGCTACCACCTGGTTCATGACAATTATTCCTGCGGTAAAAGTGACCAAAGACCCGATTTTGGCTAGTATTTTTGGCGGCGTAATTATTGCTGGCGGGGTTGGATTTTCTCTCCGTGCCGGGGGTTCATCTGGAGGATTTGATATATTAGGCTCGATTATTACACGTAAGCGGGATATTCCTATTGGGAATGTACTCTTCGTAATGGATGGGATCGTTATTCTGAGTTTAGGCTTCTTTAAAAGCTGGGACTCAGCCTTATACGCTATGCTCTGTATTTTTGTGAAAAGCAGAGTGGTTGATATGATTCATATTCGTCATGTTAAGCTAACCTGCTTCATTGTTACCAAGGAACGGGATAAAATGCTGAATCGTCTTAGAGAGCTGCCTCATGGCATCACAGTAGTCAACGCAGAGGGCGGTTACAGTCACGAGGGTAATACAATGCTGATGACCGTAACGACCCGCTATGAGCTGTCAGAGCTGCGTAAGACTATCCTTGAGACGGATCCAAGCTCTTTCGTCAATGTACTTGAGACTGTTGAAATTCTAGGCCGGTTTAGACGTTTAGGATAAATACCCATATAGATGTAAAAAGGAACGCTGCATTCAAACCTGCAGCGTTCCTTTTCATTTATTGCTGATGCCCAAAAAGGAGACCCCGTAGCTAAATAGCTGTAGGATCTCCCTTTTTATTGATTGAACGGCTCTTAACGACGATCCTTAGGACCACCAACAAAGGCCTGCTCAGTTGTATCCAGATTATAAGCAGTGTGAAGCGCCTGAATGATCGATGGCAAATTGCCGGATTCGATTACACAAGAAACCTTAATCTCAGACGTGCTGACCATCTTAATGCTTACGCCCTCTTGGGAGAGCACATCAAACATTTGAGCTGCAACACCAGGATGGCTAACCATACCCGCGCCAACAATAGAAACCTTAACGAGGTTATCCTCGGACGTTACTTCACGGTAAGGTAAAGTTTTATGGATTTCTTTAATGACTTCCTTCGCACGGTCCAGTTCATCAAGTGAAACTGTAAATGAGAAGTCAGCCTGCTCATTCTGCACACCACTTTGTACTATGATATCAACGTTTACGCCTTCTTCAGCCAGCTTACCGAAGACTTGGGCGAGTACACCCGGTACATCAGGTACTCCTAGAATACTGACACGTGCTACATTCTTATCATAAGCAATCCCACTAACTACGACTCCTTGCTCCATGCTTGCTTCCTCCTTCACAACAGTACCTTCATTATGATTAAAGCTCGATCTAACGACCAGCTTAACTTGATGACGCTTAGCATACTCCACTGCACGCGGATGTAGTACCGCCGCTCCCAGATTGGCAAGCTCTAGCATCTCATCGTATGAGATTTCGTTCAGCTTGCGGGCTGTTTTCACAATGCGTGGATCTGTAGAATAGATACCATCAACGTCGGTATAAATCTCACATACATCTGCTTGAATAGCAGCCGCAAGGGCTACAGCTGTCGTGTCCGATCCTCCGCGGCCCAGGGTAGTGATCTCACCATCCAAAGTCATCCCTTGGAAACCGGCAACGATAACGATCTGTTCGCGTTCCAAAGACGCTACTACACGGTGTGGATCAATATCATTGATACGAGCTCTACCGTGGGTTTCGTCTGTACGGAACCCGGCCTGCCATCCTGTATAAGATACTGCATTCCGCCCGATCCCATGAAGAGCTATGGACAAAAGAGCAACGGAAATCTGCTCTCCTGTTGTCATCAGCATATCCATTTCACGTGCAGGCGGCTGCCCGTTTAATTGCTTCGCCGTATCGATCAAATCATCTGTTGTATCCCCCATAGCAGATACAACTACAACGCAGCGATGTCCCTCATCCTGCTTGTCTGCGATGCGCTTGGCAACACGTTGCATGCGTTCTGTGTCGCCGACGGAGCTGCCTCCGAATTTCATAACATAAAGTGACAAAGTCCCACTCACTCCCCATATCGGTCTATGTAGTTGCTTCTAATCGGTTTCCCGCTTTAAACCAGTATAATACGAAAATAGCGTAATGCGTTAATGATTTCATTAAAAAATTATTGATTTTCCAGAAGCTAACAAAAAGATAAGGTCAGCTTCAAGACACTAGCTGACCTCATTTCACTCGTCTTCCGGTTTTTTATTGAGAAGCTGGTCGATAAGTCAAGGCCATCACTCCAGAACTGAATCTTTTGGAGTCCACTAGCTCCAAAGTCTTCTCTTCACCAACGTTTTCGAACAGGCGCTGACCGCTACCCAGCAGAATCGGGAAGACCAGAAGCTGATATTCATCGACAAGGCCAAGCTGCATCAGGCTCTGCGCAAGCGTACAACTGCCAAAAACGAGAATATCTCTCCCCGGCTGCTCCTTCAGCTTGGACACCTCCTGAGCAAGATCGCCCTTGATCAAGCTTGAATTGCTCCATGTTGTTTCTTCGAGAGTTGTGGAGACTACGTACTTAGCGTATCCATTCATCATTTCACCGTACTCACCTGTCTGCTCAACCATATTTGGCCAAGCCTCTGCAAAACCTTCGTAGGTTGTCCGTCCTAACATTAGAGCGTCAGCAGCTTTCAGTTCAGCAAACTTGAAATGCTCCTGTTCTTCACTTCCGAATGAGAAGGTCCATTGTGGATTTTCCATAACACCATCAAGGGATATGAACTCAGATATAATTAATTTTCTCATATGCGCCTCCTTCTAATGCTTTAATTCGTAAGTATAACATTCCACACCCATACTGTTCCTCATGCATCCTCGTTTATATACCAAAAACCCCCCACCGTAATAACGGGGGAGGCTGATTGGTTATAAGTTCGGCAAGTATGATGCTTCCTACGCGCGGGAGATATATTTACCTTCGCGAGTATCAATAAGCAACACATCTCCTTCATTGATGAACAGAGGAACTTGTACAGAATGACCTGTTTCAAGCTTGGCCGATTTAGTAGCGCCTTGAGCAGTATTTCCCTTCACACCTGGCTCAGTTTCAACAACCTTCAGCTCTACGCTGGTAGGCAGGTTAATCCCAAGGATTTCACCTTGGTAACTGATGATGTTTACAGTCATGTTCTCTTTAAGGAAGTTCAATTCCCATTCAAGCTGCTTGCTGGACAATTCGAATTGGTCATAAGTTTCGTTGTCCATGAAAGCATGCTCCGATCCGCTTGCATACAAATATTGCACGCCACGGTTCTCAATAATAGCACGGCCAATAGTTTCACCAGCACGGAAAGTACGCTCAACAGTGTTACCATTGCGCAGGTTTTTCAGCTTAGAGCGAACGAACGCAGCACCTTTACCTGGTTTAACGTGCTGGAAATCAAGAACGGTAAAAATATCACCGTCCACCTCTACGGTCAAGCCTGTCTTAAAATCGTTTACTGAAATCACTAAAAATCCCTCCTGAATTCGATAATTAAACTACTACTTTTCTTACTTACAGTACTGTATATTCTTTGGACGAATGGGTCAGCAGCGATATTCCGCTCTCGGTGATCACAATATCGTCTTCAATACGTACTCCGCCAATCCCCGGCAAATAGATACCTGGTTCTACAGTAACGACCATTCCCGGCTGCATGATATCGTCACTCAGCTTGGACAAACGCGGCCATTCATGAACTTCCATTCCAAGTCCATGACCCGTGCTATGTCCAAATTGATCACCATATCCGTAGCTAGCGATGATATCACGTGCCAGTGCATCACATTCCCGTCCAGTCATACCCGGTTTGATATGTGCCAACGTATGTAGCTGAGCTTCCAGCACAATATCATAGATTTCTTTCAGCTTCGGATCTGGAGCTCCGAGTGCAATGGTACGAGTCACATCTGAGCAGTATCCATCGAGTAATGCACCGAAATCAAGCGTAATAAATTCATTACCTTGAATTACACGGCTGCTTGCTACGCCATGCGGCATGGACGAACGTTCACCTGAAGCAACAATCGTATCAAACGATGACGCAGTTGCCCCGTGGGTACGCATATAGAATTCCATTTCCAAATCGACGTCTCTTTCAGTCATGCCTGGTTTGATCACATTCAGAATATGATTGAATGTAGCATCAGCCAGATCAGCTGCACGTTGCATAACAGCAAGCTCTTCAGCATCCTTGAACATACGGAGGTCTTCCACGGCTTTGGAAACTGGAACTAACACTGCCGGCTTAAGGGCTTCCGCATATGAGGTATAAGCGCTGAATGAGACATCATCCTGTTCGAAACCAACACGTACCTCACTGCCTGTTGGCAGCAACTCGCGTACTGTATCAATAAATTTAGGACCATGCTCTACAACCTTAACTCCTACCGCTTGATCCGCAGCCTGTGTCATGTACCTGAAGTCAGTTAGCAGATAACAATCATCGCTTGTCACCAATACATAACCGGACGATCCGGTAAATCCACTTAAATAGCGGCGGTTATAACCGCTGGTTATCAACATTGCTTCCAATCCTTTATCCTGCAAAACCTTACGCAGCTTGGAGACGCGCTCGTTACCCATTTTCATTCTCCTCTCGAAATAGCCACATTGTATTTTAACATAGGGATATCCCCTTGAGAAGTTTTTTCGAGCCGTTAGGCAAGTGCAGTCGCTTGCTCACGCTTTCGTTCGTCGGTATACTCAATCGCCGCTGTGTATCCAATGAACATCCCCCAAAGTAAAAAAAGGCAGAACTCACTAATCACAGTGTTCCACGGCAGCTTAAAAGGCGGCTGCATAAGAAACATTTGCGAGCCGGGAATAAATATAACTACCCACCACAAAACACCATAAACCAATCCTGGCCAAGGTCCCTTCAGCTTGCGCAGAATAAGCACATATAGCAGTGAGGCTATCACTGAAAATAAGATGAAAAACAAATAACCCACGAGATGTCCATACATTGTTGTCAGAAAAGTATGTTTAAAAAACGGCTCTGCTAAATAACCAGGACTAACCTTGGTAAAGCTGAACCAGTAGATTAACCAGTGCAGCCCTCCCCAAATCAAACCTGCGAAAAAACCTAATTCGAGCGCAAAAAACCAAATATTAGTATGATCTGATTGTTGTTGATGTGATTTGCTCATAGAATTACCTCTCTTTCCGTATTTTTAATAACGATTTGTCTCTCCTTGTCCATATAAGGTAGTATGTGCAGCAAAAGGCGATCCAACTAGTAATGTCTTCAAAAATTAGTTACAATGTATTATATAAATCATATTAATTACGGGAAGGTGAATTGGTTGTCCCAGGAAACTCCCAGCTATGGCGGCCAAGCCGTCATTGAAGGCGTCATGTTCGGCGGCAAGCATATTAATGTAACAGCCGTGCGACGAAAGAATCAGGAGATTACATTTTTGGAGGTGCCAAGAAGCGATAAGAGCTGGGTCACTAAACTGCGCAAGATTCCGCTGCTTCGCGGCCTTGTCAGTATTATAGATGCCAGCGCCAAAGGCTCTAAGCACTTGAACTATTCGGCTGAATCCTATGCCGAAGATGAATTGGAACCCGAAGAACTGGCGAAAGAGAAAGCTAAGCCGAAGAAAAAGGACGAAGGCTGGAGCCTCGGAATGATTTTTGGCGTTGCTGTAATGGGTATTCTCTCCTTCTTATTCGGAAAGCTCATTTTTACGCTTGTACCAGTATTTGTCGAAGATTTTTTATTCAAGAATGCATTTGATAATTATGTACTGCACAACCTCATAGAAGGCGGCATTAAAATGGTTCTCTTGCTGGTCTATTTATGGGCGATTTCGCAAACACCTGTGATCAAGCGGCTATTCCAGTATCACGGTGCGGAACACAAAGTCATCAGCGCCTTTGAAGCAGGCGAAGAGCTGACTGTCCAGAACGTTCAGAAATACAGCCGTCTGCATTACCGCTGCGGAAGCAGTTTTATGATGCTGACGATTATCCTCGGCGTTATTATTTACTCCGTAGTCCCCTGGGATAATCTTTGGGAACGTGTGATCCAACGGATTATTCTGCTGCCTGTCGTAATCGGTGTTTCGTTTGAGGTTCTGAAGGGTACCAACGCAGTAAGAGAAATTCCAGGTCTCAAATACTTGGGATACCCTGGACTATGGCTGCAGCTGCTCACTACCAAAGAACCAAAGGATGATCAGGTAGAAGTATCCATCGCCTCTTTCAATCGTATGCGTGAGCTTGATGCAGAGATTGAAGCCAGAGGATATACGGAGGCAAGTGTGTCAGGCGGCATATTGGATCCTGCGAAAGGATGAGTGTCCTATGATCAGGCATGCTTTAATTTTTTGGATTTCAGTAATTCTTGCAACATTCGGTTTTGTGATTGGAGTCTTGACTGAGCCTTTCTATACGCTGTCGAAGCTGATTCTCCCCTTAGTACTGTTAGCGATTATCTATTATGCTTACAAAATGGGACCAGGGAAATACGCTCGCAGCAGTAATGGATCTAGAATCAAAGTCAAACCTTCGCAGAAAACCATGACCAAGGTTGCTGGGATTCGCAAGACACAAGCAGCACCAGGCAAACGTAAAAGTTATCCCTTCCAAGTCATCGAAGGAAATAAAGGGAAAAACGATGATCAGCTTCCGAAGTACCATTAACTAAATAAAAACAAACACCAAAAAGCATCTCCACGTTTCAAAATAACGTGTGGGATGCTTTTTTTCTGATATTATAAAGCTTGCTTGTTATCTGGGGCGCCACTCCTTAAAGAAGTCTTCCCCTGCCTTCAGTCCGGCGGCATACAATTCGTCGCTTTGCATCTTCGTAATATTAAATTGCGTCGTGCCTATACCAAGCGTTGGGATGGTTACCGTGCGGACATATTTATCATCTTCAATATATTTCTCATCATGAGCAGACAGCATGGTGCTTACCATAGCTTGCAGCATACTGAACGGTCCCCTAATCCTGTGGGGCTGCGGGTCGGTTTTACCTACTGTTTGATACCCTACCGTAGGGATTCTTCTCCCCGGCACTTTACTATTCTCATTCATCCCGTCAAATAGCCATAAAGGAAAATTGCTTAATAACCCTCCATCCACAACGTATACAAATTGCTCAATAAAAGACTTCCCTCTAGCAGATTGTCCATTTAACCTGAGCATCACTGGATCAAAAAAATAAGGAATACTGCAGCTCATGCGCACAGCCTTAGCCACCTCAAAATGTTCAGGAGAGATTCCATACTGTTCCAACCCATCTGGTAAGACCAATATCCGGCCATTGGTAATGTCGGAAGCAATTATAGATAGTTTGCCTGGAGGCAGATCACGAAAAGTGATAATTCCCTTTTTTAGCAAAAGCGATCTCATCCACGATTCCAAGGCTTCACCCGAATACAATCCCTTCTTCAATAACACTCGCAGTGCAGGACCTACCCAAGCCGTATTATAGATGGGAGCTCGCTTCATAAACGATGAAAAAGAAGTTCCTTGGATCATCCGACTCATTTCCTCACCTTCATAACCCGCAGCCAGTAAAGTCGCTACAATTGCGCCTGAGGAGGTTCCAGCGACCTTTTTAAAGGTTCGCCCCGCCCTTTCCGTGGCTTCAACTGCTCCAGCGAGAGAAATCCCTTTTACTCCCCCTCCTTCAAACACAGCGTTAATCTCCATACACAAAAATCCCCCGTTTCCCATAGATTCTATTGCTTATCTATGAGCACGGGGGAGCATTCATGACTCCTTATCTAGAACAGTTATCTTATTTGGACTGAAAATAAAAGGTCAGCAAATTTGATAATCCAAACGGATTGCGGACTACAATGTCATTTGCTCTGAACATAATACTGCCTGCAACCTCTTTATATTTCTCATTATATTTAAGCTGGTTGATGATTTGGTCGCCACTTTGCCATTCTGCTTTCTGGTCACTTGCTCCAACCTTATAAGCAGCTTGCCCAATATAGAGCTTAACATTTGTATTCTCTACCTCTTTAACCCACCAATCTACTAGCTTATCATAACGGGCAGTGCTAAAGGACAGACTCCAATAAATTTGCGGTGCTACATAGTCAATCCAGCCTTGCTTGATCCATGTCCGAACATCGGCGTACATATCGTCATAAGCGGTAACTCCAGCTGTGGTATCCGAACCTGTGCTGTCTTTTTTGATATTACGCCATACACCAAACGGACTAATTCCATAAGAAACCTTCGGTTTCACCTTATGAATCTGTTCTCCCAATTGACGGACGAATTCATTAATATTATCGCGGCGCCAATCCGCCTTAGAGGACAGGTTCTTCGTGTTATAAGTCTTATAAGCAGTATCATCGGCAAAAGATACACCTGAAGGATAGAAATAATCATCCAAATGGACACCATCTACATCATAGCCTTTGACGACCTCCAACACTGTATCGATAATGTGCTGGCGGGCTGCTGGGATCCCTGGATTGATGTATTTTTTACCTCCGGCGTCTACAATCCATTCCGGATTTGACTTAGCCACATGATTACTTGCTAATGCGGATGTAGAAGCATCTGTTGTCGCGCGGAATGGGTTGAACCATGCATGGAACTGCATACCGCGTGAATGTGCAGCGCTGACCATATAGCTCAACGGGTCATAACCCGGATTTTTTCCTTGGGTGCCGGTCAGCACCTTAGACCAAGGAACAAGAACAGAAGGGTACAGGCTGTCTGCTGAGGTTCTAACCTGTACAAAAACAGCATTAAAACCAACAGCTTTTAGCTTGTCCAGCAGATTATCAAATTCTTGTTTTTGTTTCGCTTCGTTACCTGCAGAAGCTACTGAAGGCCAGTCCAGATTAAATACCGTAGAGATCCAGGCTCCCTTCATCTCCTTGTTAGCCGACGCACCAGGAATACTTGGAACTGTTGGTGAGGTCGGTTTTGGAGTCGCTGTAGGGGCTGGGGCCGGCGTTGGCGTAACGACTGGAGTCGCTGTAGGTACTGCTGGTGTTTCCGGATCAGCAGCCTGCGGCGGCTCTGTATTAGAGTACAAAGAAATATGTTTGGTTGCCTGATCCCAGATAACCTGTAACCCCAATTGCTCACTTACAAAACGAAGCGGCACCATAACTCGTCCCTGCTTAATCTGTACTGAGGTGTCAAGGGCTACAGAAGCATTATTAACTAATGCACTTTTCTGGCCACTGGTCAGCTTGATCTCTGTATCTCCTTGCGTGATTGTAACTGTCTTACTGCTTTGATTCCAAACTACTCCAGCACTCAACCCTTTACTAATGACGCTAATTGGCACCATCGTTACATTCGAAGCTGTGATATACGGCGGCACATCGCTTGCCAGCGCCTCGCCATCCAGTTCAATGGTAATCTGCACAGCTGCCGCACGTGCCCCAGGAGACCATAAAGGCAGAAACAATACTAATACTAGCAATCCCAACATCCATTTACGATAATTCATAATTCCTCCCCAAATCTAAAATAATATGTATCCTATAAAAAAAGAAAAAACGGATCAATCCTCCAAGTGGATGTACCGATTCCACCCTTCAAAAGAGCGGTATCAGTCTCAGCCAGAAAAAGGACTTATCCGTTTTGACGCTAAAAACTGGGAAAGGTTGCACTAAACAAAATAGAAACGGCTATACCATCAAGTAGTTTATGCTCACCAAAGCCTTGCTGGGCATAACTTTAAGGACGATATCCGTTTCGGGAAAAAACATTTCAAGAATCGCTTGCCAGTTCATTGTGAATAGCATATAAAGTCTGCAGACGTTCTTCATCGCGGCGGAAATATTCCACCAACGTTTCGATACGTGTAATCGAATCCCAACTCAGGTGGTGCTCGATCCCTTCAACATCATTATAGATAAATTCCTGCTGTACTCCGATCAAACCGAGGAATTCTTCCAATAGTTGATGACGATCAACAAGACGTTTCCCTACTTTTTTCCCTTTGTTGGTTAGGACAAGCCCACGATATTTCTCATAGATGAGATATTCGTCCTTATCCAGTTTTTGGATCATCTTGGTCACAGAGGAGGGGTGTACTTCCAGTCCCTCGGCAATATCCGAGACCCGCGCATAACCTTTCTCATCAATGAGCTTATATATGCGCTCCAAATAATCCTCCATGCTGGGTGTTGGCATTAAAATTTACCTCTTTTCTATAATGAACCTGGCGCCGAGCCAAACCTTGCTCTAACAATGATACATGTTTCTAACGCCCCTTGGCAAGTCCTTCAAGAGAACATACTGCGGAGTTACCCATGATTGCCATGCTTCTAATGAGACTCAGTTAGGCATAATAAACGTACTCATCTTTCAGAAGGAGCGTGAATTCATGACTATAGTGACACCTGAGACCCCTCCCGTAAAGAGAACCAGAAAAGCTACAGCCCTTTTTGTCCCCGAGCTTGTTTTCTTCGAGCCGGATGCTTTAAATTACCCGAAAGGTGAACGAATTATGGAATGGGTGAAGGCTAACAATATTCCCTATCGCATGACTACATCGCATAACCGTATAATGAATTTCCCGGGTGACACAGAGGTCGAGCAATATAAAATTGCCAAAAGAACACTTGTAGTCGGTCTTCGCAAAACCTTAAAGTTTGACCAATCCAAACCCTCCGCAGATTATGCAATTCCGATCGCAACTGGCTGCATGGGCCACTGCCATTATTGTTATTTGCAGACTACTTTAGGGGCAAAGCCTTACATTCGTGTATATGTAAACACCGAAGACATCATTGACGCCGCAAAAAAATATATCGAGGAGCGCAGCCCTGAAATCACGACTTTTGAAGCAGCCTGTACCTCAGATCCGTTAGGACTGGAGCATATTACCGGGTCTCTTTCAGAACTCATCACATTCATGGCAGCGGAGCCCCTTGGCCGCCTGCGCTTTGTGACCAAATACCAACATGTTGAACCCCTACTCGATTTGCAGCATAACGGACATACCAGAATTCGTTTTAGCGTGAATGCTGACTATGTGATCAAAAATTTCGAGCCTGCTACCTCGCGGTTTGAAGAGCGAATTGAAGCGGCTGGAAAGGTTGCCCGCGCCGGCTATCCACTGGGCTTCATCATTGCCCCAATTATTTGGTATGACGGCTGGCAGGAAGGCTATGCGGAGCTGCTGGCCAAATTAGCCAAGACCCTTCCGCCGGAAATCGGAAAAGGTCTAACCTTTGAAATGATTCAGCACCGATTCACCAAAACAGCCAAGACTGTAATTGAGAAACGTTACCCGAAATCTAAACTAGAAATGGACATGGAGAAACGCAAAAAGAAATGGGGCCGCTGGGGACAGAACAAATATGTCTATCCGGATGAACAGCAAACCGCCCTGCGAGAATTTATCACAGAGCGGATTTTTGAGCATTTTCCGGAAGCAGGTATTGATTACTTCACCTAAAAAATCAGCCAATCCGGCGTTATTCCTTGTAGCCACACTGTGATCCTGAACATTTGATCCGTGAACAGCAAAACACCCATAAATACCATAAGTATGCCGCCAATCTTCATCAGCAGATTCGAATACTTGAGGATACGCTTCACTCCGCCTAAGAAAAAGGCTAAGAGAAAAAATGGCAGAGCAAATCCGATGCTATACGCGGTAATCAATGTAAACCAAGTGCCCGGGTCACTTGCCGAAAGAGCAATAATTGCCGTCAAAATCGGCCCGATACAGGGTGACCAACCCGCTGAAAAACCAATTCCGAAAATAAAGGAGCCCACATAACCCGCCGGTTTCCATTTTAAATCAAGCTTACGTTCACGAAGTAAAAACTGCGGCTGAAAAATCCCAAGCAAAAACAAACCCATTACAATAATTAGAATCGCCGACAATTGCCGGATCAGATCACGCTGGCCATTAAAGAATTGCCCAAATAACCCAGCCCCAAAACCAAGTGTGTAAAAAACTGCAGAAAAACCTAATATAAATGCCAATGTATGAGTCAGGGTGCGTACACGAACCTCTTTAGAGTTGCTGCCTGATTTTAATTGTTGAACGGATAACCCGGTAATGTACGATAAATAAGAGGGGTACAGCGGTAAACAGCATGGCGATATAAACGATGCCACCCCTGCGGCTAAAGCAATTCCTGCATTGATATTAGACAAATAGCGGCTCTCCTTCCGGCATTCGAGTCACTTCATGGAGCTGCTTATGGCTCCTTTTTTTCGCTTATCGTCCTTACAAGGACACCGAAGGCGTTTATGCTTGCCTAATGCGATACCGATTACTTAATTCGCTGTTTATGCTGGCAATCCCTTTTTACCGATCAAGGTTAATACCAATAATGATATGAGCAAAAGCACAATAGTTGCACCGGGAGCCAAATTCCAGACTCCAGCTACCACTAGTCCACCTACAACGGCTATCTCCGAAATAATAACCGCCAGGATGACCGAGGATTTAAAGCTGCGAGATAGCAATAAGCTGATTGCAACCGGAATAGTCAACAAAGCAGATACCAACAGCGAGCCTACGATCTTGATGGCTGTGCTAATCACAAGTGCTGTCAGAATGGTGATCAGCATGTTAAGCAGTTTCACCGGAAGCCCGCTTACACTTGCTGCATCCTCTTCAAAGCTAAGCAAAAAGAACTCTTTAAAGAACATCGAAACTACCACTACAACAGCTATAGTCACTATGCCTACAACGATCAAATCGGTATTATCGAGCGTATAAATGCTGCCGAACAAATAACTCATTACGTCCGCATTATACCCTTTTCCTAAGGTGAAAAAGAGTGAAGCCAACGCCACTCCGCCTGACATTATAATGGCAATCGACAGCTCCGCATAACTCTTATAAGCCTTGCGAAGCTTTTCAATCGCGAAGGACGCTACCACTGCAAAGATAAGGCCTGCGCCCAGCGGATAAAATCCTGTTAGAAAACCGAGTGCCACCCCCGCTATAGTAACATGAGCCAGCGTATCACCAATCATGGATAATCGTCTAAGCACAAGAAAAACGCCTATAAGCGGCGCTGTTATACCAATCAGCAGTCCGCCCGCAAGCGCCCGCTGAAAAAAATCGCTAAATAGTATTTCCAACTTAAACTCTCCTTCATACAAAACTCAAACCATTTTAAAGCCTTTTTCAAACCTTTTTCGATCCCTCCCAAACCCTCCCTTCCAAGGGTGGGCCCCAAGGGCTCTGCCCTCTGGACACCCGTTAAGTGCAACTAGCGTAGGAGTTAGTGTTACTGAACATAGTTAGGTCGGGGAAAGATCGCTTTCGTCCCTAGAGGGACACGCTTGCAGACTGGCGGTGCTTAGATAAGAGAAAACAAGAAATAGGAACAAGGTCGAAATACTCCTAGTAAAAACCCTGTCTACTGACTAACTTCCACACGCAAGTTATGTATGCACTGAGAACAGAGGCAAACCTCTGCTCAGAGTTTAATTATGACTTAAGAGAGCGTGTGCTGCAGATTCTCTTCTGTGCAATTCTGGAGATCATGTGAGTGGCGGGAGTAAAAGTTGATTTTACCATTCGTCTGCACGGGCTCATGACCTAAATAATTTTTGATCATGTCGATATCATGCGACACCATCAGGAAGGTCATATGATGATGAGCATGCATATGGGTAATTAATTCAAAGAATCCCGCTTGTGATTCGGCATCAATACCCACGGTAGGTTCGTCCAAAATCAGCAGGTCAGGATGGTTAATCAGCGCCCGAGCCAGAAAAACACGCTGCTGCTGACCGCCTGACAACTGGCCTACTCTTTTCTCCGCGATATCTTGTATCCGCATGACTTCAAGTGCATCCTCACATTGACGATGCTGAGCCTTAGATACTCTGCGGATCAGATTCTTGTTATTATATAGACCTGACAGAACTACTTCACGCACCGTTGCTGGAAACAACGGGTTGAAGGCATTCTTTTGCGGAACATACCCGATCCGTTCCCAGTCTTTAAACTTGCGGACAGGCGTTCCGAATAATTTAATTTCACCAGAGCTCGCTGGAAGCAAGCCAACGATCATTTTCATCAATGTTGTTTTACCAGCACCATTAGAACCAATGATACCAAGGAAATCTCGTTCTCTTACACTATAGTTAAGATTCGATATCACCTTCTGTTCCCCATATGAAAAAGAAAGATCCTGTATATCGATGATATGCTGATGGCAGTCCAAGGATACCGATTGCATGCTTAAGTACCGCCTTTCCCTTATACTTTCCTTATTATTGTAAGGCCATAATCAGATTTTGCAAATTTTTCTCCATCAGAGTGAAGTAATTGTCGCCGTTCTTCTCTTGCTCCGCAGTAAGTCCCTCTACCGGATTAAGCACCATAGTGGAAACGCCCGCTTCGGCTGCCAGAGTCTTAGCCAGTTTATCGGAGACAAGCTCTTCAAAAAAGATATACTTAATCCCTTCATCTTTTACCATTTTCGCAAGCTTCACTAAATCCTGTCCGCGCGGCTCAGCGTCTGGCGAAAGTCCCATAATCGCATGTTGATCCAATCCATAATCACGGGCAAGGTAAGAAAAAGCCTGATGTGATACTACGATCTTATGGTTGGGCAGCTTAGCAAGCTCCTCTTTGAATTTACTGTCTAACGCCTGCAAACGTTCCGCAAGCTTATTGTAACGCTCTTCATAACCTTCTTTATGCTCAGGATCCACGGACTGAAGGCTTTCTTTAATATTCTGAGCCATGACAATGGCTGATTTTGGACTTACCCAAGTATGCGGGTCTGTATGCAGGCTGTCTCCTGAGGCATTACTGTTATGATCCGTGTCCTCATTTTGATGAGACTCTTCCTCACTTGCCCCATGATCATGCCCGTCATCTTCATCGGTCATGATATAATCAATACCTTGGCTTACTTCAACCGCCTTAACTTTACTGCTGCTATCAAGACCTTTTAAAAAGTTAGGAACCCAGCCTTCTAAGCCTGCACCGTTATATAGAAATAGCTGTGCCTTAGAAGTGTTGATAATGTCTTGACTGCGCGGTGTCCAATCATGTGGCTCCACACCCACTGGAAGCAGGTTAATAGCATTGATATCTTCCCCGCCAATCTCCTTAGCAAACTCGTAAATAGGATAAAAGGTTGTAACTACATTTACTTTCCCTTCAACTATACTTCCACTGCTCTTAGGTCCGCATGCACTTAGTGTAAATACAAGTACCAGTGCAAGGACGAGCAAACTTATACGCGATTTCATTGCCGCCATTATATTGATCTACCCCTCAAATCGTAAATTTTACTATTAGTAGTATAATAGTAATCGTTACGATAAGTCAACAAAGAAACCTCACTCAGAAGAAAGACGGTATCGTCCTTTATAAAAAAGAAATGCTCCCACAACCAACCCGGCTGAAGGAGCATTCCCTTGTTCAAGCAACCTCATTAAAAAATTTCTACAACAGTATTGTCTTATTTCACTACTGCTCCGTTTGGCATACTGTCTGGCACGGTAGCGATCGTTAGCTGGTCATCTTTAGAAGCCGCCAAAATCATCCCTTGGGACAACTCCCCACGCAGCTTCACCGGTTTAAGGTTTACGATACAAATCACTTTACGTCCCACCAGCTCTTCCGGTGTATAGAATTTCGCGATACCAGAAACCACTTGACGTTGTTCATAACCCAGATCCAGTTGCAGCTTCAGCAGCTTGTCAGCTTTTTTCACTGGCTCTGCAGCAATAACCTGGGCTACCCGCAGCTCTGCTTTAGCGAAATCGTCAATGCCGATTTCCTCTTTATGCTCTTCCACTGGCACGGAGTCCGCAGCAGCAGGAGCAGCCGCTTCCGCCACTTCAGCAGCCGCTTTGCCAGCACCCATAGCCTCGGCAATATAAGCTACCTCTTGCTCCACATCCAGACGTGGGAAGATTGGATTGCCTTTCACCAGCTTTGTTCCTGCCGGAATCAGGCCAAAGGTCTTACCGCTATCCCAAGTCGTTAACTCACCAGGCTCAATACCCAGCTGTTCCCAGATCTTCGCTGGTGTTTGTGTCAAGAACGGCTGCAGCAGGAGTGAAGCGGTACGCAGACCTTCCACCAGATGTCTCATCACAGAAGCCAGCTCGGCGGTTCTATTTTCATCTTTGGCAAGCACCCAAGGTTGTGTCTCATCGATATATTTGTTGGTGCGGCTAATGAATATTCCGATAGCTGTCAGCGCCACGGAGAACTCCATTTTTTCCATAGCTTCTTCTACTTTGGCATAAGTATTCTCAGCCGCAGCTTGAAGCTCACCATCAAATGCTGTTACATTTCCTTCATATGCCGGAATCTCGCCTGCAAAATACTTTTCAACCATAGCCCCTGTACGGTTCAACAGGTTACCAAGGTCGTTGGCAAGATCATAGTTAACCCGGTCTACAAAGCTTTCCGGTGTGAACGTGCCATCCGAACCAAACGGTACTTCGCGCAGCAGGTAGTAACGTAATGCATCCAAGCCATAACGATCAATCAGTGTCACAGGATCAACTACGTTACCTTTAGATTTCGACATTTTTCCATCTTTCATGAGCAACCAGCCATGGGCAAATACCTTTTTCGGAAGGGGTTCCCCAAGCGCCATCAGAATGATCGGCCAGTAAATCGTATGGAAACGAACGATTTCTTTACCAACGATGTGTACATCCGCAGGCCAGAACTTGTCATACAAGGTGCGATCCTCGGAACCATAACCCAGAGCAGTAATATAGTTAGTCAAAGCATCAATCCACACGTACACGACATGCTTCTCGTCGCCCTTAACTTTTACGCCCCAATCAAAGGTTGTACGGGAAACTGCAAGGTCTTCCAGTCCGGGTTTGATGAAATTGTTAATCATTTCGTTCTTACGGGATTCCGGCAAAATAAACTCTGGATTCTCCTCGTAAAATTGCAGCAAACGATCCGCATATTTACTCATCCGGAAGAAATAACTTGCTTCCTTCACCAGCTCAACCGGGTGGCCGCTATCTGGGCTTTTTGCACCAGTAATCACACCGTTGTCATCACGCACTATATCAACTAATTGCGTTTCTGTGTAAAAGGTTTCATCTGGGATACTATACCAGCCTTCATATTCACCTTTATAGATGTCTCCTTGCTGCAGCAACCGATCAAAAATATCCTGTACCACTTTTTTATGACGCTCTTCCGTAGTACGGATGAAGTCATCGTTCGAAATGTCCAGCTTACGCCATAGCTCCTTAATACCAACAACAATGTCGTCTACGAACTGCTGAGGGGTCTTTCCTGCTTCCTCTGCCTTCCGCTCGATCTTTTGTCCATGTTCGTCTGTACCGGTTAGATAACGCACTTCGTAGCCGCGCAGACGTTTGTAACGGGCCATTGCGTCTCCTGCCACGGTTGAATAAGCATGTCCGATATGTAGCTTGTCACTTGGATAATAAATTGGTGTCGTTAGGTAAAACGTTTTTTTCTCACTCATTCAGTAATCATCCTTTCTTATTAAAAAACAAAAAACTCCCGCCCCCATAATGGGGCGAGAGTATAACTCACGCGATACCACCCAAATTTCCTGTCTCTTCACAGAGCGCAGGCTTCGCCAGTTCCCTCGCGGGAACTGTCCATTAACGCTGGATCACGCTGTTATCTTACGTGAACCACAATTGCAGTTCCCGCTCGAACACAGTTCCTCCCGGACCATATTCAATCTAACGCTCCATACCGGATTTCAGCATATTCCGGCTCTCTGTAATGGACGTAACGATTTACTTATCCGTTCTTCGGAATTCATACTATTACTTGTGAATATACCCAATGGTAAGGCCCCATGTCAAGTCGCAGGGGCAGAATCCTTCTCAGCAGATTCATCTTGAAGAGGCGGCACAGGATCAAGTCCTCCAGGATGAAAGGGATGACATCTGGCAATCCGCTTAGCTGCAAGCCATGAGCCTTTCAATGGACCATGGACTTCAATGGCTTCCAGGGCATAGGCAGAGCAGGTTGGATAGAAGCGGCAGGTTGCAGGTTTAATAGGGGAAATGTACCTGCGATACACCCGAATAGGCGCCTGAATCGTTCTGCGTAGGGTCACCATTTCTAAAGTCCCTTTTGTTTATCTGATGCTGCAACTAATTCTTCTTCCCGGTTCTCTTCACATTCTTTGCAATAACCGAACACCTCAAATTTATGCTTGACTACCCGGAATTGATCGGGTGTATCCGTTAAATTCATCGGGCAGAAATTAATCGGGTAGGTCTTTTGGCATTGAAGGCAGATCATATGATGGTGATGATCCTGATGATTGCAGCTTCCCTTGAACTTCACTCCGTCTTCAAAGACAATCTGTTCAAGCACACCAAGCTCTTCCATTACACGAAGATTGCGGTACACCGTATCAAAGCTAAGTCCGCTATACTTACGGCCCATATGCTCATATACATCCTTCGCTGACAAATATCCCTTATTCTCGCCGAATAACTGGGCAAGCGTTTTGCGTTGGTCGGTGATTCGCAGTCCTTGCCCCGACATGACTTCTAATATTTGTTCTGTCGACAGCATACGCTCATCTCCCATAAGATCAGTTCATTTATATTTCACTCTCTTAATAATGCCCCAAAATAAATGCCCCGTCAATGAAGCACCATGAAGCGCCCCTACGCAACCTCTGAATTATTATATTTAAACAAAAGCCCGGCTGCGTATTCCTTTACGGAATATTCAGCCGGGCCTTTATTGTAGATAATTCCCCAATAGAGCTTATAGGGATATTCCTATTTATTATTTCTTTGCTGGAAGTGGAGTGATGAGGAAATTGACCGGCAAGTTACTGCCTGAAGCTGCTGTGAACAAAATCTCCACAGAACCTCCATACTCACCACTACGATAAACCACACTGTTCATGTCAGCGTTCGAGAGACTTCCCACGCTTGGCATATGCACGATTTGGTTATTAACCATAACCGGCCCCATATAGTTACCGCCACGTGGATTAAACGTAATCAATGAGTTTGGTGCAACATTTTCGAATCTGATCTTGTATAATACCCCGAAATTACCGGCATTGGATGCTTCCGTACCTGCCATTGGGTCTACGCCAGCCAGGTTCTTATCACTGTAATTATCGCCTAGCAGAAGTTTTGCAGGAGTTTTTCCTACCTCATCGGTAACCGTGATAATACGAGTAGAATCTTCGTAAGTTCCCCGATTATGCACTCCGTCTCGATCCAGAACTGGAAGTGTTGGAAGTGTAGTCAGTGGATCTTTATTCGCATCAATCAACATGACATTATAATCGATTGGATAATCACTAAATAAGTCCGCTTGAAGTGAAACAATTTCACTTGGTTTCATAGCAATTTGGTTTAGATCGGTCAGAATTGAGACACTTTCCCCTGGTTGCAGAACAATCGTTTTATAATGCTCATTTGTAAGCATAGATTTCCAATAACGTTCTACAGACATTTTACCAGTACCTTCAGGATATGTGCTTGGGCCTGCAAAGCCCACATATTCGGTTGTAAGCGTCGTTGGGTACAAATTGTTATTCGTAGCAATCACATACACTTTAGCTTTAATATTCAGGTTATTCTTGTGGTGAATCAAGAAGCGGGTTTTACCCAAAGAAGTCTCACGGTAAGTAACACCTTCTGTATACACCGTTTCTGGGCTGTTGCTGCGAATTAGTTTATAAGGCTCGGAAGAAAGATTATAAGCTACTTGCTGCCAAGTAGGGACCATCGATCCATCGATGCTAAACACACTGCCCGGAGATGCAAATAATCTGTTGAAATCTTCTTTACTGTACAAGATTTCATCCGAAATATTAACGGTTTTCTCAAACGTGCTGATCGCGCCATGTGAATCTTTTACTTGGACAGCAATTGTCGCTGGACCCGGAGTAAAGAAAGCCTCGGCCTTGTTCGTCCAAGTTACGGTAATTTCATCACCATCAGGATCGCTACTTAGATCGGTATAAGTAATCATTTCACCCATCTTGTATGAATCCTTGTCTGTAGTGAAATTAGCAACTGGAGGTGTATTAGGTTTAAGCACTGTGATGGTCATGGTGTAAGGATCACTCCACTGTTGATTCGCATCCATTACGGAATAGGTTACTACATAATATCCTGGTTGATCATAGATATCCTGCTTGTTACCTCCCCAGCTTTCATCCACAATAGCTACACCATTTGGTGACGAGCTGGAGGTTACGAAGGTCACTGGTTCACCGGCGTAAATTTCAGTTGGCACTGTGAAGGAAGCTTTAGGTTTGTTGTTTAATGTAAGGATTACTCGTTTTTGCACATTATCAACGGTATATGGAATGCCCAGTGCTCCAGTTATGGATGTCAATGGAACCATGAAAGTCCCCTTGTATTGGTAAGCTGGACCTTTCATCGTCTTCTTCTCACCATTAACTGTATAGACCTTGCTGTCGGTCTTAAAGCGCATAACGTCGCTTCCCTTGGTAACAATGGTTTCTTTCGTTTTATAATCATAAACGTATTTCACACCTACACGTTCTACCATAGCCCGGATCGAAACGTAGGATACGCCGTTTTTCACTGCCATAGGCTGATTAGCTAAATATTCCTGGCCGTTCTGATACATTTTGTTGCTGTTCATCATAAGAATAAGCTGACTGTTAGCCGCAGCACGAGCACCATCTGTTGTTGTAGGTTCTGCAGTAACTCCAGGTGTTGCAGTCGGAAGCGGTGTTGCAGTAGGTGCAATTGTTGCTGTAGGTTCAACAGTAGCCGTAGGATCAACTGTCTCTGCAGGAATTGGAGTAGGTGTTGGTGTCGGTGACACTACTCCTCCTGGCGTCTCCGTCGGCAATGGCGGCAATGGATCAGTAGATTCTGGCATTACCTCCGGCGCAGCTGAAACAACTGTCCCAACTACAGTAGAATTACTTGGGGTATTATTGACAGCTTCAGCAAAAGCCGGCACTGCCGCGGCGGCCTGAGATACGGCCAAAACAGCAACTAACGTTAACTTTTTCAAATCCATGATATAACTCCTCTGCTCCTATTTGTAAATATAAGTAGGTCTCTGTCTTTTTCATACTCCTCTTATATTCCCCGCAAAATGCTGCCACCCACGGTAGGGCGGCAAAAAGCTTTTGCCACGATCGTCATAACAAACATAGTATTAGACGCATGCCACCATAAAAAGTTTCATTATTAAGTAAAGAAAGATTAACGCTGTATTAAATATTGTTGGACAACCACGCTGTTTCCCCTGAAAAAAATGAGATTTTTTCTATAAATATGTTTATTTTTCGTCTGACTATATTCGCTTTCATTTGCTTTTGTTACAATGTATGGAAGAATATCTTTTACATGCGAGGGATAACATGTCCAAAAAAATCTCCATCCTCGTTCAATTAATCATGGGCTTCTCTCTAATCATCTTCACCATCGTAGGATTCACCATTTTTTTGTCCTACCGCTCTTCCTCTCAAGCTGTTCTAAACCGCTCCAACCAATATATCCTGGAATCCGTCAAGCAACTTCAAGGTAAAATGGACGCAATTCTTCAGGATAACGATAAGCTTTCTTCTACGATCATGTTCAGTCCCTTGATTCAAGAAACCTTGGGAGACTTAGCGTTGTCACGTTCACCTCGTACAGACGCCATGGAAATTACTCGTTACATAGATCAACAGACACGTTCCATAAACTCTGACATCCAGTTCAAGCTGCTCGGTCTGTCCGATGATCAGGTGTATACCAACAGCAGTTCCTTAAAGGTCATCTGGGACAGCGAAAAGGAAATCCGCGATGCTTATTGGTTTCCGGCTATAGCACAGAATAAAGGCCGAATGGTCTGGTTCGGTGTAGATGTATGGCAGAACGGTAATATCCCTGTGGTGATGGGAGCCAGACAAATTAATGATTGGAATGATCTAAACCGGTTAGGAACCCTGTTTCTTGTCCTCCCTGTCGAGGTTATCCATAACGCTGTCAGCCAATTTCACCTCGGCAAAAACGAGAAAATCCAAGTTGTTGATTCATTTAATACCATTGTCTATTCCACAGATCCAAAAGAAATTGGACTCTATATGAACGACGGGCTTCTAAAACAATTCAGCAATCATAAAGCCAGAATCGTTCCACAAAAAATAAACTCACGCAATCTGTTCGTATCCTATGCCTATTCCGACTATAGCGAGTGGAGCGTTTTTGCTTACATTGATTCTAAAGACGCTGTTAAAGATTTAAATACGATTCGCCGGAATATTATTTTAATTGGCCTGCTGGGGATGGGTGCTGCCCTACTATTCACTTTCTTTTTCTCTTGGACCCTATCCAAGCCCCTTCGTAATCTGGCAACCAAGCTGAGCAATGTCGAACGGGGAACTACTTTACCTTTTGTAAAAACAACCATGAACAAAGAAATGGCTATCCTTTATTCAAGCTATAATTCGATGCTCCAAAACCTGGATCATACTATCGCTGACCTATCCAGCAAACAAATCAGTGAAAAGCAAGCTCAGATCGTAGCACTCAAAGCGCAATTCCGCCCGCATTTTCTTTATAACACTTTGAATACAATCTATTGGTCGCTCGCCAACAAGCGCATGCAGGAAGAGTCCCAAATGGTACTCGCTCTAAGTGATCTGCTCCGCTATAGTATTGACCGCGGATCCGAATTCGTTACAGTTGAGGAGGATTTAAAGCAATTAGAACGGTTCATTTTTCTCCAGAAGCTGCGCTACGAGGACAAATTGCAGATTGATCTTTTTGTAAATCCTGAGGTTATGAATGGCCAGCTTATGAAATTAACCCTTCAGCCACTTGTCGAAAATGCCATTACTCATGGACTTGAACCCACACTTCGGGAAGTATGGCTAATTCGCATACGCGCCTATAGTGAAGGAACATCTCTGGTGTTAACTGTAGAAGACAACGGGGACGGCATGAGCGAGGAAAGTATGGCAGACGCATTAGTCGGCGGTGAGGTTAATCCGGAGAAGCTGCTTCATACCGGAATTGGACTATCTAATCTAAATCATCGCATAGAGCTAATCTACGGACAGGAATTTGGTCTACAGCTATCAACAAGCGAGCTTGGTGGCTTATTTGTGAAGGTCACTGTTCCATTACAGTATGATCAAAGTTAAGGGGGCACAACGATGAATGTGTTAATCGTGGACGACGAAAGTTTTGTTCGCCGTTCTCTGTCAGAAATGCTGGGAAGTGCGAATCACAATTTTAGCATTATTGGCTCGGCAGAGAACGGTCTAGAGGCTGTGCAATTGTTAAAAGAGCATATGGTTGATCTGGTGATATCCGATATCCGAATGCCCGGCATGGATGGGCTGGAACTCGCTAAGCATATCCATGAATGTTATCCAGACACTGAAACCGTGCTGCTCACAGGTTATCAGGACTTCACCTATGCCAGTCAAGCCATCCGTTATGGTGTAAAGGAATATTTGGTTAAACCAAATTCAGTAGAACATATTCTTGAAGTCGCAACAGGCGTATATGAACGTCTTCAATTGAAGAAACAGCAGAGGCAATTAACGCAGCTAAGAGAAAAAAACCTTCGGGAGAAACGCTTATCTGATCTTCTTTACGGCATCCCGTTGCCCTATTTTGAAGAACAACTTATTCCTCCTTTTCATTCCTTTGTAGTCGTAACCGTAAACCATCTTGGAGTGGGCATGCCTCAGAACTGGTCGGAACAAGCCATGTATGCAGCAGTTATAAATATATTAGAAGAATGTTTTGCGCTGTACGCCAACGTTGTTGGCATTCAAGAGGAGCAGGAAGCCATCATGCTATTATTCTATCCTCTTGAGCAGCCTAACGGCGTTGATGAGGTATTGACACAAGAGCTGCTGCATAAGCTATCGGGCATTCTGAAATCGCCATTTTGTGCAGGGGTCTCCAACCCTCACTATCAATTGGGGGCGCTCGCAACCGCCTATCATGAGAGTCTGGAAGCTTGTCAGCAGGTCAAAAAAGAGAGTACGCCATCCGTTATCTTTTTCAGAGACCTCTCCATGCATTCGGCTTCTCCACAGCTCACTGAACAACTACAAGTAAAGGCAACGCGCAGGGTAATCTCTATGATGATTGAGGTTATGAATTCCCGGCTCCAAGAAAATCTCTCCCTCAAAATGATCGCAGACGAACTGTATATGAATCCAACGTATCTCGGCCGATTGTTTAAAGATGATGTAGGGGAGCCTTTCTCTAGCTTTCTTACCAAACTTCGTATTCAAAAAGCTACTGAATTATTAGAGAATGTTACTCTCAAGGTATATGAGGTTAGCGAATTAGTAGGCTTTAAGGATCCTGCGTATTTCAGTCTCATTTTCAAGAAATACATGGGGATGACTCCTCAGGAATTTCAGAAGCACAACAAATAAAGCAGAGGTGTGTTTCTCTTGAATGTAAATGGTAAGTTGATTACTGTCCTATTAACATTTGGCTTGTTACTTAATACAAGTGGTTGTCAGCTCTCCCCTTCCAAGGAAGATACCGCTTTACAAGACCCGATACAGCTGAACATCTGGCTCACTGCTGGATCAGGTCTTGAGTCGCTCATTGACCAGTATCAATCCCAACATCCCGAGCTAGAGATTCATATTCAGACCTCCACCTCCACGCAGCTTCCAGCCAAGCTACAGACCTCGTTCGCAGCTGGATATAGTTCGCCGGATGTGGCTGCCATTGATATTAGCTATTTAGATCGCTTCAAACAATTTCCTGATTATTTTTATAATCTAAAAACCTTTGAAGCTGACAATCTGAAGGACCAATTTCTGAATTGGAAGTGGCAGGAGGTGCTGGGTAATGATTTTATTTTCGGATTACCAACGGAAATTGGACCCTATGCCATGTTATATCGAACGGATATATTCGCATTATCAGGCCTCCCTACTAAACCAGAGGAAGTGGCTAAAGAAATCCAAACTTGGGATCAATTCCTTGAAGCGGGCACCAAAGTACAGGAGAGAACAGGAAAAGCTTTTGTAAATGACTTGGAGAACCTCTATCTCACCCTTCTACGTCAGTCCAAGCTTCAATATTACAGTCCCACAACACAAGAATTGATCCTCGACAATAATCCAGCGGTCAAACGAGCCTGGGACTTCTCAATTCAAGCCCTTAAGCTAAATCTGTCCGCCAGTATTGCAGTGGATACCCAACGCTGGGGTGCAGGCCTGCTCAACGGAGATTTTGCAGTCATGCTCTGTCCGGCTTGGATGATTGGTCATATCAAGAGCAGTGCTCCAACTGCCAGCGGTTTATGGAATGTAACACAAATCCCAGAAAACAGTGCTAATCGCGGAGGCTCCGTTCTGACCTTACCAAAGACAGGTAATCATCCTGATGAATCCTTTGCTCTTATTAAATGGCTAACCGAACCAACGCAGCAATTGGTTTCTTTCAAGGTACAAGGGGCTTTCCCTTCCACCCCCGAAATCTATGATGACCCAGAGATCCACGATCTGCACGATCCCTATTTTCCTAATTCAGAGCTTGGTCTGACCCTTTCGTCAGCAGCAAAAGCAGTAATTCCGACCTACTACGGCCCTCATCACGCTGACGTGGAGACAAGCATGCTCGAATACTTGACCAAAGCTGAAAAAGGCGAGCTAACTCCTGAACTGGCTTGGACCCTTGCTGTTCAAGCCGCAAAGCAAATAGACAGCTCCTTCCGCTAAGTACTATCATAAAAAGGCTCTCCCCGGCTAAATTAACCTGCCGGGGAGAGCCTTTTTTGAATTCATTTTCGCTTTATTTTTGCGCAGCCAGGAAAGCATCCAGCTGTTTTTGTTTCTCTGCAATAATCTTATCGAGCCCTGCCTTTTTCAGCTTATCAGCATACTTAGTCAGTACGGTATCAGGATCAACAGAACCCGTATCCAAGCTGATGTCGTATTCATCCATTACAGCTTTACAAGCAGCCATTTCAGTCTTCATTGAGGAGGCATCGAAGTTGAAACCAAGCGCTACAGAGGCTTTACCTTTAGAGTTAAAGGCTTTGAATTGTTCCCATTTGTCTGGAGCTTCACTTTCCCACACGGGGTTCAGGAATTGACTTCCAAGCATCCAAGCTGCAGCCGTATTATAATCAGCTGTTTTATCTGTAGCTTTGATCGTATCACCACTTACGACTTCATAGTGCACACCTTTTATACCGAAAACAAGCAGATTGTTGATATCTTTATCTGTGTGCAGAATATCTAGCACCATCATGGCCCGGGCCGGATCACCAGAGGAAGCGGAGATCGCAAGCATAGATCCAGCAGCATCACTTGTAGAAATCGTTGGATCATTGAATGCAATTTGTTTCAGCTTGCCAATCAAGCCGGTAGCATTCGCCAGCTCACTATCTTTACCTGGTTTAAGCGATTGCACTGTCATAAAGACATTGCCAGCCTTCATTGCATCCTGAGTCGAATTTGTAGCAACAGCTGCGTCTTTGTTAATGTAACCTTTTTTCATATACTCACGAGTAAGTTTAATGATTTCTTTATAACGATCCATCTCAATCATCGATTGAATCTTAGTATCTGAGGAATCTTTAAGCAGAACACCAGGAATGGCAGCATCACCAAGTGTATCGTATTGTGCCATGTACTGTGAGTTAAAGGTCTCACCTTGTTTGAAATACAATGGAGTCAGGTCAGGTCTTTTCTCCTTCACTACTTTGAGAACTGCATCCAGATCTTGGATGGATTTCACATTTGACATATCGATGCCCAGTTCATCCGCAATATCGGAGCGATAGACAACCCCACCTTGTGCAGCCAGCTCCTTGTTTGTAGGAACAGCATAATTCACACCATTGATCGCTGAACCTTTTAAGAATTGTGGATCCAGATTTTTTAGAATTCCTTGGCCGTATTCATTTAGGAGATTACCATATTTGCCGCTATCGTCATTAATCGGGAGATAAGCGCCTTTAGCTGCATTCGTTACGTAGTTCTTCCATTGAGCTGTAAAGATGATATCGAATTTTTCCTGACTCGCAATTTTCAGATTGACATCATTGTCCCATGGACCCCAATCGATCGGTGCGATATCCAATTTGGCGTTGATTTTAGGTTCCAATAACTTATTGATTTCATCTTCTACAGCTTTTTCATCCTTTTGCACGGCACCGACATAAATTAACTTGACGGTATAAGGCTCCAATTCTTTTGCCGGTTCGGCAGTAGGATCCGCGGCTGGCTCATCCGTAGCAGCAGCATTGGTAGCGGTTGCATTTTCGCTTGGAGCAGGTGAAGCTGCTTCATTATTCCCGTTATTCCCACCGCAGCCTGCTAAACTAAGACTCAGTACCATCGTTAGCAATAGTGTCATTAGTGCGCTTTTTCTAACAGCTTTCATATACACCATAACCTCCCTCAAAATATTTATATATGCTGAATCGGCCGTTCACACCTTAGCATAAAGCGGCCGAATTAAGCCATTACAATCGTCCTTAACCTTTGACAGCACCCACGGTAAGCCCTTTAATAAAATACTTCTGGAAGAAGGAATATACAAACACGATAGGTCCGATACCAATAACAGCCATCGCCATTCTTACCGTTTCTGTTGGAATATTGATTTCTACACCCTGTGCAGCCAAGGCAGCCATCGCCTGAGGACTTGCTGTCAGGAATTGAACATTCAGCATCGTCTTATACATTAGGTATTGTAAATTGACATGACCTTCGGGTGAGATAAAGATCAAACTAAGGTACCAATCATTCCAATAGGCCAGGGTCTGAAACAAACCTACTGTAGCTAACACTGGCATAGACAAAGGCAAAATAATTTGAACGAAGATCCGGAATTCTGGTGCCCCATCGATCTTAGCAGATTCGATTAAAGCTGGCGGTATGGTATTGGCAAAAAAGGTCCGTAAGATGATAACAAAGAAAGCAGAAACCAGCAGCGGCATAATTAGAATCCATAACGTATCCTTCATATGCATCATGCGCGTGTAGACCAGATACCAAGGCACAAGGCCCCCATTAAACAACATTGTAAAAAACATAAAAAATGAGAAGAAATTACGATGTGGAAAATCTCCACGTGAGATAGGGTAAGCGTACATAGCCATAATGATAAGACTCAGAATCGTGCCCACCACAGTCACAAATAACGAAACGGAAGCTGCATCGATAATTTGCCAATAATCTTTTAACAGAAATTCATAAGAAGAAATATCCCACTTGTTAGGAAAAAAGCTGTAGCCGTTCTGGATAACGGAATTCTCGTCCGAAAACGATACAATAACTACGAGGATCAGCGGCACCACACAAATCGCTGTGTATATCCAAAAGAATATATTAATTAGCAAATTAGATATATTAGATATTTCATTGGGTTGTCTTTGCCGTTTTGTGCGCTTTCCTGTACGCCGTGACGACCCTAATGCTGTTTCTGTCTGGCTCAACACTCCCACCTCCCTTTAAAATAAAGCATCATCTTTACTGATTCGCCGCACTGCAAGATTCGCTAAGAAAATCAATAGAAATCCTACAACAGATTGAACGAGACCCGCGGCTGAAGACATTCCTATATCACCGATTGCGAGGAAGGTTTGATATACATATGTGTCGATAACCTGCGTCGTCGAGTATAACGCTCCTGCATTTCTCGTAACCTGAAAGAATAATCCGAAGTCTGCGTTAAAAATCCTACCTATCTGCAGCAGCGTCATTACTATAATAACTGGGCTGATTAGCGGCAGTGTGATTTTTCGAATCTGCTTCCATTTAGAAGCTCCATCAATTAGTGCAGCCTCATAATATTCATTATCTATTCCAATAATAGCGGCCATATAAATAACCGTTGTATACCCAATCTCTTTCCATATCTTCACAATTACTAGAATCCCAGGCCAATATTTGGACTGTGAATACCATTCGATAGGATCTACCCCAAAGAACGGGAGTAATGTCTTGTTCATGAACCCATGCTCTGCACTCAGAAAGCCGTATACTAAGTAACTTACGACGACCCAAGAGAGAAAATAAGGGAGAAACATAGCGCTTTGATGGAATTTCGATAGCCATCTGCTGCGCATTTCGTTAAACATAATTGCGAAAGCCAGCGAAAAAAATAGCGTCAGTATAATAAACGCTGTATTATACAATAACGTATTCCTCGTAATGATCCAGGCCGTCTCCGTCGAGATTAAATATTTAAAGTTCGCTAACCCGACCCAATCACTACCCAGAATCCCTTTTTGGTAATTGATATCCTTAAATGCAATTACCGTCCCTAACATCGGTATGTAATTATTGATGATTAGAATCACTATCGCAGGTAACATCATCAAATAGAACACCCAATATTTCTTCATTACTCTAAGAAAATTCGGCGTTCTTCCCCTGCCTGGTTTCTTTACTTCTGACAAGCTGACGGAAGGATTCGTCACACTCATTTTTGGTTCCCCCATTCTCCATCATCCCATTCTTAAGCCCCAATTACTCTTGCTTGCCTAACGTTTTGTGTATCCTCCTTACACTCTAATTAAAACATATGATAATTTATGGGAGTATAGGGAACATATTATATTTCTATAAAAAAAGAGACGATTATCCTCGAAAATCGAGGAAAACCATCTCTTCAGCCTCTATATAGAGGCAAAAAATTTAATTAATCATAGCTTATGTACCTTAATCGCATTTATCACAGCCAAAGGCTGGTTGATAATTCCTGCCTTAAATTAACTAGGCAATCAGTCCTTGTGTTCCCAGAGAGGCCCACATCCGTAGGTGTGGGACGGCCCCTATACTACGAAGAGGGGGGAGGGAGAAGGAACGGAGAGGAAGTTTGGAACTGTAGGAGCGTAGCGTTCGCCTTTATCCTCGGATTTCAACCGCTAATAGCGGTATCTAATCAAGAAATCTGAGGATAACAGCGACCGGAAGTCCAAACATTCCTTGGAGCGACGCTAACCTCACCACTCAGCAGCTAACCTCACTGCACTTCGGTCCGGCATCGGTCGCGATACTCCTTAGGCGACATCCCTGTCTGCTTCTGAAATACCTTGGTAAAATAACGCCGCTCCTGATAGCCAACTCCCGAGCCAATCATCGTAATACTCTTATCGCTGTTAGTTAGCATAAACTTAGCAGCTTCAATTCGTTGTAGGGTCACGTATTCCACGAAAGTCATAGCAAAACGATTCTTAAACAAGAGACAGAAATAACTGCCACTAATCCCGATCTTATTCGCCACTTCCTCAATCCCAATATCAGAATGGAGATGTTCTGTGATGTACTTAGCTGCTTGGTTCATCAGCTGATCCGGTGTTTTTTTGCCAGAATCATCTTCACCTTCAGGGATTTCCTGAAAAATTGGAATGCTATTATACAGTTTATTCTTAAACTGCTTACTACGGATCTTAGCCCCAATCTCCCGTACCTTATTGCCAAGCTCTTCATAATGTATCGGCTTACAAATATACTCTTTAACACCTAGCCGAATCGCTTCCCGTGCATAATCAAACTCCTGATATCCGGTAAGAAGCAGCACCTCGCTATCCAATCCCATCTCCCGCAACTTACCGATAAAAGTTAACCCGTCCATCACTGGCATACGGATGTCACATAACACAAGATCAGGCTGTTTCTCCTCGGCAATACGCAAAGCATCCATTCCGCTTCGCGCCATACCGACAACCTCCATCCCCATCTCCTGCCAAGGCAACACCCTGTTCAGATTATTCAGAATTGGGGCTTCGTCATCAACCAATAATACTTTTAGCATAATGATCTTCCCCCTGCTCGTATTTAGGTATGACACATTGGATAATAGTACCATGACCTGGACTAGAACAGATAAATATTCCGTACCTGTCACCGTATTCAATGCGGATGCGATCTGCTACACTGCGAATACCAAGACCTCTGCGTTCAAGATTCATCCGGTTATCCCGTTCAGCCTTAACTTCTTGCTCCACAGGATCATTCACAATATATTGAAAAATAGCCAACTGAGAAGGTGTAATACCAATACCATTATCTTCAATACGTAAAATCAAATCCCCCTGCTTCTCCCAAACTTTCACAGAAACATGACCTTTGTAATCAATGCCCTCAAATCCATGTTGAATGCTGTTCTCTACAAGCGGTTGTAACGTGAGTTTAAGGATACCGCAACTCATCAATTCATTCGGAATATCGATCTCGTATTCGAACAAATCTTCAAAGCGGAATTTTTGTATATCCAAATAATTGCGTAAATGTTTAACTTCTTCATCCAGCGTAATCTCTTCCCGATCCTGAATGCTGATTCGCAAAATACTAGCCAGCCTGTAGACCATCTCACTAACTTTTTTGCCTTCATTCTGAATAGCGAGAACATTGATTGATTCTAATGTATTGAATAAAAAATGTGGTTTAATCTGTGCCTGCAGAACACGCATCTCAGCTTGATTCTTGCGACGCTGCTCCACATGAATTCTGTTAAACAATCCATTGATTTTATCCATAAGATCATTAAAACCCTTAGCAAGCAGCGTTAGCTCATCATTCCCTTTAACTTCTACCCTAGTGGTCAGATCTCCGTCTTCAACCCGGCGCATAAAACGAACAATGACAGCGATGCCGCCGGTAATCCGGTTCATAAAAAATAAATTGAAGATCACAGCTGCCAATAAGCAAAGGAAAATCACAGCGACGAACCAGCGAGCAAATACTGTAACTTCATGAGACAACGTATCCCAAGAAGTCACAGATACCAGACTCCATGGATAGTCCTTCAAATGATACATGGAAAGAATGCTTTTCTCCCCGTTGTACTCTGTTTTGAAACTCTGAAACCCTTTTTTAAAGGTAATCTCTTTATCCGCGAAAGACTGGAAGTCCTGTCCATCCAGCTTTTGATCCGGGTCAAAAAGAATCATTCCATCATCATTTACAAGCATAAAGGAAACATCCTGATTGCTATCCCCAATTTTTAAATTGCGAAATATGGATTCGAACTCCCAATTCTTGATCTGCACAACTAGGATACCTATGTTCTGAAAGAAGCTCAATTCCTTCACTAGCCGAATTTGTGTAAACACAGGTTCAGTACCCGTAAGCTCAGGATACTCGTGAGGAGCCAGCCATTTCGGCACACCATTTAAGTCCATAACTTCCTGGTACAGATCACTTTTTTTGAATGTATCATAGGGTAGCGTTCGGAAATTTTCCTTGTTAAAAAGCGACACGATTTCAGAGTTACCTCTACCGTTAAAATTGTACAAAAATGCATAACTGATCGATGGATGATTAAACAACAGACTACGGAAATTGCGCTGGCTCGCATTCAGATTCAGTTGCTCAGCATCAGTCAAATCCTGGTTGTTAGGATCATCTGCACTAAGAGCCATATGAAACACCGAGGTAGCAATTCCGTTGTCTGTAACGTTATCCATATCTTTTAATACATTAGAAATACTGTAACTAATCGCTTTAAGTGAGTATTCCGACTGCTGGCTGTACTTTTTCTCAATAGAATTATAAGTCACAAAAAACATAAGCATGCCTAGAATAAATAAAGGAATGATAATCAGGCCCAAAAATGCCGTAAATAATTTATAGCGCAAATTCATCGGCTAGTGCTCCTGACTGAGAATAAAGTTATCCTTTTACGCCGCCCGCTGTTACACCTTCAATAATCTTCTCCTGAAGAATTGCATAAATGATAATTACCGGCAGTACGCTGAAGACGATACCGGCTGACATTTGTGCATAGTTCATCTGGTATTGATCCCGGAATTGGACCATACCTACTGGAAGCGTTCGCAGCTCGTCATTCGACAGGAAGTAGTTAGCTAGCAAGAACTCGTTCCAATTTCCCAGGAAATTAACAATGAATACAGTAACCATAGCCGGAACCGTTAGAGGTACAATAATTCTAGCAAAGATACCCGGTGCCTTCAAGCCATCCATGACCGCAGCTTCTTCTATTTCTCTAGGTAAATTTCGCATAAATGCTGCTAAAATAATGATGGTAAATGGAATCGCATTGGCGATATAAGGAATGATCAACGCCCAGTGGGTGTTCAGTATTCCTAACTTACGTACAATCGTATAAATCGGCAGCATTAAAGCATTATTCGGGATGAGCATTCCTACTAAAACCAGTGAGAACAAAATAGTATTCCATTTCCCCTGACGCATCCGCGTAACCGCAAAAGCAAACATAGACGCAAGCAGAATGGACACTACAGAGGCAAGGATCGAAATGTACAAACTGTTGAAAAAGTAAGTACTAATCTTGGCATTTACCCAAGCCTCCACGTAGTTATTGAAGACGAATTCCTTGGGGATGCCAAAAGGATTAAGCGCAATCTCATTATTATCCTTTTTCACAGATGAGAATAATACGAATAGGAAAGGAAACAGGATCACTAACAAATAGAATAAAAGGGCAATATGTGGCAGACTCTTTTTCAGGGCGCGTGGCATCAGTATTCAATCCTTTCTGTACGACGTGCAATCAGCAGCTGATAAAGGACTGTAACCACCAGTGTAAATGCAAAGATCAGGACAGCGATGGCATTTCCGTATCCATACTTAAAGTTCGTGATCGCATATTTAATCATGTATGTTGCCATTACATCGGTTGAACCTGCAGGTCCCCCCTTAGTCATAACGATGACGATATCCGCAGCTTTCATTGCTCCAGCAATGGATAGCATAATTACAACCGAGATGATCGGTACGATTAGTGGGAGCGTGATACGAGTAGCGCGTTGAAATCCAGTTGCGCCGTCAATGGCTGCAGCTTCATCCAATTCACCAGGAATAGCTAGAATCGCCGCTAGGACCATAACGATATAAAATCCAGTCCACTGCCAAGCATTCGTCAACAAAATAGAAAGCATTGCAAATCTTTCATCTGACAGCCAGTAAATAGGATTAATTCCTACTAGACTAAGGAGCTTATTAAAAAGTCCAATGTTGGGCTCATAGATAAACCCCCAGAGAATACCGATAACCGCTGTAGACATAATGGAAGGCATAAAGACTGCTGTCTTATATAAGCCCTTTAACTTCTTCACATTAGAAATTAATAACGAGAAGAATACGATCAACGGTACCTGTATACATACGGAGAAAAGAATAAACCAACCGTTGTTTTTAACGGATATCCAGAATCGTTCATCTCCTAGTGCTTTCTCATAATTACTTAATCCGGCTGATTTAACCGTCTCCGATACACCGTTCCAACTAGTAAAGCTGTAATAAATAGAACTAAAAATGGGGTAAATGAAAAACATCGTGAACAATATCAATGCTGGAAGAACGAAAAGGAAAAATACCACTGGATTTCTTAATGCTTTATTCATGACTACCTCCGGTTGCTTTGACATCTGGCGAATAGTGAATGCTTCAGATCAAGTGCAAACACATATTTTCTTTGATTTTAAAAATGTACCCTGGATTTAGCACCAGGGTACATTCAGTTTGCAGCTATTTATTCAACTGCTGCGTTTGCTTCTTCTTGTACCTTTTGCAAAGCTTCGCCCATTTTCTCAGGAGTCGTCTGATCGCCAATCAGTTTTTGAATTTGAATGTTACTGATTTCTGTAGTTACATCAGCTTGAACAAGAGAGTCAAATGCTGGGAACGAAGATTGTGAGTTGTTAAGTACACCTACGATTTCGCTCATCAGATCATCAGTAATATTCTCATTCAATACGTTTTGGTCAATCTTCATTGCTGGCAATACACCATCTTCAACAAGTCCGCGCAATTGCATTTCTTCATTAAATAAGTTTTTAATAAAAGATTTCACAGCAGCCAATTGACGTGGATCTTTCTCAGCAGATGCAGAGAAACCATAACCATTGTTCACATCGCGCATCAATGCAGTTTGGTCACCCGCTCCGCCTTCAACTGCTGGGATGTTGAAGAATCCAACTTTACCGATCAAACCTTCGCCAGATTGGCCCGTTTTAAATACGGAAGATTTCCAAGTACCATCATACAGCAGGATCGCTTCACCACTAGTGAATTGTGTTGTGTATTCAGCATATTCAAAGCCAAGTTCGCCTTTTTTGAAGTAGCCTTTATCAACCCATTCTTTGTATTTCGCAAATCCTTTTACTACATTTGGATCAGACCATTTAGCTTCGCCTGTTGCAAATTTAGCAGTTACATCCGGACCTGCATAACGTGACCACAGGTGGTTAGCTAACATAAGTGGTACCCAACCAGCTTTGGATGCACCAGCCAAAGGTACTTTTCCATCAGCCTTGATATCAGCCAATTGTTGTTCCAATTCAGCAAATGTTGTTGGAGCCTTCCAGCCCTTGCTTGTATAGTATTCTTTGTTATAGAAGAAACCTTCACCAGAACCACCGATTGGCAATCCATAGATTTTTCCTTCATAAGTGAAAGGATCAAGATTTGAGAATTTATCCTTAATTCCAAGTTCCTCAAGGATTGGAGTCAGGTCAAGTAATTTACCTTCTTTAGCATAGATCTTGGAGTCAGGGCTGCCGAACAGATCGAAGATTTCCGGTGGATTACCCGCAGCCATTTCACCACGCAATTTTTCTTTACGGTTTACATCTGAATCTACCCCATCGAGTTTAAAGGTCAGACCCGGTACATCCTCTTGTACTTTGTTAACTACTTCTTCGAGAATAGCCAGACGTTTCTGCTTGTCTGCACCGATTTGAGTGTGACGAATCGTCATTTCAAATGGCTCGTTATTTACCGGTTCTTCTGTTGCTGGAGCATTTGTAGCGGCTGAGTTAGTCGCGGTAGCGTTTCCATCTCCTTTGTTAGAAGACGCATTGTTGTTGCCTCCGCAACCAGTCAGTAAAGCTGATGATACGAAAATCAGGGACAATAGCAAAGTCATACTTTTTTTCATTTCTTGTGACCCTCCCTATATATTGATGTGCTTTACACTTCTTATTATAGAAAACAGACTTCATTATCGTAAGGTTAAGATTCATCCACTATAGGGATAAAAATCTCTAATGTAAGCGGAATCAACTACACGATAAGTTATATTTTATAACATTAAAATGTTAAATCGCTTTATTCATTTGTTTTTCTCATCACAAAAGTTTGTTTCTCTTTAAAAACATTTAATTAAAATATAAAATTAGTCATATTACCTGACATATTCATTTATTATCTACCCCATAAACCACGTGTAACTATAGCATGTCTTTATTAGGAATAATATAAAATTCCCCCTCAGAGGAGCTTTAACCCCTCCCTTTTTACTTCCTCATAACAAAAAACCGCACCTTCAGTGATGATCAACCACTGAGGGTACGGTCTCTCTTAAAAATAGATTTCTATTATACCAATGCCGTTTGCTTACGACCTTCTTCGACCAAGCGGTATGCCCGTTGCACTTCTTCTTCTGTTGGAGAAGGTACTCCATCCAGTTCATAAGCTTTGCCGAGCATTTCCCATTTATAGATACCCATCTGATGATAAGGTAAGATTTCGAATTTCTCGACGCCATTTAAGGTTCCAATATAACGACCTAAGTTAATGAGATCCTCTTCACGATCATGAATACCAGGAACATATACATGTCGGATCCACATCTTACGATTATGGTCTGAGAGCCAGCGTGCAAGCTTCAAAGTTCGATCATTGGATTTACCGGTTAATTTGATATGCGCTTCTTCATCAATATGCTTCAGATCAAGCATAACCAAATCTGTTACATCCAATAAGTCATTAATCTTGTCACCTTCGTTGTAACCATTACTGTCTAATGTGGTGTGCAAATTCCAACGCTTCTTCACTTCCGTAAATAACTGCTTTACAAATTGCGCCTGCAAGGTTGGTTCTCCACCGGATACAGTTAACCCGCCACCGGATGAACGATAGTAGTTTATATATGGCTCGATTTCCGAAAGCACTTCTTCTAGAGTCATTTCTTTACCTTCATCTAAAGCCCAGGTATCAGGGTTATGGCAATACTGACATTTCAGCAAGCAGCCTTGCATAAATAAGACAAATCGAATACCAGGTCCATCAACGGTTCCAAAGGTTTCCAAAGAATGTATGCGACCTTTAATCATAGGATGTCATCCTTTCGCCACGCCAGACTAACAGTCCCTTTTTCAACGATGAAGATCCCTGTCCTTGAGACTGTCATATCCCTATATCGCGGCAATAAAATTTAAAATTTTAACAATTCTCAAACAAGATATTACCGCCCTTGAGACAAGGGCGGTATCTTCCTTGCAATTATTTCAATAGTAGTACTAATTCAAAGATCTTCATGACAGGAACAAATTACATCGAACCGTGGAATGTACGGTTGATTACATCCATTTGTTGTTCACGAGTCAGCTTGATGAAGTTAACTGCATAACCGGATACACGGATAGTCAATTGTGGATAGTTCTCTGGGTGCTCCATAGCGTCCATCAGCTGTTCACGGTTAAATACGTTAACATTCAAATGCTGAGCGTTGTTATGGAAGTATCCATCCATCATGTGTACCAGGTTAGACTTACGGGAATCCTCGTCTTTACCAAGTGCCTTAGGTACGATGGAGAACGTATTAGAGATACCATCTTGTGCATCGGAGTAAGGCAGTTTAGCTACAGAGTTCAGGGAAGCCAAGGCGCCTTTCTTGTCACGTCCGTGCATTGGGTTAGCACCTGGTGCGAAAGGTTCACCTTTCTTACGTCCGTCAGGTGTAGTACCTGTCTTCTTACCGTACACTACATTCGAAGTAATGGTCAGTACCGATTGAGTCGGCACAGAATCACGATATGTTTTGTTTTTACGGATCATAGTCATGAAGGTTTCAACCAATTCTACTGCGATGCTGTCAACAGCATCGTCATTGTTACCGTAGCAAGGGAATTCGCCTTCGGTTTCGAAATCGATCGCAATACCTTGTTCGTTACGAATAGGTTTTACTTTGGCGTATTTAATTGCGCTTAGTGAGTCAGCTGCAACGGACAGCCCAGCAATACCACAAGCCATCGTACGCAGAATGTCACGGTCATGCAGCGCCATTTCGATACGTTCGTAAGAATATTTGTCATGCATATAGTGAATGATGTTCAAAGTGTTAACATAAGTCTTAGCCAACCACTCCATCATCGGTTTGAAACGTTTCATTACTTCGTCATAATCCAGATATTCAGAAGTGATCGCTGGGAATTCCGGTCCAACTTGTGCTCCGGATTTTTCATCTACACCACCATTGATAGCATACAGTAATGCTTTTGCCAGGTTGGCACGAGCACCGAAGAACTGCATTTGTTTACCGATACGCATTGGAGATACGCAGCAAGCAATCGCATAATCTTCACCCCAGTATGGACGCATTACATCGTCATTTTCATACTGAATTGCACTAGTTTCGATGGAAACCTTAGCACAATATTTTTTGAAGGCTTCAGGCAATTTTTCGGACCACAGTACAGTTAAGTTTGGTTCCGGAGCTGGACCCAAGTTGTACAGGGTGTTCAAGAAACGGAAGCTGTTCTTAGTAACACGAGTTGTTCCGTCTTCAGCCATACCACCGATGGATTCAGTTACCCATGTTGGGTCGCCGGAGAACAGATCATTATAGTCAGGTGTACGCAAGAATTTCACGATACGCAGTTTCATTACGAAATGATCGACGATTTCTTGTACTTGTTCTTCAGTCAAAGTACCTTCAGCAATATCGCGTTCTGCATAGATGTCCAGGAAAGAGGACACACGGCCCAGGGACATCGCCGCACCATTTTGCTCTTTAACTGCTGCCAGATATCCGAAGTATACCCATTGAGTAGCTTCTTTGAAGTTGGTCGCCGGTCTGGAAATATCCATACCATGAGCAGCTGCCATTTCTTTTAATTCGCCAAGTGCACGAATTTGCTCGGACAGCTCTTCACGCAAACGAATGATATCTTCAGTCATGGAATCTACTTCAAGCTCAGTTTGTTGTTGTTTTTTGTCTTTAATGAGGAAATCAATACCGTACAGAGCAATGCGGCGGTAGTCGCCGATGATGCGTCCGCGGCCGTAAGCATCAGGAAGACCTGTAATTACGCCGGATTTACGCACAGCTCTCATGTCTGGTGTATATGCATCAAATACGCCTTGGTTATGCGTTTTGCGAATGTTCGTAAACATGTCAACGATGTTTTGTGGAAGCTCGAAGCCATAAGCCTTCGTAGCATCAACCATCATCTTGATCCCGCCGAATGGCTGGATGGAACGTTTAAAAGGAGCATCAGTCTGTACGCCTACAATTTGTTCCTTGTCCTTGTCAATGTAGCCTGGAGCATGTGAAGTGATTGTGGAGACAGTATCTAGGGAAACATCCCATACGCCGCCTCTTTCTCTTTCTTCCTTGCTCAATTGGGAAATAATCTTCCACAGTTCAGTTGTGTTACTAGTAGGTCCTACGAGGAATTCTTCGCTTCCTTCATAAGGCTTAATGTTGCTTGCGATAAAGTTGTTAACGTCAACTTTTCTGGACCATTTACCTTTTGCAAAACTTCTCCAACCGGATTTCACTTCTTGTACATCTTTTTCAATCACCGACATGCTAAATCCCTCCATCTATATTTATATTATATTTGTAGAGATCGCGGGCTTGAAGGTTGATCCCGTGTCTCGTGATCCCAAGAAAAATATGGTTGTTCGAAAATTCACAATCATTGTTCCATATATGGGACCGTTGTTTATATAAACATTTTAGTTTATTTTCTATAAATAGACTGTGACAAATATCACCTTTCCGGTGATATTTGTCACTTATATCTAATCCACAACCATCCTATTATCTACTTAACCAAATATTAATTATCAAATCTTCCGTAGAAAGCATTACGATATACATCTGCGAGTTCAGATACCAGCGGCAGCTTAGGATTGGCAGTTGTACATTGATCTTCAAATGCACGGTCAGCCAAGTAATCTACATGGGATTCAAAATCCTTAGGATCAAAGCCCAATTGTTGGAAGGATTCTTCGATACCCAGTTTTTTGTTCATGTCGCGAATAGCATTGATCAGGCTAGTTACACCTTCTTCAGTTGTGCGAGCTGGCAATCCCAGAATACGGGCGATTTCTGCATAACGCTCGTCAGCTACGAAGTGTGAATATTTAGGGAACGAAGCGAACTTCGTAGGTTTCTTAGCATTGTAACGAATAACGTGTGGCATAAGGATCGCATTAGTACGACCGTGAGCAGTGTGATATTGACCGCCCCATTTATGCGCCAAGCTGTGGTTAATACCCAGGAAAGCATTAGCAAAGGCCATACCAGCAAGTGTTGATGCGTTATGCATTTTTTCACGGGCAACTCTGTCGCCTTCAAGAGCCGATTTTTCAAGGTATTGGAATACCAATTGGATTGCTTTAATTGCCAGACCATCCGTGTAGTCACTCGCCATAACAGATACATAAGCTTCGATGGCATGTGTCAATACGTCCATACCTGTATCAGCTACAGCAGTTTTTGGCAAGCTATATACGAACTCTGGATCAATGATAGCTACGTCTGGAGTTAGCTCGTAGTCAGCCAAAGGATATTTAGTGTGTTGTTCAGTTGTTTTATCGGTAATAACTGCGAAAGATGTTACTTCCGAACCTGTACCCGAAGTAGTTGGAATCGCTACAAACTTAGCTTTGTTTCCAAGTTTAGGGAATTTGTAAACCCGTTTACGGATATCCATGAATTTTTGTTTCAGACCATTAAAGTCTGCGTCTGGATGTTCATAGAATAACCACATTCCTTTTGCAGCATCCATTGGGGAACCACCACCAAGTGCGATGATGCAGTCCGGTTGGAATCTGTTCATCATTGCTGTACCTTTTTCAACTGTAGTTGTCGATGGATCTGGTTCAACTTCCGAGAACACTTCGATCGCTACAGGAGTTTGGCGTTGACGCAGGTAATGTTCAACTCTCTCAACATATCCAAGCTTAACCATCATTGGGTCAGTGATAATTGCGACACGTGTGATATCAGGCATTTTGGTCAGGTACTGAGTAGCGCCTTTTTCGAAATAGATCTTGTCAGGTACTTTAAACCATTGCATATTCACGGTACGACGATTCACCCTTTTCACGTTGATCAAATTGATTGCTGTAACGTTTTGCGACACGGAGTTACGACCATAAGATCCGCAGCCCAGCGTCAACGAAGGGATGTTAGTGTTATAGATATCGCCGATCGCACCATGAGTGGAAGGCGAGTTAACGAGAATACGTCCTGTTTGCAGACGGTTAGAGAACTTCATGATTACTTCTTCGTTGTTGGAGTGAATAGCCGAACTATGGCCCATACCACCAAATTCAACAACTTGTGCTGCGCGTTCAATACCTTGATCTGCGTTTTTAACTTTGTAGCAAGCAAGCACAGGACTCAATTTTTCAGCGGACAATGGATATTTAGTGCCTACACCTTCAAGTTCTGCTACCAGAATCTTAGTGCCGGCAGGAACTTGAATGCCGCACATTTCAGCAATTTTCACTGCGGATTGTCCAACGATTGCTGGATTAACCGCACATTTATCAACGTTCATAGCGCCGCTAGTAAGTTTGGCAGCTTCTTCTTTGTTAACAAAGTAGCAGCCATTAGCGATCATTTTCTTTTTCACTTGATCGAAGATTGGTTCTTCGATAATAACAGCTTGCTCGGAAGCACAGATCATACCATTATCAAATGTTTTGGAAAGAATGATGTCCGTTACGGCTTGATCGATATCCGCGCTCTTTTCGATGAATGCAGGTACGTTACCAGGACCTACGCCAAGAGCTGGTTTACCACAGCTATAAGCTGCTTTTACCATTGCAGAACCGCCTGTTGCGAGAATAAGTGCAACGTCAGGGTTGTTCATCAAAGCATTTGTTTTGTCCATCGTTGGCATTTCAATCCATTGGATACAGTTCTCAGGTGCGCCAGCTTTTACAGCCGCATCATGAAGAATTCTAGCAGCTGCTGCACTACACTCTTGCGCAGATGGGTGGAAACCGAATATAATAGGGTTCCGTGTCTTAATCGAAATCAACGCTTTAAACATCGTGGTGGATGTAGGGTTGGTTACCGGTGTGATACCCATTACAATTCCGACGGGCTCAGCAATTTTTTGGAAGCTTTCATAAGCATTGTCTTCAATAACGCCTACTGTTTTATCGTATTTAATTCCGTGCCAGATATATTCTGTCGAGAAGATGTTTTTAGTAATTTTGTCTTCGTAAACCCCGCGGCCAGTTTCTTCTACAGCCAATTTAGCGAGGTACATATGTTTGTCGAGTCCAGCCAACGCCATTGCATGAACGATTGTGTCAACTTGCTCTTGATCCAGCGCCATGAATGCCTCATGTGCTTTTTTCGCTTTATCCACCAAAGTCTGAATATACTCTTCAGCGGTAGTTTGTTTAACTTGGGCGGCGACTTCGTTCTTAACTGCCATCTCCCTCGTCCTCCTGTCAATTTTTAGGTTGTTTTTCTCTACACATTTATCTTATCACATCATTTCCACCTTGTATAGTGAAATCTTTCACAAAGTATAAAGTTTTTTTGATTTGTTTTCAAAGCGCTTTCATTCGATCATTTTATAGGTTTTTTACCATTATTTATGCTGTAATATCCCTTAAATCTAAAGTTTATGTTTAAAAAGACAAGAACCAATACCCATTTTCTACCTTTCCGCTCGCAAAAATATTTTAAAAATGCAAATCTATTTTTGTTGACACTCTATTTTTCCCATGACCCTCTAAAAAATAGTCGGAAACCATCCGTCGTGTTGATTTATAAAAATATCAATAATATAAACATAAAAAAACCGACTCCTAAAGGAGCCGGTTCTGTCCTTCCTTGCCTATTCTACTTTAATTGTATCGAAGAATTTCTCTTGCACTGTTTTTGCAGCAGCTTCAAGCTGTGTCTTGGAATCTGTTCCCTTTTTGGAGAACAGCTCTTGAATTACATTGGACATGGTTGCGTAGTAGTCCTGTGTATTGTATTGCGCTTCCGGTTTACCGTCCAGCAAGCCTAAAATATCAGGGCTGTATTGATATACATTTGTATATTTATCATACACAGCTTTTGTTTTCTTGCCGAAGTCAGAATCTGCAGAATAGTAATCTAAGAGCGGCGGAATAAAGTATTTGCCATCCGTTGTACGTTGTTGCAGAACCGCATCCAGTGCTTCTAGACCTTTATCGGAGAAGTAATCAAATGTAATATAACGGAATGCCATTTCTTGCTCGTCTGGTGTTGCATTTGGATTGATTACAAGGTAGTCACCACCAAGTACCCCAGTGTGTTTTCCGCCTTTTTCCATCGCAGGCATTGGATACGTAAGTACATCTTCTGGTTTCAGACCGCCTTGATTCAACGCTTGCTCAATAACACCGTCAGATCCAGCCATTACCATTGCTGTACGACTTTGTTGGAATGCGCCTACAGCATCACCCCAGCCCAGTGCCCAATCCTGAGGAATCGCGTTTGCTTCCCATCTAAGTTTCTTGTAGAAATCCAGCGCTTTAATCCCAGCCTCAGAATTAAAAGTAGCTACAACCTTACCGCCTTCAATCTTCTGAATTTCACCGCCAGCTTCGAACAGGAAGTTGGTCCAGTTCCAGCCTGCTTCATTCCCTTTACCCATTGGAGCAATACCGGAAATCCCTTTTTTGGTATCAGCTACGCCTTTCGCGGTATTCAGCATATCATCCCAAGTCCAATCCATAGATGGAACAGCAACGCCTTTTTCATCCAGCATTTTTTTGTTGATCATTGTGGTTGTTACATAACCCTTTTGAGTTACGCCGAATACTTTTCCGTCAATGATAAATTGGTTTTGGAGAACCGGGTTAATTTGATCCTTAAATTCGTATTTATTCCACAGATCCGTAATGTCAGCTACCCAGCCTTTTTCAACTAGGAATTTTGCTTCTGTAGCGTAAGTGTTAAAGAAGGTTGGAGCTTCATTCGCTGCCATTTTGATGCCGATTTCACTTACATTGTACTGCCAATCGTCTTTGACGATTTCAACATTCGGATACTCCTCTTGGAAACGTTTGATCTTGTCATCTTCCTGTGCTCTAACTTCGGTTAGGTCAGGGGTTGGATAGTGAATTTTGATGGTCACTTTTCTTTGTGTGATATCATCAGTTGGCGCTGCTGTAGCACTGCCAGCATTATCTGTTGCAGCATTCGTTGGCGCAGTAGTCGCTTCCCCTTCCTTGTTTCCTGTCGTGTTTCCGTTATTGTTGTTACCGCCGCATGCGGTTAACAATGATCCGGCCACAAGGAGGCTTAGTAGCACGCTAGAGTACTTACGCATTGAAACTCCCCTTTTCAATTCATAGTTATCTTACATATCGATCATAAAAGAGAAATCGTTTACAAACGAGGTGCATTTATATTCCTTTCATGTGCATGTTTACGATCCGTGACTAAATTCGTCGATCCGCGCTTATCCCTTAACTGCTGATAATGCGACGCCACGCATAATGAACTTTTGGAAGATCAGGAAGACAAGGATCGGCGGCAACGATACGATAAATAGGATAGCGAATTTAATATTCGTATTAAGTGCCTTTACATTAATAACGTATTTATAGATTGCTGTCGCGAGCGTATATTTCTCTTCACTGTGCATAACCAGAGATGGCCAGAACCAGTCATTCCATGCAGTAGAAAAGATAAAGATCGCCAGCGTAGCAAATATCGGAACCGACAATGGCACTGCAATGGAGAAAAAGCTTCTCGGCTCAGAGGAGCCGTCAATCCGCGCGGCTTCAAAAATTTCAGGATGTATCCCATCAAAAAAGTTCTTTAAGAGTAGAAAATAGAATGTATTCGCACCAGCCGGCAGCCAAAAGGCAGCGTACTGATTCAGTAATCCAAGCTCTTTTAGATTGACAAAGTTGGGAATCATGTAGCTGGTCGCCGGAATAAACAATGTCATCAGGAAAAAGAAATAAATTGCCTTTCTGTAAGGAACATTCATACGAGAAATGCTGAAAGCAGACATTCCCAATACGACTAGTGTCACGACCATATTCCCCACAAAAATATAAATAGTGTTCTTAAGGAACATCAGCAGATCAATGTAGCTCATCGCTTCTTTAAGGTTGCTGAAGTGCCATTCCTGCGGGAAAAAATGCGGTGGGAATGAGTTCACCTCTTGATTCGATTTCAGTCCGTTAAATAACGTCATACAAATCGGATACAGCATGCTAAACACCATAATCAAAATAACCACGCACATCAAGCCATAAAAGATCTTATTGCTTGTTTTTTTCAAATCATGTTCTGAGAGAATCCCTCTATCTGCGCTCTTCATCTTAGTTGTCCTCCTTGTTAAGCTTGAACTGTAAAATGCCCAAACCACCTAGGACTATGAACATTAGCATGCCAAGCGCAGTCGCTGTTCCATAATCGAGTCGCGTAAAAGCATATTTTACGATCAGCAGCGCATAGGTAAGCGTAGTATTATTCGGCCCACCATCAAGCAGCGCCATTTGTGACTGATACCCTTGTGAAGTCCCGATAATCTGTAATATAAACATCAAAATGATCAAATTACGTAGCGAAGGCAATGTGATGTACTTTATACGTGCCCACACACCCGCCCCATCAATCTCAGCTGCTTCATACCAATCCCGCGGAATGCTGAGTACAGCAGCCAAGTATATTAACATCCCTGATCCAAACTGCTGCCACGTCTCCATAAAAACAAGGGAAATCATCGACCACCTTGTATCTGTCAGGAAGGCAACCTGGTCCACACCAAGCGAGCTTAATACTGCATTGATTGGGCCCACAGGATCATAAAGCCATCTCCAGAGTCCATATAGCACCACACCAGGCATTACAAAAGGTAGGTAAGCCGCTACCCGCACAAAGCCCCCAAACCTTCTCAGCTCCGAGATCATAATAGCAAAAGCAATCGGAACCCAGAACCCGATAATAAGACATAGAAGCATGTAATACCCTGTATTTTTTAACGCGGTCAAAACATCCGGATCACTAAGGGCTCTAGCATAGTTCTCAAAGCCAACAAAGCTATTCCCTTTTACAAAATCAACATGGTAGAAGCTGTACAACAAGCCTTTAAAAATTGGCACCCACAAGAACATTACAAAAATAATCACAGCAGGTACGAGGAACATATATCCCCAAAAGTTTTTCTTCCAGCGGTTTTGCTTGTAAGGTGTACCCTTCAGCGCCGGCGGATTTTCGGATACAACTGCGGTTTGATTCATCAGGCTCCCTCATTCCATTTTTCTTTCAGCATTTTTCGCAAAATGCTTCCTACCTTAAATTGTAGAAAATGAGGGTTGTACTGAACATGTCTAAATCTACCGAAGTAGTATGTGTTTTTACTTCTTCAATTCACTGGGGCTAATCCCATAATATTTTTTGAAAATTTTACTAAAATGCTCCGGTGATTCATAACCTACACGCTCGGCGATTTCGTATCTGCGAAGATCTGTGTTCAAAATCATCTCCCGGCTTTCTTCCATCCGCAGCTTAATTACATATTCCCACAGGTTGTAACCTGTATTTTTCTTAAACAGATAGCTCAAATAATTGGGGCTGACATGGTTTTTCTTAGCCACTTCATGGATGGTTAATCCTTTTTGCGCATAGTTCTCGTCAATATACTCTCTCGCTTTCTCTACAATCAGATTGCTGCGTGTATGAAGCTCTTCTACTGAAGGATCGGTTGTGTAGCTGTTCCAATTAAAATCCCCGTAGTAAAACACATAATGGTCATTGTGTTCATTATTCCAGAGAATGGCTTTGGAGGCTTGACGGTTCAATACAGCCATAAAAGAAAGACCCTTGAGAATCTGGCTGATGCCGATAACTGCATTTAAGTGCAGATATTTTTGAATATTAAAATGAAGACTACGGCCAAGGATATCTAGCCTATTAATTTGGCTGGCAGACGAATCTTCATAGCTTTTTTCATCCCACTGAATAATGATCGTAATCTCTTCATCCTCTGCGTAAAAGGCTGTCGAGTTCCACTCCTGATCCATCAGCTCTTTGGCGATATTCAGCGCGGCATAACAAAGAAGCCGTCTGTCCCGCAGGGTGTAGTGCTTCTCCTGATTCGTTCCAGCCAGAGGTACCTTAATTTTTAAGACGGAAAAATACGGCCCTTGCAGCTTCAGGTTATCCAGCTTTTGCAAGCGTTCTGCATCACACAGTACACCTTCAGGCTCAATGAGCAGCTCATTCAATAACTTGCTGTATTCCGGAAGCGGCTCTTCCAGCCGAAAGCTTTCGTTAATTCCTGACATGAAAATATCCAATTCTGGTGATGGTTTCCCCATCTTAAGCAGCACATTTCGCACCGAATCCAGAAATTGCTCACTATTCAAAGGTTTGATCAAATAATCCTTCGCTCCAAGCCTAACGGCCATTTGCGCATATTGAAACGTCTCGTGTGCAGAAATCACGATGGTCTGTACCCAGGGTTTGGCCAATTTTGCATGCTGCATTAGATCAATCCCGCTCATTGCACCCATCTGAATATCAGTAACGAGCAGGTCTATTTCCTCCATCCGAATGCAGTCCAGCGCTTCAAAACCACTGTTTGCTGTATAAATATGGTCTATGTTTAACCCCGAAGAAGCTAATAAATTGCTCAGCCCTTTACAAATCAAGGGTTCGTCATCCACAACTAATATATTGAACATATCTGTATGCTCCCCTTCCTTAGTCCATATTCTCTGATTTCGGAAGCTTAACCGTCACCAATGTACCGCCCTCTTTACGAGGGGTATAGCTGATGCCATAATCAGAGCCGAAGTGTAAATGAATACGCTGGTTAATGTTGCGAATCCCGTAACCGCTGGCCGGATTTGGACTGTCGTCATTCAGCACAGCTTCGATGGCCTGATAATCAACAGTCTTATAGCCATTATCTTCAATAGTGATCTCGACGGTATCGTCCACACAAACTGCGCTAATGATGATTTCCCCATCCTCGCCCATATTTTTGACACCATGAATAATAGCATTCTCAATTAACGGCTGCAGGGTAATTTTAGGAATTAGATTTCTTTTCGTATCTGGATGAATCTCCATTACTACACGAAATATATAATCATACCGGTGCTGCTGCAGCTTGATGTAGGCCGTTGCATGCTCCAGCTCTTCTTCAAGGCTAATCAGCTCCCTTCCCCGACTGAGGCTAATCTTCATAAGCTTGGATAATTCCTTGATCATCTCGGCGGATTCAACGTTACCTTCCAGCGAGCTTTTCCAGTAAATACTCTCCAAAGTGTTGTAGAGCAAATGCGGATTGATCTGCTGATAGAGCAGTTGAAGCTGTGATTCCTTCTGTTTTAGCTCCATCTGGTATTTATAAGTAATTAGTCCATTTAGCCTGCGGGCCATGTCATAGGTAGAGCCAATCAGCACACTGACCTCATCGTTACTCCCTCTTTTTGGCGTCTCAGGGACACGATTGCCTGGCTCAAACTTCCGGACGAAAAAAGCTAACTTTTGCAAAGGCGTCATTAATGAACGCCAGAAATAAGTAATCATGATTAATCCAAAAACAGCATAGGCCACAGTTATGTATTGAATCACACTTTTCATTTCGTTTTGTTGCTGCAGCAGCGCTTTTACGGCGATTTTGTAGACTAGCTTCTGTCCTAAGGCATGGTTATTATTGACCACATAAATAAAATCCGAGGTAATAACATCCACGGTTCCCTCCAAATCCTCAGCAACGACCGTCTCCGGCAGCGTAATGATCTCACCAGTATTATTCGTAGTAGAAGCGAGTACACGATTATCCAGATCTGTTAAGTAAATATCACCATCAGGCAACGATATGGATTTAAGGGATTCTCCGATTTTTGCGTCCATTTTGGTAATGACTAAAACCCCAATGGTCTCAGCTTTTCTGGAGATGTTATTGACAGCTCTCATATAGGTAAGAGTCTTCAAGTTTTCCGCTTGTGCACTTAGCTTCCCTGTAAATTTTAGAGATCCGCGACCCTTTTTCTGGACAACCTCCTCGAACCAATAGGGCTCTTCCGCTTTGGAAAAGAAATATACCCCCGCCTTCTTAACCTGTGGGAAATTGGGTGCAAAAAAATAATAATCCTCGGGATCGTATATATAAAGGGAATAATAGATGCCGTCCCCACGCTCCGCTCCCTGCGAGTAACTGACCAACAGCTTCTCTATCGTCTCATAACGTTTAACCCGCTCCAGAATGGTATCCGAACCCGTCATATTAATCTGTTGAATCAGAGGATTTTGAATTACAGTGGTAGTAATTTTATTTACGGTATCAATATCTCGGTTAATGATGGTGAAGTTTTGCTTGTTCAGCTCTACATAAGCATTCGTCACATGGCGCTTCAGAATTTGCTCAGCCTTCATATTCCCGTAAATGTTCAAAAACAGAATCGGCGAGATCATAATCAGAAACAGCAGGATAAGCTGTTGTTTGACGTTTAGCTTCAAAATCGGCCTAATCAGCCTAGACAACATCGAGATACACCTCCGGGTTCAATAACTATATCAAAGTGATAAACGCTTACATATGTTTATTTTAAAGTTTTTTATGTTCATTTGTATGTAGTTTTTTCTGTTGGGCGGATAAAAAGAGCACGATGATATGTTCGCCACTACGTAGAGCGTTTGGGCTTACGATCGCTGTTATCCTCAGATTTCCTGATTTTATACCGCTGAGCGGTAGAAATCCGAGGATAAAGGCGACCACTGGCGTTTCTCCAGCTCCAAACCTCCACTTCGCAACTCTATCAACGGAACTCTTAAAAACCGCAAACAGAAAAAGTGGGAGGCGACGTAAAGGACACTGCGTGAGGCTAGGAGAAATGAACTCTATATGGAAGAAGTGCCATGTATGTTCTTGAACACTTGAATACTCAAGTACTTCAATACATGAATGTACTTTGTCTGTTGGGCGTCTGGATTGCTTGATGTGCGATGGTGGCGTTGTAGGGCGTTGGGTTGCTTGATGTGCGACTTACTACTTATTCGGCATTTCACATTCCCACACACCCTCTTCACGATGAGCTATCGGACTCAGATGCAGCTATTGGGCTGATTTTTGGCTTTTACGGGGAGGTTCGGACTCCAGAGGCGTTATTCGTTCCAAACATGCGCGATACGAGGGCTTTTCGAGCCATTAGCGACTATGGAGTCCGATATCTTCTCAAATGAGCGTAATTTTGGCTAATAGCGACTATGCGGTCCGATACACTGTCCGAGCTTTTGACTAACTTTTTAATTACTTAATGTACGGCTAATAGCGACTATGGGGGTCCGATCTCCGTCTGAGCTTTAGACTAACTATCTGAATTACTTAATGTGCAGCTCAGCTACTTATTCGACGTTTTGCATTCCAACACACACTATTTTCATGATAAGCTATCGGACTCAGATGCAGCTATTTGAACAAATTCCTGCTTTTACGGTGAGGTTCGGACTCCAGAGGCGTTATTCGTTCCAAACATGCGCGATACGAGGGCTTTTCGAGCCAATAGCGGCTATGGAGTCCGATATCTTCTCAAATGAGCGTAATTTTGGCTAATAGCGACTATGAGGTCCGATACACTGTCCGAGCTTTTGACTAACTTTCTGAATTACTTAATGTACGGCTAATAGCGACTATGGGGGTCCGATCACCGTCTGAGCTTTAGACTAACTATCTGAATTACTTAATGTGCAGCTCAGCTACTTATTCGACGTTTTGCATTCCCACACATACTCTTCACGATGAGCGATCGGACTCAGATGCAGCTATTTGAACAAATCCCTGCTTTTACAGGGAGGTTCGGACTCCAGAGGCGTTATTCGTTCCAAACATGTTCGATATGAGGGCTTTTCGAGCCAATAGCGACTATGCGGTCCGATAGGATCGCAAATGAGCCGGATTATTACTTATAGCGACTATGCGGTCCGATACACTGTCCGAGCTTTTGACTAACGTTCTCAATTACTTAATATGCAGCTAATAGCAACTATGGGATCCGATCACCGCCTGAGCTTAAGACTAACTATCTGAATTACTTAATGTGCAGCTCAGCTACTTATTCGGCACTTTGCATTCCCATACACTCTCAGCACGATGAGCGATCGGACTCAGATGCAGCTATTTGAACAAATTCCTGCTTTTACGGGGAGTTTCGGACTCCAGAGGCGTTATTCGTTCCAAACATGCGCGAAACGAGGACTTTTCGAGCCAATAGCGACTATGGGGTCCGATAGGCTCGCAAATGAGCCGTATTATGGCTAATAGCGACTATGAGGTCCGATAGACAGTCTGAGCTAGCTAAATACAGAGACTTTGCACAAAAAAAGACCGCCCCCAAAGTCATCCGCTACTTTGGAGTCGGTCCCATGTTCATTTAGAGCCTTAGTCTGTCAGCAGCTCATACAATCCTTTTACGACCAGATCTGCTTCCTTCAGCACCTCAGGTTTGCCGATACCTACAACCTTCATCCCAGCAGCTTTACCTGCTTGAACGCCTGCCTCAGCATCTTCAAACACAACACATTCATCCGGCTGCAAGCCTATCTCCTGAGCCGCGATCAGGAACACCTCTGGGTCCGGTTTGGCTAGTGACACTTTGTTGCCGTCAACAACTGCATCAAATAAGTCTGTAATGTTCAGCTTATTCAAAATAAACTCAGCGTTCTTACTGGCTGATCCTAATGCAATGCCAATCCCACGTGATCTCAATCCTGTTAGGTATTCTTTCACTCCAGGCAGCAGCTCCGATTCCTCGAGTCGAGAAATGTATTCTACGTACAGGCGGTTTTTCTTCTCCGCCATTGCCTGCTTCTCTGCTTCCTCAAATTCCAGGCCACCCACTTCCAGCAGGATATCAAGTGATCTCATCCGGCTCACACCTTTAAGCCGTTCGTTATCCTCCTCCGTGAATTTAAAGCCAAGCTCATCTGCAAGACTCGCCCACGCCAAATAATGATATTTGGCTGTATCTACGATCACGCCATCCAGATCAAAGATGGCGCCTTTCATATTTTCCAACATTGATTTGCTTCCTCTCCGTTGTGTATTAATATTTATAATCCCGTTTCGTCAAAGGCCAATCGAAGGATCTCACCTGCAGAGCAGGACTTGCCTTCTCCGCCTTGCACCGAGAATACCAAGTCTCCACTGTAATCAGCAGCTGTGATCACAGTGACTTCATCCTTACTGATCCGCAGTTGGATGGTGTCGCCGCGCAGGGTAACCGGAAGCTGAACGGACTGCCAATGTTGCGGCAGAGATGGATTGATGTGCACAACCCCTCCATCGTAGTCCAACCCAGCGAAGCCAAGAACCGCAGCCATCCAAGCACCACCATTCGCAGCCGGATGAGTCCCTCCGATGTAGAGATCCCCTACATATTGCTTAGATTCGCCGGTGAGATCGACGGTAGCCGTACGCATAAAATACGGATAGCCCCAATCCGGTGAACCAATATCAGCAGCTACCAAAGCGTAGATACAAGGGCTTAAGCTTGATCCGTGTTCCGTACGCGGTTCGTAAAATTCCCAGTTCGCTTGTTTCACTTCCTTGCTAAAGGAGTGCTTGAACAAATTCAGCATCAACACAACATCTGCTTGTTTAAGTATGGTTGTGGTGGTAGCTAAGCCATTGCCGCCGCCAAAATACTCATTTTTATTAAGCACACGTGATTTCAGTTCTGTTAGTTCTACATCCTCCAAGGTGAGGTACCGGTCGAATTGTTCAATAACAAGACTTGCAGGATCAGGCTGTGGAACATAAAAGCTATCCAGCATCGTTTTGAACTCCTCTAGGAATGGCCCTGAGCTAAACTGAGCGGACAATTGACTGTAATCCTCAGGATACTTCTCTTGCAGCAAAGCTGCCGTACGCAAGGCAATCTCAAGCGTCTCTTTAACCAGTGCATTCGTAAAAGCATTATTGTTCACACGCTCATGATATTCATCCGGACCTGTAACATCCAGAATCTCAAACCGCTGTTTAACCGAATTATAGTAAGCGTAAGAGTAGAAAAAGCGAGCGCATTCCCAAATGACCTCTGCTCCTCCACTAGTAAGCAGACTTTCATCGCCTGTGAATTGAACATATTTCCAGATCCCATGTACAACGTCACCACTGATATGAACCTGCTTATCGCGGAAATAGGTGCGCATCGGCCGGCCTGTAAATACATCATTCACATTAAACAAAGTACAGGCATCGTCTCCCGTATCCTGACTTTCCCAAGCATAAAATGCGCCCAAAAATCCATATTCCGCTGCCTTACGGCGAGCACCATCCAATGTATGAATCCGGTACATCATCAAGTTCCGCGCTACCTTAGGATCACTGTGCAGGAAAAACGGCAACATAAACATTTCCGTATCCCAAAATACAGCTCCCTTATATACCTGACCCGATAATCCCCGGGCTGGAATAGACACCTTCTCCGAAACTGTAGGCGCAATGATTAACAGCTGATAGATACTATATCTCAAGGCAAATTGGGCAGCTTCATCACCTTCGATGATTACATCACTGTGTGACCATCTCTCATCCCATATCAGACGGTGAGACTTAAATAACGCCTCATAACCCAGCGCCTCAGCAGCATGGACAGATTTAACAGCTTCCGTCTCCGGCTGATCAGCATCAAGTCCAGTATAGACTGCTACATACTTAAACCATTCATACGTCTCACCCGCACGGGCATCAAAAGAAATCCGGCGAACAGCAGCACCATCTTCCAGTAGCTCCTCACCAAAACTGAATACCGCCCTCTCCGCCACAACCACCGGAATCTTCAATTCTCCGCTAACCGATGAAGAGATCAGCACCTCGTCCTTCAATTGCACCGTTTGTCCGTAGAGATGAGGTCCATTGATATCCCACACATCTACGTCAATTCCCGTCTCAATGGCTACTCGACAGTCTTGTGTGCTGCGAATAGAGTATTTACTAACGAGCAAGTGAAGATTATCCTGGCTTACGAAACGATCTGCGGTAAACGTCAACGTCCCTCCGTCAGATACAGCAAATTCAGTGCTCCGATGATGAATGGCATTTCGGATATTTAACTCCTGAGTATGAGCGACCGGTTCACGGTCAAGCACACTTAAGAGCTGATCATTACAGAAAATTTTGGTCAACAATCCATTAGGGGCATTAACGGGTTCTCTCCATTTGTCTCCTGCTCTGTCATATAGACCTGCGAGGGTGACAGCTGCTAGCTCGGTTTTACTGAATTCCTCCAGTGTGCCGCGATATCCCATGTAGCCGTTGCCTAACATATATTTGTTACCGTTCGTCGTCACAAGCTGTTTATCAAAACAACTATCCTTTACGATCCAGTTCATCCTGCCAGCATCCCTTCACCTAGTGGAAGCGTCTTTCCGGAAGCATCCACTGTAATCGACTGTCCGTACACTATAATTTCGGTACTTCCACCATTAACCGCAGTGATTGTTACGGAATTTTTGTCGACCACAATTCTCAGAAGCACTCCTTCATACAACACTTGGAAGCTATATTCATCCCAGCGTTCTGGCAGGGTTGGCTGAAAGGACAGACGCGCTCCATCCGATCGCATTCCGCCAAAGCCGTAAACAATATTCATCCAAGCAGCAGCAATTGAGGTAGTATGCAGCCCTTCACGGGTATTGCGGTTATAGTTGTCTAAATCCAGTCGAGTAGCAAATTCAAAAAACGAATATGCTTCCTCGGGTTTGCCGATTTCACTTGCCAAAATGGAGTGGATCGAAGGTGACAGCGAAGACTCATGAATACATCTAGGCTCGTAGTATTCGTAGTTCGCCAGCTTCGCTTCTTTAGAGAATTGTCCGCTGTACAAGAACATAAACATAAGTACATCCGGCTGCTTAATCATGTCATAGCGATACAAACGATCATATGACCAGTTCGAATATAATGGGAATTCTGTTACCGGAATCGAATGAATATCAATATGTGGCATATCGAAGAACCCATCATGCTCTTCATAAACTCCTGTCACTTCGTCAACCGGAATCCGCATATGCTGCGCCTTATTTTCCCAATCGGTGAGTTCCTCGTCATGAAGTTCTGTTTTCTCTACCACAGCTGCAAAAGCAGCAGGAGCTTGTTCTTTCATCTCCCGAAGAGTCTCTAGGGTGTATTCAAAAGATTGTTGAGCCATCAGATTAATGTAACAGTTGTTATTGACCATCAATTGGAACTCATCAGGACCCATTACGCCAAAATAACCATATTCCCCGCTGCGTTGCCCCCATTGACCACGTGTAGCATAGAATCTGCTGATCTGAATCAGCATCTCAGCCCCTTTACTATGCAGGAAGCTTTTATCACCGGTATTTTTGACATAATGCCAAATGCCATAAGAAACAGCAGTCCCTACATGAAGCTGAAGATTAGAGTGCTGCCAGAGATCACAGCTTTCTGTTCCATCTATAGTAGCAATAGGATAGCAAGCTCCCTCACAATCCACCTCTTTAGCGCGCTGCATAGCCTGTGGCAATGTTTTATATCTGAATTCCAATAAGCTCCGGGCAGCCTTTGGATTATTGAACATATAGAACGGTAAGCAATAGGATTCTGTATCCCAAAAAGCCAACCCACGATATACTTCCCCCGTCAGCCCTTTGGCACCAATATTAAAACCGGGATGATCGCCATGATAGGTCTGATAAAGCTGGAAGATACAGAAACGAATACCCTGTTGATTCTCAGGATCGCCCTCAATTCGGATATCACTTGTCTCCCAGATGCCCTTCCAATAAGCTGTCTGATCAGCGATTATTTGAGTATCCGTCAATTGGCTTGCGGTTTCAGCAAGAGACAGACCTTTGCTCCACAGCTCTTCAGCTGTATGGGCAGAATCACTATCCGAATAGTTCATAACCAGTTTGGTAAAATAGGAGACTTCTCCTTTCGTAAGGTTGAGGGTGAAATTTTGTCCAATAAACTTATCACTCTCGACAGCAGTAAGCTGCAACGGCTGCGAGGATTGTAAGGTAAAGCTTGAGAACAGCTTGTTCCCAGTATTCACGGTACTCGCCATAATAGCAGAGGACGCTCCACTTACTCCGCTGCGGAGACTGTTCCACATACATTCGCCGCGTTCTTCATGAATAATGCCGAAATCAAGACCTGCACAAATGTCCACGCTCCCCGAGAAATTAAGGGGTTCAAATTCCACCCGCTGCAACCCCAAATGAGACATAGTCATGCTGACCAGACGTGTAAAGACTACTTTTAGCGACTTGCCATCGTTTAGATGCCAGACTAGCTCTCTCCGATACGTACCCTTACGAAGATCCAACCTACGCACATAATCCGTTACGTTACTTTTTGCTAAATCAAGCTGTTCACCATCTACAGATAGACGTGTATACAGCCAGTCCACCGCATTCACCATATATCTCAGCGAGCGAATAATCCCTTTGTAGTGATTGCCAATATCCAATTGTTCATTTAATCCATTAAAATAACTTCCTTGCAGGGTGTCACCTGAATACCCTTCCTCTGCATATCCCCTTACACCCATATATTCATTACCCAATGAAAAAATAGATTCCGAAGTCCGATTTCTTTCTGGATCAAAGCCCTCTTCAATAATTGCCCACGGATCAACCTTAAGATATTTGTCTGCTACTTTTGCCATATATGATTTCTCCTTCTCCTGATTTTTGCTCCAATTTCAGGATATCGCTGCATAGCAGTACAGCCAATGTCCGACCGTAATGAAGATGTGTGCATTTATACGGAGTTGAGATAAAACTAATTTCTTGAACATGAATTTCAACTGTGTTATATGTTACAATCTAACGGGGACGCAAAAAAACAGCGATTAACCCAGTATTTGAGAATAATGGATAGCCGCTGTTCATATATCATAAACGTGAGATCACTTACTCTTTTTTAGTTAAAAAGAATATTACATCGAACACTTTAGAAGTGAAATTTATCACAATGTTGAAAATTCGACACTTTTAAACGATTTTTTATAACCAATTCGAGGGATTTTCAAGGTATAATTAATTTAAAATTTACTGAAAAACTGAGGGAATAAAGGGGATGTCGATTATGCTAAAAGAACATTACAATGTTATCGAAGCCCACGGAAATACAAACTGTTTCTCCGAACAGAATTTCAACAGACTTCTAGTTACAATGAAAGAGCGCATAGTTCCAGAGGGTTCACATCTATTCTGGGAAGGCGACTACTCGGATAAATTGTTTTATATCAAACGTGGACGTGTGAAATTAACTAAATCTACTGATGAAGGTAAAGAACTCATTCTTTATATGTATCAAGCTGGTGATATGGTAGGTCAAGCAGATCCATTCTTCAGCACTAAGCATAGCTTTACAGCCGAAGTGATTGAAGAAAGTGAAGTTGGCGTCATCGAACAAAAAGATCTAGAAATTCTCATCTGCCAACATTGTGACTTTGCTATCGACTTTATGAAATGGATGGGTATTCATCACCGTCTCACCCAAACTAAATTCCGTGATCTAATGATGTACGGCAAACCAGGTGCACTCTGCTCCACGCTCATTCGTCTTGGCAACACCTACGGTGAGAAGAGCAGCGATGGTGAGAATATCCTTATCAACAAAAAAATTACGCATACAGATTTGTCCAACATGATCGGTGCCACTCGTGAAAGTGTTAACCGGATGCTGAGCGACCTGCGTAAAAAAGATGCTGTTGAGTATGAGAACGGTATGATTGTCATCAAGGACCTTGGCATGCTGCAAGAAATTTGCCACTGCGAATTGTGTCCGAACGAAATCTGCCGGATCTAATTCCGTTATAATATACCCTCTATTCACCTCAATGAAACATACATGACCCAATTATTCTGCATAATATAAAATAGAGTGGTCCAAGGCGCCTAATGCAGGTGTCTTTTTTTTATATTCAACAAAAAAAGAGCTAAACCCAAGATCGGTTCAGCTCTAATATAGTTAATTAATAATGGATCTTAACGGTTGTTGCGAGCACCACGCACTGGTGAGATCACCCAATAGGCCATACCGACGAATACGCCTCCACCAATGATATTCCCCAAAGTTACAGGGATCATATTATGCAGCCATCCAGCTATCGTAATGGTTTCCGGATGATTTGGAAGCAACACAGCAACACTAAGCAGAGTCATATTAGCCACACTATGCTCATATCCGCTTGCGATAAAGGCAAACAGACACCACCAGATTAAGATTAGCTTAGCAGATTCACTTTTAGCGCGTGAGGACATCCATAGCGCTAAACAGACCAGCCAGTTACATAGGATTCCACGAAAAAACAGCTCGGAGAACGGGAGACTCATTTTTTTAGCAGCGGCTGTAAAAATCAAATGCTCCGGCGGCGCAGCACTGAACAACCCAGTCCCACGAATTAAAAGTGCTAAAATCACTGCACCTACCACATTCCCGATGAATACAAGAATCCAGTTCTTAACGGTATCCCAGATACTGGTTCTGCCTGCCAGTGTACTTACAGTAAAAAACATATTATTCCCGGTAAACAGCTCTGAGCCTGCAAATACTACAAGCGTCAGGGCGATGCCGAAGGATGTGCCCATAATAAGCGGTTGGAAAGGAGATTTGGCAGCCGCTAGCGGTGCTCCTAGGGAGAAAATAAGGATAATCCCAATACCTACATAAGCACCTGCCAATAGGGCTGCTAGAAAATATCTTGGTATGCTTTCATTCATTTTGTCCCGCTTACTGACTGCCGTCTCTACGATGCTCTCCACACTTTGCGTAAACATAATACTCCACCCCACCGTTTTCTATTAAATCTATTACTACACTCTTCGGTGTCTACACGCTCACTGTAACTTTCTCTCCGTCCAGTGTGACTGGATAAGTCACCACACTACCTTGGTCTGGTACCTGCACCTCACCCGTGCGCAGATCGATTTTCCAATCGTACAGTGGATCGTACAGATAGTGACCTGACACGATCCCTTCAGCAAGCGGGCCCCCCTTAGGATGAGGACTGCGATTCTCTACTGCATAGATGGCTCCGTCAGAGGCACGGAACACAGCCAGTTCAACATTTCCAGCAATCACTACGCGGCCAATTTGCAGCAGGAAATCCTGTACTGATCCTATTGCATACGTTTGTGTGGTCTTATTCATTGGTCTCTCCCCTTCTGTGTGCGTTATATCCGCTAGACTCTTGTTTCTTCAAAAAGCGCAGTACGAGTGCTGCTGTCATTGAGCATTTTTTTCCAAGGATCCGTAACCTGAGTCAGAGCAAAGTCAATCCGTGCGGCCAGCTCTTTGCGGTTATCTTCATTATTCAAAATGACCATTTGAATCTGCTCAAGTCCCATACGCTCAACCCACTCGGAGGTTCTCTCCAAATAATTGCCGGTCTCACGGTAATATTGCATCACAGCGGAGCACACTTCGATCAACTCTTCATCGGTCTTTATTTTGCAGAAGGAGTCAGCGATCCGTGGCTTGATCCCACCGTTACCACCGATAAACACTTCCCAACCGCCATCATTACCGACGATGCCAATATCCTTCGTACAGGATTCCGCACAGTTACGCGGGCAGCCGTTGACAGCTATTTTAAACTTGGCAGGAAAATCAAGACGTTCATACTTACGTTCTATGAGCGCGCCCATTCCCAGCGAATCCTGTGTGCCGAAACGGCAGAACTGTGAACCCACACAAGTCTTAACGGTACGTAGCGACTTGGCATAACCATAACCTGATGGCATATCGAGCTCTTCCCATACTTTCGGCAGATCCTCTTTTTTCACCCCGATTAGATCCAGGCGTTGCCCACCCGTCACCTTCACAACTTTCACATCATATTTAAGGGAGACATCAGCGATTTTCTTCAAATCCTCCGGTGTCGTTACCCCGCCGTACATGCGTGGAATAACGGTATAGGTTCCGTCTTTCTGAATATTGGCTCCCATACGTTCATTAACAAAGCGTGATTCCTTCTCGTCTTGATGTGTATCCGGATTTATCATCCCCAGATAATAGTTAATCGCCGGACGGCATTTAGAGCAGCCTTCCTCTTGTTTCCAACCCAGTACATGCATAACCTCTTTAGTAGTACTAAGACCTTTAGCTGTAATCTCAGCAACAATCTCATCCCGGCTAAGCGTTGTGCAGCTACAAATTCCTTGCTTGGCAGACTGCTCAAAACTATCACCCAGGACAAATTGTAAAATTTGTTCTACAACCGGTTTACAACCTCCGCAAGAGCGCGTCGCTCCTGTACATGCTTTTATTTCGTCCACAGTAGTAAAACCATTTTCTATGACCGCATCCACAATCGCTTTTTTCGTAACCCCGTTACAGCCACAAACGATTTCTTCGTCCGCCATCGCTTCTACGGATGTGCTCTTTTTGGCTCCATTTCCGCAGCAGCCCGTACCCATAACCTCTGTATAAATTTCATCGGTCATTACAGCGCCTTGTTTTACTAACTTTTGCAGGTTAGCCGACTCTGTCACATCCCCGAACAGGACTGCACCAACAATGACATTGTCTTTGAGCAGAATTTTCTTATAGGTTCGCTTCCATTCATCTTTGCTTGAGATTACAGTATGTTCAGGAGAATCCATAAACTCACCTGCAGAAAATACATCCACACCGGAAATTTTTAATTTGGTGGAGACAACAGAACCTTCATATGGATTTGTATCACTTCCGCAGAGATGTTTAGCTAGAACCATCCCCTGCTCAAAGAGCGGCGCTACTAATCCGTAACAAACTCCGCGATGTTCGGCACATTCGCCAATGGAATATACATTTTGCATAGAGGTCTGCAAATAATCGTCCACTACAATCCCACGATTAACGGCAATTCCGCTTTCTTTTGCCACAGTTATATTCGGTTTGATGCCTACAGCCATAACTACAAAATCAGCCGCAAGTGAAGTGCCATCACTAAATTGTAATCCACTTACTCTCTGTTCCCCGGTCAATTCTACTGTTTGTTTGCCCATGGCAAATTTCACGCCTTGACGCTCTAGCTCAGCTTGCAACATAGAAGAGGCATTACGATCCAGCTGGCGCTCCATTAGATCTTCCATCAGATGTACTACAGTAACGTCCATGCCAAGGTTCACAAGACCCTTTGCCGCTTCCAATCCAAGTAAACCCCCGCCGATTACCGCCGCTTTGTTGTATTGTTTAGCCGCAGCCAGCATCGCATCACAATCTGCAATATCCCGGAAACCCACTACGCCTTCCTTATCACAACCAGGTACAGGTAAAATAAATGAATTCGAACCCGTTGCAATAATCACTTTATCGTAAGAAACAGCCATACCGTTATCCGCAATTACTTGCTTGGAATGCTCGTCAATTCGTGTAACTGTTGTTGCTGTATGCAAGGTAATGTTGTTATCTTCATACCAATTCCAGTCGTTTAGGATGATATCGTTGATGGTTTTGCTGCCTTCGAGAACATAGGACAACATGATCCGATTATAATTGGGATGAGGTTCGCTTCCAAAGACCGTAATGTCATAAGCTCCACCTAGCTTCAATATTTGCTCTAGCGTACCTATGCCTGCCATACCGTTGCCGACTAATACTAATTTTTCTCTCTTCGCTGCCATGGTTAGGTGCCTCCTCAGTCTTATCCGTTCTTGTTGAACTTTGCTTCAACTTCTCTTCTACATAATGGAATTATACATTTCAAAATTTAAGAGAGATTGTGATTACAGTCACATTAAATGTGAATGTTTTCACATAAAAATAAGACAACTTTATTAGGTTATAACTTCCAATTAAAAAAGCCAGATCACGGATTCTGAGCAACCGTAGATCTGGCATTTATGTACTTTTTTTTAACGTATAGCCAATAAAATCTCCAATTCATCCTGCACTCTAAGCTTCATGTCCATTCCATTCTCAAGCAGCTGCTTCCCATTCACCTTCATCTTCCAAACTTCATTGCTAAGAGGAGTATAATCACCAATGGATAACACCTTTTTGTTGTCTTCGGTCAACTGCACCACACTGCTGTTCTTCAACAAACCTCTCACTGTTAAATCTTCAGTAAATCCCATAACATATGAATGATTCAAATTCACTTGCTCACTTCCACCATTCACGGTCAACAACACAATTTGAAGGGGTTCCTCTTGTTCCTTAGACATCGCCGTAATTACTAATTTTGATTCATGCCCGACTGTTCGACCCCAATCCTCAGGTCCAATGGTCTCCCCATCCATTTGCAGCTCCCAATTCATTCCTGGACCGAGTGAAATATTATTCACCGTTAGAATGCTTGTGTTATCCTCAGAAAAGGTGGCCTTCCCACTACCTTTCAGTAGGTCAAAGATCGTTATCCCTTTTCTGTAGCTCTCGCTAAGCTGCTTGTCCAAAGGGTTGGTAAGCAAGTCATTTCCCGCAACGATAAGCGAAAGCGTAGGCCCGTCTGATCCTGCTAAGCCATTATTCCCTTCATTATTAATGTCAGCAAGAGTGGAACACCCACCTATTATGAATACGATGACTAATCCTAGTAACAACCTCCACATATATTTCGTGGGCATAGTGACACCGCCTTGTCCCGCCTAATGACCACACAGCGTCTCAGGCTTGTAGTAAGTTATGCATACTGTCTATTTAAGAATAACGTAAATAAGCTTTGTTCTCAAATATAAAAAAAGTCCCCTAAGGGACTCTATGAAAACTCATTTTTTCTACTGGAATCTAGGGAACAATATATTATTCTCCAGATGAACATGTTCAAAAGTCATGCTCTCCAGCTCCTCTAGCCGGGCATAAGTCAAACGATAGGTTGTACAAGCATGAGCCGGTGGGGTGAAATCAGCTGTTATTTTGCGTATTTGTCTCAATATATCGCCTGCTGTGTCATGTTCACTCTCAAGGTCAACTAATGCCTCACGAAGTATGGTCAGCCCTTCTTCACTTGGATTGGCATCATACGCTAATAATTTTGGAAACTCGTCTTCCTCTTCTTTAGCTGTATGCTGAAGCAGATCTTCCTTGAGTGCATTAAACAAACTATATAACTCTTCTAAATGAGGGGAATCTCCGCCATGAACCCGGTATACCTTAGTTACATTTTGGCTAATCAGGGGCAGCTCTTCACGCAGGTAATGGTGATGTTTACTCACGATATGCTCGATTAACTCTGCAGAAGGTGCTGTGTTCCATGCGAGTTCTTCTTGAGGTACCGGATATTCCTCGAACAGCTTGTTGAGATCACTAATGATCATCTCTTGATCTAGTCCACGCTCTACAGCTGCTTCAGCAAGAGGTTTGGCGCCTCCACAGCAGAAATCAATCCGTTTGGACTTGAAATAATCCGCAGCTTTTGGGAATTGTAGCACAATATCTTTTACCAGGGCATCTGGAGTAAATCCAGGTTGCACCGATTGCTTATGCTGTAAATCCGAAATTCTATCATTAGGTTGTTTAGTTTCCATAATAGTTCCTCCTCGGGATATGTGATCAGGTTCTGAAAAAATCTTTTCTACCTGTTCACCTTAACCCTGAAAGGAGTTTTGACTTGTGATTGTACTCACGAAAATTGTATCTCTTTGTTGAACGAAAAAGGTCAATTATGGTGATAAATCCCCACAATTGACCTGTCCTTTGTTTACCACACGGGCATCAATAATGTTATTTGTCTTACATTTATCTATTTGATCACACCAAATCTGTATCTTCTATTGAACATAAGCCTGCATATACGTTCGCTTACCCTTTGCGTCCTTCAAATAAGGTCCTAAGCCAGCAAAGCGGGAGTGATCCATATAAACACCAGTCATCCATCGGCCTTCTGTTAGGCCTCCGTTCCATTTGAGGACAAGGTCAGGGGCGGATATCCATTCCTGATATATCTTTATATTCTGATCTTTGTACTCTTTACAAGGCTTAGACTGCTCCAGAAGACGTAGATCATTAAGGTAAGTTGGCACGAAATAAGAGGATATCGTATGCAAATCATCTTCATCAAAAAAGGGCTCATCCCCTAAAAAGGGTTTGAATAATACGGTATTCTCGTACATGGACCAAATTAGGGCTTGTAGCACCATGCTTTGGCGAATGCCATTATGGAACTTATATTGTCGTTGATTACTCGCCACATTCACTTCTTGAAGAGGTTCCGTCGACTCCAGGCAATGCCGTTCACAGCCAATACATTTCCAGCCAGAAGGACTTTGAATCCATTTTTGAAAAATAGTCCCGCTATCATTGTTGCCTTTGTAGAGTGAAGAGATAATGCTGTAAGGCACGCCAATCCACGCATCCCATAAGGAATCTGGAAGATGGCTATGCAGCATGAACAACGTCTTGTCATAGATGAGCTGTACTTTGATCGAAGCGTTCTCCAGCTCAGCAACATCCTTTTTTCCATACGTTATTTCCCGGGAAAACAGGGTGGTCTTCATCTCCCTCGCCTCCTAATAGTTTTGCTATGCCTGTACTCCAGCTGAGTAGATTTGAGCAAAAACCAATATTGCAAGCGTTTCCATGCAAGGAACATACAACGTTTTTTCTATTATATTACAGATTTTTTCGATCTGTGCAAGGTTTTTATTTAAAAATTGAAAAGCCCTCCTCCGTTCTTCAGGAAAAAGGGCCACAACACGACTTTGATTTCTACTCTACCCAGCTCTCAGCCCAAGACTGAATCTGCTGCATAACAGGCTCCAGCGCACGGCCTTTGTCTGTTAGTTCATATTCAATACGCACAGGTGTTTCCGGGTATACATGTCTAACCAGAATACCCTCACCTTCCAAATCCTTCATCCGCTCGGACAGCATCTTATCGCTCATTGAAGGAATGAGGCCGGAAATATCTTTAAACCGCTTCGGTCCACTCATCAATGTCTGAATAATAAGTCCATTCCAACGTTTGCCTAAGAAAGAGAAGGCTGTCTCAAATCTGGGACACATCGAAATTTGATGTTCTTCCATTGTTCTCACCTCTCACTAGCGAAACTTACTATTAGTTAGTATATATAATATTAACACATTTCATCCCTGATGAACATCGTTTACTAAAAAAAGTTCATCTGACATTATCATTATATCCTCGTTGTCAATCCCCTGTATGTGCTTTAGATTCCCTTTTAGAGATCGCTTCTGTCACGATTTGCGCCAAGTCATCATTTCCGAATAAGGAGAGTACGCCCAGAACTGTGTCATCAGAAATATCCCCTGCTTCCTCCGCAGAAACCGTTAGGGCAAGCGCTTTTCGCAAGGCTTCATTCCCTTCTTGCTGTGGATAAGCCTGTAAATATAAACTGTGCGGGTCGAGTCCTTGATTCACGCACCACTGGGCGAATACAAGGATCATCATCTCTTCCTCACGCTTATAGCTTTCGATGATTTGTTCCTCCACTAATTTACGGTTGTCTTCCATATTTTACTCCTTTCTTAGAGACCTCATTCAGCAAGCTGAGCTGCCAATCTATGACTAGGCAGAACTGCTGAAGCAGCAATACTGCATAACTCTGGTGTATTTATATTGTTCAGGAAATGATCTACCACTCCACCAAAACCTCTTCTATCCAGCACCGTATCCCAGCTTCCAAAGCTCTGGGTCCGTGGCAAAGCATTTTTTTCATATAGGATGGCTTGGTCCAGATCTGCCACTTCCACCGAACGTCCATTACCGTGCAGCTCCAGCTTCTCCAAATCAACACCCGCCTCACGAACCATACTATACATCCCCACTGAGCCTTGCTTCCAACCCAGCATTCCAGATGCCTGCACAAGTCGTCCCTCTCCATTGGATTGAAGATTACTGCGAAGCAGCTCATACTGATCTCCACATAACCATAACAGCAGATCAAGCATATGAATCAAGTCGTCATGCACAGTCTCACGGCTGCTGCCTAACTGCAGCTTCGTGCGATGTTTAATCGCGTGGCAATGGCTAATGCCTCCGGCTTCCTCGAGCCAACTCTTGGCAGTGACATACATTGGGGCAAAACGCCGATTAAAGCCCACGCCTAGCAGCAGCCCTTTATTTTCTGCCAGCTCTGCCATCCTTCTGGATTCTTCCAGATCATAGGACAGCGGCTTATCTACATACACCGAAATCCCATGTTCGAGACATTTTGTTACTATATCATAATGGGTCGTCGTTGGGCTATGCACAAATACTGCATCCAGATCCCAAGACAACAGCTCGTCCAAATTTGTCGTACCTTTAGGAAAACGGTAGGCTTTAACAGCTTGCTCTACTGTTGTGGATGAGTGACTGAGAACCCCCACTACCTCAACTTGTCCATGCTGAGAGAGCAGTGGCAAATATACTTTGCGGGCGATATTGCCAATCCCGATGATGGCGACTCTTTTGCGTGCAGAAACGATCACTGATCTAACTCCCCTCTTTATAATTCAAGAATTTATCTCTCTCTTTGTTCTCTATAAATGCTATTATACCTGCTTGGCGTTCGCCGACAATGATCTTCACTTCAATATTTACTTTTTATCCCGTATGATGAGATGAATGAGTGGAAGAAAGGGTATATTAGCTATGAGAAAATGGTTCTCGATTATTCTTTATGTTTCGGGCACAATCCTTGCGTTTATCTACAGATATGACATCCTTAGCTGGATGAAAGAGGATCATAATCTTTTCAGCTCTATAGGGATCGCAACTTTACTGGCTCTCTTTCCAGTTGTACCGTACAAAGCGGTCATCGGATTTTTTGGTTATGCATACGGAAGTTTGGCAGGTGCTTTAATTTGCTGGGTAGCTACAACCCTTGCTGCCGCATTCCTTTTCGGCGTAGTGAAGTTCTTATTTCAAGATCAAGCGAGAGCTTATCTGACTTCTATTCCCCTACTCGAAAAATTCACAAAAGGCATAGAACGGCGGCCCTTTGCTTCTATTGTCTTAGCACGTCTCTTGCCGATTATCCCGCAGACAGCAGTTAACATCTATGCCGGAGCAGCCGGACTGCCCTTCTGGAGTTATCTTGCTGCCTCAGCTATTGGAAAAATCCCAGGCATCGCCTTGTATGCCTTCCTTGGGGATCAACTGTTCCAGAACCCTGGAAATGCGATTATAGCCATCATTGTTTATGCCATTGTGCTTATTATAGCCGGACTAAGCTTTCGTTACAGTTCACAGGAAGTAAAAAACACTAGGTAACAGAGAGCTTATTTGGCGTAAGCTGGCAGGCTGTGGTTATTTGCTTTATAATTAGATTGTGATCTATTTAATTGCATTACATGAATGGAGGGATATTAATGAGTGAACATCAGACTAACCATATAAATTCCAAGGCGGAAAAAGCAACCTTTGCAGGTGGATGCTTCTGGTGCATGGTCTCGCCGTTCGAGGAATTGCCAGGCATTATTAGTGTCGTCTCCGGCTATACTGGCGGGCATACAGTGAATCCTACCTATGAAGAGGTATGCTCCGAAACTACAGGACATGTTGAAGCCGTACAAATTACGTTCAATCCAGAAATTTTCCCTTATAGCAAGCTGCTTGAGTTATTCTGGCAGCAAATTGACCCAACCGACGCGGGTGGACAATTCCATGATCGCGGCACCTCTTACGGAACGGCTATCTTCACCCATTCTGAAGAGCAGAAGCAACAAGCAGAGGCTTCCAAGGCAGCTTTGCAAGAAAGCGGCCGATTCGCTAGCCCGATTGTTACCCCGATCCTCCCGGCAGCAACCTTCTATCCTGCCGAAGAATATCATCAGGGCTACCATCGTAAGAACCCGGGCCACTACAAACGTTACCGTAAGGGTTCCGGCCGAGAGGATTTTATCGAAACCCACTGGACACATAAAGAAGACAAACTAAGCTTAAAAGAACGTCTGACGCCACTTCAATATGAAGTCACTCAGAATAGCGCTACAGAGTCACCTTTCCGAAATGATTTTTGGGATCACCACGGAGAAGGCATTTATGTAGATATCGTATCTGGTGAAGCATTATTCAGTTCGCAGGATAAATACGATTCCGGTTGTGGCTGGCCCAGCTTTACACGTCCGATTCGCGATTACGCCGTGAAGGAAAAGACGGACCTCAGCCATTTGATGGTTCGCACAGAAGTGCGCAGCAAAGTAGCAGATTCCCATCTAGGTCATGTCTTCGACGATGGTCCAGGGGAAAACGGCCTGCGCTACTGCATTAATTCAGCGGCACTGCGCTTTATACCAAAAGAGGATCTGGAGAAAGAGGGCTATGGCGAGTATCGTGTACTCTTCCAGCCTGCCTAATCTTCGATAAAAGCGAATACTGTACTGTCTTACAGAAAAGAAAAGCCTCCAATTCACGGTATACCATGAATTGGAGGCTTTTTAATTCATAGAAGCTTATTCTTTATTCTCGTCCTCGTTAGCTTTCTTATCCTTTATTGAGGTTGTCACCTTTGGCTCTGCTGGTCCAGGGAGTACCGCCTTTTTCAGTTCCCGATTTTCCTGCCGTATCCGCTGGGTCTGCTGCTCCCGTCGTGCACGGATATTTTTGCGGGCAAACCAAACGATGACTAAAATAATGCCCGCACCGATTAGAATCGGCAATGCACCTGCAAGAATTACAAAAATCCACTGAAACATAACAGATAGTGCGTTCAGGCTTCCTTTTAAAGCATCCGATGCCCGTTCTAGCAATGGACCTTGCTCTGCCTTTTCCTTCACGGCTAAGCTCTCATCCGTCTGGTACACTCTAAGCTCTACCGTTGAAAAGGATACGTTCTGATCTATATATCGCATTCTGCCTTTGATCTGCTCAATCGTTTCTTGAATCGAACCAAGCTCGTTTGCAAAGGCGACCAGATCACTTGATTTCGTTGCTTTTTTCATAAACTCTGTGTATTGAGCTTCCATTAACTGCTTTGCCTTTAGACGCGACTCCAGATCAACATACTCCTCCGAGACATCCTGACCTTGAATACTGCGCTGTAGCGATTCGTGTTTTACTTTTTCCAAATTATTCAGAAAAGGAGAGAACCCGGAGGCAGGCACCTTAAGGATAAACGTCCCTCCTTGCTCATATTGCGACATGTTTTCGTTAAACTCTATAATATATCCTTTAGCCATCGTTACCATGTTGCGGATTTCAGTCTGAGCTTTACCGTAATCTTCTACTTCCATAGTCAGATTGGCATGATAGATTAGCTTCTTGTTCAATCCTTCCACGACATCACTGCCCGTGAATCCCGCGTTCCCTTGATCCGTGTTCTCTGATGTCAAACCTTTTTCAACTGGGGCTTCGTTGCCTCCCGCTGCTGTCTCAGCTTCTGCTGAGGTGCTCTTATCCGCTAATGTAGCTTTCGAAGATTGCTCAGTGGTTGCTGCAGCAGAATTACTCGTATTTCCGCCGTCACCAGCTAATTTGTCTGCCGCCGAATTGTTATCACCCGAGCCACAACCTGCCAATACCACCGCAAGAATTAATAAACATAAGTAATGCAGACCCCATTTGCGCATTCTCATTCCTCCAAAAGTGTAGTGGTTATCCCTAGCATTGTAACGTTACGGAATGTCATGTTTTGTACAGATCTCTTCCGTCTCTCATTTCTATAACGCCCCAAAACTTGGAAGGTTGCACTGGAATATGGAATTTCGGTAAATTTCTTTTGGTCTTTCATGTTGAATACACAAAAAGCCGCATTTCTGCGGCTCTTATTGGACATATTTTTGATGTGGGAAGGTGACCCGAAAGTTAAAGAACTCATTTGCTTACAAACTCATTATTTGGTACAATTACCACGTCTAACCTAGTAAAAAAGCCAAATACCCTCTATTCATAATGAATGAGGGCGTGACACGGCTTTGTTGAGACAAGCTCCACCTTGCTGAACAGAGCCGTTCATTGAATGATACTATCAATTACTATAAGGGGAGGTGAACCCTCATGGCAAAAGACGTAGTTTGTGAAGTTAACTCCTGCACCCACTGGGCAGAAGAGAACAAATGCAGCGCTGAATCGATCTTCGTAGCTTTCCACAGCTCCCAAGAACCAAAACGCGCAGAAGAAACAGATTGCAAAACTTTCGAAAGTAAATAAGTAAATGCCTGAAGGGACCCTCCACGGTTCCTTCTTTTTCTTTTTCATTCTAACAAGATTGAGAATTATTATCAAGTAGCTGATTATAAAAAAATAAGTGAACTAAAAAGCCAGGGTAAATTACCCTGGCTCTAATTTATTTATGTCTATTTTGAAGCAATAACCCCTGACTTTTCCCTCGCAATAGCAGCAGCGCTTACCATATTACGTAGTGCATCCTCTGTCTCCTGCCAGCCACGTGTTTTCAGACCGCAATCCGGATTAATCCAGAACTGTTCAGGGTCCAGCACCCGCAGCGCACGATCGATATTCGCCGTCATTTCTTCTACAGCCGGAACCCGCGGGCTATGGATGTCATACACTCCAAGACCGATTCCTTTATCATAGGCCTGCTCCTCAAAGCTGATAATCAGCTCCCCATGGCTACGTGAAGTCTCAATGGAGATTACATCAGCATCCATAGCCGATATGGAATCGATCATGTCATTGAATTCGCTATAGCACATATGCGTATGAATTTGTGTCGTAGCCTTCACATGGTTCGTAGCAACGCGGAACGACTTCACTGCCCAGTTCAGGTAATGCTCACGGTCTTCTGCCTTAAGCGGAAGTCCTTCACGTATAGCCGGCTCATCCACTTGAATCATTTCGATGCCTGCATCTTCTAGCGCTTTTACTTCATGGCGAAGGGCAAGAGCAATTTGATTGGCTACCTCTTCCCGGCTGAGATCATCACGTACAAATGACCAATTGAGGATAGTTACAGGACCCGTCAACATTCCTTTAACCGGAAGCTTCGTCAACGATTGTGCATAGACACTTTCTTTAACAGTCATAGGCTGTATAAATGCAACATCCGCGTAGATCACCGGTGGCTTAACGCAACGGGAACCGTAGGATTGAACCCAGCCATTACTAGTAAACAAGTATCCGTCCAGCTTTTCTCCGAAAAACTCCACCATATCTGTACGCTCGAACTCACCGTGGACCAGAACATCCAGACCTAGCTTTTCTTGGAAGGTAATTGCATCCGCGATCTGCTCACGAACAAATCCATCATAACGCTCCTGATTCCAGACCCCTTTACGCCATTTCAATCTCGCCTGACGCACTTCTACTGTCTGCGGGAAGCTACCAATTGTAGTGGTTGGCAGAAGTGGAAGCTGCCATTTCTCTTGCTGCACCTTTAAGCGTTCAGCAAAAGGCAAACTGCGTTGGTCCGGCAAAGCTGCAAGTGCAAGCACTTGCTCCGCCACATCCTTACGGCCACGCTCAGGTAGTGCGCGGAATGCTGCAATAGCTTCACGACTAGCGGCCAGCGCTGCTTTAGAAGCTTCTCCTTTATCTGCGAGGGCTGCTCCGAGCAGACTAAGCTCTGCAAGCTTCTCATCGGCAAAAGCTAACGCATTCTTAACTGTCGCCTTCAGCTTCACCTCACCTTGAACGGTGACTGGGACATGCAGCAGACTGCAAGAAGGCTGAAGAATAAGACGATCAAGCGGCACATGAACACTGAGCTTTTCTACCAGTTGCAGCTTAGCGTCTAAATCGGAACGCCAGATGTTCCGTCCATCAATAATTCCGGCACCCAGCCATTTGTCCTTCGGCCAGCCAAGACGTTCGATAGAAGCCAGATTTGCTCCACCATCGTGCACAAAGTCAAGACCCAAGCCTTGAACAGGCAACTCTAGCAGTGCTTCCAACGGTTCAGCAGCTTCAAAATACGTCTGTAAAATAATATTCAAGCCCGGCACGGAGCCGGCAATTTCTGTGTATATCGAGTTAAGCAGTGTTAATTCTTCTTTACTTATGCCTGTAACAATCGCTGGCTCATCGATTTGTACCCAGCTTACCCCTTCTTGCTTCAGTTCCTGTAGCAGTTGAACATAGACTGGAACAAAACGTGCAGCAATCTTGGCGATATCTGCCGCTGCGTAACCTTTGGACAGCTTAAGGAAGGTATACAGACCTAAAAGTACCGGTTTACCTTCAATCCCTGCCTGCGATTTAGCAAAACGATAAGCCGCTAGAGGTTTATTTTCAGTCAGGCGTGGTGTTTGTGTGCCGATCTCTGGAACGATATAGTGATAGTTCGTATTGAACCATTTGGTCATCTCACAGGCAGTAGCCTCAGCATTACCACGGGCCATTGCAAAATAAAGATCAAGCCCGATGTCGCCGCCATCATACGTGTACCGTGGAGGTACAATTCCAAACATAACAGCCGTATCCAACACATGGTCATAAAAAGTAAAATCATTCACCGGAATAAGCTCAATTCCTGCCTCTTGCTGGGTCTTCAAATGCTGCAGCTGAATTGCTGCCATTTCGGAGCGGAATTGCTCCTCATTTATTTTCCCCTGCCAGTAGGCTTCCAGTGTCTTTTTCCACTCGCGGTTCTTTCCGATTCTCGGATATCCAAGATTGCTTACTTTTACTTTATTCATCATCTCGATACACTCCCTCTTCCATCTCTTATTTCAAACTCCAAAGCTACTTGCTTTCCTATAAAAAAGAGCGCCCTTCCCTAAAAAAGTCAAAGGGAAAGACGCCCATGATATACCCATGGTTAACGTCTAACACCTCCCTATCTTCCGTAGGTGAAGCAGTGCTGTTGAAACAGGCAGGTCTCCTGGCTAGCGGCGTCAACATCTTGAACAGTCTTCCCAGCAGTAGTAAATTGCCAGTGACCTCTGTTGCTCGAGATTCTTCCGTTACAGTGGCGGGACCGCATCGGCTTCGAACCGAATTTCCCTATTAAGCCTACCGAATTACTATTTCCCGGTCAGCACCTGTCTCCGATATCATTCATCATTTGAGTGTCTTAATCTGATGTCATCATACGTGAAAGCCCCAGCAATCTGCAATAGATTACTGGGGCTTCTGTTATATCGATTCCTTATAACGGACTTAGAAAAATACGAAATATACTACAGCAGCAAGAATTATACGGTATATAGCAAACGGTAAGAGCTTGATACGATTGATCAGTTTTAAGAAGAATCGCATCGATAACAGCGCAAATAGGAAGGCACTAATAAAGCCTGCGATAAAAAACGGCAATGCATCCATGGTGAAATATTGCCAGTTTTTCATCAGTGACAACAAACTGGCACCTGCCATGATGGGTACTGCCATAATAAACGTAAAATCAGCAGCGGCACGATGGCTCATCCCGAGGAGTACGCCACCAGAAATCGTCGAGCCCGAGCGTGAAAATCCAGGCCATAACGAAAAACACTGTACAAGACCTACACCAAGTGCCTGTTTGTATGTAATCTGATCTACACTCTCAGTTCTGATCTTCTTCGGCCCAAACAGATCGGCAATAATCATTAATACAGCCCCAATCACTAGACCAATTAACACTGTTGAGGTAGAGAATAAATGCTCATCAATATAATCATTAAACAGAACACCTAACACACCTGCAGGCACTAACCCTACCAGAACCTGAGTCAGCTTGAGATGCCCGCCCTGCTCCAACTGCGGTAGCTCCTCTGTTACAGGATCCAACTGCTTACGGCTGAAACGCTTTAAGCCTAACAAATCAATGAACCGATTTCTAAAAATCACAACAACCGCTAATATTGAACCCAGTTGAATAACTACTTTGAAGGTATTTGCCGTATATTGTCCAAATAACTCCTGTGATTTCAGCCACATATCATCAACAATAATCATATGACCCGTGGAGGATACTGGAGCAAATTCGGTTAAACCTTCAACAAGCCCCAAAATAATGGCTTTAATAATCGTTAATAGCTCCATGTGTTTCCCTCCTTTTTAATAGTCATTTCTATTATCAGTCCACTACCCGCTTAGCCCTCAGTGTTCATTCTCCGGCTGCGTTTGCGGAAGTACAGAAACCCAAGAATAACTAATCCACCAGCAATTAGTACATAGACTACATTGGAGTACACGTCCATGTACATAGCAATGTCTTCCCAGGATTCTCCTAAAGCCGCGCCAATAAGCACAAGCAGCAAATTCCATCCCAATGTGCCAATCGTTGTGAAGATCATAAATACTCCAAATTTCATGCCCGACATTCCCGCCGGAATCGAAATCAGACTGCGGACCAGCGGAACCATCCGACAAAACAATACAGTCCAATAGCCATATTTATCAAACCAGGCGTCAGCCTTGTGGATATCTTTTTTAGTGACGCGAATTAGGCCCCCCCAGCGTTCAACCAGTTTCTCTAACCGGCTCACATCCAATAATCGGCCAATATAATAGAGAATTACTGCACCCAGTAGTGAACCAGCCGTGGCAGCAATGATTACACCAAGGATCGTCAAGCTCGTCGTAGTCGTCATAAATCCTCCAAAGGGCAGGATCACTTCTGAAGGAATTGGTGGAAATATATTTTCAAAGGCCAGCATCAGAAAAATACCGAAGTAACCAAACTGCTCCATAAAATCTGTAATCCATGCTTGCATCTTGTTATCCCCATTTCTCATATCAAGTTCTTCTTCAGGTTGCGTAAATAGCGGCTGCGAATAAAAAAGAAGTATAGTCCTTGAGCAGCCAAATATCCGAGTAACACCGCGCCTGTCTCCGTTGCGATAGATAAGTAGAACAACCGTTGAAGCGCAATAAAGGCAAACACACTGTGTAAAATAGCTATTCCGACCGGCACAAAAAACAACAAAGACAGCTGAATCGTAACTATTCGATTGAGTTCTTTATCCGTAAGCCCCATCTTGGACAAAGTGGAATATTGATTGCGATCATGATCAAGATCGGTATATAACCGGAAGTAAAGAAAGCTGCCTGCCGCAATAAAAAAGACAGTACCCACCAGCAAGGAAGCAAAAAGCATTGTGTTATACAATGTTTTCTGAAGCTCAAACAGCGTGCCGCTGATCACAATCGCATACGGAGAATCACTTTCATAGGACTGTTTGCCTTTATGGGCAAGATCAGCTGCGATACCTACCGTCTGCGGAAAATCCTCTACATAAAAACCTGTATAAAGATCCGTCTGCACGGGATCAATAGCACTGTAAAGCTCGTCACTGATCACGACACCACTAAAATCCCCGCCATCTCTACCATCCAGCTCCGGCAATAAATATTCGGCAATGGGGACTTGCTCGGTATAACCTATTTCTTTAATGGCAAGTCCTTGCTGCAAGGAATAGACCGCTTTTACTCTGCCTTCTGTTAAACTGCGATCCCGCTGCGAACCAATCATCACCAGACCTTCGTTGCCCACCAGAGCACGCTCATCTGTTGGGAAACCTGCACGTTGCAGGGCGAGATTATAATCACTGAAAGCAATCAAGGGAAGGCGTAAAGTGCGATCGGGTCCAGTCTGAGCTTCGACCTCAGCATATTTAATCGGGATACTAAGCGCTTCATAAGGGAGTCCGTGCGTCTTGAGCTCTTCCTTAATTTCGTTCAGATGCTGATCAAAGGGTACACCCGTCTGATTTCCTTTGGCTACATAACCCACTGCTGCGGGATAATCCAATTTCAGCTCTCTGGAAAGTGTATGTATCGATGCAAATACCCCTACGGAAGTGAAGGAGACTGCGGATACAATCGTCACCATAAAAAACATCCGGCCATTCTCTTTCCAGCGGTAGGACAAACCGGATAAAGTGATGATATTCGTACGATGCCAATACAAGCGCCGAATGTCCTTAAGCAGCTTAACCAAACAAATACTTAGCTGGGTATAAAAGAGATACGTCCCGATAACCGTAATCGCAACGACCGGAAACATGACTTTCTCTACGGAAGCAGCTTTTGCAGTAGCCGCCATATAATAACCACTGATCAGCAGTACAGCAGAAATAATAGATAATACAAAGGATACTTTGGGTTCTTCTTCTGCCTTACGCTCTCCCTGAAACAGATGCATCAGTGACTCATTGCCGATAAAAACAAAGGTGCAAAGCGATATCAGAAAAAACAATAACACGAAGCTGCAAATCGTAAGCACAAGTGCCTGCCATGGGAGATGAAAGGTTAACAGGGGAATTCCCAAAAAAGTAGATCCGATCATCAAAAATAATTTGCCCAGAAGTAACCCGAGAAGGGTACCTGTCAGGATGGCAGAGGTGCCGATCATCATATTTTCCAGAAAAACCATGGTGTTCAGCTGTCTCTTCGTCATTCCATGCATCAATAAAATTCCAAACTCCATCTTGCGCGACTGCAGGAAGGATCCAACGGATACGAGTACGAACAAAGAACAAAAGACATAAATAATTGCCTCTGCCACCATCATCGTATGAGCCGCCGTACTATAAATTAAGCTCTTTGAAATATCCGGATGGTAAATAAACAAAGCGCACACGAAAAAGATCATCACCGAAAAAGCACTGACGACAAAATAAGCGGCATATTTGCGTTTATTACGTGTTACATTCCTATAAGCGAATTGCCGAAAGGTCATGGCTGGTTCCCCCAAGCAGAGACAGCATATCAATAATACTTTGGAAGAAAGCGCCTCTATTACTGCCCTTGTACATTTCACTATAGAAACGTCCGTCTTTAATAAAGATGACCCGGTTGCAAAAGCTTGCCGCCACTGCGTCATGTGTGACCATCAGCACCGTAGCTCCTTCTTCCTTATTCACCTCTGTCAACATATTCATGACTTCCCCTGAGGCTTTGGAGTCCAGATTGCCTGTGGGCTCATCCGCCAAAATTAACGATGGACGATGAATCATCGCCCGGGCGATAGCCGCCCGCTGCATTTGTCCGCCTGAGACCTCGTACGTGCGCTTCTTCAGCAAATGTTCGATGCCAAGCAAGGTAGTGACCTCTTTCAGCCTGCTCTCCATCTCTGGGACACGAGCACCTGCAAGCGTTAAAGGTAATACGATGTTTTCCTCTACAGTGAGCGTATCCAGTAGATTAAAATGCTGAAAGACGAAGCCTAGCTCATGACGGCGAAAAAGCGCCTTTTCTTTTCTGCTAAGCAGATTAGGATCTCGGCCTTTGATTAGAATCTGACCGGAGGTCGGTTGGTCGATGGTGGCAATCGTGTTGAGCAGCGTTGTTTTCCCGCTCCCGGATGGACCCATTATGCCAACAAACTCCCCCTTTTCTACAGAAAAGCGGATATGATTCAGCGCCTGAGTGGACACTTTACCCTCATATATTTTTGATAAATTATGAACATCTAGAATGGGCAAGTGTTACCTCTCCTTCTTTCGACTGGATTGCCTTCATTATACAAAGTGTACACATAGGCTGCTATTTCTGAAACTTACAATGCCCTTACACATTTGTAAGGTTTGTTATATGCTGCTCCCTAAATACAATCCGCACGGTGGTCCCGCTTCCTTCTTCGGAACGGATACTCACCTCATGTCCAAGCTTGCCGCAGATCTGCTTCACGAGATATAAACCCATCCCCGTAGATTCCTGGAAGGTTCGTCCATTCACCCCGGTAAAATAAGCATCGAACACGCGCGGCAGATCTCCTGCTGGTATGCCTACTCCTTCATCCCGGATCTCAAGCACAGTCTGCTTATCTTCCGTGACCATCCCTTGGAAATAAACATGTTTGCCCTCTTCTGTCGTATAACGTACAGCGTTCGTAATCAGCTGCGTAAGGACAAAAGTGAGCCATTTTTCATCCGTGGTTACGGTAATCTGCTCATCTATTTGTATAGCTGGAAATACTCTTTTTCGAATAAAAAGACGCTTCTGCTCAGAGGTCACACCACGTACGATGGTCTCCAAATTCAGCCGTTCCACATAAAAATCGTGCTCGAAAGTATCCAGACGGGCCGTATAAAGCACGGTATCCAGTCCTTTTTTCAGACGATCCAGTTCATCACCAATTGCCGTAAAAGGCGGACCATCCTTATCCTGAATGATCAGATGAATGACAGACAACGGCGTCTTCATGCCATGTACCCATTGATTAATAAAGTGAATATGCTCTTCTAATTTGTGGCGGTAGCTGTGCAAATCATTTTTGTAGAGGCGGAATTGCGACCCCAGTAAACCTCGCAAGCTTACGGCTAGCGGAGAATCCTGTGTAGGGCCACCTGCCTCATCGAGAGAGGAGGGCGTAGTCTCCAAACGTTCATAGAACGTGCGATTGGTGACGTAACGGTAAGCGAGGTAGCCAATCAGTAGACAAGTGCTGAGCAGCGCGGCATATAAACTTACATTCAGACCGCTGCCTCCATCCAGCCGATACACTAATGTGATCAGGACTAGCTGGGCTAGATAGACCACGATCAGGGGGAACTGTTCCCGTAATAACAATTTCATTCCTCATCCCCCCAATTCGGAATCAAACGATAGCCTTGACCGCGCACGGTTTGTAGTCCATCTGTGATAGCGAGAGCGGCAAGTTTTTTGCGTACACGTGTAACATATACATTTAAGGTATTTTCATCCACGAAGGCTTGATCATCCCATATTTTTTCGAGCAGCCTGTCCCGGGTAACGATGACGCCTGATTTTTGCATTAGCTCATCTAGTATCTTGGCTTCCGTGTGGCTTAAGTCCACTTTAGCTTCGCCTCGGGTAAGGATTAGCCGCTCTACATCCAGCGTCATTCCGGCAACGTTTAGTGTGCGTTCATTATTCCCACCGGCATAGGTGCCGTAGGCGCGCCGCAGCTGACTTTTGATTTTGGCCATCGCGATTTCGTAATCAAAAGGCTTAGTGATATAATCGTCGGCTCCATTTTCCAGCGCCATTACTTGGTCCATTTTGCCATCGCGGGCAGATATAAAAAGAATAGGGCAGGTTGAAATTCCGCGAATCTGGCGGCACCAGTAATAACCATCATATTTGGGCAAATTAACATCAAGGAGTACCAGATGTGGCGTGAACGCCTCAAACTGAGTGCGGACCCGCTCAAAATCACTCACCGCCTGCGTTTCATATCCAAACTTATGTAAATAATCCTGCAGCAAAGCCACAAGTCCACGGTCATCTTCTATAATAAATATTTTGAACATATCATGCCTCCGGTCCAGCCTTAACAATATAAGGGGGTCTGCCAAATAATATATACACCGTGCATAGGGTTAGTCAAATCGGAAGGAAGAAAAAAGAACCCATGAAGCACCTGTTTACGGCACCTTCTAGGTTCTTGGATAAGTTAGGTTTAAGGATATCAACTAGTCCCATTGTTTCTTCTGAATCCCGGCAAGAACTCTCTCTACAGGTGCCCAGCCGATAAGTTCTGGTTGGCTCCAGCCCGGAGCAGCTTGCAGATGGCAAATTTCCATGTAGTGATCTATCCTAACTATATCCCAGGCATGAATGGCCTCGCCATTCCCAAGGGCCAAAGCTACATGCCCCCAATCCTTAAGCTCACCGTCCACCAAACCTGAGCAAGCATAAAAAACAAACGCGCCAGCTGGCGGAGCCCCCGGATTCTTGTGCGCATCGTACAGCTCTGCGGATTCGCGTGCATCGCTGCCTCCCCACATTTCGATCCCATTGCTTCTTTCATATGCATCCTCAACAAAAGCAAGACAACGCAGCGGATACTCCTGCGACCCCAGCCGCTCCTTAGCCCAACAAATAGCACTCTCAATTTCCTTGCCAAATTCCACGTCCATTAGCAATATACATTCCTCCAAAGTACGAAATAGTGTTGAACACATCATAACTGAACCAGCTACTCATGAGCTGGTATTATATAGTTATCAATTAAACTATCCCAATTGTACCTGAGTGGTCATCTACTTCGGCCAACCATTACTTAAAAAACATAAAAAACCGTAAATGAGCATAGCTCATTACGGCTCTAACAAACTATAAATTGGTTTAAAGATACAGGAGTGGTGGTGGTAGCAGTAACAGTAGTAGTGGTAGCGGTAGTGGAGGACAATTTAAAGTTGATATTGCAGACGCCGAACGGTGATATCCCATCGAACATAAGTAACTTATTGCTTGTTGGAGTAGCTCATCTGCGGGATTTATACCGCTCATTTGACTGTAGGAGTGCTCCATCGGCTCCATTCTGCGGGATTTATACCGTACATTTGGCTATATGTGCTCCATCGGCTCTATTCTAAGGGATTTATACCGTACATTTGGCTATATGTGCTCCATCGGCTCTATCTGCGGGATTTATACCGTACATTTGGCTATATATGCTCCATCGGCTCCATTCTACGGGATTTATACCGTACATCTGACCGTATACGCTCTATCGGCTCCATTCTACGGGATTTATACCGTACATTTGGCTATATGTGCTCCATCGGCTCTATCTGCGGGATTTATACCGTACATCTGACCGTATACGCTCGATCGGCTCTATTCTACGGGATTTATACCGTACATCTGACCGTAGGTGCTCCATCAGCTTCATTCTGCGGGATTTATACCGTACATCTGACCGTATACGCTCGATCGGCTCTATTCTACGGGATTTATACCGTACATTTGGCTATATATGCTCCATCGGCTCCATTCTACGGGATTTATACCGTACATCTGACCGTATACGCTCGATCGGCTCTATTCTACGGGATTTATACCGTACATCTGACCGTATACGCTCGATCGGCTCCATTCTACGGGATTTATACCGTACATCTGACCGTATACGCTCCATCGGCTCCATTCTGCGGGATTTATACCGTACATTTGGCTATATGTACTCCATCGGCTCTATTCTACGGGATTTATACCGTACATTTGGCTATATGTGCTCCATCGGCTCTATTCTACGGGATTTATACCGTACATTTGACAGTGTCGAGTAAATTAAAGGCAGTTTTGCCCTTCTTTCGCGCGATACTAAACCTTTACAGCAAAACAAGGGCATTTCTGCCCTTGTTTCACCACACCCTATAGCGCCACCGCTGAAACGACGCGTCCTCTTGTAATGTTGTATACCTCGTATGCTCCACATCTCGCACGCTCATCGCCTCATATGCTCAGCATTTCCACGCTCACTCCATATTTCGTATGCTCTTTGCCTCATATGCTCAGCATTTCCATGCTCACTCCACATCTCGCACGCTCTTTGCCTCATATGCTCAGCAATGCCACGCTCACTCCATATTTCGCACGCTCTCTGCCTCACCTACTCAGCACTTCACACGCTCACTCCACATTCTATATCCTCTACTTCCACGCTGTGCAATGCGCTCACGCAGACTTATCTACCATCCAGCAGATTGCCGAGCCCGCCAAGCACGCTTCCTTCTTCTTTCCGACCGCTGTTGCCGGCAGCGGACAGGATGCGATCGGCCATTCGGCTGAATGGCAGCGACTGTACCCACACCTTGCCGGGTCCGCGCAACGTTGCGAAGAACAGGCCTTCGCCGCCGAACAGCGCGGTTTTGACCCCTTTTACAAACTCAATATTGTAATCCACCGAAGACGTCATAGCGACTAAACAGCCAGTGTCCAGCTTAAGCGTCTCTCCCGGTTGAAGTGTGCGTTCCATAACATAACCGCCAGAGTGTACAAATGAAAGTCCGTCACCCTCCAGCTTTTGCATAATAAAACCTTCACCACCAAAAAAGCCGGTACCCAGCTTACGCTGAAATTCAATACCGATTGAAACTCCCTTTGCCGCGCAAAGGAATGAATCCTTTTGACAGATGATTTTTCCACCGTATTGCTGCAGGTCGAGCGGGATGATTTTGCCTGGGTACGGAGCAGCAAAGGTGACACTTTTACGTCCATAAGAACCACTGTGTGTAAAGACAGTCATAAACAAGCTTTCACCTGTCAACAGACGTTTGCCCGCGCCCATCAGCTTCCCCATCAAGCCACTTCCACGCGAGCCTCCGCTGCCGTCGCCAAATATCGTCTCCATTGTTATTTCCTGATCCATCATCATGAAGCTCCCGGCTTCGGCAATTACACTCTCTCCTGGGTCAAGCTGCACCTCTACACACTGTATTTCCTCACCCATAATGGCATAATCAATCTCATGAGCACTCATCCCGCAGTTCCTCCTTATAATTAAAGTCAACATGTGACTTATGAATGAAAATATATACGTGCGTGGCGATTCACGGTTTCGCTAATCCTAACTATCCATGAAAACCTCCTATATTCAGCAAAAAAATCAACCAGAGATTCTGGCTGACCTTAATCCGGTATCCCTGAAAAATGTTATTTATTCCAGCTTTCTTGAGGTTACTGTACCACATCTCTTGTCAATACTTGATAATATGTTACAATACTTTTTATACTTAAATGTTTATTTAGTAGTCTAATTCTAATGATAAAGGTGAAATGAATGAATCCACAATCGGAATATGCAATTCTGCTATACTATAAATTTGTAAAAGTGCCGGATGCAGAACAATTCGCCCAGGAGCATTTGGCTTACTGCAAAGAGCTTGATGTAAAGGGACGAATTCTCATCTCAGATGAAGGCATTAACGGAACACTATCAGGTACGGTTGCCCAAACCGAGCAATATATGAAGGATTTGCGCGCAAACCCTCTGTTTAGCGACATCATCTTCAAGATCGATGAGGCTGAGGGTCATGCCTTCAAAAAGATCTTCGTTCGTTATAAAAAAGAACTCGTGACGTTCCGGGTCGAGGATGAACTGGACCCTAACGTGATTACCGGAAAGCATCTGGCGCCTAAAGATTTCTATGAAATGATGCAGCGCGACGATGTGGTGATTCTGGATGGTCGTACCGGCTACGAATTCGATCTTGGTCATTTCCGCGGCTCCATCCGCCCCGAAGTAGACAGCTTCAAAGAATTCCCGGACTGGATTCGCGAGAATATGAGCGACCTTAAGGATAAACCAATCCTGACCTACTGTACAGGCGGGATCCGCTGCGAGAAATTAAGCGGGTTTATGATGAAGGAAGGTTTTGGACAGGTGTACCAGCTGGATGGCGGCATTGTGACTTACGGTAAAGACCCTGAGGTACAGGGCCAACTGTTTGATGGCAAATGTTATGTCTTCGATGAGCGGATTTCCGTACAGATTAATCATACCGACGAGGATATCGTTGTCGGACGATGCCATCACTGCGGTCAGCCAGCTGACCAATTTATCAATTGTGCTAACGATGCTTGTCATCTTCAGCATATTTGCTGTGAGGACTGTGAAACACAGCACAGTGGTCATTGCTCGGACGAATGCGAAGCTATCACGAATGCTGTGGGCTAAATAAAAGGACAAGCTGGCCGCAAATGTTTCTGCACGATTCAATTACGAGCACTAGTGAGTCTTAAGTTAACTAAAAGGTGGCGTACAGGATTTTCACTGTACGCCACCTTTTGTTATGAGCGAAACGTCCGAGCAACGACCCTAAGGACTACACCCTTTAAATTACGTCATATCCAGCAAAAAAAAGTCAACCAGAAACTCTGGCTGACCTTAAATGTAGTATATCCCCGAATAAGCTGTTTATACCAGCCTTCTTCACATTACCGTACCATCATGCGGTTTACGCAGTGTAGATTGAATCTTTGGCGCCTTCACTAGCTTTGGTTTGCCTAAAGAGGTTGTAAAGGTGATCACATAGCCGGCTACGACTACTGCCATCACTGTATACATCGTTTCTTTAACAGGCATATAAAAGAGTGATAGTGCCAGAACGATTACATCCATCATGATGAATACCGTACCTACTTTGATTCCCTTCCATTCACTAACCAGCAGCGACAAAATATCGTCTCCACCGCTAGCCCCGCCACTCCGCAGGATAATTCCCGCTCCTAAACCTGTCAGTACGCCGGACAATAGAGCTGCTAATGCCAAATTGTCCTGCAAGTTGATGACCAAACCGGAATAACGTTCCATGAGACCATAGAAGATTGTAAAAGCTCCTACAGAAACAAAAGTGTTGCACACGAACGCTTTCCCTTTGAACATCCATGCTATCAAGAGTACTGGAACGTCTAGAAGCAGAGTTGAAATCGAAGGTGAAATTCCTAATACGTATTTGCCAAGCAGCGATAATCCTACGAATCCGCCCTCTGACAAATGATTCTGAAAATTGATGTGATAATAAGTAAATGCAAGCAAAAATGTTCCAAACAAAATGACTGTCAATCGGAGCAGTACATTCACTCCGTAATTGTGGTTCCTCATACAGGTCTCCCCTTATCGTATATGGCGGCTAGACGTCCCACCAACCTCTACGACGGGTAAAACCGGAGGTATTGCTCCTTCGCATATATATACTCCTTCCCCTCGCAGAGGCGGTTCGTCAAGTAACAACGGTTTACGCACCTTCTACAGGGAAGCTAAGTATAAGACAGATCATAACGTTTCCAAATCGTCCTTTGGGGAATCGTCCTTCGGGGACACATGGTATCCTGATCCTTTCTCTAATTTGATAAGTTCTGTTTACATTATACCACGGAGCCACCCTACTCTAAACAGTTTGCCAGAAAAAAGCAGGAATCACTCTGTACTCCGCAGCAAACGGTTGATTGTTTCACGTCTTACACCGATCAATTGTCCTATTTCTTCCTGGGTCAATAACTCTGTTAGCGCTGCGCCATGAGAGTAGTCATTAAACCAGCGGGTTAGCAATTCCATACGTTCTGCAGGTGTACCTACAGTCAGATGATCCAGCCGTGTCTGCATAAACCGTACCTTCTCCTGAAGCAGTCTGGCGATTTCCATCGCTTGACCAGAATCATCCCGCAGTTGTTGATACCATTCTGCTGATGGAACTGCCTCCACCTCGCTCTTCATCATCGCAACTGCCGTTCCATGCGCCTCCTTTGGCGAAATGAGTGAATGATGGGGAACCATCTCACCGGGATACAGGATGTTGAATAACACCATGTTCCCATTCTCATGAAGTCTTGTGACCTTGAACAGCCCGCTTTTTACCTTAAATAAAAAATCACAGCTGTCTCCTTGGCGGAACAAGACTTCCCCCTTATGTAATATCATCTCGCTCGCTCCTTTTCCTTCTGATTATATATATTTTCAATTATATAAAATTAAACCTCATTTATGGAGATAAATCTACCTATGGGCGAGGAGGTGGGTGATTAATGTCCATGCAAAAACTGCTGGGTGCCAGAATGAAAATTCTGGCACCCAGCAGTTCAATTTATTTATAAAGTTACTTTGCTTCAAGCGGTTTCTTCCATAATCCGAGCATCAATCCGGAGATGACCGAACCGATCAGAACAGCTAAGAGGAACAACAGCGCGTGGCTTGAAAGGGCAGCTACAAAGATCCCGCCATGCGGAGCCGGCACGTTGATATTCCAAAGCTGTGTAAGACCTCCAGCAACGGCCGAACCAAGAATACAAGAGGTTAGGACACGAAGCGGATCGGCTGCGGCGAATGGAATGGCCCCTTCCGTAATGAACGACAAGCCCAGCACATAGTTCGTTAAGCCTGATTTACGTTCTTCTTCCGTGAATTTATTCTTAAAGAAAGTAGAAGCCAGTGCTATTGCAAGTGGAGGCACCATCCCCCCCGCCATTACAGCAGCCATCATGAAGCCGTTGGTATTGCCACTGGTAGTGAATACACCGATGGCAAAAGTATAAGCAGCTTTATTGAAAGGTCCACCCATATCTATGGCCATCATGCCACCGAGAACCAGACCCAGAATAACAGCATTAACAGTTCCAAGATCATTAAGCCAATCAATCAGTCCTACATTGATCCAGCTAAAGACCGGATCGAACAGGTAATACATCAATCCACCGGTAATTAGAAGCCCGAATACCGGATATAACAGGATCGGCTTCAGTCCGTCAAGTGTTTTAGGCAGTCCTGCAAATACTTTACGTAATCCGATAATTACATAACCCGCCAAGAAACCAGCAGCCAGCCCGCCGAGGAACCCAGCGTTGGAATTCAAGGCCATGTAACCCCCAACCATACCTGGCATCAGAGCCGGACGATCACCAATGCTAAGCGCTATAAATCCAGCAAGGACTGGAATTAGGAAATGGAAGGCTCCATCTCCACCACCAATTGTCTGCAGTAACTGGAACAGCGGATGATCTGCTCCACCTACTTGTTCAATCAGGAAGGAGATTGCTAGCAGAATACCGCCACCGACTACAAACGGGAGCATGTGGGAGATCCCATTCATTAAGTCCTTATATATTTTACTGCCGATACTGCCAGATTTCTCTTTAGACCCTTCGTCATTGCCACCGCGACCTTCATTGTGATAAATCGGCGCTTCCCCATTCATAGCTTTACGAATAAGCTCTTCCGGCTTACGGATGCCATCACTTACAGGTCTTTGCAGTACAGGCTTACCGTCAAAACGGGCCATTTCCACCTTTTTATCAGCTGCAACAATTACACCGCTTGCACGCCGAATCTCATCAGGGGTAAGTACGTTTTTGGCCCCTTCTGAACCATTCGTCTCTACACGGATATTAACTCCCATTTCCAGAGCTTTTTTCTTAAGGGCATCTTCAGCCATAAAAGTGTGTGCAATGCCTGTAGGACAAGCAGTTACAGCTACGACAAAAGCTTGGGAATCCGGGTTGCCCACGATTACACGTTCAGGCTCTGACTTCGCGGCAGTTTCAGCAGCTTCGTTCTCTTTCTCCTTAGCTTCACCTTCCGCCTGCTTGGCATCAAACAAAGCTGATACCTCGTCAGGAGTCTGAGTATTCATAAGCTGTTCAATGAACTCGCTATCGATCAGTAGTCTGGACAAAGAGGCCAGTGTACGAAGATGCATATTGCCTGCTCCTTCTGGAGCGGCAATCATAAAGAAGATACGTGCTGGCTCATCATCAAGGGATTCAAACTCCACTCCCTTTGCGCTCTTAGCAAATACAACCGTCGCTTCATTTACCGCTTTAGTCTTAGCGTGCGGCATTGCAATGCCGCCGCCAATCCCAGTGCTGGACTGCTCTTCGCGCTTCAGAATCATCTCTTTAAAAAGGATCGGATCATTAATTCGGCCACTTGCAGCAAGACTCGCAATCAATTCATCAATTGCAGCTTCCTTAGTTGTAGCTTTTAGATCCATGATCATCGTTTCTTTTATCATTAAATCCGTTATTCTCATCATGCTCAACTCCCTTAAGTACTTTGAATGCTGTCGGCTTACACTTCTGAGATTTGGATCAGCGGTCTCAGCTGTTCAATGAATTCTCTGTCCGCTAAGTCATCAGAGAATGCGGTTGCACTGCCCGAGGCAACGCCTGCACGGAACGCCTCCAACAAGTCTCCTGTCAAAGACAGTGTCCCTACAAAACCAGCGATCATGGAATCTCCTGCACCTACAGAATTTTTCACTTTACCTGATGGTGCGTTGGCGTGGTATACCCCTTGCTCCGTAATGAACAAAGCCCCTTCACCCGCCATGGAAACCAGTACATTTTTCGCTCCTGCATCCAGCAGCTTGCGTCCATAAGTAATAATCTCTTCCCTCGTATCTATGGTTACGCCGAACAGCTCTGCGAGCTCATGATGGTTCGGTTTAACCAGCAATGGCTGATACGCCAGTGCTTTTTGAAGTGCAGCACCAGTAGTGTCAATGACGAATTCCGCTCCGCTCTGTTTGCACACAGCTATAAGCTTGTCATAGAAATCTGCACCCAGTGATGGGGGAACGCTTCCCGACAAAATCACTACATCCTCCGCGTTCAGGGCAGCCAGCTTTTGCAATAGCGCATTGGCTTCAGGATCATGAATGACGGGTCCAACACCGTTAATCTCCGTTTCCTCTCCATGCTTGAGCTTGATATTAATCCGCGTATCATCAGAAACAAACACGAAATCGCTTGAAATTGACTCTTCGTGTAACCAATCCTCAATATATCGGCCGGTGAAGCCTCCAAGGAATCCCATAGCCTTATTCTGAACCCCAAGCTGATTAAGCACTCGGGATACGTTAATTCCCTTCCCTCCCGGAAGCTTCAAATCACGTTTCATCCGGTTCAAGTCACCCAGTCTCAAATCCTCCACTTCCACGATATAATCAATGGAAGGATTAAGCGTTACAGTATAGATCATGATTATCCCTCAATTATGTTGGTTTTCTAAGCCATAGATTACCGATCACAAGTACGGCATCTGTAATTTCTCCAAACGATCACACGGTAATTCATAATTGCTTATCCTATATAAAATTTATACCAGCGTGAAATCCACACCCAATTGCGTGATCTCACGGATGAATTTGTCAGACGCTCCTGAATCTATAATGCAATGATCCATTTCCGTCACCTCTGCAACCTTGCTAAAGGATATCTGCCCCAGCTTACTGTGATCTGCCAGTAGAATAACTTGCTTGGCGACTGCGATCATTTTGCGTTTTGTAGCTGCCTCTAACATGTTCGGAGTTGTGATGCCTTCCCGCAAATCCAGTCCATTAGTGGCAAGAAAAGTTTTATCTACTCTCACCATATCTAAGGAACGTTCTGTCATCGGTCCAACAAAAGCCATCGTATCCGGGCGAAGCATACCGCCTGTAATTGAGACTTCGATATTGCGGCAATCCCGCAGCTCATTCAGCGCCATAATCGAGTTCGTAATGACTTTGATATTCGAAAAGTTCTTCAGCTCTCTGGCAATCTGCAGTGTTGTTGTTCCTGCATCAAGCAGTATTGCGTCCCCCTCCTGAATCATCTCCACGGCCTTACGGGAAATCCGTTGCTTCTCATCCAATAAATGGTCTTCCTTATCAGGATAAGCCGCTTCAAAATTGACGCTCTGCAGGGAAACCGCTCCGCCATGAGTACGCTTTAATAGCTTGGCTTCTTCCAGCTCCTTCAGATCACGGCGCACAGTAGACTCAGATACGCCCATTTCCTGACTTAGCTCCTGTACAGAAGCTCTGGAGTTCTTTTCCACAAAAAGCACGATTTTTTGTTTTCTCTCTTCCTCAAACATCATCGTGGCTCGCTCCTTTATGTGACAGCGCGACCTGTGCAATTCCTTGCGCTCATCTATGAATTTTATTGACCGTTAATCGATTATATATGACCGTTATTGATCGTTTGTGCTCGTTTATGATTTTAACAGCGTTTTCATCCTGTGTAAAGTGCTAAAAAGAGACAGTGCAAAATTACATCCGAATTGCCTATCTCATATGCGGCATTTATAACATATTAATAATACATACCGGGAAAAGCGGGTGATCAGAAATGGCCAATGGAAGAAACAGCGGGAGAAATAAAGGCAACAGCAATGCTAATAAGAATGGGACCACCAATAACAATAATCCAGTGGAATCCGCAGAACTTAGCGCTGAGGATTATGAGATCATCGCAGCTGGACTTGTAGCCTTAGGTGAGATTTTTTCCTTTTTATCTCTTGTTAAAGCAAGACAAGTTACCAAAGAAACCGGAGGCGAAGATGTAGTTCCTGAAATCTTCACTTTATCCACTAGAAAATCTCATAGACGAAAGTCAAGATAATCTGTGAAAAAGCAGAGAAATAGTTATATCCCCTTGTTAAATTGCGAACTTTTTACTTGGCGTAACCTTTGTAACTAGAACCTCTATATGGGTATGCCAAGAACTACCTAAAAGGAATTGCCCGCTTTTGAATCAATACTTGTAAATTAGGGTTATTAAACTACATAGACATAAATTTGAATTTTGGGGGATGTTTTTATTGCCACAACAGAAGTATTTTCGGACAAGCCTTGCTATTATCGCCTTTTTACTGATTTTGTACTTAGGCTCCAAAGTAATGTTTCTCTTCGCCCCACTGGGTGCCATTTTCAAATTATTACTTGTTCCCATGATGTTATCAGGGTTCATGTACTACCTGCTGCGTCCGTTAGTAAGAATCCTTGAGAAAAGAAAATTAAACCGGGCGTTCTCCATCCTGCTCATTTATTTTCTGATTGCCGGCTTGTTCGTTCTCTTCTGGATTCTAGTCTGGCCGACACTTCAAGAACAAATTCAGAACTTTATTGATAACACTCCTTACCTCGTGCAAGGTTTGCAGGATCAGTTCAATGCATTGAGGGAGAATCCGACACTTTCGCGTTTTTTCAAAGGGGACTCTGACGTCGCGGCCCGTTTATCAGAATTTCTTAGCGATACTATTACCTGGGTTACCAATTCCATGTCCAATTTGATCGGCGTTGTATCCAGCATTGTAGTGTTAATCGCAACTTTGCCCATCATTCTGTACTACATGCTAAAAGATGACTATAAGCTATCGCCTAAGCTTCAAGGCTTAATTCCGAGAAAATATCGTAAGGAAGGCCAAGAGATGTTTGGAGATATCGACAGCGCCTTAAGCAGCTTCATCGTCACACGCGTGGTGCTAAATGTCGTACTCGGTATTATGTTATATATAGGGTTCCTTATCATCGGACTGCCTTACTCCCTGTTGCTCGCCGTAATTTCAGTGCCCCTTAACTTCATTCCATATGTGGGATCATTCTTAGCAGCGATTCCGGTAATTATAGTGGGTTTCATTGAATCACCGACGATGGCCATATGGTCCCTGGTTGTAATCTTCATTGCCCAGCAGATCCAGGATAATGTACTCTCACCGATTATTTACGGAAAATCATTGGATGTTCATCCACTGACTACGGTCATCCTTGTCCTTATAGGTGGAGACTTCTACGGTATTATCGGAGTTCTTATTGCGCTCCCTGTTTATATGATTATAAAAATTGTTTTCCTGCGCGTGTATGAGATTATTATTGCAGACCGGATAGATGAAACTGAGCCTATCAAAAAAGAGGAGCTATAACGGTTGTAATCTACTTCGTGAACGGGCGGAGCTTATCTATAAAATAAAAAAGGGTACGTCCCCAATCACTCGGAGTCGTACCCTTTTTTATTCTTTACAGGTGCCTGAAATCACCCTCGTAAAGAACGAACTACAAAGATGTGATTGCCCTTCATCAGGTTTTGGCCGTTCTGAAGAGTAACTGAACCTTTCGTATGTGAGGTAATAATCGTATTAAAGGCAATAAGCTGATCTTCTTTCCAGACGCTAACCGCCGATTTAAAATACACTGCATTGTCAAATTGCTGCCGATCCCTCATCACATAACCCACGGAATGGAGAACTGGAGGCAGCGCTCTTTCTTTTGGAGCCAGAGCCTTAATAACAACAATATCCCGAAACGGCACAGCAATTTCCTGATGGCCAATCACCGCCACCGATGCGGAAAGGTCCCATTTGCGCAGGATTCCCTTCATAATGGTATAAGGTTTCTCTCCGCAGTACATTATAACGGGTTTACCTACCCAATGCTTCATAGCTACCTCCCCTTCGCATCACTCCATAAATTATAAGTCCGGAATGAACCAATCTATTCCTGCCATTCCCTGCGACTCTAAAAATTGATTGGTCTTTGAGAACGGACGACTGCCAAAAAATCCACGATGCGATGAAAGTGGGCTTGGATGAGGCGATTGCAGCACCTTATGCCGGCTTTGGTCGATGAAGGCGCCTTTTTTCTGCGCATGACTTCCCCATAATATAAACACCATGGGCGTAGATCTTTCATTTAGCTTTTGCATAATAGTGTCTGTGAATGTCTCCCAGCCCAGACCTTTATGCGAACCAGCCTCACCCTCACGTACCGTCAGCACGGTGTTCAGCAACAACACTCCCTGCTCTGCTAAGTGCAGTAAAGAGCCGTGGTTCGGAACAGGCACACCGACGTCCTCTTTCAGCTCTGCATAAATATTGCGCAGTGACGGAGGGATACGTACCCCCGGATTGACAGAGAAGCTTAGTCCGTGCGCTTGTCCGGGACCATGATAAGGATCTTGACCTAAAATAACTACACGGGTCTCCTTATAAGGCGTTAATTTCAATGCTGTGAACAATAATTCTTTTGGCGGATAAACGGTATGTTCCTTATATTCTTGTGTTAGTGCGTCCATTAATTTTAGAAAATAGGGCTTTTGCATTTCATCCTGCAATACCTCATCCCAATCGTTGCCAAACATCCCCAAACTCCTCCTTTAACCGAAACCATAGCGATATAGCTTTTTTATTTCCGACCATAATCCGCTTTGATCTCGCCCCACTCTTTGGTCTGCCACTTGAGCACCTTATTGTCATATGTATTGGTTTGCAACCAACGCTCTGCCCGATCAATAAGCACCCAAATTTCCTCTGTTGAAGAATCGCGCGGCAAGGTTGTTGCCACCTTCTTCTGCTTCACCCACTTCATTGCATTTACTGAATCACTGTAGACCGTTTTATCGCTTCCCTCTTTCTTCAACAACGCCAAGGCATGAACAATCGCTAAAAATTCGCCTAAATTATTAGTGCCCTTTTTGATCGGACCACAGGAGAAAATGATATCTCCCGTTTGTGTATCTACACCCTTATATTCAACAGGCCCCGGATTACCACGAGTCCCCACATCTACTGAAATACTGTTGTAATCAATCTCCTCAGAGGTCTCTACTGTAGCACTGCGTTTAAAAGAACTTGTCCCCTTAGACTTTGCTGCTCCAGCTGCCCCTGTTCCCCAATTCCCCTTCCAGCCCGCTTTATATGCCGCATCAGCTGCTGCTTTAGATTCATAGGATTTATATTTTGCACCGGTATAATGATCTGTCTGTGCCTGGCATTCTGCCCAAGTGCTATAGACTCCCGGTTGTTTACCTTCCCAGACTACATAATATTTCTGTTTGGCCATGGATAATGCTCCTTTTCTACTGCCTGTACTTATTGTAATCCATATTGCTCGTGAATTCATCGGATAAATCACATTTTTCAGGTCATACTATACGCCAGAGATGTCCAGACCTATATTACCATTTGTAGATTGATTGGTAAATTACTAACTAATCACTCTATAGTAAGCTCGAAGGATATCAGTACAATTACTTAGGGAGGTTATACAGATGAGAAAGATAGCAAGTGTTGCTGCGGTATTTGCTTTTGTGTTAATGGTCGGATGTGGAAATGCAACAAACAATGCCAATAATGCTACTGCAACAAGCACTCCTGAGAACACGAATAATGCGGGAACCACTAATAATACAGGCACGGCTAATAATCAAAATAACACCACAGATGCTGTAACCTCAGCTTCCGTAGTAGATAATGAAGAAGCCTTCAAACGCGCCATCAGTCCAGAAGGAACCTGGATTGCTGCTACACTTAAAGACTTAACCTTCACCGAAGATCTCGTGGTGGATGGAGAATTCATGAATAAAGAGGAACCCGCCAGAAAAATTGCTCTATACACACAAGATGCGGATCACAACATCACCAACTCCTTTAAACTGACTGCTCCAAAATTGACCATCAAGAGTAAAAACGCCCGCATCCAAGGCGGCACTTTTATTGGAGATGTATACGTAGAAGCGGATGGATTTACCCTGGTGAACGCAACCGTTGAAGGCAATGTCTACTTCGCAAACGATCAATATAAATCCACCTTTAATTCATCCGATCAAGGAAAAGTAACTGGTGTTACAGAAGTGAAAAAATAAGCTTCAACCCCAAAAAGGTGATCTCAAGTCGTTAAGACTTGAGACCACCTTTTTTATATACACCCTTATTCTTGATAAAAACCATCTTTGAAAAAGTTGTACCATCCCTCGACGGTTTCGATTGGGAAACCCTCTAACTTCTTCATAACTTCCCTTGCAAATTCTAAAGAAGCTGTGCCATTAGCTGTAATAATATATTCACTCGAAACTGCCTGTTTTTCTATATAATTTGCTTCTCCTTTATAATTAGGAGCATTTTGTTTTAAATAATCCAATGAATTTCCGGTATGCGGTATGTTGTCTAAATAGCCATGTTCAGCCAAAAAAGTTGTAGCATCACATATAGCGGCTATAGGTACACTCTCCTGCAGACATTTTTCAATCACTGGAGTAATAGCTGAATTATCTTTCCAGCCTGTGCCCCCGATTAAAATCAACATTTCATACTGAGCAGGTAAACTGTCTAAAGTATAGTCAGGTACAACAGTAAATCCACCCATAGATTTGACATTGTCGCTAGTTAGAGCAACTGTTCTTACTTTATATTCACTTTCCTGCTTATTTAGTTCGGCACTAATATATCCGCTTTCCCAATCAGCGTAGCCATTGGATAGAAACATCAAAACTTCTTTTTTCATATATTAGCACTCCCTTTAAGTTCTAACGCCACTTCCGCCACTTCTCGCCCATTTACCAGCAGCACAATCCGGTGCTCTCCTGGATAATGACGCCGAGTTGTTAAATCAGCCCAACGATGTGTCCGTTTACCTGACAGAATTGTACCTCCAGGTACGGTCTTATCCGATAACAAAAAAGATTTACGGGAGGTTCGACCTGCCGCTTTCACGAAATAGATTCCGTATTCAATCCGAATCCGTGCTGGAGCTCCCTCACGAACTTGAAGCTTATACTGTAATTCGGAGCTTTCGCCAATGGTCAGGATTGAAGGTTCCAATAGAATGAAGGCACTCGTTATAAGTGGAGCAGCTTCGTCTGTCTGCTCTGCGTATCCGAATAAAGCCATAATCTCTGGCTCAGCTTTACGAATCAAAGAACGGCAGCCGTGCCGCACAATCCAGTCTGTATCGGGATGTGTTCCCTTCCAGCGCCGAGCGGTATCGAGCACCACTTCCGGATGATCCTTTGCAATATCATTCAAATGATTAGCGACACTTTTACGTACATACAGGGATGTATCCGCCTTAAGCTGCTCAAGTACAGGTAATACCGGAGCTGGGTCAAGCTTGAACATGGGAAGCGCCTGTCCCCAAGGCAGACGAGGCCGACAGCCCTCACTAGCCAGCCTACGTACATGCTCATCAGGGTGCTCCGCCCATACCAGCATTTGAGCCATCATCCGCTCTGGTTCCCGTAAGAGAAACGGCCTAACTGCAAATTCAGCCGATGATTTCGCTGTGAATCTTTCCAGCGCCTGCATAGACAATTCCCAATGATCGTCTCCCTGACCATATACCTCAACAAAATCCGGAAAAATCAAATAAGGAAATCCCACGCAATCGTCAGCAATGGCGAATAGGATAGCCAGCGCTTCCTCATAAGGAAGCTTTAAGTGGCTGCCCAACGTCTCGGTGATCCGCCGCATTCTTGCCTTCAGCTCAAGCGTTTCCCACGGTTCAGTCATGGCTGAGCTTACAAATGCCTCAGTCTCGAAGACATTATGTACGCCACGAATCTTTTCGCCGAACTCACGCAGAAATTGTTCATTGTACATTGCTTTTAAAGGTTCAGCCATTCGATAATCCCTCATTTTCTTCTTTAGATCAGCAGACTTGATTCTGTCATGAAATCGTAGCACACCCAATTTGACAACAGTATGTCAACTTTGGCAGCTAAGAATTAATAAGTACCTTTACCTCTTCAATCCCTTGTTGGGCTCGACTGTTTAACGCGCGCTTATCTTTAAGGTTATGTTCTTTAAGTTCGTGTCCAGGATCAATGACCAGCGGCTGTGAGATTACATCCTCGAGAATTTGCACAGCAACCTTACAGCCTTGAAATAACAGTTCTTTTGTGATCACTTGGTTATGAGAACGAATGATTTCAAGCATTTTTTCCGCATAAATCAGTCTAACCAAACTATCAGCGCTCATAATATTCCGCGAAGCAAAAGAAGCCACTTTTTCCACAATCCAGCTATCCTGATAATTCCGCGAGATGGATTCCAGTATCGTAATCGCATCCCAGTCCCGTATCGACAACTGCTTGACGTGCTCCGTAGCCCATTCCTGCAGCCATTCCAGCTCCACTTCTCTTGGAATTTCAAAACTCTTGTACTCCTTAAGTACTCCTGCTTTATGCATATTTAAAAAATGACCCAAAAACTGAATGTACAGCTCCTTGGCTCTTTGTGTCGGTTCTGTCATCTGGCAATCATCCTTTCATTATCCAAATCATATCCATTCCCCGGTTTCTTTTCAAATTAAAAATAAAAAAGGACAGGTAGCGAAATCATCGCAATACCTGCCCTTTAATAACTTTGGGTTATGGTAAATAGTTTGCTTCAACCGGAGGGGTTTTCTCCACTATTTTCAGTTCTAGTCCTCCGAATCTCTTCGCCAGCTTGTTATATACCAGCGCTACCAGCATACCCACCAATCCATAAATGAGTATCAAAATAACCGGCATAATCAAATAAGGGATACCCATAACAACGATAAACGTCTCTTTAATGATAAGCCCGACCACCACCATCCCTAAACCTACTATAAACAATAGCAGTGTAGGAATGATCATAAAATAGATAGTTGTTTTAAAAAAACTCTTTTTGTTAATTTCCAGCACTTCATAGTCTTTCATTATGTAATCCCCTTAATTTATTTAGAGTGGTAAAATTACCCTCTTCGTTTCATTAAAGACGATCTTAAATACAATTTCAACCAAATTTCTCATATTTTCGACTTTTACCAAAGAATTCTTCCTAAAACTCAACGATAAATCATGGTAAAATAACTCCTATGGTTTAATATATCATCATGTACAAGATGTCACCGGAGGGAATAACATGCCACAAACATTAGTGAAAAATATTGATTTTTTTATAGCTGCCTTATCCCAAACCTATATTTCTGCGCTACAGCTTGATCCTGATGGAATGTATTCAGAGGTTGCTTCAGGAATTGTTGAATTGTTCTCTGACGAACAAGTACGGCTGAGAAGATATGACGGATCAGTATCCCATTATGCAAGAGACAACACCAAATTTCAGCGATGACAAAAGGACGTGAACTGGAAAAAGGTCATTGTGAATGATCCTCTTCCAGCTCACGTCCTTATTCACTCTACACACAACTAATCTAGCACAATCCATTCGCCTTCAGCATCCGCTGACTTCATTTCTGCTTCCACGATTCTTAAAGACTCCGCTGTACTCTCTGGCGTACAAATAATGATAGGCTTATCCTGGATAATAACATCCAGAAAATATACAAGCTCTCTATAGTAGCCAACATCCGGTGAAAGTTCCGCTAAATAGCCTGCCCCGTCATTCGGATTGAGCTTGACCTCGCTGCCATCAAACACTATATTTCCACGTTCAAAATTAACCCGGTACCCCATGTAAAAACCAAAATCACCTTCCAGCGTCCAATCCACCTGAGCATTAATTACTTTTGCATCCTTATAAAAATAGTGAGTCGATGCGATATCATATCCGCTTCCCGGAAGGACATTACGTCCTAAGGATGATACTTTATCCGGTCTGCCGAACAGATAGTTAATCATATCCGTATCGTGAATATGCATATCCATAATGCCTCCACCGCTTAGTGTCTCATCAAGAAACCAATCCTTAGGAGCACCAGATCCCCTGTAAAAATACCCTTCCGTGACCTGACCGAACTGCCCGCTCTCTATCACTTCTTTTAAATATTCATACCCCGGCCAAAAACGGAGACAATGTCCGATCATCAGTTTTTTCCCACAGCGGGCTGCCGTTTCCACCATTTCCAGCGCTTGTACGGAAGTTCTGGCCATCGGTTTCTCACAAAAAACATGATATCCACGCTCCAGCAACGAACAAGTCATTTCCGCATGCAGATAAGTAGGAACCGCAATGTCGATCATATCCAGTTCCTCACTGGCTATCATTTTCTCCAGATCATCGTATAGATTGTAAGCTGACAAATCATAGACTTCCTGGGCAGTGCTCATATTCCCGGCTGCTTTTCCATCCTTTAATTCCTCAATTCGCAAATCACAGATGGCTTTAAGGGCAATGGGCTGCCCCTCTTTCGTTAAGCGCACATAATTATCAAAATGCATCCGGCCCATAAATCCAAAGCCGATCAAGCCTATTTTCAACATCGTGAAGTCTCCTTTACTAAAAGTATGGTACTTAACGTATCCGTATCCAGGCCCCTTCCTGATCAGCCGATTGGATTTCAGCCTCAATGATTTCTATGGACTGGGCAGCACTTTCGGGCATACATAGGGTCACTGGCTCATCGTTCTGGATGATTTTCAAGAAATATACCAACTCTCTGTAATATCCGGTATGCGAAGAAAGCTTCGCAATGAACCCCGGTTGACGATTAGGATTCACCTTAACTTTCGCGCCATCGAAGACTACATTTCCCCGTTCAAAATTAATCCGATAGCCCATGTAAAAACCAAAGTCGCCTTCCAGTGTCCAGTCCGCTTGGGCATTGACCACTTTTCCATCCTGATAAAAATAATGAGTGGAGACGATATCATAGCCACTTCCCGGTAAAACCTTCCGCCCAAGCGTTGATACTTTATCCGGTTTCCCAAACAAGTGATGGATGATGTCCGTATCGTGTACATGCATATCCAGCATACAGCCGCCACTTAGCTCATCATTGACCAACCACCCTTTAGGAGCACCGGAACCCCGGTAAAAATAAGCCTCTGTCACTTCACCGAACTCACCGCTAGCTATAACTCCCTTCAAATATTCATATCCCGGCCAGAAGCGAAGACAATGACCAATCAGCAATTTTTTTCCGCTGCTTTGCGCCGCCGCTACCATCTTCCAAGCTTCTGCGGAATGTCTCGCCATCGGCTTTTCACAGAACACATGATACCCTCGTTCCAGCAGCGAACAAGTCATTTCAGCATGCAAGTACGTAGGTACTGCAAGGCTAATAGCATCTAGTTCTTCTTTTTCGAGCATATGCTCCAAATTATCATAAAGGCTGTAAGGGGATAAATCATATACCTCGTGGGCTGTGTTCATATTCCCCGCGGATTTAGTATGTTTAAGGACTTTAATCTGCGGGTCACAAATGGCAACCAGAGAAATCGGATGGCCGTCTTCCTGCAATTGAACATACTGATCAAAGTTCATTCGGCCCATAAATCCAAAACCCACCAGCCCCACTCTGAGCACAGCCTTCACCTCTCTTAAACTTAGTAACTAGTGCGTCCTAAAATAGCATCCATCGCTGCAGAAGTATTAAAAATGATTTGCTCCGAATAATGCGTATATGGCGGTATCATTTCTCCAGTAACATAATTGCTGTAGCCGATCTCTTGCAGTGCTTCCATAACAGCAGGATAATCCACATCCCCAGCAAGTAGATCAACAAATCCATGAAGTCCTCCGGCTGCCCGGCGGTAATCTTTGAAATGCACCTTCTTGATTCTATGGCCTAGAATCCGTATCCACTGCTCTGGATAACCAGAATGAACGATATTCCCTACATCCAGATAGGAACCTACGTAATTGGAGCCTACAGCATCTATAAAAGAACGTAATTCGAGCGGAGACAGCAGGAATTTATTCCACACATTTTCAATCCCAATAGAAACACCCGCCATTTTTGCATCTTGAGCTAGATCACTGATCGCCTTCAAGGCTCGATCATAAGCTTTTTCATAATCGACTATTTCACAGCCCTCAATAAAATCCACACCAACCGCACCAGGAATGACAAGAATCGTATCTACGCCAAGTGTTGCTGCCAGCTCCAATTGTTTTTTACATACATCGATAGCCTTCGTCCGGTTCGCCGCGGATTCACTTGTCATGGCATATGACCAATATAGTCCTGTCGCCAGTCCTGCAATTTCTAATCCCATCTCCTGAATGGAATTTTTGATCTTAATAGCTTCTTTCTCAGTGGTTTGCAGGCCAAGTTCACCCGATTCATTCAAAGATAACTCAATTCCGTCGAAACCTGCCGCTTTAGCCAGACGTGCACATTCTTCGATCTCCGTACCTTCGCGAAACGACCAAATGTTTATTCCCTTTTTCATCTGAATCCTCCTCAAATTTGTTATTTTCCGTTTTTTAAGATTCTTCCCTAAATGCGCTTATATCCTTGATTTATTTATATTATAATAGATTGTAAGTTAGATTTATTTAGGTGAACAAGAGATTTGTTGAACGATTCCGGTCTATTTAATAAATCATTTTATACTGTATGGGAGGTTTATTCGTGGCTGAAAAAGAACCCCGTTATCCCCTGAGAAAACAGGTCCCTTCCCGGGAGTGGTCACCTGGCATTCACTACGCACAATTCCAAACTCTCTCACCTTGCCTCTTTCCAAGAAGAAGATTGTATGATTTCGAGCTGCTATACGTTCGCCAGGGGAAATTATCAACAAAGATGGATACGGAGGAATATATCCTGAATTCAGGACAACTGATATTTCTTTCTTCCGGGGTATATCATCAAAATGCGATTGTCTCAGATTCGGAAACCAAACTCATTGGGATCCATTTTGATTTTTTTGGGGAATCGATTATTACAAGCGATGAAGACATGCTGGTCAATGAGGAGGAGGTTATGGACGAGAAGTTTGCCTTGGAAGCTGTGACCGCTCCTTTTATGCCATTGTCACAGGAGCCCATTTATACCCCGCCACCCGAATGTATCCATGCGATGGAACAGCTCGTGCATGAATTTACGATGCGGCCTGCCGGTTATGAATGGGTCTGTCGGGGGTTACTGCTCGGCGTTCTAACCTCGCTGCTCCGAACACAAAGCTCCCGGAATGCAGCTAAATCTTCCGTTCATACCGGGCGGATCAGAGCTTTAATCGATGAGATGGATTCAAAGCTAGCAGACCGCTGGAGCAATAAATCCATGGCTGGTGCCATGAATATGCATGAAGACCATTTCTCCAAGTTATTTCGTGAGGTAGCTGGCATGCCTCCTGGTGAATATCTCCGTTCCATCCGGCATCGAGAAGCACGCAAGCTGCTGCGTGAAACGGATTGGCCGATTGAACAGGTCGGGGATAAGGTTGGTTATCCTGATATCCATTATTTCAGCAGGGTATTTACCGCAAATGAGGGGATTTCTCCGCGGGCTTATCGCAAAATGTCCCGGATACTCTAGATACGGAAAACTCAAGATATCTCAATCCAAGTAAGAAAAACTTGCCAAAAACATTGAGGGTGATGGATTCTTCCTTATGATTCAAAAAGGCAAAAGCCCCCTTCCCTGAAAAATCGAAGAAGGAGGCGGCGAACGTTCGTGTTTTCTGCGTTAATGCAGTATGCGGGGACGGCTCTAAAACTAATTAGGGAAAAACTCCCTGAAAACAGCCAATATTCGCTCTAAATGAACGAAATCAGGGAATTCCTCCCTAATAATAAGAGGAATAACTATAATTGCTAACGAATCAGCTAAACTTTGGGGAGGTTTTCCCTGATTATTAGTCTGATGACCAAATATCCCGGAATTTCAGGGAGAAATTCCCCAATCACTCTATCGAAGCAGTACAATTCAGGAAAGTTGGAGATAACAGCAGCCGGAAGTCTAATTATTCGCCGTAGTTACGGCTGACTCTTAATGTATGATCTCAAATTGAAACCACACACTTTCCATCCCACCCAACTCTATTTCTTGGATCACGGCGTTATCCATCAGGATCGTCGTCTTTTGGATCTCGGAAGTGTTATTTACGGCACAATATCGACCCGTCTCAGGATACGCGTGACATTCAACATTCGGATTCACTGAGAACCATGAATACAATTGCTCCTCTTGATGTGCGGCCCAAAAGATCGCTCGGCTGAGTAGTCTGGTATTCTGAATACTATAGGGAAGCCCCGCGATATAAACGCCCCGCCCCTGACCAAATGAGTTCACGGCAAGATTGCAGCTGCCTTGATGCACGTCCAATATTTCTGCTCCGGCCTCCGCTTGATAAATCATGGTCATCCCTTCACCATAATTAATCTCACCTTCCAGATCTTCCGTTATGAAATGACCCTGCACAGGCGTTACCTTGGGCTTATTGATGCTTGCTGTAAATCCAATTTCCTTCTGAACACCTAGAATATCCGCTAGTTGAAAAAGAACCCCTTGATGTTCATAAGCTGATGGATCACCAATCCCAATAAAACCGCCCCCTTGCTCCACCCACTCACGAAGTGTTGCCACAACTTGCGGATCGCTCCATTGATCTCCACCGCTCCAAGAGGTGTGTACATCACCCGCGTTAATAATCACACCGATACTAGGATCAATCCCACTTAACCTGATGTCATCAAAGCTTATAAACTCAATGTCGAACGGCAAGCCCGCCAATGACTCTAATGCCCCTATGTAGGAGTAACATCTTTGATTCCATAATGAATGAGCCACTTGATGTGTCTGCCAGCTTCGAAGGGAGCCCCAAGTATTCAGAACCGCCACTTTAAAAGGAGCTTTAAAAGGCTGTGTCCCTTCTGCATTGGCATGAATCCCTTTGAACTGCGTCGCAATCTCTGTCACATGATCTATAAAATCCGGAAATTGATGCGCTAGACTTAAATATCCGCCATACCCCATCCTGCCAACTGGTTTACGCATGAGCGCACGCCGGCATTTGATCCAGATCGGCATGGACTCTCCGACAGGGTCCCCCCCTTCAAAAAAGACATCAGGAAAGAAATAAGGATAGAAACGTGCCTCGGTATCCTTAATAGGTATATCCGCAATCATACGGGTTGTAACGCCATCTCCTGCTGCCCCTACCACTGCGTCGAGCCCGATCTCCGGAAAATATTTTCCATAAGGCTCTGTACCAGCCCAGTGATCCCCAAAAAACATAATCGCTTTCTTCCCGAAATCATGCACCATATCTACACATTGTTTAGCATAACCTGCGATGAATTTCTGATTGAAGTCCATCCAGTCCATATATCTTTGGGTCGGGTTCTTAAATGGTGTGTTATATCGCCCCTCATCCACAAAATCTTCTGCAGTCAATCGGTACCCATAAGCTTGTTCGAATTGCTCTAACGCAAGTGGACTTACACAACTCAGATAGCCAAACCAATTCACCTGTTTCTCCTTACCTTCCTTGTTAAAAATCAAATCAAAATTATAAAAGAAGGTCGTAAAACGTACGATATCAGTCTTGGGATGTTTCTTCAGCCAATCCTCCAGCACCTTCAAAACATGCTCTTGAGCCTCGGGATAACGAATATCCAACGGTAAACGATGCTCCTCATCCCAATCATTCGTGATGTGGTTGTACATGGAGACCGGCTCCCATTTCTGGTAGGCCAAGAAACTGACCGTATACTTGTGAAATTGGACCGCCTGTTCAAGTGTGACAATTCCCTCTGCGTAACTCCAACATTCAGAAGGTAATACTTCTCCTGTAGTCCGGTTTACAACCTGCCAATATTTTTTTATATCCACATCTGTGTTAGGAATAAATTGCTCGGCAAAATAATCAGCCATAATATCGATGGTCTTCACCTTTGAAGTTACTATTACTGGAGCAGACATCAGATAAATCTGCTGTCTATATTGCGGATGCTGCTTCGCCCACTCATTGTCCTCACGGACAAGACAAAGCGTTGAATAAATTTGCAGACCCATATCGAGAATGTCCTGCGATAGATTCGTGCCATCACTGTCACGTACGGCATCTACACCCCATCTTTCGACGAGATCGGCTATGACCTCTTCCATCCCTGTTTCACCAGGCAGTGTAAATCTTCCTTTGTCCACGTAACTTCCCTCCATATCTTTGTTGTTCAGCCCTTAATTCCGCCTGCGCTTATTCCTTGGAGCAATTGCTTTTGTCCTATCACATATAAAAGAATCGTTGGAATCAACACTAGGATCAGCGCGGCAAAAAGTGCACTCCAATCAGTAGCATAACGTTGTACCTCAAAAAGATTGGCTAAACCTACTGGCAATGTTTTTTTGCTATCACTTTGAATTAAGACCAATGCCAGCGGATACTCATTCCAAAAGCCCATCGCTGCCAGCATACAGACCGTCACAATGCCCGGTTTAGCAAGCGGCGCAACAATTCTGACGAGCACTCCTGTGTTGCCACAACCGTCAATCTTAGCGGCCTCTTCATAATCTCTAGGGACGGACTTCAGAAATCCACTTAATACAAAGATGGCAAAGGGAAACTGCAGAACAGCATAGATTAAACTGAGCATCCTGCGATTGTCTAACATCCCGAACGAATTCACCTGCAGAAATAAAGGAACCATAATATAGGAGGCTTGCAGAAAAATACAGGCCATATAAAGGTTAAGGATTAGTTTGGAGCCCCAAAACTTAAATCTCGTTAAGACATAAGCCATAGGAACCACAAAAATAACTAAAATCGCCGTGGATAACACCACAAGAAAGATAGAGTTCAGGAAATAACTCCCCATCTTGGATTTCTGAAAAGCACGTACATAGTTATCGAAGTGTAGGGCTTGTGGAAAGGAGAAGGGGTCGGTCAGAAATTCTGTATTGCTTTTAAATGAGGCTAAGAGATTCCATATAAACGGATATAACAAAACAATGGTGGCTACAATCAGAAACAGCCGCGTGATCCAGTTAGCAATATTCATTTTTAGAAGACTCTGTTGATTGCTTGTCATCCTTCTCCCCTACCCTTCTGCTCGATTTGTAAGTAGTCTGGACAGAAAAGAAAGCACAAAGGCGAACACCAGCGTAAATATAGCTATAGCCATGGCATAACCAAAGTTCGCATTCTGGAAGGCCTGCGTGTACATGTAGTGGAGTAAAACAGTAGTTCCACCTGCCGGACCACCACCAGTCATTACAGTTACAACTATAAAACTTAAATTGATCGTACCAGCCAGAGACAACACAAACGTAATGCCAATAATATCTTTTAGCAGAGGGATCGTAATACTGGTAAGCTTCCGGAAATATCCCGCACCATCAATAGTCGCCGATTCAAACACATCCGCAGAAATCCCATCAATCGCAGCGATATACATGACCATATAGTAACCAACCGCTTGCCAGATCAGTGTAACGGCTACACACCACAATGCTGTTCGGCTATCTCCAAGCCAGGGTCTGCTCAGTTGATCTAATCCGATGCTCCCCAGAATATTATTCAAAATGCCCATGTTGGGATGAAACACAAAGGACCAGATAATTCCGACTACCGTCAAAGAGATGATACTAGGAAAGAAAAATACGGTTCGGTAAAATCCTCTTTCCTTCAGCTTCGTCTGCGTTAATAGAAAAGCAAGCACCAGCCCAAAAATCAACGTAATCACTGGCACGACCAGCATCAGTTTAAATGTATTGCTCAGAGCTTTGAGGAACATCTCATCTTGAAACATATATTTATAGTTATCCAAAAAGATAAACTTGTTCTCATCACTCATCCCGGTAGCATCCGTAAAAGACATAAAAAATGCCCGAAAGGTTGGAATAATCATAAATACGAGGGTCAACAGGAGCGTTGGAATCGTGCATACCGCTATGAATAGCTTAGGATTTCTGGTTTTCGCTGTCCTAATCTTTGATTTCCTCTGTCTAGGAGCTACTTCTGCCAGCTGCATTTCAGACATCTTTCTCACTCCCCTTCATACAAAATGCATCCCGTTCATAGATAACCTTATCCATTCCTAACAGGATGCATTTGCATGAGATACTATAGATTATTTACTAGCCGCTTTCTCTTTACGAATCTGTGCAAAAGCTTTTTCCACATTATCCATCCATTGATCTGTGGTCATTTGGCCTGTCATCACTGGTGTGACCGTATTCTTGAACATTTCAGTGACTACACTAACCTTGGAACCCTTCGGTAACGATTGCCAGCCCTGTAAAATAGAAATGGAACCATTATAAGCCTCAAACATGTCATAGACACCTTTAGTCAAAAATGGCTTAGACAGCTCCTTCGCATCGTTAAGCGCATACGCCCCATTCGCTTTTTCCGCAAATAGTTTTACAGATTCATCGGTATACAGGAACTTTAAGAATTCCTTAGCGAGCTCAGGATTTTTGGCCTTAGCAGGGATGGAGAATTGCTCGTAGCTGGAAAGCACATACTTCTGATCGCCTTTATTGAACACAGGTACTGTTGTCATCCCAAATTCAAACCCATTTTCTCTAGGTGAATCCTTCATTTCATTTTCCATCCAGTTCCCGTTTACGATAAACAAAGCTTTACCCATCATCATATCGGTCTGCGACTGTGTATGGTTCAAGGCAACCGTGCCGTCCATCAGATAACCGTCTTTAGAGATTTTATAGAAAATATCCAGTACTTTTTTGATCGTGTCGTTCTTAAATGAACCTTCCTCATAAGCAAAGACTTTATCCAGCGTTTCTTTTCCCCCCGCACTCGCAATGGCCGGGTAGAGAATTTCCTCCAAATAATCCGGATAGATGCCTTGGTAAGTGAATAAAGCCCGCTTCGTTTTGGTTCCATCTGCATTAACCAGATAGTTCTCCTCTTTGTTCAGCTCATCCCCTAAAGCAAAGAACTCCTCCCAAGTCTCAGGAACACTCCAGCCTTTTTCTGTGAACAGTGTTTTATTGTAAATCAATCCCATCGGTCCAGCATTAAAAGGTGCAAGATACGTCTTTCCATCTTGATAGGGCTGAAATCTTGTACTGTCCAGCATCCCCGGTAGAATCATATCCTTAAGCGTCTCCTCTTTATCAAGCGCTTTGCTTTCAAATACATCGCTGATATCTAGCAGTCCTTTTTCTTTAATCAGTGAAAGCACGATGCCACTTTGCTCTGTATCTGTAACGGATAGGAAGTCGGGAGGATTACCCGCAACAATCTGCGGCCGGATTACTTCACCAACTTTAGGATTAATCGTCATGTTCACTTTCACACCTGGATAAGCACTTTCGAATTTGCTGACAATTTCATTCCAATAATCCGCACCATATCCCCCTTGGAATACAGCAATGCTAAGTTCCTTGTTATCAAAATCTTTAGCAGGTTCTTCTTTAGTCTTCTCGGTGTTCGTTGTACTTGTAGCTTGCGCGGTGCTCGTAGCTTTCGTTGAATCAGATTCATTCGAGGCAGCAGGTTTATTATTGCTGTTCCCACAGCCGAGCAACCCCACACCTAGCAGCATTACTGCTAATAATGTACTCATAGTCTTTTTCATAAACGCCCTCCTTAAGATATTCTTGTAAACGCTTTTTTAATAATCTAAGTATAGAAGGATTTACGCTATATTTACATTTACAATACAAACCTACCTATGTATTATCTTATCCATCTTCCAATGCGAGCTCGTACAAGCTTATTCATCAGGGTCACATAACCTGTAAACTTAGCCGTTAACGGAATGGATAATATTATCCATTCCATAGATTATTCTCACTTTTCGCCGCTGCATATATATTCCATAGTTCTTTTTATGTTAACTTGTAAGTAAAAGATAGTGAATGGGAGGTCATCCACCTGAGTCGACGCAAAGGGAAGCTGCATTTTCCTAATCCTCCGCAAATCATGCGCAAGGTTAAAATTCAAAATCGCTTAACCGTCATTTTCTTAATCGTATCCGTGATCCCAATCATCTTTATAGGTTTCTACTCCTACACCATTTACTCCAAATCTATTAACAATAAATTAAGTAAATCCACATTTCAGGCTTTAACGCTGCTTAATCGAACGATGTTAAGTGAACTTAACAACTATCAATATCTTGCAGGCTCTGTTTCTACCAATAGTATTATTCAGGAGCGTTTATCGGCAGCACCAAATGAACCCGCTCCTAGCAATGCTGCCATTAATCATGCCATGGACAATTTATATAGAACCATCTACCCCGGATATGTCCAGAACGTTCGGGTCATCGACGCCAAGAACCAACCTATTTATGAATTAGGCTACGATGGCATCCCCAATCCTAAGTATGAAGAAATTATGAAACAAGTAGAGCTCAATGCCCCTTATGACAGTCTTAACTACGCAAAAAGCTATCGCGCTTACAATACCATTGTCCTGGGCCGGAAAATTTTTGATCAAGATGACATTGGCGTTCCCTTAGGTCATGTGTTTGTTTTTATTGGTGGGGAGTTATTTTCAAAAGTCATTCTTTCCAGTGTGGATTTAGGTACAGGTTCCAGTCTCCTTATTATGAATAGGGAGGGAAAAGTAATGTCCTCGAATCAAAAGGATACTCCGCTAGGAGAACCCTATTATAAAGATGAGCTTTTTAAGCAAATCAAGACACAAGAGGCAAAGAAAAACCATTCCTTCCAAGGCATGGTCAATGGCAAAATGCAGCAAATCTCCTATATTAACAATAATCAATTAGGCTGGTACATGATTTCTACCGTGCCCTTCTCTTATATCAATTCAGAGACAAGTAAAATCACCACTGGACTACTTATTGTTGTCAGCATCATTGTAGTCGTGTGTATTCTAATTATTATCGTATTGTATAAAAGCATTCTGAAACCAATCAAACAAATCATCGTCTTCTGCAATCAAATTTTTTATGGTGATCTATCAAGCCGGATCGAAGATCACAGCAACGATGAAATGGGCGTGTTGGCCAATAGAATTAACAGCATGGTCAGTAGAATGGAACAGCTGATGAAGGATCAAAAGAAAGATCTGAAAAGAAGACGTTCGCTCGAATTGCAAATGCTGCAATCGCAGATTAATCCTCACTTTCTTTTTAATACACTTAACTCCTTACGATGGCTGGCGATGATTAACCAGGTTCCCGTCCTTAGCGACGGCATCTCCTCACTAGCTGAATTGCTGCGTAGTACCATTATCGATCAAGATGAGCAAATCACCATCAAGCAGGAGCTAAACAATCTGGATCATTATTTTGCCATTCAAAAAATACGTTATGCCGACAGGTTTGACATTGAATATGACTTGGATGAGTCTTTATTACAGAGCATGATCCCCAAGCTCATCCTGCAGCCGATCGCAGAGAACGCGATTCTTCATGGAGTTACAGATATAGGAGGAAAAGTTCTAATCCAAATTAAGGTATACGCAAAAAATGAATACACCCTTATTATTGAGATCATCGATAACGGAAAAGGGTTTGACACCACCAAATCTGAAAAAGCTGACAATCTGTCGGGTATCGGAATTTCAAATGTGGCCGATCGCATTAAACTTCAATACGGTGAGAGTTACGGGCTGTTCATCACAAGCTCAATGGGTCATGGAACCTGCTGCCGCCTAATTATCCCTAAACAAACATACGAACTTAAGGGGTGATACTATGTATCCTATGTATAATGTAATGCTAGTGGATGACGAACCTATTGTTAAAGTCGCGCTCAGAACCATGATTCCATGGGAAGAGCTTGGATACATGATCTGTGCTACTGCCTCTGACGGAGTTGAAGCCTTAACACTTGTAGACAAGTTTAATCCCCATATCATCATTACAGATCTCAAAATGCCTAATATGGATGGTCTGCAGCTGATAAAAGAACTTAATAACAGAGGGTTTGCAGGAAAAATCCTGGTGGCGAGCAACCACGGGGAGTATGAGTTAGTTCGTGAAGCCTTAGTGCTTGGGGCTATAGACTATATGCTGAAGATTAGTATGAAAACGGGGGATTTGATCCATTTGCTGGAGAAATCTACGAAGCTAATTCAAGAGCAGCTTCAATCTAGGCAGCAGCAGGAGACCCAAACACAGTTATTGCAGCACAATTTAAAAAGCGTGAAAAATGCGCTGCTAAAAGATTATTTCACCGATCCTTATTACGATGTGCAGCAGCTTGATCAGCATGATGCTATAAGTTTCGCTTTCAGCGAAAGCAGCTGTTATTTATTCTACATTACTTTTGAGCAGAATAACGCGACCCAAAACGAAAGACAAAATCACATCTCCGTATCCTTTATTGAAAACATCATCTTGGATATCTTGGAGACCGTAGATCAGTTAGAAATTATTCAGCTAGAATCTAATGGGCTGCTACTTCTAATCTCCTGTGATACCTTAGACGATCATCAAATTATCCGCACAGACTTTATCCAGAGGGTCATTCGGTTAATCAAAATGTATATTTCTATCACCCCTACTATTGTTTTTTCTGATCCTGTACGGGGATATGCTGAAGCAAAACGAACCCTAGAGCAATGTAAAGAATCCTTGCAAATCCAATTTTACAACGAAATAACGATTATAGATCCAACGGATGTCCATTTAAAGGATACGCTGGACTTCGAGGATGTACATGATTTCTCGACGCAATTAATTCAGAACTGGAAGCTTTCAGGGGTTGAAGCCGTTAATCAAGCAACTCAGCAATTTCTCGACACCTGTAAATCCAAGCAAATTAATCCTGCTGAAACCAAAAAGTTCATCGTAAATTGTCTGCATTATCTTCCCTTATGCGATGCTCATCTCATTGTCGAGGATCCGAAGCTTTTGAAGACCTATATAGAAAATATCGCCAGCAGTAAACGTACCACTGACGTTCTATCTATAATGGAGCTTGTGTTCCAACTATTCTCCCATCAAAAGCAACAGATCGTAACTACACACAATAGAGATGTTAAACAAGCGATTGACTATATCAACACACATTATCAGAAGAAGCTCACCTTATCTCTGATTGCCAAGCATGTCAACTTAAGTGAGAACTATCTGTCCAGAATCTTCAAAGAAGAAGTGGGACAAAGCATCATTCACTACATTAATACTGTGAAAATGGAAAAGGCTGCAGAATTAATACTTAAAGGGAATCCATACATTAAAGAAATTTCCACGCAAATCGGTATACACGATCAATTTTATTTCACCCGGTTATTCAAAAAACACTTTGGTGTTAATCCTAGTGAGTATAAGAATCACGTTCAGACCACGCTTGGTTCAGAAAATTAAGACCATTCAAACTCTTTTTATGATCCTTTCACAACCTGAATGTTATTGATGAACCCTTCTTTAGGTGCAAATATGGAATTAAACAACAACTCTTTGTTTAACCGCTCCAGCTGCAGAAGATGATGACGATAGTGCATTTCAATAAGTAGGAACCATTCCTCCGCGCATAGTCCACCGAATCGCGGGTGAGATACGGTATTTTGTTTGGACGCTTTTTCAAGAGAGGGTTCGATCTCTCTCATTCTTTGAATGACTGTACGTAACCCTTGAATTAATTGTTCTTTGCTCTCCGGCTGCTCCGGCGTATATTGGGCGGAAGGCGGAACCTGAATACGAATGGGCGGAAAGCTTCCTTGCGCAAATATAGCCGCACCATCCTCAGTTTTCCCCACATGAGCTACTAAGGGATCTTGGTCTAGCACAAGGCATTGATCAATATTACGAAGCTGCATATACAGCGCCGAGTTAATGAGATGCTGAAACATCTGTCCGATGGACCAGGCGTTTTCACTCGGCTTTTGCTTCAACTGCTCCAGATTGAATCGCTCCAATTCTTGAATATAGTATGTCGCAGTTTCTTCAAATCGTTGTAAGACTTCTTTTGTTGTAATCATCATATATCAGCTCCTGTAGTCATTGATGGTCCAAGTATACAAAAACGCTACTGACAGCGTTATGTCAGTAGCGTTTTAACATTATTTCTATTTCATTTCTAACCTGATCACGGAAAGATTCGGGCTCCAGCACAACCATACCGCCTCCCCAGCCAAGCACCCATTGCAGCAATTCCCCTGGCTCGCGAACGCGAAAAGTAACAAGTACCCCCTCCGCATGCTCCTCAATAGTTTCCATATAGAAATTATTTGATTCCCTTACCTTATCGGCTATGTCAGCTTGGACTAAGATAAGCACATGAACGTTGCGATCATCAGGAGGTTGGTATACCTCCAGATGAAAATCTGCTGGCAGTATAAATTCATCTTCCAGATTAATAAGCTCCCTCATTCGGGATAACCGGAAATGACGGATTTCTTGACGCAATTCACACCAGGCGATGAGTACCCATGACCCGTGATGAAGCACAAGTCCATAAGGAGCAACCGTACGAATACTTTGACGGTTCCCATCGGCTTCGGCGATTCTTTTGGAATAACGAAATCTTATTTTCCTTCCCTCCAATATCGCTCCACGAATGGCTTCCAAACATGCCTTCTCTTGTATGGGTGCTATATCTTCTGCGGATGCAAATAAACGAAAACTTTTGCGAATCTGTGATGCTTCACTGCGGATAGCTTCCGGCAGGATGGCTTCTATCTTTGCTTTAGAACTTCTAGCCTTATTACCATAGTGTGCATCAAACCGCTGCTCGATAAAATCAGTTCCGATAAGCAATGTCACTGCTTCGTCCAGCGTGAAACTAACGGGTGGCAGGAAATACCCCTCGATTAAGGAGTAACCCTGCCCTGGCGCTCCTATAATGGAAACGCCCGCTTCACTCAGTGCCTGAATATCCCGATAGATCGTTCTTACGCTCGTTTCAAACGTAGCAGCCAAATCCTCCGCCCGCAACATTTTGTTACGCTGCAGTTCAAGCACTATAGCTAACAACCGGTCCATTTTGTTCATACGACTCCCCCTCCCCGAACAATCTCATCAACTGCTCGTCGATACCCACCCGAGTTCCGAAACGATTCACTGATATTGGAGACAGCTTTTTTATAAGAAAAATCGCTTAATATATGATCTACGGCTTCTCGTAGTTGAGTTGCAGTTAAACTTTGCATTTGTAACTTAATACCTGCTCCGACATGGACGACTTGCTCCGCAATTATTGGCTGATCCGCACTTTGTGGAATTACAATAAGCGGAACCCCGTAATAAAGCCCTTCATTGATACTGTTCATTCCACCATGTGTAATAAATAACTTTGTGTATTGCAGTATATCCGTTTGTGGAACATAATTTTTCACGAAAAAGTTTTGCGGAATTCCCCCTAAATCCGTGATTTGGACTTTATCTCCAATTGACATCACAATAGTGTGCTCCGTGTTCCCCAATGCTTCAATACAAAGTTTATAGAATTTAATGGCTTGGTTAAAAACTGTGCCGAGTGAAATGTAAATTGGACTTTTCCCCTTAATTGCCCTGAGGTTGAAGTTTTCTGGAGCTAATCGTGAAGAGATGGAGGGTCCTACAAAGATATAAGACGGGTCGAAAGCTTCTCCCTCAGGTTGAAACTCCCTAGTTGTATAAACGATAGTAAGTGGGGCAGGATTACAAAACACTTCATAAGGGGATTCGATGTCCACATCATATTTGCCCTTCACCATTTGCGTCAAGCTTTGGAATTTATCCTTTATAGGATTAGTTACTTCTGCAGGAACTGTAGTATAAAATTGTTCTAACATTTCATCGAATGCTGCTTTTGTCTGCGCAAAAGAAGAACAGGAGCTAATGGCCGGAAGCCTAAGAATTTGAGCTAACAAACGTCCACAACCAAACATAGAATCATGGATGATGTAATCAAAATACTCCCCTTTGATCTGTTCAAGAACGCTTGGAATAACTATATCTGCCGTAAGTAAAAGACCGTTGATTCTTTCGAGTACATAATTTCTTCCACCTGAGATAAAAGCTTGTATAAATTTCTGATCGTCAAATGTTCGTACTGTAGCCCCCGTCATCTCCATACGTTCTCTATAAGCTTCTATACAAAAATACACTACCTCTTCGCCACGAGAAATAAGCTCTTCCACAACGCCAATCGTGGGATTAATATGTCCCTCTGATCCACCATTAATAAATAACACACGAGCCAATTGTAATCCTCCTTAACTATAAATCATTTTTATATTAGATATTATAAACATTAATTTTACTTATATCGCTCTAAAAGGGTATAGTAATATAGGCTTTAAAACCATTTTAATAATATAGAGTATACCCTTATTAGAGGAGAGATCATATTGGAAAGAGTAGTTGGAACAGTTGTACGTGGACTTCGCGGACCTATCATTAACAATGGGGATAACATTGAAGAAATCGTAGTTCAGACGGTATTGAATGCAGCAACAGTCGAGGGTTTTTCGATCGAAGATCGTGACATTGTGACCGTAACTGAATCCATTGTTGCTCGGGCACAAGGAAACTATGCAACGATTGACAATATTGCTGCTGATATAAAGGGGAAATTCGGCGAAGAAACTGTAGGGGTCATTTTTCCAATCCTTAGCCGTAACCGGTTTGCTAACTGCTTACGCGGTATTGCCAAAGGGGCACAAAAAGTAGTCCTAATGTTAAGCTATCCAGCTGATGAAGTAGGCAACCACCTTGTAGACATCGACGAACTAGATGCTAAAGGTATCAATCCATGGACGGATGTATTAACAGAAGCTCAGTTCCGTGAGTTTTTCGGCTATATTAAGCACCCATTCACAGGGGTTGACTATATTGAATATTATAAAGGTTTAATTGAAGCTGAAGGTGTGGCTTGTGAAGTCATCTTCTCCAACAACCCAAAAACCATTTTAAACTATACAAAAAATGTATTAACTTGCGATATTCACACTCGCTTCAGAACCAAACGCATTCTCACAAACAACGGTGCTGAAAAAGTATTTGGTTTGGATGATATTCTTACACAATCAATCGATGGCAGCGGCTTTAACGAAGCTTATGGTCTGCTAGGATCAAACAAAGCTACAGAAGAAAGTGTAAAGCTATTTCCAAACAACTGCCAGCCTATCGTGGATGGTATCCAAGCAAAAATCAAAGAAATTACAGGTAAAACTGTAGAAGTTATGGTTTATGGCGATGGAGCATTCAAAGATCCAGTCGGAAAAATCTGGGAGCTCGCAGATCCAGTTGTCTCCCCTGCTTACACTGCCGGACTTGATGGAACACCAAATGAAGTAAAATTGAAATACTTGGCCGATAACAACTTCTCTCATCTTCGTGGTGAAGAGTTAAAACAAGCCATTTCTAAATACATCCAGAATAAAAATGATGATCTAGTTGGTGCGATGGAAGCCCAAGGGACTACACCTCGTAGATTAACTGACCTGATTGGATCATTATCTGATTTGACTTCTGGTAGTGGCGATAAAGGAACACCAATGATTTATATCCAAGGTTATTTCGATAACTATACAAAATAAGAGTAGTACAACAAAGGGAGTCTCTAAACGAGGCTCTCTTTTTTACTTTCTGGGTTATAATAAAAGCAAACAGCGGCAGGCGGAGGATACTATGAACATAAGAAGGATTAAATATTTTATCGATCTCGTGGAATGCAGAAATTTTACGGAAACAGCTAAAAAGAACTATGTTTCGCAGACCACCATTAGTCAACAAATCGCCGCGCTTGAAGAGGAATTCAACATTCAATTGATTGACAGAAAGCAGATCCCTATTGAGCCAACCAAAGCCGGATGGCTTTTCTATGGCGAAGCCCTCATCCTCTGGAAGCAATATAATCATATGAAGCTGAGCATGGAAAACTTTCAAAAGTATAATACGCAATCCCTGAGTATCGAATATGCGGCGATGACGGATATCCAAAGTTTGTTGAAATTGATTCCCTCGTTTCAGGATCATCATCCGAATATTAAGCTGGAACTGAATAAAGTATTGCTAAAAGATATTGCAGAATACTTGCTAAAAGGGATTTACGACATGGCTATTGCCTTTGATTCCGAGTTTCAGGGAAAAGAGGACATTGTAACCTATCCCTTATATAAGGGACGTTATTGTGCAGCTGTGAGTCATCACCATCCTCTCTTTCATCATAAATCGATCGCCAAAGAGGAGTTATATGAACATCCGCTAGTCATGCTGAATCCAACAGCTATTGGAAACTCTTATCATCTAATGATCCAGCATGCAATTGAAGACGGCTATCAGCCGAACATTCTTCGAACCGCAGACGATGTGGAGACAGAATTGTTTTATATCATCACAGAGAATTTGATTGGCTTTTTCCCGGATAACTATCAGCTCGCTTATCTTCAAGATGAAGTCCGGCTAATTCCTTTAGATGATTCACACCATACCTTTGCAATCGAAGCAGGTTATCTCAAAAATAATACAAACCCGGCCTTGCCCTCCTTCCTGCAACAAATCCAAATTGGATTTAGCAATCGACCATAAGTTTTATGTGTTAGACTATGTTCTTTTTTTCACATACTATAAGGGTATAAATCATATCCACAAGGAGTGACAACGATCATGGGTAAATTATTGTTGACTGGTGTCGATGGAAATCTAGGGAAGCAAGCTGCGGAATACTTGTTGGAGCTGGTAGATAAAGACCAAATCATTTTTTGCGCTTACGATCCGGCATGTTTGAAAGAATATGCGGAACAAGGGATTGAAACACATGTGACCAACTTTAATAACAAGGAAGGCCTTGCCGAAGCTTTTGCTCATGCCGATAAACTCGCTCTAATCTCCATGCCTTTTGTTGGAGAGAAACGTCAAAATGCACAAAAAAATGTGGTCGATGCTGCCAAAGAAGCTGGAGTCAAACAGATCATTTATACTTCTTTGGTCAACGCAGCCGATGAAAGCAATCCAAGCGTAGAAAAAATTGACCATGTGTATACCGAACGTTATATTCAAAGCGTTGGGCTAGATTATATCTTCCTTCGGAATTCCCAATATGCGGAAGCCATGATAACCAATTACTTTACGTATGTGAAGGGTGACGGGGTATTAACAAACAATCAAGGTGACGGTAAAATGGCTTATATCTCGCGGAAGGATTGCGCAAAAGCCGTTGCGTATGCCCTAGCCTCCAATAACTATCAGGAAGCGATTCTAAATATCAACGGGCTTGAATTGATGACAATTACCGACTTCATTAAGATTGGTAATGAAGTAACGGGCAATCATATCACCTACAAAGAAAACACGGACGAAGAAAATTATGCCGTATTCGAAGCAATGGGCGTGCCTAGAACCACCGATGGTGCATTTAAAGAAGGTTCCGAAGCCCCCTTTTCTTCAGAAGGTATGGTTACTTTCGGACAAGCTATTCGTGAAGGAAAAATGGATGTTTATACGGACGACTTCAAACAACTTACTGGTCAAGACCCTTTGACCGTGAAATATATGTTTGAACATGCCGATGAATTCCAGGTTGGCGAAAGACACTCTAATGACAATTAAAAGCTGCCACTCTTACTTCTTAGGCTAAATCACCCCCGTTTATTAAACGGGGGTGATTTCTTTTATACTGAGCGTGGCACAAAAACTCCGTAAAGCTCAATCATATGCTCGCCCTGGAGATAATTAGGGAAAACCTCCCTAATATTCTGAGGATTCTGGTCATCAGACTAATAATCAGGGAATTCTTCCCTGAAATTTAAGTGATTTGGCTGTAAATCTTGATATTGCTCTGTTTTTAGGGAGTTATTCCTTAATTTCATTCATTTAGAGCAATTATCGACTTTTATTAGGGAGGTTTTCCCTAATCCTCCGTCACGGTATAGATAGAACTAGCCAAGTATATCGGTAAAATCGCTGTAGAACAAAATACACCTTTAACTGTACGGATAAACATCCGAATGGCTAAAGGTGCATTATCTTTATCTCTGTCTATTTTTAATTAAAGTTAGTTCCAGATCTCTTCAGCAATTTCTTTAATATAAGCAAGCTTACGCCATTGCTGCTCTTCAGTCAGGTGGTTGCCTTCTTCCGTGGAAGCAAAGCCACATTGCGGGCTAAGGCAAATCCGGTTTAGATCAACGTATTGCTTCGCTTCCTCAATACGCTTCAGAATATCCTCCTTGCTTTCAAGCTCACCAAATTTGGATGAGAACAGACCTAACACAACCTGCTGATTGTCTTTCAAGAAGCGCAATGGTTTGAAATCGCCTGCACGTTCGGTATCAAACTCCAGATAATAACCCGAGTAGTTATTGATATTAAGAAGCGTTTGTGCGATAGGCTCGTAGCCTCCACCTACTCCAGCATAAGTCGAAACATAATTGCCCCGGCATACATGGGTCGTTACAACAAGATCTTCCGGCAGACCCGTTACAACTTCCTCGTTCAATTTTGCCAGTTCGCTTGCATATTCAGCTACGTTCACGCCAATCTGATTCATAAACGCTATAAACTGTTCGTCGCAAAGTGCTCCCCACGTACAATCGTCGATTTGAATGCTGCGGCAGCCCGCTGCATAGAAGGCAAGAATCGATGCTTTGTATGCTTTGGCAATATCCGAGATAAGCTCTTCACGATTCGGGTATAATTCATTTGTGCTCTCCTTGTTTTCTGCCCGATCTAGCTCGAACAGGAATTGTGCAGCCGCAGGAATCGATTGACGCGCAACAACGTCCTCACCAGCAGCATCTTTTAAAAATTCATAATGCGAAACAAAAGGATGGCTGCTGTAGCTTATTTTCCCGGTCAGTCGGGCTGTTTCTGGTCTGGACTCCGCACCGTTAAATTGGTAACCTTGATCAATAATTGTCCGTTCTACACCGTCAAGTCCCCAGAAGAAGTCGAGGTGCCACCAAGAGCGGCGGAATTCACCATCAGTCACCGCTTGAAGCCCCACCTCTTTTTGTTTCTGCACGAGCTTAACGATCTCGTCGTTCTCTACTTCCTTCAACTGCTCGGCAGTAATTTCACCGTTCTTGAATTTTAATCTAGCCTCTTTCAACGCTTGGGGGCGCAGGAAGCTGCCCACGATATCATATCGAAATGGAGTAACGGTTCGTTTTTGGGGTTTGGTCTGAATGCTCATATATTAATCTCCTCGTATACAAATTATTAGAATTAATATAGCATAACCGACTGACTATACCGATCTACCAATGCGCTATGGCAGGTTATAAGTATTAACTATAGCTAGATTCAGTGTGATAATTAGAAGGGCATGCCAAAAAAGAAAGAGGCGCATGAGTAGCGCCTCTTCTTTAACAAATCATATCGACGGAAATTACATAGTAATTAAACTCCGCAGTCACCTCGAACCCAACCGACTGATAGAGGGATAATGCATTTCTATTTTGAGTGACCACGCTAAGACGAATCTGGGAATTCTTCTGATCTCGCAAGATTTTAACTACCTCTGAAAGAATTTCACGACCGTATCCTCTACCTTGACACGAAGGAAGCACACAAAAATCATGTATAACCGCAGTATTTGTATCTAAATCATTGACTCTAATCATCCCAACCGGAATCATGTTGTCCACAGCAATGTAAGTAATCCGTGCCGGTTCTCTGGTACGAGTTAAATAATTCCTAGTCCAGGACTCTGAATCACCAAAGGCTTGTGATGAACATTTAACCATGAACTCTAAATCCTGATCTTCTTCCAATCGCACAACTAAACCGGAGTGGCTTGATCCAGCGATTTGTGCCCGATTAAAAACCATGAGGAATTCAGACGGTGCAGCACTTGCCCCTAAATGCCGGATATAATCCATCCCTGATTCAGAATTAGAAGGTATCCTAAAACGGCAAGTTTGTATGCCTTGCATTTGCATATCTGCTGCGGCACAAGAATGCCTCATCTCCGTCTATCTCCTTAAGGCTTTCTATACCCACCCTCAAACTTGACCTGTCGGACGTCTTGCAAAGTTGTTCTAATATCCGGATTTGGTCAATGTAATGCTTTGAAAAGTCTTTCATTATACTAATGTTATATTCTTGCATCTAGTACCCTCATTAAGAAGGAAATACGCAGTTTATGGACGAGTAGGCGTTATCCTTCTAAATTCTGTCCACCTAATGATAGTTACCAATGGAACCGCCTCCTAAAAGTCAATATCTTCACTCTAAACCAGGGTAATCATAAAACAAACCTTATAACTAAAAAAATGACGACAATTATAGCCACAACGATCAACAGATTGGTTACCTCGCTCCAAAATCCAGGAACGCCTTCAGTATGATATTTTTGCGCATTTACATCATGGTTTGCTTTATGGCCTCCAGGGTCCGTCATATTGGGATTAGGTCCTGAATTAAAAAAGTCAGACATAAAAACAACTCCTTTCCATGATTATAAACCATATTATACCAGTTCATTACCATTTAAACGACAAATTAATGCCATATTCAGTAGATCGTTTGTCGGAGGCTCTTGGGAAGATTTTGGACAACCCTATCGTAAGAATGATCAATCATTAAATAGATATCCGACTCTGGTAAGGAGCCATCCAAAACAATCGTATTCCAGTGTTTTTTGTTCATGTGGTATCCTGGCCGAACGCTCTCATGCTGCTCTCGCAAGTTCCCTGCAATCACCGGATCACATTTTAGATTTATGTAAGCAGAATTCCCCTTATTCTCAAAAATAAGCGCGAACATTTTACCGGCAATCTTAATCACCAATGGATCGAATCCGAAAGGATAGTCCTTTGTTGCTCCGTTCTTTTTTAAACAGTATTCAATAATATTATGGGTCAAAATCAGTCCCTCGCCTTCTCAGCCTAACCAATTTGGGAATAAAAATAAGATAAGTGTTCCTTTGATAAGGCTTTATCGATTAGTTCTTTATCATAGCCATTTTTTTGTAATGCAGCGATAATCGCTTGTGTCCTATCTGATCTTTTTCGTCTTAAATTAGATTCCAACTGTATTTCTAACGGAACCGTAGGAATAGTATACGGTCCGATCTCCACGTTTTTGAAATGGCTCCAAATGAATTGTCCACCTTCCCATATCCCCCCACCATCCATAGAATCAGGAATTCCAGCTGAATTGGAAATATGAACAACCTCCACCTTAAATCCATCGATTATCCAACTCCCTTTTGTCCAAGAAAATCCCGAAGAAAAGGTTTGAGTGAATGTAGGTTCTTCTAAAGAAGATAACCAGTTATCCCCATGAGGAAATTCACATTTATCCAAAAGGGAAAATTCTTTAAGAAGTTCTGCAAATTGGTCAAGCCCTTCCTTATTCCTTGTATAAATATCAACGTCTCCTGAGGTCATTTCACAGCCCTGAAGAACCGAACCGACCGAGCCAACCAAGATCCATTCTAAATTCGAATTCATTTTGGATGAAAAATAAAGTTCACATACCTTTGACAAAGCTTTTTTCCAGCTAAACATAACTTCACCCCAAATTAACTAGTAAGTTCAAGTGCACGAAACCTGAATAACCTCAAATACGTTAAAGTATTATACAAATCCACAGGAGGTTTTTAAAATGAGATACAGTGCCGCAGGCGCACCAATAATCTGTCCTTGCTGTCAAAACGATACTTTTGATCTGGATTATAAACTGCTTAACACAAGCGGCGCATCATTTTTAGGCTTTGACTGGGCGAACAAAAACGCTGCCATCCTTATTTGTAAGCGATGCACCCATATTTCATGGTTTATGAAAGAACCAACATCTGATTAGTGTTTGGTAAAAATAAAGTATTAGACTGGATCCATTAAAAGAAGCAGCGGCGGACCAAGACTTGATAAATAAAGTCTTAGACTGCCGCTGTTGTCGTTCCAATAACGTTCCCCGTGAGCAATCACCTTAAGTGACAAGGTTATCTTACCGTCTGGTAAATGAGACCTATGGCTCCAGAATCAAAGGTCTTGTTTTCGATTAGCTTAAGATTTCTCTTCTCCTTGAGACCTTGGAATAATGGCAATCCCTTACCGATCAGGACGGGAGAAACCGTAATTTTATACTCATCAATTAAATCAAGCTGCATAAGGTGGTGTGCGAATCTAGGACTGCCGAGGATGACCATATCCTTGCCGGGCTGCTGTTTGAGGATATTGATCTCTTTCTCGACAGCTTCTTTCACGAGTCTGGAATTATTCCATTCGACTTTCTCCAGCGTCGTGGAAAAAACAATTTTGGCTGTCTTTTCGATCCACTCGGCGTGATTCCGTTCATGCTGCGAAGCTGATGGGTTCGAAGGGACAGATGGCCAGTAACTGTGCATCATCTGATAAGTCCCACGTCCCCAAATGACAGTGTCGGCAGTACTCAGAATTTCTTTCGCATGGTTCTCCAAATCAGCATCGTAGGAAACCCAGCCAATGTCCATTTCACCATTCGGCCCTTCTACAAAACCGTCAAGCGATGCGTGAAGAAATAGAACGAGTTTTCTCATTTTCAGTTCTCCTTTGTTCATGAGGGATATCTACATTAGACATTAACTACATTTTAGCAGAATTCAACTTGGGTTGTTTCTTATGGATTGCTAATCTCAAACGCTTTTTTCTTCACTTTGGTATTTTTATCCACATCAACATTTTAGCAAACATACGTTCGTTTGTAAATGTACCTTTTTCTATTAATAAGTAAGGCTCTTCCATTCTCTTGAAAGCCTGCGGGCACTGCTATAGTTGGACAACCTGCTCTAGCATTTAAATCATCTCCGACATAAGCAGGAAACAGGATTGCATCCAATCCATACTTTTCTAAAGCATGATCGATCCCCATATTTTGCGAATAATATAAGCCAGAGATAGACTTTACTATATATTCCGAATGATTCAACGGTTTATCTAGATGTGATCGATAGTTCAGCATATCTTGTCCATATTTCAAAGCCTTTTCCGAATTCCGCTCGTTCCATTCCATCCATTCATTTAGGTTATGGACAGGAAGTTGAGCCGGAAGGTTATATAAGTAATTTTCAACGAAAGCGGCAAAAGCCGTACTGGACCCCCCCGGAAAATGATCACCGGATGGATTTTTGGTTTGTCCTCCTATTGAGCTATACCCAGCCCACATGGATGATGACATCCCATTTGCCCATTCCGTTATATTTGTTTTTGCAAGTATAATGGCCCCAGCATCCCTTAGTTTTTGGACAAGAAAGGCATCGTTTGAGCTAGCATGGTTTTCCAAAGCTAATGCACCCGCAGTTGTATGCATTTTATCATTCGTTTCAATATTTCCTTCCAATAATACAGGCACACCATGTAGAAGACTTCGTACTCCGCTTAATTTCCTTTCCTGATCTAATGCCTCGGCACTATAAATCGCATCTGGATTCATTTCCATAATAGAGTTTATCATGGGACCACTCTGGTCAAACGTAAATAGTGTCATGTTCATATATTTTGGTGGGCCGTCCCCACTCGAAGTTATCCAGACCTATTTCCTTAAATCCATATTTCTCATAATAAAGAATATGATCCGTCGCCAAGTAGACTTTTGCATAACCTAGTTGCCCAGCTATTTTTCTGGCATGCTCCAACAAAACGGCTCCCAGTGCTTTGCCCCTCTCACTTTCGTCAATAAACAATGGCGCAATCCAAGGTGATAAATCTTTTCGAGTTATAAATTCCTGCTCAATTAATTGATAAAACCCGATGATTACATCATGTTTCAACAGCAAAAATGTAAAAGGGAACTCCTCATCTTTTGAGATTAAACTTTCTTGTATATAGGGTAGCACAGCTTGTTGTACTTTTGGCCACCGTTTTTTGACATACTCAATAAGCTCATTTTGACGAAGAGGACATTCTTGTAAGGATTTAATATCTAGCATCTAACCATCCCTTCTTGTAAAAAGAAATTCCTATACCCATGCCTGCTCTCACAATAGTCATCCACCAGCTCTTAAAATGCAGAGCAGCAAGCCCCGAGTGGGGCTTGCTGTAGGTTGTAAATACTAAAGTAGTTTATAACGCTGGTTCACTTCATTACTTGGAAACCGGTGTATAGATCAGGCAGCGCAGAGTCTTCTCCGGATAGCGCAGCTCTACCGTGTAGGAGCTACCGTCTTTCAGTTTGACCAAGACCGCTACTACTCCGCTTTTGTCATATGCACTGTCTTTAATGATAGAGGAGCTGGTTATCGCACGGGTCTCACCCTGCTTGTCCACCACAATGGATTTAGCGGCTTGAAGCCAGCTGGAATCCTGGCTAATCTGTTTATTCATAGCGGCTGTAATCGGAGTTCTCTTATAGGACAGGTCCACTATCGTGGTATCAAGTACGGTCCCGCTCTTTGCATCCACGAACGTATTATACATGAAATAAGACTTATCCTGAGCCCGCAGTGTCTCTGCCCGGTAAGGTAGAAAATTAACGAACCATTGCCCTTTCGAATCAGGAAAAGGTTTATAATATGAGGTCTGAGCCTGCAACTTTGAGAGATCGACACCGAATAGATGGCTTACGCTCTCTTCTGCTCTGCGTAGGGCTTCATCCTGACTGATGTCCTTCTTATCTGGCTGTGCCACGACAAGATTGAGGCTTACCACATAATTAAAGCGATAATTCCAGTCGATCAATTGCAGCATTTCTTCATCAGTCAGTTCGCGCTTAGGAATTACATAGGTAAATTTGCTTTGATCCAGATAAAATTCGGAACTCCCTGATTTCAAAGGTAGCTTCTGCTTGGGCCGTAAGCCATCGTACTTGTATTGATCATCCAATAACATCCGCCGCTTATTCTCCTGGTCCGTAAATTGCCGCGTAAGCTGTTCATCCTTGCCAGTGAGCCTGGCCTTCTCTGCATACTCATTAATCTGCTTAATTTCTTCAGCAGTGACTGTGCGCTCAAAATACGACTTGATCGTCGAGACCGGTGTTTTGGTTGCAACCTTAAGTACCGGGATCTGGCTACTCGCCAGTTGAACAGCTGGCTTCTGGTTGAGTTCTTGCGTGTAGGAAACGTTCGCTTGAGACACATTCTGGTTCACTGTAGTATAAGCGACGATTGTGGGCACTGCCAAAGCAGTGAGGGCTAGCAGACCACTGGATATCGCGATCACCCCGAGGGCTGATTTCACATCTTTACTCTTCATTTCTCATAACCTCCATAGTGTAAGTGGGCTTGACTTACATGTACTTTAAGATACGAATGTTATAAAGTACGAAGCCCCTTGTTATGAAGTTGTAAAATCATTTACAGACTCGTTTTAAATATTGGAGCCAAGCAACAGATCAAGGATTGGGAAGCATACACTGCCCATGTTGACATAGTCACAATTACTCATAACAGAAATAGCGATTTTTTTATCAGGAAGCAGGAACAGATTGCTTAAGAATCCAGTATCCCAGCCGGAATGTGAGAGAATACGAGAACCCTTATATTCTCCTAGAAACCAGCCCAATCCTATCTGTGCATTTTCCGGATCATAGCCCGTTTGTGCATGAGGTTTCCACATTTCATTATAGCTACCTGGCTGGAGGACTTCATTGCCGTTCCCGGCTGTTCCACCGTTTAGATGCATCAGCAGATATTGGCACATATCTTCGGCATGGGTATATAAAGTGGAGCTAGGTGCATGAGCCCTGTTATATGGAAAAACACTACTAACGCAGCCATCACATTCATGGGTAGCTCCAAGCACATGAGGTGCAGCAATATAAGCTTCAACCTCCTGTTTAAGAAAAGAACTGGACTGCATTCCTGTCGGTTTCAGAATATTTTTTTCCATATACTGCTCGAAGCTCATATCGCTGACTTTTGCTATCATATCTCCCAAGATCTCATATCCTGTATTACTATAGGCAAATTTCTCTCCCGGTTGGCTTAACAGCTTGTGGTGACCTATCCCTTTTACATATCGTTCAAGACTTTGCTCGTCGTATTCAGGGCGGTCCCACGCGTAATCTTCCTCATCAGGCATACCGGAGGTATGATTCATAAGCTGTCTTATTGTTATATTTTGATACCGCTCATCCTCTAACTTAAAATATGACAGGTATTTAGTGATGGGAGCATCCAATTCTACCTTACCACGCTCAACTAATTGCATAATGGCGGTTGCTACGAAGGTTTTGGAGACAGAGGCTTGGTGAAACAAAGTGCCACGAACTACAGGATCACCCGTCGATAAATTTGCCGTCCCATATTCACCAGTAAACAGAACTTGGTTGTCCTTTACGATTCCGGCCGCTAATCCCGGAAACTTTTCATTTTCCACAAGCTTGATTAGCATTTCATGCAAAATATCCTCTATCTTCTGATTCGTGTACATTTTGACCTCCCCAATGACAATAAAGCACCATTTTCAATAAATTCACCCATACAAATAATAACATCTTATCGACCCTTTATCTGGTAATAAATAATTATAATCAAATAAACAGTGCTTACTTGAAAAGGCAGCAATTCATTCCCCGAGCTTCCGAGCCAGCCTCCTATTAGAGGACCCACAACGCGTGGTCTTTCTACCTTGCTAATAATATCCATGAATCGTCTTCGCCTGCCCTTCAACAACCATAGATTTTACGGCTGTAACAGACGGCTGCCGCAGCTTGATAACCTCTAAAGCCTCAGTAACGATAGCATCCGCGGCTGATTTCCGGGAAAAACTCTTCATGCAGTGTACCTTTTCATCCCTGTACCCCGGATGCTCCAATCTCTGAAGCTGCTCTACTAACTGCTCCCCGTTTCGGGCAATCTCTATTAAATTGTGCTCAGACAACCATTCTGCATTGCCTGCCTCCTGCCCGGGGAGCGGACGATAGACAATTACAGGAAGTGCTAGAGCCATCGCCTCAGTCAAGGTAATCCCCCCTGCTTTGGTCAACAGACAGGAGGATATGCACATTAGCTCCTGCATTTCTTCTGTATAACCCCGTATATGTACCCGAGGATTCCCTTGAAAAAGCTCTTCCGTAGCCATCATGAGCTTATGATTATTCCCGCACAATACCATTACATCGAAGTTTGATAGCTGCAGCGCCCTTATTATTAAATGGTTAATATCACTCAACACGCCGTAAGCCCCTGCCGCAAGTAATAGATAATGCCGATTTCCATCTAGTCCATGCTTACGTAAAAGGGCTTCACGTTCCTGACTCTGTTCAAAAGCTTCACGAATCGGAATCCCGCTAACCACAAGCTTTTCTTCAGCAATACCTAATGACATCAGTTCTGCTTTCATGCTTTCCGTAGCGATAAAATACTTTGTGGTTTGTGGATGAAGCCATCTGCCATGAACCACATAATCCGTCATGACAGTGAAAAGGGGGATCCGTCTCCCCTTTGTTGATGCAAGCTCTGCAGCGGCCAAATAAGGAAAGGTATGAATGATAATATCCGGTCCGATCTCGTCGATGATCCTTTGCACTTTCCGCTTGCCCATAGAATGAATCCATCTGCCCATGAACTGGTCTGGGTTCATCTTGCTCGTCAACTTGTACACTAATCCATAAAATTCTTGAGTATAACCTGTGCTGTTCAGGTAGAATCTGCGGGACAGCTCATTCAGAGTAGGGTAGACTGCAGCGAAAAGATCCAAGGTGACAATCCGGCTGATCCCTCTACGTCTAAAAGAATGATCAATCGCTTCTGCTACTTTGAGATGCCCGTCTCCAAATGCCGAAGTTACAATAAGCACTTTAGGATCTGTGTTCATGAGAAAGCTCCTTTTTCGCTTGGCCTTCTCTAACTCTAACTCTGAATCGTAAACAGATAGTGATGAGATCCTCAACAGAATATTAACTTCAACATTTTCATAGCGCGAAGCAAACGAAGAAATCCGCAGAAAAAAACACAGTGCATCAACCTCCAGTAACGATAGGATTAATGTTCTGTGTTTAGTTAAAGGCCAACTGAACCTTCTGGTGGGTTATGAGGAGCTACTTATGAAAAGACCATAATTGCTTTTGCGAAAATTTGTGAATGGAGTTTTTGTTTTTCATCCATGTATTTCCTTTCACTATTAAAATATAAACAGCTATGGCAAAATAAATTGCGCTCCAAATCCAGTCTGAGAGGGTTATTAAATGATGCTCATATAAGTAGTTGATGTACCAGATCCCCACCGGCAAATGCACAAAAATTGCGGAGACTAATCCTGGATTATACATGCTTTTTGCTCTTATATTAATGACGACTCCATGGAAAATGATTTGGAAAAAGCCCATTAAAACAGGTGCCATCCCCAGCCATACTACTGACGGGAAGAATACAGGGAGCAAGTAGAACACATAGGCGATGACCACATTAATAATCATTGCCGACTGTTTATTTAATGGATAGTTGTCAGGGGAATCACTTTTAAAAAGGGCTATATTGAATATGCCTGGAAAGTACCCTGGCCAGCGGTATTCCTCAAATTGATGAAGAAGGATCGCCACAAAGCTTAACCATAATATGCTGTTGATCCGCGGTATTGTTTGCCAATTCATTAGAAGATACATGCATATAACAATGCCAATGAATAGTCCTATATCCTGCCAATATTTTCTTAAAAAATTCATTTAATCACCTCAATCTGAGTTTATTAATGAAAGTATCTTGCAAAGAGCAGGTCAATCTGTTCCTCTATAGGTGCAATCTTCACGGAAGCTCCTGTTTCTAGAATAGGACTCATAAGTGCCGGTAGAAAAAGCGCTCCAAAAATCTGCATCGTCATGGTCATCAGGTGCTCTGGCTGCTGCTCATCGGTTAACTCTCTTAAAGTATTTTGTATCTTAGGAAACCCCAATAGATTCAAAAATGATCCATATTCATGCTGGGAGGAGAAAACGGTCTTGCCCATCAGGATGATTCTGGAGAGCAATTCGGGATATTGAAGGATCACTTGCAAATAATCCAGTAAAAATTGCCTCAATCTATCTCGTGAGGATATAGAGAAATCGTCAAGTATGGCAAAGGTATGCTGAAAGCTGTTCAATATCAATTTGATGGACTCGCTAAACAAGTTTTCTTTGGACCCAAAGTAATAGTTAACTAGAGCGACATTCGTGCTTGAGGCTTCTGCAATTTTTTTTATAGTGATCCTTTCAAAGCCTTCTTGTTTGGTCAACTCCAGTGTGGCACGCATAATCTTCTCTTTTGTTTCCAACTTTTTGTCTGTCTCCATACGCAACCTCCAAGTATATTTCCTTTGATTTAAATGACATTTAAAATAACGTTTAAATTTAGTATAGCAATCTTTTTCCTTTTTGCAACTTTTATTTATCCGAAATCAAACCAAGTTTAAATGAAAAAGCAGCCGGTTGTTTGAGCGGCTGCTTACATGTTTTTATTAAATTAACGTTTCCTGTTAGCTTAATTGATTACCTTTGAAAAGTGAGTCTGTATTTGATATATATCCATAAATAAAAAATGTATTATTTTCTTCTCTATACGGAATTCTTAATTCATGTAAAATCGAAAGAAATTCTTTACTTATGTCAATTAATTCAGGAGGAAGCAGATTCCCCTTGTGCTTCTGATACCTTGGTCTAACCCGTATCCATTCTACAGAAAAAAAAGGTGAAAGTCCTTCTATCCAATCCCCTAAATACCAGACGTCGTTTTCGAAGTTCTCTGGATAAAGTATATCGTCTAAGACATACTTAGCTTGATATGGAGGGGTAAAAGGTAGTTTATTTAGTACATCACTTTGTAAGTTTCCCCACTTAGTGTCATTCATAACTGAACATAGTTGTTTCTGTTTAATAACTTCATGTACCCTTTTTTTAAAATCCTGTTCATAACCCACAATCAAAAATCCTCCTGAATAAACAACATAAATCCCACGCTGACCTGCCTGTGTGTCATTATTGAGTTATCGTTTCCCGGTAAATTAATTCAAAATTAGTCAAGTTTAATAATCTTATCAAAGCAGTATGAATCTTTGTCATAGCCATTATGCACATAGAAAGCATGGGCGTCGGTTCGCTTAAATCCGCTACATAAAATAATACTTGATATTCCCATTTCTTTAGCATAATTCTCAGTGTGTCTTAGTAGTTCTGTACCTATCCCACTATGCTGTAATTCCTTTTTAACGGCAAGCCCTTGAATATGTAGATAACCATTCGAAGACCCTACGGATAACGCCTGAACTATAGTGACAAAACCAACCACTTCATTTTCAAATAATGCAACGAATGTTTTATAATTTCCAGCCTTATTCATGTTTTCCATAGTAACTCGAAAATTTTCAATATTAACATTGCGAACACCAAGTACATCATTCCATAAAAAAACCACTTCAGTGTAATCATTTGCTACAACTTCTCGTATCTTAATTTCCATCGCCCCCTTATAGAAATATTCAAGCAAAGGATTCGACAATTGATGAAGCAATCCTGCCCGTTACTTCAACAAATAAAAAAGGAGCATTGCCATGGCAATGCTCCTCAGCTATCGTTTCCCGTAAGCTTAATAGATTGCCCTCTTTCTCAACCTGCAATCATTAGAATCCAATCTCTCGTTAGTTTGTTAATATTCTGATAAAATGCTCTCTAAAACTTGCTTATAATCGTTTTTATTATAAGAAGAGTTATCAACTTTTATCTTGGTAATGTTTAATCTGGTAAAAATCTCTTTTTCTAGTTCCCTTCTTGCTTTAAGAACCTGCAGTGTTCCATCTAACCCTTTATAATTTTGTGTTTTTCCATACCCCTGGTTCGTGTAATATTCAATAAATCCCTCTGACCATTCCTGAGGTCTTTCCTTTACAGCCTTTCTGAAAGAATGATCAAAATCATTCTGCTGTACGTATATCAACAATGGATTCAGCCGCTCTACAATTGTTGCCAGTTCAATAACATAACTTATAACGTCTTCCTTCTCCGCACCATGTTTAATCATGCCTATAGTTACAGGGTTTTGTATAAAACAACAATCAAAAACAAAGGTGTCTGCGCCATACAAAACACGATCCGCAAACTTCGTCCATCGTTCTGTTATCAGTTTCCTATTTTGATCTAGCGGCAATTCATAAATATCATGTTTAAAAACTGCGCGATGCAATTCATCTGGAAAACTTGACCAGACTTCACTTTTTATTTTCCGATATTCTAGGAAGTAATCGTTATCTTGTTGAATCATTAGATTACTCAACAAATCTTTAAACTTTTTATGGGTATTCAATAATTCATCCCATTCAGTTTTCTTAAAGAAAGCGACTCCATCATAATCAGCAGGATGTTCCAAATTACCTTCTAAAAATAGCTGGGATGTAATGTTCACTTCCGTAAGAATTTCATGAACGAGCTGAGCAGTTGTTGTTTTACCAGATCCTGGCATTCCCTCAATCAAGACTAATTTCGATCGCATAATAAATTTCCTCCACTCGCTAGTAGAAGGATAAACAGGTAGGAATCAATAGAGATGCTGTTTCCCACAAATAAAAGCGGATACCATCAGGTATCCGCAGGATGGGTATATGATACACCTTTCCCTGCACACCTTGTAAGATTAAAGAAAAGCACACCTAATAAAATAGTGTAATCACTATTTCAGGCATTCTTTCAAATTGTTAATCTTTACAGAGTATTCCACATGATAAGGTTTATGCTCCTTTGTTAGCATCTCTATCGTTTAGATTAACAGTAAGCATAGGTAAATACAATCAGGGACTTTCTAAACAATCCTGCCCGTTAGCTTAACGGAACTTCGATATTATTGTTATTATCTGATTTAGGATGAAGACGATTTTCTATCACAAAAAAATGATTGAAAATACCTACTACTCGTATTTTGTTATCTGCCTCTCCAAAAATTTTTGTTTCTGCTGTCATAAAAATAATCTGATGTGTGAGACTTGATGATTTCAAGTCATTAATAGTATGAAAGCAATTTGAGCTTTCGGAACTGTCACATTTAAGACCGTGAACCTTATGGAGGTAATTATCATAATATTGACTACTTGGTTTTGTATAAGCCATCACAAATAATAATATGGAAACGATTAGAAAAGCATATTTCTTCTTGATAAAGGCACCTCATCTCTTATGGATAATCGTACTATATAATACCGCATTTAACTGCCGAATAGTGCTTTTGAATACACTTATATCCACGTTTGAAACGATTTATTGACCATCTTAACATTGTTCATTTTTGCCCAACTCTTTAAATCCGAGATACCTTTATCTTCATCCTTTGAATACCTAAATGCCATATCTAATGGGACGATCTTCCTCCTGTAAGGTAATATCCCAATAACAGGTTTAAAGTACCCCCTGGTCATTATCACTTTAATATCCTTTGAATTAATAATATTTCCATTTAATATAATTTGCTCATTGGATAGGCATAACTCCGTTGGTTTCTTAAAAAATGTTCTGTACAATGCGAGTAACAATAAAACTAAACACAAAAGAACCACAGTTAACGAAGTGTAGAATACCCCTCTCTGATTCCATAATCTCAATCCAAGAATAGATTGACTCGATATAAGAGCAATCATGCCTATAATAGTTCCAATTCTGGATGGATTCTTAACTGGATATTTTATTTCCGTCAACATGGCTCCCCCCTGTTCAAATCCCATACCTTAGAATACCACATATTGGAAGTATCCTGCCCGTTAGTTGAACATAGGCAGCCGATCCATTGACCGACTGCCTGTGTGTCGTTATTGAGTTATCGTTTCACGTTAACGTAAAGTTAAGGTAATGAATCGACATGTGATTCGACTTCAAAAATAAATTCTTCGAGCTTATCGCAGTCAAACCAACCACTTTTTTCATTGATTTCATAAAGCACTTGAATTTTGCTGCTGGGGCAGTGGAACGCTATGTAACTTCCCCGTCCAAAATGAGCTAATGCCTGCACTAGGGCTTGTTCAGTATCTTTCCATGTAGCAAAACCGGCTTTGAGGCGCTACCGTCTCCTTTGTGTAACAGGATGTTTCCCGAGTTCAATCGTGTACGCATAGGTTCCATTCTTTCGTTTGCTGATACAGGCTCGCATCGTTATTCAGCCTCCTCGTTGATTTTCAGTCGTGTTACACTTGTACTGGAAAACAGAACAGCGGGATTGTCGTTATACATAGAGGACAAACTTGAACCACTGAAGACGGTCTTTATGTATAGAGGGCAGACTTCGAGTGTTACATTGCGCAGCAGTATAGCACACTGTACCCACTTGAGGTTTGCCCTTTTTTTGAAACTGGTTTTCATAATCCATCTTTTCCAGCTCTAATTATGCACTTTCTCTGGTTTAGCCCCTCCATGCTGCTCCTTATTCCGAGAGGCTATAATCTGCAATATCTTGCTACATTGCTACATTAATAATATGAATCGGAAGTTCATATGAGAGCAATGCAAGAATTCTTATAAAATCTCACGAATATGCAGTGCTTCGCATATGCAAAAAACGCTCGAGGGCTGTCCCGCTATCATAGATAGCGAAACAGTCCTGAGCGTAATATCTGTGTTCGTTTAATTCATCATACTGGCAGCAATACGGATGACCTCATCCTTGGTCAACTCAGATTTCTCCTGGCGAACCGACACATTATAGATGATCTGCGCTTCCGGGTCAGACCAGACTAGTCTATACTTATACCCCAGGTCAATCTTTTCGTTGCTGGAAGGTTCGAGATAAATGAGCTGCTTGCCGCCAATATCAATATTCTCCACCTTTGTCGTTTTGGTCCACATCAGGCTTTCTACCGGTGTAGCTTTTTCATCAACACGTGAGGCACTGATTCTCACCTGAATCTTCCCCTTCTTGTACACAAGTGTAGAAGAATCATAGGCAATATTCTCCGCCTTCTCCCGTTTCCAAGTCATCCGGAAGTTGTCTCCTAGGTCTATCTCGCTTTCACCTTTAAACTGCTTGTCATCTTCGACCTTTATAAAAGAAGGCTTGATAAACGCCTCGTCCAAGGTATACCCGTCCGGCATATATCCCGGTTGCTTCACTTCGGGAGCGTGGTGCTTCTCAACACTGGTCTTATAAGTGGAATAGTCCTTGACTATGATCGGCGGGCAGTATAACCCAAGATGAGATTCTTCTTTCCCGTCTTCACGTTTGATAACATAGGTGGCATACTCTCCAGGAAGCAGCAACTTCTCAATGGCATTGTAGCCCTTTGCATATTTCATCTTGTAGAGTTCATCCTCTTTGCTCAGCTGCGCTTTGGCCGGCCAGGGAATCAAGGGTTCATTCGGCTTCTCTATCATTCCACCTGATTTCGTTGCCAGAAGTGGCTTATAGGGCAGCACCTTGTACTGAATTTGGGCCCCCTGCCGGAGTTCACCGGAATACTGGGTATAACCGCCGCCCAACAAGACCATTACAAGTAGTGCCGCCACCCAGCCCTGCACCGGAATCCGCAGGATTCTCCTCCGGCTCCGCCCCGTTCCGGCTTCTGTCTTTAGCCTGCGCATAACGTTAGGAGCCCCTTCGTTTGGCGGAAGTGTCTGCAGAGGGGTCTGCTCTTCTGCAGCAGGTAAGATCCCGCCAAGCCCGAGCGCTGTCATTACCTGTTCATGAACATCAACGGGGATGAAATTGGCGGACCGGTCTCCGTGCTTCAGAAACCGCTCCTCCGAGGTTAATTCACTCTTGTCCATAGTTGTTTCTCCTTTCTCTCCAACACCTTTTTAAGCTTGCCTTTGGTCCGTTCATATCTTTTGCGTACGGTAGCCGTACTGACACCCAGAATTTCGCCGATTTCCGCAAACGATTTATCTTCATAAATACGCAGAATCAACAAATTCCGGTCTTCCACATTCAGCTTCCCCAGGGCGGTCGAGACTGGCTCGCTGAACAGACGGTCCTCGACCATTTGTTCGGCACTGTTCACCGCAACCTCCTGCCAGAGCAGCTTGCGCAATTGAAACTGAAATTTCTGCCGCCGCAACTGATTCAGACAATGGTGGTACGCGATCTTGTAGAGCCATGATACGAAATCCGCCTGCGGCTTGTATTGCCCGATATTCTGATAGGCCTTAATCAGGACATCCTGCACCGCATCCTCCGCCTCTTCCCTGCTGTTCAGCATCCGGAAGCAGTAGAGGTATATCCGCTGCTGGTACAGCTTGATTACATCTGAGAACAGGCGGGCATCTCCGGCCTGTATTCTCCTAATCTTCTCTTCCATAGAATCCACGTTGGTCTCCTTTCTTCTATTTCTTCTGTTTCTATAGATATAACACTTGAGTAGCCTCAGGCGTGACATTTATTTCTTCCGGCTGCACAGCAAATGAGACCTACAGATGAATCCCGGTTGGTGATCCGCTTGAACATTTGCATCACCTTCTCAGCCAGGTTCCTGTTTTTCCAGTATTGGACTGCATCGGCATGGACCTTAATCAGAATTACATCCGGGTCATCATAGCCGGTCTTCAGGAGCGCCCCGCAAATAAAGGCAGGACCAACATTGGTGGGGGTTGGCGGCAGTGACTTTCTCTCGCTGGACTTTCCTAGGGATCGGTAACGTAAATGGAGTTACACTTAGCTTAGCTGGCAGCTGACAGCAGCCTGACTCCACGATATAGAATCCGGTACTTTTACTACAAGCTAGCCGCTCTGGGCACCCTTGAACCCCTCGCGGACAAGAACACCAAAATACTTTTGGCCGACAAACTTCTCGCCATGAACTATCCAATAGTAACGATAGCACGAATCGTGATCCACTTTTCTCGTCCTAAGTATGCCAATCTGGTCGTAATAACGCAGTGTCATCTCCTATCTACAACATAATGTGAGTATACAGTTTCCCGTGCTGAGAAACGTCAATGATGCTTTTATTCATTCGAGAAATTACTCTTAGATGAACAAAAGCAGCCGATCGTGTTGATCGGCTGCCTTCTTGTTTTTATTAAGATATCGTTTCACTCTAGCTTAAAGTTAAGGTAATGAATCGACATATGATTCGACTTCAAAAATAAATTCTTCGAGGTCATCGCTTCTAATATCTGACAGTAATCAAATAAACACTCAACATCAGCTCTGTCCATTAAATTGGAATGCTGATACTCAGTCCCAGATGGCTCTGGAAAAATTCGGCGATAAAGTTCTCTTTGTCGTTCTCCAATCCATTTCTTATTTAAACCATAGTAGTTTTAGTCCTACTGCTCATTTTTTTAAATAGTAAGCTAGCAAGAAGTAAAGCTATGCATACAGCGGCAAAACCCAGCCAATTCAAATATAGGACAGAGGTACGACTGATGACTAACCCGCCTAATCCAGATCCCAGTGCAAAGCCAAATTGGATGAACGAAGTATTTACACTAAGAGCAATGTCCGGATTTCGAGGCGCCAGAGTAACCAGATATAGTTGCTGGGCCGGGGAAATACTCCACGTTGCTAACATAAAAATCATTAAAACCAAGATTAAAACCAACAGATTGACTCCGGCTAGAGCGAATAAAAGCAGTGTCGTCCCTTGTAACAGGAGCCCGAGACAAATGGTGAATTTCGATCCCTTTGCATCTGCCAGTTGTCCGCCCAGCTTTGATCCGACAAAGCTGCAAATGCCCGCCAGGAACAGAACACCGCTAATTTCGGTCATGGAAAGAGAGGACGTGGCTTGCAAGAAAGGCGTAATATAAGTAAATAGTGTAGAATAGCCGCCGACATAAAATAACGTAATAACCAAGGCCATCAGAATGGTTGGATTTTTTAAAATAGAGAGCTGCATTCTGAGGGTAACCTTTTCCTCTTCTTTGATTGCCGGAACCTTTTTATAGATGATAAGTAATGGAAGAATACTTAATAATCCGATTAAAACAAATAGCACTCTCCATCCAAACATCTCACTAAAAAATGTGCCCACAGGAACACCAAGCACTAGTGAACTGCTAAGCCCCATCAAAATGATACCGATGGCATTGCCCCTTTTTTCTTTTTCAACGAGTCGGGTCGCTATTGCCATGGCTACAACGGTAGCGACTCCTCCGCTAGCCCCTTGGATAATACGTATCCATAGTACTGTTTCATAAGCAAGATCTACAAACATAAGTCCGTTGCTGGCAATAAACACACCTAGGGTGATCATTAGTAGTTTCTTGCGATCTGCATTGATCGTTAATGCAATCAAAACCGGAGCGACAAAGGCTGCAGAGAGGGCAAACACAGTCACCAATAATCCAACTTCAGAAGTAGATACTCCCAAGTCCACAGCAATCATCTCAATAACTCCTGTAATAATATATTCAATGGTTCCAATCAGAAAAACAGCCAGTGCCAGAATATAAATGATCCGTTTATTTTTCAATTTCCCCCACTCCACTTCTTCTGTTATCTATTTATAATGGGAATTTGTATTTCTATGAATTGTGCATCTCGTTCTGGAGATAACGGTAAATATAACTCCCTGCCCGGTTCGTTCTCCTTGATCTGATAGTTGTTTTTCTCAATCCATTTAGCTAAATGAACACAGGCCGCACAATCAAAACTAGTATTTGAATGAAAAGCCATTGTGGCCATCATCGGTTCAGGAGGAAGAGTCCGTAGCTGAAACGGTTCTGGAAATGATCGCAGCTCACAGGTTAAAAAATACCCGACTTCAAACTCAAACTCATCCTCTTTTCCTTCGACTTCTTTCCACAAAACAACCTGAGGGCCTTGAATGAATTGACGATTTTCCGTCGTTATAAACTGATCAAATTGACGAAGCAAATCCGGAATGTCCTCTTCTTTCCCGCATGCTTTCTGATAAAGAAACAATTGAGCACCCTCTGCTTTGACTCTGATTTCTTGACCCGTTTCGAATTGCCCCTCTTTTTCTATAAGCTGCATACGTTCCTCAATCCTGACGAGTTTAGCTTGTTCCGTATCGATGATATGCTGGATTTCGCTTCTTTTCAGCTTAAACATGCCTTGAATATTTTCTAATGAAATATTTTCCTGAAGCAGCTGTTTAATTTGAGGCAATGTAAAACCCAATTCCTTATAGATTAAAATTCGGTTGAGCTCAAGGAGCTGATCTGCGGAATAGTAACGGTAGCACGTATCCTGATCCACTTTTTTCGGCCTTAGTATGCCAATCTGGTCGTAATAACGCAGTGTTTTTAAGGATACCTTGCTTAGCCTAGAAAATGCACTAATTTTGAACAAAATATCATCTCCAATCTATAACATAAAGTGAGTATACAGTTTCCCGTGCAGGGGAAAGTCAAGGATGCTTTTATTTATTTGAGAAATTACTCTTAGATGAACAAAAGCAGCTGATCGTGTTGATCGGCTGCCTTATTGTTTATATTAAGCTTCTTTCCAAGGTTTAATTGGTGCGTTATAAGCCAATAAACGTTTTCACCTTTGCCCATCCTTCAATTATCGCACGGTGTATCTAGGTTGGGCTATAGGTAGCTAATTCCACGCACGGTGTAGATAGCTTGAGCTATAGACGGCTAGTTTAAACACTGGGTAGCACGTTTAGGAGCAAATTTGGCAGGCGGCGTTCTTTTCACCAACTGTTCGGACTCAGTTGCTCTTATTTCCATAATTCAGCTCGTTTTGCCACACTATCGGACTCAGTTGCAGCTATTCGCTCAAATGTACTTCTTTTCTACGCAAATCAAGGGTAATAAGAGCTATACAGTCCGAAATCTTCGTAATATGAACCCATATGCTGAAATAGCTGCAATACAGTCCGATACGATCAAGATCGCGCAAAGGGCAGCTAGTTTCGAGACATAGGCGGCTAGTTTGAGCAACAGGTAACAAATTCCGCGCACGGTGTAGATAGCTTGAGCTATAGACGGCTAGTTTAAACACTGGGTAGCACGTTTAGGAGCAAATTTGGCAGGCGGCGTTCTTTTCACCAACTGTTCGGACTCAATTGCTCTTATTTCCATAATTCATCTCGTTTTGCCACACTATCGGACTCAGTTGCAGCTATTCGCTCAAATGTACTTCTTTTCTACGCAAATCAAGGGCAATAAGAGCTATACAGTCCGAAACCTTCGCAATATGAACCCATATGCTGGAATAGCTGCAATACGGTCCGATACGATCAAGATCGCGCAAAGGGCAGGTGATCGCGCAGCTGGCTGATCGTGATTTGAGACAACGTTTCCCGTTAGTAGAACAAATTACTCCCAGTAAGGAGTCCCACTAAAAAGAAATTCTTTTTTATTTACATATAACTTAAATTCCCGACTTGCTAATCTACTAATGTGACTGGGTAACCACTCATTAGATTCAGGCAACCCAAGCCAAAAATTCATTGTTTCGAGTTGGGCAGCTACAAAGAAGCCTTCTAACTGTTGAACATAGTTATGAGGCAGGTCGAATTGTTTGGCGTATGATTCTAGCAACTGGCTTCTGAACGCTGGGTGGATATAAGAAAGTGCCCAACCTAAATCGAATAAATAATATCCGAACCCGCAAGCTCCAAAATCAATGGCTCTAGCTTCTTGTTTATGAAACACATAATTACTTGGAATCAAGTCTGCGTGAATTATCCCCCAGTTGCCAGGTGTTCTTTCTATATCGTTCATCATTAAAATTGCACGCTCACCGGCCAATTGCAGAATTTCCACATCATTTTTATTGAGCTCACCACCGTCAGCAAGCTGTTTGAGCTTTTCTAATGATTGTGAAATTCTAGTATTATCAAAGGATGGTCTAGTAAATGATTGCGGAACCTTCCAAATAGATGATTGTTTATGAAGCTTTCCGATCAATTCACCTACGCACTCGGCATCATTGACTGTTGGAACAAATTGTTTTTGTTCACCCTCTACCCATTTTACCAATGTACAGTTCATGTCAGCTATCTTAGTAACATATTCACCAATGTTATTTTTTATAGGTGACGGTAACACCAGATCAGTATCATTTATTAATGATTCCAGCCAAATCATTTCTGAATGAATGACTTTTTCCTCAGACCAAATACTTTCCATCGAATCATTTTTTGATAGATGTATCCGCAAACTATAGTAGTTACTTTCCTTATCTGTCACTTTATAGATGGTGTTTGCATTTTGGCCAATATGAGCTATTGATTGATAAGTAATCGAATAACAAGTTAATGCTTCTATTGCAACATCATGAGTATTTAACATGTTCTCCTCACTCCCCCTGAAACAACCGAATAAGGACATCGTAACATGACTTTTTCTAATAGTTCGGGAGAGAACTCTTATATTTATATTTTATCCACCCCTAGTTTATTAAGGTAACTTGCCCGTTAGTTGAATAAAGGCAGCAGATCACATTTACTGACGGGCTGCCTTTATCGTGTTTATGGAACTAGCGTTTCCCGTTAGCTTAACGCCATTGCCTATGCATCACCAATCTCCGATATACGTGTCTACTTTACTTTATTTAATAAGTTTGTCACCATTCTACTCAATGTCCCTTGATCGACGAAGGGAGCAAGGCTTGCCAGCAGATCTGGGCTAAGATGTTCAGCTTCGACTCCACTAATTAACTTCTCGAGATTTTCCCTGTCCAGAAAAGGTGCGAGGCTTATGATCCGGTTAGCATCAATAGTGCCATCTGCAACCCGGTCTACCAAGCGGCTTAACGTTTCTCTGCTAATAAAGGGTGCCAGCCCTTGAACGAAATGCCAGCTCAAGCTACCCTCTTCTGCTTGTTGAACCAACCGATCTACATGTTCTCTTTCAAGAAACGGGGCAATTCCAACAAGATTGTGCACTTCTAAGGAACCGTCAATCGATTTATCTACCAGTCGGCTTAATGTGTCGCTGCTGACGAACGGAGCGAGTCCAGTAATGGCATTCCACATAATTTCGCCCTCTTCTGCCTGACGAACCAGTTCATCCAATGTATCTGTTCCAAGGAACGGAGCCAGCCGCATGATCACGTCTAACTTAAGGACGCTGCTGTCTAATCGTTCTGTAACCTTATGCAGAGCGCTTGCTTTTACAAACGGTGCTACTTCTACAAGCTCTTCCACCTTCATCTCACCGGTATTGACCATCTCTGCAACTTGGTCCGGCCTGTTCTCTGCGATCTCCTCAACGATCGTTCCTAGGTGCTGGTGCTCCCGATTTTCTGAGTTGTCTCCTGCATTTAAAATGTCGTCTACCGTTTTGCCGAATAACCTCGCAAACTGCGGAAGCGTTCCGATATCCGGTAGCGAGTCGCCCCGTTCCCATTTCGATACCGCTTGATGACTTACATTCAGTTGATCGGCAAGTTCCAATTGGGTCAAATCCTGGTCTTTGCGAAGCTTCGAAATATAAGCTCCAATTTTACGCAAGTCGAGCATTGTATACCTCCAATAAAACAAAATGTACAGTGCGCACTGTCGAAAACAGCATAGCATTTCCTCAAACGCAATCCTATCAAGCGGTGGTTGAATTTTCATAGGCGCTTTATTCAACTGTCGGTAGAATTCTCCACTTTTGTCACTTTCATTTATAGGTTTTTTTCTACAGTTCATTTCCATTATCCTGCCTGCTAGTTGAATTACACCACGTACGTTCATAGGTCCATGCAAGCACAACTTCACTAATTGATCAACATGAAGTATCACACGAAACCTTTAATGGAGACGAGAAATGGATGGAGAACTTTTTTTATTTCCTATAGCCATTTGAACGATAATCTGAAGCACGATGATTACAGCCAAACCATAGAATGCTTGAACGAAGCTGCCTGTTGCATCGTGGAGCCAGCCAATCGCTAGCGGCCCAAGCGCTCCGAGAATGTAGCCACCAGATTGGGTCATTGCGGACCAGCTACTAGCTTCTTGAGCATTACTTGTTTCATCAATGGGCAACATCAGTGCAATCGGGAACAGCCCACCCGCTCCAATACCGAGTGGAATCGCCGCGAGCCAGGGGCTAACGGATAGGTTCAGCATCAAGACACCCGTCAACTCTAATATTGCACACCCGACAAGCCAGAATACACGTCTTTGGTAACGATGTACAAGCATCGGAATGAACAAAGTAGAGGGCAGCGATATCAAGGTAAATAAAGTTTGGATTTTGCCGGCAGTCTCTTGGCTATACCCCTGGCTTTGGATTGCTGGCGCAAGCCAAGCGGTCAACGAATAGAAGATCGCTGCCATCAGCCCGAAGAATAATGTCAGCACCCAGGCACGTCTATTGTTCACCGGAAGTGGTGCATTAAGTACACTCGAGATTTTACCGGATTGTCGATCTGTGCGCGCAGACCAGGCTAATCTCAACCAAATCGGCAATGCAATGACTGCCAGTAATGCCCATACAGCCAACGAGCCTCTCCACGAACCACCCAATGTATACTGTAGCGGAACCGATAGTCCCACACTAATGCTGGCCCCCATCACCATCGCTGTAGAGTAAATACCCACCATGGATGCCACTCGGTCAGGGAAGTACTGCTTAATGAAACTGGACAACAGCGGCCCTGCCAATGCAATTCCTACACCGGAAAGAAAAGAAGTGAACATCATCAAAGGAGTTGTACCAACAAACCATCGTAATCCCGTACCTAACCCAATGAGGATTAAAGCCAGAACAATTGCGCCCTCATTTCCCCACCTTCTGCTTAATCGTACGGAGAACGGAGCAAATATGCCCATGCATAATACCGGAAGTGTGGTTAACAAACTGGCGGTAATCCCGCTTATACCCAGATCATTCTGAATGATGCTCATTAGAGGAGAAATGGATGTAATGGGTGGCCGTAAATTCAGTGAAGCCAGGATAAGCGCCAAGACGATATAAAAAAGTTTCATTATGAATCACCTCATGGTAGTAGTATCGCTGCATTCTCCCATGACCCTTTGTTAATAACAGATCTTTGGGCGGTGCACGATTAAGTATAGAATCATTAGAATGATTGAACAATACTATTGTTTCTATTAAAATGATTACTAAAACCAATGATTAGAGGTCATTCATATGGAGATTCGTCAGATGGAAAACTTCATTGCTGTGTGTGAGGAGCTTCATTTTACACGAGCAGCTGAGAAGCTTGGCATATCTCAGCCTACGTTGAGTCAACAAATACGCGCGCTTGAGGATGAACTCGGAGTTCCCTTATTTGACCGAGTCGGCAAAAAGATTGTGATGACTCAAGCAGGAAATCTGTTTTTGGAGCACTGTGTACAGATGATTCGGCATTTACAGAATACCCAGGATGCGTTAGCTGAATTACGCAATGATCAACGAGGTCGGTTGGTAATTGGTGTTCTCCCTTCCGATCTGGACTATCGGCTCACCCCATTGCTCGTGAATTTTCATACGCGATTCCCCAAGGTGCAGCTGAAGCTTATCTCTTCGATCTACGTCTTGAATCAAGTACTAGATAATGAAGTAGACATCGGGATCGAGATCACCTCTGCTCCAGATGATCGGCTTGTACGCATTCCCTTGTGCAGTGAAGAATATGTACTTGTCGTTTCTGAGAATCATGATTGGGCTGAACGAAGCACGATTGGAATCCAGGAACTGCGTAATATCCAAACTGTGATGTTCCCCGAAGGATTTACAGGCAGAGAATTAGTTGATGGCTATTGTCGTAAATATGGATTCAGCTTAGATACGATCATGGAGACCAGTTCGGCAACTTCCATTATTAGCTTGGTGAAAGCCAATGTCGGAGGAACATTGCTGCCTTACCGTTTGATCCAAGCAATGAATGAACCAACATTACGCTGCATCCGAATTACAGACGATCCGCCATATCGTCACTTTGAGATCATTCATCGGTCCGACCGTTTTCTGACAAAATCGGCCAAGGCATTTATTGAGAAAACTATCGAGTATTTCAACTAAAGGTGAGATGCGAAAGAGATCGCTTCTGCTGCCAGAAGTAGAGTATAGTAGGAATGAAAATATATTAGGAGGCTACAGCCATGTCACAGGAGATTTGGATTAACCTGCCAGTCAAAGATGTTGAGAGGTCAACTGTCTTTTTCAATGAGATTGGATTCCAAGCGGTGAGTGTTGGGAACGAGAGAGCTAAGCTTGTAATAGGTCAAACAACAATTCTGCTGTTCCCGGATGCGGCGTTTGAGAAATTTACTGGTTCAAAAACCGCAGATACTTCCCATAGCGCTGAAGTAATCTTCTCCATTGGTGCTGAAAGCAGAGAAGAAGTAGATGCTTTTATCCAAAAAGCAGAGTCTGCCGGAGGAAACATCTTTGGCAAGCCAAGTGAAACTGACGGCTGGATGTACGGCGCAGGATTTGCCGACCTGGACGGTCACCGCTGGAATCTGCTGTACATGGATGAGAGCAAAATGCCAAAACGCGAAATTTGAAGCGAAAAGCCAACACCAACAAATCCAAGATATGGTGTAATGATTCGGGCTTATACGTTGATGAAAAGAGCTGGGGAACGGAATGAATAAAGAAATTAGGGACTTCGCTGAACGAGTTCGATGATTTAGCTGGTCAACTGTACCTGAACATTGAATCAAAGTGGACTATATTTGATTTAGTTCCCTCTCAATACCCTAGTAATGAAAGCCAAATTGCAGATGTTTCTGAGGAAGAAAAATACAATCAGATCATAAAGGTGAGACGTGAAAAGATTATAGATATACAATTGGGAGATAGCACTCCACATTTAATTAAAAGCTTTGAATCAGGTAGCATACTATTTGTTATTGGTTTTCATGAGAAGTATGAATGTTGGCAGGTGGGAGTAGAATCTGATAACTGGCTAGTTGTTGCATGTCCAATGAATGGAATTGCTACATGGACTTCAAATAAATTTGAATAATAATAAAACACTCCATTGTCAGGAGTGTTTTTTCTTTTATATACAGATATACATTTAATGGTCAAACTGTACTTTGTGTTTGGAAGCATTGAGGTGAAGCGTATTATATATAATCAATGAATTCATTAGTTTTGTTATATCCATAAATTATGATGGAGTCGGTAGTTACTTCACCTGGAACATGTATTTTTTTCAAGATTTGAATTAAATCAGCATTTATCGAGTCATCTTCAGCATGAATTTCTAACCACTCAATAAATTTATAACCACCATCTGAAAAATGGTAATACCAATCTCCATCCCAAAGGCTGATATAGCCAGTATCAATGTCTTTAATCCTCCATTTGGTTGGAAAGGCATAGTTGAGCATTGCTTGTCTTATTTCTTCCCATTTTGTGTTGTTCATTAAAGGTTTTAGTTCATTTGAATCCATATATTCACCTTTTTCATCCATCAGTACTGCACGTGTTTATTCCAGTTCATCATTTTTTCTTGTACAAAACTGCCCGTTAGTTGAATGAAGGCAGCTGATCGCATTGACTGACGGGCTGCCTTATCATGTTTATTGAACTAACGTGTCCCGTTAGCGTAATGCAATCAGTAAAAAACTTACCCATACCTACGGTTCACCACTTTGGTTGAAGCGGTGAATTTTGGAGCCACTCTTATATCAACCGAGCACTCATTTTCGGCACGTGACAATTTTCCCAATTAGCTTTTATGAACGCCCGATGCATGAGCGAGCGTGTTGTACTTGAGATAATCATCATATTACTGATCGTCACTCTGCTGTGAATTGTTGTGTTGAGTTCACACCCTCCACAACTTGGCCGCTAGACAGATAGTAATCTCTTTGCACTGAACCGTCTGTTTTGGTGCTTTTGACCACAAAGACCTGGCCTACTTCTATCGGCATCAGATAGTTATCGTAAGGAAGATAATTGTCCACCAGTGGAAGGTCTTTGATATCTTCATAGGCGTCCTCCAATCGCCAAAATTCTCGATAGGCGTAATCCTTGAACCCGTTCAAATCCTGCTTACCAAAATAAGATGCTGCATATTCCTTGCCCTGTAAGGAGATGTAATCTACTCTGGATGGCTCAATATCTTTAGCAATCCAACTTAGGTTCTCAGAATAAATGTTATCGCCATAATGCTCCTGTAATTGATTGCCCATACAAGGGATGGATTGGGTCTTATAGTCCATTTCATCAAGCCCGGTATGCGCTGAGCCGTAAATGCCCATAACGCTCTCATTGCCCAACTTCTCAAATTCGCGAATAAAGTTTTCCGTCATCGTGTCTTCCCGATATACGCCGTCTTCTTTGCTGTAAAAAACACGGCCTTGCCTGATCGCTTCCATTGTTAAAGTATACTTCTCCGATTCTCCCAGATCGTTTGCCACAAGATAAGATAAATAGCGGCTCCCGGTAGTTTCATATTGATGCCCGATGTCTGTGCCGTGGAAAATCGTCTCCGGACACTCGCTCTTTATTTTTTTGTAGAACTCTTTGACATCAGGGTTGTGACTACGTGTCCGTTCCCAATCATCATAAATCTCCTCTAAAATATCATCATTGTCCGACTGCATCCATAGATTCAAGTATTCGGCGGTAAAATAGGGCAGCTCGACGAATAAGTGTCTCATGCCCTCGTTATGGTAGTATTGAGACCACAATTTATATTCCTTGTCCAATATCTTGGCTACGCCGTGTGCTTCACCGTACAGATAAATGCTGCCTGATGCTTGCGCTACCACAGGTGTCACTATAGTCGGCTGCGCAGATTTACTTGCTGTCTTGCCTGCGGTGGAATTATCGCAGGCAGTAAGGCTACTGACCACAAGTATAACGATCAGGGCAAGCAGCAAAGGGTATACAAGCATCATTTTCGCTTTGGCTACGAAGATGAGATTATGGTCATTCATAAACTAGGATCAACCTTTCATGTACATTTATAAATCCATAATTTGGTATTCCCTAGCTGATGCAAGATTTCCTGCTATCTCATCTTCAATTCTATATAGATTAAGGGAAAATGTGTCCTTTAGCGCAACGAAGGTAGCCGTTCATATAGACCAGCTACCTTCGTTTTAGATTAAGCTATTGTTTCCTATTAGAATGAATCAAGGCACTTTTTATGTATCTTTTTAGTTTATCCAACTTTTCTTAGGGAATCTACTTTCATATAGGCAGGACTATATCTTGACTCGTTATGAAATGCCTACTGCGAAGTTACTGAGTGGTAATCTCGAACTTCGTACCAGCATCTCCGGCGAAAACAATAGATCCTCCCGCGGGCAGTTCGACCTGATCCTTGCCACCGATGACACTGAAGTAGATGCATTTTCCCCTGGCATTATAAACAGCGAAGGAAGTGTTCGGGGACATGCTCACCTTAACGATCTTCCCCCTGTCCTTTTCGCTTATCGCATACCATTGGGCGTATCCGTCAGGCAGAATTGTAACGGTTGACATCTTAGTGAAGTTAAAAGGCTTCACGGCATCCTCGTTCACTAAGAGGATTTCACCCATCTTTAGGTACTCAACGCCGTCTTGTGTAAAGAACGTAAGACCTAAAAGATCTCGCCCGCTCATTCCCGGTATTTGCAATTCGGAGATGGCCGTATTCGGGCCGGTTATTCGCTTATCAAACACGTATCCAGGCAACTGTTTCGACACATTCAAGTTGATGGTTACCGATGTCAAATAAGAAATCGACGTATACTTCCCATTCAGCAGATAATACTTCTTGCCGTCGCGCTGCATCCATGCTTTTTTTGTCTTTGTCGAAAGATCTTGAGGCTGGAGCTTTTCCGCGTTGTACTCTGACAGAGCCGTCTGCCCAAGAGCTGGCACCGAAACGTATTGACGAATCCATAAGTAAGTGCGGCCATTCTTATTCGTCACAAAGCTGATCATCACTTTCCCATCCGCACTCTTAAACGTGCCGTCCGCAGAATACTCGTAGATCTGTACCGGGTTATCAGATGGCTGCTCCGAAGTAATGGACATGACGCCGCCTTCGTTAATATCGATGTTAAACGTTCCTATATACGTACCATAGATTCCCGAATACTGCAGCATGGATTCTGGCATATCTGCCTTTACCGGCACGCCGTAAGACTTCTCAGGCTTGATTTCAGCAATTATACCTTTCTCCTTCAGCGCCTGAAGTAGGATTTCGTTCGCCAAAAGCTGGTCGTACGTGCCGCTCCCACCGGAAGAGACAACAGCTACCGCCATCTCCTGCTCTGGAAGCACAACGAGTGACGCGTGATAGAGAGTGACGTCCCCGCCTTTGGTCAATGCCTTTATTCCGTATTCGCTGAACGGATACAGATTGACGCTGTCCCAGCCTAGACCGTATTCGATTGAGTTGTCCGCATCGTCAGGCCACAAAGGCATCTTGTACTCGTTTTGCGCCATGGCCGCAACCGATCTACCAGATAAGACTTCTTCCGCTTCCCCCGTGAAAATCGTTGAAAATCGAGCCAAATCCTCTGCCGTGGAATAGATACCTCCAGTCCCTATCATGTTAATCGTCTGGTTGGGAAGTTGTCCTATATAGTTATGATAATAGAGTCCCGCCATCTTCGCCGTATCCGGAGAATCGAGCGGCGTCACCGTATTAGCCATACCCAGAGGTTCTGTAATATATCGATGGATATAAGAGGTAAAGTCCATGCCGCTGACCTGCTCGACCAAAATCTCGGCCAGCGTAAATCCGTCATTGCAGTAAACCGAATAAGCGCCCGGGTCTGCTTTCAAGGTCTGCTCGGACAGTTGCTTCAGCAGTGTGTCGTGGGCATAGGTGTCGTTATCTTCGAATAAATCGGCGTTCATCACCGATGATCCGTTCAGACCGGAAGAATGATTCAGCAGCATGCGCGCTGTAATCTGCTTATAGCGTGCATCCTTCATCGTAAACTCGGGGATATAATGGACAACCGGCGTATCAAGATCGATTTTCCCTTGATCGACCAACTGCATAACGGCAACCGTGGTAAACATTTTACTCGTCGAGGCGATCCCATACATCGTGTCTTTCGTGAGCGTCTTCTGTCCCTGCTCATCATTTCTGCCGGATTGGCCAGATACAACAATGTTGCCATGATCAATAAGGGCGTACTGTACACTGTTAGTATCGTAACCTTTCGTAAGGAGATCGGCTTTCTCATTTGCAGCTTTCATGGTTAATTCGTAGGTGAGTCCAGCTTCGTAAGAAGGCGAGTCCACTTCAATCGTTGACACGGTTATCGGAGCAGCACTTGACTCGATCACCTCAGTCGTATTCAGTCCTATTGCTATGTTCTGCGTCTCTGTCGCTTTGTTGTCGTCGCAGGAGGTTAACAGCAGAAGCAGACATAGCACAGCTAGCATTATCCATCGACTTTCCATCATTTGAACTCCCCTTCCGGAGTTTTGGTAGATATAACACTAAATTGGTATATTTATATATTAATGAAAAATTAGTATTTACGCAAAACTGCCCGTTAGTTGAATAAAGGCAGCCGATCCACTGACCGGCTGCCTTATGTCATCATTTAGCTATCGCTATTCGATAGTTTAACAATCAAGATTTCTGCACGCTGTGACCACTCTTCTAATGTCTATGCTCAAGGATGTTGATAAGTTTGCCAAACGGGTCGCGGACATAGAATCGCCGAACACCCCAAGGCTCATCAACAAGCCCATATTCTATCGGAAATCCAGCTTTCTTCATGCTTTCAAATGTAGCATCGACATCATCGACTTCAATTGATAGATCAGGCGTAGGCGTTTCTGAGCCACCCTGTGAGGCAAAACTAATCTGAATGCTCATCTCCTCGTCTAAACCATAAGTTCTAATCCAACCATGATCCATCATTAAATCAAGACCGAGCACATCCTCGTAGAAGCATTTAGCTGCCGCGATATCCTTCGTGTTTATATTGGCGACGATTCGTTTGACCTTCATTTCAAACCTCCCAGACAGAAGTAGATTATCCTTGAATATAGAATGCATTCAACATATAACAGTTAATTCTAGCCTCGACGTTCCTGACCTTTATTTATCCATATTAAGCTGCGGAGGCTCACCGAGCAGAAAACACCAGAAAACACCCGAAGAGCTGGCATTAAGTCTGGTTACGAAATCTCCGTACTAACCACCTCAACACAAGAAGCACCACGATTCCGCAAATGGTATAACTGATTGGGCGAATAAATTGCTCCACGATACCCCAGTTGTCACCTAAGCGGTATCCCAGATAGATCAAAGCTAAGTTCCACGGGATACAGCCGAGTGCTGTAAATGTTATGAATCTCCAAGCTTTCATTCCAGCAACCCCTGCGGGCAGTGAGATAAAAGTACGAATAAAGGGCAACATACGAGTAAAAAATACGGTACTCTCGCCATAACGCTCGAACCAACGCTCCGATTGCTCCAAATGATGCTCATTCAAGAGAATATATTTTCCGTATTTTTCTAATAACCGGCGTCCACCAGCCTTACCAATATAGTAGGCAATGATGGAACCCAGTAGGTTTCCGAATATCCCAGCGACAGCAACTTCCATAAAAGTAAGCGAGCCTTGCGCAATCAGCCAGCCACCGCTGAGCATAATCACTTCACTGGGAATGGGAATACAGGCACTCTCTAGAATCATCCCTAACCAGATGCCCCAAATACCCATAGAATTAACAAGGTGAAGCGCGGATTCAGATATCCACGTAAATAGTTGATGCATGAGTGTTCACTCCGCTTCATAAATTTTACTATTCCTTAAGAAAGTCTCGTTATAATTGAACAAAAAACGGGGGGAAAACAAAATAATGATGAAATTCAATATACACAAATTTTTGTATGGCATATTCGTTATAGCCGCTATCTTGCTCATGTTCCCTAAATTTTCTTACAATGATCCCGATACCTTCTGGCATATAGAGCTAGGACAATATATGATCGGGCACGGACAAGTTCTACGTCATGCCATACATACTTTTTACGGAGATAAGCTGCCCTACGTCCCTCATGAATTCGGATTCTAGCTGCTCGTTGCCCCGCTTTATGCAGCTTTTGGATGGCCGGGTGTGTATATTTTGACCGCTGTATGCTTGTTCTTTTTAGTGCTCGGATTGCTTCGGCTGGGTAAGGTTTCACGCAAAGAACTGGGACTTCAAGAAGACCATGTTCTCCTGCTCCCTTTTGTGCTGCTAATTTCTTGCTGGATTTATTATAATTATTTCAAAGGCCGTCCACAGATGATCTCTTCGTTTATGATTGTCTGGTTTTTCGTATATTTACGTGAATATCAAATGAGTTCTCAAAAGAAATATGCCGCTGCGATGATTGCTCTTTCTATTGCCATTGCCAATTTCCATGCAGGAGTATGGCTTGTAATTGCTGTATTTACAGGGATGGCTCTGCTTGAATCCTTGATCCAAAAAACGCTGAATGGGTGTAAAATCATAGTTTTCAGTCTCGTCTGGTTCGTTGGCATTCTAAATCCAGGCGGCGTAAAAAGTCTCTTGTTTATTTTGACAGTTACGAAGAAAAACTTTAACCTGCTGATCAATGAATGGCAGCCGATTCGGTTCAATAGCTTAGAGAATTTGCCCATCTTACTATTGCTTTTGTTCTTTGCCTGCACACTTCCTTTTGCACTCCAGCGTAAACCGTTCCGTTTTTTTCTTATGCTTGGGATTCTATACCTCGGTGTATCAAACTTCAAGCAAAACCTGTTTATGTGGCTGTTCATCCCCTATTTTGCGGCTGTATTTTTTGATGCGCTTCCTGAATTCACCAAAACAGGTATTCTAGTCCGACAAAGTACATTACGAGGGTTACTGGCAGTTGGCCTGCTGCTAAACATTGCTTATCTATTCCTTGTACCACCAGTTATTGACGCCAAAAAATATCCTGTCGATGAAATGGACTATATTCTACAGCATACATCTGAAGGTACACGTCCCAAAGTTCTCGCCCACTACGGTTCATCCGGCTATGTCATGTTTCGAGGGGGAGATGTGTTATGTGATGGCAGACAAGATCCCTTCGTGACAAAAGATTCTCTTGGCGTATTGGGTTGGACTGCTTTTGAACGCTCGATGCACGGATTCTCTGAATACCTTCCCGAGATCGTTAAATACGATCAGCCCGATTATGTAATTACGAGCAAAAAGGTCTCATATAAACTACTCAAGGAATGGACACAAAAATTCGGTCAGCCCGTATTTACGGGGACCTATGGCAGTGTCTTCTCGTTTATCCCAGAGTAATGATCCGGCACATTAATTCCTCACTCTGTAGAACGCAAAAAAACGCTGACCTGAGGCAATCTAGCCTATAGTCACCGATCCGCAAATAAGTATTCTGATTAATAACATCCGCATGGTAAGGATATACATAATTACGACAAATAAGAAAAATAAGTTAGTAAAATATCAAATCTAGCGTAGATTGTTCCTAAATTGTATAGTATTTTATGGAAGAAAGGTAATTTAAAAGAAGGGAGGAATTAAAAATGGACAAGATGTGTATGGAAATGATGATGAACATGTGTATGGATGATATGATGTCTAAGATGAACTGTATGAAGATGGGCATGGAAAAAATGTCTGAAATGGGCATGATGGATATGAACATGGATATGATGATGAAAAAAATGCAGGACTGCGATGAAATGATGACTATGTGTATGACAATGATGCGCGAAGGAATGCAAATGTCTAAGTAGCCTATAGACCATCGTAAGTTTGGCAGAGCAGACTAACTGCATGCCTTTTTTTATTTTCTATTTATTATTACAATGTGAGCTTAAATTATATCCTGATATATCTACTCTGAATCTTCTTCGATAGATTAATCCGTTCCTGCTTTAACTCCCAGATTTTCTCTTTCCACCGATACTGCTCTACTGGATCCGCACTTTCCCTCAGCTTATTAAATAAATCCATTAATATTGCATTTATATCGTCGAATTGAATCCACAGCTCTTTCACACTTTGTTCTGTTGTCTCAGCATGAGAAGCCTTACTCAGCTTATTCAAACGATCTATGATGTCAGCTTGCCACTGTCCATCGTTAATTGCTTTGGCGTAGTTTAGAAGATCCAGATAATCATCGACAGACATTTTCACCGACTCCTTATTCTGTGTATACCCAGTATTATACTCGGCATTATAGAAATTGCAATAGTCTATCTGTAGAAAAGGCATCTTCTCAGATGCCCCCGCAATGTTATTCCCAATCCGTTACTGGATTTTCCCGCCTTCAACGACAAGCTCATCAGTATATCCTTCACCGTAAATTTCATTTAAGGTTTCTTTGTAGGCTTGATGGATAAATTGTTCTTTACCAAGGGTATCAAGTTCTGTATTAATCCAGTCCAGCAATTCCTTATTCCCCTTTGCCACTGCTGGAGCTATTGTATCCTGACCCCCGAAAGCAGGAATGCTGACCGTAAATCCAGGATTTGATTTAGCCCAAGCAATGAGTTCTGTATTATCGTTAGCGATTGCCGCCCCCCGACCATCTTTAAGCGCTGCAAAAATCTCGGTGTACTGATCGAATTTGAGCAATTCAATATCCGGATATTCTTTGGTAAAATAGGTTTCCGCTGTCGTACCTTTAGCTACAATGAGCTTTTGCTTGTTCCCTTTTAATTGATCAATGGAAGTGATTGGAGCACTGTCTGGGGATACGATCCCAAAGGATAATTTCATGTACGGATTAGCAAAATCCACTTTTTCTTTTCTTTCCTCGGTGACCGTAAAGTTAGCCATAATGATATCAACCTTACCGGATTCAAGATAAGCCACGCGGCTGGCAGCATCAACTAACACAAATTCAACCTTCGAGTCATCCCCTAGCAGATCCTTGGCAAAGCGTTTGGCAATATACACATCAAATCCTTGGTTTTTACCCTCAGCGTCCACATAACCAAAAGGTGGTTTGTCTGCAAATACGCCGATCTTAATCTTCCCTTTCTTCTTTAGCTGTTCAATAGAAGTGAATTTAGAAGATGCTGAGTTTCCGTTGTTATCCGAACTATTTCCGCAAGCAGCCAATCCCATCAATAATATACTTACACCTACCAGCATCGTTAGCCATTTCAAACTTTTCTTCATTTCTCTTCCTCTCCTATTTCTATAATTTTTCGTACTGAAATATATCCAGAAAATGCTGGGCACGTTCTGTCGCAGGGTGGGTAAAAAATTGTTGCGGGGCAGCGATCTCACATATCTTGCCTTGATCCATAAACACGATCCGATCCCCAACCGATTTGGCAAACCCCATTTCATGAGTCACGATGATCATCGTCATTCCTTGCTGAGCAAGCCCTAAGATCACATCAAGCACTTCCCGAACCATTTCCGGATCCAAGGATGCTGTCACTTCATCAAATAACATAATCTCCGGATTCATACATAAAGCTCTTACTATAGCTATTCTCTGCTTTTGTCCACCGGAAAGCTGGCGTGGATAGTCCAGTTTACGCTCAAGCAGCCCAACCCGCTCTAAGAGCTGTTCCGCTTGCTGCGTTGCTTCTTTAAGCTCTCTCTTTTGTACTTTCAGAGGGCCTAGAAGAATGTTATCCATAACCGTCATATGCGGGAATAACTCATAATTTTGAAAGACCATTCCGATATGCTGCCTAACTTCACGCCAATCTACAGCAGCCCCCGCGAGGTTCTGCCCACGATATTGTATCGCCCCTTCCTGAACCGGTTCCAAACCGTTAAGACAACGCAGGAACGTACTTTTTCCACAGCCAGAGGGACCGAGAATAACGATTACTTCTCCTTTTTCGACCTGCAATTCAATGCCGTCCAGAACCTTTCGCTCTCCAAAATATTTGTGTAATTGTGTAACCTCCAGCAGGAGTTCTCCGGAATCTGCCATTACAACCGTTCCTTCCTAAGCCTTAATTTTGCCATCTGCTTTCAACTTTTTTCGAAAGTCTGGATAACGGAAAACATACAGAAAAATATAATATAAAGATAAAGCCGTATACCCAGAATGAAGCGGTGGGCGCTTTTATCACGCCGAGTTCAATGATCTGCTGCCCAATCTTTACCACCTCAATCACTCCAATCAGCACCACCAGTGATGTTGTCTTGATCATTCGTGTGGCAAGATTAATCATTCCCGGCAGCATTCTGCGTACAGCCTGCGGGATCAAAATATGCCGATAAAGTTGACTGCTGCTCAGACCTAGCGCCCTGGCAGATTCCACCTGATGTTTTGGCATAGATTGCAAAGCTCCACGAACAAGATCGCCAATTTCCGCAGCTCCCCATAAGCTGAACACCAATATAGAGGTAGCCTCCCCGCTGATATCGATATGAAGTAATGGAGAGAAACTGAAATGTACTACATACAGCCACACTAGAATCGGAATAATTCTAAAGGTCTCCAAATAAAGACGTAATATAAACCTTAATGGCCTCGATCCCAGCGTCCGGAGCAATCCCATAACGATCCCTAATAACGTACCGATTCCAATAGAGAGAAATGAAATTTCAATCGTTACAAGTAAGCCCCCTAATAATCGTTCGAAATTAGAACCTTCAAAAAGCACCTCAATCCCCGAATTCTGCATATCTCACCTTCCTTTCCACCCAAGTCAATAAAAGCGATAAGGGCAGGACTAACACCAAATAGGCGAGTACCAGAAGGAGCAGAGACTCCGCTGTTTTGTAATGCATGCCGATCAAGTCTTTTGCCACATTCATCAAATCCATTAAAGCAATGGCACCTACAATAGAGGTCTCCTTCAGCAGAAAGATCGCATTTGCCCCTAAAGAAGGAATACTTATCGCAAAGGCTTGGGGAAAAATAACATATCTGACCAGCTGCAGCTTAGACAGTCCAATGCTCTGACCTGATTCAATCTGCGATTGGCTAACTGCCTCGAACCCACTTCGAAAAGCCTCCGTCATATAGCTCCCGCCCAAAAATGTCATGCCTACAATCGCACAGGTCATTTCACTAAAGTGAATTCCGATCTTAGGTAAGCCATAGTAAAGAAAAAAGAGCTGCACAAGTAAAGGGGTGTTCCGTGAAAGCTCAATGTAGATCTTAATAACATCACTGACGATTTTGACCTTATAGTACAAGACGATACTGAACAGTAATCCAATAAGGAGTGAGAATACAATAGCTAACAACGCTAGCTTCACTGTCAGCCACATCGCCTCACCATAAAGCGGCAAACTCTCGTAGATAAACTCCCAGTCTAAATTCATATCTGAGTAACCCGATCCCCTTTTCTTAATTTCTAATAATTATCAAAATCTTACATTAAACCTTACGCGTGGTGATATGATTTTATTCATACTATTCCAAGTAAATAACTACGTTTTAAAACTCTTGTATAGTAGTCCACAAAAAAAAACCGCTAAGAGATTAGTCTTAGCAGTTTCTTTGTCCTATAGGATAAACCTTGCCCCACCCTAACATCCCACTACCAATAGCCTCGGATGCCGGTCTGCAAGCGGATCAACGCTTCCAAATAATAATAATCTCCCCAAATCATATGACCATCAGGCACACGTCCACCTCTCACATGATAAGAACCATGCTTTAGAAGTCCCTCTGCTTCCCGATTTCCAGATGTCGCATAATCTTCCACTAGGGATTTCATACTACGGTGTAAAGCAACTTCATAAATGGCCCGGTCCGGATCGTCTACGCCTAGGTGATCGAGCAGTTCCAAAAGACCGGCTGCCGCAATCGCCGAAGCCGAGCTGTCGCGAGGGGTATCCGCTCCCACTGGCACATCGAAATCCCAATAAGCCACACTATCCTCCGGTAGATGGCTGATAAAATAATCCGCTAGGCTCTTAGAAGTCTTAAGAAAATCCTCATTCTGCGTATAGCGATATGCCAGAGCAAAACCGTATATTCCCCAAGCTTGACCACGTGTCCAGGTCGATCCGTCCTCATAACCTTGATGTGTTCCTCCACGAATTGCATTTCCGGTAGCCGGATCAAAATAAAAAGTATGGTAAGAGGAGGCATCCCCACGCACAAGAAATTTCCGGCTCTTAAACGCATGTTCGAGCGCTATTTCATAATAGCGCTTATCTCCTGTTTCCTCAGCTGCCCAGAATAATAGAGGTAAATTCATCAAGCAGTCAATAATGATACGTCCCGCATTCTCCGGGTCACTCTCCAGTCCCCAGGCCTGAAGAATCCCTGCTGGTTCACGCCAGCGCTTGCACAGCGTGTCCGCAGCTTGCAGACCGACAGCTCGCGCCGCTTCGCTGCCCGTTATTTTCCACTCCGCTACTGCGGTCAGTGTATACAAGAAACCAATGTCATGATGGTCCAGGGCGATGTGCTGATCCAGACGATGCTTGAAGTCCCCTAACCAAGAGGCTGCCGCCTCCTTATAGCATGAATCCTTACTATATTCATAAGCAAGCCACATCATCCCAACATAGAAACCCTCTATCCAGTCGTCGTTGTCTCCCCATTCGTACTGTTGCCCCTCAGCGATATGAGGCAGTTTGCCCGGATGGTTAGCCATATTGCTCCCAACTTTGTGAATCGCATCCTCAATAGCCTTATTCCACATCTTTGTTTCTCCCTCCCCTTAAATCAACAGTATGCAAAAGTGTATCGTTACTAGGTTCGTATACAGCAACCCTTCCGTCCGAGTGCCATTGAATAAGCGGCGGTGAAGCAAGACTTGCCTGGTTCTCTGGAGTATTCGTCGCTCCGAAGACAGCAGATATCAATACTTGCTCTCCCGGTTCCAGTCTGGAGCACAAGCTCGGAAGAAGTGTCCGCGGCTTCAGCAGATTGGTATTCGGCTCGGGATATACGCACTCTCCCCGATCAAAGCCGCATAGCCTATGTATGGCACTGATTCCCCAGGGCAGCTGTACCGAAATAGCAGTGTTTGATACCTTAATGATTTCCCGTTCACTGTGCGAGAAGCCAGCTGACTGGCCAATGGCAAATCCACCCTCCGCTACATCCAGCCGCCGGGCAGTATGAATGCTGTGAACACGAACATGCCATAGACCTGCCGGAATAATCCATGTCTCCACATGTACATCACTCCATGGATGCCAGCGGGAATATACATAGCTGTCCCCGATTTCCCAGGTCTCGCAGAATCTGCGTACCCGATAGTGTTCATCACATTCGCATAGTGCGAGTGTAGAATCGTAAGCGCCTTGAACCAACCCGTAACCCGCTTTCGGGACACTAAAGCCAAACAGAGTGGAATATGCAAATTTAGAATATTTGGCTGCACTATGGGCCATATCAAAGTTAGCCATCTGTCCAGAGGTATAGGCAATAACCTGCCTGTTTCCTTCCGGACGACTCACAAGCATTCGCGCCTCTTGGAGAGCCCGTACCTCTTTCAAAATAGGCAACGGCTCTTCCTCCGCCTGCCAAAAAGGATGATCATCTGGCAAGGCAAGAATAAGCATAGCTTTAAAGGCCCAATACGGAGATCCGGGGGCGTTGTAGTTCTCTGTCATGACTAGATTCGGATAAGCATATCCGATGCTAAGCAGTCCGTCTAATCCCATAATAGGTTGTTCAAACCACCAACGAAAATGGCGCATAATGATTCCTTTAAGAACGCCATATGAAAAAGGAACCATATCTGCATACACCAGCGCACTCCAGAATGAAACCTGTGCAAAACGATAGGTCAGGCTACGACCAAAAGGAAGTGCGCTTCCGTCCTCAGCGAACCAATAAATGAAATCCTCGGCAAATCGTGCGGATCTTTCCCGATAAACAGCAGCTCTCTGAGGATCATCATCCGCCATCAGCTTAGCGTATATCAGCGTATAATAATGCATAGCAAAAGCAATATAATAGTCCCTCTGATCGGTCAATCCATCGGAATACCAACCGTCACCAAGATAGTAATTATCGATCTGCGCTAGATAATCATCCATTATGCTCTGATCATAAGGTAATCCGACTTTCTTGAAGCCCACATTCACAAGAACCGTGAACATCAGCCAGTTATTCGGATTGGAACGATCCACATGATTAATCTGATTTAGCCAGTTATATACATTCATTTTCTGCGTGTCGCTCAGCGGCTCCCACATTTTATGTGGTGCAAGAGCAAGCCCCAGTCCCAACACGGCCTGCTCTACCATACGCTGATCTTTGGTAGTAAATTGCCCCCAATATTCTTCATGCTCCGGGTCTGTTCCGTTGATGATCCCTTCCAGAAACATCGGCCAGAGTGCACTTTCCCCTCCACCGCTGGCATGGGGAACAAGGCCCCATAGAGGACGGGCGAAAGCTTCCATAAGCGCTGTAGCTTCATTGTAAATCGATCCTGTAGCGCCCATATTAATTCCTGCACAACCAGAGGTAAATCTGCGCTCCAGTGGAGTATATAGTTCATTTAGGAACATCTGTAATTCATTTTTAGTGCCCTTTATTCCCACAGCAATGTTTCCTCCTGTCCACACTCAATGCCAAGTGGCATATTCACTAGGCCTCATGCCCATTTCCCGTTTAAACAGCTTGATGAAATAACTTTTGTTGGCATATCCTAGATACTCGGAGATCTCTTCCACTGTCTTTTCAGATTGGTTAAGCAGCTCCTTTGCCTTCTGAAGCTTTAGCATATTTACATATTCGATGAAGTTCTGGTTTGTTTCCCGTTTGAATAAGCGGCTGAAATAACTGGCATTTAAGTTAAGGCGGCCTGCCATGTCCTCCAGCGTTATTTTCTCCGTCACATGACTAATCACGAACTGCTGGGCTTTGATGACCTCACTCCGTTTAGACTTGATGGAGAACATACTTATTTTCCGCGCTAATTCCTCCAAGTACTGCACCAGCCATTGTTCCAAATGCTCCAGAGTTTCAATGTCACCAACCACGCTAAAAAGCTTTTCTTCGGTTATAGGCAATGGAGATTGCAGAAGCTGTTTCGTCTTCATCTGCAAGTCCATCAGCAAGCGAAGCACACATTCCTTGACTTCATTCGGATGGAATTTTTGCGAGGCCACCCATTCCCTCCATTCCTTTACATGAACGCGAAGCTCCGTGTTCCTGTTCAAGGCAATATCATCATTGATAACAGCGTACAAGGTTCCATATTCAGCATAAATATCTTCTCCGGAAAAGCAGACTTCTTCAAAACGGTGGATTCCCGCCGCAGGGAGATAAAAGCGCTGTATTTTCTCCCTCAGCATCCGCTGCAATGTTCCGCGAATTTCCTCAGGACTGCGCGCCTCAGCGCCAAATAAGCAAGAGACAGAGAGTTTAAGATATTTTTGAACCGCAGAGGCTGCATTTTGAATGGAGTGATAGATAGCCTGGTGATCTTTGGAAGGCTGGTCGCTGCAAAAGAGAATGACAATCTCCTTATGGCTGTATCTCGAAATAAACAGACTGTGATCAGCCTCAAGCACTTCCTGCATAATATTCTCAACCGCAAAAGAAATCGTATATTCACTCATCCGGCGCACCCTTGAAGCTTCCTCTGGACGATCAATTACAATAACCAGCGGGATATAGTTTTTGGCATGGATCATAATTCCGTTTGATCGGGCCTGCTCGATCCAAGCCCCCTTATCCCAGGATTGATACAAGGTATCTTTTAGAAACTTTTCCTTCAGCGCGGCGCGATTTTGAGACTGCTTTTGCTTATAAACCAGCATCTCTGTATGCTGCTGCCTATTCAGTCCCACTTCCGCCACAAGAGTGCTAATCGCTTGCTGTAACTGCTCAATATCCAGTGATTCTTTTAAAATATATTCTCCTACGTTTAATTTCAGCGCTTGCTGGGCGTATTTGAATTCGTTGTGGCAGGAGAGAATAATCGCACGGATTCCGGGCTGCACAGCTCTGAATAGCTCCAGCATCTCCAGCCCGTTCATCTTGGGCATGCCAATATCGGTAATAATAAGATCTGGTGGACTCTGCTGTGCTTTTTCCCAAGCCTCGAGACCGCTATAATAACATCCGATGAGTTCAATACCGAGCTCACTCCAAGGTACGGCCTGCGACAAATAACGGATAACCGGATAGTCATCATCCACCAATATTGCCGTCAGCATTTTCCACACCCACCTTTCCGTAATCCAGAGGAAACTCCAGACAAATCTCTGTGCCCACATCAGGTTCACTTTGAATATTCAGCTTAAAAGAAGCGCCATAAATCATACTGAGGCGTTGGGCCACATTGCGTAAACCTATGCCGGAGAACCCTTTTCTGTCCTCCTCTGTAATTTGTTCGCTGCTGTATGCGGTTTCACGAAGTCTTGTTAAAGTTTCCGGCGACATCCCGATCCCATTATCCTTAATGATGATAACCAAGCTTCCCGTAGTTGCAACAATACGAGCTTCAATAAAAATCTCGCCACCAAACTGCTCGAAGCCATGGATGATGGCATTCTCGATCATGGGTTGAATCATAAATCGAGGCACCAGTGCTTCAGCGCTACCATCCGCTAAATTCATTTCCAGCCTGACCTGATTGGCATGGCGGAAATTCATTAAAGTGACATAATGCGATATCGTATCTGTCTCCTCACGAAGCGGGATAAACTCATTGTCCCTGTTAAAGGTCATCCGGAGCAAAGACGACAGCGAACCAATCAACTCAGCATTCTCCCGATCGCCTTGCATCAGGATATTTAAGCGAATCGAATTCAGCAGATTAAACATAAAATGTGGATTGATCTGCGCTTGCAGCATCTCTAGTTCGGCTTTTCTTTTTCCCGTCTGTTCATAAGTGATTTGTTCAATCATAGACTCGATCCGATCCAGCATCTGGTCAATGGTGCGGGCGAGCTGTGCTGCCTCATTATTCCCTCGAATGAACGAACGTTCATCCAACTGACCACGACCTATTCGCTTTACAAAAGCGCTTAATTTTACGATTGGCTGAGTCAGCTTTGAGATTAGAACGGTTAAGAGAACGGAAAACAAGGTAAAGAAAAGAATCTGCACCGCCAGGCTGATAAATAAAATCTGCTTATTTTTCGACAAGGCTGCCTTCAGCGGGATAATGCTGACCATCCGCCATTTGTTACTGCTCAGCTCCTGATCAACATATAAAAACTTCTCTCCGTCGATTTCCACAGTGTCAAGCTCGCCATCCATTTTCAACCACGTCATCGTCTCTCCGATTCGGGTCTTGTCAGCATGGGAAACTACAGTTCCCTTGTCATCCAAAAGCATCATCTCTTTATCATTATCGTTATTTAGATAAGGACGGAGCTTACGCTCATTGATATTAATAATTAAATATCCGATGGTACTGCTGGAGGTCGATTGAATCGGCCTCGCAATGGTTACCCAATCAGCTGAGCCTTTATCAGAATAATTGTAGTACGTATCGTGCTCCGCTCTCCAATAAGTCGAAATGGGTTGAATTTGTTTCAGCAACGATGTCCAATTTTTGTTGTAGAAATTTTTCGGGTTAAAGTCACTGTAAGGATAGCTGGTATAAATCAAACCATTTTTTCCGATTAACGTCACCTTCAAATATTCTGTTAAAACAAACATATCATCCAGCATCCGCGACATACGGTTATACTGAATGATCTGCTTTGGTGCACGGAGCGACTCTGAATCGGCAGACATCATCTGCCTGATCTCGCTGTTCTGGAGCACAAAGTTGGACTGTTCCAGTGTCTGTTCAAATATGGCATTCATATTGGCGCTGGCTGCATTTAAAGATTCTCTTGCGCTACCAACCGCTTTCTCCAGAATGAGATCCCGGGTCAAATAATCAGTAACCATGTAAATGCAGACAAGCGGGATCAGCACGCAGATCAGCGATGACCAGACAAGTTTCTTACGGAGGGATTGATGCTTTCTAAACACGGATTACAGGCCCCACATCTGTTTGAATTTGGAGCAGGAGGCAGAAATGCTTTCCTGCCCCCACATTATAAGCCCCCTTTGAAAAGCGTACAATCAGCCTCCGCTTACTTTCCGCTATTGTTCTGAACAACTTCCGTTATTTTTTTATCGATATTGGCAACTGTGACATCCAGATCCTGTTGGCCAAGGAGATACATCTCCGCTTCTGGAATAACGTTGTTCTTAGCTTCATCCGCATATTTAGCCGGAACCTGCGTTGCACCAGGTGTCGAGTTCTCCATAGTATATTTCAGAGAATCTACATCAATCTTAGAGGAATCCTTAGAACCACTCACAATTGTATCCACTAATTTATTCGTATCCGATTTGGCCCAGCCAGAGAAAACGCGTCCACCGATTTCCAGTCCTTCTGAGGTATACCAGCGCACAAAGGTATAGGCAGCCTCCTTATGCTTGGATTTAGCGGCTATTCCCATGTAGGTCGGCTGTACGGGTGAGTAATGTTTGCTCTCACTGTCAAGACGGGGGATCGGCGCAAACGCGGTAACAAAGGTTGCCGGAATGGCATCCGTTCCACCCGATTCCGCAACCATCCAGTCGCCCATCGGAAGCATCGCTGCTAAACCGTTAAAATACTGATTCCGGTAGGCTAGTTTTTGCGAAATAATATCCTCATAAGGAGTGGCACTCTTATCTTCGTACATCATTTTCTTCATCATCTGCAGGTTAGCCTTAAATTGCGGGTCAAGTGCATTGGAGGTTCCATCAGCTTTTAGAAAAGTATTATCCGTAGACTTGCTCATCAGCTGGAGCTGGAAATAATCCGGCCAATTATGCAAATACGCACCAAAACGTTTCGTTGCGCCCTCACCCTTGGTCAATTTCTTGGCATACTCTTCGAAATCCGCCCATGTCCAGTCGGTCGGAACCGGAAGGCCCGCCTCATCTAACATTTCTTTGTTAAGGAGCACGAACCAGCGCTGCATGGAAGACGGTAATGCATAGATTTTGCCATTGACCGTAGTGTCCACCAGATATTCATCTGCGAGTTTATAACCTTCCTTCTGAATATAGTCATCCATCGGTTCCAACAAACCGATATCTGCACGCTGTGAATAGTTGGTATAAGGCAGTTCGACAATATCCAGCGGATCGCTCGCAGCCGCCATCAAATCCAGCTTCTGCATAGAGGCAACCGAATCACCTTTTTCGTTCAGCAAATCTACTTCCACATGAATATCGGGATGCGTCTTCTCAAACTCCGCGATAATCGTGCTCCATTTCGCTTTGGCTTCTGTCTGCCAGGTGCTCAGCTTCAGGGTAACCTTCTCTGCTGCAGGCTTTGAATTTCCACCAGCATCGGGTGCATTAGTCGCTCCTGCATTATTGGTTTTCGCATTTCCGCCGCAAGCGACCAATGATAACGCCATCGATGTGATGATGAATGCAGATAATAATTTCTTTTTCATATAGACCCTCCTATAAATGTGTTGGGCATCACTTGCTTAACAACCAGTGACTATGTAACTGCTTACAAGAACATCCTAACATGCAGGATTGACGAGGAAAGTTCTCATATTCTACCGAAGAGAAACTATTTTGACTTTTATTATCCTTTCACACCTCCGAGGGCAATTCCCTCAATAACCTGCTTCTGTCCGAGTGCAAAAATGATCAGCAACGGCAGAATTGCAGATACCGCACCAGCCATCATGAGTGAATAGACATCCCCGTATTGGTCCCCGAACAACCGGATCCCCAGCTGAATCGTAAACAGCTCCTTGGATTTCAAAAAAATGAGTGGATATTGATAGTCGTTCCAGGTCCAAATAAAGCGCAAAATAGCATAAGTAGCTACAGCGGGACGGATCAGCGGAAAGGCAATCTGTAGAAAAGAGCGAAAATGCCCTGCTCCATCCATCCGCGCCGATTCAAGATACTCGTTGTTTACCCCCATAAAAAATTGCTTGAGCATAAACGCTCCAATAATACTAAAGCTGTTAATCAGGATTAATCCCAAATGTGTGTCAATCAAATTCAGCCAGTTAAACAGTAGAAACTGTGGAACCAACGATGCCTGCGGAGGAACCATATAAAGTGCCAATACAACTATAAACATCGCATCCCTGCCCGGAAAACGCAGCTTGGAGAACCCATAAGCAGCAAGTGCGCATATCAGCACATTAATTATAGTCGTAGCCAGCGTAATATAAATGGAATTTCCATAATAGCGAGCAAAGTCACCCGACCACACCTGTTTATAATTTTCAATGAGGTTCCACTGCTGTGGCAACCATTGAATTGGAAAGTTAAATACATCTTTCTCCAGCTTAAAGGAAGTGGATAACATCCATAGGAACGGTAAAAGAAATGCGATACCTAGCAGTCCCATGGCGATGGTCCAGAAGGTTCTGGATAAAAGCTCTTTTTTCACTGTAATTTCTCCTTTCCGCCTTTAATAGTTGACCCATTTTTTTTGCGCCAACATCTGCAAGGCTGTAATGATCAGGCAAATAAGGAACAGAACGAGTGCCATGCTAGAGGCGTAACCCGTCTTCAGCTGATTGAAGGCTGTATCATATAACTCGTAGACGATAACGGTCGTGGAGTTAGCCGGTCCACCCTGGGTCAATACTTGTATCAGATCAAAGATTTTAAATGAGCCGATAACCCCTGTTACCAGCAGGAAAAAGGTAGTTGGCGAAATGCAGGGAACCGTGATGTTGCGGAATTTGCGCCAGACGTTGGCACCATCAATATCAGCCGCTTCATAAAGATCCTTAGGAATACTCTGTAAACCTGCAATAAAAATAATAATGTTGTAACCGAGCTGAATCCAGACTTGAATCAACATCAGCGACGGCAGAGCATAATGGATATCCGCTAACCATTTGGGTGGGTTGTTCCACCCCAGTGACATCAGGAATTGATTGACGGGTCCCAGTGAAGGGTGAAACATAACCTGCCAAACCATAGCGATGGCAACTACACTGGAAATGTACGGAAGGAAATAAATCACTTTAAACAAATCCTTCAGAAAAACCTGTTTATCAATCAGGATAGCCAGCAGCAGGGCAACGATGATCGTAACTGGTACTGTGATAATAAAGAGCAAATTGTTCAGCAAGCTTTTCATAAAAGCATCATCATGAAACAGCCTGATGAAATTATCTACGCCCGCGAACTTAATCCCCCCTAACCCAGCCACAAAGTTCCAGTCCGTGAAGCTTAACAGCAGTGAGCCCAGCACCGGGATCAACGTCAAGATGATCAGCCCAAGCATAAGCGGAGCAACGAATAGATATCCCGCCATCGCTTCGCGTGTGTCCATGTTAAGATGAAACCTTTTTTTGCGTATCATAGTTCTCCTCCTTTACTTATCCATAATTGTAGAAAAAGTAAGCAGTCTTCATAAGAACTAGAATTGTTCATTTTGGAACGAATTTTACCGATCCTTTAATTATGAATTCTTTTGCACAACGCAAAAAAAGCGCGAGCCAAGCTCCCGCAGTAAACAAAATCCATATTGAGTTTTACATAAAGCAATCGCGTTATACCGGCGTAACCTCTACAGCACCTTTTCCATCAACGCCCGCACTATTCAGCTTTTTCCGAAAAATCATAAACAAAACCACACCCATCACACTCGTTATTACCTCAGTCACAGTCATCGACCAAATCACACCATGCAGGCCAAAAATAGAATGCAATACGATAATCATCGGTATAAATAATACACCTTGGCTTATCGCCATAATAGTAGTGGGTGTGCCTTGCCCTGTTGCTTGAAAAATGCTCATAAATAATCCGGTAAATCCATTAAATAAAGCGGAGATCAGCATAGCTGCCAAAATATAAGTTCCCATGCTTAACACAGAAGGATCGCCTGAGAACCAATGAAGAATCGTTCCTCTAAACACATATACTAGACTTACAAAAACAACTGCAATGCTGCCTATATATGCAAAAGCGTATTTGATGCTGGATTTAAGTCTCTCCGTATTTTTACTAGCAAAGTTAAAAGCAAATAACGGAATCAATCCCAAAAATAAACCCATCGATAAAAATTCTGGAATCTGCACAATTCTTAAAGCCACACCAAATCCGGCGACCACACTCTCCCCATATTGAATGGAATAGTTATTTAACAAAAGCGTGCTGACAATTAAAAAACTGGCTTGCAATAGCTCGGCTGTACCTATTTTATAAACCTCAAGCTGATCTCGTACAGATATCTTGAAATGCTTCAAAAATCCTCTTAAATGCTCACTTTTCGTTTCCAAAAAGTAAATATAATAAATGGCAGAGCCCAAATTTGCTAAAACCATAGCCAAAGCAGCTCCGGCAACATGCCAATTCAGCACGAGAATAAATAAAGGATCAAAAATCAAACTTAAAGCCGTACTGATAAAAATACCATACATCGATTCCTTCGAGGCACCTTCCGAACGGACCAGTTGTTCCAAAGCAAAATTAAGCACAACAGCAAATCCGCCTGCAAAAAGAGTGAGCACATAAGACTTCGTAAAGTCTAAGGTAGCAGCATCTGCACCAAGCATTCGCGTGATTGGATTTATAGCTAACCAAGCGATGAGCGCGATAAGAAGCCCCACTACAATACTCCCGTAAAAAGTATATCCGGCAACCTTTTTCCCTTTTTCCGTCTCTTTTTGCCCCGCCAAGCGAGTTATAAATGTTCCTCCGCCTACCCCCAGCACATTTCCAAAAGCCATTAAAACGGTAAAAATAGGCAGGCCCAGCGTGATTGCGGTCAGCATACTGGTATTGTGTAATAAGCCGATGAAGTAAGCATTGATTACATTATAAATAGTACCCACAGACATCCCAATCATCATGGGAATCGATAAATGAGCGATCGCTTTTTTCATGGGCGCCGACTCTAAATAATATTGATTTGAGAACTCATTTGTCATAAGTGAACCTCCGAACGTTTATAAACTTGAACTAACTTTTTGAAGTAAAGACTTTAGGGTTGCAGTTTCTTCCGGACTAAGCGCCTTAGTAATGCTTGCTTCTACCTCAGAGAAAATCTCATTGAACTCTTCCACTAAAAGAGCACCTTTTTCCAATACAAAAATACTCTTTTGACGTTCATCATTTTCAGGAGTGACACGCTGGATATACCCTTTCTTCTCCAACCCCTGAAGCATACTGGTAATGCTCGCCCCCTTCCTGTTAAAGACCTCCGCTAAATCCTTCTGAATAACCCCTTCTGCTTGATTCTCAAAAATATAGCCGATCATGCGGCCTTGTTGTGAGTTCAGACCTAACTCATTTAACCTGGTGTCAGCTGTACCTTTTATTTTTATCCCAATCTCTCGTATTAAATTAGAAAATGGTGTGTCTACCACGGGTTTGTTCATTGTTATTTCCTCCTCTTGCGGATTAGTTAGAACTCTAAGTAACATCATTATCATAATAGATAGAACTCTAACTGTCAAGGTTCTAACTAAATACAAAAAACTCCTCTCCAGCACTTGTCGAGTAGACAGGTACTGAAGAGGAGTTTATAGAGAGAATTACATCACAAGTTCTTCTAGGTTTCCAAATAAGACTTTTGTTGATTTCAGCTTGGATTCATTGCCGACAACTGTGAAATAATTTTGTTCCGTCACAGCCTTAAGCAAATCGGCATACTGTCTGATGTCTTCCGGTGTGGTCGACAAGATTTCATCCCGTTCCTGCTGCAGCTCGGCCCCAGTCACCTGTTCAAAATAATGCCGGTCCGCCCGCCGTCCCTGAGCGCTTGGGCTCAGCGGCTGGTCCAACATGGACAGGGTGCCGATAATTGCTTTGGTCATCTCGTCGGCATCCGCTTCATATCCTTCGGTGAATCGGTACGCCTGATCATAAACCTCCAGCGTCTCCTGCAAATTGGGATCACGGTAGGAAGTGAACATCAATATCCCATCTCTGCGCAGCATCAGGCTGCCGCCATAAGCTCCGCCCTTCACGCGCACGGCATTCCACAGATAGGTGAGGCTCATGATTTTTTTGAGCACCTGCATTTTGCCGGAATACGTAAATCCTAGCTTGTTGAAGTCGTAGCCTTTAACCACATATTGCACCTGGCTGGAAGACATAAAACCTTCATTATCCGCATGCCCCTGCGCCGTAATCTTAGGTTTATTCACCACTGGCCGATCCTGAATATCCAGCTTCGCTACATTAGCGGCGAATTCTTCATACAAATCAGGGGTACCCGTCACGCTGATGATTAAATTCTGTTTATTGAATAAAACCGTACAGATATCCTTCAGCGTGTCTGCCACCTCAGCTCCCTGCTGATCGATCTTCTCGGCAAGCTCACGGATAAAGCGGTAATAGGCCACGCCACCCTGTTGTTCCTGATACGCTCCCATGTCCGAAAAATAAGACATCAGGCGGCTGGCCGCGATTTCATTACCTTTTTGATTCAGGACGGATTCCATCTGTGAGGCTTCCCGCCGGACGATTTCCTGTAGCTTCGTCAAGTTATCGAGCGCGCTGGTATAGAGCATCTCACGCAGCAGATCCAGCGATTCGCCAATATGCCCCGCCATCACCTTAACCTGCGCAGTGAATTTAGGCTGATAACTGGCCCCAGTATCTTTTGCAGCGCCAAAGATCTCATTTTTGAAATGAATGCCTCCGGTTTTGATCCCAATTTCACTAGTGAGCTCTTCAATGCTGTAAGAAGCTGTCTCCATTTGGCCCAATACCTCTGCCAGCAGCACAAGATAAGGAATTTGCTCAGGAGCCACAACACTCGTATCCCAATAAAACTTGCAGTACGCAATCTTTTGAGTAGATACGTCATGGTGGATCAGCTTTAGACCCTCAAGGTTATATTCATGGGATGGCACCTGAGGTTCAGCACTGCGGTTAATGTCCTGTAGAGATAAACTCGGCAGCTTCTGCAAATCCTCGGCTGCATCTGCACGACCTTGCCGCGCCAGAAGATGCTGTGTACTCTGCACAAGCTGCTCCAGCTGGTCTGGTTGCTGTGATGATTTGTATTCACTTAATTGACGCTGGGTGCTCGCTTCCTTGTCGGCTGCAATCGTCTTGGACGGGTTCAGCACCACCAGACTGCAATGATCACTGTTCAGTAAGTAGACCTCAATCAGCTTCTCAAAATAATGATCCGTTATCTTTTCCCGAATGGTAGTGAATACCTCTTCATAAAGCATATGAGTAGACGGCTGACCGTCATAGAGCCAGGACTTCATCACTTCGATATTGTAAGTAAGTCCCTTTGGGTATCGGCTAAAGTCCGCTTCCCGCAGCTCAAATTCTTTGCTGTTGACCGCCGCCAGCACCAGCTTCTCATCCAGCCCGTTCTTAACCAAGCTGCTTAATGTGGTCTTCACCAGCTCCACGAAGGCATCTTTGGCGGAAGCGTTCGAATGTGTCAGAGTAATGCCAAGCAGCGGCTGAACCATACTGTCGGAATAAAAAGCAAAGGCATCTTTGCCCAGACCGCTTTCCAGCAGGGCTTGCTTAAGCGGAGCTGCATTGCTGTCCATCAGCATGCTTTTCAAAATATCAAAAGCCAGATTCAGTTCCCGATCCGTAGAGGTTCCAATTACATAGTTCAGACTCAAATAAGTTTTGTCGTCGGCCGTTTCTGCTTCCAGAATCGGATAATCCGCTACCAGCTCCGTCATACCGGTAGGCTGTTGTAGCGGAATGGAGGTATCAAAGCTGTTTTTTTCATAACGGCTAAGGTATTCCTGGTCTATAAATTGCAGCTTCTCTTCAATAGAGACGTCTCCGTACAGATAAAAATAACTGTTGGACGGATGATAATAATTGCTGTGCGCCTCAAGGAATTGCTCATACGTAAGCGCAGGAATCTCCTGCGGATCTCCACCTGAAGAATGACGGTAAATCGTGTCTGGATACAACGACTTTTTGATCCTGTCCATCAGTACCGTAAACGGCGAGGAATAGGAACCCTTCATCTCGTTGTAAACCACGCCTTTATAGATCAGCTCAGCTTCTGTTTGCTGAAGCTCGTAATGCCAGCCCTCTTGCTCAAAAATCTCCTTTTGCTTATAAATATTCGGCTGAAAAACACTATCCAGGTAGACCTCCATCAGATTGGAGAAATCCTGCTCATTACGGCTTGCCACCGGATACATCGTCTTATCCCCAAACGTAAATGCATTCAGGAATGTCTGCATCGAACCCTTTAGCAATTCTACAAAAGGTTCCTTCACCGGATATTTCTCCGAACCACATAATACAGAATGCTCCAAAATATGAAAGACCCCTGTACTATCTTCAGGCGGGGTCCTGAAGCTTACGCTGAATACCTTGTTGTCATCCTGATTCTGCACGAAAAGCAGCCTGGCGCCGCTCTTCAGATGTTCCATCGTGAATACGGCGGAATCGATCTCCCGGATAAATTCCTCATTAACGACCTGAAATCCATAATATATATTGCCTGTGATCAAGCGGCTCATAGATTTGCCTCCTCTGCACTGGATGTGATAACTCTATCTGAAGCTTATCATATCCCTGGACGTTTATTCCATTAATAGAAGGCTTCCGGGATTAATTTCTGCAGTCTGACTAAAATTGCCGCTGCCTGCTCACGCACCAGAATCTGCTTAGGATCGAAACGGCCCCCGCTGCCGGTCATTACTTCATGTTCATTCACGGCCTGAATCGCCTGGCGGCTCGCCTCTGACAAACTGGAAGTATCGGCAAACTTCACACGGTCCGGGCTGCCGTACGTAGACAACCGGGCAGCTTTGGTTACCATAACCGCCGCTTCTTCCCGTGTAATACCGCGGTCCGGCTCGAACTTACCGGTTGGAGAGCTGATAATGCCCAGCTCCTCAGCCTTGGCGATGGTACGGCTGTACCATTTGTCCGCCGGAACATCCTTAAAGCTAGAAGTGGCCTTGGCAGCGGGGAACTCATGCAATAGCCGCAGCAGCAGGGTCAGAAATTCAGCCCGGGTCAGCTTCTGCTTAGGAGCCAGCACATTTCCGCTGGCACTTACGCCCTGAATATATCCGCTGCTGAGCGCTGTTGCGATATCCAAACGTGCCCAAGCTGCGACTTTATTGGCATCCGTAAAGCTGGCCAATTCCGGGGAAGAGACATGCAGCGCAAACGTCCGTTTGGAAAGTGCTGGAGCGGCATCTTTACGGTATTTGGTGACTTGCACAGGATAGACACCGGGCTTCATGCCGGCAAATGACACCTTTCCCATGCTGTCAGCCACTACGCTTTTTCCTTGAAGTGTCACAGTAGCGCCGAAAGCCGGAAGACCGCCCAGCTGACCGTTTGACTTGGTGATATGGAGGGAAAACGGCATATTGGCGCTTGCGTATCCACCCATTTCCTGGCCGTTTTTATCTTTCCATTTCACTTCCATCCGGTCAAGCAGTTCTGTATCGTCCGCGTAGTAAACAAGCAGCTGATCCCCATTGCCTATCATCAGTCTGTACGGGCTATTCTCAGGATACATCCATGCACTGCCCCCGCTGAATACAGCAATCTTCCATTCTCCGCGTCCATTGTATCGCCCGTTCTGAATCCCCTCGATAGCTGTGAAGGCCGGTTTAGCTGCATCCGCATTCAGCTTATACGCCAGACCCTTCGCCTGTAAAAAAGCTGCCGCTGCCTTCACAGCATCTCCGCCAACAATATGCCCCCCGGCAACGGTGCCACCGGGTCCTTCGACCTGAATCGTTGCCCGGTCAAGTCCAGCATGATGCAGTCCGCTATACAGCATGCCAGCCTGCTTGGACAGCAGCTTATAGGAAGTCAGGGCAAGATAGGCTTGCACAGTTGCGGGACTATCGTTCCCTCCGCCTGCTGTCTGTGTAAAGCCGCCACCCGGAAGCTTCCGCGCCAGCAAATGGTCCAGCAGCGAGGCTCCGCCTTCCTTGGTGAAATCTGCTGCATCGACCCCCTGCGAGGATAAAGCAACAATCACCTGCGCTGTCGTCGCAGTTTTACCATCGAACCCTCCGTCTAGCTGCTGCTTGCTCTTAAGCCACTGCAAAGCCTTCTCGATCGGCTGCGCTGTTTGTTCTGAACTCACTTCCGAAGCAAGTGCGGTTAGTACCCAGGCAGTAGCTACCAGATCTCCTTGCTTCTGCCCGGCCAGCGGCCAACTACCATCCGCTAGCTGCATATCAAGCAACTGATAAAACAGCAAATCGGGGTAACGGTTTGTCCGCTCCAATGAATTTGAAATGGAATTCTTCGAGGTAATATAGGCGGCTGCTACCGCTGCTGCCCCTTCCGAATCAATTCCGGCATGATTCATCAGGAATGGATAAAGATCAATACCAGCGATGTTGTTGATGTTGCCCCCCGCAGCACTGTAAGCCAGCGCCGTTCGAGTTAGCTCTGCCACCTTGGTGAACTTGCCCCGCTGTTCCAGAATCTTATCGGCAGTCTGTTCCAGATATCCCTTGGGCAGATTGCGCCCATTCTTGAAGAAACCTACGGCTGCTTCGTCCGGGAATGGCTGTATCGTCAGCAGCACATTCTGTGCCCCTTCCAAGGCACTCTGCATCTCCGCTGTGAATACCGCGGTTGTCTTTTGTGCCGGAGACGGCTCCGCCATTACCCTGCCACTCAGCAATACAAGCAAAATACATAATGCGGTAAGTGTAACCTTCCTTATAGTCCGGTTTATGGGTGTAGCTCTCATATTCATTCTCCTCCAATGTAGTTTGCTAGAACTATATAAGTTAGACGCAGCAAACTGGGATTTAGTTCCTGAATATGTTGTAATATGTAGCTTCATCCAGCTATGAATTAAAAAAAGACCGCACTGCTACCCGCTTACACGATAGCCCTACGATCTTTTCAAAACTCTTATTCTACCTGAGCAAACCCCAGCTCACGGTATAATGTCCGCTCCAGATAATCGTGAAGATAGAAGCGGGATTTCACAAAATGCTCCGCCATATCGGATGGCTGGTAACGCTCCAAAGCCGCTTTCATGCGAGGCAAAACGTTCTCACGTCCGCGGCGATTTCGCATGTAATTGTTCAGCAGCGAGTGCCTTTCCGCTTCGTCTCCCGGATAGAGCTCCCAGCGGTAGACATATTTGTGGATCGCCCGCGAACGGTCCGTCGCCGCTTCAAAATCATGCATAATGGCAATCAGCTCTGCTTCATCCTTATGATCCTTCACCTTGTCCAACAGCTTCCAGATAACATCATAATAATCTTCCAGCTGATAATTCCCGAGCTGTGCGTGACCTGTTCTAGGACCGATGCCATGGAACTGCTCCATGAATCGATCGATAAATGTTGCTGAGTCCGCTTTGCGGTTCCAGGCCAAATCGGCGTGCAGCAGCATCGGATACCACGTCGTCTCAAAGATCCCATAAGGAACACCAAGGCTGAACGGCCCTGTCCAGTTCGTGGCGACGATGCACCCGAGGTCCAGCTTATCCGCTGTCTCCGCCCATTGGAGCAGATTATCCGTCCGGTTCAATAGTACCGGATAATTCTGATGTTCAGCCCAGTCAAAGCTGCGAACCGCCGGGGCTCCCATAACCTCGATGCCTAGTGACCTGAATTTATCCGCAAGAGAAGAAACCTCAGCTTCAATATTACGTCCGTTGTATATCCAGATCATCGCTGCACTCCGCTTATCCAGCTTTGCCAGTTCCTCCGGCGGGCATTTGTCCAGCATGTCATGCCAGAAAATCACTTTTTTACCACGGCTGGCTGTAAATTCAATCAAAGTGTTCAAAAAAGCGATAAACGCCCGCTCCCGTACCCCTCCGAACAACGTTTTACAGCGTTCGCATTCACATAAGCTGTACACCTCGTCGCAGCCGAGGTGAATATAACGGGAATCCGGATGGGCATCCATCATCTCCTGTAACAGATCGGTAATCAGCTCGAAGGATTGGGGATGCGACGGGCAGATCTCCCCGAGGGATAACTCCGTTTCGCGCAAGTGCCGCCAGGTGTCGTGGCGAAGTACATACTCCAGATGTCCAAAACTCTGCTGCAGCGGAATGATCTGAATAAAATATTCTTGGGCTGTGCGTTTCAGCACCTCTAGCTGTGTGAGGCTTAACGAATGCTGAGGATGCACGAATTCCGGGTACTTCTGGAACGGGAATTTATCTTCGTATTCAATCAGAACCGCATTCGTTTTATACCGGGCAAAATCCGCCAAATACGATAGCAGCAGCTCTGGCTTGGAAAATGTCTGGCGAAGATCAAAGTTCATCGCCCGCAAGGTAGTGTCAGGCCAGTCCGTGATAGACACAGCAGGAACTTCCCCTACTGACTTACGCAGTTGTAGTAACGTTTGTAGCCCGTAAAACAGGCCCGGCGCATCCAGTGCACGGATTACCACCCGGCGCTCCGACACCTCCAGCCTGTACCCTTCCGCCCGGCCGTTAAGCAATTTCAGATCCACTTCATCTGGCTGTGCTCCTTTCGTTTCTGGCTGCGAGAGACTCTGAAGAATAAGTGAATATCCTTTTCCCGAGATAACCTGTGTACATTCCAGCTCCGGAAACGAGCGGCGGCAATGAACCACCAGTCTCGGATCATGCTGCTCCATGTAGAGGCTCAGGCTTACATCCTCGCTGAATTGAAAAGCTTCGCCCTCTTTCACTTGGATCTGCTTCGGTTGCGGTATCAAGCTCTGCATCGTTCTCCTCCTAATCTTTGCTGTAATTAATTACTGCAAGCCCTGCTATGACCCTTTTTCCAGCATTCCAGCACGGTAAGTGTCCTGTCGTCATAGCAGAAGCTCACGAGATCGGCAGGTGCTCCAGCCCTAAGCCCTGCCGCCTGCTCCAGCCCCAGCAAAGTAGCCGGATGAGCAGAAGCACAATCCCAGGCTTCATCCAGCCGGGCTAATCCAGCCTCCGCAAGATAGGCCACCTGATCTGGAAGCATCATGGCGGAACCTGCAAGCAGCTGCTGATTGCCAGCCAGATGCAGCCGCCCTTCTGCTGTTAATACAACTTCCCCACCAATGTGCAGGTGATAAGTTCCCGGCGGCATTCCGCTCAGTGATACAGCATCGCTGACCAAGATGGTGCGGCTGCGCTTCATCCGTAGGATTACTTTCAACAGAGCGGGTGGTAAATGTTGGCCATCTGCAATCATACAGCCGTATAGTTCATCCGCCGCCAGCTGCTCCCACAAATAGTTGGGATGACGGGGCAGCGTCAGATGTGTGCCATTGCCGAGATGCGTAGACATCACCGCTCCTGCGGCAACCGCCTCCCTAATCTGCTCGGGGGAAGCTGCTGTATGCCCTATGGAAACAAGGATACCTGATTCACTGCACCGGGCGATAAATGCAGCGGCGTTTGGCCATTCCGGGGAGACGGTGAGGATACGGATAAGCCCTTCAGCCGCTTCTTGCCAGCGGCATAACCTATCCCAATCCGGCGGGCCAATATGTTCCCTTGGATGGGCGCCGCGCGGACCCTCTTCTGGTGACAGAAAGGGGCCTTCCAAATGAATTCCTACAATCCCCCCAGCATCTTCCGGATACAGCGAAGCGGCTTCCGCAATGGCGGAGACCGCTTGAGCCAGCGCTTCTTTGCCATTAGTAATCAGAGTTGGACAATAGCTGGTTACCCCGTTTCCTAGCAAAAGTCGGGACAGTTCCAATACCGTGGCAGGCTGTAAAGGCAGCGTGTTGAGATCCAGTCCCCAGCCTCCGTTCACTTGCAGATCCACCAACCCGGGTGCCAGCCAGGGCAAATCGGCCCTGGCTGGACTCTCCGCAAGTTCGGTGACCGAAGTGATTCGCCCCTGCTCAACACTTACCTCAACCGGCAGCCCAGTTTTATAGTGCTTTCCCTTAATTGGCGCGTTCATAGGCCGAAGGCAGCCCGATCCGTGAACATCGTGATCTCCGGATGGGTGCGCAGAATAGTAGCTGGACAAGCCGTGCTGATCGAATCATGAAGTGCCGCCTGTAAAGCCTTGCGTTTGGACACTCCCGGTACAATTCCGTACAGGTGACGGCCAGCCAGCAAGGCTGGTACCGTAAGCGTCAGCGCATGGGTTGGCACCTCGTCCAGCGAGGTAAAACAACCGTCATTCACCTGCTGGCGGCGGCAGGCTTCCTCCAGTTCGACCGCTTTGACCAGCTGCGGGTCGGTAAAATTAGCGACTGGCGGATCATTAAACGCGATATGCCCGTTTTCCCCGATCCCGAGGCAAACGATATCAATAGGCGCCTCGCTCAACAAAGCCGAATATCTCTGGCATTCCTGCACCACATCAGCGGCGAGACCATCCAGCAGTTCTACCCGGCCAGGGTTAACCCGACTGTATAGCCGATCTGTCAAAAAACGGCCGAACCGCTGGGGAGCCGAAGCCGCAAGGCCGATGTATTCATCCATATGAAAAGCATTGACCCGGGACCAATCCATCCCCTGCTCCCGCACCAGCCCCTCGTACAGTTCATTTTGCGAAGGTGCGGCAGCAAACACAATTCGGACCTGACGCGCAGAATCTTGAAGCAAAGCTCTAATTTTCTGCGCAACCTGCGATGCCGCCGCAGCGCCCATCAGGTTACGATCTTCGTAAACCTGAACGGACATCTGCTCTACTCTGTGTGTCTCTAAAGGCTTAATGATGTCATTCATCCCGCTCATCCTTTCCGGGCAACTATTGTCCTTGGCACCAGACAGATTAATTCCCGTTTAACTGAATGTTCTGAACACGGTCGTAAGCTTCCCTATAAGTAGCCAGCAGCTTATCCACGCCGAGATTGTTCATCTCCTCCACATATTTGTCCCAGTCGGCCAGCTTTCGGGAGCCGGTAACAAACTTGGCAAAGCTTTCATCGCGGTGTTTTTGGATCGCCTGGCCGGTAATCGCAATAATTTCATTCTCTTTCTCCGTAAATGCAGGCCGTGGCTGCATCATGGACGGATCATATTTCGTCGCTTCTTCAAAGGCATACTTCAAATTGTCTGAGAACAACGACAGATGTGCACCAAAGTCGATCCAGGTGTACGTTCCGCTAGTCTGAAGTCCTGTCTGTTTCCGCATTTCGATCACATCGTTGTACTCTGGTTTGAACTTGATCGTGTCGCCTTCCTTCACATATGTCTCACCCTCCACGCCCCAGCTGCTGAGCGTACGTCCCTCTTCGGAATAGAAAAAGTCCATATAACTCATCACATCATCGATGTTCTTCGAGGTTGAAGCCACGGTTAGGCCACCTTCCATATAATGAAAATACGGGTTCAGTTGCTTGCCGCCGGCAATGCCCGCTGGAGGAGCCATGAACTGCATGTTGAACTCCGGATTTTCCTGCTGCATCGCATTGTTAAAAAAATCGATCCGGCTGATGTAATCAATGGTCACAAACGATTTGCCCGTGGACACCATGTCCTGCCATTGCTTAGTTTGCAGAGATAGAAAGTCGGGCGGAATCAGCCCTTCGTCATAAAATATTTTCCACATACCAACCATTTCCTTGTAACTATCTTCCGTGGGTCCAAAAAGCCACTCTTTTTTATCAAAATCATAATAAGCCCCTTCACCCGTCCCGTAATTCACTGTCATATTGGCATTCATTTCATCGGGAATTTGTCCGTAGCGGATCGAAAGCGGATAGCTGTCCGGATATTTCGCCTTCAAGGTTTTTAGAGCTGTATGCAGCTCCTCATATGTGGCTGGTGCCTGGATTCCTTCTTTGTCAAAAATGTCTTTACGGTATAACCAGATCATGCGGTTCGTCTCGCCAAAGCCCTGATTCGGGAACATATACATTTTGCCATCAGCAGACAGTGCAGCCTTCGCTTCCTGTGGATACTGCTTTACCCAGGCGGTCAGATTCGGCATTTTGTCCATATACTCCATCAAATCCACCAACGCACCCTGTTGCCCGAATTTATTCGATTCTTTGCGGTTAGGCATATACATCAGATCCGGCATTGCCTTCGAGGCAATCGCCAGGTTCAAGCTCTCTTCAAGCTTTCCGGAAGGGGTCTGTACCTCGAGTGTGACACCGGTTTTCTCCTTCAGCCAGCTCCAAATAGGCCAGCTTTTCGAATAAGGGAACGTAGCATTGTTGTCTAAGAGCGCAGTGAAGGTTTTTTCCGTTTTGGACGAATCAGCAGGTGAAGCGGTACTGCTGCCCTGAGTATTACTCTGCGGCGAGGTGTCATTGCCCCCTCCGCTGCAGCCAGTTACTACGGTTGCTGCAATCATCAGTGGCAGCAGTACAGATTTCCATTTATTCATTACGATCTCTCCCTTATTCTGAATTTGTGACGGTTCCACCCGCCTCAGCCTTTAACCGCGCCAATCATGGCCCCCTTAACGAAGTACTTCTGCACAAATGGATACACAATCAGAATCGGAAGCGTCGAGACCATAATCGTCGCGTACTTCAGCGATTCTTCTATCACCATGTTGTCACCTCCAATGCTAGTAACATCCCCTGAGCTAGCACTGCCAGCCAGCACCAGATTGCGCAGCAGTACTTGCAGCGGGAACAAATCCGGTGAGCGCAGGTAGAGCAGCGGGTAAATAAAGTTATTCCACATGCCAACCGCGTAAAAGAGCGCTATGGTGGCGAAGGAAGCTTTGGAAAGCGGAACAATAATACGAATAAATATGCCGATATCATTCAGTCCGTCGATGCGGCCTGACTCCTCCAGCTCTTTAGGAATGCCGGAGAAAAAGGTCCGCATCAGAATCAGATTCCAAGTGCTAACCGCACCCGGCAGCACCATGCCCCATACGGTATCGACCATATCCAGGGAGCGAACCACGAGGAACGTGGGAATCATTCCTCCGCTGAAAAACATCGTCACCACAATCAACAGGGTGAAGCTCTTGCGCAGCGCCATATCACTGCGTGAGAGTGCATAGGCACCCGTGGAGGTGACCACCAGCGAGATAAGGGTGCCAAGCACGGTGTAAATGAGTGTATTTTTGTAAGCCACCCAGATTTGCGAATCTCCGAGTACAAGCTTATACATATTCAGGTTAAATCCCTTAGGCCAAAAAGAAACGGTATTCTTCATGACATGCACATCACTACTGAGAGAGACAGCGAGCATATGCAGGAACGGATAAAGCGTGACCACCACAACCACGAGAAGGATAAAAGTGCTCACGACATTAAACCAGGATAAACGGGGTGATCTCATCACCACACCTCTTTTCTACCATAAACTTGTCTCGCTTACACGGCGGCTGATGTAATTTGCTGTATAGATGAAGATCAAGCTAATCACGCCCATAAAAAGATCAATAGAAGCGCCATAGCTGAAGTTCCCCTGCACCATACCCACCCTATAGACATAAGTACTGATAATATCCGCTGTGTCGTAGATCGCCGGGTTCTGCATCAGGAACACCTTCTCGAAGCCAATCTCGAGCACTTTACCGATATTAAGAATCAAGGTGATCACGATGGCGGGTGAAATGCCGGGCAAGGTGACATGCCATATTTTACGCATGCGGCTGGCTCCGTCCATATCAGCAGCTTCATACAGCTGCGGGTCGATAGCGGTCAACGCGGCCAAGTAGATAATAGTCTCCCAGCCGATATGCTGCCAGATCTCCGACAGGACATAAATACCGCGGAACAATCCAGGTTCATTCATAAAATTGATCGGTCCAATCCCTATGGCACCAAGCAGATTATTAATCAGCCCTCCGGTTGGGGATAAAAACATGATCACCATACTGGCTACAATGACATTTGAGATAAAATGTGGAAGATAGCTGACGGTCTGCACAACTCGTTTGAAAGCAGCCTTGCGCACCTCATTAAGCAGAATCGCCAGTAGAATGGGTGCCGGGAAGCCAAAAAACAGCTTATATAAACCAAGCAGAAAAGTGTTTTTCATCAGCGGCCAAAAATCGGGATTCTCTATAAACATCCTGTAATATTTGAGTCCCACCCAATCACTGGCCCAAATCCCTTTAAAAAGATTGTAATCCTTGAAAGTGATAACTAATCCAAACATCGGTGCATAGCGGAAGATCAAATAATACAACAGGCACGGCAGGAACAGCAGCCAGAGCGCCTTGTTTTTATTCCAAGTTCGATGGATTCCCGCTTTGTGGCGTTGAGGTCGTTGGGGTCGCCGGTGCACTTTCTTTCGCATTTTGTCCTGCACTACGCTAGCTTGAGCCATATGCATGTCTCCTCTTGTTAAAATGATCATAAATCATATAGATGTCAGATTACTTCCCCCTTTTTCCTGGGATTTGTCTCCGAATTATAGCTGCATTTCTTTGGAAAGCGCTATCTACATGTTATATAACATTTCGCCTTAACTGCGGATTTCCATAGAATAGCGTACAAATCAGCAAAATTGCATATTGTTGGTGTTAGCTTTTTGCCGCTATGATAGAATTAATCCAATTCATTTACGGGTGCATCCAAAGGGGGATACATATGAAGGGATCCGTTACAGGCAAATTTGCGCTGAATGCCCTGTTCGTTAAGCTGATGCTAAGCTTCCTCAGTGTCATCTTGATTTTGGCATCATTTAATCTGTTCTCCCATCTGTATTTAAGCGGCAAAATCTATAAGGAGATGATCCGGCAAAATGAGCTTGGCCTCGCACAAACGGTCGAAGGCTACGAAAATCATTTCCGGTTGACCCAGAACATGATTCTTGCCCTCACCCAATCCGATTCATGGACTGCCAATCTGGGCATTCTAAGCCACCTCAAAGAGAACCGACGATATGATATCCCGGCAGAAGTGATATCGGATCTCTCAACGCTGTATGCTAATCCTTTTCTGCATATCGAAAATTTCATTCTTTATTTTAAAAAGGAAAATTATGTACTGGAGAGGGAGGGCCTAAGCAGCGCCGCAGATATGTTCGGTAAATACTACTTCAGTGCAGAATACCCTCCGGAGTACTGGAGCCGGCAAACGATGGACAATCAATTTTTAAAAGTCATGCCCGCCGTAACCTTTACCGAGAAAACCATACATTCCACCCGTACGCTCGGAAGGTTAATGCCAGTGCTGGTCAAAGCGATTCCTTATGAGGAAGTGTACGGCATTGTCATGCTGAATCCGCAGCTGATGCAGGCCGCCTACGGAGATGCCGGCAATACCCCGTTCTATATCCTGGATGCGCAGAAGAATCTATTGTTCTCTACATCAGAGGGTAAACTGCAAACAAGCCAGCTTCCGGAAAGTGGCAATGCCCATGAGCGGGTCGGAGACCAATATTACTTCTATGAAAAAGGTAAACAGACTGGATTCACCTATATCCGAGTGACCCAGGTGGCGGCTATTGCTACGGAAATGCGGGGGATGCAGCTATTGCTGGCTGTATTACTCTCTGCCGCAGTACTGATCAGTGTTCTCTCATCCCTAATCTTCAGCCACCGGCTTAACCAACCGCTCCAGCGCCTGATTGCCGCCTTGGACCGTAAGGCAGGCAGCCGGCCTGAAAAATTGAGCAGTGTGAAGGAATTCGCCATTATCGGCGACCGCCTGAGCTCCATTTTGGAGAGTAACCGCTTCATCCAGACCGATCTTGATCATAAGAACTCACTGGTGCGCCAATATGCCTATACTCATAAAGTGAAAAATATCCCGCTGAGTAAAAGCCTCGCAGAGCTTGAAGATGTAAGGCAATCCGAACAGCCCTATGCCTCCATTCTGTTCAAGGTCAGCTTCAAAACCTTACCGGACGAATTGGAGAAACACACACTGATGTTATGGAAGCTGGTTCAAAACTTGATCACTGGTGGTGAAAGCGAAAGCGTCGCACTCCAGCCGGAACATGATCAGCTCATGTTGCTCCTGTTCAATCCCGGACCGCAGAGCAGTTTTCTGCAGGCTCTTGATACCCTTAAGGAGCTGCTGGATTCGGAGACATCCTTATATCTGACTATTGCTGTAAGTCCGGTATATTCAGGCGAAACCTCATTTACCGATGCCTACAATAATCTATCGATGTTGTTAAATGAGCGTAGATTGAACGGGGAAATACAAATTATCGTAGAACCTAGAGCCTCATCCGCCAAATCCTTTCATTTAAAGGTGACACACGGAGAGGAGCTGCACAATCTGCTGCAGTCTGCCAATGAGGAGGCTGTATTCGCTTGGTTGGATCGTCAGCTGGACCAGCTGCAGCACAAGGACGCGGCGGCGGCGGATTTTCGGGCATTTGCCTTGGGAGCAGCGGAACAGACGAGCAAAACGGTGACGAGGCTGAATCTGCCCCAAGCGGAGCGTCTCTTACCACCCCCACTAGAGCCATTTAACGCTTTCCACTCAATGGATCAATACAAGGAATGGCTGCGTGATCTGGTTCGTCCTGTGCTCGTGGTCATCAGTAGCCGCTCGGAGTCGCGCGACCCCATTATCAGCTTTGTGCTGGATTACTTAGACAAACATTACGGCGAGGACATCAACCTCAACCTAGTAGCAGACAAGTTAAATTTAACTCCAGGTTACCTGTCCAGCATTTTTAAAGAGAAAACAAACATCAACTTCAGTGAATATCTGAACAATCTGCGGATTGAGCGGGCCAAAGAGCTGCTAATGAATCTGGAACTGCGGATTCAGGATATCGCGCTTCAGGTCGGTTATCAGAACGTAAATTCCTTCATCCGTATGTTCAAACGTTGTGCCGGAATAACTTCGGGCGAATACCGCAAGCGCTATTCCCGTGATGATTCACTCCCCTCCTCCGGCCTTGGCTTGTAAAGAGGCTACATTGCAGAGGAGAGGACAAAAAAGGCCCCACCATTGGCTGGGGGCCTTTTTGTTGTAAAGATTTGCAATCAGAATCCCGTTTTCGGAATCTCCATTGGCACAATATTATAGGGCGCTGTCATACCCGTCCGCACCTGATACATCTGGTCATGGGCCTTTCTCGCTGCTTGCACGAAAGGTTCATATGGACGGTTGCAGACATCCACTACACCGATTTGATAGTTTTCTCCGTCATAACGTCCGAGCACAGGCTGATCATTCCATTGAAAATAATGAACTCCGATGAGCTGCGGGATAGCTGCCCCCTGCTCCACATAATAACGGTAAGCCTCACCGCGCTCCTTCTGGGTTGCCACCGCACGGATCCCATAAGCCAACATGCCGCCTTCAGCCGCACCAAAATGATATTCCCCAATCATGACTGGTTTGTTCAGTCGTCCACTGATCTGGGCGATCTGTTCCTTGTCAGGACTGAACTGATAGCAGTTCATAGAGAATACATCAAACCATTCGCAGCCCTCCAGCACCTCATCACTGCCAACCCAGGCATAACGCATTCCCAAATTCAGATGATTCGGATCCGTCTGCTTGCAAAGACGGGCTGGCACTTCTACATACCGTCGAATCATGATCCGGTTAAACTGGTTATAATCCACTTCTCGGGCAGAAGTGAGATTATCCCCGGTTACATTCACATTCGATACATCGTATAAATCCTCGAATTCTTCAAAAACGCTATCCCACGCCATGTTTAATCGTTCCACTGTTTTGTACTTTTCTGCAAGCCAGCGAATGAATTCCTTCTTACTGGCATAACGGACCGGAGATTTCAGCATCTGCCCGGTCAAATTCAACCCATCCACGAATGCCCAATGCGGCTCATTACGCATGAAATAACCGACCATTCTCTGGTCTTCCCTTAATGGAAGAAGCTGCTCCGCAAAGCTCCCGGCATTCCGCTCATACTCCGGGCTAAACACATCGGGGAAATCCCGGAAAATAGTCTGCTCCGTCATAGGAAAGTCCACTAGAGGATAAACATACGGAAGCTGGGATTCGTTGATAAATCTATCATTAGACCAGTTACCGATGGTGTTGAATCCCCATTGTTGTAAGCGAAAATCCGTCATAGCCACCCAGTTAGAGCGCCACTCCGCCCCAAAAGCAGTGATCAGATTAGCAATCTCGAAGCTGAATTCCTCGCCATCCTGTGACCAAGCTTCTTGATAGATTCCTTCCCGCTCCGGCAATGAGGGTATCAAGTGTTCCATGCCAGTTACATGCATAGAACAAGCTGGACCCACACAGTCCATCCCCGTACTGAACAGGGCATAACCCTCTGGATCAACGAACCACCAGCGGCTGCCGTCAAACTCCGTGCGGAAATATCCAGTTGCCGCGAATCTCAGCGCCTTCCAACCTCCGTACCTGCTGAGGTCACCTCCATTGTGATCAGCATGTGCCGCAAGTTGCCGCTCTGCGCGCAGCCGATCCGTCAACGCTTCTGCATCAACCGTTTTCCCTGACCAATCCCTTCCCTTTAATTGGCCCAGATCATCTATATATGGTTGCTGTTCATACTCAAAGACGGGCTCAGTTAGACTTAGAGCCAAGTCACTAATTTGCACAGCTCTACTTGTTGTTGAAGGGAGAGTAGCGATAGAGAATCGGGTGATATGCTTGCGATCGATGCCTGCATCTCCCCTCAGTACTGTCTGCATCACACCCGGATAACGGGGAAGGAACAGCTTCTCACCATTTAAATGAATCAAGGGTAAACAAATTTCCGTGCGCACACCAGGTAAAATTCCTACATGATAAGTAATGACGCGATGATCCCGATCATAAAAACTGAATAACAGCACCAGAACGTCATGGCTTTCATGGTAAACCTCAGCATTAACGAAACCATAATCGCACCAAGCGGCGGATTCCAGATGCCCTGACTGAAGCTCAAATCCACCACCTTCTGGTGTAGTGATGAACTGAAACGTCTCAGAGGAAGTCGCAGTAAGTTGTGTATGGGGGTCACTTTTAAACCATTCCATAGGGAAGGAGACAGATAAACTCATCGGTATACCTCTTTTCTCTAAACTGTTTACCTTACTGAAATCAGTTGAAAAAGCTGCGGGTCTGCACCTAGACGGGGATCATGGCAGCGTGTGGATTCAAGAAACACACAACCCCAGCCCCCACGCTGTTCTCCTGCTACGGTAAGAACTCTTCCGTCATTGCTCCCAATAGTCAGTGAACCTGCTTCTGTCTCTGTAAGCAACCATATAAACTGATCTTCGTTGTCACGAATAGGCTCCAGCAGCAAGGAATTCAACGGGCCAATAGATAAGGCCTTTTCACTGTTTCGAATTCTCGCCCTACCCTTCTCCCCGTATTCAACCGTCCATCTCTGCTGCTGATCTTCATACGAAAGCGTCCGGACTTCGACGTTCAAGGTCTCCTCATGTTCAATGGATTGAGTTCCCGCCGCCAGATAAAGCCCCATTCCTAAGCTTTTCAATCTGAACAGACCATAACCAGAGCTGCATTCCACAGCTACGATTCCCTTCCTTAGGTCAATCACCGTTCGCTCTGCCCAGTCAAGCTTCATTTCCCGGTCAGATGGAAAGCTGAGCGGCAGAAATACATAGGAAGAGGCATAATAATCCGCAGGGTCCCAGCGATCCCCAACATACAGGTAAGAGCACTGGTCATTGTCTGTTCCTTCAATAGGAACTATAAAAGCAGGCTGGCTGTCGTATGTAGTGATGTCGCCCAAAGGCAGCAAGGGTGACCAACGACCAAATAATTCCTCGGACCAGGCATAGGTTCCTTGGTTAGGCAACCAGCCCGTACAGGCGGACGAGATGAGGAAGTATACACCCTGACGTTTCATTAATGCAGGTGCTTCACGCGCTTGTCCGGGCCACAAGGTCTTGACCTGTTCTTCTATGCTGAGGTAATCAGGTGACAGACGATACATAATAAGATCAGCATTTTCCCTTGCCGCGGAGATAAAATATGCCGTCCCATCGTCATCCTGGAACAAGGTGCAGTCCCGAGACATGTTACCTATCGGATTAAAGCTGCCCCGGTAAACATAATCCCCATCTACCGTCCCGCAATCAGCGATCGCGCAGCGCGCATCAGAGTAGTCGCGTCCATTTTCCCAATGCATCCACATAACAAATCTCCCTGTAAGTTTGTTGTAGAGTACTTTTGGGCGCTCAATTACCGCACCCGTTGGGCGACCCTCCCTGTCCAAGGGTTCAAGCTCTAATGTGGTGCGATGATAAATCGGCTGTACCGGTGAATCGAGTGTGAGCACATCATTGCGCCATTCCCAATTCACTAGATCCACAGATCGGTAGCAGCTTACTCTCCGCCGATCCATCCGGTTCTCACCAAACCAGTAATAATATCCATCCGTATAGAGCATATGTCCACCATGTGCATGTACAGGATTTCCGCTCATATCCAGTAGTGGAGCGCTATTTAGTAGGGTGACTGTATTCGCGTTTTCGTCCATGATTATCCTCCAGAGGATCAGATTTTTAGACAAAAAAGCAGGTTCGGCCAAGGATGACCTTAACTGAACCTGCTGTTCTTGCGAACTTATTTCAATCCCATCTGAGACATCACATCCACCTTGCTAGCATTGTTATACCATTCGTTGATTTCTTCGGAAATTTTCGTACCGCCTTTGTCATGCCATTGCTTCACGAAGTCATCGTACGCAGTTAGCGGCTCTTTACTGTAAATAATTTTGGTGAAGGTTTCCTTTTCCATCGTATTCAGTTGCTCCCAGGTTGTCTGCATGGTCTTGGTAGGAGGGCCGTTAAATGCATTTGGAAGCAGCGACTCTCTATTCTCATAGGAAATCACATATCCCTCTTTGGCTGTTTCATCATTTGATGCCGATCTGATCAAGACCCCATTCTCTGCTTTTGCACCTTTGGAAAGATCATAAAAAGATTTACCTGGGCCATCCACACTTGGTGTATTTTTGGTAAAAGCCATTTTTCCTACACCTTGAGCGGCATCCAAAGGCGTATTGAATTTCTTGGAATCGAATACCACTTCATCGCCAACGATGTCATAATCATATCCCTGAGCATAACCATATTTGAAATCTCCGGTACCAAATGCTGCATCGTAAAGCTTGTCATAATACAAGAAGAAAGCTTCCATATTGTTAAAGTCTTTATTAAACATAAAGACACCATCGTTCTGTTGACCGGATTGGTAAGTTCGATCCCCACTTACACCGTTAATTGTTGGGTAAGCTTTGATTTTAGCCCCATTTACGTTAGTTTCCACATCTTTAACACTGCCGTACAGCCAAGGACGGCCAATAATAATCCCTGCTTTACCTTCAGTGAAATCCGCCAGTGCATCCCATGCACCCTGTGTAGCTAACTCCTTATTTAAATACCCTTTGGAGTACCAATCGCGAAGTTTAGCTAACGCATCCTTTGTCCCATCAGCGACGGAACCGTAAGTGAGTTTTCCATTGTCGTTATACCATTGGCCGGGGAGACTCTTCCCTGTATAAGCACTAAAAATCATTACAGAGTCGCTTACCCAGCCCGTGTTGTAAGAATCTTTTCCCGAGAAATCAAATCCATAAGTATCATTTTTTCCGTTACCGTCCGGATCATCATTCGTAAAAGCAGCGATTACCTGTTCAAATTCATCTATATTTGTTGGCGCTTTTAAATTTAATTTATCTAACCAATCTTGACGGATAAGCATGACCTCACCTTCAGTGAGATTGGGCGAGATCGCCATCCCATAAACCTTGCCGTCCTGGATAACCGGGTTGAACGTTGTTGGATATTGTTTATATATTTCTTTCAGACGCTCAGGCATATATTTGTTAATGTCCTCCGCAATATCTTTTACAAGTCCAGATTGAATCAGATCATTTTCTAATGAGGTATCATACACTGGCAAAACATCCGGAAGCTTCTCGGAACCAGTGAGCGCTAAACGAAGTTTCGTATTATATTGGGAGGCATCACCGCCCAAAAGAGTAGTTTGGATGTTAATCCCTAGATTCTCGACACCCCAGCGGGTCAACACATTATCATTTAAGCTCTCCCCGTTGATATATTTACCGGCATTCTCATCTTGTTGCTTGGCGATGTTGATAGTAATAGGAGGATCGTATTTGCCGTCTTTGAGAACCGCTTCTGCCGTAGTAGATTCTTTACCGTTTGAGCCGCAGCCCGCTAGCAATCCTGCCATCAATACAGTAGTCGTTATTAAGGCCCCTGTTTTTTTCATCAATAAGCTCCTTTGAATTAAAGTTTTATATGTTGGTCACGTTATTCTTTTACAGCACCCAGAACGATGCCTTTGACAAAATACTTCTGTAGAAAAGGGTACACAAGGATAATGGGCAGTGTGCTAATAAAAATTTGCGCAGCTTTGATACTCTGTTCTGACAACGCGGCTGCTTCTGATTGACTAAGTGCCATACTCTGCGCTGAACCTTGCACCACTACAGTCTGTAAGAATGAAGCTAACGGATAGTCCGTTGTATTCGACATATACAAAATCCCATCAAACCATGCGTTCCAGCTCCCCACCATGATAAACAATCCAACGGTTGCCAGACCGGGAAGGGAAAGCGGAAGATAGATTTTCCGGAAAATGACGAAGAACGAAGCCCCATCGATAAATGCCGCCTCTTCAAGCGCCTTAGGGATTGTTTTAAAGAAATTCATAATCAGAATCAAATTATAAGCTCCGAAGGCACCGGGAAGCACGAGCGACCAGATCGTGTCCTTGAGCCCAAGTTTCGTAACCAATATATAAGAAGGAATCAATCCACCGGAAAACAACATCGTGAATATAAAAATCCACATTAAAGCATTACGCCCACGGAAATCTTTGGACAAGGCATACCCCGCCGTTGTAATAATGAACATGCTGATTAACGTCCCCAGTACCGTCCGGACCACTGAGATTCTCATGGAGCCTGTAAAATTCGTGTTTTTAAAAGTTTTCACATAGGCTTCGATATTAAAGTCCACCGGCCAAAAGGATACCAAATTCCCATTTACCGCTGTCTTACTACTAAATGATTGTGCTAGCAAATGAAGCATAGGCAATAAACACGATAAGGCTACTAGAATCAGGAGGATATGATTGAAAATCGAAAATATCCTATATCCCTTGGATTTATAATACACTCCCATTCCTCCTAACAGTTTTGTAAGCTTAACAACTTCGACTTAAAATATTTTATAGTTAGCTACCTTGTAAGCAATTCGATAGGAAATTACGATTAATATGAAGCTGATGCCGGATTTAAACAATCCAACAGCGGTACCAAAACCGTATTGGCCATTCAATAACGATGACCGGTAAACATAAGTATCGATGATATCTCCCGTACTATATACGAGTGGATTGTATAAGTTAAAGATTTGGTCAAATCCTGCATCCAGGATATTCCCAAGGCTTAACGTTGCAATTACGATGATCATTGGCATCATACTCGGTAAGGTAACATGTCTTATTTGTTGGCGGCGTGACGCGCCGTCGATCTCAGCTGCCTCATAATAAGAAGGATCGATCCCTGTAATCACCGCTAAGTAGACAATCATGCCAAATCCGAAGTTTTTCCATAAATCACTGATGATGATCGTCGGTCTGAACAGCGTAGGATCGCCCAAAAAGAAAATCGGTTTCAGTCCGAGGAAATTCGTAAGAAAATGATTTATGCCCCCATCCAGACCTAAGATATCAATCATGATTCCGGCAACGGTTACCCAAGAGAGGAAATGCGGTAAATAGACCAAGGTTTGAATACTCTTTTTAATCCCCATGTTTCTAATCTCGCTTAGCAGAATCGCCATAAAGATAGGAACAATAATTCCGACTATAATTTTGATTACAGCAATAATGAGGGTGTTGATAATGGATTGTGTTGCCTCTTTATATTGGAAGATTCTTGCGAAGTTATCCCAACCAATCCAAGTTGAACCTGTAATTCCAAGCCAGGGCTTGTAATCCTGAAAGGCCATCACTAATCCGACCATAGGACCGTAGGCAAAAATTAGAACGAATACCAAAGCTGGGATACATAAAACATACAATGGCCAATTTTTTTTGATTTCCTTTTTCCAAGGATTCTTTCTGCTTTTTTTAACGTTGGCTTTCTCACTCCATTTGAGCTGGGTATTCATTATCTGTGCTATTGTGCTTACCCCCTTTTACATTCTTGGCTGCTAATTTCTTTCTGGTTTAATGTTAACAAAAGCGCTTTCATTCGAAAATGTCTCAAATTAAATATCATAACCACTCGCTAAACATCTTTATAAACGCTTTCATTTTGCGAGAGCTCTTCTCTTTTTCTTTTGGAATATATAGCTTATGATGAATTCACACGAGTCCTAGCGACAGGAGTAATGCTTATGATTAAAAAAGTAAATATGAAACGATTCATATATTTTTTCGTTTTTTTCCTTTTACTTACCTTAAGTTTGTTTTTCGTAATGAACTCCCTAGGTTCCAAAACCATTCAAGAGAGCTTGGTTAACTCCTCCAAAAATCAGCTAGCCTATACGGAAAGCATTCTGGATGGCATCATCTCTGAGGCAAGTTTGTATGGCATCCAATATACAGCCGACACCTCCGTACGTTTCTATCAAAGCAAAATACAAGAGATGAACAATTACGATGCCCAGATGAAAAAAAACGATATCTATGACCGCATATCAGCACCACTTCTCTCCAGTCAGGCGATTGAATCTATCGGTATCTACTGGAAATCGGACGGCACTTTTATTTTTACGGGTCATGATTCGCTTGCCAAACAGCCCTTTCAGAAGGTCACGCAGCGAGGCTGGCAGATTGTTAATAACAATTTGTATTATTTTTCAATCTATCCTTATATTCATGAACCTAAGAATCCTGCCAATATTCAGTACATCGTGGGCGTTAAGCTGAAAAAGGAGTATTTAACAAGTCTTTTAGAAAAAGCAGTGAGTGGCGGCGAGAGCTCCAATGCCTTTTTGCTTGTGAACAAGAGTTTAATGATTAGCAATAAAGCGGTGGATATTCGAATCGAGGAAAAAGCCAAGGAGACGATAACACCCAATGCACATGAAATTCTAAAGTTTGACTATCATATCAACGATGACGATTATTATGTTTTATCGAAGTATATTGAGCCGATTGATACGTATCTTGTTACCTATACGCGAATGAGTGATTTTTTGAATCCGCTTAACCGGAATAAACAGGTGTTTTTTGTCAGCATCTTAATAATCTTGATCATTGGTCTTATCGTGATTTTTATGTTCTATCGAAACTATTATCGCAATGTATATCTGCTCGACAAGAAATTCTACCAAGTGGAACAAGGGAATTACAGCACCAGAATTAGTGAGAACCCGGACAATCAATTTTATAGTCTATTTAAAAGCTTTAACCACATGGTCGCCAAAATACAGGCTTTATTCGCTTCATTAAAAATAGAAACCGAGCTGCGCAGAAACGCCGAAGTGAAACAGCTACAGGCTCAGATCAATCCACATTTTCTTTACAATAATCTGTTTTTCATTATGGCTGTGGCAAAAACTTCACCGGAAGCCGTAATGCAGATGAGCAAGCATTTAGCAGAGTACTATCGTTATTTAACAAAAATGAATTCAGATAATGTTACGTTGGCTTCTGAATTGCAGCTTGCCGATCATTTTTTATCCATCATGTCACTTTCCAAAAAAATAAATTATGAAATCAACCTGCCCCCTGAACTGGGAGAGCATCTGATTATGCCACTGATTATCCAGCCTATGGTCGAGAACGCAATCCAGCATGGGATTGAAGAACAGCAAGGGGCTTATCGCGTTACTATAGATGTAAAAGAACTTGATACTGGAGCGTTAATTATTGTAGCCGATGACGGTAAGGGGCTATCTAATGAGGAAATACACCAGCTAATGGCCAGACTTGAGAATGAATCCCCTCCTGAAGGATCAAGAGGAATTGGTCTTTGGAACATTCATCATCGCCTCAAAAATGCGTATGGTGAATTAAGCGGACTGCGGTTCTTCATCAATGACTGGGGTGGTTTATCCGTGCTGGCATTCATAGATTTCTCGCTGGATGAAGGAGGACAATATGCGATTATTGATAGTTGATGACGGACATTACATCGTTGAATATTTAAAACACCTGCTGGATTGGAGCAAATTTGGAATTGAGCATATTGAGACGACAACAAATTCGATTGAAGCCAAGGAGCTATTGAATCAGAATCATATAGATATCCTTATTACAGATATTCGTATGCCCGAGGTATCCGGCATTGATTTGCTGCATCATGTTCATGAGAAAAAGCTCAATACCAAAGTAATTTTCCTTTCCGGTTATTCTCAATTTGATTATGCACAACAAGCCATTCGTCTGGGTGCACTCGATTATTTACTCAAGCCGGTAGATAAAGAGGATATGGAAAAAGCCATGACTCAAGTTATTAAGAGTATCGCTGAGACCCCCCCAAAAACCCCAGTGGCAGAGAAAAAGATAGATGGGCTAGGTTACTTGCTTTCTGTTATTAGCGGACCTTCCCCACTACGTTATGATCACAGCGCACTCGACACTGCTTTACGGAATGAGCACTTTTGCTTTTTTCACGCCTCAGGGGCTAGAGGGAAAGATGAAATGATGTTAAAAGATCATAATGGTGGACGGGACTTTATTTGGATCACTCCATCAGCCATTACTGGAATTATTCCAGAATCCAATACCGAAACTGTGGCAAGCAGCGTCGATTCCATTTCTTTTTCCGAGCCGTTTGAATTTTCTCAAAAGCATGCTGTTCGGGATATTTTTTATCATTTCTTTTTTAATGAAAATATTGGGGCCAGAGACTTTACTATGCTGAGTGCCTCTAGTGCTCTCCCTAAATTAGAGCTTGGAGAATGGGAACAAACCAGAAAAAACATTTTAAAAAACTTTGCCAAGCTCACTGTCAAAAAACAAAAGCTCCTCTACCTGCTCGAATTCATTAATTTGCTGTATTCCACAACCGATAAAATCCAATCAGCTGAGGTCGCAGACTGGATTTTCAATCAATTATCAGAGCCAGATACGGCTCTTCAATCCATCTTGCAGAGCCTCACCCAATTAGATAGAAGCGCTAAATTTTCCAATCAAAACATTGTTCATACCATTCAAGCCTATATCTCCAATCATATTAGTGATTGCTTGAGCCTGGAGGACTTAGGGAAAATTGTTCACCTACATCCTGTTTACCTGTCCAAATTTTATAAGCAGGAGACGGGCGAAAATTTATCGAGCTACATTTCTTCTAAACGCTTGGAAAAGGCCTCCAAGTTATTAATCGATTCCAACTTACATGTGCTCGATATTTCACATCTAGTCGGCTACAAAAAGCCACAATATTTCATTAAGCTGTTCAAAGATCAGTATGGCATTACGCCTTATCAATATCGAAGACAGCAGATTAAATGAAACAAAAATTGAACAGATCAACAAAAAAGTTTACACTTTGAATGAAGTAACGAACCACGGAAAGGAAACCTGCTAATGTTGCGCTCCTCCTACACCATTCGCTCGGAAGAACAAGCTTCTATGCTTCTGTTTGATTCTATTGGCTGGGAACAAGCCGAAACTCCGGCATATTCATTCAACGGCCAGAATCGGACGGAGAGAAGTTGTGTTATTTTTCAGTACACCTTATCTGGAGAGGGTAGAATTGAAATAGACGGGGTTGTTCACCCATTAACGAAGGGCAAAGCTTTCCTAGTGACTGTCCCCAGTATACACAGATATTATTATCCGGAGGAAGGTACAGAGCCCTGGGAATTCATTTGGCTGAATGTACGAGGACCTCTAGCTATTTCACTCTGGAACCAGCTGATCGCACATGGCGGTCCTATTATAGAACTCCCTCAGGAATCGGTTCCGATGGATTTATTGTGGAGTATGTTCAAGGACATCCAGGTTGATGAAGAAAGAGATTTGCATTTTCTAACGGGGAAAGCCTTTCAGTGGATATTGTCCATGGAGAAATACCTCAAGAAACCAAGTTTGTTAACCACCTATATAAAAAATGACAAACTCCATGCCGCTATACAATTCATGAAAAATGATCTGCACAATAATAACCTTAGCTTAGACGATGTCGCCGCACATGTTGGAATTTCTAAACATCATCTTTGCAGGCTATTTCAAAAAAACATCAATCTCTCGCCTTTTGAGTATTTAAGAAGGAGACGGATCGAGCTGGCAGCATCTATGCTGAAAACAACAGATCAGACGATCTACCAGATCGCTGTGGACACCGGGTTTGACAATGCCAGCTATTTCGGCAAAGTTTTTCGTTCCTACTTTGGAGTTAGCCCCTCCACTTACCGCGAGCAGGACCTAGAGTTCCTGTCCAAACATGTGTTTTTTGAAAATTGATGTTGCTAGGCATATCTATTCGGCTTCGATAGAGCTGAGTGGCAGGCGTGGCAGGCGTGGCAGGCGTGGCAGGCGTGGCGTGCGTGGGGTGCTAATTCGGGGCCGGTGGATGCAAGTAGTAACCATTCAGATCTGGTGGTGCCAACTCACACCCCCCCTCCGCCGCTTTCGGACCCCAATGACGCTATTTGCCAATTTTTCGTCTTTTGAGCACAGTTTCGGACTCCAGTGCAGCTATTCCTTCGAAAGAGGTGCATATTAGGTACTTTTCGAGCCAATAGCGACTATGCGGTCCGATAAAATTCCAAATGTGTGAAAAGACTGCGATTAGCGGCATTTGAGTCCGATAGCACTGTGTTGGATGGGTGAGCAACTTGCAAGGCGCACTAATTCGCGTGCGGCAGCCCCCGCCTAGGTAAACATCCTGCTAAACACCCAAAATCGCGTACGAAAGCACCGAGTCACCCCCTCTACCGCCGCTTTCGGACCCCAATGACGCTATTTGCCAATTTTTCGCCTTTTGAGCACAATTTCGGACTCCAGTGCAACTATTCCTCCGAAAGAGGTGCATATTAGGTACTTTTCGAGCCAATAGCGACTATGCGGTCCGATAAAACTCTAAATGTGTGAAAAGACTGCGATTAGCGGCATTTGAGTCCGATAGCACCGTGTTGGTTGGGTAAGCAACTTGCATGTCGTACTAATTCGCGTCCAGCAGCCCCCGCCTAGGTAAACATCCTTCTAAACACCTTAATTCGCATACGAAAGCACCGTGTCACCCCTCTACCGCCGCTTTCGGACCCCAATGACGCTATTTGCTAATTTTTCGTCTTTTGAGTACTGTTTCGGACTCCAGTGCAGCTATTCCTTCGAAAAAGGTGCATATTAGGTACTTTTCGAGCCAATAGCGACTATGCGGTCCGATAAAACTCCAAATGTGTGAAAAGACTGCGATTAGCGGCATTTGAGTCCGATAGCACCGTGTTGGCTGGGGAAGCAACTTACATGGTGCACCAATTTGAGCCCGCCGACTTCGAGTTATAAACACTCAATTCCAGTGGCGTCAAGTAACTTGCAAGGCACACTAATTCGCGTACGGCAGCACCTGGCTAGCAAAGCATCTTGCTAAACACCCTTATTCGAGCCCGCTATCCCCGGCTAAGGCTAGGTAAACATTCTACTAAACACCCCATCCAATAACAGCTTCGGGCGCGCAGCTAGTCACAAAAGAACTCAAAAAAGGAGAAAAAAAAGGAAGGTGCTCAGCAGCCAATGGCTTTTGGGGCACCCTCCTTTTTTGATTAAACTTCTCTAAGCACGAAAAGTAGGCTTCTGAAATCGCCCTCGAGCTGTGGAAGCGTGAGTCCGAAGTGCATCAGCTCATCCCCTCTGTATACTCCGCCGTTAAACTCAAGCTTATACGATTTCGCAGGGTCGAGTCCTTTCAGACGCAATCTGCGCAACGGTGGATTAGGCCCGGCCAAAACTTGGAAGTAGGTGGCGAAGGCTTCTTTTTTATCAGCGGAAACAAACATCCATGCCGTCTCGTTTCCTTCAAAAGGACTAAGCAGTCGATAGAAATCACCGTACTGAATCAGCATTCTCAGTTCCTTGTACTCTGAAACCTGCTTGCGGATATCCTCGCGCTCAGCTTCAGTAAGCTTGGTCAAATCCAGCTCGTAGCCGAAATTACCCGACATCGCGACATGACCACGTGTCTCCAAAGGTGTAATACGATGTACCTGATGGTTAGGAACAGCCGACACATGGGCGCCCATTGAACTCGCAGGATACACCATACTTGTTCCATATTGGATCTTCAATCTTTCCACTGCATCCGTATCATCGCTAGTCCAGGTCTGTGGCATATAATACAGCATTCCCGGGTCAAATCGTCCGCCACCGCCGGAGCAGCTTTCGAACAAAATATGAGGGAAACGGGAAACGATACGTTCCAGCACATCATAAAGTCCAAGGATATAACGGTGTGCCGTTTCACGTTGACGTTCGGCTGGAAGAAGCGCTGATCCAATCTCCGTCATATTCCGGTTCATATCCCATTTCACATAAGTAATCGGAGCGGATGATAATACCGAGCTAACTGACTCGACGATATAATCACATACATCCTTACGGGATAAATCCAGCACTAGCTGCTGGCGGGCTAATGAACTTTTATGCCCAGGTACATGGAGACACCAGTCTGGATGTTCACGGTAAAGATCACTTTCAGGCGATACCATTTCTGGCTCGAACCATAATCCGAATTCCATGCCCATTGCCGTGATATCTTCGCCTAGCTTTCCAAGACCTTCAGGCAGCTTGCGACGATCCTCTACCCAATCTCCCAGGGAGCTGTCGTCGTTATCACGTTTGCCGAACCAGCCGTCATCCAGCACGAACAGCTCTAGGCCTAGCTCTTTGCCTGCTTTAGCAATTTCTTTGATTTTATCCGCGTTAAAATTAAAATAAGTCGCTTCCCAGTTGTTAATCAGAATAGGACGCTTGCTATCGCGGAATTCACCTCTGCATAACCGGGTCCGATACAGACGGTGATAGGTTCTCGATAATCCGCCAAGCCCTTCACTGGATCTTACTAATACTGCTTCCGGTGCCTGAAAGGATTCGCCCGGTTCAAGCAACCACTGAAAGTTAAAAGGTTGAATACCGATCCCTACTCTGGAAATTCCGTATTGATCCACTTCTGCTTGGGCGAGGAAACTCCCGCTATACACAAGGCTGAATCCATAAACTTCGCCATGGTCCTCTGTCGCATCTTTTGCAAGCAAGGCCATAAAAGGATTCTGCTGATGGCTACTGGAGCCGCGTTTGCTGTCAATCCGTTGGATGCCAGGAACGAGGGGTCTTTTGTGAATATGGCGTTCTCTAGTCCAAGTACCGGATAATTGCAGCATGTCATAGTCAGAATCATGGAAGTCAACATTCGCGCTTAATACTCTTTTCAAAACCAGATTGTCCTTACCCAGATTCTCAATCCGCACGGAACGTGTTATAACATCCTGATCGTTAAATACGGTATAGCTCAAGGCAGCGATCAATCCTGTTTTATCATCTTGCAGTATAATTTCCAAGGTCTCTGCTTCTTCATCACTTTCAACATAAGTAGCAGGCAGACCTTTGAGTGCAGGTTTTCCTTTATTAATGGTGTAGCTCTTATAACGGAAATCCGTTACGGTCGTGCCATCTACTAGGTGAACCTCCAGTGCCGGTTCGCGGAAATCCCCGTTTCCATAGGAAGGGAATTCGCTTGGCAAGGTGTCGAGGGAGATATTTTTATCCTCCTGCAAATAAGTTGGACTAAAAGAGCAACGTTCCACCAAATTCAACGGGTGTTGAAATTCTCTCCCTGCCAATTGTGGGCCCCAGTAGACATGCGCTGGAATAACACCTTTGATCATTTCAATAATATAGCTGGATTTCTCTGACTGTAAATGAAACACCTTGCGGTTGTCGTCATAATAAATACCCATAATATGTTTGCACTCTCCTTAAGGTAGCTCAATAGAACGTTTATTGTTTGTAGTTAATGCTTCTTCGAAGTCTATTTTAGAGTGAAATGGAAGGGTATACAATCTTAATATCTATACCTATTATAGTAAAATATTGATCTATCTATACACAGGATCTAAACCACTAGAATATATATCATCAAACTGTCATTTGGAGATTGGTAGCCTAAGATATAGTAGGAAAATAACCTTTTGCTTAAATATCAAAGACGGAACGTACAGTAAGCTGAGCACGCAGTTCCTCAGCCGTAGCTGGTTTGTCGAGATCTTTTTTGGCAACCGTAACGATTCTTGAAATGCCAGCTGACAGGTCGAAATAGCTATCACTGAAGATCGCATCTCTTTCCTTGAAATCAAGTCCAACGAAACGGGCATATGCTTTTGACTTCACAGTAATAACGAATTGTTCTGCTTCCTCTGTGACTACGGCTTCAAGCTCAGGATCAACAAAGCTGAAGTGTTTCGGCTTAACGAACAAGACGGTTCCCCCGCTTATCGTCTCCCCCTCTACCTCAAATACATATTCCAGATAGGCTTCACGTTTCTTCTCTTTTGTATCCAAGACATGACCAAAATCAAGCCGATCGAACTCGGCACTGCTTAAAGCCTCAATCTTCACCGACTTCGCACCTTCCATTAGAACCTCTGATGTCGGAGTAAGCAGTCTCCATCTTAATTCACCGCTCACTTTCTCTCGGCTCTCATTAGAGACATGCAGACAAACTACGGTTCCTTCGTCATGTGCAGAAGCAAGAACTGGAGCAAAAAAACGTCTAGCCGTATAATGCATTGCTTTCCACCGGCCATAATAATCGATGCTACACCAAGAGGCAACCGGCCAACAATCGTTCAACTGCCAATACAATGCGCCCATGCAGCGCCCTCTATGTCTACGCCAATGCTCTACGCCACAGCGCATGCCTTCGGCTTGGATAAGCTGGGACGCATAGAGAATAGATTCAAAATCCTTCGGATATTTGTAGGTCTCGCCGATATAATAGAGAATTTTCTCATTTCCGGTATTGTTCTTTTGGTGGGACTCCATGACATAGGAGAAAATATTGCGATCCTCCGGCAGCGTAAAGGATTCAATCGTCTTCAAGCTTGGGAAGGATTGCAGGCCAAACTCAGACATATAACGCGGATAGAGCTTCCGGTAATCGGTAAAAGGCTCCTTGCCATGCCAAACTCCCCAGTAATGCATGTCTCCATAGTTCTCGTCATTCGGCTTATCAAAGCTTCCTTTAGAGGAAGGAGAGGCACGCCAGTAAAAGGTATTGGGATCAACTTCCTTAGCGATAGCCGGCAGAAGCACTTCATATTGCTTGATATAGTCGGCCTTTAGCTGGAGCGAATAATGATTCTCCCAATCCCAATCGACCCAAGCCATCTCCTGTTCGTTGTTGCCACACCACAAGCCTAACGATGCGTGATGGCGCAGGCGCTTCATGTTGTCGATCGTCTCATGTGTGATATTGTCCTCAAAAGATTCTGTCAGAGCATAGATTCCACAGGCATACAGATGATCCTGCCAGACAATAAGCCCATATTCATCGCATAGATCATAAAAATAATCGTCAGGATAATAACCGCCACCCCATACGCGAATAGTATTAAAGTTAGCAGCCACGCAGCTTTGGAGCAGGCGATCCGTGCGTTCCATAGTCACGCGAGGCAGAAGATTATCTTCCAGAATATAATCAGCACCTGTAGAAAAGATAAGCACGCCGTTGACTTCAAAAGCGAATGATTGTCCCCACTGGTCTTCTTCCTGCTTCACAGAAATCGTTCTTAATCCAATCCGCAGTTCTCGACGATCCAGCTCCTGTCCCTTCTGTAACAGCACAACCTCGACGTTATACAGGGGTTGTGCACCCAGATTATTCGGCCACCACAGCTCTGGCTCGATAATTTCCAGTGTAATATGATGATCTTCTCCGGCAGTTTCGAACACACGACGTTCAACGGCCACACCTGCTGGAGTGTGAACGCTGACTACGATTTCCCGTTCAACCTCCTGCCAGCTCTCTGTTCTTACCCGAACATCCAGAGTAACCTTATCCGGCTCGTGAAATTGTGTAATATAAACATCGTCAACACGGGCACTGTCATACCCCTGAATGGAGAGACTTCTCCAGATTCCAAGATCGGGCAGCTTCGGACCCCAGTCCCAGCCGAACATGGAATGTGCTTTGCGCAGATGGGATATTCCCTCCACTGCATCAGCACAACTGCTAAGCGGCAGCTCCGCTTGCTTCCGCAGAGCAAATTCCACTGGGGAACGAAAAATCGCGTGAATGGTGTTATCGCCTTGCTTCAACACTGACTTAATGTCCACTTCATACGTCCGGTGCATATTATCACTGTTCAGAATGTTAGTTCCATTCACAAAAAGCTCGCATAACGTATCCAGCCCCTCACACAGCAGAAATACGCAGTCATGCTGTAACACTTCAGCTTCCACTTGAAAGCAACGCTGATATTCGTAATCGTCATTAGATAATTCCAGAACCTCATATTCCTGCTCACGATAGAACGGATCCGGCATTTCTCCGGCATTCAATAAATCGTGATAGACAGAACCTGGCACACTAGCCTCCAGCCAACTCGGCTCATGCAGACGTCTCATTTTCCATTTTCCATTTAGATCTACAAGATGCATTTTCTCCGCCTCCAAAATGTGCTATTTTGCCTTCTTATAGATCAAGTCTATCAATAATATCTTTATATTTCTTGTGTTGTGTTCTCGATAATCATGTGCTATTTTAACATCACTAATACCCTGGAGGACGAACATGCTCAAATACACCGAGGCAAGCCATATGAATCCTGAACTACTAGCAGACCCTTTCTGGGTGGAGTCCTTAAGTCAGGTATCTCCAGAGCATACGCATGATTTCTATGAATTTTTCATTCTCACAGAAGGCAGATGTCAGCATATTGTTAACGGGACAGCGCAGCTGCTTCAGACGGGCTGCCTTGTCTTTATTCGGCCCAGTGATACCCACAGATATGAAGCAGATGGTGATAGCGATTGCCGTTTCCTGAACATTCCCTGCCGCAAAAGCCTCATTGAAGATGCTTTAACTTATCTGAATGAAGAGGAGTTTTTGCACGGATTGCTCAACACGCCTCTCCCCCGAATCGCCATGTTATCTCAGCTGGAAATGGCTAGTTTCATCCGTTCTATGGAACGCATTCGCATCCTATCAACCCTAGACAAGGTTAAGTCCCGGATTTTTCTAAAAGGCCTGCTCGTCGATACACTCACCCAGCATTTTTTCTCCGCAGAGACAGTCGCTCAACCAGAATTCCCGCTCTGGCTAGAGCATGCCATAACCAAAATGCATTTAAAGGATAATTTGCACCGTGGACTTCATGCCTTGTACGAGCTGTCAGGGAGAAGCGCCGGTCATGTGAACCGCGCCTTCCGGCAATACTTGAACCAGACACCTACGGAATATATCAACCAGCTAAAGCTCAATGTAGCCCGCAACCTACTGCTCACTACCGAGCTGCGTGTGGTCGATATCGCTTTGGAATCCGGCTTCGAGAATGTCAGTCATTTCTATCATCAATTCAAAAAATTCTATCATCAAGCCCCGCTTGATTTCCGCAGGAATGCACATGTTAATCGGCTGGTTTAGCTTTTTTATACAACAAAAAGCTTCCCTCTGCTGAAATGCAGAGAGGAAGCTTTTACATAGATAAATATATTATTTTGAGTTCCACAATTCCATACGTTCGCTATACTTCTGATTGAAGATTTCTTCTACTTTTTCATCCCCAGCTTTTTTCATATCCGCAAGCATCTTGTCGAATGTAGAATTGGCTTCGGCTTCAGAAGGAGCGATGATTACTCTCGTAATGCTTTGGTCCATAATATCTTTTACTTTTTGCGCGGTCAGCGCTTCAGGCGTTCCGCCGTCAGGGCCTAAGTTATCAAATTCTGCTGTATCCCATACGGAATCTCCAAGGCTCTTAATGGCCATTTCGTCAATTTCACTACGTTGGTATTTAACGGCCATATCGTATGGCTGTTCATTGGCATCCAGACCATTTTTAACAAACCACAACCATTTACGAACACCACTCTTCTTCACAGCATCGTCCCAGTTATCCTTGAAGCTTTGCAGGAATGCAGGGTCTGGTTGTCTCTTTCCATCCACCATGGTGTACTGCTCGCCTTCCTTACCCCATAGCAGCAAATGTTGTCCTTCGTCACTCGCTAGGTAGTTGAACAGCTTGATAGTTTCTTCAGGGTGTTTGTTATTTTTCGTAATGGCAATAGCATCCCATCCAAGTGAGCTTCTTGGTCCGAATGTTGTTTGGGAGGTTTCTGTGCCTGGTGCTACAACCTTGTACGGGAAGAACTGATTATCATCTCCACCATCCTTCTTCAGAGTACCATTTGCGTTACCTGGGTCCCAGTATGCGCCTGGTGTGGAGAACACTGCGCCGGTAGCCAGCTTTTGAATCCAGGTTTGTGTTTTGCTGATGGCAAATTCTTTTTCGATTAGACCTTCTCTATACAGACTGTTCACATAGAGCAGCATCTCGCGATACTTTGGATCCTTAACATCATATTGTAATGTTCCATTATTATCGTAGTAGGTTCTCAGACCCCACATCCCTTTAAATGTACCCAGGTTGGCGCCCATATTTTCACCGTTCATCGTCATTGGAACAGTTTCTTTTCCATCAATTGTCTTGTTTTTCTCTTTAAAATTCTTTAAAAGTGCTTCAAACTCATCCGTTGTGAGTGGGGTGGAGCCATCTGCCTTATCTGGAGCCAGGTCAGCAACCAGATTTTTTCTCATCAGCATACCGAAGACAGGATCACTATCCAGGCCATACCAGTTAGCTAGGTAATAGTTTTTTCCATCTTTATAACGTGTTTTGATCAATGTGTCGCCGTACATTTCTTTAATGTCTGGTCCACTTTTCTCAATTAACTCATCGAGCGCTATAAATGCGCCACTTGTAATGTATTTATCGAGAGAAGCATCACCCCGGCTCATTACAACTACATCTGGATAGTCACCGCTGGCTAGCATCAAGCTCAGCTTTTCCGTAGGATTACCCGTTGGCTGCTGTATTGAGATCGAAATGCCCGTTTTTTTGGTGATTTCTTGCGCAATAGCATCAGTGAAAGGCTCACCCTTGGTATTTGAATCAAACCAGGTCAATGTAATCGGCTCTTGTTTTTTATCGTCTCCGGCCGTTTGGTTTGTATTGTTTTTTCCATCATTTGAAGCACAACCCGCTAATACACCAACGGCTAATGCGGCAGTAATACTCACGTTCAACCATTTGTTTTTCTTTATCATAGACACCCTAATTCCTCCCATTAAGTAAGTTACTTCATAAGTCTATCAAGCAACCAAGCAAGTCTGTCCGCTCACCCCCCTTCAGGGCCGCCAGCCGGACAAGATTTCTCCAGCTGACGTTCGGTTTATTTAATCATATTAACTCTTAACCGCTCCCAAAGTCATACCCTTAACAAAGTACTTTTGCAGGAATGGGTATACCAGTACGATAGGCAATGTTGCCACCATCGTCGCTGCCATCCGGATAGTATCACTTGAAACCGCATTCCGCTTAGCCGAGTTAGCTAGCATTTGCGATTGCGATACCATGCCTCCGGTTTGGAATTGACTTAATATTTTCACGAGTACGGCTTGCAAGGTCTTTAAGTCAGAACTATAGGTAAACGCATAGGAGTCAAACCACGAATTCCAATGTGAGATTGCCTGAAAAAGTCCTACAGTCGCAAGCACGGGTGTGGTCAAAGGTAGAACAATCCGGAAGAAAATCGTCAGGTCATTCGCCCCGTCTACCTTCGCCGACTCCTCGATCTCACCAGGCAGCCCCTCCATAAAGGTACGGACAATAATCATATAGAAGACATTCATCAGCCCTGGCAAAATAAATACGGAAAACGTGTCAATCATATTCAGCGCTTTAAGCACCATGTAATAAGGAATCAGTCCGCCTCCAAAATACATCGTGAAGACAAAATATAGATTCCATCCTTTACGTCCCATCAAATTCCGGCGGCTTAGCGGATAAGCAAGCATCGTAATGACAAGGACAGATAGCGGCGCTCCAATTACGGTACGTTTGACAGTAACCCATAAGCCATTCAAAATCTCGCTATCTTTTAAGATTTGACTGTAGCTATCAAAGGTGAGGACTCTGGGCCATAAATAGACGCCACCACGTACGGTATCCTCAGCAGCATTTAATGAAAGAACGAGAATATTCCAAAAAGGCAGAAAGGTAACTAGCAACACAAGTATAAGAATGAAATAAACTATAAATTTAAAAATATGATCCCCGTATCTATTCGAAATCATCACAAGCGCTCCTCTCTTTTTCGGGTTTAGAACAACGCTTGGTCGTTCACTTTTCTAGAAATACGATTCACAATTACAACAAGTATGAAGGCAATCACGGATTTAAATACCCCAACGGCCGCCCCGTAGGAGAACATGCTGTTTTGTAGCCCGTATTTATATGCATAAATATCGATAACCTCTGAATACTCAAGCACGGTATTGTTTTGCAGCAGGTATTGTTGTTCAAAGCCCGCATTCAAAATGCCTCCGACGGCTAGAATCCCTAAAATAACAATGGTTGGACGCAAGGCTGGCAACGTAATATGCCACATTTGCCGGAAGCGACTGGCTCCATCCACTCTTGCTGCTTCGTAGAGCTCTGGATTAATAGCGGAAATTGCAGCAAGATACATAATGGCGCTGAAGCCCATTTCCTTCCACATGTTAGACAAAGCGATAATCCACCAGAATAGTGGTCCATTTTGTAGAAAAGCAACCGGTTCCTGAACAATGCCCAACGTCACCAGTAAATTGTTAAACATCCCATCGGAAGCCAGCAGCGTAATCACGATGTTTGCAGCGATAACCCATGAGATAAAATGCGGCAGATAAGAAACCGTCTGTACAAATCTTTTGAAAAATCCCTGCCTAGCTTCATTCAGTACAAGTGCGAGGATGATCGGCGCTGGAAATCCGAATAACAAGGTCAGCAAGCTTGTAGCGAGCGTATTACGCATTACACGGTAGAAATCTCCGGTAGTAAAGAAATACTCAAACCACTTGAAGCCTACAAACTCTGCATGGAAAAATTGTTGAAAAAACGTTCCTCCGCCCGGCTGATAATTCGTAAACGCCATATACATCCCAAACATAGGACCATAAGAAAATAGCAATGTCGCAATTAAGGCAGGCAGCATCAGCAAAAATAACCATTTCTGCTCTTTTAATCTGTACCACAGATTATTGCCTCTGACTGTTTTGATAGCGCTTGCTTTATGCATCAAATACCCTCCCTTTTTATTTAGTGCAGCATGTCGAGCCACATCTCGATTCAACTTCTCTCCTATTCATCTTAAGTCCGCAACAGGTGGCTTTCTATACTTCAATCCTCCGAATGATAGCGCTTTTTAAAGGAGTTTCGGCAGATTCGAGCATTGGATTTCGATATTCAGTCTGCTATGATGAACATGGCAAACAGCGAATTTACAGTAAAGAAGGGACTTCTTCTATGCGCCATATATATAGGAAATATATTTATATGCCTTTTATTGATTTGAGCTTTCGTTCCAAGCTGTTCAGCGTATTTGTGCTAGTGACCATTATTCCGATGATGCTTTTCGCCTACCTTTCCTACGAATTAACAAAATCAAAATTAACGGATCAGATTTACAGCAATATGATGAATTCAACAGCTCAGATTAATAAAAATTTGGAAAACAAGCTGGACAGCTATGAACATATTTCAGCTTCCATCTACCTGGATAACAGACTTGCCAGCTACCTCACGAGTGAATACCAGGATGATCCTTCTTATCTGGATGTCTATCAATATATAGGCAACCGCATGGACACGATAATGACTGCCTATCCTGATTTTGATAGCGTTTTCATTTATTCGGACAATGAATCACTTCCCAAAGATGATTACTATATCAAGCCGGTAACAGCTGAGGTTAAAGAGACCGAGCTGTTCAAGCAGCTTCAGCAGTCACACGGGAATATCATTCATCTGTCCTCACCGCAAACCGAAGATAGTCCGGCCATGTTTACCTTAGCAAGATTTTTGAACAATAACCGCAATCAATATCCCTACGGTATTCTAGTCTTCAGAATCTCCGAATCGGTAATCTATTCTTTAATGGAGGAAGAAGCGGGCGGGAAAGATATTTTTATTATTAATGACAAAGGACTTATTCTCTCAGCAGCAGACAAGCACTTATTAAATACGAGCCTACCGGAATTGCTTGATCAGAAATTCGATGAATCGCCATCGGGCAGATTTGACACAACTTACAAAGGGGTAAAGGCTTTCGCCGTCTATAACACGCTCAAAAATGGATGGAAAACCGTGTCCATCTTCCCTTATGACAGCATTATTCAGGATGCTAAATCACTCTCAGATCTGATTATCAAAATCTCCCTGGGCTTTATTGGCGTGGCCCTCCTGCTGATTTACATTACGGCGTCGCTATTCAGCAAGCGTATCCGTACTTTAATCCGGATGATCCGCCGCCTGGAACGGGGGGATTTCAATCATAGTACAGAAGAACATTTGGGAAATGATGAGATTGGCCAGCTGCATTTTGCCTTCAAGCAAATGACCACCCGGCTCAAAAGTCTCATTACCGAGGTGTATCAGAAGGAGCTGCAGAGCAAGGAAGCCGAGCTTGACCTGCTGCAAGCGCAGATCAACCCTCATTTTCTGTATAACACACTGGGCTCCATCTCGTCGCTTGCCCTAAAACATCAAGATACGCGTATACAAGATTTGGTGCTTCATCTAGCCAAGTTTTATCGAATCTCCCTGAATAAAGGGAAAAGTATATTGACCATCCACGAGGAATTAAAGCTGACCCAGAGCTACAACGCCATTCAGCTAATCCGCTTTAAAGGACAACTGAACATTACCTACACAGTAGATGAAGCGATTCTGCCCTACTCTACAGTCAAACTTGCCTTACAGCCTTTTGTGGAGAATGCAGTGCTTCATGCCGTGTGGAGCCAAGAAAGTCCGCTAAATATTCATATCAAAGGTGTCATGGAAGCGAACGATATTATTTTGTCAGTAATCGATGATGGCATGGGGATGAGCCGCGAGACCTTCAGCTCTTTGCTTGAGGATAAGCCTGGACGAGGGTACGGAATCACTAACGTTGATCGCCGCATCAAACTGAAATTTGGTGAGCACTACGGCGTTAAAGTGTTTAGCAGACTAGGAATAGGCACCACTGTGCAGATTCGTTTACCCCAAAAAGAGGTGTAGGAGCGGTGACGAGGGGATTCTCCATTGCGGGGATCGTTTGGCTTGCTTCTCCTTGGATATGATGGGATCGATGGGATCGTTTAGATCGCTCGGTAGTATTGCTCCCTGCTCATTCGTATCGGACCGAGGGGACCTTATTTCGATGATTCGGGGCATTTTGCTCGACTATCGGACTCAGATGCAGCTATTGACTCATTTGCACAGTAATTCTGGACATTTTTATAGCAATAAGAGCTATACAGTCCGAAATCTTTGTAAAATGACTTAAATATCCAAAATAGCTGCAATACGGTCCGATGTGTTCGACTTTGCGCGGGATTCTACTTTGCTGAGGTGTGTTCAACTTATACTCCTTCCTCATACGCATCGGACCGAGGGGACCCTATTTCGATGAATCAGGGTACTTTGCTCGACTATCGGACTCAGATGCAGCTATTGACTCATTTGCACAGTAATTCTGGACATTTTTATAGCAATAAGAGCTATACAGTCCGATGCCTTTGTAGAATAGCTCAAATATCCGAAATAGCTGCGATACGGTCCGATGTGTTCTAACTACGATCTACTTTGTCGGGGTGTGTTCGACTTTTGCGCGGGATTCTACTTTGCTGGGTATGCTCTACTTTTGCGCGGGATTCTACTTTTCTGAGGTGTGCTCTACTTATACTCCTTCCTCATACGCATCGGACCGAGGGGACCCTATTTCGATGAATCAGGGCATTTTGCTCGGCTATCGGACTCAGATGCAGCTATTGACTCATTTGCACAGTAATTCTGGACATTTTTATAGCAATAAGAGCTATACAGTCCGAAATCTTTGTAAAATGACACAAATATCCAAAATAGCTGCGATACGGTCCGATGTGTTCTAACTATGATCTACTTTGCCGTAGTGTGTTCGACTTTTGTGCGGGATTCTACATTGCCGGGGTGTGATCTACTTTTGTGCAGGATTCTACTTTGCTGGGTATGTTCTACTTTTGTGCGGGATTCTACTTTGCTGAGGTGTGTTCAACTTATACTCCTTCCTCATACGCATCGGACCGAGGGGACCCTATTTCGATGAATCAGGGCATTTTGCTCGGCTATCGGACTCAGATGCAGCTATTGTCTCTTTTGCACAGTAATTCTGGACAATTTTATAGCAATAAGAGCTATACAGTCCGATACCTTTGTAGAATAGCTCAAATATCCAAAATAGCTGCGATACGGTCCGATGTGTTCTAACTACGATCTACTTTGTCGGGGTGTGTTCGACTTTTGCGCGGGATTCTACTTTGCTGGGTATGCTCTACTTTTGCGCGGGATTCTACTTTGCTGGGTATGTTCTACTTTTGTGCGGGATTCTACTTTGCTGAGGTGTGTTCAACTTATACTCCTTCCTCATACGCATCGGACCGAGGGGACCCTATTTCGATGAATCAGGGTACTTTGCTCGACTATCGGACTCAGATGCAGCTATTGTCTCTTTTGCACAGTAATTCTGGACATTTTTATAGCAATAAGAGCTATACAGTCCGAAATCTTAGTAAAATGACTCAAATTTCCGAAATAGCTGCGATACGGTCCGATGTGTTCTAACTATGATCTACTTTGTCGGGATGTGCTCTACTTTGCTGAGGTGTGATCGACTTTTGCGCGGGATTCTACATTGCCGGGGTGTGTTCGACTTTTGCACGGGATTCTACTTTGCTGGAGTGTGTTCTACTTTTACACGGGATTCTACTTTGCTGGAGTGTGTTCTACTTTTACACGGGATTCTACTTTGCTGGGGTGTGCTCGACTTTTGCACGAGATTCTACTTTACTGGAGTAAGTTCCGATAGATAGTAAAGTGTGGTATTAGTAACTGCCAAACAGTAATGTACCTAATAGCAATGTACCTAATAGTAATGTAGTATCTATTAGTAAAGTTCGATAAAGTAGCTAATTTCATTAACTGATCTATCAAAAAGAGCGACTCTCCGGTTAATGGAGAGTCGCTCTTTTGTAGTCATTTCAGCTTACTTCAAAATCAAATTATAGATCACTTGAGCCGCTTCTGCGCGCGAAGCGATTCCTTTTGGTGCAAACCGTTCATGACTTTGACCTTGAATCAGTCCTAGACTGGCCGCTTCATTTACAGAAGCAGCGGCCCAAGCAGACACCTGATTCATGTCGGTGAACGCTGCGGCAGTTGCACCGTTGATTGTTGCGCCGTTAGTTGTTGCACCAATGGTTGTTACGCCGTTGGTTGTTGCACCATTGGCTGTTACGCCGTTGTTCAGCTCGTAAGCCTTCATTAGCATCACCGTGATTTCTTCACGGGTGATTTGTGCGCCCGGCTCAAACTTGGACGCACTTCTGCCACTCACGATTCCCGCCTTGTAAGCGATTGAGATAGGCTCCGCATACCAGGCGGATGGAGCAACATCAGCAAAGCTTTCTTTTCCTGTCGCGGTCAGTCCAAGGGCATGAACAAGCATCGAAGTGAACTCAGCACGTGTAACTGCCCGGCTTGGTTCAAACTTTACTTTGCTTGTGCCCTGCACATATAGCTTGGACGCCAGCTCTTGGATTACTGGGTTAGCCCAGTGATTGGCCGGAACATCGACAAAGATGCGGTTCAACTCCAGCACAGCATATTTGCTGAAGTGGCTGACCTCAGCTTTTAATACACCGTTAGCATAATCAGCTTGAATATATTCCAGCCTGCCATTGTCCGCGATATAATAAACACCGCCTCGTTTAGCATTGAAGCCTTCTGCCACTGGCATGATGAGTGTTATTGGCTTATCAAATGTAGCGAGTGTGTCTGTAGTGCCTGACTTAGTGGTAATAGAAAGACTAAATTCATAGATGTCTCCCTTGAGAACAGCAGCCGCATTAGTAGAACTAGCCACTGTAGCAACCAACTCTTCGGCCTTGCTGCTGAGGTTCACCATCTTCAGGGCAATCTTGCTATCTTCCCGCTGTCCCTCTGGCAGCTTGTTTTGCAACTGGTGAATTAGCTCCGCTGGTACCTGCAAGGAGAGCTTACCCGCATTCAAAACTAGGGTGTGGTTCGCCAACTGTCGGACTACAGCAGAGGATAACTGAACTTGCTGAATATCCCCTTTAATCTCAACCACTACCTGACCAGAAGCACTGTCCACTTTCAGCATATCTGGCATGAGAATCAAGGTTCCAGCAGCATTCTCCAAGCCCGAAGTGCTGCCAGAGGTACCGCCATTGTTTCCTGGATTCCCAGGATTACTCGGTTCTCCCGAATTTCCTGGATTCCCAGGATTACTAGGCTCTCCCGGATTTCCCGGCTCTCCCGGATTACTAGGCTCTCCCGGATTTCCCGGATCGCTCGGTTCTCCTGGATTTCCCGGCTCTCCTGTAGAGGCCTCTTTGACTGTGATTTCTGCCGATGTTTTGAAGCCACCGTCTACCGTTTCCACAGTAATGGTGGCCTTTCCAGCTTCTACAGCGGTTACTGTTCCGTACACTACGGTAGCTACAGAGGTATCGCTCGAAGTCCAAAGTACTGCTTTATCCGTCGCATCATCCGGCGATACTGTAGCCGTCAACTTGCCGGTTTCACCAGCGGTCAACGAAAGCTCTGTCTTATCCAGTGTTATACCGGTTACTGTCTTAGGTGCAGCCGTCAATTTTACCAGTTTCGACTCTGTCGGCTGCAAGGACAATTTCATAGTTCCTGTGGCAGAGGAAACTTCTCCTGTCCAGAGATCTTGCGTAGTATAAATCTCTGCAGCATCCAGTCCAGCGCGGCCAAGATCAACTTGCTTATCTGCCGAAGCAGATGCACTGTAATTGAATACAGCCAGATAATAATCATTGCCATCCTTCATAACAAAAGTATCGGCGGCATTGGCGTTTGTATTTCCTTCAAGTGGTTTGAACACTTTTCCTTTTAAAGCTAAATCGAGAACATCTTTGTTGTTGAACAAAGCGGTCATGTACTCCTGTGCTTTTGGATCGTTAACATTGTCAGAGCCAAGCAGTACTGTTCCAGCGATAACGCCAGAGTTCATACGGCTACGCGCTTCAGTCAAGCTGGTAGCACGGGCCAATGCCAAATGATCAGGATCGGTGTAGGTATAGATCGTGCCATTTTGCCAAAAGCCATAGGTTAATGAATTCAGCATATATTCGGTTTCATTGATCTTGCCGTAGGTGTCGCAGGAAATTCGCCGGCTATGCGCATATTGACTCGGGAAAATTGGCGCAATTGATGCGCTAATGAACATTTTTCCATCCAGACGTTCTTTCACATAACGCATTCCTTCATTATAAGCTTGGATTCCTGTCGTTATAGTTGAATCGAAATGTTGCCCCTCAAGCGAACCATGCGTTAAGAAATCCAATTTGATGAAGGTGAAGCCCAGCGCTTTAAATTTGTCCAAAAAATAGTTCATGCGTAATTGGGCACCAGGATGTGTTACATCCAAAGGAAAAGCCCCGTCCAGAGTCGGCAGCGGTTGACCCGCGGCATCCTTAAGGACAATATCGCCGTAAGTATATTTATTGTCAGTTCCCTCTACAATCTGGTCCATATTGTTGCCCCAGTATACAAACGGTGCCCAATAAATACCCGCATGCTGGCCATTCCCTTTAATAACCGATACGGCGTCAGTCAGCTGCTTATCATTCAGATTATCCCAATAAGAATCCATGTTAATAAATACATTGCCGTTATTATTGAAATTTTGCAGATTCTCTTTATAGTAATTGGAGACATCCACTACATCCTGATATGAAAGCGTACCCTCGTAAGCTCCCCAGCTATTAAAACCAACCGGTACGCCATGTGGCAGCTCGGGGTTTAGCGCAAGTGCAGGTGTAATGATCGCATTAGCTTTGCCATACTCCTCAAGCCCTGTACGGTAATCACTGAAGGCCCCTACCATGATCATAGGTGAGGACAAGTTTGTTCCACTTAAGCTGCCATGAGGCTGGGTATCCCGGGTAACATCACTAGCTGCACCCCCATATACGACCAGCTCATTCAGCCGATTGGAGGAACCTTTCCAGTCGATGCCTGTCTTCCAGGTATCATGAGTTACAGAGCCAAGCACAAGGCCGCTGCGTGTCGAGTTGTTAAACACAGTCGTCATCTCATAGCTGGTATCTGCACGATTCATAGATTGAGATTTATAACGAATCCAAGCATCGTTGTCAAAAGGAACCGTAAGCACACGATTATCCGCACTAGCTCCGATATCCACACCACCTGTACGTTTTACGGTAATAGGTGACATATAGTTGGTCTTGACTGCTGTATCGCTGGCGACATCCAAACGGGTCAGAAAATACTTTTGATCGTCATAAAACTTGTAGACCTGCTTTAACGTCGGTTTTCCTGTGGAAGTGTGGACAAAAGTTAGCTCCACGCCTTTGCCGAAACCATCCTGAATGTCTACCGGAGCACCAACACTTGTATGACTCTCATAGCTTGTAGTCTCAACGAGCGTATCGCCGATTTTGATACTGCTATAGATCCCATGCAGCTTCTGTCCGTCAGCCCAGTTATAGCTTACATATCCGGACTTGGTATTATAGGACACTTCATATTGGCCATTTGATACAAGCAGTCCGTAAGTATATTCGGTAACTGTGATAGCTCCGTAGATCTTAGAAGCGCCCGGTGTTCCTAAATCACCGTCTTCCTCCACTGGGGGATTAGGATCCACACCCATAGCTGGCTCAACTATAATCCGGTCCAGATCTGGCGCATACCCGTTGCCATCTGTAAATTTGATTGTATTCTCGCCTTCGTTCAGTGGCAGTGTAAGTTCATACATTCCAACCGTATCCCAGTCCGGTGTCTTGGGCAGCTCATAATACTGCTCTGCTCCACCATTCGCACTAACGTAGAAGCTGCGTGGGTCACCTGAAATATAGGCGACTGTGATTCGGTAATCACCAGTCATAGGGGCTGTAATCTTGTTGAAGGTTATGGAACTGCCGTTATTCAAGTACCCTACCTTCTGACCACCCGAAGCATTCGGGCTAGCGGAAACTTGGGCCTCGCCTGTCAAATCATTGAGTGGAGATTCTGCTTCATAGCTGAGGGTATAAGGAATAATTTCTATCCGGTCGAAATCTGGAGAATACCAATCATGATCTGAGAAGGTGATAGTATTCAAACCCTCTACCAAAGAGGCCTCCACATCATAGGTTCCCACGGTGCTCCAGCTTGCCGTCTTTGGCAGGTCAATCATTTCATCCAGTCCATCGTTAACCTGCATATAGACAGGACGTTGATCGCCGGAAATATAGGAGATGCGGATTAAATACGTTCCCGCTGCTGGTACTGCAACATTTGTGAACTGTAAGGAACTGTTTTTGTTCAGATCCGTTACGATTTTACCGCCAGAGCCCACACTGCTGCCCGCCACTTTGGCGTTGCCTGTAAGCATATTCTCAGTAGCCTCGGCTTCCAGGATCACCCCATGCAGCTTCTCCTTCCAGTCACCTCCGGGTCCTTCACCTGGATCGCTGTCGTCCAATCCACGGATTACGATCTTATCGATGTCCGGAGAATACCAGTTGTTGTCATCGATCAAGATGGTATTAGCACCCGCGTTCAGCGGAAGCGTCACATCATAAGTGCCTACCGTATCCCAGTCCACAGTCTTGGACGGTTCTTCAAATTGCTTGTCACCGCCATTGGCACTGATATTAAACGGGCGTGAATCGCCAGAAATATAATACACTGTAATTTTATAATTCCCCGGCTCGCTTACGGTCACATTATTGAACAACAAGGAGCTGCCTTGATACATGCCGCCAACTTTTTTCCCTCCGGAAGCCGCTGGGTGGTCAGAAATTGACGCATTACCCGTCAGAATATTCCCATCCGCTTCAGCTTCATAGCTATTTATATCCTCGGCGTAGACCTTGCCGGCAAACTGACCACCGCTGCCTAACACTAAGCTGATCATAAGAAAGAACAAGAACCCTCTTTTCATTACACGTCCAAACATTTAATCCCTCCATTTAACTTTCTGATATAAGAAAAGCCTTCCGGTTGCAATTCATCAGTTGTTCCTCTTTCCAAATAACGTCTTCAGAACTCCTCTCCTTGTTGTAAGTAACGTCATGTAAGGAATGTACGGCCCGTACCGATTACTCTCTCAAGAATGCTGTATCCAACTATTGCCGTCTGGATTTCTTGAAAGCGCTATCGCAATTAGATGTGTAAAAAAGCTTCCTTTAATCGCAATAATGAATCAAGCCCCTCACATGTGCTGAGTTGTAATACATGCTTATTGTAAAAAGCAAAGGGGCATCTTTCCATATCGCAAGTTTACAATTCATAAAGGAAAGCGACTTTTCTTTCTATTCAGTAAGCAGAAGTGCGGAAGGTTAAATATTTTTCCTGTACTCGTTAGGTGTGACCCCAAGGTTCTTCAGAAATAGAGAAATAAAATAAGACGTGCTTTCGTACCCCACTCTCTGGGCAATATCTTGAATCTTCAGTGACCCGTCTGTGAGCAGCTCCTTGGCCTTATCAAGCCGAATACGGGTTAAATAATCGTGGATCGTGATGCCTGTTTTATCCTTAAAAATAGATCTTAAGTAGTTCGGTGACAGATAAACCTGATCAGACAGACTATTAATCGTAATCGGCTGATCGTAATTTTGTTCAATCACGGTGCGAACCTTGTGGACGAGCTTTGTATTTTTATCCATAAGTCGCTCACCTAGCATGCTCACGGCATCACCCGCAGTGCCCAGGATTAAATCCTCGATCTCATGTAAAGTCAGCGCATTATAGATGGAATGATAGAGCTCCGCCCGCTTAAAGCCCTCGGGAACAGACTGATGCAGCTGCTCTAGCAGTTCATCAACAAGATCAATCGCCCAATCACAGATGATTTTTTTCTTGATTCTCAGTGTGGCCAATCCCACGAAATATTGATGCAGCTTTTGTGCGGCCTGCTCGAAGTCCAGCTGATGGATAGCTTCAAACCACTCTTTTCTCTCAAAAGGTGGCATATGTTCACTGTCGAACTGATTCGAAATAGCCGCGGCATGAATAATTAAGCCCGTGCCTTTATAAAAACGTTCATTTAAAATCACACGCGTCTGCTTATACAGATTATGGACCAGCGCTAATTCTGCGGCCTGCGCTCCGACTGCTGCCGTCACCGTAAAATCCAGCGCACTACGAATAGCCACAGCTAAATCCTCCCAAGCATAATAGCCAGGCTGTTGAGTCGCTTCCATGAATACACCTGTCTCGCCATCCTTGTAAGGAACAAAAACAACCTCTATATTTTTCGCCTTAAAAAAGTGATCCAGATAAGAAATCAACCGGCTCATACACTCTTCCAGACTCTGCTGCTCACCCTCCGCCTCTTTGGGATCGATGCTGAACAGTGCCATGGTATAATGATTACTCTCTGGGAGACGTGTCAGCCTATTGAAGTTATTTGCCAGCTCTGCGGCTTGCTCCGCATTTTTTTCAAAAGAAAGCTCCTTAAGAATCTTAGTTTTAGCAGCCTCCATAGAACGTTGTTTCATCTGAACCTCTTCGCAGCGTGCTTTAACCTTTTCGATAACGCTTTCAATTTCAGTCAAATCTAGCGGCTTCAGTAAATATCCAACAGCTCCTACATTAAGGGCCGATTTAACATAGTGGAATTCATCATGTCCGGTGAGGAACATAATTTGCATCTGGTCATAACATTCATGTATTTTTTTAGCCAACTCAATTCCATTCATTATCGGCATCTGAACATCTGTAAGAATAATATCCGGTTGAAAAGCCTCTATTTTCTCCAAAGCTTCTCTACCATTGCTCGCTGTTCCGACTACATAGATGCCCATCTCTTCCCAGCGGATATAATCTCTCATCATCTCAAGACCCATTTCTTCATCATCTACCAAAAAAATACTATACACCTGAGGTTCCCTCCTTCTTGTTGTCTGTATTTGCTCCTATTATATTCTTTTCCCCTTAGTCGATCATCGACCAAATAAATGTAAGTCATTTTCAGGCATGAATCGTTACTTTGTAAGATCTAATCCCAACGTGCTCGTAAAAAGGCTATCGGGTCTTAAGCAGACCAGATAGCCCTTCGATACCTACTCATCATTATTCGGACGCATAATGAAAACGGAGGCTCATCGCCCCCGCCGAATCATTATAACAGCTCCAATTGGCTGTTGAAATAGTAGCTTCCTCCTGTTTCTGCTTGGAAGGTAGTTCTCTGATCTCCCCATCGAAGGGTCACCGTTCCCGGTGCGTAGGTGCGAAGCGTAGCTTCCGTCAACTGCCCCTTCTCCCAAACTACGTCTACCTCTACCTTTCCTTTGGCTCGTAATCCAGACACCGATCCTGTATTCCAGGCTTGCGGAAGCGCTGGCAACAGATGAATTTCATCCGCGTGGCTTTGCAGCAGCATCTCTGCAATGGTAGCCGTCCCGCCAAAGTTGCCATCCACGACAAAGATATTGCACTCTGCCCCACCAATCCCTGATTTGGAGAAACTGAACAGATTATCGAAGCACAGTCCGCTAATTAAATGAGAGATATGCTTATACGCCTTCTCCCCGTCATATAGTCTGGCAAAACTAAGACCGAATAAGGCGGCGGTGAACTCTACATCCTCCAGTTCTTCCTGAGCCATCCGGTTCTCCAGCGTTACCCTTGCTGCCGCGCTTAACTCCGGTGTTCTGTCCGGTGTAATCTGGTTGCTTGGATACAAAGCGAACAAATGAGCCAAGTGTCGATGCTCAGGTTGCGCTTCTTCATAATCTTCAAGCCACTCCTGCAGCTGACCTCTTTTACCAATCTGTAGCGGGGGTAACTTAGCCATAGCTTCCTTTAGCTTCAGCTGAAGCTCCAAATCTGTATCGAGCAACACCGCAGACTTCAGGCAGAACTCGAAAAGATCTTGCACGAGCACTTGATCCATGGTCGAGCCCATAGACAGCTGCTGTGCACCCTCGCTGCTATCTGCGGGATAGAAGCTGTTCTCTGGCGAGTTAGAAGGACCCGTCACCAGCCAGCCATATTTCGGATGAATCGTCATATAGTCGAGGAAGAATTCTGCGGCTTCTTTTAGCACAGGATATGCCTGGCGCTCTAGAAATACACGATCCTGACTATATTCATAATGCTCCATCAGATGGGTTGCAATCCATAATCCGCCTGTGACATTGAGCCCCCATGAGGTTTCCCAGCCCGGAGCTGTAAACCCCCAGACGTTAGAGAATACATGCGCTACCCATCCTTTGCTGCCATATAAATCGCGTGCAGTTGATTTTCCCGCCTGAGATAAATCTTCAATATATCGCATCAATGGAAGGTGGCTGTCTGCAAGGTTCACGACTTCTGTCGGATAATAATTCATCTGTGTATTAATATCGAGATGATAGTCGCAGCTCCAGCCCATACGGCAAGCCTCACCGTCATTCCAGATTCCCTGCAAGTGCAGTGGAAGAGGTGAATCTTCTCGTGATCCGGCAATGGTTAGGTAGCGGCCATACTGGAGGAACAATGCGAACAACTGAGGGTCCTCAGCCTGATCCTGTGCCAGTAACCTAATCCGCTGATCGGTAGGCAGACCTTCTTTCCCGGAGCTACCCAATTGAATATCCACCTTTGCATAATCCTGACGGTAATCTTGAATATGATCTTCTTTTAACTGTGCATAACCTTTGGTTAATGCCTGCCTTAGGTTGCTGTAGCTCTCCGTCTCCCAATCCTGATTGCTCCGGCGATAATCGGTACTGACCCCAAAATAAATCCGGGCCTCATTAGCTCCGGAAACTCTTAATCGGCCATCCCCCCTGTAGATCGTACCGCCGGATAGACTTATTTTGAGCTGCCCTTTTGCCCATACCCCGCATTTACCATTACTGTGCACCTTTTCTGTAGCTTGCCCCTTGAATTCAATAGTGTCGCCATCCACAACCTCAGTCGTAAACGATTCTGTCCCACCTTCGATGGCAATCGTAAAGGATACACCTCCAGGCCTATCGCTCCAAATTCTTGAAACTACCAGATCATCGGCATGTGAAGCGAAGACCTCTCGACGGATTGTTGTTTCGCCGCTCTCATAGACCGCCCCAGACACTGCACTTGTCAATTCCAGCTCCCGCCGAAACACACCGCCTGATTTAACATCCGCATCCTGGGCAAAATCAATAACCACCTCGCATAATCCCAGGTTCGTACCGAAATTTTGTTTTTTAGGCTGTAAATACTGTTTGGCTAAACGATCACCGCTGTCATAATCGCCGGCAAAAAAGTGACTTCGCATCTCTTCCAGCGCAGTTCTACCTCCGGCAGGAGCAGGGTCGGGATCCGTTTGCCCAGACCAATAGGTCACCTCGCTCATGCTCCACACCTCACGATGCGGCGCCGCCATTACAACAGCACCTATTCTTCCGTTACCCAACGGCAACCCTTGCGACCAGCTTGTTGCAGGGGTTGAATACCACAATTTAAAATCGCTCATTTGATCGTCTCCTGTCTGTAATAGACCTTCAAAAGTTGTTGTTAATTAATCCGCTTTCTCTGTTATTAACATTGTATATTTATCGCATTTATCGTAACATCATCAGTACTACTAGTCTTTGTTGACTCGTTCATTCATTTGACAATTTATCCGTAATCCCAAACATTTAACTACAGGCCAAAATTAAGAAATGCTGCTAGCAAAGGGGTATAGTATGAACAAACTATCTGAAATCACACCGTATGTTGGAGCAATCATGCCTTATCTGTACGACGGAAGCAGCAATGAGCATCTGCGCGTCGGCAATGCCTACGCCTTTCATCTGTTTACCGATGGCCCCGGTGAGATGGAAATCGACGGAGTTCGTTATCCGATTGAGCGTAGAACACTGGTGTTTCTGCGCCCCGGCCAGCCACATGCCTTTCATATTTCCCCTTCTCATCCACTCTCGTCCTACAATGTCTATTTTGATTTGTGGGACAAGCAGTCGCCTATGTCTACTAATCTTTCTTTTATCCATGCGCCTGAACCCTTTAGGCTTGAGAAAAAGGCCACCGAAGTCCCCTGTGCCGAGCTGAAAGAATTGCCCTGCGTTTTCCCGCTAGCTAAATATCCACAGCTATACGATAGTCTTGTGATGATTGCCAAAATATACAATGAAGCGATATTCTACCGGAATGAAGCGGTTCATAGCTTGTTATACGGTTGGATATTAAGCTGGTATAATGCCCTCCATCAGCATCAGCCAAGCGATTATCGGATTGTGCGCCTGTTGGAGTATTTGAACACTCATCCCGAACGTGGTAAATCTATCGAAGACTGGGCACAGCTCTGCGGACTCAAGCGAACCTATTTTCATGAGCTGTTTCTGCGAGAAACCGGAATGACGCCGCGCGCTTATCATCATAATCTCGTTATGCGGCGGGCGGCAGGTCTGCTTCTGGAGAGCGAGCTAAGTGTTACTGCCATTGCTGAGAAATTAGGCTATCCTTCGATCCATCCCTTTTCCAGACATTTCAGTGCCTGCTACGGCATAAATCCCACACAATACCGCCTTAATCCGCAAAGCCGAAAACAAATATAGGTTGTAAAAAAGAATACGCGCTATCCGCAAGAAGCAGAGGGCGCGTATTCTTTTGTTATTTTGCCGTCAATTTGAAGATTTTAGATTCTGCGGGTTCAAGCGTAACTTCCAGCTTTCCTGAGGTTTCCCCTTCTACACCTTCCCATAGGTCCAGCAGCTGGTAAGCAGCTTGAGCATTCAGCCCTGCCCGTTCTAATGAGAGGGATTTAGGAGCAGATTTCGTGACATCGTAATTGAAGACAGCTATATAAAAGGCATTTTCTTCTGAAGATTCGAGCACAAAAGTATCACAGGATTGCTTGCCGAGGTCCCCTTCTATCGGTCTGAAGGTTTTGCCAAGACGAGCAACATCCATAATTTCCTTATTGCTCAGCCAAGCTTTAGCCCGGGCGGCGGCTTCCTCTTTTCGGAAGTCATCCCCTAGCAGCAGCACCGTTCCCGCGATCACCGAAGCAGTTAGCCGGCTGCGACCTTCATGCCAGCCCGTGGCTTCCTGGTTATGGCTTTTGTACAGTACGGAATGGTCGGGATCATTGTAACGGTACAATGAATCGCTCATCCACCAGCCATGGGTCAAAGAGTTGAGCATATATTCTGTATCCTGCAGCGTGCCAAAAACATCACAAGAGACACGCCGGCTATGTGCAAATGCATAAGGGAACAACGGTGCGATGGACAGATTAATAAAGAACGGTCGACCAATTACCTCTGGAGACAGCTTGTTCTGCAAGTAGGACATACCATAGTGATACGCCGCAATGCCCGTCGTAATCTCCGGATTGTGATGCTGCCCTTCCAGTGCGCCATGTGCCAGGAAATCCAGCTTGATATACTCGAATCCTTCCGAGATGAATTTATTTGTATACCAATCTATTCTTTGCAGGTTCCCCGGATGTGTGGGGTCAATAGCTAGCCCTCCATCAACATCCGGCAGAATCTCTCCTTCGCTGTCCCGAAGCAGGATATCGCCATAGGTGTATTTACCGTTCGTACCTTCCACGACATCTCCAAACTGAGTAGGACTTCCCCAGAAAGCGAAAGGGGTCCAGTAAGTTCCCGGTCTATGACCATTCTTCCGCACTAGCTCAAGTGCATTTTTCATTTCTTCTGCTGTGAAATTATCCCAAAAAGCGTCAAAGTTGATGTACAGCGTATCCTCATTCTGGAATCCTAACGGCTGCACTTCTTTTTTCAAAAACTCACTGGTCGACGTATACAAATCATAATCCAGATCAGCCATTGCAGCAGACCAGCTATTCCAGCCAACAGGAACGCCACCCTCCCAAGCCAGTGGAGCTTCAATCCATGTATTGGCCCGGCCGTAAGCTTCAAGACCTTCTCTGTAATCATCATAAAAACCTACGAATACGAGCGGTGACTCCACTCTTTTGCCTTTTACATAACCGTGCGGCTGAAAGTCACGGGTTAATTCACTCACAGCCCCACCGTAAAGATCCAGCTCCTCGATCTGGCCGCATCGCTCGCTTTTGATACGAATACCCGTTTTCCACACCTTGTGAGTTATGGAACCCATGATAATTCCTCGCCGGCTATCCGGTGCGAACACTGCCGTTACCTCGTAGCTCTCTGTATCCATAGGTGGCTTCACCACTGTATATCTGACCCATTTATCGTTGTCGTAAGGCACACGCAGGATGCTTGGTTCATCCGGTTGACCTGACTCGCCGCCGAGGGATACCGATTTGCTCTGAATGACCGCCATGCGGTTCGCTTTGATATCCTCATCGCTTGCGATCACACTTTGCATCAACACATATGAGGAGGACTCATAAATATAAAAATGCTGCTCCAGCTGAGGCAGCAGGGATGTTTCATGCACAATCACTAGATGAACACCTTTACCAAAACCTTCACGAACAACCTCTTCCTGCAACTTCAGCACGTGGCTCTGATAGTGTTCAGTATTATATTCCCGGCCCTGCCAGCGAAAGGCGCTGCGAATCCCCTTTACATGTGCAGAAGTCCCGCCGACAACGGATGACTCACCCGTTCCGAGATCAATCTCCAGATTCACCAGGCCATTGGTTACACGGATAAGAGACGTTGTGTCTGTATTCACGTTTACGGTTGTATTACTGTCAGTTAGCATAATTTGCCTCCTTGTTGCTGCATTTTGGACCTTGAAGGCCGCAGTCTCAGTAGCTGTATCCCCCAAGTATGACCTCATTATAAAGAGCGGATAAAGCGTTTTCTATACAACAATCTTCCGATCCATACCGCGATCTAACACATCCTACCTAAACTCTGCTGGCCCTGAAGCTTCATGCTGAAAATGCAAAAAACAGCAGCAGGACCAAACGTTCAGGTCCTACTGCTGTTCATACGCTTATAAAACGGATTATTGCTGATCACCAATGATAAGCTTGTAGGATTGTCCCGCGGTTGTAGCGAAACTTACCCTTCCTTCGGCGGAACGTTCACACTGTATATCCTGACTGCCACAGGTTACCTTAAGTGGGGTATCCATGCGGATCACACATTCTGTGCCCAGCAGGGAAGTGATCTGCGCTTCCACTAGCTTGCCGTTGTCCCACTGAATGCTGACTTCAAAGCCACCGCGGGCACGTACACCTGCAACGCTTCCCTCCTGCCATTCATTCGGCAATGCAGGCAGTAGTTCGAGATAGCCGCGGTGAGATTGTAGCAGCATTTCGGCAATCCCGGCGGAGGCTGCAAAGTTGCCATCAATCTGGAACGGCGGATGTGCACCGAGCAGATTGGCATAAACTCCGCCGTGATTATATTGCTCCGACTCCCCGTCCTTCACCAGCCGCAACATGTTGGAGAGCAGACGCAAGGAACGGTTTCCATCCCGGAAGCGGCTCCATAAAGCGACTCTCCAGCCCAGACTCCAGCCTGTGCTTTCATCCCCGCGCCGCTCCAGCGAGGTTCTTGCCGCAGCAAATAGCTCAGGGGTCTCTTCTTCTGACAACTGGCGGCCCGGATAAATTCCAACCAGATGCGAGGTATGTCTGTGGTACATGTCCTCATCCTCAAAATCAGAGAACCATTCCTGCAGTTGCCCGTACTTGCCAACCTGCAGTGGCAATAGACGCTCACGGGTACTTTTCAGCTCTTCACGCAAAGCTTCATCCGTTCCAAGAATCACTGATGCCTCGATACAGTTCGTGAACAACTCCCAGATCAGTGATATATCCATTGTGGCACCCGGGCTGACCGCAGCCACACCCTCCGCTGTCCGGAATTTATGCTCTGGTGAAGTGGACGGGGAGGTCACAAGATTACCCTTGCCGTCGTCAATCAGCCAATCCAATGCGAACAGAGCCGCCTCCTTCATGACAGGATAAGCCGAAGTCCGCAAGTATTCAGTATCTCCGCCAAAAGCAAAATGTTCCCAAAGATGCTGGGTCAGCCAGATGCCGCCCATTGGCCAATAGGCCCAGCTTGGATCTCCATCACCATAATCACCTACCGGTGCAGTGTGTGCCCAAAGATCCGAGTTATGATGAGCTACCCAGCCCCGGGTGCCATAGTTGGTCCGAGCGGTATCCGCCCCTCTCTTCGCCAGATTGCCGACGAAATCCAAAAGTGGCTCATGACATTCTGCCAGATTGCAAATCTCAGCGGGCCAATAGTTCATTTCTGTATTGATATTCAGTGTATAGTTACTGCTCCAAGGCGGACGAGTAGAGGCATTCCATATTCCCTGAAGATTGGCGGCCTGCGTTCCGGGACGCGAGCTTGCGATCAGCAAATAACGTCCGAAATGAAACAGCAGCTCAACTAGACCCGGATCTTGCGCGGAGTAAGTCGTAATCCGCTGCTCGGTTGACATTCCTTCCGGTGCCAGCGGCTTGCCCAGCCGAAGCTTCACCCGATCGAAAAGTGCCCGGTAATCAGTGATATGCGCTTGAAGCAGGCTGGTGTAAGACTTGCCTTGAGCACTTGCCAAGAAGGAAGCTGCAATGGTGGAGGCATCTTTTCCTTCAATTCCCGGGATTAGGTCATACCCGTTAAAACCTGTAGCCGCACTGAAATAAAAGGTTGCCGCTGTCGCACCCAGCAAATGAATCCCATTGCCATCAACCGTTACTTGGCCGTCATCCGCCGTCACGGAGAGTTGTCCTTCGAAAGCCATTCCCTTGCTGCTGCCTAATTCACCGTATTGGATGGGATTGTCGCTCCCGAAATAGCTTGGATCTACATGCTCCGGTGCCGTTCCCGATAGAACAAAGCTGTCACCTTGCGGATAAAGGTTGTGCCGGAGTGGACTTTCCAGCGTGGCATGCACATTCAATGCGCCTGGCACACTTGCGGTCAAACGAAGTACAAGCAACTGATCAGGATGAGAAGCGAACATCTCACGGGTATAAGTAACATTGCCAATCTGATATTCAATGCGATGCAGCGCATTTTCCACATCCAATGTACGCTGATAAGAATGATAGACGTTGCCATGCTCAAAACGAAGCAATAGATCACCAAAAGGTAAATAAGATTGAGTATACGGCCCCATCATTTCTCTGGTCAGCGTGTCCGCCTCAACATAACGGCCTTCTTGAATCAGCTGTCGCACCTTTGGCAGAACGTTCTTAGCACCGGGATTGTTCCCCTCTTTTGGGTATCCTGACCAAAGCGTATCCTCGTTTAGACTAATTTTCTCCTGTTCCACACCACCGAAGATCATACCGCCCAGACGTCCATTCCCAATTGGAAGTCCTTCCGTCCATACATTTGCTGGCTTGTCATATTGAAGTTTCATACGCGCTCTCCTCACCATCTGTCATTTAATAAATTATCAGTAATTTCAACCTCACTGCAGGCATTTAATTCAATCGCATCATCAAGATTCGAAAGACTCGCCTCACCACTGCCTGCCAGAATTCCATTGCACTTAAAGACCAGTCCGCAGGTGCTCTTGGCACTAAGGGCCAACACATCAATACTTTCAAACTTGTTATTCGTGATGACAATTCTCTGGTGAACGGGAGCACGTTTATCTATCTCCACATTCTCCGGCGAAATAAAGATAACCGGATGCTTTTGACTTCCACATTCCAGAAAATGATTGCCGCTGATGATCACATCCTCCACCTTGCCGGATTCATACCAGGACTCAGCATCCACTGCAATCAGAATGGCATTCATATGCATCCGTTCAAAAATGTTACCCTTAATTTCCACTTTGCGCCGGGTTGTCACAAGAATACCGCGGGTGGGTACTCTCGCGAAGTGATTATTAGTGACTTCAACCTCTGGAGTCCAGGTAACATTCTCTATAACATCATGGCTGCCTATATCATCAGGAGCCGGATGAGCCAACGTCAACAAAAGCTCGCGTGGATTTAGCCGCTTCACTTCGACCACTTCATTAGCCGCATAAGTGGTCAATGAACCGGAGCGAACAAATTCAATTTCGTCCCCCGGATAGAAAGCCATAAATCCGTAGGTCTGATGATGCATGAACCGGACCTTTACTACATTCGCCGATGGCTGCTCTACGATCCGCAGATAAGTACCATGGACATTAACGGGATCGTCATGTGAACCGGAAAAATTACTATCGGCAATGATCACCTTTCCCCGGCAGCTAGACATGTGAATAAAGTCCGCAAAGCCTGTGACCGTTCGTCCCGTTTCCGGACGCGGTGAGAGATCCATACGGCGGAAGCTGAGATTCTCGCTGAACTGGCCAACGATGCCAAGTCCATGCAGAAAATGTAGCCCAATATCGCTCAAGGTGATGTTCGAGCTTTCCGTAATGAATACGCCCACCTGATCACGGATGCCGTCACGGCTTTGTAGAACATGCCCCGGAATAACCTCAGGCTGAAAATTAAAATGCAGACGGAGCTTCATCGGCTCCAGTTCCTCGACAGTGTCTGCCTGCTCCAGCCAGTTATCCATCCGCCAAGTCGTATTGCGCTGCGGATCATAAGTCTGCATTGGGCCTTCAGAAAAGCTCCAGCCCTCACCGTTCCAGACCAACTTATCCTCCCTAATCTCATAACGTGAATCGGGATGTACTTGGACATCGAACGAATGGTCACCGCTTTCGGTAATCGTCATCTCCGTCACAGTTGGCCGGGCATAGTCGGTATGTAAATTACGGATCTCCACATTCTTGCAGCCATCCAGCAGGAGCATCGTTTGCTTGCCGTGAAAAATAAATAATGAACCATTCCCTTCCAGCGTTAAATTATATTGTCCCTTCAGCAAAATACCGATGGTCTTAGTGACATCCCTGTTCTCTTCTTCACTGGCAGTATTTGAGATAAAATAAGGTTTGCGGATAGCCTCGTCCGGATAGAAATGATAGCAGCCCTTCGGGCAATCCAGTAGTACTGGACCGGGAATTTCAGCGACAGCCTGTATAGCCCGAACCATGGCTGGCTGCGCGTCTAAACCAGAATCCGGCAGCACTCCATAATCCGTTAGGCGGATTACAGCAGGAGTAGTTAAGGCGTTATTCTCAGCAGAAGTAATCATCGGCACCGCCTTTCTTTTTTTGTAAACGCTTAATATTTGGCAGTATAATCTCTCCGCTTAAAATAATCAATTGTGCAGCAGTTTCAGAATACGCAGACTGGTGCCTTTACTCTGTTCATCCTTCAGCCCCGTAATGCGTACTGAAACATGCAATTCTTGACGTTGTTCCTGGATCGGAAACATGGCGATAATAGGCCGAAAGGCAAGCGGACACCATTCATCGAATAAGTTCACAGCTTTATAAGAACTGCCATTTAGCGAATATTCAAAAATCCCGCTATCCGGTCCGTAGAGCAGCATCAAGCCTGCGCTTTGCCCGGTCACTGTAAAAGAAAAAACAGCCTCCTTGCTATGGGTATACAGATGCTCTGTTCCAAAACGCCAGTTCATCAGCGGATCTCCTGCAGCCAGTTCGCGAAGTTCGTAACCGTTCACAAGATCAGCCGCACGGAAATCAAGCAGGCTGCCGTATTCATAATTTTGCTCCGCCAAAGGTGGAATATCTAAAGAGCTTTCGCTACTCAAATTCGTCTTGTTAGGAACAAGCGCTGTCTCCAGATACTCTCGCAAAAAAGAGGCATACAGCGCATGACCTTCATCATTGGGATGATATCCATCCGGTGCCAGCTTAGTCCACTCCATTTGTTCCGCCTCTAGCTGCGCATAGACTCTAGCTGCAAAATTAACAGAGGGAAGCTTATAATGTTCAGCTACTTCTTCATGGACAGCAATATTAAAGGGATTGCTCCCGGAGAGATTCTTCTCTGCTGCTGTATACAAAAAGCAAATATCAGTGCCCGGTGACAACCGCCTGCATTGGCGGACAATGCCCTCCATCCCTCTAATGGATTCTTCCCGGTCATTGCCGTCATTGACGCTAAATTCAACGAATAACAAATCAATTGTGCCCTGCTGCAGGACATGCTCCTGTAATCGATGAGCACCTAAAGTTGAGTTCGTCCCCCCCACTCCCGCGTTGATGAAGCGGAACTCCTGATCCGCAAACCGCTCCTGAAGATACTTACCGGTGAGTGCTCTCCAGCTATATGTGTCTGCTTCGGAAGCACCTGCCCCCTCCGTAATTGAGCCGCCTAAAAAGGCAACGGTTACAGTCCCTTTTTCCGTAAGCCTGCCGTTAATTTGAGGTAGTCCACGGCGCGGAACTACAAATGAATGATTGCAATGATTCTCGTCTGTCATAACTCAACCTCCATCCACAAAAACCCATATTTTCCCCTGAAATCAAGAAATCAGGTGCGGGGTCTATCATACAGCACCTGATTCTGATTTCAATATTTATTTTTTTGAAGTATCATAAGCCTTTTGTAAAATTTCGAGATAACGGTCAAGCTTCAAGTTCTGCAATCCCTTTACATAAGCGTCCCAGTCCTTGTTCAGATCCTTGTTGCCTGTGATGAATTGCAGCTCATTTTGTTCGATGTAATTTTTCAAATTTGTCTGCAGCAAGCTGGCTTCATCAATCTCACTTGGATCAATCCAGATCGACCAGATGGGGAATAACTCTTTAGGCTCATGACCTTCGTATAGCAGAGTCGCATCATACAGTCTACGTTCATAACCATCAGAAGCAAAGATGTCGGTACCTTGAACGTAAGTATCACGGTATTCTTTAGGCTCATAGAAGTGAGCCATACCACTCCAGCCTGCATTACGTGGTGCTGCGCCTTCTTCACCTGGAATTAGTTTGATCATCGGTTTAACATCTTTCCCCAACGCCACATCGCCTTCAACCGGATCTGTCCAATCGGTTCCCTTCAGGCCAGCTGCGCCATTCGTTTGGCCTTCTGGTGTAAACATATAATCCACCATCTTGATCAGTGTAATTTGTGCTTCTTCACTTGCTTTGTTTGTGATCACGAATTTTGCACCCGGGACTACGCCGCCTCCATCATGAGTCGCATAGGAAATTCCTTGAGGTCCCGAAATCGGAGGCAGCGGGTTGTAATGTGCTGAACGGGTATTCCCCGGGTCGATGTTTACGAAGATCGCTGGGTGCATACCTGCACCTGCGCCTAGAATTTCTGCATCAGCATTTTCACCGATTTTCTTAAAAGCTTCCGCGTTTTGTGTAAAGGCACCCGGATCAATCAACCCTTCGTCAAACAGGGATTTAATATAGGTCAATCCTTCTTTCCACTCCGGAGTAATGGCAGCAGATTGCACCTTTCCATCCTTCATGTTCAGGTAATTACGATCATCATCATAAACAAATGCGTTCATCAAGAAAGGTACGATCCGTACGCCGAACTCCTCGATGGAACCGCTTAGCGGCACTTCATCGGCTTTGCCATTGCCGTTCGGGTCTTGCGTTTTAAAGGCTTTCAGTACATTTTTGAAATCCTCAGTGGTCTTCGGCATCTCCAAGTTAAGCTTTTTCATCCACTCAGAATTCAGCCACATTTTGCTAGGATAGGAACAGTGGAAACATTCTGTATAAGCTACAAGTCCGTAAATGTTGCCATCAGGTGCAGTATTAAGCGTTCTTAGGTCAGAGTTCTTTTCCATGGCTGCTTTAATATTTGGAGCATATTTATCAATCAGATCATTTAGAGGAATGAGTACACCTTGCTTGCCGTATTTCAGTAGATCGGCCTGTGAGAATTGATCAATATAGTGAGTAAGCAGGTAAGCATCCGGATAGTCACCACTCGCCAGTGAGATCTGGCGTTTTTCCTGAGCACCATCCGATGGGTTGATCTGCCAGTTGAATTTGAAATTAAATTTCTCTTCTACATGTTTTGTGAATTTATTGGTCGGAAGGTCGATGCCGGATTCCTGAACTGAGAACACGCTGATCTCAACCGGCTTGCCAGACGAACCCGAACCAGAACCCTGCTGCGTGCTGGATGCGTTATCTGTATTTTTATTTGCACATCCGCTAATTACAACCGTAAATGCCATGACCAGAATTAGTAAAGTAATCAAGCTTTGCTTCTTCAAATATTATCACTCCCTTTTGTAATTTAGCAGGTGATACGATGATACCTTAAGTGTGTACTCCGGGCATACCTCCTTTCCAAAAAAGAGACTCCTAAGATCAACCCTTGACGGAACCAACAAGCATCCCCTGTACAAAATAACGCTGTACGAAAGGATAGATAACAAGTACCGGCAAGGTGGCAATCACAATTAAGGAATACTTCAGCAGCTCGGAAAGCTGTTGTTTCTCGACCAGTTTCCCCACGTCCATGGCCCCACCAGCGCTGTTGTTCTGAATGATGATGCTTCGCAGGACAAGCTGTAAGGGGAACAAATCTGCTGATTTCAGATATATCAGCGCATCGAAATAGGCATTCCATTGACCTACCGCGTACATAAGCACCAACACTGCGAGAATCGGTTTGGATAACGGGAGTACCACGCTCCAGATGAATCTCATATCACTACAGCCGTCGATTTCACTAGCTTCCAAAAGCTCCTCCGGAATCGAGGATTGAAAGAAGGAGCGGGCAATAATGACCTGCCAGACCCAAATGGCGTTCGGAATCAGCAGCGCCCAGCGAGTGTCGATCAGATGCATCTCCTTCACTACCAAATAGGTGGGAATTAGCCCCCCACTGAAGATCATGGTGAAGGTAATGATCATCATCAGTGTATTTCGTCCGAAAAAACCTTTTCGAGACAGCGGGTAAGCGATCATGACCGTTAAAGTTATACTAATCAGCGTTCCCGCTGCGGTGTAGAAAATTGAGTTTCCATAACCAGTGATAATCTCAGGCGTATTCAGCAATACTTTGAAACCTTTGAAGGATATATCTACAGGCCAGAGCCAGACACGACCAGAGGTCACGGCTGCCGGACTACTGATTGAGCTGCTGATGATAAAAATAAGCGGATAAAGTACAGCGATTACCACAAGAGTAAGCACGATATAGATTGTGATCAGGAACGCTTTGTCGCCGACGGATTCTTTAATCTTTTTTTGAACTGCTGCTGCCATAGATGAGCTCCTTTCCTACCAGATGCTGTTCTTAGTGATTCTTTTCGCCAGACCGTTTACTGTAAATAAGAGAACCAAGTTGATGATGGAGTTGAACAGGCCCACCGCAGTTGCAAAGCTGTAATTGGCATTCAACAGGCCGACCCGGTAGACATAGGTGGCAATGATCTCAGAATTAACGAGGTTAAGCGGGTTCTGTAGCAGGTAGACTTTTTCAAAGCCAATCGCCATTACATTCCCTACATTCAGAATCAAAATGATAACGATGGTTGGCACAATCCCTGGCAAATCGACGTGGCGGATTTTTTGAAACCGCGAGGCTCCATCAACTTTGGCAGCTTCATAAAGTGTTGGGTCTATCCCTGCAAGCGCTGCCAAATATACGACTGCACTGTAGCCCGCTGTCTGCCAAATATCAGACCACACATAAATCGAACGGAACATGCCGGGTTCACCTAGGAAGTTAATAGAATCCAGTCCGAAGAAGTTGAGTGCAATGTTGGCAAAACCGAGCCGAGGGGCCAGAAAGAGCATAACGATTGACACCATGACAACCGTCGAGATGAAATAAGGGGCAAACGATACAAGCTGAACGAATTTCTTAAACCTTCCTCCCCGTACCTCATTAATCATGAGCGCAAGAATAATCGGGATTGGAAAACCCGCCAGCAGCTGATAGCCACTAAGCATAATAGTATTCTTGAGCAGTGTCCAAAACTGCGGATTCTCAAAGAAGAGCTGAAAGTTTTTAAATCCGACCCATGGACTTCCCCATATCCCTTTTATGACGTTATAGTCCTTAAAGGCTAGGACAGTGTTCAGCATCGGATAATACTTGAAGATGATAAAAAACAGCAAAGGCGGAATCACAAGCAGATGTAACTGCCAGTGCTTTTTTATGCTTTTGCGAGCATTTTGTAAGAATACGGGGCCTTTGCTTTTCGGCAACGACTTGCGATGTAGTACTAATTCTTTCTCCAGAACAATTCCCCCTAAGCAGATGTCTGTGATTTGTGATAGCGCTTTCTACGGATTGATCATAGATGACTTTTATCTCCAAAAGAAAGGTACACTTGGGTGCTTCAGCGTACAAATCGCCCTATCTGAGGAGCACAAAATAGCAGTAGAACGGCCATTTTTCCGAATTGCAGGGTTGAAATCAGAAAAAGACTGCATCATCCAAAGTGGACAGTGCAGCCTTATGTTATGGCCTATTTTTTTATTCATCCACAGATTGTCTATAGGCACTCGGGGAGACACCCATCAACCTTTTGAATGCGCGTCTGAAGGAATGTGAACTGTTGTAGCCCACCCGCACGGCAATCTCATCCACCGTTAATCCGCTCTCTTTGAGCAGGATGATGGCCTGATCCATTCTGACTTTTATCAAATGGTCGGAGAAATTAACACCCGTGACCTCTTTAAACAGCTGGGAAATGTATTTTTCCGGCCGCTCCACCTGTTCCGCCACCCGGTAAAGGGTTAGTTCCGTATCCGAATAGTTTTTTGCTGTGTAGTCCTTAATCTGCTTGATGATTTGAATATGAATATCTTTCTTTTTATTCGCAATGAGTCCGCACAGCTCTTCCATAATGTCAAAAAATTCGTTCTGGATCGTCTCAAGCGACTCTGATGAGCCAATGTCTATGACCCGCCGTTTGACACTCTCGATATCTGAATATTCGGTAAATGCCTTTTGATCCAATAGCTTGAGAAAAGTCCCCTTCATTTCCCCGACAAGCTGGTGCTTCATTTCGATGGATAATTCTCGCTGCTCCATATTCTGAGCAATAATCGCACGCACAATCCGTTTGGCTTCCTCAAGCTCTCCGGCTCGAATCGTGCTGATTAACCGTTGCTCCGAATCCAGCGGATAATAATAAGTTGTATTCTCAATTTGAGCTTCACTGCTCCAGATAATCCCTTTTTTATTCATATAAACAGCATATTCCAGTGCCTGCTTCGCTTGATCATACGAAAGGCTAACCTCTGTTACCTCTGTGAATAGATCCCCGAAGCCCGCCAGAATGGTAATGCGGTACTCATTAAAGACATTTGTAGCGAGCTCCTCCATCGTCTGGGTGATATTCGCTGCTTCCTGTTCCTTGTCAGCTCCGTCTTCCCTAGAAAAGAACAGCGTTACAACTTTATCAGAGCCCATATCCGTCATCAAGACATCCACGCCAAGATCAGCCAAGGTCTGTTTCAGCAGCAGCCGGGAAGCACTCAGCTCGTTCAGAATTTCAACACTGTCCATACCCGCATAACCGTTAATCTGAACAATTCCTACGTAGCCAGTACTCTGATTCATGCTGATATCCGCCTGTTTGGCGGCAGAGATAATTTCATCCCGCGTTTTGAATTCGCCGGCAATCAGCCGTTTCAGGAAGGCATCTCGGACCAGAGGAAGCTGGCGGTTAAGCTCGGACTCGAGCAGCTTATTTTTGGTAATCATATCGGCTATATTGCCGCTCAAAAAGTCAAATTCATTTCTCTCCGAGGCTTCTTCTTTGCCGAATTGCTCCTTCATGACACTGAGCATACGGTTGATTGGCGCGCTGTTACGGTAAGCTAATATCAGTCCGGCAATCAAACCGATAATTAGAGTGCCTCCCGTAATTTGTATGGAGATTCTCTTGATTTTGTTAGCATTCTCCATCAAAATATCTTGAGGAATCCCGGTCTGATACACCCAGCCATTGGAATCGGAACGGGTAGTAATCACCAGATCATCCTTATAAAACTGACTGACCTTGTTCTTATCAAAAGCTGGATCGTCGAGCATTTTGACCATTTTCTGCTCATCACTTCCTTGCAGAACAATCGTATTCCCTTTAGCATCACTAATATGCACCCAACCCCCATATCGCTCGGTCAGGCCTGAAAGCAGGCTGGAAATATTTTTTTCATCAATAATCACTACTGCGACAGCCGGCGAGGAATCATTAAAGCTATCCAAGGGGAGTGACTGCATATAGGTAATAACCGAGGTTTGCATCCCCCTGCTGACAAAATCACTAAGTGGCTTGATCTCGCTGCGGTGGGTTGTCTCAAGCACTTCTTTTCTCCAATCCTGTAACGAAAGATCCTTATAGTTGAAATTAGAATAGTAATGCTCCGGACGATAGGTCGAACCTGGGGTTAGGATAAGATTATAGTTGGCGAGGTAAATATAATAGTTTTGCAAAAAATCATTAGTCTGGCCGAAGGTCAAAACATTCCGCATCGTTTTCCAAATCCCATACACATTCGTCTCATTTTCACTTTCATTCATAAGAACATTTAGCTCCTGGTTGACCGCCAATTGCCTGGTAAAGCCTTCAACCTCCGCCATACGGCGCTCCAATATCTCCTGACTTTTCTGAAGCTGAGTGACTCCATTCTCAATCGAGATGGACTGTGTCACGGAGATCGAGGTTAGATAGGACATGTACCCGCCAATGCTGGGTATGACCAAAATGACCACATAAGAGATTAGAAATTTACGAAAGATATTGGAATATTTCAGCGTAGTTAGCCTCCCTCAATATGACATTTCGATAGCGCTATCATTACCATAGATTAAAACATTTTGCTTCATAGTCAAGGGTTTGAACTCACTTCACCCTCCTGCACCTCTTCAGAAATGGAAAAAAAACAGCGATCCACGCCGTTATCACTGCCTTTTATCGGCAATTCCGATATTTTATCTATAGTGCGTGGCCCTCCTGTCATTTAGAAAAAAGGGGCCAGTAACGGCCCCCCTTCTTCAATGCTTTGGCTAGACAATCAGTTCTTCTTCTGATCTCTGGCCTCTGATCCAGATGTAAAGACATGATCCGTCGAAGCTTCTTCAATATCGCCGAAGGCCCAATGCGTTGCCGGAACATCTGCCCACTGTGGATTTGTTACATTGGTTAGAGGACCTCTGCCCAAAGCCCTATTTATAACCACAACAGCTTCGGCACGAGTAAGCTTGGCATTAGGACGGAAAGTCCCGTCATTATAACCAGTCAAAATGCCCGTACCTTGGGCTTGCAAAATCGCCGCCTGTGCCCAATGTCCATTGATGTCAGAGAAACCGGAGCCCTTCTGCGTCGAATCCGTTCTAAGCAGGGTCACCAGACTGGCCATTTCTGCACGCGTCAATGGTTGATTAGGTTTAAAGGTGCCATCGCTGTAACCCTTCATTAGTCCCATCTTCGCTGCTTTAGTTATGGCATCAGCACCCCAGTAACCAGAAGGCACATCACTGAACACAACCCCTGCTCCAGTAGCTCCCTTCTCAGCAACATTGGCAAGAATCGTTGCCATCTCAGCACGCGTAATTTCGTGCTCCGGCTGGAAGAACCCACCCGGATAACCTTTGATATATGTGGTATGACGGATCGTATTAGACTCGCCATTTCCTGCAGATCCATCCTCATTTCCAGTTGCCGGAGTTGGCGTCGGAGTCAGGGCAGGTTTAGAAGATGGCTGAGCTGGAATGTATGAGCCACCCGAATCCGTTGATGTTGGTGTTGGTGTTGGTGTCGGTGTTGGTGTTGGTGTTGGTGTTGGACTTGGCGTTGGTGTTGGACTTGGCGTTGGTGTCGGAGATACAGCAGGACTCGTTGAAACTGTGAATTTCAATTGATCCGTCAGCATGAAATCACCAGATTTCTTCACAGCTTTAAGCGTGTGTATCCCGCCCTCCAATCCCGAAATACTATAAATTTCCTGACGGGTCAGGCGGCTCTGACTATACGCATTCACGGTTTGGACCCGTTGTCCATCCACATAAATATCCATATCACCTTGCTCTGGACCCATAGGTGTGATCAGGCTGATTCCGGTACCCTTGAAGGTATATTCAAAGAAATCACCGTCCACTGATGTGGAGTGAACATCGTTAAGATAATCTCCCTTCACAGTAAACTTAAGGTTCAGCGTCCCCACTGGCTGTGCAGCAAGATAAGATTTATTCAGTGTAACACGGTTACCTGCTACTGAATAATCAGTCCCGAGAACCAGATCATATAATCCGTTAGTAATACCGGCAAAGCTTTCCGCTTGCTGCAGCAATGTCACCTCAATATCTTCCTGAGCGGAAGCAGCTTTATCAAAGCTGGCAGCGATCGGATTAATCATATTCGGAATTTCTACCTTAAGCATATCAAGGAGCATAAATCTGCCTGATTTCTTCACAACCTTGAGCGTGTGCATTCCATCCGGTAAGCCAGAAATGCTGTAAAGGTTCTGAAGTGACATTTGTCCATGATGATAGGCACTGACGGTTTCCTTAAATTGATCGTCAACATATATATCCATATCACCCTGTGACTCATCTACCTCTGTGAACAGCTGAATCCCCGTTCCTCTGAAGGTATATTCAAAAGAATCACCATTCTGCTCCGTATATTGCACATCGTCTTTATAGTCACCCAATCCTCTGCCACTGCTGCGGTTCCAAGTGCCATTGTACTTAACTGTCGAATCATCGTTATTAATCATCACATAACGAATGCCTGTAGAATCACTAATTTGTATCGACAGGGTCTGTGGATCACCAGTGTTAAAAATGAAAATCAAGTCGGTTGTGCCTGCCGGCTGCTGCGCAAGGTATTGCTTATGAATGGTCAATTTATCATTCGTCACCGTAAAATCGTCTTCCGAAAGTGCCTCGCCATTATTTTCAATACCGCTCAGTGTATTACCATTCAAATTCAGAGTGACAGTAACATCCTCTTGTTGTTCTATTGCTTGGTCGAATCGAGCAGATGTCGGAGTAATGGTACTATTCTGTTCTCCTGCTGGAGTTTCTGTAGTCACCTTAAATGCGTCAAGCAGCATAAAATCACCTGAGCTTTTGACCACTTTAAGCGTGTGAGAGCCGTTAGCCAGTCCTGAGACACTGTACAGATTTTGCTGTACCTCTCTTGATCCTGTTTTATAAGCACTAACGGTCTGTGCAGCCTCATTGTCCAGCGTAATAATCACATCTCCCTGAGATTCATGCTTTTCGGTCAGCAGGTCAATGCCAGTGCCCGTAAAGGTGTACTCAAAGGAATCCCCGTTCTTCTCGGAATAATGCACATCGTCTTTATAATCACCCAATCCTCGAGATGAGCTTACCTGCCATGCGCCATTATATTTAATGCCGCTGTCATTATCATTAATGTAAACTACATTAGTGACCGTTGCCTTGTTCGCAGCAGACGAATTCTCAGACGGGTCAGTCCCATAGTTCGTAATATCCGATTGTGAAGCCATCGACGGAGCAGACGAGGAATCCTTGATCGTAATGCTCAAATCCTGCTTTCCTTCTAGCAGCTCTTTGCCGCCATTACGCTTCCAATCCCCGCTGTAGCGCATACCTGTATCATCATCATTGACTGTAGAGGTGCCACCTAATGCTGTAACTTTAAGCATCCGTGACGCATGAGGTTCAAGTATGCCTCCGCTAAATTCCTTCTCAAAGTCTCCCAGCTCAGTGTAACTCCATAAATCGCGAACGGAAGCCGGACCTTCAAGGCCGAGATCACTCCATTTGACTTTCACCTCCGCACTCCGACTGCCCAGATTGAACAGAGCTACGCTGTAAGTGCCATCTCCATTATTGGCATACCAAACCTGCTGCTGGGTATCCATAGATACCGGATGGCCTGGACGTCCTGCCTGATTTACGGCAATCACCTCATCATTGGTAAGCAATTCTAGACCATAGCTGTCCAGCCTAGTCATGTCATTACCTGTATACAGTGGTACGGAAGAGATTGACCAGAATGTCATCGCGGATTTCCGCTCGTCTTTGGTCAGACCATCCATAGATCCGTTACCAACGTTCAGGGAATCAAAATCATTCCAACCCCCAGGACCTGCATCCCTCCACCAAAGTGCTGCTTTGGGGAACAAGCGGGAAATACTCGGCCAGGCTGTCAGCCCACTGCCATCGTAAGCTTCCACATCCCAGTCAATTCGCCAACCGTTGGCATACTTTTTCCAGAAATCCACGTAATTGTGATCGAGCGCCCAGGACAGCTCAAACCAGATGTTATTTCTGTCAAAAGCCTTAGACCATGCCTCAACATCGCCGCGCGCATCACGGCTCAAGTTATCAATCCCCGAGCCAGGAGTCACGCTGTCAAATTTGACGAAATCAATGCCCCACTCGCCAATCATATCGGCAATAGAATCCACATACTTCTGGGCACATGGATTCGTGAAATCAATTTTATAAGTGTAGGAATTCCAATAATCCATAATGGTAAGCGGCTTGGCTGTAATGTCCTGTATGCGGCATTGGCCACCAGTCCCGTAAATCTCAAGATTCCGATTATAGGCATCGATGGATACCCCCGGAATCATATAGATTCCAATTTTCTGTCCATTATTATGAACATAGTCGATGACCTCTTGAAATCCGTTAGGATATAAGGTCTCACTTGGAATCGGTCTGCCGTATTCATCCATGTCGCCATTCCAGCCCGCATCAATATTGATGTATTCATATCCATGGGCTTGCAACTTCTCATGCATAACATCCGATTGTTTCTTAATGCTTTCGGCCGAGGTCCATTTACCTGCACCGTCGTACACCTGCATGCTGTAACTGCTCCAGCCCATATACGGCTTTTGCGCCATACTTTTCTCAGCTGCTAGTGCCACATTGCCCTGCGTTCCTGTGAAACCGAACTGCGCTGCTGCAATTATAAATACCAACAGGCTCATTCCCAGCTTTTTTCCCATTCGCTTCAAATTATCCTTACCCCCTCATGAAATGTGGTTAAAATTTCTTTGATAGCGCTTTCTTTACGGGATGATCATAAAGGAAGAACGAGTTCCACGATAGGTACATTTCCGCATTTTACGTACAAATAACCCAAAAACAAGGGGACAAATGAACAACGGAACAAACATTATTCCTCCAACACTAGAAACTTAAGGAAGATAATGTGAGCTGGATGTATTTTGAAAATTATTAATAAAGACCCTTTTGACCTTATGTAACGTGATGGAAATCACATGATTTAATGTAAAATAAATGAATAATTTAGAAATGAAATACAATTATCTTAATCGATGCATGATATGCTCTAGAAAGGGAGATAGGATTGAAGTTGGATTTGGAAGAGTTGAATGTGGATTCCTTGATTCAGATGCTTAAGGCATCATTTTCATTTGAGAATTGGGATGCCATGATTGAAATTGCAGACAAGCTACATGAACAAATTTCCATCATATATGAAAACAATAGTAACCTCATAAGAGGTCCTAAACTGAAGCGGAGTATCCCCTATTATTTTGGATATAGCTCATGCGCAAAAGGTATAGCACTACAAAAGTCCGGTAAGTTTGACGAGGCAAAACTATGTATTCAGAAGTATGCTGACCTTGGCTGGATAGGAGGTTTAGATGAAGAGGCCATTTATGAAGTCGAATATTACCGCAATATAGCAAAAGCCAATTCATACGTTATCGATCTGCTGGAAGGCAAAATGGGAGTGCTACATAAATACGTTGAGTTTATTAGAAAAAGTGATGATGAAGAATTATTGCCGGGACTCATTACAATCTTAGAATCTTCGATAATGCATGATTATTCCGTTGATTGGATTCTGAAGGAATTCAAAATCAATGTTGATGACATAGGAGAACATGAGACTATTGTGAATATCAAATACCATGAGGATTACATTTATTTGCTGGCGATGTATTACTATAAACAAGAGAATATGTACGATACAATCAACACTATTCTAGAAATCTTGTTATTAAGCATCAAGCTAGACGATGATACAGGCTTCAAAAAATCAGCAGCGCTCTTTGAACTCCTTAGAGACCACGCCGATCAATCACAACTCAAAGTGCATCACAATATCATGAAAACAATAATCGAAAAAGAGTTTACTAGGTCCTTCAGCTCGCGAATCGAGTTCAGCAAAATACACAGTTAAGCATCACGGAGGTCATCGTTGATTGGATTATAAAGTTGGTTATAAAAAAGGAGTGGTTCTCCGGTTGATGGGGGGAATCACTCCTTTAGGGTGTATTGGTCCCGGTCCATACGGTGCATTCTGCGGGATTTATACCGTAGATTTCTCGTTATATGCTCGATCTGGTGACATTCGCTCGATCAGCTGCGTTCTAAGGCATTTATGCCTCTTTTTTCGCCACATTCGCTCGATCAGCTGCATTCTGCGGGTTTATACCACTCATTTTACCGCATTCGCTCCATCCGGTAACATCCATCCACTCCATCCGTCACTTTCTAGGTCATTAATGCCTCTCTTTTCGCCACATCCCCTCGATCCGGTACATTCTGCGGGATTTATACCGTTCATTTCACCACATTTGCCCGATCAGCCGCATTCTGCGGGATTTATACCGTAGATTTCTCCGTATTCGCCCGATCAGCTGCATTCTGCGGGATTTATACCGTTCATTTCGCCACATCCGCTCGATCAGCTGCATTCTGCGGGATTTATACCGTTCTTTTCGCCACATTCGCTCGATCAGCTGCATTCTGCGGGATTTATACCGTTCATTTCTCCGCGTTTTGCTCGATCCGGTAACATCCACTCCATCCGCCACATTCTAAGGCATTTTTGCCTCTCTTTTTGCCACATCCGCTCCATCCGCCACAATCTAAGGCATTTATGCCTCTCTTTTCACCACTTCCGCTCGATCCGCAACATTCTAAGGCATTTATGCCTCTCTTTTCGCCGCATTCACTCCATCCGCAACATTCTAAGGCATTTATGCCTCTCTTTTCACCAGTTCCACTCCATCCGCCACATTCTAAGGCATTTATGCCTCTCTTTTCGCCACATCCACTCCATCCGCCACAATCTAAGGCATTTATGCCTCTCTTTTCACCACTTCCACTCCATCCGCCACATTCTAAGGCATTTTTGCCTCTTTTTTCACCACTTCCACTCCATCCGCCACAATCTAAGGCATTTATGCCTCTCTTTTCACCACTTCCGCTCCATCCACCTCATTCTAGGGCAATTTTGCCTCTCTTTTCACCACATCCACTCCATCCGCCACATTCTAAGGCATTTATGCCTCTCTTTTCACCACTTCCGCTCGATCCGCCTCATTCTAAGGCATTTTTGCCTCTCTTTCCGCTACATCCCCTCCATCCACCTCATTCTAAGACATTTTTGCCTCTCTTTTCGCCACTTCCGCTCCATCCGCCACATTCTACGGTACAACTCCCGCTCCCTTTTCGCCGCTTCCACTCCAGCCGAGGTCTATCTGCCCGCCCCAGCATAAAGGTTTTTCACTCCCCCTCAGAACCTCGCTTAATAAAATCACTTAATAAACTTGAACCCATTAAGATTCAATAAATATCCGCTAGAACCGGTAAATTTTAGATATACATTATGCGTGCCGGTGGCGCCGCTGATTGCACATGTTTTAGTCACCCAGGTCTGCCAGCCGCCTGTTCCCGCTACCGGACAAGTTCCAACCAGAGTTCCAGTTGAGCTGTCCAGTCTAATTTCGATAGTTCCTCCCGATGTACCGCTCGCTACTCTTGCTTCGAAACTTGTGGGTCCGACGCTTCCAAAGTTAACATTATTAAACGCGATATAATCGCCATTCTCTATATAGCCGACATTCTGACCGCCTTCGGAACTCGCTTCATTTTTCACACCAGACATGCTGGTATAACGTTCTGCTTCGATCGTCGAATAGGCATCATAATAATTTGTTTTTAACCACTCCGCAGTGTTCCAAGAAACTTTTGAGACCCCGGCATATTGATTTACTGTGGAGACAACGCCAGATAGAGGAACTGTTTTATAAGCATAAGGCAATTGCTCGTTATACCCATAAGTGAATGTAAAAGGTGTAGATGGCGGGTTTGATTTACTCATATTTTCAATTCCGACTATTGATGATGACCAAGCCCACTGGCCAATGGTTGCTTTGTTATTCCAATTCATTCCGTTAGTAAAGGCATTAACGCCATTATTATCCCAGCTGCTGCCTGTATAGGTTGTTCCGCTACTAGTTGTTACTGTAGAATTTACAATTAAACTATGGTTCATCGCATCCTTAAACAATACGTCAAAAGGTGCATTCATATTAGCAGTATCATCCCCTTGAAGCTCCGCACCAATCAGCGGTTCATTAAAAGCATTATAGACATTGGTGTCCCCCGCTATAGAAGCTCCATTTCTGGCGTTCATTCCACGCGATAATTTATCATGGCCATATTTGGAGATTGCAGTAACGCTGTCGAGTACATTCTGATGTGTAGAATTATCAAAAGAATTATTAAATAGATGCCCGACTCCTTGACGAATCATTGGCAGACGCGACCCAACATTTGTATAACGATTGTATGCTAAAGTTAAGCGAAGTCTTTGATTTCCATCTTTAATTTCCACACCGTTAGAACCCACATAATTCGTATAATCCTTGTCACCCGATCCTACCAAATGAACTTTGGAGTGATAGGCGGCATAAGCCATAATTTGATTTTTGGTAGCCCCTTCGTTACGCATTTTATAATAAAGGCTGGTGGAGGAGTTCAGTGATCCTGTTGCATATTTTTGCTCCATATATTCAATTGACTTATAAATAGAGCTACTAGTCGCTGGATTTTGAGCTGCCGCTAGACCAAATTCGTTCCAAGAATAAGTTACATTCGTTGAACCATTTTCCATATCAATCATTCCATCCGCGGCTATCGAAAACTTACAGTGGTCTATCCATACATTGTTTGCGCCATTTACCTTGATAAAAGTCCAGCCTACCTCTTTGTGCTCACCTGTATCATCCCATTGCCACATTTCATCAAAATTGAGATTTCTAATGACAATATCATTCACTGAGCTCTGCAATTTTAATTCTGCGTGTTTAATAGTTTTACCTGAAGCTGAAAAAACCGTTAATCCATCAATATTGGCTATGCTTAATTTGGATACACCGGAGGTTATTAAGAGTGGGTTCGTGAATCCGTTTGATGGATCAGGATATTTTGTAACAAAGCTATATTTTGAAATTTCAGTAGAATTTAGTGCTAATTCAGTCCACCCTAAGTTTAGATTATCTGTAACTTCAATAACTTTTACAGCACCACTGCCTGCATCCAAGATTGCTTGTAAAAACTCTCGGCCACTGCTGACCGTTCGATAATATGAGGTACCTGCATAACTGCTTCTATCTTTTACACCTAATGATGCAAAACCAGGAACTGATAAAAAACTGCTGTCATAACCCTGCTCAACCTTAGACGCGTTAGGAATTGTATTTACCGCTGCCGCCTCTGCTTTGCCTGCTAGATTAGAACAAGTTAAAGTCACCAATAAACTTCCCAGCATTAAACTACGTAGCACTTTTTTAATCATTTGATCCGATCCCTCCTACTTATTTTAGTGAAACGACCTTACCTGAATGATCACCCCCTTTAATGAAAGCGCATCCAATTATGATATAAAAAGATCCCCTCCGATTGACTGTGATTAGACTCATCTACCATGAGGTCTGTTTCCACTGCCTACCTGAGGGGAATCCTACAAAACCATTCCTTGTTGCCATACAAGTCTATCTATACTAAATTTGGATCGATCATTCGCAGCGTTCCGTCCGCATTATACTTTAATTCAGTAACCTTCACACAGCGCTTATGGCTCACACCGTCCGACAAAGAACTATCATGATAAAATAGGTACCATTTGTCCCGAAAGTTCACGATGGAATGATGCGTTGTCCATCCGATCACCGGGGTCAGAAGTGTGCCTTGAAACGTAAAGGGTCCCAGCGGATTGTCTCCAATGGCGTAGACGATTTTATGTGTGCTCCCTGTAGAATAACTGAGGTAGTATTTCCCCTCGTATTTATGCATCCAAGGACCTTCAAAAAATCTTCGTTCTTCATCGCCTGCCAGAATAGGACGTCCTTCAGTATCAATGATGGAGATTTCCATTAATTTGTCCTGAAAGGACAACATATCCTTGCTTAGCTTTGCCACGCGAGGTCCCAATGCAGGTTCGTGTGGAGCCGGCCCTGTGCCATCAGGCATGTAGGTATCCGTACTCCACTTCTCCAGCTGCCCCCCGCGAAGCCCTCCTAAGATCAGATAAACCTCGTCGTCATCGTCGTTGAATACGGCCGGATCAATGCTGAAGCTTCCCTCCATGTAATCCGCCTCCGGCGTAAAAGGTCCCGCCGGTGAATCCGCTGTCGCCACACCAATCCGAAACACCCCGCTGAGATCCCGCGCCGGAAAATAAAGATAATATTTGCCGTTTCGGAAGCCAGCGTCTGGAGCCCACATTTGCTTGGATACCCACGGGACATCCTTCATATGGAGTATTTCACCATCGTCTACGAATTCTGCTGACCTATCATCCATAGTTAGAACATGGTAATCCTCCATAGCATAATGATCTCCATCTAAGTTGTTGGGAACGCTGATTTCAAGATCGTGAGACACATAAATATATAGTTTATCCTCAAAAACATGAGCCGACGGATCAGCAGTGTAAATATGTTTTACCAGAGGCTCTTTCCGCTTCGAAACATTCAGCATAAGCTTCTCCTTTGTTTTGGGGTTATTCGGTTACTTGGTTATTCACTTACTTGGTGATTCGGAACCAATCGATATCAAGATATCCTCCATTGCCGGAACCTACGGCAAATAGACCTGTCTTAGCTCCCACCCAATGTCCTTCTATAGCTTGAAATGACTCTACAGGTACGGAAGTGAAGTCTGTACCCTCCAAGCTGTAGCCGAAATGGCAAGTCGCATCCTCTAATACCTCGACCCGCAGGAAGAGATTATCCGTGTCTATCAAAGGATATGACCACATTTCTGTCTCTCCCGTATCATCTCCTTGCATAAGCGATAGGGCTAGCATCCCCTTCAGTTCTTGATCCTCTAATCTTCGTACCACCAAGCAACAATAACGATAACCAAAAATCATCAAACCTCCGGACTCCCCTATTCCCAGGCCCGAAGGGTCAACCTTGCAGGCTGCTGTAAACGAAAGTGCTGGGAATTTCTGCAGCAAGAGCTGCGGACTATGGTATAGCCCTTTGTTGTCTACGGGTTTATGTTCAGCATTTAACCGAAGATAGCTCTCTCTTGCCTCGAGACTATACCAAGACGATTTGGGGTTAGACTGCCACTGCCACTGCAATCCAAGCGTTGAAGACTCGAAATCGTCAGAAGTTGCAGGCACTGACACTGCGTATGCCTTCCCGACCTCAGGCTTTCGGTAACGTATCACTGGCACTCCAGCTCCATCGCTTGCTTGAAGCTCTCCCATCAAAGGCCAGTCATCTACCCAGCTGACCGGCTGCAAATGAACGACCCGGCCATAAGGTCCTTTATCCTGGAAATGGATAAACCACGATTCGCCCGAATCCAGCTCCACTAGTCCGCCTTGATGCGGGCCGTTTACTGAGGTCTGCCCTTGTTGCAGAACGATTCGGTCCTCGTAAGGGCCCCAGATGTTTCGGGAACGGAACACTGTCTGCCATCCGGTTGCCACGCCCCCTGCCGGAGCAAGGATATAATAATATCCGTTGCGCTGGTATAACTTTGGTCCTTCCAGAGTCGGATGATTTTCGGTTCCATCATAGATAATCCGGCCTTCGTCCAGCAGCCCTTTACCGTCAGCGGACATTCGGCACAGCCGCAGCTTGTGCTTAATGCCGCTGCGGCTCTTCGCATAGGCATGAATCAAATACGCCTGTCCGTCCTCATCCCAGAAGGGACAAGCATCAATTAAGCCTTTGCCTGCCTGAACCAGATGCAATGGCGTCCATTCTCCGGCAGGGTCCACCGCCGAAGTCATCATGATGCCGACATCTGGATCGCCATAGAAGATCCAGAACTTCCCGCCATGGAATCTTAGGCTAGGTGCCCAAATGCCATTGCCATGCTGCGGACGGTCATACCCCTCCAAGTTCATCTCCAGCACAGCATGATTGATGATTGCCCAATTGACTAAGTCCTTCGAATGCAGGATCGGCAATCCGGGAATGTGCCCGAAGCTAGAAGCGGTCATATAAAAGTCATCACCGACGCGAATTACGTCCGGGTCCGAATAGTCCGCATGCAGGATTGGATTGATATAAGTTCCGTCTCCCTGATCTGAAACCCAAGGCTCTGCGTATTCTCCAAGATTCATGTAGTAATCCTCCCCACGTCCTTTTCCTTTTTATCCTTTGACCGAACCGCCTGTCAGACCTTGAATCAGATAACGCTGAATAAACATAAAGAGCACAATAGGCGGTATCAATCCAATAATGCTGCCTGCTGCGAGCGATCCATACTCTACACTGTACTGGCCGATTAAATACTTCAGTCCGATTGGGATCGTAAATTTGGACGCATCTGTCAGGAATGAGAAAGCAACCAAGAACTCATTCCAGCAGCCGATAAAGGCGAACAGAGCAGTCGCTACGATCCCCGGTAGAATCACTGGCGTAATGATCGTGAACAAGACCCGGAATCTTCCTGCTCCGTCGACCATAGCCGCTTCGTCAATTTCCTTCGGAATACCAGATACAAATCCTTGCATCAACAGCGAGTTGAACGCAACCTGTGAAACGATATAGAACAATATGATCGCAAAAGGCGTATTCATAATCCCCATGCTCTTAAAAATCAGGAACAACGGGATGACGAATAAGATAACCGGAAGCATCTGAGTGCCCAGCATCATAAGCATAAAAGCATTTTTTCCAACAAATTTAAATCTGCTCAAAGCATAGCCGTTGAAAATCGACAGCAATGTAATAAAAATCACCGACACCGTACAGATGAAAAGACTGTTTACAAAAAATCTCGAAAAATTGTTGACACTCCACACCTTTATGAAATTATCAAACGTAATTGGATGCGGAAGGTAACGAATCGTGGAGCTGATAATATCATTCTCATGTTTAAGGGAAGTTGAGATGTCCCAAAGAAAAGGCAGCAGGACAAACAACAACGTAACAGTCATAGGAATATAGAACAAACACAAAGTGGTTAAAAAACGTTTAAGCTTACTCATTTTGGCCACCTCTGCTTAATTTCATATAGACGACCACGAAAATCATTAGAACAGCGAAGGAAAGGACCCCCATAGCCGAACTATAGCCATAATTCCCGTTCAAAATTGCCGTCTGGAACATATAAATCGGGAGAGTGGTTGTCATATTCATTGGACCGCCGTTTGTCATCGTGAAGATCATATCGATAGAATTGAACTCCCAGATGGCTCTTAGCATCGTAGTGAAAATAATACTTTCCTTAAGATAAGGCAGGGTAATGGAAAATAACTTTCTTGCCTTTCCGCAACCGTCGACTTCGCAGGACTCGTAGACTTCTTTCGGAATAGACTGCAAGGAAGCAAGCAGTGCGACTGCAAAGAACGGGATCCCTCTCCACAACTCGGCCAGTACAACCGAACCGAATACGGTATGGGTGTTCGACAGCCAAGCGATATTCTCGTGAATAATCCCTAACCTCTTCAAAAGATCGTTAATGACTCCGATATGCTGGTTGTACATGAGCGACCACAGCATTGTCGTAAGAACGCCTGATACCGCCCAAGGAATCAGCACGAGCGAACGTATAACGCCTCTAAACCGGAAGGCCTGATTAAGCAGCAGGGCCACACCTAAGCCGAACACGAGCTGAAGAACGACTTCAATAACCACCCACTTGATGGTTATCCATAGCGAGCTTGGGAACAGATCGTCATGGAATAAAATCTGCTTAAAGTTACTCCACCCGGCAAAACCGTCATCCATCGGCCGAGTCAAGTCATAGTTCTGAAAGCTTAGTTGGAAGACTTGTAAAATAGGGTAGAACATAATGACCGCCATGAGAACGACAGTCGGGATAATCAGAACGTAAGGAAATATCCTGTCGCTGCCGATCATCTTGTTTTTTCTCTTGGACGTTCCCGTCACTTGTCCTGTTGCTAATTGTTGTTTCACCTTCATGAAATAATCACCTCAATAAGAATAATAGGCTATGCATGAAGCTAGCTAAATAATATATCTTGCAAAGTTTGTTTGTTTTTTTGAAAATAAAAAATAGCAGCAAAAAAACAACCTTATTCCAATCACTGACTGGAATAAGGTTGTTTGTGAACGCTTTCCAACTATTACGAGCTATGCTGCTGTCTATACTCCATCGGGGTAAACCCTGTATGCCGCTTGAACAAAACACTAAAATACTGGGTATTCACATACCCAATTTTCTCAGCAACCTCATATACCTTTAAATCGGTATGCACAAGCAGTTCAGTAGCTTTATCTATTCGCACTTGGACAATATACTCACAAAAATTAACATCCGTATACTTTTTAAACAAAGTACTGACGTACGATGGTGTAATGTGGACCGTCTCCGCTACTTCTTTTAAGTCCAGATTCTCATTCTGATAATGATTTGCGATATAATCCATAATTGTGCGAAGAATAGCTTGATGCGAATTGCTTGAATATTTGACCTGATCATAGAAAATAATCGATTGATCCATCCGGACATCCTTCATCTGTGTCGCAATCAATGCTTCCTCATAGGAGACGCCAATATGTTTAAACCCTTCACCAATGCTGCCTATACCGATCTTGGCGTGAATTTTGAGATATTGCTCAATCATCACTGTTAAGCGGCGGGCAATAAGCTCGGTATCCTGCTTCAGCTTCTCCGCATCCTCGTTTCGGTAGTTGAACAACAGATTGATCCGGTGGTTATATTGAATCGCATACACCTGAACCCCGTCGCAATTTGCAGATTCTAGCACCTCATTGCAGAGGTTTTTGAGAGTGAACAATAATAGCTCCAGATCGACGGGTTTATTGGGTTTAAGAAACCTTCCGACACCATCCAAGCTCAGAACAGCCATCACGAACACCGAGCCGCAAAACGTTAAATCGAGCAGCTTCGCCTCCCTATCAATCGCTTCCTCATTCCCCGACCCAGAGATCAACTCGCTAAAAAATTGGTTCACGATAAGACCATGGCTTTTTATATCCTTCTCACGTTTTCTCCGCTCTTCCTCCAGTGCCTCAGACGCATTCATGATTGTCCGCAGGATTTTATCGTTATCTTCATACTTTAATATGTAATCAAACGCTTGAAGCTGTAGCGCCTCCTTAGCATAAGAAAAATCATCATACCCCGTTAAGAAGACAATCTTCAAATCTAAGCCATTCTCCTTCACTTGGGCGGCAAGCTTCAGTCCATCCATAAAAGGCATGCGAATATCCGAGAGCAGTAGATCCGGCTTCTCCCTTTGGATAAGTTCCCAAGCTTCCTTCCCGTCCACTGCAACTCCTGCCACCTGAATGTTTCCCTGATCCCAATGAATATTCCTGCGAAGCCCTTCCCTAATCCATTCATCATCGTCTGCAATGACCAGCTTATGCACGATTCGTCACCTCATTTTTCGTATATGGAATCCTTACAGTCACTATGGTATAAACCCCTTCTTCACTATCCAGCCGAATCCCGAACCCGTAGCCGAATTGCAGCGCCAGCCGTCGGTGAACATTACGCAGCCCGAATGTCACTGGAGCCTCTTGAACATTCTGCGCTTGAATAGAAGTATTCATCTCCTGTACCTTCTCTACATCCATCCCTGCACCATCGTCGAAGACTTCAATTATCGCTGCATCCCCGCTTGGCCTTCCTGTTATTCTGATGATCCCTTTTCCCTTCTTGTTTTTGATGCCATGATAGATGGCGTTCTCGACAATTGGCTGCAAGGTCAGTTTCATGATAGGAAGATGCATAATGCTCTCTTCAACTTGAATCTCAAATTCAAAATCTTTCTGGTAACGGATATTTTGAATTTGCAAGTAGCTTTGAACATGCTCGATCTCTTCTCTAAGCGTTATGACCTCCCGCCCTCTGCTAATGCCGATCCGAAAAAAGTGGGCCAGCGCACTAACCATAGTCGATGCCTTTTCCTTCTCACCCAAATCAATCATATGTTTGATAGATCCGAGAGTGTTGTATAGAAAATGTGGTTGAATTTGCGACTGCAATGCTAATAACTCCATTTGCCGCTTCTGTTCCTGTTCATCCTTAACTTGCTCCAGCAATTGGCGAACCGAATCGACCAAATTCTCCAACCCACTGGCTAATACACCAATTTCATTTTGCTCTTTCAGCTGAAAGTTAACATTTAGGTTCCCTTGTCTAAAACTCTTCACTTGTTTGGACAAATAACGGATGGGATTCGTCAGGCTGCTGGCAAAATAGGTTGCCATGATAATAAAAACTACGAGAATAACAGCTACGATTGTAAGCGTTATCGATTTAATCTGGCTTGCCTTGGCTAAGATATCGCTTTCAGGAACGATGGCGGCGAGCTTCCACCCGTTCAGCGATAACGTTGTAAAGTGAATCATCATACGTTGGTTCGACTTGCTGGCCGCCCTTAAATCTCCCTGGTGATTAGCGTTATTACGGATATCGTTCACGATCTCATCGCCGATAGCGTACTCTTTGGATAACGGCTTGGAATACATCACCCCATCTGGACTGATCAGAGCCAGCGAGCCATTGGGACTAATATTGACATTCTGTAAAATGTCGAGCAGATAGGATTCCTTCATATTAATGAGAGCCATGCCACTGACCTCGGAATCAAGATTTCCGATAATTTTAAATACGCTTACAACATTACGTTTCGTGACAGTAGTAAACACTTGATCCTCATGCGTATTCAACCAGTAATAACTGCTTTCTGCATCCTTTTGGTTGTATCGGGCCAGCCATTCATTAAGATTCACACCGACATGCCGGGGAATAAAGTCCTTCTGTATGTTGAAGGTCCGGCCATTATTAAACGTGACAAAAATTGAGTCGATGACTTGCAAATGATTCCGGTAGGCTTCCTCGAACTGTTTATGAAGATCGATGATATCATCGTAGCGATGTTCTCCTTCGTCTTGTCCATTATCTAATAAAATATATTGAAAAGCCGAATTGTTCTCGATTGACACCAGCTGTTCGAAGATCGTATAAAGCTTGTCGTTAAGAAAAAAGCCCGTTTGCTCGGTCGTATCGCTTAGCAAATAATAAGCGTTTTGTTCGAGCTGCTTAACGGCAGTGAAATAGGAAAAAAAACCGGTAAGCGCAACGGATGACACAAGAATAGGCAAAAAATAGATAAGCAGCTTAATTTTGATTGGGCTTCTAGAAAGATACGAGAACATGTATTTCCCCCAAATGAAGTCGTTTCGGATTCTCCTCTTATAATAACTCCTAGCTCGAAGAGATGGGTTTGTTTTTTATCAAACCTTGTTTGTTTTTATTCAATTTCTCAAAAAAAAGACGAGCCCCTGATTGGGACTCGTCTTTGGCTACTTTATGGATGTAGAATAAGCTGGGCTAACGCCGCAAGATCCACAATATCCAAAAGACCATCTTTATTCAGATCATAAATCTGATATCGGATCCAATCCGTATGTGCGGAGCTTATACCGTAATGAGCGGACAGAATAGCCAAATCACCGATACTTGCTGGATTGGCCGAGCTCAAGAAAGTTGCCAGCGCCGCATCCAGATCAATGATTGCCTGCTCCACAGAAACCTTAGTTGCGTTCGGATTATTCACGACCTGCATAGCTTTACCGATTGCATTATTAAGCTCATTCACTACCGTCTTCGTATATTGCCCCCATTTACTGCCAATAGTGGCGTAATCGGATGTTGCTTGTGCTATAGCAATCTTTAATGCCAGAGCCGATTTGTCCGAGGCGCCGTCTAACCCATCCATAGCCAACTGCAAGTTCGAGGCAGCTGCATTCACCTGATTCTGTGTAGCTTGCGATCCAGCAAGAATCACTTTCGCAGAGGTTAGATAGGTTTGCAAGATTAACCAAGTGGATGGATTGTATTGATCTGCCGTAAGGCTCTTCGCTACATCAACCCTGCTGGCCAGGACCGTTTTGTCTATCATGATCTTCATGCCATAGATCGTATTAGATAGCTTTGATACCGTTTGGCTACCATCGGCAATCAAAACGGGGTGCAAATGAAGATAGGCCGTCTTATCGCCGGCATAGTTCAGGTTTGATGAATGCCAGAGCATTTTGAGCATGTCTCCGCTTGGAAGGATACCCGCTCCAGTGCTTGCGAGCTTGATTGTGATTTTTCCATTCACCTCATCCTTATCGACGGATTCCACTCCCCATTCATCCGCTAAGCATTCTACCGAATCGTAAAGAATTAGGTCCGGGTCATATTCAAACGTCAACTCTTGACCATAAACAACAGTGCTGACACTTTCTGTAACGTAATCATTATTTAAGCCATAAACCAAACCAAATTGTTGGCCGGCAAACGTTGTTCCTTCTCCCATAACCGTAGCATAGGGAAGACTCAAGGACGGAGCATTTACAATCGCGCTGACCTCGTTAGAGTTATCGCTCTCACCTCCAACATTAACTGCCGTAATCACATAATAATAATTACCAGCAGTAAGATCGGCATTGTCCAAATAAGTGCTGTCCGTGACATTGGAGGCAATGGTTACATACCCCTCTGAGCTATTTACGCTTCGCTTCACTGCATAATAATCAGCTCCGGCAACCTCATCCCAGCGTAGCAAGATTTCGGCCCTGCCCGTAGTTGCACTTACGTTTGCGGGTGCTTTAGGAATCTGAATGGAACCCGGATTAGAGACCGTAATAACTGAAGGACTTATGCCTGAATCCAAGTGAAACGGTATCCCCGCCTGCGAAAAATCCGTATCCTGCAATAGGATATTACTCGCGAATCCCTTCAAATGGATAAAGGTGCTTGTGCCAGGCGGACAAAGAACGTCATTCAATAAAATATCGGCTGCATTGTTCATGGTATAGAGGGTTCCGTTCGCCGGAACGATCTGAACATGATTGAAATGAATATCAGTCGTATTACTGGACACGAATCCAGTTTGAGTCGACATTTTTACATTGGTCAACTCCACATTACGCAAAGGCACATTGGCCAGTGCATCGATGGACACTGCTTCCGAAGCTCCGTCCACCGTAACGTTACGAATGTGGATATTTTTAACCTCTGGAACCCGGTTATCGACTCCCAGCTGCGCATTATCCACTGCTTCGCTGTGCCCCGTATAGAAATCATTAATGGATAATGCCGTATAACCAATATTCTGCATATGGAGACCATCGATATAGATATTCTCGATAGGACCACCACCACCAACAAAACTTTTAATATTGATCCCATTATCCGTTCCGATATATTGATTGTTGCGAACCGCAAGGTTATGAATGCCTCCGGATGTGTTACTTCCGATAGACAATCCGCCATGGCCACGAAAAACAATGTTGTCGGCAATTACGACTTCGGACAAAGCGTTTGTCGGACTCGGGTCATAGCTGGCCTTCATCCCGATTCCATCATCTCCGGCATTCACCGTGTTGTGATATAAAACAACATTCTGCGAAGAAGTGACATCAAGACCGTCTCCGTTCTGGTACCAAGCGTCGTTATTGACCGTTGAATTACGGATCACCAGATTCCGAATCTTCGTAAAGCTAGTCGCAAATTGTGGTGAATTCATAAAGGTAGGTCCATCAACTAACACATTGCTGCTATTATAGATGTCGACCATGATAGGACGATATACCCCAACAGCTTGTTGAGACGGATACCAAACACTGCCGTTATCGGTCAACACTCCGCCCAAGGACAACAGATAATTCCACTGCGTGGTTGTGACCTTGCCCTTCTTCACATAACGCCAATATTGCCCATTGCCATCGATAACACCTTTTCCTGTGATCGCGATGTTGCTGAGCCCCGATGCCGCCAGCATCGGTTGATATTTTGCATTCACCAAATTGTAGTCATCATAGTCGGGACTAAATTGAATGAGTGCACCAGCCTCTACATGCAGATCAATATTACTTGCCATTTGGATACTTCCTGTCAGCCATACACCAGCAGGTACGACGACACGCCCTCCACCTGCCAGTGTAGCCGCCTCAATTGCCTTTGCGAATGCCGCCGTATTTTTGGTTATACCATCTCCAACAGCGCCATAATCTTCAATATTAAAATCTACGTTTGGAAATGTTGGAAGCGTAATCGCTGGCATATCGAATGGCAGATCTTTTTGATACGTTTGCAAGTCATCCCCGCCCGTTACAACCCCCACGGAATCCGCGGATTTGACGCTAACCTTCGCAGTCGCCTTTACATCGGTGCCCGTTACAGTTCCCTGCACAGTAAAGTTCCCCACAGATGCATACTTAGCTGGATCGATTGAACTCCACACGACAGCCAATGCTTTCTCCGATCCATCCGTAAATTGAACGGGAACGATGCTTGGCAAAAATGGAGCTACCCCCTCAAGGCTATAAAGCTCCAGTGTCGGTATGTTCGATAGGGTCTGTCCCGGCAGCATGGTGGAATTCACAACTTCTATGGCTAACAGAATTTTAGTACCGGAAGCGAAAGTGAAAGTTAGTGTATTTTTTCCAATCGGCAACTGAGACAAGAAGACATCACGAAGAGTATAAATACTTCCATTGGCAGTGTAATCGGTCCCCTTATTCAGTGCATGGGTTCCGAGCATAATTCCCGTCATTGTGTCTCCCGAGCGTTTAACAGATACAGTCAGATCCGCTTGATTCTCATGATTACGATCAAATTTCACCGGAGCTGAAGACAAAGATACTTCAGTTGAATAGACGCTCTCTCCATTGGCATTCACAGCAGTTACTACATAATAAAAAGGAGCTCCTGTGTTCACAACCATATCCGAATATTGAACCTTATCTTTCACTCCCTCCGTCAAGCGGAGCCAGTTCAAGTTGTAGCTCCCCGTTACGGAATAAAGGCGTAAAGTTTGATTCCCAGCGGGAAGATTGACATTCACACTGACCGTTGTCCAGCTCTGCCAATCACCGGTTTGCGGAATATCTACGGTGCTCAGCACGCTGCCATTCCCACTCTTTAATTGAAGCTGTTTACCGCTGTCCGGAGCAGAGACGCGCAGATCCAAGGTGTAGAATCCACCCGCAGGAACCTGTATCGCGTAATCCATCCAATCTCCCGGATCGATATAACTGACATTTAGACCTCCGCCTTCATCACTCGTATTCTGAGTTTTGACACCGTACATCGCTGTCCAATCCTCACCTTGGATCGTTGCCAGCGGGGAAGTGGATGACGGAATCAGATCGGATACAATCGGCAAGTAAGGACCACCCGCTTCGCTTCCGCGATAGACACGATAAGAACTTGCTCCTTCAACCGTGTTCCACGACAGAGCTACGGGAGAATCGCCTAATGTCGCATCAACACCGCTCGGGAAAGTCACACTCAGTCCGGTTGGAGAAGCAGGTTGCTGTTCATTCTGTTCATGCCCAGGAAGCGTGCCGAACAGCGTAGGATCCCACCCATCCGCTCCTTTCAGCACATTCTGAACGGTGTATTGATTGGCTTCGTCAGATGTCAATTGGCTCGACCAGCGATAGCGGCCCTTCGCATTGGCACCTGGTCCCGAAGAGTTGTATTCACCATACCGCGCCGTCGATTCGTTAGAAGGATTTCCCCAATTATCCCAACCTACTGCTTTGATATGCGCATCCATCCAGGTATTAATGTACTTCACGTTGGCGTTAGCTCTCCAAGGTCTACCCAGATCTAGCAAACCGTTAGTAGCAGCCAGCTTAGTGTCGATATCCCATTCCGGTCTCCAAGGATCATGAGTCACCGATTCCTTCAAAGAAGAAGTACCGCGGGTCAATCGCGAGTTCATGAAAACATAGCCAAACTCAGCTTTCTCATCCGTAGAGGCTGCCGTCATATGACCGCCAAAGCCACCAACGAACTTAATCTCCGAATCGTAGAAATAAGCCGCAGCATTCCCAAAGATCCAGTCGACGTCCCCTTCAATTATGCATCGGTTAAAGTACTGTCGCCCGCCGTTTGCGTACAAGGTATCTTGGAACCCTGCCAGATAAACGTTCGTAAAAATTGCTCTGTCGCCCGTTACGTTAAGTGCGACTGCGGGACCTACATTTCCTCTCTCAAACGAAGTATTGCGAATCGTCATATTTTCTGCCGTAAAGTCGCTGGCAGAAACTAACAACGTGTGGCTGTTTCCAGTACCTATTCCGGAATTAGCATAATCGTCATAGGTCAAAATCGTTCCGTCTCTGCTTTCACCAACTAAACTAACTAATGGCTTAGAATTCGGCACGGCTACCTTTTCATGATAGATACCGTCTTGGATATAGATCACCCGCCGGGTCGAATTCCCAGTTGGAATCGAATTCAGAGCATCCGTAACGGTCGTATAATCTCCCGTTCCATCCTTCGCAACTACAATTACTTTAGCTGGAGTGGCGATTTGGATCAGGCTATCTGCTCCCGAGCCCCTCGCATTAACAGCAGATACAACATAATAATAGGTCAGACCGTTTGTTATGCTGTTGTCCAGATAGTTTGTTTGGGTTACGCTAGCGATCGTTGTAAAGGGTCCCGCCAACGAAGCCGCCCGTTTAACGAGGTATGAATCAGCCTCAGCAACCTCGGTCCACTGCAAGTTAACCTTGCTAACTCCCGCTTGTGCTGTTACTTCATTCGGCGAAGAAGGTACCCCCTGCTGGAAATGAACCGGAGATACGCGTGCTTGATCGGAATTCATACTTTCCGTCTGAGCACTTAAGGCAGATACAACATAATAATAATTCGTTCCGTTGTGTACGGTGCTATCAGTAAATTCCGGAGCGGTCAGGTTGCTAGCCACGACCGAATACGTTCTCCCCGATATTACACTTCGCTTCACTGAGTACGAGGAGGCTCCCGGCACAGGGTTCCATGTTATATCCACGCGGGCATCACCAGGAACAGCAATCAATCCAGCTGGTTTCGCTAAAGGGGTAACTGGAGAAATCTTAGCGGAGACCGAATTTTCGCTTAAGCCACCCGCATTTTGAGCTTGAACGGTGTATTCATATACCATTCCGTCAGTCAATCCGGCGTCGTTATATTGGGTTGCCGTCAAATCCGACGCGATGACCGAATACTTAGCCCCTCCGTCATCCCTTCTGAGCAAATGGTATTGCTCCGCACCTTCGACAGACTCCCATTTCAGGGTCACTTGGCTGTCCCTTGCTATTCCCGTCAACCCTGTCGGAGCAGCTGGTATGTCGGGTAGCAGAATTGGCGTGATGCCTACTTCCATGGAATTTGGGCTTTCGCCGGAATCGGTTACTGCACTGACGACATAATAATAGGTTTTATCGTTCATCAATTTGCTATCTACATACCGGTTGGAATCCATGTTCTTAATCAGCTCGTAGGGCCCGCCAGTTGTTTCACTACGCTTCACATTATACGAAATCGCTCCGGTAACCGCCGGCCAATTAAGCATCGCTTGTGTATCACCAGCCTTGCCGGTTACTCCTGTCGGGGTCGAGGCTGATAATACATCAGTGAACATCATCCAGTTAATATTGAAGTTGCCGGTATTCGTCGTGATGCGCAGGGTTTGCGGACCCGCACTCAGATTTGCCGACACACTTACGGTCGTCCATTTTTGCCAACCGGTCGTATTTGGCACATAAACCGCTGCCAGAACAGTTCCTCTGCTATCTTGCAATTGAAGCTCCTTATCTGAATACTTCGTAGCAAGACGAAAATCTACGGTGTAGATTCCTGCGGAAGCCACATTTACCTTGTATTCCAGCCAATCTCCGGCTTCAATATTGCCCACATCTAAACCGGCTCCAGTATCCGTGGTTGCCTCGTTCTGAACCCCTTGCATGCTGTCCCAGTTCTCGGCTTCAAGCTTGCCCGGAATCGGCTTGCCATTCTTCGCCCAATACGCCACCGCAATTGAAGGTTTCAGCCCTTCCTCCGAGGTGTGTGCTTGTATACACTGATATTCCAGATCATTATAGATGACCCAATCGTTGATCGTATAAGTGGTATTCGCCTGCCAGCTGGCAGCAGCGGCCGCAGCGGTTCGCGGAGAATAACCATATAAAAGACTCATTATCATCGCCACGATTATGGCTATAGCCGTTACTTTTCGGCTTATGGTGTCTTCTTGCCCCCAGGGTGCGGTCCTGTTCATATCTTCTTCCTCCTTAGAATAGAAGTGCACGAATACTATCAGAGGTTATATATGTTGTACATTAACACAGCTGCTTCCGCTCGTGTCGTCGTAGACTTAGGCTCGATTTGGCGGCCATTCCCGTGAATCAAACCCGCTTTCACTAGACTTGCGACAGATTCAGACGCATAGGCAGAAATCTTCGCAACATCGCTGAACGGTTGAAGCACGGATGTATCTCCACCTGTAACCTGTTGACCTGACGCCTTCAAGGCTCTGGCGGTTAGGACCATCATGTCCTCACGGGTGATTGGCTCAAGCGGTTTGAACAAGTTGTCTCCTGAGCCTTCCGCAATGCCAAGTGCCCGAGCAATGCCAACGGCCTCGTAATAATAAGCTTGGGATGGGACGTCCGCGAAGGTATCTCCAGCTTTTCCGCTCAGTTCTAGCGTCCTAACGAGCAATACCAAAAAGTCGGCTCTAGTAACAGCTTGAGATGGGCGGAATTCTGTATCGGACACACCACTAATAATTCCCTTGGAAGCCATAACCTCGATCGGATTTTTAGCCCAAGCCACAGACTCAAGATCCTTAAAGGATTTATTCGTATAACCAATTGCATACATGCTGAAATGTGTAGTCTTAAAGCTGACGCGACCGGACTTCGCATCATATCTACCACTAGGAACCGAAGTAAGTTTCCCTTGACTGTCTACATACCACACAACGATATGCTCTGGATTAAGCAGCTCTTGTGCAGTAGGAACGTAGGGGATGCTGACTGTGACCGGAGCTTGGCGATTATCCCAGGTTATGATCTTGCCACCCGACGTTAAAGTTAATTGAATGACGGGATGGTTGCCGATTTGGTTTTGCACGGACGGCTGCAAGGATTTAGGATCAACACTTGTGATATGAAGACTTATTTGTTCATTGGAGGTAACCCCAGCTTGCAGCATATTATCAGGGAGAGTGAGGTTAGCCAGTGGTGTTACAATTTCAATTCCCGCCTTTTTGACATCATTGGATATAGCCGAAGTTGGAATCGTCTGAACGTACTCTTTTGCCCCGGGCTTCGACTCGACTTCAATGATTACTTTTTTTACTCCTTTGTCGTTGGCGGTAGTTTGGTTAAGAGCTTTCTGCAGTGATTCTAGATCCACGGTTGATTGTACCGATTGTGCAGCTGCGTCATAACGAATCACCGGTTTGATCGTAGAACCGTTGACATTACTCGGAGTTGTAGGCTGGATCGAACTGCCGTTTCCTTCCGCTCCGTTATTACTATTGTTGCTGTTGTTTCCATTGTTACCGTTATTGCCGTTGTTTCCGTTGTTGTCATCGATACTAACAATATGCGCGATCGCCGATGCATCAGGGGTATAGTTAACCGCAGCCAGCTGCGAATCTACTAACTTCACACGGGATAGAACGATTTTGACATCGCCACTCTCAAGCGCTTTGAAAGTAACTGTGGCCAGTTTCAGATCTCCGTTCTTGCCAGATTTCTTCTCAAGCTCTGTATGCGCTAGCCGCACGCCGTTATTCGTCAATAGGGCGTCAATGTTGAAGCCGCCCTCGCCTGCTGTGTAACTCACGAACTCCAGCTTTGAGCGATCATAGGTCAGATTCAACTCGTACGCGTACAAATCCGTCATTAGGTTCGCTGCAATCTCAACAGTAAAGGTACTGTTGAGGGTAGGACTTTCTTTTGATAACACAGTTTGGAAGTTGGGTTCACTACTAGCCTGCGTTACCACAGGTCTCGCTAGAAAAAAGACAAGGAGCATAAGCATCGCGATTCTGAGTTTAGCCATTTCGATTCATCCACCCTTTCAATAGCAAGATAGGAGAGAGCGCCGCTGCCGTTGAGTCAGCGCCCTCCAGATTTAGCAAACTTAATTTGAAGTGATTTTACGGGCCATTCCAGCCAGATCGACGATGTCGATCTGCTGGTCTTTATTCAGATCATACCTACTTACCTCACTCCAACCGTTATCACTTGAAGTGATGCCATATTTGGAGCTCAGAAGAAGAAGATCATCCATGCCGGCCTCGAGATTCATCGCTGTAGCGAGCTTTTGAAGTGCAGTAGACAAATCTTGAGCCGCTAGATTCACTTCCTCTTGTGTAGCATCGCTGTCGTTTAAGACAACGGTTGCGTTCGCAATGGCATCCTTAAAGATAGCAATAGCTGACTGCGAATATTGCCCCCAAAGTGTACCCATCGATGCCGACGCCAAAGTGCTGGCGGCTTCGTGAAGGATAGACTGGAGTGCTGTTCTAATGACATCTCCCGAACCTGTATCAGTCACAGTAATGTTAACCTGATAAGCAGTGCCTTCCACAAAAGATTCATTACCTTCGCCATCGCTCATAATAATGCGGGTCGCTTCTAATGAAGCAAACGTCGCTTCCGTTACATCTTTTGCAGTGAAGTGAAGTTGAAGAATTCTCGGCAAATCGCCGCTCATGCCAACCCCTGGGGTTGTGCTTGCCATGAGAATCCTTGTTTGTCCCTCATTATCAAAGGAATCGATGACACGAATTCCATCCAGCAAGGATTCCGCTGCCAAGAACTGAATTTGCTCAGGATCGTAGTTCAGCGTCAAATCCAAGCCATATACATCACTTGTAACACGAGACATGCCATATACGACTTCAAAGGACTGCCCCTTCTCCACAGAGCCCGGTCCGATTAAAAAACTTCCCGATCGAACAGTAACTTTGGCTTCGGCCTTTAACTCCGTGCCATAGACAGCGCCCGTAACTGTAAATCGCCCTTCTACCGCATATAACTCAGGGTTGATAGCTTCCCAAACGACAGGCACTTGCTTCACTGTTTCATCTGCATAAACAGCGCCTACAACTGTTGGCAAAATAGGAGCCACACCTACTGGTGTCTCAACATGAACTGGCAGAAGCGATTCGATTGGATTGTCGGAAGCGAGCTGGGTAGGATCCCAATCCTCTTTCCCGTTGATCGCACTCGTTGCGCTGAAAATACTGTGCAATGTATACGCTTCGGCTTCCATGTCCGTTAATTGATGGGTCCAGTTCATTCTAGCCTGCGGATTTGCTCCCGGACCAAAGCTTTGATATTCACCGTAATATGCGGTTGCTTCGTTTTTTGAATTGCCGAAGTTGTTCCAGCCACTTGGAGCAATGTGATCTCCCATATAGCTGTTCAGATATACAGTCTTCGCATATGAACGCCATGGTCTTCCCAAATCAACAGCGGATATAGACGAAAGCAACGCTTCGCCGGTCACTTTGCTGTTCAGGAATACATAGCCATACTCCTGTCCCTCAGGAGTGGAAGCTGCCGTCACATGCCCAGCCAATCTGGAATGAATCTCGCTGTTATCAAAAACAGCAATACCCGGACCAAAGATAAAGTCTACCGAACCCGAGATGAAACAATCCTTGAAGTAGGAACGATAGGATTGAATGGTTGCATTATTGGCATAGTTGTTAGGATCCGCGTTATCGGTCAGATTGCGGGTTAACAGTGTATCCTGATAACCGATGATGTTGCAATTTTCGAAAAAAGCTTTATCCGCATATACGTCGACGGCAACGGATTGACCTGCTCCGGAGCCCGAGGAATTAATGACCGTTAGATCCTTGGCATAGAAATCATGGCCTTTAATCATGAGCGTATAATCCGTATAAGTGCCCAAACCTAACGAGGTATCATCCGGGGCCGTTTTTTTCGGATTATCATCGTAGGTGAGAATCGTTCCATCCTTGCTCTCACCCATTAAAGAGATGTAAGGCTTGGTATCTGGAATAAGAACTTTCTCATAATACAAGCCGTTTTTCACAAAAATAATGATGCGATTGCGGTTCTGGTCCGGGACTGCATCGACAGCAGCTTGGATACTTTTATAATCTCCGCTTCCATCTGCGGCAACGACGATAACCTTCGCGTCTGGAGCGATATCAGACAGAACATATACATGAGCAGTAACCGGTAGGTCCGACCCTTGTACCGTACCCATAACCTTGAACCCGTCAATATTTGTATCCGCATACAAGTCTGGAGAGATGGGTTCCCAGGACACTGGCAGAGATTTGGTCATTTGATCATTGAAGATTGCCGTTACGTGATCTGGCAAACTCGGTGCGATGCCCTTCGCAGTTGTCGCGATGACAGGCCGATAACCGGTCATGCCAGCCGAAACCACTTCCACTTGAATTTCAGCTCTTGCTGAATATCCCGTTACTGTACCCTGTAAAGTGAATGCTCCTATCTGCTGATATTCAGACGCCGGAACTAAATCCCAGATTACCGGAGCATAACTTACCGCTCCATCCTCTCTCAAAATCGGCATCTGATTCGGCAGATTAGGCTTCGTGCCTAATGCGGTCGTTACCTGTAAGGACTTATAGCCAACAACTGTTTCTTGTCCTGTTATGGTGATTGGCATCAATCCGATAATCGCTGTTCCGTCATTCATCGTCGCTGCGACGATGACTTTACCATTGCTATTAGCGGTCAGTACTCCATTATCGTCGATTGTAGCCACATCTGTAGGGGTCAGATCACTATTATAGACAGCCCATGTAACCTGCGAAGTTTCTCCCGTAGTTTTGGTGGCACTAAAGGTTAAACGCCCTCCTTTATCGGAGATTGAATTCGTCGAACCTGAGTGTGTTAGCTGGATTCCATAACCGCTGGTAGCTTCCTCAGAAGCACTAATGTACAGATTATCCAAGTAAACTTGAGATGCCACTGTCGTATTATTATTAGGCCCTATGGATTTGAAGGTGCTAATATCCGCCATCGCCAGGGTTGAATCATAGAATGGCTGTTTGCTTAACACCTTCGTTCCGTTGTAATAAACATCCACAAGCTTGTTTGGAAAATCTACCACAGTCTTGACTGTAAACCACTTATCAAGCGGGATCGCAGGAATGATGATAGGAGATGTTTTTCCGTTGATGACATAACTTAATGCTCCCGAATTCTCAGTGTTTAACCAGACGGCTACTTTACCATTCGATCCGAGCAGCTGAAATACCCGATTATTCGAGGTAGGTTTGTTCGCATAAGTACCGTTCGGCACACCGTTCGTTAAGTTGGGAGGGGCCGGGAACTTCAGATGCACTTCTGCCGATAAGGTTCCCGTCTGCGAACCAAAACCACGGGATACACTTACATAACCGCTATCCTGGTCATTAAGGAAAATACTGTTCGGATTCAAATCTCCGTCCGCCGCAATAGTGATCAGACCCGGGGCATAGCTCGAAGCACTCCAATATCCGCCCGGCGTATCCCCGGCTTTGTATTCAGTGAAATCCTCGTGAACCGGGAAGGCTTTATCAGTTACAACCACACCATCCTGAACGATATTCGCACTGTTCGTAGCGCTAATTCCTTTGGGCAAGCTGCTATTGGTGAAAAAGATATTCTCCGTGTAGGCTAATTGAGCTTTAGCAAAAGCACAATTAATGAACTGCAAATTCTTCAAAGCGTTATCAGCTGTTGAAGTGGAGGCTGCCCCTGTCAACGAAATAATGTTATCCGTTCCAGAGATATCGTTGTTCCGCAGGTTGGTAAACCGGAAATTACTCATGTCCGGTGGGTAAATATCAGGAACAGGAAGCTTGTCATAGTTGGAATTCAGATCAATCTTGTTGATAAGCGAATCCCTCACTTGAATGTTCCGAATGTAGCCGCCCCGGGATGTGCTTGTTTTGATCTTAAAGCCCGGTGCCACAGTGTTCGACTTGACGTCGAGGGGAATCAGATTGCAGTCTTCCACGTAGATGTCGCTTATTCCGCCAGACATCTCGCTTCCGATAACGACCCCGCCGTGTCCACCACTAAAGGTATCTCCGCGATAATAAATAAATCTGGAGGGTCTGCCGATATCCCGGCCTTCTTGATTGATCCCGGATTTAATTGCACTGCCGTCGTCCCCGGTTTGAAAGGTAGAATTCAAAATGTAAACGCTCTCGGAAGAATTCGGATTAAAGCCGTCTCCATTATGTTGCGTGGTGTTAATATCGAGGTTATAGGCGGTGATGTCTTTGCTGTATACAGGTACTACGGTCCACATCATTCCATTGCGGATTTTCAATCCATCGATATAGACATTGTGTGCGTTATTAAAAGATAGCAGATGTCCACCACCGTAGGTTGTTCCAACTTCAACCTTGTCGTTATCGTATTCCTCACGCAGCTTCAAGCCGCTCTCCTCGTCACCAATTGTTCCGGGTCCAAGGAATGTAATATCAGTTACACTATAATCATCGTACTTGTCATGATCCATAACTCCGGCGTTAAATAAACTTTGATAAGCCTCGGGTTCCTCAATACTGTGTCTGGCCGTTACGAACGGCAAGAAGTCAGCCTTGTGTGAACTAGGCATCACTTGAGCCCCTGCATCTACAAATACAGTCATATTGCTGTGCAGGAACAATCCGCCAGTCACATACTTCCCGGGTGGAAAGTATAAAGTGTCTCCTGGAGTAACCGCGTCAATCGCGGTTTGAATTGCCACGGTATCCAATGTGTTGCCATCTCCGGATGCTCCATAATCCTTAACATTAAACCTGATGCCCGTCTTTTTAGTTGTGATTTGGACCGTATTGCTATCTAAAGATTCGTTGCCAGATGTATCCTGGGCTCGTACCGTGTAGGTATATGTCCTCTCTGGAGTTAATCCTAAAAACTTATAGTAAGTTTTGTCCGTCGAACCAACCCGGGTTCCATCACTGTCATAAATATTGTACTTAGTAATGTTGGAATAAAATAGCGGTTTCTCCCATGCTAACACTACGGTTGTATCCGTATTAGAGGCAGGTGCCATTCGTAAATCCGTCGGGGAGTAAATATTAGCCGATAAGGAATCATTAATGTTCGCAGCGGCATAAGCCGTGTTGGTCTCTCCGGCAAAGGCGATTTCAGGTACGATCGGGATGAGCAATAAAGCGCATAATGCAATAAGGACACTCTTAATTCTTTTCATAACTTACCTCCTGTTCATTTGCAGGTGATGAAAACGCTGTCAATTAGTGGCATTAATCATTAGGGAGTTGTCATTCAAAAGACAGGCGGCCCAAGTATCGTCAAGAGCCCGCCTGCTGAGATTATTTATTGTTCGGGGATATTAACTGTTTTATTTCGAAGAGTCAAAACTTGCTTTTTCTTTTTCAAGCTGCTTTGCCCATTCATCCAATAGTTCTTTGGCACTCATCTTTTTGGCCATTACCTTCTGGATCATAGGCTCCATATTCGTCTGAACCTTGTTATAGCCCGGCAGATAAACGGGATTATCGGTAAACTTCGTGTCCGGTGAGCTCATCAGGTCTGCGCCCGTCTTCACGTAAGGCACGTTTACAATCCAATCAGCATCCAAAGCATCAAGATAAGTCGGAATTTCGCCATAGAGCTCTCCGTACTCACTATCATTGTGCGTTACGAAATACGTCATGAATTCCCATGCTGCTTCCTTATTCTCGGAGTTCTTTGTCATCATCATCACCGATGGTGTAACGCCGGGGTGAACGCGATAGCCTTTGGCACCCATAGGGAATGGAACAGCTGTAAACTTGGTTAAATCGTCATTGAATGCTTTACTGTGAGCGCTTGCGGAACCAAGGTTATGGAAAATCATACCTACCTTGCCGGACTGGAACGAAGCAGCCAATTCCGTCCAACCTTTGTTCAAGTCATCTTCAGGTGTATTGACATTATAACCGCTCAAGTATTTCTCCAGAAACTCTACATTCAGTGGATCGTTGATCGTGGCTTTGCCTTCTGGCGTGAAATAGTTCGTAATTCCCGAGTATGAATACATAAGATATTCCAGCGAGGTTGCACTTCCGGCTCCACCCCGTATAGAGTATCCGTAACGATCCTTGGACTTGTCAGTCAACTTCTGTGCGTTGTCAAAGAATTGATCCCATGTGTCCGGATTCGGTAGATTTGATTCCTTCAGCCAATCCGAACGAATCCATTCCATCCAAGGCAGAACGCCATAAGGCAATCCATATAACTTCTTGTCAACCGGATCCGCTGCTCTCATTGAGGTAACCGAACCCGTTGTGATCTTGTCCTTTCCTTCCCAGCTATCGAAATAAGAATCGATTGGCTCAAGCACATCGCGTGCAATAAAGTCGGACGTAAAGTTATTGATCAGGTCCGGCCCTTGTCCAGCAGCAATAGCGACATTCAGCTTTTGTATATAACCGTTCAAATCTCCAGGCACGCCCAAGTATTCGATTTTAATATTCGGATGCTCAGCCATGAACTCCTTCGTAACTTTTTGCCAGAATACATCACGGTCCGGTGTAGTAGCCGCAGCCCAGAACGTAAGCGTTGTCTTCTTGCCGGAATCTTTCGTTTCAGTACCACTGTCGCTAGTCGAGCTGCTTGGCTGGGGACTGGCATTCGACGAGTTGTTGTTATTGTTACTGCTTCCGCAACCACTTAACACGCCTCCAGCCAACATGACCGAAGCCATGACAAGTGCCCAGCTTTTTTTTCTTTTGAACATGGTGTTGAACCCCCTCAAAATTCGTCGCTCAGTTGACGAACACCGGTTATTCGTCATGTGTTTAGTTTAACTTTCGTCCTTCTCATTTTACATAAGATTCTTTTCACACTTTGTTTGGATTTTTTAAAATCATACAAAAAAAAGCCCCGATTGATTGCCTCGGGACTTTTTTCGCTTTATTTTCTTCTATATTAATTCAAATCTACTTAACTGCCTAGCTTTCACTTTAAATAGTGCTCTAATGTTCTCCGTACCGCTCCTGGGCCTGCCATCATTTCTTGGAACATAATCTCAATCTTATCACCTAGACCAATCTCGTACAACGGAACCCCAAAAAGTCGCTCATCTTCAAGAATGGGGCGCACACTAGCGGTTTGGTCTCCAAGTGAAACTCCTTGCAGGTAACCTTGCAGTGTTTCTAGTAACGGATCTGAACTCAATGTGAAGACCTCTCCAGCATCATTCACTCCAAGTAAGTAACGACACCACACAGCGATAGCCAGTGGAATCGCCGTTAGCTGCGCTGGATCGAGCTCCTCCCGTCGAATATAGGATTTAATAGTTTCACCAAACCGTATACCCACCTTCTGCGAAGTATCTGTAGCAATCCGCTGCGGAGTATCGGGGATAAATGGATTGGCAAAACGCTCCGTAAGGACTTCGTCCAGGAACTGCTTTGGACTGAGAATCCCCGGGTCCACTACGACGGGCAGACCTTCTTTGTAACCGATTATCTCCACAAACCTCCGCAAAGTATCGTCCTTCATCTCATCCGCGATCAAGGTGTAGCCAAGCAGACAACCGGAAACAGCAAGCGCCGTATGCAGCGGATTAAGGCAGGTCGTTACTTTCATCGTCTCCACCTTGTTGACTGTCTCCCGGTCCGTAAAAATAATTCCGGCTTCCTCTAGTGGTGGACGTCCGTTCGTAAAGTTATCCTCCACTACAAGATATTCGCTGATCTCAGCATTTACGAAAGGAGCGGTATATGTGTTTTTGGAGGTAATGATCACATCCATATCACCAATTCCCTGTTCCAGAAGCGCTGCCTGTACACTCTCCGAAGGACGTGGTGTGATTTTATCGATCATGGACAATGGAAAGGTTATTACTCGTTCATCTTCCAGATAGCGCACAAAGTCTTCTATAACAAGTCCTCTTTGGGCCCATTCCTTAGCGATGGACACAACACCGTTCTTCAGCTTGTCGCCATTGTGTGAGCAGTTGTCCATGCTGACAAAGGTCATCGGATATTGGCCTTTCAGATATCTTCGATAAGCAAGCGAAGCTACAATGCTCATGACATGAACAGGATGCTCCGGTCCGCTCTCAATATCCTTTTCCACAATGCCAAAATATTTATCGTACGGATCCGTCAACGAGTAACCCTTCTCCGTGATGGTGAAGCTGGCCATTTGCAGGCTGGGATTCTCGAACACCTCGATCAATCGACGGTACTCCGCTTCTCGGTTTTTGTCCGCTGCGATTCCCTCCACAATACTACTGACTACTCTTTTCTGGAAATCACCACGAGCATTCATCAGCACTAAAAGGGTCAGATTGTCGTAGGGCTTGTAGACTTTATCAATCATTTCGAAATCAAAGGTTTCCACCGCAATAATACCTGTATCCGACTTTCTGCTATCCAGCAGCTTCTGATGAGCATTTGCCACGAATCCCCTGAAAATATTACCTGCACCGAAATGAATCCATTCCGGTTTAAGCTGTGTATTGTTTGCTACCTGCTCATAGTCGAACTGTGGAAGCTCCACACCAGCAGCTTTCCAAGCTGCTTTTTCCCCTTGGATACTGCTTCTGGTCAGATGCAGCATTTATTTTGCCTCCTTGACATTATCCAAGCTATCCCAAACACCAAGCAAATACATGATGCCCATAGCTCTATCATACAAGCCATAACCCGGTCGGCAGTTCTTCTCTTCCCCCCACAGATGCCGCCCGTGATCCGGACGTACATAACCAATGTATCCGTTCTCATGATAGGCTTTGACCACCTCGGCCACATCAACGCTTCCGTCACGCCCACGGTGCGACACCTCAATGAAATCACCGTTCTCAAATACCTTCACATTGCGGATATGGGCAAAATGAATACGATCATGGAACTCGCGGATCATCGCTGGCAGATCGTTATCCGGATTCGTGCCGAGTGACCCTGTGCAGAACGTCAAACCGTTGTACGGGCTGTCCACCAAATCCAGAAAGCGGCGGATCATATCCCGATTGCGGATAATACGCGGCAGTCCAAAGATCGGCCAAGCCGGATCATCGGGATGGATAGCCATCTTGATGTCCACTTCCTCGCATACTGGAATAATGCGTTCCAGGAAATACTGGAGGTTGTCGAACAGTTTATCTTCCGTCACATCCGCATAAGCCGCAAACAGCTCATCCAGCTTTTCCAGCCGCTCCGGCTCCCAGCCCGGCATCGTGAACTTTCCAGCTCCCTTCAGAATCCGGTCCACCATCTCACGCGGATTATCGGTAATGGCAGCCTTTTCATAAAAGAGAGCATTCGAGCCATCAGGCAACTCTTTATACAGCTCTGTGCGGGTCCAATCGAAAACAGGCATAAAATTATAGCAGATCACCTTAACGCCAACCTTGGCGAGTTTACGAATGGTGTCGATATAAATATCGATATATTTATCACGGGTCGGCAAGCCGATTTTGATATCATCATGAACGTTGACGCTTTCTACTACAGCCGTGCTGAAACCCTTGCTGGTGATTTGATCCGCCACTTCTTGGATCCGTTCCATTTCCCACACTTCTCCGGCTACTTTCTCATGCAAAGACCAGACAATCCCCATAACACCCGGAATCTGCCGAATATGATCCAGCGTGATATTGTCATTGCCCTCGCCATACCATCTCCACGTCATGTTCATTGATAAACCCTCCTGTGAATTCGTTTTCAACTATCTTGTATACAAGATTTACTTGATCATAGAATAAGAACAATTCTTTGTCAATCACAATTTGATCAGGAATTTTATCCTGAAATCAAGGAATATCCACCCTATTTTCATCCCAATGATTTTAATGAACGAACTTATCATGTATACTAGTACTGTATCTGTCATTAACAATTGAAAGCAGGAACAGAAATGTCAATTAAAGCTGAAATTCTAAACACACTGAAGCAAGAAATCCTCACGCTGGCGTTAAAGCCAGGCACCATTCTGAGTGAAACAGCCTTGTCTGAGCGGTTTCAGATTTCACGTACGCCGTTGCGTGATGTTCTCAAACAGCTTGCACTGGAATCTTATACCGATATCTATCCGAAAAAAGGTAATATTGTCTCCTTTATTGATCTTGAATCTGTTGAACAAATCACATACTTGCGTTGCACACTGGAAAAGGAGATCCTCAAGGATCTTTCTGCACAGCTTTTACTACCAGGAGTGCACGAGCTTAAAGAAATTCTTAAGAAACAGAAAGAGGTCATCGGGCAGGAGAATGCTGTAGATTCTTTCCTTAATTTAGATGACGAGTTTCACCGGGCCTTGTACAGGCTTGCTGGACGTGAGTATCTGTGGACTCTGATCCAGCAGTCGAATGTACATTATCTCAGGTACCGCAGACTGCACATGCTTAAGACCGACAAGCTGGAAGAAATCTGGAACGAACACCAATCCATTCTTGAGCTTATGGTGCAAAAAGAAACCGCCAAAATCGGCCCGCTAATCCACCACCATCTCCGGGAAGATATTCATTCACTGGATTTTCAGGAGAATTTCTCGGAATATTTAAAGAAATAGTCAGCTAAAAGGCAGCTTGCCCATAAGTTAAGTGCCTTCCCGGATAAAACTTCGTTATAAGAAGAAGCACACACGATCTCTATTCCCTATTAAAAAAACAAAAAAACCTTGATTTCTCAAGGTTTTCGTAAAAAACGAACAAGAACTATAACCCCGCACTAATAGCTTAAATCTGCACCGTTAGAGGTTATGACCTTTTTGTACCAGTAAAAGCTGTCCTTACGCAGACGCAGCAGCGTTCCATTGCCTGCATCATCCTGATCAACATAAATGAAGCCGTACCGCTTGCGCATCTCTGAGGTGGAAGCCGAGATCAGATCAATACAGCCCCAGCTGGTGTAGCCCATCAGCTCCACGCCATCGGCAATGGCTTCCGCCATCTGCTTAATATGCTGTGCCAGATACTCTATCCGGTATGGATCACGGATCGTGCCATCCAGTTCGAGCACATCTGCAGCACCCAGACCATTCTCTACTACGAACAAAGGAAGCTGGTAGCGGTCATGCATCTCCTTGAGCACAAACCGCAGCCCCTTTGGATCGATCTGCCAGCCCCAGTCGGAAGTTTTCAGGAAGGGATTCTTCAGCCCTGAGGACAGGTTACCTTCCGTGGTGACCGTGATACTCTCATCTACACTGACTACTGAGGACATGTAATAACTAAAGGAAAGAAAATCTACAAGATTATCCCGCAGCAAAGCTTCGTCCCCCGGCAACATGGTTATTGTCACTCCATGCTGCTCCAAATGCCGGCGGATATAAGAAGGATAATAGCCTCTAACCTGAACATCGGAGCAGAACATTGCCATTTGGTTCTCAGCTTGTGCTTTCAGTACATCACCGGGATGACAGGAATATGGGTAGAGCAGCTTGCGGGCCAGCATGCAGCCGATCTGGAACTGCGGATTGATCTCCCGGCCCCGCTTAATCGCAAGCGCACTGGCTACGAACTGGTGATGCAAAGCCTGAAAAGCAATCTGCTTCTCATTTGACTTGCCATCCAGAATAATCCCTGCGCCCAGAAACGGCGCTTTGAGCGTACAGTTGATTTCGTTGAAAGTCAGCCAATACTTCACCTTATCCCGGTAACGGGTGAACACAGTCTCCGCATAACGGACGAACAGTTCAACCAGTTCTCTGGATTCCCAGCCGTTGTATTTGGTGACTAGGTGCACCGGCATTTCATAATGGGAAATGGTGACCAGCGGCTCGATATTATATTTGCGCAACTCATCAAAAACATCGTCGTAGAAACGCAGTCCTGCCTCGTTAGGTACCTGCTCATCGCCATTCGGATAAATACGAGGCCAGGAGATGGACATACGGAATACCTTAAAACCCATCTCAGCGAACAAGGCGATATCTTCTTTGTAGCGGTGGTAGAAATCAATCCCTCTGCGTTTGGGGTAATTCCCCTGATTATCATCCTGTATGGCCTCTTCTAGCTGTGGACCGGACATAGACAATAGCTGTTCCAGGCTCTGCCGTTCCTTAGGAGGACAATATTTGACTACATCAGCAGTGGACAAACCCTTGCCGCCCTCATTATACGCGCCTTCGACCTGATTGGCGGCTACCGCACCGCCCCACAGGAAGTTTTCCGGAAATGGATAAGTCATCGGTTGAGCCTCCTTTTATTAATGGGTGGCAGCGGTTGCTGCCGCTTTAGCTTCAGCCTGCTGCTCTTGCTCCAGCGCTTCGGCATCGGCTTTTTTGAAGAATGGATAGTAGATCATGAAGCTTGCGCCAATCATAACCAGCTGGAACGTACTTACGCGCCAGCCCCCGTTCATCCAGCCATTGACCAGCACCGGAATGCCCAGCGGCACCTGAATCCCATGCAGCACAGGAAGGATACCCAGCGTCGTCAGAAGAATCGCCAGACCACTACTCACCAGCGGAGTCAGGATAAACGGAATCATAAACCGAACATTCAGCACCAATGGCATCCCGAAAATCACCGGCTCATTGACACCGATCAGACTTGGGATAATTGCCAGTTTACCAAGTGTCTTATAACGTGTAGATTTGGCAAACAGCATCGCAATAATGAGACCTAACGTTGCCCCTGCACCACCGATCAGTACATAAACCGGGAAGAACGGTGAACCAATGATATGCGTACCTTCCACACCTCTTTGGTAAGCGTCCAGATTCTCAAGTCCCAAAGCCACCCAAATCGGGCCGACAACGGAATAGACTACCAAGGTGCCGTGAACTCCAAAGAACCACAGCAGGTGAATTACGAAGATGCAGATCAGCATCGCCCACCAGGTACCACCCAGACTAGTCAGTGGCAGCTGGATGATCGAGAAGACAAACTCGTGCATATTGCCATATTTCGTTGCGGCGAAAATCGCCGTCAGCACTAGCATCAGAACCGCTACGATAAAACCAGGCGTAAGCGCGGCAAAAGATTTCTCAACCGTGGGCGGAACACCCTTCGGCATTTTGATATAGAATTTCTTTTCCAATACAAAGGTATAGATCTTACCTACCAGCAGTGCCAGGATGATTGCCACGAACAATCCTTTGGCGCCCAACCAGGAGTAACCAAATGCTTTGGTCACACCGTCATCCAGCAGTCCTTTTGGTGTAACTAGCAAGAAACTCATCAGTGCCAAAATCCCTGCCGAAAAACCTTGCTGCTTATGTTGGGTAGCGAAATTGTAAGCGATGGAGAACACCGCGTAGAGTGCGATCAAATCAGTGGTTACGGTTGCCGGAATCGAAGTATAAGTTTTGAGTCCAGTGCTTTCCAGGAAATTCTGATAAGGATCAAGCTTGAGTGCATTAATCAGGGAAAAAATAGCGCCCAGAATCAAAATTGGCATCAAGGCCATCAGACCGTTGGAAATAGCGCTGATATAGGTGTTTTTTTGGATTTTCGTGCTGACTTTCTGGATCTTGGCTCTCCATTCTGCGCCGCCTGCCATGACTTAAGCCCCCTTCTCCATCAGTTCAAGTGCTGTAGCCAGCACCTTGTCCCCATCCATCATGCCATAGTCCATCATATCGATCGTAGTTACTGGAATGTTCGGATATTCTGCGGCCAGATCGCCTTCGGCGTGTCCCATTTGTGGTCCAAGCATAATGATGTCAAAAGGCTTTTGATCGGCGATGTCACTCTCCGCCACCGCATCAATAACCACTTCAACCCCTTGTGTCCGTGCCGATTCTTTCATCCGTTCCACCAGCATACTTGTCGAGAATCCGCCTGCACAGGCGAGCAATATTTTTTTCATCTTAGTTCACCGATCCTTTCAATTCTAGTTCGAGCGCTTTGCGTTCTTTGATTTCTTCGATCAGTTCCACAGCCAGTTCTCTAACCGTCAGGGCATTCATCAAATGATCCTGCGCGTGAATCATCAGCAGCGTAATTTCTGTCTTTTCACCCCGGCCTTCAGCCTGGATCAGCCCCGTTTGCACTTTATGTGCTTTGGTCAGGCTGGTCTTGGCGTTCTTAATCATCTCGCCCGCTTCTTCCAGGTTTCCGGCGCGCGCGGTTCTTACCGCTTTTAGGCTAAGGCTTCTTGCCTCTCCGCTGCTGGCAATAATCTGCATAATCGTTTGTTCATAATCCATGGGTTCTCCACTCCGTATCGTCATTTTTTTATAGTAGGTTCTCTATCTCATTCATAAATTGCTCATAACTATTCGTGTTTAGCAGCCGGTTACGGCTGTCTTCCTTCTCCATTAGAACCAGTAGCAGCTTGCTGATCTCTTTGTGCAGGAACAACTGCCCCGGACCCAGATTGATCAGAAAAATCAACTGGACCGGCTTACCCTCATAGACCAGCGGTTTCTTCAACACGGTTACACTGATACAGTCGCGGATCGCGCTCATCCGCATCGGATGCGGGCCGGCCACCCCATTTTTATAAATGGTGGTGAATTTCTGCTCTCTGAGCAGCACTTGTTCGGGAAAATCGTCAGCTGCATAATGATTGCCCACGATCTCCCGGCAGCGCTGCTTTAACAGCTCCATGTAATCTTCGTCCGAACCAGACAGATGAAACAGCTCCCTGCGGAACAAATCCTTGAAATCCATCAGCTTGTAGGATGGTTCTGTGCGATTAATCTGCAAAGACAATATCTCTTTGATCCGCTGAATCTCTTGATCATCCAGCAGCTGTTTGATATGGATCACCGGTTTTTCCTTAATCTCTGTTGCCAGCGGTACAGTAGAGAGAATCAGATCCACAGGCTTGCTGCTGATCTCCCCCACCTCCGTGATGGAGGCTGTGATCACCGACGCTTTGGGGAATACCGCTTCCAGCTTCAGCCGGATTAACTGGGCACTGCCCCCTCCTGTCGAGCAGATCACGGCAATCCGCTTGAACTTCTCCAGATTGCGCTGCTGCATCCGTTCCAGATGAGTGGCAAAATGCAACGCGACATACCCTGCCTCATCCCGCGACATCCGAAACCCGTACTGCTCCTCTACAATCTCAGCGAAGCGGAAGGAAATGACGAACACATTGGCATACTGGCTGTAAACATCCTCCACCAATGGGTTGCCGAGCTGAAGATTGTAATACAACCGGTTCAGCAGCGGGAACATATGCAATAGAAGCGCTTCGCGCAGCTCTTGATCTTGAGTGAATCCAGTAAGGAACTCGCGGTCCAAGCGCTCCAGAATAGCCGTGATTCCCTCCCGCAGATGCGATTTGGTCTCTTCCGACATCCGCTCCATAATGGTCTTGCCAGAAATGTGCAGCGCCAAATAATCAATCTCATCCGCCGGAAGCTTAATCTGGTATTGAGAGGAGATGAAATCTGCAATACTCCCGGCAATATCCTGATACAGCGGCTCAGGTGTTCCCTGCAAGGCTTGTCCAGCCACAATGAAATTGTGCTTGGAAACCCGGTAAAGAAGAATGAACAGATGGGTCAAGATATTATCCAGAAACACATCCGAGATCTTCAGTTCTTTTTCCTTGAGGATTTGCAGTAGAAATCCCTTAAGCTGCTCAGCATCAAAGTCCTGACTAAAAGCATGAAAATCCTCCGTATGCTGCAGCGTATGACCCGATTGCAAGATAAAGTAAGAAAAGGCTTTACGGAAGTCTTGCTCTTCCCCCTCGATTTTCATGCCATAATGAGCCCGACGTTTCAAGCTAAGCCGGAAAGCGGCAAGTCGCTGCTCTACTTCCTTCAGATCGGAAATAATAGTAGAACGGCTAACGCCGATTTCTTCCGCCATGTTATCCATAGACTGATAGTTATCGTTCTGCAAGAGATAGAATAGTAAATACTGCTGGCGTGATTGCTTATTATCGAGATCCACCTGATCCAGCTGCAGCATTCCTTTTTCCTGGTAGCTACTGAATTTGGCTTCATCGCCAATCTCCAGTAGATAACCCTGGCCGCGGATCATACGGATACCGAAACCATTCGCCTCTCCTGTTTTGTCGAGTGCACGGATCACGTCACGGAGAGTCCGTTCGGACAACCCCACTTCGGCAATCAGCTCACTCATGCGCACAGGACTCTTGCGGGTATATAAAATATTAACAATCGTATATTCTCTCACCTTAAATTCCCTCATTTGTGATACTAGTATCGGATGAAGCACTCAGCTGGTTATGAATACATCATACGTGGAAGCGTTATCTTCTGAACAGTTTGTATTCTGCTGTTTGGAACGGCAGAAACTGACGGATAGGTAAATAACGGATTAAATTCTTAGCATACATTATTTGTGGCCACAAATCAGGAGGAAATATACAACAAAGAGGAGACTGCGATTAATTATTAAAATAAACAATAATAGATTAGGAGAATGATTGATTCATCTTCTACAGATGTGATGTGAGGGGAATAGGATCAATATGTAGAGTCAAAAATCCCAAGGTCAGTATGACCTTGGGATTTTGATTATCTTCTGCGGGAAATCCCGCATGGCTTTGCAATATGTTATCCACTACATGCCCACAGCAGAGGAAACTGCGGCAAAGATTGCCGCCACCAGCCAAAGAATCGGAAACAGCTTGAGTATTACCTTTAACCATTGTCCAAAATTGATCCGGGCGATGGCCAAACCTGCCAGCAGCACACCGCCTGTTGGCGAAATGAGATTCGTTAATCCATTTCCAAATTGGTATGCGGTTACTACCGCTTCGCGGTTAACACCCACAAGATCGCCTAATGGTGCAAGCACAGGCATCGTCAAGGCCGCCTCTCCTGATGAAGAAGGAACCAAGAACGTAATAATATTATGCACGACCAGCATGATGGTGGTGAACAAGTAATTCGGCAAACCCTTAAGCATAGTAGCCAGGCCATTCAAAATGGTATCGATAATCATCCCGTTCTCTGCAACGACGAGGATCCCCCGGGCCAAACCGATGATCACAGCAGCGTAGTGTGAGTTATATTTCATCTTGGCATTAAAAAGGCCTCAATTCGGCGATTCTGCCACAACAATAGCTAGATTATGCTTTGCTCGAGAGCGTATAACATAAAACAAGTTTCTTGTTCTTGTCTGTATATCAAAATTGTTGGTATTAATAGCTCCTATATCCGGACGTCCCTCTAAGTACTTATTTAGACTATATGAATTCCAATCATTGTCATCTATAAAACATACTACATTGTTAAACTCTGCCCCTTTAGTTCCATGGTTTGTGGAAAATGGAGAGGTATCTTTGACCGTCTTATGTAAGAATCTAAATTGTATATATTCTAGTTCCATAAGATCTTCATAAAATGAGTCTTTTATAGATTCGTTATTAAATGCATCCTTTAACTTGTTGGAATACTCCAGTATTAGATTTTTATTAACAAAATCAAACACTTCAGAGATCTTACCTTTATCAGATAAAGAAATCAGTTCCACTAATAGGAACGTTATAATTCATGGAAAACGGCCTACAGTCGTTTCTGCAAATGGAGAGACACCGGACTCCTTATCGCCATCTTCCAAGCCCTTCACATCGAACCCGATTTTAAAAACTTGAGCATCGATTCTACATCGGTCAAAACCCACCAACACAGTGCCGGTGCAAAAAAAAAACGCAGATGGACACGAAGTAAACCAACACATCGGCGTCAGTCTTGGCGGCAAGACGACCAAACCTCATGCCGTAGTCAATGGATTAGACAACCTTCTAGCTTTTCTACTGACGGGTAGTCAAGTTTATGATTCTGTTCCAGCGATCGAATTGCTTCAGGAGTTGGATATTACGGGAAGCCACATTCTTGGCGACAAAGCCTATGGCTCAGAAACGATTCGGAACTGGATTACGACTAAACAGGCCACTTACACCATTCCGCCTAAAACGAATAGTCAACATCCATGGAAGGTCGATTGGTATCGGTACAAAGAACGCCACTTGGTTGAATGCTTTTTCAATAAAATCAAACACTTTCGCCTTGTGGCCACTCGTTACGATAAGTTGGCTAAGTCATTCCTCGCGTTTTTATACATAGCTTCCATTTTTAAATTGACTCAATGATAGTTTTCAGACACGCCCTAAATGACAATGTTAAAAAAAGTGGCGTAATGGCCTCCTCTGTAGGTGGGCTTAATAGTAGAGCCTTATTCCGGTCAATGAAGATCACGGCATGATTCAAGCGGTTCAGCGGGGTACCCTTACACTAGAGAAGCTGGAAGCTATGACCTTTGGCCAAATTTGGCGGCCTGCTCGGATATGCACCAGTTATAGCAGTAAACGGCTTCAACTGCGCGAACTCCGTTAATCGTGGCGGACGAATCCCTGCTCCAATTCATAGCTTTATGAATTAATTAAAACCTCAAACAGCAAGTCCCTATTTCACTTCACTTAGGAGACTTGCTGTTTTTTTGTGTTAGTTGGTCAGTCGTAGAAAAAAACTTTAGCTGAATGAAGAGGTATATCATTTGATATCCCCCTTTATCCATCTTATTGCAATTAAATCAAACCGTTTCCATTCTATTTGAACTGGAACCAGGTTAAATTTGCAACTGTGGTTGAATCTGACTTAACAAAAGTTACATATACGGTATGGGTCCCTACAGCAGTCCCGGCATTAAGCGGGATATTCTTGACTGACCATGTCTGCCATCCGCCTGTGCTTTCTGCTGTCCAATAACCCAGCATAGTGCCCGTAGGACTGTCCAAGTGGAATTCTATTCTTCCGCCGGAATTAGCGGATGCAACCTTCAAATCAATACTTGTTTTAGCTGTACTACCAAAATCTACATTTTTAAATGCTATATAGTCGCCATTACTCCCTCCACCAACATCCAGCCCACCATCAGTGCTTGCCTCATAGGAAATAACACCTGAACTAAGGTTATAGCCTTCCGCTTCAAATTTCAATGTGTTGAATTTTGGAGCTGCAGCATAGCTGTTAGTATCTGTTATTTTCAATTCTGCCAATGTAGTTGCCGCAACTCCACCGACGCGAACATTGTTTAATGTAACTCCGGAGACAGTAGATGTGTCACTCCAACCCTTCATTATTGAAACTTCACCTAAAGCGCGTAAATTTATATTATTATAGACCACATTTTTTATCGGACCGGTTTTCGCAGAAAGATCAAACCATCTGGAGTGAACACCGGATCTTGGCCAGAAGCCTTCTACATCTATATTGTCAAATATGATGTTTTGTGCTGCTGGAGTTCCATAAAGATGACCTACTGCTAAAGCACGCCAGCACCGGTATACATAAGAGTTTTTAACAACTATGCCATCCTGAAGCTGTTTCACTCCATCTCCAACCTTAAATGCTCCACATCTGCTCCAAGCCAAAGCATCATCCACAACTACATTTGACTGGCTTTCAGGACTTCCAGGCCAGTTTGCAGCTATATCCGTAGTTTCTACATCCCATGTCTTAAATGAGTATGTGTCATCCTCCGATACTGCTACAGTGTGCTTTATGAGTACATTCTGGCTCTCTTGAATGTCGATTGCATCATTTTCATAATCAAGTTCATTGTTGTTGAAGTGCTTTGTATTCTGGAATGTTACGTTATTAGATCTTGTAACTATTGTAGCCCAGCCACCGCTGTCTCTTATTGTTATGCCGTCAACCGTGAAGTTGCTGCACTGCAAGGGTACTAGAATATTGTTCAAATAATTGTTTGTATTTCTCATATAATGGCCATTGCCGTCAATAGTCCCCCTGCCGTATATCTTAATATTGTTTGCATTTGTTTCAGTATAAATAAACCATGTTCCATCCTTACCCAGAGAATTCTTATGAAAATGGGTAGTGTAATCGCTTGGATTTCCTGAACCCCTTATAACAGAACCACCCTCCAGATAAACCGAAACATTGCTTTTTAAAACAAGGTTTCCGCACTTATAAACACCGGCTGGAACGTATACTATACCGCCACCTGCTGCGTTAGCCGCATTTATGGCGTTTTGTATTGCAGTTGTAGCCATAGCGGCACCGGTACTGTCGGCACCGTATTGAGTTTTAACATTGTATATACCTGTACCGGATGAAGCCGGAACATTGGTTTCAAGAGCATCTGCCGCAATAACCAGATCTTTCAGGTTGTTGATTTTAACTATAAGATATGTTGGTGATGAAAGTGTAAATGTAAGTGTATTTCCGCTCTTTGTTGCAGTGATTCCCAAAGCTTTGGGAGAAATATTATAGGTATTGATTGACTCGCTTGCTGTTATTGTGATTGTAGTAGTTCCTGAAAAAGAGAAATTACAATAATTATAGTTTACAAATACCGCCGAAGTGTCGATTACCGGTATATTTGTAGAGTCTGCTGTTACCGTGTATTGACTGGTCGTGGTATAGATCGACGGTAATGGATAGCTTACAATTGTGCCCGCCGCTCTTGCTGTCAAAGGAACGACAGCTAAAAGACTGGCGAGCATACAAACAATTAAACTTAATAGTTTTAACCTTTTTAGCATAAATAAACACCTCTTTCATATCTTCAGAAAATACTCTGTCATCAGTGAATAATGATTTCACCAGTGATGCTCTATTACTCTTTTCATAAAGTCGTCATATTCCTGTTCAGCTTCGGAAGTGGCAGAGTAATACTAACCTTTTCTGCATCAGCAAAGTTTCCTTTTAAAATACGGCCCCGGTTTTGTTCACCTTGTGCAGGATTTCTGCGTTGGTCGCTACTACTGAGCTGTATTGTTGCATTTTATGCACAATCTCCCCACGGTCACTGCTATTGATTTAGCATTGTTGCACTTCATGCACAATCTCCGCGTAAGCCGCTCCAATCATGGCACATGGCCCTACTGTTACTCCGCATTTCCGCCCTCAGCCTGCTTCCAATCTTATCTATGCTCCGGCTCCAGACAGAGCCGGAGCAGATCGTCCACATGGGCCGTTGCCAGACATTCCACCGTATCCGCAGAGCCGTAATAGATCTTGACCTCGCCGTCATCCTCCACAATCATCCCTCCCGGAAAAATCACATGATTGCGGAAGCCCCCGCCAATCTCATAGTCTGTCTCCGGTGCCAGCAGCGGCTGCCTGCTCATGCCGATCACCTTGCGGGGGTCCTCCAGATCCAGCAGCATAATTCCGGCGGTATAGCGCTTCTTCCAGGTGTCCTCCCAACCTTGCTTGCCTCTGGCCGGGTCCACATCCACCGCATGGAAGGTGGTCAGCCATCCCTTATCCGTCCGGACCGGAGGTGCGGCCGGGCCAACCTTGTCATTGGCAAACGGCACCTGCTCGACGGCGAGCAGTAGGCTGGAGTTGCCCCAATGCTTCAGGTCCGGCGACTCGGAGATCCAGGCATCGAAGCGGTCCCGGCCGCCGCGGCTGTATACCGTGAAGGGACGCTCCAGCCGGACATACTTGCCGCCGATCAACTCGGGAAACAGTACCATATTGCGCAGGTCCGGTGTAGACAGGCTGAGCACCTCGAAGTGCTCCAGATCATCGGTAACGGCAATTCCGCCGCGGATGCCATGGTGCGTATCCACGGCAAAACACATATAACAACGGCCGCCGATCACGGTCAGGCGCGGGTCGTAGGCGCGGATAATTTCCTCGTCATGAATTTTGAACACTGGCTTCGGGCCGGCGGTCCAGCTCAGCCCGTCGTCACTGTAAGCAATGCCGAGATCCGTGGTGTGGTGCGGCTCAAGCGTCTGATCTACCAGTGAGCCGTAATCATTACGGAAGATCATCACATACTTGCCGTTAAATTTCGTTACACCGGCATTGAATACCAGTGCGGTGGGGTAAGGAACCTTCGTTGCATCCAGCACAGGATTGCCCGGATACCGCCGGATGAACGGGGCAGATTGCAGAATTGCCGGAGCGTGTTGAGTCATGGGGTGTACCTCCTTGAATGTCAAATATGGAATATGGGTTGCGCAGGGCCGGACCGCTACCCTTTGAGGGAACCGGCTGTCATCTGCATGAAGGATTTGTTGGCGAACAGATAGGCTACGAGAATCGGCAGAATGGACAAGCAGGCGCCTGCCATCATATAGTGGGTCTGGGAAGCGGCCGAAATCCCGTATTTCAGGTTCGCCAGCCCGACAGTCAGCGTCTGCAGCTCCGGCTTCGTCATCGTGAACACGAGTGGCAGCAGATATTCATTCCACGCGCCGCGGAAGGTGAACAGCGCACCTACGCCGAGTCCGGGTCCGAGCAGCGGCAGAATAATCCGCCAGAAGGTGCGGCCGGGGGAGCTGCCGTCCATCAGCGCCGCCTCATCCAGCTCACGGGGAATCCCCTTCATGAAGCTGGACAGAATGAAGAAGATCGAAGCATGGGCGGAGATCAGAATCAATATGACCCCCCACAGGCTGCTGTGCAGATGAAGCTTGACCATCAGATCAAACTGCGGACGCAGCACGACCGCCCCTACTGCCACGAACATAGTGAAGGATTGCAGGCCGATATACAGTTTCTTGCCTGCAAAATCCATCCGGTCCACCACATAAGCCGCCATGGATGATACCAGCAGCGTGCCAACCACCGCCGCTAGAGAGACAATCAGGCTGTTCAGCGTATATCTGGAGAAATTCGCCTGTGCCCAGGCTTCGGCATAGTTCGAGAAATGCCAGCTATCCGGCAGGAAGGTGGCTCCCGCAGTCAGTTCGGCATTTGTCTTGAAGGAGCCGAGAATGGTGATAACAACCGGAATCAGGGTGATAAAAGCAAATGCCAGCAAAAAAATCCACAGGATGATATTGCCCAGTATGGTTCTTATTCTCATAATAGCCTCTCTCCTCAATCGGTCTGATTCATACGTCTGGATGCGTAGAAATAAATGAGCGATATGATCCCGACGATGACCGCAGACACGAAGGCGACCGCACTGCCGTATCCGAACTCTTGGACCTGGACCGCCGCGCTGCCTCCGCCGACAGGGAAAAATAATTTGTACAAATACAGGAACATCACCTCTGTCTTGCCTACAGGACCGCCTTCGGTCAGCACCATAATGCTCTCGTATCCCTTCAAAGCTGTAATGATCGCCAGCATAATGACCATCTGCATGACAGGCCCGAGCATCGGCAGGGTGACATAGCGGAACTGCTGGAGTCTGCCTGCTCCGTCCAGGGAAGAGGCTTCATAAACATCCTCCGGGATATTCTGCAGACCGGCGAGGAAGAGCAGCATGTAATTGCCGACCGCCCCCCAAGCCGCAACCAAAATGACGGTGAGCATGGCATATTTCGGCCCCAGCCAGTCCACACCGGAATCGGAAAGGCCCGAACGGATCAGGAACTGGTTGAGAATCCCGTTATACGAGTTAAAGATCGTGAAGAAGACTACGGCCATTACGGCGGTACTGATGACGGTCGGCATGAAGAAAATCCCCCGCAGCAGCTGTCTGCCCCGCAGCCCCCGATTCAATATGGAGGCCAGCAGCAGAGCCAGCGGAATAGTGATCAGCAGCTTGCCGCCTGCATAGACAAACGTGTTCACCACCGAATCCCAGAACTGGGTATCCTTCAGGATGCGGCTGAAATTGGCCAGCCCGGTAAACCGGGCCGTTCCGAACCCTTTGTAATCATAGAACATATAGCGGAACGCCCAGGCAATCGGATAAATCCCGAGGACCAACGTGAGCAAGGCACTTGGAAAGATAAAGCTGTATGAAAATAAGGCTTGTTTTGTTTTGTTCATCTGGTTTCTTCCGGCTCCTCTCCCTTGCGGCCAGAGCAGAGGGATGGGAAAGCTGCTTCCTCATCCCTCTGCTTTGGCCTATATCTCTATCCCTGACCTTCCATCTACTTGGCGAACTTGCCGCCCAATGCGGCGGGGTCAAAGCCGGCATCCGGCTCGGCCTTCACGCCATCATTCGCAATCACGCTGTCCAGTGCAGTGTTATAGCGTTTGTTCAGATCGGCGATAATTGCCTTCAGATCGCCGCCGTTCAGCATATACTTGAAGAAGGCGTCATCCGATTTCATCCCTTCCGGTGCTACAGACGGATAGACCGGCCACACTCCATCGTGCTTGTTCGGCAGGAAGCCTTCAATGCCGTTCACATCCGGTGTCTTGGCTACTGCGCTGACGGATGGAACCATGGAGATGCCAAAGCCTTTTTCCTGATAATCCGTCAGCACCTGATCGCCGTACATGAACTCCATGAACTTCCAGGCTGCTCCTTTGTGCTCCGACTTCGAGCTCAGCGCCAGCCACTGGCCCCCGAGGAAGCCCGAAGCCCCCTTCACGGTGCCGTCGATGGTCGGAACCGGAGCGGCTGCCCAGTCAATCTTGGCCGGGAACTGATTCTTGTAGACGCCCGGCTCCGAGGAGTAGGACATATACATTCCGATTTTGCCCTCTGCAAACTGCGCCCGCAGCGGATCAATATCCAGCGATTCCACACCCGGCAGCATGCTGCCGTTGTCCCGGATCTGCTTAAAAGCATTGATGATCGACTCGAAGCCGCTGAAATCGTAGCGGGCCGTCTTGAAATCATACCCGAAACCGCCGTAGCCGCTCATCTCCGCAATCACCCGCGCCGAACGCGCAAACGCGCTTCCGGGGCTTTTGAAGTTCTGGGCGAAGCCGTAAGCGCCGTCCGCTTTACCGGCTTCCGTCAATTTTTTGGCGGTATCCACCAGCTCCTGCAGGGTAGCTGGCGGATGCTCAACGCCTGCTTTGGCGAACAGATCCTTGTTGTATACTAGACGCATGGTTGTTCCATAATTCGGCAGACTGTAACGCTTGCCGTCAAATTCATTCAGATCCGGCATGACCGGGAATTTCGTCTTCAGCTCATCGGTGAGGAACTCGTCAATGGGAGCGAGAAAGCCTTTTTTGTAGAAGGTCTGGATGGTATTCTCCTTCACCCGGATTACATCCGGCGCATCGGAGGTCTGGAAGGACAGATCGAGTGCGGTATCGAAGTCGTCGCCCTTGACGACCAGCTCCACCTCAATCCCGTCAGTATTGGTTGCGTTGAACTCGGCTACCTTGTCCTTCACGAAATCCGCATCGTGACGGTCGCCGGTCCAGTAGCTGATTTTGGTCTTGTCCCCCGAGCCGCCTGTCTTCCCGTCTCCCTTACCTTCTGCAGCATTGCCACCGTTACCGTTGCCGCAGGCTGTCAGGCCAAGTGCCAGGACCAGGCTCAGAGATGTTATTAGCATACGCTTCATCATTGGTAGTTCCCCCTTATATATCCCTGTTGTATTCGCTTACAACCTGATTATAGACGGATTGGCGCATCCGGATAAGGCGGGTAAGCCCACTTTAAGGGCAGATTTCTGCAGGAGCTTTATACAGTGAAGGGAGGCCACCTCCGCCCTGCGGACATGCCTCCCCTGCGCATTTTTATTCTTTTCCAAGATAATGCAGTTTGAACTCGGACGGGGTCATTCCGGTATATTTCTTGAACACCTCGCTGAAATAGCGCCTGTGCTCATACCCGAGATCCTGGGCGATCTCCTGAACCTGCCGGCCGCTGATCAGCATCGCCTTAGCCTTCTCCATCTTCTCGTGCATCACATACTGCTGAAACGAAATCCCCTGCACCTTCTTGAACAGGTTGGAGAAATACCCCTGGCTGAGGTTAATCTGCTTCGCCACCTGCTCCAGCGACAGCCCCGTATCCAGATGGCTATCGATATAAGCGGCGGCCTGGCGGATAATCCGCGTGGACTCCAGGGAACGGGCCTCCGTAACCAGCGCACAGGCCTCCCGGCACAGCCCGGACAGCAGGTCCCGGATATCCTGCAGGGAAGGATGCACCCGGTTCTTCAAGACGGCAATCCTGTGCTCCAGCGGCTCCACCTGCCCGTAGGGGAACTGCTCCAGCAGGACCCGGCAGATCCTGTAGCCCAGCTCATAGCCGACGCTTTCCACATAACGCGGCTCAGGCAAAAGCCCGCTGTCCAGCAGCTCCGCGAATAGTTGATCGAGCATCTGCAGGCTTTTGGCAGAATTGCCGGAACGCAGGGCGAACAGTAACTCCTGCTCAACGGCGGCGGAGTAGCTGTGAAGTGCGAGCGGTTTATTCTCAATATTGCTGTAAATGTAGACCCCGTTTCCTCCGGTGTAGAAATGATAACCCAGCGCGCTAATCGCCTGCCTGTACGCTACACCCAGCTCCTGGATCGCCGCTACGCCCAGCCCCACGCCAATGGAAAGCGTATGCCTGGAGAATCGGCTTACATTCGTGCAGCAGGTCTCCGTAACCAGCGCCGCCGTATCCGGGTCCGAGCCGTTCATGATGCAGACGTACCGGTCTGTCGCCTCCCGGATAATGACGCCGCGGGTCCAGGCGGAAATCGTCTCTTCGAGAATATTATGCAGGCTGAACCGCAGCAGCTCGACCTCCTGCACAGGCTGGCCGCTCAGCTTCTCCGTGAAATGATCGATTTCGGCGACAAATACGAAGAAATCATGCTGGTCCAGAGGGATATCGAGATAGGCCCAACGAGAACGTGCATCCGATTCTGTCGTCTGGTGGTGCAGCAGGAAGATAAGATATTCCTGGCGGAGAATAGGTAGACTTTCTCTAATTTTGGCCTCCATCACAGAAAGTCTGGTGGTCTCCTGACGCTCCTCCCGGCACAACTCCCTGGCCTTCAGCACAGCCTGCACAATCTCGTCCAGGGAAAAGGGCTTCTTGACGAAATCAAGCGCCCCTAGTCGGATGGCTTCCTGGGCATAAGAAAACTCCGAGTAGGCGCTGAGGATAATAATCTTGCAGTCCGGCAGTTCCTCCAGAATCGCCCGGGTCATCTGCAGACCGTCCATTCTTGGCATCCGGATATCAGTCAGCACAATGTCCGGCCGGGTCTCGCGGATAATCTGCAGCCCCGCTTCACCGTCCAGCGCTGTACCGACTACCTCAATACCGTGCTCCTGCCATGGCGGCTTGCTCGAGACCATCTCCACCACACTTTTAATATCGTCGATTACACATAATTTGAACTTTTCCAGCTCCAGCTTCCGGTCCATCCTTCATCTCTCCTCTTCTGAGGGAATCCACAGATCCGTCCGTGATCCCTTACTTGGTTCGCCGCCCACATCCATACGGGCTTCGTCCCCGTAATACAGCGCCAGCCGGTGCCTGATGTTGAACAGGGCATAACCTTTCCTTGACTGCGGAGCCCTGACCATCCCCTGCTTGACCCGTACAGCATCAAGTCCCCGTCCATTGTCGGTAATGCAAATATGCAGCAGCCCCTGCTCCCGGCTGACCGTGATGTCTATCCTGCCTCCTATAGTCCGGTCGCTGAATCCATGCTGGATGCTGTTCTCCACTACCGGCTGCAGGATAATCTTGGGCATCAGACAGCTAAGCAGTGCCTCATCCTCTACCGTCACCGTGTATTCGAACAGACCTTCATAGCATTTCTGCTGAATAGCGAAATACTGCCGCACGTGGGACAGCTCATCCGCAAGGGTAATCAGATCCTTGCCGCCGCTGAGCCCGATCTGGAACATCTGCGACAACGACAGGATCATCTCATTTACATCGTCATTCTCCCCCATGACCGATTTGCAATAAATGGTATTGAGTGTATTGTACAGAAAGTGCGGCTCCATCTGGGCCGTAAGCGCGCGGATCTCTGCATGCCGCTTGTCCTCCTCCTTGGTCTTCACATCTGCGATCAGCGTCTTAATCTCTGACATCATCCGGTTGAACTGAAAGCCCACCTGGGCAACCTCGTCCTCATAACGGCTCTCATACACCACGCTGAGCTGGTTCTCTTCGACTCTGCGCATCAGCCGCCGCAGCTTGAACAGGGGCTTCAGCAGCACAGATGTCAGCTGGTTGGAGATCAGCCAGGTGGCCAGCAGGAAAACAACAATGACATAGAGGGTAATGCGCTGCACCCGCTGCAGCTTGCCCAGCAGCTGGTCCCGCGACTGCATGCCGGAGATGATCCAGTCGGGTGATACCGCTGAGCTTGTATAATTAACCAGATACTCCTTGCCGCCATAGCTGTAGTAGTGGTCCTGCGGATCGGCCGCTTTCCCGGCTTCGGCAAGCACCGGCTTCCAGGGGAACCTGCCCCGGAACGGCCAGCGGGACTCCACCACCGCCTCTCCTTCCCCGCTCACCAGATAATAATTTCTCCCTGCTTGTTCTCCGCCTGTATTCAGCAGCTCATCTATCCGGCTCTCCCTGATATTGACCACAATAAATACATTGCTGATCGGCGTGTAAGGGTATTCATAAATCCCCCGGACTACGAAGGAGACCACCCGCTGGCTGCCCGTGAACAACCGGTCATAATGTCCTTTGGCCCAGTAGCCGCCCGGCCGCTCCTTGCTCAGATCATATAATTCCGAGCCGTAGAACGAGTTGTCCTGCGCCCGGATCTGCGTAGTGGAATAGAAATCGCCAATCGGGGTAACGATCAGCACGTTTTCGATGATCGGCTGATTGAACGTTACCTGGGAGAGCACATATTGCAGATCCGACAGATGGACATAGTAATTCGACACATCATGGCTGAACACATCGAGCATCATCTTGCGGTACGCATCGCTCAGCATCAGGGACTGCACAGACAGCGCCACATCATTCAGGCGGGAATCCAGCAGCTGTGCCGTCTTGCTTACGGTCTCCCGGCTGCCGGCGTAGGCATTATCCTCGATCTCCTGCGCGGCAATCCAATACGAGAAGCTGCCCATTGCACCGATGGACAGCGTAATCAGCACGATGAACGAGAACAGAATCCTCTGTTTGATGGATATCCGGTAATACCTGCCGGCGATCTGCTGCCGGATCTTACGGCCATAGGCTGTGAATATATTCATAGTTCCCCCTTCTTGAGCATGTATCTCCCTATGTTTGTATGTTCTTGTCACTTGTACCATATGGCTGCTCCAGTCCGGTGTCAAGACAGGGCATGATTATTTAGCGGATTCCGTCCCTTATTATCAATAGGCAGGGGGCCCTCCGCATAACATGGTGCGGATTCACTAATCATGGCTCAAGTTGACGGGAAGCTGCGCGATTGAGTAATTATGCTTGTGACGGTCAGTCCATTCCGTTTGATGCCTTTCTGCGGCAAATGTTGAACGATCCAACAGTAGCAGAGCTCACTGATTTTGTTGCCTCATACGTAAAAAATAATACAATTAGCCAAACTGACGGTTTCAAGGGCGATTCTATGAAGCATGAAACAGAGATGGGGGGAACGTTGAGCGAAGTCCTGCCCCAACTGAATACTGGCGGCAACGCAGTGTTCACTTATTATGGCGGCGGGCAATCTGGTCTGCTTCATGTGGTATTCCATGTATAGGTCTGGTAACAATATACTGCTTCCATTTGCTGCTTCGACATCTGGATGTGAAGATGTAAAACTACGTCAAAATTTCAATTTTACGTTTTTATTTCCGCTTGATCATCTTTACAGTAAATCACGCTTAATTTTTGCGATCTGTCACAGTTCTAGTTGTTCTCTAGGGTTAAGCCCCTTAACAGTCTGCAATAACTCCACTTAATTCACCAATAGTTGAATGCTCCTTCCCGGTTAAAAGCCATTCATAAGAACAACCGAACTCAGAGCAAATTGAGAAAACCGTCTCTATTGCCGGCTTACCTTTTCCAGATTCCAAATCACTAAGGCTGCCTTGAGAAACACCGATTTTATTAGCAAAATCCGTTTGATTAAGATTATGTATTTTTCGTAGTTGTTTAATATTTGCCCCAATAGTGTTCATTTAACCGCCTCCACACTACGATTTGTGCCAACAATTGATCCACGAGCTTTTGAACCTAAAATCAGTTTTAGCCATTTAGAGTATCTTTAATAATACTCAAGGAAAACCATTAAAAAAGCCCTGATAAATCAAGGGTTTCTTGACCATCAGGACTAAGATACTTGTGCCAAAAATCGTTACAAACGCTGACAAGATGAATTACAACTCACACGTAGATAAATTCTCCGCAACCTTTAACAAAATTCTCGGCAATTTCCTTTTGACTCATCCGGGTGACAATCCCTGAAAAAATACCAAGTGCAAAGAAAAGCGCTCCGATCTCAGTCATATACCAGCCTTTGCTCAGTATTCCCCAGACAATAAGCCCCAAGGTAAAGATGAAGCCGCCAATAATTAATTTATCCCGATTCGAGAAACTTACTTCTATCCCATCGTTCTCGTTGATGAAGTGTTGGCGGTTTAGAATATCATTTTGGAATACCGCTGAAAATCACCATGGCTATCGGAATCACTTTTGAGTCTTCCGGCTAAAGCCATCAGTGCCCGGTCAATCGCCCCCGTCTGCAGAATAATTCTAAAAGCTCCCCCTACAATCAGGACGAAGGCGACGACATCAGCAGCATTGATGATTCCCTCCAACGGCGCACTGGCAATTTGGGCAAATCCTTGTCTCAAATCCCCTTGCTCACTGATTTTAGGAACGGTATGATAGGTTCCTTGTCAACTATTAATTTATTCAGAATTCAACTCCAAAATATCTTCGGCAGCGACGATCTGTAATGCTCTGATTTTTAAAATAAAAAAATCGCATGACCTCAATATTTCATGAGAGTCATGCGATCTTCTGGTCAAGGATGATAAGACGGGGATAGAACCCCTACGGTATAGGAACAGTCCGAGATGATGTTGCAGATATAATCACAGGCGAAACAATTATTACTGAATAGCCTTTAATCTTCTATTTCAACGATTACATTAATGATAGAAGCATCATGGTCTTTAATACGAAGTGGTGCTGCGAAGGCAGAAATGAGTTTTTTGCCAACTAATGGAGCTGGGTTAATATCTTCATAAATGAGCATTGTCGGCTCTTTATATTTCTCATGATCTAAAAAGGCATGATGGACAAAATAGCCGTTTCTTTTTGCTTCTGCCAAATTTTCAATGCTCAAGGTATCAATAGCTACTGCTTTGCAGTTTGGGAGCTTCGTCCGGATGTATTCGGCAGCTTCCGAAGAGACAGCAGGAAAATTATTGGCGTATTTTTCGAAATCCGTATCTCTGTGTTTCCAATAGCTCGTGTTGAAGATTAGAATATCCGCTTCATTAAGTTCTTCATATTCCTCAAGCATGTCGATTGTGATAAAGCCGTTTGGGCCAAGCGGGCAGTCAATTAATAGTGGGCTTCTGTAGATGAAGTCTTCTATAGGAACAGCATCTATCCCCTTACCGTTATTCAAATGATGCCATGGTGCATCGACATGGGTACCAGCATGAAGATAAATGCTTAACACACTTCCGTTCCATTCATCTCCTTTAATCAAGCGCTCTCTAGGATCTAATTTCACTTCTGGTAATCCTGGAAAAATAGGCATTCCTTCATAAATTGGGTAACCAATTTCGACGAATTTTGAAATAGTAACACGCTCCTATAGATCACATAATTCCCCTCTACGTATACTCATTTTTTGTACAGGATTTATGCTGGTCCGATAATGTAACGATAATATTACAGCTTAAAGTTGTTGATAAATAGTACATTATTGCAGTAATTATTATATAGCTTCCTAAAATGCCACTCTTAGTGTGTATTTTTCAAACTATTTGTTCTGATGACCCAAAGAATAAATTATATTGGCAATGGTTTGCGGACTTTCTCCCCCGTTTGACTCGAGCCACTGATTAATGACACCAATAGATCCATAAACCTTGTAAGTGAAAGAATAGTCCCTTAGAAAGGGTTCGTTCCAATTTTGTTCAAGTAAAACTCGTGTTAAAAATTCACTTTTTCCACTCTCTGAAATTAGAAGCTGATACATGGTTTTCTTATCTTGAATAATGTTTAACAGTTTGACCATGGATTCTTCAGATGTGCAAGGACTGCCTCCTTCTTGTAATGCTTCCACCAATTCTTTATTAAATTCATTCTGCATCACTTCAAATAATTCAAAAGGATCTTTGTAGTGCAAATAAAAGGTGCCACGGTTGATATCAGCGTAGTTACATATTTCAGTGACCGTTATTTGAGGTAACTTTTTAGTTTCTAATAAAACCAGGAAGCTCTCTTTAATGAGATTAATCGTATATTTAGTTCTTCTGTTATTCTTGGTTCCAACCATATGCTCCTCCTGTTCTATCCTTTCAACATAATAGATGTAATCTGTTTACTTCATAACATTTACAAAGGTATTGATTATTGTGATTGTTCAGACGTATAGATTATACTGACAACACGACATTAAATCAACACATGTCCACTTAATGAGGAATTAATAAGCCAAAATCTATTTTTATATAATACAAGGAGATGAACTAACAATGACAATCACTTCAGATAAAACAAACATTCTTATAGTAGGTGCAGGAGCAGTAGGTTTCTCTGTAGGTTACCATCTACACTTATCAGGCACCGATGTTACCTTTCTTGTACGAAAAGGACGAAAAGCAGACTTCGCTCCTCCTCAGAAACTATATTGCTATGACGATGCTACATTGAAAGATTTTAGCAACTTTAATGTCATAGAAGATATAGAAGAAATAGAACCTCAGCAGTATCAATTTATTATTATTACATTGGACGGAAATGTGAGCCGTTCACCAGAAGGCGTAGCTACGTTATCCAAATTGGGAGATGTCGTTCGTAATTCTAAAACTACGGTGATTATGAGTGCGTTTGGAAGCGGGATTCGTGAACATTACATTCAGTACATGAGACTTCCGGAAGACCAGCTGTTAAGAGGAATACTGGGTACGTTAAGTCATCAATCCAAGGCTGATTTGCCTGTGCATGCACCAACAGACCCCAAACTCATTAACCAAGCCATTGTCTGTTACAAACATCCGGCGAACAAGGTCGGTTTCCAGGTCGAGAACAATAATAAATCAGCTGCCAAACAATTTAGCGCACTTTACAATAACTCTGGGGTCTCACGCTGTGGTCAAGTAAGTCCGGCGATGTTCAATATTTACTCTAGTATAGGTTTTCCTGTATACGCTGCTTGTGATATCGTAGGTTGGCCTAAATTCTCAGCCGTTATTGCAAATAAAGATCTTTGGCAGCTCGCTTGCCGTGCTCAGGGTGAAATAGCATCCCTGCCCAAGCATGGTCTAATCGGTAAGATTATGAGTTTTGTGATGGGGCCACGCATGACAGCAAAAATACATCTCAAAATGGAACAAGATATGCTGCCGCTAGATTATCAAGCATTCAATCGTTTCCATCATGGGGGTAAAGTGAAGGCTCAGGATGTAGAATCTATACGGAATTCGATTGTAGAGGGAGAACTTCAAGGCCGGCAGATGAAGGCTTTAAAGGAATTATTGCAACGTGTTGAACATAATTAACATCCGCACAAAAAACAGTATTTCATCAAAGATGAAATACTGTTTCCGCTCCGAACATTCATAATAGCGAATAACATTTTCCTTGTTCAGCTTAGAAGGTTACACTTTCGTCCTTTGCTGCCCGCTGACTTCGTGCCACCCGTGCTGATATGCAGCATTCGGTCAGCCCACATATGGCAGGTCTGCGTAGCCATTGTTTCAAACATCAGCGACCATCGTCTGGTTTCTTCCCCTGCTCTTGGCCAAGTATAACGCCTGATCCGCCTTCTCCAGCAGCCCCTCCCGCTCCAATGTATGAAAAGGATAATGGGCGATTCCTAGAGAGATTGTAACCTGTGTCTCGATTGGCCCCCTGCTTTGTTCCATTGCCCGCCGGACTCTTTCAGCTATGATGAAAGCTTCCTCAGGTCTTGTGTGGGCTAGCAAGATGATGAACTCTTCACCGCCGTAGCGGTAGCAAACATCGTCTGGACGAACCGAGGTAACTATAACTTTGGCTACAAGTTTCAGCACTTCGTCGCCGATGAGATGACCGTAAGTGTCGTTCACGAGTTTGAATTTGTCTACATCCAGTACAATGAGCGAAAACGGTTGTCCTGAGTCAATCCACTGACTCATCGTATACTCTAACGATCTCCGGTTCATTAAACCGGTCAGAGCATCCGTCGTAGCCTCTTGGGTCAGTTGATCCGTCTGCTTCTGAATATCCGTCACGGCAAGCAACACAGCCTTGGTCAGCAGATCTGCCTCTCGGCTCCATTGCGGCTTCGCTTCTGGCAATTCAATCCTTTCCTTGCCCATCCTGCTCACCAGATTTGCCAGGTACACAAAAGGCCGGGCCAGCTTGCGTGCTACGAGAATGACGCCCATCAGGAGGATAATGAACGGAAACAACGAATACCAGAGAATGGTCCGAAGGTGCCCCATCAGTTGATGATGGATGACACTAATCGGCGAAACGACCACAATTCCCCATCCGTTGGCTGGAACGCTGGAGTATCCGGCAAGCATTTCAACGTCACGGGTGTTACGCACTTGCTGTTCCCCACTCTCCCCATTCATGAGTTTCTGCACAACCTTGTTATTGCTGACATCCTCCCCAATGAGCTGCTTATCCGGGTGGTACAACAGATGCCCGCTGGAATCCACAATATAATAATAGGAGCCAGAATCGTCCACGTTATTGTCGCCAAAAATCATAGACAAAATATTGTTCTCCTGCAGATAAAATGTGCCGCTCAAAATACCGCGATATGTACCATTCTTGCTAAAAATCGGCTGACTCATAAAAACGATTAGTCTATTGGTGGTTTGGGTCATGTAGGGGGAGGATATGTAAGGTTTTTTTAACGCCAGAGCTTCCAAACCGACCTTAGAAGTAATATGGTTTCCTACTGACCCCAAACTAGCCGGTACTACATTGCGGATCAGCCCGTCGGCATCGAGCACGGCGATAGAATTGAAGTAATTGCTACTATTGCGCATCAGTTCCAAATTATCATCCACTTGCTTCGGCGTTGAGGTTTCGTCATCGGAGAGTGTGTCAGCACTGTATTCCAAACTGCTGCGCATGGACTGAAATAAGGAATCCATTGTTTTGGTCATTCGGTCAGCGTTGTAGTAATTCAGATGGAGTGTAGTCTCCATCAAGGACTGTTTTTTGGACTCGTAAGAGCCAATCAGAAGGATGCTTGAGGTTAGTAGAACCACCAGCGTAACCAAGCCCGTAAGCAGCGATGTAAGACTGAGCTTTTTACTTTGACCCGGGTCGGCTCTTCTCAGTGTAAGCAAACTTTAACCCTCCTTGGTTCTTGAAAACTAGATTAATCAATAATACAACAAATTAAGATGTTATTCGACAGTAATCAATGGGCTCGGATCTCTCATACCACTGTGCGTACCGTTTGATATACGGCGGTTCATGAAATCTTACATATTAAAAAACTCCCTCCAGAGCTTGTGATTAGACAAGCACTGAAAAGGAGTGTTATTACCCTGAGTCCTGTGTGTTTGAATGTGATTCCCAGATATACAGAACCTTAGCTTTTGATGGAAGCTTTACTCAAGAAAAACAAAAAAAACCTTGATTTCTCAAGGTTTTCACTGTGATGCCGAGGACGGGGGTCGAACCCGTACGGTACTCACGTACAGCAGGATTTTAAGTATCACATAAAAAGCCTATATCACAGAACAATCAGTCTAAATAATCCTCTATCTCTGCTGCCACTTCGTCATTATCAATAAGTGGTAAAAAGAACTCCTCATAAATACTCTCGTGAGTAATTTCAATTATATCTATACCAATCTTATCAGACTTTTCAATGTTAAATATCGTATCGAAAAAGGTATAAATTCGATTTTTAATAGGCAAACCATCTGCCTCATTCATGATTCGAAATATTGTTGCTGTCTTTTTTCTATCTGCTACATCTCCAATTCCAATTGCCTGTTCAAAATTCGCTACAGATGAATAGATTTGGGTTGCATCAGTCTTTAATTTGAATATATTTTTACAATTTGTTAATTGTGCTTTTAATGTTTTCTGTTCATATTTTTTATTATTATCCATATCATGCATGATGATATAAGGTGTTTTGAATTGATTGAGTATTTTCATTAGAGAACAAATTGTTCCTTTTCCTCTTGCTCTGATAACGTGAATAGGAAGTTCACGATCTTTAATGTAATGATTTAGGGCTACGTATTCCGTGTCTCCTTCCACAACAACTATATTCTTGGCAAAGAAAAATTCATTCACATAAGAATCCACATAATTGAGTATCTTCATGTTAGTAATATCGTTATTGTCAAAAACTGAATTTGAGGATTGAAATAACTCAATTGCCTTATTGGTGCCAATACGAAAAACTTGAATTGAAGTATGATTTTCTGATAAGTCAATCAAAACTGGTGAATGAGTTGAAATAATTAATGGCATTTCATTTCCAATCGCATATAACGAACGGCTTAATGCCCTAACCGCTTCAGGATGCAAAAATGCTTCTGGTTCGTCAATCAATAACATCTTATCTTTATTAGTCCCTAGTAACCCTTGTTCAATCATATTTTGAAATATATAGATCAGGCTCATCCTTTGTATCCCTGTACCCTGTGTAGACAAAGGCATTCCCCTATACAACTTATTATCAATAGTGACACTAGAATTTGTTGATTTGACCATATCTGCTATCGAGAAGCCGTTGCTTTCGCCACCTGCTACTGCAAGCTGTAAATCTTTGTTTGAAAATAAACCTTGTAGATTTTTAGAAACTTTTTCACTTACTGCTCTTAGAGCTTGATCTGTATTACTTTTCAATTGTGAAAGTAATTTGGGAATAGCTTTTTTAACTTCTAAATATTCTTGTTTAGATTTCGATTCATCTGAATTATCATTCTCAAGTCTTGTTAATTCGGATGTTAATATCTGAGAATAAATATCGTTCACTTGCTTGTCCACTTCATCGGTTGTCATATAAGGAGTTATGTAATACGGAGAGTTTTCCAGAATTTGATCTAGAATTGTTTTTATTGCATGTCCCCTCTTTATTTCTTTGCCTTCAGTATCATAGTATTTACCATTGTCATTTGCATACTTCTTTATAATCGTCAATTCTTCTCCATCTATTACAAACACAGCTTCTAATTCAATAATTTTATTCTCGTCTTGAGCTGAATAACATTCTATCGGTATTTTAGTTTTGGCGACTGTCGGAAGATAAAATTGGTTGATTGCTTCAAGAAAAGTTGATTTCCCAGTATTATTTTTCCCAGTTAGTATAACAATATCTTTCTCAGAAAATTGAATACAAAACTTCTCACAAAAGACCTTGTAATTCGTCACACTAAATTTCTTTAACCTCATGTTAATACCCCCTGTAAATGAGAACTCCCATGAGATATATTACATCAAATTACAAATTAAGTAATTATATATTATTTCATTTCACAAAACTTTCTCTTATATAATCATCATAATAATGTCTAGTTTTTGAGTAGATATAGAAAATAACATCCATATAAAGAAACTATAAATTGTTGGTGGCATTGAGTAGAGCAAGGTTTTCAGAATCACAAATCATTTATTCATTCTTTTAATTATAAATTCCTAACTATTCTCATGAACTACTCCCACTTCGAACAGTAAAGCAGCTTTTATGTATATAACGCTCTGGAATTGAATCCAATTCACTCATTGCGAATTATAGTATCGTAATGTCAGCTAGAAATTAGTTGTCTCAGTCTCGATACTATAACCTCAGTAAAAATCACCACACAGTTACTCCAGTAAATCAACAAAAATATTTAATTATTCCAAAACCGCTGTAAAAATTCTCATCAAAATGACTATACTTTTCCTCTTCAAAATATAGATCTTTTGCCTGTACAATAAAAGTAGACATGACAGTACCACCGAGAAAAGCAGAGAAGCCCATCCGTCGACTCCCTTACGAGGTATGTTCTTACCTCTCTGGGTATGTACCTCTTAATCTCTAGGCGCTCCATGTGCGTATGTATTACCGCTACAGAAGATAACCCTACCTCCTTGGCAAGTTCACGTTAGTGGGTAGGGATTGATTTCGATCATCCTAATTAATGATCTGAGTACTTCTTTTCTTTATCAGTTAATGGCTTTATACAATGCTCATTTATCACTTGGCTGCCAAGTTAATATGTTTATCGCTTGAAACAGCCTTGGCGCTCCAGTGTTTAGACAAGTTGCAAGATTCTTTTCATCTTTTATGCCCTTCACTTCAATTTGCTTAGTGATTTTGCCAACTTATCTAAGTAAACAATTTCAATGGTTTGACCAATCTACATTTGCATGTTGATAGCCTCCCCAAAATAAGAACTTTCGTTTGCATAACAACCAAACTCGCGTTCGGAAATCAACGGAAATCCAATCACTAAATGTAATTATTATGAATTAATAAATATAACACACTTTTTATTACATATTTAAGAAATTTTGTTTGGACTGTTTTTGTTGCATTATGTATCTTTGATTCCTATAAACATACTAAAGGAGATACATATGAAAAAGAAAATTTACGTACCTATCATTTTTTCCTTACTTCTGCTATTTAGTTTTGTTTCTATTACTAAAGCAAATACCACAACAGTATCAAGTTTAATTCCGGTAATGACATCTAATACTTCTCCTTCTGGAGTGGTAAGTGCAAGTAGCGAATGGGGTATTGACCATCAAGCATTCAACGCATTTAACAATAACAACAACGACTATGGGTGGGCTTCTAAAGAAGGTGTGCCATATGGATGGATAGCTTATGAATTTGAAAGTCCACAAATTGTTAACTCTTACTCTCTAACAGGTCGTGGCAAAAACGAGAATGTAGCAAAAGAATCACCTAAAAATTGGACTTTCGAAGGATGGGATGGGGAAAACTGGGTTGTTCTTGACACTCAAAACAACATTACTGGTTGGACTACATCAGCGGATAAAGTATTCGCGTTTAATAATGAAAAAGAGTATAAAAAATACAGATTAAATATATCAGAAAATAATGGATACTCTTATTTTGTTACTATTGGCGAAATAAAAATGAACTACACTCCTGCTCCAGAACCAACTACCACACCAACACCAGAACCAACTTTCACGCCAGTACCAACTCCATCTGCTACTCCGGAAGTTCCAACAGGTAACAGAGCAATTTTGACAGTGACTCTAACCACTGGGTTAGAAAAAGAATTTGATCTACCAATGTCAGAAGTTACTACATTCCTAAATTGGTACGACAGTGCTTCGGAATCTGCACGTTATGGAATAGATAAGCACGAGAACAACAAAGGCCCTTTCAGCAAACGTACAGAATATGTTGTACACGATAAGATACTTACATTTGAAGTTAGTGAATACACAATTGAATAAATAAAAACACCTCGCCGACCAATAAAGGTTGGCGGGGTGTTCTTATCACTGCTCAAAATTCAAATCGCACTCGCACGAAATGGGCACGAGCAATCTTAATTGAGTCTGGTGTATATCCCTCTACGATTCCGTCGTAATCCATCTTGGTACCATTAAGATACCATAAATTAAACCAATACTGTCATAAGAAACTCGCCGCTTCCTTGTACTTCTCTATATTAGTCAAATCTTTAGCCATTTCCGTTTCAGTCGGCTTAGTACCCGCACGTAATTGTGAGGTTGTCAGTCCAGAAGTCATTTGAAAATGCTGTGCATCCTTATTAAGGAAAAAAACATCGCCTCAGTTGAAGCCAAAAGATTTTGCCTCTTGAACTACCTCCGTCCAATCAGCCACTTTACCACCGTCACCGTCACGTTTTATATCCCAAGATACTTGTTTCCCATCGGGTAGTAACACTGCAAGGTCGATAGCTAGTCCAAAGTTATAATAACTAGTTCCACCCTTTGCATTGATAACACTAAAGCTGAGTTTAATGCTTCCTAGTGCATTTAGAGCGACTTGCTCAGCAATAGTTCGAAATAGTTGAGTGAAACGGATAGGCATTCCGAGTGTAACAGCGTTCAATTAAAACTGTGATAGCTAAAATAACGGGATGGAAACCAATAAATCTCGTAGATGATTTACTCTTTACTCGATCCAGTGTCAGAGACATTAATCATCGCCTCCCTTTCTGCTGGTAGCGCGTTTAACATTCTTATCCAACTCACTACCTCCCCACTTGAGCACTACATCCAAGACAGGTAATGGAAGTGAATCTCCCCACACTGTCCGAATTAAGTTAGGACTCATGCTTTGTAAAACATGAAATAGGTTACTGATGGACAGTGCTCCAAACCTCAGGCAGTCCAAACACCATGTTCAAAAGATGTCCATCAGCCGGAAGCAGTAACATAAAAAATGTTCGGGAGACTCCATCAATTCCGTATTTACTAGCATGGGTGTTGTCTTTCTTGCCTGCTCTAATACCTGATAACCAATCCATGATAATAAAAGCGCGACCATGATGGTTACGACTTCGTCCGCCTCCCCATATTAATAATCATATGTCGGAATAAGAACTGCACCTACTGTTGACGTAGCGATTTGTGATTTAGTCATTATAATTCGCCCCTTTCTATTGTTTTTCCGAATTAACTAGCACTTCTAAATTTGAATCTTCTTTTGGTTGCAACGCAGCTAATATTTCACCGACTCTAAGATCAACTTGCTGCAATATCTCAAGTTGTGGCCCGGGGTAAAATTCTTATACTGTTATAATCGCTTCAACTTGTCTCGTCAGAAGAAGTGCTAATTCAAGTTTTTTATAAATATCAGCCCTGTTCCTCCTTCCAGACAAAAGTAAAAGCCCCCAAAATATTGGAAAGGATTTCTTATAAATTGAGCTTATCACTAGAAATATTCGTAATCACTGCGGATTTGATGACCACCGTTAACTCCAAGGCATTTAAGGAGGATACAGTGAAATAATGTATAATTATGGTAATGGAATGAAGAGGATTTTATTATGCCAAAGAAAGAGGTCATTAATGGATCTGTCGATAAGGTATCGGATGGAATTACTGATATTGATTTTAGCCATGATAACCCAATGTGGAGAATATACCAGCTATCAATGAGGAAAAAATAAATTATTCTTTAGAAGGTCTTGATGATTATCTTCCTGAAATTACTACAGGTAATAGAGATATTGGTATTTATGAGAAAAAACAGACTGTCCTAATGAGGTTTTCCCCATTGTAACTGATATTATTCGTTGGAAATTAAAGCTTCCTAAACGGTTTTTTTATCAATTTTGTTCATCAAATATACTATCGGTGCTAATTAATTTTGGGGGAGTAACTCTTTCTAAATAATTCCCTTCACTTTTTAATTTCACTTTAAATGTTTGAACATATCTATTTCCGTGAAGATCATTTATCTTAATAATAAATATATGGTCTCCCTCTGGAAAATCCCTATCAAATACGAATCTCAGCACATTCAATTCACTTACTCTCAAATTGAATGAAGGCATGATTGCATAATCACTAAAAGAGTTACTGTTTAATTCAAGAGTAACATCAATCGCAGAAGACATACCTATATTACACAATGTTATTCCTGCCATTTGAATTTTTGAATCATAGAAAGAAATCACATTACCCTCTTGTCTTTGTTCAATCCCACCTTGCTCAAGAATAGCTTTATACTTCTTATCTAGCTTGTTAGAATAAGTTATATTCTCATTTTTAAATAAAATATAACCTGATGGAAATTGTACTGTCTTTTCTTCTGATCCTTGTCCTTCTTTTGATTTATCTTCTTCCTCAAACAACCCCTTGAACATAAAGTAAGCTGGGTTACCCATAGAATTATCCAGAAATAATCTCACATCAATATACGGAATAATGTCCTTCCTTGACTTTTCATATTGAATATTAAGATTATTTTGATTTTGCTCGATATTTTGTTTAAGAGTGTAATACACCGCAAATAGAGTTGCAACGCCGCCTAAACTTCCACCCAAGAAACTCCCCCAGAACGCAAGCCAATCTTTATTTCCCAAGTCATTAGCAGTTGTTGGATAAGGTAAGAACAACACACGATTGATAATGATTGGGATAATAATTGTTGTAATCAAGAAAACGATAATAATTGTAGTGTTTACAGAAATATTTTTTCTTTTCTTCATTTTATATCTCCTTATTTTCATGAGCATTGATTATACCATCCCTGCATTCACGAACCAGAAGAGATTATGTATACGAATAGCTGTGGGAGGTTCGCAATTTATCCCATGTGATATCGGGCAGACCAGGACCGTTAAGTCCCCAGGTGAACGGGGTGTTATAAGCTGTGTTTCTCTTGATCGAGATATCTATAATATCCCATGACTTTTGATTTTCCCGCTTGTACATCCAATATCTCCTGGGCAATTTAGAAATATGGTATATATCGTCTTTCATTACTCGATGGAGTTATGTCTTAGTAATTACTTTCTATAAATATCTACCGAAAAAAAGGAGCTACCCCGGTATGTGAATGCATTGCTAGACGAAATACTGAAACCTAAATTTTAAATTCTAATTTCTAATTAATTTATTGCTTACTTGCAGTTTTCTTGCCTTATCAAAAAAATATTTAGGTTGCCACTTCTTAACAACATGAGGCATCAAGTACTCATTTGCAGCAGACATTAAGACTGCTTCAACTGGTTTTATAAAGGACATAACTTGTAAAAAACCAAATATAACCGTTCTTGTTGGAAGGGACATTCCTTTGTTTGAGTTAATTAATAATTTGGTAAATTCCCTAGAGAATGGTTGCTTAGATTTTATACAGTCCCTTGTAGCACTATCTAACCAAGCTCTTAAAAATTGCCCCTCTTTTTTCCTCAACGTCAAAATATCCTTTAATGTGAGCATTCCTGAAGCTACTAACTCTTTTATATCTGGAAAGTCATATATTTCGCAAAGTTCAAGTAGATTTTCACTTTGCTGTTTATAATGTCCTGTTCTAAAAGACTGTCTTAATTTTTTAACGAAAAAATTTTCAAGCTCACTTTCACATATTATTTCATCAAATTGAGAGAGCAATGCTGATTTATAATTAATATCGGCTAATAAATGGAGTCCATATGTCGCCTCATTAAGTACTCGTTTTGCTACTTCTTTATTTTTAGTATTAGGAATTATATAACATCCACCGTCTTCTATTTCTAACTTATACTCCGGTAAGTTAAATTCCTCTTTCACATAATCAAAGATACTAGTAATGAAATCTACGTTTTTAAAATCTAATTGTATGTTTTCAAGAAGTAATTCATGATCAACATTACAAGCAATTGATTTTTCTTGAATTGAATCAATGATACTCTTGGGAAATACCGGTTTAAAAACTTCATTCATATATTCAAAGTCAATTGGAGGTATGCCATTCTTTTTGTACTCAAGTAGCATAATACTATTCAATGTCTTCTTCGTTTGTTTTGCAACAACGGGTGCAAATAAATCGTAAACAGGAATAATAATGTTTTCGTCAAGTAACGTTTCTAATGTCCTAGGACCAATGTTAGCTGCTAGAACATTAAAGCTACTTCTTGTTGATAGATCTAGGGCAACTTGATCATAAAGGAGTAATGCTTCCCCTAATAGGGGCAACAGTTCACTAGGTTTATTGGGTGTAATATATACTACTTTTTTTTCTCTTGCTAGCATGTATATCCCTCATTATTAATAGATTTTAGTATTTAAGAATTGTTTAACTGATTCACTCCCCTCGATCTAGCCCTGAGAAACTCAAGAGCGAAAGTGATACAACGGAATACGATATTGCATGCTGTAGAGACTTCATCAAGTTAAAACAAAAAACTTTACTTCAAACATTTATAATCTTGTGAATATTTAACCTTATCCTTTACTCTAATCTTGGTTCATTTTCATTGAGGTTTACTACTTCATCGAGTTTTTAAAGTTTTAAGATTTACAGTGTTGCCCACTCTTATCATACCTTCTGTTACTCATATTTGATTATGTAGGCTTTTGTCTAAAACGTTCTATCTGCATAGGATCGATCTTGGTTGATCTATAAGGCTTGATACAAATATACCACTCCCCCTAATAAATGGTAATGAAAAAATAGATCTTTGTACAAGTTTTATCGATTAAGAGTGATCTCACACAGGCTGAGATTAGCTGTTTGGTACTTCCATTCTATTAAAACTTGTATTCATAGGTTGTTAAACGGATGTTCTAAACTAATTCCAATAACTAAGTTTAAAGAGCCTCACTCTTGTGTTATCAGACATAATAACGATACCGAACTCAGATTTTAAGTGTACGTTCCAGTTGATCATTTGCTTAAGTTTTTGTTCTCCTACATTCGTGATGACAGGTAAAGAAGAAAAATTCATACGGTGACATAAGGTGAACCTTGTCTTTTGCAGTGTAAAAGATCATACCATCTGCTGTTTTATAGGTCTTTTCAATTGCATACTCCATACCATTTTCAACTCCATTTCTATTTTCATACTCATTACATATACGTCTAATAGCACTAGACTAAATGCTCTCACTACATTTACAAGTACTACATAAAATCATCAGTGAAGGACAAATAGCTTTTACTTGACTAATACACATCTCACACAAAGCAAAAAGCCATCCCAGTATAGGAATGGCTCTAATAATATAAGTCTCATATAGTCTGACCACAGGCAGTAGCTCGTCCGATAAATTTGGGTGTGCGGTACAAAATAATCAGTCTTGAAATGTTCCAGCAGAAATCTCAGATTGATTAATGTATAATTTCAAACTAGAACCAGAGTCTCATGGCTGATATAGTAAAAAAATAGTCTGTTATACCATTATTAAATGTGCTGATTCAGCTTGCAGTAAACATTCCAGACAGTAGATGACAGTGCTCTTTGTACTGACACATATTTGTCCGAGTCATTTTGTGAGATATATCTATAGTTTCTTAAACCTCTTTGTTTCTAGCATCAATTTATGAAGCGGACTAGCTACGCTATGCTCTTTTTTTTAATCATTATTGGTCAACGCCACATAACGTTTTGTCATGGTCAGATCAATATGTCCCAATGTTTTTTTTACAAAATCAGAGCATTAACACCATTTCGAATATACTCCAAAGCGAACGTGTGCCTCAGATCGTATGGACGTATATGCACTCCCAATTCTTTGCTATAGCGTTCCATTCTGTCTCCCATGTGTGACGGTTCAGCGCTTTGCCCTCAAGTGTGCAGAAGATTGGAGCGGATGGTTGGCATTGAGATTGGCAATGTTCTGGAGACTCTCGTTTTTGCTTTCTCAGATGTAATATAGATTTCTTGAGAATGAGCGTTAAAGTCTGGAATAATCAGTGACAAAGCTTCTTTAGGTCTGATACCTGTGTCTAGGGTTAAAAGAATCAACGCATAGTCTCGTAATCCCACAAAAGTATCCCTGTTAGGAAGGGACAACAGCTTTATCAGTACCTCCTGATCTATATTCACAACTCGTCCTTCGTCTTTACGCTTCTTGAGCGATTTCACAGGATTAGTGTCAATCAACTCCTGTTCAACACACCAATTCAGAAAAGTCCGTAAATAGACTAGACGATTGTTGTAAGTACATGGTTTAATACCTTCTTGTCCAAGATATTCAAACAGATTATTTTTTAGATATTCTACAGTCTCTAATGAGTTGCTGTACCTCTTAAAGAAGAGCTTCACATGTTGCTCATAGTCCTTTTGCGTCTGTTCGCTAACTCCCTGTGCTTTCTTCCAAAATAGAAACTGCTTTAATGCTTCTTTCCAATCCACTGCCTTATTCTTTTTAATTTTTGTAACTCTAACCATAATAAAAACCCCTCTCCAGAACTTGTGATTAGACAAGCACTGAAAAGGAGTATTATCGTCAGGGTTCTGTGTGTTGGATATCAATTTCTAGACACACAGAACCTTTGGCTTTCAACAGAAACATTACTTGATGACAATAAGTTAAAAAACCTTGATTTCTCAAGGTTTTCACTATGATGCCGAGGACGGGGGTCGAACCCGTACGGTACTCACGTACCGCAGGATTTTAAGTCCTGTGCGTCTGCCTGTTCCGCCACCCCGGCATATTATGTGTTGAAGCTTCATACGTTGTTCACATATAACGCGACAAGAAATATAATATCATGAATATCGATAACGCGCAATCCTTTTTCGAAAAAAATTTATTCACAATAAAAATAACCCGTTCAGCCAGAACCGACACGGGTTATTATAGACGTGGATTATCTACGCTCGTCACTTCTGCTTCTCATTCCGGCAAGACCCAAAAGTCCAAGCAGACCGAGCCAGCCCCAGTTAGATCCTTTGTTAGTTGCAGCATTCGTTGTTGTACTAGTTGCACGGTATTTGCCGGTCTGTGTGGTGTTGGTTGCCGGGTTGACAGTGCTGTTGGTTCTGTAGTTATTTCGGGTGTCATTGTAGTTATTGGTGTTGTAGTTGTTAGGTCTGTAATTATCATCGATGCGGATCTTATCTTTCATAATGCTCTCATGCTGATTCAGCGTTCCCGTGGTGCCGTTCATTAGATTGCCTTCCGTGTTCATCATCCGAGTGTGTTCCGCAGTCCCATCCATCCCGGTATTCGCGGCTGGGATACCGCCCAATGCTGCTGATCCCACGGCATTTGATGCATAGCTAGCTCCCATTAGACTCATTGATAATACAGTACCGCATGCAAGGCTTGTTATCAGCTTGTTCACAGTGTTATGCCTCCCTTTAAGGTTAGTTATCACTGATAATTTCCCCTTGGACGGCACTGTCTATGCATGGTGGTTTTACTCTTTTACTACATTAACTGTCTTTGTCACAGCATCATAAGTAACCTTTGCTCCAAGCGCCTCAGCCAGCGCACGTATGGGTACATAAGTTGTTCCGGTATCGAGAACGCCATCGGTAAGCTTGCGGCCGTTTAGGTTAATGGTCACTGTAACGTCTTTGTTCACCTGATCATCCCCTCCGGTAATCTTTTTTAAAGCCTCTTTGGCTTGGTCCGTCGTTGGACGTTTACCTGCCCGAAGTTGATCTATAGTTAAACCGAAAGTCATTTGCAGATGTGAATAATCTTTAAAAGAGGTCCAGTCCCCGCCCCATTCTAAACCAAGCCGCTTAGCCTCCTGTACAACCTCTTGCCAATCTGCTGTCTTATCCTTATCACCATCACGATTGATATCCCAAGAAAGGCTAGTGCCATTCGGCAGCAAAAGCGCAAAATCAAACGCAAGACCATAATTATGATAGCTGGTACCGCCTTTAGCGTTGGTAACTATCGGTCCTGGTTTGCTTCTACCCTGCGCATACAAAGCATTTTGCTCAGCAATGGTCCGTAGACCCTGAGTAATAACGATAGGGACTCCTCTCGCATGGCTTTGCTGAATCAAAACATTCGCACCTGCCGCCAAGACAGGATGAAGCCCGACCAGACGCGCCGCGGATTTTTCCCTCAATTGCTCCAAAGTCAGCATAGAATCACCCCTTTGGTATATTCAATGATGCCGCTGCCCTATTTGCCTGTACCCCTGTCCCCTTTAGGATGATTTCCACAAAAAAGGACAAAATATTTAACGAAAGGTGGGAGACATATGGATATTCATAGCGATAGCTATAAAGTTGCAGCCCTTAGTGAACAGGAAGAAGCACTGGAAATTATTCGGAATGCTGAAGCTTCCATTGCACATCTGACCGGTAATCCTACCGTTACCTTAATCGCTTATGAAAAAAGCGAAGGCAACGGTTCTCAGCATTAAACGATGTAGACCTCGACAATATCATCCACATCGATCCACTTCCATTCCTCCGCCCACTGCAGCTTAAACTCACGCGAGTGGGTGTGAATGGAAGTCACAAAACCACTTAACATCGTATTTTCAAAAGGGTCAAAAAGAACAACTGTCACTCGTACATGACTCCGCAACGACAAAGCCAGTGTACATTCAATCTCCTCCAGCTTCTGCTCATCCAGAATAGGCTTGATGCGGCGCAGCGTTTCCCGTTCATCTCTTATAATTCGTATCTTATGCTCCGGCAGCATCATGCGGCTGCTTTCCCACAGCCCGTTTTTCTCCAGCTTTTTGCCCATGGTAACCCCTCCTTAATTATATATCTATTCCTCTGAACACGAACGTATGTTTGTATTATATCCGCATCTTCGCATATTAATCAATAATCAGGAAAAAGATACCTTTTTAAGGGTCACTCTTTATTCAAAAGATGTATATTAATGTATATCTATTCAAGATAAAATTCGCAGCAAAAAGACGCTGACAGATAAACTGCGCAGCGCCTGATTTGATTTATTCTTGAACAACGTCCCCAGACTCTGAGGTAGCCTGACCTTCGGAATCTATAAGTCCTGTTGCTTCTCTTGCCTCGTTAAGCTTGGAAATACCGAATAACATCGCTACATCAGCGTTCTGATTCAATTCATTAAATTGCTCAGCCGTAACGTTTGCGGAATCAGCACCTTGAGAGGCCTCTTCTTTTAAAGAATAAGCACTTTCAAAGGCAACTTTAGACTCTTCGAGCAACTTACGAATGTCTTCCGGCAAGCTGGAGGAAATTTTTACTTTCTCGGCTTGATTCGATAAATCAGTTGCGGTACTCTGGAATTGCTTAATTTTCTTCTCCAACTGCTTGTCCGTGAGTTCTCCTGCTGAATAACCAGCAATGGCTTCGTTGAACTCCGCTAAAGAAGTTTTTCCTGACTCTTCAAGTTTAGACATTTCATTGTAGAAGTTTTGCACGGTCTCCTGCACTTCTTCCTCCGTGGCAGGTGCCGATGAAGTTGAATTATTGCTGCAGGCGCTAAGGATGACAGTCATCATCAGCATTCCTATTAGTAAAGCTTTTTTCATTATTTATCCCTCCACTTAACAGGATAATGTCGGTTTGTGTAAAGCGCAAATGAAATATATGTAAAATGACTGTTATGTTATAATTATTTTAATTGTGATCAGGAAAGGAGAGTATTTATGCCTTATTGCACCACCTGTGGAGCGGAATACAAGCAGGGCGCTAAATTTTGTGGAGAATGTGGAACCAGCCTTGACGGTACCGCTCCAGTAACCGCTCATCGACCCACAGTAGATAATAATCATGTCATTCAAGAAGTCGTGCTCTGGAAAGGCAAACCTGCCGGCATCTCGGATCGACTCAAAGGAATCGTAGGACTTAACACAACTTCATATACCATTACAAGTCAGCGTATTATGGTAAAGACCGGACTTATCGGTAAAAATGTTGAAGAAATCGAATTGCTGCGCGTACGCGATTTATCCGTAAAACAGTCTATCATGGACCGGATGCTTGGCATTGGATCATTAACTGTATTTTCTGATGATGCCTCAGCGCCTCAGCTTCTTTTTCGAAAAATCCATGATGCCCAAACCGTCAAAGATGTTCTGCGCAAAGCCGTTCGTGACGAGAAGATCGCCAACAACATTAGCTACCGCGAGCAAATTTAAGACGTTCATACGTAAAAAGGCCCCGGAAAACCGGGGCTTTTTGCTTGCGCTTGCACACTTGAAGTACTCTTTTTTAAGGAAGATAAAATGCCCCCGCTGGGATAACCCCCTTGATCTGGCTCGGACTCTCCCACTGCAAAACAACCCTGGCGTCGCCCGCATTCTCATAATACTCCACCTTTATTTCATACGGCTTACCTGCAATCAGGTTTATGCTCCCTTTTCGTTCCTGGCCGCTCTGATTCACCCAACTATCAATGACTAGCCCGCCATCAATCCATACCCGTATCCCATCATCAGAGTAGGAATAAATGGTATACACCTCGCTAAAAGCAGCCGTCAGCTTCCCACTCCACCGCACAGAGAACGCATCTACACGAATGGCAGGATCAGGCGAACCTTGTCTCCATGAAAAGTTAATATTGGCATCCGTACGCAACAGTGCAGGCGTGCCGCTAAGCGTCATGTTATTGTAATATTGCCCACAGAGTCCACTCTCCAGCACACTATCCCCGATAGCAGCGAAAGCGGCGGCCTCAGCAGCATACTCCTCTCGTGTGAATACCATTTTATCGTTCATAAAAGCTTTTATCACAGCATCGGTATTCTTCTCATAGAGGAGTTTCCCCCAGGTCAGCTGATAAGACCATTTGGGCTGTGTTTTGGACAACAGTTCAGCAGACGGAAGCTCTCCATTCTCACCAATCGCAATCAGCTTGCCACGACCCAGATCCCATAAATTATCATAATGACTAATCTTGAAATCCGCGTCATAAATGTCGAGCGCCAGCACATCTACCTTATCACTGCCCGGATAGTATTCTGCCGGCTCATCACACCACTGATTTTTTGCATTTGGACTCCAAACCCACAATAAATTATGCAGCTTATGATAATTGGTAAAACGATCGAACATAAGGTTCCACAATGCAGCGTAATTGCTCTTTTGCCCCCACCAAAACCATCCACCATTCATTTCATGATACGGCCGCCAAAGTACAGGAACCCCTGCGTCATTAAGCTTTTTCAGCGACAGGGCTATCTTATCCAGATCAGCTAACAGAGCATTATACTGGGTGGTACCTGGGGTTATATATTTATCAAAATCAGCATTGCTTAGGCTCGTATTTACATTCCCCCAAGTTGGCGCTGTCCCCGGTAATGCAGCGTGATAACACATCGTTACGATCCCGCCGGCCCTAGACCAGCGTATCGCACTGCTGACGACCCAATTCCGTTGATTGTCAATTAGAGCCTGTGACTGATTATTGATTGCGCCCAGCTCGTAGCCATGCAGCGCAGCATATTGCCCGCTGCTATTTTTAAGCTTCTCCATGAGCTCATCTGCACTTTCCAAATAATCATGTTGGCCGCTTATCACACCCTTTCCCTGCAAGTAATAGAGGGTATTCAGCAATAGCTGAGCCGAGGACGACAGCCCCGAATCCGCCGGAGCCATTTGTAATCTGCGAAAAGCCATCTGCCACTGCACATCGCCCACGAACCTTGATGCTGAATCAACCATCTGACGAATAATCCGCTGCTCCATCTATTCTCACCATCCTTTTAAATCTTTTTAAGTTATAGTATGGGGACAATAATGACATGAACTCAGCGAATGGACATGAAGTTGTAAAATAAGTTGGGACGATATAAGGAACTGCTGAATAAATTCACGGCTCAACAAAAAAAAGGAGCTCCGCGGCTCCTCATTACTTTTTTTCTTATCTCGTGTACCTTAAAGGCAATAGCTCAGCGATTTCATATTTAGCTAATCGGTCATCCTCCGATACAATTATCTTGCAGTCTATTCCATAATCCGCAATTAACTCTCGGCACATGCCGCAGGGAGAGACTACTTTAATCTCTTTTTCCTCGCTGTCTGGATCAGAATGCCTTACCGCAACAATCGTATCAAATTCCTTATAACCTTCGGATATCGCTTTGCCAATCACCATCGCTTCTGCACAGACTGTAATCCTCCCCATACTGGCTTCCACATATACCGCTGTAAAAATCTCTCCTGTTTTAGTACGAAGCGCTGCACCCACATGATGACGCCCCCATTCATAACGTCTGGTAATTATATCTTCGGCAGCCGTAATAAGCGTCTGATCCTCAATGGTAATTATGTACTCCATATCCAGTTACGTCCTCCTTTATTTTACCTAATTATATTAAATCGCACTGAATTATGATATAAGATATACTATTTTAAGTGCCAAAAAAGGAGGAGCAGAATTGAAAGTGAAAAAATGGATCTCCAGTCTCATCATTGTTGCATTACTTGCTTTGGCTAGTTACTGGTTTGAACAAAACGGAGAGCCTACAGACCCCTCGTCTCCATCCGATTCGAGTGTTGTTCAGCTAACCTTCCCATCAGACCGCTATCCTGAGACCGCCAAGCATATTCAGGATGCCATTGCGAAAGGTGAATCCGCCACATGTACGATTAACCGAGAGCAGGCTGAAGAGAACCGTAAAGAGTCCTTAAAAGGGATCCCCACTAAAAAGGGGTATGACCGGGATGAATGGCCAATGGCTATGTGTAAGGAAGGCGGCGTTGGTGCCGACATTGAATACATAACGCCAAGCGATAACCGCGGGGCAGGAAGCTGGGTTGGCAATCAGCTGGAGGATTATGCAGACGGAACCCGGGTAGAATTTATGTTTAAATAACGGTCTGTCTGACCATCCCCAGGCAACAGAATAGCCCCACCTGGCATTCGCCAGATGGGGCTACACTGCACATCAGCTAACTTAGAATAAGCAAGCTTTAGTGATGATAACCAGCAAGATGAAAAGTACCAGAATTGCTCCTGTTGAAGTCCAAGGACTACACACCGGACCTACTGATGCTGGACTTACTACCGGACCTACGTTACAACCACAACCATGTTCCATTCCCATTTTCAATTCCTCCTAATGATTAATGACTACAGCACAAGATATGTAAAAAGGAGATAAGCCGTTTGGGCGAATTGGCAAACAAATGCCAATCACCTAATGAATTGAAGGTGGACAGTCGATAAACAGGATATACACAAAGGAGGTGCAATATGGATATAGCTGCATTATCAATGGCAATGAGCCAAGCATCCTTAGCTCAAAATGTTGGGATACAGGTCATGAATATTGCCAAGAATCAGGCTGAAACCCAGAGCCAAACCATGGTGGAAATGCTGGGCAAAAGCGTTGCTCCTAATTTGGGAAAAACACTTGATATTAGTGTGTAATTGCTTTATGCTAAGGAACATGAGAACGAATGTTCCTGTGTATCCTTAGCATTTTTTTACTCTACATAGCCCTTCGGGCTTTTCTTTTGCGCATTTATGCGAACATACGGTCCCATTAGTGATTTATTAGTGATTTTAAACGAGGTGAATAAGTTGGAGAACATGAAATCATATTATCAAATGACTGTGCTTGAGAAATGGACGGAGGATTTATACAAGCGATTAAATCTTCATCAGCCTTCACAAATTTCAATATCGTATATTGCAGAGCGGCTTAATATCTGGGTTCATTATTTGGATGTGAGAAGCAAGAGCATTGAAGCGTCTGCAGGGATGTACAGCCTGTTTATCGACAACCGCCTTCCAGCCAATCTTCAACGGCTAGAGTTTCTTCATGAACTGTGTCACCTCCTTCGCCATGGCAGTGATAATCAGACCTTGATGCCAGAGCATTTCACGCGGGCACAGGAGGATGAATCCGAGCGTTTTATCTTGTATGCGGCGATGCCTTACTCCATGATCTCCCGCATGACATTGCCTGAGCAACGGGAGGATGCCATCTCCTATCTCGCAGCAGAATTTCAAGTTCCTGCCGAGCTGGCCTTACAGCGGATTGATCAGATCCAAAGACGTGTGTTCCAAGGGCAATTATTGGCCGTGATGGGAAGAAACGAAGAACGACTGACACATATTCGCAACGGATCACGGAGATAATAAGCTTAGTTGCAATAGTGCTCTGCATATTCATTTATGGTGGAATTTCTCGTGAGGGGGAACGACATGGAAGCCATTAAAGTAATTGAATTATTACTGACTCATCCGGATTATAATGTAGATGCAGTACACCCCGAAATCCCGGATTTCGTGGGCATTGAGACGATTGAGGTGGATCACGAAACGGGGACCTTCTCCATTTTATTGCAAGAACCCAAAGAGGACTAAAAGAGAATCATTATTCTTCATAAGTTAAAAGGCAGCAAATATAGTATGTCCCGGCAATTCTTCTTTCGCTTACGCCTGGATTACTATCAGTATTTGCTGCCTTTTTGTATAATCTGTTATGCAAATACAAACTGTATCACACCAATAAGAATTAGAATAACAAATACACCGACAAAACCCCATATTTTAAAACTATAAGATTTTCACCCCCGGCAGCCTCGGACTTGCCTGGTCCTCCAGCATCTTAATTTGCTGCTCCAGCTCCAGTATTTTCTCTTCCTCCTGCGTCATATATCTATGAATGACATACCAGTCTCAGTATATTATCTTATACTATATACAAATTATTTATATGGAGGGAATTAATGAAGAAAAAAACAAAACTAATCTTCATCGTTCTAATCCTTTTAATCGATGGAATAACATCCTTAGCCCTCCACTCCTTCCAAAATCATATGAACAGAGAAGTCATTCATTATCTAGTAGAGACGAGAAATTATAAGAAAGAAGATTTTGATAAAGTATACACCCAGATTGCCAAAGCTCCCCTCGTAAGTACCACGGTGATTTTTGCAGACGAACCCTACGCAAGATACTTTTATCGAAAAGAAAATGGAAGGATCTTTCAATACAGCAGGGCTCCTGTTAAAGGTAATGATCCTAGCTATACATATAAACATATCGAGGAGAATCTCCCGTGAAGGAGTTGCCCTATAAAAAAGACGCGTTTGTCCAGCAGTCAGCACTTTGCTGCTTGGGCAAACGCGTTTTTTTGATCTTCCCTGCTCTAAATAGGTAAACATCGTTTGCGTAGACAGGTGATGGTAGAGGGTCCAGAACATGTGCCGATGCACTTGACTAAAGAGAGTATGGATAAGCAACTTGAAACTTGTAACGAAGCCCCTTTTTATACATTAGGTCCACTGACTACAGATAACATTGGCGTGGTTCTTAGCAGCTATCGGACACAGTTGATCTTATGCGCGGTATAACACTCCATTTCAAAGTGTAGCGGACCCCATAGCCTTTATTGGCATGAAAAACACCATATAAGACCTCCTTTTTAAGGAATAGCGTCACTGGAGTCCGCGAACCTGCTCAAAAGCCTATAAATATGCAAATAACGACTTCTGAGTCCGTAAGCCTCTGGAGATAATTTATGAATAGGTATTCTTTACGCTCAAACACAAAGGAATTTTCTCAGGAACAAAATGTGACCTAATGCCGTCCTAAATGGTGTTATAGGTAAAGGGGGGCACAGTATCATGCAGCGATCCATGACCCGGCCGGGAAATCATGTGATGAAGAGTTACGAAATCTACGCAGATATGCTGTTCCGGATCGCTTTGGTCCATCTAGGCAGCCGGCAAGATGCCGAAGAAGCCACTCAGGATACCTTCATCAAGCTAATAGAAAAAGCGCCGGAGTTCAAAGATGCCGAACATCAGAAGGCATGGCTGATCCGGGTAATCACCAACCATTGTAAAACACTACTGGGCAGAGGCTGGCGCAAGCGCGAGGTTAAGCTGGAGAGCGCTGAGCCAATTGCGGCAGACAGCCCCGAGGATTGGGCTCTGCTGCAGTTAGTTATGGCGATGCCCATGAAGTATAAAACCGTAATCCATCTTTATTATTACGAGGACTATCCCATCCAGGAGATCAGCAAGATTCTGCAGATTAGTCAGTCTGCCGTGAAGATGAGACTTCAGCGGGGACGGCAACTGTTAAAACTGGAGCTGGAAGGAGCGGAACCACAGTGAAGGAAGATCAGTTTCGAACATCATATAAGAAAGCGGTGGATTCGATGAAACCAGGTGAAGAGATGAAAAGAGAACTTTTCGATAAAATAGAGCAGCGGCAGGAGCGGAAGCGTCCGCGCAAAACCGTTTATATCGCGGCAAGTGTCGTGCTCGCCGCAGGAATAGGTCTGGCTGGGCCAAGTATATGGCAGCAGTTGAACAGTCAGAGCTCCCCAGGGCAGGTTGCCCAGGTAACTCCGGAAGCAAGTAATGCTGCCAATTCAGGCACAGCTACATCCGGCAGCATTGTCATTCCCAAGCTGAAACTGCCAGATAAGGAGTCTGGCGTGAAGGCAGATATGATCGCCTTGGTCGTGTATAAAAATAATATTTATACACAGTCAGCGACTCGCATTGACGCTGCCGATGCTGCTGCTCTACGCGGTGATAAGTTGGGACGCACTACAGGCGGCATCAACGAATGGAGCGGTAACGACGAATATATTGAGTTAGCCTCGAACATCGGCGAAACGGATCTCTATTCCGTGAAGGGCTATGACCCCAGCTTTCTGATTATGTCCTATTCGGTAATCAACGGCGAGGTATTCGCCGAACTGTATGAGCACACCAACGGCATCACCATAAACAGCGGCGCCGACCTGTTCGGCAAGCTGAATCTTGAAGGCCGAGTTACTTCAGCTCAATGGGAAAGCTTCAACAGTTGGAACAACGGCCTCCAGCAGCAGGCGCCACTCGCCAATGGCGAGGCGCTTGATAGCTTCCTGACAGCCCTCCAAGCGGCTAAACCACTGGCAGCAGAGCCGCTGATCGAGCAAGGCATCTACGACAGCGAAGACCGTAAGATCATCTATTTACAGCTGGAAGACAACGCCCGAGTAGAGCTGACGCTGTTCGGTCAAGGACTTGTTCGCTACGGTCAAGCACCGGTATTCTTCGAGGTCGAATCCGGGGCATTCCAGCAGCTGTGGAACAGCATGAAACTTTAGGAATGCTGGTGGAAACCCAGGGATAGCGGTTGGGACTGCGATCGGGACTGTAATCAGAACTGCGATCGGGACTGTAATCAGAACTGCGATCGGGACTGCGATCGGGACTGCGATCGGGACTGCGATCGGAACTGCGATCGGGACTGCGATCGGGACTGCGATCGGGACTGCGATCGGGACTGTGATCGGGACTGCGATCGGGACTGTGATCGGGACTGTGATCGGGACTGTGATCGAGACTGCGGTTGGACTGCGATCGGGACTGCGATCGGAAGCAATTAAGGACAACGTTTCGGTCACCCTGCTCTCCATTGGACAATTTAGCTGGCTGCTAACAAAAACGGCGCTGCTTCAAAACCATTTCATGGTTTGGAGCAGTGCCGTTTTGTGCTTTACTGAATGGTTTATGAACTCGCATACTAGATATGCTGGTTGTAGAGGTGAGACTACTGATTGTTCCTTTAAAAGCTGCTTCTCATTGTAATTTCTGCAACTAAATCTGTGAGGAGCACGGCACTAACGAGCTAACGAATTAACGAACTAACCTCCTCCACCTCGAGCTATCGGACCCAGATGTCGCTATTTGCTGATTTTCAGCCTTAAGAGCATGGTTTCGGACTCCATGGACGCTAATGCCTAGAAAGAGGCTCACATGCGGTACTTTTTATGCCCATAGCGACTATGGAGTCCGTTAGAATTGCAAATGTGGAAAAAACCGCTTTAAGGGTCAGCTGTGTCCGACAGGAGAAGCATCGTTCACGTAATTGTTATCGAATCAAATTTCAAAAGAACACAGGGTCTCTCTCCACTTCCGATTGCTACAAAAAAGGAACGCCCAACATGGACGCTCCTTTTTTTCTTATTCGTCTACAAAATTCTAGCTAGTTACGCATTTACACTTTCCGTTTTACGATCCTGTCTTGCGTGTAATGTTTTCATTGCAAATCTTGCGATCGGCTGCGCAACCAACAGTTCAATCCAAAATGCTATTCCAAAGTTTCTCGGCCAGATGTGAAGGAAGTTTTTAAGTGGATCCAGGCTTATTTGTTTCGTCCCAACCCATGTGCCGATAATTGATAGTAAAATAGATAACACTGTGACATTCAATAAAGTATTCAACAGAATCCTTGCATTAAATCCATCGGTTTGTCCCATGAATTTCGGCATCACTTTTCCAACAATCGGTCCTGCAACTAATCTTACGGATAAAACTACGATCATCCACATAAACGGAATAACCTTTAGTGTATCTATATACACTTCCTTACTGAAGCCGCGTTCCAAACCCACAATAATAGGGGCAATAGTGTTAACTGAAATGATTGAAATAATGAGTAAAAATAGTATACCTTCTTTTCCGTTTCTGGGCAGTCTTGTGTCTCCATGCATGTTTGTCATCTCCGTGAATAATATTTCAGATGGCAGACGTATCATGAGACATATATTTTTGGCCCAATAAAAAAGACCAATATCTCTACACACTGATATTATAATTATAACATTTATTTAAAATGAATGTCAGACCTTCTATTTAAAATTCTTAAAATTCTCCTCCTGATAGCGAATAGTTACCTGCATGCGCCTTACAAGATCAGCAGTGGCAGAGAAGTCGTAAAAATCGTCAATTGCTGTTCAACTTATAATCAGGTTATCTTCAGATTTCTGAAAATTTATTTGTATTTCCCCACCTAATTAGACCTCTCAGTATTCATTTCCGCGATTTTTCTGATTCCCTTGTCCAAACACAATGAATCTCAATTCATATATATATAGCAAACTAATAAAGAGGTGAAGCTCATGGCAACAACAACAGGCATCATTACGAACACAGGGACTACCCCAGCATCCAACGTGCTCATTAATATCGATAATGACAACCTTAGTTTTTCATCTAACGTAGTCTATCACGTTTACGTATGGAATACCTTGGTTAGTAAAGGTTTAGTCTACTCCAACTCATTAAATGTTAATGCTAACACCAGCCAGTTTCTCAGTTTTAATATCGCAGGCAATTCAGCTTATGAAGTCCAATTTCTCGTAACTGGAAACGCACCGGCAGACACGATTATCACGGTGTTCGGAACGGATTCGTCAGGAAACGTCATTCCCCATCAAAGAGTGCTGCAATCCGAACTTACTTTCATAGCTCAGCTGAACCCATAAGTACCGAAAACTCTCTGACGAAAGGAGCTTAGCATGGCTAATATTCAAATTTCGCCGAGCGCAAGCGTTCAGTTTGAGCCCACCATCGCGGTAAATTGGCTTAATCCTTCAGTTATGGTTGCCGTAGCTGTAGATCTTCGATTAGGCCCTCCTAATATAGGTTTATACAAATCTATTGACGCAGGTGCCACTTGGACAACAACGTTATTGCCGTTACCGACAGGATTTGCAGGCATCGAAGCACCACATATTGATTATATTTTCCCGACCACTTTCGTAGTATTAGCCCACGCCTTCGATTCAGACGGTCTCAGCGGGTCGATCGTTTCCTATACATCTGCCGACAATGCCTCTTCATTCGGACCTCCAGTCATCGTGAATCAAGGGTTTGGGCAGTTTGTAAATGATGATCAGGTGGTCGTTGTCACCGACAAAGCTGGATCAAGTCCCTTTTTTGGAAATGTATATACTGGTTATACGCATGATTACAACACACAATTCATACCGGGAAATACGATATTCTTCAATCGTTCCCTAGATAACGGTAGTACCTATTCCAGTCCCTCCCTGCTGTCTTCGGTCGAAGAATTCGAAGAATTCCCCGGTATAGCAATTACATTAAATGGGATTGTTATCGTGGGATGGATCAATCAGCCTCCCGGTAATACTGATCTTAAAATTCGCACATCCTCAGACGGTGGGGTCATTTTTACTCCTGAAACCATGGTCGCCAGCGTTGTAGTCCCACCAGATCCATTGCCGGGATATACATTTAGATGTCTGACATACCCTTCCCTCGCAGCAGATATTTCTAATGCACCGACGACGCGAGGGAATGTCTATGCTGTATGGCAAGATTTTCGAGAAGGTTATTCCGATATTTTTCTTGCCACTTCCACCAATTTTGGTGTGGATTGGGGGGCACCAATATCCATTACAGGTAGTCCGGTGGGCTCCCAAAACTTTTTCCCAGCCATCACCGTATCCCCTGCGGATGGTGCAATATTCGTTACCTATTACACTAATCGAGTCAACCCCCTCAACCTTGATGTTTATCTAGCAACATCTAGAGATGGCGGTATGACGTATACAAACACCCGGATAACAACAACTTCCTTTGACGTCACCGGCATCCCCCTAATTGGGGACTACATCGGTAATGCCATCGTCCCCCAAACAGGCCGTCTAGTGAGCGTATGGACAGACACGCGGACCGGTACTGAGAACATCTGGTTTGGGGATAATCAATAAGCTATTAATCAACTTCTGATGATAAATTAAAAGGCTGTTAAGTTAGTATATCTACTTGCAATAAAGGATGCCGAGCGAATATGCGGCATCCTCTATTGCTTCTTATCAAAATTCAGCATTAACCTGTTCAAAGAAATCATCAATTTCAGCGTATTGGACATGCTTTTAATTCAATCAAAATCTACGGCGTATGGTGCTTGCTACTTAATAGTCTATATGTCATGACTGTCCCCTTTCCTCTACAAGAGTAGGGCAATTCCACAGAATACATACTTTTTACCGTTTTCCAGATGATCTGTGATAAAACCAGAGGATCTAATAACGCCGTGACCAAAATGTGATCACGCTGGAAGAACTACCTACTGCATTTCAACGTAAACATAACATTGTCTACATAGGATTGTATACTATCCCGGAACTGAACCATCCATAAGGTTGGCTCGCTGCGGACAGCAGTATTTACAGGGTTTATCGAATAAGCAAAAACAGACCCGTATACATTTGAAGCGCCCCCTCTACCTATCTCAAATAAAACACTCCCCGGAGATCCGATTGCAAAATAAAAACACGCCTATAAGAGCGTGTTGTCACAATGTTTGTTGCGATGCATGGTTCTTATGAACTTTTGCAGAATCATTACTTATAGACTTCATTTTCTAAAATAATAACTTGTTCCTCATTTGAGGACTTCCCTATTTGTTTCGTATTTTCAACCAAACGAAAAATATTATCACAACATTGCTTAGCACCCATTACTAATAAAGGAACACCAATAAAATCAATCATTAATCCTCTTGAGAAGAACCCTCCGATTGACATCAGAATGGGCACCGTGGGTGAAGTATTAGAGAATATTATTTTTTCTTCAAAATGATGTTTACTTTCAAGTAATAAACTCAGGTCTCTTAAAGCTGGGACTACAAGTTTTGATGACTTCCTACCGATTGTATAAACTGCGTCTCCATTTTCATCAATTCCGTGAAAAATAATCTTACCAAAATCATTTTTCGTTAACTTATTAAAAAATTAACATTCAATATTTCCTCTGTAGTTAATTTCCGCTCAGACTGAGTAATTTGTTTTAAATGATATGCTGCTGCTAAAGAGGTCGTATGTGTCCCACCATAATCATTATAGATATAAATCATAATATCATCCTTCATATTTTTCTCTTATGATTATATCCATTTTATAATGGTGTAATTCGTTTTATTAATTTCAAACCCTAATTGCAGAGTATGGTCTTACTTCCCATCATAAATACCCTATTTAATTTAATAGGCATTATTATACTTTTCATATTCAAATATTAGGAATGACCTTAAGGAACGCTACACGCAAATTGAGGCTTATTAAAAAATACGGAGACTCATATAAGGATAATGATTTAGTATGTTGCTACCTTGGCAAAAAGTTATACAAAACCAAAACGAATTACTGAAGGTATGAACGTACTAGTACGTAAAGCAGGCATCAAAAAAAAGATTCCACGACCAGTGAAATAATTTCCGTTAGCAAATCCGTTAGCAAGCTCAAAATTGTGGTCTTTATCCATTCTATTTTCTTAATATTACAAAGCCTACAGACAGCAAAAAACCCTTACAAAGTAAGGGTTTTTGATAAGTGGGCCCTGAGGGACTCGAACCCCCGACCAATCGGTTATGAGCCGACCGCTCTAACCAACTGAGCTAAGGGCCCGGATCTAAAAATATCCGAATGTACAATTGCTGTTGTAATAAAATTGGTTGCGGGGGCAGGATTTGAACCTGCGACCTTCGGGTTATGAGCCCGACGAGCTACCGGGCTGCTCCACCCCGCGTCAGAAATAATATTCAAACAGCGACAATAAATAATATACAGTACAAAATGGGTCTACGTCAAGGATGAATTTGTAAAAGTTCTCAAGGTAAAAATCTAACCCCATATCTTCCTTTGCGGGATCGATAAATCTCCACAAAACTTGGGTCATGATAGCCATAAATCCAGCCATCTTGCTCCAGTCTTTTTGCCAAACAGCCTGCTTGAAATCTCGTTCTGAACAGTTTCGCGAAGTATATCCAATTCATGATGCCCTCTTCTCCTTTTCGCAAATTAATCTTACGCTGCTCTGAACTTATCATGCCCAAGTTCCACAAAATAAGCCACCGGAAATCCGGTGGCTGCTACATATTCCAAAACTCAATCTCCTATGGAGTCAAAATAATATGTGGGATCTTTTTCGAGCGTACCCAGCATCGTATTCCCTTGCTTCTCCCAAGCTTTAAGTGCACTCTCGACCGTTCTCTTTCCCTGATAAACTTCTGTGAACAGTTGACGCCCAACATCGTTAATACGGCTAATTCCAGGCTTCTGTGTTTGTAGGACGTTCATCAAAGGATCATTGGCTGGTAATGGTTTGAGCGTATAGAAGGACTCCAAATTTACTGAAGGTACCTGCGTGGTAATGTAATCCTTACGGGAAGTTAGTTCCCCGCGGGTATGGGCTTTAATTTTGGCTACTTCATTACTGTTGACGAACTTGATTAAATTCCACGCATCTTCCTTATTAGCAGCCATAGTGTTGATAGCCATCATATTACCTACCCAAGTACCTACAGCCACTCCTGGTTTCTCCTTAAAAGTAGGTACGGTAACGAAACCCCAATCGACAGGATTATAATTTTTGATCTTTGCTGCATTGCGGCTCACACCTTTAAGCTCATTAAGATAATCGTATTCTCCAATTACCATTGCAGCTTTTCCGGTAAGGAAGAGATCCCCTTGGACAGGACTATAGGAGCTCCGTTCTGTTTCTATAAAATCCATACCGTTTAACCCAGGTGTGATTTGCTTTTTCACCAATTGGCTGTAGGTCGTCCAAGCTTGACTCCACTGTGTTTGATTTACCTCCATCTTATGTCCCTTGTTGTCATACATAGCAAGCTCAAGCGGTGAGACATAGGTCTGCATATCCCAGAAAGGATCGCTCATATAACGGTTCATAGAAAAGCCATATATACGCTTATCTTTATTTGTCGATTTCTTGGTCACCTTTTCGGCCAGCGCGAACATTTCATCCCAAGTCATTCCATCTGTCGGATAACCTACACCAGCAGCATCAAAAATACCTTTGTTAAAATATAACGCACTCGACATAAAGGTCGGTGCTAACGCGTAAAGACTTCCTCCACCCAGCTCACGAACTCCACTTAGCATCGTAGGCGCCATATTGCTTAAATCATATTGATCTCGTGCGATAAGCGGCTCCAGCGATTGCACCAGATTATGTTCCACCAAACTCTTCACCAATGTACTATCACCGACGATTACATCAACCGGCTGTGCACCGCCCATAATTGCTCGGATATTCTCCAGATTATCTGGGTTAACCTCTGGATACGTGCTGTCAAAACTAAGCTCATTCATATTAATGGCTGGAATAATCTCAAGTTTGATTTCAGGATGCTGCAATTCATACATATCTGTAAACTGCTGACGAAAAGAAGAATCGTCCTCTCCAGACCAGAGGCTGCCAATACGTAACACGCGCTGTTCTGCAGATGGCTTAGAAGCCTCCGCCCAAGCTGTATGCCTGCTTTCAGAAATTAAAGGCAATAGGAGTGCTGCACATATTCCAAAGCTTAACCAGCCCCGCCATAGCCTTCTATTATTATTTATATGATTCATTCTTGAACCCTCCCATAAAATACTCAATCCATCCACCTTATGAATAATTACCCATAATTCTAGTAACAGTATATAGCTTTATTCAGGAGGGGAAGTTACAGGCTGTTTAAAGTTATGCTACGATTTCTTCATATTATTTCTATAAAAAATGTTCCGCGAGTTTCCTGAGGATACTGAAATGCCCTTCTGCGACAGGATAATTGCACTTTGTGCAACTATTACAGCTGAGTGTGTTGTGCTTCTCCTTTTAATTGCACTATGTGCAGTTAAAAAACGTTATTAGGTGCTTTCAGCGGATTTCTGGCTGATTTAATTGCACAAAGTGCAACTATATCGCCAGATCCTCTAAGGAAGGTTAGTTTAAGTGCAGAAACTACAACTATTCGGCGTTTGAGACGACAGCGCAATGGAATCACCGGGGCAGAGTATAGTATTCCAGAGTGTCAGAGCGTTCAGAGCGCAGAGCGATAGCGCAGAGCAGCAGAGCGTAGAGCGATAGCGCATAGCAGCAGAGTATCAGAGCGTTCAGAGCGTAAAGCGATAGCGCATAGCAGCAGAGTATCAGAGCTTTCAGAGCGTAGAGCGATAGCGCATAGCAGCAGAGTTTCAGAGCTTTCAGAGCGTAAAGCGATAGCGCATAGCAGCAGAGTTTCAGAATCCCGAGTGTCAGAGACGCAATATACCAGAGCAACAGAACGCAATATACCAGAACGACAGAGCGCAATATACCAGAACGACAGAGCGCAGGTCAGCCAAGTGTCAGAAATTGATTGTAAATGTAAGTGAATGTAAAGGCAAACACCAAAACCCTACTCTCCACTCTACTTTTCCTTTTACCAATACAGCATTCGTCTTCCCTACTAACTAACCTACTAACTAACCTGCACCTTTCCTGTGACCGGCACAAATCGCCTCTTCTACGACAGGATAATTGCACTTTGTGCAACTATTAAAGCGGAGTGTGTTGTGCTTCTCCTTTTAATTGCACTATGTGCAGTTAAAAAACGTTATTAGGTGCTTTCGGCGGATTTCTGGCGGATGTAATTGCACAAAGTGCAACTATATCGACAGATCCTCTAAGGAAGATTAGTTTAAGTGCACAAACTGCAACTATTCGGCGTTTGAGACGACATTGCGATGGCATCCCCGGGTGTCAGAGCGTTCAGAGCGTAGAGCGACAGCGCATAGCAGCAGAGTGTCAGAGCGTTAGCGCATAGCAGCAGAGTATCAGAGTGTTCAGAGCCAGAGCGTATAGCGATAGCGCATAGCAGTAGAGTTTCAGAATCCCGAATGCCAGAGTTTACACCTGCCGCGGCTGGATCATTGCATCTTTTTGCAATAAATAGCAGCATACTTCATGCAACTACACAGCTGAGTGCGCTTTACGCTTTCCTTTTTATTACACTCAATGTAGTTAAAAAGAAAAGCCTCCCACCAAAAAGTGAGAGGCCCGTCCAAACTATAATCAGATATTTAGTTTAAACGCCAAATGCGGAAGGATCTTTTCTCCAAGATTTCAGCAGTTCCACATCTGTAGCTGCGATCTTGCCTTGTGTAAGAGCCACATCAATCAATGTGCTGTAGTTGGATAAGCTTTGTAATGGCATTTCAGCTGCGGCAAAAGCATCCACCGCACGGTCCAGCTCGTAGCTGAAGATTGCCAATACAGCCAACGCTTCTGCGCCTGCTTCTTGCACAGCTTGAGCTGCTTTGATGGAGCTTCCGCCAGTGGAGATCAGGTCTTCGATAACGACTACCTTTTGCCCCGGCTTAATCAGTCCTTCGATCTGGTTCTGCTTGCCGTGACCTTTAGCTTTATCGCGGATATAAGCCATTGGCAGATTAAGTTTATCAGCTACCCAAGCTGCGTGAGGAATGCCTGCGGTTGCTGTACCTGCGATCACCTCTGCGTCTGGATACTGGCTTTTAATAAGCTCAGCGAAGGCATCAGCAATATAGTTACGTACCTCTGGGTAAGCCATAGTCAGACGGTTATCGCAATAGATCGGGGATTTAATACCAGAGGTCCAGGTAAAAGGCTCCTGCGGACGCAGTGCCACTGCTCCTATCGTAAGCAGATAACTTGCTACTTGTTCACTTCTATTTAATGTACTCATGCTAGGGTCATCTCCTCAATAATATTTAGTGCTGCTTGACGTGGATCAGCCGCAGTTGTAACAGGACGGCCCACCACCAGAAAGTGGCTGCCTTGCTGAATGGCTTTGCCCGGCGTCATCACCCGGGACTGGTCACCTAGGGATGCACCTGCTGGCCGGATACCAGGTGTAACTGTACAAAATGCGGGCCCACAAGCCTCTGCGATCGCTGAAGACTCTTGCGGTGAAGCCACTACCCCATCCAGACCTGCAGCGGCTGCCAGCTTAGCGTATCTGACCACAGTATCTTCTACTTCTCCTGCGATTCCAATTTCGTTATTCATCACTTCTTGGCTCGTGCTGGTCAGCTGTGTAACTGCGATAATCAAAGGCATTTTAAGCGCAGCATTCGCATTAACTACTGAAGCAGCGCCTTCCCGGGCTGCAGCCATCATCGCTGAGCCTCCTGCGGCATGTACGTTAAACATATCCACACCGAGGTTCGTAAGGCTTTCTGCCCCGCCTTTTACCGTGTTAGGAATATCATGCATTTTGACATCTGCAAATACAGAATACCCCCGAGATTTCAGTTCATTAATGAATTCCGGTCCGGCTGCATAAAAAAGCTGCATTCCCACTTTCATATAACAAGGAATCCCTTCCAGCTTGTCAATCAAGGTTCTTGCCCCTGCAACATCAGGGTAATCTAAGGCGATCATCAAGCGATTCGCCATTTCATTCCACTTTGCATCTCCCTGTCCCATAACCGTTCTCCCATCCAGTGCAGACTTAAATCCACACTCTTCATTTATTAGCCCCTAGGCATAGCGGAACGGTCTGCGTAAACGCAAACCGCCCTATACATCTTTATGAGATTAGTTTAATTGACCGACAAAAGCAGGCATGGACTGTGACGAGAAGTTGATCGTCTGCAGCATTCTGAGCAGTGCCGTTACTGTATCGAGTGATGTCATACATACGACGCCATTCTCAACCGCTTCACGACGGATACGGAATCCATCACGCTCTGGTGTTTTCCCTTTAGTCAGTGTATTAAAGACGAAGTTGGCTTGCCCACCACGAATCAAGTCGAGAATGTTCGGCGCACCTTCATCCAGCTTGTTTACGTTCATTACGTTGAGACCTGCTTCTTCAAGCGCTTGAGCGGTGCCTCCGGTAGCAATGATCTTGTAACCCAGCAAGTGGAAGCCTTTCATAAGCTCTACAGCTTCTGCTTTATCTTTATCTGCCACTGTAACGATGATAGCGCCGGTTGCTGGAATTTTCATTCCTGCTCCGATTAGACCTTTATACAAAGCTTTTGCATACAATTTATCTCGGCCCATAACTTCACCCGTCGATTTCATTTCAGGTCCGAGCGTTGGTTCTACTCTACGCAGCTTGGCAAAAGAGAACACCGGCACTTTAACCGATACATAATCACTTTCCGGCCATAGACCTTCTGTATAACCGTCATCTTTCAGCTTGCCGCCGAGAATGATTTTGGTTGCCAGATGCGCCATTGGAATTCCAGTTACTTTACTCAAGAATGGAACCGTACGCGATGAACGTGGATTTACTTCAATTACGTACACTTCATTTTGATAGATTACGAACTGGATGTTGACCAGACCAATCGTTTTCAATTCCTTAGCAATCTTGATTGTGATCTCAGCAATTTTTGCTTTCAGACCTTCATCCAGATATTGCGGAGGATATACAGCGATGGAGTCACCGGAGTGAACACCGGCACGCTCAACATGCTCCATGATCCCTGGAATAACTACCGTCTCACCGTCACAAATTGCGTCTACCTCAACCTCTTTACCTAACATGTAACGGTCAATCAATACCGGATGCTCCGGATTTACCTTAACCGCTTCTACCATGTAGCTAAGCAATTCCGCATCATTATATACAATTTCCATTGCGCGTCCACCCAGTACATAGGAAGGACGTACCAACACCGGATATCCAAGCGATTGTGCAGTTTCTACTGCTTGATCTACGTTGATAACCGTCTTTCCTTTTGGTTGGGCAATATCCAGACGAGCCAACAAAGCTTCGAATTTCTTCCGGTCTTCAGCTTCGTCAATACTGTCTAGGCTAGTTCCGAGAATCTTAACGCCAGCCGCACTTAGTGGTGCAGCAAGGTTAATGGCTGTTTGGCCTCCGAACTGTACGATAACCCCAATCGGATTCTCTTGCGCAATTACGTTCATTACATCTTCAAAGAACAAGGGTTCAAAATACAACCGGTCCGAAGTATTAAAGTCGGTAGATACAGTCTCAGGGTTATTATTGATAATAACCGCTTCATAACCTGCCTTCTGAATCGCCCACACCGCATGCACAGTGGAGTAATCGAACTCAATCCCTTGGCCGATCCGGATTGGACCCGATCCAAGCACGATAACCTTTTGTTTATCGGAATGAATGACCTCATTTTCAGTCTCATAAGTAGAGTAGTAGTAAGGTGTAGAAGCTTCGAACTCAGCTGCACAGGTATCTACCATTTTGAATACAGGCGTTAATCCTCGCTCTAAACGAAGCGCGCGTACATCAGCTTCTTTGGTGTATTTACCGTTCGCTTGTCCTTCTGCACGTATCTCAGCAATCGCACGGTCTGTAAAACCTCTGCGTTTAGCTTGATACAAGGTTTCTTCTGATAAGCTTTCATCCCCACGGATGACCTCTTCAAAGTTGATCAGTCCCTCGATTTTGGACAGGAACCACCAGTCTACGTTAGTAATGTCTTGAATCTCTTGCAAGCCAAATCCGCGGCGGAAAGCTTCAGCGATCAAGAACAACCGCTCATCATCAGGTTTTGCCAGACGTTCACGCAGGACGCTTTCTTCCAGATCCTCAGCGCCCGGCAGACGGAAACGGTGTACACCGATTTCCAGGGAACGAATTGCTTTATGAATGGACTCTTCAAAGGTACGACCGATGGCCATAACTTCTCCAGTTGCTTTCATTTGTGTGCCCAGCTTACGGTTCGCATGAATGAACTTGTCGAACGGCCAGCGTGGGATTTTGCTTACGATATAGTCAAGTGTAGGCTCGAAGCAAGCATAGGTCTGTCCAGTAACTGGATTGACGATTTCATCGAGTGTGTAACCAAGTGCGATTTTGGCAGCCATTTTGGCAATCGGATAACCAGTTGCTTTCGAAGCCAAAGCCGAAGAGCGGCTGACACGTGGATTTACTTCAATTACATAATATTGATAGCTTTGCGGATCCAGTGCGAACTGCACGTTGCAGCCACCCTCGATATTCAGCGCACGAATGATTTTGAGTGAAGCGCTGCGCAGCATTTGATATTCACGGTCGGATAAAGTTTGGCTAGGTGCCACAACGATACTATCACCCGTATGCACACCTACCGGGTCAAAGTTCTCCATGTTGCAGACAACGATACAGTTGTCATTCGCATCACGCATAACCTCGTATTCAACTTCCTTCATGCCGGCAATACTTTTCTCCACCAAACATTGTCCAATTGGACTATAACGAATACCTGCTTTGACAGTCTCAAGCAGCTCTTCTTCGTTGTCGCAGATCCCGCCGCCGGTGCCGCCAAGCGTATAGGCTGGGCGTACAATCAGTGGGAAACCAATTTCCTCAGCGAATTTCATCGCTTCATCTACTGTGGTAATAATAGTGCTCTCTGGTACAGGCTGTTCCAATTCGCGCATCAAATCGCGGAACAAATCGCGATCCTCTGCTTTTTCGATGGATTCAAGCTGGGTACCTAGAAGCTTAACATTCTCTTGTTCTAGTACTCCTGCACGAGCCAATTCTACAGCCATATTAAGACCTGTCTGTCCTCCCAAAGTTGGCAACAAGCCATCCGGGCGCTCCTGGCGGATGATGCCAGTTACGAATTCAAGGGTAATCGGCTCGATATAAACTTTATCAGCCATATTGGTGTCAGTCATGATAGTCGCTGGGTTACTGTTGATCAGCACAACTTCCACGCCTTCTTCTTTCAGGGCCTGACAGGCCTGAGTTCCGGCGTAGTCAAATTCTGCGGCTTGCCCGATAACAATCGGTCCAGAACCAATTACTAATATTTTTTTAAGCTTTTCATTCTTAGGCATGTTATAGAGCTCCTTTCACGGCTTCAAGCTGTTTTACTGTAGGTTTTGGCGCCGTGATTCTGGCGTTTGCCGCAAGCTGCGCCTGGCGCGAGCTTACAGGTGTGTTAGCTTTATGATCAGCGATCATCTGTAAGAAACGATCGAATAAATAGCTGCTGTCATGAGGTCCCGGTGCTGCTTCTGGATGGTACTGTACTGAAAATGCAGGGTAACGGGTATGTTTAAGTCCTTCAACGGTCTTATCATTATTATTAATGTGAGTAACTTCTAGATCCGTGCTCTTCACAGAATCTTCATTCACTGTGTAGCCATGGTTCTGAGAAGTAATGAAGCAACGTCCGCTCTCCAATTCTTTAACCGGATGGTTACCTCCACGGTGCCCGAATTTCAGCTTCTCTGTATCCGCGCCACAAGCCAGTGCAAACAGCTGGTGACCTAAGCAGATGCCGAAAATTGGGTATTCACCAAGCAATTCCGAGATCGTCTTCACTGCGTGTGGGACGTCTTTCGGGTCCCCAGGGCCGTTGGACAGCTGGATACCATCTGGATTGAGGCGACGAATCTCATCAGCGGTTACGTCATGAGGTACAACTACAACATCACAACCGCGATTGTTCAACTCGCGCAAGATGCCAGCCTTCGCGCCGTAATCTACCAAGACGATGCGCTCTTTGGTTCCTGGGCTATTGTACATGCTTGGAGTAGATGTGCGAGCTACCTGATTGCGCAATTCTTCAATTGAGGTGTCGCCCATCATTTCCATCAATTCCTCAACACGTTTGTTAGAGGTAGTCAGGATCGCCTTCATTGTTCCGTAGTGGCGAATAATCCGCGTCAACATCCGGGTATCAATCTCGCTGATTCCAGGAATATCATATTCTTTCAGCAGGTCGTCCACACTGTATTCTGCGCGCCAGTTACTTGGAACCTCTTCATGACGACGCACTACAAAACCGTGTACGAAAGGTCGAACAGATTCGAAATCATCCCGCGTAATCCCGTAGTTCCCGATCAATGGGTACGTCATGGTAACGATTTGTCCGCAATATGAAGGGTCAGACAGCACCTCTTGATATCCTGTAATTCCTGTGTTAAAAACAACCTCGCCTGTCTTTTCACCTTCAGCGCCAAATGCGGTACCTGTAAATAAAGTTCCGTCTTGAAGCAGCAATCTCGCCTGCATTCCCTTCCACTCCTTCATGTTCTGTAGTCTAATACGTATGCCTTGCATGCCTTCCGGAGTGTACGCGTTCAAATTGCTGATCTGTAAAGATCAGCAATTTCGCCTCACCAGTCCGCTAGTTTTTCTCAGTCCATACGGCTTTGCCGTCCACCCAAGTTTTTACTGGCCAACCCTTAAGCTTCCAGCCGCCAAAAGGAGTGTTACGTCCTTTGCTTGCGAAGGAACTTGGATCTACTTCTTTTTCCTGCTCCAGATCGATCAGTGTCAAATCTGCAGGAGCTCCGATCTCCATAACCCCGGTGTTCAATCTGAATACCCGTGCAGGATCGGCAGTCATTCTTTGTACTAGTAAGGATAAATCCCATTTTCCGGTTTCTACAAACGCTGTGTATAAGAGTGGGAAAGCTGTCTCGAATCCAACGATACCAAAAGGTGCCAGCTGCATTCCCTTCGCCTTCTCTTCTTCACTATGTGGCGCATGATCTGTAACAATCATATCTAGTGTGCCATCAAGCAACCCTTCGATACACGCCTCAACATCGCGGCGGGAGCGCAGCGGCGGGTTCATTTTCCAATTGGCATCCAGGCCTGGAATATCGTCTTCAGCAAGAAGCAAGTGATGCGGACATACCTCAGCAGTTACTTTAATGCCGATCTCTTTTGCTTGGCGAATCAGCCGCACCGACTGTTCAGTACTGACATGGCATACATGGTAATGAACGCCTGTCGCTTCTGCCAGCAAAATATCGCGTCCAACATGGATCGCTTCTGACTCATTCGGAATTCCTTTGAGGCCATGCTTCTTAGCGAACTCACCTTCAGCTACACAGCAGCCTTCAACCAGCGAATTATCTTCGCAGTGGGCAATGACTGGCATATCGAGCGATGCTGCGATGTTCATTGCATCTTTCATCATTTGAGCACTTTGTACGCCCACACCGTCGTCTGTATATCCAATAGCTCCAGCCTCTTTGAGCGCCGCAAAATCCGTCAACTCACGTCCGAGCTCATTTTTCGTAATGGCTGCATAAGGAAGCACTTTAACTAGTCCTGCTTCACGCGCCTTGTCTTTCACAAATTGCACGATCTCCGGGCTATCTGTCACCGGACGAGTATTTGGCATACATGCAATGGTTGTAAATCCGCCTTTAGCAGCTGAGCGACTTCCGGTTTCCACTGTTTCCTTGTGTTCAAATCCCGGTTCACGCAAGTGCACATGCATATCAATGAGTCCCGGAATGAGCAGCTTACCTTCAGCATCAATGATCTCCGTGGCTTCTCCGATAGCTTCATTTCCGTCGATTATAGCCGAGATCACACCCTCCTGAAGTTCGATGTGTTTGCGCTCAAGCAAGCCTTCCTTATTCAATACGCTGGCGTTTCTAATAATCACTGTCATGATTCTACCTTTACCCTCAGATCACAGCTGCGGGCCCTCTCGTTATTATATAATAAAAATTCATCTTTGTGTATATTTATTAGTCTCTATACGTTAGCATTCTGTAAGCTTATAGTAAAGCTCTTTCGAGAACCGCCATCCGGACCGGTACGCCATTAGACATTTGCGGGAAAATCCGCGATTGACTGCACTCAACTACTGCATCATCAATCTCTAGATTCCGGTTAACCGGAGCTGGATGCATAATGATTGTGTCTTTGGCCAGCTTAGCTGCCCGCTCTTCTGTTAGACCATAGTGGCTACGGTAATCTTCGGCAGACAGCTTAATGCCGGAAGTATGGCGCTCAAGCTGTACTCGAAGCATCATTACTACATCCGCTTTAAGAGCTTCTTCCATAGTTACGTAAGGCGCATACTCCATAAGCTCAGGAGCCTTCATATTATCCGGTGCGCAGAACTGCACCTTGGCCCCCATTTTCGTAAGCCCCCAGAGATTAGAACGCGCTACGCGGCTATGCATAATGTCCCCAATGATGGAGACTGTCAGGCCCTTTAGTTCCCCAAAGGTTTTGGTCATGGTGTATAAATCAAGTAGCGCCTGCGTAGGATGTTCATTGTTGCCGTCGCCCGCATTGATAAGCGGTATGGACACCTTCTCAGCTAACTGCTGCAGCACACCTGCAGGCTTCAAACGCACAACTCCGGCATCGATCCCCATCGATTCCAGTGTTCGCACTGTATCGTAGATCGACTCCCCTTTTTCTACACTAGAAGCTGCAGCCGTAAAATTAAGTACTTGCGCACCTAGTCGTTTCTCTGCCATCTCGAAAGAGAAGCGTGTGCGTGTGCTGTTCTCAAAAAACATGTTAGAAATAAAATGGGAGTTCAAGATGGGCGTTAGCTTTTCACTTTGATTGTCCCAAAATGCTGTTCTGTCAAGCAGTTGGATAATTTCCGACCGGTCAAGCTCTTTGATTCCCAGCAGACTACGTTCCTTTACCTTGGTAAGTGTCATGATGTTATCGTTCCTCCCGGTTTGAAATAATGTAGACCTCATCTTTGCCGTCGTATTCCTTCAGCGCCACTTCAATCTGCTCGTGCTTTGAGGTAGGTACATTCTTACCGATGTAGTCCGGCCGGATCGGCAGCTCGCGGTGTCCGCGGTCAGCCAGTACTGCCAGTTGAATCATTCGTGGGCGTCCGCAATCCATCAAAGCGTCCATCGCCGCGCGGATGGTGCGTCCGGTGTAAAGTACATCATCGAACAAAATGACTTTCTGATCATGGATGCCAGCACTTCCTGAAGTAATAACGACGTTGCTCTTCACTACTGCTTCACTGCCTTCCACTTCACGGTCATCCCGGTAATGTGTGATATCCAGCTCACCGTATGGAATCTCGACGCCTTCAATCTCCTTGATGCGCTCAGCGATACGCTGTGCCAGATACACACCTCGTGTCCGAATGCCGACCAGCAGACAATTCTCGATACCTTTGTTCTTCTCCAAAATCTCATGAGCAATACGCGATAAGGCCCGGCGGATCGCCGTTTCATCCATAATGACATTTTTCTCAGTAACCATAATCTTGTCACCCTCCAGCTTGTTCGCCTATTCAAGTTCCCGGAAATCAAAAAACTCCTTGCCTATAACAGGCAAGGAGTGAAATCCGCAGATGAGGAAGATGACGGCCGCGCGCATAAAAAGACAGTTCCGTATTTACACACGGATACCTTTCTAAGAGTCGCGAACCTCGATTCACGTTACCTTGCCAGCCTCACAGGACTGAATTAAAGGCGCTATTCATTTAACAAGAATTATGACAGAACAACCCCCTCATGTCAACTTTCTCTGCCTAAACTTTTGCACTTCTCTTCCTTACTTCTATTAACAACAAGGGGGAGGCGGTACTCAGTATATCTGCATAAAAAACGAGGCTGGTCCCAAGTTGCCGTTTCATGGCTTTTTGGACAGCCTCGTTTATGTTCTTAACACTACTTAATGTCCAAATGATTCAAAAGGCGCACCTAGTAATGCTGAAAATGATGCAATCGGTGAGGTACTTATATAGTAATTAAGGAATTTCTCCCTGAAATTCAGTGCTTTCTGTTCATCAAACTTGTTATTAGGGAAAACTTCCCTAATTGTTGGCCGATTCAGTGATTAATATAGAAAACCACCTAATTATTAGGGAGTTTTTCCCTGATTTCGTACATTTAGAGCGAATATCGGCTAATTTCAGGGAGTTTTTCCCTAATTAGTTTATAACCCACTCTTTACTTCGCACAAACACAGAACGCATATCGCTCACCACACAAGCCCACCGCAGAAAGTCCACTGCACAAATTCCACCGTCACGGCTACCACAAATCATCTACTGCAAGCTGTACGAAAATCAAATATTGCAGTCAACCACCACCCACCCGAATAACAGAACACTACACTAAAATGCACTACAATACACAACACGTGGCATATAGTCATAGGGCACAGTAACATCTACAACATTTCCTATTCCATAAAAAAGAAGCTGCCCCCAAGTAGAATTCACTACTTTTGGGACAGCCTCATTAATTTCAATAACAATGCTTAAAACTCAAATTCCACATCACTAAGACGTCTTTGAATTTCAGAGATGACACGTCTCTCTTCCTCTTCACCTTTAGCAATAAAGGTAACGGAGAAACGAACAAACGGACCTGCATCGTCCCAAGGCACAGTGGAGATCAGCTTCTCACGAATCAGGAATTGGGAGAAATCTTCACCGGATTCAAAGCGACGGCCGTCTTTGATTCCCTTAGGTGCAGCGACATACAGGAAGAAGGAGCCTTTTGGCTTCTCAGCTTTAAAGCCGAGGCTATTCAGTGCATCAACCAGCAGGTTGTGACGACGGGAGTATTTATCTGCAATCGCTTCAGTAATCTCCGGATGAGCAAGACCATAAGCCGCTGCTTTTTGAATCGCGATAAATTGGCCGGAATCGTTATTATCCTTCACATCGCTGAAGGCTTTAACCACTAGCGGATTACCAGCCACAAAACCAATTCTCCAGCCCGTCATATTGTAAGACTTAGAAAGAGAATGCAGCTCTACACCCACATCCTTTGCACCTGGAACGGAGAGGAAGCTAAGTGGCTTCAAACCGTCATAGGTCAAGGCAGCATAAGGTGCGTCATGAATAACCACTACATCGTATTTTTTCGCCCATGCAACGACCTCAGCAAAAAACTCAGGAGTGGCACTAGCGCCCGTTGGATTGTTTGGATAGTTTAGATAAAGAAGCTTAGCTTTACGAGCAATGTCTTCCGGAATTTCATTCAGATCTGGAAGGAATTTGTTCTCCTTCTTCAGCTCCACTGTAAATACTTGTCCACCCAAATATTTAGTATGTGTACCCAAGACTGGATAACCCGGCACGGTCATAATCGTGATATCACCTGGATTGATGAAACAAGATGGCAACATAGCCAGCGCAGGCTTCGATCCGATGGAGTGAACTACCTCCGTGTCTGGATCAATTCCTTCCACCCGGAAAACTTCCCGCAAATATTCAGCAGCAGCAGTCTTGAATTCGGCAATTCCATTGTCCGCATATCCGCGGTTTTCTTCCTTCGCTGCTTCTTCAGCAAGCTTAGCTACGATACCCGCATCAGCCATCTCATCCGGCTCGCCTACGCCCATATCAATTAGTTCAATGTTAGGAAAATCCTGTTTTGCGGATGCTTTAGCACGTTTGATTTTCTCGAATTTATAAATCGAAGTGTCTTTGCCATAATTGGCACCGCCGATGCGGTCTGCAAAATTAGTCTGAATGAAGCTATCTTGGTATTGTTCAATACTCATACTGTCATCTCATCTCCTGAATATCTATTCTACTTTTAAAAGAAACGGCTTCGCCGTCCCTTGGATGGCGTATGTTTCCAGATATCCGTTTCATTATAAAAATAAGGATAAAGAATAAGGCATTACCCTTTCTTTATCCTTATGTTTTTAAATATGCCGTAAAGTAGTGTTCAATACCATAGACTAATTATCACTTCATTTGTACTTATCTGCTGCGTAGTGTGAACAGCACTTCTTCCATATCCTCTGGAATAGGTCTGCTGAATTCTTTATATTCACCTGTGGTAGGATGAACAAATCCAAGCACCGCCGCATGCAACGCTTGTCCATTCATCGTAGTGCCCTTGCTGCGTCCATATATCGGATCACCTACAAGTGGATGGCCAATGAACTTCATATGTACCCTGATTTGATGCGTGCGGCCAGTCTCCAGCTGCAGCTCCAGCAGTGTACAATCTCCGAAGCGTTCCATTACTGTAAAATGGGTTACGGATTTCTTGCTGTTCTTTTCAGTTACTGTGTATAGCTTGCGATCATGTGGATCTCTGCCAATCGGTGCGTCAACAGTGCCCTTATCATGCGACAAGTTGCCGTGTACGACTGCAATATATCGGCGCGTAACACTATGCTCTTTAAGCTGTGCGGCAAGCGAGGCATGACTGGCATCATTCTTAGCCACCATGATAAGACCAGAGGTATCCTTATCGATCCGATGTACAATACCTGGACGAATCTCACCGTTAATGCCGGACAGATCCTTACAGTGATACATCAGCGCATTTACTAAGGTGCCTGACGGATGTCCCGCAGCTGGGTGCACAACCATGCCCCGGGGTTTATTAATCACAATGACATCGCTATCTTCATATACAACTTCAAGAGGAATGTTCTCCGCGATCAAATCCGTTACTTCTGCTTCAGGGACAACAACGCTAACCACGTCGCCTTCCGATAACTTATAGTTGGCTTTCACTGGCTTGCCATTAACCGTAACGTTACCGCCGCTGATCCACAGCTGCACCTGAGAACGGGAAATTTCTTCTTCCCATGATTCCGTAATATATTTATCGATTCGCTCCCGCGCGTTCTCTGCCGAAACGGTCCATTCCGTGACGTCCCTCTCTTCTTCGCTCGTAGATGCCGCTTGGTGATTGACGTCTTTATTCAAATCATTCATTCCCTTCTCTTACTTCCTTTGCTTCTTTTACTTCTTTTATTTCCGTAATTTCTTCGCCATTCTTAAGGTCACGAAAAGAATCCAAAAGAATCAATCCAACCCCAATGACAATACAAGAATCCGCCACGTTAAAAATCGGGAAGCTATAGCTCCCAAAATTGAACAGAAGGAAATCAACAACCTCACCATTGATTATCCGGTCCAGGAAGTTACCGATAGCTCCACCCAGTACAAGCCCTAGGGCAACAGATAACAGCTTCCGCGAGTGTCTAGTCTTGTTCAAATACCAAACGATACCACTAACCACTACAACCGTAACTAGAAAGAAGAACCATTGCTGACCTTCGAGAATCCCAAAAGCAGCCCCGCGATTGCGATGAGAGGTAATCAGGAAAAAATCTCCGATAACAGAAATCTGTTCTCCGATCTCCAGACGTGTAGCAATGAGATACTTTGTCCCTTGATCCACCAAAAATACAATAAGAGCAATCAAATAGTACACCACAGAAGTTGTCACTCCGTTCTTATTTTTCCCGCTAAATGCGGTACGAATACTGTTTAAAGACTTGTATATTGTAGCACAGCCCTTAAAGAATCGTCTATTGCGGGACATCCGCTAAGTTCAATCTTGGGGACTATTTTCCAGCGCTAAAATCCCTGCTCTCCGGTCAACCTAACAGAGAACCATCCGGTGTTATCCGGCAAGTCGGAATGATTCTTATAAAAGGTACAGAAAGGAGCTTTCTCATTATGACGCACCTGACAGTACAGCAGCTCTCAGAGTTACGCGCACGATTGGAAAAAGATCGGGATACGATTCAGCACAGGCTTCAGAATAATGAACATTACGGCTTAGATGAATCCATGCGGGATGGCTCCGGAGAACTTTCCGAGAATGACAACCATCCAGGAGATGCAGCCACCGATTTGTATAATCGCTCCATGGACATTTCACTGTTAGAGCGGGACGAGCATGAGCTGGACGATATTGAAGCTGCTTTATCCGCTATGGATAATGGCACCTATGGGATATGCAAGGCTAGTGGTGAGCCGATCCCTTTTGAACGTTTATCTGCTATCCCTTCCACACTTTATTGTAAAGAGCACAACCCGCGGCAAAACGCACCTTTCACTCGTCCAGTGGAAGAGGAGCTGTTATCTCCACCTTTTGGACGCACCAGTCTGGATGAACGCGACGATCAAAACGGTTTTGACGGTGAGGATGCCTGGCAGATTGTTGAAAGCTGGGGTACCTCGAATTCTCCCGCCATGGCGGAGGGCAACAATATTGATTCTTATAATGATATGGAGATTGAAGCCGATGAGCTGGAAGGCTGCGTAGAGCCTTGGGAGAACTTTATCGCCACTGATATCACGGGCAACAATCTAATTGTAGTGCCGGGACGGAGCTACCAGCGTTATTTGGACAGTGACGAGGCAACCCATAGCCTAGATCCTCTCGACGAAGACTAAACACAGATGTCCCCAACACAAAAACATTTAAACAGCGTACTGTTCCAGTTTTGAGGAATGGTTCGCTGTTTTTAATCTTAACGTTTCGATGGCTATTTGAACTCTAGCTGACGTTGTACGATCCGCACAATATCCGCAATATAATCACCAATGATCGGTAGATTGAGCGCGCCTAGTCCCTGAAGGATATAAATAATCGTTGCCGCAAAAAAAGTAAAACCCAGTGCAATCCCAACTCCCCGAGCTGCTCCAAATAAAATATTTCTCCAAATCAACCGCCAAGGTGAATATAGCAGATCCGTATATTGATAAATTCGGGATTTTTCCAAAATATGAGCCCACTCAAAGGTCAAACGGTACATCGTATTCATTTTTTCTTCCAGCGGAATATCCTCGGGATTACGCGGATCTGCTGTTAGATACTCAGGATTAACTTCAGGAAAAGCCTTATTCTCCTTTTCCTTGTCTGGGTTATTCTTATTGCCGGATGTCTTAATGGAGATTCTCCTCTTATTTCCCTCCACAGCTACGGCTCCTCTCATATGTCTTTCCTTCGCTACAAAGTAAACGAGCCCGGCCAAAGAGAATTCATCTCCTTAAGCTCGGGACTCGTTAGTTTTGCGCCGAAATATAAAGACTATATTTCCCGCATAAACGGAAGATCTCCGTTTACACTTATGCCGCTAGTATATGCTGTTTTGGGACAGGTAATGCAGAATTATGCTTCGATATGGATACCGATGGATTTATCACCGACTTCTACCGTCTCAAAAGCATGTTCTCCATCAAAATCAACCGTAGTCACAAGAACATTGTCTCGCAATACATTGTCAAATGCTGTAACAGCTGCTTTTAGCTCATCATCTAATTTCAAGGTGAGTGCGATCCGTTTCTCGATCGGCAGATCCAGACGTTTACGGTAATCTTGAACCGCACGAATGATCTCACGAACCCAGCCTTCTTGTTCAAGCTCAGGCGTGATTTCGGTATTGAGCGCAACCGTAACTCCATATCCGGAAGCTGCGGCGAAACCTGCTTTGGCTTGTTTTTCAACAAGCAGCTCTTCAGAAGTGATTACAAGCTCTTCACCTTCAGGTGTCGCAATTGCAATTTTACCGTCCTGTACCGCATTGCGGGTAGAATCACTGTCGAGGCTTTTCAGGAAGCCTTGCAGGAAGCCTACATTTTTACCGTATTTTTTACCGGCTACCTTAAGATTCAGCTTGAGTGTGAAATCAACAAATCCGCTGTCACTGTTCTCCAGCACGATGTTCTTGATGTTGATCTCATCTTTGATGATCTCTTCATACTCAGCCAAATGGAAGTCACGGTTCATCGAAACGATCAGCTCGGACAGCGGTTGACGATTCTTAATGCCTGTTTCGTTACGTACGTTACGCGCCAACTCAACGATCTGTCTTGCACTTTCCATATCCTCTTCCAGCTCTTTATCGATCAAGTTCTCGTCAGCAACCGGGTAGTCTGCCAAATGCACACTTTCTCCGCCGCCAAGGTTCGTGAAGATATCTTCGGACAACATCGGTGTAAATGGAGCCATCAAAGTTGCTGTCGCCAAAAGCACATGAGTCAACGTACGGTAAGCATCCAGTTTATCTTCACCTAGGCCACTCCCCCAGAAACGGTCACGGGAACGACGGATATACCAGTTACTCAGCTCATCAACAAAGTTCTCAATAGCTCTAGATGTATTCACGAAGTCATTTACCGCAAGTCCTTTATCCACCAAAAGAATCAAGCTGTTCAGACGGGACAGAATCCAGCGGTCCAGCTTATGTCTTGATACTTTAAAAGGATGATCGGCTGGATCGTAACCATCAATGCCCGCATACAGCGTCAAGAAGGCATGTGTATTTACCAGCGTATCCACTACTTTAGATTTCGTCTCACCTACAAGACCACGCGAGAAACGTTTATTATTCCACGGTGCACTGTCGGACAAAATAGCCCAACGGAAAGCATCCGTACCATACTCATTCATGATTTCCCAAGGATCAATAACATTGCCCTTGGATTTGGACATTTTTTGACCATTCTCATCGAGGATATGGCCTGTAGCAATTACCGCTTTATAAGGTGCTTTACCCTTGAACAAGGTGGATACTGCAAGCAAGCTGTAGAACCATCCACGGGTCTGGTCGATCCCTTCACAGATCATATCTGCCGGATACTGATCATCCAGCTTATCCTCGTTCTCAAACGGATAATGGCTTTGTGCAAAAGGCATCGAGCCACTATCGAACCATACGTCGATCACTTCCGATGTACGAACCATCTCTGCACCTTCGCTAAACGGACTGCGCAGCTTGATCTTATCCACGAATGGTTTATGCAGTTCGATATCTTCAGGAACCTCACCAATCGCCATCGCTCTTAGCTCTTCAATGCTGTGTGGTGCAAACTCTTTGCCCGTTTCTTGACATACCCAGACATTGAGGGGTGTACCCCAATAACGGTTACGGCTGATATTCCAGTCAACCAGTTCATCCAAGAACTTCCCGAAACGACCTTCACGTACATGCTCAGGGTACCAAGCCACACTGTTGTTGTTAGCAATCAACTGATCTTTGATCGCTGTAGTGTTGATGAACCAGCTGTCTGTTGCGTAATACAAAAGTGGTGTATCACAACGCCAGCAGAACGGATAGCTGTGCTCGTATTTCTCTTTACCGTAAAGCAATCCTTTTTCAGACAAAACCTTAATGATATCCAGATCGCAATCCTTAACAAAACGTCCCGCAAAATCAGAGACTACATCTGTATACTTACCGGAATTATCAACCACATTTACGAAGCTGATGCCATTCTCACGGCAAGTCTTGTAGTCATCTTCACCATGTGCTGGTGCCATGTGTACGATCCCTGTACCACTGGAATCTGTAACGAAAGAAGCGCCTACGATAACATTGCTTTTCTCTGCCTTAATATATCCGAATGGAGGTGCGTAAGTTTTACCGATAAACTCGGAACCTTTATGTGTAGAAAGGACTGTGTGCTCACCTTTCATTACTTCTTCGACCAAGTTTTTAGCAACGATGTACACACCATCTTCTTGTTGCACACGTACATAATCCATGTCCGGGTTCATAGCTAGCGCCATATGGGCTGGCAAGGTCCAAGGTGTTGTCGTCCAAGCCAATACGTAGTCTCCGCTGTCATCCAGCTTGAACTTCGCGGTCGCACTGAGATCCTTAACGGTTTTGTAGCCTTGAGCAACTTCATGTGAGCTTAGTGTAGTCTGGCAGCTCGGGCAATACGGGCTAACACGGTGTCCGCGGTAAAGCAACCCGTTCTCATGCACTGTAGCCAAGATGTTCCATACACTTTCGATATAGGTGTTATCCAAGGTTACATAAGGATTATCTAAATCCGTCCAGTATCCGATTGCTTCTGTAAATTCACGCCATTGCTTCTCATAACCGAAGACGCTGTCTTTACATTCCTGGATGAATTTTTCTACGCCATATTCCTCGATCTCTTGTTTGCCGGAGATGCCAAGCTTCTTTTGTACGCCTAGTTCTACTGGCAGACCGTGTGTATCCCAGCCCGCTTTACGTACCACGCGGTAACCTTTCATCGTCTGGTAACGACCGATGAAATCCTTGATTACCCGTCCCAGCACGTGTCCGATATGCGGCGCACCGTTTGCTGTAGGCGGACCTTCATAGAATACATAATTTGGACGTCCCTCACGGTTCTCCATGGACTTGCGGAACGTATTTTCGTCGCTCCATTTCTTTAATATGCGGACATCTCTTGCCCGCGCCTTTTCTCTGACATCTACTTTTTGCATGTGATGGTCAATCCTTTCATGGATTAGTCTATAAAGCTCTTTTCGATCTTTGGGCGACCTTGCGCAGCTGTTCGCACCGCTCTTGCCCTGGCTCCCGAGCCGCGATCCCGTTAGGGCAGCAATTGCTCGGGGCGCCATTTCGCGACCTTGCGCAGCTGGTCGCTCACCGCTCTTGCCCTGGCTCCCGAGCCGCGTTCCCGCAGGGCAGCAATCGCTCGGGGCGCCATTCCGCGACCTTGCGCAGCTGGTCGCACCGCTCTTGCCCTGGCTCCCAAGCCGCGATTCCGTTAGGGCAGCAATTGCTCGGGGGGCCAATGGGCGACCTTGCGCAGCTGGTCGCACCGCTCTTGCCCGGGCACCCGAGCCGCGATCCCGCAGGGCAGCAATTGCTCGGGGCGCCATACGCGACCTTGCGCAGCTGGTCGCTCACCGCTCTTGCCCTGGCTCCCGAGCCGCGATCCCGCAGGGCAGCAATCGCTCGGGGCGCCAATGGGCGACCTTGCGCAGCTGGGCGCTCACCGCTCTTGCCGTAAAGGCCCCGCAGGCGAACCCGCCAGGGGAGCCTAAGAAGGGCCGCTCCTTCAGCCACATGAATCCGTTCGTTTCCACCACCGTACCTAGTTTGCACGAGGCTTTACTTTGCGGGTGTCCAGAGGGCAGCAGCCCTTGGGGTCCCCCTTAGAAAGGGGGATTTAGGGGGATGGCCGCCCCGGAACAACAAAATAAGCGTCATCCCACCCCCAAAGGGGCGAGACGACGCTCGCGATACCACCCTAATTCTGCGCATGAACACATCCTTAAGGGGAGTGTATTCAGCACAATCTCAGTCCTGCGCGTAAATCTTGTGCACAGGTCCGGTGTAACGTCCGGCAGACGGTTAGGCTTACGCACGATCAACGCTTCAGCTTAACTTCTAGGGGAAGATCTTCCGGCAGGGTTCGAACAATCGGCTCGCAGCAATCGCCGACTCTCTGGAGAACGTTACCTTGTCGTACTTGTCCCGTCATCGAATACATATAAACATTATACAGATATGTTCTATTTATAGACTTTTTGAATCTAAATGTCAACAACCATTCACCCAATCTAGCTATTATGAGCGTACTTGCGCATGGAGTTCACTTTATTATGGTCTATTTTATCGGAAAATAAAAATAGAGGGAATAGCTCCCTCTATTTAGCCAATTATCGTCTGAAACCTTTAGATGCGATGAAGAACATCATCCTTGAAAGCTACGTTCTCGCTCGCCTCACGACTCTCTAAGGCATTCCAGTCATCCTGTGATAACAGCTCCAGCTGAGCTTCCACTAATGTCCGGAAACGAGTGCGATAGATCGAAGCTTGCTTGCGCAATTCTTCAGTCTCAATAGCAACCTTACGGGATTTGGATAACGCTTCGTTAATAATCCGATCGGCGTTTTTCTCCGCTTCCTTGATAATGAGCTGGGATTCCTTCTTGGAGTTGTTCTTCACATCATCCGCCGCTTCCTGAGCGACTAAGATCGTCTTCGATAAACTTTCTTCAATATTCACAAAATGATCCAGACGCTCTTGAATAGACAAAAGCTGATTCTGCAGTTCCTTGTTCTCACGGATGACGCTTTCGTAATCCTTGATCACTTGATCCAGAAATTCGTTGACCTCGTCCTCATCATAACCGCGAAGTCTCCGAGAAAACTCCTTGTTATGTATATCGAGCGGTGTTAATGGCATGCTGTGCACCTCCTAGAAATTTCGGACCTTCTTTATCTCTAAATCGCAACTAAGCGGCAGACAAAGAAGAAAGACTGTACTTCAAGTAAAGGCAGAAGGTGTTCCTGTGTTCCGCCTGCCATTCATGGTCCGCCTCTTCTTAAAAGTATCGGCGTCCAGCTTAAAAAATGTTTGATTCCCTCGAAATAATCAATTTCGACAAGTAAGACCGTATTCCTGCAAGGGATTCACACAAATTTACCAATCTGAACACGGTATCGGCCCTTTTTCGTCAAACTGCCGACCTCTAGAACCTTGAAGCGACCAAAGCCTTGAATAGATACCATGTCACCATCCTTAAGACCGCAGGATGGGTCTTCCTCCACTTTCCAGTTTACCCGAACACGTCCAGCCTTGATGGGAGCAAGAATTTTGCTTCGGCTAAGCCGTGTTACATCTGCGGCAATGCCATCCAATCGCAGGGATGCTACAGTCAAATCCATCAATTCCAGCTTAACCTCACTATTACGCAAGGCGGAAAGGGGGAATACTTCCGTACTTACCTGTATCCGGTGCACTCCAGTTAAATTCATAGCTAAATAATCTGCAATATCAGCAGCGACTACAACATGACAACCATCGTCCAGAACATGAATATCACCGATTTTGCCTCGTTTAACGCCCAGCCCCAGAATAGAACCCATGTAGTCCCCATGCTCCAGAGCCAGAAACTTCTGCTCCCCTGAGGTTATTGCAAGCACCTTCAGCTCCATGTCTTCCTGATCCAGGTCACGATAATCAGGAGCGACAAGCGCTCGCTTCCGCTCTGCCTCAGCATGTCCACCTTCCCATTTAACAATCACATCAGGATGGCGGTTAACTAAAGTTTGCAGAATAAAACCTTGGCGGGGATCGAGAAATTCAGTTAATTTAGTCTCATGATATTCTCCAGCGTTGGTAACCCATTCGAAGGCCTTGTCCACAAATTGACGTTCATCGGGATGAAAATGCCCGTAAACTTCGTTCTTCATCACAATTGCCTAAAAAATCAAATGCAGGATAGATTTAAGTCCGCCTGCCGCGAATTCCAAGACAAGTAATGCAATAATTGGAGAGATATCAAGTGTACCGAAGAGCGGTGGAATAAACCGTCTGAAAGGTGTTAAATACGGCTCTACGAGTTTGCTTAGCAGTTCTCCAATGAAGTTATCACGAACGTTGGGTAACCAGGACATTAGCACATAGAAAATAATCATGTAAAAATAAATGTTAAACAAAATATCGATAATGTAATCAATTTGAAGCAAAGCCCATTCACCTCATTCTGTTATAGTCTTGATCGTCACCTAGGATTTCTGTAATGGAGCCTTGAATTTCAACAGTATCTGGAGTGCACATAAATATATTGCCCCCAATTTTAGAGATTCCTCCCCCAAGGGCATAAACAGTTCCGCTGAGAAAATCAATAATTCGCATTGCTTGATCATTGCGAACACGCTGCAGGTTAATTACTACCGTCCGATGCGAACGGAGATGATCAGCAATCTCCTGTGCCTCATCATATGAACGTGGTTCATATAATACAACCTTGACATTTTTTTGCGAATGGATACTGACAACGTTGCCCCTCTGATTTTTGCGGGTTTCTACAGGGGCCGGCTCATACTCATCCTCTTCGTGGATTTGCTCCCGCTCCACAACTTCCTCTTCCTCCTGCAAGCCCAAAAAACTCATAAATCGGTTCATAACGCTCATCACGATCCCTCCTAATGGCCTACTAACACCGTACCCAGGCGTACCCAGGTGGCTCCTTCCTGTATCGCCACTTCAAAATCATTCGACATTCCCATGGACAGCTCCGTAATCGGCTCAGGTGTCAAAGCAAGTTGATTAAGCTCATCGCGCAGCTCACGAAGTCCGCGAAATACAGGACGGGTAAGCTCCGGATCACCTTCTAAAGGTGCCATCGTCATAAGTCCAATTACCTTAACGCGGTCCAAACTAGCGATTTCACGTAAAAATCCAGGTACTGCCTCAGGTGACAGACCAAACTTCGTATCTTCGCCAGAGATATTCACTTGAAGAAACACATTCACTTCCTGATCAGCAGCAAGCGCCTTTTTGTGTAATTCTTGCGCCAGAGACATCCGGTCCAAAGAGTGTATATATTGAAATTTGCCAATAACGTCTTTAACCTTATTGGTTTGCAAATGCCCGATAAAATGCCATGTCCCTTTGTCCCCTAAAACCTTCCATTTGTGCTCAGCATCCTGCCAGCGACTCTCAGCAACATGCTCTAGGCCTGCCTCCAATACGGAGGATACCATTTCCAGAGAAACATATTTCGTCACTGCAATTACCTTGACGTCATTACGATCCCGGCCGCTTGCCGCGCAGGCACGTGCTACACGTTCCTCTACCTCAGCAATTCTCTCCTGCAGTGTTAAAGACAACTTTCAACTCTCCTTTATTCCGATCCAGCTCGTCATTCTGCCTGTAATACCGTTTTCTTTGCGATAAGAAAAAAACAAATCACGATTACAGCTTGTACACCATGTTGTACATTCGATATGAGTCGGCAATATTCCTGCTTTTATCATAATGCGTCGATTCATTTCTTTCAAGTTTAGCAAGTATTTACTCTGATCAGTCTCTGAGGCTCTGTAAAGCTCCACAGCATCGAAAGTTTCTATCCCCTCATTCAAGCTGCCCTCCAGCTGCCGAACATGCTCCATCACATAATCATCCACCTCATAACAGCAGTCGCCAATGGATGGACCGATCGCTGCCACAATATCATGTGGATGGCTGCCGTATACCATTTGCAGCTTACTCACCATAGCTGCGGCAATCTGAGCCACCGTTCCTTTCCAGCCTGCATGCGCAAGACCGACGACTCTACGCACGGGATCATAAAAATAAAGGGGCACACAATCCGCATAAAAAGAAGTCAACAAAACCCCAGGCACATCCGTCAGCAGACCATCCGTAGCTTGAAATGCCGATGCTCTGTCCTGTTGTCCCCGCCCACGGTCTACTTCCCTTACTACAGCTATCTCTGCCCCATGAGTTTGTTCTCCACAGGTCCATGCTTCCGGCTTGAAATCAAGAGCTTCGGCAAGCGCTCTCCGATTGCTCAGGACATCTTCAGGAGCATCCCCAACGTGAAACGCACAATTCAGGCTGTCATAGGGCGCCTTGCTAGCCCCTCCCTGTCTACCAGTAAACCCCGCTGTAATTTCGTTATGCTCCACTCGCCAAGGCTCCAGATGGAGCAGCATAAGCATTTCTTTCCCCTGCACAAACGGTTCCATTTCCTCACCTCCGCCTTAGTGTACCACATGTAAATACCCGTACAAAGTGACGGTTAAGCCTGATCGCCTAAATTCTTAAATAAAAAAACAAAAAACGCACCTAATTAATAAGTGCGCCGTTCGCTGCGATCTCCCCGTTCCAGATACATCGTTTCACGCTCTTCCTGTCCCGGAGACATCCGCGACTCTTCAATCTTCACGAGCACAACATCGGACCCGATCTTGACTATATTCCGCCATGGAATAATCAGATCTGTCCCGCCTCCGAACAATCCCATAAACCGAGTGTATCCGGGTATAACGATGGCATCAATGACACCACGGCGCAAATCAAGCTCCAGATCACTAATCTGCCCCAACCGCTTGCCATCTACAATGTTGATAACATCCTTCGTCTGAAAATCAGAGATTTTCATTTTTTTGGCAGACCCTTGATAATCCTCGTTCATCTCACCACCCCTGTACAATCCGACCTATAGTCCAATATATGATCCGGAAGCTTGTCAACATGCATTAAAAAGAGGAGACAGCCCAAAATCCTTAAACCGGATTCTGGAATATCTCCTCATGGCTACTGCTCTAAGATTTCACGTGTTTTTGCATTTGCTGAATCGCAGATTTCTCAAGACGTGAGACCTGTGCCTGTGAAATGCCAATCTCATCTGCGACCTCCATCTGTGTTTTCCCTTCGAAAAACCGCATGGATAAAATTCGTTTCTCCCTTTGTCCTAATTTACGCATCGCTTCACGTAATGCAATTTCTTCGATCCACGACACATCCTTATTCTTATCGTCGCTAATCTGGTCCATTACATAAATAGGATCGCCGCCGTCATGATAGATCGGCTCGAATAAGGACACTGGATCCTGAATGGCATCAAGAGCAAATACAACATCTTCCTTCGGCACACCCAGCGCTTCTGATATTTCGAATATCGTCGGTTCCCGTGAGTTCTGATTGGTCAGACTATCACGTACCTGGAGCGCCTTGTAGGCGATATCTCTGAGAGAACGTGATACCCGAATCGGGTTGTTATCACGCAGGTAACGCCGAATCTCACCGATAATCATCGGAACTGCATATGTGGAGAATTTAACGTTTTGTGATAAATCGAAATTATCGATGGCTTTCATCAGACCGATGCAACCCACCTGGAACAAATCGTCAACAAATTCTCCCCTATTATTGAACCTCTGGATAACGCTTAGAACAAGTCTAAGATTACCGTTTACCAATTTCTCTCTGGCGGATCGCTCGCCCTGCTGCTGCAGCGAAGTGAACAGTTGCCGCATTTCCACATTCGTTAGAACAGGCAGCTTAGCAGTATCCACACCGCAAATCTCGACTTTATTACGGGTCATGATGATTTACCTCCCAAGGAGAAACATTACTGTACATTATCTCCCGGGCTCGCCATTTTATTCCTTGCTAATTTCACCTTACACCATCTTGTTAAACTCCTTGCGCAGCCGCTTGATAATTCTTTTCTCCAGCCGCGAAATATAAGATTGGGAGATGCCAAGCAGATCAGCCACATCTTTTTGTGTCTTTTCTTCGCCTCCGCGCAGGCCAAATCTCAGCTCCATAATGAGTCTTTCTCGGTCACTCAGCTTTTCCAGTGCCTTTTGCAGCAGCTTGCGATCAACCTGTTCTTCTATGTTCCGATAAATGGTATCATTTTCCGTTCCTAATACGTCAGAAAGCAATAATTCATTGCCATCCCAATCAATATTAAGCGGCTCATCAAAAGAAACCTCACTCCGTGTCTTGCTGTTCCGCCGCAGATACATCAAGATTTCATTCTCTATGCAGCGGGATGCATAAGTAGCCAGTTTTATTTTTTTCTCAGGATCAAAAGTGTTCACAGCCTTAATTAAGCCAATAGCGCCAATCGAAACCAGATCCTCGATATTGATGCCGGTATTCTCAAATTTACGAGCGATATATACTACCAAGCGAAGATTGCGCTCAATCAACATCGCACGAACAGCTGCATCGCCGCTAGACAGCCGCTGAAGCAGATATTCTTCTTCTTCCCGTGTCAGCGGTGGAGGAAGTGCCTCACTCCCGCCAATATAATAGATTTCCTGACTCTTCAGCCCTAGTAGAAACAGCATGCGGTAATATTGCAGCTGCAGAGCAATTTTCCATTTGACCATTATTTGTTCCTCCTCCAAGAAGTGCACGGTTCGCGTGTGAAGCTTTCAAATCCCGCTTTCAGCCATCAGAAGTTTGGTTTAGCTAGCTTTAAAGATTAGGAAGGCAGTGCTGCAACAGTAGCGCTCTCTTTTTGAGTCAAATCAGGATGTATTACAGCCCGATAGGCTCCATCCCCCGACAATGTCCCACCATCCAGCCCAATCAAGACTCTTTTACAATAAAAGATATCTTCACCAAGCTTTATCGTCACCTGATCAGGCTTCAGTGCGAGCATAAATGATGCCCCCCGGTTAACTCCCCTGTAAGGCACCAGTCGCATCCTGTCCTGCCAAGCAAACGACTGCCCGTCCGTTTCTAGTAAAAGTTTGTCCGCTCCGTCCTGAGTGAGTCTACCTTTCCATGTTTCAGGCAGATGTCCCTCCCAGAGCGAAGATTCCATAACCATCACCGGTATGCGGGTCAAAGGATCACAAAGCCGGTTACCTGTGTCTAGCAGGCCGGGACAGGAAACAGTCACTCCATCAATTTCTACTACCACCTCACCGATATAGGTTTCAAGCTGCTCCCTTCTGATTCGTGAGGAGTGCACTGCCTTGAAGCAGATTAACACCAGGGGAAATACTGCAATTACAAACCAAAAGCCAATCTTTAGGCGGTAAGCATGCCCTCCTGAAGCAGTGAACATAATACCATTCCAAATATCACCGGAGCTCTGCAGCAAATAGTGAATACCTACAATCCCACCAGCTGCTGCGAAATTGATAATATAAAAAGCTCCCATAGTGCGAAGGTAGCTTTGCAGACTCCCAAAACCAAAGGCAATCCATAGCATAACCACCGACAAGCCAAACTTAATGAGGAAGGTATACATGAAAGACAACTCCGGCACAAACATCATCACCACATACAGCGCACCAACCAGAGCTGAGAGGACTAAGCGCCACCATGATATCCTCAGCTTGACCATCCAGCCTGTCAGCCACAAAAGAATTCCGTCGATCACTAGATTGGCGGCGAATATCAAGTCAATATAAACAACCAGTGCATTCACCTGCTTACTATGGCGGAATCTATCCTGTAGCCAAAATGGATCAGGCTCTGTTTTTTTGGACGATATGATTAGTATAAAAAGTCTCGCATTCAAAGTCTGTCTAAACTTGGGGGGCATTCTTAAGGTTTTTTTGTCGAGTTATAGCGCGGGAGGGTTTTATTCCTACTGAACAGCATTTCACATAAAAAAAAGCACCGCATTGCCCTAGCTCTATTAGCTGGGGAATACGGTGCCTCATATCTCTTAATAAAAATATTTAATTAGTCATTGTTGCCACGATTACGGTTACGCAGGAACGTCGGAATATCTAACTGATCTGACGTGTTCTGATTCCCGAACGGACGCAGATTAGCAGCGTTCTTATCCGGTGCTGCCGCTGGCTCGTTATTCGTCGAGACCGGACGGCGTCCTGGAGCTTCAGGCGATGGTTTATGTTCAAAGCCAGTAGCAATTACTGTTACTTTGATATCATCCTTCAGGCCTTCATCAATTATCGCACCAAAGATCATATTCACTTCAGGATCAGAGGCGGATGTAACAATCTCAGCCGCTTCATTGACTTCGTATAGAGAGAGGTTAGATCCTCCCGTAATGTTCATGATTACGCCGCGGGCGCCTTCAATAGACGTTTCCAAGAGTGGGCTCATGATGGCTTTACGTGCTGCTTCAGACGCACGGTTCTCACCATTTGCAATACCAATACCCATAAGCGCTGAACCGCGCTCTGTCATGATCGTCTTTACATCCGCAAAGTCAAGGTTAATCAGACCAGGAACCTTAATTAGGTCAGAGATACCTTGAACAGCCTGCCGGAGAACATTATCTGCTTCACGGAAAGCTTCCAACATCGGTGTTTTCTTATCAACAATTTCAAGCAAACGGTCATTTGGAATGACGATTAGCGTGTCGACTTTTTCTTTCAAAGCTTCGATTCCAAGCATTGCCTGGTTATAACGTTTTCTTCCTTCAAATGTGAACGGGCGAGTCACTACACCCACAGTCAGGGCTCCACACTCTCTAGCAATTTCAGCTATAACTGGCGCCGCACCTGTACCTGTACCGCCACCCATTCCTGCAGTAACAAATACCATATCTGCACCTTTAAGGGTATTCGAAATCAGATCACGGGATTCCTCCGCTGCTTTCTTACCGACTTCAGGGTTGGCGCCTGCACCCAAACCGCGGGTCAGCTTGTCCCCAATCTGCAGCTTGTGCTCCGATTTGGCCATATGCAACGCTTGGGCGTCTGTATTAACCGTAATAAATTCTACACCCTGAACGCCGTTTTCAATCATCCGGTTGACAGCATTACTACCTCCGCCGCCCACGCCGATGACTTTTATTTGCGCCAAGCTCTCCATTTCAAAATCAAATTCTAACATATTGTTCCATCTCCCCCTCAATGTGCTTGGATGGCCGGTCCAAGTATATCTGGACTTACACTTATATAAACTCGCTAAACATATTTTTTAGACGCTCCACAAATCCGGGCTTCTGAACAGTTTCCTGACTCGGAGTGGTGTTCTGCTTGCTCCGGTTGACCGTCTTTTTGTTGCTGCTTCCACCACTGTTTCTTCCACGGAAACTACGGACAACATTATGCAGAATACCGACACCGCCGGTAAACCCAGGGTCCCGTACACCGATATAATCCGGCACGGCGATGCGTACAGATGCAGCCAGCTCAGTCTGAGCAGCCTTCAATACACCCGGCATCGAGACAGTCCCACCTGTTAGTATATAACCTCCAGGCAGTTCACTGTAACCAAGCCGTTTAACTTCTTGACGAATCAGGTGGAATATTTCTTGCACCCTTGGCTCGATAATGGCCGCCAGATCCTCTTGGTTAAATTCCTTCTCCACGTTACTGCCAATGCGCAATACCTTGAAGACAACGTCTGAGGCTGCATCGTCAATCCAAGCACAACCATATTTAAGTTTTACCTTCTCCGCTTGATCAGTAAGTGTCCGAAGTCCGTAGGCAATATCATTGGTTACGAATTCTCCTCCGATCGGAATCGTGGAGGTTGCACTAAGAGAACCCTCTTCGTATATGGCTATTGTTGTTGAGCCCGCACCGATATCAACCAGAACAGATCCCATCGATTTCTCGTCCTTGGACAGCGCCAATCCACCAGCTCCAAGAGACATCAGCACAAGATCCTTTACCTTCAGCCCTGATTTCTCAACACAGCGTAGTAGATTATGTATTGGCGTCTTAGCACCCGTAATGATTGTTGCCTCAACTTCCAGACGAACACCAATCATTCCGCGCGGGTCTTGAATTCCTTCAAGACCATCGACGATAAATTGTTTGGGAACAACATCAATCACTTCACGCTCCGGAGGCATAGCAATGACTTCCGCAGCTTTAATTACGCGATCGATATCATCATCGCCGATTTCACGATCCTCATTCTGAACGGCCACAACGCCGTGGCTGGATTGCAGGCCAATATGATTACCGGAAATGCCTACATAAACCTCTGATATTTGAATACCCACCATCTGCTCTGCATGATCTATAGCACTTTTGATCGATTGCACAGTTTGGTCGATATCTACAATCGCGCCTTTACGTATTCCTTCCGAATCGGCAGATCCAACGCCAATAATATTAAAGGTTCCATTGGTAACTTCCCCAATTATTGCCCGAACTTTGGATGTACCGATGTCCAAACTAACAATGATGTCATTGTTGCTCAAGTCCTATGGCACCTCCTGTTATAATCATAATTAATTGCATTACCTTATCCCGGTCCCGGGAAACTTCTCTGTACATATTCAACATACCTAATCCTTTCCCTCTTTTTTCTACAAATTTTTTGAACGGAATAATATTCCAACATCCCCAAATGTGAATAGTTACTCATATGTTATTGTAAAAATAGCAATTATCACAAGAAATATCGGCCTAATTGGTCATTTCAACCAAATATAGTACTATATCTCAAAAAAATCGAAGAAAAAAGAGGGATATAGCTTCTTGCCCGTAACTCCGATTGTAGCATTTTTTTAACTCTATTAGTAGGGACTATTTACCTCCACACTACTCTTGCGCAACATCTTCTTCATCGCTTACAACCTGAAAGGGAACATATGAATCGGCTTCTAGCATTTTAATCAGTCCAGGCTGTTCAGTCTCTATAATCTGATTCAAATAGGACACCTTGCTCTTTAGCAATGAGATGGCTGTAATCACCTCAAAACGGGATCTAGTATAGAGCTTGATCCGGTCTGGAAAAGACAAGGTCGGCGAGGGAACAATCTCAGAGATATCACTTGTCAATTCATTAGGAATGCTTGCTAATGCTTGACAAAGCTTAGCCTTATTCGGATCTTCCGGGTCCCAGTTCGTTAATATGGGTTTCTCAACAGCAATTCCAGTCTCATTAACAGGCACTGCAGCTCCACTGGACAGAATCGCCTTTAAGAGGCCTCCCTGTTCCAGTTCATAGGCTACCGCTGGAAATTCCTCAATCTTCACTGTGATCACCCCGGGGAAATCCTTCTGCACGCTGACGTCTTTAATCGTCTTAAGCTTCAGCAGAGATTCTTCCACATCTTTCGTTGATACAGCAAAGAATTGCCCACCTATTTTAATTCCACTTTGTGAGAGTAACTCTTCACTAGTAGAATACTTACTACCTTGAAAATCTATCACTGTAATATGGCTAATAGACGATCTAAAAAAAATCACAGCAAGAAGCGCAGTGAACAGCAGCAGCAGGATCGCCGTAATCTTACGGCTCATTTTTTTCTTAGGCTTGTCCTCTTTAAGAAGAGGTAATCGGGTTGTAGTCATTCTCATATTCTCCGTAATAAGGCCCTGTCTCCTTCTCTGGGAGAGCTGGAAGGAGACAGGGAGCTTTAATTGGCCAAATCAAGTGGATCCGTTACAGGCACCTTACGGCTTATACGCGCGCCAAGCTTCTGAAACAGCTTCTCTATTCCATCATAACCACGGTCAATGTGATGCGCTTGCTCAACGACCGTAGTCCCTTGTGCAGCAAGCCCGGCAATGACCAGAGCTGCACCCGCCCGCAAATCAGTAGCTTCCACAGTAGCACCATACAATCTCTGAACGCCGCGAATAAACGCACGATTCAAATCGATAGAAATGTCAGCACCCATCCGGGCCATTTCTTCCACATGTTTGAACCGTCCCTCAAACACCGTCTCCTTGATCACACTAAAACCATCGGCGAGCGACAGCAGCACCATGACCTGAGATTGCAGATCCGTCGGGAAAGAAGGATAAGGAGAGGTTACAATTCTCTCAACCGCACGCGGACGCCCCATGCAGCTGACATTAATTATATCATTGCATACTGTGATTTGAACACCAGCCCGCTTAAGCACATGAATAAGCGAAGTCAGATGCCCGGCGTTCGTATGTGTCAAGGTCACATTCCCACGTGTAGCTGCCGCAGCAATCATTACAGTTCCAGCCACTATCCGGTCTGGGATTACCTCGTACGTACAGGGATATAAGTTTTTGACACCCTGGATCGTAATGGTATCCGTGCCTGCACCGATAATCTGAGCACCCATACTATTCAAAAATTGCTGTAGATCCTGTATTTCTGGCTCTCTTGCTGCTCCCGATATCGTAGTTGTCCCCTCTGCCTTGGCGGCAGCCATCATAATATTCTCCGTGGCTCCAACACTTGGATAGTCGAGATGAATATCACTCCCTACAAGCTTTGAGCCCCGACAGGATATTCGTCCGTTGCTTTCCTCGATCTCCGCCCCCAGTGCTTTAAGACCCTGCAAATGAAGATCGATTTTACGCTCCCCGATCGCACAGCCACCAGGCTGATAGATCGTTACCTCACCAAATCTGGATAACAGCGGTCCCATTAAAAAAATGGAAGATCTCATCTGCCGCATCAAATCCTCAGGTACATGAGATGTCCCCACGGCTGACGTATCTATCGTCACCGTATCCTCTTGATGCACGCACCTGCAGCCCAGCCGATCCAAGATGTCTAGCATAGTCTCGATGTCCAGCAGCTTCGGCACATTATGCAGTGAGTGAACTCCTTCGGCCAGCAGGCTTGCCGCTAGAATCGGCAGCGCCGCATTTTTTGCTCCATGGATACGAATGGTGCCTGACAGGGGACTTCCACCCTCAATCACCAATTTGTCCAATGTATCACCTCCGAGATTACCGCTCACCCACCACAAACACTTCCGATACAAGGTCATATGAAATGTACAAGATTATCCTGCACTACCTTTCAGGTTAGGAAGTGTCCTGGGTGATTGTCACGATTATAGGATTATCCTATGTTCGTTCCTCCAAGTGTGTGACAGAGAGCTGCCAATAAGGAAAAACCTCTCAAAGGTTAATGGCTTAAGACTGTTTACCGGCTAGTCTTCGGAGTTCGTTAGTGACAATGGCAGCAGAATCCCTTTTGCCCAGTCGTTTGGAAGCCTCGGACATTTTTTGGCGTACAGCTTCAGTTCCAATGATTGCTTGCACAGCTTCATAAAGCGCCTTACCATTCAAATCCTTCTCAAGCAGCACCACAGCGGCCCCTTCGCGTTCCAGCTGTCTTGCATTCGCCTCTTGGTGATTATTCGTCACATTAGGAGAAGGGATAAGTACAGAAGGAATACCCAGCGCTGTAATCTCAGCGAGAAAGGATGCCCCCGCCCGATTTACGATTAAGGAGGTACAAGCCAAGACCTCCGGCATATTGTGAACATAAGGCAGGACATGCAGCCAGTTCGGTGTGCTACCCAGCTTCTGACGCAATTCAGCACGGGTATCCTCAAAATAAGGCTCACCTGTAACGTAAACATAATGAACACCATTACCCTTACCCACAAATGGGGCCATTTCAATCATGGCTTTATTAATAGCCTTAGCCCCTTGACTGCCGCCAACAACCAAAACAACCGTGCTGTTATCCGGAATGCCCAGCGAGGCAAACCCCCGTTGTGGACTAGCCGTAGTAACGGTCGTTGCCCGAGGATTACCTGTGTAGATTACGTGCTTGCTCCCCGGAAAAGCAGATTCTGTCCCTTCAAAGCTTACGGCCACTGTACTCGCGTAACGACTTAGAAAACGATTTGTTAAACCAGGGATAGCATTTTGCTCATGGATCAAGGTTGGGATGCCCAGCCGGGATGCAGCGTAAACGACTGGACCACATACATAACCGCCTGTACCAATTACAACATCAGGCTTAAACTCTCTTAACATTTCTTTGGAAGCCTTAACGCCCTTTAAAAAACGCATCACCGTCTTGACGTTGTCCATGGACAGCTTGCGCCGAAAGCCAGTGATGTCGATAGATTTGAAAGGGATATTCTCTTGGGGTACAAGCTTGCTCTCTAAGCCACGCGTTCCACCAATATACAGGAAGGTAGATTCACTATCTTCTGATTCCAGTTGTCTAGCAACAGCGACTGCGGGATAGATATGACCACCTGTGCCTCCGCCGCTTAATACGATACGCATGTCTTTCACCTCGCATAACGGGATAAGTTCAATAGAATGCCCAGGGAGGTTAACATCAGTGTAAGCGAAGAACCTCCATAGCTAATCAGAGGAAGCGTAATGCCTGTTACAGGCATCAGACCAATGACCACACCAATATTAATAATGACTTGCACAGCCACCATACAGACGATGCCAACGGCCAAATAGCTTCCAAAACGGTCAGGCAGACTCATCGCCACCTTCATTCCGCGCCAGATTAGAATAAGAAACAGGATCAACACTGCCAAACCACCGATAAACCCCAGTTCCTCGGCCAATATAGAAAAAATAAAATCGGTCTGCGGCTCAGGTACATAACTGTACTTCTGCCGGCTCATTCCAAGTCCGAGACCCCCGAGCCCTCCAGGCCCAATCGCGTATAGCGACTGAATAATCTGGTAGCCTGCACCGAGGGGATCGGACCAAGGATCAAGAAAAGCGGTGATCCGCTGCAACCGGTAAGGTGCTGCGGCAACCAAAGCAACAAAACCAGCCACCCCAGCTACTCCTAGTGAGAGTAGATGTTTCATTCTTGCCCCAGCTGTAAAGACCATCATCAAGGCTGCGCCAAACATAACGGTACCTGTACCCAGATCCGGCTGGAGCATAATCAGTGCAAAAGCTGACCCGATAAGCGCTAACGGTGGAAGTAAGCCACGAGTGAAGGAGGTGATATCATACTCTTCTTTTCCCAGCCAATTCGCCAGAAATAGAATCATCCCCATCTTCATGAACTCGGAGGGCTGAATCCCGAAGGAACTGATTCCGAGCCAGCTGCGCGCTCCCCCGCGAACTACACCAATGCCGGGAATAAGCACCATAACGAGCAGGATAAAGCAGACAATCAGTGCCGGCTTAGCCAGCTTTTTTAACACTTTGTAGTCTGTATTCGCTGTAACAAACATTGCAACAAGTCCCAGTCCTGCAAACAAAAGCTGCCTCTTTACAAAGTAAAACGAATCTCCATAATTGCGGAAGCCTAAAACAGATCCGGCGCTGTATACCATCACCATGCCGATCACCAGCAGAGAAAGAATGGGAATCAGCAACCAAATATCGGGAGCATGACGAGTTTTGTTCATCAGGAGCACACCTCTTGCATCCGTAGTAGGGGCTTATCCACCCCCCTACTTAAAGGTTATGCACCGCCTCTTTAAAAATACACCCGCGCTCTTCATAGGATGTAAACATATCCCAACTAGCACATGCAGGAGACAGGAGAACGATATCTCCTTCTTCCGCCAGAGCGGAAGCTTCCCGCACAGCTGCTTGCAGCACGGCGGCGGCGCTCTCCCCATTATCGACGGAGATAATCTGCTTTAATCCTGCCAGCTGTGCTACATTTATTAGCTTGTCCTTGGTTTGTCCTAACGCCACCAAAGCTTTGACGCGTCCGCTCAGGACAGGCAGCAGCTCCATATAATCGGAGCCACGGTCTAATCCGCCAGCGATCAATACCACCGGCCGCTGAAACGATGTCAAAGCCGTAATTGTCGCTTTGGAGTTCGTTGCTTTGGAATTGTTATAATAAGCGGCTCCAGCCTTATCAGCTACATACTCCAGCCGGTGCTCCACACCGCGAAAAGAAGAAAGCACTCCGCTTAATAAAGAGGGGGCAGCTCCAGCGGCAATAGCAATACCACAGGCAGCCAGCGCATTCCCCACATTAAAGCGACCCGGAAGGGCGATGGAATCCACATCCGCGATTATCGTTTCCTTGTCCGCAGATTCGCGATAGATAATGTGGCGCTTCAGCTCATCATCTTGCCCCGTAATGTAGGACGGGCTAACAAATACTCCATGAGGCAGCTCCTCAAACAAGGAGAATGGAAGAATCGAAGCCTTCATATAGGGTACAAGTTCCCGGCAGACAGGATCATCCCAGTTCAGCACTGCTGTATCCGTAGCTAATTGATTAGCGAACAGCTTGGTTTTGGAATCCACATAATCTTTCATGCTTCCATGATAATCCAGATGGGTCTCTGCAATATTCAGCAGACAGCCTATCTTAGGCCGGAAGGTCTCCGTACCTTTAAGTTGAAAGCTGCTAAGCTCAACTACCATCCAGTTATCCTCGGTAGCCTCTTGTGCAGCTTGACAGAGAGGCGTACCAATGTTGCCCGCAACTATAGGGTTCATTCCCGCAGCTTCCAGCATATGGCCTACCCAGGTCGTCGTTGTCGTCTTACCATTGGAACCCGTGATCCCGATCATCGGCGCTGCACAAAGTCGATATGCCACCTCTACCTCTGTGACCACTTCAATTCCAAGCTCAATTGCCTTTTGTACAGGAGGCGCAGAATAAGGAATGCCTGGATTCTTGATTACCAGACTTACACCTTCATGAATAAGACCTTCCGGATGCCCACCGCATATAACACAAATTCCCAAAGATTCCAATTCGGAAGCTTCGGGACTTTGATCTCTTTCCTTTTTATCATTCACCGTAACTACAGCGCCGCGTTCATGCAGCACTTTAGCCACCTGGACACCGCTTTTAGCAAGCCCAAGAACCACAACTTCTTCACCACGATACTTATCTGGATGTTTCATTCTCTACAACCCCTTGCTAATAAATAGTCCCACAGCAGCCAACACCAAGCTAACCGCCCAGAACGAAATTACCACACGCCACTCCGACCAGCCACCAAGCTCAAAATGATGGTGAATCGGGCTCATTCTGAATACACGTTTGCCACGGGTTTTAAATGAAACGACTTGAATCACAACGGACAACATTTCAATTACAAAAACACCGCCAATGATGAGAAACAGCAGCTCACTCTTCGTGACAATAGCAATAGCACCTATCGCGCCACCAATACCAAACGAACCCGTATCCCCCATAAATACTTTAGCAGGGTGGGCATTAAACACAAGAAAGCCAAGTACAGCACCAATCATGGCCGCAGCACATACACCTGCCGCAATAGACGTAGCCTGCATTGCCACCACCGCGTATGCGGCCAAAGCAATGGCACTAACCCCAGACAACAGTCCATCGACTCCATCTGTAAAGTTAACGGCATTCGTCACTGCCATCATCATAATAATGATGAATGGATAATAGAACCAGCCACCCCAATCAAAGCTGAAATCAGTACCTGGAACGCTGATACTTGTACTGTGTCCGGCATAGATCAGAAGACCGCACATTAAAGCACCAACCAGCAGCTGTCCAAATAACTTTTGACGTGCTGTGAGCCCTAAGGAACGCTTAAACACAATTTTGATATAGTCATCCAAAAATCCAATCAATCCAAAACCAAGCGTAGCTACAAGCAGTACATAAAAATCTGTATTCACCACAGAAAATTTCAGATAAGACAAGGTAAAAGCTACGATAATCACGATACCGCCCATAGTCGGCGTTCCCGCTTTCTTCAAATGGGTTTGCGGTCCGTCATCTCGCACCTGCTGTCCGAATTTCATCCTGCGCAGAAGCGGAATGAAGAGCGGAGCGGCAATGACCGCAAGGATAAAGGAAACAGCAATAGTCAATAACAATAGTTGATAATCCATGGGTACACCCCCTCCAATGATTTAGGTCTGTTGAATATCTTTATTTAGGCTCTGAAGCACTTCCTCGAGCTTCATCCCTCTTGATCCTTTAAATAGAACAATATCCTTAGCACTGCATTTCTCTAGAAGGACAGCGGTTAGTTCCGCTTTATCTGTAAAAGCTTTTACGCGCTCTTTGCCGAATTTCTCTTCTGCTGCTTTGGCAATATGAACGGATAATGGTCCGTAAGTACATACAAAATCAGTTAATGAAGGGTCAAGGTAGTAGCCTATTTCTTGATGAAATTCTACTTCCTCCGGCCCAAGTTCCAGCATGTCCCCGAGCACAGCGATTTTATTGCCACTGCATTTCATAGATTGCAGGACATCTATAGCCGCCTTCATAGAAGTAGGGCTGGCATTATAAGCATCGTTTAAAAGCGTAAGTCCGGAGGAAGTCCGAATCACTTCAATCCGCATGCCCGTCAACTTGAGCCTGCTGAGACCCTCCTTCATATTCTGCTCCGTAACCCCAAAATGACGAGCAACCGCTAGTGCAGCCAGAGCGTTAACAACGTTATGCTGACCTGGCAGCGGTAATGTAAAAGCATGTTCCTTATGACGGCTTGACGTGAACGTCATGCCACCAGTATGGGACATCATCCCTGTTGGATAATCATCATTATCCTCATTTAGACCAAATCGGAAGGTTCTCATCCCTTCTGGAGCCTTAAAAGTGGACTCTTGCATTACCTCAGTCAGCAGCGGTTCGTCACCATTATAAATCAGCAATCCCCCCGGCTTCAGCCCTTCAGCAATCTCCAGCTTGGCGCGGGCTATTTCTTTACGTGACCCCAGCTGCAGTAAATGCGACTCGCCTACATTAGTAATTACCGCTACGTCTGGTTCAGCCAAAGAAGCCAGCAGAGCAATTTCTCCCCGCGAGCTCATCCCCATTTCAAGTACAGCGATCTCTGTATCCTCAGCCATGGATAAAATAGTAAGCGGAAGACCGATATGATTATTGAAATTCCCTGCTGTCTTATGCACTTTGAACTGCACTTCAAGCAGAGACATAATGATATCTTTTGTTGTTGTTTTCCCGTTGCTGCCCGTAACAGCGACAACCTGTGGAGCCACTTCCTTCAGATAAGCAGCGGACAACTTCTGAAGAGCCTCTAGTGTATCTTCAACAATAATAACTCCGCCACCTTCAGGTACCGGTCCTTTATCGCGTTGCCACAAGGTTGCACCCGCACCAGCAGCCAGTGCTGCGGCAGCATAGTGGTGACCATCGAATTTGTCTCCAGATAGAGGCACAAACAGGCAGCCGGGTGTGATCTTACGGGAGTCGGTAACGACTCCCGTAAGGGTTGTATTCATAGCTTCGACAGCAGCAGGTTCCCCTGCGCACATGGCAGCAATATTTTCAAGCGTTCTTGTAATCAATAGTTTCGGCCCCTTATAACTTCTTTAGCGACGATGCGGTCATCGAAATCATGAACCACTCCGCCAATCAGTTGATAGGTCTCATGACCTTTCCCCGCAATCAATACTACATCGCCAGGGCTTGCCATTTCAATAGCCTTCCCGATAGCTTCTCGGCGATCAACAATCATATGATACCGGTCAGAGGTGACTCCATCCTCTACTAGTCCTGCTTCTATATCCTTCAAGATTAGTTGAGGGTCCTCCGTCCGGGGGTTGTCAGAAGTTACGAATACCATGTCGCTATATCGTGCAGCGATCTTCCCCATTAATGGACGTTTCGTCCGGTCTCTGTCACCGCCACAGCCAAATACTGTAAGCACTTTGCCGGTAGCAAATTCGCAGACCGTTTTTAATACATTCTCTAGCCCGTCTGGTGTATGTGCGTAGTCAACGATAACAGCAAATTCCTGACCTTCATCCACTGACTCCACCCGTCCAGCTACACCATCGATTGCCTCAAGACTAGTCTTGATATCAGCCAGAGAGACATCTTCCAATAAAGCAGCTGTAATCGCCGCGAGTGCATTGTAGACATTGAACTTACCAACCATACGGAGCGAAATGTCCGTCTTCCCCTTAAACGTATCTACATGGAAAAAAGTTCCTTTTGCGGTGATCGATATTTGCGAAGCTCGGACATTAGCGTTGTTATCAATGCCATATGTAATCACTTCCGCCGCAGTTTGGGCTGCAAAATATTGACTGGCTTCATCATCCGCGTTCAACACCGCATATTTGCGTTCTTCCTTCCACGGAGAGATCACATTTCCCAATCTGGAGAAAAAGAGCCCTTTAACCGCCCGATACTCCTCCATTGTATGATGATAATCCAGATGATCTTGGGTTAAGTTCGTAAAAATTGCCGTACGGAAGTCCGCACCCTTCACACGTCCTTGCTGAAGTGCGTGAGAGGATACTTCCATTACGCAACATTCCACACCTTTGGAAGCCATATCATGAAGGGAACGCTGCAGATCTAGCGATTCTGGAGTTGTGCCTGACATAGGGTAGCTTTTGCCGTCATAGCGCATTTGAATCGTTCCAATCAGACCTGTCTTCATATTCTGATCCTGCATAATCCGCTCAATGAGATAAGTCGTTGTTGTTTTGCCGTTTGTGCCCGTCACTCCGATCATTCTCATCCGGCTGCTAGGTGAGCCAAAGAAAGCATTCGACATGACAGACATCGCAAACCGGCAGTCATCCACAACAATCTGCGGGATATCAAGCTCCAGCTTGTGCTCACATACAATAGCCGCCGCTCCGGAGGCTACTGCTTGCGGCGCATATTTGTGCCCGTCCACGGTGTGGCCAGGCAAACAAATGAATAGATCTCCCGGGCCTACACGGCGGGAATCCGTCTGAAGATCAGTAATCTCCACATCTCCATCCCCGTATAGTTGCGAAGTAGCAAGACAAGCAGATAATTCGTTAACTTTCATAGTAATCCCTCACTCTACATTTTCGGATACGAGCTGAAACCTTATACCTTAATCATTATTCACTAGATGCTCCCATATAAATCCTGATGGTTGAGCCCTGTTCTACTCTGGCCCCAGCCTTAGGAGCTTGATTGATGACCGTATTTCCTGTGCCTGAACGTGCAAGATTAAAATTCATATTTAAATCCTCATAGATATCCTGCACCGTTGCTCCGGTAAGATCAGGTACGGTCACTATCGGAGTTTCGCCATACTTATAAGTTTTGGGAAGCTGATCACTGCGCTCCGGAATCTTCATATAGTGCAGCGAGTCTTCCAAAATATTTTGCACGATTGGAGCTGCAACCACACCCCCAAATTGAATCCCTTTCGGATTATCCACGGCAGTGTACACAACGATCTGAGGATCATCCGCTGGCGCAAAGCCAATAAAAGAAACAATGTGCTCTGTTGGAGAATAACGTCCATTTACAACCTTCTGTGCAGTACCCGTCTTGCCACCTACACGATAGCCGTCAATAAAAGCCGGCCGTCCTGTGCCTTTGGCAACCACGCTCTCAAGTGCTGCCCGCACCTTCTTGGATGTTTCCTCCGAAATGACCTGCCGCACAAGCTCTGGCTTCACCTCTGATACAGTCTCTCCAGTAACCGGGTTAACCCATGCTTTTGTTACATGAGGTTTATAGAGATTACCGCCGTTGATAGCCGCGGATACCGCAGCAATCTGCTGAATAGGCGTAACCGAAACCCCTTGACCAAAGGCTGTAGTCGAAAGCTCTACCGGACCTACTTGATTAAGCTTGAACAGAATACCATTAGCTTCCCCATTCAGATCAATTCCCGTTTTGCTCCCAAAACCAAAATCCCTAATATATTTGAAAAGTGATTCTTTTCCCAGCCGTTGCCCTAAGGCGACAAACCCAGGGTTACAAGAGTTCTCAACTACCTGTAGAAAGGTTTGACTACCATGACCGCCCTTTTTCCAGCAGCGCAGCTTTGCGCCCGCCACCTCGATAAAACCCGGATCATAGAAATGATCGTTCTGAAGATCTACTTTACCTTCCTGCAGCGCAGCAGCCAGAGTGATGATTTTGAACGTTGAACCAGGTTCATAGGTCATCCAGATAGGCAGATTCCGGTTGTAAATCTGCGCATCATATTCCTTGTATGATGCTGGTTCATACCCCGGTCTGCTAGCCATGGCTAGTATCTCACCATTCTTCGGATTCATAGCTATAGCCCAAGCACCCTGCGCCTGATATTTTACCATAGCCTGATCAAGCTCACGTTCCATAATGGACTGGATCTGTTTATCAATCGTCAGCTCCAGATTAAGTCCGTCTTGAGGGGCAGAATATTTCTCAGATGAGCCAGGCATAAGTCTTCCGCCCGCATCAGACAAATAAGAAATATTGCCGGCTATACCTTTGAGCAGATTGTCATATATACTCTCTACTCCTGTAATACCCTGGTTATCTATACCTGTGAAGCCTAGAATATGCGCGGCTAAATCGCCGTAAGGGTAATACCTTTTGCTATCCTCAGCGACAACGATGCCCGGCAGCTGCAAATCACGGATGCTCGCGGCAAGATCCATCGTAATTTTGCGGCCGCCGGGCTGAAGTTTCACCGACATTTCTTTTTTGGACAGCAATGTCATCAGCTTCTCCTCAGTCATCCCAAGCAGTGGAGCTAATTGCTGTGCTGTCTTTTGCTTCTCTTTTACCTGCACCGGTACTGCATACACTGTAGGTGTGGTGATATTAGAAACGAGCGGCACACCTTCACGATCCATAATTTCACCACGTTTAGCGGTAAAAGGAATATTGCGGCGCAAGGAATCTTCTACCTTCGCAGTCAGTTCCTCGCCTTGAGATAATTGCACATACGCAAGACGCACGACCAGCGAACCGAATAACACTGCCAGTCCCAGCAATGTCCACAGCATTCTCCGCCGTGTTACGACTTTGGAAACCTTCATTCCGTTCTCCCCCACTTTCAACAATAGACATGAGCTCTTATCTTCATGACTATTCGGGACAAACAGGGGTTAGAACAAGCTATGTTCCGCTCTCGGAATCTGTCCCCTCATCAGCAGGCGGGGCCACGGGAATATCTTCGCCATAATCATTTAATGGCTTCATTTTCAAAGTGACCAAGGTCTTGCCATTTTGCGTGCCTACAATCTGTTCTGAGACGTAACCTTCACCGTCTACCGCAATCTCTACTTTTAGTAGAGTTAGAATTTCAAGTGCATCACGCAGGGATTCCCCTTTTAAATCTGGAATGGTAGGCTGAGCCCCCTGCGGACTTAATAAATAGATCCGTTGCCCTGTAGCAAGCTTCGTACCTGCCTCAGGATATTGACTCTCTACAGTAGATCCTTCACCGACCACTACATAATCGAAGCCTTGATCCAAAAGTGCTTCTCTTGCTTCCTTCATCGTCTTGTCTGTTAGATCTGGTGTAGTCCGAAGTGCGACTGTTTCAGTCTTAGCCGGCTTTTTGCTGCTGCTATCACTAGCCTCAGACGCCAGCTTAGGTACTCCCATGTATTGCAGAGACTGGGATACAATCTCTTTAAATACTGGAGCAGCTGCCTTACCGCCGCCAACCTCAACGTTCGGTTCGTCAATAATGACAATAACAGCGATCTTTGGATCATCAACAGGAGCATAACCAATAAAGGAGACAAGTACTTTGGATTTCACATAATCCTTACCTTCAACCTTGATAGCCGTTCCTGTCTTACCTGCCACGCGATAGCCGTCAATATAAGCGTTGCGGCCTGTTCCTTTTACTTGGTCAGCAACAACCTGCTCCAAATATTCACCCGTTTTCTTGGCGCTTTCCTCATCAATCACCTGACGCACTACACTAGGCTGAGTAACCTTTGTCTCACCAGTGTTAGGGTTTGTGACCTCCTTAACTACATACGGAGTCATCAACTTCCCCCCATTAGCTATAGCAGATACGGCAACTAGCTGTTGAAGTGGGGTTACTAGCACTTTACCGTGTCCATATGCGAGTGTCGCAATTTCTATAGGACGTCCAAGGTTAGGGTTAACGACCCCGCTTACTTCTCCCGGCAGATCGATTCCCGTTTTCTCATTGAAGCCAAAATCATTGATATACTGTAATAGCTTGTCCTGTCCGAGCATTTCATATAGCTTAACGAATAGAACGTTACTAGAACGTTTCACACCTTCAAGAAAACTGATTTGCCCCCATCCAGCATGATTAATATCATGCAGTGCCTTACTATATCCCTTTATCCGGATGGACCCGGACAAAAATGTCGCAACAGGATCAAAAAGCTTTTCTTCTACTGCGGCGGCAAGCGTTACAATTTTGAAAGTGGAACCAGGCTCGTATTTAGATTTAATAGCATGATTATAGAATCCCGCCCCATCGGCCCCGGTCTTCCAAAATTCATTTGGATTATAGGTAGGCATATTGGCTAATCCCAAAATCTCCATCGTGTTCGGATCAGCAGCAATGACACTCATACTTTTTGGCTTATATTGCGCATACGCCTTTTGCATGGCCTCTTCTATATAATGCTGGATCGTACTATCGATTGTAAGCTTGAAATTACTTCCATTTACTACTGGCTTATAGGTATCTTGTGAATCCGGCAATTTTACCCCTTGACCGTCACTTTGATAAAGCAGCTTGCCATCGGCACCCTTAAGCTCCGTATCAAAGTATTTTTCCAGTCCCATGATAGCATTGCCGTCCCTATCTGTATAACCTAAGATATGTGCAGCTAATTCATCTTTTGGATAATATCGTTTCTGCTCTCTAACAAGTCCAATACCGGTCTCTTGAATTTTATGTTCTTTACCTAGGGCTACATAAAATTCTTTCACCTTATCGGCAAGCTCCTGATCAATCTTCCAGCCTTCATTACGAATTTCCCGGTTCTTGAGGTAAGCACCCGTCTTTTCGTCCTTGGCTTCAACCAGCTTACGCAGCTCATCCTCTGGTTTGCCGAGCAATTCGTGTAATCCTGTGATGACCTCTTCCCCGATGCCTTGTTGTTGAATCACTTCAGGATTCACCACCACGGTATAAGCAGGGACATCGCTAGCGAGCACACTCCCGTTACGGTCAGAAATCGTACCTCGCTCCGCTTTGATAGTTGAGGTATGCGCCCAAAGTGTGGCGGCCTTTTCCTGCCATTCCTCACCTTGCATAACTTGAATCCAGAACACTCTAACGATCAAAACAAGAAAAAAGAGGGTAATACACCCTCCTATAAACAGCGTGCGAAGTTTTATTCTTTTCAGCATAAGCGAACCTCACAACTTTTTTTATTGCGATCTTGCCAATCGCTCACTAATTATCACCTGGAGTCGTTGCCGAGCTTGCCGGAATATAGATTGTTGCATTCTCATCCGGGGACACATAACCAAGATCCCGTGCTTTTTGGGCGACTTTCTGCTCTAGATTCTGCTTTTCCATCTGATACGTAGAAATCTGCTTCTTGGCTGTTGCAATATCCTGATCTAATTTCTGAGCCTGCAAGTTCAAATCATAAATTTGGACGTAACGTGAAATCAGGGTGATCGCCACCAGAACGCATACTCCTAGCGTCAGCATATACAAAAGTTTCTCTTGCAGCGGAAGTACTCTTCGTCTGGTAACTACTTTTGTCTTCTCGCGGTAAAGGGGGTTTACCTCTTCTTTTCTTTTGGGCTGAACTGCTAAATTGCCGCGGGTATAGGCCATCTCTGACTCTCCTTTATCGTCAATTACAATTTTTCTGCAATGCGCAGCTTAGCTGAGCGGGCTCGGGTATTAAGCTCAAGCTCTTCTTCAGAAGGCACAAGCGGTTTACGATTGATTAACTTAAGCGTGCCTTTCGCGCCGCATACGCAAAACGGAAAGTCAGGCGGGCATGTACATCTGCTTAAATAGCTGCTAAAAATTTGCTTGCAAATTCGGTCTTCGAGCGAATGAAAGGTGATGACGGATACTCTGCCTCCTGGTGCAAGGCAACGTACTGCACTATGTAGCCCTTCTTCAAAAGCACCCAATTCGTCATTCACAGCAATCCTTAATCCTTGAAAGCTACGTTTAGCGGGATGCCCGCCTGTTCTTCGAGCAGCTGCCGGGATACCTTCCTTGATCAGTTCTGCTAATTCTCCTGTTGTCTCAATAGGAGCTTCTTCTCTTCTGTCTACAATTTTTCTAGCGATTCTCCGCGAGAATTTCTCTTCTCCATATTGGAAAAGAACACGGGCAATCTCCTGCTCGGACCATGTATTCACAATTTCAGCAGCCGTCAAAAGTGCTGACTGATCCATGCGCATGTCCAGCGGAGCATCATGATTGTAACTAAAGCCTCGTTCCCCTTCGTCAAACTGAGGAGAGGATACGCCAAGATCAAAGAGCACTCCATCTACTTGGGGAATACCATCTGTTTGTGGCACAAAGGGCACATCCTTAAGTACACTCTCCAGATCACGGAAGTTAGTCTTAATAGTCACAACCTTGTCTCCGTATTCCGCTAATCTTTCTTTGGCGTTCTCCAAAGCCCAATCATCTTGATCCAAACAGATTAAACGGCCTTCGCCGCTAAGTTTGGAAGCGATAAGTGAGCTGTGACCCGCTCCACCGAGAGTGCAATCTACATAGATTCCGTCTTTTTTGATGTGCAGCCCTTCTGTCGCTTCTTCCTTAAGCACCGTGATGTGGTGAAACAAGCTGCATCCCTCCAGGACAGTATTCGTTATTGTGTTTTATAGATCAAAATTGAAATCCACCAATTTCTCAGCGATTTCGTTGAACGATTCCTCGGACTGTTCGAAGTACTGTTCCCAAAGCTCTTTGTTCCAGATTTCCACCCGGTTCGAAACGCCCAGAATGACACAGTCTTTGTCCAGTTTGGCATACTGCCGTAAATTGGCCGGCAGATTTACCCTTCCCTGCTTATCCCAAACACATTCAGTTGCACCTGAGAAAAAAAAGCGGCTAAATGCGCGGGCATCTGATTTCATCAGCGAAAGGCTTTTAAGCTTTTGTTCCATGATTGCCCATTCTTCCATGGGATAAACAAACAGGCAGGAGTCTAGGCCGCGGGTCGTCACGAAGGAGGTTCCGAGCAATTCACGGAGTTTAGCCGGAATAATGATTCGGCCTTTGTCGTCAATGCTGTGTTGATACTCTCCCATGAACATCCTTTTTCCCACCCCTAATCCCCGAATCCCCACTTTACCCCACTTTTCACCACTTAAGCATAATAGATTCGCCATTAAAAATCAAAAACCTTTTTCTGGCCAAGGAAATTTTTCCTAAATCAGATAGCTCGTTTCCCGAAAAACATTTCTCCACAGAAAAAAGCCATACAATCGGAATCTTGTCCGTTGCATGGCTTTGTTAAAAAAGTTGCTTCAGTTCAAGGTACACTGGTTAATACACTTTATTGTTATGCGTTCGGTTATTAATCGTTCAAATTCCAGCTGTCCAAATAATCCACTTGTGCCGGAGTGAGGCTATCGATGTTAATGCCCAGACTTTCCAGCTTATAACGTGCTACTTGCTCATCCAGCTCATAAGGAACATTTTCAACTTTTACGCCAATGCTCTTATAATTATCATTTACATATTTCAGCGACAGTGCCTGGAGTGCAAAGGTTGTATCCATAATTTCAGCAGGGTGACCATCAGCAGCACCCAGATTTACAAGTCTGCCTTCAGCAAGCAGATATAATTTACGTCCGTCACGAAGCTGGTACTCTTCGATATTTTTGCGAACGGTACGTTGGGATACGGATCTTTCCGACAGCTCAGGCTTATTCACTTCAACGTCGAAATGGCCCGCGTTGCACATGATTGCTCCATCCTTCATCACATCATAATGTTCACCGCGAATTACATAACGGTTACCAGTTACTGTAACGAAGAAATCACCAACCTTAGCTGCTTCCAGCATTGGCATTACTTCAAAACCGTCCATATGTGCTTCAACGGCTTTAATCGCATCAACTTCTGTGACAACTACTTTTGCTCCAAGTCCTTTGGCGCGCATGGCAACACCTTTACCACACCAGCCGTAACCGACAACAACTACTGTTTTGCCCGCTACGATAAGGTTGGTTGTGCGAATAATTCCATCCCATGCCGATTGGCCAGTGCCATAACGGTTATCAAATAAATATTTGCAGTAGGCATCATTAACCGCGACCATTGGGAACTTCAATACGCCTTGCTTTTGCAGAGCTTTTAAACGAATAATCCCGGTAGTTGTTTCTTCAGCACCCCCGCGAATATTCTCCATCAGATCAGGACGCTCCGAATGCAGCAATGTAGCAAAATCCCCACCGTCATCAATAATCAAGTCCGGTTTGCTCTCCAGTGCTTTGATATTAAGGGCTTTAAATTCTTCAGGAGACGGATTGTATTTAGCAAATACTGTGATTCCATCCTCCACAAGCGCTGCACAAACATCATCCTGTGTAGAAAGTGGATTCGAACCTGTAATGGTTACATCTGCACCACCAGCTTTGACAACCTTCGCCAAATAAGCGGTTTTAGCTTCCAAATGCAATGTGATCGATACTTTCAGACCTTTAAATGGCTGTTCTGCTTCAAACTGCTCACGAATACGGTTCAGTACCGGCATATGCTGGCGAACCCAGTCGATTTTCAAATGCCCTTCCGGTGCGAGTGACATATCAGCCACGATACTATTTTGTTTAGATGAACTCATTATGAAACCTCCTAAAAGTTTTGTGGAGCTATACTTCTATGATCCACTTCGCAATAAAACTTGCTCCGTAAGCATACGCTTTGTTTTGTGAGCGTTACTCCAGTGATCTGCTTCGTACAAAACTCACTTCGTAAGCAAAAGCTTAGTTTTGTGGAAAGCGATACTTCCATTACATATAAATGATGCGATGTGTTCCACTGTAATCCGGTTCAACCGTCATTAACTCATCCAGCCAAGCAAGCCCGTACCGGTTCAAGTAATACATGATATTGTACACTCTTTCCTGCAGTTTACCCAGTGGCATTAACGACAGCTCGATTCGCTCCCATTGCCGGATTGCAGCTTCGTTCTGTTTTGCCATTGCATCTTGGGCTTTCGCCTGTAAAAAAGTAATTTGATCTAGAATCTTCTCTTTATTGTTATTCCCCAGCTTAAGCAGACCGGCCTGAACCGTTCCAAGCTGCTCAATCAGCGGTTCGTACATGGCGGCGAATGAGGTCTTGGTTTCTTCAAAACGACGTTTAATCCCCAGCTCATCCTGTGCGGCCAGCCATTCATGTCTTTTGTGATCCAGTCCTTGTCTTACATCCTCAAAGCTAAGTTGATATTTATCCATATGCTTGTGCAGCGTACCTTCTACGACTGTAAAAGACATTCTAGGGATAATTAACGGCATTTCTCCCCCAATGGTCTCAAACGCACGACGCGGAATGGCCCAGTAAGCAATCTCACCTTGACCCAGCACCGTTGCCAGAACAGGCAACACATAATCCTGCATAAGTGGACGTGTCAGCACATTATTGCTAAAGCGTTCCGGATGTGCCTGCACCTCCTCAAGTAATTCATCACGGGAAAAGGATACCTGACCCTTGCGATCCGTAAAGATTCCGTCCTTCTTGTGAAGCAGAAGCCGTGTACCTTCATGAATATAAAAGAGGTTGGCATTGCCAGCTGTAACATCAGCCTGAAGCTCATATCCGGCGCCCACAATATCAGAAGCAGAATTCATATACGCTGTTTCCAGTGCATCATTCTGCATAATTAGCGAAGTGAAAAATGGCTGTTCTAACTTACGTAAGTTGGGATCAGCAGAATCAAGCAGAATTAGACCAAATTTACCAAATAATGAACCCATCAGCTTGGCAAATGCATCTGTCATACTATCTGCTCTAAAAGAAGAAGTGCGAATGAATTCCATAATCTGCGGCTTAAAGTCGCTTTCCTGAAGCAGACCGTCTAACTGTTCCACTACCTGCTGCCAGCTTTCCTCTTCTACACGAATATCACTTACTGAGGAGCGTTTCTCTTCTGACTTTTCTATCTTAATCTTAGTAATCTCCTGCGTACGATTCAGTACATACGTATGATTCACTTCATCCCAGTCATGATCTTCACCTGCAATCCAGAATAAAGGAACTACCGGTCGGCCGAGTTGTTCAGCTGCTTCTTTTGCCGCCATAATAGTAGTTGCAGCTTTATATACCACTAACAGGGGTCCAGTAAATAGTCCGCTTTGCTGCCCACCTGTCACCACTAATGTCCCCGGCTGCTCTAAGAGAGCCAGCGAAGCCATCACCGCATCATGCGAGTTATGCTTTTCATTATATTGACGTAGACACTCAGCAATCTGAGTCCGGTCGGCACGAAGGCTTTCTCTGCCGTCTAGCCACTCTGCCCTTCTACTTCTACTTTCTTTATTGCGGAAATCCCCACCGTACAAATGACTAACCTTTTCAAAATGATCTATATAGTCGCGCGAGAGTGCAGATCCACCCTTGAGCGGTTCCGTTACAATATTCATTTGCTAGTGCCTCCAGTTCTACTAAGCAGTTATATGTAAATCCAAGTTCGTAAAAACTCTCTATGATTGTATCCAAAGTCAGGAGCCGCGTCAAAGTAAAACATGTCTTGATATCAGCAACATAGGTACAGCCAACTGTTCAATTATACTATAAATTCATTAAATAATATCCTAAATACATACAAGAGGCGAGAGCATAATGCTCCCGCCTTTGAAAACCTAAGTATAAATTATGCGAATTTTTTGCTGACAAAGTGGCCTTTAGATACTTCTACTAATTCAAAGTCACTGTCATTGGTCTTATCGTTAGCAGAATAAATAGGGCTGCCAAGCTCATCATGCAAGTGAATACGTTTTTTGTTGACTTCAATTTCCGGATCCGGAACTGGAATAGCCGACAATAGGGATTTAGTATAAGGGTGGATAGGATTTGCATACAGCTCTTCACTTTCCGCCAACTCAACCATTTTACCCAAGTACATAACTGCTACGCGATCACTGATATGTTTAACCATGGACAGATCATGCGCGATGAAAAGATAAGTCAATCCAAGACGATCTTGCAATTCTTTAAGCAAGTTAACGACCTGAGCTTGAATGGATACGTCAAGTGCGGAAATCGGCTCATCACAAACGATGAACTTAGGATTAACCGCTAACGAACGGGCAATCCCGATACGTTGACGTTGTCCACCGGAGAATTCATGCGGATAACGGGTTGCATGGTCATGGTTAAGACCAACCATATCCAGCAGTTCTTCAATCCGTTTCTTACGTTCTGCACGGCTGCCAGCCATTCCGTGAATGTCCAGTGCCTCGCCGATGATATCAGAAACCGTAAACCGCGGGTTAAGCGATGCGTACGGATCTTGGAAAATCATTTGCATGTCACGGCGCATAGCCTTCATTTGATTTCCAGGCAATTTATAAATGTCTGTACCATTATATTTCACACTTCCAGCAGTAGGCTCATACAAGCGAAGAATCGTACGTCCAGCAGTAGTCTTACCACAACCGGACTCACCTACCATCCCAAGTGTCTCGCCCTCACGGATCGTGAAGTTAATATTATCAACAGCCTTAAGAACCTTACCTTTACCTACATTAAAATATTTCTTAAGACCTTCTACCTCTATTAGGTTCTTACTCAAGAGTACTGCACCTCCTTGGCCATCGAATGCAGATTCCAGCAACGCGCCATATGCGTTTCGCTGAATTCTGTGGCGCCGGGATCGATTTGTTCGCACACATGCATCGCTTCATTACAACGAGCAGTGAACGGACAGCCGATCGGCGGCTTGATCAGATCTGGCGGTGTGCCGATGATCGGAATAAGCGGCTCGCCTTTCTTTTGGTCCAGACGCGGCATTGAGCGCAGCAGACCTTTGGTGTATGGATGTTGTGGATTTTTAAAGATTTCCCATCTTGTTCCGGTCTCCACAACCTCACCTGCATACATTACAATCACCCGATCACACATGCCAGCAACTACGCCCAGATCATGTGTAATCAGAATAATGGAGGTACCTAGTTTTTGCTGCATCTCTCTCATAACTTCCATGATCTGCGCCTGAATGGTTACATCTAGAGCTGTTGTAGGCTCATCTGCTATCAGCAAAGCCGGACGGCAAGCTAACGCGATTGCGATCATTACACGCTGGCGCATACCGCCTGAGAATTCGTGGGGATATTGGTTAAAGCGAGCCTCCGCATTTTTGATGCCTACTAATTTCAACATCTCCATACCTTGCTTTTTCGCTTCGGCCGCTGACATTTTCTGATGTTTAATCAAAACTTCAGTGATCTGTTTGCCCACTTTGATGGTTGGGTTCAGAGAAGTCATCGGGTCTTGAAAAATCATGCCAATATCTTTACCGCGAATAGATTCCATTTCTTTCATGCTTTTGTCTAGCAGATTCTGTCCTTGAAAAATAATCTCTCCCTTTTTCACTTTAGAAGGTGGAGAAGGGATCAACCGCATAATCGATTGAGCAGTTACACTCTTACCGCTGCCGGACTCGCCGACGATGGCAACCGTTTCGCCTTTGCCAATTTCAAAATTCATACCACGGACAGCTTGTACTTCTCCGCCCTTAACAAAAAAGGAAATATGCAAATCTTTGACTTGTAAAATAGGTTCCATCCATATTCCTCCTATTTCTTCAGCTTAGGATCAAGCGCGTCACGAAGACCATCACCGAAAATGTTGAAAGAAAGCATTGTTAAGCTGATTAGGATCGCAGGGAACAAGAAGCGCCATGGATAGTACAACCAGCCGGTGAGTGAGTCATTGATCATCGATCCAAGTGAAGCAACAGGAGCTTGTACACCAAGACCCAAGAAGCTTAGGAAGGCCTCAGCAAAGATAGCATTTGGTACAGACAGTGTAATGGTTACGATAATCGGACCAACCGCATTCGGCAGAAGGTGCTTGAACAACAGTCTCGCAGAACCAGCACCCATGGAACGGGACGCCAATACGAATTCACGATTCTTGAGCTGCATAATTTCTCCACGCACAATCCACGACATCGTAATCCAGCCTGTAATGGTTAGAGCTAGGATGATTGTTCCAAGACTTGGCTCAAGAACGACCAAGAGCAAGATTACAACCAGCAAATAAGGAATAGAATACAAAATTTCAGAGAATTTATTCATAATATTATCTACACGGCCGCCGAAGAAGCCCATAATGCCTCCGTAGATAACACCAATGAACAAGTCGATGGCTGCCGCAGCAAGACCAACGATCAAGGAAATCCGTGCACCGTACCAAGTACGAACAAAGATATCACGACCAAGATCATCCGTTCCAAACCAGTGATCGGAGGAAGGGGGCTTATTGGTGCTCATCAAATCATTAGAATAATAGTTATATTTCGAGATAAAAGGTGCAAAAATCGCTGCAAGTACAATCAAACCCAGGATACCGAGCGCAGTCATCGCCATTTTATTTTGACGCAACCGTTGCCAAGAGTCTTTCCAAGCAGAGAGACTCTCACGCTGGATAACTTCGGCTTCTTTTTCATCTACACCGACTTTTTGAAAATCTTCCGGTTTTAGATTTAGCAAGTTATTTTCAGTAGCCACTATTTAGCCCTCCTTTCCTCCACTTAATTTCATACGTGGGTCAATTAATACATAAGCAATATCCGTAATAAAGCGGGCAACCATGAGTAATACACCATAGAAAATGGTTATCCCCATAATAACGGTATAGTCACGGACACCAATCGCTTCCACGAACTGTTTACCAATACCCCCAACACCAAAGATCTGCTCGATAACAACCGAACCAGTTACGATGTTAGCTGTCATTGGACCCATATAAGTAACAACAGGTAGAATTCCGTTACGAAGTACATGGCGGCTCAGAATAGCCATCCAGCTCAATCCCTTTGCTTTAGCCGTTTTGATATAATCCGCATTCAAAACTTCAAGCATACTTGAACGGGTCAAGCGGGCGATAAAGGCGATCGGCTGTGCCGAGAGCGCGGCCACGGGTAAGAAATAATAGATTGGCCCTTTAAAACCTGAAACCGGTACCCAACCCAGTTTGAAAGCAAATACATACTGCAGTAATGACGCGACTACAAAGCTCGGAACCGCAATCCCCAGAACTGCCAGCACCATAGCTGCGCTGTCAATAAACTTTCTGTGATAGAGTGCCGCCAACATGCCGAGAAATACTCCGACAATAACCGCCACAACGATTGCGACGAGTCCCAGCTTCAGCGACGCTGAAAAGGTTTGACTGATCAAATGTGATACATCTTGATTTAGGCGTTTCATTGAGACACCTAGGTCACCTTGGATAATATCACCTAAATACTTAAAATACTGATGAGAGAGCGGCTTGTCCAGACCATATTGTTCCATCAGACGTGCTTTAATTTCTGGCGGTACCTTCTTTTCAGAAGTAAACGGATCCCCCGGAATAGCTTTCATCAAGAAAAAGGTAGCTGAAATCAATACAAATAGAGAAACCAACATATAGAAAAACTTATTTGCGACATAACGAACCATCCCCATCACACCTCCTCCGACAATTTTTGATACACATAATAATGATTTTATGAAAAAAACGGATTTTTGTCTATTTTCTATATATGTTATTAATAACATTAATTAACAAATAGACAGGAATACAAAAAAAAGGGATATATATGGAATTCCACATATATATCCCGAAGTATTCTGCAACTTCAGTCAACTAACTATTCTGTTGTAATTACTAAAGCAATATCTTAGTGCTCAAGCAAGTATCCGCGAGTCAAGTCAATTGCACCACTAAAGTCAAGAGTAACACCTTTAAGGTACTCTTTAGTCAGGGAGTTGTTAGTGTAGTAGTACAAAGGAATCAGAACCATATCTTGCTCAATGAGCAATTTCTCAGCTGCAGCAAACTTTTCTTGACGTACTGCCAAGTCAGTGCTTGTTTTAGCTTCGCTGATCAATTTGTCATACTCAGGGTTAGCGTAACCAGTATCATTGTTACCGCCACCTGTTACCCACATATCAAGGAAAGTCATTGGATCATTGTAATCCGCAGTCCAACCAGCACGAGCAACTTGGTAGTTCAGGTTTTGACGGTTTTCAATAAATACAGCCCACTCTTGGTTAACGGTTTGTACGTCGATACCAAGATTGTTTTTCCACATATCAGCAATCGCCAAAGCGATTTTCTTGTGACCTTCACTTGTGTTGTAAGTCAGGGAGAATGTAGGCAGTTTATCCATACCTTCTTCTTTCAGACCTTCAGCAAGCAATGTTTTAGCTTGTTCTAGATCTTCAGTGAAGTAGCTATCTTTAACTGCTGTACGGTATTCACCATCAGCACCAGCGATACCCGGAGGTACATAACCGTAGGCTGGGAATTGTCCACCTTGTACTACATTGTCAATCAAAGCTTGACGGTTAATGGACATTGCAAGAGCCTTACGGATTTTAGCGTTTGTGAAAGGTTTTTCAGTGATATTGAATTCGTAGTAGTATACGGAAGCAATACCTTTACGGCTGAATTCGTTAGGAAGTTCTTTTTGCACGATTGGAATTTGTTCTGATGGAATTTCACCAGTTGGTCCACCGGCACGATCGTATTCACCGTTCTTGTAGCTGAGCAGCTCAGTTGCACCGCTGTTTACAAGGGAGAAGTCGATTTTGTTAAGTTTAATGGAATCTTTATCCCAATATTTATCGTTTTTAGTTACAACAAGTGTTTGACCTGTAGTCCACTCTGTAAGAGTGAAAGCACCGTTAACGATCATAGTATCTTTGCTTGTTGCCCATTTAGGATTACTCTCAATGGATTTGTGTACAGGGTAATAAGTGTAGAAGGAAAGCAATCCAAGGAAGTAAGGAGTTGGGGCTTCAAGAGTAACTTCAAGAGTTTTCTCATCAACCGCTTTGACACCTACTTGACTGAAATCGGTAATTTCCTTGTTGTAGAACTTTTGAGCATTTTTGATGTAGTACAATTGATAAGCGTAAGGTGCAGCGGATGCAGCAGCAGGATCGAGCACGCGTTTCCAAGCGCGAACGAAGTCTTCTGTTGTTACAGGATCGCCATTACTCCATTGTGAATCACGGAGTTTGAAAGTATATACCAGACCGTCAGCGGAAACTTCCCAGCTTTCAGCTACACCTGGTTCAGCTTGACCAGATTCAGCATTCATGCGAGTCAGACCTTCGTACATTGTTGTCAGGACAGTGTGAGCTTGGCTATCTTGAGCCAATCCTGGGTCAAATGTTGGAGGCTCAGAACTAAGGTTAATTCTCAATGTTTGGTCAGCAGCCAATTTTTCTTCTGTAGCTGCATTACCAGTTGCCGTGTTACCAGTGTTAGCATTGTTACCTTTATTGCCGCTGTTTGCATTGTTTCCGCCGCAGCCAGCAAGCACTGTGCCGATAACAAGTACTAATGCAATCATTAGCAATAGACTTTTACTCTTCTTCATCTAGCAGTTCCCCCTAAATAGAATGTGGTATATGGTTTATGATTATACAACCAGTGGTCAAAAAAATCTAGTGCAATGTTTTCAGAAAATATTTTTTTTTTAAAACTTTAAACTTTTGTGACGTTGACGCTTCACCGAAGCAGTGGAACGTTACATCGCTTGTGATATGTAGGTAATTAGCCCAACAAACATAAATAATAAATATCCGAAGCTCATAAAAAAGAACGAAAGTCTCCAAACTGCCCGAAATAACCGCTTCCCATCTACCTTTCCTTTCATCCGATTTTGAGCTCCGCCAATCAGTCCAGCGGATATTAATACAATAATTAGTATAAGGTAAAACCCAAAACCGGAATTAAAGATGTTATTAAACAATGCGGAGACCGACAATAATAAAAAAAATGTGGTCACGTCCATAGCGAGCATAAAAGTTTTCTTTTTATCTTTTTTTAAGCCCTTTCCAATGAAAAAAACAATCAAAAACGGCACAATCGGAATAACGCTTAAAGTAATAACCGAATCCATCAGCAGTCCCATAGCTTCACCTCTCCCCAGAGATCATACCCCAATACCTTCTACTAATTGGCAGAGCCAGCGATTTAATGGTGCCGACACTCCAGATCGTTCTGCCATTTCTACAAGACTTCCATTGATCCAACGAATTTCTGTGGTTCTTGAAGCAAGTACATCTGCCAGCATAGATGAAATATTGCCAGACGTTAACCGGCACACCTGAAGGATGTTATCCCAAGCATCCTTATCATAAGTAATTTCACAGAAATCATACACCATTATTGCTTCTTCAAAAACTTCCTTCATTAATTGGAGGCGTTGCTCTGAAGACAACAGCTCCCCATTTGGAATACGCCAAATCGCCGTGAGTGGATTTATAACGGCATTGATCAAGAGCTTCCGGTAAATCATGGTATCCACTTCATTCGACAAAAAGGCTGCGAATCCTGCCATTATGAGAACTTCTATTAAATTATTCGCTTTTAAATCATTATGTATGCTAAGAGCTTGTCCATCCCCTAAGCTCCATTTTCCTATCCACACCTCCCCTGCTCCTGCATGAATGACCTCAGTTAAGGATTTGCGCTTCGCAGCCTCCGTAGTCACAGCTACATATAAATTGGCGTTTGGCAACATGCCTCCTAACATCTCCATATGTCCTGTACCATTCTGAAAACAAATCATATGTACTCGCTCTTCCTTAAGTAGGGATAGAAATTCAGGCAAATCATTATGTAGAGTATTCTGTTTAACCGTCACCACGATCCAATCACTCGGCTCTTCTAGATAAGCACCAGCGAACTCCCCTATTGGCGCGGATACAAACTGATCTTCCGAGATTGTTATCGGCTCGCGTTCATCCTCGTAGGTAACCGTTAAGCCATCACGCCCTAATCGTTGGCATTGTTCTATCCCTCGGCACCACAGTCTCACATCATTCCCGGCTTGGATCAGTCTCCCTGCCAGCAGCAGCCCGAGTGAACCTGCACCAATTATATCAATTTTCATATAACCCTCCTGCTGATCTTAAGCACAATTTTTCTAAGTATACCAAAAACCCCGCAAGTGGTGCTTAAAAAGCAGACCACTTGCGGGATTGTTAGTTAACCTATCGTTTATTCAATGCGTTCTAAATTTCCGTTACCATCCATTTTGAAACGAGTCTTCATTTCTTCTTCTTCTTCATTTAAGAAAGCAAGCCTGCGAGCACGATCCATAATCTGAATTAAAGCTTTGTAATCATCGTTGACTACCCGGTAGTCGCTTTGAGCAAGATTAACCTCTTTAGACAACCGCTCATTCTCAGATCGTAATTCTGTTAATTCATCTTCCTTCTCGCGCAGGTCTCTTTCCAGCATTTTCAGCTGACGTCCTGCTTCCTGGATCGTACCCTTCCATTGTCTTAAGAAACGAATGACCGCATCAATGGATAATGTGTTTTCACTTAATCCCTCACCGCGCCCAAATTCCTCATCGACATCACCCAGAATCAGACCAGCTACTTGCGCTCCTCTTACTGACGGCTGCTTTTTCAGGTAGCTACGCTTTTGACGTTGCCCTTTAGCAATACCGATTGCACCTTCATAACTTTTCCGAACACAACTGTTCCAGCGGAATCCGCAAGCGGCCGAAGTTCTGCCGATTTTTTCACCCACCTCTTCAAAAGCGGCAAGCTGTGTGCTGCCCTCCCGAATGTGTCGCAAAGTTACTTCTGCCAATATTAGATCATCTTCTGCACTCCAAGCGTCCTGTCTAACGGCTGTCATAAAGCCAAACCTCCTAACAACGTCATGAAATAACCATCTCCATAACCGGCAGTTCTGCCGGGTAGTGAATAGGGATAAAAGCTGCTTACTCCATTTCTATGCTTCTCATAGAGTTCATAGAATCTATTTGATACTAATTTGTATTTCCATTATCTGCGTACATCATACGCATAAACTATAAATTCTCTTTTTTAAAGCACTAATCACTCAGGTCAATTATAAAAATCACATTTTTTGAAGATTAGTGCATTTTTTTCAATGAATTCGTTTACACATAATTATGTTGAGGGTATAATAAATCGAAGGAATATTCGTGAGATACATACTGGAAGGGGGACTCTCTCTTGGACCGCATGTTTCGGGTATTAGGTTTTTTCACATTAGCTATTGGATTGATGGCTTTCGCCGGAGGTCTAACAGAAATGGCCTTGCTTTTCTTTTTACAAACTGCATTTTTCGTAATACTTGGCTATATGAAATTTACTGAAAAAACTTATGTTCTTCTCTTCTGGGCATACATGATTCTGACTTTCACCGGATTTAGTTATTGGACGATCTTTCAAATGGGTCTTCCACTATAAATTGCAGTACTCTTTTGGAGCGGATGAGGTCCTTATCTTATAAGGATCACTTCCGTTTTTTTGTTTGTATGCTATTTTAGAAGGGTTAAACATATTATTAGTACATACATATATCATTTCAAAAAAAAGGTGGTGGTGTGGTGCGCTCCCGCAATTTACAAAGCCGCATGATTGCAACCATACTAATTCTCTTCTGCTGTACTTTGTTTCCGTTACAACCTGTGAAGTACTTGTCTGCCGACCCTAGCGGTGATTTTTTCAACTCTGCTATACCAGATAATGAAGAAACCCGTAAACTACTTGAACAGACCTTGTCTTCTGCAGAAATTGAACGTGAAATCATCAAGATTACAGCCGAACAAAAAGCGCTTGAACAAAAGGTAGAAAGCCTGAACAGACAAGCTACCCAGAAAAAAACAGCCATTGCGGACCAACAGGAACGGGCAGGTGCAGTTGTGCGTTCTTATTATATGGGGGATAGAGATAATCTTCTGGCCGCGTTTTTTTCAGCAAAAAGTATCAGCAGATTCCTGGCTCTGTTCGATTATTATGAGATTATTATTGGAAATGACCGCGATATTCTCTCACAATATGAAGAACAATATAAGGATTTGAAGGATACCCTTCAGACTGCGAAGCGAAACTCGGAAGAGCTCGCCCGATTGCGTACGGCTCTGGAGGAACAGCAAGTTCGGGTAAACGCGCTCAACAAGGATATTGAGGGTGGGATTAAAAATAGCAGCGATCCTGAAAATATGAGTACTCTACTTAAAGAATTCACATTATATTGGGAGAATATCGGCCTGCACGAGGTAAAAACTTATTTCAAGGCGTTATCCTCCGCAATGAATAAACTACCACAGTTTGTTCAGAATCGAGAGGGTGTACTGACCCGAAAAGGAATGACTTATGAGCTAAACCTGAAGGAAGAGGATCTGAATGAATTTTTGCAATCGCAGAATTCGCTGTTTAAAGACTTCGCCTTTCATTTCAATGACGGATCGATTACTGCCACTGGAAAAAGCGGAGCGCTAGCCCTTTCACTGACCGGTCACTATACCATTCAGGAAGAACCGATCAACGGCCTTATATTCCAAGTCGATCATATTGTATTTAACGGTCTTGAATTGCCTGACACAACAAGAAAAACGTTGGAAGAAGAATTTGACTTAGGCTTTTATCCAGGCAAAATAGTATCTTTCCTTCGTGCCACGGCAGTAGATAGCCAAGAGGGCGTCTTGCATGTTAAGCTTTCCATTTCATTTTAGGCCTTCTTTTAGAAATTCTTTGTAGCCTTCCGCATCTATCTGCCCTGTTAATAGTAACGATACAGCTTCAACAACCTTACTCCAGCCGCCCTGTGACTCATCCTCCGGGGCGGTTTCTTCTGTCAGCAATAGCTCAACATCGAAGGGAAGCTTGTATTTAAAAGCATGCTCCGAACGATAAAGAACATCAAGCGCCGGCAAGCTCCCCGTATTCTCCAACCAATCCAGCTGAGCATCCTCTGAGGTGATAAAGGTCAGCCAATTCACAGCTTCCTTTGGACTTTGGGATTGAGCTGGAAGGGCAAAAGATCGACTGTAACAGGATTCAAACCCACCCCCATTATTAGCAGTCAGGACCGGTACAGCAGCAAGGGATGAATTTCCATGCTTCTGCCACTCGGATAACGGTAATGAAGCAACGGCGACACTACCTCCTTGGAGCATATCCCAGACATCTTTATTGTAGCGGCTGGTGAGATAAAAATAACTGCGGGCGTTCTGAATCCAATTCAACACATTTTGGTTATCTGCTAACAAGCTGCTATTCATGCTCTCCATTACCGCTGACAATCCATAAGGATTGCGGGTATCCATCGCAAGTAAATATTTCCCTTGCTCTTTTAGCACATTCTGAAGCAGGATATTCCACTCTTCGAGGCTTTTGGGTAATGCATTAAAACCCAGCTCCGCCAGCCGTTGTGGGGAATAAACAAGCACGTAAGGATCTATATCTAACGGGACTCCCCAATTATATCCATTCCACTGCATCCAGGGGATCAACTGTGTTAACGGTGCACTCCCCGGAACGCTCTGATACACATCCATCGGCAATAAATATCCACGTGTGGCCCAGTCCAGAATGCTTCGTCCATCTGCCATGACTATATCCGGGCTGTCCCCGATCGTTAAATCATGCTTCAATACCTCATCGGCATCCTCCATATCCACATTGCTTAAAATAACCTTTACTCCACTTTCTAAGGTATAACTGTTGCTAAGGAGCTCCAGTTCACTAAATTCTTCGCTATTTAAAGATACTCTTATGTGTAAGCTATCTATAGTTCCCTCATCTCCGGAAGAGGGATGAGTCGACTGACTTTGTGGTCTTTTCATAGGACGTGGATCGTTACTGGTACTCAATTCCATACTGGGCGACAGGCTTGTCAGCGATAGTAGTAAAATTGCAAAAAGCAGCCAATAATTTTTGCGTTTCAGCACGATTTCCCACCTTCCCTTTTGATTGGTCTCCCCTATTTTACCAAACCCTCCGGTGCTTGTCTTTAGTTTGTGAAACCGTTCTCTTTCTATTATATGGGTGATACGCCAGAGGCATTAAAAATAGGAAGGTGATCTGACCGCCATTACAAGAAAGCTTTGGACTTCCGATCGCTGTTATCCTCAGATTTCCTGATCTAATTACCGCATCATGCGGTTAAAATCCGAGGATAAAGGCGAACGCTTCGCTTCTACAGTTCCAAACTTTCTTTCCATGGCTCTAATCACCACAACCAACTTTAAATTCCTCTGCCGTTTCCGGGCGGGCAGGAAAAAGCCGGGAGTGTTTGCTTCTCCCGGCTGAAAATAGGATTGATGAACCGTTAGAGTAGATCCGCGGCCAATTGCGCCAAGCGGGAACGCTCACCTTTTTCCAAAGTAATATGTCCGCTAATCCCTTGCTGTTTAAACTTCTCGACGATATAGCTCAGTCCGTTGCTCGCAGCATCCAGATATGGATGATCGATTTGCTCCGGATCGCCCATTAGAATGACTTTACTTCCTTCTCCCGCTCTGGAGACAATGGTCTTCACCTCATGGCGGGAAAGGTTCTGCGCCTCATCAATAATAATGAACTGTGATGGGATTGAACGGCCGCGAATATAGGTTAAGGCTTCTACCTGTATACTTCCTAACCCCATTAAGATTTTATCGATATCGCCAGCTTTTTTGGTATCGAACAGGAATTCCAGATTATCATAAATAGGCTGCATCCAGGGTCTAAGCTTCTCATCCTTCTCACCGGGCAAATACCCAATATCTTTACCCATAGGAACGACCGGACGGGCGATAAGCAATTTTTTGTATTTATGTTCATCCTCCACTTTGAATAGTCCGGCTGCAAGCGCCAATAACGTCTTCCCTGTCCCAGCCTTACCCGTGATCGTTACGAGTGGGATTTCATCATTTAGCAGCAGCTCCAGTGCCATTCGTTGTTGAGCATTACGGGCGCTAATCCCCCAAACCGAATCATTGCCCAGATAGAGTGGCTCCAGACGTGTGGCATCACTATTCACTTTGAGAAGAGCTGATTTGCCAGTGCCAATCTCATCCTTGAGAATCACAAATTCATGAGGGTACAACGGATACGACAACGCAAGCTGTTTTACCGTCAGAGAGCGGTGACTGTAATATTCATCAATCAATGCGGGATGAACCTGCAGAGATTGGTAACCAGTGTATAGTTCATTTAAGTCTCCAGTACGATCTGACAAATAATCCTCTGGCGTAATTCCCAGTACATCCGCTTTAATACGAACCAGTACATCCTTGCTCACAAGCACAACGGGACGCGGATCGGGCTTCTCATTCTCTTCATTTAAATAATTGAGAGCAACAGCCAAAATCCGATTGTCGTTAGACACCTCACCAAACATTTCCTGTACCTTCACAAAACTGCGATGGTTAAGTTCTACCTTCAGCTTGCCTCCATGCTCCAGTTCCACACCACTATGCAAATGACCTAGTTCCCGGAGTCCATCAAGCAATCGGGATACTGTACGGGCATTCCGACCGATTTCGTCAGCATTGCGCTTCTTGGAGTCGATTTCTTCCAGCACAACAGCCGGAATAACCACCTCATGCTCCTTGAAAGAGAAAATTGAATTGGGGTCGTGCAAAAGCACGTTGGTATCTAGCACAAATATCTTGTTCATATTATCCCCTCCACAGCGCCTGGTTTGATTGATCATACATAACTCTTTCCGCCAAGGGAAAAGATATGGTACAGAAACGATTCTTTGGCTGAAAGGAGTAATCACATATGAGAAAATCAATATGTCTGTTGCTGGTACTGCTGCTACTGACAAGCTGCGGTATCGCTAATAAAAAGACATCACCCTCTCCTCAGAATAAACAATCTGCGAATGCTGTAAAGGGTACGGGGAACCATGAGGTTCGGCAATTGTCCAATGATGGTGCGACTAATCCTAAAGCCACCTCAAAAGCTGGTCAAGCCGTCAATGTTAATGGAGAAAGTGAAATTGCACTTAAGGATCATTTTGAACAGTTGGCCAAAAGAGTTCCCGGTGTAAACGGCGCACACTGTGTAGTCATGAACAAAGTTGCCATTGTTGGTCTTGATGTAGAAGGTTCTCTGGGCCGTTCACGTGTAGGAAGCATCAAATATTCTGTAGCGGAAGCCATCCGCAAAGACCCAAGAAGTGTACGGGCGCTTGTCACTGCGGATATGGATCTCTCCAGCAGATTAGCGGAAATGAGCCGCCATATCTCCAAGGGACATCCGATATCCGGTTTCTCATCCGAGCTGGCTGATATTATCGGACGAATCATGCCACAGCTGCCAGAGGATACCAAGCCGCAAAAAAATGCACAGTAGAGGTTAAGAACAAAAGATGTTCTTTGAGTTCAAAAAAAGCCCAGTGATATTTTCACTAGGCTTTTTTCATGGCAGCAAATACTTGTCCGTCCAACTTCTCAGCGGCACGTCCATCATAAACTTTCGCATATCTTGGGGCGGAGTCCAGCTGCGCGCCGTAAAAAAGCGCGTTGCGGACCGCTTGAATTTCAACATCAAAACAGCACATCTTAAAAGGAACATCTTCTAGCGGGTCCTGCCTTACAGCAGCACTACCGTTAATGGCATAGACAGTTCCTTCACCAAACACAGTTATAGTTATTAATGGATTAACCTTCATATTATTCACAAGTCTTGAACGATGATCAATAGCCAAACGCACAGTACTAGGACTAACAGCATAAAGCCACGAAATAGCTGTGGATGTAGGACCGCCTGTCTCCGCATCAACTGTGTTTAAAAGAACAAAGGTTTCCGATTGCAGCATCGATAGCAAAGTTTCATTCAGCTGAGCAACGGCTTCGGACATAAGTACTGGCCCCCTATGCGACGTTAATTCATTCGATTTATTATATTATAGCACAGGCTGAAACTTGCATTCAATTTTAGCTATGGAAGATATTAAGGTCCTCAAGGCGTCTCAGCAGCTGTCGAATCAGCTCCAGTGGAAATTCCTGCAATTCGATCCTGCAAGCTTTTCTTAGCGGCCTCAAACTCCTCATCATTAATATATACATATGGACTTCGCCACGTTCCAGTAACCGGCTTGAATTCGATATTCTCTTTGGAAATCTTCCAATACGTCGCAATCATATCTTTGATTTGCGAATTTTCGATATCTGTCTTCATGTTACTGTCCACTGCATCAAGCACCTTGCCGATTTTTAATACGCCACCAAGCGATTGCATCTGATCCACCAGACTGTTCAGAACTTCGTTCTGGCGTTTGTTGCGATCAAAATCATCTGATGCGTTGGTCTTAGGCTTGCAATTGGATTTACGATACCGCACATAGTCCAGTGCATTTTTTCCATCCAGCTCTGCCGGACCCTTTTTCAGATTGATATTCGTGCCATCCACAGTGTCTGTATAACACATATTTTCACTAATATTTACTTCGACTCCCCCAAGCTCGTCCACTACATCACGGAAGCCCTGAAAATCAAGAATCGTTGTATAATCTACATCAATATCCAAATACTTACCCATCATCGTCTTCATCTCATCTTCAGCCAGTAGACCAGAGGATTTCTCCTTACCCTTGAAGCGAGCATAAAATTCATTAATTTTCGTCTTCTTATAGCCGCTTAGCTCCACATAGGTATCACGAGGAAGCGAAACAATAGTCGCTGATTTAGTCTTAGGATTAAGTGCTGCAACCATGATCACGTCAGTCAAATAAGACTCGTGTTTAGGTCTGTTATCCGTTCCCAGTATAAGCATTGTCAGTGGTTTTTCTGAAGCGGAATGCCCTGGAGCAACCGTACCCTCAACCCCTGCATTAAATACGCCATGTTCAAGCTTCCAATACAGATAACCGCCATAACCCAGCACGCCGAGGATCGCAATAATTAGCAAAGTTAACAATACTCTAACTAATCTGCCAAAAAAACCTCTCTTTTTCACTTTCTTTTTCGTTTTTTTCTTAGAAGCACCCTTCACAGGCTGTTTTCTATTAGTAGGTTGTTGCCCGTTTGCTCTTGGAGGTAAACCGCTGTTTCTTGTACTCATAATAGAATAAAGTCCTTTTCATTTCATTTAGAATTAGAATTGCTACATTAATTAGACGATCCTTAAGGTACAAAAGTTGCGATTACGATCTCTTCGCTGCTGCCGCAGCCTTTCTCTTCTGTCGAGCTTCTACTATATAACGTATCCGTACCATCAGCATTAATCCGACAGCAACCAACAGACACTGGATAATCGGAAGCTTATCATGTTGGAAAATGAGGAGCATGCCAGAGCCAACCGCCATCATTATGTAGAGCATGATTTCCTTGCCAATCGATAACTTTTGATTCACACGAAAGACTTGATTATAAACAAAAGTAAGCAATATAAAGATAACAATATAAGCGACGATTGGATGCTCAGCGAACCACACCTGCATAGATAACCGCACTCCTCCCAAATTTAAGATACGTTTACATTATATCATCAGTAGGGGAATTTTTTGTTTCTTATATTAAAAAAAGCCGCCGGATGCAATAATCCGGCGGTCTTATTCATAAGCATGTGTTTACGCGTTGGCTTGTGCTGTTTTACGTTGTTTCTCTACACGTTCGCGTTCGCCTTTGTTCAGAATCTTTTTACGCAAACGAATAGATTTAGGTGTAATTTCACAATATTCATCATCGTTCAAATATTCAAGTGCGCCTTCCAAAGAGAAGGTGCGTGGTGTCTTCATTTTTACAGTATCATCTTTGCCTGAGGTACGCATGTTGGTAAGTGCTTTTTCCTTACAGATGTTAACGATAATATCGTTATCACGGGTATGCTCGCCTACGATCATACCTTCATAAATTTCTGTACCTGCATCCAAGAAGAGAATACCACGATCCTCAACACCCACGATTCCATATTGAGTTGTTGATCCAGTCTCACTTGCTACAAGCACACCTTGATGACGTCCGCCAACTTGACCAGCAACCAGTGGAGCGTAGCTGTCAAAAGCATGGTTCATAACGCCGTAACCGCGTGTCAAAGTCAAGAAGTAAGTGTTGTAACCAATCAATCCACGTGCAGGAATCAGGAACTCCAGACGTACTTGACCCGTACCGTTGTTAATCATATTGACCATTTCGGCTTTACGAGTACCCAGACTCTCCATAACAGAGCCCATGCTCTCTTCTGGAATATCAATCATTAGACGCTCAAGCGGCTCCATTTTGACACCGTCGATTTCTTTAATGATTACTTGTGGTTTAGAAACTTGCATTTCATAACCTTCACGACGCATATTCTCGATCAGAATACCAAGGTGAAGCTCACCGCGTCCAGAAACGATAAATGCATCAGGACTATCAGTTTCTTCCACACGCAAACTCACGTCTGTTTCAAGTTCTTTAAATAGACGCTCACGTAGTTTACGGGAAGTTACCCATTTACCTTCTTTACCAGCAAAAGGACTGTTATTCACTAGGAATGTCATTTGCATGGTTGGCTCGTCAATCTTCAGAACCGGAAGTGCTTCAGGGTTTGCAGGATCAGCAATGGTCTCACCAATGTTGATGTCCTTGATCCCTGCAATAGCAACGATATCCCCTGCGCCCGCTTGCTCTGTTTCAATACGTTTCAAACCTTGGAAGCCGAACAATTTCTCGATACGTGCAGTTTTGCTCTTACCATCACGCATAATAACTGTTACAGATTGACCTTGTTTGATCACACCGCGGTTAACACGTCCAATCGCAATACGACCCAAGTATTCGTTATAATCCATCAACGTTACGAGGAATTGAAGCGGTTCTTCAACACTTTCGGTTGGAGCTGGAATATGTTCAACAATGGTTTCGTAGAGCGAAAGCATCGTTTCATCTTGTTTCTCAGGAACCATGCTTGATGTACCATTAAGAGCAGATGCATAAACAACAGGGAATTCCAATTGTTCGTCATTTGCTTCAAGTTCGATGAACAAATCGAGCACTTCATCAATAACTTCCTTAGGACGAGCAGCTGGACGGTCAATCTTGTTCACGACAACGATCGGTGTAAGTTTTTGTTCCAATGCTTTACGCAGAACGAATTTCGTTTGCGGCATGCAACCTTCATAAGCATCAACAACCAGCAATACACCGTCAACCATTTTCATGATCCGTTCTACTTCGCCACCAAAGTCAGCATGTCCAGGTGTATCCACAATGTTGATCAAAAACTCTTTATAAGTAATTGCTGTATTTTTAGCTAGGATTGTAATTCCACGTTCCCGTTCGATATCATTAGAGTCCATAGCACGTTCTTGCAAGTGCTCATGGGCGCTGAAGATCCCCGATTGTTGAAGGAGCTGATCGACGAGTGTTGTTTTGCCATGGTCAACGTGGGCAATGATCGCAATGTTGCGAATATCTTTTCTTGAATGCATGATTTGTATCCAAATCCTCTCATTTATCAAATTAAAACTGTTAAAATTCATAGCATGTCACGGCAGTCTCACAAAAGAAGCGCCAGGCAGAAAGCCGACGCTTCAACATAACATTAATATTATAGTGAAAGTACCATGAAAAGCAAGTCTTTTTATGAAAAAACAGTTACCAATTTCCGTTTTTTTTCACAAGATCCTACAGCAATTAGCTTCGATACCATCTATTCCGGCCACGTGCTCTGCCTCGACCGGTAATCAGCCAAATTCCTACAGCTATTAATACAATCCCGATCAGGTAGATCGCGCCGGTGCCCATAAGGCTGAAAATACAAAGCGCAAGGCTTAGTAAGCCTAATGTTACAGCAATTGCTGACAGGCCACCCGTCCGTCTAGGTTCATAGATGGAGTATTCATACAAGCCCACGGCAAGACCAAGCAACAGCACAGGCCATAAGCTTCTCATAAGCCCCCATCCCCAAATATTGCAAAGACCAAACAACAAACCATACACCGTTAATATCCCGGCAGGAACCAATACCGAGGCCGAAGCACGACGGCTGAAAAATAACATGTGTAGTACTATTCCTAGAATTAAAATCACTAGAGGCCAAAGCGCGCGCCCCAAAAATCCGAAGACGCCCAGCTTACCTAATAAAATCACGATGCCAGCAGCAACAATAAAAATTCCTAGCTGTATATCTTTCTTTGAAGACATCCTTCACCCATCCCTTCAATTTCACGTCTACCTCATTTCCTCGTCACCTTATAGCCTGAAAGCGACAGGATTCTTACTCATATATTATCCGAAACATACACAAAATGCCATCACTCCCTGTGATTAATCAGTGTCGATAACCGCTTCTGATCACGCAAAAAAAACGGACAATTCCAATTTATGGAGATGTCCGTTTAGTATTGCCTTTTATTGCAATTTATTAACCTGCAGATGTTTTTCTGCGTTTTATTGCTCCCGTAACGACAACTAATATTCCTAAGGCAATGGGCAAATAGGAATGTGAGGAAGGGAACAAAAAGGAGAGCATCGTCCCTAATTTTGCATCCTGAAGCAACATATCCCCTGCTGTAAACGCCAATATATAAGCACCGATAAATACGAGCACTGGAAACCGGTGCAGCCAGCCTACAATAATGCCGCTTCCCCACACTACTATCGGAATGCTAAGGGCAATCCCGATGACAATTAAAGCCAAATCTCCTTTAGCTACTCCTGCAATAGCTAGTACATTATCCAGGCTCATAATGAAGTCTGCTACAAGAATCGTTCGGATTGCTTTCCAGACTGAGGATGATTCCCTTACTCTGAGATCCTCCTCTTCCTCCAAAAGCAGCTTGAACGCTATCCATAGCAGCAGCATTCCCCCTCCAGCCTGAATATAAGGGATTTTTAATAGCAATACCGCAACAAAAGTAAGCAAACACCGCAGAACAACTGCGCCTGCTGAGCCCCACCATACTGCAGTCTTTCGGTGCTTCGCCGAAAGATCCTTGCTGGCCATTGCGATAACCATTGCATTATCTCCGCTCAGCACCAGATTAATCATCAATATTTCACCAAGGAGCAATATTGAATCCATTCGCACTTACCTCCCCGAGTCACATGTAACTACTTGTATGTTCGGAAATGACAAGCTATGCTTCCTGTCCAACTTTTTTTGAGCGTGAACGCATGTTGGCTCCTTTTTTTGCGTATACAAAACTAAGCATATTTTGAAGCTCAATCTAACAAACTTGGGAGTGACTTTGCTTTGAATACATCCATTTGGGAGTTTATATTATCGCTGCTCAACATTATTTTTCTAGATCTTATTTTGGCGGGAGATAATGCCATTGTGATCGGTCTTGCGGCGCGTAATTTACCGTCAGACACGCAAAAGAAGGCTATCGTATTTGGAACAGCAGGTGCTGTAGTGTTGCGGATCTTCGCAACGATTCTGGTCGTATGGCTGTTGAAAATCCCCTGGTTACTGCTTGCCGGAGGGATTTTACTCATTCTGATTGCCTATAAGCTGTTAACCAGTGAGAACGCTTCAACAGATATCAAGGCAGGTCAAAGCTTGTGGTCCGCTGTAGGGACAATCATTTTAGCTGATGCTGCCATGGGCCTTGATAATGTGATCGCCATTGCCGGAGCTGCCAAGCATAATATCTCACTGGTTATCATAGGACTGCTGATCAGTGTCCCCATCGTTGTGTGGGGAAGTACCCTTTTTATTAAATTAATCAACAAATATCCATGGATCATTTATATTGGTTCTGCTGTCTTAGGTTTCACTGCTTCAAGTATGATTACGGATGAACATCAGCTTGCGCCATTTTTTGATCATCATCCGCTGCTCAAATATCTGTTTATAATCGTGATCATTATAGGTATTTTGGCAGCGGGACATTGGAAACGCCAATCAAAACCAGAAGAGCCTCAGGAGGGCACAATCGTCTAAACCACAAAAAAACTGCCTCAGAACGTAGATTTCACTACGCTTCAAGGCAGTTTTTTGGTTTATTATTTTAGAACCATTCTTCCTGTAATCCAGCCTCGACACTTACAACATCACTAGGCTTCTCATCTCCATAGGGAGTGATTAACACGGTCTCTGTGGCTTCAATCGCCGCTTCCAAAAGTTCAGAATATCCCGGAAGCGTAGCCTCTATCTTATCCACAATCCGTAAATTCGGATTTGTTGTAGGTGATTTTGGAACAAATAAAGTACAGCAATCCTCATAAGGAAGGATAGACAAATCATAGGTACCGATGTTCTTCGACAGGTCCACAATATCACTTTTGTCCATCATTACCAGCGGACGCAGAAGGGGCAGGGTTGTCGCCCGGCCAATCACGTTCATGCTTGGCAAGGTCTGGCTAGCGACTTGTCCCAGACTATCCCCGGTTACAATCGCCAATGCACCTTCGCGCTCAGCAAGCTGGGTAGTAATTCTCAGCATTGCCCGCCGCATCAGTGTAATAATCAGATTATCCTGGCCGATGCCGGTAAAGGAAGTCTGCACTTCAGTAAAGGGTACCAGATGCAGCTTGATTACACCCGCATAACGTGACAATACCCGCGCAAGATCCACAACTTTTTGTCTAGCAAGCTCGCTTGTATAAGGATAACTGTAGAAGTGCACGCACTCCACTTCAAGTCCGCGCCGCATGGATGACCAGCCTGCTACGGGACTATCAATGCCACCGGACAGCAATAACATCGCTTTTCCGTTAGTGCCTAATGGAAATCCACCTACACCGGCAATATTTTCACAGAAAATATAAGTATGTCCCTGACGAATTTCGACCCTCAGCTCTAATTCAGGCGATTTAACGTCTACGGTGAGGCCAGGATATCCTTGCAATAGTGGTGTCGCGATCCGTTTATTCATCTCAATGGAGCCGTAAGGGAACTCTTTCCATACCCGCCGAGCATTAACCTTAAATCTGGTGCCCGGAGCAGGCGCGATTATCTCCAAAAATTGACGGCTGACCGCTACAATATCCTCAAGCTCTGACTTAGAAACCTTCACTGGACTAACTGAAGCAATGCCAAATACATTCTTCAGTGCTTGTACCAATTCAATCGCAGATTCCCCGTTCAATTCCACGTAAATTCTTCCGAATTCCTTGCTCAGAACTACGTTTGGATAAGGCTTAATCAATTCCTTCACATGACGCAGTACGGTTTTTTCAAATCGGGTACGATTTTTGCCCTTTAAAGTAAACTCTCCAAAACGCAGGAGCAGCATATCAGCGTATTCTATACTATGGGCTCTGCCTTCTGCAGATTCCTTGTTCATCATGCTCATTTGTTACTTCATTCCTCCTTCAGCAATCTTTAAAGCTTGTACCGCAGTGGTTAATGCTTGCTCAAGCGCAGCGACATCCTCATCTGTATGACTGTCGCCAAGGCTAATACGAATCCCACCTGAAGCACTGGAGACATCTTTACCCATAGACAATAATACACGACTAGGCTCAGCCAGTCGTGAGGAGCAGGCCGAACGCGTGGAGACAGCCATCCCCAGTTCCTCCAGCTTGCGGGCGAATACCTCTCCCTTCATGCCAGGGTAAGAGAAATGCACAATATGGGGAGCTCCATCCTCTCTGCTGTTTATAACAAATTCAGGAACGGTGCGCAAGAAGCGTAATAATCGATCTCGGAGTGGAACCAACTGGGCAACGAAGGTTTCGCGCTGCTCACCACTCATGCGGATAGCTTTGGAGGATGCGACAATCGCAGGTACATTTTCAGTTCCAGCGCGTTGTCCTTCTTCATGAGAGCCCCCTGTAAGCAATGGGAATAGCTTAATTCCCTCTTTGATATACAGTAATCCCACTCCACGTGGGCCTCGAAGCTTATGAGGAGACAGGCTATAAAGATCCACCTGCCAATCCTTTAAGTCAACTGCAAGCTTACCATATCCCTGAACACCATCTACATGAAATAAGGTTCGCGGATTCACAGCTTTAATCAGCTTCCCCATCTCTTTAAGCGGTTGTATCGTTCCAATCTCGTTATTGACATGCATCACACTAACAAGCACTGTGTCGCGCCGGACAGCAGCAGCTACGCGCTCAGGATCAACAACGCCAGTGCTATCGGGTGCTACAAAAGTAACCTCCCAGCCCATTCGCTGCAATTGCAGGAAACTCTCATATACAGAGGGATGCTCTATTTTTGTAGTTACCAAATGGCGGCCTCTAGTCTGATATTGCAGAGCAGCGCCTTTTATCGCCAAATTATTGCTTTCCGTTGCACCAGAAGTGAATAGAATCTCCTGCGGTTGTACAGATAAAGCAGTAGCGCATACTTCACGCGACCGTCTGATCAGCTTACCCGCTTCACTGCCCGCACGGTGCAAAGAGGAAGGGTTCGCATAATGCAGCTTCATAATTTGTTCCATCGTCTGCACCACTTCTTCATAGGGCGGTGTAGCGGCGGCATAATCCCAGTAAAGCATATGTCAAATGTCTCCTTTACTTCGTTGAGTGAACTTATTATCGAAAAAGGATCAAACGGTGTTTCCCGTTTGATCCTTTTTATTATACCGCGTATTGAGCGCGAGCGCGTTCTATTTTAAAGATATAAGATTGTGTCTCTTTTGGAAGCAGGCTAAGTTTCTCCAATAATTCCTGATCATTGGTTACTCCCAGATCTGTTACCCGTCCCGGCCCTGCGTTGTACGCTGCAAGTGCCATCTTTTCCTCTCCGCCAAAGCGTTTCAGTTGATAAGATAAATAACGTACGCCGCCATCAATGTTTTGCGCCGGATCGAACGAATCAGTAACCCCTAAACCGCTCGCGGTCCCATCCATAAGCTGCATTAAACCTTTAGCCCCTGCCGAAGAGACCACATTAGGATTAAACGAAGATTCAGTATCAATCACTGCTTTGATCAGATCAATCGGCACGCCATATTTAGCACTCGCCTTCTGGATGAGATCATCATAGCTCGTAGGTGTGGAACCCGTTATTTCCCCGGAAATTATGTTATTGAAGGTTTCTGTTGTCCCGCCTATCTGCTGCCATAACAAGCTGCTGACTGAAGTTGCATCCGGGAGAGGAGTCAAATAGCTTGAACTTTCACTACTCGTTGACATTGCCTGAAGCATTGTCGCAAATCCAGAAGCTGAAACTCCCGTTGACCGTTCATTTCCATTCGCGGAGCTAGTTTTTTCGGTTGTAGCCTTAAGGTTGATCCATTTAAGCTGCCCTAACCCGTCGGTTACAGCGGGATTGATCTGCATGCTGGCGCACTCCTTTTTTGTCCTACTCGAATCATATATAAGGTTTCGCGTTGAAATTTCGATGAATTACGGCTTAATCTTACATTTTATCTGAGATTATTGCTATATGTTGGAATGAAAAAACAGACTTCAGACCCTGATATTTAGGTCTAAAAGCCTGTTTAGATCAAAGCCATTCAGTTCTTTTTAGCGCGCAAAGGGAATCATCACGAAGTAACTTAGTGTCGCAACAATCCCTAAGCCCATTGCCCATGCCCCAAGCGTTTTTTGCTCTTTAACATAGGAATAATAACCAACTACGGCAGCGATGGGTCCGAGAATAAAGGACCAGATGAACAATGAGGCGATCCCCATCCCCAGTCCAACATACCCCATTACCCGGCTTCCACTATATTCCGCTTCACTGTCCTTGCGTTCTTCCACTATCCGCGGGGCATCCCGAACCTGCATTGGAACCGGATTTACCTCAGCAGCGTATTCTTCGCGATGCTCTCTGTCCCGACGAGGATAGTCCACTCTCCGCGGACGAAGAATGACTTTTCTCGGACCAGATTGTTCCCGTGATGAGCTTGATTCATTATCCTTTTCTGTGTCCATTCTGGCGGCCTCCTAAGCGTTCGGCTTAAACGTCAGACAACATGTTGCAGATGATGTACTGGCATGATCGCGGTGACCTTCATTTGTCATTTCTTCAGCATATTCTTCCTTATAACCATTGCCTACGTGCTTATCGATCTCGATGACAATTTCTTCAGCCCGGCATAAATTATGCTCGCCCCAATAATGACAATTGCTCACGCTACATTTTACTAATGGTTTTTCACTCGACATAATTATCACCTCGGCTTCATTATGTCCGCTCCATTTACCCGCTATTCGACAGAGTGGTTTCCAGTTGATGTATCGAGACAGGCTTTTAATCCACGCAAAAAAGGACCAGCTCATCGTCATTACAAAAATGACAAAGTGCTGATCCCTTTAGATCACTATTTAGAAGTTAAACCTGATTTTGCATACGTTTCTCGGTCAAATAGTCGTTCTCATAATAAATGAGATCATCGCGAAGATCTTCATACGTTTTGGTGATTTCTAGGATGATATCACGTGCGGGACGTACTGGATTTTTGCGGAAACGGATTGCATCCTGACCAGTATAAGCGTAACGGCCATCTTCAGAATAGCTTTCATTTTTCGGATAAAAGAAGTTGTTCACGCCATAGTGATATACATTATAAAGCGCTTTCTGTGCAAAAGATTCATCGAATGTCGCACGACGCAGCGCAACGCCTAATTTCTCATATGACATTTCCGAGAACACTAATAGGTGACGAAGATCGGACAGAAAACCTTGGTAAAATTGTACGGTTTCCTCATCTCCCTCAACTACAAGCTGAGGCAATGCATGCTCATTTAGAAATACTTCCATTTTGTCGATTACCACTTTAAGTTTATCTCTCGTCGATTCACATAATTTCTGCACATTGGCTGCTGACATAGCGGTTGCTCCTCCTTATTATTCCCTGCTCTTGTAGTCAATAAAGTTAATCCTCTGAAAGAAACCGCCCTAAAGACGTATCTCTTTATTCTTGCAATATCAGGATGTGAACACAGAGAAGTCTAACCTTCTGAACAATTATTAAGAACAACATCTAATGAGGTATCTCTTACAAAATCAAGAAGACAATTCGAGATACTTATTCTCTCTGATATTATCATAAAAAACGTTAGGAAGGTATCCTTTTCTAAGATGCATAAAAGATACGCTCTCTTCTAAACCTATAGACATTACATTGCATAGAGGAGCGGAAATCATGTCACGAAAAAATCTAACAGTTGCAGGTTTGGTTACAGCAGCTTTTACAGTTGGGTTACTTACCTTTGCCCTGCGCCCTGCCACTAATGGGACGACCAGAGATGTCGCAAAAGTCGCTGTTCAGAATCCGGCTCCAACTTCAGCTTTGCATTCACCTCCAAATCCCTCTCAGGAAAAAACATTAAAGAAAACCTCCTTAAGCCAGGATGTGGAGGCGACAGATCATCTGAATAGAGTCGATGTCAGTAGACACTTAACTAAACTCCTGTCTGAAACAGACGGGATGTCTTCGATTCATGATAAATCAGTGTATGCTAAACGATTGCAGCAAGACCACGGGTTTATCTCCATGCTGATGTGGATCGATTTCCGCACACAAAAGACTGAGACCTTTAAGTCGTCTTTTCCAAAAGGAACCGAACAGGAGAACAAACAGCTTCTAAAATATCTCAATACGGCAAAATCAGCAATCCACGGTCATCAATCCTATGAATCTCCAACGTTTACAATCGGTAAAGAAAAATATTACTTTATCGCTCAGCGGAACAAACAGAAAAATGTAGGGATTATTGCTCTTATTAACCAAAAGGTGCTTGGGCGTGTGGCAGACCATCAGCTGAAGAACCTGCGTCTCATTCCGTATCCTAAGGAAGGCAAATACCATGTGGAATCAGTCCATACCGATAACTTAAAGGACATTACAGTCAAGACCGGCCATGATAACGAAAATGCCAGCCATTTTTATGAGAATGAAATTGTAGTCCGTTTTAAGGGAAATGCTCCGACTCAGGGACAGCTCCAGACGATAACCGCCGATATCCACTGCAAGCAGCCACGCAAGCTGGGATATGCCTATATCTTTCGCTCTGAGAAGATGACCTATTATCAGCTGAAATCCTATTTCACCAACAAATGGCATCCCGAGTATACGGAACCTCACTATATGTATTTAACCAATGATACCATCACTAAAAACGCTGAAGGAACTGTCACGCCTAACGACATGTTATTCTCCACTTACCAATGGAACCTCCCGGCGATTGAAACTGAGCTAGGGTGGAATCTTTCCAAAGGCAGCAAAGAAGTGGTTGTAGCCGTAGTCGATACGGGAGTGCAGATTAATCATCCTGATTTACAAGGTAAGCTTTTGACTGGTTACAATGCCATTACCAATGGTTCCACACCCGAGGATGATGTAGGTCACGGTACACATGTATCTGGAATCATTGGCGCACTTGTTAACAACGGGGAAGGTGTAGCTGGCATCAGCTGGTACAATAAGATCCTCCCTGTAAAAGCGCTAGATAACTCAGGTGCCGGAACGACTTATTCCGTAGCAGAAGGTATCATATGGGCAGCTGACAATGGCGCAAAGGTTATTAACTTAAGTTTAGGGAATTATGCCGACTCGCAGTTCCTCCATGATGCGATTAAATACGCCTATGACCGGGACATCGTGCTTGTGTCTGCAGCAGGCAATGATAATACAGAACGGCCTGGATACCCTGCAGCTTATCCCGAAGTGATTGCAGTGGCTGCTACAAATGCTTCAGGGGAAAAAGCCTCCTTCTCCAACTACGGCGATTATATTGATGTCGCTGCACCCGGAGAAAGCATCGCAAGCACCTATCCGGACAGCCAGTATGCCGCTTTATCCGGCACGTCGATGGCCAGTCCCCATGTCGCTGCGCTGGCGGGTCTGGTACGTTCACTGAATCCTAATCTGACGAATAAGGAAGTTATGGACCTTATGACCAAAAACGCTGTTGATCTGGGAACTTCCGGCCATGATAAATACTTTGGCTGGGGTCAGGTCGATATTTATAAAACGCTACAAGCGGCAAGCGGCAATCAAGTTCCATTGCAGCTTTTTCCTCAACATGTACGCCAGCAAATGAATCAATTAAAACAAAGAACAAATAACACCCCATAACCGTGTCATTGCAAAAACCGGCCAAGTAAGCGCAGAAACCGCTGTAATCCTTCCTCCATTTCCGATTCCTTCATTTGCGAATAGCAAAGACGGATGTGGCGGGAAGGCGTTTCCGCAGAGTAACAGACATCACCGGGTAAAAAAGAAATGCTCTCCTGCTCCGCCAAGTCATGCAGGCTTGCGATATCAGGAGAAGGGGGCAGCTCCAGCCAGAGATTAAGTCCTCCCTCTGGTAGAATATAGTTCACTCCAGGCGGCGCGTACAGCTTCAGAAGCTTCGCCGCCTTTTCCATACGACCACGGAGTGTAATTCGTAGCTGTGCTGCGTAGGCGTCGTATTTTTCAGCGATGAAGGGTAATACGGCCTTCTGTGTCAGCAAGGGACTTCCTAGATCACTCGCAGATTTAGCGGCGATCAGCCGGGACAGAATATTTCCTTCTGCAGCCACACAGGCGATTCGGCAACCAGGTGCAAGTATTTTGCTAAAGCTTTTCATATAGACTACATGTCCATCGGGATCCATTGATTTAATCGCCCTAGGTGGTGGTGCATGGAAATATAAATCACTAAATGGGTCATCCTCAACAATGAGGCAACGGTAGCTGCGCGCTAATTCCAGCAGTCGTTGTCTTCTTGTGATGCTCATAGTTACGCCGCTTGGATTTTGAAAAGTAGGGATGGTATAAATTAGCTTTGGAGGTCTTTGATCACACATTTTTGTAAGAACATCCACTCGCATCCCTTCACTATCGGTAGGCACAAAAATCATCTCTGCACCTCGTCCCGCAAAAACATCAATAGCACCAGTATAGCTAGGCGCCTCAAGATAGACTGTATCTTCAGGACCAACAAATGTACGAGCCACCAGATCAATGCCTTGCTGAGTCCCGCTGGTTATCATCAAATCGGAAGAAGTGAGTGAAACCCCACGCGATTTCAAATGTTCTCTCATGACATTCCGCAGCTCAAGATCTCCCTGAAAATTCCCGTAGGTTGCCATAAGCTCCGGTTGCTCTTTGACCAAAGATGCATAGGTGTCACCAATATCTTGAAGTGGCAGCAGCTCACTGTGGATGGCGGCTAAATGAAAGGGGTATTTCACTTCTGAAACATCAAAATTCCGCCAAAGCTGAGCCCGCGGCAAATAATCATCATATAAATCCTGCCAGCAACCCTCTTCTTGACGTCTATTATGGGTTGGATCGGCTACAAAGCAGCCTTTACCCTGTCTGCAGTAAATAAGTCCTCGTTTCTCAAGCATATCGTAAGCCTTGCTTACTGTAACCTGACTCACGTTCAAGGTTATAGCTAGACTTCTAACGGAGGGCAGCCGGACACCTTGCTGAAGCAGTCCTGATGAGATCCGCTGACTGAGGGTTTCACTAATTTGATGGGGCAGAGTTTTGCTGCCGCTGCGATTCAAATCGATATGCATGAACCCTTCACCTCCACTGTTATATTCAACGCTTTACTGTTATACAGCACTCCTATTATGATAGCATCAAATCGAAAGGTGGAGAACTAATTTATGGATATCAAATACTCAACGGCAGCCAATCATCTAGGATCATCAGCAGTTCGGGAGATTCTAAAAGTTACACAAGGCAATGACATTATTTCACTTGCAGGCGGGCTGCCTGGGGAGGATTTGTTTCCCTTGGAGGCCGTACGTGATGCCTATAATCGTGTGCTCTCCAGCGACACCTCAGCGCTTCAATATGGGCTTACCGAGGGTTTTACTCCACTACGTGACAAAATCGCTGAAAGACTTACCCGGCAAGGCATCCCGGTTACAGCCTCTGAGATGGTATTGACTACAGGCTCACAGCAAGCTATAGATCTGTTATGCAAAATATTGCTGGATCCCGGCGATGCAGTTTTTGTGGAAGCGCCCACCTATCTGGCAGCACTACAAGTGCTCGGTTCTTACCGGGCTGCTATTCATTCGATACCAAATGATGAACATGGCATTCTGCCGGATCAGTTGGAAGAGCAGATTCGGATACATCGGCCAAAACTGCTATACGCAGTTCCGACCTTCAACAATCCGTCTGGAGCAACCTGGAGTAAAGAGCGCCGCGAGAAGGTGGTTGAAATCTGCCGCCGTTACGGTGTTCTTATTCTAGAGGACAATCCCTATGGAGAAATAACCTTTGATGAAGATAAAACTCTATATCCACCCTCACTAGCCTCCATCGATAGAAGCTGCGGCGGGGATCATTGTGTAGTCTACACAGGGACCTTCTCCAAGATCGTCGCCCCTGCCCTACGCACCGGCTGGATTATCGGCGATTCCGAACTAATCAAGACCATCGCCAAGGCAAAGCAAGCAGCCGATCTGCATTCCAGCACCATCGACCAGCGTGCTTTAGATGAACTGCTGTTGCATTTTGATATTGAGCAGCATATCCGCCTCATCTCAAGAGAGTATCATTCGCGTATGAAGCTCCTGTCCGCGGAACTCAGATCACATAACTGGAAAGGAGCACATTTCCTCGAGCCAAGAGGCGGCATGTTCCTATGGCTTACCCTTTCCAAAGAGATCAATACTAAGGAATTACTCCCGCTGGCAGTGGAAAACGGAGTAGCGTTCGTACCCGGAGAGGTATTCTATTCAGCGGAGCCTCACAAAAACAAAATGCGCCTTAACTTCACACACACGCCACCAGAGCAAGTTCCTGTTGCTGTCCAGCGTCTAGAGAAAGCATTGGTACAATGGCAGCAAAATCAAAACATCGTTCGGTCGTAAACAACTGCTCGTAATCAATACCTACGATGGCAAAATAAAACGGCTTCTCCATCCTTTATTGGACGGGGAAACCGTTTTTTGTGAGCAGATTTCTGAGCTTTCACTTTTGCGCATTTGCAGAATGTGACCTTTACGCATTTCTGCACATCTCATTTTCGTATTTCTACTTTTGTGACTACATAGCTCATTTCGTATTTTCACATTTCACATTTCACATTTCACATTTCACATTCAGCAATTTTTGCTCGTCACATTTCGAATTGCCACTTTTCAGCGCCTCTGTACAGCTTATTTCGTATTTCCACATTTCAGCGTTCCTGCACATCTCATTTCGTATTTCCACATTCGCATTTCTACACATCTCATTTCGCATTTTCACATTCGCATTTCTACACATCTCATTTCGCATTTTCACATTCGCATTTCTACACATCTCATTTCGCATTTCCACATTCGTATTTCTACACATCTCATTTCGCATTCAGCAAATTTGCACGTCATATATTCCATTTCCCACATTTCGCTTTCCGCATCACCAAACATCCTCTAGTTACTCAACACATCTACCACTCAATTAACTCCGATTTCACAGCGAAGTACAGCCAGAGGTTCTTATTGATATGATGCTTCTGATACCAATCTTTCCGCAGAAGATTAGCCAAGCTCCGCATTGTTACAGTTTGCTAGCTACTAGTCTAATTCTGGCGTCAAAGTAACCATGGAGTTCAGGAGTTCTGGAGTTCTGGAGTTCTGGAGGTTTTTATCGGACCCCAGCGCTCTTATTTGCATCAATTCCGCTCATTTGGTTTGCTATCGGACCCCATAGTCACTATTCGATCCAAAACGCCCGATATCCACCCTATTTATGCCGAATAACGGCTCTCCAGTCCGAAACTCCTCCAAAAAGGCATAAAATACACAAATAGCTGCATCTCGGTCCGTTAGCATATCAGCTCATCAAACCATCAACCATCAACCACCAGCCATCTATTCATCAACCACCAGCCATCTATTCATCAACCACCAGCCATCTGCTCATCAACCACCAGCCATCTGCTCATCAACCACCAGCCATCTGCTCATCAGCCCATCAGCCGCTAGCAATTCTTCTAAAAAGTCTAATTTCTGCATATCACGTTCCAAATCCCTTCATGTTATCGCATTCACCGCTTTATATATTTGCCGTATCCGCATTTGTTTGCAACAAAAAAGGCGGCGTAAGCCGGGTTACCGGGATACGTCGCCGTTTGTATGGTGTTGTTATTATAACGTTGCAGTTAGGAAAGTTTGCCGTAAGCCGGGTTCTGTGCTCGTCGTGGTTCGATCGGGAACTACCCTCCCACCATAAGCGACAATCATCTATCTAGGCCATACATTACTGCACAGCTCCAGCGACCAACCTAGACGCGCCTCAGGCTAAGGCTGCTTATTCAGCTGCGTCTCATTAGGTCTTGCTCCAGATGGGGTTTACCAGGAACGAAGTCACCAGCGTTCCTCGGGGTCTCTTACACCTCGGTTCCATCCTTGCCTGTGCCGCCCTAAGGCGGCCATCGGCGGTCCATTTCTGTGGCACTATCCTTCAGCTCGCGCCGACTGGACGTTATCCAGCATCCTGCCTTATGGAGCCCGGACTTTCCTCCCGTGACGTCTTCACGTCACCGGCGATTGTCTGTCAAACTTTCCGAACAACATTATATATTATACAGACATCACATGTCTGGCACAAGCATTATTAAATGGCAATTTTATAGGAACTTAAATGGCTCCGTATTCACCTGCGAAGCATGCACAGCTGTATCATACTTATGCTCGGCCAATTTTCCAGCCATCCACTCCGCTACTTTCTCTTTCATGATCTTCTCCGCATTATGTCCCGGATCAATCAGAGTGATTCCGGCGAGCGCAGCATCCTGAACTGTATGATAATCCAGATCCCCAGTAACCAGGACATCCGCACCGCGGAAAATAGCACTGTTATAATACTTTCCACCCGAGCCGCCGAGAACGGCAGCTTTACGAATCGGACGGTCCAAATCACCAACAACCCGTACATGGTCTACCTTCAGGCCTTTTTTTACCGTCTCCACGAATTGTCCAAGGGTTGTAGGCTCTTTGAGCTTTCCTACCCGCCCAAGTCCTAAGCTGCGGCCTTTAAGATCCATTGAGTACAAATCATAGGCAACCTCTTCATAAGGATGGGCCTTAAGCATAGCCTGCACCACTTTATTGCGGATGGAGTGCGGGACGATCGTCTCAATACGAATTTCCTCGGCACGTTCCATCTTACCTTTTTCCCCGATATAAGGATCCGTGCCTTCTCCTGGAATAAAAGTACCGTATCCCTCGATATTGAAGCTGCAATGACTATAGTTGCCAATTGCCCCTGCTCCAGCATTCAGAATAGCATCCAGAACCTTCTGATGATGATCCTTCGGCACAAATACTACCAGCTTTGATAATTGCTCGGAGTGAATGTCTTTGATGGGTACTCCGTTTTCTATGCCAAGAGCTTCAGCCATCCAATCATTCATTCCACCTTCGGTGACATCCAGATTCGTGTGGCTGATGTACACCGCAATGTCATTCTTAATTAATTTTTCATACATTTTGCCCGCCGGTGTGTCTGTCTGGATTCCTTGCAATGGACGGAAAATAATCGCATGATGCGCAATAATCAAATTGCAGCCTAGACGAATCGCTTCTTCAACTACCTCATCATTCACATCTAAAGCAACTAATACATTAGTGATTTCTTTTTGCAGCGTGCCCAGTTGAAGGCCAATTTTGTCCCAATCCTCAGCTAAATGCTTAGGAGCCAGTTGCTCCATATACTGAATTACTGTTTGTCCCTTGGCAAACATTGTAGCACCTCCGTAATTTCCCTGATCTGACCTTGAATCTGTTTCCGTTTATTCTCAGCAGATTCTAGTTCTGAACGTGACAACGATGTTAAAATGCCTTCCAATTTCTGAATCTCACCCTGCCACTTAGCAAAAAACACAGTATTTGGCGCTTGAAGCAGCCATGGTCCCATTTGAAGCAAGGCCTCTTGCCCAAGGACTTTAGCGGAATCCCCCAAGGTTAATTCACGATATACACTTTCATTTGTAATTCCAGCTTCCGTATTTTCTGGTACAGCCGTCAATACTTCATATAGCTTCCCGTCTTCTTCCAAAATTCTCTCAGCTACGAGTACCCATTTATTATTTAATAACCAGCGGCGCAAAATATCCTCGCCTACATTCGGCTGAAGCAAAAGGGTTGTAACCTCTTTTAGCTTCCCCTGGCTTTGACCCCGGTCCAGAATCGCGGCAATTAATGCGCCTCCCATGCCAGCAATCGTGATACAATTGACTTCACCAGGTTCCAGAACCTCAAGGCCATCTCCACGGCGCACCGAGATCACCTTCCCTAGTCCAGCCTCTGCAACGCCCTTACAAGCAGCATCAAAGGGACCCGGGTTTACTTCACCTGCAATTGCAAACACAGCCTTACCGCTTTCGACAGCGGCCACAGGAAGCAAGGCATGATCGGAACCGATATCTGCTAATCTGCTTCCTTGCGGAATTTGCTCCAGCAATTGCTGAAGCCGATCTGATAATTTCACATTGTTCATGTTGCCACCCACGTTATCCATTTTTTTCGAAACCCAAACAACAAAGCTAACCCTGCTGCAATCTTTAGGATCAGCATCAATGAAATCCACTGCGGATAATCCTGTCTTAATAAAAGAGCGTCAAGCTCTGGCATGATCCAAAGCGATACTCCCACTGCAAAATAAACACTGGCAACACCTCTTACCTTATGATGCAAAAGCCAGCTTAACCATACCATCAGCACACACAATGGCAGCCATAGGAACTCCAGTTCAAATATAGAGGCCTCCGGGCTTCTTCCACCGAAGAACCCTGCATACAGTAATGCCCAAAAAGCAAAACCACAGTACTGCAACAAACCTATCCGGAGTAAAAATCCCAAAATACACCATAACAAGCCGCAGCACCCAATTAGAATAGGCCTCCAGAGCTGAGGATCCAGATCATGCAAATCAATCAGCCATAGCCCAAAACCAAGCGTTAAAACACTGCCCAGCCCCGCTAGGATAAGACTGATAACATTGTTCCGGTCCTTATAAACGGCGGAGTATCCATAACAAATAATTAATACAGATAGTGCGGTTGCAAGTTGCAAAGGCCAGGGAAAAACGCTAAAATAAAGACTAATCAAGAAAATCAAGGAAATAATTCCAAAAGAAAACAGCCAAATTTTGATGCTTCCCTGCTGTAAATTTCTCAGCGATATTGGATTGTTATCCTTATTCGCATCCTCATCGTCATACAGATTGGTTAAGAAATCGCAATACTGCTCTGGCAGCAACCGGCTTTTTCTCCAATACTGAATCTCTTTTATAATGATGTCGCGTTTTTCCAAATTCACTGGCTCATCCTTCTTTCCAGATACACAAGGTCAACACATTTTTTACCAGCGTAAATTCAAATAAAAGAACCTCCTGCCACTGAGCAGCAGAAGGTCCAGTTCATGAAATACTATTCGAGGAAATCCTTAAGCCGTTTACTGCGGCTAGGGTGACGAAGTTTGCGCAATGCCTTGGCTTCGATCTGGCGGATCCGTTCCCGGGTAACACCAAACACCTTGCCGACTTCTTCAAGCGTTCTTGTCCGTCCATCATCAAGGCCAAAACGCAGACGAAGTACATTCTCTTCACGCTCCGTGAGCGTGTCCAGCACATCCTCCAGCTGTTCCTTCAGGAGTTCATAAGCCGCTGCATCCGCAGGAGCCAATGCTTCCTGATCCTCAATGAAGTCTCCTAGATGAGAGTCATCTTCTTCACCAATTGGTGTTTCCAAGGATACAGGTTCTTGGGCAATCTTCATGATCTCTCTAACTTTCTCCACCGTCAGTTCCATCTCAGCCGCAATTTCCTCTGGGGAAGGTTCGCGTCCCAGTTCTTGCAGCAATTGGCGAGAAACCCGAATCAGCTTGTTGATCGTTTCCACCATGTGTACAGGAATACGAATGGTACGCGCCTGATCCGCAATCGCACGAGTGATGGCCTGGCGAATCCACCAAGTCGCATACGTACTAAATTTGAATCCCTTGTTATGGTCAAATTTCTCTACTGCTTTGATCAGACCCATATTACCTTCCTGAATCAGATCCAGGAACAGCATACCGCGTCCGACATAACGTTTCGCGATACTTACTACGAGACGCAGGTTCGCTTCTGCAAGACGGCGTTTAGCTTCTTCATCGCCATTCTTAATCCGCATAGCAAGCTCAACTTCATCGTCAGCCGACAACAAAGGAACGCGTCCGATTTCTTTTAGATACATACGGACAGGGTCATTAATCTTGATCCCTGGTGGCAGCGACAGATCGTCATCAAAGCTGAAATCATCGCTGTCTTTATCCTCATTATCCTCACTTGGTCGGAGGCTGTTAACCTCTTCATCGTTCTCGTTTACAACCTCAATTCCCAAATCACTGAGTTGCTCGTAGAACTCCTCCATTTGCTCGGGGTCTTGATCAAACGGCGATAATTTCTCCATAATATCTTTGTAATTTAATGATGATCTTTTCTTACCTTGCTCAATGAGCTGATCCTTAACCTGATCCAAAGTAAATTCTGCTTCCAATTCAGTATGCTGATCGTTCGCCATAATTCGACTCCCTCCTCCCTAGGTACATCCTGTCAACATGTCATTGTCTCTCTAGGGCTATAATCTCACTTGCTATTTGTGCCGCACGCAAAAAGTCACCTGACTTTTCAGCCTGAATCATCTCTTCACGCTTCTGTTCCATTTTGCGTTGCAGTGGGTATTTCCGCACTTCACGAATACAATCATCTAGAACCTGCATATTCCAGTCCGGAGGGGTATCCATCATGGATATTGATGTCGCAGTTTTCTCCAGACGATCATCCTGAAGTGATGATAGAAACCGACTAATGCCGGGTGGTTTGCCTTGCGCGTAATAGGCATATAGATAAGCAGCAATTGCCGCATGATCAACGATGTTGAAATCTTCTCCGAGGCGTTCGCCTACATACGTGGCGGCTTCCGGGTCCTGAATCATAAAGGACAATAGACGCCGTTCCGCGACATGATAAGCGGGTAGTAAGGTCGGTGTCTGCACCTGCCCTTTTTTATGCCTACCATTATTCCACCTTTTGTCGTTATTATCCCCTTCAGGGATGTTTTTTTGCATCGATGCCCTAAGTAAATTACAATCCTGCTTCAAACTATCATAGGAAAGTTCGAGTTCAGCAGCGATTTCCTTCAGATAAACCTCTCGCTCTGTTGAGGAATGCAGTGAAGCAATAACTTCTAAGGCTTCCTTGACATAGGCGATTTTGCCATCTTCCTCTAGGAGTATATGGTTTTTTTTCAGATATATAAGCTTAAATTTTATGGATGAAACTGCTGAATCAATAACCTGATCTTTAAATCTTTCTCCTCCATGCTTGGAGATAAATTCATCCGGATCCACCCCGCTTGGCAGTAAGGCGATCTTTACACGCAGGCCGCTGCCTTCAAGCATCGGAATGGCCTTCATGGCTGCTGCTTGTCCCGCCCGGTCACCGTCGTAAGACAGTATAATTTCATCAGCCAGGCTTTTCATCAGTGCCACATGACCCTCCGTCAAGGACGTTCCCATCGTTGCTACGCCGTTATGCACACCCGCTTCCCAGGATGAGATGACATCTCCGTATCCTTCAAACAGGACGATTTGTCGAGTTTTGCGAATGGATGCTTTGGACTGGTGCAAATTGTACAATATCCGGCTTTTGTTAAACAACCTACTCTCCGGAGAATTTAAATACTTAGGTTGACCCTCTCCAAGTATTCTTCCGGCGAATGCGATTACCTTGCCTGTACGGTTGGCAATCGGAAAGATAATCCGGCCACGGAAACGATCCAAATAGCCTTTGCCCTCACCGCGGGCTGACAGAAGTCCGCCTTTCTCCATTTCCGCAAGATCAAAATTTCGTTTCTCCAAAAACTGCAGCAAAGTATCCCAGCGGTCCGGAGCATATCCGATCTGAAACTGATCAATCATTTTATCACTGAAGTTCCGGCCTCTTAAATAGTCCATAGCGGCTTTGCCGTGTTCCGTGTTCTTCAGCAAGTAATGATAGAACTTTGCCGACCATTCATAAGCTTGAATCAACCGGTCGCGTTCCGGATCAGGAGGAGACATCATACCTCCCTTACCTTCTGGAACGGGAATATCACTTTCTTCAGCCATTATTCTGACAGCTTCGGGGAAGGTTAATCCTTCGATTTCCATCCTAAATTTGATGGCATTTCCACCCATACCGCAGCCAAAGCAATGAAATACTCCCCGGTCGGGGGTAACAGTAAAGGAAGGGGTTTTCTCCGAATGGAACGGGCAGAGGCCCCATAAATATTTCCCCTGCTTGGACAAATGAACAACCTTACCGACTGTATCGACTATATCATGACGCGCAAGCACGCTTTCGATAACCTCTTCCGGAATATTGCCGTGTCCGCTAGCCACTTCAACCACCTTCATCTCTTAACAAATAAATATAATTCGCTATTGCTCCACATTCTCCTGCAAAAGTATTAAAAGTTTTGTCAGTTTATGTTGAAAATAAGTTTTTTCTTCTGCCGTTATGGGTTTTGGACCCTTGGAATAATGTCCCCGTCTTCGTTCCACAGCCCTGGCATGTCTACCCTCCAACATAAAATCCATCTTGAAATTGTCGTATTCCTGACCACGAAATGAAAGCACACTGCACCTTTTACCTAATGCAAGTGCCGCAAGACCATAATCTTGAGTCAATACCACATCTCCAGCAGTAATATGATTGGCAATATATAGATCGGCACTCTGATCTCCTCGATCCACCTGCACAACCGTTACACCCTCTTCAGCTTTCAGTGCATGGTCATAAGAAGATACCATAAGTACCGGAACACCAAAGGTGCGACCTACCTCAGCGATCTCTTTTTTGACCGGACAAGCATCCCCATCCACCACTATCGTTCTAGACTGGGACTTCTCCATGATCATCACCAATTTCCCGTGTAATATATATACGCCCTCTCCGCAAGAAATCCTTCTTTCTAAGCATAAATACGGAACGGATGTCAAATGACGCATTGGCACCGTTCCGTATATTTATACCCCAAACCAACATTCTATACCATAAGATTCAAATTTTCTTGATTAAAATTACCAGACAAGCTTCGCAAAATCAGCGAACGACTTGGAGTCAGCATCAATACCAGCAAGCAGAGCCAAACGGTTAGCACGCACTTGCTCGTCCTCCGCCATAACCATAACGGAATCAAAAAATGTTGTAACGGCGTCTTTTAGACCCGAAAGAATCCGAAGTGCTTCTTCGGCATTTTTTGCCGCCATAGCTTCAAGGTAAGGTGCGTGAAGCTCCTGCCATGTATTAAAAAGCTGCAATTCAGCATCTTCTTTAAGTAAAGCAGGATCAATCACTTCACTGGTTGCTTTACTTGCCAAATTACTGACACGAGTAAGCGAATCTACGGTAATCTTGAAATCTGCTTGGTCGGACACAGCAGCCATAAGAGCACGGCTTCTGCCCACAACATCTACCACGTCGTCAAAACCAGCCGCTGTAACAGCGTCCACAACATCATAGCGTACATTGTCAGATAAAAGACGTTTTACACGCAGACCGAAGAACTCGTACAGGTTTATACGTAGTTCATCTCCAGAATGTTTCGTATTTCCTGAATTTTCATGAATTTCAATCGCCGCTTCAAAAATTTCGCGCAGCGTAATTGGCAATTTATGCTCAAGCACAATTTGGACAATACCTGCAGCCTGACGGCGCAGGGCATATGGATCTTGAGATCCTGTCGGAATGATGCCGATGGAGAAGCAGCCAACAATCGTATCGATTTTGTCCGCTATGCTGACAACTGAACCTGCTTCTGTTGAAGGTACAGCATCTCCTGCAAATCGTGGCTGATAATGCTCGAAGATCGCTTTTGCCACAGTTTCAGGCTCGCCTGCTTTACGTGCATAATCTTCACCCATTGTTCCTTGCAGCTCAGGAAATTCATAAACCATTTGTGTTACAAGGTCGAATTTACAAATATCCGCAGTGCGACTTACTTCGGACACAGCAGTAGCTGACAGTCCAAGCTTCACAGCCAGACGATCAGAGATTTGGCGAATACGGCGCACCTTATCCCCTACACTGCCCAAATCTTCATGGTAAACAATGTTTTCAAGCTTGGCTAACGCATCGTCAATCTTCATCTTTTGATCTTCTTGATAGAAGAATTTGGCATCTGATAGACGAGCACGAAGCACTTTTTCATTTCCCTTAGCGATAACATCCAAGGATTCTGCATTCCCGTTACGTACAGTTACAAAGAATGGCAGTAGCTTGCCAGTTGCATCAAAAACAGGGAAATAACGCTGATGCTCACGCATCGAGGTAATCAGCACATCCTGAGGAATCTCTAAGAAAGATGGATCAAAGGTTCCAAAGAGCACGGTTGGTGTTTCTACCAAGAACAGTACTTCTTCCAAAAGATCTTCTTTAATCGCAATCGTCCAGCTTTTCTCTTCAGCCAATTTGTTAATTTGATCTAGGATAAGCGTTTCCCGTTCCTTCACATCCACAAGTACATGCTGCGCACGCATGCTCTCCACATATTGCGCAGGCTCCGAGATTACAGTCTCTGTACCCAGAAAACGATGTCCACGGCTCACATTACCCGCTTTTACATCCGTAATTTCCAAATCAATGATCTCTTTACCAAAAAGAGCAACCATCCAGCGAATCGGACGAACGAATTTAAAATCGTAAGCTCCCCAGCGCATGTTCTTCGGGAAAGTCATTGCATTTACAATACCCAGAAGTCCTTCTGTGAGCAAAGAAGCAGTCTCTACACCCGCACTATTTTTTGTGGCATAAATATATTCCACGCCAGCTAGCTCTTTAAATGTAAATTGCTCTGGAGATACACCTTGACTGCGGGCAAACCCTAGCGCAGCTTTACTCCAGTCGCCGTTAGCATCCAGCGCGATTTTGCGTGAAGGTCCTTTGACCTCTTCGCTAATATCCTCTTGCTTCTCAGCCGCGTCCTTAACAAATACAGCGAGACGACGTGGCGTAGCATATGCAGTAACTCCAGCATGGTTTATACGTGCAGAATCCAACCACTTGGACATTCTATCTTGCAGCTGTTCCATCGCAGCACGGATAAAACGTGCAGGAATTTCCTCCAGACCGATCTCAAACAGGATATCTTTAGACACGGTCAGCACCTTCTTTCTTCAGCAGCGGGAAGCCAAGCTTCTCGCGTTCCTCAAGATATGTTGCCGCTACGGAGCGGGCAAGATTACGCACTCGGGTAATAAATCCAGTCCGTTCAGTTACACTAATTGCCCCACGCGCATCGAGTAGATTAAAGCTATGTGAGCATTTCAACACATAATCGTAGGCTGGAAACACAAGATGTTTCTCCATCGCTCTACGTGCTTCCTCTTCATACATGTTGAACAGCGAGAATAACATTTTTACATCCGATACTTCAAAAGTGTAGGTAGAATGCTCGAACTCCGGCTGATGAAAAACATCACCATAAGTCATACCGCTTACCCATTCAAGATCAAACACATTTTCTTTATCCTGAATGTAAGAGGCTAAGCGCTCCATACCGTAAGTGATTTCTACAGCAACAGGGTTAGCTTCGATGCCACCTACCTGCTGGAAGTAAGTAAATTGAGTGATCTCCATACCGTCCAGCCATACTTCCCATCCCAGACCCGCACAGCCCAGTGACGGATTCTCCCAGTTATCCTCTACAAAACGGATGTCATGCAAGAGCGGATCAATACCGAGTGCTTTCAAGCTATCCAAATAGATCTCTTGAATGTTATCTGGTGAGGGTTTGATGATTACTTGGAATTGGTGATGCTGATACAGACGGTTCGGGTTCTCTCCATAACGACCATCGGAGGGACGACGTGAAGGCTCTACGTAAGCCACTCTCCAAGGCTCAGGACCTAGCGAGCGTAAAAAAGTCATAGGGTTCATCGTGCCGGCGCCTTTTTCTGTGTCATAAGGCTGTACGATGATACAGTTCTGTTCAGCCCAGAACTGCTGCAGTGTCAAAATCATCTGCTGGAAGTTCATAATACCGTCTCCTTCGCTTTACAAGTTTTTTACAACAGCTTGCCTAAAACTTTCTACCATGGAGGCGGCACTTTTAGCTCCTGACAGCAACAAAAAGCCCCCGCCCCCATGCCTGATTAACAGACATAGGGACGAGAGCTTAACTTATTCTCCCGCGGTTCCACCCTACTTGATTTCATACCTTGTATGAGCAAGTTTGCTGCCAAGACAAGAACGAAATCCACTTTCATTCGCCGCATTCGTACTCCCGGGTGCCATGTTCATGAACGTTGTCCCGCTAGGCTTCCACTGCCCCCAGCTCGCTGAATAACGACAATACAGTCCACTACTTTCCCGATCAATGCACGCCTCTCCCCAATTGGAGCATAACGACGATCATATAATAAACTGATCCTATAGTAACGGAAAAATCAGCTTTCGTCAAATCTTGTACTTGTCGAGCTGGTCTAGGAAACTTTGTGACTTCAGCTTTAATCCGAGTTGCACATCCATAAAGGCCCGCATAATTTTTTTCAGCTCATCCCGGCTGCTTTCCTTTACATCCACATTGCCTAGTCTAGTCAGGTCAAGTCTGGCGAATAATCGCAGCAGCTTCAACGCACGAGCAGAGACCTCCATGGCTGGAGGGTCATTATGTTTACAACTGCGGCACAGTGCTCCACCAAGGCGAGGGCTGACCAGCAGTTGATCATCCGGCTTCTCGGCACCACAAATTACACAAGAATCGAATTCAGGACCATAACCGGCTGCCTGTAAGATTTTCATTTCAAAGACATTTATGATAACGCCGGGTTCCTTGTCCTCTTCAAGTGCATTAAGACAGGCCGTAAGCTGGCGAAACCAGAAGCTTCCCGTTTCCTCATCATGCAGAACACGATCAAGCAGTTCACACGCATAAGACGCATAAGCAGCTTTGATCAAATCCTCACGCAGCGGATGGTGCGACTTCGTAATTTCGCCAGAATTCAGTGTCCCAAGTCCTCCATTATTTCTAAAAAAAACAAATTCCCCAACGGTGAACAGTTGGATCAATGCAGCATGGCGGCTTTTGACCTTCTTTGCGCCACGCACCAGAACCCCTACTTTTCCCGCGTTCTCGGTGCAAAGCGTAATAATTGCGTTCCCCTCGCCGTAGTCCATGCTGCGGATGACGATCCCTTCCACCCTGTGTAGCATGCCTCTTCCCCCAACCATTCGGCAAGCAACCAGTCCTTATTGCGCTTCTTCATCACAGGCCTTCTCTTCCTCCACTAGCTGTAATCCACTATCTTCAAGCGGATGGCCAGCTTCCTTATACAGCAGGTAAGCATCGACGTCTCCTGTCATTGCAAAATACTTCCACGAAAAGTTTCGCATTCGTATTCATCCTTTCTTGGGAAAGACGATGTCTCTTATCAAGAATTAGGATGGTGCGATGGAGCAGGTTCTATCCTTGCAATTCCTACCAAACGAGGAATAACGGAATTAACTTAAAGGTCTTTATGGAAGCCCAAATCCCGCAGAACGCGGTCCTGATTGCGCCAATCTTTTTTCACTTTTACCCATAGCTCCAGAAAAATCTTCGAACCCAGCAGGTTCTCAATATCTGTCCGAGCCCGTCTGCCGACCTCTTTCAGCATTGCCCCTTGCTTGCCGATAATAATTCCCTTTTGCGAATCACGCTCAACAAAAATAACAGCTGAAACATGCACCACTCCATTAGGCTCAACCTTCATATCTTCGATGGCTACAGCAATAGAGTGCGGCACTTCTTCACGAGTCAAATGCAGAATTTTCTCCCGGATTAATTCCGCGCAGACAAATTGCTCGGGGTGATCCGTGATTTGATCTTCCGGATAATACTGAGGGCCTTCCGGCAAGTACTTGGCAACCTGCTCTAACAGCGTGTTAACATTGCTGCCCATCTTCGCAGAAATCGGAATAATTTCGGCAAAATCATGCAGCTTGTTATATTGAGCCATAAGCGGGAGCAGAGCTTCCGGCTCTATTTTATCGATCTTGTTGAGCACTAGAATCACCGGTGTCTTCAGACCATTTAATTGCTCGGCAATGTAACGGTCTCCACCGCCCAAGCCCTCTGACGCATCCACAAGGAATAACACTGCTTCTACTTCACCCAGTGTACTCATTGCAGTCTGGTTCATGTAGTCGCCTAGCTTGGACTGTCTTTTATGAATCCCCGGTGTATCCAGGAATACGATTTGTGAAGTGTTTGTTGTGTAAACACCATGGATTTTGTTTCTGGTTGTTTGTGGCTTATCCGACATAATAGCAATCTTCTGGCCAATGACCTGGTTCATGAGTGTTGATTTACCTACGTTTGGTCTGCCGATAATTGCGACAAAGCCTGATTTGAATTTCATATTATCTTCCTTCCATACTTACCTTCTAAATTTGCGTTTGAAAATCTTTTAAGATCTTTTTCGATCCCCCTAAATCCCCCTTAGCCAAGGGGGACTCCACGGGTCCCGGTCCTCTGGACACCCGGAAATAGGAGCACCTGCAACGTTCGGCAGGATTAGAGGGACGGTCGTGCAGGAGCGCTTTTGTGCCCTGTTGGGGACACACTACACTGTCACTTATTCACACGGTTCGCATTGCCCTCACCATGAATAAAGATTACTGAGATGATTGGCTTTAGGCTGTGTTACAAGTAACCTTACGTAATTAAAATCGCTGACGGCTTTTGCCGTGGCGCTTACCTCGTAATGTTACTCTAAAAACACATAGTTTGCACCAGTTTAGCCCAACTTGGTAGAACTAGAACACTTTTAATTGTACTTTGTACAACTAATTTTAGGTTGAGTTTATGTTTTTGGTGTTTTAGTTGTATTTTGTGCAATTAAATCCTGTCTTAAGAGCCAAATATGGGCTTTATCATAAATTTAATTGTACTATCTGCAACTAAATTCATTTTTGTCGCGAAAGAGTAGCAATTTAACTGTACATTGTGCAATTAAAGTAGCAACCTTCGTCTAACTATGCCTGATTTGCCCTTAAACAGGCACAGGCATTAAATCAAAACCTCATTTTATTCTGGAGCTTGTCCTTGCTTCAGATCTACGGGACCAAAAGCGCCTGGAAGCAATTCTCCCACCGTAGTCTCAACGATATCACCCTTCATGTTCCCAAGAATAACCTTCATATCCGGCGAACACAACTCAATCATTACTTGCCGGCACACACCGCAAGGTGAAACGGGGCCGTCAGAGTCAGCTACTACGGCAATTGCTTTAAAAGAACCAACAGCGTGTCCATCCGCAATCGCACGGAATAGTGCTGTCCGTTCCGCACAGTTGGTTGGCCCAAAAGCAGCATTTTCCACATTACAGCCGTGGTGAATATGACCATCCTGATCAAGAAGGGCAGCTCCCACTCCGAATCGGGAATATGGAATGTAAGCTTTTGCTCGTGCTTTAATCGCCTCTTGCATAAGAAGAGTAGAATCCATATTTTGACCTCCTAAAGTTTTGTGAGTATTGACTTCATTGATTTTTCTTCTCACAAAACTTACTTCGTAAACATCTAATTAGTTTCGTTTATCGTTATTTTTTCAGCGTGCGCTAAATTTTATCAGTGTACTTCATGAGATATATTCGGGTACATAACTCACTTCAAATTATTCAGTAACGAAAGAGGCGGAATCGCAAAACGCGGGTCCGCCTCTCCCCTGAATTGATTTTGTATCCTGATTATGACATAAGTCCGCTAATCCAGTCCATCACAGGGTGATAAAAAACATAGATCCCAACTAAGACAGCAAACACCGCCGTGAGAAGCACAGCTCCTGCGGCGGTATCTTTTGCTCTCTTAGCCAGTGGATGAATCTCTGGCGAGATCAGATCAACCGTCGCTTCAATCGCCGTATTGAGCAATTCGGCAGTTAGGACAAGCGTGATCGAGAACAGCAGCAACATCCAACTGGCCAGCGGAAGTCTGAACACGGCAGCGGCTATTAGCACAACCACCGCTAAACAGCAATGCACCTTCATGTTAAGCTCGGATTTGAATGCCGACACTAAGCCTTGCGATGCAAACCGAAAAGAGTGCCAGAACTTCTTGTGCCCTACCGCCGTGTTCTTCACCATTAGCGCGTCAACCCAACCTGAGATAGTACTTTTTCTTGCTTGGACATCATCTCTGCTTCTGAAGCTTCATCTTGATGATCATATCCTAACAAATGCAGAAATCCGTGAACGAAAAGAAAACCAAGCTCTCGTTCCAGTGAATGGCCATATTCCAGCGCCTGCTCCTGCGCACGAGTTACGGAAATGATTATATCCCCAAGTACGTCTGGAACATCTTCCAGCGCCTCGCCTTCCTCTACCTCGTATATAATGTCCAGCTCGTCCTCTCCGCTTTCATTCATAGCAAAAGAAAGCACGTCCGTCGGACGGTCAATGCCCCGATATTCCAAATTCAACTCATGTATACGAACGTTATCGACAAAAGTAAGAGCTACCTCGCCCCGATCGATCCCTTCCGCTTCACCTGCTTTTTGCAAAATGCTCTCCAGCAGCGTAATGAGATCGTCCTTTATCTCATATTCTTCCTGCTCGTTATCCCAAACGATCTCCAAACTCATGGGTTAGGTGCCCCTTCCTCTTTTTTCGGCTTACGCACATCTTCTGGATATTCGATCCGTGAATGGAAAATCCCCATAACCGTCTCCTTCAGAGTCCGTGCAATAATATCCAATTCTTTAATCGTCAAATCACATTCGTCAAACTGATGATCATCCAGTCGACTTTTAATAATCTTCTCAATCATCGTTTCCACCTGCAGAACAGTTGGCTTACGCAATGATCTCACTGCAGCCTCGACACTGTCGGCAATTCCCACTACAGCCGCTTCCTTCGACTGGGCTTTCGGTCCAGGGTAACGGAAATCTTCCTCGGTAAAATCAGGCTCGACACCTTTTTCTTCCGCCAGCTTCAGTGCCTTATGGTAAAAATAATGCAGGAACGTTGTTCCATGATGCTGCTCCGCAATATCACGGATTGGTTTTGGCAGCTTATATTCTCGTTGCATTTCCACCCCGTCACGGGCGTGGGCAACGATGATAGATTTACTAAGCTTCGGTTCAATAGAGTCATGTGGATTTTCCATATTATTTTGATTCTCGATAAAATAAAACGGACGTTTTGTTTTGCCAATATCATGATAATACGATCCAACCCGGCACAATAAGCCATCTGCTCCAATCGCTTCCGCGGCAGCTTCTGACAGGTTACCTACCATTACACTATGGTGATAGGTTCCCGGCGTTTCGGTAAGCAGTTTGCGCAGCAGCGGGTGGTTTGGATTAGACAATTCTACCAGCTTCAATGCCGATAGAATACCAAAGGTTGCCTCGAAAAAAGGCATTAGCCCAATCACAAGTACAGCCGTCAATAGTCCCCCTGCAAAAGCAAAACCAACCGAATACAAGGTACCTACCTCTTTCCATGCTCCTCCACCTAACAGTATCTGCATAAAGACTGTCAGACAGCCAAAAAGCGATACCATAATCCCGCCTTTAAGGAGCGTGGAGCGTTGACCCGCACGGTGAGTCGCAAAGATAGCCACGTACGAAACCACGATAGCAAAGAAACCAAAATTAAAATCAAAGATTGAGTTCTGCTGCACATTCAAAATAACACTCGCCAGTACACTGAATAGAATGGAGCAGAAATAGGCCAAAGGCATGTCCAGAAGCATTGCAATTAACATTGCGCCAATCGCCACCGGTGCTAGGAATCCGATATAAGATCGGACATCGGTCTGCAAAACAGCGGCCAGCCGCATAGAGATAATAGTTATAACAAATACAAGCACCAGCATCAATAGCTGAGAATTGTTGTACTTAAAGCCTGAGGTGCCGCCTGAATAACGAATGAACGCAAGCAAACCGACGGAGAGCATCGCAGAGAGAATCAATAGGCCTAATTGGGGCCAGTAATTCACCTCATTGCTTAGTAGTCCATTCTCATCCAAAAGAGTGTAGAGCTCTGGAGTAATTAGCTGCCCCTTAGCAACAAGCGTGTCCCCTTGCTCGATGAATACATCAGGTGTGTTCTCCCGGGCTTGTACCTTCGCTTCCTTGGTAGCATCCTCATCGTAGAACTTGTTACTTGTGATCACAAGACGCACAAGCTCCTGAACAACCTCACGCGCTGTACGCTGGCTTAGAGAACTAATACTGACCTGTTCCGCTACCTTGGCGCGAGCGGTCTGCGCATCCGTAATCTGATCATTCATCAGCCTAGTTACAATATCTCGGGCGACAGGCTTCATCTCGATAATGTCCTGAGAGGTCAGGCGCGGAATCTTAATGTAAGTCTCTTCCGGAATGACATAGGTCTGCTCTTTGATGACAGATTGCATTTCATCCAAGAGGTGATCTGAATATGTAGCGCTGCCCCGATTGGAAGCTACGAAATTCAAGATGAAATCGCTGGCTCTCTGCGGGATTTCATCACGATAAATCCCCGTCTTATCGCTTTGCGAGATCAGATCATCCTGATTGAGACGATCTATCCGATCCAGCAGCGAGGTCACTAGGTTGTCTGCCCTCATCGGGATAATTTTGTACTTGGGAGATACGCTTTCGGCCGCTTCCTCAGCCGCTTTTAACGTAGCTTTGGTGTCCTTAATTTGTTTCGGTGCCGTTATTTCCTTTGCACTGTAAGTATTCTCTTTAATATCATATTTCTTAGGTAGCAATTCTGGCGACAAGCTGAAGTAGAACACTAGTCCGAGTAACAGGAAAAGAGCATAGCGTGTCACTGCGCTATACTTCCATCCGTTGTTCGTATATACAAATCCGCTTAATTTAGATGGTTGCTTTGAAGCCATGAAGACAATCCCCTTTATTGGAGGTTTTCGGCAGAGCGGTCATAGGCAACGATAATTTTCTGCACCAGGGAATGCCGTACTACATCCTGTTCCGCGAAGTAGACAAAGCCAAGTTCTTCTATGCCGGATAAAATCGCTTTGGCTTCAATCAAACCGGATTTCTTGCCGCGGGGCAGGTCAATCTGGGTAACGTCACCTGTAATCACCATTTTGGACCCGAAGCCGAGTCGAGTCAGGAACATTTTCATTTGCTCAGGTGTTGTATTCTGCGCTTCATCCAAGATGATAAATGAATCATCCAATGTACGTCCGCGCATATAAGCCAGCGGAGCAATCTCAATCAATCCCCGTTCAAGTGCCTTAGCCACCTGATCGGGCCCCATAACGTCGTATAATGCATCATAAAGCGGACGCAGATATGGATCTACCTTTTCTTGCAAATCCCCTGGAAGGAATCCTAGACTCTCTCCTGCTTCTACTGCGGGACGCGTAAGAACAATACGCTTAACCGAACCTTCTTTCAGTGCCGTAACTGCAAGCACCACTGCCAAGTAGGTCTTCCCCGTTCCTGCAGGACCGATTCCGAATACAATATCACGCTTCTTGATCGTTGTCACATAATGCTTCTGGCCGACCGTTTTGACACGGATAGGCTTTCCGCGAAAAGTTGTAGTAATTTCTCCTTTGAACAAATCGAGCAATTGATCAGCACGAAAATCTTTCGCCAGTTCCACAGCGTACTGCACATCACGTTCAGTAAGTATGTAACCGCTCCGAATGAGGGACAGTAGCACATTAAACAATTGCCCCAGCATGTCTACTTCCCGCTCAGCTCCACGAATCGTTAGCTCTGCTTCACGCGAATCAATAATGGCGGGAATTTCACTCTCGATGATTTTTAAGAATCCATCCTGCGGGCCAAACAGCGATTGCGCTTCTCCCGCATTTTGCAAAGATATACGAATGCTTGCAGTCTGTTCTGACAAGTAGCCTCATTCTCCTCAATTGTTTACTATTGGCAGTTCTTCGGAAATTTTTTCTTCTACTTCAAAGATCACTTTCATATAAACTTTACCATTCTCTTTCTTCTCATGCAAAACTTTTTGACTTTTGATGACGCTATCAACACCATATCGAGCTAAAATATCATTCTTCGCCCGCTCAATTCCCCTCGCTACTCCAGCTTCTGGAGTTATCGTATCCTTTGTTTCATTGATCTCCATTTCTTTCTCAGTCATCAGGCCCAGCGGCAGCTCAATAGAGCGCCAAGACAGCGGATCATGCTCTGTGAGCGTCTTTGAATTTTCAAAGGAGGATTTGCCATAACCCCACAGCTGAATAGCCCATTTCCCCAACACGAGATAGGTGCGATCCTTACGCTCCCCAGTGTAGGTGCTATTGGTTGTTTCAAGCGGAACCTCGATATTGTACTCATGCCAAACCAACCCCTTAACCTCACCCTTGGCTACCACATACTCTACATTTTCTTCGTCTCCAAGAGCACCGGAAATCAGGATATCCCCTTTTTTCACACGCGAATTACGCGCTACTACCGGTCTGCCCTGCTCCGCATATATTTCTGTTACCACCGCATCTGTTCGGCTAATTAAATGCCGTTGGCTAAGCAAAGGTTTGATATCGGGCTGTTTAGCCTCTACAACCTGAATTTTGATGCTCGTCCCCGTCCGTTGCAGCCCTATCCAAGAAACACCCGGTAAATGGGCCAGCAGCCCCTTAGAGAGCTTGTCCGGCTCCTCCAGACGCCATATCCACTGAAAAGGATACACACCCTCCTGGCGAGCAGCAGCCAATATATCCTCAGAGGCAATTTTTTCATTCCCTTCGACTCTAATACTCCATACCATCGTAGATAACATAAAAAGTGTAATTCCAAACATTAAAATACCTATGCCAAAAAATTTCCTTTTCCACAGCCGCGCCATAAGAAATGGAAGTCCGCTTCTACCGGTAACGTGCATACGACAGCCTGTCTTTTTTAAAATCGGCCGGAGGACATAAAAATCATCCAGAAGCAGCTTAAGGGAAGCGCCGCCCTCAGCGGGCCTCACATCCCAAATCATGATTCCTGCTTCAGAAATGAAATTAATAAATCGCTCCACCTGAGGTCCCGTCACATGCAGTGTAACGAACCCCCGCAGTGATGACAGAGGTGGCTCCTTCATGATCTCTCCTCGCTTTCGTTATATCTGATCTCCCCGATAACGCCTTCTACAGCCAATTCCTGGCCTAGAATATTTCGGATGACAAGTCCCTCGCCTGTGATTTCAAGCGATCCTTTAGCTAACGCGAGCTTAAGCTGACCAGAGGAAAAATGCAGCACGCCGCGATGATTCTCAATATGCAGTTCCTTATTGCCGATCAGGGTGATCCGGGGCATTTCCTGTAATAAGTCCTGTGGTAGATCCAGTACCCCGTTTGTCCATCCCCGCAGCCTGCGGCCAATACGGGTCATAAGTAGACGTTCCCCCTTCCTGCCTTCTGTACACCTTATGCGGCAACGCTTTTTTTTATGAGAAGAAGTAACAAAGGAGGACCCTTCCAGTGTGAAAAAAGCAAAAAAGCCCCGGCAACCTATCGTAAAGATAGGAACCGAGGCTTTATTGTTACTATGATCCGTAAATATTATCTTCGGGTGGAATGCGGCTGACGAGAACGCGGTGGTCCCAGAATCTCTGCCCAGACTACACCATTGCGCAGGTCGTCACGACTCCCTGTTCCATGTGTCTGGTCTCCCGCAGAGGGTGAGTTTGTGTTCTTAGTCTTATTTGATCTTTTGGTATCTGCACCCGCTATCCCGTCAAAAGCAGATTGAAGGCGCCGTACCTCTTCTTGCATTCTTTGTGTGCGTAATTCAACTCCGTCATCGGCATGCTCCAAAGACATTCCTTCTCCAGTAGAATAATCTGGAGTTGGTATATACGCGGGTTCTGGAAAGGCAGGAGAGGCATCATACTCCCGGTTATCCTCTGACCTCGACTGCCGGGAAGAGGTGCTAACAGGAGCAGGAAATCCACTGCCAGACTCCGCTTGGCGCCCTCCATCGATATCCGGGCGTTTTACCCGGCGGAGCGGAGAATCCTCTCCGCCCCCAAAAGTAGGCATTCCCCCGCGAGGAGCTCCTTTGGGCTTGTTTTTAGTTGCTTTATTCACATTGGATACGATCGCGAATATAATAACCGCAATAATATAGATCCAGCTCATGGAGATTCACATCCCCTTTTATTTATTATTGTTAGGACGGTTATTATCGTCCTGATCATTCATTTTGCCGAGAGAGCCCCGCATTTGGGTATCTGCCTCGATGTTTTTGATATTCATATAATCCATCACGCCGATTTGGCCATTTCTGAGCGCCTCAGCCATTGCCATAGGCACCTGAGATTCAGCTTCCACAACAAGCGCCTTCATCTCTACTACGCGCGCCTTCATCTCTTGCTCGTGAGCGACAGCCATCGCTCTGCGTTCTTCCGCTTTGGCTTGGGCAATGCGTTTATCTGCTTCTGCTTGCTCGGTTTGTAGATAAGCACCGATGTTCTTGCCTACATCGATATCCGCAATATCAATGGAGAGGATCTCAAAAGCAGTACCTGAGTCAAGCCCTTTGGACAATACCGTCCGCGAAATCAAATCCGGGTTCTCAAGGACATCTTTATGGGAATCACTCGAACCTACTGTCGTTACAATCCCTTCACCAACACGGGCAATAATCGTTTCTTCACCCGCACCACCCACGAGGCGGTCGATATTGGCACGAACAGTTACGCGCGCTTTTACCTTAACTTCAATCCCGTTCTTAGCAACAGCCGCAACAACCGGTGTCTCAATTACACGAGGGTTAACGCTCATTTGCACAGCCTGCAGCACATCACGTCCTGCAAGATCAATGGCTGCTGCGCGAGTAAATTCCAAAGGAATATCTGCACGTTGTGCTGCAATAAGCGCATTAACAACACGGTCTACGTTACCACCTGCGAGATAGTGACTCTCCAGTTGATTAATGTTCAGTCCAAGACCTGCCTTAGTCGCTTTAATCATTGGGTTAACGATACGACTTGGGGTTACACGACGCAGTCTCATCGCCACCAGCGTAATAATACTGATTCTAACGCCCGATGCTAATGCTGAAATCCAGAGCATAACCGGGAAGAAACTTAAAAACACGCTCAATACAATAATCACCACTACCGCGATGAACAGAATAGGAATCAAAGATGCTTCACCCATACTATATAACCTCCGTAAATTTGTTGTAGAACTATTATTGGTTCCAGTGTTTACCTTATTCCTTGATTTCTTTCACAACAATCCGTCCGCCCTCTACTTTAATAACAGAGACCGGTGCATTAGCACTAATAAAACTACCTTCCGTAACAACATCCACACGTTCGCCGCCTATCATAGCTGTTCCTGAGGGACGAAGTGGAGTAATACTGGTTCCTGTAGTGCCTAATAAGCTAAGCTTCTCTTCTACAGGCACAAATCCCTGATCTTTAGTAAGGCTTTCCTTCAAAATAAATCTGTTCCATATCCCTCGTTCTTTAAAAATGACCGCAACAATTACTACAACTATAGTCGCAGCTACGAAAGAGATACCTAGACTGAGCAGTGCATGCTTATAGCTGTAAGCAGCTCGTACAACACCTGCTACAAGGCTGACAGAACCTAGGAGCCCCAATATTCCGAAGCTAGGCACAAAGAGCTCCAGCACAAGCATGACAAGCCCAATGATAAACAAGAGCCAAGTTTCCGCTCCGGCGAATCCTGCAACATAGTTGCCGAAGAAATATAACACAAAAGCCAACGTCCCGATAATTCCTGGCGCACCAAAGCCTGGAACAATCAGTTCAATGACAACGCCTGTAATCCCAATGAACAGCAGAATCGTCATAATAATCGGATTGGTCAGAAATTGCGACATTTTTTCCGCACCGGTATGCTCTACGCGAAAGATGTCGTCTGTAGTATATCCAAGCCACTGAATTGCCTCTTCAGGGGTATCTGTAATTTGATCAGCGTAACCAGCTTTTAAAGCTTCTTCACTAGACAAGGCAATGATTTCTCCCTGTGTCTTAGTCACTCCAAGCTCTGGCTTATCCACGACCAAATTACTATCCACCATTCCAGCAGCAATGTCTGGATCACGATCATTCAGAGCAGCAGCGCCGATCATTTTAGATCTCCAGTAGGATATCATTTTGGCATCATCGACTTTTTGACCATTCATGTCTACCAAGGAAGCGGAGCCGATCATACTGCCCGGCTTCATGATTATTGCACCTGCATTAAGTGCTATGTAACTGCCTGCAGAAGCGGCATCACCTTTAATATAGGCAGCTGTTGGTATTTCACTCTCTCTTACCATCGTCCCAATCTCTTCTGCCGATTTCACCAGCCCTCCAGGTGTATCGACCTCTAGTAGAATAAGGACTGCTCCATAATTAGCGGCTTCTTCAAATCCTCTTTCCAAAAAGCTTTGCAAACCCCGTTCAATCTTTTGATCTACCGGAATAATAAACACGGGACCTTTTTTCAGCTCACTGTTCGTAACCCCCGGTGTTTTCGGGGCTGTCCCGTCAGCGCTTACATTCGTTGCAAAGGGTGTCAGGAGGAGTAACAGCAGGACCACAGGAATGCTAGCTAACAGTATTTTCCGTAATCTTCTCAATGATTTTACCTCCCTTCTTTAGCTTGACCCAGAACTCATAACCTTTAATACGCTGAAATTGGATTTACGTTTCATAACATAGAAAAGCACCCCTTTTGCAAGGGGTGCTAGTGCTATATTATTGCAGAAATTGCAGAACCGCCTGGTTCACGAGTTTACCATCAGCGCGACCTTTGACCTTAGGCATCAGTGCGCTCATGACCTTCCCCATTTCGCTCTTCGAAGAAGCACCGGTTTCCTGGATGGTCTGCTGTACAATTACTTTAATTTCTTCTTCGGAAAGTTGCTCGGGAAGATATTTAATAATAATCTCGATTTCTGCTTTTGTACTCGCGGCAAGCTCGTCGCGACCCGCTGATTCAAATTCTTGGAGGGCATCTTTGCGCTGTTTGATTTCACGACTAAGGATATCAAGCACTTCGTTGTCGTCCAATGTTCTCTTCAGATCTATTTCAAGATACTTTATTGTAGAACGAACCATTCGAATCGTGGAGAGCGTGAACTTGTCCTTACTCTTCATCGCTTGCTTCATATCTTCGTTCAATCTCTCGCTAAGATTCATGCGTGGGTAATCCTCCTAAAACTTTCTCTTACGAGCAGCCTCAGACTTCAGCTTTTTCTTAACGCTCGGCTTTTCGTAATGTTTGCGTTTCTTCACCTCAGCCAAGACACCATCTTTTGCGATGGAACGTTTAAAGCGACGAAGTGCAGCATCAATTGTCTCGTTTTTGCGAACTTTCGTTTCAGACACAGGTTTCCCCTCCCTCCGACCATACCGTCCAAGAGCATAACACGGTTTATCAAACTCCATTATAGGTCAAACGGAAATAACGTGTCAACCTTCGTGCTATTCTTTTTTCTGGCAAGTTCTTCAACATTAAATGATTATGCTATGCGTGCGAAGCTGAGTTTCCAGTGAGCGCACCCAGCTTGGCTCCACCCAGCAGGTGATAATGAAGATGAGGCACAGCTTGTCCACTATCAGGTCCGCAATTATTGATTAAACGATAACCAGACTCAGCAATTCCAAGGTCTTTGGCGATCTGTTGGGCTACACTGTGGATTTCAGCAATTAGCGGAAGATCCTCAGGTGTAACATCATTCATTGAAGCAATGAACTTCTTGGGAATGATCAACACATGTACCGGTGCAGCCGGCTCGATGTCGTAAAATGCAAGAATACGTTCATTCTCAAATACTTTTTTGGAAGGAATAGTACCCTCAATAATTTTGCTAAACACGGTCTCCATAGAGTGCTTGCCTCCTAAAAATTGGTGAAATTCCACTTCATCATAAGATAATCATACAGGATAATCATCAATTACGAAAGCAGCAAGCAAACTCAGCATAATCTGCCCTAAACTGTATCTGTTACAGAATGAACCATTAAATAAATATATCAACACCGTTAGGCCTAAAAAAGACAAAAAAAAGAGAAACACCCTTCACAGCTTATAAAGCTGATTCGGCGGCGGACGTATGAAAAGGAGTTCATTCCCTGCCATACGTCCGCCGAGGTGTTTCTAAAGTAATGTCGGCTTAGCTGTATTATAACAGCGCGTTGATACTGTATCTGTGATAAGAATCACACACATTGTAGATCTTCACATTTTTTCCAAAAGGATCCGAGATCCCCCTCCACCCTGCTCAGCAGGTACTACTACCAGCTTGCGTGGCAGTCGTGCCCGAAGCTCTGGAACATGGCTGATAATGCCGACAGACAGTTGGTCGTTATGCAGTCTTTCCAGTGAGGTGATTACCGTATCGAGCAATTCCGGATCCAGCGTACCAAAGCCTTCGTCCAAAAAGAAAAATTGCAATGGATACTGCCCCCGCAGCTGAATCTGTGCCGAAAGTGCAAGTGCAAGTGACAAGGAAGTTAAGAACGTCTCTCCGCCGGAAAGCGTGGAGACCGGTCTTCTTACACCACCGTTTCCATCATCACGGATTACAAAGCCACCACCCGAATCAACCTCCAGCGCATAACGCTGTTTGCTCAGGAAACGAAGCCGCTGTGAAGCAGACTGGCATACCTGCATCAATTGTTCCTCCGCAATATACTCAACAAAAGCATTTCCACGTAAAACCGTCTGCAATTTGGACAAATGATCCTGTAGAGAAGCATGTTCTAGCCGCTGGGCTTCGAGCTCCATCCAGCGAATATGCCGATGCCGCAGATCCTCCAGATCTCGCTCTGCGCGCGCTCTTGCTTGCAGCGACATTTCATCCTCTGACTTACACACGCTTAAGCTCTCCTGGCTAACTTGCCACTCCTCTTCACTTAAGTTGGCTCCGTCAAGCTTCTCTTCAATATTGCGCAGCTGCAATGAAACTTCAGCTTCTTCCGCACGATGGGCATGTACCCGAGAAGAAGAAATTTCCCGCTCTTCAGGTGCGAGAGCTGCTCCTTCAACCTCAGCGGCGGAACTAAAAGGTGAAGAGGTTAAGCTTTGCTCCCACAGATGGCTTGAAGTCACATAATGCTCTCGAGCAGATTCTGCAGCCTGGCGGGTAATCGCTGCCTCCTTGATCTCATGCTGCGCTTTTTCAGCTGCCGTGAGATGTAATCGTTGGCTGGTCTCCACAGCTGCTAACAATTCCTGCAGACGACGCTCACACTCTGCTAGAAGAGGGGCAGCAGCGCGGCCATTAGTCCACTCCAAAAGACGCCGTTCTTTTTCACGCTGCAATTCTTCTTTGCCTTCCATCTGTGTATTCCACTGAGTAAGCTCTTTATCGAGTCCGGTGATGGTCTCCTGAAGATTCTGCACCGAAGCGCTTTTCTCATCCAGAAACTTGACACTGATTTCCAGTCGGGATCTAATTTCCTCAGCTTGAGCATCCTTGGCTAACAGCTCACGATAAGCTTTTTCTACCTCTTCCGGTGCCAAATCAGGGAACTGCTGTACCCAGTTCTGCCGCAATGCGGCTAGTTGGCCACTCAGTTCCTCGGCTTTGGCGGTTAGGCCTTCTACCCAGCTTCGCTCACCTTCGGCACCCGCTGCTTCTTTGAGGCATAGCTGCTGAACTTCCTGCATCGATTGCTGCCACTGTATCGCTGTACGGCGCAGTTCTCCAGACTGGCTTTTTAATGCTAAAAATGCAGCATCAAGTTCTGCCAAAGCCTTTTCATCTGGAATGGACTTATCGGTAGAGGAAACCTCAGTAGTGCTGACTTCTGAGCCTGCCGCTGCAGGATGATTTACCGTATCAAAAGCTCCATCACCAAACACCTGCTCCAGCCAAACCAGGTCCTGCTCCCGCAGACCACGGAACATATGGCGTGCTTCCAAAGCACGTCTGGACAACACCCGAGCCTGTTGAAGCTTTAACTCCAGTTCCTGTTGCTCTACGTTATCCTGCAATACAGCAGGGGCCGGGTGGTGTTCGCTGCCACATACAGGGCAAGGTTGTCCTGCTTCCAATTCTTTAGCCAATCCAAGCGACAGTCTGTGCAACTCATGCCCCTTGAGGGCCGCTTCCAAAGAACTGATATGTTGCTCCAGACTTTCTGCTGCGGTGCACGCAGCTTCTTCTGTCGCCAGCAGCTTCTCTTGATGCATCGCCGCCTCGCGGATCTGCTGCCCGCGAGAAGCTTCCTGCTGCCCGCGACGGCCCTCGGCCTCCGCGAGGCGCGCCTGCGCAGCCGCGAGTGCAGCGGCACGCTCGCGGCGCTCCTTCTCCGCCTTATCCCACTGGGATTCGGCGGAGTGCAGCCCTTGCAGTCTCTGCATCGCTTCTTGCAGAGACTGCCGCTCCTGGGAGCGGACACCGAGCGGCTGCAAGCTCTGCTGCAGCTCTTGCTGGCGCTTTTGGCCCTTGGCCAAAAGCTCACGCTCCCGGGCCATGCCCTCCCGCAGCTCCGCCAGCTTGCGGGAGGCCTCTTCGCGGCGCTCGCGCAGAGCCGCGAGTTCGCGCCGCAGGGCGCCGAGCTCGGACTCGAGCTCGAGCGCGCGGCGGTAGGTGTCGGCCCCCTGCCGGAGGGCCGGCTCTTCCGCCGCAAGCGCGGCCTGCGCAGCAGCCGCGGCCGCAGAGGCATGCGCCGCCTCCTGCTCGGCAGCGGCGGCCAGCACCTCTTGGCCCTCCGCGCGGGTCAATCGGCTCTTGAAGGCATCTTCCGCGCTTCGCCATGCTTTCAGCGCGGGAAGCCTAGCCTCGGCCTCGTCAGCTTGGCCGAGCTTCCGTTCAAGGAGGAGAATCTCCTCCTCCTTGGAGAGCAGTCCCTGCCGCTGCAATTCGCGGCGGGTCCGTTCCTCTTGCAGCTCGCGAATGCGCGTGAAACGCTCCGCGACCTGCAGTGCCGCCTCCAGCTTGCGGCGGCATTCCGCAGCATGCTGGGCTGCTTGTTCGAGGCGCTCCGCCGCTGCCTTTACATCCTCTTTGCCTGCGTTGCCAAGCCCCTGCTGCTCCGCTTCGAGTGCGCGGAGCGCAGCCTCATTCTCCTTCACCCGTCGGCTAAGCTTCAACGCAAGCTGATCGCCATACTGTTCCAAATGGAACAGGCGCTGCAGCATTTGTCGGCGGTCTACGCCCCGAAGCGATAAGAATTCGGCGAATTTCCCCTGCGGCAATACAACTGCTCGCGTGAAGTCATCCATCTTGAGCCCAATATGCTCTTCCACACAACGTGTAACATCTGCGAGTTTATCCGCCATAACGTTATCCCCGTCAGGTGTAACTTCAATGAAACGGCTAATGGTGTTACTGACTGTTTGCTCACCTGTCCGCTTGAACTTACGTTCAACGCGATAACGATGTGCCCCAGCGGAAGAAGTGAGTTCAAAGGTAAACGCCACGCTGAGTGAATCCTCAGAGTGATTCATAATCCCCTGTGTTCCATTAACGGCGCGCTCCACTTTGCCGTACATCGCCAAAGTAATAGCATCCAGCAAACTGGACTTGCCGCTGCCCGTAGGTCCAAAAATCCCAAACAGCCCGGTCTCACACAGACTTTCAAAATCTATTTCCTGCATTTCTCTATAACTCTGCAATCCTGCAACTTTTAATAAAATAGGCTTCACCTTAGTTCTCCTCTCCTTCCTCCGGCTGCTGCCGTTCTTCTTCGGTTAGCTGTAAGAACAGCTCAATCAAACGATCCTCCGGCTCCGCCCCGCCCGTCTGGCGCTGATAGAATTTACGGAACAATTCTTGTACAGGCATACGTGAACGGGAAATCTGTTCGAGCTCCAGCTCCATTTGCGGATAAATCGGACGAATATGAATGATCCCCTCACGTGATTTACGCAGGCGCTGAATATCATTCATCGACATAGCTTCACTGAGCCGAATCTCCAAATCTATAAAAGCGGAAGCATCTCTACCTTCATCCAACCAGTTATATACCTCTTGCAATCCCCCCGTAGAGCTCCATCTTACAAGTGGACGCCCACAGCGAAGATAGATTTCTTCGAAGGTCGGCTCACCGCCCGGCGCAACATCAATCAGCGTCACCGACTTGGCTTGTCCTGCTTCCGAAAAGCTATATGCCAGCGGGGATCCGCTATAACGGATCATCCCTTCCCCTTTTACACGCTGAGCGCGATGAAGATGGCCTAGTGCAGTATATTGCGCTCCACAGGATAAGGCAGAAGGGTCTACAGTGTAAGCCCCGCCCACCTGAATCGGGCGTTCCGAATCACTCTCTACACCTCCAAGCACATAAATATGGCTCATCGCCAAATTCACGGTTTGTGGCGTAAATTCCCGTCCCAACAGTTGCATAAGTTTGCCTACCCGTGCGCTGTAAGCTAGTCGAAGCTCCTCTTCCCCGCTGTCCCCAGCAAGCAACTCACCGAGACGTGCCTCAGAGGGATAGGGAAGGGCTGCGATTTTGGCAATCTCACCTGTCCGCGCAGCATGAACTGTCACTGGCTCTGAGGTTGGAAGTCCTACCAAGGTAATCCCCTGCCTTAATACAAGCGGGGAGACTGAAGATACGCGCTCCGGTTGGTCATGATTGCCGGCAATCACCACAAGGGGCCTGCCCCCTGAAGTCAGCCTGGCAGCAGCCTCATAGAATAATTGCTCCGAAGCCGCTGGCGGATTAACGGAATCGTACACATCTCCCGCCATCATAATCAAATCCACCTTATGAAAATCGGCGATCTCCACCAATTCATCTATGAACTGCTCTTGCTCCTTCTGGCGGCTTCTTCCCTCCAGCGTACGGCCCAAGTGCCAATCCCCCGTATGCAATATCCGCATCTTCGTCCTCTTTCCCCGCTCCTATGCGGCAATGAATAATTTATAATTTCACAGCATGATCGCCGTCAAAAAAGTACAGCCAAATCTCGCTGATCGGTTCTCCCAAAATATCATGTAATGCCTTGCTGTATAACTCTAGCTGAAAACGATATTTTTCCTTAAGTGCCTCTAAGCCGCCCTGATGTTCTAATACAGAGTCCGTCTTATAGTCTAGCAGAATAATCCGGTCCTCTTCTCGGAACAGGCAGTCAATGACCCCTTGAATCAGTACAGCCTCACTAAAGCCTTCCTTATTGTTCTCAGGGGAAAGCTCCGAGACGGCTTCATTCATATAACCGAGCCCTCGATAAGCCTCACCTGCGGGAACCATATAACTGAACGGCATTTCTCTAAGCTTCCAAGAAGAAGCTATTAATCTACGTCCAAGTTCATTAGTATAAAAAGCTTCTATCTGATCGGGAGCTACAGCCTCCACCTGCTCAGCAGTTAGAATAGCCACTCTCTGAAGTCGGGCTAAGGTTTCTTCCACAACCCTAGGATCAACTGAACCCTCCAGCGGAATATGCTGCATGACTGTATGGTATGCTGTCCCGCGTTCCGCTGGGGTTAGACTGCGTTTTTCCATAAATTTCGGACGCCGCAAATGAAGACTGTCCGCACCTGCAACACTTGGACGTTTATCGGTTTCTATTGAGGTTGTAGAATTGCCTTCTTCCAGCAGATCAAAAGAGGGCTGCTCCTGCAACGACAACAACGCTTTTAACTCCGTAACAGAAGTTTTAGCCGGAATACCTGAGGCTGCCGCATACGGATAATTCCATTCCAGTCTTCTAGCAATTTCATCGCTAGTCTCTGTTTCATATATATTTACAGCTTCACCCTTATGCAGTGCTTCGAGTACAGCTTGCCGTTCCTCTACCTTCTCCTCAGTCTGATCCGTTGGCAGGAACGCCCCAGAATTAAGTTCGGAAGCATTTTGCACACTGATGCTCCAGTTGGAGACATCGTTGTGCAGCACCGTGGAGACGGTACCTTCTGAACCGCCCAGCTTACGAAGAATCGCCGCCGCAGGGTGCCGGATCAATGCCGGTCCAACCCAGTCCAAATAGCTGCGCCCTCGGGCCAGCAGATGATCTGCAAGCAGCAGCTCATCCCGGTTCTGTACGCTGCTCCAGCTAGCGATTTTGCGCGGCAAATCTCTTACAGTGCCTACTAGAATCATTTTATCTCTCGGACGAGTTAACGCTACATATAATACACGCATCTCCTCCGCTAATAATTCAAGCCGTGTACGCCGGTTAATAGCCAGATAAGGAAGTGTTGGGTAGCTAACTCGCGTTTCCCGTTCCACAAAACGCGGCCCAAAGCCAAGCTCTTTGTGCATAAGAAATGGCGAATGCAAATCTTGTCGATTGAACTGTTTTGCCATCCCGGCTACAAAAACAACAGGGAACTCCAGCCCTTTGGATTTATGGATGGTCATGATTCTGACGCCATTGCCTTCTTCACCGCCACCGCCAGCTACACCCAGATCTCCGCCGTTCTCACGAAGCCGTGAAATGAACCCCAGAAAACGGAACAATCCACGCGCTGCGGTGTCATTCTCAAATTGCACAGCCCGATCATACAAAGCTTTAAGATTGTTCTGGCGCTGCGAGCCTCCAGGCAGTCCTCCAACCCATTCCAGATAGCCGCTCTCCCCATAGATACGCCAGATCAGCTCACTGAGACTACCTTGTCTAGCCGCATTTCTCCAGCTTTCCAGCTGTTCTAGGAAATGTCTAAGCTTGCGCTTCAGTTCTGGACTGATCTGCGGCAGATCTTTATCAGGTAAAACATTATTCTCGACGGTGCTTGCGGATTCAATCACAGGAGCCGAGAAGAGGTCATACTCTTCTTCAGCCTCTTTTGCATCTTGCATATCCACCGCCATCTGTACTGCTTGAAAATAAGGACCCTGACTACACATACGCACCGTAGCCAATTCTTCTTCCGTTAATCCGACCACAGGTGAACGAAGTACGCCAGCCAGCGGAATGTCCTGCTGAGGATTATCAACTATTTTTAAGAGGGAGAGTGCAATTTCCACTTCTGTAGCTTCAAAATAACCTTTATTCAGATCACCATAAGCAGGGATTCCTTCCATCCGAAGCTCTTCGATGATCAGAGGGGTCCAGATTCTTGCCGAGCGAAGCAGGATTACGATATCACCGTAAATAACCGGGCGCATAATCTTGAGTCCTTTATCGTAGATAAGCAGCGGCGATCCACCGGTCATCCCCGTCATTTGTGAAATACGCCGGGCAATTGCCCGTGCTTCCAGCTGCGCCGTCTCGCTCTCAATGGCTTCACTCTCCTGAAGTGGCGCCTCACCGTCTTCAGAAGTCTCTTCTGACTTCCCTGTTGTTGAACCACGATCTATCAATAATAACTCCGGTGCAAAAAAGGTATCGGGACCCTTCTCTGCTGCACCTGGGAAATTCGCTCCGTAAACAAGCTCAGCGCGTTCGTCATAATTAATCTCCGCTACCGTCTCATTCATAATCTGCCGGAAGATCATATTAACGGCATTCACAACCTCCATGCGACTGCGAAAATTACGGGCCAGATCGATAACCGAACCGCTAGACGATTCATTAGTAATTTCAGATGGATCATCGATTGGGTGTGAGCCAAAGCTGCGGTATTTATCCAGGAATAGCCCCGGCTCCGCCAGACGGAATCGATAGATACTTTGCTTCATATCTCCGACCATAAACCGGTTACCGGGTGTTTCACGGGATATTAGCCGCACAATCTCCTCTTGCACACTATTCGTATCCTGATACTCATCCAGCAGAACCTCATCGAATTGAGCACGGTATTCCATAGCTGCATCAGAAGGCAGGGAATGACCGGGCGTAGAGTCCGGATGGCGTAGAATTTGCAGACAATAATGCTCCAAATCACTGAAGTCGACTAGACCTCTTCCTGCTTTTTCAATTCTATAACGTTCACCGAATGCTATCACTGTCTCTGCAAGCTCTGCCATCAGTGGAGCCGCTTCGTTCAGCTCTTTCAAAAAAACCTCAGGCGGACGGCCAAACAATGCTTTCTGAAGATCTAAAATACTCTTCTTCACACTGTCGCGCAGTTCCTTCACCATCTCCTGCAGTCTAGGATCTGTCGAATCCTTCTTACAAGCCTTTAATTTTCCAAAATATACTTCCATAAAAATATCATATAATTCTGCCCAAGGTCGTTCGTTAACGGCATCCTGCAGTGCATTTACCATCTCAAGATCAGTGGTTAAATTCTCAGCATAGGGTGCCGGACCACCCGGTTGTAGTGCAATCTCCCGGCCTTGCATCAGCTGACTGGCTGCACCCGCAAGTGTCAGCTTCGCTTCTTCAAGAATGCTCAGCACCCATGGCGTTCCACCCAGACTTTCGGTGTCTGGCAATGAGAAATCAGCTGCAGTATCACGGAGCCATTGCGCTGGCCAAGGATGGCTGCGGGCGTAATCATGCAATCGCTGTATGAGCGCATGCACTGCATCATCACTGCGTTCACCACTGAACCAATCAGCGAGCTGCACAAATATGCTATCCTCGCCATCCGCACCTACCTCACCGTACTTTTCCTCCAGCAACTCTTCGAGCAGCTCCTGCCGCATCATCTCCGCTTCATGCTCATTTAATATGCGGAAACCCGGATCAATCGGAATCATTTGATAATAACGCCGGATCACTTCCAGACAGAAGGAGTGCAACGTTGTAATCGAAGCTTTGCCCAGCAGGGATAGCTGACGGCGCAAATGGTCGTTCTCCCCGTTCTCCTCCAGCTCCCGATCAAGGGCTTCCCTGATCCGCTGCCGCATTTCGGCAGCCGCAGCTTTGGTAAACGTGGCTACTAGTAGCCTGTCTACACTGAAGCCGTTCTCTTCCTTACTGATCTTTCGAATAATCCGTTCTACCAGCACCGCCGTCTTGCCGGAACCTGCTGCCGCAGCAACGAGGATGTCATCACCGCTCTCCGCAATGGCGCGCCACTGGTCATCACTCCATATACTTCCTTCCGGTTTCGCTTCTATTTCAGCCTTCATACTCAAGGTGTAGTTCCTCCTTTGCGGGACAGCAGATCCCATATAACGTCCTTCCCTGGCTTACCCAGATTGTTATAGCTGTTACCTTCCACAGCTTCATCGAACTGGCAGACAGGTCTAAAGGAACAGAATGTGCAGGCGGTCTCCTGCCCAATTCGGTACGGCTCAATCGCTACATCACCCTCTGTTATCCGTGTCCCGATATCCGAGATCGTCCCTCTAACGGAGGATAATAGATGGCCCCACTGCTCTGGTGTAGCTACTGAGGCACTGCTATAAAAGCTGCCGTCAGCTTTTACTGCTACAGGCACGATAGAAGAATACCCTTTGTCTAAAGTCGTATCCATCAGGGAGACAACCTCACGATCTGCTGTAAGCAGTCCTTTCATCTTGAAGCGTTTCAACAGCTCTTGCTCAGCCTGTTCCTTGTTCATCCCGTTGGATGAAGTTAACAACGGATCATGCACATGGAAATAAAGTGTGCCTGCTGGAAGTGCCGGCTGCCCCAGCCATTGCTCCGAATATGTCAGCAGCACATCCAAATAAGTCAGCATTTGCAGCGACAAGCCATAATACACCTCATGCAGCTTGAGATCCTTTTGGCTCGATTTATAATCAATTACCCGCAGAAGAATACCGTTCTCTCCACGAGCCATGTCTACACGGTCAATCCGGCCAACGACCTCCATCACACAGCCATTCGGCAGCGTAATTCTTAAAGGCGGCAACTCCTTATCCGGTCCAAAATCCAGCTCCAGCCCTACTGGCTCAAAGCTGCCCCGGCGGGCGTGCTCGCCCAGAATCACAGAAGCACGTCCAACAATATTCTTAAGCTTACGGGAGATGTACCCGTAACGTTTGGAGCTCATTAGAATTTCACCCTGCAACATCGGAGATAGCCGTTCTACTGTCTCACTGGCCTCACGCCGACATTCATCCGGAGATAAGCTGCCCCAGCCCCGTCCCTCTTGTTTCAGTCTTATCGCCATATCACTTAGCGCAGCATGGAACAGCTGTCCAATATCAGGTGCTTGCAGCTTATATAACTGGCGCTCTTTCAGTCTTAGTCCGTAGGACGCAAAATGGGAAAATGAGCACGCAACAAATTTCTCCATCCGGGACACACTGCCCCGCAGTGTTGAGCCACCATACAATCTGAGGCTTGTGCCACGCTTTAGCTTCGTTCCCTCATTACGATAGAACAGTGAACTTAGCAAACGTTCCAGTTGAAATTTACGATCTTCGTTCTTAGTAAACCAGTTATACACATCCCACCATAGCTCCGGAATTTCTGTTCCTTGGCGCCACTGCCGCAGCTGCATAATCAATGCGCGAAGACTCTGTTCTGGTTGACCAATGAAACCGAGATGGATAGGATTTCCGACTTCTATAGGTAGTCCCGAGGGGGGAAGTGCTGACAAGCTGTGCTCTTGAACCCTTGGGAACATTCTATGCAAATGCCGGATAACCTCAGAGGGAAGGAGAGCTTTGCCCTCATCATCCGCTGTAGCGTAGCTAATCCAGAGCTTTCGGCTTCCTGTCGTTAGTGCATTATAGATCAGAAACCGCTCGTCCAGCAGTTTACGAGAAGCGCCGGGAGCAAGCTCCATTCCAGCATTCTCTAGTACGGAGCGTTCACCTTCCGAGAGAATTCCATCTTCCTTAAACTGCGCAGGCACAACACCTTCATTAAATCCAAGCAAAAAAGCGTATTTAACCCCCGTTGGGCGAGTCCGATCCATATTGCCGACCAATACTTGATCCAGTGCGGGCGGAACTAGTCCCATTTTAAGTTCAGCAAGACCTGTCTCTAGAACTCCAGTGAACACTTCAAACTCAAGTCTTTCATTGCCCATCATTTCTACTATCTGATCTAGCAGATCAAGTACCTCACCCCACAACTGGCTATGTTCCCTAGCCTTCTCGGGTTGGCCCTTCTCCATAGACTTAACACTGAGTTTCTCCAGCTTCCGTGCAACATCCGTCTCTTCAAGCAGCTTGTACATTGCCGTACATAGTTCAAGGCCGCTTCGGCTTTTCTGGATTCGTTTCTCAAAAGCAAATAATGGACCTGTTATACTAGCACGGCATCGTTCCATAGTAGCAAGCAGTTCATCATCCATCTGTCTGCCGCCTTCCAGCGACAAGCTAGGAATACCTTTCCAGGAGCGGCCATCTGTCCAGCGGTACCCCTGAATCCCACAAGCCAGCACATAGTTTTCTAAAGCATCCATATCATCACGCGTAATACTACCGTCTAGCGGAAGCAGAAGCTCCGTCTTTACGCAACGGAATACATCCTCATAACGCCAGCGACGACGCACTACATCCAATGCGGAACGTATAAACTCCACTAGCGGATGATGCAGCTCATTCACCTTCTGGTCCAGAAAAAATGGCACTCCATAATCTTGGAACAACGGCTGAACCAGCTGCTCGTAATCGCCAATATTGCGCATCAATACGGCCATTTCGCCATATTTTGCACCTTCATCCCGCGCCAGTCTAGTCATTTCGCGCAGGGCTCCCTCAACCTCTGCTCTGTGCGAAACTGCGGCGCCTATGGATATAGCCTCTCTTGCCAGTTCATCCGCATCTATCCAAGCCTTCCGGCGATCATATCCCCGTTCAAGGTGCGCAAGTACTGGACTTTCTTCAAAACGTGGAAGAACCATTGGCTCCAGCAGCTCGTCCCATACATCAATGCCCAGCTCTTCAGCAATTCCACGCAGTTTAATGTAAGTAACCGCAGTTGGGTGAAACAATTCAAGCTCATTCAACTGATCTCCATAGGGGTAAGGACGATCAATTGTAAGCGAAACCGTCAGCCTCGAAGCTTGCTGCATCAATTCTCGAAGCACTACGAATTCCTGCGGAGTAAATCCATGGAACCCATCTACCCAAATCTCTGCCCCGCGAATGTAGGAGGAATCTGGAATATGCTCAGCCAGTTCTGCTAAACGATCCTCTTCATCGATATAAAGACGGGACATTTCCTTCTCTAAATCGCTAAATACCAGCTGTAAATCATCCAGCTTACCCTCAAGAATAGGACTTCTTGCAATAGCTCCTCGCATAGAGGACAACTGTTCCTCTAAATCAGTGGAACCCAAACAGCAACGCTTCATCTCCGTGTGCAGTTGGTTCAGACGTTCCACAAAACCCGGTCTGTCTGCTGAGGCACCGAATAATTTCAGTTCCTCTTTGCGGCGACTGATGATTTTGTAAATTAACATTTTCTTACCTTCTTCACTGATTGGCAGACTTGCACTGCCACCAGTTTCCTGCTTCACACGATAGGCAAGCCGCGAAAAACTCAGTGTCTGCGCCCGAAGGCTTCCCTTCACATTCCCTACGGTCAGAAGCCCCCGTTCTGCTCCAAAAGAACCTTGCTCTGGCACAAGAATAATAATCGGCGCACCAAGCGGTTCCTTTTCTAAGGAAGAAGAGATAGATTCCCATATTTTTGTTGTCTTGCCACTGCCCGAGCGGCCTAGTAAAAAGGTTACCGGCATAAATGATAGACTCCTTCCGTAGCGGAGAAAATATATAGAATACAGGGTGAAATATCCACCCATTGATTACACTCCAATTAAAAAAGTTCAGTGATTCCTCGTCCCCTCAGTATATCATAACCACACTAATCGGAACATGTGTTTGCTAGTATTTTCTAATGTTTTACAAAGGATAAACAGCTATGAGTACAAATAAAAAAAGCAAACCTCCGGATTTTGGCGGCTTGCTTTTTAGAGTGTTTAGTTTGTTTTTAATGCCAGTTGTGCAACGTTAGATAGGAGCTGCCAATGTCGGAGCGTAGGGTCAATGTTAGACTGTTGGCGTTCAGCGTTCAGCGTTCAATACTCAACACCCCGCACTCAACATTAGCACTCTACGCCGATCGTTTTGTAATCCGCATTCCGCATATCATAATTCAATAAAGCATCATTCGTTGTTTACTATTTAGTATTCCGAATTTAACACTCAACATTTCGGCTAGGCTTGTTTCATTAATTACTTAGGGACCCAGGAGCCGTTATTCGTGGATTCAGTGCTGTTATGGCAACTTTTCGGACCCCACTGACGCTATTCTTCGAAAATGTGCTGCATTACGGGTGTTATTGGGGCAATAGCGCCTTTAGGGTCCGTAAGAATTCAATAATGGGCTGTTTACGCTAAATAGAGTCATCTGAGTCCATTGGCAACTCCTTGCCTTACAGTCGACTCACGGCCACCCTACGACCAGCCCTTTTATCTTATTTGTTACTTGGCACTGTAAACCTTTTTGACCTTCAGGCTTATTTTTTACTCCGCACTTCAAAAATCGCAAACTTCAGATAGTGTCCTTCGTTAACGCCAAGTATTTGTGGATGGTCTTTGCCTGCGGCCCGCCATTCTACAAGTCTCAACACCTTGCCAGCATCTTTAGCTGCATCGGCAATCGTTTCGAGGAACAGATCTGGCTGCATATGGTAAGAACAGCTTGCGGTAACCAAATAGCCGCCTTCGTTCACCAGCTTCATCCCGTGCAGATTGATATCCTTGTAACCACGGCAAGCGCCAGCTACTGCACTTTTGGTTTTGGCAAACGCCGGAGGGTCCAAGATGACTACATCCCAAGTTCTTCCTCCACCTGCCGTCATCGGCTTGGATGTGTCGGTTTTGGCTGTTTTGCCTCCGGATTTAGGATTTGTAGCAGCTGCTGCGGTATCTGTTCCACTGGCAACTGTCGCCCGTTCAGAACGTTCCTCTAGTCCTTTAACCTGATTCCGTAGATATGCAAAAGCATCATCCACTACGAATTCAACACGATCGCTAAAGCCGTTCAGCTCCACATTCACTTTGGCACTCTCAATGGCGTGTGCTGAAACGTCAAGGCAGGTTACTTTTTTCGCGCCATACTTGCAGGCATGCAGCGTGAAGCTGCCCGTATGCGAGAAGCATTCCAGCACTGTCGCACCGTCCCAATAAGGGAACGTTACATGTTTGCCGCTCTTATTAACTGGTAAGGTCTGTAGTGAACCATCCTCAGTTTCAATTTCCTGTAGCGTAATGCCGCTTCGTCCTCCCCAGCCTTTCATGAGCGGAGCAATGGAAGCTCTATTCTCACGTTGGTCAAAGAAGTAACCTGTCTTCTGGCCCTCTTCAATATCAACGACCAGCTTCAGGCCATTCTCGCTCACGGTTACATGCCTTGGACATTCCCCGTACAGCACACCCGTTGTCTGCTCCATACCTTCAAGCTCGCGCACACTAACATCACTGCGCTCATAGATTCCGCGCGGTGCCATAACCTGCACCAATGCTTCGACGATTTCTGCACGCCGCTTGTCCATTCCGAGGGTAAGCAGCTGCACAACCAAAATATCTCCGAATCGATCTACAATAAGCCCCGGCAAAAAGTCCGCTTCACCATAAACCAAGCGATAAGCATCCGCACCCGGAAGGAAACGATTTCTGTGTTGCAGACAATTCGCAAACCGTTCTGCAAAAAAGGCTGTATCCATGATCGCAAGGGGTCCCTGCGATACAATTCTTACCCGAATTTGTGACGCTGGATTGTAATATCCTACGGCCAAAAATCGGCCCTGATGATTAAGGACATCTACTAATCCCCCCGCTTCCGGATTTCCTTCTACCGATGCGACTTCACCTGCATAGACCCACGGATGGCCCTGTTCCAGTCTTTTTTTGCGATTGCGTTCTAAAATAACCGATGGCAATGACTTCAACTCCCTGTTTTTCTAAAAATGTTTTTATACATGTCCCATGCAATACATTCATATATTGGTGTACAACCCTCGTCCAAAGGAGTATGCCCTATGTTCAGTGATTTGCTGTTCCCTATCATATATGGTCTTGTTATCTTTCTAGCCGGCATGAAGCTGATGGAAACGGCGTTGTCCAAGCTAGCAGGCCCTCTATTAACTACAAGCCTAAATAGAGCTACCTCAACCCCTATTAAAGGAATGATTGCCAGCAGCCTGTTGTCCGCCTTACTCCAGAGCAGTACTGCTGTAACGGTGTTGACTATCGGCATGGTCAATGCCGGCCTGCTTACCTATGCCCGCACACTTGGCATTATCCTGGGCAGCAACATCGGCACCACATTAACTACAGAATTGATCGGACTTCAGATCAATACCATGGCCACGCCCTTGCTGGCAGCCTCGCTCAGTCTGTGGGCAGCGGCAGTTATTGCAGGCGAACTGCCGCCTACATCACGAGTGGCAGAGCTCTGCCACAAAATATCCCCGCCGCTGCAATTTATCAGTCTGGCTGTATCAGGCTTCGCCCTCGTCCTATGGGGCATCGCTGTCATGCAGTCTATCGGCGGAATACTTCAGGAAAGTGGCTTATTCCTCTGGTTCCTAAACCATGCCGCTACTAGTGCCTTATGGGGGCTCGCCGCTGGAGCGTGCCTAACAGCCATGCTCCATAGCAGCGCTGCTGTCATAGCTATGGCTATGAGCATTGCCGCCTCGGGTGCCATGCCGCCTGAGCTAGGTATAGCCATTGTGCTGGGCGCCAACGTAGGCACCTGTGTTACAGCGGTCATCGCTTCCATCGGCGGCACGCCATCCGGCGTCTTCGTCGCTTGGTCCCATGTTGCGCTTAATGTAGGTGGTGCACTATTATTCTTGCCCATGATCGGGCTGCTACAAGCAAGTGCTGCATGGATTGGTGGAGGCCCTGCTTCACAAATCGCCCACGCCCAGACCATTTTCAACGTAGTCTGCTCACTTCTAGCACTGCCATTATGCTACCTGCCTATATGGTCAAAACTGGAGAAACGTCTTCAGTCTTAACAAAAAGGTGCCGTTTATTATAATCCCAGCTTTCCACAACTGTACTATTATACTTCAATCGAAAATATTATAAAACCGCGAACCGTCGTAAAAAGTGATCACCGTCGAGAAAATTCCAATCAGCGCAAACAAAGCCAATGCAAAATAATCGTCTCTCGTGAACGGGCGACGGCTATACCAAGTTCGTTTGGTCTCAGTGCCAAAGCCGCGCAGCTCCATAGCGGTACTGATATTTTCAATCCGTTCGATACTAGTCAGAATTAGGGGCATCAGAATCGAAATGATATTTTTTAGCCGCTTAGGCAGCTTTTCTTTTCTAGAAATATCTATTCCCCTTGCTTGAGCAGAAAACGATATATTCTCATAATCTCGTTGAATATCCGGAATGTACCGCAGTGCCAGCGATACAGAATATGCAATTTTATAGTTCACTCCAACTCTATTTAAGGATGCTGCAAATTCACTGGGATTGGTCGTTAGAAGAAATAATAATGCCATAGGAATGACCACCGCATATTTCAGGGCAATATTGAATTGATAAAATAGCTGCTCCCAAGTTACCGTATACCGGCCTGCAATATGCATTATATCATGACGTGTCCCGTAAACACGTACGCCCTCCAAAGGAGAAAAGATAAAGATAGCTATATGATTAAGCAAAAAGAAAATCAAGATGAAATATAATACGAAAGCATAATCCTGAAATTGAACTTTGGAAATTCTAAAGGCAAGCAAACTAAATAACAGCATCACAATTAGACATCTTGTATCATATGTAATCATCCCCGTCACAGACCACACTACAAATAAAATCAACTTCGTAGCGCCGGTAAGACGGTGAATAGGTGAATCCTGCTTCGTAAAAGTTAACATTTTGGCCTTCATCCGCCTCGGCTCCTCCTATCATACGCAATGAACCTTCTAACGAACTCCTCCGGTTGTTTCAATCCAGCTTTTATAGCTAGGGCAAAAAGCGAGGTTTCTTTCAAGTTCGCTTTTTTCACCACATCAGTATTCGTTAATATTCGCTCAGGGCTATCATCCGCAAGCTTCACGCCATCAGCTAACACTATAGCTCTATCGGCATATTCCAGCATCAAGTGCATATCATGCGTAATCATAATGACCGTCATCCCCTGCCCCCGCAGCGTCAAGAGAAACTCCATCATTTCGTTATAATGCCTGTAATCCTGAGCAGCAGTCGGTTCATCCAAAATGATCACTTCCGGCTCCAGTACCAGAATGGCGGCAATCGTGACCCGTTTCTTCTGGCCGTAACTGAGCGCCGAGATCGGCCAGCTGCGAAAAACATAAAGTCCGCACACCTTCAAGACTTGATGGACGCGTTCACGAACGAGCTCCTCAGGGCAACCTCGGAGTCTTAGTCCTAGGGCAACCTCATCATATAAAAGTGTCTTAGAAATCATATGATTGGGATTTTGCATAACAAAACCAATCCGCTCTGCCCGCTCCTTAATCGTGTCCTGAGCAATATCACGCCCATGCATCCGTATTGATCCGGAAGTAGGTTTATAGAAGCCACAAATCAGCTTAGAAACTGTAGATTTCCCAGCCCCATTTCGCCCCGCTATACAGACCATCTCTCCTTTATGAATACAGAGATTGAGCTTATCCAGCACCTGCTGATTTTTTTCGTATCCAAAAGAAATATCTTGCAGTTCAAGGATGGGTGGGCTCTCCAGCTTATCCTGGCGTGATTGATTGCACTCATACCAGATCTTAAGTTTATTAGAACACGCCTCCAACTGAATATTGTTCACATGCTGCGGATTCATATTTGCTGTAATCGAACATCCGGCATACTTCAAAGCCGTTAAATAGAGAGGTTCCCGAATGCCAACTTCTGAAAGCAACGTTGTGCTCAACAGCTCTGCAGCCGGCATATCCGCCGCAATACGTCCTTCATGGATCACAATAATACGATCCACCGCCCGATGCAGCACCTCTTCAAGACGATGCTCGATCATAATAACGGTTTTACCTGTCTCTTTATGCACTCGATCAATAAGCTCAATCGCTTTTGTACCGGTATAAGGATCTAAGCTTGCCAGCGGTTCATCAAAGAGCAGGATGTCCACATCACCTACCAGTACACCTGCCAAGGACGTTTTTTGCTTTTGTCCACCCGATAACTCCTGAGGAGAAGAGGCCAGAAAGTCGTGGATATCCACCGCTCTTGCGGCAGCCGCCACTTTGCTCTTCATTTCTGTCTGCTGAACCACATGGTTCTCTAGACTGAAGGCGATATCCTCACCAACCGTTAATCCTACAAATTGTCCATCCGGGTCCTGCAATACGGTACCTACCTGATTGGACAGCTCTGCGATACTCAGATCCTTCTGCTCCTGGCCTATAACCCGTAATGAACCTGATATTTCCCCTCTGTAAGCAAAAGGGATGAGACCATTAATGCAATGAGCCAGTGTACTTTTCCCAGAACCTGAGGGTCCCACGATAAGCACCTTCTCCCCTTCAACAATCGTTAAGTTAATCCCCTGTAGTGTGGGTTCCTGCTGCGCCCGATATTGAAAGCTGAAATCCTTAAATTCAATCATTACTTTTTTCATCTGAGACCTTCCTCTGGGTTAATGTGAAGAGAAAAAAGCCGGTGATTTCCACCGGCTTTTTAGCTTGGATATGTATTCCACTCAAGCTTCTCTAGTCAAGCTGCCCTGTTTCGTTCTTGTCTTAGCATACGCAATGGCTAGTAAAGATCCGATCACTGCCACCGAAGCTATATTTAATGCACCTGCGGTCAGTCCTTGCGTAAATACTTTATTAGCGGGTTCTGCATAGATCAGAATATCCAACACTGGGGCTACAAGGAACCAAGCTACAGCATTTGCTGCAATCTGAGCCAGATTAAAGCGTATTATTTCCTTCCGTCCGAATTCCCCGTCATGAATAGCGATTCTAGCTACTAACAAGCCAATAACCAGCCCTACAATTCCTGATGATATGACCCAACTGAACCAAGGCGACCCATAAGATATCGTATCCTTCAGGGTATGCCCGATCAGGCCTATAAATAATCCGGCAAACGGGCCGTACAATAGGGAGAACAATGCCAGTAATGCGTATGTAGTCTCGATATTAGTGTTTGGAATACCCGAAGGAATCGAGCCGAATCTCCCCAATATAACGAATAAAGCAGAACCAATACCAATCGCTACTATCGTCTTGATCGACAACACCTTTTGTTTTGCCATGTTTTCATCTCCCCCAACGCATCTATTATGTTTTATGTGATTATACATCGGAATAGTCGGAATTACTATAGAATCCAAATAAAAAAATCTGCAAAGCAACATAATGTTGGCTTTGCAGATTCATAGTTGATAATTCAGATCTTATTCTCTATTACTTCACTGTCACTGATACTGTAACTGTTTTGCCGCCTAGCTTTCCTTTAATGGATGTCGTTCCTTTACTCACAGCTACAATCTGACCACTTGCAGATACTTTCGCTACAGAAGGCTTGGAGCTGGTCCATACCGCACTTCCAGTAACAACAGCAGTCTTACCAGTATCATACTGTGCAGTCACGACTACATTCTGAACGGCTCCCGGAGCCATTTTCAGTCTGCTTTCATTAACGGTCAGCTTTGTTAATTTAGGAACTACAGTAATTTTGACACTAGCAGCAATCCCTTGGTAAGATCCTGTCAACGTAGCAGTACCTTCTGTTACTGCTTTAACGGTTGTAGCTTTAACTGTAGCAACCGCCTCGTTTGAGGACTCCCAATTCATACTGCTGGAGACATTCCCTGTCTTACCATTAGAATAATAAGCCGTTACCTTTATCGCTTTAGAGCCTTTAATGTTCATTTCGATAGCAGTAGGTTCTACAACTAGCTTAGTAACCTTTTGTTCAATGGTAACTGGGATACTGATGGTTTTATTAGCGTAAGTTCCCTTTAAAGTAGCAGAACCCTTCACCAGTCCTTTGATTACCTTACCGGAAGTTGTTGTCTTGATAATCGCATTCGTACCGGTAAGCTCCCATTCCATAGTTGCAGTAGCATCAAGTTCACTGCCGTTTTCCATCACAGCTTTTACTTCAGGAACAGCCTTCTCTTCACCAGTAACAATCACCAGGTTTTCTTCTGGTCCAAGCAAGACAAGGACTTTATCTTTCACTGTAACCTTTACTTCAACACTTTTTTCTCTTACAGCAGTTTTTGAAGTCGTTGGGTTTTCTGATTTTATTTTACCGATAACCTTCACAATACCTGCCGATTCAGCTACAATCTTGCCGTCTTTAATGGTGGCAATCTCATCATCCGCAGAGGTCCACTCAATATCACTGCTAAGATCTAGCTTTGTTCCGTCAAGCTTTGTACCATTTACTTTTGGAAGGCTTACGGTGTCATCTGTGTAAAGCTCCAATTCCGTCTTGTCGGCTGCCAGTTCTGTGATCGTAGGATACACTGTCAGCTTAAAGCTTTTATTAATTCCTCTGTACTCTGCTTTAATAACCGAAGTTCCCACTGCTTTAGCAGTCACTGCCGCAGTATCGCTACCAGGCGTAACGGTTGCCGCCAATTGGTTATCCGAAGTCCATACTGCGCTGCTTGAAATGTTCGGAGTAGAATTCGCAGCATCGCGAACCTCAGCTTTAACGTTCAGGGTTTCGCCCATAAACAGGAATTGATCTCCTGTAGGAGTAAGTAGTAGCGCTTCATAAGGAGCACGTACATATACGTCTACTGTTTGTGTAATCCCTAGATAGGATACTGTAATTACAGCTTTACCAGCAGACAACACTTTGATCTCGCCTTTGTCTACTGTAGCTACACTAGCACTAGAAGAGGACCATTCTGCTTTCTCTGAAATATCATTTGCGCTGGATTTTGTAGTTTCTTTAGTCTCTGCAACCAACTTCAAAGGTGCATCTCCGACTAGCATCTCTAGTTCTTTAACGATTTTGTCGTCATGTTTAAGCTCAATTTCAGAATAAGGCAATTTCACTACAGCCTTAAAGGTTGCTGTTAAGGTCTTGTATTTGGCAGTGATCGTTGCTGTACCTTCACCAGCCAAAGTGATCTTACCTTCTGCAATGGTCAACACGCTTGTGTTGGAGCTGCTCCAAGTAGTATCAGCCGTTACATCCTTAGCAGAAGTCGCTGTTTCTCCACCAATCGCATTGGCTTTGACCAGCAGTTTATCCTCATCATCACCCAATTTGTAGTTCCCTTCAGAACTATATTCGAGCTTCAGTTCTTTAACAGGATGGGCTACCTCAACTTCAATGGTAGCAAGTGCATGATTATAAGTCGCTGTAATAATAGCTTTTCCACTGTCAATCGGAGTCAATAGGCCATTTACTACCTTTACAGCGTTTGTGTTAGAAGAATTCCATACAACTGCACCTGTCACATCTCTTTTAGATGAGGACCCTTCCACATTCGCATATACCTTAAGTTGCTTTGGTGTTTGTCCAACCGTAAGCTCTACTTTAGCGGAGCTTTCGAATTCAATCGAGTTGATATCGCCGGTCGCTGCAAAGACACTTACCGGAAAAACCGCAGTAGCTAACAATATCATGATGAGGAGCATTTTCGTCATTTTCCTGTACACAGTCATTTGTTCTCTCCCTTAGGCTATAATGTCGTTCGGTGGTTTATCCCCACACTCTTTTACTTATATCGACAATTGTACCCTAAGTGTTTACCCCCTGGCTCTATAAAGCGAAATTCGGGACTTTCAGACTAGATAATACGGTAAAGGTTGATCAAAATATTAGGAAGTAATATGCTAACTACTAAATTCTTTCTTGAAACAAGGGGGCTACGATGAGTGCAGAGAACGTCCAACTAGAAGCAATCCCGTCTCCTAAACAGGAAGATAGCTTCCTTAAAGGGGTAAAAGATTGTATTCCCACACTACTAGGGTACTTAAGCAATCGGACTCGCAGCAGGTGTTGTTCAAAAGACAGCCGGGCTCAGCATTGCTGAGATTGCCTTAATCAGCTTGATTCTTTACGCGGGCTCAGCTCAGTTTATAGCTGCTGGAATGATAGCTGTCAGCAGCTCGCCTGCGGCCATTATTATTACGATATTTATCGTGAATCTTCGCCATATTTTGCTTAGTGCAGCTCTTTCACCTTATTTCCGCCATCTTTCCCCACTGAGAAATATGCTGGTTGGTTCTTTATTGACTGATGAGACCTTTGGAGTTGCCATCAATCAAGCTTTGAATAAGCAGCAAATCAGTGAAAAATGGATGCACGGTCTAAATCTCACCGCTTATTTAAATTGGTTTCTTGCGAATGTAGCGGGAGCTTTTTTAGCCCAGTGGATCTCAGACCCTGATCAATTCGGTTTACAGTTCGCCTTACCTGCGATGTTTATTGGCATTCTTGTAATTTCCATGATTGACCGTAATAAAATCAAACTAGATTTGGTTGTCGCAATCCTTGCCGTGATCATAGCAGTAGGAAGCTCCTTCCTATTCTCCAGCAGTGTTGGAGTGATTATCGCTACAGTCATTGCGTCAATGATAGGGATGGTGTTTGAAAAATGGAAGTGAGATGGGATGTCTTTCTGATCATTCTAGGAGCAGCTTTTGTGACCTTTATTCCCAGGGTGGCTCCGCTCATGATCCTTAGCCGGTTTGAATTGCCAGAATGGGGAATGCGCTGGTTAAACTATGTTCCTATCTCTGTTATGGCAGCATTAATAGGTCAGGAGATTTTTTTGAATGATGGGAAATTTTCGTCTTTAGCTAATAACATTGAGCTTTTTGCGGCATTGCCTACTTTTTTGATTGCGATAAAAACCCGGAGCTTGCTAGGCACTGTACTGGCGGGGATTGTTTCAATCATGATCCTACGGATGTTTTTTTGATCCACTTCTACGCGTATGAAGTCACTATCGGACACAGTTGACCTTATTCGCAGCATTATCCCACTTTTGGAACACTAACGGACACCATAGTCGCTATTGTCATGAAAAACACCTATTATGAACCACTTTCTAAGGAATAGCTGCACTGGAGTCCGAAACTAAGCATAAAAGGCAAAAAAAATGCAAATAACGCCAGCTGGGTCCGAAAGCATCATGAGATTGTTATGAATTGGTGGTCTAGACAGCAACAACTTAAAAACAGAGCAGCCCTTCCCCGCTAACGGGAAAATGGCTGCTCTGTTGTCTTTTACTAATATCTATTGCTTAACGGATATCAATTGCTTAACGGACAGCCTGCTGAAGCCCAGTCTGACTAACCCCGACCAACTCACCGCGGCATTCGTTCACGCCAGCTTCCGTTATCCTCACCTGACAAAGTTCTCCTTGGAGTGAATCTTCACCATCGAAGAACACCTGCAAATAGTTGTCGCTAAATCCATGCTGGATATTGCGCCCCGGCGCCCCTTTAGCAGCTCTTTCCGGAATAACACTTAATGTCTGGCCTACAAATTTGCGAGCATAAGCTATTTGCATTTCTTCCGAAAGATCAATCAGTTCCTGCACGCGTACATTTTTGATTTCTTCGTCGATCTGATTCTCCATCCGCGCTGCCGGAGTGCCCGTCCGCTTGGAGTAAGGGAATACGTGCATCTCGGAGTAATTAATAGCTTTCATGAAGTCGTAGCCGGCACGGAACATTTCATCGGTCTCCCCCGGGAATCCAACGATAACATCCGTAGTAATCCCGACATCCGGCATCGCCTGACGGATCAGCTGCATTTTGGCGTAATATTCTTCTGTCGTATATTTACGGCGCATCGCTTTCAGCACATCATTATGTCCGGCTTGCAGCGGGATATGCAGATGACGGCACATTTTAGAGGAACGGTTCAGCACCTCCAGCAGCTTCTCATCGATCTGGCTAGCTTCGATAGAACTGATACGTACCCGCTCCAGTCCATCCACCTTATCTAGATCCCACAGCAAATCGGCTAGACGGTAATTATCAAGATCATCACCGTAACCGCCGGTATGAATACCCGTGAGCACAAATTCCTTATACCCTGCTTCTACTAATTGATGTGCCTGGGTTACGATACTTTTGGGATCACGGCTGCGGGAAAGTCCACGCGACCATGGAATGATGCAGAATGTGCAGAAGTTGTTGCAGCCATCCTGAATCTTCATAAAAGCACGCGTCCGATCCGCAAAGCCAGGTACATCCATCTCTTCGAATTCACGTGTCTTCATAATATTACGAACAGCGTTGACCGGCTGACGTGAGGCTTCAATGTTCTTTACATGCGTCATGATCTGATCGCGGTCCTGGTTACCAATAACAAGATCGACACCAGGAATATCAAGAATCTCACCAGGAGAGGTCTGCGCATAGCAGCCAGTAACCGCCACGATAGCTTCCGGATTGCGGCGAACGGCACGACGAATCATTTGACGGCTTTTTTTGTCACCTGTATTAGTTACAGTACAAGTATTAATCAGATATACATCGGCGGGTCCCTCGAAATCGACCTGCTCGTAACCTTCATTTTTGAATAGCTGCCAGATGGCTTCGGTGTCATAAAAATTCACTTTACAACCTAAAGTATAAAATGCTACGGATGGCATCTCTTAAGCTCCTCCCATTTCTCCCGATTCATATAAAATACAAGCAGCGGCAACCATACCCGCTGTCTCACAGCGCAGAATACGCCGTCCTAGTCCTACGGAAACTGCACCAGCTTCTTCTGCCTTTTGGCATTCTTCTGGTGTAAAACCCCCTTCAGGACCTACCACAATCAGTACCTTCCCACCAGCCTGCGGTGAAAGCGAGGATAACCAAGGGGCAACACTGCTGCGAAGCTGCAAGCCTTCTTCTTTTTCATAACAGAAATAAACAGCATCATACTCACTAAAAGTCTGTAGCAGCTGCTTCCAGGATAACGGTGAGCCTACAGCCGGAACGATGTTCCGGTGTGCCTGCTCGGCAGCTTCTTTACAAATTTTACGCCAGCGGTCCAGCCGCTTACTTTCCTTGCGTTCATCGTATTGTACAATCGTGCGCTCCGACAGAAAAGGAATAAAACCAACGGCTCCAATTTCTGTACACTTTTGAATGACAGTTTCCATCTTATCGGCCTTGGGTAAGCTCTGAGCCACTGTGATTTTTATCCGCGGTTCATGCGTCATCTCCAGGGTTTCCAGGATATTCACTGTCACTTCCCCTATTTCGATCTGAGCAATCTCAACTAACGCTTCACGGGAGACGCCATCGCTGACAATAAGCTTGTCCCCAACCTTACCGCGCATGACTTTGGCAATATGCCTTGCATCTTCCCCGTCAATTCTAACGTTATCTGCACCAAACTGCTCCGGTGTAACAAAATATCGCTGCATCTCTTCATCATCCTGTTCATGAATTCAGTAAGAAGAAACGGTAAAGACGCCTTAATAAAGACGTCACCCGTTTCTTAGAGAAATATAACTATGGATCAGGCGAAATTTAACTATCCTATTTTTCAACAAATTACATAATACAATGTTTAAGCAGGGTTGACCAGACTTCAGTCCCTACCTTAGCTGCCAAACATTCTTAGGAATAGCTGCACAAATGTTCTCGACATTTCACTAGCCCAGTGGCCAAGAGGATCGATGGTATAGGTTCGTAACCCTGGAATAAACAGAATTAATAAAAAGATAAATACAGCCCATTGCTCAAATTGCTGTAATCTGCCCCGAATGGAGCGAGGAGCAATATCCTCCACAATCCGGTAGCCATCCAGCGGAGGCAATGGAATCAGATTGAACAAGAATAAAAAGAAGTTCCATTGAATAAAGGTGCCAAAAAACAGATACACTGCCTCTAAAACGCGATCATTGGAGATCGACTCTAATACACCGGTTGCCGCAAGCACCCCATATATTAAAGCACCAATAATCCCTAGTAACAGGTTACTGATTGGGCCCGCAGCAGACACAATGACTCCCATCAGACGGGGGCGGCTAAAGTTATCACGGTTTACAGGAACTGGACGTGCCCACCCGAAACCAGCAACCAGCAGCAGTAAAATACCAAAAAAATCGAAGTGTACAGCAGGGTTAAGCGTCATACGTCCTAATAATCTAGCGGTAGGGTCACCGAACTTATTTGCGAAATAAGCATGACTGAATTCATGTACTGTAAAAGCAATTAAAATCGTAATGAGCAGAAAAGGAAGCTGATCCAGATCTACACGTATTATACTTTGCAATATATCCATTTTTACCTCTTTCCGGCTGTAAATGCCACCCAATCTTCTTCACGGGATACTTCCATAATCTCAAAGCCGGACTCTTGTAGTGCGTTAGCCACAAGCCCTTCTTTATCCTTGTAAATACCAGAGGTAATATACAAGCCTCCTGGCTGAAGTGCACGATACACATCATCCGTAAACAATACGATGATTTCTGCCAAAATATTCGCAACTACAATCTTCACCGGGAGTGTAACGCCGAGGCTATCCTCTGTTACTTGCTCCGCAGGTGTTCCCTCAAGAGTGTGACCCGGTCTAGCGGATGGCCACATTTCTCCAGCAGCCGTGTCAGCTACACCTTCACCGCCTAGCAAGGAGAGCAGGTCGCTTTCTTTTACCGTAATGAACTTTTCAAGTTTATTCAGTGCTACATTCTCGCGCGCACTTTCAACAGCTACAGGGTCCAAATCTAACGCCAGCACGGATTTCGCACCGAGCAGCATTGCACCTACAGCCAATATTCCTGAACCCGTACCAACATCGATTACTTCTTCGCCGCCGCTAATATTCTTCTCGAGCGCACGCAGGCACAAAGCTGTTGTAGGGTGAGTCCCTGTACCAAATGCCATACCAGGGTCCAGCTCAATGATTGCTTCATCTGGGCTCTCAGGTGTATATTCCTCCCAAGTTGGTTTAATCGTGAGACGCTCCGATACCCTGAGCGGTTTAAAATATTGCTTCCAAGCATGCGCCCATTCGTCTTCATCTACGGTTTTCCAAGAAATCAGCGATTTGCCCGGATCAATGCCGTACTCACGCAATTCTGCTACCCGTGGAGTCAGTTCTTCTATAACAGCATCCATATCCGTGGAATCGGCATAATAACCTTTGATTACCGCTTCCCCTTCTGGGATATCATTCAAGGGTTGGTCGTATAATTCACCGTAACGCGTATTCCGTTCTTTACTGAGTGTTCCGGATTCTTCAATAGAAACCCCACCCGCTCCTGCTTCATATAAAAAATTCGAAATCATTTCTTGTGCATCTTCTGTTGTATGTATCGTCACTTCATGCCATAACATCTTTATGTGATCCTCCTAAAGTTTTGTGAGCGTTAGCTTCATTGATTAACTTCGTGCAAAACTGGCTTCGTAAGCATAGACTTAGTTTTGTGAGCATTCGCTTCATAGTATAACATTTCTTCTTGGGGTAACGCCAAACTACAGATCAACGCTCTGCCATGCCCGGGCTGCTCCTGCAAAAGCAATCGAGCGAATGATCATCTACCATCCCCGATGCCTGCATAAAAGCATAACATATGGTAGAGCCGACAAACTTCATGCCTCGCTTTTTTAATGCTTTACTCATTGCGTCAGACTGAGCCGTCGAAGCAGGAACATCCGCACGTGTCTTCCAATGGTTAAGCGTAGGCGCGCCCCCCACAAAGCTCCAGAGATAATCTGAAAAGCTGCCTGTTTCCGCACTAATTTGCAAATATACTTTTGCATTACGAATGATAGAATCAATCTTTAAGCGATTTCTAATAATCCCGGGATCGATCATCAGCTCAGCAATTTTCGGCTCATTATAATGCACAATTTTTTCCGGATCAAATCCATCAAATACCTCTATGTAATGTGCCCGCTTTTTTAAGACGGTGTACCAGCTTAACCCTGCCTGCATGCCTTCGAGCATAAGTAATTCAAACAGCTTCCGGTCATCATACAGAGGTTTTCCCCACTCTTCATCATGGTATGCGATATATAAAGGATCCTCATTAACCCAAACACAGCGAGTGATTTCCATCCTTTTCTCTCCTTTACGCTAATCCTCGCTGAGTCCACTCAGCATCTACTCACTGTAAACGAAAAAAAGGGAAGAACACAAGGTTCCTCCCTAAAAAAGATTTTCTATGGCCGCAGCTGCACTCTTGTTTCTTTATCCGGATCGTCAGTCGTATAGAAGAATATATAAATAGAAGCTTCTGTACCTTTGAAACCCTTGTAAACATCAATGGCCTTATTGTTTCCATCCCCAGTGAAATTAACGGTCAGAGGTTTACCTAAAATACGCTCTTTCCCCAGTCCGATATGGGTCTGGTTAATTCCACCGAAGCGAGCATCTTCACTTTCAGTCTCTACATAAAGATCGGCACCCTGCATATAGTACGTCCATTTTACCGGATATCCGCTAAGCTGCTGGATAAGCGTCTGTTTCTTATCAGATATATTCGTCAACAGAAGTGGTGTTTTTTCGTCCTTGTTAATTTTATAGCTGCCGTGCTGAGTCACCTTGTATTTAGCAACAAAGGTAATTGGCGTCTCTTCTGTGATTTCAAGGTCAACTGGCCGCTCAAAACGAAGCACTGTTAATTCCGGCTCACCTTCTGGAGATCTCCAGAAATTGCCCTCCAGCGTCTTGCCTGCTACTTCAAGAGTAGACTTTTGATACGGGAAATTATTGCCTTTCTCTTTACTTCTAATAGCGATTCGAATTTGAGTAGGCGTCACTACCATTTTCTCCAGCGTGTAATTAGGTTCGCCCTCTTCTAGCGGCAGATTCAATGAGGTATTTATGGTTCCGCTCTCCATCTGCTTTTTGCTTAGTTGAAGATCAAAAGCTAGGGGCCCCTCAACCTTTTTCTCTTGTTTCATGTACTGCAGCTTGTAATTCACTTCTCCGCTGGAAATATCAGCCGCCTTAAAATATTGCTGGGACGTATATTCCCCGTTTTCTCCCGGTGTACCGAAAGCACCTCCAGCCAGCGAATTTATGAGCGTTCCGTTTTTGTAAGCGACTATATTTGGAAAGGCCCATTCTTTTGTTTCTGGCTGATCAAAAATGATCGCTGAAGAGAATAATATTTTTTCTTGTCCTTGGGTAAAAGGTTTCACCTCTATGCTGCGCATTCCTTCCTGTCCAATAGGAAAATTTTGTGTCTCCTGCGATTGGATATCCAGCGGTAAATCTAACTCCTGTGTGCTAAAGGCTTGCAGATTATCTGCAACTAGTTGCACATTCACAGTATCCTTTTTCGGTGTCCAATCACTCTCGAAATATCCGTTGTAATGTTGATTTTTCTCATCCCATAACACATAACTGAACTCACTAGGACCATTCGCCCCATCTGCGCCCTTCAAAGTCATTCCATTAACATTCCAATTTTCATTTTCCAAGCGTTTTCCTACATCCAAAGTGAATAAGATAACCGTCCGATTCTCATCCACAATCGCTGTATGTAGCTTCAGAGTTACTCCATCCTGCGTCACTGACTGGTTCAGTTGTTGTCCGAGATTTTGGGCCAGCGCTGCTTGAACGCCTCCTCTCCCATGGAGCAAATTATCCCAATCATAATGCACTGCTGCATATACGGGTGCCGCTGCAATAAGTACTGAAAATGAAGCCACCACAGCTATTTTATTCCAGTTTCTCCCTCTGTTCCCGCTACCATTCGCCATACGAAGTTGTAGGGGAGTCATTGTACTGTTTTCTTGCTCTAAACGTCCCCACATGCGTTCAAAATCTGGATAAGGCACGCCTTTATCTTCATTTAAACGATGCTCCAGCATATTTTCTAACTTTTTCAAAAGCTTCGCCCTCCTTTAGTTCAAGTTGAACCCCAGCCTCCTGCAGGATTCTCCTCATTACCGTTAGCCCTTTATGCAGCCTAGATTTGGTCGTTCCAAGTGGAATGGACAGCAGATCCGAAATTTCAGCCAGACTGAAATCATGCATATACCTAAGTGTGAGCACCATCCTAAGTTTGATAGGGACCTTGCTCATATATTGCGCCCACTCGACCTCCGTCTCACGCTGCTCAATCTGCTGCTCCACAGCTGTTTCTGCCGTTTTATTAAAGAAATGAAGGTTGTCCGTAATCTTCTGTTGTAAAGTCCGTTTTCGTTTCAAATGATTGAGGCAATGGTTGACCGTTATTTTCATAATCCAAGCCTTGATATGCTCCACGTGCTCACGATTACTGCGAAATACGGTAATAAAGACATCCTGAGTCAAATCCTCTGCATCCGCCGCGTCATGCACCATATAGTAGCAAGTCCGGTATACATCTTTATTGTAGGTTTCAAATAACTCCCGGTTACTCTCCAAATTTTACGCCCTCCTTTCTTGACTGAGATATCTATATGACAACCAATCCTTGGAAAAGGTTCGTTTTTCTGAGCATAAACTATCGCTACTCTTAAAGACATAGAGAAAATCAAACAGGCTTAATAATCTGAATGAAGCAAATGGAGGAAGGACAATGACTCTTTTAACTACTGGTCCGATAGAAAACAATGTTAACTCAGAAAATAACACAAGACTTACACAACAGGTCACTGTCAAAACTGCTAATGGTAGCGGTCAGATTGCTTCCACAGTTCTGATCGAAGGCTACTACATGAATGAAGAAAGAATTCAATATGTAGGCGATCTGCTAGATGTGATGCCAAATCAGGTAATAACTAAAAATTATTTTGCGGATTTTGATACCTTCGAATTTTTTTTCACAACTGCTAGTTTGCCAGACCATCCAATCCAAATCTCATTTTGGGGTAAAGACAGTGCAGAGAAATTAGTAGCCCGCATCGATTAGCTACAGCAGAATTACTTGGATATGATGGGGCAACTGGGGCAACTGGAGCGACTGGGGTGACGGGGGGGCTAAAGGTGGGACTGGCTCTGATGGGGCGATTGGGGACACCGGAGTTACTAAGGTTAGTGTTACTGTAGACGGAGTCATCACAAATCATAGATATATGATTCCTACCTTGATTGTTAACAAAATCGGATAATACCAACAATAAAAGGGTCCATCTCTTTTAAGTAGGAGACCGACCCTTTTTTGCTGATATTCAATCTATCAACATACATATTAACAATTAAAGGATATCCATAACCTCGCGCGCTTGTGTGTCGAGATTTTGTGCAGAAGAAGCAATCTTCGAAAAATCCTCCAACGCTACCAGAACCTGCTGCTGACTATCTTCTATATTTTCTTGCACTTGATTTGTTCCTATAGAGATCTTTCCAATTTCCAGCGTGATCGCATCCACACTATCCCGTACCTTTATGATCGAATCTTGTACCATGGAAGATAATTTCCTTACTTCTTTTGCCACTACGTCAAAACCTCGCCCATACTCCCCCGCATGAGCTGCTTCAATAGCTGCATTTAGGGCTAATAATTGCGTTTGCGAAGCAATATCGCGAATCGTTTGCACGATGCTATGAATCGATACAGCTTGCTTTTCAAGATTAGCTAGAGTATGTGTATTTTCTATCGATACTTCGGCGATTTTGTTGATGCTTCGTAATAATTCTTGACTGCGCTCAATACCTAAATCTGCTCTTTGATTCAAGCTGTCTGCCATCTCTTGCATCCGTTGCACAACATTACTCATGTTACTTTGTCTTTGGGTAATATTAGTTGCTATTTTAGATACTCCGATGACTTGTTCATTGCTTTCATCAAACACTGGCATGTAGGTAGCTTCAAGCCAAACCGCATTTCCTTTCGAATCCATTCGTTCGATCTTATCCTGAAAACTCTTCCCTGTAAAAAGATCCTGCCAAAACCGTTCGTAACCTGGGCTATCTGCGAAATGTGGAAAACAGAACTCTTTATGATGCATTCCGTACATTTCATCTTTTTTATATCCCATGGAATTTGCAAAAACTTCATTCACATAAGCTACCCGGCGATCAAGGTCAAACCGGATAATAGCTAAATTTCTTTCTAAAGATCTAACAACAAGCTCATCAGTAACTCCTTGAGAGTGTACCAGCCCCATTCTAATTCCCCCTGAAAAAATTCAATAGTTGATTGGTCGTAGCTAGTATATTCGAACAATTATACATCCTTAATCTGTAGTGTGATATTAGCTATTTTACTTAAAATATTTATAACATCTGCAGACGTTAATATACTCGAAATGATGATAATTAGGGAAAACATCCCTAATGATGTGCAAGATTAGAAGGTTGATCTATCATTTAGGGAAATACTCCCCAAAAACTCATGAAATCAGGCCTTTTTCTATCTTTTCAGGGGATTTTCAGGGAGGTTTTCCCTAAAATCTCTTTTTTTCGAGCATTTAGAGAAAAATAGAGGGAGGTTTTCCCTAATTTCATTTTCCAACAGAAAAGCATCTACAGCTACGTCGACTATGAGACCCTCAAATTCTTCTTAGCGGTAGCTTTACTTATAAACTAAAAACTTGCCTAACTTAGTTCATTTTTACTGATCTAATAACAAAAACCCCAGCTGCAATATCAGCTAGGGTTCAAACTCTCAATTTCATTTTCAAATTCCTATCATTCTCAATCCCATTTAGCAAAGTATGGAAGTTCCTCCGTTTTCAAATGCACTCCAGCCAGACTGCGGCGCAGCAAGCCACGCCTACCCTCACCTTCATGCAACAGTTGTCTGCGACCTGTACGAATATTTTCCTTTTCCCATTGTACACACATTCAAAATTATCTTACTTATTGGATTTATAATCTTTTATTTTAATCCCCAAAACCATATCCTTCTGATATGCGTCAGCTTGCTTCAAACCAATAATCCTTGGGTCTGAAGGGTAGTGACGTTCAAGATATAACAAAAATGCGTGATGAAACCTAATTTCGGCATCCAATTTATTCAGTTCATTCGGATGATTCTCTAGTTCGGTTAATTCTGCTTCCCATCGATACAAATCGCTCGCCTCAGAGCGCTCCATACGAACCTTCTTTGTCAGCTCCCGCAACTCACGATAGGCGCGTTTTACTTTTGGAGAGTACAACTGCTTCTGGTTCAAATAGGTTAATAATGCGATCAATAAGGCTAACCCTGTCCACAAAATAACGTTATCCATCTTTTCCCCCCACACTTAAGCTCTTCACCCTAATTATACATGCCCAAACGCAAAAATACCCCACAAAGTGAGGTATCCGCCTTAGCTTTTTTAGCTGCTATTCTTTCTTCATAATCTCATTCAGCTGACGTTTGTCCGCTTCTTGTGCGCGATCCTGAGCTTCAATATCATCAAGATCGGCTTCCGCCGCCGAGAATTCTACATCCTCCGCTTTAGCTTCGTATAACATTTTCAATTTCTCCGTCTTGGAGAAGATTTGTGAGTTCTCTCTATCCATTGTTCGTCTCCTTTCTTCTTACTTAATGAAGTGCCTGATCAGACCATCCCGCCTGCTTCTTCAATTAAGCGCAGAGCCTGATCGTAGGACTCCGTATGCACAATAACCGTAAGCAAAATATCTCTCCCCGTTGGACCACCGTTACCACCATGACTCATCCCGCTAGAGCTGGTGTCCGCAGCTGCAAGTATGCCTGTGTGTGCATGCTCAGCAGTCATGGAGTCCATTCTGGCCACATTGCCTGTCACCGGATTTACCCCTGAGCTAAAGCTGGTACCTCCATATCTACTGAAGCGATCAATGGAAACTTCAATGGCCCGAAGTGCACGAAGCTTGCGCGCGACGCCTTCGGCTTCCTCTGGACTTTTAAAATATGCCAAAATATATCTTTCCGACATCTTATCCCCGCTCTCGCTTGAAATTCAGATATCTGTTGCATTCATTTATATTGTCTTAATTTCATTTGTTTTATGCTCTGATTTTCTTATATTCCACTTATCTACTGGGAATTCGACATTTTCCTCAACGCTTCGCTGCAATATGGTACTAAAGTTGTATATTCGATTTGAAGTTATAGCTGTAGAATAAATTTAATTTTCATAATTTTTTACATTTTATTTTGAGGAGGAGAACCACAGACACATTGCAATACAAAAAATTCATTTGGGAGGATGAACTTATTTGAAACGTACCTTTAAACACTCTATTCAAAGATTCGGTATTGGAGCGGCAAGCTTCGGACTGGCTGTGTCTGTTCTTTTTCCATCAGCTGCATTTGCGAACTCATCCCTTGAATCTTCAACCCTGGTTACGGATATACAGTCTCAAAGTGTAACCCCTCATAACTATGCTGGAATACTCAAAGGTTCAGCACCAGTTTCAGTAATTGTGGAATTGACTAATAAACCAGTCAGTGTGTATGTAAATGAGACAAAAACTTATTCTTTACGATCCTCAGTCTCCTCACAACGCAGTAAAATTATCTCAGAGCATAAAAGCTTTATTTCCTCAACACAGAAAATCGATGCCGATATCGGTTTTGAATACAGTGAGATTTTTAACGGGTATTCCATTACGCTGCCAGCCAATCAAGTAAACAAGCTGTTAGAGCTTCCAGGCGTTGCGGCTATCTATCCAAATGAAGAAGTACATGCACTAGCAGACAGTGTTGAAGTAGCGACATTACCTGTTACACGTTCCTATTCAGACAGCGGCAAGCTAATAGGCGCGGACAAACTACATGATTTAGGTTACACAGGCAAAGATATACAGGTAGCTGTTGTCGATACTGGTATTGATAAGAATCACCCTTTGTTAAAAGATAATTATAAGGGTGGCTATGATGTATATGATCAGGATGATGATCCGGCTGAAACAGCCCCTGATGCTAACTTCCCTCCAAGAGCAGGTACTCCTTACGAAACCTCGCATGGTACACACGTTGCCGGGACAATTTTAGATGTGGCACCTGAGGTAGAATTGTATGCGTATCGCGTACTTGGTCCCTATGGATCTGGTTCCACAGCGGATGTAATTGCGGGTATTGAGAAAGCAGTCGATGACGGAGCAGATGTTATTAACCTATCTCTAGGCTCTAGTGTCAACCAAAGCTATTCCGCGAGTTCAATCGCGATAGACAATACCGTAAAATCGGGCGTGAACGTTATTATTGCCGCCGGTAACGCTGGACCGGATGCAGGAACACTGGGCGAGCCCGCTGGTGCCCAACTCGCGCTTAGTGTTGGAGCTTCTACCACTCCGATAAATACCCCTTTCTTTGATATTGGTGATGTTAAAAAGATTCCCGGGACATTAGCCAGTTACTCCCCAGATTTAATCGATAATATTGCTGGCAGTAAGATCGTTTTCGCTGGTCTTGGGAGTCCTTCCGATTACAAAAATCTGGATGTCAAAGATAAGGTAGTGCTTGTTGATCGGGGCTCGCTGAGCTTCTCAGACAAATCTCTTAATGCCAAAGCTGCGGGTGCGAAGCTTTTGCTGATTGCCAATAATGAGCCTGGTGAAATCAGCCCCACCCTTGGTGCGCCTGGGGATTACATTCCTACCTACGGAATCAGTCAAGCCGATGGCAAAAAAATAAAAACTCAGATGGCTGCTGCTAAAGATATAATCAGTTACTATATAGCGCTTGAAGTAAATCAGTTAGCAAACTTCAGTTCTATGGGTCCAGGGATGCCCGATTATCTAATAAAACCTGATGTTGTAGCGCCCGGAGTCAATATCAACTCAACGATCCCTAGCTGGGATGGGAACTATGACCATGCTTTCGGCTTAAAAAATGGTACTAGCATGGCAACCCCACATGTTGTAGGAGCTGTGGCTTTGTTACTGAGTAAAAACTCTGATCTGAAGCCAAATGAAATTAAAGCTCTGCTGATGAACAATGCTGATCCTATTTTTAACCGTGATGGGAATTCTTACTCCTTGTACCAACAAGGTGCAGGTTTAATTAATCTGGAGAAGTCGATAAACGCTAAATCCATTGCTAAAGTCGGTGAGATCCTTAACAGCGGTCTTCCGGGTACTGTTGAAATTCCTTATTACACAGGTTCCTTATCCTTCGGCTTACAGCCAAAGGGTGTTACTGTAACGAAAGCTGTCTATGTAGAGGACTTTAAAGGGAATGGAGAAACATACACCCTGTCCACCAAATGGCTGACAGAAGCTCCTACTGATATTAGTATTGATTTTGCACCAAACAGCGTTACCTCAGGGGCAGATCAATATGCACAATTTACACTCAATGTATCTAAAACAGCAAAAGAGGGCGCACATGAAGGCATCCTGTTACTTACCTCTGATACAGAAACCCTTCGTCTGCCATTTAACGTTGTTGTAGGTGACCAATTTAATGTAGCACCTATTAATCAGCTCTCTTTTGAAAGTCCACAAATTTCACCTAATGGTGATGGTCGCTCAGACGACACCACATTTACCTTTTCTGTCAATGAAGAGCTGGAAGGCATAAGTTTCGTTGCCTCTTCAAAAGATGCTCCTGCAACAGTTTTAGGTGAAGTTTATGCGATCGATGAGAAGATCTATCGTGGTGTATACGAAGTTCCAAATTGGGATGGAACATTAACAGACCTGGAGACCTCCGCCAAGTCTACTTTAGCAGATGGTCACTACTACATCATTCCTGTGCTTCCCAATGGGCAACTGCTCGAGAAACAAAAGGCCGAGTTCACAATTGATACCGAGAAGCCACTAGTTTCCGGCATCACCATTGAGGAGTATGAACGCGAAGCGCCAACCGATCCTGGCGTGGCACAAATTAGTGGTTTCATTGATGATGACCTAATGGCCTATTATATTTCTAATACAAACCCTATTGGAAACTGGTTTACCGTATATGCCGAAGGCAAACATTATGATGGGAATGCTTATAAATTTGGCGGTGTGATTGCAAATAACGGTGCCTTTACCATTGATGTTCCTGTTAACGAGGGGCTAAATGAGTACAAAGTCCATGTGGTCGATAAAGTAGGCAATGGTGCAGACGACGATGATTACGTACAGCGGCTGCTTTATAGCACAGGGGACGGTACTTTCACAGTAACTCCGGCTCTTTCTGCATCCACCATTGAAGTAGGACAATCTGTGACCGTTGATTTAGATTATTCCGTGACAGACGAGGTTTATGGCGTCTATGGGGCTTCATTCGGTGTCATATACGATGATTCCCTTGAAACACCGGTAATCCAGCCAAGCGTACAGCTGGTTACGTATCAAGAGGAGCATTTCTCTAGTGTTCCACTTACAGAATATTCACAAACGTATGATCTTGGAGACGGCCACAAACTGACACAATATAGTGTCAATCTGTCAGGAGGTGCTTATCACGGCTCTGGCTCACTAGCCCAAATAACCTTCGAACCAGCAACAGCAGGAGATTATTCCTTTGAGCTATATGATGTCCAGATTTGGAATGATGCCACAACATCAACTATCCCATCTGGTTTGAGAACAGTAAGTGTAACTGTAAACACACCTGAAAAACCTACACCAACGCCGACACCGACACCGACACCGACACCAACGCCAACGCCATCAGCAACGCCAGATCCAACAGAAACACCAACACCGACACCAACACCATCGCCTACATCGCCTCCATCTTCTGAGTCGTATGTACCTACAGCAACCAGCACTCCCACTCCTGGACCTTCTTCGAAATCCGGGAAGCTAGTAGAGACAGCCGATCCAGCTGGTGGTAAAGCTTCAGCGGTGTTTAATATCTTAGATACTGCATTAACAAATTCGATTCAGAATGCAAAAGATAAGACTTCTGTACTTGATCTTAGCGATGTGAATTTCAATAAGTATAGCCAAGTTGTTATTACGCTTACCCCGGCGCAAGCTGAACAGTTGAAGAAATCGGAGAATGCACTCAGCCTTAACGGTAATGGATTCAATGTTCTTATTCCAGCGGCAACCCTTCCGGATTTCATTAGCAGCAGTGGTTTGTTGCTTACGATAAGTCTGGCTGATGCTAGTGATGCAGCAGTGTTATCAGGAAGCTCAGCTGCGATCAATATTGGTTCTTCCATTCTTACCATCAAAAATGGTTGGACAACCGGAAAGCCGGTTACCCTTCAGCTTAATCTAAAAGACAGCAGTCTACGTGATGCTCGAAAAACTGCCGCCTATGCAGAAACAAAGGATCATAAATGGTCCTATCTGCAACCTGGATCTTTCTCTAAAGAAGGTATTCTACAGTTTACAGTTACTGGCGACGGCTCTTATAGCGTTGCATCCCATAATGTAAGCTTCAAGGATATCGACACACACTGGGCTAAAGGCGATATCGAAGTTCTTGCTGCTCATGGCATCATTGCCGGCAAAGGAACCGATGGCAGCTTCAAACCTGCTGACACCTTAAATCAAGCGGAACTGTTAACGCTCTTCGACCGTCTACTCGGAAAAGGTGACACATGGAATACTCGTATCAAACAAAGTGGTTCACGCGATGTGCTGACTCGCGAAGAAGCAGCCCTTATCATTGCTGAGGCCCTAGGCGCTGATCTTACAGTAGCTAAGACTCCTTTGAGCTTTAAGGATGCCGACAACATCGCTGCAGAAGCACGTAACGCCGTAGCCTATGCTGTAAGCAAAGGTTATCTCAAGGGCGTTGGTGCGGACAACTTCAATCCACAAGGCACTCTGACTCGTGCACAAGCAGCAACCATTCTGAGCCGTGTGTTTGAGGACCTACGTTCTTAAACAGTATCTAGTTGAACTCTCAAAGAAAGCCCCAGCAGCCAAATGGCTGCTGGGGCTTTCTCGTCTTAAGGTCACTTCTGCGGCGCATACGAGACAACTATCGGACACAGTTGCACTTAAACACTGAATTATGCGACATTTGCCATGCCAACGGACCCCATAGTCGCTATTGGCACGAAAGACACCAAATATGAGCGTGTTTCTGGGCAATAGCTGCACTGGAGTCCGAAACTTCGCCCAAAAGGAGAAAAATGTGCAAATTGCATCAGCTGAGTCCGACTTCGCTCAAAAGGCGATAAATGTGCAAATAGCATCAACTGGGTCCGTAAGCCTCCAGATTCTTCTGGGTCCTATCCACTCAGATGATTATTCTCAGCGCTATCGGACACCGTTGCACTTAAACGCTGATTTATGCGACTTTTGCCATGCCAACGGACCCCATAGTCGCTATTAGCACGTAAAACACCAAATATGAGCACTTTTCTAGGCAATAGCTGCACTGGAGTCCGAAACTTCGCTCAAAAGGAGAAAAATTTGCAAATAGCGTCTTCTGGGTCCGTAAGCCTCCAGATTCTTCTGGGTCCTATCCACGCAGAAGATTATGCTCGGCACTATCGGACACAGGTGCACTTAAACGCTGATTTATGCGACATTTGCCATGCCAACGGACCCCATAGTCGCTATTAGCACGAAAAACACCAATCATGAGCACTTTTCTGAGCAATAGCTGCACTGGAGTCCGAAACTTCGCTCAAAAGGCGATAAATTTGCAAATAGCGTCTTCTGGGTCCGTATGCCTCCAGCCTCTTCCGGGTCCTATCCACGCAGAAGATTATGCTCGGCACTATCGGGCACCGTTGCACTTAAACGCTGATTTATGCGACTTTTGCCATGCCAACGGACCCCATAGTCGTTATTAGCACGTAAAACACCAAATATGAGCACTTTTCTAGGCAATAGCTGCACTGGAGTCCGAAACTTCGCTCAAAAGGAGAAAAATTTGCAAATAGCGTCATCTGGGTCCGTAAGCCTCCAGATTCTTCTGGGTCCTATCCACGCAGAAGATTATGCTCGGCACTATCGGACACAGTTGCACTTAAACGCTGAATTATGCGACATTTGCCATACCAACTGACCTCATAGTCGCTATTAGCACGAAAAACACCAAATACGAGCGCTTTTCTGGGCAATAGCTGCACTGGAGTCCGAAACTTCGCTCAAAAGGCGATAAATTTGCAAATAGCGTCTTCTGGGTCCGCAAGCCCACGTAGATAATTCAAAGCATTTAGTGTGTTTAAAAAAGCTGGAGACCAGTCGGGGGTTCCAAGGTTAAGGGTTCGGGGTTCGGGGTTCGGGGTTCGGGGTTCGGGGTTCGGGGTTCGGGGTTCGGGGTTCGGGGTTCGGGGTTCGGGGTTCGGGGTTCGGGGTTCGGGGTTCGGGGTTCGGGGTTCGGGGTTCGGGGTTCGGGGTTCGGGGTTCGGGGTTCGGGGTTCGGGGTTCGGGGTTCGGGGTTCGGGGTTCGGGGTTCGGGGTTGTCGGGGTCACCGGGTTCACCGGGGTTACCGGGGTTACCGAATTTACCGGGGTTACCAGGTTTACCGAGGTTACGGGATTGGCCGAGTTAGCCAAACACGCAGAATTCCGCAGGTTCAAGCATCACAGCTCCTCCAAAGATTTGCATGAGGTTAGTTAACTGGCCCTGCCCTAATCTCATGCTAAACAAAAACGCAGAGCCGCGATCCCCCAAGAACGGGAGGTCGCTGCTCTGCTGTCTTTTTCTATTCATTTACTGAATGAATGAGTTAGGATATCAGTCCCCGCGAAACGCACGTTTCACACGATCAAAGAAGGACTGCTCGTGCTCATGTGTGTTTTCTCCGTTCAGAGAAGCGAACTGGCGTAGCAATTCTTTTTGCTCTTCATTGAGCTTGCTAGGTGTCACAACAATTACCCGTACATGCTGATCACCTTGGCCAGATCCACGCAGACGTGGAACACCTTTACCTTTGAGGCGGAAGAAAGTGCCTGTTTGCGTTCCGGCAGGAATCTTCAGCTTCACTTTTTCGGTTAAGGTTGGAATTTCAATCTCATCACCAAGTGCTGCCTGTGCAAACGTAAGCGGAACCTCGCACATAATATCATCGTTCTCACGCACGAAGAAATCATGCGATTTAACACGGATAACAATATACAAGTCTCCAGCAGGACCGCCGCGTAAGCCGCCTTCGCCTTCGCCAGTCATGCGCAGCTGTGCACCGTCATCAACACCGGCCGGGATGCGCACATGGATCTTGCGTTGCTTTTTAACCTTACCCTGTCCGGCGCAAGTCGTACATTTTTCCTTAATAATCTTACCTGTACCACTGCAATGTGAACAAGGACGACGATTACGCATCTGTCCAAGCGGTGTATTCTGTACGAATTCCTGTTGTCCACTACCATGACATACGGAACAAGTCTCTGGTTTAGTGCCCGGTTTAGCCCCGGAGCCGTAGCAGGTATCGCAAGTTTCTGTACGTGGAATAGTAATATCGGTTTCTTTGCCGAATACCGCTTCCTTGAATTCAATGGTCATGGTATACTGCAAATCCCCACCGCGCTGCGGTGCGTTAGGATCACGGCGTCCGCCGCCTCCAAAGAACATATCAAAGATATCGCCAAGCCCTCCGAAGTCGCCACCACCGCCGCCTCCGAAGCCGCCCATACCTTGGTTAGGGTCAATATGGCCATATTGGTCATATCTAGCTCGCTGTTGTCCATCACTAAGAACATCATAAGCTTCTTTTACTTCCTTAAACTTAGCTTCAGCGTCATCTGCTTTATTCACGTCTGGGTGATATTGGCGCGCCAATTTCCGGTACGCTTTTTTCACCTCATCGTCTGAAGCATCTCTACTAAGGCCAAGCACTTCATAATAATCGCGTTTATCTGCCACTGCTTTCACCTCCGTGCATACATACTCAAATTCCTTATTACCTGTCAAACAAACCATTATACGATAAAACCTCAGGATCTGACCATCCAGATTCAGCGATGTTTATTCTTACAATATCAGAAGGCGCATTCGCAAAGAGTGTGCAATCTGATATTACAAAAGGAAAGTCAAAACACGGGATGACCCGGTTTTGACCTTCCCTTCTTAACTATATAAGAATTTATCAGTTTCCTATTACACTTATCGTATAAGGTTACCCTTGATTCTTATCTTCGTCAACAACCTCATAGTCAGCGTCAACTACATTATCTTTTTTAGGAGCGCCTTCAGCGGCTCCAGCGCCACCTTCAGCACCTTGCTCAGCTTGAGCAGCTTGTTCGTACAGCTTCATGGACAACTGTTGTACAATCTCAGTCAATGCTTCTGTAGCTGCATTGATTTCTTCAAGATTGTCAGTTTCAAGTGCTGTTTTAACTTTATCTTTAGCTTCATTTGCTTTTTCAACATCAGAAGCATCAGCTTTATCGCCAAGGTCTTTAATTACTTTTTCAGTAGAATACACGAGTTGGTCAGCACCGTTCTTCGCTTCCACCAGTTCTTTACGCTTACGGTCTTCCTCAGCGTGAAGCTCGGCATCCTTCATCATTTGTTCTACTTCTGCGTCGCTCAGGCCGCTGGAAGAAGTGATAGTGATTTTTTGGCTCTTGTTCGTGCCTTTATCTGTTGCAGATACATTTACGATACCGTTGGCATCAATATCGAAAGAAACTTCGATTTGTGGCACGCCACGTGGTGCTGGTGGAATCTCGTTCAGCATGAAGCGTCCCAGTGTCTTGTTGCCATTTGCCATTTGACGCTCACCTTGCAGCACGTGAATCTCTACGCTAGGTTGGTTGTCAGCAAAGGTTGAGAATACTTGGGATTTGCTTGTAGGAATCGTAGTATTACGCTCGATCATCTTCGTGAACACGCCACCTGCAGTTTCAATACCCAGGGAAAGCGGAGTTACGTCAAGCAATACAACGTCTTTAACATCACCAGTCAATACACCCGCTTGAACAGCAGCACCAAGAGCTACTACTTCATCCGGATTCACACCTTTGTGTGGTTCTTTGCCAGTAAGCTTTTTGATAGCATCTTGTACAGCTGGGATACGTGTAGAACCACCAACCAGAACGATTCTAGTAAGGTCTGCAGGGGTCATGCCAGCATCAGACAATGCTTGACGAGTTGGTCCCAATGTACGTTCTACCAGACCAGCAGTCAGTTCATCAAATTTCGCACGAGTCAAGTTGATCTCTAAGTGCTGAGGTACGCCGTCAACCACAGTGATGAACGGAAGCGATACAGTTGTTGTCAGTACGCCTGACAATTCTTTTTTCGCTTTTTCAGCTGCATCTTTCAAACGTTGCACAGCAGATTTATCTTTGCTCAGATCAATGCCTTGCTCTTTTTTGAATTCGGATACCAGGTAATCCATAACCACTTGGTCAAAGTCGTCGCCACCCAGCTTGTTGTCGCCGCTTGTAGCTTTTACTTCGAAGAAGCCATCACCAAGTTCAAGGATGGATACGTCAAAAGTACCGCCACCAAGGTCATAGACTAGAATGGTTTGATCTTCGGATTTCTCCAGACCATATGCCAAAGCTGCTGCTGTTGGCTCGTTCACAATACGCAGAACTTCCAAACCTGCAATTTTACCTGCATCTTTGGTAGCTTGACGTTGGCTGTCATTAAAATAAGCAGGAACAGTGATAACTGCTTGAGTAACAGTTTGGCCAAGATAAGCCTCTGCATCGGATTTCAGCTTTTGCAGAATCATTGCCGAAATTTCTTGTGGGGAGTAGTCTTTACCATCAATGCTTTCTTTGTGGTTAGTACCCATGTGACGTTTAACAGAGCTGATCGTACGATCAGGGTTAGTAATTGCTTGGCGTTTAGCCGTTTCACCGACGATACGCTCGCCGTCTTTCTTAAAGCCTACAACCGAAGGGGTTGTACGCGCGCCTTCTGGGTTTGGAATTACTACGGCTTCGCCGCCTTCCATAACGGCAACGCAAGAGTTCGTGGTTCCTAAGTCAATACCGATAACTTTACTCACAATAATTTGCCTCCTCTAAAGTTATATGGAGCCTAAGCTCAATAAATTTATAAAAATATCAAAAAAATTCGATTGATAATAAACTATCCGGGCAACAGCCTGCAATCGGATAAATAGTAGGCAAAAGCACTGCTGCTTTATGGCGAGCAGAAACTGCCCGTCCTATATAGACAGACTACATGCTGACTTTGACCATGGCCGGACGAAGAACTCTATCTTTCAGAAGATATCCCTTTTGAACCTCTTCTGTAACGATACCCTCTTCGTACTCCTCGCTCTCAACCTGCATAATAGCCTGATGGTATTCAGGATTAAAAGGCTGTCCTACTGTTTCCATAGCTGTAAGCCCCTCAGCCTTCAATACCCCATCCAGCTGACGGAAAATCATATTAACGCCCTTCGCGAAAGCTTCGGATTCAGGATTAGCTGGAGTAGTGACTAACGCACGCTCGAAATTGTCCAGCACGGAAAGCAATTCCGTCAGGAGCTTGGAGGTAGCATATTGAGCCAACTCTTCTTTTTCCTTCTGGGTACGACGACGGAAGTTATCAAAATCAGCTTGTGCACGCAGTGCACGACCTTGATATTCATCAGCAAGATCCTGTAGGCGTTTCACCTCAGCACCTGTATCTGAAGCACCTTCACTAACGTTTTCAGCTGTAAATGAGTCGGCATCTGAGACTACTTCAGCCACAGGCTCCTCATTGATCAATTCCTCTTTGAATTCATTAGAATCTTGAACTTGTTCCTTTTTCAAGTTGTCTTCACCTCCTTAAAATCATTCACGAAATCATGTTGACTCTGTTCACTTATACCAGTGCGCCAGCATCGCTGTCAAATCTCGGGATAAAATGCCCAAGATCCCCATCACTCTTGCATATTCCATACGGGTCGGCCCAAGGATCCCAATGCTTCCTAGTGCCTGCCCATCAAGTGAATAAGTGGCGGTGATCAGACTACAGTTAGCGAACGCTTCGTGATTGTTTTCTGTTCCTATTCGTACTTGAATACCTGTGCCACCCACTGTAGGGGCCAGCATTTTGAGCAGTGTCGGTGTCTCTTCCAGCAGATCAAGAATACTCTTCACCTTGTCTACGTCTTTGAACTCAGGCTGTGTCAGCATATTCGTTGCTCCGCTGAGATAGATGCGCTGCTCTTGATCGCTTTCCAGCGCGGTGTCCAGCACCTGCATTAATTCTTCATAATGTGAGATGTGACGCTGCATTTCTTCGCCAAGCTCGGAATAGAGCCGAGTCTTCAGCTTATAGAGTGGTACATTGACCAGTTTACTATTCAGTAGGTTAACCACTTTCTCCATCTCGGAAACAGAAATCTCCGGCGGAATGTTCACCGTACGATTCTCAACTTGCCCCGTACTTGTGACGATAATGGCCACAGCGGTTGTATCATCTAGTGGTAACAACTGAAAATGACGCAATGAAGTATGAAAAACCTCCGGTCCCAGCAGGATGGAAGTATAATTCGTCATATTGGAAAGAATCATCGCCGCATGTTGGATTACCTGCTCCATTGCATTTAGCTTCTCGGCAAAAAAAGCGCGGATCGTGCCCATTTCTGCCGTTTCGGCGGAATTCCACGGTACCAAATGATCCACATAATATCGGTATCCTTTATGGGAAGGAATTCTTCCCGCCGATGTATGAGGCTGCTCGAGATAACCTAAATCCTCTAGGTCAGCCATTTCATTTCGAATCGTAGCCGGACTGTATCCTACATCTCCCCGTTTAGAAATGCTGCGAGATCCTACTGGCTCTGCCGATGAAATATAATCATCCACAATTGCATTTAGTATCATTCTCTGGCGATCAGTTAACATGTTATTCCCTCCTATCGGCTGTGGCTCCGATTCGTTAGCACTCGACTCAGATGAGTGCTAACCACTAATACAAAAATACCAAACTGACATTGACATTGTCAAGTCAGTTCAGTATCTTAAGCACTGCTATTTCATCGCAGGCATGCTGCTTTTTACAATTCACGCAATCTGTCCATACTTTTTCAGGGAAAATCTCTTTCTGGACAACTTCAAATCCATTTCTAAGAAAAAAATCAACAGCATAGGTTAGTGCCATAACCTTTGGGATTTTCTGGTTCCTAGCTTCCTCGACCAGCTTCGCCAATATCATGGAGCCTACGCCTTTACCCTTGCCTTCATCATTCAATCCAATTGAACGAATCTCTACGAGATCATTCCCGAGCTTGAAAAGTGAACCACAGCCTACGAATCTGCCTTCGATTTCGGCAACTACGAATTGATCGATCTGGCGTGTCAGCGCCTGCCGGGAACGGGGCAACATGATGCCGCGCTGGGCATACTCTTCTATCATTAGATACAATGGCTCAACGTCTTCTACCACAGCATTTCTACAAATCACCTGTGCGTCTCCCGCTGGAGACGAATGGCGAATCATTTCCGTCTTGGCAAGCACTTTGGTTCACCCCTCTGTTGATAATATGAATAAATATACAACAGAGTGAATTACAATTCAAGGGGTATTTTAAAATTAAACTTCTGTCAGGGCGCCTACAAATTCAGCAAAAACATCGTTCCCAAACAAGATTCCTTGCTTGCTGAGTCGGTAAACCCCTGCTTCTTGTTCCAACAGCCCTGCATGCAGCATTTTATGCAAGGATTTCTCGAATACTTCCTCTATTGAACGCCCGAATTGCGCCTGAAAAGCTTCATTAGAGACGCCCTCATGCATACGCAAGCCGACCATCATAAAGTCTTCCATCGCTTCTGCTTCTGAGATTGGGTATGCATCCAGTCGTGGCAGCCCTTTACGTGTGGCTTCTACATATGGATTTACGCCCTTAACATTAATATGCCGCTGACGTCCCACATATCCATGCGCTCCTGCTCCTAGACCATAATAATCTTCATTACGCCAGTAGGTGATATTATGGCGGCTCTCCATTCCTGGTTTCGCGAAGTTACTGATCTCGTATTGATTGTAACCCGCTTCCTTCATAGAGGACATCAACAGGAGGTACATTTGCAATTCATCTTCTTCATTAGGAAGAGGAAGTTTGTTCTTATTAAACAGCGTGTGAAAAAGAGTATTCTCCTCCACCTTCAAGCTGTAAATAGAATAGTGGGGTAGATCCAGCTCCAACGCCTTGGTGATACTTTCGCCCAACATCTCAACAGTTTGATTAGGCAGCCCAAACATCAGGTCAACCGAAAGATTATTTAGTCCAACTGCACGTGCATTCTCTAGGCTCCGGTATACATCATCTACATTATGAATCCGGCCGATGCCTGTGAGCAGCTCGTTCTGAAATGCTTGAACACCAAAGCTCACCCGGTTCACGCCGCCTTCTTTCATAACCGTCAGCTTGTCCAGATCCGTTGTTCCAGGGTTAGCTTCCATAGAGAACTCAATATCTTTATCCCAGTTTGGGAAATGCGTGCGAACAGACTTTAAGAAATAAGCCATTTCATCAGGTTTTAAAACAGTGGGTGTGCCTCCGCCGACGAAGATCGTTTTGATAACACCCGGAGGGGTGTTCTTGACGGTCTGCTCCATCTCTCGATCCAAAGCTTCGAGATAATCCATAACTGGCTGATCCTTGAGTACATAGGAATTGAAATCACAATAAAAGCACTTATTGGTACAAAAAGGGATATGAATGTATACAGCCTCAGGGGGACGGCCATTAGTCTTCGTTGTCATTAGCTGTCTCCTTTATATAAAAATATCGTTTGAATAGTGTAATCTAAAAAACAAGAAAAGGGAAGCCTGACGGCTTCCCTCCGAGGGCGTTCATTTATAAATGAACTCTATTTTATAATATAAGAAAGTATAAGTTTTACGTTATCCTATATATTTTGTATTTCCCGCAGAAACGGATACCGTCCCTATAAGGACGGCAAAGCCGTTGCTTCTTGATAAATCCGCATTTCCACAAGTTCGGCATGTACTCCACCGTTAGTTTCATGAATAACGATCCGGACAGCATCTGTAAGGACAGGCGTCTCTAATCGATGAACATTCTTCCGGCGATGGTTATCTTTGACACGGAGCATGACTTGCCACGCGCCATCAATGAGCAGCTCTACATCATAGTTCTTTACCAGTTCAGGAATCACTAGAAATGGCGTTTCATGGTGATGTAAGTTGATGAGATCTTCATTGACATCATCATTAAAGGTGAAGTGGATTTCGGAGACTGGAGCAGCATCCGGGAGACGCACCTCTACCCACTCCGATCTACCCGCGGTCATCGGCTCAGAAACCCAGCTATGCGGCCCCGCGAAAGGTCGAACATATCCATCAATGACTTTAGATGCAGCATATGCCGATGTTTCTACTGCAAAGCAGAAATGCCTGCGTACAAGTTGTTTCATGCTCCACTCTATCACCGGCTGATCTGGCTGATGATCCTCCAGCGCTGAATCAACAACGGATTTAGCACCGCGCTCAAATGTAATGACACCTGTGATTGGGGTTTGTGAAATATGCAATTGAAGGTGTTCATTAGCTCGAATAATAGCGAAGATATTACATTCACCGATAAGACTACATTTCTCCTCTTGTATCGGTACTTCAATCCATTGCTGCTCTCCAGCCTGTACTGGTATAACATCAACCTGTTTGCACTCCGCCGGCACGTAATTTTCCGCGCGTCCAGTCGTCCATATCTCCACGGTCAGCTGCGTCTGAATAGTTGCTGACACAAGCAGCCTTAACCCACGGATACTTCCTTCAACCGGAAACAAAATCCCTACATCATGAGAAAGCTCATAAGCTTCGGCTGGACGATCCAGCAGGATACCATTCAACGTGCTGGATGCATGAATCTCGCTTTTTCTGGCGAGGTCCAGTGGATCTTCGTTACGTAATCCAATAATCGAAGCATCTTGCTTTAACATCACCTGTTGTAATTCATGCATATGATGCTCGCGAATTACACGTGGGGTCACACCTTTGATGACGGATAAAGCTGCACCTGCTCCAGCTGCTTCACCCATGATCGCACAGGTTGCCATAACACGTGTGGTTCCAAAAGCCACATGAGATGCACTGATATTACGACCCGCGAAGAATAGATTCCGCACATTCTTCGAATATAGCGAACCAAATGGAATATGGTAGATCCCGTCCGCATGCAGATGCTTGGAGCCACTCTCTTCTGCGTACATCCCTTGCGGTGGATGCAGATCAATCGACCATCCTCCGAATCCAATCCGGTCTGCAAATTCACGCTGCGCAAGAATATCATTTTGCGTTAAGATCGTATCGCCAACAAACCGTCTGTATTCACGTTTACCCGGAATTGAGCCAACCCACTCCAGCGTCATATTTTCGGCATCAAAATGACCTGAGTTTTTAATGTAATCCCAAATCCCATAAATAACAGAGGATAGTTCATCACGTATACGTTCATTCTCATCCACCGTATCAAGCTCGCCGCCCCACTCAATCCACCAATAGTGACAGCCTGAATCCCCACTCCGAATGACCCGGCGGATCGGGATAGACGTTGTTGTAATATCCTTCGCGAATGAGGGTGCAACATAACGTACCGGTTTTCCAGTATCCTGTGTATAGAATAATAATGTACTGCCTAATGTAATATTATCAGGCACTTCTGGTGCCCATTCCTCATTAAATTCATGACGGGCTTCACGTCCTAATCGGAAATCCGCTCCTGCTAGGAAGCCCACTAAACCATCACCCGTACAATCGATGAAAGCATCGCTCTCGAACGTGATTAAACGCTCAGATCCCATCATCCAGCCGGTCACACTCTGAATCGTACGCTCCTCTGCCTCACCTTCCGCTTCCACTTCACGTACATCGGTATTTAGGAACAAGCTGATATTCGATTCTACCTTCACCGCTTCGAGCAAGGTTAGATCCCATAGATATGGATTCCCTTCCGGGTTCCGGTATTGATTCTCGATGAACAGCTCACCCATAATGCCTGTCTCACGTGCATAGCGATTTACACCATGTCCTGTTGCACCACATACCCATACCCGAACCTCTGAACTCGAGTTACCACCAAGTACAGGACGATTCTGTACCAGTGCTACCTTTAACCCAAGACGTGCTGCAGCAATCGCCGCGTTCATCCCTGCAAGTCCACCCCCGACCACTGTCACATCGGATTTAACCGTTTCTGTTCTCATGTCAGTATCCCTCCTATAGTTAGCCTTTCACAGCCGAGCTAGAAATTCCTTGAATAATATATTTCTGACCTATGAAGAAGATAACAATCATTGGAATGATCGCAGCCGACGAAGCGGCCATCATCCCGTTGTAATCCACATTGTTCTCAAGAATAAAATTCTGCAATCCAAGCGGAATGGTATATAGCTTAGGGCTCTGCAAAAATACAAGCGCATTCTCATAATCATTCCATTGCCAGGAGAAATCAAGAATAGCAAACGTAGCGATTGCCGGCTTCGCTAATGGCAGAATTAAGCGGAAAAATATTTTGTAATGACCGGCTCCATCCAGAAAAGCAGATTCCGTAATTTCCTTAGGAATGCCCATAAAGAACTGCCGAAGCATAAATACACCGAAGATCGAGAACATGGCTGGAAGGATTAGGGCCAAATGCGTATTGTAAATCCCAACCCAGTTAAACATGATAAACTTAGGAACAAAAAGCACCTGCGGTGGAACCATCATCATGGATAGATATATGACAAATAGGCCATCCCGCCCTTTAAACGAAGTACGTGAAAATCCGTAAGCGGCAAGGGCAGATAGAAACACAGCTCCCGCAGTTCCAATAATCGATATCTTAAGTGAATTTAAATAATACGGAACAAAATCATAACTTCCTGTCCACACCCGAATATGATTGCTCCAGTTGAGAGATGAAGGCAGCCATTCGTTAAACACCTCGGCAGGTGTCTGGAAAGATGTGCTGAGCATCCATAGAAAAGGCACAATCATAAATAGTCCTAGAACAAACATGATGATCGTTACTGGCAGCTTCACCTTCATGTTTCCTGCTTTTTCATTCATACCGCCTGCTCCTTTAATTTATGGTTTCGGGGTCTCCCGCAAAGCACCACTTTGTAGGGTTATTTAGTAATGAACCCAGCGCTTTTGGCCGATCCACTGAATGACTGTAATGACGAGAATGACGGCGAACAAGAACCATGAAATGACTGAAGCATATCCCATATCGTAATAACTGAATGCTGTTTTATAAACGAATAGTGATAAGACCGTCGTACTTCCGCTAGGTCCTCCAGCCGTAATGGCTTGAATAATCGAGAACGATTTCATCGTCATAATTAATCCGGTAATCATTAATAAAAAAGTTGTTGGACTAACAAGAGGCCATACAATTTTCCATGTTGTTTTGAATGTGCTTGCACCATCGATCCGGGCAGCTTCCAGCTGTTCTGTCGAAATTTCCTGTAGTGCTGCTAAATATATGATCATATTGTAGCCAAGCATCAGCCAGATCTGTACGATATCAATGGCATACATTGCGGTTTCCGTATCCGCAAACCACCCTGGCGGCGATGTTATGCCAATCCAGCGAAGCAGTTCATTGATGGGCCCCTGTGAAGGCTGAAATAGCAGCATCCAGACAAATGCAACGGCTACTCCACTAGAGATATACGGCAGGAAAAACATTCCACGCAATAATCCTTTAAGATACACACTGCGGTTTAGAAATAGCGCCACAATAAAAGCGAGCACCATCGATACTGGAACCGATATCAGGAATATCACCGTATATTTGATCGAGGCATAGAAATTATCGTCATGGAACAACCGTTTGAGATTATCCAGCCCGGTAAATTGCCAATTCGGATTTGAAAATTGATAATTCGTAAACATCAGGACAAAGGAAAAGATTGCAGGAATCACAAAGAATAAGAGAATACCAATCATATTCGGGAGAATAAAAGTCATGCCGATCCAGCCTTGTCTGTCCATCCAGCTTCTCCGCTTCACGGTATCGCCGCCTTTCGTATGCTGAAAAATGGGTACACGAAAGAGAAGAACGAAGAATTCTTCCTCCTTCTCTTTTGTGCCAGCTATTTCTTTATTTCATTAACTCTTGCGAACGGGTTTGCATATTTTTCATCGTGGTATCAATATCTTGCTTATTTAAGAAGTATTTTTCATACTCTTCTTTACGTGCATCAATGGCTTGTTGAGGTACATTTAGCTGGAAGGATGGGAATTTGCCGAATACAATATTATTCATTGAATCTGTATCATATTTGTCTTCTACACCATTCAAGAGAAGGCTCATCGCTTCCTTACTGTCTACACTCTTAGAGGCTGGAATACGCCCCCCGCTTGCCATTGGCAGCATACCGCCATCCGCATACCATTTTGCGAACTCCCAAGCCGCATCCAGGTTCTTGGACTTTGCATTAAGAGCAAGCATGTCGCCCACACCGCCCGAATATTTATAATCCTTTTGATCTTTATTCACTTTTGGAATAGCGGCGAACGCGGTTTTGAAATCATGCGGATAGTCCTTCAAGTTGTTCGCATTGCGGAAAATAAACTCACCGGCTGCCAGCATTGCCGCTTTGCCTTGCAGGAACATGGTATCAACCGGCATTTTACTGGTCAGCTGCTCCCCATATTCCGGTGTGGATTTGTCCACGAACATCATGTTATGCAATATTTCCAGTTGCTGTTTCCAGAGATCATTTCCAAAGTTTGAAGTACCATCCGCCTGTTTCACACCCATTCCAGCAAGCGTACCGTCCATCGTTGTTGCGAAGGAGGAATCTGCCTGCAATAATCCGTACACACCAGGTTTCGTTAGCTTCTTCGCATACTCCTCAAGATCTGACCAAGTCCAGTCCACCGCAGGAATTGGTAATCCTGCTGCATCCAGCATATCTTTGTTCAACCATACAAACGCCATGTTTTTCTTTGTAGGAATCCCATAGTATTTATCATTGATTTTCCACATCGCTGCGTCCTCGCCGATCTGGCTGTCGATATCATAATCTGTTTTCGTGCTTAGATCCAAGGCAACGCCTGCATCCATACGTTTCTGTAAATGAGCAAGATCGTAGTTCATGAAAAGGTCTATGTTTTGATTGGTCATCAAAGCAGTGTCCAGCTTTAAGTTGCCTGCATCGTCATTTACATTACGGATATACTCGACTTGAATATCTGGATGATCTTTATTCCAGTTATCAACTACAGCTTGAGGCCCGGCTTCTGCAGGAACTGCCCCCCACATCGTAAGCTTTATTTTCTCCTTTGCTGTTTCTCCATTTGCACTGCCCTGCGATTCATTACTTCCACCACTCCCACAACCAGCCAGCATCGTACCTGCTAATAAGACAGAAAGCAATGCAGGATACCACTTTTTCTTCATAGATAGCTTCCCCCTTGGAAGGATTATGTGTTGTGCTCTACATCTATAACTTTATCATCAGAGCGGATTCTGGGGGATGAACTACATTTGGGAACTTATAGAACGTTTTTTGGTTCTTTACGGAATTCATTTGGCGTGACACCACACCACTTTTTGAAGATTTTTATAAAATAATTATCGTTCTCAAAGCCTACTTGCTGCCCAATCTCGCTAATTGTTAGCTTCGTTTCTGCAAGCAGCATTTTCCCAGCCTGAATCCGACGCTCTTGAATATAATTGGTCAACGTTTTCCCTGTCTTTTTCTTGAATAAGTCACTTATATAGCTGGCATCCATCCGGATCAACTCTGACATGGATTTGAGCGAGATGTCCTCAGCATAATGTTCTTCAATATAAGCTATAATTTTGTTCATCTCCACATGATCTGTCGGTCCCGTTTGTTGCTTCTCAGGAAACCATTTATCGGCTTTCTTCATCTTCACCATTCGCTCCAGCTCGGCCTGAACCTTACCCATCGTCTGCTTCAAACCTTGGAGATCTAAAGATAACTTCAAAATGTAGTCCGAAGCCCCAAATACGAGCGCCTGCCGGGCGTATTCAAATTCACTCAATGCAGTTAACATTACAAACCGGCAGTCGAAGCCTTCCTCTCGCGCAATTTGAAGAAGCTTCACCCCATCCATCACTGGCATATTGATATCCGTCACTACCACATCAGGCTGCAGCTCACGAATCATTTGCAAGCCTACTTCTCCATTCTCCGCCTCACCTATAATTTCAAACGGGATTCCAGCCTTTAAGAATAGCTTCCGTATACTTTTAACCGCAGGTTGTTCATCATCCACAATTAACGTTCTCCACATGTGAGCTTACCTCCATCGTAAGGTTTTGAAATAAGGAATGGAAAATGGATGATCACTTCAGTTCCTGTGTCTGATGACACAATGTCCATACCTGTCCGTTGATTCTTGAACAACAGTTCTAAGCTCTCCCTAATATTCTGAACACCGATTCCTTTACGTTTCCGTATAGCCTTATTCAGCTGTGCTCTTTCTATCCCCATGCCGTTATCTCTAACCTTTAGATACAGCTGTTGCTCAGTCACTTTAGCGGAGATATCAATTCTCCCTTGTTTTACAGACTGACCGAAGCCGTGAATCAAGCTATTTTCAATTAAGGGCTGCAGACAAAATTTAGGGATTAATGCGTATTGCAGTTCCTCGTTGATATCATATTGAATTTCAATCCCATGTCCAAAACGTTGCCGCTGTATCTCCATGTAAGATTCTATTAGTACGATTTCATCCTTTAACAGGATCAAATCGACTTCAGTATTTAAGGTTGTCTCCAATATTTTTCCTAGTGCAACACAAATTCCATAAATTTCATCATCATCTTTATCTAAGGCAATGCTCTTTATCGTATTCAATGTATTTAGTAGAAAATGCGGGTTCATCTGCGAAAGTAATACCTGAAATCGAACGAATTGCTTCTGTTTTTCTTCAAGCTGAAGTCGCTGCAACAGCTCATTTAAATCATGGATCATGATATTGAAACTCTGAGTCAGGGCAAGAATCTCTCCCCGCCCTTGCTCGGGTAATTTCATTTTGAGATTCGTCTTAGCGGTCATTTCCATCTTCTTCTGTAGCTTCTTAAGCGGTACTGTAATCGTCGATGATATGAAATAAGTTAATAGAACAAATAGCAGCAGAATGATTCCAAATCCACCAAAAAAACGTCGTTTCTGCTTGTCTACCTCAAGAAATAGCTGTGCTAGCTGCACCTTTTTAACAACATAGCCATTTAACTCCTCGATGTAGCTGTATGTGTATAAACTTTCCTCCTTCGGGTCGACAATGGATGCAGCACGCCCCGTCTGCCGCTGGTTGGCGCTCTTCACAATACTCTGCGCAATATCAGGGGAAAAAGTCTCATCCTTAAGCGGATTAAGCATCACACCCCCCAAGGCATCGAGTAGAAATAAAGCCCCTTCCTGTTTACTCCCTAACGTTGATCTGGTAAACCACTCCTCATAATCGATACTTAATCTTGCATAGGCATAAATATTCAAACCATTATCACGCATAACCTCATAGAGACTAAGCATTTTCTTACTTGTTGTACTTTCCCGGACCACATTATTCTTGTCATTCGGATTCCATATATATCGATTCGTTCCTTCTCGCTTCAAGGCTTGAACCCAATCCTCCGATTGAATTTCGTCGTAGCTTAAGGTTTCCTTTGGCATAAAGGAAGTGTATGCGTTTCCATGAAGGTCGATTAATGTATAGTACACCGTCGCTCCACTCATAAAGAATGTATTTTCAATCGCTCCAAACTTGTTTTCAACGAGTTTTTTTCTCGTGATTTCATCAGATTGCTCGGGATTCTTCATTATCGATAAAATCGTCGTATCTTGTTCGAGTAATGACCCTGTTTTCATCACGAGACTCATGAGATCAACAAAACCATTCTTAATACCAATAAGCTGCTCTATATTCTTCGTTTCCGCATTATCCTGCAGCATTTGTTCTGTCTCTTTAAAGTTATATAGAACGAGTATGGCAATGGGTGTTAGTACCAACAGCAAGAAAGCTAACAAAATCCGATTCTTAAAGGTACTTGGCGTAAGTTTCAAATATAATCGCTTCACGAGGACTCCCCTCACTTTGTATGTGCTTACAATCCTTCCCCCTATTGTAATCTGCTCCTGCTTAAAAAAATAGAGCCGGGATATTCTCCCGGCTCTACCTATTTTCTACTCGTCGATCTTCAGTACTGCCATAAACGCTTCTTGTGGTACTTCTACACTACCCACTTGCTTCATGCGTTTCTTACCTTCTTTTTGCTTCTCCAGCAGCTTCCGTTTACGGGAAATATCGCCGCCGTAACATTTAGCAAGTACGTTTTTGCGCATCGCCTTAACGGTTTCACGCGCAACCACCTTCGTACCCACAGAGGCTTGAATCGGCACTTCGAACATTTGACGTGGGATAATCCCCCGCAGCTTCTCACAAATGATACGTCCGCGGTTGTAGGCACGATCGCGGTGAACGATAAAGGACAAGGCATCGACCTGCTCATTGTTAAGCAAGATATCCATCTTGACCAGATTCGAACGACGGTATCCGCAAATTTCATAGTCGTAAGAAGCATATCCTTTCGTACCGGATTTCAACTGATCAAAGAAATCATAAACGATCTCTGACAGCGGAATCTCGTACGTAATCGTTACACGATTAGTATCTAGATATTCCATATTTACGAACTCGCCGCGTTTGTTCTGGCACAGTTCCATTACAGTACCCACGAAGTCGTTAGGCACAATGATCGCTGCTTTAACATACGGCTCTTCAATGTAGTCAATCGTACCGATCTCCGGATAATGTGACGGGTTGTCGATTTGGATCATTTCGCCATTGGTCAGCATAATTCGGTAAATAACACTCGGCGCTGTTGTGATTAGCGGCAAATTGAACTCGCGCTCAATCCGCTCTTGAATAATCTCCATATGCAAGAGTCCAAGGAAACCGCAACGGAAACCAAATCCAAGTGCGCTTGAGCTTTCCGGCTCAAAGCTTAGCGAAGCATCATTTAGCTGGAGCTTCTCCAGTGCCTCACGAAGATCGTTATAATCGGAAGTCTCAATCGGATACAACCCGCAATATACCATCGGATTGATCTTACGGTAACCCGGAAGCGGCTCAGCAGTAGGATTCTTTGCGTCAGTGACAGTATCACCGACACGGGTATCTCCAACATGCTTGATCCCAGCTACGATAAAGCCAACATCACCGATGTTCAATTCATCGACAATGGTCATACGTGGCATAAATGCGCCAACTTCAATGACCTCGAAGGTCTTCTCAGTTGCCATCATCTTAATCTTCGAACCCGCACGGATCTTCCCGTCCATTACGCGCACATAGACGATAACGCCTTTGTATGGATCGTAGTGAGAGTCAAAGATCAATGCTTTAAGCGGCTCTTCTGAATTACCGGATGGCGCAGGAACCTGCTTCACCACCTGCTCCAGAATTTCCTTGATTCCGATACCGGCTTTGGCAGATGCCATAACCGCTTCACTGGTATCCAGCCCGATAACATCCTCAATCTCCTGCTTTACCCGGTCAGGGTCAGCGTTTGGCAAATCAATTTTGTTGAGCACAGGTAGGATTTCCAGGTTATTATCCAGTGCTAAATACACATTGGCCAGCGTCTGTGCTTCAATTCCTTGAGCCGCATCCACAACCAGCAGTGCGCCTTCACATGCTGCAAGACTGCGGGAAACTTCATAGGTGAAATCGACGTGCCCCGGTGTATCAATCAAGTTGAGATAATACTCTACACCATCGTCTGCACGATAGGTTAAACGCACGGCTTGCAGCTTTATTGTGATACCACGTTCGCGCTCCAGATCCATCTGATCGAGTACCTGTTCCTGCATTTCACGCGTGGTTAGTGCCCCCGTGTATTCCAAAATGCGGTCAGCTAGTGTCGATTTACCATGGTCTATATGTGCAATAATCGAGAAATTGCGAATTTGTTGTTGTCTTTTCTGAACGTCAGTCATTCCTTACCCCCACAGACAGCCTGATATTAATCCACTTATTATAACAGTACAAGCTTACTCCATCAATCCCGCGCTGGCCCAAAACAAAAGAAACAGCTATACACGATCCCGTGAAATAACCGTTTCTTCTAAATTTGCTGTTAATTTTCTGCCGAAGCGAACAATGAAACTACCCAGCGGATTCCCTTCTGGGAAGCCTGCTGCAAGAGACCTGCCGTCTTATCTGCCAGAACATCGACTGTAGGCTTTTGCTCCTCAGGAATTAGAATTTGCTCCGGAGATTTCGTACTATAATCATCCACAACTTGTTGAGGAGGATCTGCGGCTGGCGTTGTATTGCTATTTTGAGGCAAAGGAGAGACGGCCGTATAAGCACCTGTGACAGGATCGATCACCATTGGCACATATACATAAGTCTGCCCACCCTGTGTCACACCATTCTTTTGCAGTTGTGGCTGTGGCTGCATGCCTGTTACTTGACTGGTGGGTGTAGTCGGGCTGGCATTCCAGCCGGGCAGAATCTTAGAGACTGTTGAACCACCGCTTCCGCCGAACTGTATCCCTAAGAGGATGCCAATCCCTGCCCAAATCCCGACCATAACCAGTTTTTTTCCGAAACGCGACATGTACACCACTCCTTTTTAATCCTTGGTAATTTATTTTAAGAAGCTCCGTTTGATTTCTTTGGTGTTGTAGTGGGATTCGCCACTTTTTCAGGTGCGTTCACCTTCTCAGCGTCATGACTGCTCCAGTAAACATCAGCGATAGCATCCGCCAAAATATCAGCCGTACGCTTTAATTCCTCAGCCGAGTTATCAATTCCGCCCACTTCAATCAAAACACTATTGGGAGACAGGGTCTGATTGTACTCTCCGTTGTTGCCTTTACCCGCAGCTTTTCCCCATATCCCACGAGATATTCCCGGGTAATTCTTTTCAAGCTGTTGATGAATCTTATTGGCAAACTCTTCGTTCTTCTTCCAGTCTTTATTTGCATGTCCAATAATAAAATAGACCTGTGCGTAGCTTTTCCCGTCAATAACAGCTGTTGTTTTGCTATGACGCTGCGAATCGCGGTGAATGTCGATAAAACTATCCATTTCCTCATTTGCGCTGAGTGCTGATTTAACCAAGATCCGGGAATATTTATAGGAAAAGTTCCAGTTATAGTCGGTGATTTTGGTTGGAAAATCTTCTTTGGCATGAACCGTACCAATCCCGAGCTGTTCCAGTCTTTTCGTAATATATGATCCTACCAGCATTACATTTTTAGTTGAAACTCCGGAGCTGGGATTTTCATTTGCTGCCCCTAACAGAGGATTGTAGGCCTCTCTAGGATGTGAATGATAGATTAGAATCCGTTTGATGGAGGTATCCTTAGTGCTGTCTGTGCCGCTTTGCGGATCACTCTTATCCGTCCCTTCCTCCGCTGATGGTTCAGGGGATGGTGCAACCGTCGCTTCAGGCTGCTGTGTTGTAGTATCTCCATGCTTGTCCCCTTCGTCCGGAACAGAAGTTTCTGCATCTTCACCACCCTCAGCCAGTTCATCAGTCCCAGGATGATAATCCACTGGTGCTCCTGTAGATCCACCCGAACCTTTCCGCAAAAGAAATGGATCATCCGCCGCCATCCCCGGCACTTCACGAGAGACTAGACTCTTAGGGTCACCTGGATTCACACTGGTTAGCAACTGAAATACGAAAGAAGTTACCTTTTCACCTGAAAAAGCGGAAGGCTCTTTACCCTGCGGTAAATGCGGCACCTCCATCCCCAGCAGCTCCATGAAAAAACCACTGGACAGGGAGGCGGCAAGCCCCTTCATTGAAGGAATGGGTGAAGAGCTAAGCTTCTGTCCGGCCAATCCACCGGCTCCAAGCAGCATAAAAAATACTAGTGAACCTCCGGCCAACAGCAGCATCGTTCTCCCCAGCGATAAAACATCCAGCATTTTTCCCCTTAAACGGCCGATGTTCCAAAGCTGAAACCATTTTTTATTCATTGTAGTTATGTCCTCCTCCAGCCCTCTGTAATCTCTTATACTCCAAATCTATGAGTGCAAGAGCAATACTAGAACCGAAAATGAGAGAATAGACATAAAGCCCGTACAGGATACCTTAATTCAGCATCCCGCCGGGCTAAACAAACCATAATTCAGTTAGTGGGTATACGCGCCAACATTCTCAGGATCAACCGCATCATGTAAAGCCGCATTCAGACCACTGGCCACAATATTCGCGATCCCTTCAATAAATTCATCGATTTCCTTGGGAGTGACGATCAAATCGTGCCCCAGAGGTTCAAGCACTTCCTTCACTAATGACAAGCGTTCCTGCTCAGAGATATCGTCCAGCATCCCCATGATTTCCTTCGTATGGTTTGCTCCTTGCCCGAAGTGATTTTTCATCATCTCCAGCACATTATTCACAATAGTTGAGGCATAGCAGACAGTGGGCACTCCGATTGCGATACAAGGAACACCCAGAATTTCTTGGGTTAATCCACGTCGCTTGTTGCCAATTCCCGAACCGGGATGGATCCCAATGTCGGCAATTTGAATCGTCGTATTGATACGCTCCAGTGACCGGGATGCCAACGCATCTATGGCGATAATGAGCTCAGGTTTCGTTCGATCCACGATTCCCTGCACGACTTCACTCGACTCAATCCCAGTCAGCCCAAGCACTCCAGGAGCAATAGCGCTCACCTTACGATAACCAGGGGAGATCTGATCCGGAACCAGCTCATAGAACTGCCGCGTAATGAGTGAGTTCTCCACCACTAAAGGACCCAGTGAATCCGGTGTAACATTCCAGTTACCAAGACCAACAATCAACACAGATGCATCCTTGCCAATCCCAATTCTGATCAAAAAGTCCTCAAATTCGCGGGCAAAAACTTCTGCCACCTTTTGCTGCAAGCCTGTATCTCCGCCACGCAGAGCGGGTACCTCAAGGGTTACATAGTTGCCAATTGCGCGTCCTATTGCCTGTGATCCGGCAGCATTAGCTACACCAAGACGGGTCACTTTAATCCCATCAGACTCTTCCACTTCTTCGTTCACACCAGGGATCGGCGTTCTTTGTGGGCCTTGAGCCATTTCCTTTGCCTCTAATGCCAAATCGGTGCGCACAGAATATAGCTGCAGATCCGGTTCCATTGTGTACCAGCCTCCTAAAAGTTTTGTAAGCATACACTTCCATGAGTTCATCCTCATTTGGCAAGCTTCTGCCTATGCTCTTTTGTCGATAGTGTGCGAGAGAAAGCCAATGTTTATGCAGGATACGGAGGTTTAATTTGAAAGCTTTAAGTATTGCTTTTTGCTACCGGTCATGCTAAACTATTTTAAGTTGTGAATCATTTGATAATGATTTCGAATGTCTTACAGGAGGTGAATGCAATGCCAAATATTAAATCCGCGGTTAAACGCGTAAACACGAACGAAAAACGCCGTGCACTGAATGCTTCCCAAAAATCCGCGCTTCGTACAGCTGTGAAAACTGCTGATGTAGCTCTGACTGGTACGGAAGTAGAAACTGCTCAAGCTGCTTTCCTAGCTGCTTCCAAAAAGCTGGACAAGGCCGTAAGTAAAGGTCTGGTTCATAAAAATGCGGCTGCCCGCAAAAAATCCCGCTTGGCGAAGAAATTGAACGCTCTTACGGCTCAAGCCTAAGACGACATTCATAATGAGCAATTGAAGAACCTGACCGCTATGCTTCATACGGTTAGGTTTTTTTGTGTCTATTAATTAATAATAAGTAGTGTTTAAGAGATGTTTATTAAATGAAAGAAGACCCCCTCAGAGAGGCGGTCTTCTTTCATTTATTTATTCTCTTTTTTCATTTCATAATAGTTACCATCCCATAAAAAAATCATCGTTTGATCGTCTTTAACAATAAAACTGCTACCGGGATTCGTCCAATTATTTATAGATACCGTCATAACCGATTCCGTCTCGATGCCAAGGTCGCTTAATTCATTTCTGTATTCGTTAAAAAAGTCATCCTTTGTTATGTTCTCTTCCTTATATTCAGGGTTCATAATTTCATCTTTATCAAAAGATGCCTTTTCTTGCGAATAAGTTACCCGCATTCCAATAAGCTTTTCATCCTCCGCTGCCGAGACAGGTGTAGAACCTACTAGACCTTGTACACTCCATTCCCCAAAATAAGAAGGTGCATCTGCAGAGGTATTCGTATTCGCAGGCGACTCAGAAGCTGAATCTGACGGTGAATTAGTATCCGTTTTGCCACAGGAACTAATTAATAGAACGAGTAACAGCAGTGCCGAATATTGAAATATTCTTTTCATAGTCAGATCATCTCCAATACTTTTTCCCCTTCTTAGCTCAGACACCTAAACGCAGCATGAACAGCTCCAGCCCTAGCACTTTGTCTATAGCCCCTGTTTTCATTTTATAATCCAGATCCGCCAATGCACTTAAGATTTGCCGCAATCGTTCACTGGAGAACTTATGGGCCTGCTCCCCAGCAAGCTTAACCGCATATGGATGCAATCCGATCTGTGACGCAATCTGTCCCTGCGAATAACTATGTGCTGATAAATCCTTAACCTGCAAAATAATGCGGAACTGCCGCGCAACCAGCGCTGCGATCTTGATCGGTTCCTCACGCTGCTTCAGCAGCTCATATAATGTATCAAGCGCCTTATCAAGACGCAGATTAGCGATATCCTCAACAAGCGTAAACACATTTTGTTCTGTTCCACGGTGTACCAGACTCTCTACGGCCCCCGCATCCACAGTGCCGCCCTTACCAGCGAATAAACAAAGCTTGTCCATCTCTGCAGATAAACCTTGCAAGCCTGTGCCTGCATTCGTTATAAGAATTTCTGCCGTGCCAGGTGCCATTACACAACCCCGCTCACGAATTCCTTTTTCCACCCAGCGCAGCAGCTCTTCTGCTCCCAGCGGATTAAAGGCTAATACTGTGCCCACTGATTTGACAGTCTTCACAATTTTTTTACGCTCATCCAGCTTATCATTATTCACCATAAAGACGATTACACTGAAGTCTACAGGATGCTGCAAATAGTCACTTAAAAGATCTATACGATGCTCCAGTTTGGCATTTTCTTTGCCCGCTGTAAATAACGAGGCATCCCGCACCAGCAATAATTTACGTTCTACCATAAATGGCACAGTCTCCGCTTCTTCTACCACAGCCTGCACCGGCGTCTCAGAGAGATCAAAGGGAATAACTGCGAAATCACGATCCTCTTTAGCAATCAGCTGTTCTTCCAGCAGTGCCGTGAATTCATTCATTCGAAATTTCTCACTGCCATATAAAACATATAACGGTGAGATCTTCCCTTGTTTGATTTCTTTTATCGCCGTTTTGGCATCCATCCCGCCACTTCCTTTTCCATTCATCTAGCCCATTTTGTCCAGAGTTCTATTGTAGCAAAAAAAACTACAAAAATGCATGCAAAAACGGAGAAACTCTGGCAGCCATGGCCAAAGCCTCTCCGTTTAAGCGGCGCATCTATATAAACGACGGAGTGCGAAGCTCTAGAAACTCCGCATCCGGCGGTCATACCGATGTTCTGCAAAACCTATACTTTCTAGTTCCTGTCCTGTTGATATAGTATATTCAGAAACTTCGAAAAAAGTTCCAACCCCACTTTAATTTGTTGAAGATGAGGTTGGAGTGTTCGTTGGTGTCGCCCCAGGGGATGCAGCCGGACTTGAAGAAACTGCTTCCTGTACAGTGTACACCTTGGTTACATTCACACCATCTTTTTCAGTCACGTACGTAAACTTCGAGCTGTCCGCAGACCATTCACCAGAAATCCAATTTCCTTCCAGCGGATAAGAGTTTACGGCTAACCGTTCTTCCGTTGAGCCCGCTGGCGACTTCTTATAAATCACAAGCTGCAATCCAATAAATTCTATAGCATACTGACCATCAGGGGAAGTCCAGGTCTGCACATTAGATTCATCAGAACTGCTTAAGCTCATAACTTCCCGTCCATAGTCATAAGGAATCTCTAAAGAATCCTCCATCAGCGGAGCAGAATCGGCTGCGCTGTCTAAATTCATATCAGCAGTTTGCTCCTTATTATCCACCTTTAGCTGATTGCTACTGGCGTTGCTAGAATCTGAATTATGAGATTTCGTGGCGATATCCTGCTTTGGCGAAACAATTTTCTCTGTAGGCTTAGGATCTGCGCTTTGAGGCGGTTCGGTGATCGACCGCCCTCCAGCTCCAGCTCCCGCATCAGCTGCATCCGCCGGTGCACTTGGCATCGAGGTAGGGTCCACTGGTCCTGTCGCTCTATCTAAAGCGGCGTTATCTTCGTTCATTACCGGTGCATCCGTCTTATACTGCGCAGCGCCCTCGTTCTCTCCACCAGCGGCAGGAGAAGCTCCATCAGAGTTAGCAGTAATAGAAGCTTGTGATTCCATTGCTGTATCCTTAGTATCATCGCTGGCTGTTTTAGCACTATCCTGCATCCTTTGTTCTACTTCTGCCCCAGGCATTTTATCGGGCATATTAAATATTGCGATCCCTAATAGAACGGCAGCTGCAATAGCTCCAATGCCTGTCCGTGTTGCTATAGAGGTTCCCTTGGAAGGTTTACCGCGGGAGCTTTCACGTGAAAATGGGACAACAACCGGCTCCTCAGATCTCACAGCACTCTGTTCACGACTGCTTCGATCCAATTCTGCAAGCTGAGGTAAAATAGAGTCAACCAGACTAAACGGGGGTTTCACGTCTGGCAACTGCTCCAATTCATTGGAGAGAAGTGTCAGGCGCTCAAAGACTTCCGCGCAGGAAGGACAATTATCGATATGACGGAACATCTCAACAATCTCATCTTGACTCAAATCTTTGTCTAAATAGCGGTGCATCCATTCCATCACCTCCGCGCATTTCATCCCGATACACCACCTTTCTGGTACTCCTGAAGTCTATTCTGCAGTTGCTGTCTAGCCCGAAATAAGTATGATTTCACTGTATTCAAGGGCAAATCCAGACAATCTGCAATCTCGTTGTAAGAAAAATCCTGTAAATAGCGCAGGACGATGACTGTCCGATGATGCTCGGGCAATTGATCAATCGCTTCGCGTATATCCTCAGCTAAATAAGAGGATAGAACCTCACGTTCCACATTGTGTTTATCCTGAAACACCATTTCATGTTCATCAATAGAAACTGTAGGTTTAGTTCTTCTGAATTTATCAATGCAAATGTTAGTGACGATTCGCTGAACCCACGTTTTGAACTGGGCCTTCTCCTCATATGAGCCGATTTTTGTATAAACCCGGATCAAGGCTTCCTGAGATGCATCTAGCGCATCTTGTTCATTATGCAAAATGTAGAAGGCCGTTTTATATACATGTCCTTCAATTTCTCGCAATAGGGTGATTAGAGCGTCGCGATCGCCCGCTTGAGCGGCTCTGATGAGTCCCTGCTCCACCACGAAGGTTCCCCCTCTCTATGCAATCTTACTGACGCGCAAGACTGCGAATTTGTTGCAACCGTGTAATTAATATTTTTAGAATACCAAACTTTTCTTAGAACGTCATGTTAAGCCAGCCGTTACAACGCGCTATCCCGCATTGCACAGCCAATAATTCCTACTAAGCATACAGGGGAAACAACAATCATTCAAATACTCTTTTTCACTATCTTAGTAACAAAAATGACATCAAAAGAAACGGCCTATCCCCTTGTCGGAAATGAAGCCGTCTGTCTTAAATATTACCCTCCGGTATCGAGCAAGAAACTCTATTTATAGAGCGCAATTTTGCAGAGCATGAAGACCGCGTAGTTTTCCCTAGTCTCATCATCCACCACATAGGCTTCTCCATTCTCAAATAATTGAGGGTTATTGTAATTGCGCTCTAATCTGTAGATCTGCCCTTCCGTCACCTTACAACCATGGAATGCCGACTCAATTTCTACGTACTCAGCATCATCTTCATCCGCTGCTTGATACAGCTTTTTATCATTATAAGCAGGCATATACTCACTCCCGGCTGGATAATAAATCCTGACGTTCAGTCCATGTATCACTACTCTTCTATTATATAGTTTATTATCTTTATCCCGATTCTATACTTTCTAAAAAGCATAGAATAAAAGGAATATTGACAGCTCAAAGAAAATCAACATAAAAAGGCTGCATGGCCAACGTCTGTCAGCCACACAGCCTATAAATAAAAACGCAAATCAGGATTTCAATCTCCGTTCAAACTATACATTAAATCCCTTTTATCTCTTTAAACTTCGCCACATATTGGGCAGCAAGATCAGTAATCTGATCGTATCGGCCATTCTTCGCCGGTGCAGTCAAATTCCCCCCAATGCCCACAGCCATGCAGCCGTTTGCAATCCACTTCTCCATATTGTTCAAATCCACGCCACCGGTCGGCATAATATTTACATGTGGCATAGGACCTTTAACCGCTTTTACATAATCCGGCCCGAAAGCACTGCCAGGGAACAATTTAAGCACATCCACGCCGTACTTCAGCGCTTCCTTCATTTCATTTAATGTCATGCAACCAGGCATATAGGGAATGCCATAAAGATTACACATCTTAGCTGTCTCCACTTCAAAAGAGGGACTAACCACAAACTCTGAACCTGCAAGAATGGCTATTCTAGCTGTTAAGGGGTCCAAGACAGTTCCGGCGCCAATCACCGCACGACTTCCGTACTCAGCAACCAATCTCTTAATCGCCACATCCGCGTCTGGTGTAGTAAAAGTTACCTCAATATTATTTAGACCGCCTTCTATACAAGCAACGGACATCTTAAAAGCTTCCTCAGCACTATCTGCTCGAATAACCGCTACAACCCCGACGGATGCCACATTCTGCAATACTTTCATTTTCTTCATCAGTAGACTCCCTTTCTCTTGGTACGATCATAGATAAACAGGAAATACTTTTTTAGATAAACTTTTTTATTAAATTTACTAATTATTGCGTTTTGTTCTATAAGGAAATAGTAATAACAATACGATTAACAGTCAATACATTTTTATTACATCAGGTGAAAATAAGTAATAAAATTTAAGAAAAACCTTTATAAAACAAGGGTTTATGGAAACATTATTTTCTTTTTACGAAAAAAGTTTTTTGGTTAACAATTATTCTTTTATTGTACAAAACCGATTTATGTGATAATTTCAAATTACAAATCATTATACTGGGATAAAATCATTACCCTAGGAGGAACTAAAAATGAGTAAACAGCTGGATGCCGTCACTTTCGGGGAGCCGATGGCGATGTTTTATGCGAATGAGGCCGGTCCTCTGCATGAAGTATTTTCGTTCTCCAAAGCATTAGCAGGTGCAGAAAGCAACGTGGCTACAGGCTTGTCGCGTTTGAATCATCCTACAGGTTATGTTACGAAGCTTGGCGAAGATAACTTTGGCACATTCATTGCACAGGCGATGAAGAACGAGAACATTAATACGGACAATATTACTTTTACTAAAGAGTATTCAACAGGTATGCTTATCAAATCGAAAGTGGTTACCGGCGATCCAAAGGTCGAATACTTCCGCAAAAACTCCGCGGCCTCCACGCTTAGTCTGGAGGATTTCGACGAGGCCTACTTCAATTCCGCAGGACATCTGCATGTTACAAGTATCTCCGCCGCTTTGTCCAAGAGCTGTCATGAATTTTCTATTCACGCTATGGAATTTATGAAGAGTAAAGGAAAGACGATCTCTCTGGATCCTAATCTGCGTCCCAGCTTATGGCCGGATACAGAAACAATGGTGAGTACCATCAATGATCTGGCTCCACGCTGCGACTGGTTCCTGCCGGGACTCGGTGAAGGTAAAATCCTTACCGGACTGAGCACACCCGAAGAGATTGCAGACTATTACCTGGAGCGTGGCATAAGCTTAGTCGTCATCAAGCTTGGCCCTGAAGGCGCTTACTATAAATCCTCTGCTGGGGAAGGTTACGTGGACGGATTCAAGGTGGAGCAGGTTGTTGATACGGTGGGTGCAGGTGATGGATTTGCGGTTGGCGTAATCAGTGCGATGCTGGAAAAGCATCCGATTGCTGAGGCCGTCAAACGCGGCAATGCGATCGGTGCGTTAGCCGTCATGTCGCCAGGCGATATGGACGGACTTCCCACCCGTGAGGAACTTGCGAAGTTTATGCAACAAGAAGTCTAATAATTGCAAAAAGACACAGAGCAGCGATTCTCCGTTATTGGAGGAGCGCTGCTCTGCTTTTTGGGTCGCTGATTGGCTGCTATTGCTATGGCTATGCTATTTGCTATGGCTATGCTATTGCTATTGCTATTGCTATTGCTATTGCTATTGCTATTGCTATTGCTATGCTTCAGCAGTGTAATCACGTACCTCAGGGCTTTCGGACCCAGAAGACGCTATTTGCAATTTTTTCACCTTTGCGGCGTAGTTTCGGACTCCAGTGACACTATTCCTTATGAAAAAGGGCATTTAGCATGTTTTCCATGCCGATAGCTGCGATGGGGTCCGATAGCACTCCAAATATGGGATTATAGTGCATATAAGGTCAGCTGAGTCCGATAGCGACTTCTTACGCGAAAATATTACCAATCAAACCCAAGTTTAGTGTTTAGATAAAGTTAGGTCCAATAAAAGGGGAGTGCCCAGCAAGCTAAGAAATAGCTGCTGGGCACTCCCCTTTTTATAGTTCAAACTTATTTGTAAGACTTCACCGACTGCCCTTGCTGCAAGGTCGGCGGGAAACGATATGTAATTGGAACAGAAGCTCCCTTATCCTCGATACAAGAGAGTATAATCTTGGCAGCCTGCATCCCCATCTCGTAAGCAGGCTGACGGATTGTCGTAATGACCGGATTATAAATTTGCGCGAATTCCGCATCATCTATCCCGATGACCGACAACTGTTCTGGAATAGAGATGGCATTTCGATTCGCATATTTCAGAATTTCCGCTAGTGTGATGTCGTTCGTAGCCAGCAGTGCAGTTGGCGGCTCCGGCAGTGCTAATAAGTGTTCCAGCCCCGAAGCTAATTCCTCTTTGGATACACTGCAAATATACTCCTCACGCAGCGTTATGCCCGCTTCTTCCATCGCTTTTTTGTAGCCACTAATCCGCTCTTTCCGAGGGGTAATCGCATGCTCCCCAATTGGAAGGGACACCAGAGCAATCCGCTCATGGCCTTGCTGAATTAGCTGCCCTACGCCTATCTTTGCCGCCATTTCATTATCCAGCAATAGACTCTGCGTGGTGATTCCATCTACTAGACGATCCATAAAGACTAGCGGGAAATCAGCCTCTACCAGCTTGCTATAGGCAGACGGGTTATTCCCTGTAGGAAAAATAATCAGCCCATCCACCTGACGAGCGATTAAGGTTTCTACATATTTGCTTTCTTTCTCCGCATTCTCATCTGCGTTGCATATGATCACTTGGATTCCGTGATGCTGCAGCTCATTCTCAATCGCCCGGATACATTGGATTGACAGCGTGTAGTCAATATTAGCTACGATGATCCCGACCATATGCGTCCGGTTCTGCTTCAGACTGCGCGCCAGACCATTTGGCTGATAATTAAGCTCTTCAATTACGGCCTCAATCCGGTTTTTCGTCGCTTCGCTCATATATTTAAAACGTTTGTTCAAAAATTGGGAGACCGTACTTTTCGAAACTCCCGCTTTTTGAGCCACATCATCAATCGTTAACTTCTTCATCGCTTCGGCTCCACTCTTCTCAAAAGAAAATACTTTATCAAAAAGTATAGCTTTTATTTAGTGAATTATCTACTAGGGAGTCTGACTGTAAAATTCCTGATACAGCTCATTTTGTCGCTCTTCTGATAAAAATGCCCAATCTTCATCTATCCACCCTGGTCCACCTTTCGTAAGAATATCCGCTTTACAAAGTTCCCCATTCATCTCATATTCCATGGTTAACGATTGTCCATTAATGTCTCTAAATCCAATGGTCGATGCAGGTGTTTGAATGCTTAAGGTCTCCATATCATAAAGCACTGTTTTATCTTGGTATGTCTTATCTACCGGGTATTCTAGGTAACTAAATACGATCTGGTCATGCTCCTTATCCACTGCGATTATTGACTTATATTCTAATAGCTCCCAATCAAAGGACGTAAGCTCTTTCGGTACCACAGATTCTCCTGTCGCTGCTTTTTTAACATTTAGAATAAAAAATCTACCATTCTCCATAATGCCTGAACCTATAGTCTTCGTATAGGTAAATAGCAGAGCGTAATCGCCCGCTCCAAAAAATCCACTCAAATATTGATAAGTACTTGCCCCTCCTGCATAAAGAGGTAAAGTATAAATCCTAGTAGCTGAAGAAGCCGATAATTCCGTCTGGTCCTTCGAGCTCAGGTAAAGAGTGAACGGTTCTGTAGGATGTGTGTACTTTGGCTTCTTGTAGTCCACCATCGGGGGTGGCGGCGACCAAAGGATTCCCGCTGTTGTCTCAACGGCATACGCTTTACTCTTATCTCTGTTCATTGGCAAAGGCATGTAGTATTTCTTACCGCTAATCTCAAATTCTACTGGACTTGTCGGAGGCTCTATTGCTTTATCATTAGTTGCAGGACTAGAAGAAGGCAGTATGCCTGCGCCTTGTGACTGAACGGATGACGAATGAATTGGCCCTGTGTTTTTCCATATGCCCATAGGGAAGGTAAGCGCACCTATCAACAAAATCGTAGCCAGACTGGTCAACACCACATTTTTATTTATCCAATAACGTTTGTAAGCTGAACTTTTATTCGCAGCAGCCTGTTCGATCCGCATCATTAACTCAGGCGTAAAACCATCTTCAATGAAAGGATTTTTGCCTGCTTGCGCATACCAATCCGTCTGCCCGATCATCACTGGATTACTATCATCCGTGTTGCGTTTCATTCCCTCTCCTCCTTCTGGATAGCCTCTTTAACCTTCTCTCTCGCCCGCGCGAGCCGAGATTTCACGGTTCCTTGTGCTAAATTCAGCAAATCTGACATTTCGGCAATGGATAATCCATGTTGAATATCTAGCACAAGCACCTCTCTGTTCTTCTCTGGAAGGGTCATAATAATTTCCCAGATCCGGTTCGCATACTGATTGCCAAGGGCTTCTTTTTCCGCAGAAGGTGCATTAACAGCAGTAGGTTGATCACCCAAAGCTATGAATCTGCGCCAAAAGCTATTTTTGCTCCAACTGAAGGCCGTATTTCTGGTAATCGTAAGCAGCCAGGTTTTCATCGAAGATTGCCCCCGGTATTTTCCAACATTCTTGTACGCCTTCAAAAACACTTCTTGGCTGATATCATTTGCCTGCTCTCGACTTCTAGTTAAGAAAAAAGCATAATTCCACACATCCGAGCCATACGCCTCCATCATTTCCCGCAAACTCATTGCGGGCGCGTACGCTGCTGTATATGGTATATCTTCGCTTAGCATTTTTCGCCTCACCCCTTGCCTAATAAGACTTTCCAAACTTGAAAAAGTTCCCTGTAAAATAAAAAATAGGTCATTCATAAAAAAACACCACCGATGAACGTTTAAGCGTTCACTAGTGGTGTGTGGATATTTTTTAAAGAGAGCTGAATTTCTCCTCCAGCCGCCGTGCAAGCTCATCGTCCGGTAACGGATTACGATGCGTATTTTCCAGATAGATATGCTTTTCGGTCTCGGGCATCAAATATTCCTTATACCATAGAAACATATCCGGACTATCCCCCTGAATCCGCAAAAATTTACGGGCCGTTTCTACATGATCTATAGTGTTGGCAATATTGGTCAACCAATCAGCCCGATAAAAATGCTTCCACTGGCCGATCTCTGCCCGTAAAAGAGCCTGCTGGCCCTCCTTATAATCCCAAACCGCATGAGAAGCTTCGATAAATGCCTCTGGAAATCGCTCTTCTTGGTAACACATATACGCCTGGCAAAGAGAGGATAACCCGCTGCACCCGCTCCAATGCAGCTCAATTTGAACTAGCAGTTGAACATGCAGCCTGTTTCTCTCTTTTTCGGGTAAAAGTTCCATCACCTCTTGGCACTGCTTTCGCAGCAGATACCAAACTAGTACAACTCGCTCAGCTCGATCCCTGAACCATCGAACCTGCTCTACAAAAGGAACATCCCCTGCGGCCCAGCGCAGTCGCTCATCGCTCTCCGTCTTATTTTGCAGCCAATGCCCTATAATCTGCCTTGCCGGATGATGATAGAATTCATCGCCTGCGCGGTCGTCAGCATTAGGACCATATACTATGGTGTTTTTGAAGTAGCTTTTGTACAATTGTGCAATTCGCCCCTGCTGCGCTGTGTAGAAACGGTTAACGAAGGTCTGAAGCTGTTCATCAGCATCTGCTGTTCCATCCATCCACAACTTTGCTGTCAGATCTAATGTATAGAGATGAGGCAAAATATTCCCTGAATTCACTAGCAGATATTCACTAGCCCCTGCCGCAAATGCCCCCTGTAATTCCTCCACTATAAAGGACGGATCCGTTGGGAATTGTGTTAGATGATTGGAGGCCTGCAAGTCGTGGAAGGTGACGTGGTAATATACCCCGTTTTTGCCTTGATCTCCTGCCTCGGGTAGAGCAGGCACGCGCAGATTCAGATGGCCATGTCGTCGCGACACCATTTTACCGTATCCGTTATCCGCCCATATTTTAATAACACCTTCTGGCACTTCGATCTTTCCTTGTTTATACAGCTCTGCAATTTCTCCGTACATCGCCATACAGCACACAGGCTGGTCCACATATTCACAGATCATATCGTATTGCTTGCGAACTACAAATGAGATCAAATCACCCCGTTTCTCCGGAGTATCAAAAGAGGGATCATTCTCCCAAAAAGGTTTATCACCCTGTCCGCGGAAGGAAAGCACCCAGAGTGTTTTTTCATCTTTTTGCCGCTCGATAGCTTCTCTCCACAGCTGTTCAAACAATTCTGGATATTCTTTATAGCTGGCCTGCTTGCCCGGAAAAGCACGCAGGAACATTTGCGCGCCAAGCGGCTCCGCATGATGATGTGTGATCCACAGTCCCATATCCACCGCAAGCTGATGATGAATTCCGTTTCTCGGCAAATCCGTCCCGGGGATTACCATATTTCCACCACAGCGCAGCAGCGCTTCAAAAACAGGCTTCCATACCTCCGCCGTCGGAGGATAATCCTCCTTCCAGCCGATAAGACACACTTCATCATTCACGAACCAACCTCGGTAACGCACCTTTGGCTGAATGCTGTTGTAATCAGAAATAGGTAAATTGATCGCATCTTTCTTAACAGGAGGAAGCTCCGCCCAGAACCAGAAGGGATCGACACCAAGCACGTGGCGGCTATAATGAAGCATCCCATAAATAATGCCCAATTCATCGCGGCCGATAATATGCAAGATCCGATCCTCTTCACTACCTGTAAAACGCAAACAAAAACCCTCCGCCCATTCCGGGCAGCCATCATCCTCTGTCGCATAACGAATAATTACAGTAGCTGCCGCTCCTTGTACCGGAGCTTTTCCGAACACCTGCTCATGATCCCTGGCGATCATCCGCCAAGCATATCCAATTGGATTACTGCGTTCTACTTGAACATCATATACACTTTCCGCTGTTACTCTAAATTCTGCATATGTATTCACTATCGCTTCATCTCCTAATTCGCTACAAAACACGGAGGACACAAGCTTCTCACCACCGCACTTTGCAACATAGTTTAAGTAAGCATAGAGTTTACCAGAATCTTTCATCTCTATTATAAAGCGTTTACATAGATTGTGCATGCGTAATAATTACTGGAGGAGGACGACGGCTACTGGAGCTACTGGAGCTACTGGATTAGAGCAGCTGGTGCTAGATAGGACAACAGATACTAGACAGAGACTGCAGTTACTGTGTTAGAGCACCAGCCACTAGATAGGGAAAGGAGTTACTGCGTTAGAGCAGCAGGTGCTAGAAAGGACAACAGTTACAGTATTAGAGCAGCTGGTGCTAAACAGGACAACAGTTACAGTATTAGAGCAGTTGGTGCTAGACAGGACAACAGTTACAGTATTAGAGTAGTTGGTGCTAGAACAGGGACAGTAGCTACTGCGCTAGAACAGCAGGTGCTAAACAGGATATCATCTGCATTACTAGAGCAGCTGGTGCTAGAACAAATAAACTGGGATCATCAGCAAGTAACAGGAACTTATGTGAAAGTTAGTATCGCTACAACGATAATATGTAACTGAGGTGCTTTGATATGTTCATATGGAGCGTTTAGTTGCACTTTGTGCAACTAAAAAAGATCTTTCCAGCTCATAAAGTGATTTAGTTGCACTTCATGCAACTATTTCTGCTCAAAATTAGAAAATAGGCGTTTTTCCAGATTTTAAGTGTACAAAGTGCAACTAAATGAAGAACCAGCTACTTTAAATTGCGATCTATTGCACAAAGTGCAACTAAACAAGGTTTTAGTTTTATAGTGGTGTAAAAGACCACGAAAGGAGCTTTAAAGGAGCTTTAAAGGGACTTTATAGAGTCTGCGAAAATTAACATACACCACCAGCACTAAATCACATTACTCGACTACCTCCCTAATCCGCTCCCTCCGCCAACTTATGACGCACAATAATCCCGTCGGCCCGCACACGCATCTGGATCTCCCCTTGCCGATCCGTTCTAAAAACAGCAGCTTGATTAACTTCCAAACGTTCCAATACCTCAGCTTTCGGATGACCATATAGATTATTTACTCCCGCAGAAATCACCGCAGCAGCTGGTTGCCAAAACTGCAGCCAAGACTCGCCTGTTGAAGTTTTGCTCCCATGGTGAGCTACTTTTAAAACGTCAATGGCAGGTCCTGCGTTAATGCCCTTTTGCAGGGCTTGCTGCACAATCTCCTCCTCGGCTTCCAGATCCATATCTCCGGTAAATAGAAAATTTCTTCCGTTCATCTCTAGACGAAAAACTACAGAATCGTGGTTCTGATCCTCCAACAGTGGGATGCTATTCAGCATAGAAGAACCTGACGCTGCTCCCTCTCTATCTTGTTCTTCCGGCCATAAAAAGGACAGCTCCGTCTTATCATCCGGGGAAAGCCTCATTCCCTGATGTACGGCATACAGTTGAACATTGTTCTCCAGCGCAGTCCGCATCATCTCCATATAAGATTCACGGTCAGCGAGTGTGCCATTAAAAAGCAGTGCCGAAACCGGAATTGCCTCCATAACGGCTTGGAGTCCCCCGGCATGATCCTGATCCCCATGAGTCAAAATAATCGCGTCCAGACGGTGGATCCCACGTTTTTTAAGCAAAGGCACCAACACTTTAGCCCCTACCTCGAACGGGCTGCGGCGAATGCGCCATTCTTCTTTTTGCCCAAAATTTAACGTTCCTCCACCATCTACAAGAATATGAGCTCCTTTTGGTGTAGTGATGAGGATACTGTCGCCTTGCCCGATATCCAGGTAACTAATCGTCCCTTTACCCGCCTGACGTTCTGACTGATAACCCTTGTACAGCATTAGGCCCAGTCCAACCGCAGATAGTAGAACAATCGCTCCGCTCCAACGTACAATCTTAGGTTCATCCAAAAAATACTGTGCGCTCCCCGTTCTCCCAAACCCGCCGTGCTTGTTCACAGATAAACCAATCTCAGCTAACGGCCTCGTCTCATCCTCCATATACTGAGGTGTTGCGCGGGCTTCTACTCTTAGCTTGGCAGCATACAACAGCCCATACAATAAGACATAATACACTCCGATCCACAGCAGTGAAGGCGAGCGCCAAATCAGAACTCCGCCAGCAAAACCATTAATCCATTCAACCGCATAAAAAGTAACGTTATTCAGCAGCTCCGTAATATGTGCCAAAAAAATCGCGGCATCTCCCCACAATCGTCCAAGCAGTAGCGCAAGCGTTCCTAACGGCAATACGATAAAAGTAATAAAGGGCACAAAAACCAGATTAGCCACTAAAGACAGCAGAGAAAATTGATTAAAATAATAAATCGTCAATGGAAATGAGACCAACTGGGCAACTAGAGTCACAGAGACGGCGCTTTTAAGCCAGCGTGGCAGTGCGCTCAGCAGAGGGTCCATAAGCGGAACGTAGACCATTAATCCTAAGGTCACCAGAAACGACAACTGGAAACTGACACTGAGCAGCATGTAAGGATTCCAAATCAGCATAACCAGTGCCGCTGCAGCCAAAATATTCAGTCCATCCTTCAGCATGCCAACTCGTGCAGCGAGCAATGCAATCATACTCATTAATCCCGCACGCACGATAGACGGACCCGCACCTGTCAACAGGACGTATACAGGAACGAGCACTAAGGTGACTGTTAGCGTGGTTTCTTTTGTCATCCGTAAGCGCCTGAATATAAATAAAAGAACACCAACATACACCGCAACATGCATACCTGAAATGGCGAGGATATGTGTCAAACCAAGTTGTGAGAACTGCTTAAAGGTATCCGGATCGAGATCATCCTGCATCCCAATCACCAAACCCTTCATATATCCAGAGTGGCGCGCTTGAAACAGCCGATCCGTCTCCGCTCCAAGAACTGCCCGCGCTTTATCATTCCAGCGTAAGATCATTAACGGATTCCATGAATCTGGAGCAGTTGCTTGTACATTTTCTGCACCTTGACTCTTTAGAAGCCAGTGAATCTTCTGCGTATGCAAATAGGCCCGATAATCAAACCCTCCGTAATTCCGCGCTGTTGCTGGCTCTTCAAGTACACCGTTTAGCGACACCTGATCCCCTCTGCGCCACTCCGCAGCAATAGCGATTTCTTGCTCGGCAAGTAGTTTGATCTGCACCATAATTAACTCCCCATGCACTCTTTTATCTTGTTCGTCCCGCGGATCAGGTGAAGCGGCATCTTCCTCTGTAATCAATGATAACTCTGAGAGCTTCATCGTAAAATCAACCCGGTCCCCGTCCCGTTCCACCACGGAAACTATCGTCCCCTTAGCCTCCACGGCAGTCTCATTCAACTCCGACAATAATCTCCCTAGCGCTTCAGGCAGGTGACTTAAATTACGGCCTTCATTCCATTCCCAATATCCAGCGGATAAACTAATCGCCAAACAAAATATCGCCAGCTGTTTCCAGCTCATGTTCACCCAAACCCTCATACTCACCAGTAAAATTAATAAACCAGCCCACGCCAACCACGTTCTAAACCCTGAACCTAAACACGCTGCTGCGCTTCCAGCAATCCAGCACACTGTAAAACCTAATAAGGGTCTCTCCTTCAAGCCTCCATTCTCCTCCTTTCGCAAGATAAAAAAAAAGAACCTCTGCATACGCCATAAAAGCGCACGAGAGGTTCTTCCTCAAGCCATCTTATTCAATTAGGGTTGTACAATACAGCTACTCCGCTACTTTAATCATCGTTTCACTTGGCGGCTCATAGTTCTCCAATTGGCGAAATACGATGCCTTTGGCAGCCATCATTGCTTCTACCTTTTCCATATCCTTACGGTAAGGACGATAATACACAATCTCCACAATACCGCTATTAGCCAGCATATTTGCACAGGTCCAGCAAGGCTCATCCGTCACGTAGACGGTACTGCCTTCCCGGTCAATCCGGTCTGTGAATAGCAAAAGATTCTGTTCGGCATGAATCGTGCGAATGCAGCGCTGTTTCTTCACCATAGTCTCTACGCCATCCACGATCTCCATCTCATATTGCTCCGAGAGCATACAACCTGCCTCTGAGCAATCAGGTACGCCCATTGGCGCCCCGTTGTACGCGGTACCAAGCAGCTTCTTGCCTTGCACCAGTACAGCACCTACATGTCGTCGTGAGCAGCGTGAACGAGTTGAGACCATACAGGCAATGTCCATGAAATAAGTATCCCAGTCTTTACGATAGGCAGTAGTCATAATCAATCTCCATATCCTTCTAAATAGTTGTTAACTATTGTAGCACATCCCCGCAAGTTTTCACTAGGACAACGGTTGTGGCACTTCCAACGATCTTCATTTCTTATTTATCTTCAAAATATTACTAAAGCTTTTAACTTCTCCAGCATTTTAGGTCCTATCCCCTTTACCTTCCCCAGATCAGACAGGCTGCGAAAGGTCCCTGCACGGTTGCGGTAATCCATAATTGCCTGAGCCTTCTTTTCTCCGATGCCCGGAAGATCCATCAGCTCCTTAACACCCGCAGTATTCACATTTACTTTACCTTCCTGTGAAGCTGCTGATATGGAAAGCTCAGTTGTCTCCTTAGCCGCAACAACTTTATCCCCTGCCGGCGTTTGCTTCCCTGCAATGTTTGGCATTTGAACTTCTGCCCCTGCTGGTGTTTGGCCTTCTGCCATTGGCGTTTGGCCCGCTCCTTCTGCTCTCTCCCCCGCAACTGCTGTCGAAGCTTTTTCAGCTGCCGAAGTTTGATCAGCTTGTTCTGCTCGCGCTGCCTCCTTAACCTTCTCACCTTCTTCAGCATTCCCAGCAGCTTCAGCCTGCCCTGCATCTTTCTCTAAATGTAGCTTATTTCCCTTCGTCTGATGACCTCCCTCACTGCCCCCAGCAGCTGGAGCGGCACCAGACTCAGCGATTCCAACCGCTTGCTCCATACCAACATTCAAAGTCTCCCACCCGGCAATCCCGGAATCGCCCTTGCTCCCTGCCGCCCATAAAAGCCCACTTCCTATTACAGCAGCAGCCACTCCGAGTACGATACTTCCTTTATTCATATTACTTTCCTCCTCACAAAAATTCTTCTTATGCCTTTTTGTGAATCTTCATACATTCCTGCGGCTGGAAACTCCTTTAATTATTCATACAAAACCTGTCATCTGTCCAAGTCTATCCTGCATACATATAACGAAGAGCATTCATGTCAGTTAGTAAATAAGCAACGCTAGAAAGGAGGAACCACAGGTGAAAGTTGGATTTATCGGAACAGGCAGCATGGGCAGCCTGCTGATTGACGCCTTTCTTTCTTCCGGAGCCCTGAATCCGTGCGATGTACTCGCCAGCAACCGCAGTCTGAATAAACTGCTGGAGCTAGAAGATCGTCATCCCGGCATAAACTTATGCGGAAGCAATAGTGAAACAGCGACTGGAAGTGACATTGTTTTTTTATGTGTAAAACCGCTGGAATTCAAAACCTTAACAGATGAGATCGGCCCTTATCTCCGTAGCGATCAAATCGTCGTATCCATTACAAGTCCCGTTCAATTGCAACATCTGGAATCCGCTTTGCCGTCCAAAATAGCCAAGATCATCCCCAGCATTACACACTGTGTCAAAAGTGGGACATCACTGTGCATATTTGGCAGCAGGCTTAATAAAGAAGACAGGCTCGTGCTGCTGCAGCTGTTGTCTTTCATAGGTGTTCCTTTGGAAATTCAAGAGGCCCATACCCGAATCGCTTCTGATTTCTCCAGCTGCGGACCTGCGTTCTTGAGCTATTTCATTGAACGCTGGATTGAAGCTGCGGTGGAAGTTACCGGGATTGAAGAGACGTTAATCAGCCGGCTTGCAGGTGAAATGCTGCTTGGAACAGGCAAGCTGCTAACAGAAGGAGAATTCACCCCGCAAGAGCTTCAAGAACGTGTAGCTGTCCGTGGTGGGATTACCGCAGAGGCACTGAACCATCTTCGCATTAGCCTTGAGGGCGTATTCGAACGTCTCATCATGACTACCCATGATAAATACGATGAGGATGTTACCAAGCTGGATGCGTTATTTGGGCATGACGGTATTATTCAAAGTCCCGTAGACCGTTAGAAAACAATAAAACCCGCAGCACGGAATTCTCCGTTGCTGCGGGCAATATTGCGTTCTTCGCTTAACCCACTACGATATTTACAAGCTTGCCAGGAACCGCAATGATCTTGCGTACGGTTTTACCTTCTACTGCTGCACTCACATTCGGGAGTGACAACGCATGAGCTTGCATCTCTTCTTGACCCATATCCTGCGGGATCAATGCGCGTTGTACGATTTTACCATTTACCTGAATAACGATTTCAACCTCAGCATCCACCGTCCATGCTTCATCATACGTTGGCCAAGCCACGTAGCTGATACTTCCTTCGTGACCGAGCAGCTGCCACAGCTCTTCAGCGATGTGAGGCGCCAGTGGTGACAACATTTGTACGAAGTGTTCAGCAGCTTCTTGGGACAAAGTTTCTTGCTTATAAGCATCGTTAATAAAAATCATCAATTGGCTAATTGAGGTATTGAAACGCAGATGCTCGAAATCATCAGTGACCTTCTTAATGGTCTTGTGCCAAGTGCGTTTGAACTCGTCAGTGCCACCGTCTGCTGTGATTTTGGTGCTCAGCTTACCATCTTCACTCACGAACAGGCGCCATACACGGGACAAGAAACGGTGAACTCCTTCTACACCCTTTTCATTCCAAGGTTTGGTTGCTTCCAGAGGGCCCATAAACATTTCATACACACGCAGCGTATCTGCACCAAATGCTTCTACAATCTCATCAGGGTTGATGACATTTCCGCGTGATTTACTCATTTTTTCATTATTATTTCCAAGAATCATACCTTGGTTAACCAGCTTATGGAAAGGTTCTTTTGTTTCAACTACGCCGAGATCATAAAGCACCTTGTGCCAGAAACGTGCATAGAGCAAGTGAAGCACGGCATGCTCTGCTCCACCAATATACAGATCTACTGGAAGCCATGCTTTTTGCTTCTCAGGGGAGCAAAGCTCTTGATCGTTTTTCGGATCAATATAACGCAGGTAATACCAGCAGCTGCCCGCCCATTGCGGCATGGTGTTCGTCTCACGGCGAGCCTTCATGCCAGTCTCAGGATCGATAGTTTCCACCCACTCTGTTACATTCGCAAGTGGAGATTCCCCTGTACCCGAAGGTTTGATTGCCTCTACATCTGGCAGTACCAGCGGCAGCTGATCCACCGGAACAGTCTTCATTGTGCCGTCTTCCAAATGCAGAATTGGAATGGGCTCTCCCCAGTAGCGTTGACGGCTGAACAGCCAGTCACGCAGACGATAGGTTACTTTGCCTTTACCTACGCCCTTCTCTTCCAACCAAGCAATCATCTTAGCAATCGCTTCTTCATTCTTGAGTCCATTCAGGAAATCAGAATTGACATGCGGACCATCTCCGGAATAAACCTCTTCTTCAACGTTGCCGCCTTGAACGACTTCCACGATATTCAGGCCGAATTGTTTAGCAAATTCCCAGTCGCGAGTATCGTGACCCGGAACTGCCATAATTGCTCCCGTTCCGTAACCAGCAAGCACATAATCTGCAATCCAGATTGGCACCTTCGCACCATTCACAGGATTAATTGCATATGCGCCTGTGAAGACACCGCTCTTCTCTTTCGCCAAATCCGTACGCTCCAGATCGCTCTTACGTGAAGCTTTTTCACGATATTCTGCCACAGCAGCAAGCTGTGCTTCAGTTGTAATCACATCAACAAGCTCATGCTCTGGTGCCAATACGCAGTAACTTGCTCCGAACAGTGTATCTGGACGTGTAGTAAACACGGTCAGGTTAGCTTCGTGACCTTCAATGTTAAAGTTCACTTCTGCACCTGTTGATTTCCCGATCCAGTTGCGCTGCATATCCTTGATGCTTTCGGACCAATCCAGCTCTTCCAGATCCTCCAGCAAACGCTCAGCGTACTCTGTAATTCTCAGAATCCATTGACGCATCGGTTTGCGCACGACAGGGTGACCTCCGCGCTCACTTTTACCATCGATAACCTCTTCGTTGGCAAGTACCGTACCCAGTGCCTCACACCAGTTAACAGGTACTTCTGCTACATAAGCCAGGCCTTTGTTATACAACTGGATAAAAATCCATTGTGTCCATTTATAATAATCCGGATCTGTCGTACTGATCTCGCGGTCCCAATCGTAGGAGAAACCCAGCGATTTGATCTGACGACGGAAATTATCGATGTTCTTATCGGTAAAATCACGTGGATGCTGGCCGGTATCCATCGCATACTGCTCTGCCGGAAGTCCAAAAGCATCCCAGCCCATCGGATGCAATACGTTGAAACCGCGCATCCGTTTGTAGCGAGAAACGATATCCGTCGCTGTGTAACCCTCTGGATGACCTACGTGCAGTCCTGCACCTGAAGGATACGGAAACATATCCAGTGCATAAAAATTGGGTTTTTCAGGATCTTCTCCTGTCTTAAAGCTTTTGTTCTCATCCCAGAACTTTTGCCATTTCGGCTCAATAGCCTGCGCCCGGTAACCAGTAGCGGGTATGCTATTTGTTTGATTGTCGCTCATTGTCTGCTCCTCCTTGGAGTGTTACTTCTTAGATTTCTTATTTCTTAACCAAGCATATACGCCCTCGGTGTCCTTATAAGGACAGTAAGCATTTATGCGGGAAATATAAGACATGAAGTATTGCGTGAAACGTATACTCTCTTATATTTACAAAAAAACCTCCCATCCCTAGCGTATTATCGCTAGGGACGAGAGGTTATAATTCCCGTGGTACCACCCTAGTTAGCGGCTGAATATACTTTATTCTGCCACTCACTTTGCACCCTTTAGCGGGGGTGAGGCGACGGCGGTTCATTCATGACATCCATTATCTCTTATGGATATCCTGTAAACTTGCACCGTTACTCCGAGGTGAGTTCACTCTGTTCCGTTAACCGACTCGCACCTTAGTGCCGGCTCTCTGCAATAACGGTATAGAATTAATAATCCTCATCATCGAACAACTATATACTGAGTCATCAGTAATATTCCCCAACATTATATACAAAACTGTTATCAATAGTCAATGATTATCCCTTTATACAGGCTTTCGTTTGATTAAAAACGCCATAAAGTGTTGAATAACGACTTTTGCAGCTGCAAAGAACGGTACAGCAAGGATCAGTCCAATCATCCCTGCCAGCTCACCACCTACCAGCAATGCAAAGATAATAAGCAGCGGATGCAAATGTAGCGTCCTGCCTACTACCTGTGGAGAAATAATATTGCTCTCCACAATTTGGCATAAAGTGTTTACCACAGCAACCAGTAGAACTAATCGAAAAGAGACGGTCGAAGCCATCACAATAGCAGGTGCAGCCCCTAGAAAAGGACCCATATACGGAACAATATTAAATACTGCCACCACACTGGCGAACAGTAAGGCATAAGGCATTCCGACGATAGCATAGCCGATATAGGCGAGCACACCTATAATGATGCAGACCAGAAATTGTCCGCGAATGTAATTGCCGAGCGCGGCATCAATATCTTTTAACAAAGTAACAATAGACTTGCGGCGTGCGCGGGGCAGACAAGAGACCACCGTCCGTTCAAATACGTCAAAATCCTTCAGAATATAGAACACCAGAAACGGCACGATAAAAGCATTGAACAGCAAGTTAATCGTTGTCCCTATGTTATCGAGAAAATGAGAAATCCCTTCGGCCAGACGATTCTCCAGTTGAAAAAACCAGTTGTTCATCCCCATTTCAACCCCAGGTGGTATTAGCCTTGTATTCATATGGCTCATCAGGCCTTGGGCTTGCAGTGTGATCTCAGGCAGATGTTCATTTAACTCTTCAAGCTGCTCAATAAACATCGGGATAAGGTTGATGGCGATCACGGTAATCGCCGTTAGAAACACTGCATATATAAGTAGAACAGCTACGCTACGCGGCATCTTCCGTCCGGCCAGCATACTAACCACGGGATTCAGCACATAGGAAATAATCATAGCTGCCAGAAATGGAGCGAGGATTGCCTTTAAGAATACAAAAATCCCCTGCAGCATCGGACGAAGCAACCAAACAAAATACAAAATGATCAGGGATAGCAGCACTCCGATCATCCAGCGGAACCATTTACTTTGGGACCATTGTTCCATGAGAGTACCCTCCTGCGGTAGAGCCTGGACTAGCTTCGTAAATAAGTATATGTATGGCCGCAGCAAAATAACCATCAAACACACAAAAAAGCGTCAATAACCTTGCAACTGATTTCAGCTGAAAGGAAATTGACGCTTAAGTACATAGAGCAGTCTTGCTTACAAAGCAAGATTCATAGTTAAGACGACGCATGAATTTGCGGGAAATCCTGAGTCATATCATCCCCGGAGAACAGGTCGTCCAGTGAGCTTAGTGTGCCGTCTTCTTCAACTTGATAAACCGACATTTTCTCGCCATTTACCGTCAATTCGATGAAACAGCCCCAGCAATAAAACTGGTGGGAACCGATCTTTCCGATATCTTTGGAGTTGCAGTTTGGACACTTCATATAATACATTCCACCTATCCGTTAACAATATTAATGGCTTTTTGTAGCCGTTCTTCGCTCATCGCAGGAACCATTAATGCATTCTCACCAATGGACATCTCGTCAGAACAAGGCAGCCATTTGCGGCCTTCGATCAAATCAGTGACAAGCCCGTCACTAATTTCCAGCGCTCCTATTGTGTTTCCCAACTTTTGGTCAAAATAAACATCAGATATTCGTCCGAGTATAGTTCCAGTTGTAGTTAGCACTTTTAAATCCTTAAGTTTGTTCTTTCCAAGTAGAAAAGTACAAGGTATATGATCGGCATCTATCTTATCAATCGACTCTTTACTACGAATCATGACAGCATCCTCGCCGTAGGCCACAATATCTTCCCATGCCACAAATTTCACATGGCCACCAAAAAAAGATTTGCTTTCCAGTTCAATACCCGTAATATTCCAGTTTGAATCGAGCAAAATATCGACAATTTTGCCGATTGCGTTACCCTCTTCAACTTCATATACAGCCAAGCCGATCAGATCTTGAAGTTTCATGGCTGCTCGGTCTCCTCACTTTGAGTGTAATTACGAGTTCTCAAAAAGTGAAAGCCCGAATGATCAGGATACCTATCATAGCCTAGAAGTAACTAGTCTCTGATACGCAGCCGATTCAGAATGGTTTCAACTTTTCGAGCAACGTACTCAATTTCTTCAGTAGTATTACCCAAACCCATGCTAAATCGAATCGCGGACCCTAAAATATTTTCTGGAAGCTCCATTGCTCTCAGAACATGGGATATTTCCAGTGATCCTGACGTGCAGGCTGAACCGCTTGCCGCCGCAATCCCGTCCATATCCAGGTTCATCAGCATAACATCTGTTCTAGCTCCCGGGAAGCTCAAATTCAGTATACTTGGCAAAAAATGCTCGGTATTGCCGTTAATCGAATAACTTTCCCGTCCAATCAGCGTATCCAGCTCTTCAAGTAGTCTATTGCGCAGGAGCTGCACTTTTTGTCGACGTTCTGATAGACCTGTAACTGCTATCTCAACAGCCTTGGCAAATCCAGCAGTACCTGCTAGATTTTCTGTTCCGGCTCGTCTGCCGCGCTCCTGAAGGCCACCGTGGAGTCTTGGATGCAGCGGTGCTCCACTCCGCACATAAAGGCCACCGATCCCCCCAGGTCCATTGATTTTGTGAGCTGTAAAGCTCATGTAATCTACCGGAAGCTCCCGCAGTGTGATCGGTAAGGCACCAAGAGCTTGTACAGCATCAACATGGAACAGAATTCCCCGCTCTCTGGCAAGCTGGCCAATTTCCTGAATCGGCTGAACGGTTCCTACCTCATTATTGGCATACATTACACTGATTAGCACCGTGTCTTCCTGCACCGCTGCTTCTACGTCTGCAACGGATACTCGGCCTGTAGAATCCACAGGAAGATAAGTAACCTTAAAGCCTTCCTTCTCCAGCTCTTCGCAGGTATGTAGCACTGCATGATGCTCTATCGCAGAGGTGATAATATGATTGCCTTTCTGGGCAACAGCAGCGACAGCTCCATAGAGGGCTAGATTGTCGCTTTCGGTTCCGCCGCCAGTGAACACCCACTCTTCCGGCGAGCAGCCTAAAAAGGCGGCGATAGTATCGCGCGCCCCATTTAATATTTTCTTGGCTGAACGTCCGAACTGATGTACACTGGACGCATTTCCATATTGTTCTGTCATTATATTCAGCATGACCTTGGCCACCTCGGGATGAACCGGAGTTGATGCGGCGTGGTCCAAATAGATGGTTTTCATCATTCATTTCTCCACTTCTAGGGTATAGTACAATAGTTCGTTTTTAAGAACTATTAAATTATACCGCGCGAGAAGTTAGTTTTCCACAAACTAAAGAACACAATATTGTAATCAATTCCCTATATAGGCTAGGATAATGACAGCCAATTCTCTTCAGAGGTAACTTCTATGCCGTTTTTTCTAAGTAAAGCCGCAGTCACGCCGTTGCCAGCGATCTTCTTCCCTTTGAACTCTCCGTTATAAATCATGGTGCTGCCGCAAGAAGGACTGTTTTCCTTGAGGACTACCATCGTGGCTGAAACCTCTTGAGCTTTTTCAAGCGTAATATAGGCCCCTTTTAAATATAGTTCTGTTACATCTGTTCCCGACCGGTCCACTACTTTTGCCGTTCCTGCAAGCACATCCTCACCATCCCCGCCGACAATTTCAGCTGGCTCTCTAGGCGTAGAGAATCCCCCTAATAATTCCGGACACACAGCAATAGCCTGATTCTCATTCAATAGCTTCTGAATTTTCTCATCCAAACAATCCGTACCATTATATCTTACCTTCATGCCAGCTAAACAAGAGCTTACCAAAATCACCTATATGCACCGCTTTCTTCATTCATTGTGCTTCGTTTATAATAAGATACAACCCTCAACAGCCGTTCAAGCTAAGAAATATTTCGAGCATAACATGCTGATTACAAGCTGTAAACAAATCTAGCCTCAAAAACGACCGAATGGGAAGTGTATAAAATGTGCGGACGATATACAATAACAGTCACCATGGAAGAGCTGATGGTCAGATATTTTGCCAATGATTCTACCATTATCCACTATGCTCCAACATATAACGCAGCACCCATGCAGCAAATTCCGGCAGTCATTAACACAGGGTCCAGCAATAAACTTGGGGAACTGCGCTGGGGTCTGGTTCCTTCTTGGGCCAAAGATGATAAAATCGGCAGTAAAATGATCAATGCCCGGGCAGAGTCACTCCTTGAGAAGCCTTCTTTCAAGCGATTAGTAAGCTCCCGCCGCTGCATCATCCCTTCTGATGGTTTCTATGAATGGAAGGCACAGGGCAGCAGCAAACAACCCATGCGAATCGTGATGCGCGATGGGGGTATTTTTTCAATGGCCGGATTGTATGATATTTGGATGGACCCTGAAGGTAATAAATTAAGTACCTGCACGATTATAACGACTACCCCAAATGAACTTATGGCTGAAATCCACAACCGTATGCCAGTTATTTTGAAGCCTGAGGATGAGCCTGAATGGCTAAGCCGGAGCAATCAGGACGCAACTTCGTTAATAAAGCTTCTTAAACCCTATGATCAGCATCAAATGAGAGCCTATCCGGTTTCCACTGCAGTGGGAAATGTCCGGAATAATACGAAGGAATTAATCAATGAGATATAGAAAACAATATTATTCAAATGGTGGGAATGATTGTAACCCTTTTATTGACACTAATTCTGACCTCGTTGTTAATCCATGAAAAAACATCTTAACCCTGCAGATTAACCGCAGAGTTAAGACCAGCGCCGCTCAATTTGAATTCTACGTCCCATCAATTGATGATACATCTGTAGAAATCTGTCTGCATACAGCTCGGAGGACAGGTTAGTCCGGATATGCCATTCTCCATTCATCCTGATTCTGGCCCGCAGTGCCGGATCATCCATTAAGGATAGAGCAGCATTCACAGCTTCATCCAGCTGCCCTCTCGTGTATATTTTTCCAGTGTGATTATTAATGACAAGTCTTCGAACGCCGTCTGAATCTGTAGTAAGTACAGGACAACGGCATAACATCGCCTCAGCAACCGCGTATCCAAATCCTTCCAAAATTGAGGTCGAAAGGAGCAAACCTCCCGAATCACCAATAATGCTCATATAATCTGCCATTTGCTCATGAGGAATATTGGAATACGAAATTAACCGTGAAGAAATCCCTGTCTCAGCTACAAATTGATCAAAGCTTTCTTTTTGCTCTGGATCAAACAACGTATCATCCTGAAAAATCCATAAATAAAGCTCGGGATGGATCGTCAGCAGCCTTTGCCCGATTTGCAGAAATTCCCGCCAATTCTTATTCGTTTGAATGCGTCCTACCCAACCGAGGATAGGGAAACTTTTCGCGGGATAATTGGTATATCCAAACTGATCGCAATCGATCGGATCATCAAAACAATATTGTGGAATGGTTGGAAATCCGCCTTTGAAAAGCGCCTGCAAATGGGTTGTTTCCGGATACAGCAGTGCATCGGTGAGCCTGTAAATGCGCTCTGTAAAATTATTAACGACCTGCTCAGCTTCATCTAAGGTACCTAAACCCTGCACTTCAAAAACAAGCGGCCCTTTATACCCAAACCCTCGAATCCGCTCTGCTAAGTTAATATCCGTACACACTACAATTAAGTCAAATGCTTCACGAGCAAGCATTGCCCTGATCTCGTCATCACTATTGGTAATATGCGTTTGAATGTTACGGATATTCTGCTGTCCTTTTCCATGGTGTGTATACAGTAAATGGCACTCTACACCGCGAGCATATAACGCTTGGCAGCGAACTCGGTTCAGAGTTTGCATACCTCCACTCGGGTTATAAAAAGTGAACAAAATCTTCATCATGATCACTCATTCGCAAATTATTTTAGGTAAAAGAGGTCTTCAACAAATCATACAAATCTGCGCTGCGAAACAGCTCATTATAATAGTGGCTTTTGGTCGAGGGGACATGTCTGTGTCGAAATCCAATCAAGCTATGATCATCCGTGTAGTAGTTGGAGATCGTATCGCCACCCGTAGTAATCAAAGCTTCCAGCATGTACTCAATATCGAGCGCTCCTATAAAAACCTTTGGACCTAAAACTATCGTAAATGGGGTGGATAGCTGCTCAATAGCACTGCAAATCGCGTGTGACTCCACAGCCCCAGGCAGCCAAGCGAACGCTGTCGCAGGATGAGGTATGGTTTCCAATAGAGCTGATGGCTGACGTGTAGTTGATAAATCCAGCACCCGGCATTCATAATTGCTATACGTTTGTTCGTACAGATTCTCTATCCTCGTTATTTCATCCGCACAAGCATTCACTACAGGATATAAAACGGTAATCATCGCCGGAATCCCTCTGCGAAACCGCGCCTGATGGCGGGTCAAATGATAGGCATATCTCCATCTACGATGATTTTCAACCGAATGTAACTGGGCAGATACACTAAAGGTAGAATCTACACGATAATTCACCAGTTCCACCGGTATAAAGCGAATCTCACAATGTTCAGCCAGTCTCAGCCAGTAATCATAATCTTCCACCGGTTCCATTCCATAAGCTCCAACAAGCTTCGCAATCTGTGTTTTGTACATAAAAGATACGCCAATGAGCGAATAATCCAGCAATCGTTCTTTGGGCTGTGACTGATAATTACGCTGCGTAGCCAATTGATGTTCGTTGTGAAGAAACTTTCCCTCGTTATCGATGCTTTGAAAAGAACTGAACACGATGCCTAACTCCTGTGGACCTCTAACTAGCGCCCCCCGAAGGATTTCGAGGAAACGGGGTTCATAAACATTGTCGCTGGAAACCCAACTCAAATATTGAATACTGGGCTCACTAAACAAAAGATCAAAGCCAGTATTCAGTGCATGTGCTATACCCCTGTTCTGTGCGTAAGAAATAACCGTTACCCTCGGATCTTCGACAATAATGGATCTCACGAGCGGTTCCATATCTGGTGCTCCATCGATCACAACAACCAGCCGAAAATTGGTAAAAGATTGGTGTAGAACAGACTGCAGAGCTTGCCGCAGAAACTCCGGCTTTTGGGTATACACAGGCATAACTACTCCTACATCCGCCATGATTTTTACCTCTCTCTACATTGGAGTATAAAATCAGTATATTTTGATTCCTCTCATATGATTGTGTGAATGCCCCTAAAATACTTTATTGCGCCTAAAAAAGCAGCAATCGCCCTATTTCTTTCAGCGACTGCTGCTTAATGGTCTAAACGTTACTATTATATAGGGATAGATAATGCGGTAATCTGCGTCAATTCAGATTGAAGCACTCGCTGATCAGTAACTAGATTTCCGAACTCGTCCAGCCCATACACGGAGGTAACTACTTCTGCCAAAGGAAAAGGACTACTAATTTGTACCTCGTAAGCCAAATTGCCCCCAATGAAAAACTCTCTAATATCAGAACTCTTTGCAGGAACGTAATACCCTGTGACATAAAGCGGAGTAAGAGCTGGCATCGAATATGGAACACCAAAAACTTCGACGATCATCATTGCACTCGCATTACTTGTGTTACGAACACTGACTACTACATTACTTGCTGCAGTACCAGTTGCTCTTGTATTTGTAATAAGACCTGTTGTATAAGGCATTTCCTCACTCCTCTTCTTGGTTTCTATCAACTTATTCACCAGGAAGCCGATAGTTGTGAGGCAAGAGGAAGGGGAAACTCGTGGAATAACAGCCAATTAGACAGGTAGAAGATTATATTGATATCATTTCCGTTCCGCTTTGAGGATATGTCGGCGGGTGATTTCTGCCTTCTTATAAACAAAAATAAGTACAAATGTTCGCATATAAAGAATAATAGTGTTAAAATAAAGTTATACTAATCCTAAACTAAAGCCTAAGGAGTCTTGCCTAATGAGTCAAAGAGTTGCTTACAATGAAGTTGCACCTGAGGGTATGAAAATCATGATGGATATGGAGATGTACACCAAAAAATCTACGATTAATCGGACTACAAGAGAACTTATCAAAATCAGAGTTTCTCAAATTAACGGATGTGCTTTCTGTATAGATATGCATACATCCGAAGCTCGTAAAATGGGTGAAACTGAACAACGAATTTATTGTTTAAATGTTTGGGAGGAATGTACTTTTTATACATCTGAAGAGAAGGTTGCTCTAGAACTAGCTGAGCATATTACGCTAATCCCTTCCAAAAGAGTTCCGGATGAGCTATATAAACAAGTACGTGAACATTACGATGAGAAACAATATGTTGATCTTGTGCTGATTATTAATCAAATCAACAGTTGGAACAGAATTTCTATTGCAATGGGAAATACCCCTGCAGCACAATAATTACCCCCAAAGAACTCCTTAGGGTGTTCTTTTTTTCTCCGCTCCGTACGTTCCACGGCTCCGTTGATATATGAATCATCTTATTAAAATGCCCTGCCAGTATATCACTAGCAAGGCATTTTTTTATGCAATCGTGTTGGGTTAGTTCAATAACAATTGCTGATTTTAGTACTCTCTTTTATTTCCCTTCTTTACGTATTCCCACTCAACCTCAACATTTTTCCTAACTCTTTGCAAAAGTTGAAACAAGACTTCCGTTTCTTTTTCAGATAATCCTGCTAACGCAACCAAGTCGGTATGGTCCCCTTCTCTCTTCAGAAAAGAGTAGGCTTGTTTACCTTTTTCAGTTGTGAATAACCTTTTTATTTTTTTGTTTGTTTCATCGTCTTTCTTTTCAATAAAACCTTGGATTTCAAGCTTCTGAATCGCACGCGCTGCTGTTGTTCGGTCCACCTTTATCATTTCCGACAGCTTTTCTTGAATAATGCCCGGATTCTCATATATCCGGACCAGATATAAATACTGCCCCTTTGTAAGCTCTAATTCCTTGAACTCTATATTACTTATGGAATCTAATGCCCTCGCTATCATTCCAACTTCACGAAGGATCTCTTTCATTCAATCACCTACCAGTTCCAATATTGTTGTATTTACAACAATATTGATTGTATATATACTTATAATTGTCGTTAATTCATTATGACGTTTTTCCTAAAAAAAACAAATACAGAATGGAGTAAGCAAGAATGAATCTTAAAAGAATTACAATAATCGAGGAACTTGAAGCTGCATTTTCAATCAGAAAAAAAGTATTTGTTGAGGAACAAGGCGTTCCCCTTAATGATGAATTTGATGAATTCGATACACTGAATGGAGAATGTGAACATGTCCTGGCCTATTATGATGGGCAACCAGTTGCCACAGGAAGGATCCGCGTTCTTGATGGTATAGGTAAGTTAGAGCGTATTTGCATCCTAGAACCTTATCGTAAATTTGGAATTGGGAAAAAAATCATTTCTGCATTAGAAGAGATCGTGGTTGAAAAGGGACATCAAAAAGTTAAATTGCACGGGCAAACTCAGGCGGAGGGCTTCTATAAAAAACTTGGTTATCGGGCTTCATCTACTGAATTTATGGAGGATGGCATCCCTCATCTTTTAATGACTAAAGATCTTTCTGCTTCAAAAGAATGAAGAAGTTTAGTGTAACTACGTTTTCCATTTTCACTTGCGGGATTTTCATCTTAACCCTAGGCGTTTCACTAACAATAATCTCTGACCTTGGAGCGTCACCTTTTGATGCACTTTTAGTGGGTCTATCCAAAAATGTCGGTCTTACAGTAGGCAGTTGGGAAGTGCTGATCGCATGCCTATTGATTGGATGTAATTCATGTTTATCCAAGCAAAGACCGGAATTATTAGGGCTGGTAACTGCATTCATAGCAGGCTTAGGTATTGATATGTGGCTTTTTTTGTTTAACCATCTGATCGAGCCTAATCTGTGGATCAGTAAAATTGCTTTTTATGGTTTAGGCTTAATCGCAATTGGATTAGGTACATCCATTTATTTATACGCAAATTTCGCACCGATTCCAGTGGACCGGCTAACATTAGTACTGCAAACGATAACTAGGCTTAGTATACTATTTACTAGAACAATCATTTATCTTGTTTTCTTATTTGCCGCCATTATTTTCAATGGGCCTATTGGGATTGGCACTCTACTTACCATTAGTTTAGGCGGCTTAATTCTTAATTACTTTATGCCACTTACACAGAAAGCCTTGGACCGATTGCTACAACATATAATAGCGAACTCCGCTAAAGAAACTTGATGTATACAACAAACCATAATCTTATCATTGGGAGTGAATAATTTGGAGATTAGAATCGATAACTTAACCGGAACCGAAATCATAGCATTGATCAGTGAACATCTTCAGAGCATGTTTGAGCAATCTCCCCCAGAGAGTGTACATGCGTTAAATTTAGATAAATTAAAAACACCAGAAATCACCTTCTGGAGTGCCTGGGAGCAGGGCGAACTCTTAGGTTGCGGTGCTCTTAAAGACATGGGTAGCCATCATGGTGAAATCAAATCCATGCGTACTTCTACCAAGCATCTTAGGAAGGGCATTGCATCTAAAATGCTTGCCCATATTATTAAAGAAGCTAAGCAACAAGGCTATCGGAGGCTGAGCTTGGAAACCGGATCCACTGAAGGGTTCGAAGCGGCTAGAAAACTATATGAACAATATGGGTTTGAATACTGTAGTCCGTTTGCAGATTACATTGAAGACCCCTATAGTGTTTTTATGACGAAAGAATTATAAGTACTGTGGAGGTGCTAACTTGACTTCTAATCAATGGATACCGATTCTCGCAGCGTTCATCGGAGCCTTTTGCTGCTGGATTGCGCTCCTTAATAAACGTAAGAACAAATAGAATCACAGATAATAAAAGATAAAAAAAGACTCCCAAATGGGAGCCTAAAGGTTGATTCATAATACTGTTGAGTTATCTTTCATTGGAGATCTAAATATAAAACATGTAATTGTCAGCCAAACTTTCTTCTTTGTAGTTAATCAAATCATAAAGTGTTGTGGAATCCAGCACATCGGCAATACTGTCGCGAATACGCAACCATAAATCCCGTTTCGCTGCATCGTCCTCTTCCGTGAAGTCTACAGGAGAGATAGGACCCTCCAGCACACGGATGATATCACCGGCAGTGATAGCATTCGCCTCACGCGACAAAATGTATCCGCCATATGCTCCACGAATACTTTTTACAAGTCCTGCATTGCGCAGAGGAGCAATTAGTTGCTCCAGATAATGCTCGGAAAGACCATTTTTCTCAGCGATACTCTTAAGTGAAGTTGGTCCTTCACCAAATTTCAGTGCAAGCTCCATCATAATTGTTAGTCCGTAACGACCTTTGGTTGATATTTTCAAAGGGGCACCTCTTTCAGTTTAATGTCTGATTATTGTATACTATTGATTCGGCAAGTCATTTGGATTGTCATATCAAGGTATTCCGATAATTACTCTCAGTTTATGTTATCATATCCGAAGTCACAAATGAAATGGAAAACAAAACATTTTACGAGAATGTTCACCCCAGGTGGACATTTTGTTGTTTCCAGTCTCTTATTTCAGAGGTTTAGAGTAGACAGGTATGTTATAATACATTTTGAGCCGGGTGTTCCATGAATGACCGGTATTTTGGGTACAGAAATGGTGATTACGATGACAAAAGCAAAACAAGACACCCGTGTCGTCGTCGGCATGTCCGGAGGGGTCGATTCCTCCGTCACGGCGCTTCTGCTCAAGCAGCAGGGCTATGACGTCATCGGCATCTTCATGAAGAACTGGGACGATACCGACGAATTCGGAGTATGTACGGCCGAAAGCGATGCAGAGGATGTTCGCCGCGTATGCGAGCAGATTGATATTCCTTACTATACCGTTAATTTCGAGAAGGAATACTTTGATAAGGTATTTTCTTATTTTCTCGATGAATATAAGGCCGGCCGGACGCCAAATCCTGACGTCATGTGCAACCGCGAGATTAAGTTTGGAGAATTTTTGAACAAAGCTCTTCAGCTTGGTGCCGATTATGTCGCAACTGGACATTACGCACGTGTTATAGAAGAAGATGGTGTGTACAAGCTGCTCCGCGGCGTAGACAACAATAAGGATCAAACCTATTTCCTGAATGCACTGGGGCAACATCAACTCTCTAAAACAATGTTCCCTATTGGACATCTGCCGAAACCTGAAGTGCGGAGAATTGCTGAAGAAGCAGGACTTTACACTGCCAAGAAAAAAGATAGCACAGGCGTCTGCTTTATCGGCGAGCGCAACTTCCGCGAATTCCTCAGCCAATATCTCCCGGCACAAGCTGGCGATATGGTTGACATAGTAACTGGAGAGATCAAAGGCCGCCATGACGGACTTATGTATTACACGTTAGGCCAACGCCAAGGCCTTGGTATTGGTGGCTCTGGCAACGGCGAACCGTGGTTTGTAGCTGAAAAAGATCTTAGCCGCAACATTCTTTATGTAGTACAAGGAGACAAGCACCACAGCCTGTACTCCACTAGCCTGATTGCTTCCGGTGTTAACTGGATTGACGGTCAAGCGCTTGGGCAAGAGCCGCTGAAATGCACCGCCAAATTCCGGTATCGCCAGCCAGATCAAGGCGTGACCCTTACAGCGCGTGAAGATGGAACGATTAATGTAACCTTTGATGTTCCACAAAAAGCGATCACCCCTGGTCAAGCCGTTGTCTTCTATCTCGGTGAGCAATGTCTCGGCGGCGGAACGATAGAATACGCGGAGAAGGTTGTTCCTTCAGCACAAGTGTGAATGTAAACCAAGCTTCTATAAAAGCTTGATCTACAAGTATTCGTAGTAACTCACAATATCTAACTAACATACCAAAAGCACGAAATAGTTGTATTTAATACAGCTATTTCGTGCTTTTTTATTTCTTTTTGGGTTTTAGTTGCACATTGTACAGTTAAACTGAGCTTATATCTCAATAAGTATCCATATACTGATAAATAGTTGTATGAAGTGCAATTAAATTACGTTGGCGCGGCTAGAGCCTATTTTAGTTGTAGGAAATACAATTAAAATGGACATGAAGCCACAATTAGTCGCAGTGCAGTCGCTAACCAGCCAATAACAAAAAAAGCCCCAGCCAAATGGCTAGGGCTTCCCTCATTTAGACTTTAAGGCTCAAGTCCCCATGCTAGAGCACCATTCAAGTACAACGGCACATGATTCCATTCCGTGTACGATGTTTTGGTAGGGTCATAAGAGTAGTCTCCAACCTCGTTGTAATTACTCCAGTCCGTTTTGTTGACCCGGATCTGGATATCACCCGTGTTGGCTCCCGGTGCAAGACTGCCTGCACCTGCGCCGAAGGAGATTTCTAAATAATAGTCCGCTCCAGTTTTGGCAGGGTCTACCTTCACGAATGTTCCCTGTATATTACTTCCACCGATGTTAGCATAGTCAACATTAAATTGTTGAGGTTTATCGCCATCAATCGTGTAATAATACCGCAGCTTTACATCGCTAAGCGCTACAGCCGTATCCCCATTGTTAACAATTTGCAGCTGCGGGCGGAACTGATTATCTCCCGGATTGGTATCACTTGTCCGATACTTCACCACCAAATCTCCTTGTGCCGGAATCGGTACATCCATAGGCTTGGCGTGTGCCTCAGGGGAATTCGGACTCTCCCCAACCACGTTGGAAGCACTAACTACATAGTAATAATCCGTACCGTTAACCACGGAAGCATCACTGTAAGTAGCTTGAGTGACAACAGCCACATCGCTATAAGGACCGCCAGTTGTTGCAGCTCTTTTCACAGTATAGCTTGTAGCTCCAGTTACGTTGTTCCAACTAAGATCTACAACTTGGTTACCAGCGACCGCACTTGGTTTAGAAGGTGCTTTTGGAGCTACTGGCTCAGTAGGCACGCTGCTGTTGATCAGTCGATCGTATTCTGCATAAGCAGTTGCCATATCTACTTGCGACCAGAAGCGATGGTAGGTAAATTCAGGGGCTCCATTGTCCCAAGTTTTAGTCACTTTATTAAAAGAAGTATTGTATTTGTCCAGCAGATATTGCCACTTGGAGTCATTTACGATATTTGGACGGATATCGGTATAGCTTGCATATACCCCATTTCCGCCTTTAGCAGGATCGGAAGGCACTGTTGATGTACCAGGGATCGTATTTCCTTGGCCGAATGTACCTGTCCAGCCGCTTGGGAAATAGACTTCTTTAGTGAAATAGCGAGAATAATCTGCACGGCTTTCGGTAGTTGCAATACCAATTCCATCGTTATAACCCCATGCCGTGTCTAACAAAGATTTAGCCAGTACCTGAGCTTCTCCTCCCAGAGTACTGTAGCTGCCATGTTCAGCTTTGGTGCCAGCCGCATAGAAGGTAAGTGCCTTAATATAGCTGCCCAGTACACCTGTATCTTGGCTTGGACTCTTAGTTACGGCTTTCAGGTTACTGTTTGCGGCAGAACCACTGAAGCCATTCCACGTATTAGGTTGTCCTGTCCATTCCACATTACCTGGAATCCAGAATTCTCCTGGTGCAGAGACTGTAGCCACTTGTGGATTGGCGCCTCCAAGAATTCGATTTCCTTGGCTGTTCAGATAGTAACCTTCTGCATCCGTAACTGGACGTTTGTTGGCAAAGGCATAATCTTTAGACCAATCTACCCAATTTTCTATAACTTGTTTTGCCATTTGGAAGTTTTCAGATGTAGTGTCTCCGTTAGAAGCAAGGATATAGTACAGCTCCGCTACCCGCTCCACACTCCATGCCTGCATTCCGAACCAGTTATTGGATGGAGGATCGTGGTAGACTGGAGCTTCGTCATAGGCCATGCCATAAAAAGTACTGGTTCCAGCTGGATAAGCCTTGTAGACGCCTTGATAACTATTGGTCGCTCCACCGGCAATTGCCCCTTCAGAGGACTGCAGCCAAGTATAAAATTCCAATTGACGTTTCAGAGAGTTTTCCCAATCCTGCCCAGCTGTAGCTGATGACGGAATCAGACCACCATCCGAATCAGAAAGTGCGTAGGCAGCCACGACATTCTGATACCCTTGGTGGGCATGGCTCGCACCGATTCTCCAAGCCCAGTTTCCTGTTGCTCCAAGTCCACCGCCCCATGCGGTATACCAAGCCAGAAGATATTGATTGGAATCTTTGCCAGTCCCGGCATCAGGGGTGCCGTCAGTAGCTGCACTTCCTACTTTTTGGAAGTATTTATCATACATACCGTACCGCAGGAAATCGCCCATTTTCTTAGCTTTATTCAAATACACTGTATTGTTGTAGCCGAGCTCTTTAGCCCAGTACATTGCTTGCACTGCCCGTGCATCGGCATCTGTAGCATTCGTGTAACGCCATTGAGCGGAAGGCACGTTAGCTTCTTTTGTGAACAGGCTCATGAAGCCTTCGTTTGCTTTTCCGAACGTTTTGTCATCTTGAGACGGGTGAGGGACCGCCTCCCAAACGGACTCTTGTTCACCCCGTTGGAATGTATTCACATAAGCGGCTGTATGCGTAGGATTCAGCAAGTTGCCGAAGCCGTACCAGTTGTCCACGTCTACCAGCCAGTGCATCAAGTAGGTCTGGTTGTTGCCATACGTCGCCTTCAATTCAGCATCTAGCGGATCTTTACCTGCTGTATACTGGCCACCTAGCTGACTTGGATACTGATCCGGCTGAGCATGCTCCGCTGCATACGTAGCCGGGCTGTTCGGATTGTAATAACTCATGGTTGGCTGTTCTTCCTTGCCATCACCTTCGTTAATAGGAATGATATATTTCTCCATGTTGTCCCAAGCTGATTCCAGCTTAGTCCAGTCCCCTGTGTGATAACCATAGAGTACCTCAAGCCACATCCAATAACTGTAAGCTTCTGAGGTCGTCATATGTCCGTAATCAGGGGCTTCACTCATCAAGGTCTCTACCGCATGATAAGGTACTCCTTCGGCAGAGAAATAACCATTTGCGGGGTCTTTTAGCTGCGCATATAATTGCAGAAATCGCGTCTGCTCCGTAGTTGAAGCGTGAGCAGTCTGAGGTCTAAAATTAAATAGACCGGTCATGAGTGAGAGAAACAGGACTGCGGCCATTATTACAGAAACAGGCTTCTTTATTAAGCTCAATTTCATCATCTTAGGCAAGCTCCCTCTCTTGGATATATTTATGGTTCTAAGCCCCATACAAGTGTTTCACCTTGATAAAGTGTAACCTTATTCCAATCGGCAAATGTCTGCTGAACCGCGCTGTAGGAATAATCATCCGTTTCATTATAAGCCGTCCAGTCCGTCTTATTGGTGCGAGCCTGAATCTCGCCGCTATCTCCACCAGGCGCTATACTTCCAGCCCCTGCACCAAAAGAAATCTCCAGATAATAATCCGCGCCCGTACTGGCGGGATTCAGCTTAACAAAACTGCCGCTTAAATTACCACTGCCCACTACAGCATAATCACAATGAAACTGTTGTGGTTTATCCCCATCCACAGTGAAATAATAACGCAGCTTCAAGCCGCTAAGTGCCACAAACTCGGTTCCTGTATTCATAATTCGGAACTGAGGGCGCAACTGTCCATCACTGGCATTCGTATCATTCGTACGATATTGCACCTTCAAATTTCCCGTTGTGGGCTGTGTCGGTTCTTGGGGTTTAGCACTAACCTGTATAGATGGCAAGCTCTCCCCTACACTATTCGTGGCAGTGATCACATAATAATAAGTGGTTCCGTTCACCCGTCCACTATCCATGTAATCCGTTCCCGTGACATTCTCAAGCACCGTATACGGGCCTCCACTCACTTCACTGCGTTTAACGGTATATTCACTGACCCCGCTAATCGCATTCCAAGTCAAATGGACAGTCCCATTACCTGCTACAGCCTGAACATTAGTCGGACGTGCAGGGACTTGAGGTTCTCCAGGTTGTCCGCCACCCGCTGGAAGTTCTCCATACATGTGTACACCTGCATCAAACACCGGAATGTTCGCTGTTTTTACAGGAGTTACTCCTTGAGCTGCCACCCCTTGGAATGAAAAATCATTAGCATTATTCCAGAAGTTAGTGTTCAGCGGAGCTGCAATTCGGAATTGAATCTCCTTACGATGAGCAGATTGTCCACCCGGATAAATCAAAGTACCTGTAAAATCGATCTTAGTATAGTAGATATGGTTAGCTGCATCGTAAGGCTGAAGTGCAGACACCGTTCCACCCTGATTGTAGCCTCCCGCTGTAACCGTAATATCCTCAGGACCATAACCAGCCGCTATCGCTTCACTAAGATCCACATAATAGTTAAAAGACATCTCTTTACTGGCCCTTGCCGGCCAGCCCGTACGGTTATTCAGCAATGCTCGAATCTCTACGAAATTGCTGCCACTAGCATTCACAGAGGCTTCGACAAACATCTCATCTTCACGTGTCTCTGCAGGTGGAAATTGTGCAAGCGGCTGTTGCCCTTGTCCATGCAGCAGCACCATTTTTGCAATAGCTCCTGTAAAAGCTGCATTGTAATCGGTTGCAACTTCATTCGAGACATAATCGTTAATGGAGTCGGTGTAGCTGTCTGTTTTGGACGGACCTCCAACTAGCGCTCCGTACAAGACATGGCGATGATTTACCGGAACGCTCTGACTATCATTCCATGATCCATGTGAGGTTCGATGATGGGGATGCTGAGGAGAATTGTTACCAAAACCGATAACATAACTGCTGTTTCGTGGATTGTCACCAAGCATATACGTAATTTGTCTCTCCGCGAAAGAGCGCGCCGTATCTTTCTTCACCGGATCGCTCACCCAGTCTGAGTAAACGAAGGCCATAAAAGCCTGATTGGCTGCATAACGCAATGCGCCCCATTGATCGAGATGGGCTAGTCCGCCAGGTGTATAGGCAACACGGTCACTTGTTCCACCCACTCCAGTCGTCCAATACTGCATATTCCGTTCAGTGGATTGAATGAACTTGGTCTGCCCGGTGATTCGTGCCAACAGTAATTGAGCGCCATAATGCTTGTCGTCCCAAGACTGTGTCCACTGATACCCCCAGTTTCCAGCCTGATTCGTTCCCCATTGATCGCTTGCTGCAATAGCCTTATTGAGATACTGCTGATCGTTAGTCGCCAAATACAACCAGACAGCCCCCCAGCTCAATTCATCCGCGTAACCGCTCCAAGAATTATAATATTGTTTGACGTCGGTAATGCTGTCGGAATAGGAGCCGCGATAAGTGTCTGCAAAATTGTAAAGCTGTTTAGCATGCAGCAGCAGCTTGTCCGCGTATACGGCATCCGTATCCCTGAAAATAATGGATGCTGAAGCTAACGCTGCAGCTGTTTCTGCGGCAAGATCTGATCCGGGATGAGTGGCATCAATTTTGTAGGAAGGTCTCTGCATCTGCATGACTTCTGCGGGTCCCCACCAATTATGATCGGTTGTTCCGTTACCAACTTGTCCCCACAGCTCGTTAGGAGCGGTATGAGCTTTCACAAAATAATCGGTTGCCCAGCGAATATTGTCTAAAATTTCCTCCAGCTGCCCAGACCCCTCATATCCTTGCTTGTACTCATAAACCGACCACGCCAGCATCGTTGTAGAATAAGCCATAGGCAAACCGAATTTAACGTGATCACCGGCATCGTACCAACCACCAGTCAGATCATGTCCCACATCCGCCCCGTCCAAAAGACCGGAATCGCCCCGCCATTCCACCCGATTGTTATCTGGCAATTCACCAGACCGCTGGGTTTCGTAGAAATAAATAGATTTTTGTAGAACCTCCGCATAGTTGTAGTCTCCGGCCGCTGCCTCTGCTATCGCCGGTTGAAATGCAGCATTTGAACAAAATGTAAGCGTAAACAACAAACTGAACACCAGTCCTTGTTTCCTATACCTCTTGATCATTTCTACTGCCCCTCTCTTCAGTGAATGCCACAAGAAAGATTACACCTCAGTCCCGTAACACCTCCCTCACTCGAATCAGGTACCTGTCATTGCGATCATCCACTCACCTCACTCTAAGAGCTATATTTAAGCGAAAGTTTCGCTCTCACCCAAAATATACCATATCTTTCATTAAAACACTATATTTTTACAGTAAATAATGCACAAAATATAGGAATAATTGTTAATTTAACGGAAAATAAAAAACAGCAGCTCAGGATTTCTCCTTGAACTGCTGTTCATTAATCCCCTCTTACTGAGCCACCGCAGCTTTATCTGCAGAAACCGCAATGTCGTTATAATAGAGTCCGGTTCCATCACCAATTGCAAAGTTTAGAACACGGTTATTAACCGGCACAATCACAGCACGATAAAGTGTTGGGAATACTGGAATCTCATCAACCATAAATTGTTGCCACTCTTTATAGATTTCTTTACGTTTGTCTACATCAAATGCAGCCTCAGAGATCCCTTCGGCGAGCAAACGATCGTTCTCTGCACTGGAGTAACGTGGGAAGTTATAGATTGCATCTTTACCGTACAGGCCTGATGGGTCAACGTCAATCCCTACCCCCCAAGCACCTTGGTACACATCAACAGTAGGATCATCCTCACCATTTTGACCTATGCGATCATAGAAGGTATTAAACTCTACCATTTCCAAAGTTACATTCAGACCAATCGCTTTCCAGGATTGTACATAATATTGAGCCAGCGGCTCAGCAATGTCTCCACCAGTCATCGAAATGAAATTAATCTTCAGCTCGCTGCCATCTGGATTCGTTCTAAATTCACCGTTTAATTTGTAACCAGCGTCATCCAAGATCTTTTTAGCTGCTTCTGGATCAAAAGCTACGCCCGGATTGGTAGTATCATGGAATTCTGGATGGGATGGTGGAATCAAGGTAGTCGCATTCCAACGCAGACCATTATAGAACTTTTTACCAACAGTATCATTGTCAACCGCAGCCCACATTGCTTTACGAAGATTCACATCCGCCATTTTAGCTTTAGGATCGGTAACAACCTCTTTTTTCGTTGCATCCCATTTGCCAAGCTTAAATCCAATATACGTATACGCACGGTCAACCGCCCCGAGATACTCAACATTTGATAGCTTCGCATTATCAGGGAATTGATCAATAGGGAAGGAATCCACCAAGTCAACTCCACCAGATTTCAGTTCTTGTACAATCGTTGTTGGGTTGATAACCTTCAAAATTACTTTATCCAGTTTAGGGGCTCCACGCCAGTAATCTTCATTCTTAACAAATACTACAGACTCACCAGGAACGATACTCTCTACTTTAAAAGCTCCGAAGCCAATTGGCTTTTGGCGGACTTCAGGGGAAGAGGAGATTTTGGCAACATCCATGCCGCCAAAGATATGTTTGGCTAATGGATAAATCCATACGCTACCCGTTAACAAGGAAGGTGTAGATTGCTTATAAGTAATTTGCAGTTTCTTATCACCCAGCACTTTAATCCCGGATATGGTCTTGGCCTTACCGGAATGGTACTCATCCATGCCTTCAATATTAGTGAAGTCAGAACCGTAACGAGGACCATCATAAGCAGGATTACCAATAACTTCATGGGCGAACAACCAGTCTTCAGCCGTTACTGGCTTACCATCCTGCCAGTTTACATTGTCGCGAATCGTAAAGGTAAAGGTACGTCCATCTTCTGCAACTTCATAAGTAGCCGCACCATCATTAGTATAAACATAGTCTTTATCCCAAGTTAACAAACCTTCATCAAACCAGTTCAGAACTTGAGCGTCTGGATCTCCAGAATAGAAGTTCCAGTTCAAAGTGCCTTCAAATGGACTATCGGAAACAAGTCCAAATGTAATTGTCCCTCCGTCAATAGCTTCACCTTGGTTAGTCTTAACGTTACTGAAATCTTTAATGTTATAAAGTCCGTCTTCTGCCTCAGGCGCGGCCGTTGCTTCTGCGGTTGCCGCAGGTGCGCTGGCGTTAGGAGCTGCTGTTGATTCAGCCGCTTCGTTGTTGTTCTTGGAGCCGCAAGCCGCAAGAGCGAACAACATTACAAACATTAATGAAACTAGTAAAGCTTTTGAACGAATGGCTTTTCTCATTTAATCATTTCCTCCCTTATTATCCTTTTCTTTGTCTTGCGTCGGTCGCACGTTTTAGCGCTTGACCCACATTATTTATACTCAACATCAATACCAGGATCAGCAATGATGCGGGTAACCAGATCCACCATCTGAACTCAAGAGTCTGCGGATTTCTCGCATAGCTTACTAGAGTACCCAGACTGGGTGTACTTTCTGGAAAACCAAAACCTAGAAAGGATAGGCCTGATTCCAATCCAATATTAGCTGCCAGATTCAAGGTCATTGTTACGATAATGATTGAGCTTAAGTTCGGCAGAACTTGCGTAAACATAATTTTTAGATTGGAGGAGCCTAGGGTCTTAGATGCCTGAACATAATCCAATTCCTTCTCTTGTAATGTCTTGGAACGAATGAGCCTGGCAATCCCCATCCAAAGAAATGCTGTCATGATAAAGGAGAAGGTCAACGTATTGTATTTAGGAACTGCGCTGACAAAAGCTATAACAATCATTAGAAAAGGTAGAATCATGAAGAAATCTACAATACGCATCGCGACATTATCTACCGTTCCCCCAAAGTAACCTGAGACTAAACCTACCAGAATACCGATAATTCCCGTAAAAAATGTAACCATAAAGGCAATAGACATGGAATTTCGTGTTCCTATAATTAATTGACCGAATACATCCCGTCCTCCATAATCAGTCCCCAGCCAATGCACAGCCGAAGGCTTCTCATATAGGGCGAACAAGTCAACCGTGACAATTTCTTTCTGATCTAAAAATAAGGAGATCCCATATACAGCAGCAATAATCGTAAATAGGAAAATCAACGAGACCAGTGCCAGCTTATCCCGCACCATCTCCCGCCAAACAATTTTGAAGCCCGATGGACTTTTATCAGTTTCCTGCAGCAGAGCTATCTCTGCGCTCGTCTTTGCCATTTCATTCACCCCAAAGTGTTCATCTTCTTATTTAATCCGGATACGAGGATCTACGATACTTAAAATAATGTCTGATAACAACGCACCGACGATGGAAGCAACCCCATACAGAAGAACGAGGGCTGTTACCACGCTGAAATCCCGAATCGTTATCGAACTTAGAAACAGCAAACCCATTCCTGGATAGCTGAAGATCGTTTCAACGAACACCGTACCACCGATTAACCCAGTGATCTCATATCCAAAAAATGCAGCGATCGGCAGCAAGGAGTTTCTCAAAATATGACGATTGTATACGCGTGACTCCGAAGCCCCTTTAGCTCTAGCAGTGAGAATGAAATCTTTTTGCTTCGTATCAATGATCTCATTTCTCAGATATTGTACGGTCCCAACCGTTGCAATTAGCGCCATAGATAGCGCAGGCAGAAGCAGATGATAGAATTTACTCCAGAAGTGACTTAGTGTACCTGGAACTTCCCCGGGACTGACACTGCCGCTGGTAGGAAACCAATGAAAATGAAATCCGAAAACCCATACCATTAAAAGTGCAAAAATAAACAACGGTGCAGCAAATCCAATATAGGTATAGCCAGTTATCAAGCGATCCAGCCACGAATCGTTATAACGTCCGCTGGTAATACCAAGCGGGATAGCAATAAGGTATGTAAGAATCAGCGTAACAATGGCCAGCCAAAGTGTATTCATCAGGCGTTGTCCGATTAGCTCTGAGACCGGCATTTTGAAACGGAAGGACTGGCCGAAATCCCCTTGTATCGCTTTAGTGATCCAATCCCAGTACTGGATGTACCATGGATCATTTAGACCGAGCTTTTCTCTCATCGCATCAATGGCCGCCGGATCAATATTCGGATCGAGCATTCCTGAGAGTGCGTCACCAGGCATCGCCTTCGCCATAAGAAAAACAAGAATACTTAATAGAACTACTTGAGGGATCATTATAAGAATTCTACGAACGATAATCTTCCACATATTCTCAACCTTTCTCAGGCAAGGCTACCAGATGAGTCTCGGAAATTGATTTTAATGGATAAGCCATGCCTTCTTCATCAAAATAATTCCGGTGCGCTTGTTCATATTCCTTGCTTACTGATTTTCTGAATTCCGTCTGCTTTTCTCTCTGTTTCGGATCAATATCAGGAATGGCGGCAATGAGTCGTTTGGTATAAATATGCTGAGGATTGTCAAAAATATCTTTAGCAGTCCCTTGCTCCACATGTCGTCCTTTATACATAATCCCTATGTGATCGCACATATGCCTGATGATCCCGAGATCATGACTGATAAATAGAAAAGTAAGATTCAGCTCTTTTTGAATGTCCTGCATGAAGTTAAGCACCTGTGCCTGTACTGAGACATCTAGCGCAGATACCGGCTCGTCAGCAATAATAAGTTTTGGCTTGAGTGCAATTGCTCTGGCAATTCCGATCCGCTGCCGCTGGCCGCCAGAAAATTCATGCGGATATTTCAGGATGTTCTCAGGACTTAAGCCTACTTGTAAAAGCAATTCCTGCACCCGGCGTTTTTCTTCCCCTGGAGACATTTTTTCGAAATTACGCAACGGTTCTGCAATAATATCGAGTACACGCTTCTTAGGATTTAAGGAAGAGTACGGATCCTGAAAGATCATCTGAATGTCTTTGCGGACATTTCTTTGCTTTCGTACACCCCTCAAGGCCAAATCTTGCCCTTCAAAAATCACGCTGCCGCTAGTAATAGAATTAAGACCTATAATCGCGCGACCCGTTGTCGTCTTTCCGGAACCAGATTCACCAACCAGACCATAGGTTTGCCCAGCTTCAATGGTAAAATTAACATTATCGACAGCCTTAACTACGCCAACTTCCCTTCGAAAAACACCGCCGTGGATCGGAAAATGTACTGCTAAATTTTTAACCTCAAGAAGTCCCATTGTGGATTGCCTCCTCGTTAGTATCAGGGAAATGGAAATTGTTATAACAGGTGCAGCGAACGAAATGTCCGGGTGCGACTTCATGCAGCTGTGGGTTCTCCTCATGCTCCGATTCAGGAATCCAAGGCGTCCGTGCCGAGAAACGGCAGCCCTTACGCGGAAGGTTTTGCAGTGGTGGAACAATCCCCTGAATCACATGCAACCTGGATTTTTCTTCTTTTGCCGTTGGAATGGAGTTTAATAAGGATCTCGTATATGGATGTTTCGGATTAGACGTCAACGTAAAAATATCTGCGATTTCGACGATTTGTCCGGCATACATCACCGCAACACGGTCAGCCATTTCGCTTACAACCCCTAAGTCATGAGTGATTAAGATAATGCCTGCTTCCATATCGTTTTTTAATTTTTTAATAAGTTCAAGGATTTGTAATTGGATAGTCACATCTAGTGCTGTGGTAGGCTCGTCGGCGATCAAAAGCTTGGGTCCATTGGCTATCGCAATGGCGATAACCACCCGCTGCCTCATGCCACCGGATAATTCGTGGGGGTACTGCTGATATGTATGCTCTGGACGGGAAATTCCAACCTTGGTCAAAAGATCAATGACCTTCTCTTTTCGCTGTTTCTTAGAAAGCTTGGAATCATGTAGGATAAGTACTTCTTCAATCTGTGAACCGATGATCATTAGCGGGTTTAAAGCGGATAAAGGATCTTGAAAAATCATAGACATTTCTTGGCCGCGCAGCTTGTTTAGTGCAGCAGGAGACATAGTAACGATGTCCTGGCCCTTGTATTTGATTTGTCCGTCAATTCTGGCTCTGGTATGCAGCCCCATAATGGAAAAGGCGAGCGCACTTTTTCCTGAACCAGATTCTCCAACGATAGCCAGAATTTCATTTTTGCGAACAGACAGGGTAACATCATCAACCGCAGCATAATAGTCGTCTGCAATTCTGAACGATGTCGACAAATTTTTGATTTCTAGTAGTTCTTCGCCCATATTCATCACCCTAACGACAAGGATTTCAAAATTAACACAATGAAAATATTATGTAAATTTTGATATAAATAGTGTTGATTTTCATGAAACATTTTGAAATAACCAATGTGATGATAATTAACACTGTTAAGAATACTACCAGTAGTTCAATCGGAAATAAAAATGAACATCTCGTAACTTTGTAGTTCATTTTAATTAACTTATGGTAAATTATCAATCTTTTCCTATAAAAAATTTTCAATCGATGTGATTAAAAGTAACGTAGGCAACAAAAAAACGGCTCTAGGCCGCCTTTTTTTGGGAATTATTTAGTTCGACTGAAAGTTAAAATCTTTGGCTTTCCAGCATGAAATTGGAAGGTATTACAGTCGCTAGCGGCTCACTGCTCCCGCCGAAGCTTTTGATTATGACGAATCTTAATCTCATTGCCTTGCTCAGTAGCTTGATAAAAAACACGCTGAGAAATCTCCTTAGGCAAATACTCTTGCTTCACATAATGCCCCGGAAAATTGTGCGGATATTGATATCCTTCATGCCCTAACGCAGTTGCACCTTTATAGTGCGTATCACGCAGATGCAGCGGTACCTCCGCTGATTTGATCTCATCCATACTTGCCATTGCATTGGAAATAGCCATAACCACAGCATTAGACTTCGGACTTTCCACTGCAAAAAGAATAGCTTGGGCAATGTTCAGCTTCGCCTCTGGCCAACCATTGTTTCGATACGCATCCAGCGCACTCACCGCTTGAACCATAGCTTGGGGATTAGCCAAGCCGATATCCTCACTGCTGGCTGCAATCAGGCGCCGAATAAAAGTCATAGGGTCCATTCCAAGCTTTTCTACCGCATACAGAAACCAAAACAACGCGGCGTCGCTGGAACCGCGAATACTTTTATGAAAAGCGGATAGCACATCATACTGCGTAGATTCATCAGCCTTCACAATGGGGCGCCGAATGGATTCCTCCGCCACCTCCAGCGTGATATGAACACTTCCATCAACTTGTGGTGCGGTAGTCAGGGCTGCCAGCTCCAGTGCATTTAGTGCCCGCCGGATGTCTCCATTAGCCATTGTTGCAATATGCAACAAAGCCTCCTCATCGACCTGAAGCTCCATAAATCCAAGACCTTTCTCTTTGTCCGCCAAGGCTCTGCGCATCGCGATCAAGCTGTGTTCACTCGTTAATGCCTCCAGCTGAAATAAGGTGGAGCGGCTCATAAGCGCCCCATTAACATAATGGAACGGGTTCTCTGTAGTCGCTCCAATGAAGGTAATAGTCCCTTTTTCTACTGCTGGCAAAAGCGCATCCTGGCGTGAGCTATTAAATCGATGCACCTCGTCCAGGAACAGGATCGTCTTAGTGCCGTACAATGTTTGATTGTTCTGAGCTCGCTCAATAACCTCCCGTACATCCTTCACGGTAGCTTCCACCGCATTCAGACGTACGAACTCTCCTTGCGTGTGATGAGAAATAATATGCGCGAGTGTCGTCTTGCCGCATCCCGGGGGGCCATAGAGCAAAATCGAAGAGACTTGATCCGCCTCAATCGCTCTTCGCAGCAGCTTCCCCCGACCTATGATATGCTCTTGACCAATATATTCATCAAGATTCTCCGGTCTCATCCGGTCCGCAAGCAGCCGTCCGCCCCCGGTGTCCTCTCCGAAAGAAAATAAATCCATAACTCCACTTCCTTGCTATATTCTTGTAAAAGCTCAATGTAAATCCTCTCTATCATACCATATCACAGGGAAGGATTAGGATGCCCTGCCGGGTCAAGGTAACAGTATCAGCATAGACTTATTTTACGCCAAAATAAAAAGAGCATGATCTCGTCTTAGAAAGGCGGGAGCCATGCTCTTTTTTCAAAATATAAGAAAGTATAGGTTTCACGCTATACTTTATCCTTATGATTTCTCGCATAACGCTTACCGTCCTTCTAAGGACACCAGAGGCGTTTATGCTTGAATTGCAAGCTAGCAATTTACTGCCAGCCGCATTTTTGATATGATTTTACGAATGCTTTCTTCCGATAGATGGTACTTCTTCTGAAGTTCCGCTACGGAATCACCGCTTCGATGACAACTGAAAATTTCCTTGTTCCGGTTCGCTATTTCTTTCCTCGAACCGCTGTTCTCGCCCCATCGAACCCGCTCTTCCGTCTTCTTTGGGATGTAGAGCAGTTCACCTTGGATGTATCCCTGAAGCTCTTCGAGCAAGCCAGGGGGGAGCACATCCTTCCCATTTACATAACTCAACTTGCATTTCCTCCTTCAACAGGTGTGTCCCTATGCGTCGGTCAACTAAGTTTTTAGTTATAATCACGTCACCTGCCTCCTTTCTTCTCCTCATATTTGGAAAAATCCGTAATTTCATTATATAAAAACCTTTTGGTAGCGTCTACATTCGATTTCATAAATTTCGTTCTTATGGATAAGTGTGGTACTTCTTATGTTAGTAATAAGGAGGCCGTAAGGCCTCCTCGCTTTAAGCAGGTTTCCGTCTTAAACGGAAACCACCTCGTATACTGAAATCATTTCAATCAGCCTCCTTCCAGAAGTGTTCTTGCCCGGCCGGACACTTATTATTAAGCCATACCTATGGGGGAGTTACAAGACCAAGAACAGTTATAACCATTCTCCACCAGTCTTACTCTCCCTCAGAATCGCTTCCAGCCGCCGTTTGCACATAGGAAGGAACTTCCCCATTATGGAGCAGCCACAGCTCATGGAGAGCACGTGTACAGCCGACATACATCAGCTTCGCGTCCCAAGCCGTCGCTCCATAATGGTCTTGATCGGCATCTGCTAAGATCACCGCATCGAACTCCAAACCTTTTGATAAATAGACAGGCAGCACCGATAACCCGCCCTGATATTGCGTCATACTGCCATCAATCAGATGAATATCTTCAAAATGCTGTGCCAGCTCCGCATATAGTTCTGCAGCCTCATGAAGATTTCTTGTTAGGACAGCCACCGTACGGTATTCCCTTCCTGACAGAGACTTCAGTGCAGAGGTTATTGTCCGCAAGCGAGCTTGCTCATCAGCCACCAGTTCCCCGGCATCCTCGCCATAGGCGATCATACGCACGGGATCTCCACTACGAAACACAGGAACAGCCAGCAATGAGCTCTCCACACCTGAAGATAGAATTCCATTAGCGAAGTCTATAATTTCCATAGTAGAACGATAGCTGCGTGTCAGCGCGTGATAAGCCGTGTTCTCAGGGGCAAACAACGTCTGCATCTCTTCCCACGCGTGTACGCCTTTATAGGCATGTATGCCCTGCGAGAGATCACCCAGGATCGTAAAGGAATGGCCTCGCACATATAAATCCAGAACGGCAATTTGGAAAGGTGAAAAATCCTGAGCCTCATCGATTACTACATGGTCAAAGCGAGTAACGCCCTCATCACCATTCAAAAGATAATGGATATACAGCAGCGGAGGTAAATCCTCTTCACGTATGATGCCTTTTTTCAGCTCTTTTGCCGTTTCCTTCAACACAGCTGCCGGAATTTCCTCTGGCGGTTCAACCGGCCAATCCTCAGGAAGTTTAGCTGCTCGGAAAATTTGCTTATAGATCGTTAATGGATCATATTTAGGCCATTTGGCACTATAAGCCTTCTCTCGCTGCGCGCCTTTTTTCTTGCGATCCTTCATAGCAGCAGCTGAAGGACTCTTCTTCAGTTCCATCTCAATCCAGCGATGAATCCGCGCCATTACCCGTTCCTTGCGCTTGGCTGGAGGATAGGGAGCATACTCCTCATTATGCCAGCGCAAAATCATAGAACGGCGTAGCACCGCACCCTCCCACGGGCTAAAATCACCCTCAGGTACAGAGCTGCTTTCTAATAGCTCGATGCTGGAATCTATGATTCCCATCAGCACCGTGGAACCCTTGAAGCGCCCTGGTGTCTCTTCTGTAATTACCGGCATGCCGCCAGGGGTTTCGAACCAGCGGTTCATCGTCTCTGTCGCATCCTGTTCCGGCAATTCCAGTCCTAGTACATTAGCCGCCCAATCCGGAAATGTACTTTGAGCAATATTACCTACCCCGAGCTCAGGCAATACGTCCGAGATGTAATCCAAAAACATCCGGTTTGGTGCAAAAATGATCATTTTTTCCGCAGAAACCTGATCCTTGTATTGATACAGCAGAAAAGCAAGCCTGTGCAGTGCAACGGTTGTTTTACCGCTTCCTGCCACGCCCTGAATGATTAGCGCTGTATTTTTGGCAGCACGGATAATCTTGTCCTGCTCCTCTTGAATGGTCGATACGATATCCCGTAGACGATTATCCTTGTTCTCCCCAAGTCGATAGACGAGAAACTCATCTGATACAATCGGTGCATCGCTTTCCCGATTGTACGTATCCGCGACCCGCTCCAGAATTTGCTTCCGAATCACCACGTTGCGTTTGAGGTATACCAGCCCCTCTATTAATCCCTCAGGAGCTTCATAGGAGGCTGGCTCGGTACCGCCGGTAAACGAATAAAACAGGCTTGCTACCGGTGCGCGCCAGTCGATGACTAGCGGACGGTCGCTTACCTGCTCGCGGTCTACGCCGATTTTGCCTATATAGAGTGCCTTCCGTTCATTCTCATCATTGCCTTGAAAATCAAGCCGTCCGAAATAAGGCTCCTGCCTAAGCTTGGCAAGATCTTTGCGCTTCTGATCACGGTTCGCTTCCAGCACCTGTTCCGTATAGTCATGTCCCGTGTACACTGGTGTCTGCTGGAGCTTCTCCAGCAAAGTGTCAATTTCAGTAAGCGCTTGATTCAGCCTGTCTTCTTCCTCTTGATAGGCACTTTGAAAGTTGTCTTCCAATTTCAGTTACCTCCTAAAAGTTTATCGAGCTTAAATTTTCATGCTCCTACGCCCATTTCTCACGCAAAAGGATACCCATTGTAGCACAATCAGCACTTAAATACCAAATCTTTCAAATGATTTGACTAAACTTATAAGTTCTCCAACCTAAAGCACTTTGGTGCTCCTTAGCTCGCACAAGCGTCGAATGTTTGGGACAAACCAAAGGCTTTTTTGCCTTTGGTTTCAGCGTTCGCACGCATTTAGCTCCGAGCAGAGGCTTTTTTGCCTTTGGTTTCGGCGTTCGCACACGTTCGGCTCGAATCTGAGGCTTTTTTGCCTTTGGTTTTGGCGTTCGCACACGTTTAGCTCGAATCTGAGGCATTTTTGCCTTTAATTTCAGCGTTCGCTCACATTTGGCTCGCATCTGAGGCATTTTGCCTTTGGTTTTGGCGTTCGCACACGTTCGGCTCGAATCAACGGCATTTTTGCCTCTGTTTTCGACGTTCGCACACGTTTAGTTCGAATCTGAGGCATTTTTGCCTTTAATTTCAGCGTTCGCTCACATTTGGCTCGCATCAGAGGCATTTTCGCCTCTGTTTTCGGCGTTCGCTCGCATTTCGCTCCGATCAAAGGCATTTTTGTCTTTGATTTCGACGTCCAGGCACATTTAGCTCGCATCAGAGGCATTTTCGCCTCTGTTTTCGGCGTTCGCACACATTTAGCTCCGATCAAAGGCATTTTTGCCTTTGATTTCGACGTCCAGGCACATTTAGCTCGCATCAGAGGCATTTTCGCCTCTGTTTTCGGCGTTCGCTCGCATTTTGCTCCAATCAGAGGCATTTTTGCCTTTAATTTCGACGTCCAGGCACATTTAGCTTCCATCTACGGTATTTTTCCCTTTGTTTTCGAGGCTTCCACACATTTAGCCCCATTCAACGGTATTTATCCCGTAGATTTCGTCGTCTACACGCATTTAGCTCCAATCAGCCGCATTTATCCCTCTGTTTTCGACGTCTACGCACATTTGACTCCAATCAGCGGCACACGCATTTACCTCTTTGATTTCAACGCGGGCTAATAGAGCTAATAAGTGTGTAACAGGTCCCTCGCAATCAAAGAAACCGGATGCCGCACTATAGCACAGCCTGCAAAATAAAGTTAGCCACAAACAAACCAGCAATTCCATACAACGCAGGTGGCACTTCCTTCCCTTTGCCCAGCGCCAGCTTCACAATTGGGTAGGTAATAAAACCAAAAGCCATACCGTCCACGATGCTATAGGTGAATGGAATCATAACCATGATTAGAAAAGACGGGAACAGCTCGGTCAAATCACTCAAGTCCATCTCACGCACATTTTGTACCATTAGTCCGCCGATCACAATCAGGATCGGTGCGATCGCACTGTCGGGAATATAGGATAACAGCGGTAGGAATAAAAAGGTCGCCCCAAATAGAAGCCCTGTTACCAGCGAGGTGAGACCCGAACGCCCGCCCGCAGCTATTCCTGCATTAGATTCTGCAGCGGCCACGACCGGACTGCTTCCGAAAAGACCTGCGGCGATATTAGCAAGCGAGAGCGCACGCAGGCTGCTTTTGAAGCGTTCTGGACGGCCTGCCATCATCGTCTGCGAGGCTACAAGACCGATATTTTCAAATACAACGATTAACAATAACAGGAATACAGCAATCCAGAACACCAGGCTCACAATGCCGCTCCAGTCCATTCCGAAAAATAGGCCGCCATAACCTGAGAATACATGCCCTGAGGCCTGTTTTTCCGGTGCATGTGCAGCTCCCAGCAGGTAGGCAAGTCCTGTACCGACCAGCATACTTATCAGCAGGCCTCCGTTAGTTCCCCGGATAAATAACACTAAAGCCAGCAATAAAGTCACACAGGATGTAATAACTGCAGGATCACTAAAATGTCCTATGGCAACAAAAGTAGTCTGATGGGCAATCACTATCCCACTCTTTTGCAGCCCTATAAAGGTCAGAAACAGCCCTATACCGACTGTAATGGCATGCTGCAGGTTTTGGGGAATTGCCTCACTAAGAATACGATAAAGTGATGTAAAGGCCACGATAGCGAATAACACGCCTGTTATAACAACTACAGTAAGCGCCTCTCTCCAGTCCAGCTTCATGGAATGAACAAGCGTATAAGTGAAAAATGCGTTAATCCCCATCCCGGGAACCACGATGATAGGCGTCTTCCCGCCAAAAGCCATCAGCAGACAGCCGGTAATTGCGGTCAACAGTGTAGCCACCATTGCCGGTCTAAGCGGCATCCCCGCATCATGGAGAATCGTCGCATTCACCATAACAATATAAACTGAAGCAAAATAGGAGAGAATCCCTGCAGCCCATTCCCGTTTCCAGTCATTCTCAGGCGCAAGCCCCACACTATTTCGCCAAAAATTCGATTTCATGTATAAAAACCTCCACTGATATTAAGTTCCGCAGGCGGATATTACCCGGATTATAAATCTAATAATCAGCCGTTGATCCCGGTTCAGCTATTATGCCTATTTGTGGCCTGCTTCTTGCAGACCCCGCCTGTTTAACGACAACAAAAGGGCGTACGCAGCCGGATTCCAGCTACTCGCCCTTTTGTCCATTACTCTAATCCTATAACTATAATTGAAACAGCCTCAGCTCAGCGATTCACTTACAAGCTGACGCCTCCAGCCTCAAGCAAATCACGCACGGCAACGCTGACCATAATTAGGCCGGCTACCGGTGGAACAAATGAATTGCTGGCTGGCGGTTGTTTCGCTTTACGTCGATCCGGCGCATTATCCGGAACAATCTTGTCCGTAACATCCTGACGTGGCTTCATTGGCGGCTCCGTAGAGAAAACCACCTTCACGCCTTTCTTAATCCCATCCTTACGCAGCTTCTGGCGAATGACCCGGGCAATCGGATCATACGTTGTTTTGGAAATGTCCGCTACCTGGAATCTTGTAGGATCCATTTTGTTGGCAGCGCCCATGCTTGAAATCATAGGAATTCCACGTGCCAGACATTCTTTAATCAAATGGACCTTGTAGATAATCGTATCCGAGGCATCGATCACATAATCCGGTTTCAGCTTGAACAGTTCCTCATAGGTTTCTTCCGTATAGAACATGTTCAGCGCAATTGCTTCACATTCCGGATTAATCAGCTTCACACGGTCTACCATCAGTTCGGCCTTCTTTTGCCCAACCGTTGTAGTAAGTGCGTGGATCTGCCGATTCACATTGGTAATGTCGACGGAATCCTTATCAATCAGAATCAGTCTGCCGATCCCGCTACGAGCCAATGCCTCAACAGCCATACCGCCAACACCGCCGATACCAAGTACCGCTACTGTGCTGTTCTTCATAATCTCCAGACCTTCCGGTCCGATCGCCAGTTCCGTACGTGAGAACTGATGCAGCATGAGGTCAGCCTCCTTCAAAAGCTATGGCGAAGCAGAAATCTGCCTCGCCCGCTTTATTTAATTATTCTTTTTCTTTTTCTTTCTTTGGTTTAAGAGCCAGCTTAATATGCAGTTGCTCCAATTGTGAACCGTCTACTGGTGCAGGTGCATCCATAAGCAGGTCCGTTGCACTTGCCGTTTTCGGGAATGCGATGGTTTCGCGTAGATTTGTACGACCCGCCAGCAGCATAATTAGACGATCTAAACCGAAGGCAATACCACCATGTGGAGGTGTACCATATTCGAACGCATCCATCAGGTAACCAAATTTCTCGTAAGCAACCTCATTTGAGAAGCCGAGAGCTTGGAACATTTTTTCCTGTACTTCACGTTTGTAAATCCGCATGGAGCCGCCGCCTACTTCATAACCGTTCAGAACGATATCGTAGGCTTGTGCACGAATTGCACCTGGATCTGTGTCGAACAGATGCAGATCCTCTTCACGTGGACGAGTGAACGGATGGTGTTCTGCTACATAACGTTTCTGATCTTCATCATAACCAAGCAATGGGAAGTCAGTCACCCAAGCGAACTTGAACACGTTATCGTCGATCAGACCCAGCTGACGTCCGATTTTGACACGAAGGGCACCTAGAACGTCCGCTACAACCTTTTTGGTATCAGCGGAGAACAACAGTAGGTCGCCTTCTTCAGCGCCTGTACGCTCCTTCACAGCGGCAATTTCTTCTTCAGTGAAGAATTTGACAATCGGCCCTTTGAACTCGCCGTCTTTCACTTGAATCCAAGCCAAACCTTTCGCTCCATAACGCGCAGCATAAGGTCCGAGATCATCGATTTCTTTACGAGTCCAAGTCCCACAGCCTTTAGCATTTAGACATTTCACTTCTCCGCCTTTTTCGATCACGGAAGCGAATACCTTTACGCCACTTGTGGCAACAATATCGTTCATTTCCACAAGCTCTAATCCAAAACGCAGGTCAGGTTTGTCTGAACCGTATTTGCCCATAGCCTCAGCATAAGTCAAACGTTGGAATGGAAGTTGAATATCCGCTCCTACAGTTTCTTTAAACAGACGTTGCATCAGGTTCTCCATCATGCCAAGCAGCTCATCCTGAGACAGGAATGAAGTCTCGATGTCCACTTGTGTAAATTCCGGCTGACGGTCAGCACGCAAATCTTCATCACGGAAACAACGAGCAATTTGATAATAACGTTCAATGCCACCCACCATCAATAACTGCTTGTAGATTTGTGGAGATTGTGGCAATGCGAAAAATTCGCCTTCATGCACACGGCTTGGCACCAAATAATCACGCGCACCTTCCGGTGAGCTCTTAGTTAGGATTGGCGTCTCTACGTCAATAAATCCTTCACTGTCAAGGAAATCGCGGAAAATCTTAGAAGCTTTCGAGCGTAGCAACAGCGTTTTTTGCATTTCTGGACGACGCAGATCCAGGTAACGATATTTCAGGCGAAGAGATTCGTCTACTTCCACTCCATCTTCGATGAAGAATGGAGGGGTCTTAGCAGCGTTCAGCACTTCGATATCTGTAATTTGAACTTCAATCTCACCTGTTGGCAGATTGCGGTTAATGGTTTCTTCATCACGTTTAACCACTTTTCCTTTGACAGCCAAAACATACTCACTGCGAACCTTATCCGCAATTTGCAGTGCTTCGCCGGAGTAGTCCGGGTTGAATACAACTTGCACAATACCGCTTCTGTCACGCAGGTCAATAAAAAGTACGCCCCCAAGGTCGCGGCGGGTCTGGACCCATCCGTTCAAGGTTACCGTTTGTCCAATATGTTCTGGTGTTAATTGCCCACAGTTATGACTTCTTTGCATAATTCACCATTCCCCTTTTTATTTAAAAATACATTTCTACTTAAAAAGTCTTCTTCTATACCAACGCCTGAGCCAGCTCTTCGAGCTTCACAGTCTGCTGTTCCCCTGTGCTCATCGACTTCAGCGCAATTACACCATTCTTCAGCTCGTCTTCGCCAAGAATCGCAGTATAACGTGCCGACATACGGTCAGCTGACTTCATCTGTGCCTTCATCTTCCTGCCGAGGTAGTCGCGTTCTGCCGAGAACCCTTGGCTTCGCAGAAAGTATAGCTGCTTGGAAATTTCAATGTCAGCCTCTTCGCCAAGAGCTACAAAATACACATCCAGTGGCTTTGCAGTCTCCAGTGCTACCTTCTGATCTTCCAGAATAAGAAGAATACGCTCCAGCCCGATCCCAAAACCAATACCCGGTTGATCCGGTCCACCGATTTCTTCAACCAAACCGTTGTAACGGCCTCCGCCGCCTACGGTATCAATAGAGCCAATGCCAGCTGCTTTATATTCAAACGCAGTATGCGTGTAATAATCCAAACCACGTACAAGACGAGGATTAATCGTGAACTCCACACCCATAATGTCGAGATGCATCTTAACCTTCTCAAAATGAGTTATGCATTCATCATCCAAACTGTCCAAAATGGAAGGCGCATCTGTAAATTTATCCTGATCCACCTTGCAATCCAGCACACGAAGCGGATTACGCTCGATTCGACGCTGACAGTCACTGCAGAGGTTATCCTTCATCGGTCTAAGGAATCCCAGCAGCTTCTCCCGGTAAGCCGCACGGCTTGGTGCATTACCCACGGAATTAAGCTCCACTCTTACATCCTTAAGACCTAGATCCTTATAGAATTGATAGCCCATAGAGATTACTTCTGCATCAATAGCCGGATCCACGGCCCCAAACGCCTCAATCCCAAACTGATGGAACTGGCGATATCTTCCGGCCTGCGGACGCTCATAACGGAACATAGGTCCGATATAATACAGCTTGCTTACATCAGGTTCACCGTATAGCTTGTTCTGAACGTAAGCCCGCACGACACCAGCCGTTCCTTCTGGACGAAGAGCCAAATCACGGTCGCCTTTGTCCTTGAACGTATACATTTCGCCTTCCACAATATCCGTTGTTTCGCCTACTCCACGTTCGAATAACCCTGTGTGCTCAAACATAGGTGTGCGAATTTCCCGGTAGTTAAAACGGCGGCATAAATCTCTGGCCTTCCCCTCAATATACTGCCATTTCTCCACAGCACCCGGAAGCACGTCCTGCGTTCCTGTTGGTTTCTCGAATCTTTCTTTAGCCACAGTCTATCCCTCCTAAAAAATAACCCCTCTAAAGCTGTTCTCTTCATCTGTTTCTATTGCAGAAAAAGCAAAAAATCCCTCGCCCTGTTTTATAAAAAAACAGGGACGAGGGATTATCATAACCAATAATACACCACGTGGTACCACCCACATTCCGGATCAGTAAAAATATACTGAAGCCGCTCAAAGCGGTTAACGCCCGCCTACGCGTAAACGGCTACTGATCGCGGCAATCAACATTGCCCACTTTCGCCGTACGTTCTCGGGGAGGTCATTCATTCGCTCATCAACAGAATCCTTGCAGCCAAGCGATACCGGTTCATCATCCACTTAAGTAGATGTCATCCGAATCGACAAGGGATTCTTCTCTGGAGTTGTGGGTTCTCGAATTACTTGGTCCCGTCATCAAAACCATATGATAAAATCGTATATTGTTAACATTCTACTGAACTACTGCATTAAAGTCAAGGTAGTAAAAAGGATGCCTAGTATAAATTTTGACAGCTTCCGAGTTTTTTATTCAGCAATTATATTGTAACAAAAAAAATGACCTGCAGCCGAATGCTGCAGGTCCATCATCATATATTATTAAAAAGGGGGTCATGCCTTTATTATAAACACGCTATATTAAGGAATCATGTACGTAATATTACGATTATATTACATTCCATGAAAGCGGTTTATTTTTAATAGAATACTATTCGAATTGTTCAACATAGGCCCCTTTGCCCCGAAGGATTTCCACAACTTCATTATAATTTTCTTCTGCTATACTTAGCTCCATCACATAACGAAGTTCACTTAAATCCCCATCTTCGAGATCTCCTTCTGCCACGTTCGCACTAACCTGATCTTCATTCACACTATAATGTGTTTCAGGGTCAGCCCGAGTGTCGGAAGCGGCAATGCCAGGAACCAGCATAGCTCCAGCTGCAGGTGTGCTAGCCGTTCCAAGCGTTCCAGTTGTGCCTGCGACTACAGATGCACTATCCAGTGGAATGATTGGAAACAGAATATTACGATCATTGCCGATAGGGTCTGTGAGTGGCCAAACCTCCAAGCCATCCACCTTATAGCTAATCAATGCTGTTTTTGCGCCTTCTGCTTCATTTTCAGTTCTGAAATACGCTTGGATTTTTCTGCTCATTGCCATTACCTCCTTGGATTATAAGACTCTAAAATAAAAAATGCTTATTTATTTCAGGACCTTCAATATTTCACGAACAAATGCAGGCTCATCTTTTGGTGTACGCGAAGTAATGTAATTGCGATCAACCACTACTTCCTCATCCTTAAACTCCGCGCCGGCATTCACAACATCATCCTTCAGCGGAGGATAAGAGGTAATGGTGCGTCCCTTAAGCAAGTCTGCACTGATCAGAATTTGCGGTCCGTGGCAAATAGAGGCGATAGGCTTGCCTGCTTCATTTGCTTCTTTTACAAACTTCAAAATATCAGCATTTTGCCGTAAATTCTCGGGGGAAGAACCACCCGGGATGACAATCGCGTCATAATCACTTGCTTGAACATCGGCGATCGCCTTGTCTGCTGCGTAGGAGACTTCTTTCTTTTTACCTAGCAAGGTCTCCCCTTTTTTCAAACCAATAATGTCAGCTTGATGTCCTGCCTTTATAATTTCATCATAAGGAACCTTCATTTCAGAATCTTCAAAATCATTAGCCAGTAAGAAAGCAACGTTACTCATGTAATAGTTTCTCCTCTCTGTCTTTAGCAATTAATGATGTTCTAATTATTCTTTCTTGTGGTCTATTACCCTTATGAGGATGCTTTCTAACCTTTAATCGGAAAAAAGGCTTCCTTCACAACACCGAAAAAGCCGCATTTTCCACCCGCTTCAGGTACGCGGCAAGAGATTGCGGCTTCTTCCTTTCATCACTAGTGGTTCGGTCTCGCCGTCTAGCTTTTTGGCTAATGCACAGGCTTCCATAGGACTCCCAGTCGGTAGTGCCGGGATACTTCTCCATACCCATGCCTTCTGTGATTGTCTCATTCTTAAACTCCTGCCTTATGCGTGATATCTGCCTGCATTTAGTTTATCCAGCCCAAAGAAGCTCTATCCGCATAAAAAAAAGATGTCGAAAGTTAGCTCCGGCCAGAAGCAATCTTCGACATCCTCTATTTCGTTAGCTGCGGCTATCCAGAATGAGAGTAACTGGGCCCCAATTGGTCAGCGACACATCCATCATCGCTCCAAATATGCCCGTCTCCACCTGAAGACCTCCAGCTCTAAGCTCTTGATTAAAATAATCATAAAGACGCTCGGCCTCCGCAGGAGCTGCAGCTCCCATGAAATTCGGCCGTCTTCCCTTACGGCAATCTCCGTATAAAGTAAACTGGGACACTGAAAGAATAGCTCCGTTAGTATCCGTGACACTATAGTTCATTTTGCCAGCATCATCTTCAAAAATACGCAGTCCAGCTATTTTATCCGCTAAATATTTGGCATCCTTCTCTGTATCTTCATGGGTAACGCCGACAAGCAGCATCAGGCCATTGCCAATCGCTCCGGTCACTGTCTCATCCACGGTTACTTTGGCGTCCTTACAACGCTGTACTACAACTCTCATCGCACTACTTCGCTCCTTGCCTTATTGCATGATCCGATTCACTGTATATACATCCTTGACTCGTTTCACTTTATCTACAACGGATTGTAGATGCTCCGTATTACGAATAAGGATGGTCATATGAATCATTGCCATCTTATTCTTGTCAGAGCGCCCAGTGACCGCTGAAATGTTCGTTTTGCTCTCGGACACAGCCTGCAGTACTTCATTGAGCAGTCCATTGCGATCATGGCCTGTAATCTCAATATCCACACTATAGTTTGCTTCCATCGTGCCTTCCCATTCCACTTCAATCACTCTAGCTGCTTCTTCTCCGTCACCTTCACCCGGAATGTTAGGACAATCCTGGCGGTGTACAGATACGCCCCGGCCCCGTGTAACATAACCTACAATGTCGTCACCCGGAACCGGGTTGCAACATCGTGCAAAACGAACAAGTAAGTTTTCAATTCCTTTTACACTAACGCCATTGGTGGGTTGATTTCGTCTCTCGCCGGAAGACTTGATCTCCTTCATCTCTGAAGTAAGCTCCAAGTGGTTAGCAGCGTCTTCCTGCTCCTTGCGCAGCTTCTCCGTCAAACGGGAGGCAATCTGCGAAGCGGTAATCCCACCAAAACCAACGGCAGACAACATATCCTCTACATCATTAAAAGCAAATTTTTTCGCAGCTTCCAACAGTTTTTCATCAGAAATCCACTCGGAAACTTCAACATTCAGGCGCTTCAGTTCACGTTCAATCGCTTCGCGACCTTTTTCGACATTTTCCTCACGTTTTTCTTTTTTGAACCATTGTTTAATTTTGCTTCTTGCGTGAGAGGATTGTGCAATTTTGAGCCAGTCACGGCTAGGTCCGTAAGAATGCTTAGACGTCAAAATCTCAACAATATCGCCCGTCTTCAGCTTGTGATCAAGCGGCACGATCCGCCCATTCACCTTGGAACCAATCGTACGATTGCCCACTTCTGTATGAATGCGGAACGCGAAGTCAAGAGGCACAGAACCGGCAGGAAGCTCAATAACCTCACCTTTAGGTGTAAATACAAACACGAGGTCTGAGAAAAAATCCATTTTTAGTGATTTTACGAACTCTTCGGCATCCTTAGCTTCATGCTGCAGCTCCAATATTTCGCGAAAGAAAGGCATCCGATTCTCCGGATTAGCATTATTACTGCTGCCTTCTTTGTATGCCCAGTGTGCGGCTATCCCGTATTCTGCCGTGCGGTGCATTTCCCAGGTGCGAATTTGCACCTCAGTAGGCTCTCCGCCTGGTCCTACCACAGTAGTATGCAGAGATTGATACATATTGGCTTTTGGCATAGCTATATAATCTTTAAAACGCCCCGGCATTGGCTTCCATAAGGTATGAATAATTCCAAGGGTTGCATAACAGTCCTTGATATTATCCACAATGATTCGAATGGCCAGCAGGTCATAAATTTCATTAAACTGCTTGTTTTTTGTGCTCATTTTGTTATAAACACTGTAAATATGCTTCGGGCGGCCGGAAAGATCACCTTCAATGCCCATTTCATCCAGCTTGGCACGAATACGGCCAATTACGCTGTCGATAAATTGCTCACGTTCAGCCCGCTTCTTATGCACCAGATTAGCAATCCGGTAATACTGCTGCGGGTTCAAGTAACGAAGCGCAATATCCTCCATCTCCCACTTAATCGCGGAAATCCCCAGCCGGTCAGCTACAGGACAGAAGATCTCCAACGTCTCATAAGAAATACGGCGCTGGCTCTCTTCAGATTGGTATTTTAACGTTCGCATATTATGCAGACGGTCCGCTAGTTTAATGACAATGACCCGGATATCCTGGGCCATAGCAATAAACATTTTGCGGTAATTCTCGTTCTGCTGCTCTTCCTTTGAGCGAAAGCGAATGCGTTCCAGCTTCGTTAAGCCGTCAACAAGCATTGCGCAGGTATCGCCAAATTTAGCGCGGATTTGTTCCAGTGAGACCGTCGTATCTTCCACCACATCATGCAAAAGCGCTGCAACAATAGATATAACATCCATTTGCATATTGACGACAATATCTGCCACCGCCAGCGGATGCAGAATGTATGGCTCCCCCGACTTGCGGATCTGCCCGTGATGAGCCTGATCGGCAAATTCATAAGCTTCCCGGATGCGGAGAAGATCTTTATCTTTTATATAGGCGCCAGCCTTATCAATTAATCGCTCAATGCCCATTCTCGTCGTATCCGATTCCTTTCTATAATAAAATGAACCCGCAACTGTTCAAAAATCTGCAGGTTCCAATCATTTCATTTGTCCAAGCTTACTTACGCCCTTATTCAAAGTTGTCTATAATTATGAGGCTTAAGGAGGATTACGTCAACACTTGCCATCTCATGGTATTCCAGAAGTAAAAGTAATTAAATTCGGACAAATTAATAACACTTGTGAAAATGTTGTTGTAAAAAAGCCAAGTTCTATTTAATCTAGTAAAGGCGGATTTTCGCCGGACAACCTAATATCAGATAAGAAAGAGGAGTGAACTCCATTGCAACGCGAAATTCAAGTTAATGAAAAACTTCCATGGGGCCCAGGCTTTCTATTAAGTCTCCAGCATTTGTTTGCCATGTTTGGCAGTACAGTGCTAGTGCCTAACTTGTTCGGGGTCGACCCTGGAATGATTTTGCTTATGAATGGTATCGGTACATTGCTGTACATTTGGATCTGTCGTGGTAAAATCCCTGCGTACCTTGGTTCCAGCTTTGCCTTTATTGCACCGGTATTGTCAGTACTCAGTCGTTACCCAAATGATCACATGAAAGGATACTCGCTTGCTTTGGGTGCTTTTATCGTCACTGGTATTATATTCGTGCTCGTGGCATTGATCATTCGTTATGCAGGAACCAAATGGATTGATGTTGTTTTCCCTCCGGCAGTAATGGGAGCGATCGTAGCTACGATCGGACTTGAACTTGTACCTGTTGCCGCACGAATGGCAGGACTTATTGCTCCTGAAGGCGTTGCAGTTACAGACTGGACTCCAGATGGCAAAACAATCGCACTTTCTATGGTGACACTTGGTGTAACTGTAATTGGAGCTGTACTCTTCCGCGGTTTTCCAAAAATCATTCACATCCTTATTGGTATCGTCACTGGTTATGGTTTAGCATATATTTTGAAAATGGTGGATACCGCTGCTATCTCTAATGCAAAATTTTTAGCGCATCCTTCCATTGTTACTCCTTCATTTGATTGGAATGTAATATTCACTATTATCCCGGTATCATTAGTTGTTATTGTTGAGCATATTGGACATTTACTTGTTACAAGCAATATTGTCGGCAGAGACTTGGCAAAAGATCCTGGACTTGACCGCTCTCTGATGGGGAACGGGATATCTACAATTATCTCCGGTTTTATCGGTTCTACTCCAAATACAACCTACGGTGAAAATATCGGGGTTATGGCGTTGACTAAAGTATATTCGGTATATGTAATCGGCGGCGCAGCGGTGATTGCTATTCTGCTTTCATTCTCTGGTACTTTCTCCTCCGTCATCGCTAATATTCCAACCCCTGTAATGGGTGGTGTATCCCTGTTGCTGTTTGGTGTAATTGCGGCTTCCGGATTACGTATTTTCGTTGAGCAAAAAGTTGATTTTTCCAAGGCTACGAACATGATCATGGCTACGTTGGTACTCGTTGTCGGAATCAGTGGTACAACCCTTACTATGGGCAACGTTAAACTAAGTGGTATGGCGCTGGCTACAATTGTTGGTATCGTATTGGCATTGTTCTTCAAACTCATTGAAGTGCTTGGACTGTCTAATGATGGCGGAGAAAGTGATAAAACTGCCCATTAATCGATTGTAAAAATAGAATTTTAAAAAAGCTGCTCCAACATCCATTTATGGACTTGGGCAGCTTTTTTTATTAACGCAGATACAAAACAGCAACTCTCCGCTACAAGGCAGAGAGTTGCTGTTATTATCTTACATTTTCCAATTAATGTTTAACTTCCACACTTTGCGTCACGCGTTAATCTTTGCACTTTTCAGCATAATTCGAGCGCCGAATCCCCGTTTATTTCCCGGGAAAAGACAAACTTTACAAGATTAATCCTCGTAATTCACCAAGGAAAGAACTTCAACTCCAGAAAGCTTATTACGCCCAGCAAGCTCAACCAGCTCAATCAGAAAAGCAGCACCTACCACTTTACCGCCAAGCTGTTCTACAAGGTTAACCGAAGTAGCAATGGTTCCACCAGTAGCCAATAAATCATCAGCGATCAATACTTTTTGACCAGGCTTGATGGCATCTGTGTGAACAGCAAGGGTGTCCTTGCCATACTCAAGATCATAACCTACCTCTATAGTCTCATATGGAAGCTTCCCGCTTTTACGAATCGGCACAAAACCTACTCCCATCGCATAAGCAAGAGGTGCTCCAACTACGAAGCCACGTGCTTCTGGTCCAGCGATAACGTCGATTTCCAAATGCGCTACGAGAGCTTTCAACGCGTCAATCGCTTGGCGGTAAGCCTCACCGTCTTTAAGCAATGTGGTGATATCTTTAAAACTAATACCTTCTTTAGGGAAATCAGGAATCACACGAATACTATCTTTAAAATCCAAATTTATCATCTCCTATAAGTTTTGTAAGCATAAGCTGCTTTGATTTCAGATCGGCAAAACTTGCTTCGTAAGCATTCGCTTTGTTTTGTAAGCATAAGCTACAGTGATTTCAGATCGGCAAAACTTGCTTCGTAAGCATTCGCTTTGTTATATGAGCGTTGCATTTTTATACACCATTGGGTACGCTCAGCATCTCATATTCGCATGGATTATGATACGCCTAAACGACGCGATAACATCCAGTCCTGTAACTCTGACAGGCTGCCCTCCATGAAGTATTGCTCCATCTCCGCCATCTGTCCCAGTCGGACAAAATGACTCGAAGCTGTCAGACTTTTAGCTACTGGCTGAGTAATAAACGCCACACTTCCCTGACTTCTTTTAATAAAATCAAGCTCCTCAAACACATCAAGCATGTTGTTAAGCATGCGGATACTTAACGAGGACTGGCGGCTTAACCGCAGCAAAACTTCGTTCTCAGGCGTTGCAACTGAGGTGATCGAAGCCAACAGTTTATATAGTATTTTGAAATGATCCCGTGTCGGAGTAATAAGTCGTTCTCGGCCATCCTTGATAGAATGCAATAACGCAATATTATCAGCATTAGGGAAGGTTTGGAGCAGCGCATCCAGTTGTTCAGGAGTCTCCGGCATATCCAGTATGCATAACAGAGAGACATGCCCTGACTCCTGAAGGGGCTCATCCTTAACAGCAGCGCTAATGCCAGCTTCTTTATCATATACCCATAAAGACATTCCTATCAATTCACTTGCAGGCGTACTACGTCCGTTCTGAAACACTGCAGCAGCTCGATACGGACCCGCACCACTATAAGGAAGAAGTAGTTCTCTAATATGTGCGGCTTGTCGTACGGCGTCAGCAGCACCACGAAGATCGAATAACTGGGCATCCTGCACAGATAAATCCTGCAGCATCAGCTCTGATTTGCGTGAGCCATTCCATTCATTGATCGACAGCTCAGCTAACACGTTGATCGTAGTACCCGCCGGTAGCAGCCTGGATAAAGCGCCTTTACCAAACGCCAAGGCTTCAATGCTGTTTTTCCCCTGCTGCAATACAATCTTCAGGTGTTTTCCATCTTGACCCATTGTACGTGTCTCTTTCACGGTAGCCCCACGAATAATAAACTTCGGCAACGGATTAGACATTCCGAAAGGTGCAAGCCTTTCCAATTCTAGCGCGGTCTGCAGTGATAAATCCGAGATTGACACCTCTGCATCAGCGGAAGCAACAGGAACGAAATGCCCTGGCGTTAACACCCCGGACGCATATTCATTTAATGCTGCAGCAAAGGCTTCTAATCCATCCCGATGCAGGCTCATTCCCGCAGCGGCTGGATGACCTCCAAAATGATCCATTAAATCAGAACAAGAAGAAAGTGCAGCGTAGATATCAAGTCCAGGTATGGAGCGAGCAGAACCTTTGCACATTCCGGTCTCTGGATGTATATCTAGAATGATCACAGGCCGATAATAACGCTCCAGCAGTTTGGAAGCCACTATACCTACCACACCTACATTCCAGCCATGATCAGCAAGAACAATGATGTCTGGGATTTCGCCACCCTGTGTCATTTGCTCCAGCTTGGCAGTGGCCTCAACAACAATTCTTTCTACCACCAATTGGCGTTCTTTGTTAAGCAGGTCAAGCTCTCCAGCTAGCTGCTCTGCCTCAGCCGCATGCTCGGTAGTGAGGAGGGACACAGCCCGTCCAGCATGATCCAGGCGACCACTGGCATTGATGCGCGGCGCCATGCCAAAAGCGATATTGACCGCACTCACAGTACTCATATTCACACCGCTGACAGCGAGTAAGGCACGAATCCCTGGGAAACTTGAATGCCGCATACTTTCCAAGCCATTTCTAACAATCTCACGGTTCTCGCCAAGCAGCGGCATTAAATCCGCAACCGTTCCTATCGCTGCAATCTCTGCCCATTCTGTGGGAGTCTCTTCCCCTAGAATAGCCTGAGCAAGCTTATAAGCCACACCTACACCCGCTAATCCTTTGAACGGATAAGGGCAATCTGGCAGCTTGGGATTAATAAGCGTATAGGCCTCTGGCAAAAGCTCAGGAGGTTCATGGTGATCCGTAACGATCACATCGATCCCCAGTTCATTAGCGTAAGCAACCTGATGATAAGCGCTAATGCCAGTATCTACTGTAATGATTAAGGAGACACCTTGCTGTAAAGCCCAATCCAGGGCATGATTATGCAGCCCATAACCCTCATTAGAGCGGTGTGGGATATAAATATCAAAGGAAGCGCCTAAATAGCGCAGCAGATGAATCATAAGTGCTGTGCTGGACACCCCGTCGGCATCATAATCGCCATAAATAAGAATATGTTCTTCATCTTTTAAAGCCTTTCTAATTCTAGGAACCGCTTCAGCCATTCCTTTGAGTAGGAACGGATCATGCTGTTCTTCCTCACTGCCATCCATGAAGCTTAGAGCTTCATGAGGCGTGTTCATTCCTCTATTTACTAATAGTGAGGATAAGAGTGGAGAAATAGAAAGGCTCCGGGCCATATCCCTAACTGTGTCGGGATTGGCTGCCGGAGATTGCCATCTTGTTTTTGAATAAAGCAATAGAACTCACCTTTCTCTCACCTTGCAAACTACTGAAGCAACGTAGGAATATCATTATCCGGCAATTCATAATTGCTTTTGTACGGATAGCCGGGATCATAAGGAACAACGTCCATATGCACCTCACCGACATGAACAAACCGGTGCTGCAGCAGCTTCCTAGCGCATTCCGAAATATCCTGTGCTTCCATCACCGTAATCCGCGGATTCACACTGATTTTCACTTGAAGATTCACATAATTCCCTTGCTCAAGTGCCTTCAAATGCTCTACGCGAATGACGCCATGAACACGTTGCACTGTTTCAATAAAATTAGCAGCTTCCTCCGAAGGAAGCTCCTGCGCGTTTTTAGTGTTAATAGAGCTAGCAATGAGTGAATAGCCTTTACGAAGAATTAAAACTCCGGTTAAGAGCGCGGCAATAGGATCCATATAAGATAGAGGATGCCAATAGGTACCACCCATGGATAACGAAATTCCGACTAATACTGTGATAGATGTATATAAGCTGAAACGATGACTATTAACATATGCAGCATGACTGCCATCACCTATTTTTTTAAAGTAGCGATATTGATATTGAAAAACAGCTTCTTTAAACACAATAGATACTAAGACGGTTACAAACGCCAGCTGTCCGTGTGTAGATGATTTTCCATCTGTTAAGTCGCGGATTGCAGAGAATGCGATCTGCAGTCCCCCCATAAGAATAAATACCGAAAAAAGTATAGCCAGCAGCGGCTCCTTAGTGCCCCGCCGTTCTTCGATCCGTTGCTTACTCTTTCTCACTTGCTCAGAGCGCCACGGAAGAATATCCGCCAATTTAGCTGCTGCATCTGCTCCGGAATACAAAGCATCCCCCATTAATGCCTTGCTCCCTGAAATATAGCCAAAACTCCCCTTAGCTACTGCCAAAGTAACATCGCTAATGATCCCTGTCCAAGCAACCGTCTCGCTTTGCGGTGATCGTTCTTTATTCATACGAGGCCCTCCTTACCAATAGCAAGTAATCTCATGATGATTCAATACACATGACATGACCCTAAAGATTTCGAAAGCCGCGTCGCATTTGACGCGGCTTTCTTAAACGTATAAGAAAAGTAGAACTTCGATGCTAATTTCTTCTAACCTTTATTCGGGCTGCTCTTCACTTTAACCTTCTCACGCTTTTTAAGCACTAACCAGAGTGGACTTGCAATAAAGATGGAAGAGTAAGCTCCGAAGAGCAAGCCGATTACCATCGCAAGCGAGAACATCTTAATCGACTCGCCTCCGAACAATAACAGGAAGAACGCCGCAATAAATACGGTAAATGCAGTATAGAGAGAACGCATGAGCGTTTGAGCCACACTTTTGTTCACAAGGTGTTTCAAGTCTTCATAAGTTTTCTGTTTACCAAAACGTAAATTCTCACGGATACGGTCAAAGATAACGATCGTATCATTGATGGAATAACCGATGATCGTAAGCACCGCTACAATGAACGTCAAATCCACTTCCAAGCGGAAGATAGAGAAGAGCGCGACTACGATAAAGGCATCATGGAGCAAGGCCACAATCGATGCCACGGCGAAACGCCATTCAAAACGAATACTTACATAAATAATAATCCCCAGACAAGAAATCAGAACTGCATAAATAGCATTACGTGCCAATTCTTTTGCCATTTCAGTGTCCACGGTGTTAATTTCAAATGATGCTTTGTCATCCAGCTTAAGGATTTCAGCTTTTAGGGCTTCATCTTGAGCCTCATCAAGAACTTCGTCATAACGAATATTCACACGCTGATCACCAAACGAAATCGTCGGTTCATGATCGACATCGATTGCACTAGTTGCAGTCTTAACCTGATCCAAGTTCAAATTCTTGGATAGGGAGATGTCCACATTAGATCCAGCTTTAAAGTCAACGCTGTAATTCAGGCCAAATGTCGCCAGGAAAATCAATCCTGCTACTGTCAATGCGATAGAGAAAATATAGAAATATTTACTCAAATGTACGAAATCAAGCTCTTTCTTAAAGCGCACGGATTTCACTCTCCTTAACACCGAAGCTCTTCGGTTTGTTCAGCTTACCCGCTTTGACAAGCTGGCTAAGCAACCAGTGGGAGAAATAAAGATTCGTGGCGATACTCAGCACGATTTCTACAATCAGCACCAATGCAAAGCCTTTGACCGCACCTGTACCGAAGGCAAACATAACTGCTGCCACAATAATAGTAGTCACATTGGAGTCCATTACTGTCCGGAAAGAGGATTTATTCCCTGCCTTAACGGAGGACAGTATACTTTTTCCACTGCGCATTTCTTCCCTTATCCGTTCGTTGGTAATGATATTAGCATCTACCGCCATACCTATACCCAGAATAAATGCGGCTATACCAGGCAGCGTCAAGGTGAAGTCCGCGAAGACGAAGACCGCGATTAGCGCCCATGTATGCAAGAGCAAGGCAAAACTAGCCAAAAGACCTGGCAAACGATACATTCCGATCATGAAAATAAGGATAATCACAGAAGCCAGCAGACCTGCTCGAATCGTTTGATCAAGCGATTGCTTACCCAGGGTAGCACCCACACTTTGGGAATATTTCTCCGTCAGCTTCAGTGGCAATGCACCTAGGTTAATCGTGTCTGCAAGTTCGCGCGCTTCCTTAATTGTATAGTTACCAGAAATAGAAGCACTGCCATCGGTAAGTACTGCTTGTACCGTAGGGTCAGATAGTTTGTTCTCATCCAAGTAAATTGCGAGATTCTTTCCCAAGAGACGTTTAGTAATCTCTGCAAATTTGTCCTTGTCCTTAATCTTGATGCTGATGATTGGCTGATTCAGGTTATCCCGTCCAACTTCTGCAGCACCTTCAACAAAATCACTACCTACCAGTTCGATTTTGCTGTAAGTTCCCTCAGCGTCACCTTCAGCAGCACTACGGAAAGTCAGAACTGCAGGTTCCTTCATTTTTTTACGAACCTCGGCTTCATCCGTTACGCCCGCAATTTTCAAACGGATACGGTCCGTACCTTCAGTAGTTACCTCTGGTTCACTTGTTCCGAGCGCATTCGCCCGTTTTTCTAAGCTTTCCGCTGTCTTCAGCAGAGAAGCTCGGGACAATGCTGCTCCCGCTTCCATAGGCTCAGCATGATACAAAATCTCAAATCCGCCTTTCAGGTCAAGACCAAGTCTAACCTTGTCCAGCAGTCCAGGAGTAGTAAATGCCATAACGCCTGTCAAAACGAGCACGGTAATAAAAAAGCCCATTAGTCTCTTCATGCTCTAGCTAGTTCCCCTTTCATTAACTCAATATTCCTATTATAGCTACACGCGAAATGACCGTCAATTCACAGCATTGATAGAGCTATACTCACACAAAGAAACGGCCGCCCCTGCCTAAATCAGCAAGACATCCGTTTTAATAGGAGATGTGGAGTTATTATTCTCTTACTTTACTGCTTTATCAGGCAGTTCGCAAAAAGAAATATGTGGTTTATTGTTCAGTTCAACCCCCGATAGGCCGCAATAGTCAAATAATTCATGTAACTATTGGCTTTCAAGGAATAAATGTCGTTTACCAGCTTATGTAGGGGAGGCAAGCCTTCCTTATCATAATTACGGCTGATGCAATCCCAAATATCCTTGCTGGTTACATACTCATAGCCGAGGAGCCGGAATTCTTCAGCTTTGCTGCGGCACATGGCTTCGATTTCTTCACTATGTTGATCATGATTCCACTGTTCCGATTCCACGTGTTGACACCTCCAAAGATCGCTCATGTTCGTATGCTCACCATAGATATTCGACTCTTGTTCTTCGCTTTCCTTCTTCCGTCACAAAAAGTTAATGCCACTAAAACAAGGCATGCCGAGATAGGGGTACAGCATATCCATAAGAATAGACAAGTTCGCCAGCGTTTTATTTCATTTTGGGAAGAAGGCGTGACCTTTGAAGAAACAGAGCTTTATACAAGGAACTTTAATCTTGCTAGCCGCCGGCATCATTAATCGGATGCTTGGATTTATTCCCCGGATTGCTTTACCCCGTATTATCGGAGCAGAAGGTGTGGGTCTGTATCAGCTCGCGTATCCTTTTTTTCTTGTGCTGGTTACTGTCATTACAGGCGGGATTCCACTGGCGATAGCCAAGATGGTAGCGGAAGCAGAAGGAGAGAATCGGCCTGAAAAATCACGGCTGATTTTACGTACTGGACTTGCTCTTAGTATTGGACTTGCAATCTTCTTTACATTGGTTGCTTTGGTAAGTGCCTCATGGGTCTCCAATGTTATCTTAACAGACCATCGAGTTTATTATACGTTTATTGCCATGATCCCAATGATTGGGATTGTCGCCGTATCTGCAATTTACCGCGGTTATTTCCAAGGCAAGCAGAACATGATTCCATCGGCGCTCTCCTCCATCTTCGAATCTTTAGTTCGAATATTCTTTATGCTCTGGTTCTCCTGGTTGTTGCTTCCTAAGGGTATTGCTATGGCGGCGGCTGGAGCGATGTTAGGTGTGACGGTTGGAGAAATTGGCGGAATGTTAGCGATTCTGTGGCAATATTATGTCATTACTAAAAAAGATAAAAAGCAGACAAATCCGACTCCAGAGCAACCCGCTCTCGAGCCGGAGGTTATCCCATCTGATACACAAGGTGTGAAAGCCAACTCCCCCATATTACGGCGGTTACTAGGCATATCCATTCCCGTTACGGCAAGTCGGCTTGTAGGCTCTTTTTCTTATCTGCTGGAATCTATTATTACTGTGCGCAGTCTCGCCTTGGCAGGTATAGCCGCTGCTGCCGCTACAGCTCAGTACGGGTCTTTACAAGGGATGGTTGTTCCTTTATTGCTGCTGCCCGGGGCATTAACCTCTTCACTTGCCGTGTCTCTGGTTCCTTCCATATCAGAAGCTGCGGCAAGAAAGGACTTGCCCACCATTCACAAGCGTATGCATCAAGCGTTGCGGCTTGCGCTGGTAACAGGGGCTCCTTTTGCTGTTCTTATGTATATCCTGGCGGTTCCGCTATGCAATTTGTTATATGGTAACGCGGATACAGCTCCTATGCTGAAGCTCATGGCTCCATTCGCCTTGTTCATTTATGTTCAAGCTCCTTTACAAGCTGCGCTGCAAGCTATGGATCGACCGGGCAGGGCACTCATCAATACCTTAATTGGAGCAGTAGTCAAAATCATTCTGATCGTAATACTGGCATCGCAACCTGAATATGGAATTTACGGCGCCATCATAGCCATTATTGTGAACAGCATTCTGGTTACGATGCTTCACGGATACAGTGTGGTCAGTCTTATTTCATTATCTTTAAGAGTAACTGAAACCATAAAAACCTTATGTGCAATGGTCATTATGGGAGCGGGCGTGCATTATGTATACACTTCCATTCCCATTGCAGATGTACAATGGATTCAATTTATATTTGCCTCTGCGATAGGAATGGTCCTGTATTTCGGAATCAGTCTGTTAGCTGGCCTTATCTCAATTCGTGACTTGGACCGTCTGCCGTTTATCAAACGCAGGCTCTAAAAAGCTATCTGTTGTCCAAACGGTCGACATAAATTCTGCCCTTATGATCTATGGAGCATAGAAATACATTTTTGAAATCAGATACTCCTTTTTGACGAATTTGAGTTCTTAACCAAAATCTGGTTTTTCCAATCATCTCTAAATTCTGATCCTGCACCTTGCCATCCATAATCAGAGGGATTGGAAGTCCTTCATATCTGATCTTATTCTTCGGCAGCTCTATCTTACGGTTCTTATTTCCTTTATTATCGTCACTCTTTTTATGCTCAGCAGCTGCACTGCTATTGCCTGATGGGTTAGAGGATGAACTCCCCTTCTCTTTCTCGAATACCGTTAGCTGTCCACTAGGCTCCAGGATTGCAAATTCCACGTCAGCAGGACTGGCGATGTTCTGTCCACGCAATTGCTGCAGCAGATCATCGATATTATATCTCTGCCTACGCATTTCACCCCGGTGCAGCTTGCCGCCAGAAATGAGTATGCTCGGTTTGCCGTCCATTAAAAGTCTGAGCTTTCTGCTCTTAAGACTGAGCTGAGCCACAATTACCTGTATCAACACCAATGTTGCCATCGGAACGACTCCTTCATAGATCGGCCGATTAATATCCTCAAGCACAAAAACAGCAATCTCAGCAATCATGATGGAGATCGTTAGATCAAATACAGACAGCTTACCTATTTCCCTCTTCCCCATGATGCGCATACACAGGAATATGAAGAAATACATCAGCACGGTCAAGAAAATATGGGTAGAGATATGCTGGAACATATAGCTTCGCTCCCCTCCATTCTCACCCGCAGACTTGTTTCCTCGGGTGGATTAATGTAACCCTATTCTGACCGCTCTGTGCAGGGAACATTCGGAAGCCGGCATATTAATTAATGGTAAAAAGGCTGCAATGCCCTTTCTTGTACTATTGGGGCAAGCCATCCCATACAATGAATAATAACTATGTTGATTCTTTTTCCTCAAAAAAACTTTAGGAGGTTGTACCATGTATTTAATCCGGCGCATGTTCTCGTGGAGAATAGCCAATCCTGTGTTATCTGGCCTATGTCGATCATTCCTTTGGATGCTGATGGGTGCGTTTGTCCTCTCACTTTTGTTATGGGGCAGCAGTCTGAAGGAGCAGGATCTCTCAATGTACACGTACATTGTACACGGCATAGCTGCAGCATTCGGAGGACTAACCGCCGGTCGCAGAGCCACGAGCAAAGGCTGGTATCAAGGAAGTCTTACAGGCGCATTTTATGGGATTATCGTTCTGTTGATCGGTTTTTTGGCACTGGACAGCGCACCCTCTGGTGTGGATCTGCTATGGGTTCTGGCAGCTGCAGCAATTGGCGCTCTCGGCGGAATATTTGGCGTTAATTTACAAAAAAGCTAAAATTATAATTCCATTAAATTCGAAACATTCCTTGAAAATATGTTAAACTGTGATCATCTGACTTCATTAAGAGATCAAGGAGGCTTCGATTGCTTTGTTTTACCAATCAATGAACCATATTGTTTTGTACACAGTTGCATTAGTAGTGATATTAGTATGGATTGGCGCTAAACGTAATCCACTCATGGCATTGGTTGAAATTGGGAAAGAGATGCTGCGATCCTATAAGTTTTTGTTGCTGATTGCAGGAATGTTTGGCGTATTAGCCATAAATAAATATGAACTGCAAATTGAACAAAAAATGCATCTTACCTCTGATTATACGCCGTTTATATTTGGTCTAGAGGGTCATTTTGTCCAAGCCGTTCAGGATATATTCTACAGTCCATGGTTAACACCGATCATCGTCTTTTTCTACATTTTCATGCTTCAGTCTGTTCTAGCAGCATCATTAGGGGTCTATCTGTTAGATAAAAACCGGGTGATGTTATATGCCACCTGCTATGCTATTATTATCAACTATGCCTTGGCGATTCCATTCTATCTTTACTTCCCGGTAAACGAGGTTTGGTCCTATCTGCCAGCGGGCGTCAAATTTACTATGCTGGATGTATTTCCGAAATTCGAACAGGAATATAGACCGCTATCCGGTCTCAATAACTGCTTCCCGAGTCTACATACGTCCATATCTGTTACAATGGCACTTCTGGCCTTCCGTTCAGGGAACCGCCGCTGGATGGCCATCACTAGTATTTCTGCAGTTGTAATCGTCTTTGGAATTTTCTATCTGGGCATTCATTGGCTTACAGATATGATTGGTGGAACCTTGCTAGCTGTACTAGCCTCTACAGTTGGCGTTCAACTCGCCAAATTAACTTTGCGGGGACGTGAAGAGTCGCTTACCGTTCCGAGCCGCGTAACAAATGTACGTTAAAGTTAAACTGCTAAATCTTAATAACCTTAAAGATCAAAAAAGCGGTGTCCTCTCCAATGAGAAGACACCGCTTTTTATGTACTTAAATAACAAGTCTATACTTTCTCTTCGACATCCGTCGCCACAGCGTGGCTGATGGAACCGCGATCAAAAGTCAGCTTAGTTACATCGTTGACCCGCAGAACCACGATATCATCGGAAATCTCCATGATCGTACCGTGAAGTCCTCCAATAGTAACGATTTTATCGCCCTTTTTCAGAGCTTTCAACATTGCGTTACGAGTTTTGGTCTTCTTTTGTTGCGGACGAATCAGCAAGAAGTAGAATACTACAAACATAAGGACAAAGGGACCTACCAGGCCTAGTATACTACCTCCACCACCTGCGCCAGTTGCATATTGAAACGATTGAATCATATTTCTCCCCCCTTTCAAAGTACATTAAAGCATGACTCTTAAATCAAACCCTAAAAGCCTTTAAGATTATCATATAATCCGTATTTGGCAAAAAACTCATCGCGAAAATCAAGCAGCCGATCTTCTTTGATGGCTTCACGCACTTTACGCATTAAATCCAACAAGAAGTGCAAATTGTGGTATGTCGTCAATCGAAGTCCGAAGGTTTCATCGGCTTTGATTAGATGGCGCAAATAAGCGCGGGAATAATTCCGGCATGTATAGCAATTACACTCCGGATCAAGCGGCCCAAAATCACGGGCATACTTAGCGTTGCGTACAACGAGTCTTCCCTGACTGGTCATCGTTGTTCCATTACGGGCAATACGAGTAGGCAAGACACAATCGAACATGTCTACTCCTCGGATTGATCCTTCCAGCAGCGCATCCGGTGAACCCACGCCCATCAAATAGCGAGGTTTGCCTTGTGGCAGCAGGGGAACTGTATAATCCAGCACTTCATACATTAGCTGCTTGGACTCTCCGACGCTGAGCCCCCCAATAGCATACCCCGGGAAATCCATGGAAGTCAAATCAGCCGCGCTCTGACGGCGCAGATCTTCATACATGCCCCCTTGCACGATAGCAAAAAGACCCTGATCGTTAGGACGAGCATGACTTTTCAGGCAACGTTCTGCCCAGCGCGTGGTGCGCTCCAGTGATTTTTTCACATAATCATATTCGGCCGGGAATGGAGGACATTCATCAAATGCCATCATTATATCTGAACCCAGAGAGTTCTGAACCTCCATCGCTACTTCCGGAGACAGGAATTTCTTATCCCCATTTAAATGGGAACGGAAATGAACTCCTTCTTCCGTAATCTTGCGCATGTCGCTTAACGAGAATACTTGAAACCCGCCGCTGTCTGTCAGAATCGGGCGATCCCAGTTCATGAACTTGTGCAGTCCACCAGCTTCACGAACAATATCATGGCCTGGTCTTAGAAACAGATGGTAAGTATTGCTCAAAATAATATGGGCATCCATCTCTTTCAGCTCTTCAGGACTCATAGTCTTGACTGTAGCTTGTGTGCCGACTGGCATAAATGCTGGTGTCTCAATCACACCATGTGGAGTGTGGACTCTTCCAAGTCTGGCTCCGGATTGTTTGCACGTTTTGATGTGCTCATAAGTAATTGCTGCCATAAGTTAACCCATCCTCTTACCTTAATAAATAAACATTGCATCTCCAAAGCTAAAGAATCGGTACTTCTGCTCTATCGCTTCTTCATAAGCAGCTAGAATATGTTCCCGACCTGCCAAAGCGCTAACCAACATAACCAAAGTAGACTTTGGCAGGTGGAAATTGGTAATTAGCGCATTTACTACACTGAACTTATACCCTGGATAGATAAAAATATCCGTCCAGCCGCTGCATTCCACAAGCGGACCACCTTCACATTGTCTTCCGACCGTTTCAAGTGTCCGACAAGACGTTGTACCAACTGCAATAATACGGCCGCCTCGTGCCTTAGTAGCATTTATGGTATCTGCCGTTTCTTGAGACATTACGAAATACTCAGAATGCATAACATGCTCTTCAACCTTCTCTACAGACATCGGACGAAAAGTACCGAGACCTACATGAAGGGTGATATAAGCGATATTTACACCCTTAGCCTCAATCTGTTTCAGCAATTCTTGGGTAAAATGAAGCCCTGCGGTAGGCGCAGCGGCCGATCCCTCATGCCGAGCATACACAGTCTGATATCGTTCACGATCATCCAGTGTTTCCTTAATATAAGGTGGCAACGGCATCGTTCCCAGCCTGTCCAGAATTTCCTGAAAAATACCCTGATATATGAAACGAAGCGTACGGCCGCCCATATCAGCTTCATCCTCGATAACGGCACGAAGCTCATCACTAAAGATGATCACCGCGCCTGTCTTGAGCTTTTTCCCTGGCTTTACAAGTGCTTCCCAGCGATCATCCCCAAGATTCTTCAGGAGAAGCACTTCCGCCTTAGCACCAGTATCTTCTTTCACTCCAAACAATCTCGCTGGAATGACTCTCGTATCATTTAGAACAAGCGTGTCTCCGGGATTAAAATAATCAATAATATCGGTAAAATGCCGGTGAGCCAGCTCTCCATCCTCCTTATTCACTAGAAGCAGTCTAGAAGCACTGCGATCAGCGAGAGGTGTCTGGGCAATCAATTCTTCCGGCAAATGAAAATCATAAGCATCTACATTCATGGTCTGTCTTCATTCCTTAACTATAGTAACGTTCTTATAATAGTGTTGCAATATTTGCTTGTAATCATACCCGCTGTCCGCCATGCCTTTCACGCCCCACTGCGACATGCCTAGACCATGGCCGTTGCCTTGTCCAATGAACAGAAAGCCCGAGCTGTTAGTGATCACTCTGGCCGCAGAATCTCCGCCCATCACTACAGTTCCACTGCCATTCACATTAACCTTCCCCGATGCGGAAAGCACGCCAGCACTCTGCGAGCTGCTAATTGTGGCGGTAGCGCCGTCAGCGCCTAATACAGTATAACTTCCGGGTGCCACAATATCAAACAATGTACTAGGTAATCCATTAAACGCGGAGCGGAACATATCAGGATATTTCACATTCAGAGCCTGACCATTAGCTTTCACCTGAATCGCTCTTCCAGAAGGACCGCGCTGGGTGACCTGCAGGTTAGAGATGCTGGAAGGGAGCGTGCTTGTTGTTTTACCCTGCAGGCTTTTTAGAAGTTCAGCAGAGGTATACGGCCCTTTGATCCAGCTATAGCTGCCAGACTCATATACTTTATCCAGAGCCACAGCGTTCTCACCCGGATTCAGCTTTCCGACTGCACTAACACTGCTCTCAATAACTGGCAGAGGACGTATATTCACATCTTTGGTTGTAGCGGTAACTATATCGAGTCCGGCAGCGGTTTTGCTGCCCGTCAATTTAATATTATCTTCACGTGCATAACCAGAGGTACCATTCGCAAGCAGAACATAATACCACTTCTTAGCAGCAGCTGCCGAAACATCTTCAACGCTTGGAACACTAGCAAATACATCGCCACCATTCGCCCAAACCTCTGAAGGGTCAGCTGTCATACCTCCACTATTGGAAGAAAATACAGCCTCAACAACTTTACCACCACTCATCAGCACTTCACCAGCAGTAGTATCTACAGCTTTGATAATGGAGGGAGCTTCAGACCCGATTCCGTTATATACCTGACTAAGAGTGGTATCTACTACATTCGCTACATCAAAACGGTTGCCTTGGGACAGCGCATAGCTGCGGGCGGCGACAGCCTGAGCTTTTAGCGCTTCTTCTGGCCAGCTGGAGGAAACCTCTCCTCCAACTACGGCATACAAATATTGCTCCAGCGGCACTACATTAATTACAGCCAGCGATCCGCTCAAATTGCTCAGTTCAAAATTTCCGCGATATGTACGCTTGGATCTTTCCACTAACTGAATCCCAGCCTCGCTGCCTGCAGCAAGAAATTTAGCATTGCTTCCAGAAACCAGATAATGATCGGCTTGAGTTTCACTGCTAAAATCCAGTCCGGCATCCTTACGCAGTATTAATCCGGGCGAGGTCGCCACCGAAACCGTAAATTGTGGTGCCGCCGTAGACACAGCGGCTTGAACAGCTGTTAAATCACTATCGTTGGCAGCTTCGCCTACCCATACCTCTACTTGTGCACTGCCATCGTTTCCTGCCAGAAACACCTTCCAAGCATCCAAACCAGCTGCAGTGAGGCTATTAAGCGCCACATCTGCTTCCTGCTCCGAAGAATAGCGGCCAGCTGATAAATGTTTATTACCTTTCACCGCTGGGGTTTGGTCAGCAGGAATACTCAACCCTGCTTTGACTACACGGGTAAGCCCATCCTTGGCAGCTGCTTCACTAGCATAGACGCCCGTGTACAACTGATACACAGTCGCTCCATTTCTGGAGATTGCAAAAATCTGCGGTTTATCGGAGGTGGATTGGAGCTTTTTAGCTGCATCCGCTGCTGTCTGCCAGCTTGAAACCTCCATCACCTTAACTCTATATCCGTCCAGACTTATACGAATTTGCTTCTGTGCTGGGACAGATACCAAAGGAGCACTTCCTGCTTGATCCGACAGCAAAGTAAAGCTTTGCGTTGATTGCAGTGTTACTACTGGCACAGTTGATTTATATTTACTTCCAATATCAGCATAAAGAGCAACTCGTATCGTGCTATTAGAATCGGCATGACTGGCACCCGCAGGGATCAGGAAACTTCCTACAGCAAGCGCAGCCGCAAGCAATCCTTTGCTTAGCGGGGCGACCCCTCTCCATTTCCTCTTCGTATGCTTCATCCAGCATCCTCCTTTATAATTGTAGTGACGAACTAGTGCTGCTCCGGAGGGAGCGGAAGCCCTAAATGATGATAAGCGGCCGGGGTTACAATTCTTCCACGCGGACTCCGCTGCAAGAACCCTATCTGTAGCAGGTACGGCTCATATACGTCCTCAATCGTCTGACTTTCCTCACCAATCGTAGCTGCAATCGTATCCAGTCCTACAGGACCGCCGCGAAAGCTTGAAATCATAGCACTTAACATCTTGTGGTCAATACTGTCCAGACCACGTGGGTCCACCTGAAGCATCTTCAATGCTTCCCCAGAAATTTCAGGAGTTATAATTCCATCTCCGCGCACTTGAGCAAAATCACGGACCCGCTTCAATAAGCGGTTAGCAATCCGCGGTGTGCCCCGCGAACGAAGCGCGATCTCTTCTGCTGCATCGCCAACAATCTCAATGCCTAAAAGATCCGCATTTCGAGAAACAATGTAACTCAGCTCATCTATGTTATAGAATTCCAGGCGACTGACCACTCCGAAACGATCACGCAGTGGCGCAGACAGTAGTCCTGCCCGGGTTGTGGCACCTATCAGTGTGAACGGCGGCAAATCCAATCGTACCGAACGGGCACTTGGCCCTTTGCCGATCATGATATCCAGCGCGAAATCCTCCATCGCAGGATACATAACCTCCTCGACCGTGCGGTGCAAACGGTGAATCTCATCAATGAAAAGCACGTCGCCTTCCTGCAGATTCGTCAGCAGAGCGGCAAGATCGCCTGGACGCTCTATCGCAGGGCCGGAAGTTGTTCGCAGGTTCACACCCAGCTCATTGGCGATAATATTAGCGAGCGTTGTTTTGCCCAGACCCGGAGGTCCGTACAGCAGCACATGATCCAGCGCTTCGCTTCTCATTTTGGCCGCTTCTATATATACTTTCAGGTTTTCTTTCACCTGAGTCTGGCCGATATATTCTCCCAGATAACGAGGACGCAAGCTTAGTTCTACCGCCTGCTCATCCATCATCAAATTCGCGGATATAATCCGGTCATCCATTTCCTATCGCTCCCTTTCTTTAGGATGTGTACGGCTTTACTTAGCTATATATAGCAGCCCTAGTGCTTTCTTCATCAGCACATCTACAGTTCCTGTCTCTGCTCCCTCTTTCTTCAACGCGAGCCACACGCGGTCCAATTCGCTTTCGGTATAACCCAGCCCCTTAAGCGCATCCCGCGCCTCTTGCCATGCCAATCCATCCGTTGCTTCCTCCGTTGGCACTGCAAACAATCCCGTTTGCATTGAAGCCATACTGAGTCCGTCCAGCTTGTCCTTCAAATCAAGGATCATACGCTGTGCCGTCTTTTTGCCAATGCCCGGTAATTTCGTTAAGAACGTTATATTCTCTTGATAAATCGCTGAAATCAACTGATCCGGTGTTCCACCTGTCAGGATTCCAAGCGCAACCCTAGGACCGATGCCAGATACCTCTATCAGCTTGCGGAACAATTTTTGTTCCTCACGAGTCGGGAACCCAAATAATAGCGTAGCGTCCTCACGTGTTTGGTAATGAATATAGATCGTTACAGGTCCTTCTACTTTAGCAAAAGCATAAGGATTCGGGCAGAATACCCGGTATCCTACTCCCTGCACATCCAACACCACATATTCCGACTCCAAATGAACGACGGGTCCTCTTAAGAAATCTATCATTTTCGCAATACCTCATTTAATTTAGAATTAAGACTGCTCGAATGGGCATGGCATACCGCTACCGCCAGCGCATCCGCCACATCATCGGGTTTCGGAATCGCCGATAGCTTCAGCAGCAGCTTCACCATTTCCTGGACCTGCCGTTTCTCAGCCTTACCATAACCCACAACAGCCTGCTTTACCATCATAGGTGTATATTCCGAGACGGGGAGACCCCGCTGTACTGCAGCTAATATAGTCACACCGCGGGCCTGCGCCACTGGCAATGCTGTAGTAACGTTGCGAGCGAAAAACAGCTTTTCTATCGCCACAGCATCGGGTTTATATTTATCAATGAGCTGACCCATGCCTTCATAGACATGCAGCAGTCGTTCTTCTTCAGGCGTATGAGCCTCAGTCTGAATACAACCATATTGGACGGGGGTCAGTTTATGTCCTTCCTTATCCACAAAGCCAAAGCCGACGATCGCCAGCCCCGGATCAATTCCCAAAATACGCAAACACGATCTCTCCTCTATAACAGGCAGATTATTCCACCGTTTTCATCCATTCCTCCGCCATGAAGCGAACATATGTATTCCTTCTAACCATTATAGCAAAAATCGCCCTTGCGGGAGAAAAAAAGTTTACTGTTTGCAGCGAAATGGCAACTTTAGGCCTACAGCTAAGACTCTTCCCCGTTTCATTTCACACAAAAAAGCTGCCCTCAGCCATTAATAATGACTTTAGGACAGCTTTATCAAAGCTATTGCTTGTTCTGCATGACATGCTCAGCAGCTTCGCGGGCATAATCACTGAAGGTAGACAGCACACTGTTGTACTCTTCAATATCCTGAACACGAATACCCTCATGAAGCTCTTTCCAAATATTTTCCGGCAATGAGGATTTCAGGGAACCCATATCCATTTGAAAAAAAGTCTTCAGTACCTTCTCCTGAACTGGCGGACCTTTAAACAAGGTCAAATTCCCAAACGCATCTACACCAATGTAAGCTTCATTTTTTATCATTGTCGATAAATCATTCACTTTTTGTTCCAGCCACAAATCCCCTTCTGAACTAATCCAACCGCTCCATTCAGGGTGTTCATTGATTATAGTCTTCAGCTGCAGCGGATTCTTTACGCCCGGCAACGTCTGAATCTCTTCTCCGGACACATAGGTTGTTTTTAAATGAACGGTTCTGCTGAGCCCACTTTGGGTGATGGTTTGCAGCAGTTGTTCATTATTTAAAGTGCCCTTCTCTTTTGCCTCATCACTGTCCTCGCCTACTTTAAAGACAGCTGCGGCCAGCTCACTATCGGCACTATCCGCCCAGCTAGAATTCGTCAGCAGTCCACTGATTTCCTCAGGTACCTGCATACTGCGCCAAGCCAGTACAGTAAAAGCTATACAAGCAGCTCCTACCCAAAGCGCCTTTTTCCAACGTCTCCATCGCCGCCAAAGTTGTTTTTTTAAGCGAAACGCGTTCACGTTAATCCCTTCATTCTGGTTTTTCCCTATTGTGACCTAAGAAGGGAGCATTTATGCGCTTTTCTGTGAATAATCGACATTTCTCCAAAAATACAAGGTTGACCTTGCAGTATAGTTCAAGATTTATGGTATAAGTCTGGAAGGGGGATTCTGGGGAGAGGTTTCACATACCGGTCTAAGGTGATACCTATTTCATGACGATCGACCATTTCTTGCACCAAAGCTTTTGCTTCGCCAATAGACTATTAGTTCTTAGTGCGCTATGCCATTGGATTGGGCGTTTGGGATGGTGGCGATGTAGGCGTTCTGCGTTTGCGTGCTGGGGAATGCGTTCTGGTGCTGGGAGTATGTGTTCTGCGTTTGCGCGTTGTGCGGAGTGGATCTAAAACTAATTAGGGAAAAACTCCCTGAAAGTAGGAGAAATTTGCTCTAAATGAACGAAACCAGGGAATTCCTCCCTAATAAATAGGCTGTTTTCCTTATTTCCGGGGAATCAGACATAAAATTAGGGAGTTTTTCCTCAATTATATGCCTGACGACCAGAATCCTAAGAATTTCAGGGAGAAATTCCCTAATCGCTCTATAAGAGTTTTACTTTTCGCTTCAATTGAAGCATAAGCTCATTCTTCACTTTTTGTTTCACCTAGGCCTCACTCGGTGTTCACTCGGTGTTCACTCAGTACTCTCTCGGTACGTCACTTGAAGTATCATTTGTCATCAAATGCTGCTTCAGCTTCAAGTGTTAATTCCCTTTACCTTTGTACAGCCCCTTCTTCGTATTAAAGTCACATTTAAGCGTTAGGAACCACCGGCAGCTTCACATGGCTCGGATACTCACGATTATGGTAAACAGTCTGCAGCACAGTAATCGCTTCTGAATCTTCATACGGATTACTGCCTGTATTTGTATTAGGGAAAGCAACGAATTTACTGGACGAAGTAATCGAGAACCGAATTCGGTGTCCCACAGCAAATCTATGGGCAATATTCGGCATGAAAATATCATATTTCTCCACCTGCCCAGGAATCAGCAGCTCAGGCGCTTCCAATCCATGACGGTATTTAGCTCTGACAATATAATTGGATAACCGGATAGAGTCCCCTTGTTCATTCACGTCACTAAGCGTAACAACCCAATCCGTATCTTTGCCAGTGCTGGCAGCATAGATAACCGCAGACAATTCTCCGGCCACAGTCAGCTCATCCGTCAGAATATCACTAGTGTAGACAAGGATATCATTGCGCAGCTCGTATTTTCGCAAATTCTCAGGCTCTCGTTCACCGCTATCATTCATAGGATCATGAGGATTATAGATATAAGTATCTTCAGGAGAATGTTCCTCAGGCGCTGCAAGCAGTTGCCCATCCCCATGTCCTGAATTCGCCCGCCCGCCGCTGGAAAGGTAGAAGGAAGAAGTTGTGGCTTCAGCAGGTGTCCAATCTGCGGACGTTCTCCACTGATTTTCACCAACAACATAATAAGAGGCTCTAGGCTCCTGATCTATTCCATTTGGAATGCCTTTGAGGAAGCGGTCGAACCAGCGCAGCACAGAAACATCGTAATCATAGACTACGGCATCATTGCCGAAGCTCACGCCTTCGTAGTCTCTAGCTCTGTTCGGCCCGTGCTCCCAAGCGCCCAGACGGATTTTTCGATTTGGCACATCATGTTCTGTCAACATTCTCCATGTTTCCGATACGCCGGCGCTGTCGCCGTCATACCAACCTGAGATAACATACATAGGCACCTGCACCTGATCACCGCGCTCGGTAAAAGTACAGTTTTTCCAGAAATCATCATACTCCGGATGCTGGCTCCACAGATCCCATGGACCTGATGTTTTACCAATCATTTGCTGAGGGATCTCTTTAATCGGTCTTGCATCAACGGCTGCTTCCGGATTCACCGTAATGCCTCCAAAGATATCAAAATCCGTCCGAGTACCCACAGATTGAGCAAGAGTCCAAGAGAGCAATGGCCAAGAACAAAGGGTTCCCCCTTTGCGAACGGTATCAACAAATGGAGAGCCCACGTTCACTTCATCCACAACCGCCTTCAGATTCGGGTGCCCACTGGTGGCCGCCGCCACAACAACAAAACCTAGATAGGATGCGCCCCACATGCCGACGTTGCCATCCGACCAGTCCTGAGCAATAATCCAGTCAATCGTATCATAACCGTCATCCCGTTCATTATAAAAAGGAATCAGTTCGCCTTCCGAATCCGCCCGACCTCTAACATCCTGCGATACTACTGCATAACCTTTATTGGCCCATCTCATAAAAATCTCTTTTTTTCCGTTGCGGTCATAACATGTTCTTACGAGAATTGTCGGCAGCTTAGTTCCCGGCTTAATGCCCTCTGGTAAAAAAACATCTGTCGCCAACTTCACCCCATCGCGCATCGGAATCAGATCAGTACCCAAATCGTTCACACCATATTCTGCCTTAGATAGAAGAGGATCGTCGTAGACCACTAACGGAGTCAGCTTCTCATAACCTGCTTTAACCATAAGCTCAATACCATACCGATTCGGCGTTAAAAAAGCGATAATTTCCCCGTCCAAAGTCACAATGTCCAGAGCCGTCTCTTTGCGCAGCGCCCATACTTGTGAGGTCAGTTCGCGGCCTTCAATCTGCGCCTGATACTGGATATGCTTTTGATAGATATCGCCATTACTCAGCACTACCTCGTCTTCTGCCCATTCTGCATTAGCATAAGCATCCAAATGTTTATGGATTTTTTGAAGCGGGAGTACGGTCTTGAACTGTCCATCCAGCACATTGTCCTGCATTTGCGTTCTTCTGCGCGGATCGACCTTAGCCAGCATGATCTGTTGCTCTGTAAAATGAATTTTGCCTGTATAAACACCAGAAAAGTAGACGTTAAATGTAGATGTGTGTAAGTAGGTTGTCATCTGTTTATCCCCTATCCGCAAATTTCTTCAAATACGCGCAGCCAGTTGCCGCCCATGATCTTAGCAATATCTGCATCCGCATAACCGCGGGCAACCAAACCTCTAGTAAAGTTAATAAAATAACTATATTTCTCAAGTCCAGCAACGGTTTCTGTAGAAGGACCGTCTCCTTTGGCGAATCCAAGCTTGGGTGCGATATGTTCTTTAAAATAAACCAATGACCAGAGCACATCGCTCATCGGCCAATCCGTTCCAATTCCGACATGATCCACGCCTACAAGCCGGATTACATATTCGATATGATCCAGCACATGGTCAATAGTTGTATGTTTAGGATCTTCATGAACAAACCAAGGCATAGCAAAAATACCAATAACTCCACCCGTCTTGGCTATCGCGATAATCTCCTCATCACTTTTACAGCGCATATGCGGATAGATCGCCTCTACACCCGTATGTGAAGCAATCACCGGAGTTGTGGAATAAGCGCAGGCATCTAACGTAGTCTGTTTCCCGCAATGCCCCGTATCTACAATGATCCCCAGCTTGTTCAAGCGTGCAATGAATCTTTTCCCAAAATTAGTGACCCCGGCGTTCGATTGTTCTGCGCAGCCCGCCCCAATCTGGTTCTGATTGTTGTAGGTCAATTGTATAATTCTTAATCCGAAGTTATAAAGTACATCTAATTGATCGAGATTCGTGCCCAGACCATCCGTTTCTTGTGCTGTGATAATGCCCGCTTTATAACCATTACGCTTGGCAGCACGTATGTCTTCGGCAGTTAAGGCTTTGATTAACCAATCTGCAGAATCGAATTGCAGTTGCACCTCTGCCATGCTTGTAATGATGCTGTCTAAGGATTCCAAATGAAGTTCGCGGTTCCCTGCTGTAATTCCGGACTTGTACCACTCTTCCTTATACTCAGGGATCTCTCCGCTCGCAGATAGCTTTGTGATGATTTTTGCAGGCATACTGCTGTATACCATTGGCTCATCTTTATAAGGCTCACATAATTCTTTGATTCTGTCAGAGATAGAGTCTGGAATCGCGCTTGGAGATAAGGGGCCTTGAAACAGCAGATCGATAATAATGTTCTGTTCATGCAAGCGTTTAGCCCGCTCCTCCTCTTGCTCCGTCAACTTGAAATCATACAGACCTTCATAAGTGCTCATCGTGTAGTCGCTCCTTAGAATGCAATTTCAGTGCCTTTATGTAATCTAACAGCTTCATTATATATAAAATTAGCTGCTGCTAAATCCTCAATGGCCAGCCCTAATCCTTTAAAAAGAGTAATGTCAGCTGCGGACCTTCTGCCCTCGATAGTGCCACTGATCAGCTCACCAATCTCCCCGACAATATGATCTGCTGTAATTTTGCCTTCGTTCAGCGGGATTAAATAATCACCAGATTCATTCTGAGCGGATTCCAGCCGATCTACATATAACTTAGCTAATTGGACGGTCTCCGAATCCAGCTCACGGTCATTTGGTCTGCATGCGCCGACAGCATTGATATGTACACCCGGTTTCAGCCATTCTCCCTTGAGCACAGGTTCGGTGGATGCTGTCACGGTACAAATGATATCCGCTGCGCTGACTGCCGCTTGAACTGTCTCGGCAACAATGATCTGCACATCATATTTTTGGCTCATCTCCATTTGAAAATCCTGTGCCTTTGCGAGTGTCCTGCTCCATACTTTTACCTCACGGATGGGTCGAACCCGCAACATCGCTTCCAGATGACTTTTTGCTTGTTCCCCAGTTCCAAGAAGAGCAAGGATTTCGGCATCCTCTCTGGCCAGATATCGGGTTGCTGCTGCACTGACTGCCGCCGTACGAATGGCTGTAATCTTTTGTCCATCCACTATAGCTTTCGGAACACCCGTAGATGAATCGAATAGGGTAACAAGACCTTGATGAGAAGGCAGGCCTGAACCATGATTGCTGGGAAATACACTGATGATTTTGGCACCAGCTACCTCTTCATGCTGCAAATAACCCGGCATTAAGCCGAGCAGATTGCTCTTTTGTAAAGGAAGCACTTGTCTTAAGCTTTGTACGGCTTGTCCAGCGGACAGAGCCTTCAAAACAGATTCCATAACGGAGATGCAAGATTCCATAGCTAACAGTTCGGCCACTTCATTTTGATTAATGACTAGCATAAGACGGACCTCCTTCTCCTCATCATGATTGCACGAACGCAAATATAAAATTTTTCTTACTATCATAACTTATCCGGTTTAAATATTCATGTATAAAGCTGGAAGGCAAAATTTGTCCTGACCCGAGTTATTCTCTATACTTAATATAGTACGTATTATATTTTAAGGAGCTGACTATTGATTATGGCTAATAAAATAACTTTAGGAAAAACCAATCTGCAGGTTCTCCCGCTGGGTCTGGGTGCCAATGCTGTTGGCGGGCATAATTTATTTCCGGGTTTAAATGATGAAACCGGCAGAAATATTGTGCGCAGCGCTCTGGATCATGGGATTAATTTTATTGATTCCGCCTTTATTTATGGACCAGGAAGATCCGAGGAACTGATTGGCGAAGTGCTGAAGGAAAGAGGCGGCCGCGACAATGTGGTCATTGCTACTAAAGGCGCTCACGTGATTACCGGTGACAAGATTACACTCGACAACTCTCCAGCTTTTCTAAGACAGTCTGTAGAAGACAGCTTGAAACGCCTCCAGACTGATTATATTGATCTTTACTATATTCATTTCCCTGATGAAAGCACACCTAAGGACGAAGCTGTAGGTGAACTTAAGAAGCTGAAGGATGAAGGGAAGATTAGAGCCATCGGGGTGTCTAACTTCTCCATTGATCAGCTGAAAGAAGCCAACAAAGACGGTCATGTGGATGTTCTTCAATCCCACTACAATCTGCTGCATCGTGATGCGGAACAAGATTTGCTGCCTTATACGCAGGAGCATGGCATTTCTTTCGTGCCCTATTTCCCACTTGCGTCGGGCCTGCTGGGCGGCAAATATAAGCAAGGCGATACATTCAGCGACATTAGAAAAAATGACCCGCTATTTCAAGGGGAGACCTTTGCCAAGAATCTGGAGAAGGTGGACAAGGTTCGTCAGATTGCCAATGCCAAAGGTGTCGAAGTCGCACATGTCGTACTTGCCTGGTATTTGACCGTACCTTCCATCGATGCGCTTATTCCGGGCGCCAAACGTCCTGAGCAGATCGTTTCCAATTTAGAGACGCTGAAGGTGCAGCTGACACCAGAAGAGATCAAAACTATAGATTCCATATTTAAGGCGTAATCTAGCCTCATTAGATTAAGGGGTTGTCCCATGGCCACGAAATGGCTGCTGGGGCAGCCCCTTTTCTGCTTGGGTTCATCGGATGATTCGGGTTAGATAGTTCGATTGCCATGATTCGTAAGATTCGTCATTCGTTCGTTTTATTTCCTTCGTACGTTCGTTCGATCGACCTATCACAGCTCCCCGCACAATGCCCTATCGGACACAGTTGACCCGTAACGCAGCATTATTGCACATTTGGAATTCCAACGGACCTCATAGCCTCTATTGGCACAAAATACACCTAATATGAACCTTTTTCTAAGCAATAACGTCTCTGGGGTCCGAAACCCTGCTGAAAAGGCGATAAATTTGCATATAACGTCATCTGGGTCCGTAAGCGGCAGCGGATGGCAGTCGATCGTAGTGGAGAGCAATCATTCTTCTCCAATATCCTAAATTCTTTGTATTAGTAAATATTGTTTGCTATACTTTCTCTGAAGTAACATTGGACTTTAATTTTTATAAAAAGGGGAATTCCTTGATGATTATTCAACCTAAAACTCGCGGATTTATATGTACAACAGCCCATCCAGAGGGATGCGCCAAACAAATACAACAACAAATTGAATATGTAAAAGCACAAAAGAATATTGAGGGACCTGCTAATGTACTAGTCATTGGCGCTTCTACCGGATACGGACTAGCTTCCAGAATTTCAGCCGCTTTCGGTGCTGGCGCCAACACTATTGGTGTTTTCTTTGATAAAGCTGCTGAAGGTCAACGTACAGCTTCTGCTGGCTGGTACAACTCCGCAGCTTTTGAACAACAAGCAGCGCAGCTTGGACTTAAATCTCACAGCATAGTTGGCGATGCCTTCTCCGATGCTATCAAAGAGAAGACCATTGAATTGATTAAAGCTGAATATGGCACAGTTGATTTAGTTGTCTATAGTGTCGCTTCACCACGCCGCACTCATCCGGTAACAGGAGAAACCTTCTCCTCCGTCATTAAACCGGTGGGAACCGCTTATTCGAACAAAACCTTGAACTTCCACACAGGTGAAGTTTCCATGACCACTATTGAGCCTGCTTCAGAAGAGGAAGTACGTCAGACCATCGCAGTTATGGGCGGCGAAGATTGGAGAATGTGGATCGATCAGCTTCAAGCAGCTGGCGTGCTTGCCGATGGAGCTACAACCGTTGCTTACTCCTATATCGGGCCTGAAATCACTCACCCTATCTATCGCGACGGAACGATTGGTCAAGCCAAACATGATCTGGAACAAACAGCGATCCAACTGAATGATCGCCTGTCCACTCAAGGTGGACGTGCTTTTGTTTCCGTGAACAAAGCTCTGGTAACCCAATCCAGCTCCGCGATTCCTGTAGTCCCTCTTTATATCTCTGCATTGTATGAAGTAATGAAGGAAAAAGGGCTGCACGAGAACTGTATTGAACAAATGTACCGTTTATTCTCTGAGCATCTTTACAGTGGGGGCGAAGCTACTGCTGACGGAGGCTGCTTGATCCGAATTGATGACTGGGAAATGCGTGAGGATGTTCAGACTGAGGTTATGAAACGTTGGGACGAGCTGACAACCGACAATGCAGGTGAGCTTGCTGATCTTGAAGGCTACCGCCAAGATTTCTTTAACCTGTTTGGTTTTAGAACAGAGGGTGTAGACTACGAAGCTGACATTGATCCTAATGTCGACATTCCAAATATGTATTAATAACTGATCTATAGACAAATGAGGTTGTCTCTGAAGTAGTGAATTCTACTGACGAGATAACCTCTTTCTCTTTTAGATAGACATTGGCTTACCTCCCCTCTTTATGATATGGTTTGATTGAATACTGCATGTTCTACTAACATTCGAAGGAGTGAGTCACTTTTGGTTAAAAAAATTAGTGTAGCAAACGGCGCACTTGAGGTGTCACAAATTTCGCTTGGCTGTATGCGGATTGCTGATTTATCTGCAAAAGAAGCAGATACACATGTACATAGTGCCCTCGAGCTCGGAATAGACTTTTTTGACCACGCCGACATCTACGCAGCTGGCAAAGCCGAAGAAGTATTCGCAGGTGTACTGGAGAACAATCCGGGTATGCGTGATAAAATGATGATCCAAACCAAATGCGGAATCCGCAACGGTTTTTTTGATTTCTCCAAGGAACATATCCTGCAATCCGTAGAAGGCAGCCTTAAGCGCTTGAAAACAGACTATATCGACGTCCTACTGCTTCACCGTCCTGATACGCTATTCGAGCCAGAAGAAGTCGCTGAGGCTTTTGATATTCTGGAAAGCAAAGGTATGGTCAAACACTTTGGTGTCAGCAATCAGAACCCGTTGCAAATCGAGCTGCTTAAGAAAAATGTAAAGCAACCGCTGCTGTTCAACCAGCTGCAATTGAGCATTATGGTCACTGGCATGATTGATACAGGTTTCAATGTGAATATGACTAACTCCGGTTCAGTTGTTCATGATGGCGGGATTTTGGAGTACAGTCGCCTGCATGACATGACCATTCAGCCTTGGTCGCCTTTCCAATATGGCTTCTTTGAAGGCGTATTCTTAGATAACGATAAGTTCCCTGAATTGAACGAGGTCATTAACCGCTTAGCAGCTGAAAAAGACGTAACCAATACAGCGATTGCCATCGCATGGATTCTCAGACATCCGGCAAATATGCAGCCTGTCGTTGGCACAACTAATACGCAGCGCTTGCGTGATATTGCCAAAGCTTCCGATATTACTCTCACTCGGCAAGAATGGTATGAAATCTACCGTGCTGCCGGCAATGTCCTTCCATAAACACCTAAAGCCACGAGGTACGTTATTAACGTACGCCGTGGCTTTTTTACAAGAGAGCGATTCAATCCTCACGTTCTAGTAAAACTAGATAGACAGCGTCAAGATATTCGTATACTCACAAAAAGAACACAAAAAATAATAACTACTACCGAAATACTTAAGATCATAGTGAATCTTTTGTTATCCTTTTTCATAATCCATCCTTCCTTCCTATAGATGCACATCTCTCTTTTCAAAAGAAATTAAAGCAACGCTCAAGCAAACTCCTATGATTACAACAGGGATTAGGATCATACGAACACCCTCGTTTAGGGTATATATTTCATGTGAATTTACAGCAGAGAATTTAAAAATTTGCGTCGTTAGCGTATTTTCAGAAATCACTCTCAGATATACATACGAAGAGTCTTTCAGATAACCACTGAGCAGAAAATCGCCAAATACAAAAACAAACGTGGCAATAACAGCGGTAGCCGATTTTTTCATCAATACTCCTAACAACAGCACGACAGCGGAATAAGCTGCGAGATACAAAATATTGAATCCAATAGCCCCCATAGCAACGATAAACTTCCCCTCTAAGCTTTCATTTCCGATATGGGAACCCGTAACAAGCGCTGCCAGCATATACAATACATAAAAAAGACCAAAAAATTGAATTACCCACCATAATACAACTTTTAATTCGGTCAGATATTTTCCCAGTAAATATAATGACCTGCTCTGACCCGAAGCGATAATGGTTTGAACCGACCCATACTCAAATCCCTCGGTAGCAAAAAAACAAACGTAAATCGGGATGATAAAATACAGAAAAAAAGATAACTGAATGCTAGTGATTAAAGGCTCTAAAGGACCATCTATATCAAATCCTACTTGTACCCCCATCCAAACCAGTAATAAGGCACTTCCAAACAGCAAAAGAAGACTTATCCCCTTGAACATGGGATCCTTGGTTACATAATAAGCTTCAGCCTTAAGAAAATTCCTCATTCGTTACCTCCAGCAATTAGATCCATATAATAGTTCTCAAGATTTGGAGCCGACAGGTTAATCCCTTCAATATGGATGCCCCGCTTTAGAAAAAAAGACATCAGCTCTTCTAGATTTGTACTCTCTTTAGGAATTTGAATTTCTCCAGCTTCGCTGATCGTAATGGTTTCTAGTTGGAGTTCACTTTTTAAAATCTGAAGTGTCGCTGCGGGATCAGCCGTTCGAATACAGATTTTTGTTTCCGCCGTATGTAAGAGTTCCTCCGCAGAAGCTTCTTTGATTAACCTTCCTTTATGAATAAAACCGTATTGGGTCGCAAGTAGCTGCAACTCACTTAAAATATGACTGGAGATTAATATAGTCACTCCTTGTTCTTTGGATAGCTTCTCCAGGATCTTTCGCACTTCAACAATGCCTGACGGATCAAGACCATTAATAGGCTCGTCCAATACCAGAAATTTGGGATCGTTAAGTAGAGCAATAGCCAGACCTAAACGTTGTTTCATCCCAAGGGAGTATTCTGAGGTTAGCTTAGAACCGGCATCTGCCAGAGAAACTGCCTGCAATACTTCCGCAATTCTGCTCTTATCCTTAATCCCAAACGCACGGCAATAAAACGTAAGATTTTGCTTCGCATTTAGATTAGGATAAAGCGCTGGCCTTTCAATTAGAAATCCAACCTTTCGCCTCGCCTCGTGAACAGCTTTTGTGTCCTTTTTTTCAAAAAGAGAGATTTCGCCATGTGTCGGATGTACCAATCCGCCTATTATTTTCATTAATGTAGTTTTACCTGCCCCATTTTCGCCAACAAACCCATAAATATCTCCTACCCCAATCGTCATATAGACATCCTGAAGAGCAAAAGACTCTCCGTATTGTTTGCTTAAACCTTTGGCCTCAAAGATCGTTTGAGTCAAATCAAACACTCCTCTTTTCACTTTTCCACATCCTAACATGTTGCCATGAACTCTACATTCAAACTGTAACAATCAAGTTAGTTAATGTAATTATTAAGAAGGATTTGTATAATGTGACTTATATGGTCGACAAATTCCCGGATATTTTGGACAATTCTTGTCGAAAGGAATGATAAAGTGATACGTATTGCTGTCTGTGATGATGACTTTCCCACTACTGAATTAATAGAGAGACTTATTCTGGAGACTCAAAGGAATTTCACAAGGAAAATAGAGGTGTCGATCTTTTATTCCGGAGAAAGCTTCACTAAGGCCATTCAAGAGGCCTGCGCGTTTGATATTATTTTTATGGACATTGAAATGGCGGATATGGATGGAATAAAAGCTGGGTATGTACTGCGGGGAAATGATGAAAATGATCTAGTGCAGCTTATCTATGTCTCTAGTCATGATGAATATCATCTGCAACTCTTCGATGTTCAGCCCTCGGGATTTATCAAGAAACCTATCGATTCAGAGATATTTAAGCAAAAACTGATTTCTACGATTGAAAAAGTAATTCGCAAGCTGCAGCAAGGCAAAAAAAACTTCTTATCACTACAGCAAAAAGGAAAAGAAATTCTAATCCCCTATCGAAATATCATCTATCTGGAAAGCAACCGGCGGAGAATTATTCTTTATTCCTGCAACGATCAACTCGACTACTACAGTACACTAAACGAGGAAGAGCAGAAGCTTCCTGTGAGCGATTTTGTCCGAATCCATCAATCCTACATCGTTAACTTTTACTTTATTAAAGAAATCAGTAACCAGGGAGTAATTCTCCTAAATGGTGAAGCCTTACCCATTAGTGCAAAATATAGTGCCGATTTTAAGAAAAAATATCTGAAATTCAGGGGGAGTCTTGTTGGATAATATCTTTCTGGAGGAGTTATTCTATCTAGTAACGCTTCCACTTTTACCTATCATCATTCATTACTTCTACAGCCATTGTTTCGTTAGCCGACTTACCACCAAAGCCAATCTTGTTATCTTGTACTCTCTATATTTCCTCTGTATTGTCTTTCTGCACTATAGCTCACTGCCAGGCTCAATCCTACTCACACTCAATATTGGCCTGATTGCTCTCTTATCTTTTTTTTACAATGGAAATATCAAATGGCGGATCGTTGCCGCTCTTTTTCTGGTTGCGCTTATTACGCTTAGTGAGTTATCACTGCCCCTATTTTACTCGACAAAGGGATATATTCTGAACCAGTTTCTTTCCAAGCTGCTGATGTTTATATTAGCTTTTGTATCCGTGCGCGTAGCTAAAGCCTTTGGAAATGGCGGGTTATCTAAATGGTATTGGGTTCTATTATTTATTTGCCCTTCTATAAGCACACTAGGGATCTACAGCTTCGCATCCAGCCTTTATATGCAGTCCTTCCCTACCCTTGTTCCAATCCTGTCCACAGGACTACTCATCATAAATTTATTGATATTTATCTTATGTGACCGTATGTTAGTTATCCAATCTGCGCAGAACCAAAGTTATTTACTTGAGCAACAAAATGCTTACTATGTAAATCAATATCTTTTGACAAAAGAAATACAGGAAGAATCTTTTAAGTTCCAGCATGATATTAAAAATATTCTCATAGGTTTACGCGCAAAGGTACAATCCGGTGAAGATGCCAATCTGAATGAGTTGGACAACTTACTGGGGCAAATAGACAACCCAATAGGCGTTAGCAATAGCGGGAATACGATTATTGATTCCATTATCAACTACAAGCAGCAGGTCGCTGAGAAGCATCAGATCCCCTTCAAGTTAGACTTGAACATCCCTGTACAGCTGACGCTCGACACCACAGTTATCAGTGTGATTTTAGGAAATGCACTGGACAATGCCATTGAAGCTTGTTGCGATAAAAGAAATGAAGAGTGCTATATAACCATACATATGCATTATCTTAATGAAAGCTTGTTCATCCGGATTCAGAATCCTTATGTGAATGAAATTCATACGAATCGTTTTGGCGACATCTGCTCCACAAAAACTAATAAATCCGGTCATGGTATAGGCTTAAAAAGTATCCAGAAGGTCGTTGAGGATAGTAATGGCTTAGTAGATATTTCATATAACAATAATCTATTTCAAGTCGAAATTGTTCTTTTTATGGTCCCCTGTAAAAAAAGGATTTAGAAGCTTATCATAAGCTTCATCATAAACCCAAGTGATTCCTTCATCTTTACTGGTAAGATATATAGTTCCTGCCACACCGGTATCTTGATCAATTAACGAGATAGGGAACAGTCCTTCCTTTCTATTAAAGATAGGAGAAAGGGGATTTTTTTTATATTTATCAAACTTTTCTGGAAGCGATACAGCAAGCCTTTCCCAAGTTTGCCCCTGATCTTTGGTCCAATAAATTACAGGACCCTCATCCATATAATATCTGTACCCTAAAAACCCGATATCCGAACTAGAAAATCCCACGCCGGTCAAATGTTCCGAATAAATATCATTTGGATTGCCTATCTCTTTCCACGTCTTACCTCCGTCAGAGGTTTGATATACGTAATTCAGCGCACTCCCAACTCCTTGTGAAGCACCACTGACCAGCCAACCATCATTTTTATTCGTGAAACCGATAAATTTTGTTTCATATCCCATTGCACCAGGAATAGGATAGTCATTCCATGTCTGTCCCTTATCATTACTGATTAAAACATGCAGCGGCAATGATTTTCCATCTGCAAAACCATAAACAATAGCTGTTTTATCCTCGGATATAAAATAACCGGTGTTCTCTTGTCCCATTCCCAGAACCCCTCCGGTCGTATCCAATTTTAATGGCACATTTGCTTTAACAGCTCCATTCCGATATAAAACAGAAACGTTCCCCTCTGCATCTATGGAGTACGAGTTGCCAGCATCATTAACAACAACTTGCTCCCCCTCAAAGCCAATGGAATAAATCGTGCCGGGTTTGATGAATTCGCTGCCTTTTATATTAGTGCACGCCGTCAACACGCTGATTACCCCGATCAAGAGCAGGACGGTATAAAATAGAGTGATGCCGTTTCGTTTTTTCTTCGTATTAAGAATAGATATAAACCGCTCTTTCATGGAAATTCCCCTCCATATCTAATATTTCCATTTTGCGAATAGTTTTTGCTAAACCATAGAGATCAGATATTTCTAAATCTGCATCAGGTAGCTTCTTAATTTCATTATTCATGAATCAATCGACTGATCAGACAGTTGTATAACCGTTTCTATTATACAACTGTGTAAATGAAATGCAAGTGATCTGTCCTTCTGTTTCTCTATATCATCGAATGCGAAGCTAACGGTATATACTAGAACTTTGGAAATAGGGTAATTCAGAAGTAGTAGTAGAGGAAAATCTAATGCTCCTATTAGAAATTCAATAAGCTCTGAAAATGAAAAAGGTCTATAAAATCGCTTATTAAGCAATCTTATAGACCTTTTTAGTATACGGTGAGAGGCTCGAACCTATCGATATTTATTTTGAACGCATCAATAGATATAGGAAGTAAGGCACACTCAGCATTGTTACAATAATTCCTGCGGGAATATCTGACTTAAAGCTGACCGTTCGAGCAATCGTATCCGCTACAAGCAGCAATAGCGCACCAATAAGCGCTGAAGTAGGTAGAAGCACTTTGTAGTCGTGACCTACCAGCTTGCGAGCCACATGCGGACTAATCAATCCAATAAAGAAGATCGAGCCCCCGAGCGCTACACAGCCAGAAGCTATGCCTACAGCCGCAATTGCCAAGCGCAAAAATTTCTTCTTTACAGCGACTCCTAATCCTATCGAAATTTCGTTGCCTAGCACCAAGACGTTCAATGTCCTGAAATTAGAAAGAATATATACGAATAGCAGCAATACCCAAGGTGCCAACAAGCTGATATAAGACCACTTGTCCCCCCATAAATATCCTGCTTGCCAACGCTGCGCAAACTCATACTTCTGGTCATCAAGCTTTAAAGTCAGGAATAGCGACAGCGCACTAAACCCCATATTGATCGCAACACCAGTCAAGATAAGTCGTGTAGAAGAAATCATACGACGTTTTCTATAGGCTAGAACATAGATCAGAGCTGCTGCCAGCAGACCACCTAAGAATGCCATAGACGGCAGTAATAATGTTATAGCGGCGCCTTGAATGCTTACCGTTGAGATAATCAGCAACACCATAAGACCTGAACCTGAGCTAATACCAAGCATGCCGGGATCAGCCAGATCATTGCGCAGCAAAGCCTGCATAACTGCACCTGCCAGTGCCATCCCAAATCCAACAAGTATCGCTAATACGATCCGAGGAAGACGAAACTTATAAACAACAAGATTATGCTCCTCTGGACCTTGTCCAAGCAATACTTGAAATACTTCAAGTGGATTGAGGGACACCTTTCCCATATTAAGACTAAGAATAGCTCCTGCAATAAGCAGTATTATGAGAGATAGAATCCATATTGTAGCCTTATGCGATTTAACAACATTCATTTGAAGGCTCTCCTCTCTTTGCTCGCAATTAGCAAGAAGAAAGGAACACCAATCATTGCAAAAATAATGCCCAGTGCTGTCTCTGCCGGACGATTAATCAGCCTTCCTGCGATATCCGCTACAACCATAAGTGCACCGCCGTAAATGGCTGATGCCGGAATAATATAACGATAATCTACACCTACAAAAAAACGCATAATATGCGGAATAATCAACCCTACAAAGCCGATTGGCCCTACAAGTGCAACAGCTACACCCGCAAGTAAAAGGACCGCTAGCATAGCTATCATCTTAACGAGAACGATCCGTTGCCCGAAGCCTTTCGCGATCTCTTCTCCCAAGTTTAAAACAGTGATAGAGCGTGAAATGAATAGTGACAAAGCCAGTCCACCTAAGAACCAAGGTATAACTAGCCTAATTTCCACCCATGTTGCTCCAGCCACACTACCCGAAGTCCAATAAGCAAGGGCACGACCAATTCCATAGTTTAATGAGATAAATGACCCCACAGCTCCAAATAGCATTGTAATTGATATTCCAGCTAGCACCAGTCGTTGAGGTGTCATTCCTGAACGATTCAATGAAGCGGCAAGGTACGTTAATCCTGCTCCAAGTCCTGCGCCAATAAAGCTAACCAGCAAGGTTGTTGTCTGCAGTTGCCCTGGAAGAAAAACCAGTGTAACGGCCATTGCAAGAGCTGCTCCTGCATTTACTCCCATTAATCCGGAATCTGCTAAGGGATTTCGCGTATAGCCCTGCATAACCGCTCCTGCTACCGCGAGACACATACCCGCAATAATATCAGCTGCTGTACGCGGAATTCGAAGGGCATGAATAATCTGATGCTCGGTCAGTTCAGGATCAAAATTAAAAATCGCTGTCCATGCCATCTTCAGGCTCATAGAAGCAGAGCCAAATGAGATAGAAGCTGCTACTGAAAGCAGCAGCAGCAGTATCCCTAGGAGTAGAAACAGACCGAAATACGATTTCCCTCTTAAATCAGGGATAACGGTTGTTCTATCATCTAGCTTTCTATTTTTTTTCATACGCTGACACTAGCTTCTCAACTACAAAATCTAGCTGCTTATCAAGAGAGTAGATATCGGAATAATATGAAAAATCAAACCCGATTTCGATCAATCTACCTTCTTTGATTGCTGGAATGCTGTTCCAAATTGGATTGTCCGACAAATCATCAGCCCCATCCCATACAGAGCGGAACACGAAGTCTCCTATATACTCAGGTAACACCTCTAAGGAAACAAACCCTCCAGTAGCCTTCTCTCTGCCATCAATCTTTTTCTGAAGAATCTCTGGTGCTTTTAGCCCTAAATATTCATAAATGATCTGAGAGCCCCTTCCATAAAGCTTGCTATCGATCACCGCCATCTCTTTTTTGCCGCCTTCGATAATGGTTACTGTCTTATCCAAAATTCCAAGTTCATCAAGCTGCTGCTTGCTCTTCTCCAACTTCTCGTGGAAATTATCTAGTAGAGCTTGTGCCTCCTGCTCCTTGCCAAATACCTCGCCAATCTTCATTACACGTTCATCCGTCGCCATTTTTTCATAGGGAATTGGAACGGTCGGTGCAATATCCTTAAGGATTTCGTAAGTTTCTTCAGAAGCAGCTATGATCAAGTCCGGCTTTACTGCCATAATAGCCTCTGGATTAGGCTCATACCATGAACCTAGATCTTCAATCCCCCCCAGCTCTTCTGCAAAGGCCGCTCCTTCAAAAACACTCGAAGTCCCTACTGGCTTAATGCCGAGGGCCACAAGATCCCCTTGAAGGTATAACACGACAACCCTCTTTGGATTAGCTGGAACAACAATATCTCCCTTTATTGTAGAGATAGTTCTTGTCTGAGCCTCCTTATTGACATTGTCAGCTGCAATTGAATTATTTGCTGGTGATGATGTAACTTCAGAAGCTTTGGATCCATTAGAATTCGTGGCATTAGAACCAACGCTTGCAGATCCACATGCACTTAAAAGCAAGGTAAAGCTAAGCAGCATCGCTACAATAAAACTTGACGTCTTTGTTAATCTCATAGGTGAAGACCCTCCGGTTATTTCATTTTGGTAATAGTAATGATAATGATTATCATACTCAATAACATTATATCGGGAGGATATGTGCTCGCCAATGGAGAATTTGGCGGTGGTAAATGGACGATTGTCCGATGAGCTCACCTGCCTGCTTTCCTTGCGGAACCGGATGGGAGATTGACCATTGTATTTACTGAACATACGACTGAAGTAATATACATCGCTATATCCAACTTCTTCTGCAATTTCGCGAAGTGGAGCATCGGTACATCGTAATAGCTCTTCTGCATGTTTAAGCCGGAATCGTATCAAATATTCAATTAAGCTAAACCCCGTCTCCCCTTTAAAGCGGGTTGATAGATGACGAGGGCTATAATTAAATTGCTCCGCTATAGATTCTAGTGATAAATTATGACGATAATGCTCCTCAATATAACGGACAACCTGCCCAATGACATCCGGTTGCCTGAGGTTAATTCCATCCTTTGTGAACTGCTTTAATAATTCATGTATAAACTGATAGAACAAGCCTTTAACTTGAATTCTTTCCAATTGGCTTCCTTGTGCCCAAAGTTGTTCCATTGCCATTAGTTGATAGTGCAGTGGTAATGGCTCCAAAGATTCGAAGCTATACTGCATCCGAAATGGATTGCTGCGTTCTAAAAGTCTTGCTAAATCCTTTCTTCCTGGCAAGGAGGCTCTATAGAATAATAAATAGTATTGAAACAACTTCCCTGTCTCTATACTTAGTCTCATGCCCTTGCCACCATGCACAATAAAGTGACGGTCTGCGTCGTAATCTATGCCGTTGAGATTCAAGCTGGCCGTACCCCGCACACAGTAGATAAATCCACATGCTGGTAATACATAGCCTTGCAGCTTGTCCCCAGGCTTCATCACAGCATGTCGAATATCAAGTACTTTAACAGCGGCATAATTCCATGCGAAAATATGATCTTTCAGCCTCATCTTTGCAATACACTCCGATCTGCTCCACAATCTATTTGAATTAATTATATTTCACAATAAATGATAATGATTATCAATTAGTATTAGGTAGTTCCTCTATTTTGTCAATCGCTGTTTAGTATCATGATTGCTTATAGCTTTCGAAATGGAGCTTCCTCAGGAATGCCTCTATCTCATTCACATATCCGCTTACATTAATCTTCCTCAGTACAACTAAGTACAATTTCTTATTCACACTTGAAGGATGTATCAAAAGTTTTCCGGCACAGGCATGAACGGAATTGTAAAAAAACAAACAAAAAAGTTCATCAGATATAGTATCTAATGAACTTTGAGTTGATTTAGTTGGTACCGGTGAGAGGACTCGAACCTCCACGGTTTCCCTCTCGATTTTGAGTCGCTCATGCTATCGGGAAGATAGCAGAAACTAAGTCAAAGAAAAGGAATCTAAAGCCCGCGAAAATCCTTGTAAGATCAAGTTTTTTTGCAGGTTCTTTCGTTAGATTTAAACGCCGCAAGGCTTCCGGGAATCTTCTCAAATAGTAGTCGCTTTTGCACAAATGAGAGAACTCGGAGAGAACTATAACAGATCAGCCCGCTCCCTATCATTGACAGATAATATCGAAGCTTTGGCTTCAGGGAGGGGAATTGATATGAGAAAAACAACAGTAAACACTATCGCTAATCAAAAAGGCAGTACAGGTAAAACCACCACCGCTTATAACCTGGCTTACGCCTTATATAATGAAGGAAAAAAGATATTACTGATTGATTTTGATCCTCAAGGGAATCTAACGATGTACTTTGGTATCGAACAACCTGATAAACTCCCTTACTCTATGTTCAACATCAAGAACGCGATGATGACGGACGAACCGCTTCCATCGCCCGAAGAGTGCATTCATTCTCAAGGTAACATTGACCTGATTCCTATCAACACTTGGCTTACTCAATATCAATGCTTTGGTAGCACTCAACTGCTCAGATCATTGTGAAGGTAAAGAAGCGAATCAATCCACATATTCGCATTGAGGGCGACTTGATGACCAGGTGCGACACCCGTACCAATTTATATAATGAAACCATTCGTCTAGTGAAAGTGTGGTGTATCATAGAAGTCAGTCATCCGGCAAGTTTATTTTGATCAATGAAAATGGACTCTAGACTCCAAAGCGAGGAAAACTATCGGCCTGTCTTTTACGTTATTCAAAAATAATTAAGTCATCTATCCTCCCCTAACGCAAAATACAAGAATCCTTTGAATTTATCAATCGTAACATTCCGTAAAATATCAGCAAAATCTTCATAATCTTTTATTACTTGAAAATTATTAAAGTAAACTTTATTCAATATCTCTGCTTCGCATTCACTTCGACTTATTGGACTAAATCTATTACTGTATACATTTATCCTTAACTCCTCTTTTAACTCGTGGAAATTTACACTTTCAAGCATGAAATTTATTATCTGTTCCACATCTATGGTTATCTTATTTGGAGTCTCGTAAATATCATTGCTGCTCGTTAATTCAAATATATAGTAAATTCTAGTAGAGTCCTCATTACTAAAAAATATAATTTCAAATTTACAGTTATTTTTGACACCATAAGCTTTATCTAATAATTTGCAAATACTTATCAAGTACAATTCATTGAGAATCGTTTGTTCTTTGTTAAAAATCTTAGAAAAATAAGTACTAGAAAGTGCAACTTTTTTATCACTATTACAAAATAATTTAAATATTTGTACATCTATATTTAAATTAGATGCTATCCGTTCCAGTTCTTTGTCATGGAATTCTTGCTTTTCCACACAACCTTTTCGCTTTGTTTTTTGAGGCAAGTCAGAAATAACAAACTCATTTTTTTCATGATTAAAAATGAAATATCTTAAATTTCCTGCTACATAAATACTACTTAAAGTCTCAAATAATTGGTCAACGTTCAAACTTTTTACGTCCTCAAGTAGGCCTATTGGTCGAGAAACAATATCTTTATTTAAAAAATGAATCATTACATTGATCTTTGCCACCTCATTGTGTTTCGATAGTATTTCTTCCTCGACCTCTCTAATGGCCATTAACATTAAGTCATAATATTCATTTTTATTATCTAATATCCTCCTCACATAGTTTTCAAATTCAAAGATAAGGTTTAAACCTACTTGGTACTTCGCATTGCTCCAACTATATAAGCAATAGCAGTAACTTGTTTGTCCTCTCAAATTACTTTCTTTCTCTGTGAAAAAATCTTTGAGCATCGCCAGTATAACAAAGTGCTCTAGAACGTGAGCTAAACCGTTGTTGCTAATACCATCTTTTTCTGATCCAGCTTCGCATAAAATAAAAAATGAATACATCATCTACCTTCTTTCCGAACTTCACTTCATTTTTTTATCCTTGATGTGTTTTAACTTTATGCGTAATGCTCAATCTAAGAAGTAAACCTCATTTTATTAATCCATCTTGGCAAAAATAGTAGGAGTATAAATAAAACTGCAACAGTAATGGAAGGAACGGCAATAATTCTAGAAATACCTCCATAGGGTTCAAAACTTGTGTAATAGCTATTGAACTTGGCTATCTGCATGGGCAGAAAATTGCCCACATAATGTTTCAGAAAGAATACCTCGCTCATCTGAATGGCGTAAGATATGGCTATGGTGAATAGTAACAGGGCGTAGCCAGTATAAATCTGTGTGACTAATACGCTGATCAATAAAGTAATCCCTGTCATCAGTGAGATTGCCACATATCCAATAACCAGGTTGATTAAAAACTGCTCGAAATAATTCACCGCAACCATTGATAAAAAAAATTGTGGACTACTTTGTATAGGCAAATCCGCTCCTTGTAAACCGTACATAAAGAATATAGGCGTAATGTAAATCGCTACCGCCGTCAGATAAAGCAATAAAGAGAGCTGGAAGGCGTTGATAATCCGTATCCTACTCAGCTTACGTTTTCCAAACCTCGTGGATTTGACCAGTCCGTCCACGCCCAAGGTCTCGTCTTCATTAAAAATTGGGACCAGTAGAATGGAAATGAGAACCAGGACAATAAAAACACACTGGCTCATCCCTGAGTTAACGTTCTTCCATCCCTCGGCATAACCCATCCGGATAGGTTCGGAGAGAGAAGCCGCTGCAAAATTCCCGTTGCTGATTCCTTCCCTAGAACTCCCCGCTTCCTTCTGTGCACTTTTGATGATGTCTGCCCTGTCCTGATAAAATTGTTCTGCTGAGACATCCCGTATTCCAGTCCAGTTCCAGCCATACACTTGGATAATTATATCCAAGGCTGGCAAATCTGCAACATCCGCTTTATTCCTGTCTTCTGGTAGGCTAAGTTCTCTGTATTTTTCCAAAATTTTATTAATCTCAACTTCATCCAATACCTCCGGTTGATAGAAATACCGGTATTCCGTCCCATCTGTTACCTCATATCTTGCCTGATTTAAATAACCTGTTTTGATGGTGTCTAAGTTGTAAAAGGTAAGTATCAGAAACAATGCCAACAAAAAACCGAATATGTTTATGTTTAGGATTTTACTTCTGTTTACTTTTGATAAATAGCTCATGATTTCACCTACCTTCCTCTACTGTAAATAATATCTTCTCATCCATATAGAGATACCGATTCGAGATAAGAGAATGTACACAGTACCCAGAAACAGGGCGACAAAAACATAAGGAAATACAGTATTACCCACAAAATATAATTTCTCTATGCCTATAAGATTATTGATAAAGTTCTGGGGCATGAAGACCATCACTTTTTCAATCAGCGCCCCCCTCCCCATCTGATAAGTATTTACGAGATAAAAATAAATCAGTGAAAGTGCTAATACCAGTTTCCCTCTTTTAAAAACCACGGACAAAAACAGGATAAGATGCGTCACGACAAGTGTGGAAAAGTATCCCATGGAAATATAGAGTAACCCCTCTTGAAGCTGATTCATAGAATAAAATGTAATTGTTCCGATTTGAACCGAAGAGTCCCAGCCGTGCAGCGTATACACTGCGGTAATAAACAGCAGTATGATCGCAATATACACAAAATAGGCTATCGTAGAAAACACACAAGCGGCACCAAGCTTGTAGCTGAGCAGCCTCCTCCTGCTCTCCTTGGTGGATAAGGTCACCTTGTCAATTCCTTTGCTGCTGTTTTTGGAGAATCCTTCGCATAGGATAAACGCCAAGAACATAAAGAAAAGGTAGATCGTATTTAATAAACCTATTTTCAGGTACTCCCAGCCACTATCATATTTGAATAAAAATGGGGTGGGTACTTTTTGCATTTTCTGGGATATGATTTCGATTTGTTTCTCTGTATAAGGAAATAGATTTTGTTCAGTGGATAAATATTCGGTAAAACTGCCCTTCCAATCTACATAAAAATTGGAGAGCTGCTCATCCGTTAAATTTAAGCTGTTATCGAGAACACGGTACTTTATATATGGAAAGTTCAGTTCCCAGTTCAGCGCATCGTGAGGAAAAGTTAATCTTTTTCCCAACTTGCGATCTGTATCTACTTCGCCTTCAATATAAGGTTTGTCCACGCTGTTTTCGTAGTTTTGTTTCATTTGTAATAAATAATCCGTCGTCATCGTGCCCTCAACCGTGCGCTCCCTTAAAATTTTCCAGCCTCCAAGACCGCTATGTATGGTTCCCTCATCATCCAAGACATCTATACTCTTGGCGGTTTGAATCCAGGGGATCAGAATAATAGTGAGAAAGAGTAGGCTGATAATTACTGTATTTTTATTTAATATTTTTTTCAGTTCTAATGGAATGAAATTACGCATGGCTCCCACTCCCTAAGTAGATGTAGTAATCTTCCAGCGTGGGCTCGCATACGATTGCGCCTGATTCCTTTTCTCCCAAGTAACGGACATTAACAACGTTTTCTTCCTGCCGGATCCGTACGATCAGGTGCTCCTTTTTAAAGGAGGCCAGTCGCTCTCTGTCCATCTCCTCAGTAAATACTTTTCCTTTAATCCCGGATAACATCTTTTGCACATTACCTTGCTCTTTAATTTTCCCCTGATTTAGGATGATCACATTGGTGGTAATTGCTTCGATATCCGAAATAATGTGGGTAGAAAACAAGATGATCTTGTCCTGTCCCATTTCGCTTATGATGTTTGAAAAACGGATTCGCTCATGGGGGTCAAGCCCAGCGGTGGGCTCGTCAAAAATTAATATCTTCGGATCGTTAATAATGGCTTGGGCAATGCCCACCCGCCTTTTCATCCCTCCGGAAAAGGTTTTGACCTTTTTATTAGCAACATTCTCCAGGTTGACAAACTGTAATACCTCTGGAACTTTGTGCATCAGTTCTTTTTTTGACAACCCCTTCAGTGCTCCCATATATTCCAGATATTCTGTTGCTGTAAACGCGGAATAAACCTCGAAATCCTGGGGAATATATCCCACAAGATTCCGGTAGTCGTCGTTCATATGGAAGATATCCTTGCCGTTAAAGGTAACCTTACCACTAGTTTGATGGTCAATTGCCACAAGGATTCTCATCAAGGTGCTTTTCCCTGCCCCATTATCTCCCAAAAGCCCATACACACCTTCAGGCAATGTAAAATTCAGTTCACTGATTGCCCGTTTCATTCCAAATGTTCTTGTTAAATTCTCCGCTTTAATTTCCATCGCTAATTTCCTCTCTCAATTGATATACGTCTCCTTCCGAGAGAACTTGCCATTCTTCTCCCGTAGACTTTCTACCTAACAGGAGGTTGGTATATTCTCCGTCCAGCTTTTTCACTTCCCATGCGAACAGATTTTCATTTTCGAATCCTACTATGATACCTGTTTTTTCTTCCTTGTATAGAATATTTTGGATTCTCGGATCATCAGTGTTTCCCCTAGTGCCATTGTCCGCTGGTTCGGGAAACCGATCTGAATTTTCTCTCATGTATGCATCAACTGTTTTGTAGATGCCTGTTATATCCTCGATAGAAAGAGATGGAACTTCTATTGTTGGCCTAATTGAAGACTCTTTTCTTCCTTGCTCCCGATAAGTTCTTTCATTTTTTTTCCTCCCTTCATCAAGACGTTTGTCCAAAGCAATATCCTCAAAAGTCCTTTTATCATCTAGCGTTGCATCCTTTGGAGATTCCTCATTGCCCGGATTCTTATTCTCTGACTTTACATCCTTCGGATTATTATCTAAGGTAATTAAATCCTCTGAGATGGTTTTATCATCCTGTATGCTTGCATATTCTGAGTAGCTGCTTTGATTTTGGAAGTAGAGGCTTCCTCCAATCAAAATGGTTATAGTTAATACAAACATTAAGATTTTTTTCACTAAGACACCTCCATTTTTTATATGTAATTCTACATTTTATCGTTTATTTCAACTGACTTAATCTTTCGTATAACTTTAATTTATCACCAATTTTCTCAACTTCCATTTTATACCTATTCTTCTTGGTACAAATTATAGATTGAACACCTTAAAAATCTAGGTGTGTAGATCTTAAATTTTTATTAACAAATGGTTGTCAATGGTATTATGAGTAAAATCTCCTGAATGATAGATCTTGAGATCAGTCTGTAGCCGAATTTTTTGTATGACCATTTCGCATCACTATAAAAAATTGAACAGCTTCATCCGAAAAAATCGGTAATTGAAAAGATAAAGAGAACAAGAACAAATAAAACTTCCGTTTTATTGAACAGTGGTATTATCCCCTTCAAGTAGACACTCGAAAAAAACTACATGTTATCATGGAGATTCGAGTAACACTTGGAGGGGATATTTTTATGGCGAAAAAAGGACAAACATTTCAGATGTATACAGAAGCATTTAAATTAAAGGCGGTTAGAACCTACTTAGATGGATCATCTAGCTATACGATCATAGCTGAACAACAAGGTATCCGTAGTTGCACGCAATTGAAGGTTTGGGTGAGAAAATGGAAAAACGGAGATTCTTTCGATGAACGTAAAAATGAGGAAAAAGAGATGAATCCTAGGAAAGGTCGCTCTCGCACGTCCTTTGGTAGTGTCGAAGAAGAAAGTGACTACCTGAAAGCGCAGGTGGATATTTAAAAAAGCGGTATCCAAATCTAATAAAGGAGAAGCTCCCAGGCAGCGAGAGAACTACGCTACCCGCATCATATTACAGACCTCATAGCGATTGCAGGGATATCACGGACCAGTTACTACAAATGGCTAGCTACATAGCCTAAGCGTCAGAGCCAGGAATGACAAAAATCAAGAGATCAAGGAACACATGATGGCCATTCATTTTTCGCATCCAGATTTAGGCTATCCTCGCATTTCGACTGCCTTGTAGGAGGCAGGCTTCAACGTGAATCACAAGAAAGTATGGCGAATCATGAAAGAACTATCGATCAAATCTATCATTCGAAAGAATCGAAGACAGTCTAGTTATACCCTTTCTATCGTTTTCCCGAATCGCTTAAAACGTAAATTTCATGCCACAGCACCACAGCACCACAGCAAAAAATGGTAACGGATATTACCTATATTTCGGACGGAACTAACTTTCATTACTTATCCGTCATACAAGATCTATTCAACAACGAGATTGTCACTTTGCAATTGTCAGAACGTAACGATGTTCAACTCGTGTTGGATACGGTTACGAAGTGGACAAGAAAAAGAGACGTACATTGGAAGCCGTGCTCCATTCGGTTCAGGGCTTCCAATGCACGTCTCAGGCATACAATAGGTATTCGGCATTAAAGGCAGCACTCTCGCAAAGCTACCTCCCTAGATAATGCATGTTTCGAATCCTTCTTTTCGTATCTCAAAACAGAGAAGTTGTACCTCAAACAGTGTAATTCAAGAGCAAAAATATCACCGCTTTCAAGCAAAACTATCGGTGCGCGCTGGCAGCATAGCTTTTTTCATTTGTCTACTTGACAGGGGTATGACCAATACTCAGAAAATAAAAAAACTTGTAAAATTGCTGGAAGCAATCTTACAAGTTTTTTCGATATACCGGTGAGAGGACTCGAACCTCCACGGTTTCCCTCTCGATTTTGAGTCGAGCGCGTCTGCCATTCCGCCACACCGGCAAAGTATTAAGTTAAAATATGGCGCGCCCTGAGAGATTCGAACTCCCGGCCTTTTGATTCGTAGTCAAACGCTCTATCCAGCTGAGCTAAGGGCGCAAAATTTATATGGAGCGGACGACGGGAATCGAACCCGCGACCCTCGCCTTGGCAAGGCGATGCTCTACCGCTGAGCCACGTCCGCACACGGTATGTATTGATGTCCGACTCACTAAAGAAGTGAGCCATGAAGGACTCGAACCTTCGACACCCTGATTAAAAGTCAGGTGCTCTACCAACTGAGCTAATGGCTCATAAAGCAAGAAAATGGCGGAACCGACGGGATTCGAACCCGCGGTCTCCTGCGTGACAGGCAGGCATGTTAGGCCAACTACACCACGGTTCCAGAAGAATAATTGCTTAATGAAAATTGGTTGCGGGGGCAGGATTTGAACCTGCGACCTTCGGGTTATGAGCCCGACGAGCTACCGGGCTGCTCCACCCCGCGTCAGTAAAAAAGTATTAATTCCCTTGGATCCCCCGGAAAGTATCCGGAATCCTCAGTGAAGCATTAACCTCACTTTTGGGGATGTGTTATGGTGGAGGCTGAGGGGATCGAACCCCCGACCCTCTGCTTGTAAGGCAGATGCTCTCCCAGCTGAGCTAAGCCTCCATATAAAGAAGCAACTTAATTATCATAACATAATCAAATCTGTAATGCAACCATTTTTTCTAGAAGTCTGAAGCTGTTTCAAGAAGAAATGGTGACCCGTATGGGATTCGAACCCATGTTACCTCCGTGAAAGGGAGGTGTCTTAACCCCTTGACCAACGGGCCGTTTTAAAAACAAATTGTTTTGACAACAAAAAAGATTATATCATGTATTATTAAGTATAGCAATACCTAAACTAATTATTTTTCTTTTTACTCTTCCCTAGGTAATAGATTGATATGAAGCTTTTGAGATATTATCTCAACGATTTCACCTATAGTTCTATCATTCGTGTCTAAATGCTGCTTAAATACCTCGTGATCAAGCCCTCTGATGCACCTGTCGATCTGCTGAGCAGCCCAAGAGTCTTTTCCTTCACTCTAACGCTTAATCTCTTAAGCAAGGTCTCTCGGGAGGCACACAAACTAAAATGATAAAGCACCATTTATCCATATAATCATGATCATTTGCCTCCATGAACTAATTTTCATTCAAAAACCACTTCACAGTGATTGCCTATCCTTATAATAAACTGCTAAACATCGTACAACAAAAAGACCACTGTCGATTACTCAACAGTGGTCTTGCGTGCTTGGCAACGTCCTACTCTCCCAGGACCCTTCGGTCCAAGTACCATCGGCGCTGGAGGGCTTAACGGTCGTGTTCGGGATGGGTACGCGTGGAACCCCTCCGCTATCGCCACCAAACGGGCATTTGCGGTACAAATGCATTATTCAGGTCTCAGCATCGCCAAATGCTGAAAACAAATTCATCATCACACAGTCACTTGGACTATATAAATCTGAGCTTGATTCCTGAAAACTGAATCCGAAACGAATTTGCGTTTGCCCTTCTTACGGGGCCCCCGGAAAGTATTCGGAATTAGCTTCGCAGCTTCTTCTTCACTTTTTGGGGTATTTTTAGGATAAGCCCTCGACCGATTAGTATTGGTCAGCTCCATGCATTGCTGCACTTCCACCTCCAACCTATCTACCTCGTCGTCTTCAAGGGGTCTTACTAATTGGGAAATCTCATCTTGAGGGGGCTTCACGCTTAGATGCTTTCAGCGCTTATCCCGTCCGTACGTAGCTACCCAGCCATGCTCCTGGCGGAACAACTGGTGCACCAGCGGTACGTCCATCCCGGTCCTCTCGTACTAAGGACAGCTCCTCTCAAATTTCCTGCGCCCACGACAGATAGGGACCGAACTGTCTCACGACGTTCTGAACCCAGCTCGCGTACCGCTTTAATGGGCGAACAGCCCAACCCTTGGGACCTACTTCAGCCCCAGGATGCGATGAGCCGACATCGAGGTGCCAAACCTCCCCGTCGATGTGGACTCTTGGGGGAGATAAGCCTGTTATCCCCAGGGTAGCTTTTATCCGTTGAGCGATGGCCCTTCCATGCGGTACCACCGGATCACTAAGTCCGACTTTCGTCCCTGCTCGACTTGTAGGTCTCGCAGTCAAGCTCCCTTATGCCTTTGCACTCTGCGAATGATTTCCAACCATTCTGAGGGAACCTTGGAACGCCTCCGTTACTCTTTAGGAGGCGACCGCCCCAGTCAAACTGCCCGCCTGACACGGTCCCCGTACCCGGTAAGGGTACTAGGTTAGAACCTAGATACGATCAGGGTGGTATCCCAACGGCGCCTCCACCGAAGCTTGCGCTCCGATTTCTACGGCTCCCACCTATCCTGTACAGATCGTACCCAAATTCAATATCAAGCTGCAGTAAAGCTCCATGGGGTCTTTCCGTCTTGTCGCGGGTAACCTGCATCTTCACAGGTATTAAAATTTCACCGGATCTCTCGTTGAGACAGCGCCCAAGTCGTTACGCCATTCGTGCGGGTCAGAATTTACCTGACAAGGAATTTCGCTACCTTAGGACCGTTATAGTTACGGCCGCCGTTTACTGGGGCTTCGGTTCATAGCTTCGGGTTACCCCTAACCACTCCCCTTAACCTTCCAGCACCGGGCAGGCGTCAGCCCGTATACTTCGCCTTGCGGCTTCGCACAGACCTGTGTTTTTGCTAAACAGTCGCTTGGGCCTTTTCACTGCGGCCCCCTCGTGCTATTCACACTACCGGGGCACCCCTTCTCCCGAAGTTACGGGGTCATTTTGCCGAGTTCCTTAACGAGAGTTCTTCCGCGCGCCTTAGAATTCTCTTCTCGCCTACCTGTGTCGGTTTGCGGTACGGGCACCTTCTCCTGGCTAGAGGCTTTTCTTGGCAGTGTGAGATCATGACCTTCGCTACTACAATTTTCGCTCCCCATCACAGCCCAGCCTTAACGATGTGCGGATTTGCCTACACATCAGCCTCACTGCTTAGACGGACATCCATCAGTCCGCGTCACTACCCTCCTGCGTCACCCCATCGCTCATAGCGGATTACGGTGGTACAGTAATTTCAAACTGTTGTCCTTCGACTACGCCTTTCGGCCTCGCCTTAGGTCCCGACTTACCCTGAGCGGACGAGCCTTCCTCAGGAAACCTTGGGCTTTCGGCGGATCAGATTCTCACTGATCTTTTCGTTACTCATACCGGCATTCTCACTTGTGTAGTGTCCAGCGCTCTTTTCAGTACACCTTCAACCCCTACACAACGCTCCCCTACCCCAGATACATACGTATCTAGCCATAGCTTCGGTGGTGTGTTTAGCCCCGTTACATTTTCGGCGCAGAGTCACTCGACCAGTGAGCTATTACGCACTCTTTCAATGGTGGCCGCTTCTAAGCCAACATCCTGGTTGTCTGTGCAACTCCACATCCTTTCCCACTTAACACACACTTGGGGACCTTAGCTGATGGTCTGGGCTGTTTCCCTTTTGACAATGGATCTTAGCACTCACTGTCTGACTCCCGGCAATAAGTATATGGCATTCGGAGTTTGACTGAGCTTGGTAATCCTTGCGGACCCCGCACCCAATCAGTGCTCTACCTCCACTACTCTTATACCGAGGCTAGCCCTAAAGCTATTTCGGGGAGAACCAGCTATCTCCGAGTTCGATTGGAATTTCTCCGCTACCCCCACCTCATCCCCGCACTTTTCAACGTACGTGGGTTCGGGCCTCCAGTGCGTGTTACCGCACCTTCACCCTGGACAGGGGTAGATCACACGGTTTCGGGTCTACGTCCACATACTAAGTCGCCCTATTCAGACTCGCTTTCGCTGCGGCTCCACCTTCTCGGCTTAACCTTGCATGTTAAACGTAACTCGCCGGTTCATTCTACAAAAGGCACGCCATCACCCATTAATAGGGCTCTGACTTTTTGTAAGCACACGGTTTCAGGTTCTATTTCACTCCCCTTCCGGGGTGCTTTTCACCTTTCCCTCACGGTACTGTTTCACTATCGGTCGCCAGGTAGTATTTAGCCTTAGCAGATGGTCCTGCTGGATTCATACGGGGTTTCACGTGCCCCGCACTACTCGGGATCCGTCTCGGAGAGAACACAGTTTAGGCTACAGGGCTTTTACCTCTATCGCGGGCCTTTCCAGACCTCTTCACCTACCATATTCCTTTGTAACTCCATGTGAGACGTCCCACAACCCCTAAGAGCAAGCTCTTAGGTTTAGGCTGTTCCGCGTTCGCTCGCCGCTACTGACGGAATCACTATTGTTTTCTCTTCCTCAGGGTACTTAGATGTTTCAGTTCCCCTGGTCTGCCTCTACATTTCCTATGTATTCAGAAATGAGTAACTGCGAATTACCACAGCTGGGTTTCCCCATTCGGACACCCCCGGATCAAAGCTTGCTTACAGCTCCCCGAGGCAGTTTCGTTGTTCGCCACGTCCTTCGTCGGCTCCTGGCGCCTAGGCATCCTCCGTGTGCTCTTATTAGCTTAACCTTGATTTTTCCGCAGGAAAATATCATACGATGACATTCTCTTTGGAATCATCTCACTAATAACATTTACTTGTTTGCACAAGTTGCTAAAAGATGTTCTAAAACGCAAATTCGTTTCGGTATCCAGTTTTCAAGGATCAAGTCTTACTTGAGAGCTTAAACTCTCAAAACTGAGCAACGAGTGAGTAACAGGCCTAAACCTGAGATTGTGGAAGTTAAACTTCCGATTTGAATGTTCTCATTGCAGAGAACGATTCTCCATAGAAAGGAGGTGATCCAGCCGCACCTTCCGATACGGCTACCTTGTTACGACTTCACCCCAATCATCTACCCCACCTTCGGCGGCTGGCTCCCTGCGGGTTACCCCACCGACTTCGGGTGTTGTAAACTCTCGTGGTGTGACGGGCGGTGTGTACAAGACCCGGGAACGTATTCACCGCGGCATGCTGATCCGCGATTACTAGCAATTCCGACTTCATGCAGGCGAGTTGCAGCCTGCAATCCGAACTGAGACCGGCTTTGATGGGATTGGCTCCACCTCGCGGCTTCGCTTCCCGTTGTACCGGCCATTGTAGTACGTGTGTAGCCCAGGTCATAAGGGGCATGATGATTTGACGTCATCCCCACCTTCCTCCGGTTTGTCACCGGCAGTCACTCTAGAGTGCCCAGCTTAACCTGCTGGCAACTAAAGTTAAGGGTTGCGCTCGTTGCGGGACTTAACCCAACATCTCACGACACGAGCTGACGACAACCATGCACCACCTGTCTCCTCTGTCCCGAAGGCCGCTGCTATCTCTAGCAGATTCAGAGGGATGTCAAGACCTGGTAAGGTTCTTCGCGTTGCTTCGAATTAAACCACATACTCCACTGCTTGTGCGGGTCCCCGTCAATTCCTTTGAGTTTCAGTCTTGCGACCGTACTCCCCAGGCGGAGTGCTTACTGTGTTAACTTCGGCACCAAGGGTATCAAAACCCCTAACACCTAGCACTCATCGTTTACGGCGTGGACTACCAGGGTATCTAATCCTGTTTGCTCCCCACGCTTTCGCGCCTCAGCGTCAGTTACAGCCCAGAAAGTCGCCTTCGCCACTGGTGTTCCTCCACATATCTACGCATTTCACCGCTACACGTGGAATTCCACTTTCCTCTTCTGTACTCAAGCCACCCAGTTTCCAGTGCGACCTCAGGTTGAGCCCAAGGTTTAAACACCAGACTTAAATAGCCGCCTGCGCGCGCTTTACGCCCAATAATTCCGGACAACGCTTGCCCCCTACGTATTACCGCGGCTGCTGGCACGTAGTTAGCCGGGGCTTTCTTCTCAGGTACCGTCACTCCGGTAGCAGTTACTCTACCGGACGTTCTTCCCTGGCAACAGAGCTTTACGATCCGAAAACCTTCATCACTCACGCGGCGTTGCTCCGTCAGGCTTTCGCCCATTGCGGAAGATTCCCTACTGCTGCCTCCCGTAGGAGTCTGGGCCGTGTCTCAGTCCCAGTGTGGCCGTTCACCCTCTCAGGTCGGCTACGCATCGTCGCCTTGGTGGGCCGTTACCCCACCAACTAGCTAATGCGCCGCAGGCCCATCCCTCAGTGACAGATTGCTCCGTCTTTCATTCTTCTCTCAGGAGAAAAAAGAAATTATCCGGTATTAGCTACCGTTTCCGGTAGTTATCCCAGTCTGAAGGGCAGGTTGCCTACGTGTTACTCACCCGTCCGCCGCTAAGTTATTTTGAAAGCAAGCTTTCAAAATAACTCCGCTCGACTTGCATGTATTAGGCACGCCGCCAGCGTTCGTCCTGAGCCAGGATCAAACTCTCCAATTAGTATTGAAAAGAGCGATATGCTCATTTTGAAACATCTGACGAGAAAATTAATTCTCTAATTTTGGATTTCACTTACGTGATTTCCTACTCACTCGTTGTTCAGTTTTCAAAGATCAAGTTCTCGTTGGCGCCGTTTAATGTCTCAGCAGCAACTCTTATAATATATCATGCTTTCTGATTTATTGCAACTCTTTTTTCAAAGTTCTTTGCAATCTAATTCAGATTATCATTCACCAACCGAAAGCTTTATAGTTCCTCTTTGCGACTGGATTTATAATGTACCATATATCCCTACATAAAAACAACACTTAAAAATTTATATTTTATAAATAAGTGCTTTTGCCCCACTTTATTTAACATCTTTTATCCCTATTTACCTATAAAAAAACGTGTAGATTCTAAGGATACAGAATCTACACGTAAGTCAAACAACGGCTTAATATATAAATTTATTAGTTTGAAATCCAAGGATTTCTACGTTTTTTAGTACTCGTTTGCTGAACCTTGAGATTTCGTAGCAGTTTTGCTTTTCTTGCTACTAGGTTGACCTGAGGTCTTTGCTTTTTTGCCTGTTGCTGTTTCCTTCGCTACATTCCCCTTATTCTTGAGAGATGCGTTAGAAGTTGACTCATCACTCTCTGTTCTAGCCGTTTCGGGAGATTCCTGCACGAACGCTTCAGGTTCTTGAATTTCCGGCACCCGATTATGCTGCGAATAATTACCTATCCCTGGATACTGCGGATTGGATGGAATATTAGAGTTATCCGGTCCACCAAATGCTCCAAGCGTAGAAGTAGGTACCGTTCCCTGATTAGGCATTCCTGCTCCATATGCGGAAAAAGCGTTTGGATTCCCATATTCAGGATAGGTGTTATATACAGGCATGTCATATGAATAAGTTTGCACTGGTTGAATATGCACGCCTCCGCACCCACAAGTTGGCCAAGGAAGGTTCGGCGTCTGTCCTCCATATTGAGGAACAGCATACGGGGAGAAATCCCCGCCAACATTCATGCCAGCAACATTAGCCTCCATCGGATTCCACTGTCCTGGACTCATATTAGGGGCAGCATTGGGATTCCATTGTTCTGGGCTCACGTTAGGCGCTGCATTGGGATTCCATTGCTCTGGGCTTATGTTTGGCGCGGCATTGGGATTCCATTGTTCTGGGCTTATGTTTGGCGCGGCATTTGGATTCCACTGTTCCGGGCTTATGTTTGGCGCGGCATTGGGATTCCACTGTTCTGGACTCATATTAGAATACATATTGCCCGAAAAATAACATGGTGAAATACATTCTGGTGCATAAGCCATTGGCTGAACATAACTTGGTGCCCAGTTCATGTTCATATTAGGGCTATTTTGATATGAATCATAGAGATAAGGATTTCCTCCCAGGCCCGGGTATCCGTTGGAATTATCCCATGTGCAATCATTGTCTGCTTTCTTCTCAGCTTTAGGTGCTTCTTGTTGAGCAATCGGTTCTTGATTTGGAACCGTAATCTGAACAAATAAACTCTGCATTTCAATTTCTTGCACTGGAGCAACTTCCATTTGCATATTAGGCGCAGGATTGGGTGCAATATTTTGTGTATTAATAGGGGCGATGTTTAGCGATGGGTGTGGTGCAGAATTGGATTCAGGTGAGATATTTGTCACTGGTTTAGGTGCAGGTTTAGCTTCTGGCTTGGTCTCTGGTTTTACTTCTGGTTTAGTTTCTGGTTTAGGTGCAGGCACTACTTCAGCAGCAGGCTGTTCTTTGGGACCTGTATATTCCTTGCCACCCACCTGCGTTTTCTCTGACGCGTTAGACGGTGTATACCCAGGCTGTGTCGGTGAGGTATTGGATACTTTTTTAGGAATATTAACTACTTCCCCTAACAAAAGTACATTTGGATTCTTTAGTTGGGGATTGGCCTCAACCATATCCTTCAAAGGAATTCCCCAGGCTTTAGATAATTTCCACAAGGTATCTCCTTGTTTAACGGTGTGCTTGTAGTAAACTTCACTGTTCTCCGGTACGGATACAGGGGCCGTAGGTATTTTTACTTTGTCTCCAACCGCTAACACATTCGGATTACTGATCTGCGGGTTTGCTTCAATAATTTTTTGTAACGGCACTCCGTACTTTTGCGATAAGGCATACAAACTATCGCCTTGTTTGACAATGTGTATTTTCACGTAGCATTAACCTCCTAAAAGTTTTGTGGAGTATTGCTTTCTTTACAGCTACACAGCAAAACTGACTTCGAAAGCAAACACCCTTTTCATGGAACATTGCTCTCTTACAAAGTTATCTGCGGTACAGCCGCCTCCTTCGTTACTACATCTTATGCAGCCCATGGGCGAATGACATCCCCGAAATAAAAAAAATCCTTTCATGATCCATGAAAAGATTAACCGGAGACTCCCGTTTTCTTCTGCATGTATGCATAAAAGGACTTCTGATGCGTATTCAATGCTATTTACGTTGTATGATTAGTCTTTATTCCCAAACCTTATAGCCATCTTTATCAACCACATTACGGAACTCTTCGAGCAGCTTCAAAGTGATTGGACCCGCTTGTCCTTCACCAATGATCCGGCCGTCAATTTCACGTGCAGCAATAACCTCAGCAGCTGTGCCAGTGAAGAACACCTCGTCCGCTATATAAACATCATGCATTGTGAACGGTTCTTCTTTCAGTTTAATACCTAATTTCTCGCAGAGCTCAATGATCGCCAGACGGGTAATTCCTTCAAGGGCTCCCAAGTAACATGGAGGAGTGAAAACTACACCATTTTTGATGATGAAAATGTTATCGCCCGAACCCTCAGTAACATAACCTTGAGCGTTCATCATGATGGCTTCGTCGGCTTCTGCCAAGTTGGATTGGATTTTTACTAGGATATTGTTTAGGTAATTAAGCGATTTGATCTTTGGATTGAGTGCATCCGGAATATTACGGCGTTGGGACACAGAAACTGCACGAAGTCCGTTCAAATACGCTTGTTCTGGGTAAATAGCCAGTTGTTCAACGATAATAATTACACTAGCTTTTGGACAACGGCGTGGATCAAGACCTAAGTTCCCTGGTCCCCGGGAGACGATCAGTCGAATATAACCGTTCCGCATGTCATTAAGACGAATCGTTTCAGCCATAGCCTCCAGCATCTCATCATACGTTAGCGGAATGTCCAGCATGATCGATTTTGCCGAATCATACAGTCTGTCCAAATGCTCTTTACATTTAAAAATATTGCCGTTATAGATACGGATACCTTCAAAAATACCGTCTCCATACAAAAAACCGTGATCAAAAACGGATACCTTTGCATTTTCCTTCGTTACGTGTTGTCCATCCAAATAGATCCATTGCTCAGCCATGAATTTACTGCACCTCCGCTTTCTCTTCCTCATAGGTGTATGTGGGATACGAGCCCAGAATCCTTACCTGACAGCCTAAAGCACTAATTTCTTCAATAGCCCCTGGCAGCAGAACAGATTCTATCGGTTCCAGCACATCAATATAAAAATAATAAGTACCCAGCTTCTTCTTCGTTGGTCGTGATTCAATACGCGATAAATTCAGTTTCCGCCAGGAAAAAGCAGCAAGCACCTGATGCAAGGCACCTGGAAAATCCTCTGGCAGCGTTACTAGAACACTCGTCTTTACTCCTGTGCTGCTCCGCGGAAGATCTATCTTCTGTGGACCAACCAGGACAAACCGTGTGTAGTTGTTGTTGTGATCTGTAATTTGCCGATCTACAATCTCCAGCCCATGAGTAGCGGCGCCAAGAGCGGTACCGATAGCAGCCCAGCCCTTGCCGGGATTGTTTTTGACGATTTCCACAGCTTCAGAGGTACTTCCGACCGACTCCAGTTCAGCCCAAGGGGCATGCTTACGAACAAATTGCATACATTGCGCCATTGCTACGGGGTGCGAAAGGATTTTTACCATCTTGGTGAAATCCTTGTTGCCGTCTGTATCTGTGAATTCCCTTGGGTTACCGATAAGATTCTGTATCGATGGAAAAATCCATTCCGTCTGCATTGGCAGATCCACTTCATTGATGAGCCAATCGATGTGAAGACTAACTGAGCCTTCAATGGTATTTTCAATCGGAATCACGCTGTAATCGGTGGTACCATTCGCCGTAGAGAGAAATACATCGGAAATTAACTTGTGATGCACAAGCTTTACAGGTTCACCGTTAAACAAATGCAGCAGCGCTTCGTGGGATACCGAGCCCTGCGGCAATACCGCTATTGATTTCATGACCGTACTCCTTTTATCATATCCAAAAATGATACGTTTTGCATCTCGTTTATTTCAAGCAGCTCTGTAGTAACTCCAGAAGCACAAGGTGTTAACCAGCAGGTCCGAGCGGAAATGCCATGTTCCTGCATCGTATTCTTCAAGAAGGCCTCAAGCTCACTCTTACGGGTCTCTTGGCGATCCACTAAACATAGCAGAGTCGGTCCAGCACCGCTAAGTGCGATCCCTAAAGCACCGTGTTCAGGAGCTTCTGCGAGCAGCTTCTCCATGCCCGGTATAAGCGGTGCACGATACGGCTGATGCAGGCGATCCTGCATCGCTCTGCTAAGCAGGTCAAGCCGGCCTGATGCCAGCGAAGCCGTCAATAGAGAGGTTCTGCTGATGTTGTACACAGCATCACTAACTGAGATTTCTGTTGGAAGCAATCCCCGCGCTTTTGTGGTTTCCAGTTCAAATTCAGGAATAACCACCAGCACCTCAAGATTTTGTGGTGGTTCTAGCCGAACATAATCCGCATGTTCACCATCCCACACGGCAGTAATAATGCCGCCAAACAAGGAGGCACCCACATTATCGGGATGTTTCTCAAGCTGGGTAGCCATATCAAACAGCTTAGCATTATCCAGCGGAGAGCCAATCATTGTGTTCGCTGCGGCCATTCCGCCAATAATAGCTGAGGCACTGCTGCCGAGTCCACGCGTAAGCGGAATTTCCGAGTACATGGATATCGATAATTCAGGCACCGTAACGCCTGCTTCTGCAAATACCATTTGAGCGACCTTATAGAGTAAATTGCTCTTATCCTGAGCCACTCCATTCATCTCATCACCATATAGATGAAAAACAGTCTCCTCTGCTTCCTCCATCTCAATCCAGGCATATAGCGGCAATGCCATACCCAGAGTATCGAAGCCCGGACCAAGATTGGCAGTACTAGCAGGCACTTTAACCCTAGCTCTTCCGTAAATACTCATAACAGGTACAATCTCCTTACTATGTTTTGAAATATGAAAGTATTAGTTCATTGGCTTGGTTAACCTTCCACACGATAATGGCTCTTAATCCGGCGGATGACTTTCAGCTCCTCGAAATGGCGCAGCACTTTGTTCATGCTTGCTTTACTAGCGTTATGAGTGACAATAATGATCTCCGCATCAGGATTATTGGGATTGGCTTGCTGAACTACTGAATCCAAACTTACATCATATTCGGCAAACACTTGAGTAATCTTAGCCAATACCCCTGCTTTATCATCAACATGCAGAAGCAAAAAGTTTTTATAAAAAATAGCTTCATCACTCTTAAGCTTTTTCTGCTTGTAAGGTACTTTTTGCTTCAATCCATTTACACCTAGTTTAAGGTTCTTAATGACAGCTACCAAATCAGCTACCACTGAGGTTGCAGTTGGCATTGCGCCCGCACCCGCACCGTAGAACATGGTCTCTCCCACTGCTTCCCCGTATACGTAAACTGCGTTGAACACGCCATTGACGGAAGCCAAGGGATGACTAGCCCGAATCAAGGTTGGCTGAACACTGATGCTGAATTCTTCATCCTGACGTTCAGCGATGCCTAACAGCTTAATTTCATATCCGAGACGTTTCGCAAAGGCGATATCCGCCTTACTCACCTGAGAAATCCCACTCACACTTACATCATGCAGCTCCACATTAGTACGGAAACCTAAGGTTCCGAGAATCGCCATTTTGCGGGCAGCGTCCAGGCCTTCCACATCCGAGGTTGGATCAGACTCTGCGTATCCCAGATCCTGCGCTTCTTTTAACACATCATTATAGGATGCGCCTTCTTGGCTCATTTTGGTTAGTATGTAATTAGTCGTTCCATTCACGATACCTATAATCTTCATAATCTTATCTGAAGAAAAGCCCTCGATAAGTGTGCGGATAATCGGAATGCCTCCTGCTACGCTAGCCTCATAAAAGACATCACATTGCTTCTCCTGCGCCTTAGCAAGAATCTCCGAGCCGTGCAGCGCCATCAAATCCTTGTTCGCAGTTACGACATGTTTACCGCGTTCCAAAGCTTCAAGAATATATTCTTTGGTTCCCGCGATTCCCCCCATAACTTCAACGATGACATCAATTTCAGGATCACGAATCACATCCCATGGATCTGTCGTTATTTTAGCAGGATCAACCTCGATTTCGCGTGGTTTATTAGAATTATTCACAGCTATACGTTCAATGACAATTGAAGAGCCTACCTGGCTGCTTAAATCCTCTTGATTCCCTTCCACGATACGAACTACACCTGTGCCTACTGTTCCCAGGCCCAGCAACCCCACTTTAACCGGCTTCATCTGTCTCCTCCTAAAAGTTTACGAATATAGTTCCTATCCCTGTCCAACGATTAAAGCACGCTTCACTCCTGGAATCTCTTTCAGACTATCCAGCATCTCTCCGAGCTCCTCATTTAAGTGTGAAATTTCTACGGAGATCACCACATTTGCCCGGCCTTGCAGCGGAATACTCTGGTGAATCGTCAACACATTAGCCCCATGTCCTGCTACAGAGCCTAGTACCTTGGAAAGCATTCCAGATTCGTGCTCCAAATCCATGGAAATCGTAACGATCCGCTCTCGTTCGAGCTGATGGATCAAGTGAATTCCATCCTTGTATTTATAAAAAGCGCTTCGGCTTAATCCCACCTGCTCTACACCTTCATTTACGGTCTTCGCATCCCCGGCCTCAAGCAATTGTTTAACCTGCATAGTCTTAAGTACAGCATCAGGCAATATGTCCTCCCGGACCAAATAATAGCGTTCTCTCACGAACGTCCTCACCTCAAAGACTTTTGTGTTTTCTTAGTGGACATTATATCGGAAAAGGCTTGTAAAATGCAATAACTTTATCTGGATGCTCCAAGGCCGGGTAGTTAAGTGTAGTAAAACCCCCGGATTCCCGGGGGCAGAAGGCAATCGTATGTACACTAGCTGTATGGAATCGTCGTCCCGCAATAGTCACAGATTTTATCCTGCCCTGGAAGTACTCTACTCTTAGCACCGCAACTCGGACAAACGATGGATTTCGGCAGTTGGACAGGTGGATTAGGCCTATTCTCCGGCAATGACTGCCGCCCAGATGATGGCTGGTTCTCTGATGCCGCGGAGGGCTGTGCCCGGTCAGGATGCACAAGATTGGGCGGTTGTTTATCTAAGAGCTTAACACGTCCTTCATAATAGACAAGATCAGAAGCAAGTAACCCCCATCTCACCAAATACCGTAGGTCTCTACGTACATCATCTTCACTTTGTTTCGTGATATCAGCTAAATTACCAATATGCCTAACATCATCCACTACGATCAGCATGAGATACTTCTTGCACAGAAAATCAAAGTTTTCTGTTGCGAAGGTAGCCCTCCCTGCAAAGCTGTCCGCCGGAATTATAAAGATCACGTAGAGAACCACCAGAATGATCAATAAAGTGTACCACTTAAAATCCCCTTTGTAGGTCCCCACGGCGAAGAGGACAGCAAGTTCCATAAAAGCTCCCATACATACATGATAGAGCAATTTGTAGTTAAATGATTTCCGCTCATTCTTATAATGAGTGCTTACAAAACGAAGCATCGCAAGTACAAACCCAAGCGGAGCAAACAAATAGGCAATCGCCATGATGATTCGATCAAACACTGTCTGGTCTCGTTTGTTACGGTAGCGAAGGTTATTCTCAGGCGCACGCACCAGTGCTTGTGCCCGTTTGGAATAAATAAGCTTCGGCGGCAATTTCACAAATGGATTGTCTACACGTCCTTCATAATAAACAATATCTGGAGAAAGCACTCCCTGATCTTTTAAATATTCCAAAACCTCGCGGACATTCTCTTCACTGAATCCGCGGATATCGGATAGGCTGCCGATATGCCTTATGCCGTCCACAAGAACCAATGCGATATAGTCATTGCAAAGATAGGTGAATCCCTCTCTCCATCCTACGGCCCTAACGGATAATTTGATGGCGGGAATCCTAAACAATGCGTAGATAATCACCAGCCTGATCAAGAGTGCGACATAATCGATTTGACCGAGTAGCTTGCTAATAATGAAATAGATCGCCAATTCTACAAAGGCACCCATACACGCATGATAAAACAGGTTAATATTGCTTGCTTTGCGCTGTCTCTTGGAATGTGTAGATAATAACCGAATGGCAGCCAATATAAAGCCAACCGGAGCAAATACATACGCAAACACAATAGTCGTATAATCAAACGCCGTCCGCTCATATTCATGCTTGTACACAGGTTTTCCCGATGTCGGCGGCTGTCTGCGTATATCCAATCCACTCATTTTGTCTTTAATCCCCTTATTTATGTAATCCTATATGCGATGCAGCTAATCTGTTGGTTGACGGCATTAATTGTACGGGATCTTCGTTCCACAGTAATCACAGCTTTTAGATTGGCTTGGGAGCACAGTATTCTGGGCTCCGCACCCCGGACAACGGATAGACTTAGGCAGTTGCGGCGGAGACTGAGGCTGCGCAGGTATTTGCTGCCCCGATGCTTGGGTTCTCCCCGTTCCTCCAAAGCCCGAAGTACTTTCAGGGTAACCTTGATTAGCTGCTGATGGTTCTGGCGTCTGGCGCCCTTCGGATAATGCGACATCAATATCAAGCAGTCCTTTATCCTTCAGATACTGGACATCTCTCCGTACATCACTTTCACTTTGGCCTATTCGTTCAGATATACTGCCAATATGCCGGATATTCTTATTTTGAATCAGCTCTATATAAGAAGTGTTAAGCTTAGAAAGGGTATATTTAGCTTTCGCTGTCACACTGGCCAGTATAAAAGCTGGAGTCAAAAACATGATTGCAATTAAAATAAGCGTTGATACTAATTCAGAAGTTCCAAATTCCCCATTGAGCGCACTAGAAAACATGGCAATAGAAAGTTCAACAAACCCACCAATAAATACATGCATCAGCAGATTGAGGTTAGTCGGTCTGCGGTAATTTTTGTAATGCGTTGTCATCAAACGTAACAAGGCAAGCACAAGTCCAACTGGCATCAGTAGATAAGCAGCCGCGAGAATAACATAATCAAACCCGGTACGTTCGTATTTAAGCCGGGGAACGACTGCATTTCCTCCCGGGAGCGGTGACGGCTCTTGTAGGTTCAAACTGTTCATGTAGTAAACTCCTCCTATTTAAGTGCCGCTAATTCACGGTTACGCCGCTGAAGTGTAGACTTTATACTCTCTGACATCTCATTTACTTCTACCTGCCAGCCCTCATGTGGCTCTTGGGTCGCCAGCAGTAGCTTCACGTGATCATGTAACAGAGAAATCTGCTGCTGCAGAATATCCTCTGTAGCATATAAAGACGGTTCTGATATCGGATCACTGTACTTAATTTTTTCCTCCAACATATCTAACACGTTCACTAGCTGCTCGGATTCGGAATTCTTCCAGCTACTAGCCAGCTCACTCATTTCAGTTAATTCGTTCTGATACCGCCGAAACTTTTGTAAAGACCTTTTGGCTTGCTGTTCCCCTGCCCCAGCATTCCACCCGTAAAGCCCTATCGCGGCCAAAGTGATCGCTCCTAACACAAGAATCAGCAATTGTTCGGCTGCGTACCACAAGGCGGGTAACTCCAGCAGCCAATCGAAGAGTAAGGCCGATACAAATACGAGGGCTGCATAGATTCCCGTAATGATTGCGCCGCTGATAAGAACAGGCGGAGTCTGCTGAATGCTACTTGCAGTTCGGAGCCAAAAAATACAATAGCCATAGATTACACTTTCTGCTAACAGAACCGCGGATAAAGAAATTATGAACCGAAACAGTGAGTCGGAGAAACTTAATCCAATAAACGAGAACACTGTCAGTACTATAGCTACCGCATAAATGATGGTAATAATGTATATATATCTCCTGCTTTTGTTCATTAGGTCCTCCTTAGCCTGCTTTTGTTCCGCACTCTGCACAGAATTTTTGTCCAGCTTTCAGCTCATGTCCACAGCCGCTGCATTTAATCACCATGCTGTCTCCACAATGAGGACAGAATTTCACCCCTGGCGCTACCATAGTCCCACATTTACCGCAAGCTTTAGGCATTTCTTTTCCACAGGAGACACAAGAAGCCGCTCCCTCAGGATTATCTGCTTTACAGGATGGGCAAGGACGATAAGGATTCCCGCAACCTGGACAGAACTTAGCTCCTGCATTTAGTTCATGCCCGCATTCAAAACATTTGATCTTGTTCGCAGAGGGAGAACCTTGCGGGTTGCCTCCAAGCGCCTGCCCACAACCGCTGCAGAACCGTCCCTCTACTGGATTCATAACTCCACACTTAGAGCAGGAACGCTGCTCTTGACGTATAACTGTAGTCCCTGAATCCAAGTTCATCCCTCTAGTCATACGGTTCACCATATCCATAGCGGGTCCAGCAAATCCCATTCCAAGTCCAAGCCCCATCCCGGTGTTCATCATGCCCACTCCAAGATTGCCGGGATTACCTGCCGCTTCTTCCATCGTGTCAAAACCACGCTCCTGCTGATAGGTGAAGCCCATGATATCCATTTCCGCTTTTTTAGCCAAAGCTTCCTTCAAACGAATCGTTGCCGGATCATCCTCTGGAATATTGATCGAATCAATATAAAAATTATTCAGCTCAATGCCATTATCCAAGAAAGCCGAGGCTAGTCGGCCCTGAATATGTTTGGAGATCTCTGCAACATAAGCATTAATCTCCAGTATGCTGATTTGCTTGTGCACAAGGTAAGAAGAAATAAGTTCATTTATATTCGACATCAGCAGTCCGCGGAAATAACTGATAAGCGTTTCATGATCAAACTGCGGGAGCGTCCCTACGAGCTTCAGCAAGAATTTTCGCGGATCATCGATTTTTACACCAAACTGCCCAAAAGAACGAACAGAAATCATAATTTTGTATTTGGGATCCTGAAGCTGTAAAGGTGAGCTCGTTCCCCATTTGACATTCATCGAATTCGTCTTATTCACATACCATACTTCAGCCGTAAATGGTGATTTTCCACCAAAAGGAAGATTAACGATATTGGATAAAATAGGTATATTAGCGGTGCTTAGCGTGTGCCGCCCAGCTGTAAAAGAATCAAGCGCTTGTCCGCCCTTGAATAGAATCGCTTCCTGGGATTCATTAACGATTAGTTGTGTCCATGTCCCCAGCTCCTGGTTAGGATATTTCCATGCAAATATACCTGGAGGACCGTCATACTTCACCACTTCTATAATTGCCATCTGCTATTCCTTCTTTCATTATCTTATATATAAATAACGTGTACGCTCCCAAATGGGAATTAGTGTATTTCGATATTTATTGTATACGATATATATCGTGTTTTGGGTTCTTTTATTGAAAAAAATTACTGATCTCCTCACAAAAAAAGCGCCAACTATGCTATCCCTTTACAGGAAAACTATAGTTGGCGCTTCATAGTCAGCTAAATATTAATAGTAGCTGCTGTTCTCAACGAATTCGAATTCGAAATCAGCGATACGGACAATCGTTCCTTCTACAGCACCGCGTTTACGAAGCTCTGCATCTACACCCATATGACGCAAAGTCCGTGCCAGCTTGAGAATCGCATCATGTGTGCTAAGCTGCATGCGCTTCAGCATACGTTCGATACGTGGGCTTGTGACCACAAACGCCTCGTTATCACGTGTAATAGTAAACGAATTATCCTCTTCTGCTTCCAGCTTATACACCTTACGTTCAGTAGTTTCAGCAACTTCCTCAACCACCGGCGCAACCGGAATGCTGTCGAGAATATCCGTTGCACGATATAGGAGCTCCTGGACACCCTGACGGGTAAGGGATGAAATTGGCATGATTTCTAAATCCGGCCGCACCTCAGCTACGCGTTCGCGGAAAGAAATAAGATTCTCTTCTGATTCAGGCATATCCATCTTATTCGCCGCCACAATCTGCGGACGATCGATTAGACTAGCATTGTACTGCTTCAGCTCATCATTAATTAGAACCCAATCCTCGAAGGGATCACGGCCCTCAGAGCCAGACATATCAACTACATGAATGATGATACGCGTGCGTTCAACGTGACGCAGGAATTCGTGACCCAGACCTATGCCTTCACTAGCTCCCTCGATTAATCCAGGCAGATCCGCCATCACAAAGCTTCGGCCATCCCCAACATCCACTACCCCTAAATTCGGTGTAATTGTTGTGAAATGGTAAGCTCCGATTTTGGGCTGAGCTGCGGACACAACCGACAGCAACGTAGATTTACCCACACTCGGGAAGCCTACAAGCCCTACATCAGCCATTACCTTAAGTTCCATAACAACATAACGCTCTTGGCCTTCTTCACCGTTCTCCGCAAGCTCTGGTGCAGTATTATTAGCTGTGGCAAAACGGGTGTTACCCCGGCCTCCACGGCCTCCACGTGCAACTACAACCTGTTGTCCATGACGCGTCATATCGGCAATGATCTCTTGCGTATCATCGTCAATCAGAATGGTTCCTGGCGGAATACGAACGATCATATGATCCGCATTCGCTCCATGTTGGCTTTTGTTCCGTCCTTTAATCCCTTTGTCAGCTTTGAAGTGGCGCTGATAACGGAAATCCATCAACGTGCGCAGTCCCTCATCTACACGGAAAATAACGTCGCCTCCACGGCCTCCGTCACCACCGGCAGGACCACCCTCCGGTACATATTTCTCCCGGCGAAACGCAACGAGACCATCCCCGCCGTCACCGCCTTTAACATAAATCTTAGCTTTATCTACGAACATAAATGTTCACCTTCCTCACATTTCAAGCGGTAATCGCAGCTCGACATAAGCCCTGCTAGGCTTAAACTGCTCTGCTTTCATGATTTTTCCTTGTACTATATTATAAATTTGCCCTTTGAGCAGCTCGGGATTGCCATGCTCCCCCTCGCCTTCGAAGGAGATAAGAATGTCTCCTCCATCCTGAAAAAAGCCAAGGCGCAGCTTGCGCGTCTCCCCCTGAGGAGCCAGCCCGTTGTACTGATAAGCCCGTATGGTCTGCATAATCACTGAAGTCAGCTCATCTCCTGCTTCTGGATTTAGCTTGTCCTCTAGCTGCAACCCTTCCTCCACCTGAACTTCCAATTCCAGACTAGACCTGTTAGTTCGGAAGGATTGGATATAGAAAACCAATGAAGGAATGCCCAACTTAGCGATACGACTATCAAGTGCTATGCGTTCCTTTATTCTTTCCACACACTCCACGGATTTATTAGGCTTTCCAAGCTGAATATATCCGTATAGAATCTGCAAATCGTTCATCCAATCATGTCGATGATGATTCAGTGTCCGAATCGCCGCCTGTTGCAGAGTGTTCTCTTGTATACGCAGCTCCCGTTCATAATGACGCTGGCTCCAGATAAAACTGAAAGCAACGATTGCCACTACCCAGACTCCGAGTAATAGACACGTCAGAAGAGAAGTATGCCAATACAAAAGACCTAAAGGAAGCATTACGGATAACATGACTGCCCAGATTGCACTTTTCCAGGATTTCATTCTTTCTCCCCGTCCCTCAGTTCGCAAAATTCATGACTTCGTTTAGATAATTTGTTTTGTTAGTATCATTTACCATTTCCTAGTATAACACACGCGTTCACTGTAGTTCACCAGAGATAATAACGAGAATTTCACATCTATCTAACCATTCCAACTTTGCATCACAAATAATTATGAATATTCTACAAAAAAGCCTCCGGCACTCATGCCGGAGGCTTCTACTTGCTCATATGGTCCGTAAGCTTACGCTTCCAGTGCCGCTGCTACCGGAGCGACATCAACTGGGTACACGCTCACTTTTTTGCGATCGCGGCCCCAACGTTCGAACTTCACTACGCCATCCACCATTGCGAACAAAGTATCATCTTTACCGATGCCTACGTTAGTTCCTGGGTGAATTTTTGTTCCGCGTTGACGAACCAAGATGTTACCGCCGGTTACTGCTTGACCGTCAGCACGTTTCACGCCAAGACGTTTGGAATGGGAATCCCGTCCGTTTTTTGTGGAACCTACACCTTTTTTCGATGCGAACAATTGAAGATTCAATTTCAACATGTTGTCAACCTCCTTCTTTAAATATTTACTTGCTGTATTTGAATATACTTCCCGTATGATTCTGCGATATCATTCAGCATTACGACCATGGATTCAAGCAGCAATTGTACCTTCGCGGAAGTATCGAAATCTTCAACAGAACTTAATGTTCCACTTAAGAATCCGTTCTTCATGGATGTATCCATGGAGATTCCGGTCAAGGTCTCAATCGAATTGACGGTTCCAACTGTTACAGCGGATACCCCGGCACATACGATATCTTCGCCACGCTTCGCATAACCCGCATGCCCCTTAACCTCAAAGCCAACGATAGTTCCTAGATCCGATAATCGTGTAATCCGCACGCTAATCATTAACGCACCTTCTTACGCTTGAATCTTCTCGATAGTTACTTTCGTGTACGGTTGACGATGACCTTGTTTCTTGTGGTAGTTCTTCTTAGGTTTGTATTTGTAAACTACAACCTTAGCGCCTTTACCATGTTTCTCGACTTTAGCTGTTACAGACGCGCCGCTTACTAGCGGAGTTCCTGCAGTCAGACCACCATCGTTAGAAACAGCCAATACACGGTCAAAAGTTACACTTGCGCCGTCTTCAGCTTCCAACTTTTCAATGAACAAAACGTCGCCCTCTTGGACTTTGTATTGTTTACCACCAGTTTCGATAATTGCATACATTTTACTTGCACCTCCTCATGTCTCAGACTCGCCTAGTCTAGGTGGCAGAATTCCCGTAGGAACTGCGCTTATGTACCCGATCGGAGCGGTTACAGCATGTGCAGGATCAACTGCATCAAACACATACTTGAAGATAGTATCATACTTATGACTTATCGTCAACTCATTCCAGCCATTCTCCAACTTTTCCGGTTCCCCCGCAGCACTGGCAAATCACAGGCGCAAAGCTGGCTGAATCATGCCTTGCCTTCTTTCTGGTCATCTCGAGCAGCCCGAGTCTTGTCCACCCCAAAATATGTGTTTTGGTGCGATCCTTGCAGATCACTTTCTCTAATCGCTCTGTGACCATCTTGCGGTGAAGCTCTTGTTCCATATCAATAAAATCGACAATAATGATTCCACCAGTATCGCGTAACCGGATCAAACGACCGATCTCCTCAGCTGCGAGCAAATTCGTATTAGTAACCGTTTCTTCAAGCGATGCTCCGCCAATGTATTGAGCGGTGTTGACATCAATTACGGTTAACGCCTCTGTCTCATCCCAGATCATTGTTGCTCCGCCCTCCAGCGTGATTTTGCGGCTGAAGCTCTTGAGCAATTGATCCTGAATACCATAAGCAGCGAAAATAGACTCCGCTCCATTATAAAGACAGACTGGCTTGTACCCTTCAGGAGCCATGTCGTCCAGAAAGGCTGTTGCTTCTCTAGCTGCGGCAGATGAATCAATAATCAACTGATCCCGTTGCGGATTAAAGGCATCTCTTATAAAGCGTTGGACAATACTAAGATCACGATGTAGTAAAGCGGGAGCCTCTACCGTTTGTGCCTTACGTGTAATATTCTCCCATTGGGCACGCAAAAAAGAAAGATCACCCTCCACAGCTTCATGTGGCTCGTCCTGAGAAACCGTCCGCATAATAAGCCCTTCTTCTTTCATTCGCAGACGTTCTCCGATTCCTTTGAGACGACTGCGCTCTGCATCCCGGCTTATTTTTTTGGAGACACCGACGTATTCTGCAAAGGGCATGTACACCATCCAGCGCCCGGGCAACGTATAATGAGTCGTTACACGCGCGCCTTTTCCGCCGCTCGGCTCTTTCCGCACTTGAACAACAATATCCTGTCCCGGCTGCAAAAGCGTCTCGATAGAGGGCTTCACATCAGGCTGTTTATCCAAATTAGGATGCAATACATCATCAACATATAAAAAAGCATTCTTCTTCTGTCCGATATCAACAAAAGCAGCCTGCATACCTGGAAGTACGTTAATCACACGGCCCTTGTAATAACTGCCGACCAACCCTTGCTGCTGATCGCGTTCAGCCGCGTACTCCACCAGCCTTCCGTTTTCCAGAAGAGCCATTCGGGTAATGTGCTGCGTGCAGTGAACGATCATCTGTTTCATGGCTTCACCTCTGGTTTCGTTCGTTCATTCCTTCACATTCTCTGCATAAATACACTATATTCCGAAGTAGGTTGATATTAAGCGCTGTTCCGGCACAACAGCAACAACATTTCCTTTACCGTTTAACACATAGATAAAATGATATTGATTACGTTTAAATAGACGCAATATATCATCTAAAGGTTTCGCAGATAATGCAACTATTGGACGAGCTACGCTTCCTGTTCGCAAATGATACTCATAAACAGCCTCCCGATTCATCAAAAAAGCAACAAACCGGTACGGTAAATTACGATGGTCGGTGAAATTCGAATACAGCAGAAAAGCTCCGATCATGACCATATTCAGCCTAAGGCCTCCACCCGCTCCAAGAGGCAGCAGCGCATATATAATCACAAGGACACTTGCGGCTACACTCACCCGTCCAGTCCATAACAAAGTGTAGTAATAAGGAAGTACTAAACTAATAGTGGCCTGAAGCACTTTACCTCCGTCAAGCGGCAGCACTGGCACTAGATTAAAAAGCCCAATAATGGCATTGGCATGAATAAAATAGGTCAGAAATTCCTGATTGCCATAACCGGCTTGTTGAAGTCCAAAAGCAATAACGATCATAATTCCATTTTGCAGTGGACCGGCAAGGGCTATTCCGATCTCACGACTGGCTGTAAGCCGCCCATGATCTTCAATAACAGCCACTCCGCCAAACGGAAGAAGCTGAACCGACTTAACTGTAACACCAGCCAAAAGAGCCGCAACGACATGTCCCATTTCATGAATGAAGACAATCGTAAATAAGGTGAGCAGCTCTAGAAATTGTCCCGTGACCACGGAGAATAACATAATGATCACGAAAAGTGGATGTAGTGACAGTTCGATACCAAAGATCCTAATCAAACGATACCACTTCTGTAGGATCAATATAAGTCTTGTCTTTCATCACTGCGAAAAATAGTGTTGAAGCTGAGGATACATCCTTCTCCATCATCCAACCGAGTGAATCCCCGCTCTGCACCCAGTCATCAACCTCCAGCTTGGTGCCGCTCAAATGTCCGTATTCTGCAGTGACACCGCCTGAATGCTGAACAGCAATTCGAATGCCCCCTTCCAGCTCTTTAGAGATGGAGAGAATACGTCCCATGTCTATACTTTTCACCGTCACATTTAAGGTTGAATCGATTTGAGGCATAATTTCCACCCCTTTTAGCGTAGATGCAAAAGGCTGGACAATACTCCCAGCTATCGGGGCAGTGAGTTGATGATGAGCGGCCACTTTTTGAGCAGGCTCATCTTTATCCCCAAATATCGGAATGAACGCTGGAGCTCCGTTAAAGTTCTCCTCATACCAGACTCTCACAGCCGTGAAATCCATGTCATTGCTTAACGCATCACTAATAAAAGCTTGCATCTTATAGGACCATGGCTGATGTACCGCAAAAATCCCCCACACTGCTCCAAACACAAGAACACTAGCAACAAAGCGCCGAATAAAACCGGCAGTAAAATTTGAGCCTCCACCGCCGTTATCCTCCCAGCCTCCACGACTCTTTTTCCACATCACCTCTGGATCGGGCTCTACAGAGGATTGATCGGCATTCTTAAATCCTGTTCCCCATTCCTTAAAGCTCGTACTCTTATCCGGCATAATAAATAAAGGGGGAGCCTCCGCTATTTCTAGTTCCGGGACTTCCGAAACTCCTGAGACTGCTGAGACTTCCGGGAGTTCCTCCAATAAACTACGAATACGCTCCTTGCGGCGATTCTTGATATCTGATTTCTGATCCATATTTATCCCTCCGGACGGGCTTGTTTTACTTCCATTTTATGAAGCACGGAAGTCTCTTTAGAACAAGCCCCTCCAAGACAGACCATTTAAATCCCGGAAATGCCATACATTCATATTTATTCAAAAAAAATAAGCCCCACCATAGATTTCTCTACTGGTGGGACCCGTGTATGCTTCTTATCATAGGATTGCTTAGTAAAAATTAAGCCATGCCGAAAAATTTCTTAAGTTTCTTAAATGCTCCCGGTTTGCGGTCAAGCTGCATCAGGGGTACAGCATCACCTAGAATTCGGCGTGCAATATTGCGATAGGCAATAGCAGCTGAAGAATCGGGATTCATAACTGTAGGTTCTCCGTTATTTGCGGCTTTAATGACTAGTTCATCATCCGGAACAATTCCGATAAGATCAATGTTCAGCACCTGTAATATATCCTCAATATCAAGCATATCCCCAGACTTCACAAGACCTGGACGAATACGGTTTACCACCAATTTCGGCGATTCCACACTCGACTGTTCTAATAGTCCGATAATACGATCGGCATCCCGCACAGCGGCATGCTCTGGTGTGGTAACCACAATCGCTTTATCCGCACCGGCAATCGCATTGCGGAAGCCGTGCTCGATTCCTGCCGGACAATCGATCAGAACATACTCATATTCCTTCTTTAGTTCAAGAATGATATCTCTTACTTGTTCAGGAGAGACAGCCGTTTTATCCTTTGTTTGAGCTGCAGGCAGCATATACAATTCATCAAAGCGCTTGTCTTTAACGAGCGCTTGATTAAGGCGGCAACGTCCTTCCGCTACATCCACAAGATCATAAATAATACGATTCTCAAGCCCCATAACTACATCCAGATTACGCAGTCCAATGTCGGTATCGACGAGACATACTTTTTTGCCCTGCAGTGCAAGTGCGGTTCCAATGTTGGCTGTTGTGGTTGTTTTGCCAACTCCGCCTTTGCCCGAGGTTACGACTATCGCTTCTCCCATGGAGGCTACACCCCTTTAAACACATTTAAATCCTGACGTAATTTGACCAAATTATGAATCTTATCGATCTGCATAGCTCCGTTTGTTAAATATGCAAATTCCATACTGCTTTCTCGGGTTTCCCATTCATCGGGCGGACGACTAATAATATCGGCAATTCGCAGCTGCGTTGGAGACATTAAAGAAGCAGCTATAATCGCTTCCTCATTCCCGTCTACTCCAGCATGCGCCATCCCTCTTAGCGAACCTAGTATATAAATATCGCCTGAACAGGTTATGGTCCCCCCAGGGTTCACATCCCCCAGATATAGAAGATTTCCGTTATGGTGCAGCACCTGACCGGAACGTAGAATTCCGCTCATCAGAAACAATGCGTCATTATCCTCACCGCCGGGCGCTGGAAGCGCCTCTATAGATCGAATCAACAGATTTCCCTGTCCCTTAAGAATCTCCAGCACAGCTTCCTTGTCTTCCTCAGTTACGGTACGATTGCCCAGCTTTATGTCCACATGTACAATCGGTCCAGTTAAAATATTTTGATGGCTGTGCTCCAGCTTATAGCGAAGCTCGCTCAGAAGATCTTCAAAGGGACATTTGTCGTCTAGCAGGAATATCAGGCCATCCTTGATGCCCTTAATCCTTACATGCTTGGATTTTACTGTCATATGCCTGGCCCCCTATCCTCATTCATTCGTGCCGGGCCCCTTAAATTCCTGCTTTGTATAGAAAGAAAATAGAAGCTCTTTAAGCCGCTTCTTCCTTATTCGTTTCTTTCTTGATTAGCTCAAGCTGGCGCCGAACCGGTATGTAGAAGAGTAGCCCGATGGCAAAATGAAAAAGCATCGTCGGCAGCATGTGATTCAAAATCGCCCAGCTATAAGGTTCTTGATTAAGATTAAATACACTATAGATACCAAATAGTATACTATCCTCAAGTAGACTTCCAAGCAGAACCACAGTCATCATAAGGGGCAGCGGAGCACGTGGAATCTGAAATAAAAGGCCGATTAAATAAGCCGACAATCCCATCGCAAAAGAGTGTGCTCCAAGAATTCTGCCGTAAAAAACGACATCATGCAGCATTCCAAAACATAATCCCAATATAAGTGCTGTATGCCGATGATGATATATAGTCACGAACAATAACACTACAAAAACCAAATTCGGAATGATTCGCATCTGCCACACATCTGGAATCAGCCAAGGTAAGATGGTTCCCTCCACAATAAATAAGAGGAACAGTATCAGAACAAGAACTGATCTGCGCATATTCACTATTCAGCACGCTCCTCCGTAAACACAACAATCAACTGCTTCCAGTCCTGAAATTCTGCTGAAGGCTTAATCACTGCTGTGGAGGTTAATCCAAATTCACCAACATCGACGCTTTCAACTGTGCCTATTGTCAATCCCCTTGGATATAACCCTCCAATACCGGAAGACAGAATAGTATCCTTCGCTGCAATAGGATCACCCGGTGGAATCTTAGTCATCAGCAGTCTGTTCGTCTCGGGATTATAACTCTCAATCATCCCAAAGGATTTACCCTCTTTATTTAAGGCAGTTGCCGCAATAGGCGGCTGGGAATTAGGATCATTGGTGTCCATCATTGTCATCAGCTTCACCGTGGAGGTGAAATTGCTCACCTTACTGATAACACCAACTAGACCATCCACTGAAATCACGGACATATTAGGTCTAACCCCATCTTTGGAGCCCAAATCGATAACAATCGTACTATTGCTTGGCTCTGTTGTCTGGCTAATTACCTGTGCAATACGATATTCATATTTATACAATTTCTTCTGTTCTTCAGTGAAATTCCAATTTTTCTCCAACTCGTCATTCCGCGCCTTGACGAAATTATACTGGGCTTTATCACGTGCATACTGGGCAGCCATAATTTTAAGCTGTTCATTTTCTTTAGCAAGATCACTCAGATTTCCAATATCTTCAAACAAGCCCGCTACATATCCAGCGGGCTTGTAGAACATTTTTTGCACGAAACCAGTCGAATCTCTGAGAAAGTTCTCCGGCCAGGACAAGCCTTTCCTTGTTGCCAAGCTGAAGCCCATTACCACAATGAACAGCACCAGTGTAATCAACAGAATAAACAGACGTTTATTGCTTAAGAGTTTAAACAGTTTCAACACCCTCTAACAACAGTATTTCTCCCATAACAGGGGTTGACTTACACAAGTGGTAGAACATCATCTTATCTCTTCGAACGAAGACTGGATCCGCTGCGGCTCTTGAACAAATGAATGTTCTCAAGTGCCTTACCGGTTCCAATAGCTACACAGTCCAGTGGATTCTCAGCAACAATAACCGGCATTCCCGTCTCACGTGCAAGCAGCTTATCCAAGTTGCGAAGCAAGGCTCCCCCACCTGTCAAAACAATTCCACGATCCATAATATCTGCTGCAAGCTCCGGTGGACATTTTTCCAACGTTACTTTAACAGCTTCAATAATAGCATTCACTGTGTCAGACAAAGCTTCACAGATTTCATCAGAAGTAATTGTAAGTGTTTTTGGCAGACCTGTTACGAGATCACGGCCGCGAATTTCCATGGTTTCAGCCTTTTCAAGAGGAAGGGCAGAGCCAACATCCATTTTGAGCTGCTCCGAAGTACGTTCACCGATCATCAGATTGTATTGACGTTTGATGTATTGAATGATGGACTCATCCGCTTCATCACCTGCAACACGCACTGAACGGCTAGTAACAATACCGCCGAGCGAGATTACAGCAACTTCAGTTGTACCTCCACCGATATCTACAACCATACTACCTGTAGGCTCCCATACTGGCAGATCCGCGCCGATAGCAGCAGCAAAAGGCTCTTCGATAATGTAAGCTTCACGAGCTCCAGCTTGTTTGGTAGCATCTTCTACCGCACGTTGCTCTACAGCAGTAATGCCAGATGGCACGCAGACCATTACATTAGGGTGACGCTGGAACATAGAACGCTGTTTCTGTGCTTGACGAATAAAATATTTAATCATCGTAGCCGTTGTATCAAAATCAGCGATAACGCCATCTTTCATCGGACGGATCGCACGGATATTTCCAGGTGTACGACCGATCATTTTTTTTGCGGATTCACCCACGGCTTCAATCGTCTTAGTATCAGTGTTAATGGCTACAACGGAAGGCTCTCTTACAACAACGCCCTTACCGCGTACGTAGACAAGCGTATTCGCTGTCCCCAAGTCAATTCCTAAATCTTTTGTGAAACCACCCAACATGCTAATTTCTCCTTTTCCTAAGTAAATCTACATTTATATTACATATGTCCTTTTTCTTTCAAGCTTACGAAACTGCTATCTCCGATAATTAGATGGTCCAGCACATCTATTCCGATAATCTCACCTGCCTGAAGCAATCTAGCAGTTAGGGAAATATCTTCTGGACTAGGTGTTGGATCACCACTAGGATGATTGTGCGCGCATATAATAGAGGCGCTACTGCATTTTATAGCTGCTCTGAATACCTCACGAGGATGAACGATCGAAGCATTCAGGCTGCCCATGGACAATGTTTCTTGTCCAATCACATGATTCTTCGTGTTCAGAAACAGACAGACAAAATGCTCCTTTTGCAAATAACGCAATTGCTCAGTCAGAATCTCAGCAGCGTCCCCAGGACAGCGGATAATGACCGGCATATTGAACCTGGAATTCGCAAGGCGCCTTCCCAGTTCGATGCCTGCTTTTAGTTGTACGGCCTTGGCAGGACCGATACCGTTGATTTTGGTCAGTTCTTCGATGCTAAGGTCAACTAGCCCACGCAGGCCACCGATCTTCCCCAGCATCTGCTGTGCAATATGAATAGCCGACTCGCGGCGTGTTCCCGTACGCAGCAGAATGGCTAACAACTCCGCTTGACTTAATGATTCCGCCCCATAATGCATCATGCGCTCTCTAGGTCGTTCTTCATGGGGGAGGTCCCGCAGCATAATTGGTTGCGACTCCATCCCTATCCCTCTTTCCCCAGGCTTCCTACCGGCTCAATACAGTTATACCGAACTCGGATAGCATTTCGCCAAGAAGCGACAAAGGCAATCCGACTACATTGAAATAACAGCCTTCAATTCGTTCCACCAAAATGGACCCAAGCCCTTGTATCGCATAAGAGCCAGCCTTATCAGCGGGCTCTCCCGTAGCTATATAAGCAGCAATTTCCTCTTCAGTCATTGCCCTCATCGTTACGGAAGTAACACGGTGCTCCACTATAGTCTTCCCATTCGGGAGTCCGAGGCAGGCTACACCCGTGTATACCTTATGAGTTCGGCCCTGAAGTCTGGTAAGCATCGCTTTGCTGTCCAGCTTGTCCACCGGTTTGCCTAGCACAGTATTATCTAGTACAACAATTGTGTCGCTTCCTATAATGACTGCGTTACGCTCTCCGGCTGTAGCTACTACGGCTTCTGCTTTTCGCAAAGCTAGACTGCGCACGATTCTCTCCGGCGTCCAATCCGGCGGTGTGCTCTCATCAGCTTCGCTGGTAATGACCTCAAAGGGTAAACCCAGTAAGGATAACAGTTCACGTCGACGCGGTGAACCTGAGGCTAGAATAATGAGTGGTGAGTTGTCCACGTTGTAAACGTCCCTTCTTGCTCAGTAACGAGAGTTACAGTCTGCGGTACAGCCATACAGCTGTAATAATACCGGCGAGACTAAGCATGCACAATTTCAAATGAATAGTGATGTCATAGGTTATGATGTCTAAATCGGCTCGCGGAGACCATTTGAGCACAGTCGATGTTGTTAGAAAAGACAGAGCCTTTACGGGCTGCAGCAGCTTGGCGATCCAGGCTCCAGCCAGCCAGCCTAGAATTAGAAATAACAGCAGTGTTCCTACATTTTTCTTCTTCATCTCAGTCTTCCCTCGCCATTTTTTGACACCCTAATTATTATACGGTGAAACGGTGATCAATACAAACGTAAAATCCCCTACGGTAATGTTTACCACCTTTTGCCCTAAAAGTTGCGGAACGATACCCCTCTCCGAAAAAAACAACAAGCCCCCAATTCCCCGGAGACTTGTTGTTATTTTGAATCCGCAATCCAAGCATTCAATTCATAGCAGACAGCAGCTGTTTTTGGCTGGTCAAGAAGCTCAGCATGGATTCCTGCACTTCCCAAAGCAGGGCTTGCGCCTTGTTCTTGTTATATTCACTCAGTGCTGAAATTCCTTGGCTCATAGATTTCTCTAGCGCTGCGCAAATGCTTTTGGCTTCAGGCGTTATGCCTTGCTCCAGAGCTTTAACAGCTTCACTCCATTGGAGATGAAGATCACTCACAGCTGAGGTATTAGCTGCCGCATCCGTTTGTCCGCCACTGAGTAAAGAAGCGGATTGACTGCTTAGTTCACTGAGCAACTGTCCACTCACCGCAAAATAACTATTCACAGCCTCCGCATTTCCGGCAAATCCTAATCGTTCCACTCCGGGAAGATCCACCTCTCTTACATAAAGCTCAATCCCTTGATTCTTCAGTCCACTGCTGAGCAGCTTAGCTTGTTCACGGTCAGAGGACATTCCGGCATATACACGATTTCCGTCAGCAGGGTCCAAGCCCGCAGCCAAGCCAGCGTCCAACAGCTCTTGTCTAGCTTGTTCCGCGCCTGCCGGCGTACTGAATACGCCATACTGCAGCAGGTAGTAGCTTTGCGCAGCCACTTGAACAGGAATACTGTTTTTGCCAGCATCATCTGTGCCCGTAACCGGCAATCCCGAGGTTCCTACACCTGCTGGATCATTAGCTCCGGAAGTCTGCCCTGAAGTAGCCAATGTATCTGTTATCCCGGTTCCTGAACTACTATCCATGTTTCCTCCATAAAAAAAGGAAAGCGCCGCATACCCAAGCAGTAGACCTGTGCCGATGGCCCCCACCACAGACAGGGATAATTTCCACCAATACGATGGGCGACGAGTATGATATGAGCCCCCATAACCTCCCGTGTAAACCTCTGCTGATTTATCTCTGTCATCTAGTACCAAATCTGAGAGCAGATACGATTGCTGCGTATTTCTGAAATCTCTATCCTGTTCGTCCCATTCTTGCTGGCGTGGATCTACAGTTCCTGAGTAATAGTCGTAAGCATCCTCCGGCGGTGCCTCACGCGTAGAACGTAGATCAGGTTCTTGCACCCAAGTATGCTGCTGTGCTGGACCGACCTCCTTGCGCAACTCCTCTGCATATTCTTCAGCTGTACCCAGTCCGCCACTGGACCAGCGCTCCACTACCTGCGGTTTTGGCTTAGGCTCGTCCTTATTCACGTCAAATCGGAATGTCATTCTTCCGTTATTCAACAGTAACACCTCACCTCATCTAATCTATATGGAAATATATGATAGACAATAGAGAGATATGCTATTTTTATAGCCAAATGAATAATGAAAGTTATACGGATTCAGTTTACATTACATGTAACTTTTATATACTATATAAAAAGAGCTAAAAGTGTGCACTATACTAGTTAAGCTAGAAATAGGATTTTAGTTCATTACAGTTTAGGAGGGCTTTTTCTGAAACAAAAAATTCAAGCAGCAATTGTGGGCTACGGTAATTTAGGAAAAGGTGTACGTAAGGCTATTAACCAAAGTGAAGATATCGAGCTGGTTGCGATCTTTACGCGCAGAGAGCCTGGACAACTAGAAGCCGGTGAAACCGGTGTGAAATTCGAGCATATCTCTGCCGTCGAACAATATAAGGGAAAAGTAGATGTTATGATTCTGTGCGGAGGATCGGCTACCGATCTGCCAGAACAGACACCAGCTATTGCCCGGATGTTTAATACCGTGGACAGCTTTGACACTCATGCCAAAATCCCTGAGTTCTTTGCGACCGTTGATGCCGAAGCTAAACAAGGCGGAACACTCAGCGTAATTTCTACGGGCTGGGATCCAGGCCTGTTCTCCATGAACCGTCTGCTAGCTGAAGCTATTCTTCCACAAGGTAAAGAATATACTTTCTGGGGTAAAGGCGTCAGCCAAGGTCACTCTGATGCCATTCGCAGAGTAGAAGGCGTTAAAGGTGGCGTACAATATACTGTTCCAGTACAAGAGGTTATCGAGGCCATCCGTGCGGGTGAAACACCAGAACTCACTACTCGTGAAAAACATCTTAGAGAGTGTTTTGTAGTAGCTGAGACAGGTGCAGATCAAGAGCGCATTCGCGAAGAAATTGTGAATATGCCGAACTATTTTGCAGATTATGATACTACGGTTACTTTCATCACTGAAGAAGAACTGGCAGCTCAGCATAGCGGTATTCCGCACGGCGGGTTTGTTATTCGCAGTGGGGTAACAGGAGAAGGCACGAAACAAATTGTTGAATTTGGCCTGAAGCTGGAGAGCAATCCTGAATTTACAGCTAGTGTGCTTGTGGCTTATGCCAGAGCTGCTCAGCGTATGAGTCAAGAAGGTCAAAGCGGAGCGCGTACTGTATTCGATATTCCACTTGGGATGTTGTCTCCGAAATCACCAGAAGAACTGCGCCGCAACTTACTCTAAAATCCTGTCAACAAATAACCCGCGTAGGACTTTTAAGGGTCCTCGCGGGTTATTTGTTGTCCAGAGCGGCAAGCATCATGTCTGACAACCCTCTATACAAGACTAAGAATCTTACTCTTAACATGATTCATTTCGTAATTCTTCAACAAAGTCTCATGCGCACGATCCGCAATAATGGCGCCAAGCTCAGGATTTTTCAGTAAATTCAGTACACTTCCAACAACCTCAACTGAGGTATTAGCCAGCAAAATATTTCGGTTATGCTCACAATTCAGCTTCTCACACATGATTGAGCTAGTAACCACCGGGGTTTTTAGCGCCCAGGATTCCAGTATATTTCTAGAAACTTCGCAGCCTTCAAGGATAGGCACCAGAACAGCTTTAGACCGTCGTATGTATTCAGTAGAGGAATTTACTGGTCCAGTGACTATGACCGATTCATCTTCCTTAATCAAAGTCATGACCTCTGGGTGAACCTCTGAGCTGATAATGTAACTTTTGATATCAGGCACTTGTTCTTTAATCATGGGATAGGTTTTTTTAAAGAATACTCGGGCTGCATCTATTCCCAGTCTCATATTCATATTCCAGTGCAGCACAATTGAATTTTCTTTAATCACAGGCTCTGCAAAAGTCTCATACTCATTCATCTTGATGAAATGGGGGACAACATGAACCTTACGAGCATCGGCAAATGATAGAGATTTGAACGCTAGTGCATCCCATTCCGAGGTTGCTAAAAGTAGTCCCGTCTTATTCATTAATCGCCGTTTATTCCTACGATCCCATGCAGCATTGAGTTTATTATATGGATTCTTCCTGCTTAACTTTCCTGCCTCTCCGGCAGATCCTCCGCTTCCGTTTGCAAAACTATAGGTATCTGTGATCACACTGGCTTCTGGAAGCAAGTTCCGCACCATATCAATGCATTTACCCAATAGGACATGCGATATAAATACATGCTTGTAATTATTCGAACGGCAAAGCTCCAAAATAGTGTTCTTCATATCTTTATCTATATGACTTAAATTTGAGAAATTCCGCAGTTTATGTAAGGGGCGCAGCATTGGCCTCCAGGTCGTATAATCTTCATTAATGTTATGAACCGTAAGTGCCGTCCGCTCATTTATAGACACGGTTTGGTTGGCACTGCCGTACGTCAGCAAATCTATATCAAATTTCCCAAGCAAAATCTCGAGAATACTCCCTGTTCTCATTTCTCCTTCTAGATCCTCTGCGCTTTGATTCTGGGCTGATAGGAACAGCATTCTTTCTCGCATGACTCTGGCTCCTTGTATTTTGTAATAAAAACCCCCATCTACTAACTGAAACTTTAGATGCAGTTCAATAGTAACTCATTTCAATTAAAAGTTTTGTCGATTTATAGGAGAAGTCTAAAATTTTTTAAGTTTTTTTCTGAGTTTCCAAAATTCTATCACGATTTACCCTTATAAAACGCCACATTTTCTAAAATATAGACTAAAACCCCTTTTTTTACGCCATACATAATCATGAATTGCTCTATGGATAGAAATCGTAATCTTTAGGTAATATGTACTACGCCTCTTTGCATACAAAAAAAGCATCTCCCTCGCTTAATGTCGAAAGGAAGACACTTTAGTTGTCATAGCTTCTAACTACACAGTTCCGGCCCTTTTTCTTAGCCTGATACAATGCAGTGTCACTAAGTTTGTAAAGAGTGTTCAATGCGTATCGTTCACCTGAATCCACCGTGATGATGCCAACACTTATCGTGTAATGCAAGGGCACACCATGAATGACCGCCCCTGTAACCGCTGTGCGCATCCGCTCTGCAATCATATCACTGTTTTGTTCATCGGCTCTATGCAGCAGCACAGTGAACTCCTCACCACCGAATCTTCCGAACAGATCACCATTGCCAAGCTGCTGTTTTATTTTATGAGCCAGATCTTTTAGAACGTGGTCGCCGGTATTGTGGCCGTAGGTATCGTTTATGCGTTTAAAGTGATCCACATCCAGCAGTAAAAAAGAATACGGCAGCTTCTTCATTGCTGAGGCAGCTATTAAAGGCCGGGCGCGCTGTACAAAGGATCTGCGATTCAAAATACCTGTCAACACATCATAAGTGGCCACCCGTTCCAATTCTGTAAAGGAATCCTCCCTATAAAGCAGCATGATTCCTGCAGTTCCTAAGAACATAAGCAAATAAATCCCCAGATAAAAAAATATCTGCAGCCAGTGAGAGGTCTGTGCATTCCATCCTAACATCGAATAAAACGGTTCAAGTCCCTTGCTAACCAGCGCTAAAATTACAACAAAGTACAACAATCCTATGGTTCGCTGGAGAGAGGTCTCTCTAATCTTCACAGCTAATATATAAGCTGGCAACGCTAAGATCATAATCCCAAATAGACAAGTTGCAGCCATAACCAACCGCTCATCTGGCATAATTATATGCAGTAGCACTACGATGACAATGGATACTCCGAACAGGATCGTATAATATCGTTCAATCCTACTCCCAAAAACTCTGAGAAGCATCAGAAGCGCTAAGCTTTCCAGCGTACCTCCAGCTAAAGCAAGCAGCATACTGATTGGAATGGGAAGTCGTGAGTCTGTGAAATCATTCAGCAAAAGGAGAATTAAAGCTGCCAGCTGCAAATATTTTGCCGTGACAAACAAGGTAGAAGTCCGTTCCTGCGCGTAACGCAAACGATAGACGACAATAAGCAATACCGTAAAGGATTGCCACATAAAGAGGCAGACCAGCAGTGTCTTGAGATCCAGATGCATGTTAGTGAATTTCACCCCCTGTATTCTCTAAGCTCAATAAATATAATTGTATCTGACCACTCGGTTTCTTCCTTCTTGTTTGGCTTGGTATAACGCTTTATCGCTCAGCTTGTACAGCTTATTTATCCAAATCTCCTGATCCGGTATGATTGTAATTACACCTATACTAACTGTATAGCCTTGTAAAAGTTTTTGTGTAGGCGTCTTCATTACTGCCTTTCGTAACACTTCAGCTTTCCGGTCACAGCTAGCTTCATCCAGCCCGCAAAGGATAACTGCAAATTCCTCGCCGCCCAGCCTGCCAAATAAATCGCTGTTTTCGAGGTTGTCCTTAATCGTCAATGCGAATTCTTCCAGAACAACATCGCCGGTATCATGGCCGTATGTATCATTGATTTCTTTGAAATGATCCAAATCCAGCAGCATAAACGAAAAGTACTCTTGCTCAGCAACTGCCTTCTCAAGCCGAACCTCAGCTTCCTCAAGAAATGCTCCACGGTTAAGGATTCCAGTCAGATCATCGTAGCTAGCGATTCGTTTCAGTTTTACAAAGGAATGCTCGTTAGAAAGTAGAATAAAGCCTGCGGCTCCCACAATCAACAATAAATACATCCCCAGGTAATATAAATACTGCGAAAGATTAGTTGTGAACACGTTCATCTCTGGCTCCCAGATCAATGCAACAATCGCGCGGAGCAGCATAATCCCTGCAAAAGCGTAAAACAATATTCCGAGTATCTTCTGAAGAGGGGTGCCTTTGGGGTTCACCGTGAGGTGGTAAGCTGGATAGACAATAAACAGTATTGACCATAATGAGGTACAGGCTATGCGCCAGCTGGAATGATGAAAGAAGATCGCAACAATACTAAAAGTAATCGAACTAAGTATGGAAAGCGTTATGTAATACAACTTTATCCGCTGACCAAGGATTCCCATCATCAGCAATAAAGCAATAATCTCCAGACAGCAGCCTAAAAGAATCAAAGCGTTGCTAAGTGGAATGGATAAAGCGCGGGGGATATGACCCCATAATAATAATGAACACCAGAAGAGCAGCTGCACCGCCTTGGAGCGTATGAATAAGGTGGATGCCCTGTCTTTAGGAGCGCTCCTCCGGTAATTGGTTATCAGCAGCAATATAAATAGATTTCCAAAAATAAATAAATACACTAACGTTTTGATATCAAGCTGGGAGTCCATGAGTCACCACCTACACGGAAAAATTGATCCTCTACTGACAGCACTATAGCACTCAATGGCTGGTTCAGCAAATACCCTATTTATTTCATTTTTTAGAATGTACATACACCGCTTAAGTATACAAAAAAGCACTTCCCCCTGCACGGAGCTCGGGGGGAAGTGCTATGGTCAAGAGAATATGAATATTCTCGTGTAGGCCTGTGTTTGTATTAACGCTTCTTCAAGCCGTCCGCCAATGCGTATCCAACCTTCCAGATATCGCCTGCGCCCATCGTAATCACTAGGTCACCTGGGGCAATACGAGGTTTCAGATCAGCAAGCACATCTTCTTTGGTTGGCAGATGTCTTGCACCAGCGTTACTGTTCTGCACAATAAGCTCAACCAGCTTCGCAGATGTAACCCCCTCAATCTGCTTCTCACCTGCCGGAGAGTAGATGTCGGTGATGATCACCTCATCTGCTTCGCTAAAGGCGCGGCTGAAGGCATCTAGCAGGAAGAACGTACGTGTATACCGCTGAGGCTGGAATACGGCAATAATCCGTTTCCCCGTTGCCTTAGCAGCACTGATTGTCGCCTGAATTTCAGTTGGGTGATGCGCATAATCATCGATGACCAGAATGTCATCGACTTCTCCGAGCACTTGAAAACGGCGCTTCGCACCATGGAATTTCACGATCGCTTCAGCGATTTTTTCAAAAGAGATTCCTGACTTCAAACAAGCGATAACCGCAGCCATTGAATTATACAGATTGTACTGGCCTGGCACGGATAGTTCAATTTGTCCCAATACTACGCCATTATGGTTCATCGTATACGAAACCTGACGGTCGCCAAGAACGATGTCTGTGGCAATATAATCTGCAGTCTTCGACTTGATGCCGTAAGTAATCACCTTACCTGACACTTCAGGCAATAAAGAAATCACGTTCTCGTCATCTGCACACACAATCGCAGTGCCGTCTTCACGGGTCTGGTTCATAAACTGTACATAAGCAGCCTTGAGACGGTTAAAATCTCCGCCGTAATTCTCCAAGTGATCTGCTTCCACATTCGTGACAATTCCAAGCCAAGGGTGATAGTGCAAGAAAGAGCCATCACTCTCATCCGCTTCCGCCACTACATAATCGCCTTGTCCTGCCTTTGCATTCGTACCGACGTTCATAATCTCTCCGCCGATAATATACGTAGGATCAACTTCACACTCTTCCATTACAAGTGCGATCATAGAGGATGTAGTTGTTTTACCATGCGCTCCGGCAACAGCTACCCCTTTACGTTCGTTCAATAAACGGGCTAACATTTGTGAGCGGTGCAGAATTGGAATCTTAAGACGCTCTGCTTCCACCCATTCCACATTATCGCTGGACAAAGCCGTAGAGTACACGACCAGATCCGCACCTTTTACTTGTTCTGCTGTATGCCCAATATAAATCTTGGCACCTTTAGCAATCAATTTATCCGTCAATTCTTGGGCAGCCACATCGGAGCCCGTAACCGTATATCCCATTTCTAGCATTACTCGGGCAATCGCGCTCATACCGTAGCCGCCGATCCCTATAAAATGCACACGTTCAGTAGTATCCAACAGTCGTCACCAGCCTTTTTCAGTATCGGGTTGCTGCAAAAGTGTACCGCGCACGTCAGAAATCAAATACAGCGTACCAGATACGACGGCAAGGTCATCCTCCGCTGTAATCGACTTCAGTTGTTGCAGCGCTTTTCCCCAATTATGTTCTACTATGATTACCAAGTTTTCCTTGGCATATTTATCCCGCAGACTTTCTGCGATAACCTGCAGATGCTCCGCGTCCATTTTGTTCTGGAAATCCGGTTCGGTCAGGATGAGCGTATCCACTATAGGCAGTATATGCTTAAAGTAGGATTCATGATGCTTATTTGCCATCATTCCCATAAGTAAATTTAATTTACCGTATTTATAGAGCTGTGGCAGGCTTTTGGCAAGGCTCTCCGCGCCTTCCGGATTATGTGCTCCATCCAGTACGATCCTCGGAGATTTACTTACCTCTTCCAGCCTTCCAGCCCAAAATGCATGACGCAATCCTTCCAGAACATCTTCATCCTCTAGCATGAACGCCATATACTGGCGCAAAACTTCAAGAACCATCATGGCTCCCGCCGCATTGCTAATCTGGTGTTCGCCTTTCATCACAATCCCAAGTTCAAGCGAACGGAAGGGACCCTTAAAGTTAAAGGTCTGCACATCCCCATGGATTCCAGTAGCTTCATAGCTAAAATCTTCTCCGGCAAGATAAAGAGTAGAGCGGCAAGCCGCCGCTTTCTCCTTGAGTACAGCCACGACTTCCGGTTGATTTACGCAGCTAACAACTGGTACACCGGGTTTGATAATCCCGGCTTTCTCCATTGCAACCTTCTCAAGCGTATCTCCCAGAATATCCATATGGTCATGGCCGACATTTGTAATCACCGACACGATCGGAGTAACGATGTTCGTTACATCCAGCCTTCCCCCAAGCCCAGTCTCCCATACGACAACATCCGGACAAGAAACACCCGCAAAAAATAGAATGGCCACAGCTGTAGTTACCTCAAACATCGTTGGTGAGCCAAATTCCGTTTCTGCAATCTCATCTACCAAAGGACGAAGGGTATTCACTAGCTCAAGAAGAGTTTCTTCAGGAATGTCCGTATTATTATATTGGAACCTGTTCGTGAACTTCGTAATATACGGAGACGTGAAGGTGCCGACGGAATAGCCGCTTTGCAAAAGTGCGCTTGTCAAAAAAGCACAGGTGGAGCCTTTGCCGTTCGTACCCGCCACATGAATAAATTTCAGCCGACGGTGCGGGTTTCCCAGCTTGTCCATCAACATCTCAATTCTGTCTAAACCTGGCCGGATTCCAAAAGGAATCAGGCCCTTGATCCAGTTAACCGCTTCGGTATATGTCGCAAGAGGGGCGGTGCTCCCGCCCCGATTTAGGTCATCCATGTCTCTTATCCTCTCAGCTCTGCTATGCGGGCAAGTACTTTCTCACGTTTGGCGGAATAATCCGCCTGCTTCGCCTGCTCCTCTTCGATAACTTTTGCGGGAGCTTTGGCCACGAAGCCCTGATTGCTCAATTTTTTCTCTACGCGTTCTACTTCGCTGTTCAGCGTCTGCACTTCTTTTTCCAGACGAGCGATTTCTTGTTCAATATCAATCAGCCCCGACAAAGGCAGAAGCAGTTCCGCTCCCGTTACTACAGCGGACATTACCTTGTCTGGCGTTTCCGGATTCAGGCCAGCTTCGAAAGAAGAGGTATTGCAGAAACGTCCGATGTAGTTGTCGTTACGAGTAATGATGCTCAGCGTTTCCTCATTGCTCGCTTTAATAATCAAATCAACCTTTTTGCTCATCGGTACATTTACTTCAGCACGGATATTACGAACTGCCCGGATTACATCCATCAGCAGGTTCATTTCCGCTACCGCTTGCGGGTTCTCCAGAGCAGCATCATACTCAGGCCAAGCAGCCAAAGTAATTGTCTCTCCTTCATGCGGCAGATGCTGCCAGATTTCCTCCGAAATAAACGGCATAAACGGATGGATCAAGCGCATCGTGCGGTCGAGTACATAAGCAAGTACGGACTGTGTCTTCGCTTTGGCTGCGGCATCCGTTCCGTAAAGCGACAGCTTCGCGAACTCAATATACCAGTCACACAAATCGTCCCAAATGAAGTTGTACAGCTGGCGGCCGGTCTCGCCGAACTCGTACGAGTCAATTAGACGCGTAATTTCACGAGAAGTTTCGTTCAGGCGGTGTAAAATCCAACGGTCAGCCGTAGTTAGCTCCCCAGTAATGTCAATATTCTCGAAGCTAACTCCTTCAAGATTCATGAGGGCGAAGCGTGACGCATTCCAGATCTTATTAGCGAAATTACGCGCCTGCTCTACCTTTTCCCAGCGGAAGCGTAAATCCTGACCCGCTGTGCTGCCGGTAGAAATCATATAACGCATAGCATCTGCGCCATACTTCTCGATAACCTCAAGCGGATCTACACCGTTGCCGAGTGATTTGGACATTTTTTGTCCTTCAGCATCCCGTACCAAACCATGCATCAATACGTCCGAGAATGGTTTCTCTCCGGTGAATTCCAGTGCCGAGAAGATCATCCGCGCTACCCAGAAATAAATAATATCGTAGCCTGTTACAAGCACATCGTTCGGATAGTAACGTTTGAAATCTGCACTGTCTTCATTCGGCCAGCCTAGGGTTGCAAACGGCCAGAGGTTGGAGCTAAACCAAGTATCCAGCACATCCTCGTCCTGTTTCAGGTCGGTTAAGCCGCTGATCCGGCGCGCTTCTTCCTCGTCATTCGCCACAACCAGCTCACCGGTAGATTCAGAATACCAAGCCGGAATACGATGTCCCCACCAAAGCTGACGGGAAATACACCAGTCGCGTACGTTTTCAATCCAGTTCAGGTAGGTTCTCTCGAACCGTTCAGGTACAAAGTTAACCCCATTACCATCCTTCTGTGCATTGATGGCAGCTTCGGCGAGCGGCTGCATCTTCACGAACCATTGTGTGGACAGGTAAGGCTCAACAACCGCTCCTGAACGTTCACTGTGTCCAACTTGATGCACATGATCTTCAATAGAGATCAGAACGCCTTGCTCCTTCAGATCCGCCGTGATGGCCTTACGGCATTCACTCCGGTCTTGACCTTGGTAAGGTCCTGCTTCTTCGTTCATCGTACCGCTCTCATCCATTACGTTGATCTGCGGCAAATTGTGCCGTTGACCTACCTCGAAGTCATTTGGATCATGAGCTGGCGTGATCTTAACCGCACCGCTGCCAAACTCTTTATCTACATACTCGTCAGCGATAATTGGAATCTCCCGGCCGATAATCGGCAGGATCAGCGTTTTACCAATCAGATCTTTATAACGATCATCCTCAGGATGAACAGCAACTGCCGTATCACCCAACATCGTCTCCGGACGTGTGGTCGCTACAGTGATATGTCCGCTGCCATCTTTAAGGGGGTAACGCAGGTGGTACAGATGACCGTTAACTTCCTTATATTCAACCTCGATATCCGACAACGCCGTACGAGCCGCCGGGTCCCAGTTGATGATACGTTTACCGCGATAGATCAAGCCTTTATTATAAAGCTTAACAAATACCTCGCGAACTCCCTTCGACAAACCCTCATCGAGGGTAAAACGCTCGCGGGAGTAGTCAAGGGAAAGTCCCATTTTTGCCCACTGCTCATGAATGGTGTTCGCGTATTTGTCTTTCCAATCCCACACCTGCTCCAGGAACTTCTCACGTCCGAGGTCATGTCTGGAAATCCCCTGCTCGCGCAGCTTCTGCTCTACCTTCGTTTGTGTTGCAATACCTGCGTGGTCCGTACCTGGCAACCAAAGCGTATCGAAGCCCTGCATCCGTTTAGTACGAATCAGGATATCCTGTAATGTGAAATCGAGCGCATGCCCGATGTGCAGCATTCCCGTTACGTTTGGCGGCGGGATCACAATGCTATAGGCCTGAGCATCCGGACGCTGGCCTGCACGGAAATATCCGCCCTCTGTCCAGTAGGAATACCATTTCTGTTCTGCTGCCTTCGGATCATACGTTGTTGGCATCTCGTTTTTAGATTCATTCGTAGCAGCAGCATCTGCCGCTGTTAGATGGTTTTGGTCAGCCATTCTCTGATACCTCCACTAGTTTACTTGTAGTTGCTTATAGTTGTTAATAAGTTGCTGTATAGAGCACACAGGTCTCTGAAAAAAACAAAAAGACCCCTCGTCTCAAAGGACGAAAGGTCATTCTTTCGCGGTACCACCTTTGTTTCGCGCCAATGAAAAATAAAACTACACTTCTTACCCTACGGATTCAGAAGCTTAGCGCGACACTCGTACAGATAACGGCTGCTACCGGCCACAACCTAACTTATCCTTCACAGGTATGAAGATAAGCTCAGAAGGGCGACTCCGGGGCGACTTCGGGGGCTGTTTCCTACGGAATGTCACAGCACTTGCAATTCCGCTCTCTGAAGGGCTGACCGCCTACTCTTCCCGTTCCCAGTCTTTACTTAGATATTGCTTACTCCATAATACATTTTGAGCCCCCCCTAGTCAACCTGGATACGCCTTTGCAGCGGGACTTTAGGCTGAATTTCGACTTATTTCTTCTGAAGCATCCCTTCCAACAATGAAACAGCAAAAATCCCGATCCTAATACCTGATCGGGATTCACCTATTCATGTGTGTACGCATCACGATTCGATTACGGGATGTACAACACTTGACCTTCCTCTACACTCTGCCCGGATAAGCGATTATACATTACCAGCTCCCGCGCACTTAGCTGATACTTCTCTGCTATGGTATCCAGTGTTTCTTCACGCTGCACAATACACAGCCGAACTTTGCGGAACATGTTAGCTCCATCCGCGCTGGCAATGAATCTGCTCTTCCATTCCGTATTATTGCCAACCTCTGGAACGTCCACTGCTGCAGATGTGTTTGCATCCGACTGCAGAGCTTCCTGCTCTTTACGGACACGACTGGAGCTTAGTAAAGAGGAGAAGGTGAGATGTTCTTTTTCCGGAATTTCTGCTTCTTTTTTACTGCCCAAGGCGATCTTAAGATCTTGTTTCTCCTCATGAGAAGCCACACTCTCTTGTGAAACAAAAACTTCGTTCGCATTCTCATTAATCGGCGCAGTATTCTCTTCTTGCTTAGGAAGCGCATTATTAGCCTCATTTTCAGAAACGAACACAGGGATATCCTGAATTGCATCTGCACTAACGGCTGGAACAGCGGTCTCTCTAGGAGTAAAATATTCCTCTGCCGACTGTTGGTTCTCTTCGCTCACATAGCTTGCTTGATTCAGCTGAGACACCTCAACCTCTTTGTTCTGGGCCTCGGCTTTAAACCAGTAATCGGATAAACCCGCTTTAGCATCCTCAACTTGGGACTCCAGACTATGTGTCCGTGCCTTAGCTCCCTTGTCCTTCTCCTGACCGGATGAGAAATTGACTACAGGGGACGTATGAGCGGCTCCACTTGAGACTAATGATTCTTCTGCTTCCTGTTCATTCGCTTCGGCATGCTCATGTTCTTCTACAGCAACCTGTGAGGCATCCTCACCAAAGGTCCACTGAGAATTTTCATAAAGCGCATCATTTTCCTGTTCTTGTAGCTCCGCAGTAGCTTCTACCCTGTCATCATTCACAGGAGAATAGGCGACTGTATACTCCTCTTGCTGCCAGGCTGGTTGAGGTTGAGGGTCCGCACCACCGATCCCCCGCAGCGATAATACGCCTGTTATATTCACAGTGCGCATCGTGAGCAGATCGATATCAAAATTCTCAATCTCTACCCCAATATCTTCAATCGAGCTGACGCGTGTAAGCGGAACAGTGATTTCCACGGGAATGGCATGCTCCAGACGTTGTGTTCGGTCATCTTCACTCCGGTAAAGCCCGGTAAGCAACAGCTGACCATATAACTCGGCACGATCCTCCCGCTGAATCACCTGAATTTCCGGAAGTAGTTCAACCTCCTCCAGCTCAGCTATTCCCGGAAGCTCTTCCGAAAGGTGAATGCGTTCGTAAATATCAAACCGCAAGCCGTGGGACTGATCAAACACGGGATATGTCCTCCTTCTTGGCATAATCTAACCCTGAGACAGGCCCAGAGCATAAGCCCAAAATGTTACTCCCCACATGTATATGCTTCAAACAGAGAGGCATGACAACTTTGGTAGTACTAACCGGACAGGATGCTAATAAATTTCATGAATTTAAGAGCTCACCAAACCTTCAGCCTGCTGATAGATGCACTACTTCGTAAGAACAAAGTATTATATGCTGCTTTTATTAATAAGACATGGATAGATGTTTTTTTTCTGAAAAAATAGAAAAAGAACAGCAGAACCAGCTTTTGCTGATTCTACTGTTCCTTAGCCACTTACGTATCTGTCAGGGTGCTTCAGACAGCAGCTCTCGCAGCTGCAGCATATCCTCCGGCCACGGATCGCTGACTTCCAGCTGTTCTCCGCTCCAAGGATGGCGGAAGGACAATGCCTCGCCATGCAGGGCATGGCGGCCGGCAGCGCTGGAAGCCCAAACCGGACCGCCATATAGTTCATCCCCATACAAGGGATGACCCATATGGCTGAGATGAACGCGAATCTGATGCGTCCGTCCAGTCTCCAGCTGCACATGCACCAGGCTTCCGCCATGCAGTGCCTCGCGCTCGATGATTCGCGTCACGGCAGATTGTCCGCCGGGCGAGACCCGTCTGCGCGCAGCGTGATGCCGATCGCGCCCAATCGGGGCATCGATCACCTTAAGCGCAGGCGGCACGATGCCTTCAACGATCGCGGCGTAGTGCCGCGAGATGCTTTTTTCACGCATATTCTCGTCCAGGACTAACTGTGCGAACTCATTTTTCGCATACATCACCGGACCCGTTGTATCTTTGTCCAAGCGGTGAATATGGCGCACAGCCACATTTTCGCCGGAAGTGATATAATGCGCAGCTACGAGGTGATCCAGAGTTACACCTGTTCCACTGCCATCTGGATGTACCGCCAGCCCAGCTGGTTTATGAGCTACCAGGCAAAAATCATCCTCATACAGCACCTCAAGCTCTTCCCATATCGGTTCAAGCCCCGCTTCACGATCGGGAAAAAGCGCCAGCCGAAGCCGGTCGCCTTTCCACTGAATGCCTCCCTCGCGGCGTAACCGCAGATGAAGTTTCTCGGGCATGCCTACAGTTTCTAACAGCCACTTGTCAATCGTTGCCTGCGTATCCTCGGCTCCAGTAATGATTTTGCCGGGTGTTACCTCCAGCCACTCTCCACGCCGGGTCCAAGCGCCACCACCGGTTCTTTCTCCGGCTCCGATGCTCAAAGGGCCTTCAGGGCATTATAATGGCCCTCAATGGTATCATCAATATCTTGCTCACTATGTGCAGCCGATATGAACATCCCCTCAAACTGTGAAGGTGGCACACTGATGCCTTGGTTTACCATATGACCAAAATAACGACGGAAAAGATCCGTGTCACTGGACTTAGCCGTTTCAAAATTGATTACAGGTCCTTCAGTAAAGAATGGGCAAACCATCGATCCAACCCGGTTGATAGTGAGCGGAATGCCAGTCTCAATTGAATTCTTTTTCAAACCCGCTTCCAGACGTGCACCCAATTGTTCCAGACGATCATATACTTCCGGGGTCAACAGCTTGAGCGTAGTATATCCGGCTGCCATCGCCAATGGATTACCACTAAGTGTGCCCGCCTGATAAATCGGTCCAGTAGGAGCGATTTGCTCCATGATCTCTCTTTTGCCGCCATAAGCACCCACTGGAAGTCCGCCGCCGATAACTTTGCCAAAACAAGTAATATCCGGAGTAATCCCGAACAAGCCTTGAGCACAGCCACGATTAACACGGAAGCCTGTCATAACCTCATCAAAAATAAGCAGCGAACCATTGTCAGAAGTTAATTTACGAAGCCCTTCCAGGAAGCCTGGAAGCGGTGGAACCACGCCCATGTTGCCGGCAATCGGCTCTACGATCACTGCGGCAATCTCATTGCCAAAACGTTCGAAAGCAATCTGAGTGGACTCCAAATCATTGTAAGGAACCGTAATGGTATTCATTGCAACGCCTTCTGGGACACCCGGGCTATCCGGCAAGCCCAATGTAGCTACACCAGAGCCAGCCTTAATAAGCAGACTATCCGCGTGACCGTGGTAGGAGCCTTCAAATTTCAAGATTTTGCTGCGTCCAGTGTAACCACGTGCCAAACGAATCGCGCTCATCGTAGCTTCCGTTCCAGAGTTAACCATGCGTACGATATCTACAGATGCCACTCGTTCAACAACGGTTTTTGCCATTTCCGTTTCGAGTAGCGTTGGAGCGCCAAAGCTTGTCCCTTTTACCGCCGTCTCCTGCAATGCCTTCACAACCTCGGGATGCGCATGACCCATAATCAGCGGACCCCATGAGAGCACATAGTCGATAAAGCTGTTGCCGTCGATATCAAAAATACGCGAACCTATCCCATGATCCACATAAATCGGAGTCAGACCTACGGATTTAAACGCCCGTACAGGGCTGTTCACCCCGCCGGGAATATATTGTTTTGCTTCATCAAAAGCCTTCCGGGACGCTTCCTCTTTACGCGCCATTGGCACATTACTCATGTATCTTCACTCCTATTCTCTTCTTGGTTACACAAGCTTGTACAAACATATATTAGCTGCCGCGATGTCGGTGTGATGAAGATTAGCCGCGCAGCCAGCGGGCTGCATCTTTTGCAAAATAAGTAATAATAATGTCCGCACCAGCACGTTTCATGCCCGTCAGCATTTCCAGCACAACGGCTTGCTCGTCGATCCAGCCTTGCAATGCCGCTGCTTTTACCATGGAATATTCTCCACTCACATTATAAGCCACCAAAGGAAGATCAAACTGATCACGAATCGTACGAATCACATCTAGGTAAGCCAGAGCTGGCTTCACCATTAACATATCCGCGCCTTCCAGCACATCGGATTCTGCTTCACGGAGTGCTTCGCGCAGATTGGCAGGGTCCATTTGATATGTTTTGCGATTCCCGAACTGTGGTGCTGAATCCGCTGCTTCGCGGAAAGGGCCATAAAATGCCGAAGCATATTTGACCGAATACGACATAATCGGCACATGCTCAAAGCCGTTCTCATCAAGTCCCGCACGAATTGCGTGAACGAATCCATCCATCATGTTGGAAGGGGCGATAATATCTGCTCCAGCTTTTGCTTGGGATACCGCCGTACGAGTCAAAAGCTCCAGCGAGGCATCGTTGATAACATCGCCATGGACCACACCATTCACCGTATGCGTATGCACCATTCCACAATGTCCGTGATCCGTAAATTCACAAAGGCAGGTATCTGCAACGACCAACAGCTCTGGGTACCACTGCTTGATCAAGCGAGTAGCCTCTTGCACAATTCCATCCTCTGCAAAACCGGAAGAACCGATAGCATCCTTCGTCTCAGGAATCCCGAACAACAATACAGCCGGGATGCCTAGTGCGGCAATCTCGTCCACCTCTGCTTTTAACGTATCCAGCGAAAAATGATACACACCCGGCATCGAGCTAATCTCATTCTTCACACCTGTTCCATAAGTCACAAAAATAGGCTGTACCATATCCAGCACATTCAGTATCGTCTCCCGCACCATGCCACGAATTCCAGCAGAGCCGCGCAAACGGCGGTGACGTGTAATTGGAAAGCTCATTTGTTCATCCTCCTGAAAAATAAAATATAAAACCAAATTATGTGTCTGGCAGCAAACTACAACTAGCCGCAGCCAAGTCTAAATTAGCTACAACCAAACCGCCGACCACTAGCTAACTGCGTATAGTTGTAGTTTGTGCAACTATCTCGATGTTTTGTCCTAATTGTAAGCTTTAGTTGCATTCTCTACAGTTATTTATTACAAAAGTGCGAAGATTCCTCATTTAGCGGATATTTAATTGCACATACTACAACTAAACTCGGCTTTAGCTGATATATAGGAAATTTAATTGTATAAAGTACAACTAAACCTAAACCTCAAGCAGATCTGCTCACATTAACCTACTGCATATTCTCTACATACCAGTTAGTTTACAACCAAATATTATCCTCCGGACTCCATAAGTCACTACGTTCGGAGTTCAATTTATATGTTACTTGAAGGTAGCGATGTGGCACTTTTGAGCGTAGATATAACGGCGAGTAAACCAACAAATGTTAGTTAGTAAAAGTAACCGCGAACTCATTAATAACTACCAACTCACATGTAACCACGAACTATTTAGTAACTACGAACAAACTCTAAACTCACATGTAACCACGAACTATTTAATAACCACGAACTCACATGTAACTACGAACTATTTAGTAACCACGAACAAAACTCTAGCCTGTAATGTAACTAATTATAAGCTGAGCGCTATATTTCTAAGCAGGCACTGCCTTTCTCCGTAGAACAGCTACTACTCTCCCCGCGGAGTAATCAGCTTTTACCTTCCCACCAGAAAGCAAGCTACGTAAGTTAAGCTCACCAGTAAACTATTGCTTCGTTCTATCCTCGATCCGAGCGCTACTGCAGCTGAGTCTCCGCATTCCAGCGGCAGAGCTCCTGCACCAAACTATCTATGGTTGCCTCTTCAGGCAAGAGTCCCGGTGTCAGTCCCGCGTCTACCGCAGTCTGCTCCGTTAACGGGCCGATGCAGGCGATTTTCACATTTGCAAGCAGCGGGAGCGGATCTTCAAGCCCCATCCGTTTCAGGATGTGTATGAAATTACGCACGGTTGACGAGCTGGTGAAGGTTACCGCGTGAACGCGACCTTCCTCTAGCAGCTTCAGCAGCTCGTCGTCATCCTCACCCGTGACAACCGTTTCATAAGTATCCACGTCTGTCACCTGAAGGCCAAGCTCTCTCAGCTTGTCCGGCAGCCAGTCCCGCGCCAGATCGCCGCGCGGCAATAGCACGTTCTGCCCCGGCAGCAGCTGGGGACCGAACGTCTCAATCAGACCTTCCGCCTGAAACTTTGCCGGAAGTTCTTCAGCAATCACCCCGCGCTGCGCCAGCGCGGCGGCTGTGCCTGGCCCCACCGCTGCAATACGCGCGCGGTGTAGCCCGCGAATGTCCGCCCCCAGCTCCGCCAAGTGGCGCCAAAAAAAATCCACGCCGTTCGGGCTAGTGAAGAATACCCAGTCGTACGATTCCAGCGCGCCAAACGCCGCAGCAATCTTCGCCTTCTTCTCTGCCCCTTCCGGCATGATCGTCTCGATCACCGGGAACTCATAGGGTTCCCCGCCGAGTTCTTCAATTCTATCCACCAGCTCGCTTGCTTGGCTGCGAGCCCGTGTCACCACGATGCGTTTGCCGAATAACGGCATCGCCTCGACCCACTTCAGCTGCTCACGCTGCAGCACCACGTCGCCGACGACGATGACTGCCGGCGGCTGAAAATCCGCCGCCTTCACCTTCGCCTCAATATCGGCGAGGGTTCCCGTCAGCGTCTCCTGATCCGCGCGGGTGCCCCAGCGCACAAGTGCCACTGGTGTTTCTGGCGGCCGCCCGTGCTTGATCAGCTGAGCGCTGATATAACCTATTTTAGCTACGCCCATTAGAAACACTAACGTTCCCGTGGCGTTCGTTACTTTATCCCAATGAATGGAATGATCCAGTTTATCCGGACTCTCATGCCCGGTGATAATCGATAGGGAAGAGGCATGATCGCGGTGCGTAACAGGTATACCCGCATAGGCAGGTACACTGATCGCTGACGTGATGCCCGGTACGATTTCGTAATAGATCCCATTTTTGCGCAGCAGCTCCGCTTCTTCACCCACCCGGCCAAAAATCGTAGGGTCCCCACCCTTAAGCCGCACCACTGTTTTCCCCTGTAAAGCCAAATCAACTAACAATTGATTAATCTCTTCCTGCTTCATCGTGTGGCGATCCGGCAGCTTGCCTACATAGATCTTCTCCCCGCCGGGTTTCATGCATTTCAGCAATCTAGGACTTGCCAAGCGATCATACACCAGCACGTCGCTTTTTTGGATACACTCGAGGCCTTTCACAGTAATCAGCTTTGCGTCCCCGGGACCTGCACCTACCAAATAAACCTTCCCCGTCAATCCACTCATCCCCTAACGTCTGACAGTATCTTCTCCGCTCCTCTTGCAATCAGCTTTTTAGCGACTTCTTCGCCGAGCTGTACCGGGTCAATCCCCGTGCAAGTTTCTTTCAAAATCGTTGAACCGTCCGGTGTTCCCACCATCCCCGTTAACGAGATTACTTTGTGCTCAGCGGTAGCAGCTTTGGCGGCTGTGTCAAGCACCGCATGAGCACCAATCGGCACTTGGCAGCCGCCATTCAGCACGCCAAGGAACGTGCGCTCCGCCGCTACCGTCAATGCCGTATCGGCATCGTTGTATAATGCCAGCAGCTTCCGCAGGTCAGCGTCATCTGCGCGGCACTCGATGCCGAGTGCGCCCTGCCCTACAGCGGGCAGGCAAACCTCCGGCGGCAGGTAGGCGCTCACGCGATCCTGCCAGCCCATGCGCGACAGCCCCGCCGCTGCCAGCAGGATTGCGTCGTATTCGCCGCTCTCCAGCTTGCGCAGCCGCGAGTCAATGTTGCCGCGCACGGGCTCAATGACCAGATCAGGCCGCAGCGCAGCGAGCTGGCTGGATCGGCGTAGGCTGCTTGTGCCTACGCGTGCACCCTGAGGCAGCTCGTCTAGCGAGACGCCTCCGTTAGAGATCAAAACATCACGCGGATCGACTCGCTTCGGCACAGCACCATTGATCAACCCATCCGGTAGCTCAGATGGCATATCTTTCATGCTGTGCACCGCCATGTCAATTTCTTTTTCCAGCATCGCTTGCTCGATTTCTTTCACGAACAACCCTTTGCCGCCTACCTTGGATAAAGTAACGTCAAGAATGCGGTCACCTTTGGTGACGATCTTTTTCACTTCAAAAGTAAATCCAAAACCATGCTCCTCGCTAAGTCGCTCCAGATCAGCAATCACATGTCCCGTTTGCGTCAACGCAAGCGCGCTTTGTCTACTCCCCACTATAACCTTACGCATTTGTCCATTCCTCCTGGTAACGTTCGCCTCTTACTCTTCACCGCAGAACCTTGCACTAGAAATCCAAACCCAAACTAACCAATTAACTACTCTCACTCTAAAAAAGGCATTATTGCCTTTGAATTCGCTACTTCGGATAATTCCCGCCAAATTTGAGGCATTATTGCCTTTTATAAGCTCCTTCGGCGATTGTGGCTCGTTTAGAGGGCATTTTTGCTTCTCTTTTAACTAACATGGTGGTTAATGCTCAATTTAAAGGCATTATTGCCTTTTATTTAGCTCATTCGGCGACTGTTGCTTATTTTAAGGGCATTATTGCTTCTCTTTTAACTAACATGGTGGTTATTGCTCAATTTAAAGGCATTTTTGCCTTTCTTTTAGCTCCTTCGACGACTATTGCTCATTTAGAGGGCATTGTTACCGTACATTCCGCCATCCAAGCTACTTAAGCTCGATTCAACAGTATTTTTACCGTACATTCCGCCATCCCAGCCACTACGAGCCAACTCAGCCATTCATTATAATTACTCAAAACCGCTCATCACTTCATATCTTAATCTAACCCAATTTTCTAATCTTTACAGTGTCCACGCGCACTTTTACTCCACCCGTTGCTCAGCAATCCAAGCGTCCATATCCTCCGGGCTCCACGCTATGAAGGTACCCTTACTCATCTCGTTCAACACATCCAGCGCGCCTAGCTTCCGCAAAAGCCTTCCACGAACTTCAGCAGAAGGTTCTTTTTCCTTAATCCGGGTTCGCATGGCATGCACAAAATCTAAATATGGCTCATACGCCGCATCCAGCGCTTTTTCAAGCACATTTTTGATCTTCGTTGCCGCAAGCGGGCCAGCACCTGAAGTAGATACAGCTACCGTCAAACGTCCCCTCCGAACCACTCCGGGCGTGATAAAGTTTCCCGCTTCCGCATGGCTGGCCACATTCACATGAATTCCAAGCCGTCTAGACTCCCGCGCAACCTCTTCATTAACCGCCCTATCGTTAGTGGCTGCATATACGAGAAAGGCCCCACGGAGATCTCCGGGAGCATAAGTACGGTCCATCCAGATCAGAAGACCTTTTTCAGCTAGAGAATCAAGCGGATCTGTCAAAGAAGGACTAATCACCTTAACCGCCGCTCCAGCTTCCAACAGCCCGCTCACCTTACGTTCAGCCACGACACCACCGCCAATAACCACACAGTGCTGCCCTTCACAATCCAGCATTATGGGTAAATAACGCGTCATGCCCTTCACTCCCCGCTCCAACCGTGAAAATCAGACCAAGAATTCAACAGAAAGTTCAAGATAATAAAAGCATATCCTAAAATCGCCCAGCGAGCCATACTTACTCCACTTTTCCGCCCGGACTTCTTAAAGATAATATAAAATATGTAAATCCCAAGACCGATAAGAGTCGTTAATACTTTTAAATCCTTCAATAAAAGCGTCCGTCCCTCAGATACTATAGACAAACCCGCCACCACCAGCGATATTCCCAGCAAAGGAGTGCCCACCAAAATAGCGGTGTAAGAGTATTTATCTGTAGTCTCCAGGTTCGGCAAACGACGGATCCGGTCGCTCCATTTCTTGCTTTTGAGTCTGGTGTGCAGGAACAAGTACAATATTGCAAAAACCGTCCCTAACGTCAGTGCTGCAAAACTCAAATTTGCCAAAATCACATGCATCGTCAGCCAGCCATACACCGCACTCCAAGTCTCAAGCGTATGCCCACCCGCCGTCAGCCAGACCCGATTAAGCAGAAAAACACTAAAACCAGCCATACTGAGCAGCAAAATCGTAAACTCGCCTCCACGTGTAAAAGCCACCGCAAGCGAAGTCAGCACAATACTAAACGCAAACCAAAACAAGAAATCATAAGGAGTAAAAATAGGCAGGCCTTTCTCCTGAGAGAAACGAATTCCAAGTCCTGCAACTTGCAAAAGACCCACAACAACAAGAAGCCCCGTGCCTAACCGCTTCCCACCCGGACTCCTTTTAAGGCAATCCGAGAAAACAAACAGCAGGCTCAGGGCATAGACCAGCAGAGCGGCATCATATATTCCGTTCAGCAGTTGCATATTATTCACCCACCCAGCAAGCCTGCCGGAGCAAGCGCCGTTTTAGGCACAGAGAAATCAGCGCTGCCAGCCGTACGTTCTCCAGAATTAGACTGCTTCACCGGGGCAATGTCTCCATCATCTGAATCGGATTTGAGCTGTTCCTGCAACGCAAAGATTTTGGAAAAATAATCAAGAGCTTCATTCCCTTGCTTACCGCCGGACAGCTCTTTAATTACATTGATCGGATCATGCATCATCTGGTTCACGATACTTTTAGTCAGACGGCGGATCACTTTCCGCTGATGCTCGTCCAGCTCGGGCAGCTTGTTGAACAGACTCTCCATCGTTTCTTCATGAATCGTATTCGATTTATCCTGGAGCGCCCGGATCACCGGTCTTACCCCAAGCGTCTTGAGCCACAGTTGGAACTCATCCATTTCTTCGCTGATCATCACTTCAATCTTCGCAGCTTCACTTCGGCGCATTTCCAGATTATTCTCCACAATGCCCTCCAGATCGTCAATATCATACAAAAAAACATCCGGCACACTTGCCGCCGCAGGATCAATATCACGTGGTACAGCAATATCAATCATAAAAAGCGGCCGCGAAGGGCGGCGTTTCATAGCATGCGCTACCTTATCAGCCGTAAGCACATACCCGTCTGCTCCTGTTGAGCTGATCACGATATCTACTTCATTTAGAGTTGTTAACGCATCTTCAATCGTGCTTGGCTTACCCGAGAACTTCTCCGCCAATTCAATCGCACGCGACAGCGTACGGTTAGCGACAATCACTTCTGCAGCACCACTACTGTATAGATGCTTCACGGTAAGCTCGCTCATTTTGCCGGCGCCGAGAATCAGCACTTTTTTCCCAGTGAACATGCCAAAAATCCGCTTGCCCAGCTCCACAGCCGCATAACTGACCGATACTGCGCTCTCGCCGATTGACGTTTCACTATGTGCTCTTTTGCCCAGCGTCACCGCTTGCTTGAACAACCGATTGAACCAAGTTCCAGTTACACCCTCTGCCTGAGCTGTGAGAAAAGAACTCCGCACCTGTCCCAGGATCTGCGTCTCCCCAATCACCATGGAATCCAGGCCGCAAGTCACGCGGAACAAATGCGCAATCGCCTGTTCGTCTTCATAAATATACATATGCTGAGCAAATTGCTCGCTTTTCACACCAAACCATTGCTCCATAAAGCCGCGGATGAAATAACCAGCCATATGAAGGCGGTCCATCACCACATAAATTTCCGTACGGTTGCAGGTAGCTACTAAGACCCCTTCTAGCACACCCTTCGTCTTCATCAGTTGATGGAGCGCTGCCGGAAGATCACTTTCCGCAAAAGCAAACTGTTCCCGAACCTCCACGGGAGCCGTACGATAATTCAGGCCAACGACGACGATGTGCATCGATAGTTCACCATCCTAGTCTCTATAAGTTGCTGAAATCCAATTATATAAATTAATATCTTACATACCGTTCACTTTCACAACATCTCAAAACACTGTGTTAAGTATATCACACGAAAATAAGACTTTTTACAGATTTTTTGAACGCTTTATGAAATCCAGATAATAATTATTATAAATAAAAAACCGTAGGTTCGCTACGGTTAGGATGAGTTATTTTTTGATTAATTATTAGTTTATAGAAGAGTCTATATAGATAATCGATCATATTGAAAAAAATTACCTTTTTAGGCATAACCCTAATCTATTCGATTTTTAATATCGGACTCTTTTTACTAATGGTATCCTTTTGGTTTACTTGGGGGGCTTTTGGTAAAAAAGTAAGTTAAAAAGAATAGTTTTGACGGATTAGTTGAATTGAATCTTGGGAGAGTAAAAAAACATCGTTTTGCATCTAAAGATGTTAAGGTTCAAAAGAGTTTCAGTGATTAGTAGCTTGGGTGAGATACTGCTGAGATATGTAACGAACCAAGCCAACAAATAAAATAGTTCTAAACAGTTGCTACTGACACTAATAACTTAAGTTTTGAAAATGGTAGAACAATGTATAATTATGTCTATCAATTCTTGGAATATCTTGCTATAATAGCTACCGGCAGGAGGGTATTATATGCAAACTAAAGAGTTAAATAGGACGCAGCAGTTATTAATGGTCATTATTCTCGCCTATTTGATCATGAAACCATATCCGGGATTTATGGGCGAGAACTTCCTAAGAATCATGGACTTTAGCTCTATCATTTTGATTGGAGCAATATTATTTCTGATTTACATGACGAGATTTGAAGTTAAAATATCACTTTCCGCTGGTAGAACACTTCTTATAATTGCAGCCATTTTTCTGTGGCAGCTAATATCTATGGGATACAATGCATTATTTGGAGGCGTAGTTGTTCTAGAGGATTTAGTAGATATGTATAAACCGTTAATAATGTTCTCAGCGTTTTTTCTAGGCTCATTACTTAGTGTTTCACCTTTGTTTTTCGAAAAAGCAATCAAATTCTTTGTGATATTCCAGTTCTTTCTATGCATAATTCAAATGCGTTTTGGTGGTTTTAGCTTGGGGCTTTTCTCAGGTCGAGACATGACCACAATCGCTAACGAGTTCTCTAACCGCGCTATTGGAACTTTTGGAAATCCAAACTTCCTAGCTGTATTCATGGCATCATGTGCTGTATGGTACTTTTACAAATTGTTATTTGTGAACAAAAGGAACATTTTTATGTTTCTAATTAGCTTTGGAACTGTGTTAATTACTCAATCAAGAACAGCCACGATAATCGGTCTTTCCACATGCCTACTAGTGTTGGTGGCCAATATACTATTAGCACGAAAACATAAAATTAGAAGCTTTGTAATATTGATCATGAGTATCCTGGTAGTATATACTGCATACCACTACGTCCTAATTAACGGACAGCATAATTCTGGTCAGTTTGGCTATTTGGTAAGTGGAATCAGCAAAGTGCTTTCTGGAGATTTGGTTTATCAAAGCAGCTTTCAAGGCAGAACCTTATACTGGGCAAACATTGGGGTTTACATTAAGTCTCACCCATTGATAGGTTCGGGCCCTATGAAGGGTGAACTTGGAGCGCCAAATGTAGCAGACAATAACTATGTTTTTATTGTATATAAATATGGGTTTATCGGGCTGGCGCTTTGGCTTTTTCTAACATTTACCATACTAAAAAAGACATTTAAAACTATTAAGTATCAAGCAAATAAGGTTGCCCCAGTTTTTGTTTTGTTGTTCTGGGTCGTTCTACTTTCGAGTGCATTACTAATAGATATTATGGAACACATTCGATATGCACCAATTACATTCTTCCTAACATCATTAGCATTAAATGTGAAAAATGAAGACGATTATGAATTCAAAAGGACTGATTCTTAGTCCTTTTTTTGCTTCTCCGTTAGACCATAACGCATTAACAGTAAAATGTAACGTAAAAATACCACAATAATTTCCAACTAAAAACTATTTATTCCGACAATCGAATACAGTCTAAGAAATTATCCCAAAGATACAAAGTTGCAGGAAAATGAGAGACAAAAATTTAATTCTTTTATACGTTACATTGATTTACATTGATTTACATTGATAATTGAGTCATTGCAATTAGAATGATATATCTAATCTACTCTCTGCTGAAACTTAGTATGCTCCAATATTCGCCATGTCATGAATAGCGATTTATGAAAAATATCTTATTTATGCGCTGTATAAATTTATATTTAAAATATATTCTTGTCACAAATACAATCTTATACTCATGAGAATGTAGTCTATTAGTTATTTCATTATTTTTCTCCTCGAATAAACGAATAGATAAAATCCAAATAGAAATATCCACTTGAGATAAACCCTACTTATATAGAAATACCCGTCGAATATAATCGCCGGGTTAAGATGTTAATCTTATATGAAATCCTTTAGCGAAACCAGTTCTTAATCTGATCAAGGGTACTTTTTGCCTCTGGACCATTGTAACCAAAGGTGTTGCCGATCATTTTCACATACTCGTTGAACGTTGTTTCTCTACTCTTTCGGTCACTCCACCAGTGTTTAGCGTTATATCCTGATGCAGAACCCACAAACGTCAGCTCAATCTCCGATTTTTTGTACACACGACCAAAAAGAAATTTCACCCTCCGCATGTGAAAGTCAGAGGAAACAACAATCGCAGATTTAAAACCGTATTCCTTCATTATAGGAAGAGTGTACTCGGCATTCTGATAAGTGCTATCCGCCGCGTTCTCGGTATAGATAACGTCCTGGGGTATGCCTAAAGCTAGGGCGGTTTGGACCATGTCACCCGATTTACTCGTTGCCTCTTTTGCATTGGAAAGAATTACATAAGGAGCATAGCCTGCTTTATATAACTCAGCTGCCTTTTCCACACGGCCTTGGCCTCCGCTTAGGACGATGATGACATCGGCTTGCTTGGGAGGTTCAGATAGAGCTAAGAAACGGCCTGCACTGAATAAACCAGTAATTAACAATAGCAAGCATACGAAAAGGACAAATCTTTTATTCATTAAATTACCTTTTCTTTTCTTAACCGTTAAGTCGTGCATAAATCACTTATGCGATTCGTTACTAAGGATTTGTTGCCACCATTCAGCATTATCAATATACCATTGGATCGTCTGCGCAATTCCGGTCTCAAAAGTATAAGTTGGCTTCCAACCTAAATTCTCAAGTTTCGTTGGATCAATGGCGTAGCGTTTATCATGTCCTAATCTATCTGTTACAAATTCAATCAAATCTTCAGATTTCCCCAAGGTACTGATAATCGTCTTAACTACTTCAAGATTAGTTCTCTCATTATGACCACCCACATTATAAACTTCACCACTTACTCCTTCGTGCACAACAAGGTCAATGGCCGCACAGTGATCCCAGACATGGAGCCAGTCGCGAATATTTTTCCCGTCTCCGTATACAGGAACCTTCTCTTCATTTAATACTCTTGAGATGGTCAGTGGAATCAGTTTTTCAGGAAAATGATAGGGACCGTAATTATTCGAGCAGCGTGTTATGTTCATTGGTAAACCAAAGGTCTCATAATACGCACGGACTAGCAAATCAGACGCTGTTTTACTAGCACTATAAGGACTGTTAGGCTGCAAAGGTGTTTCTTCGGTAAAAAATACAGTAGGATCAAAATCGAGTTCGCCATACACTTCATCCGTAGAGACATGGAGGAATTTAGTAATGCCGAATTTTTTAGCTGCATCCAGTAGTACCTGTGTCCCCATAACATTCGTACGAACGAATATCGCAGGATCAGTAATTGAGCGATCCACATGACTCTCCGCAGCGAAATGAACAACATAATCGAATTTTTCCAACTCAAAAAGAGACAATATTGCCTCTCGGTCAGCAATGTCAGCTTGAACAAACCGATAATTGGATTTGGACTCAATATCCTTATGTTTCGTTAGATCACCCGCATAAGTTAGCAAATCCAAATTCACAATATCATAATGCGGATATTTATCTATCATATACTGTACGAAGTTGCCTCCAATAAATCCGGCACCACCCGTAACCAGCATCTTTTGCTTACTCAATGAACGCACTCCCGATCTATTAGCTTTATTAGTTATTGTAAAAAAAATTCAAATTAGCATCTTTTAATAAAGGCGCCTTCTCATCCTTGGCAGATAATACAGGTGTAATATGAAGAGGCCATTCAATGCCAATAGAAGGATCATTCCACAGAATACCCCCATCACATTCCGGGGCATAAAGCTCATCGCACTTATACTGAACCTCTACGTCTTCTGTTAGTGTCATGAATCCATGTGCGAATCCTTTTGGGATCAGCAGTTGCTTCTTGTTCTCAGCATTCAGTTCAATGCCGAACCATTTACTATAGGTAGGACTACCTTTTCTGATATCTACGGCTACATCAAAAATAGCACCACGTGTACACCGAATCAGCTTCGTCTGTGCCTTGGGATGTAATTGAAAATGCAAACCACGTAATGTTCCTTTAGTTGCAGAGTAGGATTGGTTATCTTGTACAAACTCCATATCTATTCCATGGTCTTTAAACTTAGCTCCGCTATACGTCTCCATAAACCAACCGCGGTGATCCCCAAAAACAGCTGGTTCAACGACTAATACGCCTTGCAAAAAGGTTTCTGTAATTTTCATCTCTGCCACACTTTCAGTTATTAGTATTGTATTTTACCTGTTGCTACTTTCATCAAATACTGACCATACCCTGTCTTACTCAACTTCTCCCCGCATTTCCACAAGTGTTCTTTAGTAATCCATCCATTAATATATGCAATTTCCTCCGGAGCGGCGATCTTGATTCCTTGATGATCTTCAATAGTCCGTACAAAGTTAGTTGCGTCAACAAGACTTTGATGAGTTCCTGTATCTAACCAGGTGAATCCCCGACCTAGGAGTTCCACATCAAGCTCACCAAGATTTAAGTAAGCTTCATTAATGGAGGTAATCTCCAATTCTCCACGTGAAGAGACCTCAACGTTCTTAGCAATCTCAATAACTCTGTTATCATAAAAATATAGACCAGTAATTGCATAGTTAGATTTTGGTTGAGTTGGTTTTTCTTCCACGCTTAATACTTTACCTTCTTCATTAAACTCTACCACGCCGAAGCGCTCTGGATCTTGTACATGATATCCGAATACCGTTGCTCCTTGTTGTTTAGAAGAAGCACGTTGCAACATTTTCCGCATTCCATTGCCATAGTAGATATTATCTCCAAGGATCATGGCAACTGAATCACTACCTATAAAATCCTCACCCAGTATAAATGCCTGAGCTAAACCGTCAGGAGTAGGTTGGACTATATATTGTAGTGATATTCCAAATTGAGAACCGTCACCTAATAAGCTTTCAAATCTAGGCGTGTCCTCTGGAGTGGAAATAATAAGAATCTCTTTAATGCCCGCTAGCATTAATGTGGATAGTGGATAGTAGATCATTGGTTTGTCGTAAATAGGTAAAAGCTGCTTACTTGTGACCATTGTTAATGGGTATAGGCGTGTACCGCTGCCACCTGCTAGGATAATGCCTTTCAATTAAATTCCTCCTCTTAAGCAAAAATTAATGTAATGAATCGACTACCAATGCAATTTATATGTAATTTCAATTCTTATAATGATAGTACCATGAGATCTTGATTGAACATGATTGACATCAATAGCATCCTCATTATCAAGTATAAATTGTTGTTTACAACATGCCATGGAATAAAATAAGATTATAATCTATTATTTCAGATAATGCACAGATGTATTCTAAAACAATCTTTGAATTAACCTTTTTTATTATACCTCATATTTCTTTTCAAAACGCCAGGCATCCCTACATATGTCTATAATTCCTAGTTTAGCCTTCCACTTTAGTTCTTTTTCTGCTTTACTTACATCAGCATAACACTCAGCGATGTCTCCAGATCTACGGTTTGTTATTTCATAAGGAACATGTACATTATTAACTTCTTCAAAAGCTTTCACCAATTGAAATACACTTGTCCCCTTTCCAGTTCCAAGATTATATACATTTACACCAGGTAATAGATTATTCAACGCAGCAACATGGCCTAGAGCTAAATCCACAACATGAATATAATCTCTTACACCACTTCCATCTACGGTTGGATAATCATCACCAAATATCTTTAATTTCCTCATTTTCCCTTTAGCCACCTGCGTAATATAGGGCATTAAGTTGTTTGGGATGTTATTAGGTGCTTCTCCGATCAATCCACTTTTATGAGCTCCAACAGGGTTAAAATACCTTAATAGAGAAACTGAGAATTCAGAATTAGCTTTTGCTACGTCAGTTAATATACGTTCACTTATAACTTTTGTTTCACCATAGGGAGTCGTCGCAGACATCAACTCTGAATCTTCTAAAAACGGAACTTTATTCCTCCCATATACTGTAGCTGAAGAACTAAAAATAAATTTATTTATATTGTATTTCTGACACGCTTTAGCTAATATCAATGTACTTACAACGTTGTTATAGTAGTATTCTAACGGTTTTTTCACCGACTCACTTACTGACTTTAGTCCAGCAAAGTGAAAAACTGCATCGATTCTGTGATTTAAAAATATACTATCTACACTAGATTCATTTGTGACATCTAGAGGATAAAATATTATCTCTTTATTCGTTAGTAGCTTAATTTTGTCAAGAGTAGAAACCTTACTGTTGCATAGATTATCTAACACAATAACTCTGTGTCCTGCCTCAAGCAATGCAAAACAAGTATGTGATCCTATATAACCCGCACCGCCAGTTACCAATATCTGCATAAAACAAGTTCATCCTTTCTTGCAATCCAAATATTATTTCATAAGGAGTTTAAAATTTTTCATTGTGATAGATATGTCATTTCTTTTAATAATTAAATAAATTAAATATGCGAATGTATAAATTAATACTGCAATCCATGAATTTATAAACCAACCAGCTAGCACAAAAATCAGTGTCAACATTATCTCTAGTAAAATATCTTTAGTTAAAGAAATACCCAATAATTTAGATATAAAAATCTCAGCAAGAACACATCGAAAAGCTAGGATCATGACTATAGATAGAATAGCTAAGTCTAAATTTTTAAATACTAGTGAAGTTAATATAGTTACTAAAATACTTAACATCAAGGATATAATATTAATTCTCAACATTTGCTTTTCTTTTCTCATTGTCTTTAAAAACGTATTTATTAAAAGTGCCATCTTGCCCTCATAAATAAACATTGGAAATACCAAAGTCATATAAATCAAACTATCTGAATATTCCGGTAACCATGCAGTCATAACAAATTTAAGGGGGAAATTAATTATTAATACGCCTAGTAACATCACCATTAAAACATCTCTCATAACACAATATATATTTGACAATTTCCCCACATCTGTTCTTCTTAATATGGGAAACAATATAATACCTACAGCATTAATAAATAGCATCATAAGATTAGATATACTTAATGTGAGAGCTAACTTTCCAAAAGTTTCTACATCCCAATTTTGTTCTATTCCAAATCTAACCACGCCAATAATTAAAATACTAGCCATATTAGAGAACATTAGCTTTATTCCAACATTAATATTCTCTTTCGTTTCACTAAAGCTTAAAAAGAATGAGGAAATTTTTAAAAATATAATATTTTTACAACAATAAATAGAATAAATTAAAGCAACTAATTTTCCAATTAAATCTGCTATTATCATTAGCTTATAATCTCGAATACCAAATGCCAAAAATGATAGTAAAAGAAGAATATATACTAATCTATCCATTATAATAATTTGAGAATAATCCTTAATTCTATTCGTAGCTTGTAAAATATAAAGTAACATATATCTGGTATTAAGTAGTATTAACCCACAAGCAACCATTTCGATTATAAACAATTTATTATCATCTTTAATGATAAATCTAGCTGAAGTAAATAAGATTATTGCAACAAATATCTGAAAAAAAAACAACATATAAAACTGTGAGAAAAAAAGCTTTTCATTAAGCTCACTGTATTGCTTTCCACCATATCTTAAATAAATACCATCGTTCCAGCCAAAGTGTAAAAAACCAACATATGAAATATAAAATAAATAAAGTTGCCAATAACCGTAATCATCAATACCTATCAATTTAGGAACGATTAGAATAACTACTGTTGAGACAACGAGAGAAATCAAATTTGAAGCTATTGTGTAAGAAAAATTTTTTATAAAACTTGCTGCTTTGCTATTCACTATAGTAACCTCATCATTCTTATTACCTTGATAATGTTTATGTCAGCATTTGAGATTTCTTTTTTGTGCTTCAGATATGAGCTTAGAAGTTTAAAAATATAAACCTTAATATCAAACTATTAGTAAAAGTAAAAACGAATATATTAACGCAGTATATAGTATTTATTCCAAATTTATCTCAACAATAATAAAATGACAATATTTCAAGCTATATATTAATACTTCTCATTAATGTAACAGTCTTTTTCAAGTTATCTGCTCTATTGTAAACATCTCTATCTATATATTTAAATAAATAAATTATTAGGTTTAATTTTATAAACTTCGATTTTTGAGATCCATATTCATCAATTAAATACATATAATTTCTTGAGGACTTTAATTTTCTGAAATCTTCACTAAAGGGAATTTGTCTTAAATAATTTAGAATAAACTGTCCAAAATATGAGTTGTATTTAAGTCTTTTATTTGGATGAGTTATATAACTATCAGTAACTACATACCCTTCGTTTACCTTGGAAAGCCTATAAGTAAAATCATAATCATCGAATGCAATAAACAAATCTTCATTGATAAATATGTTGTTCCTTTTTATCGTATCTAAATCCAAAAATAACCCAGTATATCCTGCAGCATTTACTTTAAAATATTTTTCTTTATAATTTTTCTTTTTCGAAAAAAAAATGGACATATTCTTATTGAAATTTGCTCTAAAATAATATAACTCAGTTAGATTTTTTTCACACAATACTTTTGATGAAAGAAATGAAAAATCAATATTAGATGTATTTGCAAATATTATCAACGACTCTAAAGACTCCACATCGATTAGTGAGTCTTGATCAACCAAATAACAATACTTATATTGATTTGTTATCGCGTATCTTATACCTTGATTAAAGCCACTTCCGGGTCCATTATTCACTTCATTAAGAATATAATTAAATCTCTTCGAATACTTATAATTATCAATTAATTCCATAATTCCAGCTCTGTCTGTACTATTATCAATAACTATTACTTGCGTGTGTTCGCTATTATTTAGAATTAAATTGATATTTTTATTTAAATAATCTATATACGAACCCGGGTTAAATGTGACAAATATTATTAAAGTATCCAAGTGTCCATTCAAACCTCCTTTTATATTCATTGAGTTACTAAACATTTAGTATTTTCTCTTTAATTTGTAATGATTATGTTTGGATGAAATTAGAATGCATCTTCCTTTTATCTTTTAGATACTCTCTTTTCCCCTCTAACATATACTTTACAGCTTGGCACTTAGTTATCTCATTATCAAATAAGTCTATTTTTCTAATCGCAAATTGTATAATAAAAAATAAAGACAACCTTTGTGACATCGCTGTAAATGCAGCTCCTCTATTTAATAAGTATTCTTTATTAAATCCTTTAAACCATGTAGACTGACCAATATGTAAGTTTGCTATTTTAATAGGTACATATCTAATCTTCAAACCACATTTTAAACAATTCATTAAAAAAATATTTTCTTCACCCATAAAGTACTTTGACCCTGCACCAAACAGTTCATTGAAATTAAGACCGTTTTTTTTAATACTATCTAATCTAAATGCAACCTCTACAGACGATATTTTCATTGATGTTAAATAATTTACATTATAAGATTTATTTGAGTATTGTTTAAAAGAACCTTCTATACCTTCTACTTGAAAAGCAATGATATCTGCCTCTTCATATAATTCAAACTGAGAAAGAATTGTCTTCTCATAATCCATCAAATATTCTAGATCATCATCTGCTAATAGACATATTTCACTTTTCGAATTTTCCAATGCCATATTCCTACTACGACTTAGTCCCCTCTGTGTTGAACTGATCCATTTTATGTTTTTTCCATCCTTTTCAAGGATATGTTCAGCATTTTCATCACTTTGATTAATTACAACAACATCTGATTGGATATTCATCTTGTCAATTAAGCTATAATCATATTGCCCCATAGTAGAAACTAATACTTGCAATCCCATTTTTCTACTCCCCTCTAACTCCTGAGACTTTCTCCCTTTAATAAAATTGGATATATTTAAAAATCAGACCAGTATTTCCCCTTCATTCATGTCATTATCACGAAAAAAATCCTCATTTTAAATCTAAGTTCTAACAGAATCTTACAAAAAGTTGATCTTATTTCCTCTTTTAATCCCTATTAAACAAATCTCTCGTAAATACTTTTTCTTCTACATCCTCTAATTCATCTGACATTCTATTTGCGACAATCACATCTGAAATTCTCTTTAATTCATCAATATCTTTAATCACTCTTGAATTATAGAAACTGTCTTCCTTTAATGTTGGTTCGTAAACTACAACTTCAATACCTTTTGCTTTAATACGCTTCATTACACCTTGTATAGAAGATTGTCTGAAGTTATCAGAATCCGTTTTCATTGTTAAACGATAAATCCCTACAATTTTTGGATTTCTGGAAAAAATACTCTCAGCAATATGATCTTTCCTAGTCCTATTAGAATCAACAATTGCCCCCATAATATTATTTGGAACATCAGCATAATTAGCTAATAACTGTTTGGTATCTTTAGGCAAGCAGTATCCACCATATCCAAATGAAGGATTATTATAGTGGTTACCGATGCGTGAATCAAGACATACTCCTTCAATAAGTTGTCTTGTATCTAATCCTCTTATCTCAGCATAGGTATCAAGTTCATTAAAATATGCAATCCTTAAAGCAAGATATGTATTGGCAAATAATTTAATAGCTTCTGCTTCATTTGAACCGGTAAATAAAAGCTTAATATCATCCTTAATCGCACCTTGAATCAGACAATTTGCAAACTTCTTTGCTCTTTCCGATTGTTCTCCGATAACTATACGTGATGGATATAAGTTATCGTGTAAGGCTTTACCCTCTCTTAAGAATTCAGGTGAAAAGATAATATTATCTGTTTCAAACATCTCTTTTACTTTTTTAGTATAACCAACCGGTACTGTTGACTTAATAACCATCACAGCAGTTGGATTTATGGATAAAACATTAGCAATAACTGCTTCAACATTTCTTGTATTAAAATAATTCTTATCAGGATCATAATTGGTTGGTGTAGCGATAATAACATAGTCTGCATCTTTAAATGCTATATAATTATCAGTAGTTGCTTTTAAATTCAAATTTTTATTTGCCAAATATTCTTCAATCTCATTATCATTAATCGGTGAGATTCTATTATTAATCATATCAACTTTATCTTGAATAATATCTAGAGCAATTATTTCATTATGTTGAGCTAATAGTATTGCATTTGATAGGCCAACATAGCCTGCTCCTGCTACAGTTATTTTCATTTTCTTTCACCTCGTCTAATTAGGTCTTACCTTGTACTCTCAGCTTTCTCCCAAAACGGTTTGGACTTCCCAGTCAGTATTTTATATACTCCCACCCACTGAGCAAGTATTGTTACGCAATAATAGTAAATTAAAGTAGATAGTTTATTATTTGTTTTAGTTACTGCTTTAGTTAAAGCTAATAAATAAAATAGTATCTGCCCACCAAATGTAACAAGAAAAAAGGTTGAACTTGGTATTAAAAGTGCATTAGTCAAAAATACAATCAGATGCGAACACCACAATAAATATCTGCATGTCCTATGACCAAAGTAAAAGTACGAAAACCACTTATACTTAAAAATATTGAGTATTCTCAAATCAGGTAAAATATGATTGAGAATAATTCGGTTCATACGAACTTTCCGTCCAAATTCATCTTCAATTACCTCACCAGCTTTTTCATACGCAATTGCATCATGATTACAAATAGCTCTCTTACCGTTTAATGCATAAAATGGTGGCATAGCACTGTCATGACATTGTATCGGATTAAAATCATAATAATCAGAAGTTCTGCATGCATAAATCGCACCATTTCCAGCTGTTATTGTCTGTATTCTTCCTTCAAGTTCGCGAATTGCTAGATCACTATCCCAATAGCTTGCTTCCGAACTACTAACATCATTCACTTCATTATTCACTATGGATAGTTTCCCAGTAACATAAGCAATCTTCCGAGAAGTAAAAGCAGCCATAAGTTCTTTTATAGCATCCTTTTTCATAATTGAGTTAGCATCAGTCATGACTAAATATTCTGTTTTAACTTTCTTATGAGCTTCGTTCTGCGCGTTGGTCTTTCCTTTTCGAGCATTAACTTCATATAATATAATATTCTTTTCTTTATGACTCTCAATAAAACTCTTTACAATTTGATTGGTATTGTCCGTACTGTTATCTGAAGAAATTAAGAACTCTATTTTATCCTCTGGATAGTCGAGTTCTAATATATTATTCAGCTTATCGAGAATAACTTTTTGTTCATTATGAGCAACAATCATTAAAGTTACAGTTGGTTGATGTGAATAATTTTTCATCAATTTTCTATTCTTATACAACTTACCTATTAACCGTAATGATACTGGATAACCAATCATTGCCCATACAATAATAAATCCGCTTAAGTAAAATAGAATCTTTAATAATAATTCCATTATCATAGCTCCTTAAATCGTAAACTCACTTAAACTTCCTTTCAGAAAATAACGAATTTACTATGATTAGTAATTTTTCATTAAATGTCCTTTTATAATACTAATTACTTGTTCGCAATGCTTTTGAGTCATTGCACTTCCAGAAGGAAGGCAAATACCAGTTTTGAACAAACCTCCAGATATATTATTAGCATGTGAAAAGAAAGGATAATCTTTAAATAATGGTTGTGAATGCATTGGTTTCCATACAGGACGAGATTCAATATTAGCCTCCTCAAGGAGCACTATGATATCTTCAGGAGTAACTAATTCGCCGGATGAAAGATTTAAAACTGACAACCAATGGTTAGGCTTTCCATTATTAGATATTGGCATAAAAGACAACGGAAGGTCGCTCAGAGATTCTCTATATAAATTATTAATTGTTCTACGTTTTTGAATAAAAGAATCTAATGCCTCTAACTGCCCTCGCCCGATTCCAGCGCAGATATTGGACATTCTGTAATTATAGCCAATCTCTTTATGTTCATAATGTCTTGACGTTTCTTTCGATTGCGTAGCCCAAAAACGCATTTTTTTAATAGCATCCTCGTCATTGGATACGACCATACCACCACCTGAGGTAGTTATAATTTTGTTACCATTAAATGAAAAAATACCAATATGTCCAAATGATCCGCATTTCTTACCTTTGTACGTTGCACCTAGCGCTTCAGCTGCATCCTCTATAACTGGAACACCATATTGTTCACATATCGGAATTAGCAAATCATAATCAGCACTCTGACCATATAAATCAACTATAATAACTGCCTTTGGCATTTTATTTTCTTTTTTAGCCCACTCAAATGCCTCCTCTAAAGCAATAGGAGACATATTCCAAGTTTCAGGTTCAGAATCAATGAATACAGGATTAGCATATTGATATAAAATCGGATTACAACTTCCCGCAAAGGTTAGATCAGAGCAAAACACATAGTCCCCTGGACCGACACCAAAATATTTCAGTGCTAAATGAATACCTGCTGTCCCAGAGGATAAAGCCAGTCCATGTTCTACACCTACGTACTCGCATAATTCTTCTTCGAATTTATCCACATTTGTCCCCAGGGGAGCAATCCAGTTAGTATCAAACGCTTCTTGTATGTACTTCATTTCGTTCCCACTCATATGAGGCGGGGATAAAAAAATCCTTTCCGGCATCGCTCTTCATCTCCAAGTTTTTCTTTATTTTCGCAGGCACTCCTGCCACCATTACATTATCCGGGATATCCTTTATCACTATCGTTCCAGCAGCTACAATTACGTTAAATCCGATAGTTACATTATTTAGCACTTTAGAACCCACACCCAACCAACTACAGCTTTTCACATGAACAGTTCCACATACATTAACACCAGGAGAAATATGCACCCCATTTTCTAATGTACAGTCATGGTCAATAGTAGATGAAGTGTTTAGAATACTGCCTTTACCAACTCTAGCACTAGCATTTACTACTACTCCAGCCATAATGACACTGCCTCTTTCTATCTGGCTGAATCTGCTTATTGTACTAGATGGATGAATGATACTTGGAATTTCATAACCTGCACGTTCAAGTCTGTCCAGCCATATCATTCTTGTCACATTATTTCCTATGGCTACAAACGCTGCTGAATAATCTTCTCTATGATCCATATAACTTTCAAATCCACCCAATACAGCTTTTCCCAATACATCATTAAGCTCTTTATTATTATCTAGGAAGGCTATTTCGTCCCAATTACCAGTACTCAACGCTGCATCAGCAACTACCTTGCCATGCCCACCTGCTCCCAAAATCAATAACTTAGACACCCATATTCACCCAGCTTTCGCTCTTTCTACTTAGATATCTAGAGTACTCCCAGAGAAAATCGGCATTGTATCATTCTGAGAATTATTTATTCCTTCTCTTACTAGAACGTTCTTTATGGTTTTAAAGACAATTTTAGTATCCAAACTGAGACTAATATGATCTACATACCAAACGTCATATTGAAATTTTTCTTCCCAACTGATGGTATTCCTACCGTTCACCTGGGCCCACCCAGAAATGCCAGGGACCACTTCATGTCTACGATTTTGTTCAGGAGTATAATGTTTAAGATATTGTACTAGTAGAGGACGGGGACCAATAAAGCTCATGTCGCCTTTGAGAATATTGAATAATTGCGGCAATTCATCTATACTACATTTTCTCAAAAAGGAACCTACTCTAGTCATTCTTAGTATGTCAGGTAATAGATTTCCATCTTGGTCAGTCTCTAATGACATTGTTCTGAATTTATACACTGTAAATATCTTTCCCATCTTACCAGGTCGCTTCTGACGAAATAAAACAGGACCTTTCGAACCAATCTTGATAGCTATAGTTGCTGCTAACATGATAGGTGAAGATAAAATGATTAAAAAACAAGCAGTAATCCAATCAAATGTTTTTTTTACAACTAAGTAAGGCTTCATCCATCACTCAACCTCTGCATATATATTGATAAAGAAACAGCGGATATTTAATCCGCCATTCCCGCAGCCAGATCTTTCCCTAACTGAAGCTGTGATTCAAATTCACTTTTATATTGACTAATAATCTCCGTGCTATACCCATTGCTGTTCAGTTTTTGTTCAGCATCAGCAACTATACTATTGAAGCTAGCTGTGAATGAGGCTAGTTGTTGTACCCCTTTAGCTTTAATACTTTTCTTACTCGCCTCATCTGTTGCTCCAACATACTCAAATGCAATACTCATTAATGTCGATTGACTTTGATTTTTAAGCGCCGTAAGTTTAGCTTCTGTGTCACTAGTGATAGTTTCATATGAAACCTTTCCAGTTCCTGCAGAACCACCACCTGTTGCACCTGTACCACCTGGTGCACCTATTGTATCCGTTGGCACTGGTGTCGCTACTGGAGATGGGTCCTTAACATTGTCATTGTTTGTCGATCCATTAGTGGTTTGTTCCTGATAAGCCTTGGAAGCTGCAGTAATGGTCTTCGTCTTCTGATCCCAGCTAATGTTATGACCTACAGATTCCGATAAAAAACGTAGGGGTACATATAAGGAACCATTCAGAATAAAGCTAGATTGGCTTGTAGGCAAAGCCTTGGTTGCACCGTTAAATACATAACTTGCCTTAACTTGATTGAGGACAATATTCTTCGCTGCTGCTGAAGTATTATTCCCGTTCGTTGCATTCATTAGATATTCTTTAATCACAACTAGCTCTGAGCTGCTAGGCTCTGCTACGGTAACTTTAACGTTTTTAGCATCCCAAGCTACACTCTTTTGCAAGGCATATGACATAAACCGCAATGGAACATAAGTTGTATTGTTGTACATGAATACATACTGACCTGCGGGTGGATGAATACTTACGCCGTCAAAAATCAAATTCACGTTCATACTTTGCACTTTAATCGTATTAGTTGCAGCCTTAGTCGTTGTACTCGGTAACGCAGCCGCTGCTGACACAGATATAGGTGCGGATGCTGTTAATGGTGCTAGACCAATTGAAGCAACTAATGATAAAGCTACGACTGATAGTGTTGCTTTAGACATGTTTATTCACTTCCCTTTTCTTTCGCTTTTAGTCGTTCTTCTTCAGCAATAATTTGGTCACGTGTTTTTCCTTGACTAACTCCGTACTTTTTAGCAATTTGAGATAACTGATTGTATTGCTCATCAGATACTTTACCGAGAATGATACTGCGTGCTTCTCGCTTTTCTTCTACGGTTAAACCACCTTTGGCTAACTCTTTTAGGTGGTTAATATCTGATACGCTAAGTTGACCAAGAACAATAGAAGCAACATCTGCTTTATCCTTAATCGTTACATTTTCTTGAATTTGCTTAGCTTTATCTGTGGAGACCTGTGCTGTGTAACCATCTGAAGAGCCCTCTTTATCTGATGATGGAGCTTTGGTCGGTTCACTAGTAGTAGAAGCTGTTGTTTCACCATTAGGTTTATCGTTATTTTTACTACTTTGATTACTATTTCCCTCATCATTTACTGGTGGAGTAGAAGGTACCGCAGACTCTACAGGTTCGACATTACTATCATCAACTGTATCAGTCGGTGCCGTTCCTTGATCTTGCCCACCAACATTATCCTCAGATTCCAGATCAAAACCATCTGCCATTGAATTCATCAGCTTATCGACAGCATAATTCGCGGCGAACAAGCCGCCAACACCCAGTACTACAATAACTGACAGCGTCCATAAAAGGATCTTTTTCCATCGTTTGTTGAACACTTTATATCCTCCTTTATGAATTACTTAGCTAATAGCAACTTGGGCAACGGGCTGCATCGGTACAATCTGATTGATTATTTCGCGGATGACTTCTGGTTCCTCAGCGAGAACACGTTCCAAACGTTTAAACTCCAGTTCTAACTGGTTCAGACTTATGACATTAGGTTTACCGATAAAGATTCTTCCATGATCAGTAGAACCTAGATTTTCTTCATCTGTAAGCAACTCTTCATATAACTTCTCACCCTCACGAATACCGGAGAAATGAATATCAATGTCCTTATAGGGTTCATATCCAGAGAGCGTAATTAAGTCTTCCGCCAACGTTAGAATCTTAACCGGCTCTCCCATATCCAGAATGAACACTTCTCCGCCTTTGGCGAAAGAACCAGATTGGATGACAAGCTGAACAGCTTCCGGAATCGTCATGAAATAACGCACCATTTCTGGATGAGTCACAGTCACTGGCCCCCCGGCAGCGATCTGCTGCTTAAAGGCTGGAATCACACTACCACGACTGCCAAGAACATTCCCAAAACGCACAGCAGAGAACTTTGTTTGACTTGTGGTGTGCAGGCTCTGCACATACATTTCCGCAATCCGTTTAGTGGCACCCATTACACTGGTTGGGTTAACCGCCTTATCAGAAGAGATCATTACGAATCTCTCGGCACCATATTTATCTGCACAATCCGCAACATTTTTGGTGCCAAAAACATTATTTTTAATGGCTTCCGAAGGATTACGCTCCATTAAAGGAACGTGTTTATGTGCTGCTGCGTGAAAGACCACATGCGGTCTATGGCCACTGAATACATCCATTATCCGACTGCGATCCTGTACATCTGCTATCACGGTTACAATGTTCAACTCCGGAAAACTCTTACGAAGCTCCATTTCAATCGTGTAAATACTGTTCTCACCGTGTCCAAGTAACATTAGCTTGTCCGGACCAAAAGGAGCAATCTGCCGGCATAACTCTGAACCAATAGATCCGCCAGCCCCCGTAACTAACACCGTCTTATGATGTACATAACCTAAAATACTGTTTAAATCAGCTACGATCGGCTCACGACCTAATAAATCTTCTACGCTAACATCCCGAAGTTTCTTAACTGATATTTTTCCAGCGATCAGATCATTAAGAGCCGGTATAATCTTCAGCTTTGCTCCAGTCTTTTTGGCAAGATTAATAATCTCAGAAATCTCAGTACGTGAAACAGAGGGCATGGCGATGATAATCTCATGAATTTCTCTTTCTTTCACAATAGCTGGGATAGCATATCGATTACCTAATACAGGAACACCCAATATATACATATGGTATTTATTCGCATTATCATCAATGAAACCGATTAATTTGGTATGTGCAAAAGAGGGTCCCATCATTTCCCGAGCAATTAATAACCCACAATCACCAGCACCTACAATTAGTGTATGGGTCTTAGTGTCTTTGTAATTGATTCGGTCATTATGAAGTACTCTCCATAAAAATCGAACTCCACCTACTAATAAAAGAATAGTCTCCATGGACCGAACTTCTATGGCAAGAGGTACTCTATCCGGCAAAATTAGATACGCCAGTGCAAATGAAAATAAAGACCCTACTACAATAGCTTTAGAAACCGATATAATCTCACCGATACTGGCATATTGCCACATTCTTCGGTAAAGACCGAAGTATATCAGGCTTCCACCAAATGCAAATGTTGCAATCAAACCAAATTGCAGCATCTGTACAACATATTCCTGAAGAGCATGGTTAGGGTACCGAAACAAATAAGATGTCACAATACTGAACCAAATGATCGCAAGATCAATGAAGAATAAAAGAATCACTCTAGATTTCGCTGTCATTTTCAGTGCCTCCAAAAATAACATTTTTAATTATGAATAAATCAATTTCCATAGTAGTAGTAATAGTACCCTTCACTAGCTTTACGTTTTACATTATTGAGAACAACGCCGAGCATTTTTGCACCTACACGATCTAGATTAGCTTTAGCTTTTACTGCGATATCGCGTTTTACCTTACCATAGCTGACAACCATAATAACGCCATCACTCTTCGAGGCCACAATTTGTGCATCCGTAACCGCTAATAGTGGTGGAGTATCAATAAGAATGACATCATACCGCTGACGCAAATCCTGTAAAAGAGTACTCATCCGATTAGATGCCATCATTTCCGCCGGGTTGGGCGGGATTGGTCCAGAGGTCATAATTGAAAGATTATTAACTCCAGAGTCTTGGACAGTGTCCTCAAGAACTGCCTGCTGAGACAGTAGGGAGGATAAACCAAAACGGTTACTTAGTGTAAAAGTCTTATGTGCCGTTGGCTTCCGCAAATCGGCGTCAATCAACAATACTCTTTTATCTGCTTGTGCGTAAGCTGCCGCCAGGTTAGCAGATACCGTAGATTTACCTTCTTCCGGTCCGGAGGAAGTGACCATAATCACTTGAATAGTCTGATCTACAGAAGAAAAATCAATATTCGTGCGCAATGCGCGAAATGCTTCAGAGACAGGAGAGCGTGGGTTCGTAACGGTGATCAGATGGCGTTGTTTATTTGGAAGCTGTGACATGTTCGAGGTCCCCCGCCTTTCTGGATGATTGTTTCTGTGTTTGTGTGGCACCTTGCTTGCTTTCATCTTGACCCAATCTTGTAATCATAGCTATGGTAGGCAAACCAAGATACTTCTCAATATCAGCTTCTGTCTTCAGGGTGTCATCCATATATTCCAGCAGGAAGGCAATCCCTAATCCAATCATCAAAGAGACGATAAAAGCAATAGCCATGTTCAGTAAAACATTTGGTTCTACCGGCCGTGGCTCAACAGTTGGATTCACTTTAGCTTCATTCAGAATCGATACATTTTCCACATTAAATAGACTTGGAATTTCTTCCTTGAACACAAGTGAAATGGCATTCACGATTTCAGCAGCCCGCTGATAAGAATTATCTCGAACGACAAGTGTCATCACCTGCGTATTATTTACGGAACTCACATTAACCTTTTTTAATAGCTCTTCCGCAGTAATATTGAATTGCGGATAATCCTTTGTAACAATATCAAGGATGGCCGGAGTCTTAATAATTTCCTTATACGTATTAATTAATTGAATATTGGTATTAATCTGGTTTAAATCAAGCTGCCCCACCGCTGACTGCGTCGGTGTTTGGTTAACGATAATCTTCGTGGATGCCTCATATACCGGGTTTTTAATATACAGACTATATACACCAGCAATACCGCACACCAATACAACTATGCTGAAAATGAGCCATAGTCTCTTCCTGACGATCTGAAAATAATCGCGAAGATCCAATTCTTGTGATGACAAGTGAAATTACCCCCAAGCTATTTCTGAAATATTTCGATGCCTGTTCAAATCTTCCCTATTTGCAAAAAAATCGCCTCCTCTCACCTACATGAGAGGAGGCTGTATACTATAAGTTTTATTTACTTGAAGTTAATAGTACGGTAGATAATTACTGCTGCTTCAGCACGGGTAGCTGTATCGTTCGGGTTGAACTTGCCAGCATTTCCGATAACCAGGTTGTGGCTAGCTGCAAACGCTACGCCATCTCTTAGGGATGCGCTGATCTTAGCAGCATCAGAGAATTTGCTGATTGCAGTAGAATCTGTTTTTGCATCAGGATTGATAGATTTCAACGCACGGGAGATCATTGTTGCCATTTCTGCACGTGTAATAGTTGCATTAGGATCAAATTTGGCCGCACTGCGTCCAGTAATAATCCCTTTTTCTGCTGCAACTGCTACATATGGTGCATACCAAGCAGTTGAACTTACATCGCTAAAGCTTTGTACAGCAGAGTTGTTTTCCAGGTTAAGCGCACGAATCAACATTTTGGAGAACTCAGCACGAGTTACGTTGCTCTTCGGTGCAAATTTACCTGCTCCGACTCCTTCAATTGCACCTTTAGCAGCTACGACTTGAATTTGTCTACCAGCCCATGCTTGTACAGCAGCAATATCATTAAAGGAGACTTTATTCTCAAGTACTGCGTAAGAAGAGAATGTATCACGTGGTTCTACGATGAAATCTCCATCAAGAACTCCACCTTGGAATTGCAGGTCGCCGTATACAAGCTTACCAACGGAAAGCAATTCTTTATCAAGACCATCAGTATTCTTAAGTGGCAATTTGATAGTAATTGGTTGTTTAAATGTGCTTTGTACTACACCGTTCACACTAAGTGTGAATTCATACACATCCGAAGCCAATTTCAGCTTGGTAACGGAAGTTACAACTTCTGGTTTAGCTGTAGTTACTGTCAATGAAATCGCTGTGCTGAATTGGCTTACAGGAATCGTTACAGTTACACCGTTGAAAGTAACGGCGATATTCGCAATACCTTTAGCTTTTGCAGCTTCAATAATGGCTTGGGAAAGTGGAACTTCAACTGTAGTAGCGTTTACTGTTCCCAGATTCAGGGTCAAAGTAAGACCAGTTTTACCAGGGTTCGCTGCAACTAGTTTATCAAATTCTTTAATTACATCAGCATCAACCAATTTCAAGGTTGCTTTACCGTCAACAATGCTTACGAGCTTAGATACGTCATAGATTCCTGGAGTTTGAACAGGAGCTACAGGCGTTGTAACACTTCCATTCCCGCTTCCACCGCTACCAGGACCGACTCCGCCGCCAGTACTAAATCCATAAGCTTTAACGTAAGCAACAGCAAGTGATTTTGCCGCAGGTTTTGCGGATTTAATATTATTGTTCAGGTTTTTCAATGTTTGCTTAACATCATTAGCAGTAACTCCAAGCTTGTTCAAAGCCTGACTTACTGTAAGAGCTCCTGCACCTGTAGTGTGGTTCATCACTTTCGCAATGGCTTCATCCAACAAAGTCTCGTAACCAGATTCAGATGTAAGAATTGCCAACAAATCTGCTGATGACTTGTTACCTACCAGTTCACGAAGTTCTGTTTCAATACTGCTCAAGAATTCAGCAACACTATCAACAGTAAGTCCAGACACACCCGCTTTAGCTGCAATTTTGCTTACCAAAGCAATGTTTTTGTCATCGTTACGGATCACTTGGATTCCGGAGAAGTCATTTCCATAGACATCGTAGACTACACTAGTAACGCTTTGGAACAATTTAAGTGATGTTTTTGTTTCTTCTCCATCCAGTGAAAGCTTGTTCAGTACTGGAGCAAAAATTTCTGTAAATTCTTTCTCACTCAGTGCTGCAACCTCAGTCTTCAAATTGTAAAGATAAACTGCATCTGTTGCGGTCAATTGTTTGTAAACAGCAAGAACCTTATCCTTAACTGCTGCACTGCTACTAACTGTAGCCGCAGATGCTGTGCCTACTGCTCCAAGGCTTCCCAACGGAAGACCCGCTACGGATGCTGCTACCATACTTGCTGCTAATGTTGATACTACTAGTTTCTTTTTCAAAGTCACTAAATATCCACCTCTTCTTATGTATTAAAATACTGTACTACCATAGACCTAGAACAATTCGCCCAAATGCTACGCTATTACGTATAGCATTAAATCACCCAATAAAACCCATTCTACCACTATTAGGTAGATTAGTCAGCCCTTTCGGAAAAAAAATCCAAACAATTTTTGTCGGTTTCCCCTTGTTTGTACGTGTTTTCCATGAATAACCTCGCCATTGGTCATAATTTGCTGAGCATTGCCGCGAACATAGTCACGCATCTCAGGGCCTAATTCTTTCTCCATAACCACATAAGCAGCGTTTAATCCAAAAGGACGATGAACACTGTCATGTGCATCAGAGGCCAACACATGTACTGCATTTCTACGGCATAGCTCCAGCGACAATCTCTGTAGCTTATTCCCGAAAACGCCTGCAAGACTCTGTGCGGTTACCTGTCCAAGTGATCCTAACTCTATCAATCTCTCTAGTTTAGAAGGATCAGCAGCTATTTCAGCATTGCGCTCCGGATGGGCGATGACCGGAACGAACCCTTGAATGATCAGCTCGTGGCAGATTTCTTCCATGTTACGTGGTACTCGTGAAGAAGGCATTTCCAGTAAAATATACCGCGAATCTGCAAGACTCAGCAGTTCCCCCCGCTCCAGATCATTCAGCAGATCACCGTAGATACGGATCTCTTGACCTGGAAGAACAAGCAGTGGATTACCAGCCTGACGAAGTCTCTCATTCATCATCTCCACAGCTTCTTTAATCTTGGGGGCATTATTCATATATTGACCGTTGGCATGATGTGGCGTGGCGATGACTGAAGTAATCCCTTCTCTGTGGGCGTCTTGCGCCATGGCAAGAGCAGCTTCCCAATCAGAGGCTCCGTCATCCAAAAAGGGTAAGATGTGGCAATGAATATCTATCATATGTTATCTATCGGTCCTTTTCCATAGAAATTTTAGTTTTATCAACAAAAAAATACAACCATTCCCACCAGGAATGGTTGCTTGATTTTAAATGAGTTCATATCTTACGCTTCGGTTGACTCCTCTTGCTGAGATTCATTTGCTATCATTTCAGCATCCTCTGAATCCGGAGATTCATTCTCAGAAGGGCGAATATACCCATCGATTAAGCCCCAAAGCTCGTCTTTGCCGAGACCAATTTCCGAGGAGAATGGAATAAAATTATCCCCTGGCAGCACGCCCAGCTCCTGCTTCATGGTCTTGATATGCTTTTGCCAGCGTGTCTTAGGAATTTTATCCGCTTTGGTCGCTACAACGCACATAGGAAGATCATAATGCTTCAACCAGTCGAACATCATCTTATCATTGCTGGTAGGCGAATGCCGCAGGTCCACAATAAGCAGAACAAGCTTCAACGTATCGCGCTCAGAGAGGTATTTCTCAACCATTTTACCCCACACCGCGCGTTGTGTCTTGGAGACTTTGGCATACCCGTAACCTGGAAAGTCAACAAAATACATGCTGTCTTCATTGATACGGTAATAGTTCATGTGTTGTGTCTTACCAGGCGTGGAGCTTGTCCGAGCCAGATTCTTACGGTTAATCATTCGGTTAATGAGGGAAGACTTCCCCACATTGGAACGCCCTGCCAGAGCAACCTCTGGCAAGGAATCATCAGGGTACTGATCAGGGCCAACGGCACTGATAATAAATTCGGCAATATTAACTTTCATAGGACTTCCTTTCTAATGCACACTACTCGGTGGCTCACTGCTAATTTCATTATGATGCTCAACTAACGCATGATGCAAGACCTGATCCATATTAGATACAGGTACGAACTCAACATCATTACGTACGCTCTCAGGAATATCTTTCAAATCCCGTTCATTGTCTTTGGGAAGAAGGATCTTTTTATATCCAGCTCGGTGAGCCGCAAGGGATTTCTCTTTCAATCCACCAATGGGCAGTACACGTCCCCGCAAGGTGATTTCACCTGTCATCGCCACATCCTTCGAAACATAACGTTTCGTGAGCGCGGAGATCAATGCGGTTGCAATCGTAATCCCTGCAGACGGACCATCCTTCGGAATTGCACCTTCCGGGATATGGATATGAATATCAATCTTCTCATAAAAATCGGGCTGGAGCCCCAGCTCCTCCGCCTTCGAACGAGTATAGCTGAATGCTGCCTGTGCCGACTCCTTCATTACATCGCCAAGCTGTCCGGTAAGGGTTAGTTTACCTGTTCCCTGCACAACCGTAACTTCGATCAGCAGTGTATCTCCACCGACCTCAGTCCAAGCTAGCCCAGTGACCGTACCGATCTGATCTTCAAGCTCAGCCATACCGTAACGATATTTAGAAGCCCCAAGATAATCCTTGATGTCGTCAGGAAGAATGACCACTTTCTCTTTTTCCTCAGACACGATTTGTTTCGCAGCTTTGCGGCATAATGCTGCAATCTGCTGTTCCAAATTACGAACACCGGATTCACGGGTATATTCGCGGACAATGCGTAATAAGCTATCGTCTTCGATAATCAGTTGATCTTCTGCAAGACCGTGGTTTTTCTTCTGCTTAGGTAATAGATAACGGCTGCCGATTTGCAGTTTCTCCAGTTCCGTATATCCCGGAATGAACAACATTTCCATTCGATCCAGCAAAGGACGCGGAATATTATGCACTACGTTCGCTGTTGTTACAAACATTACGTTCGACAAGTCGAACGGCAGCTCTACAAAATGATCACTAAACGTGTTGTTTTGTTCTGGATCCAACACCTCAAGCAGCGCTGAAGATGGATCTCCACGGAAATCCGCAGCCATCTTATCGATTTCATCCAATAGGATAACCGGATTAATCGTACCCGCCGTCTTCATGCCTTGGATAATCCGGCCCGGCATCGCACCTACATAAGTCCGGCGATGTCCTCGAATCTCCGCCTCATCACGTACACCACCTAACGAGATACGGACGAACTTGCGGTTGAGCGAGCGGGCGATGGAACGAGCCAGTGAGGTTTTCCCCACCCCCGGAGGACCTACAAGACATAAAATCGGACCCTTAAGCTTCTTAACCAGCTGCTGAACGGCCAAATATTCCAATACCCGTTCCTTCGGTTTTTCCAAACCGTAGTGATCCTCATCAAGTACCTGCTCGGCCTTTTTGATGTCAAGATCATCCTCTGTCTGTTCACTCCAAGGGAGACTAAGCAGCCAATCTACATAGTTGCGAATGACGCCGCCTTCCGCAGAGCTGACTGGCATTTTTTCCAGCCGATCGATTTCTTTCTCCATCTTTTCTTTCACACGTTCTGGAACATTTTTCTCTTCCATTAGCGTCCGCAGCTCTTCCGCTTCTCCTACCCGGCCTTCCTTCTCGCCGAGTTCTTTCTGGATCGCTTTCATTTGCTCACGCAAATAATATTCCTTCTGCGTCTTTTCCATCTGCTTTTTGACACGTTGATTGATCTTACGTTCAAGCTCCAGCACTTCACGCTCATTATTAAGAATATCAAGAAGCTTCTCCAGCCGTTTACTGACATCAATCGTCTCGAGAATTTCTTGCTTATCCTTAATTTTTAGCGATAAATGACTCGTAATGACATCCGCAAGTCGACCAGGCTCTTCTATATCGGATACAGCAGCGAGGGTCTCTGGGGTCACTTTTTTGGATAACGTAATATAGTGTTCGAACTGATTGAGTACTGTACGCATCAGCGCGTCACATTCTTGATCGCTATCTTCATCTTCCGGCAGCTCACGCGCCATAACCTCATAGTACTCATCATTATCGATATAATTAATAATTTCGGCCCGTTCTACACCTTCAACCAGTACACGTATCGTACCGTTTGGAAGCTTCAGCATTTGCCGCACATTGGCGACAGTACCGACCCGAAAAATATCGTCCTGACCTGGCTCTTCAATATTCACTTCCGACTGGGAACAAAGAAGAATCAAATTATCTTCAACCATAGCTTTCTCTAGCGCCCGAACTGACTTCTCACGGCCCACATCCAAGTGAAGAACCATGCTTGGGTACACAAGAAGCCCTCTTAGCGGCAATAAAGGAAAACGACGACCTTTTGTTTTATTTGTCATCATCGCTTTCGCACCTCCCATGGCTCTCAATTAATCTCATATGCATTCATTCTAACAAAAGCAGCCCCAAAACACCAACAGAGTCCTTAGATTTCAAGAAGAACCGACTTGCTTTTCCATAAATAGAGACAACGTTTCTTGTAGCATTTAAAAAGGAAGCAGCAGAATTGCCTGCAGCCTCCTTTATTTTACAGCGACAAATCTCACCTTATTCTTCGAATTAGGGATCAATTTAGTTTAACCCTTTGCAGATTCACCAGCCGCATCGGCCTTCAGGAGTGAAGGTGCAGCGGAGAACAGCTCTCCAGCAACTGCAGGCAGCCTTACATCAGCTGTATCGGCACCGAACAGGTGACGGAACACCTCTTCTACTGTTTCCATTGGAATAACGCGTAATGGTGCGAGGTCAGCGAAGAGCGACTGCCAGTTTTCTTTTGGAATAAGCACTGTAGTGGCTCCAGCTTGAAAAGCAGCTTCTACTTTGGCAATTACACCGCCCACTGGCTTAACTCGACCATGGATGCCTATCTCACCTGTGATCGCTACCGTGTTATCCACGGGAAGTCCACGAATAGCGGAGACAATTGCTACTGCCATCGCTACTCCAGCAGAAGGTCCGTCAATCGGTGTACCCCCTGGGAAATTCACATGTAGATCATAACGATCGGGCTCCAGATTCATCGTACGCAGTACGGTCAATACATTCTCAACTGAGCCCTTTGCCATACTTTTTCGCCGAATCGTGCGGGAGCCTCCACCGATCTCTTCTTCATCCACCACACCTGTCACGTTCAATCTGCCTTGGCCGTTCACAGCAGGCGCTGCGGAAACTTCGATTTCGAGCAAAGTCCCCATACCCGGTCCATACACAGCAAGACCGTTCACTAATCCAATCTGTGGTGCCGAAGGAATCTTGCGTTCCGTACGCAGCGGAAGCTGGCTGCTGCCTGCCACCCATTCCACATCAGCAGCATTTAGTGTATCTCTCTGCTCAGTTAAAGCTAACCCAGCAGCCAGCTGGATCATGTTAACTGCCTCCCGGCCGTTGGTTGCATACTGTTGCACCACAGTGACTGCTTCCGGACTTGGTTTAAGCCCAATTTTCTGTATCGCGTCACGCGCGATGACGGCAATCTCATCCGGCAGCAGCGGGCGGAAATAAATCTCCATGCAGCGCGAACGCAGCGCAGGTGAAATCTCATCCGGAGAGCGCGTAGTAGCGCCAACTAGCCGGAAATCAGCAGGCAATCCATTTTGAAAAATATCATGAATATAAGCCGGAGTATTATTATCCTCCGAATTATAATAAGCGCTCTCTAGCAGGACCTTCCGGTCTTCAAGCACTTTAAGCAGCTTATTCATCTGAATAGGGTGAAGCTCTCCTATCTCATCCAGAAAAAGAATCCCGCCATGCGCCTTAGTGACCGCGCCCGGTTTCGGCTGTGGCACACCCGCCACACCCATGGCCCCTGCACCTTGATAAATAGGATCATGCACAGAGCCGATCAACGGGTCAGCAATACCACGCTCATCAAAACGAGCGGTAGTGGCGTCAATCTCTGTGAATTTAGCGTCACTTTTAAAAGGAGAAAGCACATTCTTTTTCGCCTCTTCCATGACAACACGCGCTGCCGCAGTCTTGCCCACTCCCGGCGGACCATAAATAATCACATGCTGCGGATTAGCGCTGCAAAGTGCGGCTTTCAGGGCGCGCAGCCCATCTTTTTGCCCGACAATATCTCCAATAGAAGCCGGACGTGTTTTCTCCGACAATGGTTTAGTTAATGTAATCATCCGCATTTTCCGTAACTTGTCTAGTTCCTTGCGCGACTCTCGTTCCACCGCTGTCTTATTTGTCTTCTGACCCCGCAGCAGATTCCAAAAGTATACGCCGATAACCAGCGCGAAAAAGAGCTGCACGATCATCACAACTATACTTAATTCCATAGGTCATCCTCCTGTTTCGTTCAGTCTACCTTTCCACCCTTGGCTACTATTAGGTAGTATAGCCGTTTCGGTAATTAGTAAACGCGAATTTGAGGATTTGTTGAATTGTTGCAGTAGGATAGACTCTGATAATTAACTATAAGGGCATTAATGAGTATGGGGAGTACGAATGTAGCTTAGATAATTTTAAAAAAAGGAGATTGTTGAGGAGGTTGGAGAGGAAGTTGGAGAGGAAGGAATGCGGAGGAGTGAGGAGGAGTGCGGAAGTAAAGGAGGGATGAAGAGATGAAGAGGAATGAAGGAGGAATGCGGAGAAATGAGGGAGAGATTAGTGGAAAGGGAATTTGAGTAACTGTGGTGTTAAGGGGAATCGTCATACTTAGTAACTGAGTATCGTGATCGGTGCTACGTGGGGGTAAGGAACCTAGTTGTGCGTAGCGCAAAGGGTAAGGGCGTCTGGAGTTTCCTGTAGACGTTTATTTTGTTGAGTTCGAGGAGGTACTTTTAGAAGCTGAGTTAGTTGGACGCATTGGGTTACTTCTAAAAGCTGAGTTAACTGGGGATGGTGAGCTACTTCTAGAAGCTGAGTCAGCTGAACGCAGTGGGTTACTTCTAAAAGCTGAGTTAACTGGGGATGGTGAGCTACTTCTAGAAGCTGAGTTAGCTGAGGACGGTGAGCTACTTCTAGAGGCTAAGCCAGCTGGGCATGGTGAGCTACTTTTAGAAGTTGAGTTAGCTAGGGACGGTGGGTTACTTCTAGAAGTTACGTCAGTTTACCTCTAAGATGCAGAGTTAACTTAATTTGCTGAACATATCCCTTTGTATCTCCTATGCCCGTAGAAACATCCTATTTAGTACAAAAATCTAAGTATCATTGGTACCCTGCCAAATAATTAGGGAAATCCTCCCTATTTATCATTGATTCACGACCTCAAAGCTGCCAATTAGGGAAATCCTCCCTGATTATTGGACGAATCACACATAAATGGGAGAAATGCTCCTCTTATTAGGGAGTTTTTCCCTAATAAGCTTGATTTTGAGCCATAATCGGCTTATTTCAGGGAGAATTTCCCTAATTGTTGCGTTTTACTTCATAACGGACTTCACATCAAGCTCCTTCACATACCTTCTTTTCAAATTTCCACCTTCAGCAAAAGCCATGGCCAACATTGTTACGCCTATATGATCAGCCCCATCAAACACTTCTGCTACACCTGCTCCATCAGCCATCAGCCATCAACCACCAGCCTTTACAAATATCAATCCCAGTAATAAAGAACATCACGAGCCAGCTTATACTCAACATTTTTGACGCCGATCCCCCTGTTCACAGGGGTAAGCCAGCCTTTTTCACAGAGATTCTTTAGCATCATGCGTACTGTTTTGGGATCTAGCGTGAAATAATCAGCGACTTCTTTAGGGCGTATCACCCCAGCTTGACGCACCACTAAACGCATGATTTCCTTCTCAGCGATTAGCAGTCTGCCACGCGGTGCATCTACAATTTGGTAGCGGCTTAGCGCCAAACGCAGCAGTGTAACACATAACTCAGGGCGCTGTTCAACATCATCATAGGCAAATGAAATTACTTGATAACCCATTCCGTACAGAAAAGTTTCACGATTTAGCTCATTACAATACTTCAGCCTATCCATGTCTCTTACATGAGCTGCATACCCTTTGATCTCAAACAAAAGCTTGATCGGCCCCGGCAAAAAAGCAAAATCAGCAAAATAAGCTCGTCTTTGTAAATCCAGCACCTCATACTCCGGATGAAGATTATTGAAATCACCACAAAGCGGCCACCAGACATTCTGCAAAAATAATTTCTCGGCGTGGCCATGCCCTCTCTCCAGCCTCCCCCGACGTTCGCCCGTTCTGCTTGCAAGATGCTGCGCAATAAATTTTTCATGGGCTTGTTCATAGTTCATGTTTACTCATCCCTTCCTCCAAAATGGAAATAAACGCAAAAAAAACGCCCCATGAGCCCCGGATATACCGGAACTGCACAGGACGTTCTTCGCCACTTAGATCACTACTTACCTAACGTCGCCCAAAATTACTATACGATGCTAAGAAGTGTTTATAATATTATGAGATTGAAAATTCTTATAAATACCATTCAGACCAAGTTACTTCGATTGCACCGGAGGTGCAAGGTTAGCGTGGGCGCGGCCTGGGATTTCGCCCGTTGCCTCGTAAGCCACCACGATCGCATCAATTTCCTTTTTCAGCTCGTTCACGAGTTCTGCTTCAGGCACTTTACGGATCATTTGGCCGTAACGGAAAAGCAAACCTTCCCCACGAGCGCCAGCAATACCGATATCTGCTTCACGTGCTTCACCAGGACCGTTAACAGCACAGCCAAGGACGGAAACTTTAATAGGCACCTTAAGCTTCGAAATGTATTCTTCCACCTCATTAGCGATGGAGAAAAGATCGATATCCAGTCGTCCGCAAGTCGGACAAGAGATCAGCGTCGCCGCGTTAGAGATCAGACCAAACGTCTTCAGCAGCTCACGCGCCACCTTAATCTCTTCAACCGGATCGGCACTAAGCGAGATACGCAGTGTGCTGCCGATGCCCATAGAGAGCAGTGCACCAATACCTGCGGAGCTCTTCACTGTACCAGCAAACAATGTGCCAGATTCTGTAATCCCCAAGTGCAGTGGATAAGGGATAACTTCCGCAGCCTGACGGTAAGCTTCGATGGCCATTGGCACATCGGATGCTTTTAGAGAAACGATAATGTCGTGGAAATCCAGTTCCTCCAGAATCCCAATATGGTATAACGCACTTTCTACCATGGCTTCTGGGGTTGGATATCCGTATTTCTCCAAAAGGTGATTCTCCAAAGAACCAGCGTTTACACCAATCCGAATCGGAATTCCTTTTTCTTTACATGCTTTAACTACCGCTTCTACCTTTTCGCGACGACCAATGTTCCCCGGATTAATCCGTACTTTATCGATGCCGTTCTCGATAGCCATCAACGCTAGCTTATAGTTGAAATGAATATCCGCTACGAGTGGGATATGAATCTGTTTCTTGATCTCCTTGATTGCGGCAGCCGCCTCTTCATTGTTGACAGTTACGCGTACTAGCTGGCAGCCTGCTTCCTCAAGCCGCAATATTTCAGCTACAGTAGCCTCCACATCAGCGGTTTTGGTTGTACACATGCTTTGAATCGCAACCTCGTTGTTTCCCCCAATAATGAGCCCGCCAACATTGACAGGACGGGTTTGGTGTCTCAAGAACATGATTTTTCTCCCCCATAACGCCAAAGCTCCACCCCTTCGCTCCCGCTAATGTGAAGCGGGATAAGCGGAAGAAAGGTGGAGACTGTGACATGTATTGTTAAGGAAAAGCGGCTTACGCGCTTTCCTCTTTCTTCTTGTCTTTCTTAAGGTTGAGCTCAGGCAAAGCTTTCTCCTGAACGACCTGTTCCGTGATCACACAATCCTTAATATCATCGCGTGAAGGAACTTCATACATCACATCGAGCATGATGCTCTCAATAATCGCGCGCAGTCCACGGGCTCCCGTATTACGTTTGATCGCTTCCTTGGCAATTGCTTCGAGTGCCAATGGTTCGAACTTCAACGCTACGTTGTCCATTTCCAGCAGCTTGATATATTGTTTAGTGAGTGCATTTTTAGGCTCGGAAAGGATACGTACAAGCGTATTCTCATCAAGCGGCTCCAAAGTCGAGATGACTGGCAGACGGCCTACAAATTCAGGAATAAGACCGAATTTGAGCAAATCTTCAGGCAATACCATCGACAAATATTCGCCAGGCTTAAGATCCTTTTGTCCTTCAACTGCTGCGTTGAAGCCAATGATTTTTTTACCGATACGGCGTTTAATCATTTGCTCCAGACCGTCAAAGGCACCGCCAACGATGAACAGGATGTTCGTCGTGTCGATCTGAATAAACTCCTGGTGAGGATGCTTACGTCCGCCCTGCGGAGGCACAGAAGCAACAGTTCCTTCCAGAATCTTCAGAAGCGCTTGCTGCACACCTTCGCCGGAAACGTCACGAGTAATGGACGGATTCTCGGATTTACGTGCTACTTTATCAATTTCATCAATATAGATAATGCCGCGTTCGGCTTTCTCCACATCGTAATCTGCAGCTTGAATGAGTTTGAGCAGAATGTTCTCAACATCCTCGCCAACATAACCAGCTTCCGTTAAGGAAGTAGCGTCTGCAATAGCAAAAGGAACGTTGATAATCTTCGCCATCGTTTGTGCTAACAAGGTTTTACCAGAACCTGTTGGACCGAGCAAAAGGATATTACTCTTAGTCAGCTCAACATCTTCGATCTTGCTTTGGCTGTTCACGCGCTTGTAGTGGTTATAAACCGCTACAGAAAGAGATTTCTTCGCTTGCTCTTGACCGATTACATATTGATCCAAAATATCACGAATTTCCTTTGGTTTTGGAATATCCTTCAGATCAAGCTCTTCCTCATGACCGAGCTCTTCTTCCACAATTTCCGTGCAAAGCTCGATACATTCGTCACATATATAAACGCCCGGTCCTGCTACAAGCTTACGAACCTGCTCTTGTGATTTACCGCAAAAAGAACATTTCAATTGCCCTTTTTCATCATTAAATTTAAACATCTAACCACCCCTTTAAGATTTCATCGGTGAAGAAAGAACCTGGTCAATAAGCCCATATTCCTTGGCTTCTTCCGCGCTCATGAAGTTATCGCGGTCTGTGTCCCGTTCGATTTTTTCAAGGGGCTGACCTGTGCGATCTACATAAATTTGATTCAGCTTCTGTCTCGTCTTGAGGATCCAGTCAGTGTGAATCCAAATATCAGACGCTTGACCTTGAACACCGCCGAGCGGTTGATGAATCATAACTTCGCTGTTGGTCAGCGCATATCTTTTGCCCGGCGCCCCAGCTGTTAGAAGGAGCGATCCCATGCTTGCTGCCATCCCTACACAAATGGTTGAAACATCCGGTTTGATATATTGCATCGTATCGTATATACCCATGCCGGCTGTTACTGAACCACCGGGTGAGTTGAGGTACAAGTGAATGTCCTTCTCGGGATCATCTGCTGCCAAAAACAGCAATTGAGCAATAACCAGATTGGCGACATCATCGTCAATCGCACTGCTTAAGAAAATGATGCGATCCTTGAGTAATCTGGAATAGATATCGTACGAACGTTCTCCACGACTTGTTGATTCCACAACCATTGGTACCAGACTCATGCCACCAACCTCTTTTCTCTGTACAGATTAGTCTTATCGTTTCAGAAATATTTTAACACGTTCACGGCGCGATGTCATTTTTTCACTACAGTGGACAGTCCGCTGCTTGTGAATTGTGACGTTACCGCCCCTATTACCTTATTGCCATACGTTCATACGGATACCTATGTAGTCACATATATTTGCGGCCGAGGATAAAAATAAGGCACGTAACGAAACTTACGTGCCTTATCATATCTGTATGGAGGCCGTGTAACTTGGCCGTTCTAGGTAGTGTCAAGCTAAAACGCCTTCGGCGTCCTTTTAAGGACGGTAAGCGTTTATGCGAGAATTATAAGAATAAAGTATAAAGTGAAACTTATACCTTCTTATAATTTTAAAATATCCTACTCAGCTTTAGTGTCTTCAGCAGCTGGTGCTTCTTCTACTGCTTCAACTTCTACACTATTGCTAACAAGGAAATCAATGGTTTTACGCAACGAAAGCTCTTCGTTCAAGCTGCCCAGTGAACCGTTAGCTGCCAAGATGCTGCGGATTTCTTCTGGAGTACGTTTGTAAGCTTCAGCCATAGTAGCCAACTCTTCGTTAACTTCTTCTTCGGAAACTTCAATGTTCTCTTGTTTTGCGATAACTTCCAATACCAGGTTGTTGCGAACGCGTTTTTCAGCATCGCCTTTCATTTGGTTCTGCAAGTCTTCACGAGTTTGGCCGGAGAAGCTAAGGAACATATCCATGTTCATGCCTTGTTGACGAAGACGAGTGTCGAAGTCACGAACCATATTCTCAACTTCACTGTTGATCATAGCTTCAGGGATTTCAACTTCAGCGTTAGCTGCTGCTTTATCAACAACTGCATTCTCACGAAGGCCTTTCAGTTCTTCCTCTTTACGGGATTCGAGCTGAGCCTTCAAATCTGCTTTGTACTCATCCAAAGTTTCGAATTCACTTACATCTTTAGCGAACTCATCATCCAATGCAGGAAGTTGTTTGCGTTTGATTTCGTGCAGCTTCACTTTGAATACTGCTTTTTTACCCGCAAGGTTCTCTGCATGGTATTCATCAGGGAAAGTAACTTCAACATCTTTGAAATCTCCAGTAGCCATTCCTACCACTTGCTCTTCGAATCCTGGAATGAAGGAGTTGCTGCCAAGCTCAAGAGAGTGACGTTCAGCTTTTCCGCCTTCAAACGGTACATCATCAACATATCCGTCAAAATCGATTACAGCGATGTCGCCGTTAGCTGCTGCTTCTTCTTCAACTACTACAAGCTCAGCATGACGTTCTTGCAGACGAGCAAGTTCAGCACTCAACTCTTCTTCAGTCACTTCAGCTTTTTGTACTGGAACTTCCAGACCTTTGTAATCGCCGAGCTTCACTTCAGGTTTAACCGTGATCTTCGCTTTGAAGATAAAGGATTGGCCTTTAGCAAATTGCTCAATATCAACTTCAGGACGGTCTACAGGGAAGATGTCAGTTTGTTCAACTGCTTCACCGTAAGCTTCAGGAAGAAGAATGTCGATTGCATCTTGGTACAAGCTTTCTACACCAAAACGGGATTCAAAGATCGGCCGAGGTACTTTACCTTTACGGAAGCCTGGTACGTTAGCTTTTTTAACGACTTTGTTAAAAGCTTTATCAAGTGCTGCTGTTACGCGTTCTGCGTCTACTTCTACTTCAAGAACTCCAAGGTTCTTCTCTATTTTTTCCCATGTTGCTTTCATATTATACTTTTCCCTCCAAAATATAGGTTCACAAGTTTACTTCAAATAATGATACAATCCACGCACAGAATAACCATTATATTATATACAACATTACTTTATTTATCAAGTAGAGAAGTCTTTACAAAACCCTTGAGAGCACGATAAGCTCCCTCAAATTGAAAGCGCATGCCGTCTGTGATGCCATACATTCCACGTGTCTCTTCCTCTTGTCGGGAGCCGTTTAAACTCTCAGAAACAAATTGGTGCAACGCTCCTGCCCAAATATCCAGCAAAACGTCTTCGCCTTCCAGCAATTTCCGATATTCATCCGACCCATAAATCGACATGATGAACTGGCCCCAGAGCTCTTGTGCAAAATAATACAGCGTAGGCTCATGCACCTCAGCCTGCCCGGCTACCCGCTCCAGCACATGACTCACCTGCGGAGGAAAATCCTCCGTCTGCAGTGGCACGCTCTCGATCTCTACAAGTACCTTTTCATGTCCGCGAATCAGCTTCACTGTTCCCTGCATCCCACGCCGCTTAAGCGTCTGCAAGGTCCGAAATTGCAGCAGTGGATGAACATTATCCCCCTGTAGCCAAGTGGTCAGCTCCTCGTCAACGCCGCCACCTTCCAGATAGGATAGCTGCTCTAGTGCAAGTATTGTCGCCTCAGACAGAGGCTCGTTCATCACCCGCTGCAGCAGCTTTTTGGGATACCCCGTATCCTCGTTCATTTTAGATTTGGCCAAAAAGCGGGCCATATCCTCTTCCCTTAAATCTTCGTCTTCGGGGTGAACAGCTCCCTCCGCATCTCCATTCTGGGACGCGTAAGGAAATGCCGTTTCGAGCCATTCCAGCAGGGACCGCCATTCCTCGTAATTTCGCTCTTCCTGTCCTTGACACTGCAGCAAAAAACGAAGCAGCTCCATCGCTTCCCCGTAGCGTTCACTTTCCAGCATCACCGTCAGCTGGATTTGATAATAGTCCAGTGTCTTGGGGAAAAGGACGATATTCTCTTTGGTGGCGGGGGAATCCGAATGTTTAATGAGGGCACCTCCTTATGTCTACTTATGTGAATGGAATCCTAACCATTATAAAAGTTATTAATACCTTAAGCTTCTTCCGAAACTTAATAATTGTAGATTATAGCATACCCCGTACTCTTTTTAAAAAACAGCTTGAAAAAAAACACCCCATATGATATGATAATTCCTGCTTGCTTTTCTGCCAGCAACCATGTCCCGGTAGCTCAGCTGGATAGAGCATGCGCCTTCTAAGCGCACGGTCGGGGGTTCGAATCCCTTCCGGGACGTCATATAGAAACAGCCTTCCTTCGGGAAGGCTGTTTCTGTGTTCAGGGGAGGGGTTGGGCGGGGCTCAGGGAGTCACTGGGACGATTAGACGACTGAATGACTGAGCTTAAAGATTCGCGGCTCTGGATTAGTTGAGTTTCAGAGATTAATGGAGCTTGGATTCGAAGCTCAGAACTTGATGAAAACTTTAGCCTTGTCGGAGCTCAGGATCCGATAGAGCTTAGCATTCGAAACTTAGAATTCAGTGAAAACCCATGCCTCGTCGGGCTATGAGTCGATGGAGCTTAACCTTTGATGCTCGCTCGGACTTGGTCACACTTAGAACTCATTGGGGCTCAGGGTTCTGTGAAGCTTAGCAATCGATGATCAGTTTCTATGAGTCAATACCACATCATACCCCGCCGCATTAGAACATCACGGCTGCTTTTCCGGAGAAACGCCGCTACATGCTATCTAATTGCATTTTCTGCAACTAAAAGTACCCTTTTACCTCCAAAACTCGCTTTAATTGCATTTCATACACTTATATTCTCAGATTTACTCCTAGAATGTCCTTTTCACCATTTTTAACTGCACAAAGTACAATTAAACCCAAACAAACCTATCCCCATCAAAAATAAGTGTATAAAGTGCAATTAAAAACCACTCATTACTCATCGACTATTACTCTTCACATTCCCATTTCTGATTTTTAAATATGGAAACTTTTTTAGCTCTCTATAAGCGTGGCCAATCTAATTACTCAAAAGACACGCACATTAGCAATTTTATCGATAAATGGAGCACCTTGTTTATTTAATCGGTAATAAAAAAACTGTTCACGGCGATTTCTCGCCGAGAGACAGTTTTTTATGCATGTCTTCCTATATGAGCGAATCAGCGCCCTTTGCGGCGATTTCCGAGCCAGAGCGGAAAACGGAAGGCAAAGTTAATAAACAGAACTACAAATACGAGTACTGCCGCTGATTTGTCAGCGATTTGCCGCGCATCTTCTACAATTGCTTCAGATTGTACATACCATAGATGCACTGCAAGGGTTTCACCCGGTGAGAATAGATTAAAGTCCCACATTTCGCCCGAGGTACTGAGACCCGCGGTAAGGATAATAACCGCAGACTCCCCGAAGGCGCGTCCAGCAACGAGACAAATCCCAGTAACAATGGCTGACATTGCAACGGGTAGAACTACTGTGCGGATCACATGGAATTTAGTCATGCCCAGTGCATATCCAGCTTCACGCATCTCCCCAGGAACAGCACGAACCGCTTCCTCCGTCACACGTGCAAGCATAGGCAGATTCAAAAGCGCCAAGCTTACCCCACCGCCAAGAATCGTCAGGCCGATTCCAAAATATTCAGCAAATATCGCAAGTCCAAGCATACCAAATACAATTGAAGGAACCGAAGAGAGAGCTTCTACACATATACGCAGGCCGCCTGTAAAAGCATTATCCGGAGCATACTCCGCCATATAAATCCCCGCACCTAAACCGATAGGGACGGAAATAAGCAGCGAGATGAACAAAATATAAAAAGAGTTGAAAAGTACAGGACCGATCCCGCCACCTACGTCAATCTCTTCAGGCTGTTTAATCAGGAAGTCAGGCCGCAGCGCTGGCAGACCTTTACTAAGAATCGTGAAGAGCAGCCAGAAGATTAGCAGCATAACTAAAGCCCCAAGCGTATAAAACCCTATAGTCGCCATCTTATTGCGTCTCTGAGCACGCGCTGTATGCTTTGTACTTGCGAATCCGTTCACGCTGCATCCCTCCTTTTTCTACCCAGCACGCGGATGATCAGAATCAGTACAAAGGAAATCACCAGTAGAAGAAAGGCCATCATATGTAGGGCATAATTCCAGGTTGATTCAAACTCTACATTCGAGATTTGCATAACGATGTTACTAGTCAAGACCGAAGCAGGTGTAAATAAGGTTTTCGCCAACTGTGGTGTGTTTCCGATAACCATAACTACAGCCATTGTCTCCCCCACAGCACGAGTCATCCCGAGGATGACTGCAGAGATAATCCCTCTGCTGGCCGCAGGCAAAACAACACGCATAATGACTTGCAAACGGGTAGATCCAAGAGCGTACGCAGCATCCCGATATTTGCGTGGGACAGCGACAATAGCATCATCACTGATTCGACAAATCGTTGGCAGGACCATTAATGCGAGTACGAGGGCCGCAGCCAGCAAACCATCACCCAAGCTCTCCCCACTAACTCTACGCAGGAAAGGAAGTAATACCGTTAAGCCTAAATAACCATATACTATAGAAGGAATCCCAACGAGCAAATCGAGCACCGGGCGAATGAAGGTCTTCATCCACTTCGGAGCAATCTCCGCACAGAGCACGGCCATACCCACAGAAATAGGTACTGCGATCAGCAGGGTCAAAGCCGTCAGTGAAAGTGTATTTACAATGAAGGCAGCAGCCCCAAACGAGTCCTCTTCAGGCGTCCAGTTAAAAGAAAAGAAAAAGTCCGCAGGCGAGAGATGACCAAACAGAAGCAGCGCCGTTTTGCCGATAAATAGAATTACAAGTCCAAGCACGAAGCAAAGTGCAAGAATGCTGAATAAGAAATAAAAGCGGAATAATCGGTTGCTAAACATATGTCTACTGTGACGTTTGGAGTTGGCGCTAACTTCTGTAACGCCCTCCTTAACCTTAGTTGCCAGGTTGTGGACTGGTGCCCCCATACTTTCCCTCCTGTAAGCGGCCAACCCCGTATCAAAATCGGGGCTGGCCGCTGTTACCGTTCAATATGATCTTCAGATGTTATTAACCCTTCATTGCTGCGATCGGAATGAATTTAAGCTTTTTCAGAGAACCTTGTTGGAACTTTTTGCTTTGTACGTATTCGATAAATTCTTTAGTTGCGCCAGTAGGTTGACCTTTAGTCATGTAGTAACCATAAGCCCAAATCTTATAAGAACCGTTAATTACGTTGTCTGTAGTAGCTGCGATACCGTTGTGTTTCACTGCTTTTACGTCGCCACTTACATAAACAAGGTCGATATAACCGATGGAGTTAGGAGTAGTTCCTACTGCTGTTTTCATGTCGCCGGATGAACCTGTTTCTTTGTAGTTCTTAGCTTTTTTAACGATATCTCCGCCATCCAAGGCTTTAGCTTGATAGTTAACGCGGGTACCAGAACCGAAAGAGCGAGTGATGACAACGATATCTGCATCTGCGCCGCCTACTTCTTTCCAGTTGGTGATTTTGCCAGCGAAAATGCCTTTAAGTTGTTCTGTTGTGAGGTTATCTACACCCACATTTTTGTTTACAATCGTTGCAAAAGGAATGACAGCTACTTTGTTCGCTACCTGTCCGTCAAAAGCTTTGAAGCCTGGTACGTCGATGCTAGCATCCCAGTCGCAAGCGCCGATATCAGCGATGCCTTTTTTCACAGCTTGTGGTCCAGTTACAGAACCTTTACCAGATGCTGCGATTTTCACTTTAGGGTGGAGCTTTTGGAATTCTTTTGCCGCTTGCAAGGTCAATGGAAGAAGTGCGGTTGAACCGTTAACGGTGATTTTGCCACTAAGTGAATCTGCTGCTGCTGCAATCCCTGCAAAAGATGCGGTTACCGCGATTACGGCTGTTAAAGCCGTTACTGTTAATTTCTTGAAGATTTTCATTGTACTATTTTCTCCTCTCGGCTCTAGGCCGTTAAAATATGTTTTAGGATAATCATTATTTAGTCAGTTGCAGCCCTTTACCGCCTTGGATAACCCATACGCTGTCGCCGCTCACAATCGCAAGCTTGCTTCCATCTTTAGATACAGATACTTCAGATACATCTTCAGTCGTACGGAACAGTTCGGTCTTTGCACCACTACCATCGATAGAATAGATCACTGTGCTTCCGTCTGCCGTAGTACCTGCCACTACCAAACCATTGCTAACGCCAGTGGACCAATTCACTTCGATATCAAGTGCAATATTAGTGCTGGTTGCGTCCGCTTTTACAAGCTTCAGGGTATTCTTCGCATTGCCGTCTGCATCTGCGCTCAGGTATGCCACATTTCCATCAGCCAAAATCTCTGGGTAAAGCTTGTTATCCGCTGTGGTTGTTAATGCAGCTGGTTTAGCATCTTTTGTAGCCAGATCAAGCTTGTAAAGCTGCTCTCCTGCCGAGCTGAAGTCTACCGTAAGAGAATCTTCTGTGCTGTCTGCATCATTTTTAGCAACACCCGTCAAATTAACGATATAAACGGCGTTTTTTTCGTCAGCAGAAATGCGCAGTTCAGATTTATTCTCAACCTTGTCAGCCAAAACGGATTTAACATCACCAGTCTCTACTGAGATTTTAGCGATTTTTTCTTGCTTGTCTCCTTGGATGAAGTAAATGCTTTTCCCATCTTTGGACCAAACCAGATCTGTCTTCACGCTATTGTCGGTGCCTAGTGTTTTAACAGCTCCGCTAGACAAGTTAATCAGATTCAGCAAACCTTTCTCATCATTAAAAGCTCCCCACTGTTGATCCGGCGATACTGCAAAGTCCACCGCACTGTCATTTGACGAAAACACTTCATAGTTACCTGGTTCTGTACTGAATTTGATAAGCTGAGTAGTTTCAGCATCACTTTTGTTCGCAATCAGGTTACCAGCTGCCGTCCAGTGCAAAGTATCAAACAATCCTTCCGGACGTGCAAAGCTCAAAATCGTGCTAGCATCAGCGTCCAGCTCTCCACCTAATGCAATAACTAACTTAGTCAGCTCTACATAGGTTTTACCGTTATAAAACACTGGAGCCACTGTGAACGATTCGGAATTACCATCTACTTGATAGCTCTTTGAGCCTGTTTTGAGTTGCACATTATGTAGTCCTTTGCTGTCGTTAAGTTCAAACCCGCTTGTTCCCAGTACTACCTTAGCCCCAATTTCACCAGCTACCTGAGTCAGCGAGTAAAGCTTGTAACCACTGCTGTTAATGGTGTTAAACACAATCGGCGTTCCGTTTACATTCCAAGTAGTTGTACCTTCTTTAACTGCTGTAACAGCAGCGACTTGATTGGTAGCTACAGATTTTACATTACTGCCGGTGCTAGCTGCAGATACACTTCCAACGCCTACTGTTGCAAGAAGTGCTGAAGCCAACGTTGCGCTAATCCATTTACTGTTTTTCAATTAGATTCACCCTTTTCGTATAGGTAACTGCTAATGTCATTTTCGTCTACAATTGTCAATTCTGTTGCAGAGGAATGTAATGGAAATATTAACTAGTATTCTTTTTTTAAAAAAATCAGGTATATTAGCTCATTTAACAATTTTCTTGCTCTAAACCAAATGAACTAAACAGCAAAAACAGCCTTTTTTCGTAAAAAGGTGCTTGGTGTGGCTACCTTATTGAGTTGGAGAATTGTTTGGGATTGGTGAGACGTAGGGACTAATTTGAGATTGCAGGCGGGTGGGGGAAGCTTGTTGCCGAGGTGGGCGGGTGGAGTATATTGGGAGGTCGCTTGGGCGGGTGGGAAAGCTTGTTGAGGAGGTCGATGGGCACTTGGAGTATATTGCAGAGTTCGCTTGGCGCGTGGGGGAAGCTTGTTGCTGGGGTCGATGGGCACGTGGAGTATATGTGGAGTTCGCTTGGGCGCGTGGGGAAGCTTGTTGCTGGCGAGAGTCTGCTATCAATTATGTGGCTGCTGCTTACGATTTAAAAACTACCTGGTCTGTTGGGGCGGTTTCTGCGTAAGGTTAGGAGATTCGGCTCATTGTGCGGGATTTATACCGTTCTTTTGCTGACTTTAGCGGGATTGAGTTCTTTCTACGGGATTTATACCGTTCTTTTGCTAACTTTAGCGGGATTGAGCTCTTTGTGAGGGATTTATACCGTTCTTTAGCTTGATTTATCTAAATCATGCCTATTTAGTGGCATTTATGCCCTTCTTTTGTCTGGTTTAGGTAAACCCGTGCTATTGTGAGGCATTTATGCCTTTCTTTTAGCTGATTTAAGTAGATCGACGCCATTTAAGGGCATTTATGCCTTTCTATTACCTAGTTTAGGCGGACTGGCGCTATTTAGTGGCACTTTTGCCTTTTATTCAGATCATCTCTATCTATATACATAGTAAAAGGACATGTTGAATTAACAAACGTCAATCGGGATTAAGCTAATACTGTGGGATACCTTTGTATAAAATATATGGTTTACAATTCCTAACTTTTGATGCACAGTAATGAGTGAGTACTCACTCATTATATAATTAGAGTGTTTAACGCAATGCAGTTCATCACCATCACCATCACCATCACCATCAACATCACCATCACCATCACCATCACCATCACCATCACCATCACCATCACCATCAACATCACCATCAACATCACCATCACCTTCTACACCTTCAACTCAAGTAAGTATCCCAGAACATTCAGAATCGAGGAGATAAACATGGGTTCAAAGATTCCAGTTATTTCAGTGAGCCATGTCGGGAAAGCGTTTGGAGAGAAACAGGTGCTCGAGGATATTTCGCTTCAAGTGGAACGTGCGGAAACCTTTGGCATACTAGGGCCATCGGGCTCAGGAAAAACAACATTAGTGAAGCTGCTTACAGGTATCGATGAGGTAACCTCCGGCGAGGTGAAAATACTTGGCGTGACGATGCCGAAGCTGACTATGCTGCAACAGATTGGGTATATGGCCCAGTCTGATGCCTTGTACACGGAGCTTAGCGCGAAGGAGAATCTGGAGTTTTTTGCAGCGCTATATGGACTAAAGGGGGAGCAACGCTCCAAACGCATCACAGCCGTAATGGAGATCGTTAATTTACAAGATCATTTAAGAAAAAGAGTAGACCAATACTCCGGCGGGATGAAACGCCGCTTATCATTGGCGATCGCGCTGCTGCATGAACCGCCGTTGCTTATTCTTGATGAACCTACAGTTGGCATAGACCCGGTGCTGCGGCTATCCATCTGGAAGGAACTAAAAGCGCTGAACCAGAAAGGCACCACCATTGTGCTGACCACGCATGTCATGGATGAAGCTGAAAAATGTGACCGGCTCGGAATGATCCGTGATGGCAAGCTGCTTGCTGCCGACACGCCTGCCGGACTGCTGCAAGCCACCGGTTCAGCTTCTATTGAAGAAGCCTTTTTATATTATGGAGGTGTGCGTTCATGAGAATCCGAGCGATCACCTTAAGGATTTTGCGACAGTTTATTCATGATAAAAGAACGATGGCATTAATGTTCATTGCACCACTCCTCGTTCTAAGCTTAATGAGCTTGGTCTTCAACGGTGACGCCTATGAACCCAAAATCGGTGTGTCCGGTGTACCTCTAAATATGTCAGCTGCGTTAAAAGAACAAAATGCCATCATCAAAGAATATGCCAGCGCAGAGCTGGGAAAAGGCGCTTTAGTTGAAGGAAAAATTGACGCTTTGATCACTTTGAACGGAACCGCCGGAGATTCGCAAGTAACGCCTCAAGTGCTGTTAGAAGGTAGCAACCCTACAGCCAATAAGGCAGTAATCATGACGCTGCAACAAATCTCCCAAAAACTTCTTCCAAGTACAAAGGAACAATTACAGCCGCAGATCAGCTATCTTTACGGTTCTGAGAATATGAAGACGATCGACCGTTTCGGTCCCATTATGATTGGCGTATTTGTTTTCTTTTTCGTATTCTTGATTGCAGGTGTATCCTTCTTAAGGGAACGAACCACAGGCACGCTTGAACGCCTACTTTCGACTCCATTAAAAAGATGGGAGATTGTGCTCGGGTATGTATGTGGTTTCGGCATATTTACCGTTTTTCAGGCGCTATTGATCTCATGGTATTCCATACAGATTCTTGGCATTATGATGACAGGCAGCTTTGGTTACGTATTGCTGATCACATTACTCCTATCGATGACAGCGCTGACGTTGGGCACACTGCTGTCGGCTTTTGCAGCCAATGAGTTGCAAATGATACAGTTCATTCCACTCATTATAGTGCCACAAATCTTCCTCAGTGGATTATTCCCGCTCGATACCCTCCCACTGTGGCTCCAGCGCGTTGGCCTCGCTACACCGATCTATTACGGATCAGAAGCTCTGATGAACATTATGGTCCGTGGCAAAGGATGGAGCGCAATTGCAATGGATGTCTATGTACTTATAGGATTTTCGCTGCTATTTATGCTGCTGAATGTATTGGCACTGCGCAAGCATCGCAAAATGTAACTTCACAAAAGCTATTATCATTGAAACAAAATGAATCAAGCATGGAGGGTTATTGTAATGAAAGAGGAAGTTTCTACGGAACAAAATATAGAAGAGCAGTGGATAGAAGAGCTGCTGACCCTTGGCAAAGACGAGAAACTGACACCGAAGCAGATTTCTATTCTACAAGCGGCGATTGAGGTGTTTTCCGAAAAAGGATACTCTGCGACATCCACGAGTGAAATTTCTCAGAAGGCGGGCGTGGCGGAGGGAACGATTTTTCGCTATTACAAGACTAAAAATGATCTGCTGCTTGCCATAGTAGGTCCTACCATGAGTCGCATGCTTGCGCCTTTTGTGCTGCGGAATTTCAACGGCGTGCTTGATATGCCCTACGACAGCTTTGAGGAGTTCCTGCGGGCATTTATGATCAATCGGCTGGATTTCGCCCGCAAGAATTTTAAAATTCTTAAGATTCTTATTCAGGAGATTCCTTTTCAGCCAACAGTTAGAGCGCAGTTTGTAGAGAATATTCTTAGCAAAATACTGGAGCGCGTGATTGATATTGTTGAACATTTTAAGGAAAAGGGTGAAATCATCGAGGTGCCTACACCCACACTTATACGCTTCACACTCTCATCTGTCGTAGGTTATTTGATGAATCGCTTGCTGCTGCAGCCAGATAAGGACTGGAACGACGAGGAAGAAATCAACCTGACGATCGCTTTTATCATGCATGGAATAAGTAAAACAACACCCCCTATTTGATGCGCACGCCCGTTCTGTTATCATAAGTACTATATTAAATTCGGGCTTTTCAAGATCAAGTTATGAGGAAGGAATTATGTTATGGGCTTTAGTGTATCAGAACGGGTAATCAAACTGCTGTGCGGCAAGTCTATTTTTGAAAAAGGATTAGCTTATTACCAAACTGAAAGTGTCGATATAATTGAAGTTGAAGAATACAATGACTCCATTCCAGATTTGCCCCGCTCTCGATATGAAGCCATTGTTCAGGGGGCGATCGACTATGAAGTTATGGTGGTCATTGATATTGATGGGGATGTCCAGGCAGAGTGTAATTGTCCAGCCTACTCCCATGGGGGGCCATTCTGTAAACATATCGCGGCTGTGCTGATCAACGTTGACGCCCTTAAAACTGGCCGAGATCGTTCAGAGCCTACCGGAGCTTCGCACCTGTCCTCTATAGAAGATACTGAGATTCTAACCCCACGTATTTTTACAGATACTGCGCAAGACAACGGGGGAAAGTCCAGAGATCAACAGCTCGTGAGCAGCCTACTGGGGATGTTCAGCAACCATACACCGCGTCCTAGCGGTACGGGGGCTTTTGTAGATAACAGACTTCCTCTAAATATAGAGTTTACATGCAAGCCGTTCACTTATAGTTACAGCCACACCATGCTGGGTATAGAAATGAAAGTCGGTCCAAAACGTCTATATATTGTTCAGAAAATAAGGGGATTTCTAGAAAGCGTACACCGCGGAGAATCCTTTGAGTTCTCGAAACATTTTATCTATGATCCTGCCATTTACAGCTTTCGGAAGGAAGACAATGTTGTTCTACAGAAGCTGATTGATATTGTATTAAATGAAAAAATGTACCGCGATAACGTAACTCCTTACTCACCTTATGGGGGAAGTATTGGGGGAGATCGTTTGCTGGCCGTCCCTCCTTTTTTCTGGGAGTCGCTTCAACCTGCGCTTTCAGAGGTCTCGTCGGTATTTTTGCAACAAGAAGAGGTGCTATACGAAGGCATCCACGTGTCCAATGAGGCGCCTCCACTCAGCTTTGAATTTGAACAGGCAGAAGAGGATGGATATCATCTGGATATTCAAGGACTTGAGCAGATTTCGGTCTTAGAAGATTACGGGATAGTACTATCGGAAGGTAAGTTGCTGAAGCTATCCCCTCAAGAATGCATACGCCTTGCTGAAATGAAAAAAATGCTGGATTCCTCCCGCCGAAATGGTATCGATATTGCCCCCGAGCAAATGGAGTCTTTTATGGACAAGGTTATTCCTGGTCTGAAAAAGCTAGGCAACGTCCATATCGCCGATTCCATCGCGGATCGGATTGTCCAACATAGGCTTATCGCGAGACTTTATCTGGACCGTGTGAGAGATCGGCTGCTCGCCGGACTAGAGTTCCAATATGGTGACATTGTGATCAATCCCTTAGATGAAAAAGCCCATGTTCGCGGGACGAATTTGATTCTTTTGCGAGACGGGGAGGGAGAAGCCCGCATTCTGGAGCTGATGGAGCACGAATCCTTCGCTAAAACTGAAGGCGGATATATTATGACAGACGAAGAGGGCGAGTACGATTTTTTGTACCATACCATTCCGCTGCTGGAACCGCTGCTTTCGGTCTATGCGACCTCCGCAGTCAAAGCAAGACTGTTCACGAGCACTACACCCCCAAAGGTGAGCATTAGTTGGAATGAAAAGACGGACTGGCTTGATTTTAAATTCGATATGGGCGGGATTCCAGAAGCTGAGATTGTTATGGTTCTGAAATCCCTGCAGGAAAAACGCAGATACTACCGCTTGCCTGATGGGGCCCTGCTACCACTGGAGAGCGAGGAGCTTCAAGAAATCATTACCTTTATGAATGATATAGGCATCCGGGAAGGTGAGATCAAAGGGGTGGAATTTTCTCTGCCCGTTGTTCGCGGGTTACATTTGACCTCCACGGATGCTAAGAGTGACTCCATTAAGCTGGGCAGATCCTTTAAAAGGTTACTTGCGAACATGCGGAATCCTGAGAATCTTGATTTTCCTATACCTGACAGTCTGGTTCCTGTGCTAAGGGATTATCAACAGTATGGGTTTCAGTGGCTGAAGACGTTGGCCCATTACCGTTTTGGTGGTATTTTGGCGGATGATATGGGGTTAGGCAAAACGCTGCAAAGTATCGCTTTTCTCCTGTCAGAACTTCCAGAGATCCGTCAGAATGGACTGCCTGCCCTAATTGTCGCTCCTGCGTCTCTCACTTATAACTGGCTTAATGAGCTTAAAAAATTCACACCAGAGATCAAAGCTGTCATTGCAGACGGTAGTCTAATTGAACGCGGGCGGATTTTAAAAAATACAGCAAAAGCTGATGTAATCATCACTTCTTATCCGTTGCTTCGCAGAGATGTTCAGCTGTATGCTAAAAAGTCTTTTCATACCCTGATTCTCGATGAAGCACAAACTATAAAAAACCATACTACACAGACAGCCCAAGCTGTAATGGCGCTACAAGCCCGGCACCGTTTTGCACTTACGGGTACTCCCGTGGAGAATGCGTTGGAAGATTTATGGTCCATTTTCGGCACCGTGTTCCCTGGGTTGTTTCCAGGCAAAAAAGCTTTTCATGATTTACCAAGAGAAACGGTTGCGAAGCGGGCGCGTCCCTTTTTGCTGCGGCGCTTAAAGAGTGATGTGTTAAAGGAACTTCCGGACAAAATCGAATCCGTACAAGCATGTGAACTGCTGCCGGAGCAAAAAAAGTTATATGTAGCTTATCTCGCCCGTTTGAAAAAAGAGGCGCTTAAGCATTTGACCCAAGATAGCTTCGGCAATAATAATCGGATCAAAGTTCTGGCGGGACTAACTCGTCTGCGCCAGTTGTGCTGCCACCCTGCTCTTTTTGTCGATGGATATGAAGGAAGCTCTGCTAAATTCGAGCAGCTGCTCGAAATTATAGAAGAATGTCGCAGTTCGGGTAAACGTATGTTAGTATTCTCACAATTCACAGAGATGCTCGGCCTGATTGGACGTGAACTAGGATATCAGGGCATTCCATACTTTTATTTAGATGGTCAAACGCCTGTTTCTCAACGAGTAGATTTATGTAATAAATTTAATGAAGGAGAGCGTGATATTTTCTTAATCTCCTTAAAGGCCGGCGGGACCGGGCTCAACTTAACTGGGGCAGACACTGTAATCCTTTACGATCTTTGGTGGAACCCTGCCGTCGAGCAGCAAGCTGCGGATCGGGCTCACCGTATCGGGCAGAAAAATGTAGTGCAAGTAATTCGTCTCGTCACCCAAGGCACCGTAGAGGACAAGATGTATGAGCTGCAGCAGAAGAAAAAGAACTTGATCGATGAGGTCATCCAGCCAGGTCAAGAAAGCTTGTCTACCCTCACAGAGCAAGACATCCGGGAGATTCTAATGATCTAAATAACAACGTTGGAGAAAAAATCAGGATATCCTGCAGCCCATAGGGCTATCGGGATATCCCTTTTTCTTCAGATTATGCGATTGTAACTCCTGCACTAGCATAGCCAGCAACAGTTGTTGCAACGTCAATGCCAGCCGTGACCGTCGAAGTGAAGACCAACAACAAGCGTTCTCCCACAGTTACAGGGATGCTCAAACCTGTGGTATTACCACTGCTAATAGTTCCAAGAGCAATTAATCCTGTAAGCGGAGGACTTAACGTAACTAAAGCCCCAGGTACTGCTGTGAAGGTATTGTTAGGTGTAGTAGATCTGTATAATTGAGCCGTGATTGTTACCGTAGACCCCACCAAACTAACGGAAGCTGTCGCACTGAAATAGGCTGCCATAGACGTAATCGTTCCAGTTCTAGGAACCGAGAACGCAAAGTTCAGCAAGGTTCCAGCCGCTCCGGTGAGATCTATAGTACCGCCTGTAATACTGATATTAGTTGCACTGCTACCAAAACCAACTGCACTTGAAGTATTCAAAAGCCCCCCTAATACAGTGGTCATTGCTACTGGAAGACCAGAAGAATATGGAATAATTGCACCTGAACCAGTAGCACCTGTTGCTCCAGTTACACCAGCACCTGTTGCTCCCGTTGCTCCAGTACTTCCTGTCGCTCCAGTTACACCAGCAGTTCCTGTCGCTCCAGTTACACCAGCGCTACCCGTCGCTCCCGTTGCTCCAGCACTTCCTGTCGCTCCCGTTACTCCAGCAGTTCCTGTCGCTCCAGTTACACCAGCGCTACCCGTCGCTCCCGTTGCTCCAGCACTTCCTGTCGCTCCCGTTACGCCAGCACCTGTTGCTCCCGTTGCTCCAGCAGTTCCTGTTGCTCCCGTTGCTCCAGCAGTTCCTGTTGCTCCGGTTACGCCAGCACCTGTTGCTCCCGTTGCTCCAGCAGTTCCTGTCGCTCCCGTTGCTCCAGCAGTTCCTGTCGCTCCAGTTACACCAGCACTACCTGTCGCTCCCGTTGCTCCAGCACTTCCTGTCGCTCCCGTTACGCCAGCAGTTCCTGTCGCTCCCGTTGCTCCAGCACTTCCTGTTGCTCCCGTTGCTCCAGCAGTTCCTGTTGCTCCGGTTACGCCAGCACCTGTCGCTCCCGTTGCTCCAGTGCTTCCTGTTGCTCCCGTTGCTCCAGCAGTTCCTGTTGCTCCGGTTACGCCAGCACCTGTCGCTCCCGTTGCTCCAGTGCTTCCTGTTGCTCCCGTTGCTCCGACGCTTCCTGTCGCTCCAGTAGCTCCAGCACCTGTGGCTCCGGTTTCGCCAGTACTTCCTGTCGCCCCCGTTGCCCCTGCACTTCCTGTCGCTCCCGTGGCTCCAGCACCTGTGGCTCCGGTTTCGCCAGCACCTGTCGCTCCCGTTGCACCAACGCTTCCTGTAGCTCCAGTAGCTCCAGTAGCACCTGTAATTCCTATATTTTCTCCATATAATTCAGAGTAGACAAGGCGATGAGCAGTCACTAATTGACCTGTGCTACTCTTCCCCCAAACTGAAATTTGAATGGGATCATCAATCGTAATAGGTGTTGTGAATAGAAATTCAAATGAATCAAAGTTTGCATAATAATCCCTATTAACCACTTGATTAGGAGCTAAATTAACCTGTTCACTTACATATAAAGTTCTTGTCCCATTCATATAATAGCCTTCGACTTGAACCGTTGACGGAGTATCATCACTCTGATTGACAATTTTAAGAGTAACAAGCTGAGTAGGTCTTACACCGCCTACCAGATTATTTTCTATAGGACCAGTAGATAGTTGACTCAATTTTCAACACCTCATTTTTTATGAATTTTAAAATACGCTTATTATTTGAATTGCGAAAATCAAATCAACCGAACAAGATTCTCCTCAATAGCTTTGTAAAAAACGTGGTTTTATCTATAATCATTCCTCCTACCTACTCTAAGTTGATAATCTATGAGCCTAGAAAATTAGTTCCTATTTTTTGGCTCTTTATAGTATTATTCTTATTTTGAATTAAGGTGTGGACATCCATTTAAAAACTACTATTACACATATTTGATTTATTAAAATAAGCTAAAAATCTGTAATGGTTTAATAGAATAAGAATCTAATAAGCAACGTTCCAGTCGACTTATAACATATGCCAACAAAACAGAGGGTAACCCGAGAGCCACACTAACGGCTACCGAATTACCCCTGTTATAAACACTGAACTTGAAGATAAATAAGCTTAAGTTAATTCATGAACAGACCAGACGATACCTGCTGAGTTCGCTCCACCCAAATTCAAAGGAACCGTCAAACCATTTGCCACATAGAACAAGCCAATCACATCACCTGCGGTTAATGCAAATTCTCCAGCTAGCGTCACAGTACCACTTCCCAAAATTGCTCTCAAATCTAATATAAGCGCTACATTCACATCAAGTACTGGGAACAACCCACTTACCAGATTTGTTGCAGTAGGAGAAGTTCTCTGAACTACGAAAGCCGGATTAACTCCAGCACCAAGACTGATAGAAAGTGAGGCAGTTGTGGAATAATTGATAGTCGCTTCAATCGAATATCTACCAGTTGTCGGAATGGTATAATTTCCACCAACTTCGTCGAAAGACGGGCTATCATAAAAAGGTGTTGTCACAGTCCAGCCAGTTAATTGTGTAGATGTGGAAATTGCCAATGAGGGTTTGAAAGCAGAAAACCCTTCTTGTTGAATATTCGGACCTGTTGCTCCAGTTACTCCGGTAGCTCCGGTAGCTCCGGTAGCTCCGGTTACACCAGCTATTCCAGTCGCTCCTGTTACTCCAGCTACTCCTGTTGCTCCCGTTGCTCCTGCTACTCCCGTTGCTCCAGTCGCTCCAGCTTCACTCGTTGCTCCGGTTGCCCCAGCTACTCCTGTTGCTCCAGTTGCTCCGGTTACTCCTGTTTCACCCGTTGCTCCGGTTACACCAGCTACTCCTGTTGCTCCGGTTACACCAGCTACTCCTGTTGCTCCAGTTGCTCCTGCTACTCCAGTCGCTCCGGTCACTCCAGCTTCACCCGTTGCTCCGGTTACACCAGCTACTCCTGTTGCTCCGGTTACTCCTGTTTCACCCGTTGCTCCAGTTACACCAGCTACTCCTGTTGCTCCTGTTGCTCCTGCTACTCCAGTCGCTCCGGTTACTCCTGTTTCACCCGTTGCTCCTGTTGCTCCGGTCACTCCTGTTTCACCCGTTGCTCCGGTTACACCAGCTACTCCTGTTGCTCCTGTTGCTCCAGTTGCTCCTGCTACTCCAGTCGCTCCGGTCACTCCTGTTTCACCCGTTGCTCCGTCTACTCCCGTTGCTCCCGTAGCACCAGTCGCACCAGTCTCTCCTGCTCCAGTTGCTCCAGTCGCTCCAGCTTCACCCGTTGCTCCGGTTGCTCCAGCTTCACCCGTTGCTCCGGTTGCTCCAGCTTCACCCGTTGCTCCGGTTGCTCCAGCTACTCCCGTTGCTCCGGTTGCTCCGGTTGCTCCAGCTACTCCTGTCGCTCCGGTTGCTCCGGTCGCTCCAGTTGCTCCAGTTGCTCCATCCGCTCCGGTTGCACCAGTCGCCCCAGTTACTCCGTCTGCTCCTGTCGCACCAGTCGCACCAGTCACTCCATCGGCTCCTGTCGCTCCTGTGGCACCCGTTGCTCCATCGGCTCCCGTTGCTCCAGTTGCACCAGTCACTCCATCGGCTCCTGTCGCACCAGTTACTCCGTCTGCTCCTGTAGCTCCAGTCTCTCCTGCTCCGGTAGCACCCGTTGCTCCATCCGCTCCAGTTGCTCCCGTTGCACCTGTAGCTCCATCGGCTCCTGTTGCACCAGTTGCACCTGTAGCTCCATCGGCTCCTGTCGCCCCAGTCTCTCCTGCTCCGGTCGCTCCGGTAGCACCCGTTGCTCCGTCAGCTCCCGTTGCACCAGTCGCCCCAGTTGCTCCATCGACTCCAGTCGCTCCAGTTGCTCCGTCTGCTCCGGTCGCCCCGGTTGCTCCGTCTGCTCCCGTTGCACCCGTTGCTCCATCCGCTCCCGTTGCACCAGTCACTCCATCTGCACCTGTTGCACCTGTCTCTCCTGCTCCGGTCGCTCCAGTTGCTCCGTCAGCTCCCGTTGCACCAGTCGCCCCAGTTACTCCATCTGCTCCTGTTGCCCCAGTCTCTCCTGCTCCGGTCGCTCCTGTTGCACCCGTTGCTCCGTCTGCTCCCGTTGCACCAGTCGCACCATCTGCCCCTGTTGTACCTGTCGCCCCAGTCTCTCCTGCTCCGGTAGCACCCGTTACTCCATCCGCTCCGGTTGCACCAGTTGCACCTGTAGCTCCATCGGCACCTGTTGCCCCAGTCTCTCCTGCTCCGGTCGCTCCAGTTGCTCCGTCTGCTCCCGTTGCACCAGTCGCCCCAGTCACTCCATCTGCCCCTGTTGCACCTGTCGCCCCAGTCTCTCCTGCTCCGGTAGCACCCGTTGCTCCATCGGCTCCGGTCGCTCCCGTTGCACCAGTCGCTCCGGTCGCGCCAGTTATTCCTTGCGTTACACCAAGCAATTCTGCATGTACAAGTCGATGGGCAGTCACAATCTGGCCAACGCTATTTTTTCCCCATACTGAGATTTGAATCGGATCATCTACCAGACTTGTAGTTGTAAAAATAAATTCAAACGCATCAAAATCGGCATAATAATCACGTGTTATAACTTCATTAGGTGCTACATTTATCAGCTCGCTGACATATAAAGTTCTTGTCCCATCCATATAGTATCCTTGAACAAGAGCCATTGATGAATCAATGTCACTTCGGTTATCAATTTTGACAGTAACATGCTGAGTAGGTCTTACACCCCCTACCATACTATTGTCTATCGGTCCGGTAGATAAATAACTCAATTTCTCATCACTCCTTTAACGTTAACTGTGTCACAAAAATAATTATTAAATTAATACTGCCTGCTTCTCCCACGCAACTATGCGATGAGGATCTACCAATGCCCCCGAGTTCTGTTTTCCCCAGACTGAAATCCCAACCTCTGCTTCAACTGCTTCTACTGTTGTAAACACAAATTCAAATGCGTCCAAGTCGGCAAAATAGTTCTTAGTTAAAACTTGATTAGGTGCTAGATTTACTGTTTCATTCACATACATCGTTCTTGATCCGTTAAGAAGGAAACCTTGAATAACTAGATTATAAGGATTAAGAGAATCCCGATTAACTACTTTTACGGTTACCAGTTGCGACGGTCTGACCCCTAGGATTGGGCTGTTATCTATAGGTCCAGTAGAAAAGATAGCCATGTTTTATTCACTCCTCCCTTCCACTACAAATTGAAAGATTAGTGGCTCCGTATAGTAATATTCCTTGGCTTGAGTTAGCGTGTGGACTGTTGTGCAAAGGAACAGCTGGTCCTATAACAAGACAGCCTTCTTTTTCCAAATTTATAATCTACTAATCTGATAAGCTAACAACAAAGAGCAACCAAGATTGTTAAGAAGCTAACCACTATTGCTTTTTATGAAATATTAGGTATACTGGTAAAAATTAATTAAGCATCGATGAGCGGGAGAGTAGTTAACGAGATCTAGTCCTCAGCGAGCCGGGAGAGTGTAAGCCGGTACAGATCCCTTTAATGAAGCGCACCCGTGAGATGGACTTCTGAACCTTAGTAGGAAGTCCCGGCTGAAGGCCGTTATCCCGTAAGGTGGCTGAACAACTTGTTCAGCAACGAGAGTGGTACCGCGAGCGCTAAAGCCCTCGTCTCTTTTGAGACGAGGGCTTTTTTGTATTTTCAAAGGAGGGTATACCATGTTAAATCAAATCATCAAAGACGGAATCGAGCACAGTGTACAACGTGTATTCAATACCTTAGGAGCTGACTATCCAGAGGACATTGCCATTCTGATCGAACAGCCAGCAAATCTAGAGCATGGTGATTATTCATGCAATATTGCTATGCAGCTAGCCAAAACTCTACGTAAATCCCCAATGGTCATAGCAGAATTAGTGAAAGCAGAGCTTCAATTCCAAGGGCGCTTCGCCGGTCTTTTACAAAAAGTTGAAGTCGCTGCTCCCGGATTTATCAATTTGTATATGAATTGGCAAAGCTGGGCTGAACATTCCTTTGAACTGCCTGCCAGCACTGGGGAAAAAGTCATCATCGAGCACACTTCTATCAACCCCAACAAAGCCGCCCACGTAGGTCATCTAAGAAACGCCTGTATCGGCGATACTCTAGTCAGAATTATGAAAAGAACTGGGTATAACGTAGAGGTCCATAACTACATTGATGATCTCGGCAATCAGCTGGCGGATACAGTTGTTGGATTATTAAATATATCTTTAGAAGGGGAACACCAACGTTTCGGTGATTTTTGCTGGGATCTTTATGCCAAAGTGAACAAAGAATATGCGCTGAACCCTGAGATGACACATAAGCGCACAGATATACTGCACTCCCTTGAACAAGGGGGCGGTAACGAAGCCTGGCTGGGCAACCTTGTAGCTGAACGCATCGTTAGAGAGCATGTAGAGGAAATGAAACATTTTGGAATTTATTATGATTTGCTGGTATGGGAGAGCAGTATTTTAAAAGAGGGATTTTGGGTAGCCGCAGCTGAGCTACTGAAGCAGACAGCCGTTTTTGTACAAGAGACTGAAGGTAAACTCGCAGGCTGCTGGGTGCTAAAGCAAGGAACAGAGGCTAACATTGGAGCGGATTCAGAGGAGCATCAGCTCGATAAGGTGCTGGTGCGTTCGAATGGGATTTTAACGTATACAGCCAAAGATATTGCCTATCATCTCTGGAAATTTGGTCTTTTGACCAAAGATTTCTCCTATAGCGAATTCTCGTCCGGTTTATGGACAACTGGATTAACTGGAACCCAAGAATCTTATGGGCAGGCGGACAGAGTCATCAATGTGATCGATTACAGACAGGAATATCCACAACAGATGGTTAAGCAAGCCTTAGGGGCACTAGGTTATAACGAGCAAGCAGACAAACTCCATCATGTGAGCTATGGTGTTGTATCTCTTAGTCCCGCTTCGGCGGCCGAGCTGGGTATAGATATTTCAGAAGGCAAATCTTCTTATGCTATGTCCGGGCGCCAGGGAATCGGGATTAAGGTAAGCGATCTGGTGGAGCTTATGGAACAGAACATTGAGCACACACGTTCCGATAAAGACGGCCTGTCCAGCCGATTGATTGCCACTGCTGCGATTCGCTACTATCTGCTGCGGTTTAATTTAGGAACGGAAATCGTGTTTGATTTCAAACAGGCTACCGAAATATCCGGCAATACCGGAGTTTATCTGATGTATACTTTTGCGCGTGCGACAAGCGTTTTGAGTAAAGCTACGATCCCAATCCTTACAGCTGCCGCACAGCTTCAGTTCCCTTCCGAATTGGAAAAAGCAGAGCTTGCGCTGCTAAGACAGCTAAGCCTCTGGCCCGAGATATTACATTCAGCAAGTATAGAGTTAACGCCAAATACGCTCTGCACTTACGCACATACCTTAGCTACACTGTTCAACAACTTCTATTCTGCATGTCCGATTCTAAAAGGAGATCCAGCTACGATCAAATTCCGCCTCTGGCTCACTTCAAGATTCAAGGACATCTTGGGAGATGTGCTCGAAGTGCTTGGGTTACCGACACCGAGCCGAATGTAAAAAACACAAAAAAAGGGCAATTTCCGCGCTTAACGCGGAGATTGCCCTTCTATATATAATGTTACTTATAAATCTCTATCACATTTCCAACTTCCGTGCTGAGACGATCAAAGTCCGCACGTTTGATGCGAACACCACCACTACGATAGCGGTTAGGTGTACCTTCTGTTTGTACTTCCGTACCGTTGATAGTAATTTGACTAATCTCACGCCCTGTAAGGTGATAGATAAAGTCTACCTTAGTGCCTGCATATTCAAAGCTGAAGTGCATTCCATCCAGCGATTCCGGCAGAATCGGGTCAACAATTAAGTCTCCACCTTCCGTACGGATCCCCAGTGCATTCGAGATTAACTGGTTCATATAGATCCCAGGACCGCTGGAATAGATTCTCCAGCCACCTTTAACAGCTACGTCACCATTGCGCAGTTTATCGAAATTCTCCTGTGCCTCATAACGGGTGTTAAATTTACCATCCGAGCTACTGAAATAGGAGTTAGCTTGACGTAGTTCAGCGTTTGGCACCACATCGCGGATTCCGATCGGATTAATCGCTGCCAGACCCTTCCAGACCTGATCGGTTTTACCGAGCTTAGCCATAGCCTCTACATAACGGATATGTGCATGCACATACTGAAGTCCAATTTCCCGGCCAAAGTTAGCCGCTTGCTCCGCACGTTTGAAATGAGTGCTGACCCCGCCAACATATTGAGCTGGACGATTCATCAGACGCACACCGTCAGGGCAGAATAGTTTATCCTGAATGACATCATAGTGTGCTTCGGCCTGTTCCGGAGTAAGCAGCTCACTGATCATACTGCGCGTCATAGGCAGCAGACGGTACTGAATACCTGTTTCTGTGTCACTTGGGTGCACCATAAGTTTAATTTGCTCAGGGTCTTCCATATACAGGAAGCCAGGAATCACTTCGGATTGAAGCATATGAGTATGGAAATCCTTACGGATCCCTTCCACCATCGCCTTCAGTTCCTCTGCCTCAGCTTGATCAACTGAACGAAGCACCTCTGAGAACTGATTAAGTGTCTGATAGGTAAGTGCCACTGTCCAACTGCTGACCATATACTGCTTCAGCTGTGGATTTGCAGGCTGGAGCGTATCATCCCAGTCTCCATCACCGTAAGAAGACAGATGTGTGTCATGCAGGAAATGATCCTTAATATAAGCAATTTCCTTCCGTGCGTGATCCAGCAACGTCGCCTTTTCTTCTGTAAAGTCAAAGCTGTGCTTACGGGTATACGGTACTGTTGCTCCCAAGATGCTGTAATCCTGAGTTACTGCCAAGTAGTCTCCAAGCACCTTAAGCGGCCATACAATAATATCTCCATGACTTTCTTCTTGTTGTATCTTCGTGTATTTATCAAACATGAACCACTGTGGCCAGTTGCCATCATCTTCATATTGATGACTATACAGCGTCAGCAAAATTTCACGAACCTGTTCGTATTTTTGCGTAGCCATGAAATATTCCACAGGTCCCTGACATACATCCCGGGTTCCCCAAGCAGCGCCACCATATTGCTCTAAACCATGTGGAACCGAATAGTGAACCAGCATGTTATGTGTGTACCACCAAGTCAGAGCGTTAACCTTAAACAGTTCACCTTCTGTTCCGTCCCCAAGCGTCAGGCGGAAGCCATTCATCACACCAGCATAAAACGCGCGATAAGCAGAAATTTCTTCCTCAGCTGAACGATTTCTTGGAGCAAGTGACTTACCATCCAGAAGCCCTTGAATATTCAAGGTCCATTCACTGATGGCAGACAGCTCCAGAACTGCTAACGGCGCTTCAGTTGGTTGAACAGGAGAGACAAGTCTACCTTCATCCTGCAGAGTTAACACCGCACCCTGTACCTGTAATTTATACTGTAAGTCAGGATATTCACCAGCACTTAGTGTGCTTCTGTCAGCGGAGAAGATTACTGCTCCACTTTCTTGCTTAGATTGATATGGAAGCTCGTATTCATTAACGTTCATAGTGATTTGATTAGTGACTAAATAACGATAAGCTCGTCCGCTTTCCGAACGCACATTCAGGAATATCTCTGGCGAATCTTCGGTGGTGTAGTTCGTAATAATGAAGCATTCACCATCTGTTCTGTAATACCAACGAGCATAGTTGAAACCAACCTCAAATAGAGAAGGCATGGTCAGCAAACGATATTCACCGTTCCACTCTACATAAATGCGTTGTCCTGAAGCTTTTGGAATGTTAAGCGCATTTCTTGGATTGGACATTAGCTTGTTGAAATTGGTATTTCCAATTACCACTTGGGAGTTAAAGATCCCGTACATATAAGAAGTTGTTGTGATGACCTTATCATTAAGTCGAGCGTTATCCCCACTCATCAGGATATGGCCGTGTGGCCGTTCTACGCGCATTTCTTTCTCTTTTAATACTACGTGCTCATAATTCTCAGTGAAAAAGGAAAGTAGTGTGTCTCCTTCTCTCTCCTCCTGATAACGAACCGGAAACAAGACCTCGATCTCTTTCTCTGTCAGCGAATCTGCAGCCAGCGGTGCTCCCAGCTCCTTCGAGAAGAAAGAACGTTCAAGTGCTGCTTCAGCTTCTAAAGGTAAATCTTTAACAGCATCCCAAGCCGCAGCAATATCATTAGCAAATTCTAGCGTAGTGATCGCTTCTGGATGATCTTGCTTAAACAATCCGTAGAACACAAACCGTGTTTCCCCGCTCAGCTTCACCCGTTCCGATTGCAGCGCAGTATATGCGAATTCATATTGATAGATCTCATTACTTAATTGCTCACGACCCAAGCTCTCTGGTTGGTTGGTTTCTTTATAGGACAGTCCAAAGAATTGAAAACCGTCTGTTGAGAAGCTTGTTGCCTTGGTAAGTGAACCCTGTTGCAGATATGGGAATTTCCCGCCCTGCGGCTGATTCTGTCTAGAGCAAACAACGTACCCGTTGGATTGATCCTCAAATACCGCATGATCGATATACTGTGACAGGTAAGCTTCATTACTGCGGACAGCGGCGATATCAGCAATCCCTACATCCTGTCCGTACACGAGATCTACCTCTGCATTTTGTCCAGTAAGCTTCACATCCCAGAACCAAGCTCCTTCTGCAGTAGGGGTGAAAATAACTTGATATTCAATATTTTCCGCAGTACCTTCCCAAACCAAACGGTTTCCAGCCTTACGTACAGTGCTTGAAGAATGAATGCCCAGCAAAGGAATGGCTTGAATGTTTCCATCATTGTGCACTCGCAAATATAGATTGGATAATGAACCATCCACAATGCTTGGCAGCAATTGATTGATCATTGTCCGTTCATAGAGGACTTGGAACAAGTCCCCGCTGTTTGTAAAAGTGAAGGATAGATCCCCGGCGTTTAAACGGATGTTAGTATTCAAATTAGTAGTCATATTATACACTTCCTCCATTACGGCGTTACTGCCGTATATATTCTACTTATGTTAATGTTAAGCAAAAATCCCGTTCTTTAACCTCATTGCTGTTCGAACCGACGAATAATTTAAATCGTCCCGGATCGCTGCTAAAGCTTAGATCGCTATGATAGTAACGAAGCTGCTGTTCGGTAAGTGTAAAGGTCACTTCACGACTTTCCCCTGGTGAGAGGTCGATTTTGGCAAAATCCTTCAGTTCCTTCATCGGTCTGACGACCTCTCCGGAAATGTCTCGGATATACAGCTGCACTACCTCTTCCCCATCTACTTCTCCAGTATTGGTCACCGTAACTTTTATTTCAATAGGCTGATTTTCAGTCATAATTTCACCGGACAGAATTGGTTCACTATAGCTAAATGACGTATAGCTCAGTCCAAAACCAAATGGCAAAAGCGGCTCATTAGGAATGTCCAGATATTGCGAGACATAACGTTTGTCGGCACCCGGAGCATGAAGTGGGCGTCCAGTGTTGAAATGATTGTAATAGACTGGAATCTGCCCAACGGATACCGGGAAAGACATCGTTAATCTTCCTGAAGGATTCTCATCTCCATAAAGTAGACTGGCAATTGCCGCTCCGCCTTCACTGCCCGGGAACCAAGCTTCCAGAATAGCATCTGCATGCTCGTACACACCGGCCAAGTCTAGTGGACGTCCATTAAACAACACCACCACGATAGGCTTATTCAGCTGTTTCAGACGTTGTAAAAGCTCAAGCTGCGCTTCCGGCAAACGGATATCTGAACGGCTGCCCGCTTCTCCACTCATCTCTGAATGTTCACCAAGCGCCAGTACAATCACATCAGCTTGCTTAGCAGCCGCTTCCGCCTCCAGCCACTGTTCCTCTGTAAAGCTATCGACTCCAGAACCTTCTGCAACAGTAATCTTACCCGCACCTGCGCGAGCTTGAAGTGCTGGTGCAAGACGGCTTGCCTCTTCCGTTGAACCCAACCACGACCACGGTCCAAGAATATCACCGCTAGTAGCAAACGGTCCAATTAGCGCAATCCGTTGCTCTGCAGCAAGCGGCAGAACCTGATCATTCTTGAGCAGTACGCAGGATTTAGCCGCCAACTCACGCGCCGCATTTCGATGATCTTCACAGAAGATTACCTCACGCTCTTTCTCGACGTCAGCTCCGCGGAACGGATGCTCGAACAAGCCCAATCTTTGCTTCAATTTCAAAATACGAAGCACAGCTTCATCAATAATCTTTTCATCTACTTGTCCATCTGCAACAAGCGCCGGAAGCTGATGAACGTAACAAGCCGTCATCATCTCGATGTCTACACCAGCTTTGATGGCTTTAAGTGCTGCCTCAGCCTCATCCTCGGCGACACCATGTGGGATCAGTTCCTTCACTGCACCCCAATCCGAAATCAATACGCCATCAAATCCCCATTCCTCACGAAGCAGCTGGCGAAGCAGCTTGACGTTGCCGCTTATCGGAATCCCATCAATCGTATTAAATGAAGTCATGACCATTTCTGCACCTTCATCCAGTGCTGCACGATAGGCCGGCAGATAATATTCACGCAGCTGCCGTTCCGATAAATCCACCGTATTATAATCACGACCGCCTTCGGATAGACCATAGGCAGCAAAGTGCTTAATACAAGCCGCCAGACGATCTACATCACCAGTCAAGTCGCTTCCTTGAAATCCGCGCACAAACGCACGGGCAAACCTACCATTCAAATATGGATCTTCTCCTGTAGATTCCATTACTCTTCCCCAACGTGGGTCCCGTACAAGATCCGCCATTGGCGCATAAGTAACGTGCACACCGGAGACTGCCGCTTCTTTAGCCGCAATCTCGGCGCTCAGCTCTGCGCGATCCATATCCCAAGAGCAGCCAATTGCCAGCGGGACCGGAAAAATCGTCTTGAAGCCATGCACAATATCCGCCATCATCAGCAAGGGAATGCCCAATCTATTTTTGCGTAAATGGGCTTCCTGAACCGCAATGACTTGCGCTGCACCTGATAGACCAAGTACAGAGCCGCTGCTCTCGATCATGTGGTCCGTAATTCCCATGGATGCCATAGGGCCAGTGATTTGTCCTCCATCCTCTGCCCCTTCATAGAAATTAGCGGCTAGCTGCTGCAATTGTGCAATCTTTTCTTCAAGCGTCATCTGGTTCAACAAGGTAGTCAGTTGCTGCTCATTCATTTCAAATCCTCCATTGTTCAATTCTGCCGATGCCTATGAATGGAAAAACCCGTGTGCAAGAATTGCACGCGGGTCCTGTAGGTTCATTCCTACATGCATAGGGCGAAAGCTATTTTTTTAGATTGTTTAGTTCATCTAGAACCGGCTGAACGAGGGATTGTTTGCTCTTAACCCATTCTTTCCAGTTCGCCTCTAGATCGCCTGGTTTCAAAATCAGGTTAGTGTATTCTGTAGCATAGTCAAAGGAAGCCTGATTTTTAGCCTTGGAATCATACAACTGGTAGTCCCAGTCATATTCAGCCGTTGCTTTGTCTTTTAACGCAAGCTCAGCTTTTTCCTTGAACAGTTCTACAGAACGATCGCGATATTCTTTTTTGATCGCAGGGTTCACGACACTAAAGTCATCCGCCAAGACATACAGTCCTTCAAAACGGTTCGGATATTTCTTATCCAATGTTGTTCCTTCAGGGAGTAGGCTGATTAATTCGCCATTTTCGCCTTTTTTCCAGTCTGTTCCTTCAAAGCCCAAGTTAACGGTCAATTGACCTTCTTTACTTGTTGTATATTCCATGAAGTCCATAATCCGTTCAAATTTCTCTTTGCTAATATCTGGCGAGAAGATTACAGCAGACCAGAAGTTAACTTGATCGAGGTTACGATATTTACCGTCATCGCCAAGTACAATAGCTGTGTGTACTAGGTCATCACTATTTACACCTAGGTTATCTTTCATTTTAACGTCCATGTCTTTTCTGTAAGAAGCCAAACCACCTAGACTCGTAATACCGGAAACACCGTTAACTGTGAACTTTTGGCCAGATTCACCATTTTTCCAAGTATAAAACTCAGGGTGCAGTAATCCTTCTTTATAAGTAGTTTGAAGTTCTTTCAGTGCCGCTAACGTTTCATCGTTGGCTGGACCCCATTGGTATTTGCCATCTGCATCTTTATAGAATGCTGACTCTACTCTGGAATGCACGCTATTAGCCATTACAATATTAGTCAAAGCATCGTTGATGTCATAAGAAATAGGAATGAGTTTATCTCCTACCTTGCCAGGGTCTTTCTCTTTAAGCAATCTAGCAAATTCCATCAGTTCTGTAGTAGTGTAGGCATCCTTCAATTCAAAACCAACGGCTTTAGCCCAGTCAGAACGCAGAGCAATTACTCCGATTTGGTTAATGAGCGGATCTGCCGGCTTGTTCTCAAAGTATACCGGTCTTGGCAGAACATAAGTGCCACCTACCGCTTTCTCCAATTCATCGCCAAGTCCTGTCAGCTTATAAGCGGCTGCCACATTCGGCCAGCGTTCTTTCCAGTCATCTGGCAGCTTGTACAGCAGCCCTTGATCAATGTAATTAAGCGCATCACCGTGAACATAGTTCCAGCTTGCTACGTCAGGAAGATCACCAGAGTTAATCCATAGGCGAAGCTTCTCAGCCCATGAATCCCATTCAATATAGTTGTAATCCCATTTAATATTGAACTTATCCGTAAAATATTTATGATACACGTTATCAAAATCAGATTCTGTTGTCTTAATGGTACTGGCTAACGAAATCTTCAACTCATCTTTATATCCATCTGTTGGATTGCCTGAATTTCCGCTATTAGCATTGTTGTCTGAGCTTGAGCATGCTGCCAACATGATTGGAGTAAGACATAAAACACCGGCAAGGATTGACTTTACAGATTTTCTTTTTAAAATATTCATTTTGTCCTCCTTAAATTGTGTGACTGACCCTCTTTTATATGGATAAATCATAAACCACTAGGTCTTGATAGCCCCTGTAAGTACCCCTTTGGCAAAGTGCTTTTGGAGCATTGGGAAGAAACACATAATAGGAACCATGGTAACGAATACTGCCGCCATTTTCATACCCATGGAGAATGATTGTTTACCCACTGCGTCAACACTTGTGGCATTCGATGCATTCACTTGGGCTTCCATAATGATAGATCGCAACACGTTCTGCAGTGGCATCTGATCCGCTTTCCGCAGGAAGATCATGGCGTCATACCATCCATTCCAGAAGGCTACTCCGTAGAACAGTGTGATGGTAGCTACGATTGGAGCAGATAATGGCAGGACTACAGAGAATAGGATTCTCCATTCCCCAGCACCATCAAGTCGCGCAGATTCCATCAGGGACTCAGGCAGACTGCTAAAATAGTTCGACATCAGAATCAGGTTAAACGCACTGAAGCTTCCAGCCAGAATAACTGACCAAAGGTTGCCTGTCAGATGCAGATCCTTCATCACCAGGTACAAAGGTACAATCCCGCCATTAAAAATCATTGTGAACAGGACAAGCATAAAAATCAGCTTTTTACCCGGGAATTTATTGCGGCTAAGGCCGTAAGCCATACTTGTCGTCAAGAACAAGCTAAGCGGGAGTCCTAAGATTAAGATCTTAAAGGTATTCCAATACCCTGTCCCGATCCGCCCATCAGCAAAGAGTGCCCGATAAGATTCCAGTGTTGGGTTCTTCGGAAATAACATCATAGGGTTATCAGCGTATTCTTTTTGCGTAGAAAAAGAAATCATAATGACATTCCAGAATGGAATAAGAATGGCCAAAGCGCCTACACTCAGAATTACGAAAATCACATAATCCATAGCGGTCATTTTTTTATGGTCTTGCATAATTGTCAGCTTTTTTTTACTCATACATTTGCACTCCTTTCTTACCGGAATAAACCGTCTCCGCCCATAAGTTTGGCAGCTCTGTCTGCCAGAATCAGCAGAATCATATTAACAAGTGAACGGAACAAACTGACTGCAGTGGAGAATGAAAAGTCTGTTGAAGACTGGAACGTGATTCGGTAGATATACACATCTAGTACTTCCGAGACGTTTTTCGTTGCAGCGTTGCTCAAGTTAAAGATTTGGTCAAATCCAGATGACATCAGGCCACCGACAGAAAGGATAAACATAATCGTAATCGTCGGAAGAATGTTAGGCAGAGTAATGCGGAACATTTGCTGCAAGCGTGTAGCACCATCAATCTGTGCGGATTCATATTGGTCTGTATCAATACCAGAGATAGCGGCCATAAAGATAATGGCTCCCCAACCTGCTGATTTCCAGATATCCGTAAGATACAACATCGGAACGAACATTTTTTCAGAACCTAGGAAGTTAATGCCTGTCCCGCCAAACATTTGAATGAGGCTGTTAACCAGACCATCATAGGAAAGCACATTGATAACAACCCCGGATACTACGATCCATGACAGGAAGTTCGGAAATGTAAACACCGTCTGTAAAGCTTTTTTGTAACGATTCATGCGCAGTTCATTCAGCAGCAATGCCAATATGATTGGAAAAGGGAACTGAATAATCAGCTTACCGATGTTAATGGTTAACGTTCTCCATACGGCGTCAATAAAAGCTGGGTCACGGAACACATAGGTGAAATTCTCGAATCCGCTCCATGGGCTGCCCCAAATTCCTAAGTTCGCTTTAAAATCTTTAAAAGCCAGAGATAGACCACCCATCGGCAGATAAGCGAATAGGAAAAGCCACACTAGTCCAGGAAGCACCAGAGTATAGACCATTCTGTTCTTCCAGACTTCTCTTAGGAACAGTTGGAATCTGCTGTCGTTCATTTTTTTAGCCGGTATTGCAACTTCGGATTTCAATTTGCATCTCCTCACTCTGCTTATGTCTTTTAGTTGTACAAGAAATCAAAGGTTGTCTTCAGATGCTCCTCCCAGAATCGCCATTCATGAGTTCCAGGGGTCTCAACATACTGAAATTCATAAGGGGTCGTCTCTAGGTAAGCTGCGAATTCCCGATTCATCTCCACAAACGGATCTTCCGAACCACAGCAAGTCAGAATCGAAGGCAGGTTACGTTTATCGTCGACCAATTTAGCGGCTAAAGCGTACAGATCCTGATCCGGCTTAATTTGTAAGCGTTTTCCAAAAGTACCCGCCATCTCCCTCGCCATGTCCTTGGACATTTGCGGATCGTTTAATCGTTTCTGGAGATCGGTAACTCCTGATAACGAAACCACTTTGCTGTAACGCTCGGGATAGGTAAGTCCACATTTCAGAGCGCCATACCCGCCCATCGATAAACCAGCGATATACGTCTTCTGCGGATTATCATCCAACCTCATCATTCGGCCACAAAGCTCGGGAAGCTCATGGGTCACATAGTGGAAGTAATCCAGTCCGTACTCCATGTCTGTATAGTAGCTCCTGTTTACTTGGGGCATTATGACTGTACAACCATATTGACTTGCATACTGCTCAATAGTAGTCATCCTGTGCCAAGTACTGGCGTTATCACCAGCACCATGCAGCAGGTAGAGCGTTCCTCCAGACATGTTGCCTGAATCGACGGGGGAGATAATACTGATGGTCGTTGTCATTCTCAAGGTAGGAGAGCCTGTCTCAACTGTTAATAATGCCATGAGTTATCTCCTTTTCGTTCTTATTCATTTGTTTATTTTCTTGCAAGATCCCCGCTTAACCAGTACGGATTCGAATACCATATGTTTGTTTTGCGAATCACCTGTGATCAGGTCAAACAAAATTTCAACACTGGCCTTCGCCATATCCACTCCGGGTTGGCTGATCGTATCCAGAGATGGATGATAATATTCTGCCATTTCAATCCCGTCGAATCCGATGATCGAAACATCATTTGGAATTGATAAGCCCAAGGACAATAACGCCTTAGCCGCCCCAATGGCAATCGTATCTGATGCAGCAAAAACAGCAGTGATATCTTTTTTCTTATTGAGCAGACGTTTGGTAGCTGTAAAGCCTGAGCTTGGACTATATTCACAGTCCTCTACCATTGAAGGGTCGTACTCAATTCCATGCTCCTCAAGCGCCTTGATATAACCCATAAGCCGCCGGTTACCTGTTGTATTTTGCACCAGAGGAAATCTGGCCAAAAAACAGATATTGCGATGTCCTAATGAGATTAAATAGCTGACAGCCTTATAAGATTCCTGAAGATCATCAATGATCACGCTTGAAAAAACAGCAGGATCGACTTCTTTTGTAGTCGTGATGGTAGTCAGAACAAATGGAATTTTTAATTGTTTGAATTTATCTTCGGAATGATCATACGTTCCGCCCATAAAAATTACGCCATATAGATTTTTTTCTTTTACAAGCTGTAGAGCGATATCGATCTCGTCTACTCCATCTTCTACATGCTGGATCATTAGCGGACATCCCCGCAGGTTCACCTGGCGTTCAACTTCTTTGATCATGTCGGCAAAAAACGGGTTTGAGATCCCTTTTACCATTAGCGCTATGGTATTAGATCGCGTTTTTTTCAAGTTGCTCGCATTACCGTTTGGAATATAGTTATGTTCTCTAACAACCGCCATCACTTTAGCTCTAGTTGTATCGCTTACAACACCGCTATTATTGATTACTCTGGAGACTGTGGCGATACCCACGCCTGATAGCCTTGCAATATCTTTGATATTCATATTTACCTTGCTCCACTCCTATGATGAGTCCCCCCTTCACCCGATGAAAATCAGGTTGTGGAAACGCATGAAATGATGGGAAACGTTTCCCACGACATCATTTTGAGTCCTTAGCGCGTTTTTTCCGCTTACTTCGTCCATTATGAACAGGTAATTTTTATAAGTCAACTAAAAACACAAAAAAAATTGTGATTCATCACTTTTTATTTGGTTAAAATTACAATAAGTATATAGTTACTAAATCAATGAATTAGAAATAATTGTAATTTATATATCAAATAATAGTTCCACTTGCTTTATTGACTTTAAAATAAGAATGGAATACCATCAATTTAGTGATTTTCATCGCAATAACAGAAAACGTTTCCACTCATTTTTCTAGTTTTTCTTTTTGTCACTTCGCTATCCTAGCTAAGAATATCAAGAGAAAGAAGGACTCTTTTTATGTTGAACATGGCTCCATTCGCAGCTAAGGCTCGTGAACGAAACCTGAATATTTTCAATGTTCGTGTGCTTCAAAACGGAAACCTTGTGGGAAAACTGGATCTCACGGAGGATATTCGGCGCTTGCAGCATTCCGTCAGCAAGTCTTTTACTTGTATGGCAGTAGGTCTTGCCATTGATGAAGGGAAGCTGACACTGGAAACAACGCTTAGAGATGTTTTTCCGGAGTATGCCTCTCCTCTTAAACAAACACCTCCTTCCATGCAGCCCGGAGATATAACTTTGTTCGATTTGCTGCGAATGAGTACAGGGCACGACTCCCCTCCATTTTGGGCTGAGGAGAGATTAGCCTTGAAGGATAAGAATTGGGTACAGCATTATTTGTCTCTGACTTTAGACAGAGCTCCCGGCGAGAAATTTACATACAGCAGCGGAGATACCATTATGATCTCTGCAATGGTGCAAGCCCGCGTCGGGCAAACCGTAAAGGATTATCTGTTACCTCGTTTGTTTGCACCTCTGGGCATAAACAATGTCGATTGGGAAACAACACCTCAAGGGGTAACCCTTGGCTGTGCCGGACTTCAGATTAGCACGGAAGAGTTAAGCCGGTTTGGACAGCTGCTTTTACAGCAAGGAAAGTGGCAGGGCCAGCAACTAATTCCCGCAGCATGGATCAATTTTGTTACACAAAAACAGATCGACAATGATGGAAATGGCGACTGGGGAGAAGGATACGGCTGCCAATTCTGGCTCTGCTCCCACGACGCTTACCGTGCCGATGGCGCTCATGGACAATTCTGTCTTGTGGTGCCGGACGCTCAAGCAGTCATTGCAATTAACAGCATGGAAGATAACATGCAGGGAATCCTGGATACCGTCTGGGAGGAAATCTGGCCGCTTCTTTAGGAGCGGTCTTTTTTTATGGCTTGAGGTTAGCGTGCGCATAATGGGTAATTTACATTCTTCGGCGATTAGTACTTAACACCGCCAAGTAACCAGCGCTGTCTCAGGCTGAGAAGGCTTGCGGACTCAGGTGACGTTATTTACTCTTTTATCGCCTTTTGAGCAACGTTTCGGACTCCAGTGCAGCTATTGCTGAGAAAGTAGCTCATCTGGGGCACATTTGGTACCAATAGCGACGATGGAGTCCGATGACATCGCAAATGTGGCACTTTTCAGCTTTTAAGGTCCTCTGGGTCCGATAGCTGCTGCGTATGTACAATATAAGTAACTAAACAGATGATAAGTAACTAAACACGCCCAAGCGTTCACACCAATAAATGCTCAAACCGTATGTCCCCAACGCCTACAAGTAGCTCATCACACCAAGTAACCAGCAATACTTAGACTGAGGAGGCTTGCGGACTCAGATGACATTATTTACTCATTTATCTCCTTTTGAGAAACGTTTCGGACTCCAGCGCAGCTATTCCTGAGAAAGTGGCTCATTTGGGGCACGTTTGGCACCAATAGCGACGATGGAGTCCGATGACATCGCAAATCCCGCACTTTTCAGCATTTAAGGTCCTCTGTGTCCGATAGCTGCTGCGTATGTACAATATAAGTAGCTCATCACACCAAGTAATCAGCACTTTCTTTCTCAGACCGAGGAGGCTCGCGGACTCAGATGACGTTATTTACTCTTTTATCGCCTTTTGAGCAACGTTTCGGACTCCACTGCAGCTATTGCTGAGAAAGTGGCTTATTTGGGGCACGTTTGGCACCAATAGCGACGATGGAGTCCGATAACATCGCAAATCCCGCACTTTTCAGCATTTAAGGTCATCTGGGTCCGATAGCTGCTGCGTATATACAAAATAAGTAACTCATCACACCAAGTAACCATTACTTTCTGAGACTGAGGAAGCTTGCGGACTCAGATAACGTTATTTTCTCATTTATGCCTTACGAGCAACGTTTCGGACTCAAGTGCAGCTATTCCTGAGAAAGTAGCTCTTTTGGGGCACGTTTGGCATCAATAGTGACGATGGAGTCCGATAACATCGCAAATGTGGCACTTTTCAGCATTTAAGGTCATCTGGGTCCGATAGCTGCTGCGTATGTACAAAATAAGTAACTCATCACACCAAGTAACCAGTATTTCCTGAGACTGAGGAAGCTCGCGGACTCACATGACGTTATTTACTCTTTTATCGCCTTTTGAACAACGTTTCGGACTCCAGTGCAGCTATTGCTGAGAAAGTAGCTCATTTGGGGCACGTTTGGCATCAATAGTGACGATGGAGTCCGATGACATCGCAAATGTGGCACTTTTCAGCATTTAAGGACATCTGGGTCCGATAGTTGCTGCGTATGTACAAATGTGGGCTAGATGCTGGAAGTTTGATGTTCAATGATGGTTAGCAGCTCAACACACCAAGTAACCAGCATTACTCAGACCGAGGAGGCTCGCGGACTCAGGTGACGTTATTTACTCATTTATCGCCTTTTGAGAAACGTTTCGGACTCCACAGCAGCTATTCTTGAGAAAGCGGCTCTTTTGGGGCACGTTTGGCACCAATAGCGACGATGGAGTCCGATGACATCGCAAATGTGGCACTTTTCAGCATTTAAGGTCATCTGGGTCCGATAGTTGCTGCGTATGTACAAATGTGGGCTAGATGCTGGAAGTTTGATGTTCAACGGTGAATCGAATTTCGACGTTTAGATCAAGAAGGAAGACAAAGCACCCCGTGTGTGACCCCGAACTAAAACTCGCGCACGCAAAAACAGCCTTCCCGAAGGAAGGCTGTTAATTGACGTCCCGGAAGGGATTCGAACCCCTGACCGTGCGCTTAGAAGGCGCATGCTCTATCCAGCTGAGCTACCGGGACATATAAGAAATAAATACTATGTATTGACGCAACGATATTTATTATACCTTATTCAGCGGATTTTTCAAGTCAAAACAACTTAGAAAAATAATAAAAGTGTTTCCGGTGCAGCTTTTTCACACATCAGCGTAACCACAGGAAATGAAAAAAACGGCATTTCTGCCGTCTTTTTCAGCCATTCCAGTGTGCGTTTTACAAACCTTCGATATTTACTCCAGCTTTCGAAAACGCTTCTCCAGCTGCTTTTTTAAATCCCCAAAAGTGAGTACTTCTCGTTGAAACTTGGAATGCTCATCTTCTGGCGACATGAAGTTACTGCCTGTAAATGCACTCGAGGTCACATCTTGAAAAGCGTCATGCATATTGTTATCAAACCAATCGGTGGAGGTATCAGCATCATTAGTCAGAATACGGACAATCTCATATCCTTCTTCACGCCGATCCTCAACGATATACACCAAAAGCGCAGGATCACTAACAGCACCCGGCAAAACACCCACTTCTGCACAAGGCGCACCATCGTACTCCATCATTCTGCGAATTTTGGCGTCTTTAATATAATACACCTGTCATCCTTCCCTCCTGGCAAATTCCCCTCTCCCCTAGTGTTCGGATAAGGACATACATTTTATGCCTTCCTTCGGCATATATCTGTATTACTTGGCAAAAAAGTAAGGACAACAATCGCACAAAAGAGAGGATGAACCATCATGTGCGGAATAACCGGATTTATCCAGTGGCGCGGAGATCTCACTCAGCACTCGCAGCTGCTGGTCAAAATGACTGAAACTTTAGCAAACCGCGGCCCCGATGCAGCCGGAACCTGGATCTCAGGCCCCTGTGCTTTCGGTCACCGCAGACTTAGCGTTATCGATCCGGAGAACGGTGCCCAGCCCATGATCACCCGCCATGAGGAACAGGTATACGCGATTGTTTACAACGGCGAATTATATAACGCCCTCGAACTCAAACAGGAACTTAAGCAGCGAGGGCATCAATTCCGCACCCAGTGCGATACAGAAGTGCTGCTGCATTCCTATATCGAATGGGGGCCGGATTGCGCAGAGAAGCTCAATGGAATCTTTGCTTTTGCAGTATGGGACGGTCTGCGGGACCAAGTCTTTTTTGCACGTGACCGTTTAGGTGTGAAACCCCTGTTCTACAGCAAGGTTGATGATGTCCTAGTTTTTGGCTCAGAGCCTAAGGCGTTGCTGCAGCATCCCAAGGTACAACCAATCGTGGGTCCTGAAGGTCTCGCAGAAATCTTCATCATCGGTCCAGCGCGTACACCGGGTCATGGTGTTTATAAGGATATGCAAGAGCTTCGTCCAGGTCATGCTATGATCTATAGCCGTGAAGGTCTGCGCAGTTATGCCTATTGGAAGCTGGAGAGCGCAAAGCATACTGACAATGAAGCAGAGACAGCCGCTAAGGTGCGTGAACTGCTCCAAGATACACTCGAACGCCAACTGGTCTCAGACGTCCCTGTTTGCTCTCTTTTGTCGGGAGGGCTGGATTCCAGTGCGCTGACGGCACTTGCAGTGGATTACTACAACCGGAATGGTCAGGGACAAGTGGATACTTATTCCGTAGACTATGTAGATAACGACAAACATTTCAAAAGTCATACTTTCCAGCCGGGAGCAGATGGGCCGTGGATTAAACGAATGGTCGATGAATTGAATACAAACCACCACTACATCTCGTTCGATACCCCAGAGCTTGTAGAAGCGCTGGATAATGCTTTGTACACTAGGGATTTACCAGGGATGACCGATGTAGACTCTTCTTTGTACTTATTTTGCCGGGAGATTAAAAAGAACGCGACAGTAGCTATTTCCGGTGAAGCTGCGGATGAGATTTTTGGCGGATACCCTTGGTTCCACCGTGAGGAAATGCTCTCCTCAGGCACTTTTCCTTGGTCAGTTGCTCCGAAAATGCGTGCAAGTCTACTTTCCCCAGAAATTAACGAGTGGATCCGTCCACTGGAATATTTGGGTGACAGATATAGCGATGCGGTGGCTGAAGTTCCGAAGTTGGATGGAGAGACGGGAAAACAAGCACAAATGCGCGTCATGTCCTATCTGAATATCACCCGCTTCATGCCTACTCTGCTAGACCGTAAAGACCGAATGAGCATGGGCGCAGGGCTAGAGGTACGTGTTCCATATTGTGATCACCGACTCGTTCAATATGTATTTAATATTCCGTGGGAAATCAAGAATCTGGGGGGCCGTGAAAAAGGGATTTTACGTAAATCTCTTGAAGGCATTCTTCCAGACGATGTGCTCTACCGCAAAAAAAGCCCTTACCCCAAAACTCATAATCCTGCCTATTTAAATGCGGTACGAACTCAGGTATTAAACATTCTGGATGACTCCACTTCACCCCTACTTCCGCTAATTGATGCTGCCAAAATCCGTGAGATCGCCGCTTCCCCGGAATCCTCAACCAATCTGCCTTGGTTCGGCCAGCTCATGTCCGGTCCTCAGCTGTTTGCTTACCTCGCCCAAGTGGATCTCTGGCTGCGTAAATATAACGTCTCCATCCAATAAACACGTAGATAACTGAGGTAATCGACAAGCCAAACAGCAAGTCCCCGTATCCGGTGGCTTGCTGTTTGGCTTGTATTTGCAATAATTACTCTACGATCTTTAAAAGTTAAAGTTGTCCGGGTCCGGGCCAAATCGATGGTCTTTGTTCAAGCCCTCGATAGCTTTGACATCCTCATCACTAAGCGTAAAGTCAAAGAATCCCGCATTCTCCTTGATTCGATCCGCATGTACGGATTTAGGAATCGTAATGACACCTTGCTGCAAATCCCAGCGAAGTACAATTTGAGCAGGGGTCTTGCCATACTTCTCAGCCAACTCGTTTAAGAGCGGTAGATCAAGATTCCCCTGCATTAATGGACTCCATGCTTCAAGCTGAATGCCCTGTTCATTGGCATATTTCAGCAGCTCGCGCTGAGTCAACAGCGGATGGAATTCCACCTGATTCACCACAGGCACCACTCCGGTATCCTCGATGATATCTTTCAGATGATGAACCTGAAAATTGCTCACGCCGATAGATTTGATGAGGCCTTCTTTTTGCAGATGAATTAAGGCCTTCCATGTCTCACGATATTTCCCTGCCACCGGCCAGTGTATGAGATACAGATCTAGATAGTCCAGACCCAGCTTGCGCCGGCTATCCTCGAACGCTTTTAGCGTAGATTCATAACCTTGATCAGGATTCCGTACTTTAGTTGTAATAAACAACTCATCCCGGGCCACTCCACAATCACGAATAGCTTGTCCTACGCCTTCTTCGTTATTGTATCCGGCTGCTGTATCAATACTGCGATATCCTAATTCCACTGCGGTTTTGACCGCATGAATAACCTCTTCGCCATCTTTAGTCTTATACACGCCAAGACCCAGCCACGGCATGGTCACCCCGTCATTTAAAGTAGGACCACCCGAGAACGGTGCATTCAATTCACTCATCGCTTAACCCTCCAAGCTTATTGTTATTTCGTTAAACATACTTAACCTATTTATCCACTTAAGAAGCAAACGCTACCATAAAAAGTATAGCAGATGGCTTCATCATTCCCCAAATCCTTATAAAAAAACGGAGGCGTAAGCGCCCCCGCTCTTCTTTATTTCTCAATTAGTTTGAAATCATCAAAATGGAATTCAGGAGAAACAATACAGGATACCAGCGTCGGCTCTTTGCCTAACGAGCGCGCGGCCTGCCATACTCCCGCTGGAACAACCACTTGTGGCTGCTGGCCTGCAGCAATATCGAGACCCAGGATAACTTCCTGCACATCCTCAGGCTTATCTCCATTACCTCCGAGACTAAGCACGATTGGACTACCGGAATGCCACAACCAAACTTCATCGGACAATACAGTATGCCAATCAGATTGTTCGCCTTCGTGAAGTAAAAAATAAATTGAAGATGCCGAATGACGTGATCCAGAATAGCTATCGCCTAACACTTCCTGCGAAATTTCAAATTCCGAATTCCAAAGTCTTTTGTACCAACCACCCTCAACGTGAGGCTGTAATCCAAGCAGTTCAACTAGCGGTGAAATTTCTTTTTGCGTCACAGTAGCTTCTCTCCTTCAAAGTTAGCATGAACAACAATAGCTTCGTATGCATAAGGTTGTTTTTGCTTTTTACTTTAACGGAATAAGCTCGAATTGTAAAATCTATTTACTATCCTTGCTCGCTTTGAAGACTTCCGCAATCGCTCCAAGACTTCCCAGCGTTTCAACAGCGCTTGTTGGCAAGAACACTTTATTAGCAGGACCTTTGGCAATCTCAGCCAGAGCCTCGAAGGAACGATAAGCCAGAACATGCTCATCCAGACCTGCCGAACGAATCAGCTCAATGCGTGATTTTTCTGCTTCTGCCACGGCTTGAATCGCTTTAGCCTCACCGTGTGCTTCCAGCTCTTGCGCCTGGCGTGAACCCTCTGCTTGACGGATACGCGCTTCTTTATCGCCTTCTGCTTTTAGAATCTTGCTCTGTTTATCCCCTTCAGCGCGTAGGATCATATCCTGCTTGGCAGCTTCCGCCTCCAAAACAATGGCACGTTTGCTCCGCTCTGCTTTCATCTGCTTATCCATCGCTTCCTGAATATCCAACGGCGGTTTGATATCGATAACTTCCACACGCTCGATCCGCACGCCCCACTTCTCAGTAGCTTCATCGAGAGCAAGACGGATATCCGTCGAAATCTTTTCCCGTCCAGACAAGGTCTCATCCAATTCCAGCTTACCGATGATTTGCCGCATTGTTGCCGTCGAAATGTTTCTTACCCCATACACATAATCAGAAATACCATAAGTAGCTTCCTCTGGTCCAACCACCTGGTAGAAAATAATCGTATCAATCTGCACCTGCACGTTATCCTTTGTAATTACCGTTTGCGGAGGTACATTCGCTTGTTGAATCCGTAAATCATGGTACGTGCGCACCTGATCAATTACAGGAATCAGAATGTTCAACCCCGGTGTCAGCAGACGATTAAATTTACCGAGCCTTTCCACTACGCCTACCCGTTGCTGTGGTACGATTTTGACTGTTAATGCCACAAAAACTACGACCACTACAATAATAATTGCGATAATTGCCCATTGCATTAGTTCATTTCCCCCCATCGTTCTACTTCGATAATCGTCGTGCCTCTTTTCACTACTCTTACAACCTCATCCTTGCCCAGATTCTGATCAGAGCTCGCGCTCCACGTATCTCCGCCTACCTTCACTTGCCCGTAACGTCCCTGCTCTATCGGCTCAACAACTACTCCTTGCCTACCGATGATTTCTGTACCTGTATCCTTGAACCCACGTGAATGGCGAAATCTAGAAACCAGTGGTTTCGAGAATATAGTCAGACCAAGTGCGACCAGTGATCCAAGGACCACCTGAAACAAAATGGCTTCGGGAACAATCAGCGACACCAAACCTGCGGCCAAAGCACCAATACTAAGCCACAATAAATAAAAAGTAAGCGTCATCATCTCAACAACAAACAGGACACCGGCTGCGATCAGCCAAAACACCCACACAACCATCGGTGAGCCCACCACCTTCCGTATGATACTACTATAACGAAAAGAAACATCGATGCGTTGCATAGTTCCATAAAAAAATATTTCAGGCATGTATATGATTTATATTCATTACATCGGTGGTTATGTGTTTCTTCATGAGTTTCTTGATAAAAGGCGAGTATACAAATCCAAAAGGGTTCACTTTTTGAAGAGTCACTATAAATTAGAAAATTGTCCCCCTATATCACCTGATTTTATCCCTAGCGCAATTGCAAGCTATGCTTGAGAATAAGAGTTACCATCACCCATTTATATCTAATTCATCCTAATTATCCAACTTCCAAACATCCTCCTCTATTCATTCAAACCATACACAGCATGTTACATCTTTAAAAATCCATGAAACAGCAGCACACAAAAAGCATAAAAGAAAGCGCTTACTGATTGGGTAAGGCTTGATTTGGACCGCTGCTTTTTGCTGCTGAATCTACGAATTGATCTTCAATAGAATGATAGAAACGCCAAGGGTGATGGTGCACTACAACCGACGGGAGGTGAAGGTCAGGACATCTTGCCGAAAAGAATTTCGAACTACACTTTGAATCTAGGAGGTAGAAATTCAATGATCTTCACGAAAAAAGCTTCACGCAAAACCTTTGCAATTGCGATGATCGCCGCGCTTGTTCTGACACTCTTTTCCACCCTGGGCGGCAGTCCCAAAATAGCCAACGCCGCACAGGATTACAAACTGGTTGGTTATTACGCTTCATGGGCCGCTTACGGGCGTTCTTACAATGTAACTGATATCGATCCTACCAAAATGAATGTCATTAACTACGCTTTTGCGGATATTTGTTGGAATGGAATCCATGGCAATCCCGACCCCACCGGCCCTAATCCGGTGACCTGGTCTTGCCAGAATGAGCAAGGCCAAGCCATCAGCGTTCCGAACGGTACGATTGTTCTTGGTGACCCGTGGATTGACACTGGAAAAAGCTTCGGGGATGACAAATGGGATGATCCCATCAAAGGTAACCTGAAGCAGCTATGGAAGCTGAAGGAAAAGAACCCGAACCTGAAGACCCTAATCTCCGTTGGGGGCTGGACCTGGTCGAACCGTTTCTCGGATGTAGCTGCGACAGCTGCGACCCGTGAGGTTTTTGCCAATTCCGCGGTTGATTTTATTCGAAAATACAAGATGGACGGCGTGGATCTCGACTGGGAATATCCAGTAAGTGGTGGACTCGCAGGCAATAGCTACCGTCCTGAAGATAAAGAAAACTATGTACTGCTGCTGCAAAAAGTTCGCGAAAAGCTGAATACAGCCGGCGCGGCGGATGGAAAAACCTATCTGCTGACCATTGCTTCCGGGGCAGGCCCAACGTACATCAACAATAATAATCTGGCCGGCATTGCTTCCGTTGTCGACTGGATCAATATTATGACCTATGACTTTAATGGGAGCTGGAACACCACCACCGGACATAATGCTCCGTTGTACTATGATCCCGCAGCTTCCGCTTCGGGCTTAACCGAACCGCAAAATTTTAACATCGATAAAGCGGTAACCTCCTATCTTGCGAATGGTGTACCTGCGAACAAGCTTGTACTTGGCATGGCTTTTTACGGTCGTGGTTGGGGCGGAGCTCCTGCTTCAGGAAACGGCCAATATCAGGTGTCCGCTGGCATCTCACCAACGGGTACATGGGAAAAAGGCAGCTATGATTTCTATGATCTCGAAGCCAATTATATCAACAAAAACGGTTATACCCGCTATTGGAATGATACATCCAAAGTGCCTTATCTCTATAATCCAACAAATCAAACCTTTATCAGTTATGACGACGTAGAATCCTTTGGCCACAAGATCAGCTACCTGAAGTCCAAAGGTCTTGCAGGTGCTATGTTCTGGGAAACAAGTGGTGACCGGAACAAAACACTAACCAATAAACTAAACGCCGATCTTGGTGGCGGAGTGGTGCAGCCGACACCGACACCATCCACATCACCAACACCTACACCAACTGCAACCGTGACACCTACTGCAACTCCAACTGCAACACCAACACCAACGCCAACTGCAACCGTGACGCCAACCCCAACGCCTACACCGGGACAATGTTCGGCAGCGACCTGGGGTGCAACAACCGTATACACTGGCGGACAGCGTGTCTCCTACAATGGCTCAGTCTATGAAGCCAAGTGGTGGACGCAAGGGGATCGTCCTGATCTTAGCGGAACTGATGGGGTCTGGAAATTCATCAGCGTATGCGGAACAGCGACACCAACACCAACTGCAACTGTGGCCCCAACTTTAACACCTACGGTAGCACCAACGCCTACCGCAACCGTTGCACCTACGCCTACTTTAGCGCCAACGCCAACTGCAACCGTTGCACCTACACAAACTCCTTTACCTACCGCTACGCCTACTTCGGAAGGGTCTAGCTGGGGAACAGGCGTTGCGTACAAAACAGGTGATGTCGTCGCTTATAACGGAAAAACATATACCTGCTTGCAGCCCCACACTTCACTTCAGGGCTGGGAGCCAGCCACCACACCTGCGCTATGGAAGCTCAATTAAAGACTTGCAGGAAGCATCGTTCCTGAAATAACATTATCCCCCTTTGGAGGTATATTAAATATGATTGCAAAAGCACGTGCTAAGCGCAAAATATCCATAAGTTACCTTGCTGCGCTAATGAGCCTAATCGTTCTGGTTCCACTTTACACCGGGACAGGTGCATCCTTACCAGTGGCCCATGCCGCGGAAACAACACCTTCCGCTCCCGCTCCAGCAGCTGATCATCCTCGCAAAATCGTTGCTTACTTCCCAGAGTGGGGCGATCAGGAGAACAAAGGATTTTACACCGTAGACAAGATTCCGTGGGATAAAATTACCCATATTAACTACGCCTTCGCCAAGGTAAATCCTCAAACGAACAAGATTGATCTCATGGACCGTACAGCTGCAATCGAAAAAGACTATCCCGGTCAGCTGACCACCCTGCCTTTTAAGGGGCATTTTAACCAACTGGTTAAGTACAAACAGCTCTATCCTGATGTCCGCACCCTGATTTCTGTTGGCGGCTGGTCGGGTTCCGGAGGGTTCTTCAACATGGCGAATTCAGAAGCCGGGCGAGAAGCTTTTGCCAATAGTGTTGTGGATTTTCTGCGTACCTATCAGTTCAACGGAGTAGACATCGATTGGGAGTACCCTTCTGGCACTGGGCAGTCCGGTAATCCTAACGATTTTGCCGTGGCAGAACCGCTGCGTACAGTTAATTACAACAACTACGTTCTTCTTATGAAAAAACTCCGCGAAAAGCTCGATCTGGCAGGTGCACAAGACAATCAGAAATATGACCTGACTATTGCGGCCACCGCCTCTTCCTGGATTCTTGGGGGCATGAAGCTTGGGGAAGCCAATCAGTATTTAGACTGGGCGAACCTTATGACCTATGATTTCCATGGGGCTTGGAATGGATATGTTGGGCCGCATTCTGCACTGTACCCGGATTCCCGCGATACTGAAACTGCTGCGCTGGGTACTCCGGTTCTGAATACCGACTGGGCGGTCCGATACTATCTTGGAACGCTTCCTCCGGAAAAAATCGTGATCGGAGTTCCTTATTATTCACGAGGCTGGAAAAATGTGAATGGAGGCATCAACAATACCGGCCTTTACGGCACAGCTCCGACAACCGGTGGGGGAGCAGATGGCCAATACGGGATCTGGAATGATCCCGCACCAGAGCAGCCTGCTGGTGCAAATCCGATCTGGCATGTGCTAAATCTGCTCAAAGATCCAGCGAATAAACGTTACTTCGATCCTGTTACCAAAACACCGTACTTGTTCAACGCAGACAAGAAGGTTTTTCTTACGTATGAAGATAAGGAATCTCTTGGCTACAAGCTGGATTACATCAAGCAAAAAGGCTTGGGAGGTATGATGTTCTGGGAACTAACGGGCGATTACTCTGAGCAGAGCGATGGCACTTATACGTATGGCAATTCTCTGACCGATTTTGCCTATGATCAGCTGAAGACAGCCTCGCCGCCGGGCGGAGCTCCTAAGCCGCAGTTGCCTGAACCTAAAAACTTCAACCTCAGCTTCAGCGGCGCCTATGATCATCCGAACTATACCTATTCATTAAAAATAACGAACAATACCGGCACAGATATTTCCGGTGGCTGGAAGCTGGAGTTCGACCTGCCAACAACTACAACCCTAACCTCGGCATGGGGAGCCGGTAGCGTTGAGCAAATCTCCACGGCCTGGGATTTCAACCGCTACCGTATTACAGGTACAGCTACTCAAACTATTGCGAATGGAGCTTCACTTGAAATTCCGGGTATGATGAAGCTGAACTTTTCAGGCGGTCCACAGCGAATCACCCTGAACGGAAACTCGTCCCAACAGGAATACGATAAACTGTACGGAGGCATTACACCTACGCCAACACCAACACCGTCTGCATCACCGACACCGACTCCGACGACTACACCAACAGCAACACCAACGGCAACACCTACAACAACACCGACTCCGACGGCAACCGTGACGCCAACGCCAACTGTAGCGCCAACACCTACTCCTACGCCGGGACAATGTTCGGCAGCGACCTGGAATGCGGCAACCGCATATACTGGCGGACAACGCGTTTCCTACAGCGGCTCACTCTATGAAGCCAAGTGGTGGACACAGGGAGACCGTCCCGATCTTAGCGGACCGGACGGTGTCTGGAAATACATCAGCGTGTGTGGAACAGCAACGTCAACACCAACGGCAACTGTAGCTCCAACAGTAACACCGACTTCGACACCTACGGTGGCACCGACGCCTACTGCAACCGTTACTCCAGCGCCTACGGTGGCACCGACGCCCACCGCAACCGTAACACCGACGCAAACTCCATTACCGACTGCTACTCCTACTTCGGGAGGGTCTAGCTGGGTAACAGGAGTTGCTTATAAAGTAGGTGATGTCGTCGCCTACAGTGGAAAAACGTATTCCTGCTTGCAGCCTCACACTTCACTTCAGGGGTGGGAGCCAGCTTCCACCCCTGCTCTTTGGAAGCTGATATAATCCGGTACTTTCCTTGATTCCAACAAGGAGAACATCCCATTATTAGTGCAGAGGCATTCTCATCCTTTGGGGCTTACGTTACGGACCCAGTTGACGTTATTTACAAATTTCAAGCCTTTGGAGCTGTGTATCGGACTCCAGTGCTGCTATTCCCTATAAAATGCTTCTTTCGGGGTGTTTTTCGTGCCCATAGCGACTTTGGGGTCCGTTCGAATCTCAAATATCGGATAAAGCTGCGTTTAAGGTCAGCTGTGTCCGGGTAGCCGCTTCATACGGTTGAATGTGCTAGAATCGAACGAAGTTTGATGCTTTGTTTAAGGGGAAGGAATAAAAAACGGGGGTGCCCAGCAGCCATTTTGCGGCTTTTGGACACCCCCACTTTTATATAAAAATCTATTCCTGCGATAGGCCGCCTTCGGCTGCCAGTTTTTTCTCCAGCTTTGCCGTCAGCAGTCGCAGTGCAGTTCCTCGATGGCTAATCTGCTGCTTCTCTTCCAGCGTAAGCTCGGCCATAGTTTTTTCATGTTCAGACAGATAAAATAGCGGGTCGTAACCGAAACCGCCAGCACCTGATGGTTCTGAAGTAATCCAACCTTCGACCGCACCTTCTGCGGTTAGCTCCTGCTTGGAAACTGGATCGTACAGCGATAAAGTACAGACGAACCTAGCCGTGCTCAGCAAAGGCTGATCTGTGTCTTCCCCCTGTTTCAATCTCTCTAGCTCGCTTAGCAGCTTTAGGTTATTTTCCCCATCCGTAGCGTCTTCACCGGCAAAACGTGCAGAGTACACACCCGGTCTGCCATCCAAAGCATCTACACAAAGACCCGAATCATCAGCGAGTACCGGAATTCCAAGTGCATCACCTACGGCTTTGGATTTTTTAAATGCGTTTTCTGCAAAAGTAGCCCCGTCTTCCACCACATCGGGCAGATGCGGATAGTCATACATACTCTTAACTGTCAGGCCCAGCGGGGCAAAAGCGTGCTCGAACTCGCGCACCTTCCCCTTATTCTTCGTTGCGACAATGAGAATATTGCCCGTGGAATTCATGTTACACCTCTTGGCCCGGTTGGCCGGAAGGGATTTTCAGAGCAATCGCTCCGAGCGCTTCTTTTTGCGCCGCAATCAGTTCATAAATTCCCTTCTCACCTAGACCTAATAATAGGTCCAGCTCTTGACGCGAGAATGGTCTTTCTTCGCCAGTCCCTTGTACCTCAACAAAAGCACCGCCGCCGGTCATGACTACATTCATATCCACTTTGGCTTTGGAATCCTCTTCATAATTCAGATCGAGCAATGTTTTATCCCCTACAACACCTACACTAATTGCTCCCAAAAAGTCTGTTATAGGAAAAACAGCCAGCTTGTGCTGTAGTGCAATTTTATTAATAGCAAATGCCATGGCAACAAAAGCGCCTGTTATCGAAGCCGTCCGAGTTCCCCCATCCGCCTGAATCACATCACAATCCAGCGTAATACTGCGTTCACCTAACGCTTGTAAATTCACCACGGAGCGAAGCGCACGGCCGATCAGCCGCTGGATCTCCATTGTACGTCCGGTAAGTTTACCGCGTGCAGCTTCACGTTGATTACGGGACTGGGTGGCCCGAGGAAGCATCGAATATTCGGCAGTTACCCAGCCTTTTCCTTGTCCTTTAAGAAACGGAGGCACTTTTTCCTCTACAGTAGCCGTACAAATAACTTTGGTGTCTCCCATCTCAATGATCACGGAGCCCTCAGCATATTTATTCGTTTGGGTCGTTATTGTCAGCGGCCGTAATTGGTCGTCAGTTCGCCCGTTTGATCTCATCTTTTCTGCCTCCTACATCGTATAGCTAATAGTTTAGTGTGAGTCCCGTTTCCCTGTTGTTCATTGCGGCAGTTCACCGTTCGGGACGTTACGTCTTTTTGAGCAACTTTTATTCTACCAAAGAGGAGGCACAAAAGCATCTTTTAAACCTTAGAAGGTCATTCTATAACGGGAGCTCGTTCAAAAATTCAGGTGCAGAAACAGGTTTGCTATAATCCACATTGTCAGTGTCAGTAATCGATTGTTTGCCGTTCAAACGAATTTGAACCAGAGCATCTTCCGTATTTTGCGCAACAGTCAGAACAACCGATTCCAGTAATTCGGCAGGAACTTCCTTCCCATCTGCGAACATATCGTCAGTCAAGGATACAGTAACAACACCGTTTTGTCCGGCTTCAACCGAATCAAGTGATGTGCCCTGTGTCATAACCATTTCCAGACCGTCTCCGGATTCAGGTCCCGCAATCAGCTCATTGATAGCAGCAGTCAGCTGCTCTTGCCCTGCGGGTACAAAGCGCGTAACCGGAACATAATATTGGATACCGTCAGGAGATGTTGTGGAAAAATAAACAGTAACCGCACTAGAGTTCATCAAAGATGGACCTTGTTTAGGCAGGTTAATGCCCATTGTACGGGACAGCGGGCGATCCAGCGGAGTACCTTGAAGCGGCATTTCCGTAAGCTTTTTACCATCTACCCAGAACTGTACACCTTTAATGTCATCTTGACCGGTAAGTGTCCAAGTGATCGCTTCAAGGATTTTGCGTTCATCCGCAGCATCATAGTTGTTAAATTCCGAAGTGAACTCAACAACTGCCAAATTCGACTTGTCTACCGTAATGCTTTGCACCTCAGTTCCAGCTGGTAGAATGCCTTGGAAGCCTTCTGGCAATGAGGACGCATATTCTCCCTTATTCACTAATGCCATTAAAGAGTTCTTGAGCGTGCTGGAATCTTTGCTTTTTGGCAGATTTAGCGACACTGGAGCGAGTAAGCCATTTCCATCTTCCAAATATACGGTCGTCCGGTCACCGGAAGCCGTTGCTTTATCCGTTGCTTTAGCGGTTTTGGTGCTGTCCTTCACAACTGCTTGTGCATCATCCTGAGCCACTGGACCAAATACACCTGAATCCAAAGTATTATTTCCCTCTGTCTGTAACATCTGCGCTTCAACCTCAGGTGGCGGAGCATCAATCGATGCTGATTCCGAACCGAACAAGCCGCAACCGGACAGTGCCAGTGGAACTGCGAGTAGGCAGACTGCGGAAATCCCGCGGATTTGTTGCATTGTTTTCATCATTTATTACCCCTTTCAAGGTTAGATAGCATTTGTACTGCTATGTATACGAGACCTTTGTCCAAAAAATAACAACTGCTTATCCTAAATTGTTGGAAAAGCCTGTGCGCTTTATTTTCAGGTTAGGTTGGATCTAGATTTTAATTCATATAGACTCCGTTTTCTGGACAAATACTTTTTCTAAACGTACAATCTGAGATAACACCAGCGCTTAACATCATGCTAACGAACGTTGTAATGCAAAGACTTAACTTACGAGGTGACTAATCATGGCTGATGAACCAATCGCAAAAATACCTTACAGTCTGAACAGCAAGGCAGTCGCAGATGCGACCAAAATGTGGTTGAATAAGCGTGGAGTGAACCTGCAGGAAATCGCAGAGCTCGTTATGTTTCTGCAAAAAAAATATTATCCAAACTTAACGATGGAAGAATGTGTCCATAACGTTGAGATGGTACTCAGCAAACGAGAAGTGCAAAATGCGGTACTTACGGGCATTCAATTGGACATGCTCGCGGAGGAGGGGAAGTTGTTTCCGCCGCTTCAGGATATGATCGAAAATGATGAGGGATTATACGGAGTGGATGAGATTCTGGCTTTCTCCATCGTAAATGTATATGGCAGCATTGGCTTCACCAACTATGGTTATGTGGACAAGCTTAAGCCAGGCGTTCTTGAACGGTTGAACGACAAAAACACCGGGCAGATCCACACCTTCCTCGACGATATCGTCGGCGCGGTAGCCGCTGCAGCTAGTAGCCGAATCGCACACCGTAAGCAAGCTGAGCGTGAGATAGACCTCGAACTTCCGCATTCACCTGAGGATCGCGAAGAAGCTGCAAGGAAACTTGCAGAACATGAAAAACAACCGGAGTAACCGGTGTTTTGGGTACACTCTGAGAATTAAAAAGCGATTGTTTCGTAACCCTTGCGGGTTATGAGACAATCGCTTTTTTTAAGGTTGGGTTGGGACCGTTTTAGGGAAAAACTCCCTAAAAATACCGAAAATCGTTCAAAACCTAAGTTATTAGGGAATTCTCCCCTAATAACTCTACGAAAACCTTAATTTATAGCTACATTCGTAGATTATTAGGGAGAAATTCCCCAATATTCGCTCTACACTCCAACAAACCTCAAAAAACAGGGAGAAATTCCCCAATTAGTCAATACCAACACTTAGCTACTCGGCAAGATGTGTTTTTACCCACGAATAGCTGCATCTGAGTCCAAATGATCAGCATGATGCATGAGTAAAGTAATCAAATGGTAGTTGGTAATGCGATCGGACTCAGGTGACCCTATTTCCATAAAACACCCTTGATTTAGTGACTTTCGGACTCCAGAGTCGCTATTCACTCAAAAATGACCAATAACTACCCTCTGCACTAGCAATAACGCCTCTCCGGTCCGATACTCACCTCAAAAGTCCCAAAACCCACGAATAGCGGCGTCTGAGTCCGAATGATCTGTGTAACGCATGAGTAAGTAATCAAATCTGAGCCCGAATGATCAGCATGACGCATGAGTAAAGTAATCAAATGTTAGTTTGGTAATGCGATCGGACTCAGGTGACCCTATTTCCATAAATCACCCTTGATTTAGTCACTTTCGGACTCCAGAGTCGCTATTCACTCAAAAATGACCAATAACAACCCATCACTCTAGCAATAACGCCTCTCCGGTCCGATACTAACCTCAAAAGTCTCAAAATCCACGAATAGCGGCGTCTGAGTCCGAATGATCTGTGTGACGCATGAGTTAAGTAATCAAATCTGAGTCCGAATGATCTGTGTGACGCATGAGTTAAGTAATCAAATCTGAGTCTGAATGATCTGTGTGACACATGAGTAAGTAATCAAATCTGAGCCCGAATGATCAGCATGACGCATGAGAAAAGTAATCAAATGTTAGTTTGGTAATGCGATCGGACTCAGGTGACACTATACTCACATATCCCCATTGATTTGGACACTTTCGGACTCCATAGTCGCTATTCACTCAAAAATGACCAATAACAACCCTCTGCACTAGCAATAACGCCTCTCCGGTCCGATACTCACCTCAAAAGTCTCAAAATCCACGAATAGCTGCATCTGAGTCCGAATGATCTGTGTGACGCATGAGTAAAGTAATCAAATATTAGTCCGAATGACCTGCATAACGCATAAGCAAAGTAATCAAATGTTAGTCCGAATGATCAGCAAGACGCATGCGTTAAGTAATCAAATCTGTGTCCTAATGATCAGCATGACGTATGAGTAAAGTAATCAAATGTTAATCTAAATGATCAGCATGACGTATGAGTAAAGTAATCAAATGTTAATCTAAATGATCAGCATGACGCATGAGTAAAGTAATCAAATCGAAGTCTAAATGATCAGCGTGACGCATGAGTATGTAATCAAAGGTTAGTTTGGTATGTGGTCGGACTAAGGAGCTCAATATTCATATAAATAGCACCGAAATATACTCTCTACTTAGTCACTAAAACCAAAACCCAAAAAAGAGCAGTCCCAATAACACAAGACTGCTCTGTACCTCTACTCGATCATAACCTTCATATCTCAATTCATTTCATCATTCATCATTCATCATTCATCATTCATCATTCATCATTCATTTCATCATTCATTTCATCACTCATCGATCGCGCTAGAAACTCTAACTAACATGGTCTCCAGCACTTTCAGATGCTGCAAACAATATAGCACCGTCCGCCTCTATCATCACTGCCCGCTCCCGGCGCATCAACTCCGCTAGATGCGCCAGTGTCTCACTCATCGCAAAGCGCATCTGGTGAACGGTGGTTACCCGGCTGCGAAAAAGAATTTCGCAGACGGCGAAGCCGCTCAGCGGGCCGTTTGCGAGCAAGGCTGCCGTGGTATCCAGCCGCTCCTCATGATGAGCGAGCAGGCTGCTGACCCGATGCGCGAAGCCCGTGAACGGTTCCCGATGACCCGGGAACGCCATGCTGACCGGGTAGCTCCCCAGCTCCCGCAGCCCCTGAAGAAACGTCTGCAGCGGCTGTGGATCGCTGCCTGGAAGCAGGCTGACATTGGGCGAAATCTGCGGCAGCACAGCATCGCCGCAGATCATTTGCCCGCTGCCCGCATGATAGAAACTCACATGTCCCGGTGCATGTCCGCCAGTTACAATCAATTGCCATTCACGGCCACCCATCCCGAAAGGCTGTACCTCATTCAGATAAGTTACAACCGGCTGTGGCTCTACTTGAGCGTCAAAGCTCTCCAAATGCGCTTTAATTCCACTCGACCATTCCTCCGACATTCCGTGTCTGATGAAATATAACGGCAAAACTTCATTGATATCCGTGTTACCGCCCCACATCAACATCGCTTCGGCATGAGCACGTTCAGTCATCCATACTTTACATCCGGTCTGCGACTGCAACCATCCCGCCAATCCATAATGATCGGGATGATGATGCGTTACGACGATATCCCGCACGTCCTTCCACGACAATCCCAGCTCCTGCAGGATCGCCTGCCAGCATTTTTCTGTCTCCGGGCTACGCGGACCCGGATCGATAATAGTAATTCTGCCATCCTCATCGGGAAGAATATAGCTGTTCACTTGACGAAGCGGCGAGTCCATGGGTACCGAGACCTGAAGAATGTTCTCGTCCCATGAAGTGATATCCGCCTTAGACATGGTGCGATCACCGCCTTTGAATCTTTTTCCTGATACCATTACGATCGAATTCCACTAAAAATCATCCGCGTGGAGCTTTCTGCATTATAAACCTCATCTTCATAGCTGCCATGCACAGCTTCGAGCTGTAAACCCGCTTCCTCGATCATTCCGCTGAATTTCTCCAAGGAATACAGCTTCACACGTTCATGATATTGACGAGATGTAGAATCATTTTTAGAGGTTAAAATGATGTCCTTCTTCACATACCCATCCTCGATCCGCCGCGACTCATCAATCAGATTCTTTCCATCCTCGCGGGTAGAATGCGGCACCAGATGACGAATCACATACGCAGGGTTCAGATAATCAATAACAAACTTGCCACCCGGCTTCAACATCCGATAGATTTCACGCAAAACCTTTACCTGCTCCTCATCCTCTTCAAAATAACCAAAGGAAGTGAACAGATTAACCACAGCATCGAAACCTCCTATTAACGGTAGGTCCCGCATGTCAGAACGCAGCCAAGTTACCTGCTCCGCTCCTTTTTGAGATCTTGCCTCACGCAGCAATACCTCTGATAAATCTACTCCAGTTACCTCGTACCCTGCTTCCGCAAGCGCCAGTGAATGACGTCCCATCCCACAACATAAATCCAGCACTTTGGAGCCTGGCGGTAGTCCCAGCCACGAGATCATTCGTTCAACTTCTTTACGAGCTCCACCAAAGTCTCGATGTTTGTATACGACCAGATAATCCTCTCCGAAGCTCTTTTCATACCATTCAGTCATGTTGTCTCTCCTCCCACAGGCGTCTTCCTGTAACTCCACTCTATGTATGTTAATGTATCGCCATTGTACAGTCTTTTACTCACAAACTCAAAGAAGAGTTGTCACAGTGGAGCGCTCAGCCCCTTCATGACAACTCATTCCTGTAGCTTCCCTTACACAAGCTGCTGCAAATATACTCGTGCTTCATAAGGACGAAGTTTAAGCGGTTGGATCTGCTCATCTTTTTCCACGGAATAATTAGAAATTAACAGCTCAATATTGTCTGGTTGGAACTCCGCTGGCCATTCGAATACAGGCTCTCCATCATAAAAATTCAGAATAACCAGCAGCCGCTGATCTTCTAATGTCCGAGTATACGCATATATCTCTGTATGCTCTGCGAGCAGCAGCCCGTAGGCTCCATAAACGATGACTTTGTGTTTTTTTCTCAGGGCAATCAGCTGTTTATAGTAGTTGTAAATGGAATCGGGATCTTTAATCGCATTGCCAGCGTTGATCTCCATATAGTTGGAATTTACTTCAATCCAAGGAGTCCCCGTCGTAAAACCACCTGCGTGACCATCGTCCCACTGCATCGGGGTGCGGGCATTATCCCGGCTTTTATGATGAATGGCAGACATAATCTGCTCTTCTGGAACGCCGTTTTTTCGCTTTTCTTCATAATAATTAAGCGTCTCTACATCCCGGTACTCATCAATGGATTCGAAACAGACATTCGTCATACCAATTTCTTCGCCTTGATAAATATAAGGTGTGCCTTCAAGCATGTGAATGAAGGTCGCCAGCATTTTAGCCGAAGGAATCCGGTAAAAAAGGTCGTTCCCAAACCGGGACACTGCGCGCGGCTGGTCATGGTTGCAGAGATAATTCGCATTCCAGCCTTTGTCATGCAGAACCGTCTGCCAATTACTCATAATCTTTTTCAGCTCCAGTAGACTCCATGGGACGACATCCCATTTTCCACTACCTGCCGAAGCGGCATCCAGAAACATATGCTCAAACTGAAAAGTCATATTCAGCTCCCGGCGACCATCACCTACATAATCAAGCGCCTGCTCCGGTCCAAGTCCTGAAGTCTCTCCTACCGTCATAATATCGTAGAAATAAAGCACTTTATCATATAAATTCTGTAGCAGGGTATGCACATCTGCCAGATTGGAGAACATTCCATAAGCTCTTACGGTAGGTGTTCCACCTGGATTATCCGCATCCGGGTAACCTTTCGTCTTCACGATATGTGCAATGGCATCAAAGCGGAATCCGTCCACACCCTTCTTCAGCCACCATTCCACCATCTCATGCAGCTTATCAATGACCACCGGATTCTCCCAGTTCAGATCAGGCTGATATTTGGAGTAAAGGTGAAGGTAATATTCATCCGTCCGCGGATCATGCTCCCACACCGAGCCACTGAAATAAGACTCCCAGTTATTCGGGGGACCTCCATTTTTTCCTTTTCGCCAAATATAGTAGTCCCGTTTCGGATTGTCCTTCGACGATCTGGATTCAACAAACCATGGGTGCTCATGTGACGTATGGTTCAGAACCAAATCCATCATCAGCTTCATCCCACGTGCGTGCATCTCCCTCAGCAAATGGTCAAAATCATCCATCGTGCCAAATTCCTTCATAATGTCACAGTAATCACTGATATCATAACCGTTATCATGGTTTGGTGATTTATAAATTGGGCAGACCCAAATCACGTCTACACCTAAATCCTGCAGATAATCCAGTCTGGATATGATTCCTTGCAAGTCTCCAATCCCATCTCCGTTACTATCCATGAAGCTAATCGGATAAATTTGGTACACGACACTCTCTTTCCACCATTTCGGGTTCATTTCTCGGTTACCTCCTATTTAGCTATATGTAGAGTTTAACCACACAAAGCCTAGTAGATAACAATTTACTCCTACTTCCCTAGTCCCTTTTGATATTGTGAGGGCGTAAGTCCGGTCCATTTCTTAAAAGTAGCACTGAAGTGGCGTTCTTCCCCATAGCCCACTAACTTTGCAACGGCGTACATTTTTAAGTTTTGGCGGAGCAGCTTTTTTGCCTCTTCTACCCGGTATTGATGCAAGTAATCGAGAAAATTCACACCCAGCTCCTGGCGGAACAGTGAACTTAAATAAGTATTAGATACATAAGCTTCCTTCGCAACATACTCCAGAGATAGATTGGTATTATATTTGTTACGGATGATCTCAAGCGCTGTAACTACTGTTCGATGCAGAGGGCGATGTTTAGAAAAAGCCTCCACCACATTCTGCATGATCTTATTCAGGATCGTAGATAATTCTTCCAGCGTCTCGATCTGTGGTGCCTGCTCCATCCAATTGACCAAATGCTGCTTCCATTCAAATCCAGCTACTTGTTTTTCCTGCGCAAGCCTCTTAAGACGAACGACAAAAGCGGTTGCCCGAATATTCACCTCCTGCTTGAGGCATCCGGGGTTTCCGCGAAAACGTTCCAGCCATTGCTCCAGCAGATCGAGGGCAAGCTCATTACTTCCTGCACCGACTGCCACAAGCATCTCATCCTCCAGCACATTTAATTCAGGATCATCTAAAATCCCGATCTCCTGTGCGCCACCCCCAATAACTCCTGAGCCTTCTGTATAAAAATAAACGCCGCCTTTCCCATTCAGAAAGCGGGATTCCATGGCCTGAAGCGCTTCTTTATAAGACAGATGAGCTTCCGAAATATCCGCACGACAGGAGCCTACAGCAATACTGATTGACAGCTTGAGGTATTTCTCCAGATTGCTTTGCAGCATCCCAATCTGCTCTTTTAAATAGATGGGGGTTCGGTAAGACTTGCGGGAATCCGTTCCAGCTAAACCACTGCCGATCCAGAGCAGGAGATTGCCATCATGGAAGGTCTCGATTTTTCCTTTATAGATAGGAGACAAGGTCTCACTAATAATATTTAGGGCCGCGTAACGTAAAAGTACAAAATCCTGTCCTGACCCACCGGCAGAGGGAGGATCAAAATCAAAGCTGACCAGCCCAATCTGCGGACCTTCGTGACTAATAGCCATAGCTAACTCACCGATCAGCTCCTGCCGCCGCTCCAGCGGAACCGGAGGATGATGAATCCATTGGGACAGCACTTGGCTTTTGACAAGCGGTGCATTTTTATGCCAGGAACGATCTCTTTTTAGCTGCTCATTCTCCTGACAACGCTGCCTTTCAATTAGCTCCTTAGCCTTGAGTACCGTCTTCAGAATTTCCTCCGGCCGGCACGGCTTCAGCACATAATCGACAACCCCCAGCGCAATCGCTTGTTTCGCATAAGAGAACTCATTATAGCCAGATAAAATAATCGAGCGAAAGTCGTAACCGCGACGCCGTCCAGCTTCGATTAGCTCCAGACCATTCATCTGCGGCATGCGGATATCCGTTAACAATAAATCCGGCTGTTCAGACTCCATCAGAGCCAGCGCTTCACTTCCGTTCCCCGCTTCGCCCATTACCTCAATCTGATGCGAATTCCAGTCAATCATATTGACGATACCCTCACGGATGGTGTCTTCGTCTTCAGCAATCAGCAGCTTCAGCTTCATCATTTAGGGACCCTCCACAGTGATATGAATGATAATACGTGTGCCTGCTCCTTCTACACTCTCTACTTGCAATGAGGCTCCGGCAAAAAACAAAGCTAAACGTTCCTGTACATTCGAGAGTGCAAACCCCGAACGTCCAGCATTCTCCTCTTCCTCCGAGATAGAGCTTCCTCTCGCTAAACGCTGATGTAGCTCCTGAAGTCTTTCCGGCGTGATTCCCACCCCGTTATCTTGAACTTCGAGCACAATAGTCCTATCTTTGCGGAAGGCGCGAATCGAGATTAGTCCGCTTCCAGCCAGTGGCTCGATCCCATGAATCACTGCATTTTCCGCCAGTGGCTGGAGCAGCAGCTTAGGAACTGTAAAATCCTTGATACTCTCATCCAAGGTAATTTCGAACTCAAAACGTTCTCTAAACCGATTTTTTTGCAGGAACAAATAATTCTTTACAAGCTCTACTTCCTGTTCCAATGTAAACGTATCCCGCCCATCATTTAAGCTCAGCCGGAATACTTGAGAAAGCGAATAGACCATATCCGCTATTTCTTTGTCGCCCTTCTTCTCAGCTTCCCAACAAATCGTATTCAGCGTGTTATATAAAAAGTGCGGCCTGATCTGTGCCTGAAGCGTTTTCAATTCTGCTTCCTGCTGCTTCAGTTTGGAGGCATATACATCATTGATGAGCGATTTGATCCGCTGAACCATTAGATTATAACCATGGCCCAAGAGACCAATCTCATCATTTCCTTCAAAAAATACGCGCTGCGTGAAATCCCCTGTCTGGAATCTGCGCATGGAGCGGGAAAGCTTTTTCAGCGGTTTCGTTATTGAGGCGGCGGCGAGCCAGGTAACCATTAAGCTAACTGCTAAGCACAGAAAAGCGATCGTCACCGTGACCTGTGAAATCTGCCCCAGCTCTTTGACAAGCTGCCGTTTGGAATGCACCACCACTACATACCAACCCGTCGTTTCTGACTGCAGATGCGAGACAATCCACTGTTTGTGATCCGCTGTAGACTCCAGTCTCTGCTCTAGGTTCAACTTAGGATCGCTGTCCGCAAAATACGGAAGATCAAGATCTCTTTTGCCGATCCAGCTCCGGTTAGAAGCCGTAATGATGAGCCCGTCTCGATCTACCACAAACATATCTACATCATCTTCAGAGTTGTCTAGATATTGGCTTCCAATCTTACCAGCATCGACCCCGATCACCGCTAGCCCTGCCGGTTTTAAAGTATATACATTCTTGATAATTCTGGAAAGTACAATCTTATGATAATGATCACCAACAAATATGCCATCCGTGGGTCTGGACAATCCAAAGGTTGGACTGCCTGCGGCTTCAACGGCTTCCTTGTAGTACGAGGTTTGGACAAAGTTAGAGAACTTCATGCCAGTCGTCAATCCGGCTTGGTTCGCAGCAAAAGGCTCCGCCCCGTTATTCTGGTCTTCCAAAGAGTATAGAATCAGGGATTGAATCGAATTGCCAGCGACCATCAGGTTGGTGACCGTTTTAAATACGGAATTACGTTCTTTTTGTGCTTCTGACGACACTAAGAGCCGCTGCACACTTTCATCCAGAAAGAGTGTATTGGAAAAAGAAATCATTCCCCTCACCATCTCATCAATCTGCTCTGCTGTTTTCCGGGTCAGGTGATCCTGTGACTGTTTCATTTTCTCCACCACCTGCTGCGAAGAGATCTGATAGGAGTTCCACCCCATAGCAAATATAGTCACGAGAAGCAGCGGCACAAACCATAATAACAGCTTAAACTGGAGCGGAAGATGGCGATAACGGCTTAATAAGCGGATGTTTCGATTCATGAGAACCACCTTCATGTATAATCAATAAATGTGTAAACCAAGTATAACTGAAATCATTAAACCCTGAACCAGCTTTTTACAATCACTGAAAAATGCCTACATAGTTCTTAAATATGGACCATGTTTCTATCGGTCATAAACTCTTAAGATGGGGATGCAAGATGAAACGACATTGTCGTCCTCGTTTGATGACAGCCGTTCTCGTGGAAATATATCTCATAAAAAAGGTGGGTTTTTGATGAAAGGTAAAGGAATAAAGCTAGCACTTATGAGTCTAATGCTACCAGCTCTGCTGGCAGGCTGCGGTGGCGGAAATAACAATGCGAAAGCTACCAATGCACCTACAAATGACAAGGCCGAAGCTACTGCCGAAGCAACAGCTAGTGCAGGGGAAAACACACCCGTCGAAAAAATCACACTGAAGTTCTTCACCGCGCTCGCGGATCGGGCCAATGGTTCAGGTAAGGTAGAGCAAGACATTATCGATGCTTACATGAAAGAGAACCCTAACGTCAAGATTGAAGTGGAAGCGCTTCAAGATGAGCCTTACAAATCAAAAATCAAAGTGTATGCCTCCAGCAATCAGCTTCCCGATATCATTCAAGCCTGGGGTCAGCCCTCCTTCCTGAGTCCGCTGCTGGATAACGATCTGCTGCTTGAACTGAACAGTGCTGACTTCGAAGGTAATCAGTTTGTGTCCGGATCCATGGACGGCTTCAGTAAAGACGGTAAGCTTTACGGCTTGCCGCGTGGTGCCGACTACATGGTGATGTACTATAACAAAAAAATATTTGCTGACAACGGCATCGAGGTGCCAAAAACAACAGATGATTTGCTTGCCGCCGTCAAAACACTTCGTGCCAAGAAAATTAACCCGATCGCTATGAATGGTATGGACGCTTGGACACTGCCTATCTGGTATGAATTTGTAGCCCAACGTCAGACTGGCGATTTCAATACAATGGATGAAGCTGTGGCACGTAAAATATCCTTTACAGATCCTAGTCTGGTTGCAGCTGCAACTGAAATGCAGCAATTCGCCGATGCTAAAGGTTTTGCCGATGGCTGGCTGACTGCCGATTACGGTGCTGCACGCAACTTGTTCGGACAAGGGCAAGCTGCCATGTTCTTTATGGGCGCTTGGGAGTCGGGTCTGGCAACAGACGAGAACTTCTCTGAAGAATTCCGCAATAACGTAGGTGCTTTTGCATTCCCAGCTTCAGCTAAAGGTAAAGCAACCGATGATGCCGCTTGGTATGGTGGTGGATATGCAGTCAGCAAAAACTCCAAACATGCTGAAGCCGCTGTTGATTTCTTGAAATATTTCTTCGCTCCAGAGCATTGGTCTAAAATGCTATGGCAAGCTGGCGCGGGTACACCTGCGCAGCAATTCGATCAATTCCTAACGGGTAACGAAACCCAGCTGCAAAAAGAATTGATTGAAGTGTTCAGCTCCATGACCTCTTCCAGCGGTACTCCACTGCAGGATGTGGGTGACGATGAGTTCAAGCAAAAGGTAATGGAGGCGCATCAAAGCCTGCTTTCTGATGCGATTACCCCTGAAGAATTCGCCAAAGCACTGGATGCTGCATCCGATAAATTCGCTGGTAAATAAACCAGAGAACTACAAAAAACATGAACCTTAGCGCTCCTGAAGTAACCTTATAGATGGCAGTGCGCAAACCCCGGCTTCCCCCAGAGGCCGGGGTTTTGTTTTCGAAAAAATGTATACACCGATCTGAAATTTACGGCATGTTCCGGTGCCTGGCTTCCCGTTACGATGGTAATAGATAGATTACTCTTTAAAAGGACGGAGATTTCCATGCACAGAGTGTTAAGCGACAAAAAAGCGATTTTCTTACTCATCGCACCTGGACTGTTCCTATTTGCTTTTATGATCTGCATCCCTATCTTCATGAGCGCTTATTACGGTTCTACGGATTGGGGCGGGATCGGCAAATACAATTTCATCGGCTTTGATAACTACCGCGAAATTCTATTTCATGACAAAGTGTTCTGGAGATCGCTGGTCAACGCCCTGCTCCTGACCGCCGCCACTGTATTTTTACAACATCCCTTTGCCATTCTCATGGGGATATTCCTAACCAATTCCGGCAAATACGAAAAAATATTCCGGACGATCTTTTTTATCCCCGCTGTAATTTCCGTCGTCGTTACAGCCAAGCTGTGGACCGGAATTTTCCATCCGAACTACGGACTGCTTAACAAGCTGCTAAGCGGAGTTGGATTGGATGCACTTACGCATGATTGGCTCGGTGATCCAAAGACGGCCATCTGGTGCATCATCATTGTTGTTATGTGGCAAGGCTTTGGGTATGCACTGCTGCTGTATTATTCAGGTCTGCAAGGCATTCCGGAAGATTTAAGCGAAGCCGCAAGAATCGATGGCGCCAACAACTTTACCCTCTACACGCGTATCATCATTCCGCTGCTTTCGCCGATGATGCGGGTTGCCATCATCATTGCCGTCACCACCTGTCTTAAGCAAATGGAAACCGTATTCTTAATGACCAACGGTGGCCCTGCAAATAGCACACAGTTCCTAGGGAACTATCTGTACAAAACCGCCTTCTCATCATCGCTATACGGCTATGGTAATGCCATTTCGATTCTGTTTATTGTGTTCTGCCTGATCCTAACCGTTATCCTCAACAAGATTTTAAAGAAAGATATCGGAGAATTTTAAAGAAACCCTGTAACCGGAGGAAATCCTATGAATAATTCCTTATCGCCTGCCGCTTCACCCCCTAAGCTAAACCTTCACAAACAAGAACGCAGAAAGCCTACAACGGGCAAAATCCTAATGATGGTGTTCCTATGTATCATCGCGTTGATTCAGTTATTTCCGCTTATTTGGTTGATCGACTATTCCCTGCTCAAGAGCGGTGAGTTCTTTGGAAGCTCATTTCTGAAATGGCCCTCTCCACCCCAGTGGGAGAACTATCGAAACGCTTTTACCTACGGGCGTGTGCCACGTTATTTCGCCAACAGTCTTATCATTACAGTGATAACTGTTATGCTCTCTGCGCTGGTGTCCCTGATGATGGGATATGCGTTTACCCGGATGAAATGGAAGCTAAGTGGCATTGTCCTGTCTCTAATCATGTTAGGCATGATCATCCCGATTCACGCCACATTGCTGCCAAACTTCATTCTGTTTAACAAGCTTGGGATGCTGAACAATATGTACACATTGATTTTGCCTTACTCAGCCATTGTCATCCCCATGAGTGTCCTGATTATGACCGGGTTCCTGGAGACCATCCCACGGGCCATTGAAGAGTCCGCCGTTATTGATGGCAGTGGCATTTACGGGTTAATCTTCCGTATCATCCTGCCCATCACCAAACCGGCGCTGGCAACCATCTGTGTGCTCAACTTCATCAGCACTTGGAATGAATTCATTATGGCGAATACCTTCCTCACCTCGGAAGATCTTAAGACGATTCCCTTCTCCATTATGAAATTCACTGGTGAGTATTCATCCAACTATGGTGCACAGTTCGCGGTTATGACGATCATCGCTATCCCAACCATCCTGATCTACCTGCTCTTCACAGAACAGATGACCAAGGGAATTACCGCTGGAGCGGTTAAGGGCTAACACAATAAACTTAATCCTAACAACATTAAAAGGCTGACAAGACAGGTTTCGTACCCGTCTTGTCAGCCTTTATTCATTCTTACTAATATCTCTTACGGTCGTTGCCAATCCTCCCTCAGCCATTCAACCAAGAGGAGCTCTGGCACATTCACTTTATTAACTTCGGCATAGTCTCTCACCCGTTCAAGCAAACGTCCCGCGGTTCCAGCACTAACCTCTAAACCATGTGCGTTCAGAACATGCATGATTCCACCACTTCCGGAATGTTTACCTAACACAAAATGATGTGCTCTCCCCACCTCTGTGGGATCAAAGGTCTGGTAGGTGGCTGTTTCTTTCAACAAACCGTCAACATGTATCCCAGATTCATGTGTGAAGGCGAGTGATCCGACGATTGGTTTGGCATCGCCGACACTTCGGCCCGAGGCTGTGATCACCCTATCCGCCAGCCCCTTCAAACACTCCGGGCGTGCGCTGCTCTCTCCGCCATAAAGATAACGCCAAGCCATCACTACTTCTTCCATTGCTGCATTCCCGGTACGTTCACCAATCCCTGCTACCGTAGTGCTTGCCCAGACCGCACCCGCGGCAATACCGCTAAGTGTGTTTGCAGCCGCAAGACCAAAATCATTGTGGCAGTGTACCTCAAGCTCTACATCTACAGGAACAGCACTAAGTAATGTGCTTACCCGCTCTGCCATTTGACCCGGATGATGAGCAGATACCGTATCTGCATAACGGAACCAACGAATGCCTTCTTTATATAATGTATTTACCAGTTTAACCAGGTACTCCATACTTGCCCTTGAAGAGTCCTCCATCCCCACCGACACAGTCATTCCTAGCCGTTGACCATATTCCGTCGCATGCAGTAATCTTGTCAGACCTTTGGCAGGTGTTAAACCTAGCTTACCTTGTAATTGAATTTCCGAGACAGGGATCGATACATGACTCCAGTTCACACCCGTCGCCCAAGCTTTGTCGATATCACTTTCCAAAGCCCGATTCCAAGTCATCATCTTCATAGGTAGACCTAAATCAGCGATGGCCGCAATATCTTCTTGCTCTTGCTTGCCCATGGCAGGAATTCCTACCTCTGCTTGCTCCACTCCGCATTCCGACAGCAACCTTGCGATTTCCAGCTTTTCTTCCCTCGTGAATGAAACTCCAGCCGCCTGTTCACCATCCCTAAGTGTCGTGTCACATAGCCTGAGACTTTTCACGGTTTACCTTCCTCTCCGCAGCAAGTGCAATTCGGATTACGGGTAATATGGACGCTGTAACAGGCGAAGTCGAGTGAATTGAAGCGATGCATTACGCCCGCATAAGTCGTCCCTACCCTTGTAACCCATTTTACGGCTTCCAACGCAGCCAGACAACCCGCAATTCCGGAGGTTGCTCCCAATACTGGAAAGCCAAACGGTTCCCATTCTGGATTCACATCCGGATAAAGACACTCTAAGCAAGGGGTTTCACCAGGTATAACCGTTGTTAGTGAAATCTCAAATCCATACATCGCCGCCTCTACCATTGGCGTGCCGGTTTCTACACATAGGCGGTTCAACGCATATCTTTCCGGAAAATCATACCGTGCATCAATCACTATATCGGCTTGTTCTACCCAAGGTTTTGCTATATTATATTCTATCTTCGAATTAAATCCTTCCATTTCAACATTTGGATTCAGACGTTTTAGCTGCTGAATGGCTGTGCTCATCCTTTCCATACCCAAATGATCACTGTCCATCAATATCTGTCGATTTAAATCTGGAGGCACAATGTTTCCTTCATGCGCCAAGATCAGCTTGCCGATTCCGGCAGCAGCTAAATAAAGTGCGGCAGTGCCTCCAAGCCCTCCAATTCCAGCAATCATCACTGTAGCTTCTTTTAGCGCTTTCTGCCCGCCCTCTCCAAGCAGCTTCAATTGGCGAGCGTATCGTTCCAGTTCGGTGCCGCCTATAAGCTGCTCCATGTTGCTCCCTCCCTGTGGCTGAGCTGCATCATTGGAATCTAACCCTCCAGACCATCCGTTCCATAAAGAGCTGTCATTTCATTAAATTTATCCATAAAGGCTAACCCTTCTTCTACATAAGCAACGCCGTAGCGAATTACTTTCTCCTCAGAGGTAAAAGGAAACGGAAAACCTGCTCTCAAGCTTTTTAACACAAGAATAATCCGATCACTATATAAAAGAGCACGCCCAAATCCTTCCCCGTTTATTTCAGATGAACTCTGAACCAGAACCCCACTCTTCTCCTCGATCACGCCCGCCACCGCCTGAAACAAGAGAGGAACCTGCAAACGGACTTTTGGAGAAACCGCGCAGTTAAAATCAGATTTGTTCTTATCTTCAGGGGAAGCGAGAAACAATCGTTCGATCTTCTTCTGTGGTGAAAGAGAAGCATGTCTTCCAAAAAAGTCTTCTGTATCAAGCAATTGACACAACCGCCGTATGAACATCTCTGCTATATCTTTATCCAGCTCTTTCTCCGTGGTTCGACTACGGTGTTTTAATGCTGATGCTTCCGGAGCAACCCGGCCCATTAATGCAGCACTCTCATTAGCTATGGGATCCATCTACACTCGCCCCTTCCGCTTCATTTTCAGCATGTAATACCTTGGCTAGCCACATTGGTGGTTTGCCCTGTAGCATTTCAACAATCCGCTTCACTTGCTCATCAATAGGACTGCCTGGTGGAACCTTTACCGGCATAATTTTACGACGTGTGACTCTTGCCGCTGCTGAGGCTCCAATCTGCATGATGAATATTAGCGTGCAATCCTCTACCACCTCCAGACGACTCTCTATTTTGCCTGCTTCATCCTGATTGAGAATCGTTGGCAGTTTACGAAGACCTATAAGCTCCCCGCCACTTTTGGTAACTTTATAAATTGCGAACATCGGACTCTGCCCAAAATGGGCATTCACTCTAATTCCATCCTCTGTAGCGAATGCTACTTTCACGATGTTCCTCCTCCCTTCGCATTAACAGATTCGCCGCTTTATTCGTCCATTCCATCGCTCCCCGATACCCTACAGAAGTGGCCATATAAGCACCAAGCTCATTCCAAACGGGAAATCCAGCCGCCATAAATGCTGCATCTAACCGCGCCGCTCCATTTAACCCATGTGAGTTACCGATCCATAAATCTGCACCTTTACCCAAAAACTCAACATCATCCAGATCACCGACCCATACCTCTCGTTCCATCTCAACCACCAAAGGAGTTTCATAGGAAGTGACCAGGGCCTTTTGCTCCACCCCCAGCTCTTCGAGCCAAGAAGATACGGTGTACAAATGATCCGGCTCCAGCGCAACAAGTGCAGACATTCCCGCAAATTGAAAATGAGCATCCAGCATGCTATCCAATAAATTCTCTCGTTGCCAGCAATAACGAAGCTGTACCGGCTCCCCGCTAATTTGATGCAGAAATTGCAAAATATCATCCGTTGCTTTAAGCCCCATAGCACTCTCGAATACTTTGTAGGGAGTTCCCAGCGCATTATGCAGTCTTCTAGCTGGACGCTCCATACTTCCGCCGATGGCAAGGGTTAGACCCGAATGCAAGCTTTGCAGCATCGAATCTAGAGGCACCCCACCTCTTGTTAGCGGTGAAAATCCTGTCAGCAGATGCCCAGACAAAGAGGTCGATATATCAGGTACAGCGATTACCTCAAAACCGAAGGAGGATATCATTTCTTTCAGCTCCATCACATCACCCGGCGTCAGAAACGATCCCGGCAAGAGGGTAATCTGACGTGAATTCACACTCCTTGAACCCCGATGGCCTACCTGCTGAATCATCTCATCAAGCATCGCCTCCACGGTAGAACTGAACCCCGATTCCAATGAACCACGAAAGTCAGGTAAGGTGACGGAAAAAGCAAGCCCACCCCGCATGTTCCGCTCCCTTTTATAGGTCTTGAGCATGGATTGATAATCCACTCCAGCCACATCCGTCAGCTCAGTCCCAATAATGCCTATAATGTCTGGTCGGTGTTTACTGAGTATGGTATTTAGAGCTTCCTCTAAATTACGATTCGCATCAAAGATTACATCCATCTCCTGCAAAGCAGAGGTCTGTACGGCTATAGGCTCGCGAAAATGCCGGGTAAGCAGCGCCTTCGGAAATGCGGAACAACCTTGCGCGCCATGCACAATAGGCAATGCCTTGTAGCAACCCTGAAATGCCAGTACGGAACCAAGGGATTGACCGATTTTGATTGCATTAACTGAAGTAGGTTTACTCCTTTTGTTAACGGTCATAGGAAGGTTCCTCCTTATCCCAGGGAGCGGCACTGGCAGCCAGCTTCCAGATTGGATTAGCAAGAGAATACGTCAGCTCCTTAGCCAGCCTTAGTAAACCTTCGTAACCAGCATAGGCCTTGTGTCTTTCTTGATTAATATCGATAAACGGAATTTGCTCTTTCATTGCCACATACATATTCCGTCCGCCAGCAATCATAATATCTGCCTTACGATCCCGGACGGTTTTGATAATTCGGCTTGCCCCGCCCTCCGGGATATATTCGGTGTCATCACCAACACGATCCGCTATACGCCGTACATCATCTTCCGTGCTTTTGTTCGTGCCTACACCTACCACCTGAACGCCTAACTCCTTCAGTGCGGAAATAATCGACCAGCTTTTTACTCCACCCGTATAGAGAACTGCTTTCTTTCCTTTAAGCAGCTTGCGGTAGGGCCGCAGCTCCTGAATCAGTCTGCTTTCCTCTCGTTCCGTCAACCGATCCACACGCCGCTCCATCTCACGGTCATTCAGCAAATAAGCCATTTGACGTAAGGAATAAGTTGTCTCCTTGGCCCCATAGAAGGAGCCTTCGAAATAAGGAATGTGGTATCTTGCCTCCATTTCTTTTGCCAGACCTAACAATGCACGGCTGCACACAACCATATTCACTTTTGCATGATGTGCCCATGTAATTTCCTTATATCTTGCATCCCCTGTAATTCTGGACATTAGCGTAATTCCAACACTCTTCATTAATTTCTCGATATCCCACATTTCACCGGCGATATTGTACTCCCCAATCAAATTCACACCTAAAGGAATCTCAATCTCTGGTTCACCTGTGCCAATTACATATTGTAGCAGCGCTTCACCAGCCAGCCGATTTCCAAGATTCTTACTGCCTACGAATCCGGGGCTGTTCACGGGGATCACAGGAAGCCCCAATCTGCCTGCCGCTTCCTTGCATACCGCATCCAAATCCTCGCCAATCAATGCTGTCACACAGGTCGCATATACAAATATTGCCGGAGGCATAAAGCGCCCGGCAATATAGTCAATGCTATCTTTCAGTTTCTTTTCTCCGCCAAAAATAATATCGTTATCGTTGAGATCTGTAGTGAATCCGTATTGTGAAAGCGAAGGCCCGCTTGACAAAGCCCCTCTACTTTCCCAGCTATTCCCGGCACAAGCAGCCGGCCCATGGACAAGATGCGCAGCATCCATGATCGGCAGCAGCGTGATTTGGGCTCCGTCAAAGGAGCAGCCCCCAGCCGCTTCGCCCGGCTTGGGGCGTGGACATGGTTTCGATTTCGGAGTTAAGCTCCCGCAAGCTTGCGCGTCGGATACATCGTTTCTGATGGACTCCATCGTACCACCTCCCGTAACTGAATACTCCTTACGCTTAAAATGCTCAATTATTCAGTGTCACTACGATAAATATTGCACTTCCGGCCGCTCCCCAACGCTCGGCTCCGTATGAGGACGAGGGAATGAATCGGAAGTATACGATTCGGCTTAACGTTCTCCTACTAACGAACAAGATCGTGGTTGAAGCCAGATGAATCCTCATCCAACCCCTGCAGGATTGTATTTACTATAGTAGTTAACAAGTTCAAGGCACCTTGATAACCGATAATCGGATAACGATGCAGATGATGGCGGTCAAAGACAGGGAAGCCTACACGGATCAAAGGAACGTCGGCATCTTTGGCAGCAAATTTAAGATGAGAGCTTCCAATGGCAAGATCCACAGGATCATCAATCAGCAGAGAGCGCATATGCCACAAATCATTTCCGATATGAACCGTCGTTTCTGCCCCGTAGGGGCTGGCAGCAAGTAGAGCTTTCGCTTCTTCTTTAAATCCGTTTTCCCCATTGGAGCACACAATATGAATAGGCTCTATACCCACTTCCAGACAGAATTCAATCAGGCCGATCAGCAAATCCGGATCGCCAACTAAAGCCACTCGTTTGCCATGCAGATAAGGGTGGCTATCGAGCAAAGCATCCACTACCCGGCCACGTTCTTCCACAAGCTCAGGCGGAATGGGCAATCCCGTTAATTCACTGATAGACTCTATTAGCCGATCTGTGGCATGAATGCCCAGCGGAGTCGACATCGCAACGGTCTGTTGTTTCCATGTGCCGCTGATGTATTCCAATGTTTTTTTGACAGAATATTTCTGAAGTGAAAGAGTTCCCAACGCATTAGCTGCCTTCGGCACATCCGCCAGCTTCGTTCCCCCATAATAATAGGAATATTCACCTGTAGCCGGGGAATCAAAATTTCCGCTGTGGTCACCAAGGAAGGTGTAGCCTGTATCAAACGCGGCAAGGATTTTTCGAATTTCCGCAAAATTCCCCGTATAAGGCTCAAACCCTAAAATGACATTCAGCTTCTCTCCAGTTCCCTCTCCACTGCCAGGGGTAGCTTCAATCCCAGAGCGGATGAACAAGGTACTGAGGATGGACTTTAACATGGAATCGTAACCTGTAATATGTGATCCGGAAAAACTTGGCGTGTTGGCGTAGGGCACTGGAATTTCGTTCGAAATTGCATCCTTCTGGCGGGCATTGGATATAAAAGCCTGCAGATCATCCCCTATAACCTCAGCCATACATGTAGTGGATACAGCTATCATCTCTGGCTTATAGAGCGCCACACTATTTTCAAGACCATCAATAAGATTGTTCATCCCTCCAAACACCGCACCATCTTCTGTCATAGAGGAAGAAACTGCGGGGGTCGGCTCCTTGAAATGACGGCTTAAATGACTACGAAAATACGCAGTGCAGCCTTGAGAGCCATGTATAAACGGCAGAGTTTTTTCGAATCCCAGCGCAGCCATCAAGGCTCCTAGGGGCTGGCATGCTTTATGAGGATTAACTACCAGTGAGGTGCGGGCAAAATTCTTATCCTTATATTCAGACGACTTCGAGTAGGCTAATGCTTCTGCTGTCTCTTGCTCACTGCAGGGTGCCTCGAATGCTTTTTTCCCTTCACGTTGCTTCACATAGGGTTCAGTTTGAAATAATGTGTTGTAATCTGGGATCTCCAGTTTGTCCCTCATACGCCCGCCTCCTTTTTAGGGAGTGATCCTGTTTTCCCTGAATTGATCAAGCTCCACACTGGGCTGTTAATGGTCATGTCCATGTCCTTAGCAAAAATCTTAAACCCATCATAGCCATGGTAAGGACCACTATAATCCCAAGAGTGCATTTGCCGGAAAGGAATACCCATCTTGTGATACACATATTTCTCCTTCACACCCGAGCCCATCAGATCAATATCAAGTCTTTGCGCAAGCTCTTCCAGCTCGTAAGCGGTTGGATCATCGTAGATAATAGTGCCTTCCGGAAGTTCAGGAAATGTCTTCTCGTAATCATCCTTGTGAGCGAACTCATAACCTGTGCCCACCACCTCCATCCCCAGATCCTCATAAGCCCCCAGTGTATGGCGGGCACGTAATCCGCCTACCAGCAGCATGACCTTTTTACCTTCCAGCCGGGGTTTAAATTTAGAGATAATCGCCTCCATTTGTGGCGTGTACTTAGCGATGACTTTCTCGCAGTTTTCCTGAATATATTCATCAAATCTTGCGGCGATGGCTCGAAGGCTTTCAGCTGTTTTGGTCGGCCCGAAAAAGTTGTATTCCAGCCAAGGAATCCCATATGCTTTCTCCATCGTCGTTACCATATAGTTCATGGAGCGATGACAGTGAATCAGATTGAGCTTCGCCTTATGCGCGATCGCCAATTCATTGATGGTTCCATCCCCAGACCACTGCGCAATAACACGCAGACCCATTTCCTCCAGTAAAATGCGTGAAGCCCAAGCGTCCCCACCGATGTTATAATCTCCGATAATATTAATATCGTAAGGACCACATTCCGCAAGCTCCTTCTTCCCCATCAGAAAATCACGGATCGCATCGTTAGCAATATGATGACCCAAGGATTGGCTAACCCCACGGAACCCTTCACAACGAACGGGAATGATTGGGATACCTAGCTCGATAGACATTTTTTTGGACACCGCTTCAATATCGTCTCCGATTAGCCCCACAGGACACTCTGATTGGATCGAAATTCCTTTAGCCAGTGGGAACATTTCTTTAATTTCACGGCAAATGACTTCAAGCTTCTTGTCACCGCCAAATACAATATCTGTCTCCTGAAAATCACTCGTCACCTGCATAGCCGTAAAATTATCAATGCCCAGTGTTCCGTTGGCATAATTCCGTCTTGTTCCCCAGCTATATTGCCCACAACCTACAGGACCATGGCTGATATGCACCATATCCTTGATCGGGCCCCAGACCACGCCCTTCGAACCGGCATAAGCACATCCTCTTTGGGTCATAACCCCCGGACGGGACTTCATATTCGATTTGATGGCGCATTTGCCACAGTTTATTAACTCTTCATTATTGATTTCAAAATGCTTCTGACGATCCTTCCGTGCCTTTTCCGGGTAAGCCTCAAGAATCTCTTCGAGCATCTTTTGGTTATCTTCGATATTAAGCCCCATTCTGAACCCTCCTCATCCCTTAGAGTGATCCGGTGAACAGCCGTCTCTCCACTCCTGTTCACCGGACGAACCTAATTATTGGCCAGATGCCTTCAGCTTTTTCAGCGCCGTCTCTTCATCCTCAATCACACCAAATTCCATGAGTAAATCCTCCAGCTCTTCCATAGAAATCGGGGTCGGGATTGTCATCATATTGTTATTCAGGATCTTTTCTGCCAAAATCTCATATTCTCTCGCTTGCTGATGATGAGGATTATATTGGGCCACGGTCATTCTTCGCAGCTCTGCATGCTGAACCACATTATTCCGCGGGACAAAATGGATCATTTGTGTATTCAAACGGCGTGCCAGCTCCATAATGAGCTCATCCTCACGGTCCGTATTACGACTGTTGCAGATCAGACCGCCCAATCTTACGCCACCGCTGTTGGCATACTTTAGAATTCCGCGCGCAATGTTATTGGCCGCATACATAGCCATCATTTCCCCGGAGCATACGATATAAATTTCCTGTGCTTTATTCTCACGGATCGGCATTGCAAATCCACCACATACCACGTCACCAAGTACGTCATAGGATACAAAATCCAATCCTTCATAAGCCCCTTGCTGCTCCAAAAAATTAATAGCTGTAATAATCCCGCGGCCGGCACAACCCACACCCGGTTCAGGTCCACCACACTCCACATTAAGAATGTCGCCATATCCCAACTGAACTACATCCTCAAGCTCCAAATCCTCAACCGTTCCTCTTTCTGCTGCCAATTGGAGCACTGAATTCTGAGCTTTAGTGTTCAAAATCAGCCGTGTGGAGTCCGCTTTAGGATCACAGCCTACGATCATTGTTTTTTGACCAAATTTAGTGGCGAGCTGCGCCAAAGTGTTCTGCGAAGTTGTGGATTTACCGATACCGCCCTTACCGTAAAAAGCTATTTGTCTCATCATTCATCATCCCTTCGAAATCGATATATTTTTAAAATAAGAGCTGAATTTCACACTTTCTAGAATCGCATCCTGTATTTCACCTTTACGCACCAGAGGCAATACTCCGGCTTTATTTAAGCTGGCGCGAGGGACATCGCCAATACCAGAACAGAGCAATATTTGACAGTCCTGTAATATAGAAATAATTTCTTGTAACGTGGCATTCTTATCCCCATTACAATCCGCTTTACCGTGGCAATAGGCCTGAATCTTTCTGATACCTAGCAGTTTCACGCTTATACCATCCGTTTCATAAACCATGAACTCTGTCGCGTGGCCAAAATGTTGATTGACCTTATCCCCACCACGTGTAGCAACAGCGACTTTGGTGGTGTGCTGCCCTTGCTGGAAAGAGTTCTGCCTTAGCTCTTTGGCTTTGACACGCTGACGGATTTTGGCATCGAGTTCACGTTGAAAGAGCGCTCTAGCTCGCTCATTAATAACTGGATTTTCATCCATCTTTTCTAATATAAAATCCTGATTACGATCCTGACCTAGCAGCCCAATGGCATCAGCACGGCATTGCCGACAATGGCGCATGACCTTCATCCCTTCGCGCCCAAGCACTTCCTGCAGGTTGTGCAGTTCTTTAGGACGCGGCGCCTTGCGCCCATCCCGTTCATACTGACTTCCCGGTGCGATAATTAAAGGCGTCACATTATGCAGAGTTGCCCCGAGCGCTTTAACTGTTCGCGATACTTCAGGGAGATGATGATCATTGACCCCTGGAATCATAACGGAATTAACTTTAACAAGAACACCTTGCTGCGCCAGCAGCTCCAAACCTTGAAGCTGGCGGCTGATCAGCAGCTCCGCCGCTTCTTGTCCTTCGTACCGGATCCCTTCGTCAACAACCCATGGATAAATTTCACGGCCCACATTGGGATCAATGGCATTGATGGTGATCGTGACATGACGGATACCTAGCGCTAGTATGGCGTCTACATGCCTGTAAAGGGTCAATCCATTAGTACTCAGGCAAAGGGTAACATCAGGGACCTGCCGCTTGACTCGTTCGAACGTGTCAAAGGTTCGTTCTGGATTCGCCAGCGGATCACCCGGACCTGCAATCCCAACTACCGACAGTTGCATCAGCTGTGCGGCTACACCTTTCACTTTGCGTTCAGCTTGCTCTGGAGTTAGCACTTCACTAACTACACCAGGCCTGCTTTCATTCACACAATCGAATTTTCGGTTGCAGTAATTACATTGGATGTTACAGGCGGGAGCAACCGGGATGTGCATCCTAGCAAAAAAACGATGAGCTTCCTCACTGTAGCAGGGATGGCGGCTGAGCTCCTCCTCTGCTTCAATGGATAACCTCGATGACGCCTGCGGCATTTCCCCACCTCCTAAAAATTTTATGCAGCATGAACTACTAGTACTTCTTCGCAGTAAAACTCACTCTGATAGAACAACTGATGTGATTTTAGTTAACATATTTCTCGCTTGATCGCTTTGATTAGTTTCATCATATTTTCATCAACCTACATCGTCAATCGAGTTTTCCCTTTTTAAGTCCTGTTTTTCCTTATGTTTGCAGTTTCGTCATATTAAATGTTAGTTTATATAACCTATATCTATCATGTTTCCGTTTCCATTTTATTCAATCTCTGTTGATTCTCCGTCATCATGTCATGTTTCTGGCCATTTTAAGGATTCTTAAAAGATAGAATCCATTTATTTCTGCAACTTTTATTGACAATGACTTTCATCTCGTATATGATCTCTTTAGGCAAGAACACATTGAATAATCTTAAAAATTTAATATATCCCGTAAAGGGGAGTAGCTGTTAAATAAAGTCGTCAATACGAGAATATGAGGATATTCTCCGGCTTTATTGGCAATTCACATTGTTAGCGAGACCTTTACCAATCAGGTTAGACCTTTATTCCAAAGGCTAATCTGTTTGGTAAAGGTCTTTTTTATATAAATTTGGTTAAAATGGTAGGGTAGATATCTTTTGGTAGATATTTGCATTCAAAAAGGGAGGACAACAGTAATGGATTGGGGATTATTATTAGAGTACGGTTGGGTATTGCTTGTTCTGGTAGCACTAGAGGGACTACTCGCCGCAGATAACGCATTGGTATTGGCAATTATGGTTAAGCACCTTCCTGATGAGGAAAGAAAAAAAGCGCTGTTTTACGGATTAGCAGGAGCCTTCGTGTTCCGATTCGGTTCGCTATTTGTCATCTCCTATCTGGTCGATATCTGGCAAGTACAAGCCATCGGCGCGATTTATTTATTATTTATCGCGGGTAATCATATTTTCCGAAAACTGTTGTTTAAAAAGCCCGTCACAGATGAAGCTGCTGAAAGCGGCACTGACGGTGCGGTCAATAAAAAGAAATCCAGCTTTTGGTTTACTGTTCTGAAGGTAGAAGTTGCTGACATCGCCTTCGCGGTCGATTCCATCCTAGCCGCAGTTGCACTCGCGGTTGCGCTTCCTGCAAGTGGTCTTCCAAAAATCGGAGGCCTTGATGGTGGACAATTCCTCGTCATCTTTGCCGGTGGATTTATCGGTCTGGTCATTATGCGTTTCGCAGCTTCCTTCTTCGTTAAGCTGTTGCATTCCCGTCCAGGACTTGAAATTGCAGCCTTCTTTATCGTAGGTTGGGTGGGTGTTAAGCTGTCAGTCATTACATTGGCGCACCCTTCACTTGGTGTTCTGTCCGAAGATTTCGCTCATAGTACCTGGTGGAAAGCCACCTTCTACGTTGTGCTCGTACTCATCGCTGTAATCGGCTGGTTTATGAGTAGCCACAAGGTTGAAGAGAATGTTGGCGAGAATCCGGTTCGAGAAGTAGACAAACAACTCGGTAAATAATCGTTAAAATACAGCCACAAACCATACCCCGAAAGATGCACCTTCTGAACAGGTGTCCGTCTTTCGGGGTATGCTATTTATCCTCGTTTTTGCTCTCGATATTCCTGCGGCGTACAGCCAACGGTTTTTTTGAAGAATCGAAAAAAATAGTGCTGATCACTAAACCCGAGCTGGCCGGAGATCTCGTGCATTTTTAGAGCAGTTCCAAGCAGCAGCTCCTTACTCAGCTCCACTTTTTTCTCCAGAATATAATCAGAAATCCCCTTCCCTGTCGTTCTTTTATACCAGCGTGACAGATAGGACGGATTAAGTGAGACTTCCTGCGCAATCCGGGTTAAGGACAAATCATCGGCCAGATGGGATTTAATATATTGGTGGATCATGGACAGGATATTCGATTCATCATGTTTATAGGTAGCGCTTCTGTTCGAGATAATCCATTCAAAAAACGTGTGATAAAAAGAGATGACATCCGACCAGTGTGTATTGATATTAAAATATAACATGCGTGATAAATTCATACCGCTATGTGCTTTTTCCGTTAAACCTAATTCTTGTAAAGTCTGCAGCAGGGTGTTGCTGATCCCAGACATTAATCTTAATCTCAAAAAAGGATCCTCCGGCCCACCTTCCCCCGAGAGCTCCACCCATTTGCGAAAAGATGTGCCCCAATCGAGATCACCTTCAAGCAGCCGTTGTTTTAAATAGTCGAGCAGTAGTTCCGCTGTTGCATTTCGATTATGCATAGAACCTGGACTTGGGCTCACTTCCTTGGTATTTATCCTCAGCAGCTTTTCCATCCCAAGTCCGGGGCTATCAAAAATGGCTAATCGTAAACGGTTCAAGGTATAGTTCAGCTCATGCCAATGCACTTCCTGATCACTGGCGATGATAGACACAGATAGTTGCAGACATTTGCCACAGGCTTGCTGAACGGATTCCATTGTTCCGTGGACGAAGCGGAGCGTTTTTAACCAGAGCTCTTCTTCCTTGATTGAGGATACACTTTCACTTTTAGCCTGAACAAAACAAGCTATCGTCCCCGGATCCAGATCCACAGCCTTAACTTCAACCTTGTCGCTGAGCAGCTCCTCCGCAATATTGGCGACCGCATAACGAATTAAGCTCCGGTCTGAAGCCGTTTCATAATTTCGCCAAGCCTCCATTCGCAGAATAATAGGCAGGACGGGTCCATCCGCGTTGAACGGGAGCTGAATGGCGTCGAATTCAACCTGCAAGCTCTGCCGGTCTATCCGTTCGGTGCGTCTTAGAATATCGTGTAATAATTGCTGCTGTAACTGGGGCAGCGCGCGCGGGAGCTTGTCGCGAAGCCACTGGCTTTTATAGAAATAATCCTCTTCTGAAGATATTTTCTCCAAAGTCAGCTCCACAGCGGCACGAATTTTATCCATCCCCTCTGTCTTCAATAAATAGTCAACTACACATGGATTTCGGATCGCCTGATGGGCAAAATCGAATTCATTATGTCCTGTCAGCAGAATTACTTTACAACGTGGCCAGCGGTCGACAATTTCCTGAATTAACGCCATCCCATCCATACCTGGCATACAGATGTCACTAAGCACAATATCTATTTTTACGGTATTAAGCCAGTCTATGGCATGATCCGCTGAATGAACCTTTATGATCTCCAAATCTTTAAAATCTGCCTTTACAAAAAATTCGTACAGCCCATCCAAAATATTAGGCTCATCATCAACTATCATCATTCGTTGCATCCTGCACGTCCCCTTTAAGCGGTAAATTGACTCTTACACAAAGTCCGCCCAAACTGCTTCTCTCTGCCTGCAAGCCATAAGGGGAACCAAATTTGATCCTCAATCTCTGATTTACATTTAATAAACCCGTGATCTCCCCCTGAATGGCATTCTGCTCGGAGAACTGGCGCTGCAAGAGATTTAACTTGTCCTCACTAAGTGAGTCACCGTTATCTTCTATTATAATAGTCAGCGTATGCTCAACTTTTTCATAACTCATTTTTAATAGGCCATTGCTGCTTTTTTGCTTAAGCCCATGCTCGAATACATTTTCAATGATGGGCTGCAGGAGAACCCGTGGGACTTTGATGTCCCGGCAATCCGCTGCAATCTCATCCACTTCAGCTCTAATTCTCGCGCCAAAACGAATCCGCTGTATAGCCAGATAGACCAAAGCATGCTCCTGCTCTTGCTGCAAAGTAACCTCCTGGGCGGAATCCCGGGTCATGTACCGAAAATATTGCCCTAAATAATCAGAGAACTCCTTGATCAGCTCTACATTTTCCACCTCAGCCATCTGTTTTATGCTAAATAGACTGTTGTAGAGAAAATGAGGCGTGATCTGCGATTGTAGATGTTTAAGCTCCGCTTCCCCTGTCCGGATACGCTGCACGTAGTTCTCATCGATCAGTGTATTTAAATGCTTCAGCATCTCATTGAAACGAGAATATAGATACCCAAACTCATCCCTGCGGGAGTGAGTAATAAAGATCCCCGTCTGCCCCTGCTCCGCTTTCTTAAACCCCCTGATAAGAATAGACATCGGGCGATGAATCATCCTGTACGTCCATAAAGAGAACAAGATAATGATCACTATCGAGACAACGAACAACAGCCACAGCAGCAATGAGTAGACTTGAATCGGCTTCATGAGCACCGTATTGGGAATATTTGCGGTCAGCCTAAAGTTATTGCTGTGATCGTAGAGCGAATAGTAAAAAGAATTATCAAAACGATACCGCTGCACACTTACAGTCTCTTCACTATTTAGTGGTTTCTCTATGGGGAACAACCTGGGCTTCTGGTCAGAAGTTGATATCACATAATCGTTATTGCCGAAGGCTAACGTAATATCGCTCCCCCCTGATACCGCAAATTCTTTCAAACGCAACTCAAGCTCAGGTGAGGAAAGCTTCACTCCCAGCAAAAAATTAGGTGAAAGATTGCGATCCAGGTTATAAGGATTACTACGCAGTAAATATAAGTCATCTTCGTATTTAGATAAAGCACCCTTCAGATTGCCCATAGTGGCCAGCAGACTTTGCCATTCCTCGTTGGTGACATCCCTAACCCCCACCGCAGCGCTAACCCGCTTATTAATTTCCGGTACATAATACACAACATCACTAATATAAGGACTGGTTTCTTTGATTTGTTTTAGCTTGGTGTATATATTGTTCAGATTAGAATCCACTTCGTACCGGCTCATAATTGGAATACGGGTACTGAAAGTAGCCAGAGTTTCATCCTGAGAGTACTCCGTGACTAAGCCCGTTATCCGTTGCAGCTCAAATTCAAGATGGCTGTAGTAAAAATGAACCTTTGATTCGTTCGCCCTCTCCACTTCAGCTTGCATTTGGTTGGAGCTATAGTAGGTAATAGATATACTCAGCGCGCAGAGTGGAAGCATGACCAATAGGAAAGCTCCGATCAGCTTGATCACAATGGAATCGGGGTTCCACCCGATGGAGAATGATTTCATTGGAATTTTCTCCCTCTTCTATCGAATAATAATAAAGAAGGAGCCATGTTCAGGCTCCTTCTTATTTTTAGGTCCAGTCCAGTTTAACCCTTTACACTACCCACGACTAGTCCATGCACAAAATATCTTTGCAGGAACGGATAAATCGCCAGGATCGGAATGATAGACAAGAAGATCTGGGAGGCTTGCGTTGTACGGTCTGAGATTTGATTTAATAACGCAGCTTGTTCAAAAGTAATATTTTCAGTCTGGATCGATACCTGCTGAAGTATGGATTGTAAATAGGTGGCCAGCGGATAATGTTCCGGGCTTCTCATATAAATCATACCATCGAACCATGCATTCCAGTGACCCACCAAAGCGAACAACGTAATGGTCGCAATACTTGGCATAGATACCGGCAGATACACACTCCATAACGTGCGTAAGTGTCCCGCGCCATCCATCCATGCGGCTTCCTCCAATTCTTTTGGCAAACCTCTGAAGAAATTGAGCATGAGCAGAACATTAAAGATCGGCACCGCGCCCGGTATAACAAGCGACCAGATGCTATCCAGCAGCCCCATTTCTTTTACAATTAAATAGCCAGGAATCAGACCCCCGCTGAAGAGCATCGTGAACACAAAAATCCAGGCATACACGGTCCGTGAGCGGAAGGACTTTGCCTCTTTAGACAGCGGATAAGCTACTAGAATCGTAAACAACAAGTTAACGGATACCCCAAGCACTACCCGGAGCAGACTAGTTCCGAAGGAGTGAATGAACTGGTTGTTCTGAAGGATATATTTATAGGAAGAAAGAGTGAAATCCACAGGCCAGAAGGTTACGCTACCCGCGTTAACAGCTGCGCTGGAGCTGAAAGAGATCGCCAGAATATTCACGATTGGAAAAAGACAAAGCACCGCGAGCAAAGTCAGAAATACATAATTGCAGCGGAGAAACCAACGATAAGCAGTTGAAGTATGGTGCATTTAGTCCACTCCTTTCTATCTAAAAAATCCGATATTTAGCAAAACGATACGCCAGATAATAACCCAGCCCGATAAATACGAAGGAAACTACCGATTTTATCAATCCTAGTGCGGTCGATACAGAGTACTGAGCATCCTGTAGACCAATTCGGTAAATCATCGTGTCCAAAATATCGCCTGATTCATACACTAGCGGGTTGTAGAGGTTGAACACTTGGTCAAATCCCCCATTCAGGACGTTGCCAAGGCTGAGTGTAAGCATCAGGATCATAATCGGGCGAATACCCGGAAGCGTAATATGCCAGGTCTGCTTCCATCTTCCGGCACCATCGATTACAGCAGCTTCATAAAGAGAGGAGTCAATGCTGGTTAAAGCCGCCAAATAAATAATCGTCCCGAATCCAAACTCCTTCCATTGATCTGTGATCACTAGTACGTATGGGAACCAGCTATTGTCCGCTAGAAATTGAATAGGCTGCATGCCTAGTGCTTTTAAAAGCATGTTGACAATCCCGCTGCTCGGAGACAGTACATCTACGATAATCCCGCCCAAGATAACCCATGAGAAAAAGTGCGGCATATAAATAATCGTCTGAATCGAACGTTTGAAGCCGTTTACACGAACCTCATTAAGCAATAAAGCCGCTATAACTGGCACGGTCAGCCCAGCAATAATTTTCATGACGGAGATAAATACAGTATTCCATACGACCTGACCAAAACCGGGAAGCTCAAACAAATAACGAAAGTTTTCGAGCCCTGTCCAGTTCATATTCTTAAACCCTGAAATCGGGGAAAAATTCTGGAAGGCAATTACAAGGCCAGCCATCGGAATATAACTAAAAATAATGATTACTATTAAGGCAGGTAAAATCATTAAATGGAGCGGAATATTACGTAGAAATTGCTTAGTATTAAAGTGCATATGCTTTCTCCTCCTTGTATCTCAATTATAGAGCAGCCCCAAATTGCCTTAATAGTGTAGCGTATTGACTTTAAGTATCTTTTGTTGACCTGGTTATCGAACCGAATAGCTGTTCAGCCAAAAAAAGAACTGCCCGTTTGTCATTATCATGACTAGGGGCAGTCCTCTTCTGCGTCGTTTTTACTAGTTTGCTTTTACGATATCATTTACTTCTTTCGTTATTTGATCTCCACCGAGCTTTTTCCAGTTGGCTACGAATTTGTCGAATTCATCGATAGGAAGACTTCCGTAAATGATTTTGACAAAGGTCTCTGCACGCAGTTTATCCAAGGTAGCCGCTTTGCTGTTCATCGTTTTAGTTGGGGCATAAATGAACTCATTCATCAACACCAAGTCATTGTCGCGGTAGTGTTTGATAACCGATTGTGAGCTAAGCGGCCCAAAGATCCGTTCCATATGCCATTTATCAAGATCTCCACCGCGGTAGCTTTGAATATCATCATAGAATAATTTAGCTTCAAGGCCCATGTTTGAGGTATCTCCCGATTCAAGGGCTTTTTCCACTTCATCCTGTGCCTTTACATTTTTGTTCGGTGGGAGGTTGGATACAACCGCGTTTTGGAAGCCCAGACCTGTGTCCCCGTTCAAATATTTTGCCCGTTCCGTTTTAGCGGACTCCCCAAACATTTTCTCTGCTTGGAAGTTAAGCAGCTTGATCAATGCCTCCGGATGCTCGTAGCCCTTACGGACCGCGAATACGCCTCCAATCGTAAGATGGTTTTGAGTTTTGGCAGGTTGGTCATCAATAGATTGTACTGGATAAGGCACCCAGTTAACATTTTGATCCTTTTTAATCATGTCCTTTACTTGGAAAGGGGCCCATTGCGGCAAAAATAACATACCGGATTTACCAGCATTCACATCCTCCATCGCTTTGGCAAAGTCTTTTACCCCAAACTCTGGATCAATGACTCCTTCTTTATACAATCTTTGCAGCTCCGCAAGTCCAGCCTTTACCTCCGGTTGAATCGTACCATTCACAACCTCGCCATCGGCGTTTTTGATCCAAGTTTCCAGGTAAGCATGGTACCCGAGTAGAAACGCATTGATTGGCAAGTCCTTGTTCAACGAAATGCCGTAAGTATCCTGTTTGCCATTTCCGTCTGGATCTTTAAATGTAAAGTCTTCTGCAATCTTAATAATATCCTGCATGGATGTTGGCTCTGCCAAATTCAGCTTGTCCATCCAGTCTTTTCGAATCCATATCATATCAGAGGAATCCAGCGAACCCGGGAAGCTTACCATCGCCATCAGTTTTCCATCTTTCGTAACCGGCTTAAGCCCTGCTCCGTCCTCTTCAGCGTAATATTCTTTGACAAGATCCGAAGCATATTTATCAAATACCCCGGTCAAATCCTCCAACATGCCAGCTTCATAAAGCTGCTCGAATTGCACCGTGGACACCTTTAACAAATCAGGTAAATCCCCGCTCGCCAAGGTAACATTCATTTTATCGTTATAGTTAGCATCAGCCACAATCCAGTCATAGGACACTTTAATCCCAAGCTCTTCCTCGTATCCTCTGGTCCAGATGTTATTGGAATGTGTATCGCCCTGCGCCAACGTCTCTTTGCCTGTTTCGTTCATCGTGGAGCGAAGTTTGATCGGCGGATCATATTTGGTTAAAGGGCCGCCTTCCATTTCCGTTTGCGCACTAGTGTTTCCCTCTGCGGTACTACTACTGTTTCCACTATTATTGCTGGAGCAACCACTGAAAACTAATGATAAAACAATGGCCGATGCCATTAAAGGCAAGCCTTTAATCTTTCTTTTCATCTATTGAACCTCCCTTATTTTCTATATCCTAATTGTAAGAAGAAAGCGTTAACACAGCGAGTGTGAACCGTTTACATTCGGTATCTTTTCTTTACCTATTCATGTTCGCCTAACAAAGCTCCGCTTTAGGGTCACTCTGATTATCATAATACTGTGAGTTTGTAAGTGTCTATGTATTGGTAATTAATTACACAAAAAAGAGGCTGATCCTTATGCTATCCCATAAGAATTTTAGCCATCAAGATTACCTATATAGTGAGCCGGCGGTTGCATAGTGTAGGCGGAATGGACTGAGGATTGCGTTGAGGATTACGCTGAGGAATGGACTGAGGATAAATTAAGCGTTGAATTACGCATTGAATTACGCGGTATTACGCGTTTAATTGTATTTAGTACACTTATAATGCATCAAATCACTCGGCCAAAGGATATAAGTGTATTTCGTACACTTATATCCTTACTTTTCTCGCCGATAGGTGGATTCTCCAGTTTTTAGTTGCAGAGAATGCAATTAAAGATACAATTCACCTTTCGCATAAGAAATAGCTGTATAGAATGCAGTTATTTTGCGGATTCCAGCAAAAATCGGCGCACAAAAAATGCTAAGAGAATACTGGAAACTGCATTTGCCAGATAGAGATGCTTTAGTCAATCCGTCGCGCTGCAAACTAAAAAACCAGGCAGCGATTCTCCAATCGTCGGAGAATCGCTGCCTGGCTGTCTTTTTAACACTTATTGACCAATGATCTGATCAGTCTTTCCTTGCAGCTCAACTAGCTTCATGATCACCGAAGCCGCCAGCGCTTTTGTTACATTCTGCTGCGGATTAAACTTGCCGTTGTCATCCTTTAAGAGTCCCAATTTCACAACAAGAGCCACGGCCCCCTTATTGTTTATAGCTGAGCTATCACTAAACTGACTTACAGTCACATCTTTATCAAGATAAGCTGTGAGTTTATTGTATTTCAAGAAATTAGCCAGATGAACAGCAAGCTGTTCCCGGGTTAACTTACTCTCTACTTGCAGGCTTTCATCCTTACTGATCCATTTACGATCTGCTGCAAAAATAACTGCATCATAATATGAATTCTCTGGCTTCACGCCTGCCACAGTTTTTCGTTCATTATTATTATAATAATTGGTGAAATTCGGACTAGAAGCTTTGGCAAGATAGGATAACCAATCACCGACAGTTATTTCTTGATCCGGGTTCACTTTGCCATCGGCATCCGGTGTAATCACATGGTGGTTTACCAATTCTGATAATTCCCGCTCTGCTGCATGACCTTTGATATCCGTTGCAGATAGTTGAGCATCCTGCTGACCGAGGTAATCATACACCGCAACCCATTTTCCAGTGGCTGCATCCAAAACCTGATTCAATCCGTTAGATTCATCAAAGGTTGTATCATATACCAGCTTCACCTTCGGTGCGACATAGTTACTATAAGTATTGTATCCACCAACCTGAGTATATTTCAGCTTAGTCTGATATTTAGGCTTATAACTTTCGAGCGCTTCTTTCTTGGAAATTGTTGCATCAGGCGATAATGTGATTCCATCGATACCGCTTATCCGATTCCCCATGTAAGAAGTCAGTCTGCCGTAAAGATCCAAACTTACCGTAATGGTGCTGTCACTCACAGGAATTCCTTGATGATATCTAATAAACTGGTATCCATATCCTGATCCGTCTGAAGTCAAACTCGAATTATCCCCGTATTCTACCAGCTTTAGCTTCTGGCTCGCCTGAGGATATAGACTATTAATTATACTAAGCGCTTTCACCTTCGCTTCAGCCTCACTAAGCTTCTTACCTCCAGCAGGTGCCGGCTCTTCCTTCTTCTTATCCTGAATAGCACCATAAGCTTGAACCTGGTACTGCAATACTTCACCGGTCTTTGCATCGATCTCAGCAGAGGATTGTTCTGGAAAGCCAGCACCAATGTAACGATCATTTCCATTACTGCCCCAGTATAGCTGCCAGATTTTTCGATCTGAATCCTGATAGTCATTTCTCAAGGTTTGCGAGATCAATTTACGATCTGCCGGGATATAAGCAACCTTCTCTACAAGCTGTGCTGCTTCTTTTGCAGAAAGCTCTGTACTAGAACTTCTTGCCTGAAAAACATCCTTGCTCTTCGCTACTTCTGAATACACGACTGAGGTGGATACGGATTCTTTTCCTTCATAATCTATCCGCTTGCCCGTTAATGCATCGATAGGATATAGAGACTGATCTATTGGACGCCAGCCTAGGATCCAGTTGTTAGGTTTTCCGTTCTTATAAATAGGAATGTAAAATAGGCCCACATCAAACTGTTCCGCAAATTGCTTCTGTGCTTGCTCCAAGGTAATCTTGGGCTGTGCAGACGGGTACTCAAGCCCTTGAGAAGACTTAGAGAATTGCGTTACAGTTCCGTTACCATCCACAACTATGTTAATGCTGTCCGATCCAGAAGGAATACCATTTTTCAGAATACTGAAGTTATATCCATATTGAACAGGACCGAATAATGATTCCGAAAAATAACTATAACCAACATTCTCATTTAATTGCAGCTCACTGCTCTTAACCGATGAGGCTGCCTTAGCCACAAAAGTCTTGGCGATCTCCAATGCCTGAGTCTGCGATACTTTCGGTGGATAATAGGATTCGTTCTTCTCCTGGGAGAATGAGAGATAGGTGTTGATGATATCACCATTAATGGCGTCTACCTCACTGCTAAAACCATATCCTATATTCCCTTCTTGAACCTGCCACTGAATATGCCAGATCATTTGATTTGCTGGAGCTGGGTAGCTTTGGTTAGATCCCAGTTGAACATTGTTTACAGTTGCATCTTTTAGAGATGGGAATAGTTCTTTTAACTTTGCAATGGCTTGCTCCTGCGTGAATTTCACTTTTGCAGGATCAGCCTCAGATTTCGTAGTCGTAGCTGGAGCCGCTGATTGCGTACTAACCTGCGTTACGGAAGTGTTGCTGCTAACAGATATAGAATCGGCTGCGGCTAAGCCAGGGGGTAAGAGTAACGCGAGTGCAACGGAAGTGATTAATACCGTTTTAGCTGTTTGATGAACAAAAAGAGTACTATTGCTTTTCAAAAGAATTCATCCTCCTCTAACACGTGATTCATATTATTATACAGATATTTTCTTGTATTTTCCATAATTATTTAACGACAGGAAATTACGACATTTTTGTGATGTGAGCTATAATGGTAAACAGTTGCAGCTATAATTCATCTAGAAAGGGGGTCACCGACATTACTGACTGGAACCTTCAGCCGCTTATTGACGGTATTACTAACCTAGACATTCGCAGTTGTCTAATCGTTCAAAATGGAGAACCCATACTGGAGCATTACCGCGATCCACAAATCGCTGAAGAGCTTGGCAAAATCAACTCGTGCACCAAAAGCGTACTCTCCGCCTTAGTTTGCATAGCCATAGATAAACAAATGATTCCACCTCCAGACACACCTATTTCTTTATTTTTTCCTTCATTAAAAGAAGATCGTGACCCACGTAAAAGTGAGATCACTATCGAACACTTATTAACGATGACCGGAGGCTTTAACTGGACAGAGTTTGGTGGGCAGAATTCTTTTCCGGCCATGACTAAAACCGCAGACTGGATAAAATTTGTGCTTGCACAGCCATTAGCTCATACACCAGGAACCGTGATGACTTATAACTCAGGCTCCTCTCAGCTCTTGTCCGCAATCCTGCGTGATTGTGCTGGACAGGCGGTTGCAGAATTTGCCGAAGACCAGCTGTTTCAACCACTTGGCATTCAAAGCTATCACTGGGAGAGCGATCCGCAAGGCATACATACCGGTGGGTTCGGACTTCATCTGAAGCCGGAGGATATGCTGAAATTCGGCTTACTTTATTTGCAAGAGGGACGCTGGAAGGATCAGCAGATCCTTTTTCCAGATACAATTCAGCAATCTACTCGCCCTTACGTTGAAGCCAATCATCCGCAAAAAGGATTCTACGGCTGGCATTGGTGGGTATCCCAATTCAATGCAGGTTCAGAGCAACAGCCGAACGAGATCCCTTATTATTTTGCACTCGGCTTTAAAGGGCAGCATATCATTGTAGTTCCTGCTTACGAGCTGGTTGCCGTTATCACCGCGGATAAGTACAAAAAAGGCTCTCCTGCAAATGTTTTCGGCCGATTTATTGTGCCGGCTCTTCTAGGGCAGTAAGAACCAGAAATCACATGCAGTTCTATGTGTGGATACCCCACAATCCATAAAGCAGCCGCAGCCATAGACTGATAAAGTCTTGGGCTGTCGCTGTTAGTTTTGTACAAATGATCGCTATTAATTTTTCTTCAACTCGTTTGCTGCAAGCTTAAATGACACCAAATTTCTTTAATGCGTAGGCTATCCCGCCTTCACTTGCTTTTTTTGTAACAAAATCGGCTTTTTGTTTTAACTGTTCCGCACCGTTTCCCATCGCAATGCCCAATCCCACATACTCCAACATGTCGATATCATTCCCACCGTCACCAAACGCGATAGCCTCTGACTTGCAAATATTCAGATAATCCAGCACCTGTTTAATCGCCGTTGATTTAGAAACTTTTGTTTCTTCAAGCACATTCATAACGTATCCGTGAAAACGTTCGAACCATAATTCAGGAAATCTATCTTGGAATTTTTGCGCTTCATTTTCGTCCGCATACAAGCATATACAGTAAACCTCCTCTGGCAGAGCGCTCATTTTTTCGGGATATTGTGTAAGACTCAAAGTCTCCTTTAATGCCTTCATAACGCGCTCATCCTCGGAACCCATTCCGTTCATGGTTAAAAGTTCGGTGAAAAAGGACATGCCATGTCCGTTCAACTCAGCAAAAGCCGAGAGTTCCCGCACGGTTTCTGTTGAAAGCGTTGATTTATAGATAACGTTATCCTTACATTTGACAAGCGCACCGTTAGCAGAAATAAAGGTATCAATGCCCATAGACTTGAACTCTTCACATAAGTTATGTGGTCTCCCTGTTGCAACTACGACTTTAATTCCTTTCTCTATCAACTTCTCAATTGCTTCTATCGTGCTAAGTGGGATACTTCTATCAATTTCACTCACTAGAGTACCGTCCACATCAAAAAATACAATCTTATACATATTATGAAATAAGCCTCCCCGTTCGATCGTAACTAGATAGATTATATTTCATGGGATCTAAAACAAGAAGGAAGCCGATCACACGGATCAGCTTCCTTCTTGTTTTCTTATTCAGCTTCGGCACAACAAGCTTACGTCGTTAATTTTGCATATACCACAAAAAATAACATCATTTCACCAATGATCAGGTAATTAGGTATAAGGAACAACAAATCTACTGCGAAAAAAACACCAAGTAAACCTAATAATAACGTCAAATGGAATATCCCTAACCGTTGCTGTATACGTCTATATTTATGGAAGACCAGTGAGGTAGAGAAGAAGTAGAGCAGGACCGATCCAAAAATAAAACACACCATAAATGTATAATTTAATTGATCTAAAAATAGCAGTTGGATCGAAGCTGCAATCATACTCAAGGATACATAAATAAATAAATGCCCGTAAATTATGGTTTGCCCGGCAGTCTCTATAGTCTTATCCACTTTCTTTTCAACATTATCAAAATATTGCCACCACATAGCTATAATTAATAGAAAAGTTAATAATGCAAATACAATAGATTGCCACGTCCAGTGACTAGACTGTAAAACCGCAAGGATACTGACCACTGATTCCCCAAGCAGAATAAGCGTAAACAACGAAAAGCGTTCCAATAAATGATGAGTATTGATCGGACTTTTCACCAAGTATTTCCGGCCTACTAATGGAAGCAGAATGTCTACAGTAATTCCCGCATACAAAACTACATAACGCATCCAAGAGTCAAAGAAAAGTGATAAAGAAGAGATCACTAATCCAATCCAAAATCTGCTTCCCAAATACCGGGCAGTGCCCTTTCTATCAGCCGCTTCATTCTTATTTATCGTAAGATATTGAATGGCTGTCATAGCTCTTAAACCAACATAACCTATTAAGAATGGCATATAATATTGATCAAAGTTAACCGATAAGCTCGCCGTCATTATTAATACAAAAAATAATTGTAGAATCAAGAATATCCGATGTGAAAAGATATCTTGCCCAAACCGATTCACAAAAAGCGATTGCCCTACCCAAGCCCACCAGATCGGAATAAATATTAAGATAAATTTGGATAAGTATTCAAGTGGAATTGTACCCGCCTCTACATGCAATAGGACATGGCTCGCTTTTGAAACTGCTGCTACAAAAAGCAGATCATAAAATAGCTCCAGCCAAGTAACTTTCTTCTCAGCAATGGATACTGTACTGTGCTCAAATCCCGATGTGCGTTTATTCATCGTCTGACTCCCTTGGTTTGGATGTGTATTTCTAATACAGTTTATCGGATACTTATCCATCTTAACCGAATTGATATACTAATTTGAAGACCCTTTACCTAAAAATAAAACCAGCAAGCCTCCACACAGGGAGCTTGCTGGTTTTTAGTAAATAAAGTTATTCCCCGGCAATACCGGAGCGTTCCACACTTTCTACAAAATGACGCTGTACGAACAAATACAGAATCAGAATTGGCAGAATGGTTAGAATACACGCCGCCATAACCTGATTCAGTCCAGTTGGGGCCATCCCAATAGAACCCGAAGTCATTTGCGACATCGTCTCCGCTGCCTGATTATTGGAACCATAAAACATCGCTAATCGCTGCGACAGATTATAGAAATCCGGTGTTGTTAAATACGTATTCGGTTCAAAGCTGTCATTCCAGTGCCATACCACAGAGAACAAGAATACGATCAGCATTGCCGGCTTGGCGATAGGAAACATGATTTTCCAGTACGTTCTGAATGCGCCTGCACCGTCGATACGTGCTGCTTCCTCCAACACTTTAGGCATTCCGCGATAGAACTGAATAAAGATCAGTACGAATAATGCCCCCTTCAACCCGTGCCCAAACATAGAAGGAACCACAAACGGCAAATGTGTATTAATCCACCCCAAGTCACTAAAGAACAAATACAGTGGCACAACAATCGTCTGCGGTGGAACTAGAAAAGTAAACAGCAGCAGAACGAAACACACTGCGTAGCCTGGAAAACGGTATCTGGCAAAACCATAACCGATTAAGGAACAGCTTAAGATTTGCAGAACCGCACTCCCGAAGGAAATAATCGCACTATTTGCGAACCCGGCCCAGAATTTAAGCGAATCCCATGCCAGAAAATAGTTGCCAAAACTTATCTTTTTCGGAAGCCATTGCACTGTGGCATCGGCCACGTCTGTTACTTGCATCATGGATTTGGATACCATGTATAACAAGGGATATAGGAATACGAATGTTAAGCTGAGAATAACCAAGTAATAAAAAGCGATATTCAGCACCTGAAGCGAACGTTTCACGACCCTGTCCAGCTTGCCGCTTGCTTTTAGACGAGTTGTCAGATGTTCCATGTTCGTTGTCCGAACCTGCTTTACGGATTCCTTCAACATCTTCTACTTCCTCCCTTCGGTGGCACCGAGCGACTTGCTGAATAACAGGAAGACCAAACCCAGAACCAAGAAAATAAACACAAAATAAATCCAGCCCATCGCTGAGCCATATCCAAAATCATTATTCTTAAAGACGACATTCAAAATATGACTCATGATTTGATTATCTGCCTTCGTGAATGAGCTGACGATACTAAACAACGTGTTTACGAGCATCATCGGCATAATCATCGGGAAGGTGATTTTCCAAAAACTCTCCCACGCGGTTGCTCCATCACATTTGGCCGCTTCATACAGTGAAACAGAAATCGTCTGTAACCCCGCTAGAAAAATCAGAATTTGCACGCCAGAATCCCACATCACCAGCGTTAAAGATTCTGCATATTTCAGCAATGACTTCAAAATGTCGCCGGGGATAAAGTTATGGAGCTTATCATATAAATCCTGATTATAAAAAATTGGTAAATTTGCGGCACCCTGATCCATCAATTTGCCCAGAATCGCCCCTGAAGCAATGATGACCGGCAAAAAGAACACGCCACGAAAAAAGGTTTTTCCTACGAGTCCGCGATTTAGCAGAATCGCACAAAAGAGCGAAAAGATAAGAATTAACGGAACCTGAGTCACCGTCGACACCATCGTCGATTTCAGCAGAGGCAAGAAATTAACATCTGTAGTAAAAGCGGCGCGATAATGCTCCATCCCAACAAAAGTGGCCAGTAAACCGCCTTTGCTCACTTGGAGATCCTGAAAGGAATAATACAAGGAACGGCCCAGCGGAACAGCCATAAACACCAGAAATCCGACCAGCCACAGGCCGATGAAGGAATATCCTTCAACGAAATAACGCGCTCGCATCGATAGCTTTGATTTTTTCACTTCATCATCCTCCTGTTACCGCATAGCTGAATGCCTCGACGGTCTGACCAGACACGTCAACGGACTGCTCATTATAGTTGACTATAATGCTCACACCGTTTGCATAAGTCGTCCGAAAGACCTTACTTTGCAGCTGCTCATGATTCGTCATTTGCTGGTTGCTAATGCTGTCATAGACCTCTTTCAATGCGAGATAATTCTGCACAGAAGGTGCCAGCCAGTTCTCAAGACTAGAGCTGAACAGCCGGTCTGCCATGGTTCTCTGAAGATCGCTAGTCGGAGCATAGGTTAATTCATAACTTGGAAGGGCTCCATATTCCAGCGCCCGTAAGGTTTGGTTACGGGAATCATCGTACAGATTAACCGGGCTTGCTGTATAAGGCACTAAGCCGTGTAACACTAGTTGATAAAAAGGAATCGCCCGATCTGTATAGACAAATTGACTGGAGTCGAGCGGCACCTGATCAATCCGGTTCACATGTCCTAATGTATAGGCAAAACCATAATCTACTGCCGTGTTAAGCTCACCCTTACGGAAGTTATCCAATGCATTAACATAAGTATCTTCTGTAAGCTGGCGGTCCGTATTGGATTTATTATCCTCATCGGAGTATAGCAAGCTTCCAAAGTGTTCAAACTGCACACCCTTCACACCCAGATCCTGAAACTTGCTTAACTCAGCATTACTGCGTTTTGCGATAACACTAGGTTTCATTAAATAAAAATAGTCATCCGTATTCCACCGGGTAGAGAGATAATAGACGTACTGCTTCAAGACTTCACGATTAATACCGCGCACAGCATCTCTGCTTGCCTTCACGCCGTTGCTATCTTGGAAAGGTTTCACGTAGTTAGCTTTCAAATAAAGATTTACGCCCTTGCCTGCGGCATATTCCTGAAGCTCTTTTAGTCCCTTATTGCCTCCCAGCTTCTTCTCAACAGGGAATTGTTCTGGCTGGTTTCCGTATAAACCATTTTTGGACCATCCCTCGATCGTAATCTCTAGCTGAGTAACACCCTCTGCCTGATATTGATCAATCATGTCCTTGATTTGTTTAAACGTAGCTGCTTCTATAAAAGTTGAACCGATGACTTCATCACGTGAAATCCCACCGAGCACTTGAAGATACAATGGCGTGTTCTCAAGAACTACTTCCTTGACCTTTTTCTCCTCCATTAAGTAATTACGGTATTCCTTCGCCATCCCAACGTAGTTGGCTTCCTCACCTTGGAGCAGAACATAACGTACGTTACGATCGGTTTTGATCATCTCACCCTGATAATAAGGAATTTGGCCGGAATTGCCGACAAAAATAACATCATCCTTGCGCAGGGTAAATTCACTTGATGCTCTATAAAGCGAAATAGCGCGAATGCCTGATGGAACACCGTTGATTTTAGCGTCGGTATCTCCCTTAGTAACAATTGCTAAATATCCTGTGTCTCCCTGATAGATCCCAAACACTGGCAAGGCGATAGCTTTTTTAAGAGGTGCCGCCTTTTGCCAAGAGTTATCCGTAATTTCATGATTTTGTTTCACGAAGGTTTCGTCCCCGCCGTAAATGTATTCAGAATAACCTTTCAAATAAGCGGGATGATCTTTCCGAAACTCCAGCAATGCCCCTGAACCATCTGGAAGCATCATTGCCCCCTCTGCATCTTCTCTAGCCGCATGAAAAAATGGCAGCACCTCCAGACTCGTGAATTTCGCATTCCCCTCTTCCTTCAAATACTCCTGTGGAATGGAAGCCTCAAATCCATTAGCAGTCAGTCTGTACTCCAGAGCAAAAGAAAGCTTCAGGCTAATAAAAGCAAACTCCGCGCGGACGACATCTTGCTCAATCGTTACGGTAACCGTGGAGTCTTCATCTTTAAGTGGGTAGACCTGTGTAATGTCAGCCCCCTGTGTGTATCTGGCATAAATCGGCGCGGTCGTATATTTCTTAATATTTGGCATGGCTGTTCGCTCCAGCTGTGGAGATCCAAGCCACTCCTTGTTTGTGATTTTATCTGTGATGCGAAGATTTCCCGATTTCTCATCTACATATAAAATATAGCGTTCGTTCTCCAGTGCTTTTGTTCCAGGCGTGACCGGCTGCAGCTCAACCTTCTGAACAAGTGCTGCTACAGCTGTTGGAGCCTGCTCTTCTGCCGGAGCCGTGGTCTCCTTTTCTTGCACAGCAGTGGCCTGCCCTTCAGCTGGTTCAGTCACCACCGATGTTTGCTCTTGCCCAACCTCTTTGCTTTCTTCAGTCTGAACAGACTGCGTAGCGGTGGACGGATCGGCGGAACTGTGTAGGGGTTGAACATTTATCACTGCGAACAGCATCATCACAACAATACAGAGAATGCCCCGCACTTTAACTTTTTTTCTCATCGTGTTACCTTTCCCTCCTTACGCGCGCAATCTCAATTCTTTGAGCAGATCGACAATAAATGAAACAAATTGATTGGAAATACCAAATAGCAAAATGCCTACAAACCAGATAATGGCGATCCCTATTACACTGATTATGGTGATAAAAATAACCTTGCGAATCTCAAAATCATGCAGGATCTTCACCTTCATTAAAATCAACCAAGCCACCCAAAGAATCACAAACTTGTGCAGCAGATTGAAGGTTGAAGCCTCATCCAGCGAAAGGACCAACGTTAGCAGTGTGACTGGGATGATAAAGAGCATGTATGGAACAAGCGCAAAGGCACTGCCCACAAAAATCTCTTTAAATTTCCCCTCACCATCCATAATCGTACTGACACCCCAGTTCGAGACACACCAGGTCAACCAAGGAACGATAAGCCAAATAAACTCATGAAACATAGAGATTTCATGCGGCTCTCTAGTTTGAAAAGCATACCCTGTAATCAGAATCGAGATCATTCGTGCCACAAAGGTCAGTAGAACGATGGCAATCCCCTGTATCCAGCGGATACGCTGCTTTCCTTGAATATCGTTATAGAACTGATAAGGATGAACTACAACCTGATGAATCATTCGCAAAGTGTTCATCCAATCTCCCCCTTTGCCGGTTCCAAAACTGCCTTGTTTCCTCTATACAGCCAGGCATGGAATCTCCGGTATAATCTCGGCGCACTCCAGAACAGTACTAAGAACAGTCCAATTCCGCCGGCAAAGAAATAAGTAAAGTGCTCCCGGATATACAATTTACGATATTCGCGGAAAGCGGATGAATAGTCAGCTTTGGAATTTGAAAGCTTGAAATAGCTCATAGATTCCTTATATTGCTCTGCTTTATAAAGCGCTTTGCCGATAGCCTGATAAGCCATATCATAATTGGCGTTTAATCGCAGCACCTCTTGCCATAAGGATTGCGCTTCGTCATAGCTGCCATCTACATATAGCAAAGATGCCTGATGAACCAAATCCGCAAACGGCGTGGTCCGGAAGCGATCGATTCTGCCCCGTCCTTTATCCACTACATAGATCAGACCATCAGCGGTTTGATCTACGGCGGAAGGAGTCACGAAGAGTCCATTCTGATCCCCGATCCCGCCGAAGCTGAATAACAAATTCCCCAGCTTGTCATATTGGAAGACTTTACTGGACTGCAAATCCAGCGCGGTTATAAACCCGTTCTTATCAATACTGATGCCCATAAAAGAAGCCATACTGAATGGACCCTCGGAGTAATAATCACCGTACCAGTGTTTACCAATGTTCAGCGTATCTACGCCTACCGGAGATAACCGTTTGATCTGGTTATACTCTTCGCCCAGGGTCGTGCTGTAGATAAATCCTTCTTCATCCAGATCCACGTTGGAGAACTCAGAAGGTTTAACGGTCGCCAGCTGGTTCTGCTGCTCTTTGGTGGCCACCAGCTTAATTAAGAGTCGTGTCCAGGAGAAGCCTACATGGTTCGCTCCATAGAACCCCTTGAACTTACCGCCCGAGTCAATTTGCAGCAACCCCTGCGTGTTACCATCGCTCACCACATACATATAATCACGCTTATCTACAACTAATTTAGAAGGAGAATAAGAGAAATTAGCACCCAGTAATGGGCTATCCGGTTTTAGAAACTCTTTTACAAACTTGCCATTTTTATCAAAAATAGCAATACGCGCGTTTTTTGTATCTGCTACATATACCGTTCCATCCTCTTTCACGAATACACCCTTCGGCTCCTGCAGCTTGCCGCTGCCTTCCGTATCACCGATCAAATTTAGCAGACGACCGTCCTTATCCATATGAACAATCCGGCTATTGCCCGTGTCTACTACGTAGAGTGAATCGTCATCACTAATAAAGAGAGATTCCGGATTTTTGAAGGACCCCGTATCTGTTCCTGTTGGATCGATAGAAGAATCGTAGAGATAACCATTAATCGAGCGGACCTCATTGCCGGACTGATTCCACGTATACCCCTCATATGGGGCTTCGCCAGCTAGCGCCTGCCCTGGAAGCAGCAGCACTGGCAGTGTCAGCGTCACCAGTAGCCCTGTTAGCAGCATTTTTTTCATATTACGTCCTATCATCATGACTCCCCCTATTCCTTCAGCCCCGAATGGGCCATTGTCTGAAGCACCATCCGCTGCGTTAATATAAAGACAAGAATAGTCGGGAGAATCATCAAGAAGCTTGCTGCTGCCAAAGTGCCTACCCTAGCAACGACTCCGGCTCCACCACTGATGGTTTGGATGGCAAGCGGCAATGTCTTCATTTCCTGAACAGTCGTATAGACCATTGAAGGATACGGATCATTCCAAGCAGAAATAAAGCTAAATAAAGCAAAAGTCGAAATCGCCGGCTTAAGCATTGGCATCACAACCACCCAGAATACCTTCCATTCTGAAGCCCCGTCTATGCGGGCCGCCTCTAATAAAGCATCTGGAAGCTGCCGCAGGAACTGGGTCATAAGAAACATTCCCATCGGTGCAGCCAGATAAGGTAAGATCATTGCAAAATACGAATTCATTAATCCGCTGCGGCTAATCAGCAGATATTGCGGAATTTGCAATACTAGGGGTGAGAACATCAGCGCCGCCACAATCATACTAAAGATAGCGCTTTTAAATGGCATATTGTGCTTGGCAAGCGGATAAGCCGCCATTGCTGAAATTAAGACACCCCCGACCACAATCCCCGATGTAACGACCACGCTATTGAAAATAAACCGAGAGAACGGCACCGCCGAAGTTCCGGTAATTAACAGCAAATCACGAAAGTTCACCAACGTCGGATTCACTACGAAAAACCGCGGTGGGAACAGGAATAGTTCGCTTGTTGGTTTTAAAGCAGTCACTGCCATATAGACAAGTGGCAGCAGCATAATTAGGCCAAACACCGTTAAGAACAGATATAAAAAGATGCCGCCATAGTCAATACGCCGTAAGTTTATTTTGTGCATCCTAATCCCTCCCCAGCACTTTGAAGATGAGACGGTTGAGCCCAAGCATCAAAGCGAACAGTAATACAGCAATCGCTGACGCATATCCCATCTCAAAGCGGATAAATGCGTAGTCGAACAGATGCGCCATAATCGTATGGCCTGCATAAAGGGGACTCGGAAATCCAACAAGCCGCATACTGACGTCAAATACGGTAAGCGAACCGACCACCTGCATCACCGCACCGAATAACAGCTGCGGTTTGACGCATGGAATCGTAATGTACCAAAGCTCCTGCCAGCGGTACTTGACCCCATCAATTGAGCCAGCTTCATATAAATCTGTCGGTACATTTTGAAGTCCGGCCAGAAAAGCAAGGAAACCTACCCCCATACTCATCCATAAGGAAACTATGATGATCACCGGTACGATCGAATCTACATTTTGTAGAAATAAATAAGGTTCATTGATAATCCCCAGCTGAATGAGCCAGTGATTGAGCAACCCCTTGCGGTCTCCGGCGAACAAATACAACCAAACCACGGACATTGCTACTGCACTTGTAATCGATGGCACATAGTAGCATAGGGTATAGAAAAAGCGGAACTTCTGCGGAATCTGGCTAATCAGCCAGGCCAGCAAGAAGGCCATAATATAACCTATCGGACCTGTAATAATAGCAAATTTTAGCGTAATCCCAACAGCTTTAAGAAAGATATCATCGTCTACAAACAACAGCTTATAGTTAGAGAAGCCAATGAATCTCGGTGTCTCAATAATGTTGTAATAGCTGAAGCTTAGAACGACGGACATGATAATAGGAACAATAGTAAAAACGGTGAACAGAATCAGGAAAGGGGCCAAGAAATAATAGGAAACTTTATTTTTCTTGATATCCAACCAAAGCTGAGCCCATTTCCCGGGAGTTTTCGTCGGCTGCATCTGTACGGCTTCGTTCTGTGCCGGTGTAATTATTTCACTACTCATTTCTGACCTCCTTCCTCTTTAGCGCTTGAAGTCTGGGAAGTTTCAATTCCGAACTCTTCGCGTTTCTTACTAAGCTCTTTATTGATTTCACGCACACCTTGCTCCATCGCCTCCCGCGGGAATTTACCGTTGAGCACAATTTCATTCCAGATGTTGGCGATATGCCGGGTCGTGTAATATCCTCCAAGCACCACTTCGCGCTCTTTAAACCACTCCCACTGTTCCATAATGGCGTCGATATCATCTTGCTGCCACGGCAGACGTTTGAGCGCTTCAACATTGGCTGTATTCCAACGAGCTTCAACACCCAGCAAAGACTCAAGCTCTGAGCCGAAGTTCTCCTGTGCATCCGCACTGGTCCACCATTTCAGGAACTCCCAAGACTCTTCTTTCATATCCGTATCCTTAAAAATAATTCCTGTCTGTGCAAGCCCGCCTGTAGAACGGTTAATCTGTCCATCGGCTTGTTCAATACCCGGCATTGGTTTCATGCCCCACCAGCCTGTCAACTCAGGTGCGGCAGTAGATAACAGAATGTATGTGGAATAATCAGCAACGCCGATTGGCATCTCTCCAGAACGGAAACGGTTATAGAAATCCGCTTGTTTCTGCAGCTTGTAGTTCGTAAAGAGTCCCGTCCACATTTTCATAGCTGTCAGTGCTTCTGGTGAATCCAGATCAGACAACATCCCATTATTCTTATAGAAATCTCCACCATACTGGAATAAGAACGGCGCAAACTCATTAATGGCTAGACTCGGATTGTTCGGGGCATGTGGATAATAGAAGTCCATCCCGTTTTGTTGCAGCACAGGAATCAGTTCCATAACCTCTTGCCACGTATTCGGAATATCCTTCTCGCTAATGCCCAGCTGTGCCATAATATCTTTCCGGTAAAAGAGCATCGTGAAGTTCTGATTCTCCGGCAATGCGAAGTCTCCGTTATCATACTTATAAGGAATCAGTGCGCCCGCTCTGAAACGTTCAGCAACCTCTTGATAATCCGAGAATTCATTCAGATTCACGAGTGAATTCCGCACCGCGAAGTCAATCGGCACTTCACCCTCAACCCCCAGTGCCACATCGGGAGCAAGTCCGGCAGTATTGGCTAATAACAGAATCTGCTTCTGATCCGCTGCAAGCGTAGGAATAATATTGACGTTCACCTTGATGCCCGTGTTTGGTGTAAAGTCCTCATCCACCATTTGCTTAATGATCTCCGCCCAATCACGTCCACGAGAGATCCAGACATCCAGCACCTTTTCATTTTTGTACGTATTTCCTATGCCGCTGTAATCCTTTGTAAAAGAACTAAAGAAGTCATACGTCATCGTCCCTACACGGGTATACCAAGGAGCCGCGTCTTTAGGCCATGGCTGATCTTCCGACTTCACTTCAATATAGTCCATTACAATACTCTGCTTCATTAATCCGTTGACCCATAAGCCAAGCGATGACTGCAGATCCGTAAATTGCTGAAGACGACCTGGAATACTTGAGGTATCCTTCGCCATTTCCAGGAACCGATCACGTGCTTCATAAAGCGTACTCAGCTCAGAGCTTCCATCCGCAACGCCAAAAGCATACATATCCTGCACGGCATCATCCAACGTCCGCGCCATCAAATGTAAACGTGGCACAAGATTAGGAATGTTCTGCTCCAGCTGCCAATCCCCGTTTGGATCGGGGTTCGTTCCCGTTACCTGTGTGATTTCACGTCCCAAAAGAGACATTTTATGTGTAGTGTTCAGCACAGCTTCAATCATTCCGCCTACACCCGATACTTGAACTTCCATCCGCAACGTATGCTTGCCTTGTTCGAGATAAAAGAAGTATTCTCCGTCCTCATTCCCCAGCTTGTTTACTTGCCATTCCGCTTTGTAAGGGAATTTCAAGGCATTCAGCTCTTGGAACGGTACCTCGCCATCAATCATAATCCGGCGTTCCACCGGTATCCCGTTTAGGAACCACTGGCCGTAACGAATTGCGATATTGTAGAGCCCTGACTCAGGAATCTCGAAATTCCATTCCGCCCATTGTCCACCCGTACGCCACCCGACACCCCCAAAACTATTAAGCACAATAGCATCTTTGTTAAAAGGTTCGGTGAGTGGCTCCCGGTCCTCGATCCGCTTCAGCGTTGGATCTGAACGAAGGGAGGATTCTTCTGCCTGAATTTTGATCACTTGATTCTGAACAGGCTTGTAACCCTTATTCTCATACTCCTGCTTCACTTCCGCATAAGTCGGGAGCGGTTCTGGAGAAAATATTCTCAGTTCACTAAGTGCAGCCGGTTCCCGGATGGCTTCCAGCTTCACCGTATGCTCCCCTTTGGTCAGATAAAAGCGAAAGGGATCCGCAGTTCTGGCCTCGGCATCTCGAAACTCCCGATATTGCCAGCCTGTTACCTCTTCCCGCTTGGGATTAAATTCATTCCCTTGATTGTCCAGCCATGGCTCTGCACTTTCCTTCCACATCCGCTGGAATTCCATTTTTTTTACTTGAGAGAATAAATACTCCCCATCAATCTTTACGCTTCGAATGATCGAGGATCGTTTACCAGGAAGGGCATAATACTCCATCCCCATCTGATATAACCCATCTGCCGGAACCGTAAATGTATATTCCACCCAGCTATCCTCTGCTTTAAGCGCTAGTACCTTGCCGGGTTTTCCACCAAGATCCGTCATTACCTCTGTACCTTCAGCACTAATGGCCGTATAATCCGCCGAAGGAATAGCAAGCGTAAAATCCGATGAGTCCTTTGCTCCATCCTGCTGTTTTTCCTCGTAATAGCTTAAGTAAGAGGCTTCGAGTTTTGAATTCACACTATCGCTTTCTAAAATAGAGCTTTCATCAACATCCGCATAAACGGGGATGCCCTCCATCGCTGAATTATCAAACCCTCGTGATTGATTCCACCACACTAGGGAGACTCCTAAAAGTACCAGTAACAACAAACTAATCTTATATTTTCGCAGTATGCGTAACACGCATCGGTCTCCTCCCATCTTTACGGGCCTCTCGGACTTAAGTGAATACAAGCAGGGCAGCTCTGGCAATTGCAGGCTGCCCCTCCTGTTTTTAGATTTCCTTACGGCTGCATTCCCATTGCCTTTTTAAAGGCAGCAATTTCTTTGGAAGCTTGCTTCAAGACATCATCACCAATTTTTTGAATAGCCGTCTTGGAATCTGTGTTCTTAGCCAGTGCATCACCGATCGCCGCTATAAAGATTTCCCAGCCCTTGTTATCTACTGGTGTAAGGTGTTTGACTGGAATATCGTTGCTTAATTGCTCATATAGTTTAAATTCCTCTTGCCCACCCAGATATTCATTTTTAGTGTTTGCGTACCAATCAAGACTGGAAATATCCTTGTAACCCGGCTGAATGGAATGTTTTGTCCAAATTTTCCAAGCATTTTCACTTCTCATGCTCCACTGAATGTAAGCCCATGCCGCTTCTTTATTTTTGCTTTGCGAAGGAATAACAAAGCTTGAGCCGCCCATTCCCACGTTAATTCCTATTGGCAAACGGGTTACCTTCCATTTTCCGGCAAGCTCAGGGAATGTTTCCTGAAGTCCGCGCGCTCCAAATGAACCCGATACGACACCAACTAAATCACCTTTCAGAACTAGCTGTTTACCTTCGTCTGAGCCATAACCGATATGAGGTGCCCAGCCCAGCTGTTGTCCACGTTTTGTAATATCAAGAACTTTCACCATTTTGTCCGTATTACGTGTCCAGTTCATATCCTTATCAAAGTAGCCGACTTCATCTCCTGCCCATACGATCGGGCCATCGCTCCACTCCATGAAATATTTACCGTTAGCTTTCAAAATTTGAGCCAGGTTCAAGAGATTCTCTTCATCTTGCATGTATTCACCAAGCTCAGCAGGATCACTTGGCAATCCAAGCTCTTCAAAAATGTCTGCACGGTAGTAATAAACCCCCGGTGTCATATCCCAAGGCATACCAAGCAGCTGTGAGCTGTCTGGTGTCATCCAACGTTCCCAGTTATATGGAGCAACCAGATCTTTATATTTTCCAGCGTTATAAGGCTCTTCCAAAAGATTCTCCAGCACATTGCCCGCCATATAACGGTTCAACTGGTACATTTCTACTTCAGCTACATCCGGCGCTCCACTACCTGCGGCGATTGTCGTTTGCAGCTTGTCATGCAGGTCGCCAAAGGGCATAACTACCGTCTTCAACTTGATTCCAGGATATTCAGCCATAAATGCAGCGCCGACTTCCTCGAACACTTTTTCATTAAAGGCCCAAACGGTAACCTCACCTTGAATATCTTTGCTTGGCAGGTCGTTGGCAGGATCTACTGCTTCCGTGCCCTCAGTAGCTGTTGCATTGGTTGGTTCACTAGCATTATTAGTTTTTTCAGTGTTCGTTTTACCGTTGTTAGCTGCATTTTGATTCGTCGTTGAGCTTCCAGCGCTGCTACAGGCTGACAGAATAAGCACAAAAACCATTACCATACATACGACTAAACTGCTCGTTTTTCTTTTCGAACTCATAACCTAACCTCCCTCTTAAATTGAACAAATAAATGCTTGTTTATAGTGAAGGAGTGAACCTCCCTCCGTGACCGGCTATTTCCCCCCTTCCTTTAGTCTTAACACGGTCACGGAATATTTCGGGAATTCAAACTCCAGACTACCTTTGTCTACACTTACCTTTTGAGTTACAGGTGCCACCTTGTCAGGTTCAGCGAAGCTATTCTCAGCATTTAAATCGTCCGACTGAAGTACGGTAGCTGTTCCTTCCAGACTTGATGTGGCAAGTCCGGCAAAAGAAACATCCGTGCGCTGAGCAGTGTCACCCGCATTAACGACTTTAACGATCAGCTCACCTGTGGCAAGATCACGGCTCGCAGTTTGGAACAGCGGCCCTGCTGGACTTTCATCGTTCACCTCTTGTATAAGCTCATCGTCGAGATAGAGCCGGATATTAGCACCTGATAATTCAATGCGAATATCGTACAATTTCCCAGTCTCAATCCTTACAGGAACCGTTCTTCCGATGACTGCTCTTGTTCCACCTACTGATTTTTCAATCGCGCTCTGCGTATTTCCCCAGCCGCCAAGATTCCACCAATAGAAGTTACCTTCATCTTTAGAGCCGAACATAATGAGCATGCCTTCTGCTCCGCCAGTCTTTTTCGCCTTAAGAGAAAGTGTATAATCACTCCATGAAGTCTCACCGGCAACTGCACGAATATCAATATCATTAGAAGTCTGCTTAAAAGTACCCTTGGATTGTTCCCAGTCCCCATTGTTTAGAGTCCAGGCTCCGGAATCCTTCTTGAAATGATCTTCAAAAAGAACGTCATCACCTTTCGCTACTCGTACATCGCTGTACTCTACCTGGGTGGCCCAAGTCCCCAAACCAATTCCACCTTGAATGGATTGCTTACCGGAGGTTTCTTCTTGACCTAGAGCCACAAGTGAGGTTGGAAGAACCACATCCCCCTTATTGCTTCCGAACATCTGCTGCACATGATAAGAAGGTGTTCCGTAGCTAGTCGATGAATCAAACACAATAGCGTCCGGGTTCCAAGTACGATCCTTCGTATTCACAAACAACGGGGCATAAGAGGACATTTTTACGATATCAGAATTCCGTTCCATGCCCATCATAAAAGCGGCCTCGCCGATTGCAGCGTTCAGATTGCCTTCTCCCGCACCCTTGGTCACCGCATACTCACCAACATAAATCTCAGGACCACTCCGGTCATAAGTATCGTATCTGTTCGAGTTGCTGAGGAACCATTCAGAGGTTTCATAGTAATGCTCATCAACCATCTCGATAGGCTCACCTTCAACTGCCGCATTGGCAATGAGATGAATCTCTGGATACTTCTCTTTAATTGCTTTATAAAACAAGCCATAACGCTTAATATATTCACTCATCTGGAAATTGTTTTCGTTACCAATCTCTAAATATTTCATATTAAAAGGCTCCGGATGACCATTGGCGGCTCTTTGTGCCCCCCATTTGCTAGTAACCGGTCCGTTTGCATATTCAATGGCGTCCAGCGCATCTTGTATCCATGGCTGAATTTCACTGACTGGAACGGTATTCTGCTTGGCTATAGGATCTCCGTTATGTGAAATCCCGATATAAGCTACATATAATGGTTCCGCTTTCAGATCTTCGGCCCATTGCAGATATTCGTGAAAGCCCAGCCCATCTGAGGAGCGGTAATCCCAATATCCCTTATGACCGGGACGCGTTTCAATCGGACCAATGGTGTTCTTCCATTGATAAGCATCAGTTGGCGTTTTCCCTTCCACAAAACATCCCCCCGGAAAACGAACGAATGCGGGTTTCATCGCAGCTACCTTTTCAGCCAAATCGATGCGAAGCCCATTCTCCCTGTTGTTCCAAGTCTCAGGAAACAAAGACACCATATCGAGATAAACAGTCCCTACATTGGCAGCAGAGATTACAATTCGTGCGTTTGCTACAGTACCTGTAGAAGTCAGTGTGTATGTATATGGATGCCATCCTTCTTTTAACTTATCAACGGTCTGTTCTGCATATAGCTCATTGCCATCTGGGCTCTCTAACGTTATACGCAGTGGCATATTGTCCCCTGGCTCTGGCCGCGCATAGAAAGACAACTTGTAACTGGCATCCTTCGTCAAAGCAATCCCCCAGTAACCATTATTCACAGCAGATACCGAACCACCCTCGGCAGCTGATGATACTGTTAAAGCCATTGCCTGGGTCTGAGCATCGTTCAAAAGCTTAGTGCTGGTCAGAGCAAGCTTCCCTTTACTCCCTCCTTTTTCATCCATCCACCAATTGAACAGTGTGACCGAACTATCCTCAAAGGAACGATTGGAAATCAGCTCTGCATATAGCCCTCCATCTCCCGCATGATTAATCTCTTCGAAAAAGGCTCCGTACAACATCGGGCTGATCTTAGCTCCCGGATTCGCCGTATCCACAGTCAACGTATATGCGGTTCCACTACTTGTGTTAGCTGCTGTCGCCGTTGGAAGAGTTTTCTTTCCCGCTTCACCCGTTGCTTCTTTGGCAGACTCCTGAGACAGTGTTGCTGGGTTTTCGCCCTTAGAAGCCCAATAATACGTCAGCCCGCCAATCGCAATCACGAAAATCAGTACCGTAAGCCATAGCTTCCGTCCATATTTATTCAAAGATAATTACCCCCAACCTTTTATTAGCGTTTTCATTTTTATGAAGTGAACAGATCCTTCCATTCGTAATAACTTAAAATCATTTCACAAAACCTAAATGAATCCGTTTCCATTGATAAAATACCATACTAAAATCTGGTTGTAAATAAATTAAACTAAACCTTTTTATACTTTTATGAATATAATTTCCAATAGATTTGCAAGAAATCAAGAGATTTATTAGTTTTTTTAAAACAAATTCCCTCTTTTCATCTCACCATCTTTATATTTTTCTAAAATAAACGGGGGTTTACAGCCCTAAGTAAGTTTAATTTTCATTTTTTCCTTCATTTATTTTACTGTTTTATTTTTCCATTCAAATAATAATGAAACTAAAATTAATTGTGTTGCCCCCAAAAAATCATATAAAAAAAGCTCCCCCTTGCCCAAACTCAGGCAAAGGAAAGCTATCGTTTAATTTCCAACTAAATTTAGTTCCGCCACTTCATAAACTTGTAATCAAGAAAATCAACAAGCAAGAAGAGAATAAAACCGACCAAGCTGAACAACATAATTCCCGCATACATCTCCGGATAATCTAATCTTAACCACGCATCCATGATGAAAAAGCCCATACCGTGCTCTGTTCCATAGATCTCCGTAAAAAACAGTACAGATATCGCCGTTCCAAGCGAAATACGAATCGTACTCAGAATTACTGACAATGCCCCCGGCAGTGTCACATGCCAGAACTTCTTCACAGCGCTGGCACCTATACTAGTTAAGACATCATAGGTATTGTCCGGAATAGCCTTAACCCCATCCCTTACCGAAATGATGATCTGAAACAATAGAATCAGCATGATCATTAGGATTTTGGACGTCTCCCCAAGCCCGAAGAACAGCATCACTACTGGAAGCAGGGCAATTTTGGGAACAGGATAGGTCAAGTAAACCACAGGGTCCAGCAGTTTGTTCCAGGTCAACGAACGTCCCATTAGAAGACCTACAAGCAGTCCAATAATTAACGCCAGTACCACACCTGCAAAAATTCTGAACAAGCTATACCCTACATTTATAGCAATATCCTGCGCTCCTAACTGAAACATCGCCTTATATACAGCAAAGGGACTTGGCAAAATCGAATGGTTCATAAGTAAAAATGCGATATACCAGACTACATTCATACAGACAAATACAAATAGCAGCCTTACTAGATGATGAAGTCGACGTTTGTTTACCATATCTCCTGCATTACCTTTCTAATCCGCTTAGTCTGCTCAAAGAAATCCACACTGTCCCGCTTATCCTCATGCTTCATATGAAACACCAAATGATTATCAATAATTTCAGGTGTAGTTTCTTTGTTGGACGGCATGACGATAATCTTTTGCCCCAGCAGAATCGCTTCTTCCACATCATGAGTGACAAATAATGTAGTCGTCGGGTTAGCCATCCAGTTCTCTAAAAAGAGGACCTGCAGCGTTTCCCTTGTTATCGCATCGAGTGCAGAGAATGGCTCGTCCAGCAACAGAATAGTAGGCAAAATGGCAAAAGCTCTGGCAATCGCTACTCTTTGCTGCTGGCCTCCACTGAGGGATAAGGGATAACGTTCTGCTAAATCAGAGATCCCCATCGACGAAAGCCACTGCTTAATCTGCGTCTCCCGTTCTTGCTTGGATGAACTTGCCGTATGCGTAATCTTCATCGCTATCTGAATATTATCATGTACAGTCTTCCAAGGAAGAAGCCCGTAGTTCTGCGGCACCAGCCCGATTAACGTTTCTTTCTCATGTACAGATTTCTCATTAAAAAGAATTTGTCCCTGATAGCTAGGCAGCAAGCCCGCAATCGCCCGTAATAAGGTTGATTTTCCGCTGCCAGAGGGTCCGATAATGGTGTAGATCCCATGTTCCGGCAAAGATAAATCCACCTGACCTAAGGCTAATTGTCCGCTCTTATATTCTACTTTCAGATCCTTTATGGCGAGTCCTTTATTTCTTGAATTGGACATCAGAAATCACATCTTCAGCCGAGATATTTTTGCTAAGCAAACCTTTTTCCCGTGCCCAAGCAAATGCAGCCTCTACTTCCTTCACATCCACTTGATAAGCTGGTACATAATCCGGTACCTTGATCTCATCTTTTAATGTTTCTGGATATCCTACTTCTTTGATTACAAGATCGATATATTCAGATTGTTCATGGGATTTCATATAAGCTACTGCTTCATCATAAGCAGCATACATACTGCGGATAGCTTCTGCTTTGGCATCAATTGCAGTTTGCGGGAAAGCTAATACGAACGGATTTACTCCCGCAGTTAGCGTTGAGCTCAGTACACGCAGGCCTGAGGTTTTGCCCATCGTTACAAAAGGTTCTGGCAAAATTGCCGCATCCGCCTTATTATTCTTAAGCAATTCTAAACGGGTCGGAATCTGTGGAACCTCTGTCACTGTAATATCAGCTTCGGTCAGACCTGCTTGTTTCAGCATCATGGCCACTGTATATTGTGTGGAGGTATTTTTGGACAAAATCACGGTTTTCCCCTTCAAACCCTTCACATCCTGGATCGATTCATTTCCAGTCAGCAAATCAAATTCCCCAAAAGTTGTACTGGTGATCTTCACATCCAGTCCAGCCTCATTGTAAATGGAGATCGCAACCAGGTCAGCACTTAGACCATCCAGCTTGCCTGCTTGAAAAGCTACATCCCGATCTTTGGCGCTTTTAAACGTCTGGATGTCCAGATCCACACCGTGGTTTTTATCGAAACCTTGTTCATGTGCGATGATAAAAGGAATAGCATCAATCGAGGGTAATAAACCGAGCGACAATGAGGTAACTTCTTTTGCAGCCTCTGGAGCAGCTCCCTCTGACGATTCTGTATTTGTATTATTTTTCGAACCACAACCCACTGCAAGTGCAGCGATGACAACAACCATCATAGATAACAACAACATTCTCTTTAGACCTTTATTCTTCATTTAACTCTCCTGCCTCCATTATTCTTTCTATAGTGTAATTCTCTGTAATATTCTTTGCTCACTCATAAATGTGCATGCAAAAAAATCCTTAAGCTCTACAAAAAAAGCTTTAGGCATGTTAAGTTTACCACCAATCTTTATATTTTGTATATTTATAAATTTAGATATAAGTAAATAGAAGCGACGCAAAAAAAGCTGACAGCGGAATGGTTCCGCTACCAGCCTCAATCTCTATATTATGGAGTTAGTAGATTTGTGTGGATTTTAATGACAGCTTTTTTAATCTGCTGCCCCGGTTGACCCATGCCCGGTCTGTGAACATCATGAGGGAAAAAGACCGCGAACATTCCAGGCTTCAAAGATAACAATATTTCATCTGCTGATGGGGGATAAAGCGCATATTCTCCTTCGGCATCGTAAGGCTTAATGGGCTCGATCCCTTCTTGCAGGGGTGCCCAGCCAATCGTTTCTTCACCTTCTATCAGATAATGCACATCAATATAAGTCTCATGCTTCTCTGCGACTTGTTCCTCCAGCGATTTTGCCTCCAGAGCCATAATCGAAGCATACATTTCGTTCCCGCGGATTTCGATTCGCCCAAGATCAGGATCATGTTGTAAGATTACTTTCAATTCCTCAATAGCCTCAACAATGACAGGATTCTCATACTTGATATGCTCTTCCCAAGATGACAAAGAACCTAAGATCATAACTTCCCATTCCCCTCACATCTTAATGTGCTAAACCAGTTTCTCACTGACTGCTGAAGCTGTAGTTTCTTTATTGATTATGGATTGCTCACTAGTCTTCTTGAAATATTCTACATATAAAATATCAAGCAGATAAAGCTGCGATATCTTTGCAGATAATGAACCCCCTTGCAGCGGTCCTTCATTAGCCCCACATAGCAGGGTCAGATCGGAGTACGAGGTTAACGGTGACTTTTCAAACCTGGTAATGGATATTACTTTGGCTCCTCGTTCCTTTGCTTTTCTCGCAACCTCAATGCTATCCTTGGTCGAGCCGGAATAAGAAATCACAACAGCGACATCCCGGTTAGACATCAACGCTGCCGACATCATCTGCAGATGTGAATCCATTAAACATTCCGTTTTGTTCGTAATGCGCATAAATTTAATCTTGGCTTCCATAGCTGTGACTAGAGAAGAGCCCACACCGAAAAACAATACACGTTCTGCATTAATCAAATACTCAATGGCCTCACTGATCTTCTGTATATCAATTAAATTATAGGTCTCGTTGAGTGCACTTACATTCGTGGTCAGCACTTTAGAAGCAACAGCTTCAATCGTATCATCCATCAGAATTTGATCGGTAAGCTGCGGGATCTCATTCTCCACAGTGATGCTATGTGCCAATGCGATCTTGAACTCTTGATACCCTTTATAACTTAAAGATTTGCAAAATCGAAATATACTTGATTCCCCAACATCACATGCATCTGCAAGATCAGTAATCGACATGTAGACTACACTTCTCGTATTCTCCAGTACGTAGTCCGCTACCTTCTTCTCCGTATTCGTCAAATTATTGTATTTAGAATGAATTGAAGAAAAAATACTGATTGTCCGCAAAAAAGCCCCTCCTTTTCAATAAATTAATGTACGAATAAGGAGGAAGCTCCCAGCAGACCTGCCTTATTCCCTAATGAGGCTTTAACAATTCTCACTCCCGCAAAGCTTTCCATAATCAAAGACTTCGTGCGTTCTTCTACCCTTCGAACCAAATCTTCTTGTTCCATTACGCCGCCACCAATAATGATCGCGGATGGATTGAAGATATGTGTGATAGAGGCTAAACCCACAGCCACTTCAGTAATCCATAAATCTAAAATACGTTCAAGCTGCTCATTTCCGCTCTGTATTTTATCAAATAAAGCTTTTCCGTCCATGCATTCGGGATCTGCCAGCTGAGCCATCTTCACTAAAGCTGTAGTTGAAGCGTATTTCTCATAATACGGCAGTCCTTCTACTCCGCATGTGGCCGACAATGGGTGAGTAAAGATATGGCCAAATTCAGCCGCTACCCCATTAGCCCCTTTATAGATTTGGCGATTAATGACGATCGCACCGCCAATGCCTGTGCCAAAGGTTAGACATAAGAAATTGTTAAAGCTCTGAGCAGCTCCATAATAAGCTTCGCCTAATGCAGCTGAATTCACATCGTTCTCTACCATAACAGGTTTATTAAAATGATGGGTGACAATATCCTTAATTTTCATTCCAGTATATCTAGGTATATTTTCGTTAGCATAGACAATAAATCCTTCTTCTGCATTAACTTGGCCCGCGGTGCTTATGGCAATGGCATCAAAATGATCGTATTCTGCAATCTTTTCCAGCATTCTCGAGATTACATGGGGTCCCCCCAAGTAGCTTTCTGTTGCATACTCCTTGAAGTCATGTACATTCCCCTGTTTATCGCATATACACATCTTGGTATTGGTACCGCCAATATCTACGGCTACAATTCTCATTCCCATCTACCCTCTCTGGTGTTCTACTGAATAGCGTTCACAAACCGCTTCGTAATCTCCATCGGTCTCGTGATCGCAGAGCCAACCACTGCTGAATACACACCTAAATCAAACATGGTCTTTAATTCTTCAGGAGTGGAAACCCCACCTTCAGCTATAACGGGAACAGAGAAGTTGTTGACGATTTGCTGAACCAATTCAAAATCTGGCAAGTTGCGGCCTTTAGTGGCCTCGGTATAACCGCTCAAGGTAGTTCCTATCAGATCAAATCCCAGCTCAACAGCCTTCGCAGCTTCCGCAAATGTAGAACAATCCGCCATAAACAGTTGATCTTTATAGGTCTCTTTTAAAAGTGGAAAAAGTTCAGAAATAGTAGATCCGTCCGGGCGAATCCGGTCTGTAGCATCCATAGCAATGATATCTACCCCTTCGCGGTACAGCTCATCGACTTCCTTTTGAGTGGGTGTAATAAAGACTTCAGAGCCTTTATACACCTTTTTGATTATCCCAATGATCGGCAGATTCACTTGCTTTTTGATTTCTTGAATATCCACTACGCTGTTTGCCCGAATTCCAGAAGCCCCGCCTAAGTAAGCAGCATAAGCCATTCTCCCCATAATAAACGGGCTATGCAGCGGTTCTTCTGGTAAGGCTTGACTGGAGACGACTAGTTTATGTTTTATTTTTTTAAGTACATTATTTTCAGTATTCATCAGTAACCCACTCCACATTTTTATTTATTCTTTAACTGCTCCTGCCGTAATCCCATTGGTGAAGAACCGTTGGAATAACATGAACACTAGCAACATCGGAATTGCAGCGATGGTAGCTCCGGCCATTTTATAAGCGAAATTAGGATTCAAATCCTGCATTAAGGTCGCAGTACCAACCATTAATGTTTTCATTTTGTTCTCTTGGCCTATAACCAGCTGCCACAAGTAATCATTCCAGACTTGCACGAAATTTAGAATAAATAAGGCTCCAATACCAGGTTTGACAATAGGCAACATGATGCGCGTGAAGATTCTCCATTCATTTGCACCATCTATTCTCCCGGCTTCTCTTAAGGCATTAGGGGTTAAATCGAAGAATCCCTTTAATAGGAACACTCCAAATGCACCCGCCACGTTCGGCCAAATCATACCGTTATAACTATTTACCATTCCAAATTGTTGGGTGATCCGGAATAAGGGTACTATCATAATTTCTTTAGGAATCATCAAACTTGATATAAAGATAATGAAGATTATATTTTTACCTTTAAAATTAATCTTTGAGAACGCATAGGCGGCCATAGAGCCTACAACAATAACCAAAATAGTAGAAATACCAGATACATAAATACTATTAAACGTCCATCTTAAAGCCGGCTGGTTCTGAAATACATCCACATAGTTGGAGAATGTAATCGATTTGGGCCACCAGTCTGGAGGCATCTTCACAACATCCGAGCTGTTTTTAAGTGAACTTGTGAATAACCAATATAGTGGAAAAAGATTAAGGAGTGCGAAGAGGATAATGATCACATTCGATATCACATCAAACTTCTCTCTCTTTTTCTTGTTTTTAATCTTCGACATGTTGTATTCCCCCTCACTTCACCTTAATCATGCTTCGTAGCTGTGGCACAGACAATATCAATGTAATCACGAACATGATAACCCCTACCGCAGAAGCTACACCGAGTTGGTTATATTTAAAGGCATTATTATAAAGGTAGTACATCAGCGTTACGGAGGAATTGTTCGGTCCGCCACCGGTCAATAACTGAATAACTACAAAGATTTTTAATACGGCAATAATATTGATAATCGTAATATAAGTTGTTGTAGGTCCTACCGAAGGAATCAGGATCTTTGTAATCACTTGCCATCTGCTAGCACCATCGATTTCTGCTGCTTCAAAAAGCTCTTTCGAGACACCAATCATCGCAGCTATATACAGAATAATTGCCTGGCCCACGTTAGTTGCGAAGGTTACAAATATCACGACTGGCAGAACCGTCTTTGGATTTCCCAGCAGATTAATCGTCCCTAGTCCCATGTCTTTATATAGATAAGAGATAAGTCCGTTAGCCGGATTCAGCAAAAAGCTCCAGACCATACTCATAACCACCATGGACACCATTACCGGGATATAATAACTTCCTCTAATAAAGGAAACGTACTTAGCATTCTTATCAAATACCGCAGAGGCTACGAACAATGCAAACCCCACTGTAAGTAGAACGATAAATATTACGAACACAACGGTGTTGATGGTAGCCTTAAAAAATACCGGATCATTAAACAATGTGGTGTAATTGGCAAAACCCACAAACTTCTCGCTGTCATAATTAATCTGGTATAGACTCAGCCGCATCCCTTCTAAGATCGGATAGACAAGAAAGGCTAAGAATACTATCATCTGAGGTAAAATAAACAGATAACCTGTAATATTCTCTTTTAGGTAATTACTACGTAGTTTCATATCGTTTACCTTTCTAATTAACAGCCCTAGAGTCTCTTCAGACCCTAAAGGCTGTCAATCGTGTATTGTTTATCTGGTCTTAGATTATTGGAAAATTACAGAGCCAGCTTTATTGGTCTCAATCACCTTGTTGCCACTTGCCTGATAATCTTGCACAAACTGTTCCGGTGTCTTAGCTCCCATGTAAAGTGCTTGTAGCTCTGGATATAAGACCTCTCTTAATTGGCTGTATCCTGGAACGTTGCCTGTGAAGTTGAACAAATATTTAGAGTTGGCATCGTAAGCTGCAAACAGTGGATTCTCCGCTTTAAGCGCTTCGGCTACAGAACTTCTTACAGGAATACCATTCTTAGAGGATTTAACTAACTCAGGATCGCTTGAGAAGAACTTCACGAAATCCTTAGCTACTTCAGTCTTCTTAGCATCTTTGGACTTGAATACACTAGCGCCTACTACATAAGTAAAGGATAGAGGATCTCCGCTTTCCGACGGAATATTAGCAAGTCTCATATCGAATTTCGCTGCCGTACCGTCCGCCATATTTGCTTTCGTACCATTAAACAGAATTGGGTTAGTGAAACTGATCGCTAATTGCTGATTTTGGAACATAGCATTGGCATCATTAGAAGAAACAGATTCTGCGCCTGGATTTGTATATCCGCCGTCATATAGGTTTTTCAGCCAAGTTGCAGCTTTAACTCCGTTCTCATCATTCAGGACAATGTTGCCTTGATCATCAAAGAACTTATTGCCGAACATTCTCATATAGGCAAGGTTCCATGTATCGCCCTGATTATTTACAGCGAATAATGCCATTGGATATGCATTGGAATACTTATCCTTCGGCAGATTGTTTTTGAGACCCTCAAGAATTTGTTGATATTCATCCAAGTTCCAAGTTTTGATTTCGGATTCTTCACCCACAAACTTTTCCAAGCCTGCTGCTTTAAACATGTCCGCGTTGTAAACCAAGGTGCCTGGGTTGTGCTGGAATGGATAGAAATAAATATCTTCTCCGAACGTTACAGCGTCCCAGTAGTTTTGAGCAATATCGCTTTTCGCGTCTTCATCAATGATGTCGGTCAAAGGAACCAATGCTCCACGGTGAACGTAATCCCCCATCGGGAATACACTCTCAAAGAACACATCTGGAGGTGTTCCTCCGCTTAAGTTAACGTTAAGCAATTGATCGCGCTGATCTCCAGCAATGACCTCTATTTGAATATCTGCATCGTATTTATCATATTGTGCTTTGAATTTCTCAGCGGCGTGCTTTAGGAAGCTATCATAGTCCGCACCTGCCTCCGTGGCATCCACAACACCCTTCCACTGTGGAGTCAGCCATACTCTGATCGCCACTTTTTCCTTCCCAGACGCAGAAGAATTATCGGATGTATTAGAGCTCGCAGCATTGTTACCTGAGCAACCTGAAATTAAAGAAATAATCACCATTAGCGCAAGCATTGCCGAGAGTAAACGTTTTTTCTTCATTTATAAACCTCCCTAAAAGTTTTGTGAGCATTACCTTCTCTGAATCGCTACGTACAAAACTCGCTTCGAAAGCATAGAACCTTTAATTTAAAATCCGTTTGGCATGGTATTGCACTAAATCGGCCATGCTGCGATGTCCTTGCGGATCAAGATGCATATAATCAATTTCATTCATCGATACATGGTCTCTGGAATCTACAAAGTGGATACCAGTTCCCGTTAGCAAAGCTGCAAGATGCTCAGCGAGCTCCATAGACTTCTCACTACATCCGCTACCCATTGGTTTGCCAATAGGGGTATGAATATACTCTGCTCCAATCGGAGGGGGCGCGATTACTAGAACCTCTGGAGCCTTCCCCTCAGGTCCTGCACCGCTACCTTTAGCTTTAAGAGCCAGCCTAACAATACCTTGTGCGATGTTATAAGAAGTTAATCCAAACCTTTCTTTGGTATCATTGGTTCCAAGCATGATCACAACCAAGTCTAATGGCGAATGTGACATCAGGCAGGGATAGATATAGGAAATTCCAGAAAGTCCTTCAAATAGAGGGTCCTCACTGACACTTGTTCTGCCGGGAAGCCCTTCTTCGATCATTCGGTAGGCGTCACCCAATTCTGTATGAAGAATTCCCGTCCAACGAATATCATCCTTAAATCTGCGGTCTGTCTCTGCGTCGTAGCCCCAAGTATTAGAATCGCCAAAGCATACGATGGATTTCTTCATTGTCTTAACCGCAATATCTTTCAATAGCTTGATCAATCAATTTCATAATGTCTGCGATCGGACCAGCATCTTCAGCGGCTACTGCCTCAAGCGGTGCTCTTACGCTACCAATGTTTACGCCTCTTAATTTTAGAATCTCTTTTATTCCGGCATACATGGCACCTTTCAGCGAACAAAGGGCGATGATAATATCGTTGATATCGCTTTGAATTTGTCCAGCTTCTTCGAACTTACCAGCCTTAACAAATTCATTAGCTTGCAGGAACAGCTCAGGCATAACCGCATAGGTTCCACCGATTCCCGCATCCGCTCCCATGATTCTTCCCGCAACATATTGTTCATCCGGTCCATTAAATACCACTACATCTTTTCCACCCACTCTTTTGAATCTTTCAATATCCATAGTCGGCATGGAGGAGTTCTTCACACCAATCACCTTTTTGTTCGCAAGCAGCTTCTCAAATAGGGACGGAGTCAGTGTATATCCAGTAGTCTGAGGAATGTTGTAGATGATGAAGCTTAGAGGGGTTGCCTCCATAATCTCGCTCCAATATTTATAGACTGCACTATCAGGTAACTTGAAATATATAGGCGGGATTGCGGATAATGCATCGTATCCTAAGGTTGCAGCATGTTTCGCTAACTCAATACTATCTCTAGTGGAAGGGGCACCCACGTGGGCAATCAGTGTCATTTTACCTTTCAGGTTACTAGCTACGTAGCTTAGTACCGCTTTGCGTTCGTCGAGACTCTGGTAAATACATTCTCCTGAGCTGCCTCCCACATATACACCTTGAACTCCTTTTTCAAATAAGTAATCACATAAAGCATGCGTCCGGGATTCCGAAATATTTCCTTGATCGTCATAGCAGGCATAAAAGGCAGGTATAATTCCGTGGAACTTTGTGAGTGTCATTGTTAATCCCCCTTAAGTTGTGAGCGGTTTCTTTTCTACATAAACAAAATATCATTATATTTTGCTTTTGTAAATTATTTTCTCTATTTTTAGAAAAATAAAATTTATTTCCACCAATCTTATTTATGATTAGCAAAATAATGGTTTTCAGTGCAACTCGCAGCTAATAATCATTTATTTTTCCATATTCATTAGAAAATAATCCTGTAAATTCTCCACCCTAAATTTATTTCTTCAGGGCAGTATTTGTTGGATATACGGATGTAAAATAATTTAAAAAGGTGGTACTAATGAGTATCCTTTCAGCTTCGTTAAAAATGTCTCCTACAGGGAGACACTTCTCTCCAGATGAAGCACAAAACCTAAATAACACACAATGTTCACTGAATAATCTGTGTTTTTCAGACGGACACACCTTTTAAAAAATGGAGTTTAGGATTATAATGAAAGCGTAAACAAAGAACAACAAAATCTATTTTGTTTCTTCGCCAAAGGAGGCTGGAGGAAATGCTAGCAGGACTTAAGGAACTTAAAAATTGGGTGACAGAAAACTGGAATCCAACATTGAATACAGGTAATGAGGACTACCGGAAAATGGAGTACTCCGTGGAGCGCCATCTGCACACTCCGCAATCTCCGAAACCACTTAGCTATGAAGAAGAGGCTCGCATCAAGACCGTTAAATTTCATTAACTAACCCTTCAGATAAAGATTGATTCATAACGAAGACATCAGACCGCCAGTTCTGGAAGCAATTTCAGTGGATGCGGTCTTTTATTATGCCTTGTAGTTGTATACCGAAAAAACCTCCTCCACCCTAAAGGGTGAAGAAGGCTAATAGGTTACTTTCAAGGACATGGCAGTAGGTTATCAATTCAAAGGCCTTGTTTAGTTCATCCTTCGATAAACCTCAGCGCGCGTTCCGATTGATAATCAGCTAGGCCTTGGGCGAATTGTTGATCAGGAAATCCTCTATGCAGCAGCTTTAATCCACCTGAAGTTAAGGAGACATGATGGTGGAATTGATAAAATAACAGCCTATCATGATCCAGAGCATCGTTCTTTAAGTACCGGTAGAAATCCCCAAATCTCATCTGCAAAAAACTATGTTCATGCTCAATATCATAAAACATTGCTCCTTCGATATCGATCAAGAAAGGTTCCAGTTTATCGTTAACCATAACATGGTCAGGACCCAGTTCCCCGTGAATAAACCCATATTGCTGTCTGGGTTGAATTTTTGATTCAAGCTCGTACAACTTATCGAGCAGTTTGCTTTGATTAGACCTGATCTTCTCAATATGTTGGGAGGCATAGGCTAGCTGTACTTTCGCATTTTCCATTTGTAATAAATGACATTGCCCCATGCTGCTCTCGTTAGCATTTGCTTTCCCAAAAACATGCCTCTCGTGGGTATGCATAGCAGTAAGCATCTCCCCCACACGCTTAAAAACTTTATCTTGAACACGTAACTCGGGATGATGAAAATAGGTTTCTGCCATTCTTCCATCTATATATTCAACCAGAGCATAATCGAAAGAGTAACGATCTCTTGCCTTATTCAGATCATAAAGAGCAGGGGTCTGAATTCCATGTTGTGTTAAGTACCTGTTATTTAATTCGAATAAATGACTTCCATAGGATTGTTCATTTATATCTTCATTGGCTTTTTCTTCTTTAAAATAATTCATGGAAAGATCCCACACATACAAAACGCAGGAAAATCCATTACTGCACTCAATCTTGTAGACCACCTTTTGTGCGCCGCCATGCATGCGCGAAACACGAGCAACGAAATAACTGCTGCCAAAAACCCTACTAATATAATCCTGTAAGTCAGCCTTATCGAGATGACAAGTAACGTCCATTAACAACACTCCATTGATTAGGTTTTGCCGGCTTCACAATAGTAAATAAAATCCAGCCGAAAGTATAGACTTATTCTTTCTGATCAATTATGATGTTGAATAAGGTCTTGAAAAAAACAAGCATACAAAAAGCCGTTGGAATTCATTTCAACGGCTTTTTTTTATGAAATATCTAAACAAATATAGAGGAGTACTTTCACAACATGTTCAAACGACTAACTGCACTATTTTCGATTCCCTCTTATGGCTTACTCTTTTTATGTATGTTACTGCAGGGGATGGGGATTTCACTCAGCGCACCCTTTTTATCCATTTATTTTACGGAACAGCTTGGAGTATCTGTCGGGTTGTTTGGTGTTTTTCTGGCCACCACGTTAATTGCCGGGATATGGATCAGTACACTAATCGGAAGACGCTCTGACCTCGGCTTAAATCGAAGAAACATTTACCTTGTCTCCACGCTCTGTAATGCTCTGGCTTATAGCGGATACTTGCTCATTGGGGATTTTACGATCTTATTCATCTACATGATTGTGTTCACCGCCCTCGGTGCACCAGGGATGCCTCAATTGTTCGCCATAGCTAGAGAAGCAGTGAATAAGAGCGATTTTACGGATACTGCGTTTGCAAATTCTACCTTGCGTTCTGCTTTCTCTCTCGGCTTTATTACAGGTCCTTTAATCGGTACTCTGCTAATTGCTGCTGTTGGGTTTAAGGGGATCTTCTCGGGCACCATCGGAGTATTCCTGCTGGTTGCCTTACTTATTTCGCTATTCCTGAAATCAAATACAGAAGTGAAAAGCAGTACTGCAGAAGTAAAAGTAAAAAGTTTCCGGTTGGGTCAGAACCGTAATGTTCTGCTTCCTTTTCTGATTATGATACTCATGTATGTAGCCCACTGGACGAGTAGCATCAATACTGCCCTCTTTATTACCAACAATCTAGGGGGAACAACAAGCGATGTCGGTTTAGTCAGCAGTATTTGTGCTGCGCTGGAAATTCCTTTTATGATCATGCTGGGACTACTTAGTGCAAAATACAGTAACCGAATCCTGATGATGTGCGGAGCCATTTTCGGAGGAGCTTATTATCTCGTTGTCATTACTTCAGGCGCGATGTGGCAAATGCTTGCAGCCCAAATTTTGCTTGCCTTTTTTGTTGCCGTTATTTCAGCGATTGGCATTAGCTACATTCAGGATCTGCTTCCAAACATGCCTGGGTATGCATCCACACTCTACTCTAATTCATCCACGATCGGCAGACTGATTGGCAGTCTTGTTGGCGGGTTATTAGCTAGTGTTGTTGGGTACCGGTATTCATTTGTACTCTGTTTCATACTCGTCATTATTTCTACAATCATGCTTGCGGTAAGCGGACGTTACTCTGTAGATGATCCACAAAAGCTAGCGATTTAATCCACTTTTTCGGGCTTCATTCAGCCCTTGAAACTTCTCCATATTTTCTCGCGACTAACTAACATATCTTTAAAAAGGTGGGGTTAGATGTTAAAAACTATTGCAAGAATGCTCATGTTGATGTCTTTAATCTTTCTGGCAGCATGTGCAGGGGATGTTAAACCCATCGAGGAGCCGAACACAGGAGCAAATACGCCAACCCAAAGTCCAGCGATGAATACGCAGAAGCCGCAAAACACAGAACCCAAGCAGCCAAATGAAACCAGCTTTAAAGCAGAATTGTCGATAAATCTGAAATCATATTCAGATCAATTGACAGAGTATGATCTCCCCGCACTTGAAGTGCTGGAAAAAAACCTAACTGCTTTGGTTGAGCATGACCACACACTTTTCCAATCCGGGTTCGTAAACAAAAAACTAGCAGATGCTATGGAACCTTATTATGACGAACAATATCAGTACAAATTCACAGACATCGAAAGCATCGATTCCATGTTACCCAACGAACATCAGGTAAATATAACGGTGACCGGACAACGCTTGGATATGGCCGCAAAGACCGTTGAAAATGTAAAAATGCTATACGCTATTCGGCCAAACGATCAAGGGGAATGGGTCATTTATATCATTGATTGATTGACTGATTGATTGACTAACTGACTGACTAGCTTTTGAAAATCGTCGTCCGATTCCTGACAGGGAATTTGAACGGCGATTTTTTTGTGAAAAAAAACCAATTTCTCCCCTTGCTAGCATTGCGAGATGCGGAGAATGGAATCATGTTTGTGGTAACCTTCTAGCTACCTACCCGATCTAATATTTAAGTAACGTTACGAACATCCTAAGACTTCTAGTCAAGAAAGCAGGTAAATCTTTGCATATAGATCCTATTGTCGTCAAAGCCAAAGCTGGAGACCCTGAAGCATTCGTGCAGTTGATGCAGGAGATAGAGTTACCTTTATACAGAACTGCAAGGTCCATCGTCAACAAAGAAGAAGATTGTGCAGATGCCCTGCAGGAGACGATGCTTAAAGCCTTTAAGAACATCCATACACTCAGAGAGCCCGCTTTTTTCAAAACGTGGATCTTCCGGATTCTGATTAATGAATGCAATAAAATGCTCAAAAACAACTCAAGATCCCTCCCTTATGGAGAGCTTCCCGAAATCCCTTCCACTTCCAAGGATTATGAGAAAATCGAATTATGGGATGCCGTTCAACATCTTGAGGAGAACCTCCGGATTGTCATTCACCTTCATTACCTACAGGACATGCCGATCCGTCAAATTTCCGACATTCTCGAAATTTCTACGGTTGCTGTGAAGACCCGGCTGCATCGCGCCCGCAAAAAGCTAAAGCATTCATCTCAATTCAATCAAGAAATGGAGTTGCGACATGGTAAACACTAAGTTAGAAGAACAGTTAAAGAACTGCCAAAGCCTACTTCCCGCTCAGTTATCGGATATTGCCCGCTCCAAACTGAATGAGACTTACCAAATCATCAGGGAGACCGATAATTCCACTTCCCCCATTCAGAGAAAGATGGATGCATCAAGAACTTTTAATAAGTGGTTGATTTCCACTGCAGCCGCTGCAATTCTTGGAGTTACAGTCCTTGCTTCCGGCTTTGTATCGCCCGCAATGGCTGGTGCACTCAAGCAAATTCCGGTTTTGGGACAAATCTATTCATTATGGGGCGAAAAAAACTTAGATCCCGGTGTTCAACAAGCCGGGGATTTCATCACAAACGTAAACCAAAGCGTGACCCATAGCGAGGTGACCATGAATATCCCAACGTTGTTATTTGACGGAACCCGAATTCTTATGAACCTAACCACTCCTGGAAACCGTTTGGCTTCGGAGCCCAATTCGCCGCCTTCAGATGCCAATAAAGGCGCGGTGGATAAGTTTGAGGTTCTCTATAAAGGTCAACCTCTGCTCTGGAGTTACGAACACATGGATGGTGAGACTGCTTCCAGCATAATGGTTCAGGTTTTGAACACTTATTATGATCCGAGCACAACAACACAGACTGTCCAGTTCCCTGATCAGTTTGACTTGACTGTAAATGTAACGTTAAAGGGTTACGATGTCCCGTTCGAATTCGTTCTGCCTGTTACCAAATCAACGCCTGTTACCGCACTAACTTCAGAGGAGACCAAGCATCACGATAACATTAACTTGCAGATCAGTAAGGTAGAAATCACCCCAATCACAACGCAGGTATCCATTGAGTACAAAACCAAACCGGGCCAGAGCGTAGAAGAAATGCTCGCTTCTATCCCTTCGAAATATAAGGGTGCTAACGGGGGCGTCATCGCTCTTCAATTTGACATTGTCGATGAACGTGGCGTTCAACTGAAGCCCATCGGTGCTCACCCCTTAAGCGAATCTTATAATGTTCGTTTTGAACCCTTCAAGACTATACCGAATACCGTAACCATCAAACCGTACTTAGTCGTTTCCGAAGGTCAAGCCCCAGCTGGGACTAAAGGACTGTGGGAAGACAACAATATGGTCAAGGAATATATCCCTGAGCTGGAGACTGTACTTTCGGTCCAATAGTTCATTTGTAAAAGGGTATGCAAAACTACAAAAGACGAAGCCATAATAGGCTTCGTCTTTATATTTAGATGGCTTCAGGTAGGTTCAATCCAATAAGGTTATTTTGATGAAGCCAGCTTCGATAATTTGTCGGCAATATCTTCGGCTTGTAATAAGGAGGAGTATGAATCTGCTGCAAAATATTTTTCCATATCAATCTCAATCATTCGATTGTTTTTGACCGCATCCAACATCTTCCATGTCGCTGGCAACTTAGGCGGTTCTTTGTCCTTTACGGTAAGGACAATAACGTAGTCACTGAAGCTAGAATAAAAAGTGGACAGTAGTTAACAGACTGGCGATAATGAGTCCACGGAGGTGTGTTCACATGGGAGAACATCGACAACGGTATAACGAAGAATTTAAAAACAGACAGTGCAGTTCATTCAAGAGCAAACAAAGACAGTGGGCGACTTGGCGGAAGAGCTTAACATCCCAAAAAGTACCCTGCATCAATGGAGTATATGTTGCTGTTTACTCTGTCTACGTATCACATGTTGGCGAATATCCACCAGTTGAACCGTACATTCCACCGTTTCAGCTACTCCAGCTCTTATCTACGGGATTTATACCGTACATTCTACCGTCCCAGCTATTCATGCAAAATAATTATGAAGTACGCTCGCAACTCCAGTTTTCGTTGCCCTATATAATAAATTCGGCCTCTTGAATGAGAGTCCATTCCCATAGATAACCTACGCAAATTATCTATATCGGCAAGATTTAGGGCCATCCTTTTACAGGATGGTCCTCTCATTGATTAAGTTGCAATTTTGCTAACCTTAATACTCTCCTTTAATTACAAAAAACGAACCCCGAATTGTTCCGGCTAGCTTGGACTTCTGCCTAGCAAACTTAAACTTCTCTTCTAGCTCCTTTGGGATCTCCATCCCCTCAGAAAGCTTAAAACCAACAGCCCGCTTCTTAGGGTCATCCACCGTATACATAACGTTCACCGCAAGACCATCCTCATAAAAGACATAAGCGAATTTAATATTTTCCACTTGAAAACGCGATGTTTCTAAAGGTTTGGCCGCAAACTCAATATCGCGTTCTTCTTTTAAAATTCGGTTCACATAATCAAGGGTCTCCTGACTTTCGCTGGCTCGTACAACCGTAAACTCATGTTTGTATTTGTTCATAAAGTAACGGGCCTCATTAGCACGCAGACCAGCAAGTGCATCTACTACAGGTGAAGATTCTAACCCAACCGTAGACACATTTTTAAAATCAACGATATAGGACATTTTCATCTCTCCTTTTCTCTCATTATTACCAAAAAAACTTATCGTTACTTAGGATACGGTTCGCGTATTGTCTGTAACGGCAAGTTTCTGTGTTAACTGCTGTGCTCTTTTTCTATTAAAGTGACCATCTCACGCTTCCACTTTTCTCGCTCCTCTGGCGGGATCGGCTCCCCTTTGTCATACAGAAATCTAATCATATAGAACCCATCCTTCGTAAGCAGGCTGGTAACAAGTTCATGTTCTAATACATTATTGTTCATCAACTGCGTCTCCACTATAGAGCTATTAACAGTCTGATGCAGTACTTGAGCGGTCAACAAGGTCTCTTGGGAGATATAATCCGCTGTATGCTTCTCTACAGAAGATGCCTCTATCTTATCAAAATAATTAATCGTGAACGTATGCGAAGGTTCGTACCGATGGTATTCTCCTAACGGATAATATCCGATAAATTGACTGTTACTGTAGACATGGAATGTTGCAGGTACATAGCTATCAAGCTGAAAATACGGGATGAATCGCGCAATGCCTGAATTGATCTCTTCTCCAGGAGGAATGACCGCATCCACACCACTAAGGAAATCACCCTTCTTATCTACAAAAATCGTGCTATAAGGGCTGTACCTCGTAATCCAAATTGAACCATTCTCCTTCACAGCCTCAACGTAATAACTGATAATTTGATTTCTTTTTTCCTCACGTTCATCGGCGGGGTTGATACAGGTATGAATGTGCTTCCGAGTGTATGTAAAGACTGCTTTAGTGGCATCCATTGACAGCAATTCAAATTCGAGAATTTCAGATTTTATATTATAGATTTGAAATGTCATCATTAATTGAAAGTGATTTAAAAAGGACATTCCCCTTTTATCTGGATGAAATCTTTTGCTCAAACCTTCTTCATCCTTATCCATATAAGCCTGCTCCAAGCCTTCAACCAGGGCTTGCAGCTCCTCTTTTGTGATGCCTTTATTTTTTTTAAAGAAAAACATGTCTTCTCTCCCCTCATCATCAATCTACTGCCAATTACTTGCTCCTATTTATTATACGGGCATACCTGTGTACTTTTCTAGTTATGAAGAAACCATCCCTGACAATGGAATGGTTTCTTTGAGTAGGTATACCTTTCGGTCATCCCTACATTTTAAAATGTTCACGAACTAACCTAAATTGTTCTTCTACGCTCATGTTTGGTGTTCTTTCTATGGTTTTGATGCCCAGCTTAGTGCATTCTCTCTTCCGGGATAAACGGTAATATAAATTCAGGCATTATTCCTAAATCTATTAGGATTGGTTGGTCATCAGGTAACTTCAGCAAGTCAATAATAAAGAATTCCATCATCTCTTCGACCACTTGAAATAACCATTGGCTAGAGATCATCCTCTAATGTTTGAAAACCTAATTCCTCTACAAACTTCTTGGTTTAATTGTTCTTTCAAATAATTATTATTTATCTTCATCCAACACACCCCATTTATATTTCAAAAAGCTTACTCTGACACATTGGTTGTGAGGGGTTGGCGGATTCTTATCTTTCTAGATAAAAAAAGCCTTCCCCACCCAAAAGGGTGAAGAAAGCTTAAATGTGTATCCCCAAAATATGGGCAGCTATATTAGGTTTTCGTACCCGAGGATGTCTTAGTCAATTGCTCCTCCAGCCACCTTATGGCCTCAGCCTCTCCAGAGAAGGCGCCTCCGGGGCAGCCGTAGGTTCTTTTAGTGGACAACGCTGTAACTGGCTTGTAGACAGCAAGCAACTTTGCATTCTGCATTACGACCGCGATGCCTGAACAATATTGGGCGATTTCCCGCTTGTTCATCTTGCACCAGTTCATATACAGCTGTGTGACCGCACGCTCTGGACGTGTGTTTTTCTCAGCAGAATGCACCATCAGCAGGCCGAAGGCAGATCGGCGCGCGAGCAGTTCTTCCCAATAAGCGATATATTCTTCTACTGTCTCCTGATCAAACGCCTCCCCCAAACTAAGGCTTATGATCGGCCAAGCGGATTCATCCTTTGTTATAGCCATACGTTTCCCTCCTAAAATGTGCCGAGCATTGCCTAAGATGTGATGCGGAATCCAACGGATTGCTGTTGCAGCTTCCAGAGCCGGTCGTACAGTCCGCCGCACAACAGTAAGGCTTCATGTCGTCCCTGCTCGACCAGCCGACCGTCTTCCAGTACGATAATGTTGTCCGCACCGCGTATGGTTTTCAACCGGTGGGCGATAACAATGACGGTTCTGCCCGTAATCAACGCATCAATTCCTTTCTGGATTTCGGCCTCATTCTGCGGGTCAAGCGATGCAGTAGCTTCATCCAACAGCACAATTGGAGCGTTCTTGAGAATCGCACGGGCAATGGAAATTCGCTGCTTCTCCCCTCCGGACAGCGTACTGCCGCCTTCGCCTACCGGCGTGTCATAACCAAGCGGTAATTTCATGATGAAATCATGGCAGTGAGCCATTTGCGCTGCCTGCTGAATATCCCGCTGCGACGCCCCCGGCCGCCCAAAAGCAATGTTGTTCCCGATGGTATCTTGGAATAGGTACACATCCTGAAACACCACCGATACAGATCCTAGCAGATGTTCTGGATCAATATCCTTGATGTTGCGCCCACCTAGCAGAACGCTCCCTTCTTCAGGATCATAGAAACGTGAGATCAGGCGCAGCACTGTACTCTTGCCGCTGCCTGACGGGCCCACAATTGCAGTCAGTGAACCTTGCGGCATTTCCAGACTTAAATTTTTGAGAACAGGCTCTCCTCCATAGCTAAAGGTTACATTGTCAAACCGAATGGTGCTGCTTTTAGGAAGAGGACTCGTATTACCTGTCATTACCGGCTGGCGTAGCAGGTCTACTATACGTTCACCCGCTTGTTCGTTGTAGCGGAATTCGGCATAATTGGCTAGCGCCGTGGTCAATGGATCATAGATACGTGTGCCGACAATAAGGAATACTGCCAACTGCAAAATACCGAGCTCCCCCCCTAATAATAGATGAACACCTACGTATACCATTAAGGTCAGTCCCGCACGAAGAAGAGCCATAGCGGTTAGAATAACCGGACCGAACATCCCTTCCAGCTTCACACTTTCCTTCATCAAAGTTTTAAAAGAGTTATCCAGACGGACAAATCGTTCTCCCGTCAGGTTATAGGCCTTCATTACCCGTATACCGTTCAAGTATTCTTGCAAGCGGTTCGCAGCGTTCAGCTTGGCCTTCATATGATCCGCTCCGAGTCTCCGCCGCAGCTTGCCCGATATATACATGATCAGAAGAGCAACCGGCAGCGCTACGAACATGGAAATCGCCATCCGCCAGTCCAAAAACAGTAAACCAGCAAGTGCAAATATCGGCAGGACAAAAGCCCCCGCAAGCTGTGGCAGCAGATGTGATATGCCCGTCTCAACGAGCGTGAAATCGCCCATCATCATATTGGCTAAATCACCTGGGTCCCGGCGAGTCAGGTAACCCAGCGGAAGCTTCCGCAGATGTTCTGCTAATTCCGCACGTCCCTGTGCAGCAACATTGTATGCCCCGCGGTAAGCGGTGCGATAGGCGGGAATCTCACTCAGGAACATCAGCACCATGACGGCGACAAGCCCTGCGCAGATCCACCAAAGGCGTTCTGTCTGAAGTTCTGCGCCTACAGTAATATAAGGAGCAAAAATCAACCGCACCGCCTCAATTACAAGCGCGAACGGAAGCACACTAACTAGATTAGCCAACAAGGAAAAAAGCACAGGCTTCAGCAACTGCTGCGGTTTACCGGCAGTAATATTATGCAATACCTTCATAGCTGATCCCCTCCTTTTTCCATATGCCAATCTCCGGCGTCAGTGTAGGCATGCCACATTTTTGCGTAAAGCCCGTCCGCCTCAATCAAACCTGCGTGCTCTCCACGTTCCACGATTTCTCCATCCCGCAGCACCAGAATTTGTGCAGCTTCACGTATAGAGGAGAGTCGGTGAGCAATGACAATAACCGTCTTGCCGCGCATAAGCTCCGTAAGTGCTAACTGCATATGAAACTCATTTTCCGGGTCGGCAAAAGCGGTCGCTTCGTCGAGCACGAGCACTGGTGCATTTTTGAGAATAGCCCGAGCTACCGCAATGCGCTGCTCCTCACCACCCGAGAGATAGACACCGCCCTCACCAATTAACGTATCGTATCCCTGCGGGAGCCGAGTAATGAACTCGTCGCATTGTGCCGCTCTGGCTGCAGCCTGGACTTCCTCCAAAGTCGCTCCCGGTTTGCCGACAGCAATATTCTCATACAAAGTGTCATAGAACAGGAAGGTTTCCTGAAATACAAAAGCAACTGTATTCATTAATTCATGGATCGCCATATGGCGAATATCGACTCCACCGATACGGATCGCACCCACTTGCGGGTCCCAGAACCGCGGCACCAAGCTGGCCACCGTCGATTTTCCCGAACCTGACGGGCCTACCAGTGCTGTAACCTTCCCTTGTTCTGCACGGAATGAGACTTCGCTAAGCGCCGCTGCAGTCCCTGCATCTTCACTGTAGGAGAAAGTTACATCCACAAATTCAACATCAAAAGTATGCGGGGATAGCGGTTCTGCTATTTCCGGTACAGGCTGCTGTGCTAAGAGACGGTCCATCCGCTCCACGCCTTCGCCAATATCCCGAGTGCTTGAAGCCAGCAGAAGTAGCTTGTAGAGCGGAGATGAAACGCCGGGTGCCATAATCAGAAAGAACAACAGCACAAGCGCAAAGGACATGGAATCCGGCCGACCGCTTAGCATGAAGACGCCCACCGGCAAAATAAAGGCAAATGGTGATGCCAGCAATGTTTTGAATAAGATATAACCTGTTTGATAACGGTCCGTATACTCCAGACAATAATCGCGGTAGCTGGTCATATCACTGTAGAACTTTCTGAAAGAATGCACTGTCTGCCCGAACACCTTAACCGCGGGCATCCCCCGTACATACTGCACCGCCGAAGTATTGATCTGCTCCAACGAATCATGATACTGCTTCACACTGGCCTTGCCTCTGCTGCTCATCATAAGCGCTGACTGCACACCTAATCCTATAATTATCGGCAGCAGGCAAGCTACCGCTAACGGCGGACTAAGCCAAAACATCGCCACGATCATCAGCACCGTAGAAGCCAGCACGCTGACTAAATCGGGAAGCTGATGCGCTACGAAATTTTCCACCTTGTCGACATTCTGCTCTAGCGTCTTCTTGACCACGCCTGTTGAAGTCCCGTTCAGGAATCCGAGCGGCAATCTGCCCAAATGCTCGGTCATTCGCACACGCAAATTATATTGAATTCGAAAAGCCGCAATATGCGAGCACATAATTCCACAATACGAAGTCACCAGCCCTCCGATTAACCCTCCAAGTGCAATCCACCCCCAGCGGATCATATACGCACCGTCGACCTGTCCAGGCGATGAAGCATGGCGCAGCAGCTCTGCCAAAATGAAATAAACAGACAAAAACGGAATCAGCATTAATACAGCGCTGACAGATGACAATATTCCGGACAAGAGCAGCAAACCTCGCTTCTCTCCGGCGATCTCCAGCAGCCTTGGCATGCCGGTTTTGGTTTTACTCACAGCCGTTCCCCCACTCTTGGTAATTACGCGCAAAAAAAGTGCACTGAGAATGATTCTCTGTGCACTAGTGTATAGGAACGTTGTTCACGATTGCTACCGTTTAAGGGATTATAATTAACCAAATCAGGAGCATCTGTGCAGGATACGGACTTACAACTTAATACCGAAGAGACGCTGCCTGCCGCTGATCAGATATTCTCCTGGACGCACACCGAACTTTTTGCGGAAGGCTGCCGAGAAATGACTCACATTACCGTATCCAACTCTGGAGGCTGCTTCACTTACAGTCATACTCCCTTGTTCCAGCAGCTGCTGCGCTCTCTGCATCCGTTGTTCGATAACGTAGGCATGCACGGTATAACCAAACATTTCCTTAAAGCCCTTTTTCAGCTTGAACTCATTGAGGCATATAATGCGAGAAAGGCCTGCAAGCGTCGGCGGGTGCAAATAATCACGCTGTAAAATCTCCTTAGCGAGCCGCAGGCTCTCCATATCCTCTCTGGACAGCTTGACCGAGCGTGGAATCCGGTCTGCTTCATATAAAGATTCATTGAGATAGACCGCCATAAGCTCCAGCATTTTGCCCTCCAGATAAAGTTCACGCATGCCATGGCTATAGGAACAATCCGCAATCTGCGATAGAATGAAGCGGATGGATGGTGTGATGTTATTTTTTCCAAAAAACAAACCCGCACCAGCTCCGATGCGAAGCCGTGTATCCTCAGTCAGACCACTGGTCATCCGCTCAAATTGTGCAGGGCTCATATCTATGCTGATGAATCGGTACCCCGCTCCACTCAGGTATGTGCAGTTTTCACTTCTTACTCCGCCATGAAACAGCGCAATTTCTCCTGTATCTATAACAAAATAGTCCGATTTCAGCGAGGTCCCCCACTCAATGCCATGCCCCATGCAGAATGCCAGCTCTGTACGCGGAGTGCTAAAATTGCCCTTCGCTTCGATATCCCGATTAAAACAGAGATTAAAATCTGTCATCTGGATATACCCATGGCTAAGCAGGCTACGGCAACTGCCTTCCCCTATTTCGACTGGAGGTTTAATCTCAAAATGAGCCCCATCAAAACGATAATTATAATCCACCCCTTCACATGTAAGCGTCTTATGGGCATCAATCGTTTCTGCTTCTTTCAGTCCATTGCTTCGCTCCATGCTCATCCCTGCTTCCTCTTACTTTGGGTTAATTATATATGCAATGAGAATGATTATCAATTAAACATTACGATTTCCTCTTCGTTCAGACTGAGCAGTTGGGCAAATACACTGGATTATAATCAAAAAAACCTTTCCCACCCCGAAGGGTGAAAAAGGCTTATATGTCTCACTTCCGAAGCCGTATCTAGCCTTCATAGCTACTCTCGTTTCTTCCCAACTGCCCCAAGATAGATAACAAACTCTTCATCGCCGTCTAATTCTAAAATCTCATCTATCAACTTTTGATCATAGATTCCAATTGCGCAAGCACCTGCACCGATGGATTCGCTGGCTAAATAAAGGTTCTGGCAGACATGTCCAACATCGATGAGGATTTTTTTGTGAGCAGAAATATCATACTTCCATTCGGAGCGGTAGGGTGTGGTACTCCAGGCAAACAATACAGAAGCCTTTTTGGCAAAGTTAGGGACAAAGGGCTGATCCAAAGTAATAGCATCAATCTTTTGTTCAAGTTGATCTAATTCAAACATAAATAAGAGCTTATGTTCCACAGGCAGGTATCTGTAGATCCCTTGTCCAATGCCCTCTACACGCATAATCATTAAATAGGTTTCAAAGGTGTGCGTCGCCCCACTGCAGGGTACAGTCCGCAGCGTAAGTCCGTTCTTATTCATACCGCTAATCCCTTGGGTAGCCCATAATAAATAGGATAACTCCTCCAGACTAACAGTATCCTCAGAATAGAACCGTGTACTTCTTCTTTGATCTATACAATCAAAAATATTTTCTTTACTCACAACGTCTTTGCTGACCTTGGGCAAATCAATAATTAGTGCATCTGAATCAAATAGCTTAACAATTGGCGGTTGTGCAATTCCCTTGATCTTATCTGTTTTGATATGTTTGAATTCATGAAAATTGGATTTCAGAAAATTTCTTTGTTGTTCATATCTGGTCATAACAGATCCTCCTGAACTACCTTAATAGCTCTAATTTACCATGTCATAAAAATCATACGGTGATCTAACTCACTCTTCAGTTGTTTTGGTGAGTAAACAAAAAACCTCCCTTTGCCCCGAAGGGCAAAAGAAGGCTTAAACGCGTCACTTCCGAAGACATGGCCAGCTATATTTTCAGCTCCCCAAGCTTGATCAGCTCGACAACCGCTTGTGAACGGCCTTTAACGTTTAGTTTTTGCATTACATTGGAAATGTGGTTTCGAACTGTTTTTTCGCTGATAAATAATAAGCCAGCGATATCACGAGTCGTTTTGTCCTGCACGAGAAGCTCAAAAACTTCGCGCTCACGATGAGTCAACAGAAATTTGCTGTGGTGTTCGTTCCCCTTCAATGGTGTGAACACCGTGTATTTGCGCGTATTTCATGTTCCCTTACCATCCCCTATTATTACCTTGGATTAGCGTCAACAAAGGGGTTGTCCTTATTCTAATCTTTCTTAGTTTTTCGATATCCCTTTAAATATTCTAAAGTTTAACACCAAAAATAGCACCAATTTAGAAGTTGGAAAAATCTCATCTATAATGCAGTGTGATCCAGAAATTCAAACCAATTGTTATAGGAATTGTAAGTCCCATTAGTAGAAAATAGATCTTCGATTACACTTTCTTTAATTTCAGGTTTTTTGCGAATATCTATAAATGCGCCTAAAAGTTGCAAAGTGTTTAATAAAACATGCTCTCTTTTTTCTGAGTAGCTCAACATTTGATGTGGAAAGGTCTCCTCCACTCTTTCAGTGAGAGGTAAATTGCAAAAAGAATTTACAATAAGCATACCTTTCGGACTAACGCCATACTTTTCTATGTATCCACTAACCCACTTCTCTAACTGGGCCGCATGCTTCTCAGCTGCGCTTTTGGTCACACCTTTTACTTCTACTACTGCTACTTTATCCATATATTTTAAAATCAAATCATCTCGACCAGGTAGCCCCTCGGTAGCTTCAAAACCAAGTTCTATGAATATTTTCTTTATTATTTGCTCTAAAGGAGTACCTGTCCCTGTAAATAATATTTTATATTCCTCAATATCTTTAATTGCTTGACGCTGATCTATAATCCTAGACTCCAACAATTCTATTTGTTTCTGTAACTCCATAAGTTTCCCCTTCTCTTCGTGCTCATCGGGGAGTAGGTAGTTATTACTCCATTCAGGTAAAATCTCGCTTTCCACTTTACTTTTTAACGCGCTATCTAGCTTCACAATCGATTCAATGAAAACCTCTTCAGCTTGCATCCTTTCATCATCTGAAACCTCCACTTCTGCATCGAGTACATTCGGAATAAAAACAATCTTCCCATTCAAGCTATCAAAACAGGTTCCTACAACTTTTTCAGTACCTTTTATAAATAAATAAGGAGACCCCATAGATTTACTAAAATAGGAGTTATACCTCATCGTTTTTTTATTAGACTCGATAAAGTCTTTGAATGGCCCTCCCCCCCTAAATTCAAAATTTTTCCCTTCAGCCTCAACTGTATCTATTCCCTCTATAGGCATGGATTTTACTAAATTAAACGGGTAAACTTTTCTTGTTGTTTGTCTATTTTTCCCTGTTCCTGAATACTCTCTCTGTCCAGAATCAAGGTAACAAGTCTCCGGTTTTGGAGAAACTATAAAAATATTTTTCCCCATTTCTAATAGTGTATTAATTTCTAATAGTCGTCTCTCAATATCCTTTAAGATTCTAACAGAATCATGATCATCAATTGACCTGCACCCTTTATATTTCGAATGCTCCGTATAACTCCCAAACAAATGGTTAGGATTCCATACTATAATTTCGTAATCCAAAAAAGATTGACTATCTTCAAATCCAAGTTCCTCAATTTCATCCCACACATATTCAAAATACATATTCACAGAACAGATCTTTGTCATATATTTCTCCCCTACTTGGATATGAATTTTTAAAATTGTATATCACCCCTAAATAATACCATATTTCACAGAAACCTAAGTGAATATTGATACTAGATACTACTTTTTGAAATGTACTTTGCAAAAAAAAAGCAGGCTGTTAGCCTTGCTTTTCTTTACTTTCTCCCAGAAACCATTTCACGAATGGCTCACGAGGAATTTTAATTGATCTACCCACTTTAACCACATGGAACTGTCCGGAGTTACACAAATCATAAGCTTGATTTCTGCCAATTGTTAAAAACTTCTGTATATCTTCTACCTTGAGAACTGGAGGCAGATCATCTATATTCAGCGTGCTCATATCATCACCTCAATTTATCATACTGTCATAAATGGTTGTCTTATGACTTCTTATTCCCTTCAATATTTCTTGATCCCTTCACTTCCTTAACTACTTGTATATTAAGGTTTAGTGCGATCTTATAGAACGCCTTCCACTTTAATCTGTAATAGGTCGTCTCTCCGATTGGAGGATCAAAAACATGATTGAATACCACATAATCAAAATCACAATCTGTATTAAGGTACCTCTCTGTAATCAATAAACGTTCTCTTCTAGGAAGCTTACTGACCGCCCTCTCAATTCTTTCACAATAAGCTTTGCGAGCTGCCGGTTCATCAACATTATAAATTGCGATGTTAGATGTCTGGTCACTAGTTGTTCCTGTGAAGCCTTTTGGAGCATCTGACCAGGAAGCTATTGTTTGTGCTTCTCGTTCTTCAATCAAAGTAGATTTGAATATTCGGTACTTCTCCAATGCCGCCTCTACTGCAGCCTGCGTCCTCTTTCTATCCAATTCCGGTAGTTCAAACGTAATCTGTGTCACTCAATCACCTCTATCTGTAAAGAGAGTTCCCCGACCGAAGCCGGGGCGTGTACCAGCTTAGAACGGCAGATCGTCGTCACTCTCAGGGATTTTAGGACCATCACCTACACCATTTTCAGTAGTAGCTTCTGCTTCAGCGAGCTGTTCAATCGTGAGTTGATTCTTGTCCTCAACCTCCACTGTCCCATCTAGGTTATGAGTAACCTTGACGCCGTTTCCTGGTTGTTTTGGTTGATCCCCGCCCTGTTGTTTAGCGATCACATCTTCAATGGTTAGCTGGTCCATATTCACTTCTTTAATTGCGAGTCCAAGGCGTTTTACGTCCTCAGTCGTTGGACCGTGGCGCTTGATGACCTCAACAAATGCCTCAATATCAGGCGGAACTGTCTTAAGCAATGGGCGCCCGTCAGCTGCTTCCAAAGTGTTGCCGTCCTTGTCCGACTTGAGATCAAGCATAAAGAGCGCATGATCTAATACGTACCTTTGTTGTGGTTCGCTCATCTTGTTCCACATCTCGGCGTTGAGGTACAGGATAGCGTCTTTTTCCCATGTGCTACGCAGATCATCACCCAGCACCTTAAACTTGCCGAACACTGTCTTACCTTTGGACTTCCAGCCGCCGTGCTTCATGAGGATCAGTACCTCTGTGTCACCAAAATAATGGTGGTGCTTCTGGATCATATCTGCCAACATTTCATATGTTTCCTCGATTGCTTCTGTGTGAAACTTTTCTGCTTTAGCCATTTATAATTGCTCCTCTCAAATTTGGGTGTTATAAGTTCAGTACAGCCTACCCTGCGAATTCCATTTGCCTACACTTGGACATTCAAGTTCTCCATTTGCTCTATTGCTATTCCTAATCTCTCCAACTTCTCAAAGTTATTTTTCGCTTCATCGATTTGCTTGTCTCTAACTTGGTCAGCTATCAACAAACGCAAATCATTATAGTTGTCCTTTAAATCTTCCAATGTCTCTATCACATCTTTCAATTTCACAAGCTTCATGAGCTACCCTCCTTGGGTGCTACGTCTGGTAGCAAATGCTTGAGTTGCTCTTCGTCATACAGCAGAGTCCCCTCACCATTACATATTTCACAAGGTTCAATGGTTGGTCCTTGGTTATCGTGATAGCACACGAACGTTTTCTCTCCATCACAGTTGAAGCAAGCATGCCGCGTCTTTGTTGGTGTGGGTGCTGGGGTATCTAGGTAAAGGGTGGATAACATCTGTGACGCATATTCCCTGGTCTTTTCGTCATCTGATTCAAACGCGATGATATGCATGATATCTATTAATTTTTGTTCCCGTGCCTCTGCTGCGTCTGCGCGGTCTTCTGTTGCTGTCAGTTCATCATTGAGACCTCCCAATAAGCTACGAAGTCTTAGTATTTCTCTACCACGTCCCGACATGATCTCTTGGAGTTCTTTGGCTTCTTGGAGCCAGTATTGAAGTACCACAGCAACTGGTTCCCCTCTTAAAGTCTGTTCATTATGGTGGACTAGGTGCTTATTCTTCAGATAGCCTTGTACATCATCCATATCCTTTTGCCAGTCCCTTTGTGTCATTGGGCTTCCTCCCTTGCTGCTTCAAATCCACCACAAGACGTTAAGTCATCTTCTAAATAATCTGTCTTAGGAGGATCTCCTTCCCATACTGGAAAATAAGGTCTCGTTGTACAGCAACGCTTACCATCATTCGTGTAAAAGAACCTGCAATCCTCGCACTTATCGACATGAGCGTCAGGACCTTCATTGTAGATTTCAGCGCAAGCTTGGCTGTCAGGAAATACAAACATGCAAGAGCTGCCGCTTACCGAACATGTAGAACCGTTAAATGCTGAACATGCCACGTTATATCCTCCTTGTGGGAGAGGAGGGCTACTAACCCTCTCTGTCCATGTATCTTCGTACTGTACAGCGTGTGGACATCAACCTAAGTTGGCATGATATAATATATTAGGTTGATAATTACTATTTTTTTTGAAAATGGGGTTAAAATATGAATACCGAAAAAAGGGAATCTCAAAATATTAATAAATGGATTTCTATTATTTGTCTTGTATTAATTCCTCTCGCTGCTAGCATCGGAATTGTATTCGATATTAATCGAGATCCAATACAACTTCTTATTATGACTTTAGGTTTTTTAAGCATCTCTTGGATTAATTGGTCAAAGTATAAAGAGAAATCTAAGTTGTAAATACTTTTGCTTCACAGTTGTTGGGAGAGGAGGGCTACTCCTACTCCCTTAATGATCCGAATGATCTCTTACGGCTCGCGCCTATTCGGTCGTTACGGTGGCCTGTCGGCTTAGTGCATCATCTATCGCTTTTATAGCAGCCATGATCGGGTAGATCTGGCGTGGATTTACAGCGTTACCCAGTGCCTTCAACCTTCCGACTCTGTCTTTTACACCGGTTGCCACTCTTCTCGGCTCCCAGTCATATTGTTGTGCTCCTAATCCAGCAGGCCATCTGTGTTTGTCCAATCTTGAGGAAATCCCATCAAGGACTCTACCCAATTCGGGTTGAGTTGACCTTCTTGATTTATTCTCACCGCATCCCCAAGGGTGTTCGTTTCGGGATTTCGCCCCGTCTTTGCTAATGCTTCTGGTGTCCTGGCACCCTTCCATTCCCGCGTTGTAGGTGTCGGCCACATTTTCACTGTTGTTGCCAGATCGACACTGTGACTGCTTCCGTTCTTGCATACCCTTCTTCCTGTATCCGTCAATTTCAAGTTCTCCCTTGCCGTTGTCTCCGAGGCTGTCGGTGTAGGCCAAAATAAAGACTCTGTCTCTTCGGTGTGGGGCGCCGACGGCACTAGACGGAATAACAAACGATTGGCAGGTGTACCCGATGTCTCCCAAGTCAAAAAGCACAGTGTCGAGCCCCAATGTGACGTGCCCAGCAACATTTTCGCCAACAAACCAACGGGGTCTGATCTCTTCCAGTAGGCGCTTAACCTCTGGCCAGAGGTGGCGGTCATCATTTTTGCCTTCTCGCTTCCCGGCATTACTAAAAGGCTGGCAAGGGTATCTGGCGGAAATAAGTCCAATTGCTCTAGTGTCGATTCCATCTGCTTCTAACCTCGCTTTCGTTAACGTGCATACATCGTCGTATATAGGAACATCCGGCCAGCGCTTCTTTAATACTTTCTGCGGGAATGGTTCACGTTCGCAAAATGCTATCGTCTGCATGCCGGCCCACTCAGCTGCTAAATCAATTCCTGCAATTCCACTGAACAGGCTTAAGGTATTCATGTCTCCCCCTGTAGCGTGATATATGCCTCCTCTGCCCTCTCTCGGGGGCTGGCGGTGAGTAGTCCTGCAATCCTTTCAGAGGATGCAGCTACATAACCGCCGTATACAGCATCCATCAAGTTAAGCAGATAGCCCTCATGATCTACCTCTATAGCCTTTGCCTGTACCTCTAGGCTGGCAGCAGGGTCATTGCAGTAGTTAGGAACGTCAGCCCATGCTTCAAGCTCCGTCTTACGTTCTCCGCCGAATACAATTTCCGGATATCCATCAGGAGCTGTTAATTCAAAATAGCATCTCTCTGCAACATCCTTGCATAGTGGTAGACTGTGTACCCCATCAACTCCGCCAGCGCCCGGTTAAGCTGCTGGTCTGTCTTATCCTTTACCTGTGTCATGACTCAACCAACTCCTTACCACATACAGGGCAGAATTTTATCCTTACCCCGTATAACGAATGTGGTACACTTCCACCAATCACGCTATCCTCCAAGTAATTCGCACTATTGATAAACACACTATAATCACTTAATTGACTTTTCATTAAAGGCTTTCTATCAACTAATGGTCTGCCCGTACAATATCCGCATTTTTTTTCTTCGTTTTCATCTTCTGGGTATCCCATTGATTCACTCGCAATATCTACTGCGTTTTTATCTGTGCTGTAAGCAATAATCCCGTTTAACGCTTCTTCGTGCCGGGCTATGGTCTGCTGTGCCTCTACCAACTTGCCTTGCACCATCTGCATTTCAGTTTCGTACTTCCCGTCTTGGAACAACATTTCTTCTCCGGCTAATTGTTTGCAAATTTCGTTTAATCGTTCCCCCTCTTGTTGTGACTCTTCTAGAGCAGCCAGCACATCATCCATGATTATTTCAGGATCTATAGATAGTGGAATTGCCCCAGGACTAGAAGCCTGAAATAACACTCTGTCACCGGTATTCATAATTACTTCTGATCCGTCCAGTAAGTTAACTCTTATCTCACGTTCTTGATCACTCATACTGGTTATGCCTCCCTATGGTATAATTCAGGAAATTACATCGAGGTGATTTAATGAATCGTAAGATACTTATTTGGCTTGGCATTCTGACAGTTGTTCTATTAGTCCTGTTTTTCATTGGAATTAACTATATGTTTTACTACTCAGCAAGTTAGAGGGAGGTTAACCCTCACCATCTAGTTTTTTTATGCATTACCTAGCATGCTTTACCACTCCCTTTTGCACAGTGGAATCCTGTTAAGCTGGTTCTTTTTCTTGATAAATGCTGCTTGCAATGTCTGAAAACTATCTGGAAACGCCTTTCCTGCTTTCACCAGTTCTAGCCTCATTGCGTCCAGTTCAGGCATTGTCGTGCAGTCTTTGATTTTGTTTAGAAGATAATCCATCATTTATCACTCCTATAGGCTATGCCCTAAAATATTTCATTTCTCTCCCAACTAAATCGACAGGTACAGCGATAGTTAACGTGACCATGGAAAATACCCATGGATCTCACGTTATCGAGGAGAAATCAAATGAAAGACAAAATAGCTCAAATTATTAAATGGATCGAAGCACATCCAGTAATCGTGTCACTAGTAGTAGAGACTTTTAAGGCAGCATTGAGGCATTTTAATTAATCAGTTCAGAGGCTAAACTCCATCTGACCAACTGCTGGCTTGTAGCGCTCAAGTGAAAGTGACTTTCCAGCACCCACACACATTTCTGGTAGGTTTGCTTTCACAAGCGCCTCGGCAAATGGTGGAGGTACAGCATTTCCGCACCGAGCAACCTGTGCGCTCTTGGAATAACGCCTGCCATCGGCATCGACATTAATGATGTATTTGGACGGGAATCCCTGAGCAGCGAATAGTTCATGTGGCTCAAGCATTCTCATGCCGATATCTACGATCTGATATTCCACACCATGGATCGTTACTAGCCCAAATCTATCTTTGGTAACTACCGTTTGCAGGGGATCTGATAGATCCTGTCCTACGCTAGAACCGTAATAAGCAATCAGAAAGGCTCTAACTTCTCCGATATGCAACCCTCCAGCGGTCACTGTATGGACTGGCTCATCTGTTGCATGTCCGATATTAGTTCCCCGTAACTTGACCATATGGCTTGTAACGATAGCATTATGATCTACCGTTGTGACTGTAGAAAGCGGTTCGTCTACTGCGTTACCCGGTCCTTTATATCCGCCACCGTAGTGCTTAATCAAGCATGCTGCCGCAAGAGCAAACTTATTTCCAGCTGCTGTAATCGTTCCGATCGGTTTATCAAGATCAAGTGCTCGTGGAGCTTGCCCCTCCCTTTCGGTGTAGCCCATTTGAATTAGCGTAGGACTAAGCAGCATGTGATGACTTCCAGTTGTTATCGTCCTGAGTGGTTCATGTGGTGGACTTCCGGGATGGCCGGTAGTATTGACCCCCAAAATAGGAGTCACAAGCAAGTGTTCTGCTTTGGTAGTGATTGTAGTTAATGGATCTTCCACTTCGTATTGCAGGCGGTCACCACCAAATCCAGTCTGACCAATACGAGCAATATAGGGAGTTACTAGGCCCCAACCATTCTTTGACGTGATGGTCTTAAATGGTTCTTCGATAGAATCGCAATAATGATGATTAGATCCACTATGGTTCACTCGCACTATAAACGGATTAGCATTATTGATTACGAACTTCTGAATACCCCGAGCGATTCGACGTAAAGTGTTATCTGCCAATGGCTTCTTACGTTCAAAGATGGATGGGCAAGGAAGCGACCAATCAATAATCTCAGCAGCCGTTCTCCATGGTGCACGCTTGCCGGCTAACACTTCCTGACTATCCGGGGCTCCGTGCGTGGGCTCCGGCCAGACTATCGGGCGTCCATCGCGACGAGCTATCAGAAACAGTCGTTTACGAATTGTAGGTGCTCCGTAATCACATGCTCTCAGTTCACGCCATTCCACGTTATATCCTTGACGGCGTAGAGCGTTGACGAAGCAATTGAACGTCCGCCCCTTTTGATCAGGATCGGGATAACCGTCTTTCATCAGCGGCCCCCATGTTTTAAACTCTTCAACATTCTCCAACATGATCACCCGAGGACGAACTGTAGCTGCCCATCTTACTGCGATCCAAGCAAGCCCTCTGATGGTCTTTTCCACAGGTTTTCCACCCTTAGCTTTACTGAAGTGCTTGCAGTCAGGTGATAACCAAACCAATCCCACTGGACGTCCTGCTGCAATTTCTCGGGGATCAACGTCCCACACAGATTCACAGTAATGTTCAGTTTCTGGATGATTCGCACGGTGCATGGCTATAGCTGCTGGATCGTGGTTAATCGCTATGTCCACTGATCGTCCAGTTGCAAGCTCAATCCCTGTGGAAGCACCTCCGCCACCTGCGAAGTTATCAACGATGATTTCTCTCATCTTGGATACACCGCCTTGATCTTGTGATTGACCTTGCTCATAGGTCTTTTACGTCTCCGCTGAATCTCAGCAAGAGCACTACTTTTGTAAATTGGTGCAGCTCCGTCATCGTTATAGGCAATCTCATAAAGCTGTCCAAGCGTTGCTTTTTTCCAGTTCACCCCGCACCTCCCTAAAATAAGAACTGTTGTTCCTTCAAATGGGTGTGACTGCCCGCCGCCGCAGGCTTCCCTGGGCGTGTGTTCGTTTTTTTGGGTTTCTTCTTTTTCGTTATTTCGTACTCCTTGTATGCCTCTGGATCAATGATGGACCAGATCACTTCATGTTGGTAAAGAGGGTATGAGTCCATTGGTCTTCCGTTCCGCACCCTATATATCGCCTCACATATCTTTGCGATAATATAGGCATCTACAATGTCATGACTGGGATTCTCGTATCCGAAGTGCTTCAGGGCTGCGACAGCCATTGCTTCCTTTTTGGCTTTGCCTTTGAGCAATACCTTCGATCCCGGTTCTCCTATCCAGCTTTGGACATCCACATATTTTTTCACCGCTAGTGGAGCTATCTCCTCAAAGGTTAACCCCTTCCGGGTAATCATCCCTTCCAGCCCACCGTGTATTTTAGCAGTGGTTATGAGCATTTGAGAGCCGTTCGCTACCCCTTCCTTCAGGATTACATCCTCGGGTTTTAGAACGTTATAAAGCTGGTTCTCAAGCGACATGCGTTGTTCTGGAGATATACCACCTTTGACATCCTTTCCTTTTCCTCGAAAGGTCACTTCAAGAACTGGATTTCCATCTTCATCAAGAGCAACAACGGCTGTTTGAGTGGCGGGGTCAATCCCTACGAATCGCATGCCCCCACTCCTTCCGACTCCAAGGAATCAAGAAACTGATGCTCATATATGTTAATCGTGCAGAATATGCGATTCGCTTTTTATAGTAAAGGTGTGTTTCTTGTTTCACTGCTTCAAAGTGTTCTTGACACAATGGCACTAGCGCCCATGTATGTGTGGCTGCTGAATTGCAATTAGGACATCTGCATTCTTCCATCTTCCATCCCCCCTATTTGAATTCTTGATACGCAACCCCTGTAGCCTTGTATAGCTTGAGGCGTCCCGGGTCCGCTAGCAGCATCTGCCCACGGTTGTACTCAAGGACACGTTGCTCTACAAAGTCATAGATTCGTTGCAGTTTGTTGCGTTCTTCCACTGCCAGCGTTAAAGGATCATCCAACAGTTCCGCCTTCTCTACCATCCATGCAAGCGTATTTTCATAGGCTGCATCATCTTCGATTCTTCCTTTGCTGCTCATGCTCTCTCACCTTCTCAGCGAGCTTGTATTTTTGATCCTTGTCCAAGTTCACAAAACGACTGATACTCGGTACGAAGGCCATATCAAATGTGCCTGTCCCAATCTTTCTGCCCTTTGCAACGATGATCTCAGCGAATCCTTTTTTAGGACTTTCCGGATAGTAATAGTCATCTCGATAGATGAATGTCACAACATCAGCATCTGATTCAATGTCCCCGGAGTCACGTAAGTCTGACATCAACGGCCGCTTATCTGGACGCTGCTCACAACTCCGCCCTACTGCCGATAAGCAGACAACGCAGACCTGTAACTGCCGTGCCATTCGCTTCAGATACTTCGTAATGTATCCAATACGTTCTTTGGTGTTTTCAAAGTTTTTTTCTGTTTGGATGAACTGTAAAAAGTCGATATGGATCACCCAGCGCTTGCCGGGATGTTTCTTTTTCAATGACTTCACTTGTCGGCGAATGTACTCTACAGTCGCTCCTGAACGATCATCGATATACAACAACCGCCCGGCGATAATCTCTAAGGCATCCCCATACCGAAGCCAGTCGTTATCAGACATCTGCCCCGATGCTATGCGGTCTCTTTTTATTCCTCCGATACATGATGCAATCTGTTCAACAATCTCCATTCCACCCATCTCCAATGAGAAGACTGCATCCCCCCACCCAGATGACGTTACTGCGTCCACATCATTTGCCATGTAGAGTGTCTTGCCCATTGAAGGGCGGCCTGCCAGTATCTCCAAATCACCAATTTGATGTCCTTTACTCAATTGTGTGAAATCTTCACTGGCTGCTTTCGCCCCGGTTATACCACCACTGTTGGCACGTTTAGCTATTACTTTTTCATGTCCTTCCAGCAACGTAGCCATATGGACAAGCCCGCCGTCACTGTCTCCTTGCTGCAACTCCTCTAACTGCTCCATCTTGGCTTTAAGCTCAGCGATGTCACCGCCACCGTTTGTTGCAATTTGACGCCCTAACTCTGCCAATTCCTGCTGAATACGATCGGTACGGACTGCCCGCTGGTAATAAGTGAAACTGTCTGTACTAGGGACAGAATCACGTAGAGCCATGAGGCGTGTAAGCCCTCCAATCCGCTGCAGTCTTGCTCCCCATTTGGATACAAGTACAACAGGATCAAATGGGTTAGCTGCTTCGTCCGAATGTTCCTTTGCATATTGCAGAACCTTGAAAAGGAGTCGGTTATCCTCTTCCTCTTCAGTGAAGTCAGCAGGCACAAGAAAACAATCATCCATCAAGGTGTGATCCTTTAGTAGTGAACCTAGTAGCGCTCGTTCAGCATCAAGATTCATCTGTCTTCACCTTCGTTCTGTAAATAGCATCGATCTTTTTCTGAATGAAGTCCGGTGGTGGACCTACCTTTTCTTTCTCATGATACTCTTGAAGTTCCAAGACTCTCTGCTCCTGCTCCAGCCGTTGAGCCTGGTAAATGGTCATCTCTGCTTTGTGTTCAGTGCATGCGAGATAAATATCTGCTGGATCAGGAGCAAACTTAGGTCTCACCCTACAAAGATTCCTTACAGTTGCATAAGCCACTTCATTAGGAATGTCCTGAAGAATGTCCTGCCAGGTGGATATAACTGCATCTATCTCGTTGTCATTAATCACAAAGCTCCGGTATGCCGAGCGGAGATATTTCAGAATTGCTGTCACGCCGACCCGATCCAATGTTCATCAACTCCCTCTGCATAGCGCGGTCTATTACATCGCCTGTATTTTGGTTTTCTGTTACTGCTGGCTTCAGCATTCCTTCCGGATCTACCACCGGATAATCTTTATAGCGTTTCTGGTTTAGAAAGGTTGAAGGATGAGGAATGTATTTCTTATCTGTTTGAACCAGTTTACAGGTCTCAGCAAAATTGGCTGTATTGTGAATAGCAGTATCCGGATCAAAGTCCTCTATCTTGCACAACTTTTCCCATGCCTTTTTTGCAGCTTCTTTCGATATCTTTCTAGGGTAGTTATTATAGAAATCATCAAACATCGCTATATTTTCTTTAATACTTTTCTTTAAGATCTTTATTTCTTTTAATGGGGGTCGGATCTGATACCTCGAAACCTCTACTTGAGGGGTCAGATCTGATACCTCGGGGGTACTAGATCTGATACCTCGGATTTCATTATTAAGTGATTCTTGAGGGGTCAGATCTGAACCCTCGGCTGACGTAAACAAGTCATTTTCACAATCCATTTCATCACCGCTTTTCTGAATAGTCCATTGTTCATAATGTTTATTGAATGATAGCCGTCTAGGCATTACACTCGTTTCTTTTTGAGTAACAAGAATTACTTTTGATTTAATGAGCAGCCCTACCTCCCTTTTAACAGTGCTGGCAGAGAGGCAAGTGAGCTGTTGCAAGAATGTTAGTGCGAAGTCATGGTCTTTCCGGCGATAACCGTAGGTGTACCGCCAGACGATCATGATAATTCTTAGTTGTGTGGCATTGAACTTTCGTTGAGCCACCTGCTCCAATATTTCATTGGCTACACGGGTATAACCATCTTCAAGTTGCGGCCCGTCCATTACCTCACCTGCTTTACTTTAAAAGGGCAATTTGTCATCCCCGTGCCGCTGAAAGTGATCAAAGATCCATTCAGTCAAACGTTCAGCGTCGTTTCCCTCGTCTGCTACAGGAGGTGTGCCCATCCAGTACTTAATAATTTCAGTTACCTCTGTTCGGATATTCGATGGAACATCCTTCTCCGACTCTCGTTCTTCGGTGTATCCGTTGACTAAAGCTGATAGAAAAATCATTACTCTAATTTTTCCTTGCTCTGTTAGACCACGTTCGGACCAATCGATAAGTTTACTCACTCCATAACGTTCTTTGTCTGCATCACTTGCCGTGAAAAACCTACTCGCTATAGCTGCGTTTGATATCCCTTTAATGATTAATTCATCAAGTTCAGCAGCCACTTCCTTTGGTAGTTGTACTTTCTTGCAGTTACGCCAAGCCTCAAGTTCCCACTCTAGCTGCTGATTACGTTCCTTAAGCGCTCCGATATAATGCGGGGCATAATTCACTGCATACTCACCGTTACGAAGCTTTTCATTTTCTTCTTTAACTCGTTTGATCACCTTGTCCTGTTCTTGGATTGTCCGAGCAGCTTCTGCTAGACACTCAATCATCTTGTATGTTCTTGCTAGTAACTCTGTTGACATTAGCCACACCTCAATTTCATCGTTTTTTGATTCTATATTTCCGATCCTTGCGATCTCTACCGCTTGTCAGCTCACCATAGCAGCGAGGACATACCCGAGTGCGTCCAATGTATACCTCTCGTTCTGGATTAATCTCTTGACCACACACCTTGCAATCTGGACTGAGGACGTGTATCTCCACTTGTACGGCGGGTTCATTGCTCATAGAGCTGATCCCTGAAATCTACCGCCCACTGTTTGCCATCCTTCGTGTAATCAATCCAGTTGTGGCAGGTACCAGTATTCACACTAGGACCGCATAACATCGCCACATCCTTCACCGTCGTTTTACCATCGATCTGCCAGCGCCTGATTAAGTGGGCACACTGTAAGCCCTCGATTCTCCCACAGCGTTCACAGCGTCCACCTGATCGTTCCATAGCGGCGTTGTATACCTCGTTGCTAATTGCTCCACGTTGTTTGGCAGTGGGTTTATTGCGTTTATGCTTAGGTTTCTTCGCTGGATGAAAACCAAAGGTACTCATTAGTACAACTCAAATTCTGAGAATTCTTTTATTCGCATAACCTTTTTATCTAATTTGCAGTAGTCGCATTTTTCACAGCGGACTGGCTGTACCAATCCTGACTTGACCGCCTTGACGCGCTCAATATTATTGGCGACTATATTAAGTGCTCTTGGGATGTTTTCATGAGATAAAAAAGCGATATCGTGATCGGGTACAGTCTCTTTTGTTACCACAACCAAATGAGGAAGCAACCACTCTTTGTTATTAGTAGCTCTTCTTTCAATCTCTGCGTAAACAGCCATTTGGATGTCATATCCATAGTGTTGAATGAAACTCTCAGGAGCTCGCGATTCTTTATTCCAAAATGTTTTATCAATAGATTGCAGTCCCTTGAGGTCTGAAAATGTAGCTTTCTCAGGGTTATAACTGTCAATCATGATTTTCCATTTGATCCCGTGAAAAGAAGCAGTCATGATAACCTCTTTTTCTCCAGCCAGCGCGTTCATGACTTTAGGATCGTTTTCAAGCACTTCAATCAATTTGGTTAAGTGCTTGAAGTTAGCCTTCAACTGCCCTTTTGTTGGTCCTTGGCTGCTATAGATACTTGGATTGTTGGCTTTAAAATCAGGCAGTGTACCTTCGTTCCATGCGTGCAGGAAATGTCCCTCATCAAAGGCTGTCTTCTGTGAGTCCTCCCACTCCCCAGCAAGCTTAGCCATCGATTGAGCTTCACACCCCCCATATGAGGGGAGGAAGCCTTTGAACTGACTGACGGACATGTACTGACGTTGTGCCTCCAGTGAGAAGTAATTATCCCTGGTCAATTTCAGAAGATCTGTCATCATTAACCACCTCACTTTCGTTAGGAGAATCGAACGGACTTCTTTGAATCACACGTGGCTGCTTGTTGAACTCAAATGCGCTTCCGGCCTCGTATAAGAGAGTCTGGTCTGCATCAAAGTCCGTTTCTATCGTCTTGCATAAACGGCGCAGGACCGTTCGTTTATATAACTCCCCTTGGCTCTTTTCCCAGGTGTCACTGCCGAGGTTTTTACCATAATTTTTGCGGATAACTTCTGTCTCCTCTGCTGAAATAGATTCATATACCATTCCTCCATCTTGAAAGAGAGCAACAGCAAAACTACCAATGATTTCGCTGTTGTTAAATGGCAATGGTTCAAAGTAGACTACCGGACGACCTTCAACGATTTGTTCCCGAAACTCGTCGCCCTTTCGCACGTTCTTGGCATAAACGTCAAGCAAGGGACGAACGCTGTATTTTTTGGTAAGTTTCATTTCACCTTTATAGTCAGTCTGAAATTTCAACTCAACGGCTCCGGCTATCAAGTGACACTCCTTAGCCAAGAAGTCCAGACCGAGGACTGCACCCTTGACAAGAGACAATACAATTTCTTCAATGCTGTATTTATGCAGTTCTTTCTCACCTGCCACATAAACCTTACAATTTTCCGAGAATCTCTTCTTGTTGAAGTCGGAAGGAAGCGCATCGTGCTTGGAGTCGAGAATTTTATTCAAGGCTTCCTGGACCTTTGTTTCGATTGCTGCACTCATTACTATCCCTCCACAATTTCGATATTCAGGTCTTTGCCTTCAACAGTAGAAAGCAAGAAGTATTGGTAATCATCGTGTTGAGCGTTCTCCAAAATGGATTGTTGCTTGCTTCCAAGGTTCTGATAACCATCAATGCAAATTACCTTGAGCGGACCTGACTGAGCCTTAGCAAGCTTAAATGCAAAGTCCAGCGCCTCACCTTCGGATAATCCGTCGATAAGTGTTCCGTCGATTCGGATGCGTCCTTTATCATCTACCGTAAGTCCATCCACTGGCAAAGCAGCTGTTTTAAGCAATTCTTTTGGCAGCTCGCGCGCCTTCTCAATCTTTGAAGTTAGGTCAGCGGACCGCGCTTCTTTCGGAGACAACTTTTCACGAATGATATCGTTCATCCGTTCCCACTCTCGAAGATACTCTTTCATCTCAGCCGCTTTATGAGCAGCAGCTTGTAACGGCTCAGGGTCAATCCATTCAACATCTGCAATCACTTGCTCAGCATCGCCTGACTTCGCTTTCTCTGCCGCAATTAGGCTGGCTTCGTGATCTCTGATCTTCTCCAGATCCTTGCGCTCATGCTCCGCGATATTATTAAGTGAAGAAGACTTTTCTGCGATCAATTGGCGGTGCTCGCTGACATATCCCTTATTCAGTTCTACCTCACGCTGGACATCTTCCCGGACGTTGAGTTTTTTCTGTTGATATTGAAGCTTGAGGCGTTCAATTGCCTGCTCCATTTCGTTGTCCAACTGTAGGGATGCATCTGCGATTCGGCGGTCAGCATCGTCAATGATCTTTTGATCCTGCTCGATACGCTCCTCTAACCGCTTGATGCCGTCTTGCAGTGTGTCGCGTTGTCTCCGGTAATCTAAAGTCTTTTCTTCGGTAGCGTTAGCAGATCGCCGTTTGATGTCCTCGATCCGCAAAGTCAACCCGTCGATTAAGGATCTAGCCTCTTCCAGCTTCTTATTGGATTCTTGGGCATCGGACAGCTTTCGATAAAGCTTTTGCAGGTCAACCCCGCGCCACTCTTCGCCATCATAGTTCGGCGGAAGGTCTCGCTTAATCCCTTCAATGTTTGCTCGTAATAGATTGATCTCACGGTTTATGCTGGAACGTTCTTCGAAATACGCTGATTCGATCTGCTTCAAAATCTGCAGGATATGCAATTGGTAATCTGCTTCGGGCATCTCGCCGAACCAAGCCTTGATGTTCTCAACCGTCCAATCGATCTGAAGCATATTCAGGATGATCTCGGTTTGCTCTTTAGAATCCTTCTGCACAAATTCAATCGGACGGAAAATGTCGCCGTTGATTAGCTTTCGCAAGAATCCCTCCGTGCTGTTTACTGCCTTGCTATCATGCTTAACCTTGAGATAGTCCGCCTTTTCTGCCCTAACCTTGCGGGTGATCTGGAGCCCGTCCGTCAGTTCTACAAACAATTCAGCCTCTTCATGTCCGTGGCTGATGACCTCTGTACGCCGACTATTATTGGTAAGCGTCTTTTCCAGCGCCTCTATCAAACTCGTTTTTCCAGCGCCTGAGTCACCATCGACTTTATTGATTTTTCCGGGAGATACTTCTAATTCACTAATCCCTAGCCAATCCGTGATTTTAATCCGTTTGATATGCAGCATCTTTACAGCCTCCTGATTTTTGTGTTATAGTGACCGTGAATTTTTGAATAAGCGTTTGACTAACGTCCCCGGTTGCAGCCAGGGGCGTTTTTACTGATGGCTATAGAACTTGATGAATGGTTTCCCTGTACGTTTAGCCTTGGCTTTACGAAGAGAACGAGGGATAATACCGCCATATTCTTTAATGATTGCTGTTGCAACAACTGAAGGACCAAGTGATCCGGGCTTATACGCTGTCTTCTCGGAGACTTCGCGCTTGAACTGGCGGCGGGATTTAATGAGTGCGAATTGTCTAGCTGCTGTTGCTTGTTTGAATAGGATAGTCGCATTGGTTTTAGCCTTGAAGTTATGCTTTATAGATAATTCCTCCGATATGATTTATTTGTTGTTACAGTGCAGCCAGTTCTTCCTCAAGCTGCTGGATTTCTTCGTTGATCGCTTGTACAGCAAACGTTTTAATTTTTGCTACCACTCTAGCTGAATCCCGATAACCTTTTTGAGCCCAAGCCTCCAAATCTACTAATACGTGGTTCCCTTTGAACCTTATTTCTTGAGCATTGATGAGTTGTTCAGCTTGCTTAGTGAGACCATCAATTTTATTCACAATTGCAGTGGCTTTCTTTGTACGATCCGTCATGTACTCCAGTGTCTTTCTGTCCATCATTTAGCCTCGCTTTCTAGTGTTTTTGGGCTCAAAACCCCGTTTTTGGCAAAAAAATAATAAGCCTTCGAGAATTCGCCGTTTTTAAGACCTTCCGATTAACCTTGTTCACCTCCCTTTACGTCTACTTGATCTCCTATCTTTCGCAAATGTAGAATCACTAGGGTAACCTATATTCACCTTCTGAGCTGGCACATGTCCCTCTAGATTCTTATTGGCTGCTTGAGGATCGTATCCGATACTTTGCGGCTTGCCGTATTTCCCAAATAGTTCTTTTCGCTGCATGTTATGAGCTTCAGTGCAATGGTTGTTAGTGATAAAATCTGCTGTATAGCTGCAACTGGGATAAGGACATCTAACTGTGGTGTTGAAAATTACTGTCATACGCACACCGCTAGTCTCTCCACAGGTGTTGCCCATAAAGTTAGTACAGCATCACGATGTTTGCGGCGTTCCATGATTGCAAACTGTTCAGTTTCAACATCGCCTCGCCATAGAGCGTCTTTCTGAACACTTAGCCAGTAAGCCATTTCTTGGCGATGAAATCTGAGAGCGTCTTTTTTCTCATTCATGTTAACTGTGCCTCCATTTCATCAAGTTTTTCTACGAAATATTGAAGAAGATCCATATTGCCAGAAAGTTGTGCAGCATAGCCAGCTTCTTTCAAGCCATCAATTTCCATCACTAGTAACAGGTTGTCACGGAGCAACGGCATTATCAAACGTAGTTCAGACATGCCCATAACTAAATCCCCGTCTTCGTTAACATTCATCCATGTGATTGTTGCGAGTTGACGGTGTGCCGGGTGGATTGTGATTGGCATTTGCGCAGTCCTCCTTCACGATCGGTTAAATTTCAAATCCTGCTGCAACTTCGTATTTGACACGAGCTTTAATCAAAAGCCTTGAAATATAAGATGGGGTACACTTCATTTCTTTTGCTGCTTCCAGTCGGGTTAATCCTTTAGATAGCAACAAACATGCTTGCTTTTGCCTGTTCGTCATGCTCTGCAAGGCAATTAGATCTATCTCAATACGAGACATATCACCATCGCATTTGCCTGCCCTGTCATGCCAATTCGGAATTAATTCCAAACTCTCACACTTAATCGTTTGGCGTCTTTTGCGAAGATAAGCCAACATTTCATTCTTAATACATCTGGTAGCATAGGTGGAAAACCTAAAGTTCTTTGTTTCATCAAAGGTTCGAGCTGCCTTGATAAGACCAATAGATCCTTCCTGAAAGAGTTCCAGATACTCCACGCCAGTTGTCTTGTTGATTTTATGAGCGATCGATCCAACAAGGCCCATGTTGCTTTGAATCAATTCGTCCGGCGTCAGTTGCCGTTCAGTTATTGCGGTTGCGCTCATTGGGATGCCCCTCCTCCAGTTCTTCGAAATCAAAGGTCAAAGCTTCGTCTGATTGATTCACAATTTTTTTCAATACGATCCGCTGCCTTTTTGATCAACTTATCCGATCCGTCCCGATTCTTGGACATGTTACGTATTTGTTTCTCGAGAACTTCGACATCGTTACAGATATCAATCATCTGATAAACCATCCGGCGCTGTTCACCCTCGGGTGAATCGTTATAAGCAGCTAGCCGCCGGACACCTTCACTGTCCTTAAAACTGCGAAGTAATTGACGTCCCTTATCGTTCCAGGCATCATCAATTGCCTTCTTTTCATCCAGTACAATCCGTTCTTTCAGAAAGGCTACCGCATCAGCAAGAGTTATTTTTTTGTGAAGATGCCCCAAAACGAAATCCGTCCGATCCTCCCGAACCAATCTGTACTTAGCCACGACCTTTCACCACCTTTCGAGGACCCTTCAGTGCATCTTTCATTTTGGAATGAAGCCGCTGAAGTTCTTCAATACCGCGCTGAACTTGACTTGCCGAAACATCAATAACGATTCGGTCAGTTTGTAACTCTATCCACGATAGCCAACGCTCCTCCGTTACTGCACCCGACATTCTTCCAGCGGCATCAATGATGTTGTCTACAACCCGTTTTTGTTTGTACTGCTCATCAATCAGTTGCTGGTGGAGTGCCGAACGTTTCTCTTCAGCAGCGATGTTCTCCAGCGTTTTCTGAGCGACTTCAGGCGGTGCGCTCCGTAACTTCTCAGCTCCTTGAATAACCACATCTGCTGGAAGCTTTGCCTCCCCAAGGATTGGAAACTCATTCACTGCCTTCTGGTAAAGCTCTACCTTGTCTGGGTCTTTAGCGGTTTTAATGGCTTCTTTCTTTCCGAGTGATTCAAGGGCTGGGAATTGTTCGACTGCGGAAACATGATGCTTAGCCTCGTTGATAGTTCGTTCGGGGATACCCAGCCTTTCAGCGACTTTAGCTTCAGAATCCGGTTTACTTGGTCGCCCTCGTTCAGATTCTTTTTCAGCGCCGGGCGCTGAATATTCTTCTTTAAGAATTTCTTTCGTCGCTTCTGCCAGTTCTAACAGATTCTTAGATGATTCAAACTCCGTCAGCGCCTTGCGCTTTGTGTTCTCCTCCAGTTCAATCAGCCGCTTTTCCTTCTCAGTCAGATCCGCTATTGTCTTGGTCTCAACTTCCTCCCGACCTAGCAACTTGTGAGCTTCCAAGCGGCGATGTCCAGCGATCAGGTTGCCTGACTCATCAATAACTATGGGATGCAATAAACCGCGAGCGTTGATGCTCTCTGCCAACCCTGCAATGTCGCCCATGTCTTCACGGATCCGGTTACCTATATTAATTGTGTGTATTGGTGTGAGCATGTGTTCGTCATCCTTTCTGATATAATCGTAAAACCCATAAGTTATGTGCGCGTATTTATTGCGCATTTGAAACTATCGTTGAACTTGTTCAGCCTGATCTACTGTTTGTTCAGGCATTCTGAAGTCCACTCTCAATCCAAGCGCTTCACACACCTCATTAATGATTGCCTCATGCCAACGACGTTCACCTTTGAGTAGATCACTGATATACTGATAGCTTCGACCAGTTGCGCGAGCTAAGTCCGCTCTGCTCATTCCAGTTGCCTCCATAGCTGCTGTAACTGCTACTGTGAAATCCATGTGTTGTTCACCTCCATGCACCAAATAATAAGCATTATGCTTACATTAGTAAAACGACAAATAACAGCATTATGCTTATAAAATAGGGGTACATAGTCCTAAATTCAACACAATGCTTAAATTTACTTAATATTTTGATCTTTTGATTATTGCTATAAAAAAATGGGCATGTTATTATTTATACAGCATAATGCTTAAATAAAAGGAGAGCTGAACATGGCGGTCGTTAATAGTAGGTTGAAGGATTTAAGAAAAGAAAATAAAATGAGTGGCATTGCTGTCGCAAAAAAATTGGAAATAACTCCTCAATATTATTACGATATCGAAAAAGGTGAACGCCGATTAACTACTGAGATTGCAGGAAAATTAGCCGAGATATTACATACAACTGTTGATTATTTGATCGGGGTAACTGATGTAAATCAATACGAGGGTAATTCAGAAAACAAAAATAACTCCGATTCACATGAAGAATCAGAGTTGGCAAACATTCCTATAGAAAGACTAAATCAGTATCAACTTACATATAAGGGACATACATTATCCAAGGACGAAGCAGACGATATTATTGAATTGCTGGAGGCTGCATTGAAACGCTGGAAGAAATAATATCTTCCAGCTTCTTTTTTATTTCCGAAGTCTCAACTCCTGACTTTTCAAGATTGATTATGTATTTCTCTAGATCTATAATTCCCATATACATCATTCCTTTCATCTGTTAAATAGCATCTGTAATGGTAGAATCAGTATAGCATAAAAATACGAACAAATATACGAACACTTCCATGAATATTCCATATGAAAGGAGAATCATATGGCGTTCCTGCTCGGGGAATGCCTACTGCTTGACCGTCTTGAAGAAAAAGGGATCACTCCCGCTGATTTTGCTAGGCATATGCAGTGTTCGCGATCATTCGTAACTCAAGTTATCAAAGGGAAGTCACGTATGTCCCTAGAATTCGCGATTAATGCAGCGCATTTCCTCAATTGCCGGGTAACTGATCTGTATGTTTTGAAATGGTCAAACAGTAGGTTAGAGTAGATTCTTTACTCTCCCTCGAACAGAGTGTGAAGTATTACTTCACAGTTTTACAATTATTATACCCCCCATCTTATATATATGCTGTCGCTCAGTGTCGTAAAAAATCGACCGAATACGGTCACTCAACGGTATTCAATCATTTAATTTCTTTCGATTTCTCCGCGATACCTTCACACTCTTACCTATCCTCTCTTTGTCGAAATATGCCTGCTTCGCAATTTTGTCATAATTCTGGATCAGATTAATATTCACGACATTTGACTTATCTAGATATTCAAATCCTGTCGGCAATGATATCTCTGCATAATCTTTCAGTGCATTCGCAGGTTTGTAGACCTGATCGCGGGTATGGATGTAGGTCATTCCGTCCGCTTGGACGAACAATATCTTAGCTGAATCAATGACCTCTGCTTTGCCTGTTTTCATATTTACCACTGGAATATCCATGTGCATCACCTTGCGGATATGATTCCGCAATATACAACCAATGATTCACCGCCAGTGAATGGTATCTTATATCCTTTTTACAAATTAGTTTAATACGTATAATTAATACGTTGACACGTATGTTAAGTACGTGTATAATATAAGTATAAGGAGGGTTGAGATGAAGTCATATAGTTCTAGGGAAATCATAAAAATTATCGAAGAAGACGGATGGTACATAGTTGGAGTACATGGCAGCCACCATTACTTCAAACATCCAAGCAAGCCGGGGAAAATAACAGTACCACATCCTAGAGCAAGCTTTCCTCCCAAAACACAAAAGAGTATCCTAAAATCAGCAGGGTTGTAGGGGCACAAGCCCCTCCCCCAAGGAGGTTAATATAAATGAGTAAGAAAGACGTTTATCGCTACTGGGCGTTGCTAGACACGGCAGACGAAGGAATATCTGTTCGTTTTCCCGATCTGCCCGGATGCCTAACGGCTGGAGACACTGCCGAAGAAGCACACGCCGCAGCACGCGAAGCTCTTGAGGGGTTTATGTATGTGATGGAACAAGATGGAGACTCCATCCCTGATCCTTCATCGCTCGATTCCATTTTGAAGCAAGCAGATCTGACAGAGGCCGCCTGTGAAGTGCAGGTCTATATGCCGATTGTTAGGGATGCAATGGAAGCAAAGGCTGTAAAAAAAACACTGACTGTGCCGAAGTGGTTAAACGATGAGGCAGAAAAACAGCATCTGAACTTTAGCCAAGTATTGCAAGAGGGATTGAAACGAAGTCTTGGAATCGAAAAGCAACGTATTTAATTAGATACCTCCTTGCATACATTCCTATATATAGGATGATTCGCAGGACTACCTAATACACCGCCTGATGATGACCGGATGGGCATCGGTCGAAACCATTTTGCGCTACGGCGCAGGATGGTCGCGGGAACCCACTACTCTGGCTTTGCAAAGTTGGCATCTTTGTAAAATACATAGATTACCATCCCTTTATCTGGTAGACTTACTTTGTAAATTATTATCATATTTAGGGGGAACATCATGAAGAAACCTTTCTACAAAAAATGGGTATTTTGGGTCATTGTAATCGTTGTGGGTGGCATAATCGGAATTGTGAATAAAGAAGATGCATCTATAGAACAAGTAACTCCTGCTCCAACAGAAGAAGTTCAATTAGCCGTTGTTGAGCCCACAACTAATCCAACAGCGGAACCAATTGAGGAAGCAAGCGACGCTCCAACAGAAGCATCAGAAACGATGGATCCTTCTCCAAAGCCGGGTGTTGAAGTTACAACAGAGCCTTTAGATGAGGTCAAAGTGCTTGATTACACCATTAATTTGACAGGAAAAACTTTTATTAAAAATATCGATGTTGGAAAAGACTACATAAAAGTTAACTTTTTCAAAGATTTTAAAGAGTACAAAAAGGAAAACACGGGTTCCATGATTACAGAGGCTGAATACAAGGATTATTTTTCCACTGGAGACCAGATCAATAAAATACTGATGGAAGAGTCGAGCCGATTGTTCAAAGAATTTCATGGAGCTTCGTCCATAGGGATATCAATTCCGTTTGAGGGGAAGACCTATTCCGTCTCTTTAACTAAAGAAGAAGTGGAAAAATTCTATGAGGTTGATTTTAATACACTTACCTCCGATGACGAATGGAGAGGGCGAATTAGTAATCCGTTTTTTAACGATGAAGACAGGGGAATGTTTGTAGCAAAATTTGTTGATGTAAAATAAAAAAAAAGCCCTACCGACCATATAGGTTAGTAGGGCTTTTACCGTATCTCTCATCGTTAGATATTTACTTTTTGGAAACAATAAACGAAAGCCATGCAAGCTCTGATGTCGTCAACGTCTTTTTATCGATCTTATCCAGCCAAGTCTTGTCATTGATCGTACCTACATCCAGCAGCGCCTTAACTTGAATGTGTAACGTTGTCCATTGATAAGTTGTCAGTTCCAATTTGTCGTCCTCCTTGGCTTTTTCAGATTCTTTTTTGATTGGTTCCTCTACTTTATTGTACAGATCGAGTTCCGCCTTACGCCGTCTTACTAGACCAGCCAAAACATTGCCGCCGCCTTTGTTGTACTTAGTAATGTTCTGAGCGATCTCTGTTATTGTCCGACCGACGCAAAGTTTTTTAAGGCTGCCGTTGCCGCAGTTGTAACAAAAACTTGTGAGTGCATCAAATTGATTTTGATTGAGCCACGCTGTAACCGGCACGTAGACCGGATCATTAACATATGCCTCATACTTTGCCAGATCGGATACAAGCATACTGTCAGCCTGTGCCTGAGTGATGGTCATACCTGCTTTAACATCTGGACCATAGTGACCCCATCCGATTGTCCAGTATGTTTCAGTAGGCACAGGCTTGTACGCCGTGAGACGGCAGCCCTCAAACGACTTGATAAGGGAAATGCCCGCTTGCGAAATTTTGCGACTCATTACTCATCACCCGCTTTACGAGACTGCTTGACCAGTTGGTTACCATATACAGCTACAGCACCACATAGGATGCCTTGTATAAAGCTTGTAATGACAAACCCTAACATCAGTACAGCAAATACGATGGCCATCAGCGTAACGATGTATACAATACTCCAATCTGGCACTTTCGGTGTTTTTTTCAAAACATAGCCTATGATCCAACAAGCTACAACGACAGCCATTAATTCGGGATTAATAAACTCCATAACTGCATTCCACTCCATATTAATTTCCACCCTCCATAGTAAATTTTATGATTGCCAATATAACAGCTCCGACTATAGTCGTCCCTAACCAAAATATTGTTTTGTCGATTTTGTCTAATCTGTGGTGGGCTGACCTTGCAGAAGATAATGCCTCTACAGCTGTTTCATTAGCCGTAATCGCACGATCTAATTTTTTGTCCATTTCATTTACTTTCGTTTCTACTCTCGTTATCCGTTGCAAAACCTCGGATTGTTCCACACCCATCCCCATTCCCCCCTCAACATAAATAGCCCCCGGGAATCCCGAGGGCAAAATAAAAACGCCTACTATGTGGCGCTAGCAATTTAATCTATTCTTTTAGCTCTACTGCGACATCCTCACGGATAATCTCCGGTACTTGCTCCAACTTCTTAAGTCCTTTACGGATCAAGCTTGCATATACTTTAGGCATTGTCTTCTTCACCTCCCACTACAGGTTCTGTAGGTGCTACGGGTTGTCCGGAAAGTACCAGCTCATAAAGCTCTGTGAGCGCCAATTGTGCGTCTGCCGCCTCTTGTTTGGCAGTCTGTAACTCTTCATAATTTTCAGTAAGAGCAAGCTGTGCTTCTTGCAGTTGCGTTTCGGTTTGATCAAGTCTTTCCAAGGTCTCTACAAGTTTCTTATTGGTTTGTTCTAGCTCCTGAACCGTTTTAGCATTTTCCCCCTCTACCAATTCGATTCGTTTAATTAACACATCTGCTGGAACCTCGCCCGGATAGGTAAACTCTAAATCTTCGGTATCTGGATTAACACGGTAGCCATTACACTCCGCAAATTCTCGACGAAACTGACCGTATTTGAGCTTTACTACACCAATGGTATCGCGGACCCGTTCAGCCAGCGCCTTATATGTTGCAAAGTCCTGATCCTCGGTTGTCTCCACTACCAACCTACCTACCTGTTCACCCGTATTTACTACCACGTTTCCTGTTGCTTTTTCAAAGTATATTTTCATTCCGATTTCCATCATAAAACCTCCTTTTATCTCCATGCATACCACAATATATTTACTGATATTCCACTGAAATTAAAAAAAGCAGAAAATCCATTGCCCCACGAACTCGGACTTTGCATTTCACCGCTCGAAATTACTGTTCCATATGGATTAGTTCCTGCATACTCTACAAAATTCCATCGTTCAGTATCTGTCCCAAGATATACAAAAGTGCTTTGGCTATTTTCTTTAAAGAAAGTAAAACGTACAATTCGAGGTTTAAATGACAATCCACTGATTTGATACACTCCGTTACTGTAGTGGGCACCTGTATAGCCTTCGGCGTACATTCGCTCTACTAGTGTTCCAGTAACTCCAAATACTTCTACACCGCTGCGAATGTTAGCAGGGGCTAGGTCGCCCTCAACAGATCGTAGTTGTGCTGTTGTTACTTTTATTTCACCCGCCCCAGGACCACCTTTGCGGTAGCCCTCTCTTGGGTACACCGCTAAGCTACCATCACCCCATTTCCCTACACTAAGAGCTGGATCTTCGCCAGATGTGATAACAGGAATGGAACCCTGAACTCCAAAAATAGATCTCGTAGACAAAATGCTTGATGGTACAAAATTGGGATCAACGGATAACAGTGTCCCGAATCCACCGGAATTAAGTCCAGAAGCATAGTACCCCGTCTGAGGTTCCATGACAAGGCTCCCAAATCCATCCCCTTTAGCTGACAAGGCTGTGGTATAGGTTAGGCTGTCTCCGGCTCTAGTTCTGTCCGGCATTGTTCCGTTCACCAGTCCGTTTTCTGTGCCTATCGTTTTTCCCGCCAGGACTTCCGCTGCTGTAGCTGTCCCATATTCACCCCCTTCACCCTGTAAGATAAAAGCCGTTCCATCGTATACAACCGTATAGACACCACCAAGAGCCAAAGGCGGGTTATTGCCATTTGGCTTTTTGATAGATTTGGCACCTAGACCATTTACATTGAGTGTAACCGGACCTGTTGTAGCTGCATGTGCTTTAAAAGATATTCGATCTCCTGCTATAAGAGATGTTATGACACTGCCCGCGATACTTGCCGTTAACGCTGGAGCTGTACCTTTAGTTAACCCAGCATAGGTTAAAGTACCGTTAGCGATTTCCCCCATGTTTTTCCCAGCATGTAAATCAGCATCAAGTCCACTACCCACACCATCTACTGTTAGTATCTTTGATAAAATGTCAGCGGCAGTGTATGATGTCGCTGGCAAAGGGACGAAACCTAACGAAGAACCCATTACAGGCGAAGTGTGGACGCCTACTCCTATTGCACCCGCTACGACTACAGGCATAGCAATTTGAACTACAGACCCCGCCGTCGCAGCTATACCTGGAGCTGCGTTATAGTATCCATTGCTTGCGTGGACTGTTTTTTCGATATGCACCCATCCATCAGCAGGAGTCAAAGAAATATAGTTAGCAGATGTTGATACCCCGTTTTTAGATAGTCTGCCATCTCTAGGTATTGAAATGGTTGTTCCCGTCTTAACCCGAACCCAGAAAGATACAGTATACGCCTTGCCAACTCCAGTTGCAGGGAAGTTACTATTTACCGTCATTAGATATGTCCCGGCAACATTTCCCGCATTCGCTGTGCCTGAACCCATCGTATAGGAAGCTATATAAAATTCTGTGCCGTACCTTGATCCACCAAGACTCATCGCGGTTAATAAGCTAGTTACGTCTTCCGTGAGCGCTCCTGCCGTACCTCCGTTAGTTGTGTTGTCATGGATGAACTTGCCCCCACTAAATACAGTAGTCCCATTCCAAGGAGATAAAAAAGAGTTATTGGCGAATGAGGTGGTGATTTGTAAAGATCTAGGGTCACCATCAATACCCATAAATCTTCCTGAGTCCCCAAGTAAGTTTACAACTCCACCGTATGGCAGATTATTCGCACTTACAAATCCATTACTGTCTAGTCCCGCATAACCATTGGCTACTCCCTTGGACGCTGTTGTTTCTATTTCTTGCCAAGGAGACCATGTATCGCCGGAAGAGTTGTAGTTCCTAGAGTACATCTTAGGTGCTGTTGTCCCACCTACTGAGTAGCAGATGATCTGCTGATTGACAGCAGTCCCAGCTGTCCTAGTAACGCGTAACCCGAAGGCTAATCCAACAATTGAAGGTGGCATATTGAGGATTGTAGCCGCTGTAGCATTAGCACCACAGTAGTATACACCCTCGTCAATAACAGCATTTAGGTTAGTTGCACTTGGTAGTGCCGCAGCAAGTCTTGAGATGTTAGCGGGAATCTGCGCGTCAAATATTTTAGCAGTAGCATCCAGCCCGGCGTAACCTCCTGTTATGTTCCTTTTACCACTGTGTTCGTACTCTAACCAGCTTAGCCAAGTTCCAGATGCATTAAGATATCTAATAAACGTTCTTAATGTGGTAAAGTCTGTAGCCCTTTGATACACACCTGCGGCTCCGCCTACTATTCTGCGTACTTCTACTAGGCCCGAGGTGAAACTAGCGTGTTTCCCTGTAACAGCACCACCAACATAAAAGTCGCCCGGATTAGTTTGATCATCTAGGGAACCTGAAGCCATATGATTAGCGAAGCCGTTGCTTTGTGTAAATGCGTACTTCTGAAACTCTTGCCCGGATTGGAGAACAGTGTCATCGGGAATTGTCTGCACTGCTACAGGTAATGCAGTAGGTGCTGCGCCGCTGTAAACAGCACTCAGATTCCACGTTGGTGGCGCAGTAGGGCTCGCATGCTTTACAGATACAGCAAAGGCAATAGCAGCCCCTGGCGCATGTCGTGCTTCTATACTTATTTTCCAACGAGAATTAGTGGCGTCCCAACTAATATCAGATATAGATATGTGCTGATTGATAAGACCCGTTACTTCTGGGTATTGCGTGCTCTGATAATTTAGGGTAGTAGCAGCAGCAGCAACCACATTAAAACGCTTCGTCATTTTACCAGCTGCGTTCACTGCATTCCAACTAGCCGTCACAGTCACCTCAATGTAGCCTGACAATGCACCAGTTGTAAAAAGATCAACTCTTTGATTAGCTACGCTGTTTGAGAATGAAGCCCCAAGAACGCGTTCAGATATTCTACTAGATAGCATATTACCATCTGAAACCGCCAGTCTATTCGCATCTAAAGCGGCAACACCATTAGCTGTGTTTCTATCGGTTTTTGGAATGTATTTACCGTCAGCAGTACCTGGCATAGCATTCCAGGCAGTACGTTCTGATGCTGTGATGTGTACTACGGTGTTATCAACGTGGGTCTTAGTTTGCGAGAGTGTTATGTCAGGTGTGTCGAATGGATTAGCTTTGCCTGTAATGGCTTTGAGATACTTAGTGATCCATGAGAACCACTGGGTGATGGAACCCTTTAAACCATAAGCAGTAGCTGTAGCTGGGTCAGCTGTGCGATCACCTATAACGGTGTCAGTAGCTGCGCCTGCGGCTAGGCTGGCTGCTGTGAGCTTAGGACCATCACCTGCAGCTCCTGTGTGTTTATGTCCTCCGGATGCATCAAACTTGGCGTTAAATTCAGATTCTCTTGTAAATACCAAAGAATCATCTATTGTAGCTGATACATTTGACGCTGTACCAATTACCACAATACAATCAATGGTCTTTTCAATAACATTACTACCGCCAACAGCAGGTATATATTCAGCATCGGTTCCCGCGTTAGTATAGCAATATAGGATTTCTCCCTCATCAGGATCTTGAGCAAATACACCAATTTCCCGGAAGTAAAATCCTGTTGTTACGTCTTGATTTGATAGAACCGTACCAATGACAGCTTTGTTTGGTGGTTGCATTCTCAGTCGTGTTACAGGTAATGATTTTTTCTGATCAATAAGTCCATTAAGCAATAAAATAGACTGCCCACCGAGTTGACCACTCCCGACGGCAATCCTTGTGTAATTTAGCTTTGATCCGGCTTGGGCTTTTGACTGAAGCGTCCTGCCCTTGTTTGTTAGAGTAAAACTCCCAAATGCGCCCATTTATTCCCCTACTCTCATGATTTCGCCCATGTGCAAGGCTCCACCGAAATATAATTCTAAATCTTCTGTTTGCGAGATTGTAACCCGATCCAAAACCACTGAAAGACGTTTCACAGAATCCACCGCTTGAATGAACTCTTGAGCTCGGGCGTTTGTTACGTCAGCGTTATTGGTTATGACTTGAAAATGATAAGGTCGCCCTCCGTATTCAAACCATTCTTCCACACGCCCCTCACCAAAGAGCAGCTTAACTAGATCCTCAACAGCTCTAGGAGTCCCTTTCTTACGGTGAAATTGTATGGCTGTTCTAACCAGCTCACACCGCTGTTCCAAAGGCAACTCCGGATCATAGTAAGGAGGCTTGTACTGCCACGCCAGTTCATCAACTTCCTCGCTGCTCCATTCCTCAGATCGTCCGAGAATGTCTAACTTACGGATCTCCGATGTAGTCACCTGTAACTCTGTATCCAGTGCTGCGGCTGCAGCAGCAATAGCCGGATCGTTGGCGATACTCGGTGGCAGAATATCTCGCAGACTTAGCTTCTGGATATCAATCATCAACAAGCCCTCCATAGGTCAATGTCGTTATACCTTGCTGTGCAACTTGAGTAGCTGTCAGCGGTGTATAAACTGGCGCTAAGACATTTACCCTCAGCGCTCCGGCAGCCATGACGCGGGCAATCAACTCAGACGGGTTAATGTGTCGGCCAAGCTTGGATCTCTGCCAGTGTTGGTAAGTCTCCACCGCTGATGTAACTGCTGTCTGGATAGCTGTAACTTCTGACGCGCGGTCACGACTGATATAGTAAGTCAGTGTAGTGGTATAAGGTACAGCTATCGGTGCTGTGACTGTCACGTGATCAGTCAAAGGTCTGACACCACGATCTTCTAGCGTCTCCGCCACAGTTTCGAGCATATCCTCTCCTGGGATTACACCATCAACGAGTAAGGGAACAATTGTAACCTTGCCCTCAGACGGAGAATAAGCATGTACATCCAAGATGGCAGCTGATGCAGATTTTGCCCAAAACTCATAAGATCCTTGTGGACCAGCGGTGCTATATGACTCCGGTGCAGTTCGGATGCGTTCACGAAAAGCTTCGTCTGTTTCTGTTGCTGCTCCGCCACTGCTCTCGGTAGTGTTGGTAACCGATTGAACAAACGGTAAGGGATCCATCAATACATTGACCTGGCCGGGCAAAAATCCGTTGCCTGTCGTGCCTACTGTCGAACACTCGCCCGTCACCATACCAGTTGTAGCGCCCGCCGGAATCTCCAAATACTCGGTTGTTGCAAAATATATGGATCCATCCCCACCCTGCGCCCCGACTCGCGTCCCCGCAGGTATGGTTGTCACTGATGCCAGTGGAATAGAGAGGGTAAAGCGCAAGTTAGTAATTGATGGAGCAGCATCCAACCGGATTAAACCAAAATCGGCACCTTTGTAGTCCAATACAATTCCGGTTGCATAGCGCAATGAATTGCTTTTAGCCGTCTGATTTATCAACACTCGTTGCTGGACGATAACCGTAGCCAAAGACGATAAAAACAGCCTCACCGGATCGGCGGGCTGCAGTGTGCGTAAGGTTAACCCCTCATATACAGTTATGATGTTCTGCTCTATCTTTGCTGCATCTTCCGGAGTAAAAAGGATCTCCGGCAAATCTACATATTCCACCAAATCAGGTCACCCCCTCTGCCAGCGTGTACCTCACCACAGCCGCTATACGACCTGCCAGAGCATCTGTTATCGTTCCATTAAAAGATACTTCAATGATCTGCGCTCGCGGCTCCTGCTCAGCAATAGCGGCGTATACTTCACCTGTTAACCGCGCTTCTGCAATTTGGTAAGGTTCATCCACGATACTATAGTCAATTCCTATATCTCGTGCTAAAGGCGCGCTCCCAATTGCTGTGGAAAGGATTGTTCTTATATTCTGACTGACTTCTTCTGCTAAATCCTTTGGAGCAAAAATGATATTGGATGGCTGTGTCATGTCTACTGTGTATGTGCTCATTTTACGTATTCCTCCAAACTGACATTCACTGTGGCTCGGATTATATTACCTACATTATCAATCTTGGTCCAAGCTTGGGATAAACCTGTGATGACCCACAATCCTGTGCCCACGCCTTTTTTACCTACGATCAATGGTAGTGCCTTCCCCGCCCGATCAATCTCGGTAAGCTTATCTAACTCCTTACGGGGATTGAGACCATACCGCGCATCAAACCACATGGTAAACGAGATCGTATCAAGCCCCGGCCCGAGAAATTGTGTTTTGGGCTTTTGACCGATGATTTCATGCTTTGCCCACCTTCCCGCACTAGCTCGGGTAAATTCCTGAAAGGTCCGAATGGCTTCCGGTGACACAACAAAAACGATCGGACCGAGATTTCCAATCTTGCTCATCGCCATATTTATTCAGCACCTCCCTGAATAACTCCGATACAGTACCCGTCTGTACTGTTGTCGGGGTAACCTACAAGCACTGTTTCTCCAGGTATGGGCATTTCTATTGTTATTGGACCGATAACCAGCAACTCACCGGAAACAAGATTATCTTTATCTGGATACGTAACCCTTACCGTTCTTGCTGTCATGTTTACTGTAGATACAGTACCTATTCTGATCATTTCACCACCCCAACACCTTCCTGATTCCGATATTTGTAACATAGCCACCACTACCAATTGCATGTGTACATGATTCAATGATGTATTTACCATCAAATCGTTTCCAGCCCTTTACATTGATTGTCAAACCTGTAGCCATCCTTATATCTCCCATCAAGACCAAACTGCCCTTACCGGATTCTTTGTTCTTTTCTCGGAGGCTCTTACGGGCTAATCTAAGAGCAGCAGATTGCGAATCAACCTGTTCATTAAGCTTTAACACTGGACCAGACTTGGGCGCTCCTGGAGGGGAGTACATTGCTTTGAATGTCTTTTTCTTCTTTGCATTGGTATAAGACACTTCGCAAGCACGGTAAGCAACCAATGTCGTACTCCAATTAAAAGCATAAGATATTACATTATCCTTACCGCGTGTAATCGTCGTAATAGGAGCTTTCTTTTCATATTCAGCTTCATCAAATAATACTAACTTCCCGCCTACAACTTTAACTGCAATTCCTTCTTTCTTCGCAGCATCAACCAGAAAGGCTAGGTCAGACATGCCGCTCTGTTCCAACCGATCATAAGAAGGATTTTCTTTAGTTTCATAAAGAAGTTTCAGACCTGCACTTTTTGCAACCTGCGTAGCGACTGTCTTCAACGCTACCTTTTCCCAACTTCGCGAACGTTTTTCTTGCCTTATATCAGCTCCAATGGGTATGGATAGAGCTTTTATAGATACAGAATCTGGCGGTCCTGTAAAATCGAATGTGTCGACTTCAAAAGATCCGAGAGGGAGTTTTTTAATCTCTCCCGGTTTATCCCAATTGATTGTTCTGATCTCAACTTTAATCTTATCTCCCTCGGTTGGAGACCAGGGACCTTGCCAATTTTGCGCCCCGTCTTCCAAATTAATTGATATGTCGTCAGCATCGCCAGGAGCTGCGTCATTGTAGGAAAAGTCTATAAGGGATTTAGCAAGATCGGTGGTTACATCTTTGCCGTTGTAGTTGATCACCAGAACCGCTCTACGGGCATCCTGCATGAGTTTCATGCTATTCCTCCCTTCGCCATGGCGGAAGAGTGTCAGAAGATTCAGCAGGCTTATCTGGAATGTTTAGCATAATGTTTCCAGAAAACAATACGGTCGAAGCATGTTCAGGATTGGCGTTTATAAGCAGGTTCATGAGATTCGCTTGTTCATAAACTTTAAAGGCGATACCATCCCAGGTATCGCCTTGTATTGTTGTATAGGTCATGTCGATAAACTCACCCTCGTTGCTTGACGTTTATAATCCGCAAACTGTTTGCCAAATTCCTGACGATTCCGCTGATCCATTTGCCGGATTGCCGACTCATCTGCATTGCCTTGTATAATAAAGGTCGGTTTGTAGATGAAATCGCCAATTGTATTATCGCTTGTATTACCGCTGCCCATACTTCGATTTGCAGCTTGCAGCAACCCTTGGGAACGTGCTGAGTTATTCTCTGGTATGATCCACTCCGGGGATCTACCCTCACCGACCCATGCAAGTTCAGGACTGTCAACATACCCGCCTTTTGCGTACCCTCCGACATGATTAATATCCGGTATATTCAACCCAAAGTGCTCACCACCAAACTTTGGAACCCACTCCGGCCAATCGAAACTAATCTTATTGATACCATGAATCGCGGCGTTAATTGCATCAATTGCAACATCAATCGGGAATGTAAGAATTGCTCCAAGACCTTCAAAAATACCAGAAAAAATATCTTTAATCCCTTGCCACGCTTTTCCCCAATCACCAGAAAAAACGCCAGTTACAAAATCTATTATTCCGCCTAACGCTGTTAGTAGACCACTGATCACGCCGCCGATAGCATCAATAGCGTTGGATACCACAATTTTTATGGCTCCCCATACAAACTCGAAGGTTGCGAAAAGATTATCAAGCGTAGGTTTAATAGCCTCGAACATCTGACTAATCCAGCCGCCAATCGCTCCAAAAGCCTCTTGAGCTTTAGTGGCTATACTCATGATCTTTGGGACCAAAGCAGCAATTAACCCAGCAACTTGTGGAAAAACCTGTGTACTAAGATAATTAAAGATGTTTTGGATAATAGGCCAAAGCTTGCCTGTGAGATAAGTAACAATCGGTAATACTGCATTGTACACCGCCCTGAATCCAGCCACCGCAGTTGTCACCAGCGACCCGACTACAGGTGCAACTGATTTAACTATATTTCCAAGTGAAACGAAGATCCCCTTGATGCTCGGCCATAGTCCTATCAATCCCTTGCCAAAATCAGCCCAATAATCCATGAGTCCACCAATAATATCCTTGAACCCTGACGTGATTCCTTTTGTATCTTTTTTCTTGAACCCAAACATTTCAGCGATATTAATTTCACCCGTAAACAACTTTTTCACGTTGCTAAACACACCGCTAACGCTGTCGTAAATATTTTTAATCGTACTCATAACCATCTGAGACGAACTACTGTCCAACCCAAGACTAGTAAGTATGCCGCCTCCTGACGAGTCCTGCGTAAATAGATTTCGAACGAATTCGAAGGTCTTAGATATTGCTCCGCCCACCTTATCAAGCGAAGCCATGACCGCAGGGACCCAGTCTACCATTTTATCCGCCAATCCCTGAAAAAAAGGTAGTAGTTTCTTTGAAATGGGTAGGATTAGGCTGGTTTGCAACGTCCTCCCAACCCCTCCCAGAGCTTTGCCGATGGTGTTGTACTTAACTTTCGTGATTTCTTCCATAGTGTTCTTGGTCATATCAAATTGGCTCTCAATGTTTGCATAGGATTTGATTACCCTAGCTTCCAAATCCTCGGCTTGAGTACCAAACAGTTGAACAGATACAGCATTCGCTTTAACCGGATCTTTAATTGCCGCAATTGCTTTTGTTGTTTTCAAAAATGCTTCTTGAGCAGTCTTTCCTCCGGTTGCAAATTCTTTCGTCATTTGTGTACCGCTAAGCCCTATAGCCTTATAAGCTTCCAGCGAAGCTTTTGAGCCATCCTTTGTACGTATGCCAAACTCTTTAATCCCATCGCCGACTTTATCGAGGTTAAAAGCACCTGCATCCAAACCAGCTTTGAATGTATCGAACATCTGGTCCGCGGAAAACCCTAATTTAGCAAAATATCCGCTATATTCATTTGCAGTGTCCAACAATTCGCCGGATTTATTGAGTCCTTTTGCGTCACCTTGCGCTAACAGATTGTAGGCTTCCGTCGAAGTAATCCCAAAGTTTTTCATCATTGTATCTGCGGCTTTAATAGACTCTGAAATATCTTCACCAACCACATCGCTAAAAACAATTGCATTCTTTGTCGTTGATTCCAACTCCGAACCACTAAGTTGTGTGACTTTTCGGACCGCACTCATACTCTCTGCTATATCATAAAAACTCTCACCCAAATTCTGATTGTAAATATTGGTGGCGATTTTGCTAAATCCAGTCATCTGCTGTTCAGATGCCCCTGTGCTTGCTTGTATCTGATTCATAGCTTCCTGATATTCTTCTGAAAACGAGAATACAGCATGAGCTGCCAAACCAGCCCCAGCAGCGACTCCCGCAATAGCGCCACCAGCTAAAACAGCGCCGCCAAGCGCCCACATGCCAGAACTGTCTCCTCCTGAACCTTCTCCGCCCCCTCCACCACCTTCACCAGGAGACGGACCGTGAATGTCGTTTATCTCCCGCATACGGCGTTCAAGGTCCTGCATATCTCGGGTGTACCGCTGTAGATCATTACCGAACATGTTGGACGGCATCCGAATACGAGCAATCTCCTGTAGGTTTCGGCTTAACTGAGCTGACTCTTTTACGGCTTCCTTGAGTTCCTTAACTGTCTCGGTAAATATCCCATCAATACGCGGCATTCGGCGTAATTGATCAAACTCACGTTCTGCCGCCTGCAAACCTTCTCGCAGCGGTCGAACCATATCCCCTGAGATTCGAATTGCTTCTATGGCACGGGCAGTAGTTTGCAGATCATTGAGATTATCAAGTACCTTGCGCATACCAGAGTTGTATGAGGAGTCAAGTTTTGCCTGAAGGTCAAACGCAATTTTATACTCTTTTCCGGCCATAGATCACCCCTTCTTTCCCCGTTGTTGCTTCCGGTTCTGCTCCCGTTCTTTATTCATTTCATTGGCTGTATCAACCCAGTCATACATCTCACTAACTGGCATACCTAGCCAATATGGGATTGGCGAAGAATAAGCAGCAGAAAGGGACGCTGCAAGCTTTTTCAGCTTTCGCGTCCCCTCTTTGTCAGCCAATCCTAAATGAGCAAAAAATTCTGTGCCAGCAGCCCCACTTTGGAGACATCTTTACCGTTCATCTTGTTGAAAAACTCTATAGGTACACCAGCAGCTGCTGCAGCAATATTGAGTTGGTACTGTAAAGATAATGCTTTTACAAACACCGGGCTTTTTTGTGCTGCATCAAACTGTGTGTTGATGCGGATCAGGTCTTCTCCGAGTAATGCATCAAAATCCAGCATCAACGATGTGTATTCTTTCTCTTCAAAAACAAAAGGCCGACTCAGCGTAAACACACGCTCGTCAGCCTCTACTGCAATATTCTTTTCGCTCATTTTAATATCCCTCACAGTCCCAACTGCTGTTTAACGACGGCTAAATAATCCACGCCATCAATAAAGCAGATGTAGTTATATTTGTCGATCTCGATCACTTTAACACCGTCTACCATTACCATCAGGTAGGTGCATTCCAGCTCAATAGAGCTACCAGTCGCGGCATTATTTTCAAAAGTTCCCAAAGTTGTATTGACGGGGATACCTCTAACGCTAACCCGTACAGGGATGCTCTTGTACTCGCTCGCTGAGGAGTCATAAACCTGTTGAGATCCTCTAAAGTCAAGCGCTTGCGACTTAGGTCCAGAAAGCTTAAACATCGGAATATCAAGCGTCCGAAAGTTGAGAGTTGTACGCATACTACCGAAGTGCCCGATTGTTGGAGAATCTACCTCTCCTGCAATTCCGGCTCCGCTGACTGTATCTGTTAGAGCCTCCAAGCTTGGAAGCTCTACATCCGATGTACCCACTCTCTCAGATCCATTACGAAACACACTATAACCCGTTAGTCTTTCAGGTATTACTGCCATAAGTTATTTCCCCTCCCCTTAACCGAATAACGTCTCAAGATATGCAGCGTCATATTCAAACTTAAACGCCAACTCCTGAGCCGGTCCCGGTGGTGTAATGTAAATCTGGAAATTAAATTTCCCTGCCATCAAGTCTGTGATGGGATTGTCTGCAGCATTGAACTCCACACGTCCACCAAGTAGATAACCACTCGCAGTTAAACCGTTAAGCCAAATGTTAATGCTGTCAGTTATCGTCTCAATCAGTCGTGGTGTAGCTGGGTTATCCACTTGGCTCCAATACGTCAAGATGATGCTGTTTTTAGCCCAAATGAACATTCTACGAATGGACATAAACACATCTTTTGGGTCCGTAGATGCTGGATAAGCTCCTGTATAGTTACCCCACGCCTTGAATCCTCCTACAAAATTCAGAACAGTCATAATGCCTTGACTATTTAGGAAATTAGCCTGATCAGGACCAAGGAATACCTCAGTACCATCAGCAAGCACTGCTGCATCAATGACAAGTGATTTGTTGGATGGAGATGCCACAGGAACGCCATCATTAGCGGCGTCAGCAACCCCAATTGCACAAGCGATATGAGTAGACATGTGGTATTGCTTGCCGCCCTTAGACGCCTTAGGCCATAACGGAACTTGAAGCGCCGATGTATACCCGTTTATATTTTTCCAAGCCGGCACATCCGTGTAACGTTTTAATGTGTCTGTAGGCATATCAGTCAATGCGAACGCAGTGAATGTGCTATTGATATTCCCAGCCTTAGCAACCATCACTGCCGCGACTGTAGGGTTGTGGGAATAGCCAGGTGCAAGGATCAGCCCCGGAACCAATCCGTAGCGAGGAAATACTTGATTGACAAGTTCAAGTCCAGTTACCAAACCTGTACCTACATCCATACCGCCTATAATGTCATCAGCATCAATAACTGATGGGTTAAGCTTCGTATAAGCCACACTCAAGGCTGAAACGCCACTCGGAATAGCGCCTCCTGGCTTAATGGAGATAACCGTGTTGCCATCACTATCGAAGGCTACGGTGTAATCTGTTCCTTTGGCGTAAGACGTGGCAGCATCTGAAGATTTAACAGTCAATGTATCGTCATGTATAACGCTAGAATCTAAAATCGTGACCGCTTTATCGACTACGTTTTTAGATGCAGCCGCAACAACAGTCTTGTGTACTGACGGATCAAGTACATTGACTAGGATCGCAGGTTTCAGTCCGTTCAGTTGGAAATATGCGTTGATGAATTCGCACAGAGAGTACGATTTCCAGTCGTCACTATAACCAAAGGCATTTACAGCCTCTGCATAGGAGTTAACAAGCACCGGGGTATTTACAGGGGCTTTAGTAAGTCCCGTCTGATTAACAGGAGCCGTGCCGAATACGATTGGTATACCAGCGCTTACGCTAGCTGTGGAGAGTACAGATGTCGCTCTCTCCGAAGTGGTAACACCATGATTAAATGCCATTACTTAGCCTCCTTCAAAGCCTGATAGGCTTGGTATTCCGCAGTACCTGCTCTATTAATGCGAGACAACGTTTCATTAATGTTATCCACTGGGACAATGAGGTCAGATAGTTCTGGCTGTGCAGTGATTAACTCCTCAATGTGTGCAGGTTTTCCACCTTTAAAAACGGTGTTGCCGGATAACAACCCACCCGGCAGGTTTGGTCCCAAGTAAATTAACGGAGCAATCCTTTCTTTGACATCTCCGGACTCCTGCGGTAATTCTTCTTTAGGTAAAACATCAGGAATTTCAAAATCTGGCACTTCTTTTTCCTTCTTAACACTCAAAATAACCCCTCCTCTTCCTGAATTGCTGGCAATGTCCAAATAGTAGTAGCCTGACCGTACCATTCTGGATATGGCTGCTCGTCAAAAAACTCCCACTTATAAGGGAGCTCCATCTTGTATCGCCTATTAATAATCCGTTGCCGTAGAAATTCGATTCGCACTTGCTCCATGATATTAAAAAGATCAATAAATCCTTGTTGGTCCTCCGCTTTGACGCCAAATACAAGCTTTACTGTAACTTTTGAGCTGTCTTGTTGATCGTCACCAGTTGAAGGACGTACAAGAATAAAAGGGAACTCGCTAATCTCTGCATTTTCCCTATTTTTCTGAGGCAAAAAACCGATATGAACAGCTGGCGGTTTATCCACGTTCTTACTTACCAACACTTCGATAAATTCCTTGATTGCTTGTAGCAATAAGACTGGCGTAGAAATATTAGACACCTCATTTCAAAATGCGCTTTATCTCATGTTCAAGACGTTTTTCCATTCGCTCTTTGGCTTCGTTTTGGATATGCTCCACAACCTGTGACTCATTGAGCATACGCGGTATTGCTGGACCGTGAAGCTCCTCGATCGGCAGTTCAGGCTTAAATCCTTTAGCATTAAGCACGCGAGCACGCCCGCTCTGTCCAGTGGGTTTCTGCCGCTTCATAACTCCGACTGTGCCTCTCCGTACAGCGACAAACGCATTACCTACCTTCTTGGCATCTCCGCGCTTGATTGCGACCTTAACCATTTTCTGTCGCTTGCCTGTCGGTGCCTTAGGTGTGACCTTAAACCGAGTAACAGGTAGGTTTCGACCTTTGGAGTTAATAATGACCTCCCCAGCGCCCGGAGACGATAACACTAGCCGCATTGCATTTTTAACATCTGCTGACTTGATGTTATATGTCTCCTTTACCTTGCGTGAGGCTTCGGTTACAACACCTTTACCAACACGGTTAAGAGCGAGTGAGGCTGCTGGTTGCATCTTATCCTTTAGAGCCTTAGTACCTTTAATCGCTAAACTCAAACCCTCAACTTTCACCCGACATTCGCCTCCAGATAAATTGCAAGCATCCCCTTTTCGGATGCCACTCGCACTACCCTATGTTCGGTGCCGTTGATGTTCAGCCATTCATCTTGCTTTGGTGTGTAGCCTAGCTCCAGCACATCCACATGCAAAGTATCGTTGACAAGCGAAACCCCCTCAGCATAAGCCAGGGGGTGCTTGTTGTCGGTAGCTGCGTTAAGAACTACCTTAACTGGCTTTCCGTTGATGATATAAAGATCAGCAAATTCATTTGTGTTTAAAAATGTTCGCTGATTATCAATTTTGATTTGATCACGGAGGTTCACAACAAACACCCCTTACTCGCCAGCCGCTTCTGCTTTCTTTGCGGCCGCTTCTTTAATTGCTTTAGCCTCAGTTTCTGGATCCTTAATTGCTTTCATAGAAAGCAAACGTTCAATTTCTTCTTTCTTCATGTCCTTGGGAATCTGTTCCCCGATCGCAATTTTCTTACCATTGTGACGAATGTTCATTTCAGCAACATATACCATGAGTAAATATCCTCCTTTGAATTAAAGAACTTTTGCGACATACCAGCCATCAACGTTAACAGGAACACAGATTGGACGGGAAAGCAATTGTAGTTTACGGCTTGGCGGCTCCTTTTCACTAAGCACTTGAGGGTAAATTTTTGCTTGGGCGAACATGAAATCACCATTCTCGTTGGCAACTAAATTCGCACCATACAAAAATTCAAATGGTTGACCGTCCGGCAACAACGCAAGTGTTCCCTCAGGAATATAAGAAATCTCATCGCCCTCGTCATCCGTATACGAGTTGGTATAAGACCAGATTTGAAGATTAGCCTGACGCAGATATCCATGATAGATAACACCTTCAGGTAAAATTTGTTGATTCAGATCACCAACATCAAGAGTTTCTTTCTTTGCTTCAATCAGTTTCAACAGTGTCGGGTGGTTCACGATGGTCCGAGCCACCTTCGCCGTAGTAAGAATACGACGCATTGTACGACCGCTCTTTTCCATGACTTCCTGTACCCAGTCGGTAAGGTATTCAATGACATTCGTGTCTGGGTTGGAGAACAAATCTGTACCAGACAACACTTCAATATTCGTAAAGCCCCAGTCGAGCACTTGGCTGACGCCTTCACCGATCTGTTCGGTCTTACCTGTAAACATAATTTCAGATAGTTGCTGCACTTTACGTCTATCGATAGTATCCGTAAGCTCGGACAGGTCCTTTACGATCAACTCTTGGTAACGTTGTTCGGGAGTCTTTGGATTCAAGAGTGTTTCTCCTGCTTGTTTAACCTTCAGGTCGTGTCTAGTGATGACGCGCATCGGTTTTAATAGTGCAGGAGTATACGTCTTGGCTGTGAACCCAGTACGAAGGACTACCTTACCTGGCAACAACTCGTTTACATATGGCGCCAGTGGACGATGACCTTTTTTTGTTTGAATTTCAATTTCATCAGTCGTGAATGTCTCGCCTTCGCTAGCGAACGTGGTTGTCAGATAGTACGAGTCTTCAGGAAATGCTTCAACAACTCGTACTAGTGTTGGAATTTCTAAAATGTCATGATATGATGGCATATTTTTTTATCCTCCCTTATTTAACTACTCGTTTTGTAATCAAGCCGATTTTACGCATAGCCTCTTCATGTGTGGCTACTTTATCTGTACCGCCGAACTTAAGAGCATCACGATTGAATTCACCATCTAGATAAGCAGCAGCTCGCACATCAACTGTGGTTGCATCAATGCTGCTATCCGCCAGAATGCAATATGGTGCTTCAGAGCCATCAGATTTAGTAGAATCAACTGGAGCTGTGATAGGTGTTCCAGCGTATAAATCCGTTTCAGGCAGCTGAGACACAGCGCCCAATACAGTTCCCCGTGTTACTACCCCGGAACCAGCTTTAATAATGATCGCCGTCATTCTCTCCGGCTTTACTCCACCTGCAAACAATTCATCAAACGATGGGCTAGTATACTCTGACATTATCTACGACCTCCATTCTTGGGTTTCATATTTTGTGCCATTGCAATCATACTGGCGACTGCTGCCTCTGCATCCTCTTCCTTAGTTGCATTAGGCGTTTTGGCTTCTAATGATTTCACCGTATCAATTCCACTCTCTTCAACATCAAGTTCGCGCTCTTTAGCAGCAGTGCTAATGCGCAATTGCGATGCTTCTACAATCTTGATAGCCAGTTCTCCCGCTGTTTCGCCATTAGCAATCGCTGCTTTGACCAGATCAGCAGAACCCGGCGTTTTTTCTGCAAGAGCGGTAATTGCAGCGACCCTCGTTCTCTCGGCTGCCTCGGCATCTCCAGTCACCTGTGCAAAAAGCTCAGGGTGTTTTTCCTTTAATTCGTTAATATCCATTGTCTTTGGTTCCTCCTTTGTTTTATCTGCAGTCTTAGGCTCTTTCGCCTTCGCCGCAGTCAATTCAATCTGACTGTTTGCCCCGCCCTTTGCTGGCGTCATAGACAGCAATTTATTACGAACTTTATCCAGTACATCCGGTGGCAACTCTGCACCCATTGACAGGTTTGCTGTTGGATTAAGTTCTTCAGTTGCAAACATAATTTCGTCAGCAAATCCCAATTCAACCGCGCGTTGCGCGTTAAAAAACGTTTCATTCTTCATTAAGTTCCGTAATTCTTCGCGCGTTTTCCCTGTTTTGAGAACATAAGCATTGACCATCGCTTCATCAACACTTTCAAGCATTTGAATTGTTTGCTGATGATCTTCCTTATTTCCATCAGTCCAAGTCGCTGAGTTGTGGATGAAAATTTGACCAGTTGGAGAGATCAGAACCTTGTCAGCTGCCATTGCAAAAACAGATGCGGCGCTACCGGCAATGGAAGGGATTTTTGTAGTTACGAACCCGCTATACTCCTTCACTAAAGTGAAGATCTCATTGCCAGCCCATGCATCTCCCCCACCTGAACTAATGTAAACCTCAATCTCTTCTCCATTCGCTTCTTCGAGCAACCTACTTACTGAGGAAGGACTGATGTGCGGAATCTCAAGCCACTCATAAATGTAGGCGTTTCTATCTCCTACAACTGTTCCGTTAAGTCTGATTTTTTTTGCCATTCTTATTAATCACCCCCTTCCTCGTCATCGTTATCTTCATCACCTTCTTTCGAAGGATCGGGTGGCGCTACGGTGGTTGATGATCCCGCTGGAGACTCAGTTAACCCTAGCTCTCTTAAGCGAGACTTTTCGTACGCCCGCTGCCGAACGTTGTCCTCCCATGAACCGCCATTAATCTCAGCAGTTTCACGCGTTGCTGTGGAAAGATTGTTATCCATCCGTTTGACAGCCGCATCAACTTCCTTGGTTGGATCAAGCAATCCCTGCGAAGGACCGTGCCATTCTGCTTTTGTGTAAGCAGCAAAAATAGCCGGATCATCAAAGATGCCGGGTGCGTTGATTCTTCCTTTAAGAACTGCCTCTACAAACCATTCTTCATAGATAGGCTGACAAAATGTTTTTGATAGCCACGAACGGCGCATACGGTACATCTTCCAAGCTTCCAGAAGTGCGCCACGACTCGCTGAATATGAGCTGGTGAATTGTTTAGTCAATATTTCATAAGGCAACTCAAGCGCCGCTGCCATCTGCTTAAGCATGGCACGAACAAATGCCTCGTAGTTCGGATTAGGTCTGGTCGGGTCGGCAAATTTCACATCCTCACCCGGATCAGTCCGCATGATAGCACCTTGACCAAGCTTGATTTCGTCACCAGTAGATCCTGGCACATTATCCGCTCCATCTAAGTCATCGTCATCCATCCCAACACCATCAAATGGGGTACTTCCCTCGTCATCTGCAGGGGTTGTGATAAAAACTGTGTACATAGAAGTAATAACAGCCGCCGCTAGCTCTGCACTTGTGTACTGACTTAGTTGCTTCAGTGATTCAATGATTGGCGCAATAACAGGAATACCCCTACGCTGCCCCGGACGTTCTGCTTCAAACAAATGAAGGACATTTACCCGTCCAGTTCGTTTGCCATATTTCTCGACGCGCACCCATTCATTCGCTCCAGTCAGGTTGTATCCATCTGCTCCCGGATGTCGATTGCTGAAATGATATGCTACAACCATTCCATCATCATCGACTTCAACACCAGACTGAACTCTATCCCTGTCTGTAATCACTTTATCTGGCGGCGTTGCGCATCTATCTGCTTCGATTAAATTCACCTTGAGATCGTATACTGACCACGGGCGATTTTTACTCGGCATAAGTGCGAATACATCGCCGCTCATCATGGTTGATATAAATGCTAAGGCTTGTAATTGGTAAAAATCACTGAGTCCAGCAGCGTCACATTTTGTTGTATCTGCCCATAAGGACCACTCTCGCTGAATGGTACTACGTAGCTCCTCAGCCTTAACCTCATCCAGACCTAAGAATTTAGCATCAAAGGAAGGGTTAAGACGTAGTCCGGTTCCGACTATATTAGTACGCAATCCTTTGTGTGCAGCTGCTACGATATCAGTACCCATATGCAAGTCCCGAGCCCGCTCCCGCAGTTTAGGGACGTTCTGATGGATGTCTACGTCTGCATCTCCTGCAGGTGTTTGCCAGAAAAGCATGGATGACTTGGTTGTACTGGCTCCATGCTTGCCGTAACCCCGCCCATTACTTCCGGAACCTCCGATTAATTGGCTGGTGACATTGCGTACCGCCTGTTGCCTTACAATCTCGGTTCGAGCTTGTTCCCGCTTAGCGGCAATTCCAGGAGCAATTAGGTTAAGTGTTTTATCGATGATATTCATCGGTCAACAGGGTAGTATCCCGCTGTCCTAGAACGGCGTTTACCACCATTCTCATAAGCATCAACAATACGTCCATACTTTCTTTTCATCATAAGAACGGTAGCCATATCGGCACGGGTTAATGATCTGTCGGCAATACTGTAGGAACTCCCTGTAGCTATAGCATCCTCAGCTTCATTCCACATTTGATATTTGGCTTTAGCTTCCTCATAAGGTATTCTTGGCATTTTCCCTTTCTCACCTCCTTTAACTGGTCTATATGCTGCTTGCTACATTCTTTTTCTTGGGCTTTTTGGCTTTTATCGGAGCCGCCCGCGCACTCACTGGATCCGGTAATGGAAGGTCAAAGTTTGGATTTATCATTTCAATGGCAGCCCGGTTGTACACTGCAAGGTCAAGCGCCTCGTTCCGTGCTCGAGTCTTCACCCAAACGGTGTAAGGCAACCCCTCTTTGTAACGAGTAACCATTTGCTCGGCTGTGAGTTGCTTGAAAAATTCCTCATCATAGACAAATGGGTCAGGGTTATCTGGATGTGGTAAAGGGAATCGGCAAGAACCTGGCTTACCCGGCTCAAGTTTTAACGATGCAAACACCGTAGCTTTCCCTTCGGATACTCCGACGCGAATCACAGTTGCTTTCACCACATTATTTGTACTGATCCCGTTTAGTAGCGGAGTTTCCGTGCCATCACCCTTCTCTTCACCTTTCAAAGCATAGATATTCCGACCTTGGCGTGGCTTGCAGAACTTGTACACCTTTAGCGTATGATGACCACCGGAGTCAATGAGGCTTCTGACCGGGCGAAACGTCCGTCCCTCCGCATCTTTCCAGCTTCGCCCTAGAAATTCGTCCAGTTCATCCCACGGCTGCTGCTGATTAAGGTCCCCAACGATGATATGGCGCTGAACTCTCCAACTTGAGTACCCTTTTCCCCAGCCCATCACGTCAATTTCAAAGCGTGTGTCCTGAGTATCGACAGCTGCAGTGAGGTATCGTACGCCTGTAGGCACCCGAGCCTGGTACATTTCACGGCGATTAAGGAGCACTTCATGCTCTACTTTTTGCCCTTTTTCTTCCCAAGTCTCAGCCAATTTGGTATTAATGAACGTCTTGAGCAGCTGAGATCCACCCCGCTGAGCCTTCATCCAATCATTAACAAGCTTTTTCCAAGTAACATTTATTGTCCCAGCCAAACTATTCAGATGGAAACCCCGTGTTGTTGCGTGCTTTTTACCCGCAATCCACTTACCACGTTCGGTGTAGTCATGCTTCCACTCATGTTCTTGATGCAAAGAACCACAATGTTTGCAAGCCATTTCAACCTTAATACAGTCCGAAGTTTCCTCGTCGTATTCAAACTTGATCTGACCCCACTTGAACGGCTGGTACTCTTCGCAAGATGGACACGGTACACACCATTCTTCTTTCGTACTGTCCTCATACAGCTTCTCGATTCGGGACATACCTTTGATTGTTGGCGTGGAGACAAATACCAACTTTTTATTATAGAAGGTATCTGTACGGGCTGTAGCCAGTGATACAGGATCGCCTTCCTTTCCAGCTGACACTGGGAAACGGTCAATTTCGTCCGCAATGACAACGCGGATCGGTTTGGATGCCAGTGAAGCCGGAGAATTCGCTCCTGCTATGTTAACTCTGCCGCCTGGATAGGACTTGTATAGTATGGTATTACTGGTGTCTCTGCTCTTATCTTTGGTTATGAGCTTCGCCAATTGCGGAGAATCTCGGTACATTGGAGCAAGTCGGTCCTTGGAAAAGTCCCTCGCGACTACTAAATCCGGCTGTACTACCATGATCGGAGCCGGATCATGCCCGGTATAATAGCCGATTGTATTCAATTGAACAGCAGTTTTACCTAGCTGCGCGCCCCACATCATTACTACTGACTCCACTTCTGGATCAGAAATAGCTTCCATCGGTTCTTTCTGAAAGGGTGAACGGCTTGTTCTCCACGGTCCCTTCTCTGAGGAATCCTCTGGTGAAAGAATGCGGTGCTGGTCAGCCCATTCAGCAATACTTAATGGTTCCGGAGGTTTGACGAGTTGGATTGCCTGACGTAAGAGAGTGAAGGTTTGCTTTCGCTGCGCGTTCATTCTCTATCAGCCAACGGGTCATATTTTGCGAGCTCGGTTAGAGCATCGTTGATCTTGGATTCCATTAATAAACGGATTTCCTTTTCATCAGTCATGTGTGACAGTTCGGTTGCCATCCTCGGAGGCAGACCCTGCAACCTCTCCCGAAAATTCACAACCAATTCGCCCCATGCATCCAGCACATCCCCCGTTGTGTGCAGGTTGTTTCTCTTCTCCTCCAACTCCAGAATCGCAATTTCCTTCTTTATTTGTTCGTGCTGTGCCTTCTCATCGTTGTAACTGATCTTTCCTACTTCTGCTGTTCCGGTCACATGCCGAATATAAGCCTGCACTGATTCAGCTAGGTTGTATTTCCCCCGTGCTACCTGAGCAAGCACCCCGTCACGTGTCAATTGACCAATCCATTGTTTCGTTTTCCCCACAACAGCAGCTAATTCACTTGTGCCGACGATGCCCTCCGTTTTGTTTTCTCCTTTCCTCATAAGTCGTTCACCACTTTCCTTTTTGATTCATGATTTCAACTATGTCCTCAGAGCGAATTTAAGCCATGTAATAGCGCCTCATTATTAGAAGGGATTATTCTCCAAGCAACGCGAAATAACCCCTCAGAGAAGCCCTCAGAAGGCGTACAGATAAGGTAAAGGGAAAGCGAAAACCAAAAATAAAATCTGAACGGTTTTCGGGCTCACGCGCACCCGCATTATTTTTTTAAATCTCAGAGGGACCCAAAAGCTAAAAAAAGTTATTTTAAACCAAAATCTGACGCATTTACGCTGCATTCCTCATTATCAATGCCGAGATCACTCATTAATGATTTAACAATAAGAGATTGTTGCATTTGAAAGCTATCTCCTCCGTGAAGGATACGCAAGGCTTCGAGCTTATGCTTAATATAGAAGTCCTTCTCAAACAGTCCATGCTCTACAAGGTTCTGTACATGGGATGCAGAGGCTCTATCAACTACCCCCTCTATAGATCCACCTTGTTGTAGGAGTAATTCAATACGCCTCTCAGAGATCCCCTCTACCTTCTCTTCTGTTGGATGTATAGATATTGTTGTTGAGTCTCCCTGCCCTTCGGGCTCTGTGCACTCACCTTTATAGGGTATAAGGTGATGAGTCTCTACAGTGAAGTAGGTGATACGTTTAACCTCCTCAGAGGAGAAGACATCCATTAGAGCCCCTTGTGCGATAGACTCAATCTGTTCCTCAGTGTACGTGCCAGACTCAACTCCTACACTCCCTACCAGCGTGTTGTCCTTATCATAGAACATGATTGCTCCTACTTGATCGAATTGCATATCGTTCATCCTTTCTTCTGTTGTACTGTTGTCAACTTCTTCACGTTCGGCGCAGCAATCCTCACACACTGATTCGCTTATCCGCACGGGCAACCCTATGACTACAGCGCGTTCTTGCACTGTCAGTTGACTGATGTCACCCACTTCTATGATCCTTTCGATATCCGCGTCACCAACACGATTGCGATATTCTACTCTAATCATCTTGTTCACCGATCCTCTCAATGTTTAATTAACTTTAGCCTGTTTTATCTCTCTGATTCTCTCTTCAATGCGTGCCTTGGTACTCTGCAGATAATCGTTGTATTCTTTTACGCTTTGCTCATATTGCTTACTGCTCTGCTCATGACGTTGGATAGACCTCTCATATCGTTGATTAAGCTTTGCTCCTTCTGCACCATTCCATAGGGTTAATGTTATAGCTGCAATAAAGATCAGTTGTAATAGGATGTTAATGCGCTTATTCAGATAGCTCACTCCTTTCTGGGCATAGAAAAAGCCACCCAGGTTATGGATGGCTTATGTACTACTTTCTACATGACCGATTGACAACTGTACGATGACTAAAACCCTCCATCGACATTCGGAGGATCATACTCAGGTGCTCCATCAACTGTGTAGTAAGCAACATTCTTAGATTGGATAAATTTATCACCTAAATCTAACCATTCGTTTCTCTGGAGATTTGAAGCTATGGTTCTTGCGTTATCTCCAGTGATCGTTGTTGTCCCACCACCTACAAAATAAATGACAACTGTTTGACTTGCTGATATTTTCATGTTTATTCACCCCCACCACCACAATTCGCCATTAGGAAGGATTTTCCTCTAAATTGGTCGAATATTGGTATATGAAAGGAGGGATGAATAAAATGGCAACTTATATTGTTAATAGCGGACCTGAAAAGGAAGTTCACAGATCAGCCCACACGGTATCTGCATGCAACATAAACCTGATTAGTTCGAGTCACAGGATTGATACTGAAGTTGACTACACTGTACTTTACCCTGCGACCTATGACGGTTGTAAACACTGTTACGCCGCAAAACATCGTAAATAAATCTTTTAAAGAGGAGCTGATGACTCCTCTTTTCCTCACAATACGCCAATATCCTCTATATACGGTACGTCGTTACTCTCATGCCACCGAATACATTCGTCCGTTGTAATGCATCCGGATTTGAGATTCATTTGCCATACGCCGTTTTGACTACCATCTGAATAAAAATAAGGGTAAGGTCTATATCCTTGACTCTTCGCTAATTCTACACTTGCCTCGTCTATTAAAGTGCTCGGGGGTGCCTGAACACCTTTCCACTTCCCGAAACTGTTCTCCCAATCAGTAATATGCCCTGACATGCCATGACCACAGCAACATCCCAATGTAACAATGCCCAAGTTATTTAATTCTTGTATCTCGTCTGCAATACAGGCATCTACTACCACTTCTCTTTTGCCTTGATTCACATTTATGATTTTCACCATCTTGTAGACCCCATGGAGACACATAGCCATCACCTCCTATATGTTGCAACTCCTCTTAGTTTATGCGTTTGAGTATTATGCATACACTTTTACCCTTATCTCGCTTAACCCACACACAAGACACTCTTCGATTCTTATTGGGCACAAAAAAGCCGCCTATTGGCGACTTCTTAAGTATCATTTATTTGATAAGCTGGTATAACGCTTCTTCATTTATCAAAGCTCGCACGTTACTTTCGCCTATCACTAACTCCGGTCCTCTGCGTTGTGCGATGGTTATCAATACATTGAGTACGTCTACCATTTTGTTCTCGGTATCATTTGCGTACTTCTTTGCCCGTTCCTCAACAAGGCTATAACTATCGCTAAAGATTTCCTGTGCCTTATTTATTATTTCGAGGTCCATCTCTCCAACCCCCATATCATTTTTAAATCAATGATACTACATATACTATAGGAAGCAAAAAGAACAGCTATCCCGCAATTGATACCCTTGCGACTCTCTGTAGGCTTTACGCTCTTGGCTACCTACCGCCGTCAAACAGGTACTAGATTGTGTCGGGTACTGCTCTTTCTTGATTTCCTATGCTACTAATATAACACGTCTAAAACCTAATGCTCATTCCTAATCCTTTGTTTTTCCTTTTATTATTCTTTACTCTCTGCTGCTACTTTATGGTGGTTAAAATATCTCTTTGGAGCTGGTCTAAACTTTCAGCTGCATCTGACTGCATGTTAGGCATCAAATGCCCATATGTGTCCAGCGTGAACGACACCGAGGTATGCCCTAATCTTTCAGATATAACTTTGATGTGTACCTTCTGCTGGATCAAGAATGCCACATGAGTGTGTCTGAGATCATAAAATGCAATATGAGGTGCTTCGTATTTCTTCAATTGACGTTCCCACATACGTTGAATACTTCTCATTGTTGATGGACCACCAAAAGACGTGCATACTACCAAATCATTCATTTGATATTCGGAGCCGAGTGATAATCGTTCCTGTAAAATGAGGGATCGGTGTTCCTTCAAAGCTGTAATTGTCTCTGTAGACAACGCTATTGACCTAACACTTGACTTGGTTTTTGCCCCCTCTTTAATCCGCCGTCTTTTGGTTACGGTCTGCTTTATGGATAGGTTGTTATTTTTAAAATCAATATCCGACCAACGTAATCCTAATATCTCTCCAGGTCTCATACCAGTCATTATGGCAAGATATGTTGCAATCCAATATCGGCTCGTCCCTTTGGTCTTCTCCAAAAAATCAAAAGCAAATTCAGGAGTCCAAATTGGGCGTATTCTTTTATTCACCTTCGGCTTGTCTACAACACTACATGGATTATACTCAATCAGTTTTTTCTTAACGGCATCATTCAAACATGTATTAACATTGGAGAATGTACGTTTAACCGACCATTCACCAAGTCCTTTTTCTTCTATCATGAATGTAATGAAATCCTCTATGTGTTGTGCATTCAATTTAGATAATGGAATATCACCCAAGGACGGTTTGATGTAGAGCCGAATATTGTTCTCATACATCTCCCTTGTTTCTTCAGATATTTTTCTTTTATTTTTACACCATTCTGAAATGAACTCTCCAAACGGAGTCTTTTGAGGATTAAAGTAAGTTCCATTCTTTAGCCTAGACTTATGCTCAACCTCAGCTGCCTCAGCTTCCTTCTTTGTCTTAAATCCACGTTGCTTCTCCCGATCTCGTTTGCCATTCGTTATAGTTCCCGTATAGAACGAATAATACCAAGGATTCTTTTTAACGTTCTTATCTTTATATACTCCCATTGGGTAACCTCCGATCATTTAAAAACGTGATTAACACCAAATTAGCACCAAATCGTAAAAAAAGCAACTTCACATCTTAAAAAACCCTTATATATCAACGTTTATAAACTTTGGTAGTACACCCTTCAATGGTGTCACCCCTCCTTGCCCTGGGTTTGTTTGGTATAACAAGGTAAAGGGATACAGTCAAAACATATTATGTAGTGTTGATGTTAATGGTGCTGTCACAATTATAAAATGGGCTTAGTTCATTCAAATGCAAAAGCCTGAAATTTTCATGAATAAGAACATCTTTTTTCAGGGCAAACTACGGTTTGTTGTTCCTTATTAAAGGAGGTGTATGTATGAGCCATTCAAAAAACAATCAACCTACCAAAGCAGAAGTACAAACAACGAAATTAAACAAATTACCACTCGTAGGTAAATTCGAACCTGAATTTTCTGCAGAGGAAGCTGCAGAAGTGTTCGAAAACCAACCCTCTGCAGATCATGAATCCCATAATGAACGATAAAAAGCGGATGACGCCTTGATCTTATTCTTAAGCAGATCAAACCTTCAAAGAATGGAACTGTCACTTTAACAGCTTAATTAACTATAAATGAGACGGTTCCCTTCATTTAAACATCGTAAACGACTTAGAACAGCGATTCGCCATTAATGGGAATCGCTGCTTTATGTTGTAGGCTGTTGGCTGCCCGCTCCAATAGTGTATTCACCAGCCCCAACTGAGGCTTTCGGACCCAGATGGCGTTATTAACAAATTTATCGCCTTTTGAGCGAAGTTTCGGACTCCAGTGACGCTATTCCTTAGAAACAGGCTCATATAGGGTACTTTTCAAACCAACAGCGACTATGCGGTCCGATAGCGACTCAAATATCGCATAATACTGCATTTAGTGTCATCTGGGTCCTTTAGTTACTGCTTATGCGCAAAAGTTCGCTGGCGCGGTTACTGCTGCGTCGCGCAATGGTTCGCCGGGGCCGTTACTGCTGCGTGCGCGCAAAGGTTCGCTGGGGCTTTACTGCTGCATACACACACTGGTTCGCTAGGTAGGTTACTGCTGCATGCGCACAATGGTTCGCCGGGTCGGCTGCCCACTTCAATAGTGTATTCACCGCCCCTACTGAGGCTTTCGGACCCAGATGGCGTTATTTGCAAAATTGCCGCCTTTTGTGCGAAGTTTCGGACTCCAGTGACGCTATTCCTTAGAAACAGGCTCATATTCGGTACTTTTCAAGCCAATAGCGACTATGCGGTCCGATAGCGACTCAAATATCGAATAATGCTGCGGTTAGTGTCATCTGGGTCCTTTAGCTACTGCGTACGCGCAAAAGTTTGCTGGGGCGGTTACTGCTGCGTGCGCGTAATGGTTCGCCGGGTCGACTGCCCGCCTCAATAGTGTATTCATCAGCCCCTACTGAGGCTTTCGGACCCAGATGGCTTTATTAACAAATTTATCGCCTTTTGAGCGAAGTTTCGGACTCCAGTGACGCTATTCCTTAGAAACAGGCTCATATTCGGTACTTTTCAAGCCAATAGCGACTATGCGGTCCGATAGCGACTCAAATATCAAATAATGCTGCATTTAGTGTCATCTGGGTCCTTTAGTTACTACGTATGCACAAAAGTTCGCCGGGTCGGTTACTATTCTGCTTTTTCAATTGTAATCGGATACATTGCTACAAACTATACTCCCAACCCTGGGAGTTTTTTGTCGTGCAATTATTACAATGAGATACATCACATTTTTATATTGACAGTAATTGTATACGGACTTATGATAAGTCCAGCATAATTGATAACGATTATCATTTAGATATAAAAAAAGGGGTGTTTTTTTAATGAAATTTACTTATGCTGTGCCTGCAAGTCTACTTGCGGCCTCCATACTGTTCACTGGATGTGCCAATAACAACAATTCTACAAATACTGTTGCCAACAGCACTACAGCCACCAACGCACCGACGACTGATGCGGCTACCAACACACCGGAGACTGCCACCGCTGACTTCACGTCAGCTATAGATCAATATCGCACATACGTCATCCAGCAATGTGATGAATTTGTAAAGCAAACAGAGAGTTTCACCAACGCTGTAAAAGAGGACAAGATTGATGAGGCTAAGGCGCTCTACGCTCCTGCCCGCATGTACTACGAACGGATTGAGCCTATTGCAGAAGCCCTTGGTGACTTGGACCCAAATATCGATGCCCGGGAAAATGATGTAGATGCGGCAGAATGGCGCGGTTTCCACAAGCTTGAGAAAGCACTCTGGCAGGACAATACAACTAAAGACATGACAGAAGTTGCTGACCAATTGCTGAAGGATGCACAGCTGCTGCGTGCGAAAGTGGAGACCGTTGAGATCGACGCGAATCTGCTCGTAACTGGTGCTGTTGAGCTGTTAAATGAGGTCTCCTCCTCCAAAGTAACCGGAGAGGAAGAACGTTACTCGCACACAGACCTGTATGATTTCGTCGCAAACGTTGAGGGTGCGCAAAAGATATACGAGCTGTTAAAACCAGAACTAGCAAAAAAAGATGCCGATCTTGAAAAAACCATTGGTGAACGATTCGCTGCCTTGCAAGCTGAGCTTGCCCCTTTCAAATCCGGAGATGGATATGTTTCCTATGAAGAGCTGAAAGAAGATGAAGTACGTAAACTGAGTCAGAATTTGGACGCCTTGGCTGAGCCATTGTCCAACATGGGAACTATTCTAGGAGTGTGACCCTCATGAATAAACATAACAAGTTCACTGGAGTACCAGGTAATCCTGAAAGTCCCCCTCTTAATGATCAATCGAAGAATGAGCCTATATTTGGTAAAAAATTAAGCCGCCGCGATATGCTGCGGCTTACTGGCGCCACTGGCCTTGGTCTTTTGTTAGGGGGCGGAGGTGTCGGTGGAATTATGGCTGCGCGTAATGCTGTAGCTGAGCCAACGAAGGCCGCAGAAGGTGATTCCAGTTCCATTCCTTTTTATGGGAGCCATCAGGCGGGGATTTTGACACCTGCACAGAACTTTATTTATTTTGCTGCCTTTGATTTCACCACAACCAAACTGGCCGATGTGAAAAAAATAATGCAAGCATGGACCACTGCCGCTGCCGCTCTTACTACTGGCGAGCTTATTGGTGACGTAAACGACAACCCCAATCTTCCACCCTCAGACACCGGGGAAGCGGACGGGCTAAACCCTGCACGGTGTACGCTGACCTTTGGTGTTGGTCCTTCCTTTTTTGATGAAAGATTCGGCTTAGCTTCGAAACGCCCAGCCCTATTGGCCGATCTTCCGGCATTTGCGGGTGACAATCTTGATCCGAAATGGTGTGGCGGGGATATTTGTGTGCAAGCCTGTGCGGATGATCTGCAGGTCGCATTCCATGCGATCCGTAATCTGGCGCGTATCGCCCGGGGGACTGCTGTACTGCGCTGGACACAGGAAGGTTTTCAACGCACTGGAGCAGCGGATCCCAAGGGGGCTACGCCACGCAATCTTTTGGGTTTCAAAGACGGCACGGGCAATCCCGATACAACCGATAACGCTGAAATGAACAAAGTGGTCTGGAACAGCAGCAGTGACGGTCCTTCTTGGATGAGCGGCGGCACTTATATGGCGGTACGCCGGGTACGTCTGCGTATTGAAGTCTGGGATCGGTCGTCGCTAAGTGATCAGGAGGCTACCTTCGGGCGTTATCGTCACACCGGAGCTCCACTCGGAGCTAAGGATGAATTCGATGATCTGGATCTTTCAGCTGCGGACGCTTCCGGGAAACCTGTCATTCCGGTGAATTCACATTCCGCATTGGCGCATGGTGACGGTACAGTCAAAATGCTGCGCCGCTCCTATTCTTTTTCCAGCGGTTTGGACGTCACCACGGGCCAGCTTGATGCAGGTTTGTTATTCATTAGCTTTCAACGTGATTTAATGAAACAATTCGTTGCCATTCAGCAGCGCCTCTCTAAGACTGATCTTTTGAACGAATATATGACTCACACCGGCAGCGCTGTATTTGCCTGCTTCCCCGGTGTCCGCAGAGGCGGCTTTATCGGGGAAACACTACTAAGCTAAATTTATGGCTGTCCATTATTGAAGGGGGATTATCCCGATGTTATCTCTTACGCATCCTAAACGGCAAATGCCAAAGGTTGCCTTGCTGATTCTGTTTGGCTTTTTGTGTATGCTTTTGCTCTCCAACCCCGCGGGGGCGGAGGGCGATGGCACGGTCGACGAGCTCCTGCCGCCGGTCGGCAGCGCACTCGTCGAAGCCGGCCAGAGCCGCTGGGACGCGGCCGCGGCCGATGTAGAAGTGTTCGCTGCGCTGTGGCGCACCGCGAACACAGGCACGCCGGACCCGGCACTCGCCGGTCCGGCTGCTGCCGTTGACGCCGCGCTTGCAGACGCGGCGAAAGCCCTTGCGGCGGGCGGCGGCGAGCCCGCCAAAACCGCACTGTCCACGCTCGCGAGAAGCGTGGACGCGTACGTCACCGCCGCCTCCGGCACGGTCGGCGGTGACACCGGAGCCGCCGGACGCGAGACGGCGGCGAAGCTTTTGCCCGCGGCGGAACGCACGCGGGATGCGGCGCGCAGCGCCGACTGGAGCGCGGCAGCGGCAGCGTACCGCGACATCGTCAGCGGATGGAAGCCGGCGGAGCGCAACATCCGGGCGGACGATTCCGCCGTCTACAGCCTGCTGGAGACGCGAATAAGCCTGCTGCGGATTGCGCTGCAGGCTGAACCGCTTCGCGAGGCATCGGCGAAATCGGAAGCAGAAGCTCTGTATCAACTGCTGGCTGATTACAGTGAAGGCAAAACCATTGACGCTGGGGATACTTCCAGTGAACCAGCTTCTATAGAGGGACTAATCAGCTACCTGAACAAAGCATCCTCCGCTGCCAAAGACAATAACAGCACAGAAGCCGCTAACATCATGGAGCAATTCATCGTAGCCTGGCCTTCTGCCGAAGGGCAAGTCCAGATCGCCTCACCAACAGTCTACAACAATATCGAAAATGAGAGTGCGGCTGTCACAGGTTACCTGCTCTCAAATCCGCCTAAACTGGATCAGGCTTTAACCATCATGAACAATATGCTTAGCGAACTAACGCCTTTGGCTGGTGAAACCACTTATAATGCTTGGGATGCCGCTTTGATTCTCTTGCGCGAAGGGCTTGAGGCTATTCTCGTCTTGTCAGCTCTTCTTGCTTACCTGAAACGTGATGGGAACGCCAAAGCGCAAAAATGGATCTGGTCCGGTGCAGCTGTCGGCCTCATCGCAAGTATCGGATTGGCTGTTGTGCTCACTTATACCATTTCTCGGGCAGCTTCCGGGGGAGCACGGGAGATGATTGAAGGAATTACTGGTCTTGTCGCAGTAGTTATGATGCTCACAATCGGACGCTGGTTACATAGCAAATCAAACACTGCAAATTGGAACAACTACGTGGGTAGGCAAGTTGATGGCGCGCTGGCCAAAGGAAACCTTTGGTCACTGTCCTCCGTTGCAGCGCTTGCTATTTTACGTGAAGGTGCAGAAACTACAATTTTTTATGTGGGCATGGCTCCATCCATCAAGCTGTCTCAATTACTGCTTGGGATTGGATGTGCTCTGATTATTCTTGTTATTGTAGGTTATGCAATTATTGCCTTGAGTGCAAAATTACCGATTGCCGCCTTCTTCCGTACAGCTACAATTCTGATTTATTACCTAGTATTCCGCTTTCTTGGGGAGAGCATTCACTCGCTTCAGGTTGCCGGCAAACTTCCTGCACATGTACAAGAGGGCTTGCCTTCAATTAACTGGCTTGGCATGTATCCCACTTGGGAAACCTTGCTTCCACAGCTGCTTGTCCTGTTGTTTATTGTGTGGGAGCTGTTTCGGAACAGATCGCCAAAGGCTTCACGAACAGCTTAGTTTTATTAATACAATAGATATACCGGTCCGTCACGCCCTTGTGGTTACGCCGGTTTAGTCCGGTAATCTCTTGCATTTACAGTCTAATTTATGAAATGGATTCCATAGCAAGCTTTTTATTTGGGAGGTAATTTGCGGACAATATGATAAAATAAAATGACTATACACAAGCACAAAAGGGAGGCTGTTGTACTCTAATGGCTAATATTAAAGAAATTGCCCGTATGGCTGGTGTTTCTGTGACAACAGTCTCGCGGGTGCTCAATAATCACCCTTATGTAAGTGAAGTCAAACGAACCGCAGTCCTAAATACTATTGAAAAATTAAACTACACGCGTAATATGAACGCCGTGCATCTGATCACTGGGCGGACTCAAGCTATAGCTGTTATTATTCCGTATACCAACTTATTTTATTTCTCAGTCATTATTGCAGGCTTGGCTCAAGAAGCACTGCTGGCTCAATACCGGCTCGTTCTCTGCCAAACCGATTATCGTACGGAAGAAGAAATTAAAGTGCTTGAGATGCTGCGGAACAAAGAAATTGACGGTGTAGTTATGGTCTCTTCAACAATGAGCTCAGAAGCTATTGAAGAATATACAGCTTATGGTCCTATTGTGGTATGTCAGGATAGGGGAGAACGCCAATTTTCTTCTGTATATATTGAGCATTATTCTGCTTTTCGCAGTGGCCTTCAATATTTGAATGATAAAGGTTACCGCCATATTGGCTACTGTGAAGGAAGACCACACGGCAGCAGCAGCTCTATCCGCCAAATTGCCTTTAGAGACTTTCTAGAAGCTACAGATCAGCCTTACAATGATGAATGGATGATCTATAACTGTCTGACCGAAGAGGACGGTGCCCGCGTACTTCACCAACTGCTGCAGATGAAGAATCGTCCTGATGCCCTGATTATTTCAGCAGGCGATCATATAGCGGCTGGTTTAATCATCGAAGCTTGGAAAAAGGGTATCCGCATTCCTGAGGATTTGGCCGTCATTGGATTTGATGATCAGCCTATCGGCCGAACGTTAGGTCTGACCACTGTAGATAATCAGTTAACTGAAATGGGCATATCCGCTTTTCGGATTATCTATGATCAGATCCAGCGAAATGATGGACAACCCGTTCACCGCAAGCTTGAGTACCGTATTATAGAACGCAATACAGTATAGTATAGTATCCTTTTCATCTTATATCTCCGTAATTACATCATTTTAACGGTCCACTTTGCAGCCTTCTGCGAGTAGACCGTTTTTTATTTTTGCATATTCCCCTTTAGTATTCATTTTTATCCCTTGCTTCCGAATGGAATTTGTTTTATCCTAAATATGAAAATAATTTTCTGCATTTAGTTAATAATCATAAAAATAATTTCAATACCCCATTGAAACGAGGTGGATGAATGGATGTCCCCAATACTGCATGCACTCGAGCATGAGAAGGCCAAGCTCTCTCAAATGGAACGAAAGCTGGCTGAACGAATTCTCTCCTCACCAGGCGAAATCGTTCATATGGGCATTACAGAATTAGCAGAACAATGCGGAATAAGCCCGGCAACGATCACACGTTTCTGTAAGGTGCTTCATTTTAAAGGCTTTCCGGATTTCAAGGTGAAGCTGGCAGCAGAAATTGCTCATAGTGATGCCGCGCCGCAGGATGGTGGCTCTTCTTATCAAGATATTGTAGCCGGCAACCCACTCTCCGTGATTGTGGAAGCGATGCAGACGAACCATCTGACCTCCATCCGGGATACTACCTCACTGTTAGATCTGGAGCGATTGCAGGCAGCAGTTCATTTATTGTGCCAAGCACGCCGCGTTGATCTATACGGGATGGCGACCTCTTCCATTGTCGCTCAGGATTTCTATCAGAAGCTGATCCGCATAGGCGTAAATTGTACTGCTTTTGCTGATTCCCATATGCAGATTACCTCTGCTTCATCACTCTCCGAAGGTGATGTCGTATTTGCAGTATCCTATTCGGGAGAGACTCCCGAGACCATTGATGCCTTGATGTGTGCGAAGGCTAGCGGAGCAAGCACTATCGCACTAACCTCTTATGGCAGCAGCACCTTGGCTACTCTGGCGGATATCCCCCTATTCTCCTCATCTTTGGAGAAAGGCATGCGCCGGGGAGACATGGCCTCACGCATAGCTCAGCTTCACATCATTGATATTTTGTTCACTGGAATGGTCAGCACCCGTTTTGGGGATTTTATTCCTAGACTGGAGCAATCTTATCTCAATGTCCAACAATACCGAAACAAACGAGGAGGACAATCCTAATGAATATTCTAAAGTTCCATAGTGATGAAGATTTCGTACAAACGGGTGCGAATCTTATTGCCAGCCTGCTGCAAAGCAATCCTAAAGCCGTGCTCGGTCTTGCGACCGGAAGCTCCCCAGTTGGGGTTTATGCCAAATTGGTTGAAATGCACCAAAAAGGACTTGTGAGTTTCTCTAAAGCAACTTCCTTTAATCTGGATGAGTATATCGGCTTGCCTGTCGACCATCCACAGAGCTATCGCAGTTTCATGAACGAGCAATTATTTAACCATATAGATATTGATTCAGGACAGACACATATCCCTAACGGAAACGCAGCGGATATGGAAGCAGAATGCCTTGCATACGATAAAATGCTGGAAGAAAACGGACCCGTTGACTTGCAGATTCTCGGTATTGGCAGCAACGGCCACATTGGATTCAACGAACCCGATGCTAACCTCAGCAGCAAAACCCATGTCGTCGACCTGCTTGAAGATACCCGGGAAGCAAATGCTAGATTCTTTGACAGTTTGGATGAGGTCCCTCGGCAAGCGATCACAATGGGCATTGGAGGCATCCTAAAAGCACGCCAAATCCTCTTATTAGTTCGTGGTGCCGGCAAAGCTGAAGCCATTCGCAATGCTGTTGAAGGCCCGATTACAACCCAATGCCCTGCATCTTTGCTGCAGAGCCATCCAAATGTAATCGTTCTCGTAGATGAAGGAGCAGGCAAATGGCTGAAATAAATAAAGAACTAGAACAGTTGCTGTTCGGTAAGGTACTGACTCCCCAAGGTTTAATTGAGCACGGTGTGATTGCCGTATCTGGAGAGCAGATCCACTATGCTGGCGATGCGGCTTGGCTTCCAGAGCGTTACGCGCATTGGCCTGCCAGTGGTCAAGCAACGGATCTTCTGATCCCCGGATTTGTAGATGTACATGTTCATGGTGGAGCTGGCCACGACTTTATGTACAGTGATACTGAATCGCTGAATGCCATCACTAAGTTCCATAGTTCCCAAGGAACAACAACAATGCTGGCTACAACCATGACCGCTTCCAAGTCTGCTATTGACCAAGTATTCTCCGAAGTCAGCGCTTATCGCGCTGCTGAAATGCCTTACACACAAATCGCAGGCATGCATTTGGAAGGACCCTTCATCAGCCCGAAATGGTCCGGCGCACAAAATCCAGAGCATATTGTTCCTGCCAATATTGAGTGGCTAGCACAATGGGAGAACGATTATCCAGGAATGATCCGGCAAGTCACGCTTGCTCCGGAACGTGAAGGTGCCCTCGAAGCTATTCTCTGGCTGCGCAAGCACGGTATAACTGCAGCTCTCGGGCATACGGATGCCTCCTTTGAAGAGGTTATTGCCGCAGCAGATGCTGGACTTAACCAAGCCGTGCATATGTTCAATGCGATGACACCCCTACATCACCGTAAGCCTGGAGCGGCTGGAGCTATTTTGTTCGATAAGCGCATTCGCGCAGAGATTATAGCCGACGGGATTCATGTTCATCCCGCAGCCATTTCTATATTGACCCGTCTCAAGAAAGAGAACAATTTATTACTGATTACTGATGCCATGTCTGCAACTGGACTTAGTGATGGTGAATATACAATCGGTGATTTACCTGTACTCGTTCAAGATGGCATCGCTACCCTTAAAGATAATCCCGCTGCTCTAGCTGGAAGCACACTAACGATGATTCGCGGCTTCCGTTATCTGATCCAAGAGGTAGGACTCACCTTGGAAGAGGCCTCCCGCGCTGCAAGCCTTACGCCAGCGGCGTCCATTGGAATGGAACGAAGCATTGGCTCCTTGGAGGCTGGAAAACGCGGCGATATCCTACGCCTTGATGCTGAATTTAATATTCGCGGCGTATGGATCGGCGGACGTCCAATCACCACTTAATAAAATTAGCTCCAAACAAAAAAGCAACAATTCTCTCCAGATGGTGAGATTGTTGCTTTTTTATTTAGATCACAAAAATCATTAATAATTACGAGTTGGGAAAATTCGTTCAACCATGGTGCGGAATTCATCCACAAATCCTTTTATCGGATGACCGGCACGAGCCTCTTCAGCATAAACATTGGCGCGTTCCACGAAGTCAGGATTTGCTGATACGTATACATCCTTAATTCTCGCATCATGTTTTTTAACTTCCGCAGCAATTTTATCTTTAATTGCTTTGGTAACTGTTTCTGTTTCTCTTGTATTTATGGTGTTATTTGTGTTATTCGTGCTATTGGTGTTGTACATATGCGTCGAATTACTTCTGTAATTCGTATCATGGGTACTAGGAGTGGTACTGCGCATGCCCATTCCCATTCCAGTTCCCATACCTTTTCCCATCCCCATATCTACATCATGTTTCGAGCCATTGCTGTTCAGCAGAGGACCATTATTATAAGTATGGTTTCTTGTCGTACCTGTTCCCATAGTACCTGTACCTGTTCCTGTTCCCAACATATCCGCTCCCAAATTACCCATGCCATTGATTCCATTTCTGGTTGCCGGTCCAGTACTTGTTGTACCAGGAACTGTATTTACAGTACCTTTTAAGGCTCCGTTCATACCATTGGTTACGGCTCCAGTATCATTCATTCCATCACGGCCAATTTTCACTCTTCCTGTACCAGACATTACGCCAGTCGGTCCATAATTGTGAGGAGTGGTTGAGGATTTTGCCCGATAAGATGGAGTCCCTTTGGCACGCAGGCCAGCAGTTGCATCATTTAAAGTTACTGCTACATACGCGCTTTTTCCTGCAAGCATTACATTCGCTGAGCGGACTTCAGGCATTGCAGCAATCCGGTCTGCAAGCTCCTGACTAACTTCCATCTTAGTGATGTTATGTGTGCCACCGCGTACGGAATTCACACCAATACGCCCATCATTTACTCCCCGGACACTATTGGTTTGCACATTCGATTTTTCTGCCGTATTGGTTCCACACCCCGTAATACTCACCAAGCCGAGAAGCAATGCAGCTGAGACTGACATACTGATCTTGGATCGCAACATGAATTCATCCTCCATCTCTAATGTTGTATGTGTGCAGTGTACGATCGTTAGGATGACCTTCTGAAGAACAAGCTATCCTGAAAGGATTTGGAACTATGCCGCTTTGACCGTCACCCGCGAGTGCAGATCGGCGTATCTTATAAACAGTAAGCCATATCTCAACAAGTCGGTATTACTCCGCAAAAGTCAGGAGGCTTGTGCATGAAAGTTCTATTTACGTTTTATGTACCGAGTGGCGGGGTGGAGACATTAAATAAGCTGCGATGTGAAAGTCTCCAGCGAAGTGGGATCGAATGCCATGTTTTATATCTAATGCCGGGTTCAGGCCAGAATACGACCAATTTTCCGGTATTTGTCTCATCTTCAGATGAAGAAATTAAAAATTTGCTGGAGACCCATAATTACGATGCCATTATTGTTACATCTGATTATTTATTACTGAAACGTCTGCGTGAACTCGGTTACCGCGGTATTATGATATACGAATCTCAAGGCCTTGGAAAACGCAGTCATGCGGAAACTCTGATCAGAGATGCCGTCCCTTATTTACGTTCTTATTGTAATGCGGTACTAATCCCGCCAACCGATCATTTATTGGAGCTGTTTATTGAAATCTGTCCCTGGCTGCATCGTTATGTAATTCCGAATATTGTTGATGTCCAGTCCTTTCAGCATATCCCTGCTGAACCTCCCGCTAATCCGGTTATCGCTTGGGTAGGCCGGCTAGAGAGCAATAAAAATTGGCGGGAATATTTGAGAATCGCCCATGAAATTCGCCTTTATAAACCAGATATTCATTTGTGGATGTTCCATGATCCTAATTTAGCCGCAGAGGATCAGAAACAATCCTTTCAGGAGGAGCTACACGCTCTAGGGCTGAATGATCGTCTAAGTACTTTTACCAATATTCCTAATCATGTAATGCCCATTTATTATTCCTCGATCGCTAATTCGGGTGGATTCCTGTTAGCTACCTCCATTACAGAAGGATTTGGATATGCTGTTGCCGAAGCGATTTGCTGCACTTGTCCAGTACTTAGTACAGATTCCGATGGTGTCAGATCCTTTATTGTTCATAATGTCACGGGTAAATTTTACCCGCTTGGCAATATTCCAACTGCCGTCAACGAAGGACTGGAGCTTATGAACAATATTCCTCTGCGAGAGGGTCTCCGCCAGCAAGGAAGAGGATATATGGTCTCACGCTTCGGAACCGAGAAGTATGCGCAATCTTTTCGTGAAATGATGAATTCCTATGCCATCTTCTAACCGATATCATGCAAAAAAACCTTCAAGCCACTTCTCACGTGGTATTGAAGGTTTTTTATATTTTAAGGACATATTATTAAGAGTTCCTCGCTACGATCTCAAACAGTGCATTCTGAAACAATTGTGTGCTTTTTTCCCAAGTGAAATGCTGTGAATCCTGCTCCCCCTTACGAGCCAGCCGCTGGCGTAAATCAGGGTCTTTGATCAAGGTTATGATATCATCCGCGAGCCGATTCTCAAACCGGTAGGACATTAAGCAGTTATGGCCATGCCTGCCATATTCCATATTCCCACCGGAGTAAACAGTAACGAGCGCTGCTCCACAACGCATAGCCTCGATGCCTGGTAGCGATCCCGTATCATACGTACTTGAGCTTACAAAAATATCGCTCTCACTATAATGGTAACAAAGCTCAGTATCATTTGCAGGAGTCCTTATATGATATCGTTCGTCCGCTAATAAAGTTTGCAGGGTAGTCGACTCAGCAAATTCACCAGGAGGAATGATCAAATAAAGTTCAACTTCTGGATGAAGTCTTCTGACCCGATTTAACTGTTCAAGCAAATAGTCTTGTTCACGATGGCCTGAGAATCCACCCTCTGGCTTTCGCATAACCGCGGAAACTACAAGCTTATTTTCAGGTTCACGAATGTTCAAATTTCTAAAAACAGGATTCACACCAATGGGCACGATTGTCCCCTTAATCCCATGATTCATCTGGACGATTTCTTGCTGCCAACGGGATAGTACAAGCAGATTGCTGGTTAAACTATAGGATGCAAAAGAACGGCTATTGTCAGGTAAAAAAGTGGGCTCGTAGCAAAGCGCTAAACGAATATGAATCCCTTTTCCCTCATTACTTGCCTGCTGCGATACCTCGACTGTGGTATAAAAGTTGGAGACAATCACGTCCCCCACTGGAAAATCGCTGGCCGACAAATCACCATCTGCCGCATAACGCAATTCACAATTTATCTCGTATTCAACGACACCATCGCTGGGCAAGAGGATCGTAATTTCATGACCGATCTCTGACAGACGATTAGCCAGTTCTGCCAGCATCCGTTGTGCTCCGCCCCTAGATAGAGTTAGAACAGGAAATATTAATTTCATTCCCCTCTCTCCTTTAGCAGCAGATGCGATAGAACCCCATGATGGTTTGCTTGTACCTGTTCTATCTCTCTTTTCTGCGCCTCACTATAAATCACTGAGCCCATCTCTTGATGCACTCGATAATCAAGCTGCGGATACTCAATATAAGACCAGCTAAAATGCGGTAAAATACGCAGCCATAAATCATAGTCTTGAGTATATAACAACATTTCATCGAACGTTCCTACAGCACGAAATATATCCATATGAAGAAGAACTGTACTCCCATTCACCGGACAACCCAACATCATAGTCTCAATAAAATGGGCTCTGCTGCTAAAAAGCATACTTACCGTATCTGAGATCCGTTCTCCCTGCTCATTTATATAATAATAGGCTGTATAGTTAAACAAAGTACCCGTACTTTTGAGCTTTTCTATTTGGTTTTTGATTTTATCCGGGTGAAATTGATCATCTGCACTGAGCCAGGCAAAATACGTTCCGGTAGCCACTTCTATCCCTTTGTTCAAAGCAGAAGCCGTCCCTCCATTACTCTTTTGTATATAAATGATTCTGTCACGGAAGGGGGCCAACTTCTCCAGCCATAGGGTAGAACCGTCATCGACTACAATAAGTTCTATATTCGGATAGCTTTGATCCAAGACACTTTGGATGGCGAGATCCACATACGAACAGTTATAAAATGGGATGATCACCGATACTTTAGATTCTTCACTCATACGCGCTCACCTCCTTCACCCGGAGCTCAACTTTTATACTGTTTTACAAGCAAGCAGGGCATCTACTGGTGCATGGCCCTCCCCGAATGCTTCACGAAACGATGGGTTTTGGGCATGATGGAAACCTTTAAGTACCGTTACCTCATACCCAAGTGCAATAAAATCCTCCGGCTCCCATCCGCTCCGATGCTTTTGAAAATACTCTCCCTGCAAATGATAATGATCCATACCCTCCTGTGGAAAAAAGCCCCGAGGGGTAAATACAACTACTCGGTTATTGGCGATTCTTTCGGCCATCCCTAGCAGAGTCTTCGCTTCATTTTTATTAAAGTGCTCTATTGAATCAATAAAGGTAACCGCTGAAAATGTTTTGGGGAGGAATAATTTATCCATATGACTGGCATCTGCATGTACCGGAATAATATGAGGTGACTTATATTGACGATGCAGCAGGTACGGCCTGTGAATTTCTAATCCAAGCACTACTGCGGCTTCATATCGTTCAAGCAGGGTACCGGTGCCGCTGCCGATATCCAGAATACTCTGGCAGAATTTCAACTGTTCCAGTAAGACTGGCAGAAAGTCATTCACTTCAATTTCCCGGTACATTACCTTCAGCCCCCCATAGAAGAAATCAAGTGCTGCAGCGAATTCTTGTAGCGGGCATTGGTCGCAGCTGCCTCTGCCATAATTACATCAAAATATTTGATCGTTCCCATGCCCTCATGCGTCCGGTAAGCTGTGAGGGATTGATTCAACATCACCGGTGGATATCCGTTCAGAATGGCGCGGAACCATAAGTCATAATCATGGGTGTAAGGAAGTGATTCATCAAAAAGTCCGATGGCTCCAAACACCTCTCGTTTAAACATCACCGTACAGCCATTAATGGGATTACCGTGTAAAAAACAACGTAAGTAATCCAGGTGACTAGGAAACAATGGCGCAGCATTCAGCTGAACCAGCTGCGATTGAGCGTTAATATAATTAAAGTTGGTATAGGAGATTAACAAGTGGTTCTGCTCCATGAACAGAACCTGATTGTTGATCTTATCCCGATAAAATAAATCATCCGAGCTAAGCCAGACCACATAGTCACCCGTTGCATTCAATATGCCGTGATTCAGTGCGGAGGCGGTTCCCCCATTGCCTTTGCCCAAATAATGAATTCGGGAAAGATACGGTGTAATTAGATTGCTATGGGCATGCGAGCCGTCATCGACAACAATGATTTCGTAAGGTTCCCAAGACTGGGAGAACGCACTTTGCAGGGCGTGCTCAATATAAGGACAATTATAAAAAGGAATCACTACCGAAACCTTCGGTCTCATAACAACCTCCCCTCCCCGCTAACTCGGTAATAATTCAAAATATCCATTAACGATTGGTTAAGCCCAATTTCCGGAAGCCAGCCCAGTGAAGTCACATCAGCCTCAGGGGTTGATGCTTCTGAATGAACCTTCTTATCCGCTGTGGCTGCGATCTCTGAAATAGCCCGTTCAGCATCTGCAGGTCCCCAGTCCATTGGCACTGGACCTACAGAATGACTGAGCAACTGCTCCGCGATCTCCCCGAGTTCCCGCTGCTTCCCCGAATCGATGCGATAGATGGTTCCATTTGTACCTTTACGCAAAATGTAATCATAAGCTCTAACGGCATCTCTTACATCTAAAAAATCACGCAGCGCATAACGAGAAGAGAGCTTAAATGGAGGTATTTCCTCTTCTGGCTGGCCTTCACTTCGGACAATGTGCTGTGCTAATAAAGAGCAGAAGCCGGTGGAAGGACCGGGACCAATCAGATTACAGGGCTCAGCCAGCAGAACCGGCTGTTTAAATAAGGTGCCCCAAGCGAGGGACACCAGCTCTTCTATTGTTTTGCTAAGACTGTACGGGTGTGGTGGCCCAGCCACCACACCCGGTTTGAACTTAAGTCTGGAGCCAGCCACTAGAATCCGACTGCTCGGCAGGCTTCGCATGGCCTCCAGTAAATATAAGGTGGCCATCACATTGGTCTCCATATAAAGCAAGGGATTAAGCCATGACTCGGGTACGGAGTTCTTCCCAGCCAAATGAAGGACAGCGTCCGGTGTAGTTTGCTTGATCATCTCAGCTACTGCTTTCCGGTCACTTAAATCACAAATATATATCTTTACTCCTTCTGGAAAAAGAGTGGAGGCAGCTGTTGATTGCGGCCGCAATACAGCGATAACCTCACCCCCTCCTGCCGAAAATAATCGAACGGCATGTTGCCCGGTAAATCCACCGGCTCCGGTAATCAGAAGTCTTTGACCTGTCATAAATACATCTCTGACTGTTTCATCCAGTCAGCCAGTTCCTGCAGCATTAAAGGATATGAAGGCAGCGGCAAGAGGACATCCGCTCTTGTATTCACTAGTGTACGATCCTGAATATGTTCATCCTCAGGGATGATCTCCACATTTTCTTTATGAAAAGCCGCCTGAATATGCTGAAGCAGCTCATATTTACTTACCGGCTCTGGATGCGCTAAATGGATTAGCCCCGATACGGGGGAATCCAGCATTACATCCACTGCTTTGGCTAATTGGAGCGTTGTGACCCCGTTCCACATCACCCGCCGGTATCCTGAAACTTTACCACTCTGCGCCAGGAACCAATCCATCAGACCAATACCGCCTGAGCGGATTTCGGGACCAATAATGGAAGTGCGAATCGTAAGATGCCCGGGTTTTTGCACCTCACCGAGACTTTTCGAAATTGCATATACAGAGGTTCCATCAGGAGCATCCTCTTCGGTGTACCCTCCGCGTGTTCCTTCGAACACGCAGTCGGTACTGATATGAATGAGCCTTGCCTGAACATCCTCCGCCTTTCGCCACAAGTGATGAGGGAGAAAGCCATTCACGTGGTAAGCCCCAATTTTGTCACGCTCCGCGAATTGATTGAGAACCCCCATTGCATTGATAATGCAATGAGGGGAAACGATATCGACCAGCTTCTCAACTCCGGCTATATCGTTCGCATCTACATACAGCCCGCCAAGATCGCTCTTATCCCGGGTTGTATGGAAGACGTGATGCTTGCCCTGGCGGCGAAAATAATCCGCCAGCATATGCCCCGCCATACCGTTTCCACCTAGGATAAGCAGCTTCATTGCAGGAACCCTCCCCGGATCAAGATGCTTTTGATCTCTTCCCGATCCATCAGATTCGTCTCTGAACTGAAGCTATTGAAAGAGACATGAGGATAAGCGCTATAATGTGCCTTTAATTCCGGCATGTTCAGCGTAGGGAGAATTACTAGATACTGTTCATCGTAGACAACGGTAGTTAAGCTTTCGAAATCGCTCATCAGAATCTCGTGGATTTTCTCCCCCGGACGAATCCCGGTCTCAACAATACTCACATTGGACTCTCCGGAAGCCTCAATCAGCACCTCAGCAAGATCGATAATTCGGCAGGTAGGCATAGTCATGACGAAGATTTCTCCACCTAAGCTAACCTCAGAAGCTTTAAATAATAACGTAATAGCATCGCGTAGGGTAAAAAAGAAGCGGGTCATTTTCATATCCGTAATGCGTACCTGACCCTTATCTTTAATCTGCTTCATGAACAAATGCACTACGCTGCCGTTCGTTCCGAGCACATTACCTCCGCGTACAGTAACGAACCGGGTGTTTGAGCCAATCAGATTGGCATAAACGAACAATTTTTCCCCGATCGCTTTGGTCATTCCATAGAAGTTGGATGGGTTCGCAGCCTTATCGGTAGAGATGTAAATTGCTTTCTCAACGCCATTTACAATGGCAGCTTCGATCACATTTTGAGTTCCCACTACATTGGTTTTGAGTGCTTCATAAGGCTGATCTTCACAGACTGGAACATGTTTGAGCGCCGCCAGATGAAAGATATAATCAACGCCACGGCAGGCTGCAATCAGCGCATCCTTGTCACGGATATCGCCAATGATAAAGCTGAGACGTTGATCTTCAAACTCCCGGCTCATCGCCACTTGAGCGGATTCACTGCGGGAAAATACGATGATTTCCTTAGGATTTTGTGGCAGAAGTTGCCTAATCAGCTCATGCCCCCAGGAACCAGTTCCGCCTGTGACCACAATCCTTTTATTATTGAACATGCAGGTTCCCTCCAAGCAAGAATTTAACTACCTTGACCGAAACATCCGGAGTCATGTATCCTTCCGGTGCCTCCCAATCCCGATTGAGCGCCGTCATCAGCTTGACGCTGCGCAGAATACTTTTCTGATCTACACCTGAGACTACATTGCTGCCACAATCCACTGTTTCTGGACGTTCCGTCGTTCTGCGAATCGTAACTGTTGGCACTTTCATCAAGCAGCATTCCTCCTGTACAGTCCCGCTGTCGGTGATGGCACATAAGGCGTGCTGTTCCAAATAGACAAAATCAAAAAATCCGAAAGGTTCATGAAATTCAACTAGTGGGTTCATTGGAAGGGAAAATTGCTCAGTAAGTTTGGAGCGAGTGCGAGGATGAATGCTGCATATTAAACGAATTCCAAAATGCTCAGCCACTGCGTTAAGACCCGACATAATTTGTACAAGGGACTCTGGATCATCTACATTCTCAGCACGGTGGGCCGTGACTAGGAAATACTGTCCTGAGGTAAGCTTCAGCTGCTCCAGAATGTCGCTGGTCTGGATTTTGTGCTCAAAATGGGTCATGACCTCATGGATCGGATTTCCTGTTAACACGATACGCCTGCTGGGGAAACCTTCGCTGATTAGATGTCTTTTGCTCTGCTGCGTATAAGGCATATTAATGGTCGAAACGGCGTCGATGACACGGCGGTTTTTCTCTTCTGGTACTTGGAGGTCATAGCAGCGGTTGCCCGCTTCCATATGCACCACCGGAATTCCCATACGTTCAGCCAAAATCGCACATAACGCGCTGTTCGTATCGCCCAGAAGCAAGACGCGATCTGGCTGTTCTTTTAGTAAAATGCTTTCTAACCCTCCGAACATGGCGGCAAGCTGGCCGCCTAGTCCTGCTTGTTTATCCTGCAGCACATAATCCGGTGCCCGCAGTCCCAGCTCAGCAAAGAAAATGCCGCTGAGACTGGCGGTGAAGTTCTGGCCTGTATGCACCAGGATGTGCCGCTCAGCATGTTCGTCGAGAAGCGGAATGATTACACTGAGGCGAATGATTTCAGGCCTCGTGCCTAAAATCGTCATGATCTTCATGAGTTCACTCCCCTGCCTGTTTAATTATGGTCTGACTTGGTTCAGTCAGCGGACTGTGCTCTGGTTGCTGGATTGAGATCATTGAGCGGGAAATGTACCGTTCATTTGGCTCTGGTTGCTGGATTGAGCTCATTTAGCGGGATTTATACCGCTCATTTGGCTCAGGTTGCTGGAATGAGATCAATAAGCGGGATTTATACCGCTCATTGGGCTCAAGTTGCTGGAATGAGCTCTTTTTGCGGGATTTATACCGTTCTTTGGGCTCATCTAGCTAAATTCGCTGCATTCAAGGGCATAACTGCCTCTCTTTGCGCTCAGCTTGCCGAATTCGACGCATTCTAGGGCATTTATGCCTCTCTTTGCGTTCAGATTACCGAATTCGACGCATTCTAGGGCAGATTTGCCCCTCTTTGCACTCGGCTAGCTGAATTCGACGCATTCTAGGGCAGATATGCCTCTCTTTGCGCTCAGCTAGCTGAATTCGACGAAATCTAGGGCAGATATGCCTTTCTTTGCACTCAGCTAGCTGAATTCGACGAAATCTAGGGCAGATATGCCTTTCTTTGCACTCAGCTAGCTGAATTCGACGAAATCTAGGGCAGATATGCCTCTCTTTGCGCTCAGCCTGCCGGTTCGCTGCAATCGAGGCATTTACGCCGCGCGCCGCCGTCCACCGCGGCGGGCCCGGCGGCGCTTGCCCCCGGCGGTGCTGCGCCGCCGGGCAGAACCTTTACGCCGCTTGCGAGCAACGCGGCGCAAAACCAACGGGCGCCCGCTTCGCCGGCGCGCCCGGGCTTTGCCGCGCCGCTTGCGGGCGACGCGGCTCGGCAGGCCCTTGCTTCGCGGCGGCAAAGCCGGCGACGCTGCGGGTAAATCAGGCTGGACAGCGGGTGGTTCCACCACCACCACGCTGTCAGCCTCGTGCACCGCAGGTGCGCTGCAATAGCGGAGGTTCCACATCTCCGCAAGACCCTGCAGGCGGCTCCGATAAGCCGCCGGACCATAGACGGCGTCGACGCGCTCCCGCGCTTGACTGCCTAGAGTTAACGCCAGTCCCGGCTGCGCCAGCATGACGTTGACTCTTTCTGCCAGCGCGGAAATGTCCGATGCTGGCACGAGATTTTCGCCACAGCCCGCTGCGTGCAGAATTTCCCGCAAGCCCCCAGAGTCGTAAGCGATCACGGGCTTTCCAAAAGCCATTCCTTCCAAAGCAGTCATACCGAAGCCTTCGCGGATCAGACTAGGAACCACTAGCACATCCATGGCGCAATAGGCAGATGGAAGACATTCAGCATAACCAACAAATTTAAACCGGGTATACAGTCCCTCAAGCTTTACCTTGCGAACACAACGCTCATAATAGCTTTTATCGCCAGCTGACCCAATGACAACAAATTTCGAGCTTGGATGAACCGCGTGCACAAGCACAGCCATTTTCACAAAATGTTCTAGACCTTTTTCTTTGTTGATAAAAGAAGAAATATAACCGATCAGCTGTTCATGCGGTTTAACCCGCAATTCCCGCCGCCGTTCGCTCCGAAGCTTGCTCCAAGCCTCAATCATCATCTCTTTATCATTCCAAGAGGGAGGCAGCTGGATCACTTTTTCCGCTCTCACGTCCTCTGGAAAGCAAGCTGCAGCTGTTTGTGAAATAGCTAGTATCTCATCACTATTCCGAAGAATCAGCCCTACACTAATAGGTGTATATTCATTGTCTGTTATCGTCTCTGATATTTTCCATATCACCGGAATGCCCAGTGACTTTGCAGCCATTGCTGGCAGAGCATGCACACAGGTACTTGTAATAACAAACGCCGGGCGCAGGGAATTCAGCCAGTCTGTTAATTCGTGATACTCCCTGCTTTCCTGGAATTTCTGAGCATCTGCCTCCAACCCTGCATAAGGAGTGTACATTCCATATAAAAGAGGAATCGAAAGCAACTGTACACTTATTCCACAGCTTCGAGCCTGAGAAGTCAGCTTGCCGTCCTGAGGCGCAACGAGAATACAATTAAAGTACGGAGAAAGCTCCTGAGCGAAAAACAACAATAGCTTCTCCGCTCCCGTAATACTGCGTGTATTGGATACATGTGAAAAGAGGACGATTGTAGCTTTGTCAGCCATGGCGTTTCGGCGCTCCCTAACGAGGGGCCTGGAGCAGCCATTCACCTCCTTAAAAAATTTACAAACTTTGCGCTAAGTTCTATCCTTCGCAGTAAAACTCTCTTTGAAAATGGTCGCTCCTGTGACTCGCAACATCGCTTCCGCTTCGCTCTAGAATCTCGTCAGTCAATTTCAATTCGCTCCCGAGCTTCGCCCCTTCACTTCCACTCTGCTCTCGAATCTAGCCAGTCGCTTCCGCTCCGCTATACAAGCCCGCTCCAGACGTTGCTTCTTTTCATCAGGCCACAGGCATAAGCTGAGGTTCGGTTCTACAGTATATCGAGGAAAAACAGATGCCGGCACGACACCTGTCCCCTGGTAAGCGCACATTTCCGTTCCATTTCCGGGCATATGACCTAGCCATAAATTACTGTTAACAGCTGGTGTATACGTTTGGTGTAGGTGTGATCCTTAAGCGTCCGTTCAAAAGCGCGCAGGGCAATCGCACGGCGTTCTTCCTCATGAGTCAGGTAATAACGGATTTTATCCATCATTTCTTGAGGGCTTGCAAAAGTCTCAATTTCTTCACCAGGTTTGTAGAAAGATCCCATATCATCTCTGGCATCCACTAATTGCAGCGTACCCGTAGCCGCGATTTCAAAAGTACGCGGATTAGGAGATACCGCCGGAATCGAAAGCGTATTGTTGTTCACTACTTCATCAATGTGCGAGCGGTGGAGGTTAATGACGATTTTGGATCCGCTGTAAGCTACCGCTGTTTCCTGTGGTGACATCCACTTACCAATCTCAATTCGATCTCCATAGAGTGCCGCCTCAGGCAGACGGTCCCACCAGATGCCGTTAATCACCGTGTTATAGTTCATCAAATCCGGAAGAATCTCACGGAAGAAATTAACCCGGTTCCAATAGGCAGAGCCAATAAAACTAACTTCGCGATTCAATGGTGAACGTGTTGTAGTTGGACGGTAATGCTCGCGGTGAGCGGCAAAAGGAAGATAATGAACTTCAGGGCAGCCAAGTCCCTTATAAAAATCAATACAATTACGCTCAAGCGTGAACACAAAATCGTAATGCGCCACAATTTTAACTGTAAAATCAGTGTAATAAGGATCATCTGTAAGCCAAATGGCTGTCTTAATTCCGCTAGCCCGAAGAACGGAGATCTGCTCAAGCGGTAAATCCATACCATCCAGCACAAGTACCAGATCCGGTCTTTGAGCGGCGGCTAACTCCACTAAGTTTTGACGCACATCTGTTATCGTGACTTGTGTGGTTAATTTTTGCAGCGCGTAGAGGACTGCATCGTCTAATGGAGAGTAGGGATATCCTTTACCAGAAGCCACATACATTACATGAATATTCCGTACAGGAAATACTTCTTCTGGCCGACCATCTAAAATCGCAAGCCGTCCCCGTAAATATCCCTCATCATATCCGCCCTTAAAACCACTCAGACGACCACGAAGCTTTTCTTCCTCTGGAGGTGTCAGTGGTAGCGGTGGTGCAGGCATAATAAATTCATTGTTGTTCATCATCATCCTCGCTCCTTTATCCCGTTATAGATTTCATACACTTGAAGCAATCACATTCAGCAAATGAGGCAAACGCGCAGTGAATGTATGGTTGCGCATGGTTGTCTGTAGTCCCCGTAAAGCGTAAATTCGGCGCTCTTTTTCATGCTTCAGATAGTACTCAATCTTCTCCTGCAATTCCTTAGCAGAGCCAAAAGTATCCAAGTCATAACCTGGCCGATAATAATTGCCCAGATCCTCACGAACATCCGTAAGCTGCATAGTACCGCAGGCACTGATCTCATAAGTACGTGGGTTGATAGAGCGTGATGGTAAACGGAAGCTATTCCGGTTATCCTGCCCCTCCTCCCACGGACGGTGAATATTAATGACTAGCTTTGCACCACTGTAATAGTTCGCAGTTTCCTCAGGTGGGATAAAGCCATTGCTAATAAAAGGGGCAAGCTGGTCATAAGTCGCAAGCCGTTCCCAGAAGCCGCCAGCGATCAGCACCTTCTTATCCCTTAAATAGGGGGCAAGTTCATCAAACAGCGCTGTCCGATTATGAAATGCATTGCCAATAAACACAATGTCGTACTTATACTGCGGTGCCGTACGGCGCGGATAGAACATCTTTGGATTGACGCAAAGCGGTAAATAATGAACGGATGGAACTCCAAAGGATTGATAAAACTCCACACAACCGAGCTCATGCGTAAAGACGTGATCATAATGCCGGCAAATCACTGAAGTATCCTCTGTAAAATAAGGATCATCCACAAACCAGATCGCAGTCCGAATGCCCAGCTTTCTGATTTCTGTAATCTGTTCTAAATGATTTTCCGGAAAAACATGCAGTCCATTCATAACCAGCACTGCCCCGGGCATCTCCCGAGCTGCGGTCTCCAGCATAGTTTCTGGAGTGCTTATCACAAGCTCACTTACAAGCTGCTGAAGCGCCTCAATTACCCCAGTATCGATTGCATGGAACCCTTGAGGAACATACATTAGCTTAAATGGCCGACAGGCTTCGACCTCTACAGTACTCCGACGCTGCACAGCCTCACACATGCCAAGACGATATCCTTCGTGATAACCGTCGCGATAATCTCGCGGACGCTTGTGTTTTCTCCTTTTCGCTTTCACGGCCTTCACCCTGCCCCGTTGTATTCTCAAGACAGTATAACTATATGCGGAGTCAGCACTCGCCTCATGGACATCTGTCATTACTAAAACTAAATTGGCAGATGTACCCTGTCTTTTGCCCGGCTTGCCCGAACCCCGTCAGATTTCATCCACTCGCTGGATGCTGTTATACTATAAAGGTCTAGCTAGAGGCACTAAACTTGTCATCTCTGTCCAATCTGTCCGAAGATGATTACTTTTTGAAATTCACAAGGGGGGAACTATGAATAACACCACATTGTATTTGCGACACGCGGAGCTGCTGCGTGATCTGGTGCCATCCTTTCAAACCTATCCATTTCATCTGCCTGCTGTTCGAACGCTGGATCGCCTGACTTTTCAAAAACCAGTGACCTTTCTTGTTGGAGAGAACGGCACGGGCAAATCAACCTTGTTAGAGGGAATTGCTGCTGCTTGGGGCTTTAACCCTGAGGGTGGAACGCTAAACTTTTCTTTTAACACTCGTTCCTCGCATTCGAATCTTTATGAGTATTTTAGAATTGCTAGAGGGGTTAGACGGCCGAAGGACGGCTTTTTTCTGCGTGCGGAGAGTTACTATAATGTGGCATCTTATATTGATGAGTTGGATGAACAACCCGGTGGCCCACCGATCAAAGACTCCTACGGAGGCAAATCTCTGCATGAGCAGTCCCACGGAGAGTCTTTTTTAGCTACATTCGTTCACCGTTTCGGCGGCCGCGGCCTTTATATCCTCGATGAGCCTGAAGCAGCGCTTTCCCCCTTACGTCAAATGTCTCTGCTGGTGCGTATGCATGAGCTGGTCGGACAGGATTCACAGTTCATTATCGCAACTCATTCCCCCATTCTGATGTCCTATCCCGGTGCTGAAATTTTTCTCTTGGAGGGGGAGGGAATACGGTCCGTCGCCTTGGAGGAAACCGAACATTATACCGTGACCAAAGCGTTTATGAACGATCGTCAAGGGATGTTGCGTGAGTTATTTGAAGATGAATAAGCATACACGACTTCGACGTCCCTTTAAGGACGGTAAGCGTTTAAGCGAGAAATATAAGGATAATTTACAACATGGAACATATAAATTCTTATATTATAGGCTATGTTAAATTCTAATGTTGATATTTGACCATAAGAAAACCGCCTTCGTTGAAAAGGCGGTTTATTGCTATCGTGTCCCGTTAGCGCAACGACTTACTCTGTTGAATTTCGTGTTCCTCAACATAAAGCGGCATCAGAGAAGGCGGATCGTACCTTATCGCGGCCTTTAAACGACAAAATGGTGCCGATAGCCATAGCCCCATAGCCGCAACGAAATAATAAGCCTAATCCGACAGTGCCCGCATGATGTTGGATTTCGCCTCTGCCGCAATTGCTTCATTCCCGTCATCGACCGCTTGCATTAAGATCAGTATGGGGATGTATACCGCGATTAGCCGCGCCAGCAGCTTCGTTTCCTCGTCCGCTCCTCCGTACGTTTCGAAAAACACGCCGCGAGCGTAAGGTGGTAAAAAGCTATAAGCAACGCTCAAATCGCAAGCCGGATGGCCTACGCTCAGATCGCCCCAATCAATGATGCCGGAAACGATCCCGTTCTCATTCACAAGCATATTTTTGAAATGAAGATCGCCATGTAGCAGTGCATTCACCGCCTCGACACGGTCCTTTTTCAGCCTGCTAATATACGCTTCGATCACACCGGACTCCTCCGGCGACAAGTGTTCAACCACCTTCGATAGAAAGCCCTCCAATTTCACTTTGCGCGATGCTATGTCCGTCAAGTTTCGATGATCTTGCTGAACTCCGCACTCCAGCGCCGCCTGCACCGGAAACTCATGCAATCTCCGCAAAAATTTCGCCAGCGTCTCTGCCGATAAAGCCCGGCGTTCTTCCGTCAAACCGATTGGGAAATCTCCTAGCACGTAGTCATAGCCAAGAAATGGTGCCGGGTATTCGTCACTTGCTTCGCCATAAAACAACGGTTTCGGATAGGGGATGGTTATATATGTCTCCAGCTTTGGCAGCAGCTTCCCTTCCATACGAATCGAGCCAACTGCAATCGTTCTTCTTGGAAACCGGAACACGTACTCGTCACCGATGAGAAAAACCGTATTGTCCCAGCCCCAGCCCAATCGCTTCACTTGCTTCGATGACAGCTGAGGGAATTGTCTGCCGATCAGCGTCCGCGCCTGCTCTTCGTTAACCTCCCACTCCGCATCCCATACATTCGTTCCTCCCATGAATTGTCTGCCTCCTCGTTCCTTACGTTATTTAGATGTTTACATTCCCTAAAAGTGAAGCGATCCATCCATTTCTTCAAGCGGCTGTGGTAGCTGTTTACGTTTTGGATATGGTACACGCCTTTCACACGTTGTTTTCCGTCGGACTTGAATCGGTAATGAGTCATGCCTTTTGAATTCGCATAAGAGCTAAATGCCCTCCATGAATCAGTGCATAACACGTTTGAGTCAGATAGATGACCACCAATCGCTTCGTCTAATTTTGTAATCCGAATACGTCCACGCCCAAGTACGCCAGAGTAAGTCATTTTCTGACGGTCACGGGCAACCAGCACGCACACTTGATCGTGGCTTATACCACGATATTTCGCTTTGCCGCCACGTTTACGTGGCTTGCGTTCGGTAATATTCCGCTTGCCCTTTTCCGAGTAAAGAAAGTAGGTCTCGTCCATTTCAACAATATCTTGAAATGCTTCGGTTGGAATCTGCTTCAGAGCGGAAAGAATCTTATACCGCTAGTAAAACAAGGTGACATGCGTGACTTCATCGTTTAACTGCTCTGCACATTTTCTCAGAGAAAAGCCCTCAATCATGCATTCGATATAACGAACCCACATATGAGGTCGCCTCATTCGTTGCAGAGGGGTGTTCGTAAGGTCATTGAATGTTTGGCGACAGGACTTACAACGGTAACGTTGACGTTTAACCTCTCCAGTGCGTGTTCTTACAGCCTACTTTCCAAATCGAACAACAGAATGGTTTTTGCAATGCGGGCAAACAAGTCCATCTTTATGCTTCTGCTCTTGAATTTCATCAATTGCTCGAACTGGAAGTGCCACTCCCTTGGTTCGGGACTGCAAAAAGTAGATAAGTTCTCGCTTACCATTATCGTCCAACGTATCAGCAGCTTTTTCAGTTCCTTTAAATCCATGGGCAAATCATCTCCGAACAGTTATATCGCCCTTATTATAGAACGTTTGTTCGTAATTATGGAATATCAACAACAAAGTTTAACATAGCCATATTTTTAAAAAAACAGCAGGTCTCCAAATCGGAAACTTGCTGTTTGCTTTGTGTTATTTTGTGTTTGATAGGTTCTTGAAATTAGTGTCTCGCAATCCCCGTCAGCTTGTGAACAATCCATCCAAACATGACTACAACCATCATATCGAAGCACACATTAAACAAGAATAAATGCTTACCGATGTCAGCCCTTCCGTCCCCAAGAATCGGAACCAAGAAGGAGAAAATCCCTATTAGCCCTAGCAGCATCAGCAGCTCGCCGGCAACTTTGCCACGAATATCTCTGCTGCGGAAATACTGGAACAAGGCTCCCGCAAAATACACCAGATAGAATATGGAGAGAAATCCGAGCGTGTGCGGAATATGTTTGTTTTTGAATTGGCTCCATGCACTGTAAGTATAGGATAATGCACCTGCTGGTTTATTCTCGCTTTTCTCATAGTTTCCTAGATAATACGGGCGAATCGCCATGCTGTTACTCGCAGCATATTTCATATTATCTATCAACCGGTCCGGATGCTTCAGATAGAAGAACAATACATCTTTATGAGATACACGGTCATAGAAGTCCGGAACCAGCGAAGGATCATCCTGCTTAATCACTGTATCGGTCTGAAAATAATTTGTACCCGCCAGTACCTCCAGCCGCTCCGGCAATCCGAGATCCTGCAAGTCTCCCTTCACATCCGGCGATTCGTTTAGAATCCCAAAAAACACCGTTTGATACAGATTAATATGCTTCAGATCTTTTGGCGCTGCCACATACAAAACGATGGATACAAGAAAGATGGCAATCGAAAAACGTAACGCCAGCTTCCTCCATTTGCCCTCTCCGTCAAGCATCATAAACCGCAAGAAAATCAGTGCAAAGGCAATCCCAATCGGTGCATTCTGGATTTTGGAGGTGACCAGAAACAGAATCGCGATAAAAAATAAGGTTAATCCTTTAGTGGTTGGCTTCTCTTGGCTGGTTAATCTTAATCCTAATGCAAATGTCAGCAGCATAAACACCATCGACACTGGTTCTCCAAACAAGGAGTTGAAATAGGCCACATACCCGATATCGTAAAATACAAATAAGATAGCTGCTCCCAACAGCAGCCCTGTAACATAAGAGCCACGAGCATTATACTTCACCAGCAGCCAAGTTGCCGCCAGTAAAAGAAGCCCATAAACTGCACCCAGCAAACGAACATCAAAAAAGCTGCCATGGATGAGCCCGCCGATCAATCTCGGCACAAGTACTATTAAAATCTGTGAGGAAGGATAAAAACCTCTAAATAAATTTTCATAAGCAAAACTGGAATGACTAAAATTGAAAAACTGGTCGGCATACGATGCTCCAGTGTCATAGTAGTTCAGACCGATGGTATTCATCATACGCAAAAAATCTCCGTTATCGGCAACACCAATAAAAGGCCCTACGAATAGCAAATAAATAATGATACCGCAGCCGGCAAGGCCTACGAGATACTCTGGTTTCCAGAACTTTTTCATGATTCCCCCTATCTCTGTGGTAACAGCTTCACATATTCGTCGGACAAATTCATTAGCTTCAAAATATACTCATAATCAGTCTGATATTTTGTGAAATCCGATACTGGCTTAAGCGTATCCAGCGACACAGCTTTACCATCAGCAAAATCTTTACCAGGCACATAGAGAATATCATCATTAAAGAAAGAACCAGAAGGCAAATAATACCGCATTCCTAACACATTACGATCAATGTTCAAGAGATCATGACCAAATGCTGTATAACCTTCTTCTTTTAAAGAAACCCCCAATAGGTTAGCTATCGTAGGAAGAATATCCAACTGTCCACCTGTTCTCTCTACTACCTTCCCTTGCTCCATTCCTGGTACATGTACAATCAATGGAATATTAAAGCGACTGATCCGGGAATCGTATGGAATCCCCAACGCACTTTCTACTTGCTCCGGTGGCACATCCTGCGGCTGCAAGCCAAAATGATCGCCATACATCACCAGCACAGTGTTATCCCACATTCCATTTTTCTTCAAACCCTCTATTAAAGTTCCAATGGCATAATCAGTATAGTTAATAGCAGTCAAATAATCGCCAAACATCGTGTTTTTTAACTCATCAGGCACTGAAATCTTCTTAAAAGAGTCCGGAATTTGGAAGGGATGATGGCTGGACGCCGTCACCATTTGTGCGTAGAAAGGAGTTCCTTTCTTCTGCAGCTCTGCCAATTTCTCGACACCCGTAATATAAAGCTGTTCATCGGAAGCACCAAACGCATTAAAATGATCATTGGTAAAATAATCTTTATCATAATAGCCGTTAAATCCAAGTGCAGGATATAGCTCATTCCGATTCCAAAAGCCCACTTGATTCACGTGAAAGGTGTACGCCTCATATCCTTTATCTCTCAGCAGACGTGGTAGGCTCGGCAGTTCTCTGTCCCCGAATCCAGTGGACATTGCCAAGGTCCCGATTGGATAAATCGACGTGTTGCTCATAAATTCAGCGTCAGAAGTATTGCCCGGACCAATCTGCTGGTAGACATGGGGGAAGTAAAATCCCTCATCTGCCAACTTGTTCAACACTGGAGTCAGCTCTTGACCCTTCAGGGATTGATGCAGCGGGAAGTTTTGGAAAGCTTCCATTTGGATGACAATTACATTTTTGCCCTTTTGCGAGCCAAAATAATCAGGTGCTGTGCCCGCGGCCTTACTACTATAAGGATAGGAAGCTTGCAGTTCATCAATCTTCGCGATGGTATCCTTAATATCTCCGGTTCCAATGAGATTGTTATCTTCCTTGACCTTAATTGCGGCAACGACCTCATAATTCAGGAATCCGGCACTTTCTGCCTGCACAAGCTCATTTGTAATTCCCCGCGCAGAATTGACAGAATTGGCCGATAAAGCAAAACCTCCAAGAATAGCCACCAGAATCACCATCATATGTGCCAATCGTGTGTTCCGGGAGCTGAATCGCTCACGCTCACGCGGATAGGCTTTTCCATGCTTCCATCTGCGGATCAAGACATACATTGCCATGATCACAAAATCAGCGAAAAATAAATAATCAATAGTCTGTATCGTTGATTCTACGCTTGCCTTCACTTGAAATACCTGATTCAGTTCATATAAAGCCAGATACGTAGGAACAGAACCAAAGTGATTGAAATATACACTGGCTGCGAACAGCAGCAGCGATAATATCCCGTTAAATGTCCAATAGACAGCTGTTCTCACCCGCGAAGGAGTAATGACCGTCAGTATCCCCATGATGAAGAGGACTGGAGCAACATCTGCTGCAATCCATTCCCAAGCAATTCTATCAAAGAACAGCACTCTCAGCAGGAGCAGCTTCAACCATAGCAGCAGGACAACAATATAGAACTGAGCTCGATTCGGCCCGTGCTTTTTCACGTTTTAATCCCCTCTTACCTTTTCATTTGTTCTGATTATGAACTCTATTCATCTTTTCTGTAAAATATCAGATTGTTCTAGTATAACAATACTTACTTTTTTTATCAAAAATGTGCACCTTTCGCTCCCACTACAAATAGGGAAATCCCACGCCTTTTCGGCTGTGGAACCTCCCTATTTAAGCCTATTATGTTATGCCTTTCAATCTAAGACTGGCTTGCTGGCAAATCCTCTTTTACCTTCCAGATCGTTAAATCACTATCATAATATACAGTGATCTCAGGACTGCCAAGCTTATGAAAGGTGAGATTCCCGGGCTCCTGATCTCTTTTAAGCAAGCTATATTCGCCCACATCAGCAACGCTAAATATCTTAGTCAGCAGAGGTGCTGCCTTCTCACGTAGTCGATCCCCATCAATTAGAGACAGCTCCCGGTCTAATACCGTTAGTTGTTTGGGATCTGTTTTATCACTAGCACGAGGATTTGTATCACTAATCTGCTCAATCCTTCTAGTAACAGTATCGAACGTAACCGAAACCTTTGATCCGTATTGCAGCGTAAGCGTATCCTGATCCTTGTCCATAGCCCGAAATACTAAACTAAGCTCTTCATCACCTCCGTTACCTCTCAACACCTTCAATGCCTCTTCCCCAGCTTGACGCATCTCTTCTGAAACCGTCGAGGCCTCAAGCGTGGCTGATGCGTAATCGAATTCACCATTTACAAATCCGATACGCCATTTCTCCGCCCTAAAGTTATTCTCAATTTTCACGCCAGAATGTTGTGTAACATCATATTCAACGTATCTGAGCACTTCATAAGCTGAATCATTCGCATAACCCAGTTTGCCCTTGATCTCTTCCGCACGGGTATTCATTTCAGCGTCGATCTCCGCAGCTGTCAGAATCCTACTCATCTTCGTTTGCACCAGTTCTCCTGTCTCATAATTGATCCAGATATATGCGGAGTCCTCACCTTTCTGGTAAGAGTAAAATATCTGCTGTTGCTCCTTAAGCCATTCCCGGTGATCTAGCGGATAAGTCTTTCCAAGTAAACTCTGCATCACCTGATCTGCGTTCCGCTGTAGCTCAGCCTCCGTGAAATGCGACGAAACCTCAGTTTGCGCAGGGTTGCTTGATTCATTACCGAGGAACCTTCCGTTCAGAAAGAATACACCTAAGCCCAACAATACAATAAAACTCGCCACAGCCAACAATTGCACAGGCAGTCTTTTTCCTGAGTAAGATTTCGCTCCCTGTTGATCTTCTTGAATTCGGCGAATGACGTTGTCTGCATGCCTCATAGTAAACTTTTCATTTCCAAAAGGTCCTTTTCGGGCCTGAGCATACCATTCCGGTTTATGATCCTCCATCATTCTACCCCCTTTAATTTGTTCTGAATTTTTTGCCGCGCTCGGTGCAATCTTGATTTTACCGTTCCGTGACTCAAGTTCATCAGTTCAGCTATTTCTTTTATAGAGAGCTCATATTTCAAATCCAGGACCAATATTTCGCGCAGCTTTGGAGACAATGCCATAATTAGATCCCATATCTCACCAATGGACTGATTACCCAAATACTCCATCTCCGCAGATCGGGCTACGCCAAGAGGTTCGATAGTTTTTTCCCGCTGCTCCACATCAACCGTGGACAATGGCTGTACACCACCCCATAAGCCCGAACGAAAAAAGCGCGATTTCCGGTGCGAAAAAACAGTATTCCTGGCAATCGTAAGCAACCATGCTTTAAATGAAGAATTCCCCCGGTACGTTCCAATCCGGTAATAACATTTAATGAATACTTCTTGAGCCAGATCATCGGCTTGTTCAGAATTTTTGGTAAGATAATAGATATAATTCCATATATCCTCTCCGTAACGGCTCATGATTTCTCTTAGTTGCTGTTCATTCATCGTCTCGCAATGCTGAAGACCTTCCAGTTCCAATTAGCTTCACCTCACTTAATACGACCTCATAAAAGGCACTTTAGTTCCCTTATGTTCATATTTTCTCATAAAAAAACAGGGGGTCCAGTGATGATCCCCTGCGAATGATAAGATATCCGAATCCGAATCGACCTCTCCCCTCAAACGATCGAGGTATGCGTGAGTAATCTTTTAATAGAACGGTTAGCTTCATTTAGTACAATATCTTTATCCACAGTCTTTAGCAAACCTCTTTCCATCACGATCTCCCCGTCGATTATCGTTGTCTCCACATCTGCCCGCGTAGCGGAATATACAATTCTAGAGATGGGATCTACGTCGTAAGAGGGGAAGGTATGAAAATTGTAGAGATTCAGGAGCACTAGATCTGCTTTTTTGCCTACCTCGATACTCCCGATCTTATGCTCCATCCCTACGGCCTTCGCCCCACCAATAGTAGCCATACGGAATACACTGCGGGCATCCATGGTTGTGGGTCCGTGATGAGGCTTTTGAATAATCGCCGCCAATCGCATCTCATTAAACATATCCAGATTGTTATTGCATGGAGCGCCATCCGCTCCCAGACTAAGAGAAACATGCTCATGAAGCATCCCTGGTGTGTCGGCAATTCCGGAGGCCAATTTCAGATTGGAACCCGGGCAATGACTTACATGCACCCCTCGATCCCGCAAAATCCGCCGCTCCTCAGCATCCAGCCACACGCAATGCGCCAGTATAAGCCGTTCATTGGCTAATCCTAGATGGTCCAGATAGACGATGTTACGCATGCCAGTCATGGCCTGCACAATCTCAATTTCCCCTAAATTCTCAGACGCATGAGTATGCACCATCACATCGTATCTTGCGGACAGATCTCGCACCTCGGTTAATAAAGGCTCTGTACAGGAAATCACAAAACGTGGAGAAAATGCATACTGAATCCGGCCGTTTCCATAACCATTCCATTTTTCCAGTAGATCGACACTTTCCTGCAAAGAAGATGCGGTATCCTCCTGCAGCGCCTCAGGCACATCTCCCCCTTTTTGATCCATCATCACCTTGCCGGACAAGGCCCGGATTCCACTTTTAGCTATAGCCTGAAACGCAAAATCCGTATGATGGACAGTCTCCATATCCACAATCGTCGTCGTGCCGCTGGTGATCAGTTCGCCGATGCCAAGCATAGCCGAATAATAAAGGGATTCTTCATCATGCGCGGCCTCTAATGGCCAGATTCGTTTGCGCAGCCAATCCATCAGCTCCAGATCGTCCCCTTTACCTCGGAATAACGTCTGGCATAAATGAATATGAGTCTGGATAAAACCCGGAATCAATGTACGGTTCGTAGCATCAATGATCTGCTCGTCACCCTGCGGGATCAGGCCAGTGCCGATTTCAACAATGAGATCATCCTTAATCCGGACATCCCCGTGTATAATTTCCTCTTGCTTGTTCATCGTAATGATTTCGGCATTTTTGATCAAAATATTTCCCATAGCCCTTCTCCCCCTCATTGAGTTAATTCCAGTACAACTTCACGCTTGTAGCACAAAAAGGCCACAAAAATATGCCTGAGCATATTTTCGTAGCCAGAAATTTACGGTTCCCGGTAGAGACCCTTAAACCAATTATTAAGGATATACGAAAAAAAGACTATTCATTTGTAATTTGAATAGTCCAATAATAATCTAAAGACAGGTTATATGTCAATATATATGACATATAAGATTGATTTCGTTTTATTAATACTGTTTAATTAAAGGAATTTAGTATTTTATGTTATGTTAAATAACACAATTCGATTTATGATCACGATTATTCTGTTTCAAGAAAATTTCGATCACGATACCCTGTACTTTGCGTCAGATTTACTGTCAGGAAAACATAAAAAATAAGCTATCCAAGAGCTATTTCATGGCTTAAGAGACAGCCGTTTCGTTCGATTAGGTCGGCCGTTTCGTTCGATTAGGTCGGCCGTTTCGCACGATTAGGTCGGCCGTTTCGTTCGATTAGGTCGGCCGTTTCGCACGATTAGGTCGGCCGTTTCGCACGATTAGGTCGACCATTTCGGACAGTATCTCTGCTTACTCTAACGCGTTGTGCTAAACCACTGCCTGCATATAGCGCGGTATGGTGGACTGGTCAGAGCCCGAAAGTGTACGTCTAGCTCTATTCATCTAACTGACCTATGCCGACCCTACTGCTACTCAACTGCTACTTCTGCACTGCTTCGGCTTCTACACTACTCCTACTTCTGCGCTTCTACTTCCTCCCTGCGCCTACTCCGTTGCTACGTCTACTGATACTGCTTCTGCTTCTGCTTCTGCTTCTGCTTCTGCTACAACTACAACTACAACTACAACTACAACTACAGCTCCTACACTACTCCTACTTCTGCACCACTACTTTCCCCTTGCGCCTATTCCACTGCTACCTCTTCTTCACCGCTACTTTCCCCATGCGCCTACTCCACTGCTACATCTACTTCTGCTTCTACTACTCTACTCCTACTTCTGCACGCACTTCTACGTTCCCCTTGCGCCTATTACACTGCTACGTCTACTGCTTCTGCTTCTACTACTGCCCCTACACTACTCTTATTTCTGCACTTCTACGTTCTCCTTGTGCCTACTACACTGCTACGTCTACTGCTTCTGCTTCTACAACTACAACTACAACTACAACTACAACTACAACTACAACTACAACTACAACTACAGCTCCTACACTACTCCTACTTCTGTACCACCACTTTCCCCTTGCGCCTATTACACTGCTACGTCTACTTCTGCTACTACTACACTACTCCTACTTCTGCACTTCTACTTTCTCCTTGCGCCTATTACACTGCTACGTCTACTGCTTCTGCTTCTACTTCTACTATTGCCCCTACACTACTCTTATTTCTGCACTTCTACGTTTCCCTTGTGCCTATTACACTGCTACGTCTACTGCTTCTGCTACAACAACTACAACTCCAGCTCCTACACTACTCCTACTTCTGTACTTCTACTTTCTCCTTGCGCCTATTACACTGCTACGTCTACTGCTTCTGCTTCTACTTCTACTACTGCCCCTACACTACTCCTACTTCTGTACTTCTACTTTCTCCTTGCGCCTATTACACTACTCCTTCTTCTTCACCGCTAATTTCCCCATGCGCCTACTCCACTGCTACATCTACTTCTGCTTCTACTGCTCTCGCTACGTCTACACCACAGGTGAGTCATAATCCTCCATACTTTCGGACCCAGATGACGCTATTTGCACATTTATCGCCTTTTGAGCAGGGTTTCGGACTCCTGTGACGCTATTCCCTCGAAACAGGTCCATATGCAGTGTGTTTTATAGTAATAGCTGCGCTGGAGTCCGATAGCATCCCAAATGCGGGAAAATTCCACGTTTAAGGTCATCTGGGTCCGTTACTATCGAGTCATACTCAACTGCTGATGCTTATGGACCCAGATGACGCTATTTGCATATTTCCGCTTATTGATCAGGGTTTCGGACTCCAATGACGCTATTTGCACATTTATCGCCTTTTGAGCAAGATTTCGGACTCCAGTGACGCTATTCCCTCGAAACAGGTCCATATGCAGTGTGTTTTATACCAATAGCTGCGCTGGAGTCCGATAGCATCCCAAATGTGGGAAAATTCCACGTTTAAGGTCATCTGGGTCCGATAGTGTCGAGTCATACTCTGCCACTGATGCTTTCGGACTCCAATGACGCTATTTGCACACTTATCACCTTTTGAGCAGGGTTTCCGTAAGCGCAAATGCTACCTAATCAAACAAAGTTTTTGTTTAGAGAAAGGTGTTATTTTCACGAAAAAAGAGGATATCCCAGCAGCCATTTGATGGCTCTGAGATATCCTCTGGTTCTCTTGCTATGTTAAGCTTCCGAATTTCCGTGCTTTTCTAGAACCTTCTCGAACACCGGAAAATTAGCGGTGCGCCCCGGAAAAGTTACTTCACCCCTGCGATCATAACCTAACTTGGGATATAGGGCGAGTGCCCCAGTGTTCTTAGCATATGTATCCAGACGGATACTGGAATAACCATTCTGGCGAGCATATTCTTCTGCATAAGTGCTAAGACGGCGCGCAATTCCCTTCCCTTGCACTTCGGGATGCACAGCCAATCTATGCATAATTAAATGAGGCCCTTGCGTTTCTGTCCAGTCAATCTTCCCATACTGCTCAGATTGGTGCTCGTCCAACACTAGAATGCCGGCCACCGCATTGTTCTCCTCACATACCCATAGATTGCCACGTTCAATATCAAGGGAGATGATCTCCCGGTTCGGATAATGCTCGTCCCACTGATCGCTGCCACCTGCTTGCATCACCTGTACGCATTTGGCAATCAGCTCCATAATTTCATCAATCTCATCTTTGCGTGCTCTGCGAATCTCAGTACCCATGAATCATCCCTGCCTTCATCTTAACCTCATATTATTTTCACTTTCATTATGAAGTTTATCACATCGGCAGCGCAGCAAACCAGTCCGCACGAAAACCCCAAGACCCGCTCACGGACGGAGCGGATCTTGTCATCTGTGTCTCCTAGCTGAATTCCAGCTTATGCCCGTCCTCGAAGCCCTTGGCGAAACCGGCGTCGAACCCCACGTTGTATGCTTCGGTGTAGCCCTGTTGAAAGGCGTCTGCCGGAGGCGTTTCCGGCGAAACGCCCAGCTCCGGGGGGAGCGGAATTACCTGTGGAGCAGGCGGAGCCTCGCTCACGGGTACCACAATCACCGGTGGCTGCGCAACCCTTACTTTACGAACAAGCTTGCGACGAAGTCTTCTTTTCTTGCGTAGCAATAGGCCTTTCTTTGACTTCCCATAACGAGCAGTTTTCCGGGCAAGAACTCTGCGGGATTTACGGGCTAGCCCTTTACGAACTTTTGCTTTCCGCGAGAGCAGCAATGTGCGTCTACGGGTTCTGCCTGAACGTAGCGTTCTGCGGCTTTTTTTCTTCATGCTTCTACTCCTCCTGTGCTCCATGTTCTCTGGAGGTTCCTACGGCGTATGCCTTGCTCAGCCATGGCGCAGCAGGAATTCCCCGTTTAGGACGATGTAGTGAAATCCCGGACATCATCCGGCACATCGCACTCTGATACCCACTTAAAATCCTGATATTGTCGCTCAATTTGCGGGCCGTCAACTCAGATTGCTCCGTCAATTCGGCGATGCTCTCCAAGATGGCCGCCAAAGCAGCCTGACTGCGCGAAATGGAGCGAATCATCTCCAGCTTGACGGCATGTTCAGAGAGACGGTCCCCGCTCATTTGCTGTCTTCTCCAAAACTAAAGCCATCACCTGACATGTCTCCAAAACCTTCCCCGCCACCATCGTCTTCACCACTGCCCAGCACTGCTTTTAAATTGCTGTAGAGTCCGTTCTCCAGTTTGGTCAGCCCTTCGACCATCTCCACGATGACCTCGTGTATAGAGAGGGACTCCTTCAGTTGCTCACTGTGGGAATCAAAGGCTCTAGCGTGGATATGATGCTGTGCCCACTGCTTTACCTTTTCAGCTTCAACCGCCTTAGCTTCCAGAATCAACGCAACGTTCCACTGGATGGCGGCGGTGGACTCCAGCATTTGCAGATAAGCCTTTTCTCTGCTCATCTTCCGCCTCCTGCTCCTATAGCGTTACTCTTCTTCTTGACCGTTCAATTCCTTAATCACTCTGCCTACCCCATCAGCCATCGCTTCTTCCAGATCTGCAAGTGCATTCAAGTAAGCAATAATGTTCTTGTTTACCTGAGTTGAGCTTTCGATCATCCCGCTGATCCCATCAAAATCAGGCTCCGCATCTGGCAGATCGTGGACAATTTGCGACATACGGACAGCCACATGGCGCTCAGCGTCTAGAATCCGCGCCATCTGTTCGTGCGTATGGGCCATGTGCTGCAGGACTTTAGTTATTTTACTCTGCACCTTCATGTCTCCTTTGCTCAAACGCCCTGCTACAGCATATGCGGCAGGAGCCGGGACGGTGCCGGGATCCTCGACAAGTTAAGGCTCTATTCGTGACTGGAATGACATAAAAATTACGTTATTGCTAAGTACATTTAAAAGGATTAAAATGTGAAATGCACAATCCTGAGTTTACCAAAGGTTGGTGGGGAATATATGAAGCTTGAAAGCAAGCGTATCGATCTAATACCTTTAACTGCCCCAGAGCTCACGCTAGCAATAGATAACTATTCGGAGCTACAGCAGCAATTAGGCTTAGCTGCCATCAGTGCGGCGCTTGATGATGAAATGCAATATGCTATGCAGATCAGGCTAAAAAAGGTGCAGCAGGACCCCGACCATTACCTATGGTTAACGAACTGGGCCATCATCCATCGGGAAGATCAATGTATTATAGGATTCATTATCCTTAAAGGTTACCCGAATGAGAAAGGCGAGGTTATTCTAGGGTATGGGATTGATGAGAAATATAGAAGAAAAGGGTATGCAACAGAGGCACTACACACAATTAATGCATGGATCTTCTCCCATCCCCAAGCTGTCTATGTAATCGCTGACACTGAAAAAGATAATACAGCCTCCCACAAAGTATTGGAGCGTCTAGGCTCTGAGAGATACAAAGAAACTGAGGATTTAATCTGGTGGAGGATTTCTAACCCCCGAGCTCTCTGAGTAACGCGTGATTTCAAAGCCCTTGCGGCTATCTATAGCAGGATTACAACAAAAAAAGCACTGCCTTATGGCAGTGCATCCTTTAACTTTTCCCCCGCCTCGTGTAAAGACTGGAACGTCCCCGCATCACTCCACCAATCCTTAAGCACATCATAACTAAGTCTGCGATCAGCGGCGTATATATTATTTACATCGGTAATCTCCAGCTCCCCCCTCTTGGAAGGCGATACCCGCCGGATGATATCAAATACAGCTTCATCGTACATATAAATACCAGTTACACAATAATTGGTCTTCGGATGCTCAGGCTTTTCTTCGATATAAGCAATCCATGCCGCATCTTGACTATCAAACACAGGTACACCGTATCTGCGCGCGTCCTCCACCGGCTTCAGCAACACCTTTGCAGTGCCCGCCGGCTGACGAAGATAACTCTCCACATAAGGCTTCAGATCATCCATAAAAAGATTATCCCCGAGCAATACAACAAATCGTTCCCCTGGGAAAATGAACCCTTCTGCTAAATCAAGCGCCTCGGCAATGCCTCCGGCAGCTTCCTGAATTTTATAGGTCAGAGATACACCAAATGCAGCACCGCTGCCTAAAAAATCCGTGTATAATCCAGCAGACTGCTTGCTTATGACCAGAAGAATGTCGGTAATTCCTCCCCGGCGAAGCCGGTCTATGCCGTAACAGACCATAGGATATTTGCCGACCGGAAGCAAATGTTTGTTCATAAGCCGGGTCAGCGGTTGAAGTCTAGATCCTGTTCCGCCCGCCAGTATGACTCCTTTCACTTACTTTCCTCCTCTTTATCTACGTCCTTTGCCTTCGGATCTGCACTTCATATAAAATTAATAGGATCTACATTCCATTTATCTATAAAGATCTTGCGATTTCGTTCCACCAGTTCTTGCAGTCCGGTATTGTAAACTTGCTTGAAACTTGCACTTCCTTCATGGTGCACCAAGCAATCCCCGGCGATAAGCAGCCGATATCCCTTTATCCTGGCGCGATAACAATAATCATCATCTTCGTAATGTCCAGGTGAGAATCTCTCATCCAGTAGACCTACGGAAGTTAGCAGCTCTCTTTTGAATAAAAAACATAATCCTACCAGCCGTCTCGTCTCCAGCCATTTCTGGGGATTTGGAAGGTTCGCCCTCTCAGCAGCCTGATGAAAACCTATCAGACCTTCATAATCGGTCTTCACCTGTTGACGTCCACTGGCATAGTTTGTGACTGGTCCAACAATACCTACATCAGGAGCACTATATAGAGCCCTCTTCAGATTAGTTAACCATCCTTGAGACACCACTACATCGTTATTCAGCAGCAGGACTTCATCACCTGACGCTAGCTGTAGCCCCAAATTGCATGCAGTTGGAAAGCCGCGATTGTCTGGCAATGAAATAAACGTTATATGATTCGCACGGCAATAGGTGTCTGTTCCGTCCGTTGAAGCATTGTCCACTACGATAATCTCATAAGGCGGCGGAGTGTAGGCACGAATAGATTCCACACAGGCCCGCAGCAAGGGCAGCGCATTGTAGGTTGGAATAATAATACTCGTCAGCGTCATATCCGATTCCTCCAAGCGGCTACCTGTCTGCGGTACTCACGCTGTGTTTCACTACTTAGCAGACCGCCAGCTTTTCGCCGGGAAAGAACCTCATGTAGAGCCTCAGCATGATCTCCTATGATCAGTTTTTCCACAGCATTTCCAACCCCTGTATTTGCCTTGCGCAGCCGATTATGTTTAATAACATTTACCGTTCCTACCTTCTCCACCCGTAACTTTTCTAATACAGAGCGAGCTTGGGCTTTAGGTGGAACCATTAATTCACGGTAGCCTATGGTCTCAAGCGCATGCCGCGAAAGCGCATGAGGAACAGCTGTCATAGAGCTAACCCCGAGATCGTACCTATCCAGAGCATAATTCAGAAACAGTTTGCTGCGGGTGACATCATCACATAATCCAAAGGAAGGCATCAGTGAGTCTAAATCATTAAGAGCTACATCAATTCCGCGATCTACAGCCGCCGTGAATGAAACGAGCTGAGAGGCCGGAATGACCATATCTCCATCCAGAAAAAGCAATATATCCCCGCGACTCAGCTTTGCACCGATAGCCCGACCCACATCATGTCCGACAGACTCTGGGCAGTGTACTACAATGGCTTGACGATGTTGTCTAGAAATAGGAAAAGAGTTATCACTGCAGCCATTAAGTACGACGATAATTTCTGCAGGTTCAAGCCGTGCAACCTGATGCAGCAGACGGGACAAGGTCTGCTCCTCATTACGCGCGGAGATAATGACTGACAAAGTCCCACGTAACTTCGGTAATTTCAGAGTCTCCTTGCCTGCCTTCGATTGCCGAGACAGAAGCGGGCGAGCAGCAGCGTTGGCTTTTACAGAGCGATTGGCTGACCTGTGACGGATTGGCCGTTTCTTTGCCGTTCGAGCTGCTGTGCCTTGTAAAGTTGCAACCATCATCTCACCATCTCTCTGCGCCGGGCTCCGTCGCCAAAGCCCGCTCTGTTCCCCCGATGTTCCAGCAAGAGGGATACAGCCTCCATATGATCCGCTGTAATCAACTGCTGCAATGGATCTATGCCGCCTTCCTTGCGTCTCACCGCATTTAACTTCCCTACAGGTACTTTGTGAGCGGCTACCACTTGCAGTCCACTAAGAATTGCCTGGGCATGCGCCAGTGGAGGACGTGATAATGAATCGCTCCCTAAAATATCAAGTGCTCTGCGGCTGATTGCGTGCGGAACTGCCGTCATCGAACATCCCTTCAGATCTGGACGGCCAAGCAGAATATTCAGTGCATGTTTAGACAGCACCACCGGATGGGGGGACAGCTTCCGGACCGGACCGGAATAATCATTAAGCGCTATGTCCACTCCACCACTAACAGCAGTGACGTAAGGACGCAGCCCCGAAGCAGGTATCACCAAATCTCCATCTGTAAACAATAGGATTTCTCCCTTGGCTGCCTCAGCTCCCACACTACGGCCAGCGTCGTGTCCAAGCGGCAACTCATAGGAAATAACACGCGCACCTAGCGATTGTGCAATCCCTGCCGTTTGATCAGTGGATCCATTCACGACCACAATTACCTCGCAGCGCGGATGGACCCCTCTGGCTCCAGATATCACTCCCGCAATGGTCTGAGCTTCATTCATGGCTGGAATAATAACCGAAACATAGGGATTAGGATGGTTAACTATAGGGACTACAGCGACTTGCCGCACTGGGCGTGAAGTCCGCCGCTTCATCCGAGAGACCCGCCGCCCTGTGCGGCGGGCAGAAGTTCGTTTGGGCTTCATGCTCATCCACCTTCCTTACAGAGCCAATTCTTCAGGCTGAGGGTTACATCACAGTTTATGTACTATAACGCACAGGGTAACGGCAATTGTCTCCTGTCGTTCTGAAAACAGGACAAATGTACTCCCCACCAAACTTCGGCTTAGATACATTGCGCATAGCCAGCTGCCGCGGACACAATCTGCGGCGGTAACGAACGCAGTAACGCAGCAGGGGGATTAGGTTAGGACGCTATCGGACACAGCCGAATCCACAACGGATGATTATACTTTTGCGCTATCGGACACAACCGAATCCATAACGGATGATTATACTTTGGCGCTATCGGACACAGTTGCTCCTATTCGCCGCATTATCACACTTTTAGATTATTAACGGACTCCATAGCAGCTATTGGCATCAAAAGAACCCAATAAGGCTCTATTTCTATACAATAGCGTCACTAGAGTCCGAAACCAGCCTCAAAAGACAACAAACCTGCAAATAACGCCATTTGGGTCCGTAAGTAGTAGCAGATGTTTAGAGTACCAGGCTATCGGACAGAACCGCAGCCACAGCGATTGATTAAACCCGGCGATGCTGACAAGTACCGTTCCCCACCAAAAAAACAGAGCAACGATCTCCAATAAGGAGATTCGCTGCTCTGCTGTTTTTAAGAGGAATTGCTTAAGGTTCAATCAAATACACGATCATCTGTTGCCGGTTTAGCTAAGGGAGCACCTATAGCAATCCAAGAGATAACCCCATAGAAATGCGGAGTTTCGCGCAACCGCACCACTTGAATCACTGCTTCTCCATTGGCTCTGCTCTTTAAGGAAGCATAGAAGTAAGGCTGATTGGTCATGGCAACAAGCACATAACCCGTATGCCCAAAGCTCTCATCAAACGATACGGTCACCTCTACACTCTCTGCATCCCCATTGAACATAAATGCTGTCATTCCAAACTGTTGTAGTGCTTCTCGCTTCCCAGCTGTCTGAATCGGACTGAAGGACAGATGATCTGTATTTACAGAGTTCGGTGCCAGATGAGTCCCGTTTACTGCACCTGGGGAAATATGATATTCCTGAACACTTTCTTCTTCCAGATGGCGGGCTTGAATCGCAAACGAAGAGATTTTGGATGCTACTACTGCTTCATCCTGAAGCTCTGTTGTCCCTACTGCACCTTCTGTCAGATGAGCGGACTCGATACTGCCTTCCTTCAGCTTAGCTCCGTTGATACTGCCATCCGGGAGCAGGGCTGAGCTGCGTGTTTCATCCGCAAGATGCTCTAATTTGATGATGCCAGGCTGCAAATGCCGATCTGCCACGATCTTGTCAGCAAGATGCTCTCCGTAAACACTCCATGGTTGTAAATGTGAAGAACTCACGGAGCCTTCAGCGAGTTTTTCTTCCGTAATGCTGCCATCCGGCAACAAATCCGCACTGCGTACCTCTTCTGCCAAATGCTTCAGCGTGATGCTGTCCGATCGAATATGGCGGCCATCCACCGCATCCCCGGCCAAATGACCTCCAGAGACGCTGCCTTGGGCTAAATGGAAAGACTGAATCGTCGCAACTTCAATCTTCTCGCCTGTAATACTGCCTTCCGGCAATAAATCAGCGCTGCGCACTTCTTCTGCCAAATGATTCAGAGTAATGCTTCCAGCACGGATATGGCGGCTATCTACCGCATTCCCCCCTAAGTGTCCCCCATAGACACTGCCAGGAGCCAAGTGGTAGGCAGTAATAGATCCACCCTCCAACTTTTTACCGGTAATGCTGCCATCCGGCAGTAACTCGGAGCTGCGTACCTCATCCGCTAGATGTGCTAGCTTGATCTCACCTTTTCCAATATGGAGACCTTCTACTGCAGACGGACTCAGATGAGTTCTATCCACACTTCCAGGCACTAGATGAATTGCTTCTACGGAGGCTTCCGCCAGCTTCTCCCCAGTAATGCTTCCGTCTGGCAGCAGCTCGGAGCTGCGTACCTCATCCGCCAGATGCGCTAGCTTGATCTCACCTTTTCCAATATGGCGTCCATCTATTGCAGACGGACTCAGATGAGTTCCCTCCACGCTTTCAGGTACAAGGTGATTTGAATTTATGGATGCTTCCGCCAGTTTCTCCCCAGTAATGCTACCGTCTGGCAGCAAATTGGAGCTGCGTGTTTCTTCGGCCAAATGAGCCAGCGTGATCTCACCATATCGGATATGACGTCCTTCTATTGTGTCCGGACTCAAATGACTGCCATCTACGCTTCCAGGCACCAGATGATTAGAATTTACGGATTCTTCCGCCAACTTCTCCCGAGTGATGCTACCGTCTGGCAGCAAGTCAGCGCTACGTGTTTCTTCGGCCAGATGAGCTAACGTAATCTCACCTTTTCCAATATGGCGTCCTTCGACAGAACCTGAGCTTAGATGAACGCCTTCCACACTGCCAGGTACTAGATGATTTGAATTTACGGAAGCATGTGCCAGCTTTACTCCAGAAATACTACCGTCTGGCAGCAATTTGGAGCTGCGTGTTTCTTTTGCCAAATGAGCCAGCGTGATCTCACCGTATCGGATATGACGTCCTTCAACTGTGTCTGGTCCTAAATGGCTGCCATCCACACTGCCAGGCACTAGATGTATAGAACTTACGGATTCTTCCGCCAGCTTCTCTCTAGTAATACTACCGTCTGGCAGCAGATCAGCGCTTCGGGTTTCATCGGCGAGATGAGCTAGGGTAATCTCACCTTTTCCAATATGACGTCCTTCGACGGAACCTGAACTCAGATGTCCGCCTTCCACACTTCCAAACACTAAATGAATAGAATCTACGGATGCTCCCGCCAGCTTCTTCCCGGTAATACTGCCTTCAGGCAGCAAGTCGGAGGTATATGCATCTGCAGCCAGATGAGCAAGCGTGACCTCACCCGGTAGGATATGTCGACCTTCTACAGAACCCGAGTTCAAATGGCTTCCGTTCACACTTCCAGGCAGGAGATGGTTGGAATCTACCGATCCTTCTGCCAGCTTCTCCCCAGTTATGCAGCCGTCTGGCAGCAACTCAGAGCTACGTACCTCTTCCGCCAGATGAGCCAGCGTGATCTCACCCGGTAGGATATGACGGCCTTCAATGGTATCGATACACAGATGGCTGCCGTCTACACTACCAGGTGAAAGATGCTGAGAATCCACGGCACCTTTTACCAGCTTAGAGCTATTAATACTGCCCTCTTGGATTTGAACTGCAGAAATAGAATTCGGAAGGATATGACCATTCCCGATAGACAACGGCCGGATATGCGCCCCACTGACACTGCCAGGATTCAAATGTCTACTTTGAACAGCACTTTCGCTTATGGTTTTCGAACTTACAGCATTTACCGACAAATGCTCCGCTTGAACTGCTGACGCCGCCAGTTTACTCGATTCTATGCTGCCGTCTGCAAGCTTAGCCGAAGTGACTGCTAAATCACTGATTTTATCCGTTGAGACACTTTCCGGTGAAAGCTTCAACGAGGTCACTGCATGATCGGCCAGATGATGAGGCTGCACGGCTCCTGCTGCCAGGTGAATTTCTCTCACCGCAGCGGAAGCCAGCTTATCTCCTGAAACTGAGCCCGACTGAATCGCAGCGGAAGTCACACTATTTTCACCAAGATGTCTTCGTTCCACGGCTCCCGTGGCCAAATGATCCTTATTTACCACAGCATCCTGCAATACACGGCCGCTCACACTGGCATCCGCCAGATGTTTTTCCTCCACTGTACAAAAAGCGATATGTTCACCACTGACTACTTCACGCGCAATCGTGCTGCCAATCACTGCACCCGCTGCCAGCTTAGCTGCATTTACACTTCCATCTGCCAACTTGGCTGAAGTAACGCTCTGTGCACGAAGATGCTCCCCACCCACAGATTCTGAAGCCAGCTGTTCTCCAGTCACAGCACCGGAAGATAAATGTTGAGTCTGAATAGCTTCTTCCTTGAGCTGCTCCGAGCCGACCGCTTCCGCAGCTATATGCGAATGATTCACTGCTTCGCGTTCCAGATGAATAGAAGTTATGGCTTGCATAGCAATTTGCGGTCCGCGAATGGCGGATTTAGCAATATGTCTTGTGGTCACTGCTTCGTCTGCCAGCTTATGTGGGAGAATGCTTTGGTCAGCAATTTTGGACGAGGTTACCGCTTGCTCCACTAACTGCGCAGTCCCTACTGCACCCTCAGCCAGCTTTAAAAAAGAGATGCTGCGGTCAGCCAAATGCCGACTTGATATTTCGCCATCACCGATATGATTACCATTCACACTTTCTGGGCTTAAATGTACGCTTCTTACGACATCTGCACCAAGTTGCTTAGAACCTATAGCTCCATCAGCTAAATGCCCGCCTTCGATAATACCCGACTGCAGCTGTTCCTTACCGATCAATTTGCTGGCAAGCTGATCAGAACCAATCGCTCCCGGGGCCAGATGTCTGGCGGTTATCAAAGCGTCGCTAAGATGGCGGCCTTCAATGACAGCATCCGCTAGCTTTGAGCTGCTGATTTCACCATCAGCAATTTTATCGCCAGATACCGCTGCATCGGCCAGCTTGGAACGGTCAACACTGCCGTTTGCCAGGTGGCGGCTTGTGATGCTGCTGCTTCCTATTTTGTCACTAGTAACGGCTCCATCTTCCAGTAAATCCGCAGTAATAATCAAATCGCTTAAATGGCGGCTCTCAATGGCTTTATCCGCAATTTGACCGCCGCCTATAATCCGATCAGCCAGCTTCTCTGGACTAATACTGCCATTTTTCAGCTTCTCTCCACTGATCGAATGATCCAGCAGCTTACCGCCACTAACGCTTCCTTCTGCTAAATGCTCGCCCACTATCGATTCTGGTGCGATTTTTGCAGAAGTGACTGCCTTGTCCGCGATATTGATACTCTGTACAGCGTAATCTTGCAGCCAAGGTGTACCAATAATGCCGAACTTTAGCTTAGAACCGTCAATGGTACGTGGAGCGATTTTGGCTCCGGTCACCGCTGCATCCGAAAGATCATCTGTATAAACGGGCTGAAAACGTTCTTTCTCTGGAGGAGCGAACCATACGGTTTCAGGAAGATTATCCGCCTGTTTCTGAAGCTGCGCTTCCTCTATAAGCTCCGGCTCCAATTGTAGAACTGGAGCAGAAGTTGGCTCCTCTAGAACGACTTCAGCTATTGCTCCCCCACTTACCTGAACTTCCGCGATCTCTGCTTCACTGACTCCGTCACTGTTATTCCCCGAGCTTCTAGAGCTGCTTTTGGTATCCAGCATACTCAGTTCCTCTTTATTGGGATTATCTACAAAATAGAGTCGTTTCTGTGGACTGCGCGGCTGCTTTTTTTTGGAACCCCTCACAAGCAGTCTCCTCCTTCCATCTAATGTTTCTCCTAGGCATCATATGCAGCGGTATGGGCTTATGACACCCTTTTGCGATGAGGCCTTCATAAGATTATGTATAAAAAAAGGCATCTGCCTTCGCGCATTCGTCCACCCTGACACGCGGGTACAAACATACTATGACAAGAGTAGAAAAAGCAGGGATCATGTAACCGATGAAACAGGAGGAACAAACATGGGGCATAAGCTCGTTGGAATATTACTAAATGCCGATATGCACCGGGGCGTTCCCCGGCTAAAAACAGGACAGGAGTCTCTATCCAACTATGAAGAGGCCGCGGCGGCATACGGTTTAGTCCCTTGCTTCCTGAAGCTCGCGGACATCGATACGGACACAGGCTTTAGTGCCGCCTATATAAAGGGAGCTAATGGATATAAAAGCGTAGTTGTTCCTACGCCTGCTGTTATCCATAACCGGGCAATATACAGCAAAAACAGCCCTGGAATGCAGCGTCTGCTGAAGCACTATCCCCTGATTTTCAATACATGTAATCGATACGGCAAAGATGAGATCCATCAGCTGCTTGAAAAAAATACGGAGCTTCGCGAATATTTACCCGTAACAACGAGAGTCTCAGGCCTAAAAGAAATGATGAATCTTTATCCCGATCTCATTCTTAAACCTTGCCGGGGAAGTATAGGGAATGGGGTCATGCGGCTGGTCCGCAAGGGAGCTCAGCGTTGGACCTTGAGCTACCTCTCCCCTTCGATGCAGCGCTGGAGAAGTATTCCCGTCAATCAGGCGGCGTTGCCACAAGCGCTCCGCGCACGCCTAACCTCCGTGCCTTATCTTGTACAAGAACGTATTCCCCTTGCTGAGATTGGAGGACGTCCCTTTGATCTACGCGTCACCGTTCAGCGCGGCTGGGGAGGAGATTGGCAGGTCACTGGGCTCTTCGCCAAACTGGCTGCCCCAGGGGGCTTTGTCTCCAATATAGCCCGCGGAGGAGAAGCGTTAAGCTCCTCCCTCGCGCTCGAAAAGGCCTTTTCAAGATCCACAGCGGCCCACATCCGTATGTCTGTCGAAATACTTAGCCTTGCAATCGCACGGTGTCTGGAGCAAGACCTTCCCGGACTGGCCGATATCGGACTGGATATAGGCATTACTAAGGACGGACGACTCTTCTTCATAGAATGTAACGGTCGCGACCAACGCTACGGATTTCATAAAGCCGGCCTTACGGAAATTTGGAAAGACAGCTATCGCAGACCTATGGGATACGCGCGTTTTTTAATAGAAACGAACAGTACGGTATATAACAGTTATTGATTTGTCTCCTATTCTATGTCAATATAATGCAGAGCAGAGACGACCCGTATACAACCGTACTGCTGCATTATGGAAGGGAGATGGGCATGGTAAAACAATTGCTACGGCTGATGACCGAGCTATCCTCACACCGGTGGCTTTCACGGTTAATGGGATCTTTTTCTCATAGTAGAATCAGCCGTTTTCTTATCCCGGCATTTATTAAGACTTATCAAATCCCCTCCGCTCAAGCGGAGAAAAATCCTGGAGAATATCTCACTCTTAATGAGTTTTTCAGCCGCCGGCTGAAGCCGGGCATGCGGCCTATTGCAACCGACGCTGACGCTTTGGTTAGTCCCGTAGACGCAACGATTACTGCTATGGGTGACATTAACGCCGGTACGATTATGAATGTAAAAGGGCAGGATTATAAGATCGAGGATCTCCTTAATCACTCCCCGCATCTGGAGCTGTACAAGAAGGGTTTTTTCTTCGTTCTTTATTTGAGTCCTACCGATTATCACCGGATACACTCTCCCCTTACCGGACAAAAGGTGGAGAGCGATTATATTCGCGGACGGGCCTATCCTGTCAACGATTTCGGAATGCGACATATGAAGGGTGTCCTGAACCGCAACGAACGTCTCATTACGTATATTGCCGGGAGTCACGGAGAAACCGCGGTAGTAAAGGTAGGCGCAATGAACGTCAGCAGTATTCGTTATACGGATGATACCGCTGCCGAGTGGCAAATTGGCGATGATCTGGCTTATTTTGAGTTTGGCTCCACCGTAGTGCTGCTCACGGAAAGCGGTACCTTTACCCCGAGACCCAAGCTTGAGGTCAACTCAAAGGTAAAAATGGGCGAACTACTGGGAACGTTGCATCGACCTTTGTAGGGAGATTTAGGCGAATTCCCAGAAAAATTAGAGGGTGCCTCAAAAGCCATGAAATGGCTGCTGGGGTGCCCTCTAATTTTGGGGACTTCGTGTGGAGCACAGTTGCGGAGGCGAACGCTCTAGCTATCGTCCAGCTATCATCTACCTATCGCTAGCCAACGTATACATATCGTCTAGCCATCGTACACCTATCGCTAGCCAACGTACACCTATCGCTAGCTATCGGACCCAGCTGACCTTATACGCGGCTTTTTCGCACATTTGCAAATCTATCGGACTCCACCGCAGCTATTGGCATGAAAAACACCCTATTTGTGCGAGATCTTAGGCAATAGCGGCGCTGGAGTCCGAAACTCCGCCCAAATGTCGATAAATGGGCAGATAGCGGCGGCTGAGTCCGTAAGCATTTGCAGAGCGTTGGTCGAGGTTGGTCGAAAGTTAGTTAAGGGCTGGTCGAGTGTTAGTGGAGGGCTGGTCGAGCGTTGGTCGAGAATCAACGGAAAGTTGGTGAAAGGTTAGCCTCAGCGCTATCGGACCCAGATGACCTTATACGCGGCTTTTTCACACATTTGCAATTCTATCGGACTCCACCGCAGCTATTGGCATGAAAAACACCCTATTTGTGCGAGATCTTAGGCAATAGCGGCGCTGGAGTCAGAAACTCCGCCCAAATGGCGATAAATGAGCAAATAGCGGCTGCTGAGTCCGTAAGCATTTGCAGAGCGTAGGTGGAGGTTGGTCGAGTGTTAGTGTAGGCTAGTCGAGTGTTAGTGGAGGGCTGGTTGAGGGCTGGTTGAGGGCTGGTCGAGAGCTGGTGGAAGGTGTGCGCTCGCCGCTATCGGACCCAGCTGACCTTATACGCGGATTTTTGACACATTTGCGATTCTATCGGACTCCACCGCAGCTATTGGCATGAAAAACACCCTATTTGCGCTAGATCTTAGGCAATAGCGGCGCTGGAGTCCGAAAATCCGCTCAAATGGCGATAAATGGGCAAATAGCGGCTGCTGAGTCCGTAAGCATTTGCAGAGCGTTGGTGGAGGTTGGTCGAAAGTTAGTTAAGGGCTGGCCGAGAGTAAGTTGAGGGTTAGTCGAGCGTTAGTGGAGGGCTAGTCGAGCGTTAGTTAAGGACTAGTCGAGCGTTAGTGGAGGGCTGGTAGAGCGTTAGTGGAGGGCTGGTAGAGCGTTGGTCGAGAATCAACGGAGAATTGGTGGAAGGTTAGCATTCAACGCCATCGGACCCAACTGACCTTATACGCGCCATTTTCGCACATTTGCTTGGTCACAAACACACTAATAACAAAAAGGACAGCCCCAAGGCTGTCCTTTTATCTTTTCATGTAACCCACCTATTACGCCTGTTGCGCCTATTTAACCTATTAAACCTGTTATGCTTATTCAACCTGCTACGCCCTAATATGCTTATTACACCTAATACGCCTGTTACGCTTATATAACCTACTACACCTGTTGCGCTTATTTAACCTTTACGCCCCGTTTTGCTTATTACTGTACACCCGTCATACTCAATACACCTGCTACGCCTATACGCTTATTACACGCCAATTACACATGTCCCTGCTTAGCAACATCAAGCGCCTTGGCCGCTACCTGTTCCGGATCGCCTAGATAAAAGCGACTGATAGGATTCATGTCCTCATCCAGTTTGTACACGAGTGGTACTCCGGTAGGGATATTGAGCTCCAGTAATGCCGCTTCATCAATATCCTCCATAAATTTAATCAATGCACGCAGCGTATTGCCGTGGGCTGAGATAAGCACCCGTTCTTTTTTACGCAAAAGAGGTACGATCCGGTTTCCCCAGAAATCGCCTACACGATGTACAGTGTCCTCCAGGCTCTCTCCACGCGGGATATCTCCCGGACGAACACTGCTGTAGCGAATATCGTTTCTGGCATACCTAGGATCATCAAGCTCCAGCAACGGGGGTCTCACCGATAAACTCCGCCGCCAGATATGCAGCTGCTCATCTCCATATTTTAGTGCTGTCTCGCTTTTACTTAATCCCTGCAATGCCCCGTAATGGCGTTCATTCAATTTCCAAGACTTTTGCACGGGAATCCACAGCAAATCCATCTCATCCAGTACATAGTTAAGAGTTTTAATCGAGCGTTTGAGTACCGAAGCAAAAGCCAGATCAAATGTATACCCAGCGTCCTTCAACAGCTTGCCAGCAGTCTTTGCCTCTTGGATACCCTTCTCAGTTAAATCCGGGTCACTCCAGCCTGTGAACAAATTCTGTACATTGTACTGGCTCTCACCATGACGTATAAGTACGATTTCGTACATTTTCTCTCTCTCCTTCCAACTATGGACCTTATATTCTACCGACGAACAACATTATGCGAAACGTATCGCAGAAAGCTCTCACCTTAGTAATAACCCAATCGTAGAAATAAATATCTACCGCTACCTCATAGTTAGGCCAATTAAACATCCTCAAAGGTACGTGAATGAGGCGTGCATGGAGCGTGAACGGTGTGTGGATATTGCGGTAAATGAGCGTACGCTTCATTGCAGAATGTGCAACAGAAAATCTTAACTTTCACTTGAAGATACATTACATTGTACTTCGTGCAATAGATTATCGTGATAATCTCTAGAAAGGCTGTTTCTGCTGAATTTGAATGTAAGATGTGTCACAGAATTCAAATTCGACTGCTATTAGAGTCAATCTATTGTACAAAATACAACGTGAGGCACGATGAAATGCGCATCAGTTACTCTAATCTTCGACTTAAGTTCATTATATATATCATTTTCTAACAACACAAAAAAACCGGATGCCTCACGGCCCCGGCTATTTATATTTTTAGTCATATCAGGCGATTCTATGCAAGCTTGTTCAGTTTAGAACCAGCTATCCACGACAAAAGCATTCGCCTGCTTTAACCGTTTTAAGCGGTTTCTAAAAATACCTCCGCCTCCACTCTTACAATCCGTGTTGCAAATTCTGCGTCTGATGATCATGCCAAGAGTCTCCTTCCAAGAAGTTATGTAAATTCTCTGTAAACTAAACTGCAAAGTATTTACCCTTGGTTGATCAAACTGAAACAAAAAAAGTGAATCAGCGGATCTCAGATGGACTTTTTCCGGTATATTGCTTGAACTGGCGGCTGAAAAAGAAAATGTCACGATATCCAAGCGCATCTGCTACCTCAGTAACATTCATTCCCGCGTACAGCAGTAAATGCTGAGCACGCTCAATCCGGGCTCGGATGACATAAGACTGCACAGAAGAACCCGTAAGCTCCTTGAACTTAATTGAAAAATACCGCGGTGAAAGCCCCGCACGAGCAGCAAGATCCTCTACTCGATGTGCAATCCCCGGATGCTGGCTCACATAGTTCGCTATTTCGTGAATGATTTCTGTCAAATGGTTGCTAACATAACGTTCTACTGGCTTCACACGGTCCTCCCTCAGCAGATGAATCATCAGCTGCTTCAGTACAAGCTGCCCTTCTTCTTCAGCGGCGTAAGTATCCACCAGAAATAGTCGAACGTACCTAGCAAGCAGATGTTCAAATTCAACGGTTTCTGTAAGCTCACGATAGGGCAGCGGAATATCCGTCACCTCTTCGGAGACATCAAAATGAATATATGTAAGTACAAGTGGCTTTTGCGGATTATGTGTAGCACTTGTATGGTCACCCGGACGAAAAAGGAAGCAGCTTCCCTTACCTACTTGAAAGGGTTCATCGTTACGCACAACCGTCCCTTCCCCGCTCCATACATAAAATAAATCATAATTTTGCAGCGACTTCTCTCTTTTTTGCCATTTCCAGCCCGGCTCGCATACAATCTTAGCCAGAGCCGGCAAAATAACAAAAGAGGACGGCGATGCATGCAGCATAACGTTCCCTCCTAAAAGTTTTGTTAGCATAACCTACTTTGAACTACTTCGCAAAACTTGCCTCGTAAGCATCCGTTTTGTTTTGTTTTGTTAGCAAATCTGCTTTGAACTACTTCGCAAAACTCGCTTCGTAAGCATCCGCTTTGTTTTGTTAGCAAAACTTGTCTCGTAAGCATCCGCTTAGTATTCTCAGCAAATCTGCTCTTTCTGACTTCGCAGTGTCTATATAGTTTTGTTTAGCTTAATCTACTCCGAGTTTCTTCGTCAAAATTCGCAAGCATTCGGTTAGTTTTGCATTTCATCTTCTTTATCATACCTTGTCATGTTGCATTTTGTACATCTTCCCACGCCAGATGCAGGCTTGTTATCCCTTCCTCCAGCTCCGCGGCATTCAGATGGGCAAAAGAAAAACAAGCGGCCGGCGCTCCCGGTGATAGCTGATATAACGCGGCATCTCTAAAATCCGTGCCGCGCCTAAGCGCTGCCGCTCGGAAAGCAACAAACTCTTCGCTGCTGCGCAGCCAGCGGGCATATACATGCAAGCCCGCATCACCAGGCAGCAGCTCGAAGAGCTCCTTAAGCCGTTCCGACAGCAGCGTCCTGAGGATTCGTCCGCGTTCACCATAGATGCGTGTCATCCGGCGCAGATGACGGCCATAGCCGCCTGTATTCATGAACCTCGCCAAGGCTCGCTGCTCCAGCAGCCCTACCGGCAAGGGCTCATATAGTGCCTTGGCGGCGATAGTCGGCTTTACTAAAGGGGGCGGAAGCACTGCAAAACCGAGCCGCAGGCCTGAAAACATCGTGTTTGAAAAGGAGCCCACATATACGACCCGCTCTTCACGATCCAGTGCCTTTAAGGGCTCGATAGGACGCCCAGCCCAACGGAACTCACTGTCATAATCATCTTCAATGATTACTGCATGATGCCGCTGCGCCCATTCCAACAAGGTTCGGCGTCGTTCCAAAGGCAGTACCACACCCGTAGGAAATTGACGGCTCGGCGTAACAAACAACAGCCGGGCATCCCAATCCTCCGGAATAAGACCGTTGCCATCCAGCTCCCCTGCCAGCAATCGACCTCCGGTGATCTCTACGGCTCGGCGAATCCCGTGAAAGCCCGGGTTCTCAACGACCGCTGAGCCTCCTGCATCCAGCAGCAGCTGCGTCAAAATAACGATGCCTTGCATCGAGCCGCTGAACAATACGATATGCTCTGCATCCGCGCGAATCCCGCGGGTAATCCGCAGATGTGCAGCGATAGCTTTCCGAAGTCCTTCATCGCCTTGAGGTGGACAAGTGCTTTGCAGCAATCCACCTTCCTTCCCTCCGGCATAAGAGAGCGCACTACGCCATTCGGAGTAAGGAAAATGTTCCATCCGCATACCACTACTCTGGAAGCTCACTACTTTCTTGTTACTCTTTCCATAGAAGGGTATTGGGCGCGCAAGCAGCCGCTTTCCCCATGCCGAGATTGGAATCGTAGTCTCGCTTGCACAATCTCCTCCAGCAGCATCTGCGACTTCACTCAGAACCCGATTCTCACCGTCACTGCCACTGGTAGCTGAAGCAAAGCTATCTTCCGATACGAATGTCCCCCGCCCCGTTTCAGTCCTTACATAACCATCAGCGAGCAACATTTCATACACCTGCGAGACCGATCCGCGTGACATCTCATAGTGCTTAGCAAGACTTCGTGTAGACGGCAGCGGAGTGCCTCCCGGAAGTGTTCCTTCCAATATTCCTGCGCGAAGCGCGTGATATAACGCTAAATATTTGTAGCGGTGTATCGCCAGATATTGATCGTATGCCAGCGTGATATTCATCGTTATCCTCCTTGACCAGCAAGTGGTCCATTAAAAACTATCTTAATTGGTCCTTTTTAATTGTCAACCACTCTACTATTCTTTAAAGAACATTTACATTGGTGCAGAAGCTCTAGACTAAAAAAGAAAGAGGACGTGATCCCTATGCGCAGAAAAGAATTTAAAGTAGATCAGGAGGAAGAATTGGTCTCTTTTCTAAACGGAATGAGTTTTGGTTTTCTCGGAACAAGCGATGAGCAGGGGCAACCGCGGGTGACACCGTTGAATTTTGTATATACAGATGGTTGTTTCTATTTCCACGGCAGTCATGCTGGTAGCAAAATGAAGTCGATCCGCAATCAGCAGCAGGTCTGCTTTACGGTAGCGGATGAGTATGCTCTTATCCCGTCTTATTTTAGCGATCCCGAGCTGGCCTGCCCAGCAACCGCCTATTTTAAAAGTGTGACCGCCTACGGCAAAGCCGAACCTGTTGAAGACATTAGTGAAAAAGCCAGTGTACTCTCCTTATTTATGAAAAAGCTCCAGCCCGAGGGGGGTTATGATTCCATCGATGCAGAGGACCCTAAATATCGTCCCCGTCTAAAGGGAGTTGCCGTTGTGCGCATTACCCCCGAGGAGATCACTGCGAAGTTTAAGTTTGGGCAAAACCTAAAAGAAGAAGAGCGCTCCGGCATCATTTCCGGCCTGTCTGAAAGAAATAATCCGCGTGATGAAGAAACGATAGAAATGATGAAAAAATACTGCCCTTTCCACGCCGAATGATATTTTTTAAAAATCGTATCTTTCCAAGTGACGGTTGCAATTGGCGGTGATATAATGTTAGGCAATGTTAACAGTATGTTATCCCCAAAGAACCCTGGAAGGATGAAACTGATGAATCCACTAGCTGGACAATTAAACGAAAGTATCAAAGCAGGAAATGAACATGTGTATGATATGCTCTCTACGCTTGGCAAAGAGATTTACTTCCCAAAAGAGGGCATCCTTAGCCAATCCGCTGAAGCAGGAGCTCACGCCAAGAAATACAACGCAACCATCGGTATTGCTACTGAAGGTGGCGTACCTATGCACCTCGGCGTCATTCAGGATAAACTCTCCGCTTACAGTCCTAAGGATCTTTATAGTTACGCCCCTCCGGCAGGTAAACCAGAGCTGCGTACTGTATGGCGTGAAAAGATGCTGCGCGAAAATCCATCGCTAGAAGGTAAAACCATCAGCAATCCCGTTGTAACCAATGCCCTGACTCACGGGCTTAGCATTGTCGCTGACCTCTTCGCAGAGCCAGGTGACGCGATTATCTACCCGGACAAGAACTGGGAGAACTACGAATTAACCTTCGGAATCCGCCGCCATGGGGAGACCGTTAACTATCCGCTGTTCACAGAAGAAATGACGTTTAACAGTGCAGGTCTGGAAGACGCGCTGCTTGCTCAAAAAGAACGCGGCAAAGCGATTGTGCTGCTGAACTTCCCTAACAATCCTACCGGATATACTCCAGGGATTAAGGAAGGCGATGAGATCGTTGCAGCTATCCTTCGTGCGGCTGAGGAAGGCATCAACGTTGTTGTTGTAAGTGATGATGCATACTTCGGGTTATTCTTTGAGGATTCACTTAAAGAATCGCTGTTTGGCAAACTGGCTCATCTGCATCCTCGTGTGCTTCCAATCAAGATTGACGGTGCGACCAAAGAAGAATTTGTCTGGGGCTTCCGTGTGGGTTTCATCACTTATGCCTCGGAGGACAAAGACCTGCTGGCAGCATTGGAGCAAAAAACACTAGGCATCATCCGTGCCACCATTTCCAGCGGTGCGCATCCTTCGCAGACCTTCGTACTAGACGCCTTGAAATCTCCGGAATTCGAAGCACAGAAGGAAGAGAAGTTCCAGATCATGAAAGGCCGTGCGAATAAAGTAAAAGCACTGCTGGATAGCGGCAAATACGGCGAGGATGTGTGGACGTATTATCCTTTTAACTCCGGTTACTTTATGTGTCTGAAGCTGCACACAGTTGCGGCTGAAGATCTCCGGCTTCACCTGATTCATAATTACGGACTAGGCACTATTGCTTTGGGTGAAACTGACCTACGTATTGCTTTCTCATGTATCGAAGAGGAACAGCTCGAAGATCTTTTCGATCTTGTATACGCAGGTGTTCGCGATTTAGAAAAAGCCTAACTGAACTTTATATAGCTTACAATCAGCTCCGTTTTCACGGAGCTGATTTTTTTTGTACACGAATCCGACATTGGCCTATACACGCCCCACTCTCCGCACATACAATACGATGTACTCAAGTACAACACACACACCGAAAGGGGAATGAACATGAGCGAAGAAGTTAGAGGCGGATATGGATGTTGTGGAGGTGGCCCATTCACTAGCACTGGCGCCATCCTGGTTCTCTTTATCTTGCTGGTTATCATCAGCCGTTCACTTTTTGTCTAACCATTAATGACAGTCTCGGGAGAGAGCTCTAAGCTCTTTCCTATTTTCAATCCCTTTTTTTCACAATAGACGTGGGTGTCCAGTAGGTCATGATAATGGCTGCTGTGACGTCTGCGTCTTTTTTTAAAAATTCCACCTTGTTCTTAGCACCAACCGCACCAACCTTTGTTACCTCAGATCACATTTGCCCGCACAAAAGCAGCTATCGGACACCGCAGACCCTAAAGGCAGTATAATCCCATATTTTACTCACTTACGGACCCCAAAGCCGTTATTGGCATGCCTAACCCCAAATATGAACCTCTTCATAGGGAATAACGCCACTGGTGTCCGAACTTCCCCGATAAAGGTTGTAGATTTGCAAATAACGTCAACTGGGTCCGTAAGCCTCAGGGGATAATTATGATCGGCGGCGGAGGTGCGGGCTTAATGTAGATCCAACAACCACACCTAAAAAAGGCTGTCGCAAACGTAGAAAATCTACGGCTGCGACAGCCCAAAAGCTTAAAGTATCTTTACAACTGATGTATTACAGATTGTACAAGTTGTAGATCAAAACCGCTGCCTCTGCACGGGTGGTAACACCTTGTGGATGAATCCGCAAGCCGTCTCCCTTGATCAGGCCAGCACGTATTAGTGCTGCCACACTGTCACGTGCAAACGCTGATACTTGCTGGCTATCCGTGAAACGGGTCATTGAAGCTCCGTTGCCGGCTGGAAGCTGTCTGCCGGCTGCTGCAATCGCTTTTGCAGCCAATGTCATCATTTCCTGCCGCGTAACAGAAGCGTTAGGATCAAAGCTTCCATCTGGACGACCAGTGGCGATCCCCAACTGCTTCGCTATAGCCAACGCTTCATATCTGTAATCGCCAGGCTGCACATCTGTGAAGCTTTCTGCACTAACGCCTTCCAAGCCAAGCGCTTTTATAAGCAGGAGCACAAAATCTCCCCGCTTCACTTCCGCTTGAGGTACAAATTGATCCTCTGTCATTCCGTTGATGATGCCTTTGGAGCCAAGCACCTCAATCGCATTGCGGGCCCACTCAAATTTACCGATATCCCGGAATGTCTTCTCCGTAAAGGTGATACTGTACGTACCAGAGAGAATTCCTGTAAAGGAAACCATCGCTGTAGCAGCGATATATCTGCCACTTGGAACAACCGTTAGAATCCCCAACGGATTCAGACTATGAATCGTTATATGTCCTTCTTTACCACGTTCTTCTGATCGTGGAATATACGGTAGGGACACCTTAACCCGCATGTCAGGACTGTTCCATACGGCTTCCTTGCCATTGATAGTTACGCTCAGTTTAAATTCTGGACGAGAATCTGAATCCACCTTGGTTATCGTAATTACCCAAGGGGTTCCTGCCTCTTTTGCCGCTTGTTTCAGCAGACTACCTGGCAGCTCCAGCACACCAAATTCAGTATGAACGACCAATGAAGTCTTATCATCTGCAAAGATTATACCGTTTGGCAATTGCAGCTCATAACCCTTAGCTGTAGCTCCTGCTGGTATATCAACAGTAACCGCTGAAGTTGCTCCACTTAAGCCTGCTGTAGCAGCCTTTTTCAAGCTCTCCAGGTCTACACTTGCTCTCGCCGCACCGGTATTACTGTTCAGCACTGGTGTTGCTGTAAGGATGGTGCTGCCGGTTACACTGCCTGCATTTCCGCTTGAATTCCCCCCTGTTGTTCCGCTGTTGCCACCCCCTGTGGTACCCCCGCTTCCGGAAGTTGGTGCTGTCGTTGGCCGAGTAGTCGGTTCAATGGTTGGACTTGGGGTTGGTTCAGGCGTTGCTGTTGGTGTAGGTGTTGGATCAGGTTTATCCGCAGAAACAATATATTCAAAACTGGAAATATCACTTGGCTTCCAGCCCTCTTTTACAGCAATCGCCTTAATCGTCTTGCTCTTGCCTACATAAATCACTCCACTATACAGTTCGCTGGCTGCTGTAGGTACAGTGCCATCCAACGTGTAGTGAATAGACGCTCCAGCTGTAGCTGTAGTTAACTTCACGGCAACCTGCCCTGTATAAGTTCCCCCGGCAGGATCAGCCTGCGGTGCAGACACCGTTTTCATATCAACCACTCCGCTGATCACATACGTGAATGGAGCTACAAAACTGTTCTCCATGCCCTCTTTTACCGCTATCGTACGAAGAACTGTGACTCCTGCTGCGTCAATAGTTCCGGTATAAAGTGGACTGTCTGCTGTAGGCAATGACCCATCGGTTGTGTAATGAATCTCTGCTCCTGATGTCGCTGTAGTAAGGCTGATCGTTTGTAATCCGCTGTAAGCTCCCGGTTTCAAAGAAGAAACGGGTAAGGAAACCTTTGAATGAATCGGCTGCTCTCCTTCTTCCGTCCGTTCCAGCGTAAACCAATCTAGATTGGCACCGTCATTATTGAAGCTCATCCGTACTACCTGTTTTCCTTGCGCAAGTTGTACGACACCACTCGCCAGCGTGTAATTCGACCATCCACCTGTAGTAGGCATAGGCACTGTTGAGAGTTTTGTACCCTTTACAGATAACGTAGTGCTTACCCCGCCTTGTGCTGTAGCATACCGATATACGATTTTATAAAATCCGGCTTCAGTAATATCAAGGACATAATCCATGGAACCCCCTGCAACGGTAAACCCTACATTTCTAAAGTCCAGCACACCGCCAGTCATGGTACTCTGAATTCCATTGGGTGTAGCATCGTAATAATTCTCGGCTTCCACCTTTAAAGAACCAGCGCCATCCATGATTTCTTCAGTATAAGGTTCTATTTGAATACCACTGAGCTCGTATCCTGCTGATCCAGCTTGCAGGCGCAGCTTCTGTTCACCCGCCTTCAATTGAAGAACGGTGCGTATGCCAACGGTTTGCGAGTAAAGATTCGGCACATCAACGGTTCTTAATGTCTTCCCATCCTCCGTTTTATAAATAATGCCCTTAGGAGCACCATTCGCGGAAGTCGCGGTAAGCGTAAAAGCATAGTTTCCATCCTGCGGCACATTTACCCAGTAATCGATGCTGTCTCCAGCATCAATGCCGGTCAGCTTCGCTCCGCTGCCTTGACCGCTGACTGTGATCCCTTGCAGCTGGTAGAATTGATCCAGTGCGTTCAAGCTTGTGACTTCTATAGGTGCTGTAGCACTAGTTGTTCCTAAGAGCTTAACCTCCGCACGCAGCACGCCGCCACCACTTGAATCGGCATAAGCATTTGCTGGCACATTTACGGTAAGCTGCAAATCACTATAATACGGGGTATGATCATTCCATGCCAGCGTCAGCTTCACATGGGTAGGGTCAAGTAAGGCAGCTGCCCCAATACTTACATGCCCCTGATCCTTACCTGGGCCCGAGACAGAAATGCTCTGAATGGCATCAGGATTAAATGTCCCTCCTGAAAGGCTGACTACCAATTCATTCCCGTTCACTTGATAAGGCAGAGTACTCGGAGAAAGACTGATGCTCTCTTCGTCGTTGATTGCTGTAACTATAAGAGGCAATTTCAGAACACGTACGCTGCCAAAAGACTGATTTGATTCTGTCTGATACACATCAGCGGTAACCGTAAGAATACGATCCGTGTCGAAATCAATAATTCGCGTACCCGCTAATACGACCTTCGCTGTATAATCATCCACCCGGTATACGCTATCGACAACTGTACCTTCGTAACCTTCAATAGACCAATAAGCGGTGTCCAGTTCAGGTGCATATTTGTCATTTACTAGCTTGACGATAACTTCTGCACCCTCCTCATTTCCTTCTACCAGAGCAGTCTCCGATTGAAGCGCGGGGCCGATCGTAAGCGACTGCAGATGAAATCCTGCTCCATTTACTTTCATGGTCAGCGTCTGCTCCCCGGCAGGCAAGGTTACCGTTCCATTAGCTATTTGCCAATTGGACCATCCCCCCGTCTTCGTCAAAGCATAAGTAGCTGCCGTTACCGTTACTCCATCCTCTCCCGTCAGCAGTTCCAGCTCTGCATCATCCTGATTAGTAGCATAGGAGATCAGGAGTGGGTAGGTACCGCTGGCAGGTACATTAATCTTGTACTTCACCCAATCGCCGGGGTCAGTATAACCCACTGCACCACCCGTTACTAATACACCTGAAGCTGTCGTGTAGTCTTGCCCTTGAAGCACAGCAGGAAGCTCATGTGATCCGGAAGGCGCTTGGCGTAAAGCTAATGAACGGATATTATAACCGTTCCCGTTCGTCTTCAAGGTGAGCTTGTGAATGCCCTTGTTCAGAGAGATCAAGGATTGATAATCTGCAAAATCGGTCAGACTCTCCGTCTGCTGCACAATTGGAAGCGTAGCAATGACCTTACCATCTTCACTAATCTCCACCGATTTTCCGGCGCCATCGCTGAATTGAGCGGCATGCTTAAATTGAAGTGAATATTCACCGCTCTCTTTAACATCAATCACATAGTCGAAGGTGGACGATGCGTCTGGCGAGAACCCGCCAATATAACCCTGCTCATTCACAGTGTAAACCCCTTGCGCTTCTTCAAAATCAACAGCATTCACTACACCCGGCACCGCCTGTATACCATTCAGACGTTCCCAGCTATAAGTGCCCACTGATTTCGCCGGCAGCACAGCACTAATTTGCGCACCGTCCACTAGCAATTTAAACGGCTGTGGATCCGACGTCTGGTTGATTACTACCGTCACAATCTCTTTTCCATCTGGACTAGCAAAAGCTACGTTCGTTACAGTACTGCTTGAGCCGTAGTCACTATCAATCCGCACGTACCCCGGTTTAACGAATTTTGTATATTGGCCCATCAGATAATATTCTGGCAGCAGCCAGTAATGGTTACGGTCTCCCGAATCCTGCACAATCGGGGTTGGGTCTGGCGTTCCGGTCCACTGATGGGAGGCAATATCACTGTCCAGCATCGCTACCCAGGAGTTATAGCTGCGGGCCCAATTACGGAAATATTGTGCAATGCGGTCTGCGCCTGAGGTACCCCAGACTGCGCGTTCGGTCAAATATACATTTTTGTCAGGATAGAGATTATGGAGTTGGGTCATCAGACCAAGGTCACCGCCATAATCATGAAAAGCAGTTCCGTCCACCGCATCGTAGGCACCTAATTCAGGATTGCCTAGGATTTGTGCTGGATAGGCCATCGTGTCACCAGGATTATGATCAAATGTCCACAGCTTCACGTCTTTGAAACCATGTTCATCTAATTCCTTCCGCAGCAGTTTAGCCAGCTGGGCTTCTTGCTCCCACGGCATTTTGGTGCTTGGATATTCAATTTCCAGCAAAGGTTCATTCTGCAAGGTCAGACCTTCAAAGGTAATTCCCAGCTTCTCGTACTCCTGTACGAATTTAAGATAATATTTGGCCAGTACAGGCAGATATTCATCCTTCACTTGGCCTTTGATCATACTGTCTGTAGTCTTCATCCAACCGGGCGGGCTCCAAGGTGAGGCGAAAAACTTAATATCCGGATTGATGTTTTGAATTTTTTTAACCGTGCTGATGATATGGTAGTCAATGTCCTTTTGGATGGAGAAATTCTCCAAATTAATGTCGGTTTGTCCTGGAGGCATATCATCGTAGGTATAAAATTGTTTATCTGTAAAGTCAGCCGTCCCAATCGTCAACCGGAGCATACTCATTCCGATCCCCGATACAGGATCAATCATTTTCCGCAGCAATTCCTCCTGCTTCGCCGCAGACATCTTCGCCAGATTATTGACCGTCGATTCCTCCATGGAGGTACCGATCCCTAGAATAGATTGATATTTCCGGTCAGGATCAATATGGAGCTCTGTACCTGCCTTCACGTCGGGAACCACAATATCCAGCTTCGCCTGCTCTTCCAGCTTCAAATCACCCTCTTGATAACGGTCAGCATAATACCACTTCCGATCGGAAGGATCTCGCTCACTCGATACCCAAGAGCTAACTACATCTGACTTAATAACATGTTTAGTGCTTTCCCCGCCATCTCCGGGATTCGATGGATCTACAGGCACATCACCTGTTCGAGTGAAGCTTACCCAGTTCAGGTTGATATCCCCACCGGTAAATTCCAGACGGATCTTTTGCAACCCTGCCTTCTTAAACACAACATTTTCTACAGCTTTCGTCTGCCAATTCTGCCAGCCACCTGTTGAGGTCACGCTTAATGTTCCTAGCTTAGTTCCCTCTGCTGATTTGATGTTGACGCCTGTAGTGCCACTATTAACGGAATAGCGGAAATCGGCTTGATACGTACCTGCTTGCGCCACATTCACGTTATATTCGAGCCACTGTCCAGCCGAGGTATAGCCGACATTGAGACCGCCACCTATATCCTGCGTATTTTCAGTTTGCAGTCCTGCGCTTTTGTTCAAAAAATCCTCTGCTTCAATTTTGCCGGGAATCGGCAGGGAAGGAATCTCTGGAGCTTCCGGATCGACAGGAGCGGTTGGAAGCTTTGGTGTTTTCTCATTTTTGGTCAAGCCATATCCCGTTTTGAATAACACATTTGTACTGTTATTGTCTGCCGGATAATTGTTCAAAGTGAATGGCCAACGAATCGGATTTTTGCCTACAAAATCCTTAGTACCAAATAACACATCAGCTACTCCAGCACCCTCTGTGCCTGGTAGCCAAGCTGCCACAAGCCCATCCCAATCTTCCAATTGGCTGGCTATCGTCATTGGACGTCCAGACACCAGTACAACGATAAGCGGAATATTAGGATCAGCAGCACGTATATTCGCAAGTGTCGCCAGATCCTGCTCATCCAGATTCAAGCTGGTCCGGTCGCCATCGGTCTCGGCGTAAGGTGTCTCACCGATAACAGCGATCGCCGCATCATAACCCGCAGCCCCACGCCCATTAAGGTTATATGTGACCGTTGTAGAAGCAGGAACAGCCTCCTTTATCCCTTCGAGGATCGTCGTGCCTTCAGTTATATTGCCCGACTTCCCTTGCCAAGTGATCGACCAGCCGCCGGCTTGGTTACCGATATTATTAGCGTTTTTACCCGCTACGAATATTTTATCCATCCCGCTTAATTGCGATAGAATTGGACTTCCATTTACCTCATCGTTCTTCAAAAGAACAAGCGACTCCGCCACAGCTTGGCGGGCTAATTTGCGGCTTTCTGCTGAGCCAAAAGCACTCAACAGCTCCGGTTCGCTTTTGGGATGCTCGAACAATCCTGAAGCGATTTTGACCTGCAGGATACGTTCTGCCGCATCATCTATGCGCTCAGTAGAGATTTTACCTTCGCCTACAAGTTCTGTGATGTACTTAATCGTATCCTTCCAAACGGTCGGCATCATGAACATATCGACTCCGGCGTTTACGGACACATTCAGCTGGTTCTTCAACCCGCTAACAGCTTTGCCTTCACTATCCACTGTGATTTGCTGCACAGCGTTATAATCCGAAATAACGAAACCGGTAAAGCCAAGTCCGCCATTTTTCTTGTCACCCTTCAAAACATCGGTCAGCAAATGTTTATGGGCATGCATTTTAAGACCTTGGATGCTGTGATAGGAGGCCATAACCGTCTGCACCCCTGCGTCTACAGCTGCTTTATAAATTTTCAAATCCTTATCCATGATCTCTTGCTCGGTATATTTAGTGATGTTGCCTTGATTTACACCATTATCCGTATAACCTTCACCTAGATAATGTTTTGCAGTTGCCGTGATTGTATCTGTCCCTGCCAATGCAGCAGCAGTCCGTCCTTGCAGACCAAACACATAAGCCGCACCTAGTTCTGCTGAAATATCCTGATTATCACTAAAACCTTCATAGGTTCTACCCCATCTTGCATTATGAGGGGAGGCTATCGTTGGGGCAAACGTCCAGTTCGCTCCTGTTGCGGCTACTTCCTTAGCAGCAGCTGCACCAATAAGCTCAGTCAATGCGGGATCATTAGCAGCCCCTAGACCAATATTATGCGGAAAAAGCGTCGCGCCTTTGACATTGTTATGTCCATGCACCGCATCCACCCCATAGAGCAGCGGAATGCCTAATCTGGTAGACAATGCACCATCCTGATAACTATCAATCAAACTTCTCCAGTTATCGCGAGTGCTGTCACTTTCTTTTCCGTTAGGGAATGAGCCTCCCCCGCTGAGTACAGAGCCAAGAGCATATTTCTGTACCTCCTCAGGTGTGACGGCAGCTCTTTCTGCTTGAACCATCTGCCCAATCTTCTCTTCCAGCGTCATTCGGGATAATAGATCCGCAGTGCGCTCCTCCACACTTTTTGTGGGATCATAGTACACTGGAACTCCTGCGGCATCCGCTGCGGCCCGCGGTATACCCGCCTCAAGCACATTCAAGAATAAAGATGATAGTAAAAGCGCCACCATGAATATTGATAATCTTCTTTTCACGCCTGAATCCTCCCCCAATACTGTTTTGTTGGTACGGATGACTACGCCTATGAATGGAAGCGTATACACGATATAAGATACAGGCTTATTATGCTGGAGCCATCTGGTAAAAGACATACAGCATTTTTTAAATACTCTGTTCCGTTTTTGCAAATTTAAGGACTTGCCCGGCTCAAATTATGCTTCCAGCAAAAAAAGGCTCTCTCATTCGTAGAATTTCTCTACTGTGAGACAGCCTTTTTATTGTGAATATGAAATTGCCTTACAGATCGTCGTCATCCAATCGTGCCGCTTTGCGGGACAAGTATCCTTTAAACAGAAAGACTACCACAATACCTGCCGCTAAGGTAAAGATCACTGGCATCAGACGGTCACCTATGGAAGCTAAGAAAGGTAATCCAAGAACCAATGCCACAACCAGATGCGCACGGAATACAAATTGTGTCGTGTTGTCCGCCTTACTGCCTTCAGGAAAAGGATACACTGTCAGCCAAAAAGACTCGCTATGCAATTTGCGGAGTGCCGACAATTGAACACCAATGATAAACAGGAAGAACAAATAAATTCCGGTGCCAAAGTAACTATCACGGTTCCACCAATTCAGCAGCAGAGCCAGCACCGATATCCGCATAATGATTCCAAAGATATCGCCCCGGGCAAAGCTTTTGGTCAGCAGATACCGATAAGCAGTATCCTTGCGCCAAGGCAGCTTAGCGCCCCATTTGGAAAGATAACGGCGGGAATACACCCGTTGCTCACGGCCCGGCACATCCACGAACCAGCCCAGAACCATCAGCGCACGTGCACCTTGATTGTTTTCCATGGCGATCAGTCTTTCCCATGGCACAGCGTGACGTCCGGGCACAGACAGTGCAGCAAGATAGGCTGCTGCCAATAACACCATAAATATCAGGCTCGGGCCGGCAGGCTGCCACAACCAAGCGGCAATAATCAAACCTCCAACTGCCCAGCGCAAGAAAGCATACACACCTGCCATCGGACGTGACAGCATAGCTATCTCTTTCCATAATCCATAACTCGCGATCAGCTTCACAGCAATCAGGATCAACACTGTAAATAAAAGTCGCTTGGAAGAATCATCTGTACGTATGTACAACGGCCAAAGGGTGATCAGTACAAATAACAAGCGAATGATCTTCCACACGTTTCCACTGACCCAGGATGGTGCAAAATATTCCTTCATGCGGTGACCCTGAGGCAGCAGAAAGATCGTATCCGGGGTCTGCAAATAGGTTCGGAAGCCGCTATGCACTGTCGCAGGCAACAGTAATGCTAACATAATCCAGCGAATGGGAATGCCTTCAGGTACATTTTGTAGCAGCGATGTATACCAAGCAGAGAAGACGATCAACACGAACAGGAAGACCATGGCTACGCCGCTTTGAATGATATATCCCACATAAGGAAGCATACTTCCCATGAATCTACCGCGCCGCGTGCGCCGCAGCTCTTTCAAATCCATATTATTTCCCTCCCTGAACCAGCTCGTAGAACAGCTGCTCCAAAGTCAGCCCCTGATGCCCGGCAGTTGCCGCTATTTCCGCCAGCGTGCCCTGTGCAATCACCTTACCTTTATGCAATACAATAAAACGGTCGCAATAATTCTCTATTGTGGAAAGAATATGAGAGCTTAACAGAATCGACGATCCAGAGTTCTTCAGATCCATCATGAAATCAAGCAAGGAACGGATCCCTAGCGGATCCAATCCTAAAAAAGGCTCATCGATGACATATAACGCAGGTCGTGCAACGAAAGCGCACATGATCATAACCTTCTGTTTCATCCCTTTGGATAGATGGGTCGACAGGGTGTCCATCTTATCCTCCATATGGAACAGCTTGGCAAGATGCGAGGTGCGGGATTCATAATCCTTTTGATCTACCCCATAAGCTCTGGCAGTAAATTCAACATGCTCACGAACCGTCATTTCGTCATACAGTAGCGGCGATTCCGGTACAAAAGACAACGCATTATTGTATCCAACGGGATCTTCAGCACGCGTCTTGCCCTGTACGGTGATATCGCCCTTATGGGGCGACATCAATCCTAGAATATGCTTCATCGTCGTACTTTTTCCTGCTCCGTTTAAACCAATCAATCCAACCATTTCGCCAGGCTGCACCTGAAGTGCAATATCATGCAGCACTGGCTTATTCAGGCTGTACCCACCACTGAGACCCGTAATTTGCAATACGGGAGCATTATTCATTGACCGTCACCTCTCGGAGTTTTGTCTTTCAACCACTTTGGAGCTCCTTTATTTTTACGGTTCTTCTCACGTTCCGCATTGCTGCTGCGTTTGCTCCGTGCAGGAGTCGCATCTCCGCGTGCTCCCGCAGAAGGATTCGCGCTGCGCTGTGAATCGCGTTGTTGTTCTCCGCTTGTTGCTTCACTTGTGTTAATCGTAGCCATTCTTTTGGCAGGCGGTGTACCTGCTCCAACGGATGGCGACTGAACATTGGAGGCTCCAGATGTGCTAACAGGCGGCTTGCCGCTGCGTGGAGCAGATCCATCACGGCGTTGCCCACTGCCTTCATTACTCCGTCCCCGTCCATTGTGCAAAGCGCTGCGTGCTTCATCTGCTGCAAGCACCTTACCACCGACCATCTCCCGCTCCTCAAGCGCAATATCCAATTCGCGGGCGAATTTCCGCATGATAAAGGTCTGTTGCTCTGTAACAATCGTTACAGATAAGCCGCGGCGTCCCATCCGTCCGGTACGGCCTGCACGGTGTACATAATGTTCAGAATCAAAAGCAGGATCGTAGCTAACTACCAAAGAAAGATTCTCAATATCCAGTCCTCTGGCAGCTACGTCACTGGCAACAAGCACACGAAATTTGCCTTCCCGGAAACCTTTTAATACATTGCTGCGCGTTACCTTATCGGCATCTCCATAAAGTGCTGCCGCAGTAAGCCCAAGATGATTCAGCTTAGCCTCAACCTCGGCAATATCATCTGTAGCATTCACGAACACAATCGCTTTATCGGGATTGTAATGGCGAATCACCCGGCGCAGCATGTCCATTTTGTTACGCTCTTCAGCAACAACATAATGATGCTCCAAGCTTTCAGCAGTCATTACACCTGGAGCAATCCCAACCTCTGCCGGGTTCTTCATTTCACGATTAGCCAGCGCTTTCGTCTCTGGTCCGATCGTTGCCGACAGCATAACAAGCTGGCGTGAACGCAGCGCACTGCTGACAATTTTTGTGACTTCGCCGGCTCCGCTAAGCTGGAACATTTGGTCCGCCTCATCCAGAACAATAGTACTCACTTCATGCATCTTCAATTTACGAAGTCCAATCAGCTCGCGGATCCGCCCAGGTGTTCCCACAACTAGCTGTGGATGCTCACGCAGCTTGTCAATCTGGCGTTTGATTGCGGCCCCGCCAATAAGACCCATAACTCGGATTCCGCGCTGTTCACCATAACGTTCCGCCTCGCGTAAGATTTGCATCGCCAGCTCCTGTGTAGGGGCGAGCACCAGCTTTTGGACCACCTTCTGCTCCGGGTTAATCGTTTGAAGCAGCGGCAATAGATAGGCCAGCGTCTTACCCGTTCCAGTCTGGGAAGCTGCAATAACATCTCTTCCCTCTAGTAGAAGCGGTATTGTCTGCTCTTGTACCGGGGATGGAGCGTTAATGCCGAATTCCGACAACCGGGCAATGAGGTCTTCCTGAATGCCGATAGCCGCAAAAGAAGCTTTATTCATAAGTGTAATTCATCCTTTTCGCTTGAGATAATATCTTCATTATATGCCAAAAAGGCCTCTCCACCAAATGGAAGGCCAATAAAGCTGACAACAGGGTCTATTTTCTGTTCATCGCATTATAAGTAAGCTTGTCCGCCAGGCGAGGAAACAGCCCGTAAAGCCGTATGCCAAACCCTGCCAGACCCGGAAGATCGAGCTCTTCTTTGCCGGTCTCCATAACCTTAACGATCTTAGAAGATACGTGCTCTGGGGTCATCATCATCCGGGCTACACTCTTCTCATAATTGCCAGAGGGGTCAGCCGTTTTGAAAAAATCGGTGGCGATCGGCCCCGGGTTCACAGCCGAGACGATAATTCCACTCTTCCGCAGCTCCTGACGGAGCGCATTTGTGAATCCGAGTACAGCATGTTTGGTAGCCGTATAGGCTACGGACTTGGCTGTGCCTATCTTCCCTGCCATGGAAGCCACATTTACAATCTGGCCGCTTCCCCGCTCCAGCATATGTGGAATAACAGCCTTCGTGCACCGGACAATCCCCATGTAGTTAACATCCATCATATCGTCAAATTCATGAGGCTCCATCTCCGTAAAAGCAGCAAATTTGCCGTACCCTGCGTTATTTAGCAAAATATCAATTCTGCCATATGCCTCCAAAATTTGTGCGAAGGTCTTCTGAACACCCTCAGCATCTGTTACGTCACAGGTGTACAGTCCAAAAACGCCCGGGATACCGGCCGCTGTTTCTTTCAGCTTCGCTTCGGAACGTGCTACCAGGACAGGGATTGCCCCCTTTTTACTAAGCATCTGTGCCGTTAATGCACCAATGCCGCTGGACGCTCCTGTAATCACAACAACCTTATCTTTGAGTACCATGAAAAGTATTTCAGCTCCTAACTCTTGCCTAAGAGATCATCACCTGAATATCCATCTCTCCAACCCCATCCATCAACAACGGAATACTAAGCGCTTTACGAGGCATAAAAGACATGCTTTCCATCTTCATAATCTGAGGAGGACTTATATCCACCGAAACACCTTGATTATATAGAATGGTACTGGCATTCCCACTGATCATATTGCTCAGCTCTGAAATTGCACTTTGACCCATCTCATCCATCTCGGTGATCACAAAGCCACCCATCATAATCGATACCATTCGCAAGGCTACCTGCTCCGCGATACCAAATATAATATTTCCGCTCAGTTGGCCTGTCATCCCTACTTGAATCCATATATGATTATCGATCAGTTCAATTTCTTTAATGCCTAAACTCCCCGTAGAAGGCGAGACCTGAATTACTTGTTCTATAACAGTCCGTGCAGACTCTAGAAACGGATTAATTACTTCTGCTTTCATGAATGTCTAGTCTCCCCCTTTATCGTGCTTTGGTCATATACCAAAAGTCCCAAGCAATATGGATATATTATACTTTATATATCGGCACAATTCAGCAAAAATTAATGCATATGTCGAATTCAAACCCAAGATAGTTTACGCAGCAACATTGCTCTGCCGGGTATTATCTCCTATAATTTAAACAAATGCCAACGTGGAACGTAAGATATTAACGCAATTACACATCCAATTCGATGGTCCAAAGGAGGTATTCCATGAACATCAGCCAGCTGGAGACACTAATAACAATTTCCAAAACGATGAGCTTTCGCAAGGCCGGAGAACTGCTTAATCTGACCCAACCAGCGGTTTCAGCACAGATTAAGAGCCTTGAAGAAGAGTTCAAGACTCAGCTGGTTGACCGAAACCAGCCTGTTACATTAACGGATAGAGGGACTGTCTTTCTGGAGCATGCGGAACAAATAGTGAGGATTGTCGAGGAACTTAAGGAACGGCTTGCAGATCTTGATGAAAATCCCCAAGGTCATATAGTTTTAGGCACAACTACCTCAATCGCTATTCAAATTTTACCGCGTATTCTATCTTATTTTAAAGACCAGTTCCCCCATATCAAAACATCAATTTCCTCTATGTCCTCATCACAAATTTATCAGCATGTCGAAAACGGCATTGTTGATGTCGGCATCGGTTATTTAATTGGACGTAGCCCGGGCATGTCTACTTCCATTTTGTATTATGATACCTTCGAACTGGTGGTCTCTCCCAGACACCCTCTCGCTCAAGTGAAGACCGCTGGGATAGAAGCCTTAAGCAAAACCCCGCTGATTCTGCTCTCACCAGACACAGTGGGCCGTAAATTTGCGGATGAGGTTCTGAACAAACATGGCATTCAACCTCAGGTCATTATGGAGCTGACCAGCAGCGAGGAAGTGAAACGGATGGTCGAGCTCGATTTGGGCGCCGCCATTATTTCCAAGCAGTCAGTTACCGCTGAGGTTCGAGCCGGCACTCTCAAAATTGTGCCAATTATTGAGCTGGAGGTCACGCATCCTGTTGGTGTGATCACGAAATCAGGAAAATACGTAAACTCTGCTATGAGGCAGTTCCTAAGCGATCTTAAAGGCATGCCAGAAACCCAATTTATCGGGTCTGAATAAATCCCACCCACAGGAACCGATTACTTCTGAGCTGATTGCATAACCTTGTTTAAAGGAGATGTTCTTGATGAAATTTGATTTACACACCCATCATTTCCGCTGTGGCCATGCTGACGGAACGATTAGAGATTATATCGAAGCTGGGATTGCCGCTGGATTGGGCGTTATAGGTATTTCCGATCATACTCCCTATTTCGGAGATCCATCCGATCAGGCTTTTCCCAAAATCGCAATGGCTAAATCCGAATTTGCTAATTATGTAGATGATGTTCTCTCCCTCAAAAAAGAGTACGAGGGCGTTATCGACGTCCTGTTAGGCATCGAATCAGATTACTTCCCCGAACATGCTGAGATATACCGCAAGACATTATCCGCCTACCCTTTTGATTATGTGATTGGATCGGTACATAGTGTTGGTGGAGTCAGCATTTTTAACAAAGGGCGCTGGAAAAACCTTAGCAAAAATGAGAAGATCCGCGTGAAGTCTGAATATTACCGGTTGATTGCTGATTCCGCACGCAGTGGTATGTTCCAAATACTCGGGCATATTGATGCGATGAAGGGGAATTATCCTGCTTTTTCCGAAATTCCTGCACCTCAGCCGATTGACGATTGTCTGCGTGTAATTAGTGAATGTGACGTGGCCATCGAAATCAATACCTCAGGCGGAACTAAGCTGGTCGGCGGCTGGTATCCCTCTGAAGATATTCTGGAGCGGGCACTACATTTTGGCGTAGAGGTTAGTTTCGGTTCGGATGCACATAAGCCGTCCCGGGTCGCTGAGGATCGGGATGCGGTAGCTGCACAGCTCAAAGCAATAGGCTTTACACACTGGGTTTATTACAAGCAGCGCCAAAAAGTCAAAGTTTCTCTGTAATCAAGCCTAAACGCCTTCAACGTCCCTATAAGGACGGTAAGCGTTAAAGCGAGAAATTAAATAATGCACCAAGCGTTATTGGTTTAGGGGCAGGGTTCACCCTCCGTTAAACCAATCTCAGCTTGGTGCATTTTTTTGTTTATTTACAGATTATCACAGCTAAAACCTTGTTGTTTCAGCGTACGTTTCGCATCTCCATATTCCGGGTTGATCTCATAAAAATGAGCAATCGTACTGGTCCAATCTCTCTCCGTCATCCCCTGCTGCTGCAAGTATTCACGGTGGGTTTGATTATATGCCTCCAGGAGGCCTTGTACATCCGGATTGTATTGCTCCTCATGAAATATAGCTTCCAGCGGCAGCCGCGGCTTCTGAGAAACCTCCTCCGCTGGGTATCCCACGCAGAGACCGACGACAGGGAATACGTACTCCGGCAGCTTCAGCAGTTCAATCACACCCGCTGTGTTGCGGCGTACACCTCCAATAGGAATGATGCCCAGTCCCATGGATTCCGCCGCTGCAATCGCGTTAGACAATGAGATTCCCACATCTGTAGCTCCAACCAAAAGTGCATCCACATCTTTTACGGCTTCAAAAGACTTGCCTTCCAGCTCACTAGCTACTTTAGCTCTATAAAAATCCATGCAAAACACCAAAAAAACCGGTGCTGCCGCTACATGCTTCTGATTTCCGCACAAAACTGAAAGCTGCTGCTTACGCGCAGGATCTTTGATGGCGATTATCGATACCTGCTGTCCATGAACCCATGACGGTGCGGCTTGAGCCGATTCAATCATTGTTTGTAGCTTCTCTGGCTCCACAGGCTGGTTTGAATATTGCCGGAAAGAACGATGATTTTTTAATGTTTGTACCACTTCATTCAAAATGTTACGCCTCCTTGGTCATTCCACTCCATAGTATGTTAATCATAAACGATCGGATTCGGTACTGCCAATCACTTACGCTACTCTTTTCAAACAAAAAAAATGGACCCGAATCATCGGGTCCCAAAGCAGTATATTTTTAAAAGGGGGTCATGTACTTAGTTTAACCGCACACTGTTAGAGTTTGATAACGGCATTATTTCATTTGTGTAACAATGTGAATACTTTCATTACATCGTCCAAGGAGCCGACTTTGGGCATCACCCGCTCCAGCTTCATACCGTTCTTGAGCATCACACGTTCCGATCTAATATTATCTCCTGTGCAGCGTCCTTCGATCCTTGTTATCCCAAGGGTATGAACACTATAGTTCAAAAACAAACCCACGGCCTCCGTCGCCAGCCCGCATCCCCACCATGCCGGGTCCAGCATATATCCTAAGGTAGCTGTGCCCTCACGGCGGTTCCAATTCTGCAAAGCCACTATACCGATTAACCGCTGCTGCCCCTTTAAATAGATCCCGGCATGCAGCGCACAAGGATCGAAGGCAAATAACATCCGGTTTACCAGCTTCTCCACCTGGGCAGATACTGATCCAGGGCCGGAGCGTACTAGAATATGGCGCTGCACATCTGGATGGGAGAGCAGCTGCCGCAAAGCTAAAACATCCTCAGGCATGATCAGCCTCAGATCTACCGCTAAACCATGTTGTGTCTCTAACAACACTGCTCCATAGGTGCTCATCTTCTCTCCCCTTCCGTGCAGCTAAAATTCCAGCCTAATCAGCTCATGGACCGATGCAGCGTCAGAACCGTTAATTCTGGCCTACACAATAACCGAAAAGGCATGTATGTCTCTCCAAACCCTCTATTCACATACACAGGCATGGCTTTGTCTTCTGTATAATACAATCCATTTATGTATTTAAGAGATCCATAAGGTGTAAATGGCGCACCTATAAAGGGCAGGCGAATTTGTCCGCCATGACTGTGCCCGGAAAGCTGTAGATCAAATGAATAGGCCTGTGCGGTATCCGCATAATCCGGCTCATGCATCAAAAGAACGTTAAAGGTTCCTTCAGGAACACCAGTAATTGCTTTCGCTGGGTCGGGTTTACCGTGTAACAGATCATCCAGACCCGTAACCGCCATGACTGCCCCGCCTCTTTTTAGAAGGTAGGATTTATTCCTTAGCACCCGGAAGCCCGCAGACTCCAGCAGCTCGGTAACCAGCTGGGTATTCTTGTAATCATGATTGCCTAATATCGCAAATTTACCCAATGGCGCACTTAACGCTGCCAGCACCGGTACGGCTTCAACAAGATCCTCAGGATCGCTGTCCACAATGTCACCCGTGAAGCAAATAAGATCCGGTTCAGCTTTACTTATATGTTTAGCGAGCCGGGCGAGATCCCTGGCATCCTTATTAAATCCGAGATGCGTATCACTGAAATGAACAAGCTTCATCCCTGAAAAAGCGGAAGGAAGCTCCTTGAAGCGCAAGTCCAGCTTAGTGACCTCAATCCAGTTTGGCTCCCCCTGCCATGCATATCCGCTTGTAAGCAATCCTGCGCCGATTACAGCAGCCGCACCCCGAGTCAGGAACTGCCGGCGGGTAATTGTAGACTCGCCACCAGAATGCCCCTTAGAGGTGTCCTTGTGGATCTTATCGCCATTCTTATTGGGAGAAGCCCCAGACGATTGTATCTTCATAGGGAGATTCTCCTTTCTTTACCTTTTCCCCGAAAAACAGATGGTCCAAATAATAACTTATATATTATTCCGGGCAGTTAGAACAATCCGGCATTCTTCTTCCGGAGTTTCGCTGTAAGCGCGTGCAATCCCTTTTTTTGCGATTTCTGATTTTTCGACTCGTCTCAGCATAAATGCTACTTCCAGCGTTTTTTCAAAAGGAAACGGTTCAAGCATTAACGTTGACTTATCCTGCCACTCCGCTGTGATGACACGACCTGACGTAAAACTGAAATCTTCAGTACCTGAGAACCCTTCACGCCACCATGGATGCTCCTCTGATTTCGGACACCCCGGCTCATTTAAGGCCAAATACAAGGACAGATCATCGCAGAATTCTAAAAGGCGGGCATCATAATACAGCTCATCTTCCCCAATAGGCTTAGAAGCTTCAAGTTCCCGATGGATACGTGCTCTGCGTTCCTCTTCATGTTCTTGATATAAAGTAAGTTCTGGATAATCGAGTCCCGCTATCTTAATAAGCCGTTCAAAATGCAAGCTGCACAGCAACGCTCCGTACGGTGTGTGTTCCTCGATCTCATCTAATCCACGCTTATAAAAGGTCAACTTAGGCACTACAGGAAAATCAATAAAGGTGTAGGGTGCTTGCTCCGCATCATTCCAGAAAGGGGTCTCATCCAGATCAATCCAGCCCCTATCATGCTGTGCTACTGCCCACAGTACCTCTTCCCGGCGTCCTTCAGTTGGCACATGCTGCTCTTTGAACCCAATGGCCAGCTCTCCGGCAAGTTTCCCGTGATCATGCTGCTTAACCATTACAATTGCTCCATCTTGCTCCCGACAAATCACGATTATTCCTCCTTGTTCCACAGCTAACATTACGTTAACAATGGATATTATAGCATAAATTGGTCAATGTTCTGAACCTGCTCCAGCCCTGCAAGACTTTCCCGCCTCAAGCAGATAAGAGAGTCTTAACAACATAAAAAAAGCTACCCCCAGCGAATGGAATCCACTTTGAGGATAGCTCAATAGATAAACATTTGGCGGTACTATTAATTACACACCTAACCAACGTTTGAACATATGCTTCGTTGTTTGCTTGTTAATTTCTGCAATGGATGTCGTAAGAGGAATCCCCTTTGGACAAGCACGTACACAGTTCTGTGAGTTACCACAGCCATCGATCCCGCCATCCTCCATCAGAGCATCCAATCTTTCGTCAGCGTTCATTTCACCTGTAGGATGAGCATTGAACAGACGTACTTGAGAAATGGCTGCCGGTCCGATGAAATCCGTCTTTTCGTTGACATTCGGGCAAGCCTCCAAACATACGCCACAGGTCATACATTTGGATAATTCATAGGCCCACTGCCGTTTTTTCTCCGGCATCCGCGGTCCCGGTCCAAGATCGTACGTACCGTCAATCGGAATCCATGCTTTCACCCGTTTTAGCGCATTGAACATCCGGGTACGGTCAATGACTAAGTCACGCACCACCGGAAATGTCTTCATAGGCTCAATGCGTACAGGCTGCTCCAGATTGTCTATAAGTGCAGCGCAGGCTTGGCGGGGTTTGCCATTAATCACCATGGAGCAAGCTCCGCACACTTCTTCTAAACAGTTGGAATCCCAGCATACGGGAACTGTGCTGTCACCTTTGGCATTCACAGGGTTACGCTGAATTTCCATCAAAGCACTGATCACATTCATACCTGGACGATAAGGAAGTTCAAATTCCTCGACATACGATGAACTTTGTGGATCGTCCTGGCGGGTGATGATAAACTTTACGTTTTTGGGAGCTGCAGCTGTTTCCGCCATAATGGTTCCCTCCTAAAATTGCCTGATTTTATTTCATGAAGCTTGCCTCGCAAGCTATTCTGTTTCTGGAAAGCATTAATCCTTCGAATAATCGCGTACCCGTGGAGGAATCAGCGAGACATCCACTTCGTCGTAGGAGATTTGTGGACCCTCTGCAGTCCAGGCTGCTTTTGTGGTCTTCAAGAACTCCTCATCATTACGATTCGGGAATTCCGGTTTGTAATGTGCACCACGGCTCTCATTGCGCATAAGCGCTCCAAGTGTCATCGCTTCGGACAGCTCCAGCATATTCCAGAGCTGGCGAGTGAAGGCCACACCTTGGTTATTCCAGCGCGATGCATCATTCATATTGATCTTGCGATAACGCTCCTTAAGCTCTTTGATTTTGCCAATGGTCGCTTCCAGCTTCGGATTGTGCCGCACCACGGTCATATTAGCGGTCATCCATTCGCCCAGTTCCTTGTGGATCACATAAGCATTCTCTGTCCCTGACATTGCCAATAGAGACTCATATTTGTCCGTTTGCTTTTTGTGGAAGCTATCGAATACGAAAGAAGAGATATCCTGCGATGATTTCTTCAGGCCTTTAATGTATTCAACAGCCTTTGGTCCTGCGACCATACCGCCGTAAATAGCAGATACCAGAGAGTTGGCGCCTAGACGGTTCGCTCCGTGATATTGATATTCACATTCTCCGGCTGCAAAAAGACCCGGAACGTTCGTCATTTGATTGTAATCAACCCACATGCCGCCCATAGAATAGTGCACAGCCGGGAAGATCTTCATTGGTATTTTACGGGGATCATCCCCCATGAATTTTTCGTAAATTTCAATAATCCCGCCAAGCTTCACGTCCAGCTCTTTTGGATCCTTGTGAGAGAGGTCCAAATACACCATGTTCTCGCCATTAATGCCCAGCCCTTGATCCACACACACATTAAAAATTTCACGTGTAGCAATATCGCGCGGCACCAAGTTACCGTAGGACGGATATTTTTCTTCTAGGAAATACCACGGCTTCCCGTCTTTATAAGTCCAGATACGGCCGCCCTCGCCACGTGCCGATTCCGACATCAGGCGGAGCTTGTCATCTCCCGGAATAGCCGTTGGGTGAATCTGGATAAATTCTCCGTTGGCATAATGTACGCCCTGTTGATACACCGCACTTGCGGCTGTCCCTGTATTAATAACGGAGTTCGTTGTTTTGCCAAAAATAATACCCGGCCCGCCGCTTGCTAAAATAACAGCATCCGCAGGAAAAGTCTCAATCTCCATCGTCTTAAGATTCTGGGCACTGATGCCGCGGCATACACCTTCGTCGTCGATGATAGCTGAAAGGAACTCCCAGTTCTCGCGTTTAGTTACGAGACCTTCAGCTTCCCAGCGGCGCACCTGCTCATCCAACGCGTACAGCAGCTGTTGGCCTGTAGTCGCGCCGGCAAAAGCTGTACGGTGCCGCTTCGTTCCGCCGAAACGACGGAAGTCGAGCAGACCTTCCGGTGTGCGGTTGAACATAACGCCCATCCGGTCCATAAGGTGAATAATACCTGGCGCAGCTTCACACATCGCCTTAACCGGCGGCTGATTCGCCAAAAAGTCACCGCCATAGACGGTGTCGTCAAAATGCTCCCAAGGGGAGTCGCCCTCACCTTTGGTATTTACAGCGCCATTGATGCCGCCTTGCGCACATACGGAGTGTGATCTTTTTACAGGAACTAATGAGAATAAATGGACATGCGCACCGGCTTCCGCTGCCTTGATGGTAGCCATCAGGCCGGCCAGGCCGCCGCCCACGATAATGATATCGGATGTTGCCATGATAGTTCACTCCTTTTATCGAAAATATCAGAAAGGATTCTTAAATTAAATGAAGGTCTTTATGGACTGGGCAATGGTTGCTGCAGTTTGAAATTCACTGTCACGGAAAGTAACCAGCGAAATCAGGAACATGAAAGTTACTAATACAAATATGCCAAGACAGAGGTAAGAAGATACCCGCTGTGCACGTGGACCAACGGTAATTCCCCAGCTGATCAAGAAAGACCAGAGACCGTTCGAGAAGTGGAAGCATGCAGCAACGATACCGATAATATACAGTGTCAGCAGAAGTGGCTGAGTCACGATATCATGCATCAGACCGCCTAATTCTTCGTGCTCCACATTACCCACCGCCACCTGAACCCGTGTTTGGAACAAGTGCCAGACGATAAAGATGAAGGTAACAATACCTGTAATCCGTTGCAGGGTATAACGCCAGTTTCTTTCAATGTTGAAACGGTTCAAGTTCGGCTTGGATTGATACGCAATATAAAGTCCGTATACCCCATGGTACAGCAGAGGAAGCCATATACCGAACAATTCCAGGAAGAAGACGAGCGGCAGGCTGTTCAGCCATAACACGCTGTCAGTGAAACCGGAAGCGCCACCCTCTACAGCCGCAAAATTCGTCATCATGTGCTCAATGAAGAAGGCTCCAAGTGGGATAACGCCTAGCAAGGAATGAATCTTTCTGGAATAAAATCCTTTCATACAAAGTAACCCCTTTCCGATTAAAACAGCGTTTTCATTAATGGGTATTCACCGCCGGAACTACATTTGACACAGGATAACGTTGACAATCCAATGACAATAATTCCTTAATTTACCGTTATCCTAGAGTTTACCGGACTTAGTTTTATTTTTCACAAAATGTGAATATCTTGTGTCACTTTTCATGTTACTCTTTTTTCGCTTATAAGGGAATTGCAATCTAATTATTAAACGTTATACAATAAACGCATAAGAATAGATTTTATATGATAATAATTCTCATTTAGCAAAACAACATTTTCCGACATAACCTGATTTTCCTTATGTAATAAGAACAGTTACTCTTACGGCTATGAATTTCATCACTACTGATCGTACATCGCATTAGGAGAGGAACTCAATTATGTTTGACGATTTAGATGTTTTTGCAGCAGTTGTGGAACATTCCAGCTTAAACCGGGCCTCACGCCAGCTCAATCTATCCCAGCCCGCCTTGTCTCGCAAAATTTCTAAACTCGAGGAACGTCTGGGGGTCGCACTGTTTAATCGTTATGGCAAACGACTGGAGTTAACCGAGGTTGGGCGTCTCACTTATTCCTATGCGCTTGAACAACGGCAGCAGCGTTCGAAGTTTCTGGAGGCTCTTTCCAAATTCAAAGAGGGGGAGCCAAGGCTTGTCACCTTGGGGGCTAGTCTTACCTCCCTGCAGACCACGCTTCCGCCGCTGGTAAACGCTTATATGGACAAATATCCGACCGCAGAGCTGAAGCTGATCACTGGCCGAACGCATGAGATCGTATCCTCAGTTAGTGAGGGAAAATCAGATGTAGGTCTGATCGCTTCCTCTATTCAAGAACCCGGGTTGCGCTGCATTTCTCTATTTGAGGATCAACTGCGACTAGTCGTCTCAGAGCAGCATCCTTTAAATTTATCTTCCAAGCTAACCATGGATAATCTATCCCGGCTGCCTATGATTCTCTTCTCAAAGGGGACCTGGTACCGGCGTCTGACGGACGATCTATTCCAGCGCTGCGGGATTGATCCCGATGTGCGCATGGAGATTGACTCCTTCGAAGCCATCGTACGGCTGCTTCCGACCGTCAAAGCGGCTGCGTTACTGCCAAAGTCTTATCTGCGTCCAGAACTGCTGAACGGCGGCGGGCTGGTGTCCTTACATATCAAGGAGCTGGAGCAAACTCAACGGACCACCTGCCTGATCTACCGTGACGATGGAAGCATGAGCACGGCGGCTCGCAGTCTGGTGCAAGTTACCGAAGAGATGTTTCTGACAGAACGCGAGCAGTAAAGCCGGACCAAATGAATCAAGGGGCGCACCTAGTGATCTCCAAATGAGGCAATAAGTGAAGTACTTATAGCGTAATTAGGGAATTTCTCCCTGAAGTTCAGAGATTTCTGTTCAGCAGACTTAAAATTAGGGAAAACTTCCCTAATTTTCGGCCGATTCAGTAACTAATTAAGGAATCCCTCTGTTTATTAGGGAGGAATTCCCTAATGTCGTTCATTTAGAGCGAATAGCGGCTATTTTCAGGGAGTTTTTCCCCAACTAGTTTAAAACCCACTCTGTACATCGCACAAACAAAGAACACATATCGCTTTTCGCCACACATATTTCACCGTCACAGATACCACAAATCATCTAATTGCAAGCCGTACGATAACCACACCTAGCAAGTCGCGCACCGACCAAACCAACATTATAGAACACTACGCATGGTCCATAGTCATATGGCATATTAAAATCCAATACGTTTCCTACTCTTTACTCCATAAAAAAGAAGCTGCCCCCAAGTAGAATTCACTACTTTTGAGTCAGCTTCTTTTCCTATGATTCTTGGTTCACAACTTCACTCTCAAAACGGTCAATACTTTCATTAGGACCAATGAGTACCATAACATCGCCTTCACTTAAATAATCATGGGCAGTTGGAGCGACGATTATTCCACTTTCCCTATTTAGGGCAACAATACTGCAGCCATATTTAGCTCTTGTATTTAAATCAGACAAGCTTCTGCCGTTCATGCAGGACGGTACGGTCAGCTCGACAATTTTATAATCCTTGGACAGTTCAATATAATCCAGCAAATTGGGCGTCACCAGCTGATGTGCCACACGAATCCCCATATCCCGCTCCGGAAAAATAACCCGATCAACCCCCAGCCGCGACAGTGCGCGGCCATGAAGGATAGAGATTGCCTTAGCCACCACTTGCTTGACTCCAATCTCCTTCAACAAAATGGCCGCCAGAATGCTTCTCTCCATATTGTCACCAATCGCAACAATCCCACAATCAAAGTTCCGTACACCAAGCGAGCGCATAATTCCCTCATCTGTAGCATCTGCTACTACCGTATGCGTCAGCTGATCGCTCATTTCCTCCACGCGTTCTTCATGGTGGTCAATGCCGAGCACCTCGTAGCCCATTTCCATCAGCTCAAGCGCCAGGCTTGAACCGAAGCGACCTAAGCCGATTACTACAAATTGCTGTGCTTTCATTTCTAATTAACTCCTATCCAATAATTATTTTACCTTCCGGATACTTATACAGTGGTTTACCCTGTTTGGGACCGAGTGCATACGCTAAGGTTAGTGGACCTAGCCGACCTGCAAACATCGTCAGACAGAGTAGAACCTTACCGATCGCTGACAGTTCCGGAGTTAGCCCCATAGTCAGTCCTACCGTAGCAAAGGCGGAGGTCGTCTCAAACAAGATTGCCAAGAAATTACTGTCTTCAGTTGTGGAGAGTATCATCGACACAGAGGCGATTAACAACAAAGCCAGCAGCGTGATCGTTAATGCCTTGTAGATGCGCTCTTGAGCCAGCCGATAACGGAACAACACAACATCTTCCCGTCCACGCAGCATAGCAATTACAGCACCAATCATCATTGTAAAGGTTGTTGTCTTGATCCCGCCGCCCGTTGAGCCCGGAGAAGCACCAATAAACATAAGAATCACTATAAAAAATTGTGTAGCCTGCCGAAGTCCAGCAATATCTACTGTGTTCGCGCCAGCCGTACGGGGAGACACGGATTGAAAGAAGGCCGATAATATTTTACCGCCGAAATTCAGTGAACCCAGGGTACGAGTGTTAGTAAACTCAAATATAAAAATAACCAAAGCTCCGATCAGAATCAGCCCTGTGCTGGTGGACAGGACAACTTTACTATGTAGAGACAGCCTGCGGGTTACCCGAAACTCCACCAGATCTGACATTACAATAAAACCAATCCCGCCGGAGACAATCAGAAACATTACAATAATATTCACAAGCGGATCATATACATAATCAGTTAAACTGCGAAAATCCCCAAAAATATCGAACCCCGCATTATTAAACATAGACACCGCATGAAATATGCCATAATAAATCGCTTTTCCCAACGGCATATCAAAAGCCCAGCGAATAGACAGCAGCACAGCGGCACAGCCTTCTATGACAAGAGAATATATGAGGACTCTCCGGATCAGTCGCACAATTCCTTCCATAGAGCCTTGATTCATGGCTTCCTGTAGGATTAGCCTGTCCCGCAAAGATATTTTACGCTTTAACACCAGTGAAAATAGAGTGGCCATGGTCATAAAACCTAAGCCGCCGATCTGGATCAGGATCATAATTACGGTTTTCCCAAAAATGGTGAACGAAGTTCCGGTATCCAGCACAACAAGCCCTGTAACACAGGTTGCCGACGTTGAAGTAAATAATGCATCAATAAATTCCACGGAATTCCCGCTTGTGCTTGAGATGGGCAGCATAAGCAGCAAGGCCCCTATCAGAATGATCGATGCAAAACCAAGCACCAGTATCTGCGGCGGCGAGAGCTTCAGAAACTTAAATTCAGAAATCCTGCGAAACTGTGAAGCCACTTTGCTCACCTTCTTATCAAAAATTCCAACAAAAAAAGCACTGGAAAACCAATGCTGACTTGGTTCCTGCAGTAAATTAGCCTACGAGGTTAGCTGTCGGATTCGGACTGTGCAGGCTGCCCTATTCGTTCCCAGAACGAAATTCACCCCTGATGAAAGTGCCATTTATCGTGTACACTCCACTTTTCATCACTTCTTATGGTTCCCCCGTTTTCACCAGAAATTCGGCTACTATACAATTGCATACAAATTATATACGTTATTTAGTGAATTCACAAAGACACAATTAATGCTCATTCACATGAAAAAATGCGGTTTAAAGAGACTGCATCAAAAGGAGTGCCTTTTCTCATCACTTTTCCGTGTTTTCCCTGCAATTACACCGATTCTCATCATTCGTGCAGAAATGAACACGATAAAATTCATGGTATAAATTCACATGACTATTCTATACTATCTCTATTACCCATAAAAAGAACATATAATGTTTTTTGTAACCAACCAGGCACTAATACTATAATGGAACATAACATTGTCAGTACATAACAAGGAGGCGTTACATGAATCCCGTCGGCCAGCCCTTACAGCAACGTGCCCTCTCCAAGAGGCTCATCATCTCGGGCATTATCGGTCTTATTCTATTTATTATGTTTCAGATTTCCCCTTCACTGCTTAGTAGCCCTACAGGTGAAGATACCACCGTCATTAGCAAGGCAGAAGCCCGTGACCAAGCCATATTATTCGCAGAACAAAAGCTCAACTACACCGAAGCACCAAACGATCAATGGAATGTACTTTACCAGACGGACTCTTCCTTTTATGGTTATATGTCTCGCGAGAAGCTTGTGGAGGACTACACCAAGAAAAAATTGGATCAAAACTATCCTTTTGATGTCTTTCGGGCAACGCTTACTCCTTCAGCGGAGCAAGAGCCGCAAATCATCGTTGACCTCAATATGTATACCGGTAAGATTGTCGCTTTCTCAAAGGCTGCAAAAGTTGTCTCCGATGAGGGGCCAGGCATTGCTTCCGTTGGTGCAAAAGAGGACAAGGGAGCTGACCTCACTCTAGCGCAGAAGGAGAATCTTGCTCGTCCTTGGCTTCAGGAATGGGAAGTAAATCCTGCCAAACTACAAATTGAATCGAATACAGGAAGCCATGGGCTAGTATATACGGATAGTACTGTTCAGGTCGGCGAATCCTTATTGCACTATTATTTTGATTTCAGTGGAGAGCAGGTATCCAGCTTTAATGCCGGATTCACTGCACCGGCTTGGCATACCTCCTACGTACAAGGACAGACCTCTTTAGCGGAAAAGCTAACATTATTCGGTTACGGTATACCCACACTGATTTTAGGAATTCTGGCACTCGTCTACAGTATTCTTAGAAGAGAGCATACTTCCTTTAAACGTGGAGTATTCCTAAGCTCAGCCTATTTTGTAATCATGATGATCAGCACCTATAATATGCTGCCTGAATCAACGGGCGAAGGGCTAGAAGCACAGATTACCTCTGTCATTATGTTTATCATTTATGCTTTGTACAGCCTGCTGATGTCCTCCTTGCTCTACTTTTCTTTAGTGGGCGGCAATGGCTTATGGCGAAAAGAGGAAGGCATGAACCCTTGGCCCCGCGCCAAAGAGCCCGGCTATGGACAATATGTGTTGGACAGTATCCGGGCTGGATACATCTGGGCTTTCGTTCTGCTAGGGGTGCAGACGGTTATGTTCATCATATTATCGTTTACCTTGCACAATTGGTCTACTACAGACGCCACCCAATCTCCTTATAACATGAGATATGCTTGGCTTCTGCCTATCGTCGCATGGCTCGCTGGTTTATCTGAGGAAGCCATTTATCGCTTTTTCGGAATTCCTATGCTGAAAAAGGTGTTCCGGAACACTTTTATCGCTTGCTTGATCACCACGCTGGTTTGGGCGTTTGGCCATACGTTATATCCGATCTATCCCATCAGCTCCCGTCCCATTGAGCTGACCGTAATCGGGCTGCTGTTCAGTTATATTTTCCTTCGTTACGGATTTATTGCTGTCATGTTCAGCCACGTCGTGTTTGACAGCATCCTGATGGGCGCTACGCTGATCTTTATGAAGGAGAGCGTAAATGTAGGCGCGGGTATCTTCGCGATTATTATGCCGTTCATAGTCGCTTACATCGTCTATCGATTTAATCCACCACAGAAGCCTAAGCCGGTGGAGCCTTCTTCTTTGATTTAAACTAATGTGAAGACGTAATGAAATTAAAAAAGGGCATCAAAGCAGCTTTAGTCGCTGCTTTGATACCCTTTTTCTTTTGTCACCATTGCTATGAGGTTGGCTCTTCATCCTTGAGCGCATCAAGAATTTGTTTTGCCAGCTTTTCTCCAATAGAAAGTGTACGGAAATCATCCACGGAGGCTTCTTTAATTTTCTTAAGCGACCCGAAATGCTTTAGCAGCGCTTTACGGCGCTTCTCACCTATACCAGGTATAGAGTCCAGCTTGGAGGTAACCATGGACTTCCCGCGCTGTTCACGGTGGAAGGTGATCGCGAACCTATGGACCTCATCCTGAATCCGCTGCAAAAGGTAAAATTCCTGACTGTCCCGGGCTAGCGCGACAGGCTCTGGCGGATCTCCAACCAAAAGCTGAGCCGTCTTATGCTTATCATCCTTAACAAGGCCGCAGACCGGAATGAATAATCCCAGCTCATTCTCCAGAATATCAATAGCAGAGGAGATTTGCCCTTTCCCTCCATCGACCACGATAAGATCCGGTATCGGAAGATTCTCCTTCAATACCCGCTCATATCGCCGCCGAATGACCTCGCGCATCGTTCCATAATCATCCGCACCCACCACCGTACGAACCTTATATTTACGGTACTCTTTTCGTGCAGGCTTACCATCAATGAAGACAACCATCGCTGAGACCGGATTAGTCCCCTGAATGTTCGAGTTATCGAACGCCTCAATACGGCTCAAGCGTTCAAGCCCCAAGCTCTCGCCTAAGCTGATCGCTGCTCCAGAGGTACGCTCTTCATCCCGTTCAATCAGCCGGAATTTCTCGTCGATAGCCACTCTTGCATTTTGGCAAGCCATGCCAACCATCTGCTTCTTAAGACCGCGTTGTGGCACAAGCACCTTAATGCCCAGCCACTCCTGCAGAATGGAGGCGCCGCCAGCGGCATCCACGATCCCAGCTGCCGCAGCTTCCTCCGCCGCCGTCGCACGTGCCTCAGCCTCTTCAGCCGATTCAGGAGTATCTTCACCCTGTTGTAAATCCGCTTCTGCTGGAGCAGCTATGGCGATCTCGGGTTTAGTCTCTTTATTAGCCAGAGATTCCTCATCGAGCACATCCGGCAGCAGGATCTCCTGCGGCAAAGCGGGATTATCACTATAATACTGCGTCACATAAGACATAAAGTCACTGTAGGCTTCACCATAGAACGGGAACACGGAGGAATGGCGCTGAATCATCTTCCCTTGTCTCATGTACAGAATCTGTACACACATCCATCCCTTGTCTACAGCATAACCAAATACATCCCGGTCCTTAGTATCTGTAGTGTTGATCTTCTGCTTCTCCATCAATGCATCGATATGGATAATCTGATCCCGCAGTTCCTTCGCCCGCTCAAAATATAATTCCTCAGCTGCTTCCTGCATTTTTTGCTGTAAATCCTTTTTAACCGCCTCATGACCTCCGCCTAGAAAAGCAGCGATGTCCTGCGTAATCTGCTCATACTCGGATTTCTGAACCTCCTTCTCACACGGTGCCAAACACTGGCCCATGTGATAGTAAAGACAGACCTCCTTTGGCATCACGCCGCATTTACGAAGCGGGTACATACGATCTAGGAGCTTTTTTGTCTGCTGAGCAGCATAAGCATTAGGATAAGGGCCAAAATATTTTGCTTTATCTTTAATCACCCGGCGTGTAACCTCAAGGCGCGGGTGAGTTTCATTCGTTATTTTTATATAAGGAAACGTCTTGTCGTCTTTCAAAAGCACATTATAACGCGGCATATGTTTCTTAATCAGATTACACTCTAGAATGAGCGCTTCCATGTTACTGGACGTAACGATGTATTCAAAATCAGCAATATTAGCGACAAGCCGCTGCGTTTTACCATTATGACTGCCTGTAAAATAAGAGCGTACCCGATTCTTAAGTACCTTCGCTTTGCCCACATAAATAATAGTGCCTTCCTGATTCTTCATCAGATAGCAGCCAGGCAGATCGGGTAGTAGTGCCAGTTTATTGCGGATATTGTCCAAAATGATCCCCTCCAGCTAAATTGGACCCATGATTAGTTGGCATTCAGCACACAAAACGCCTCCGGAATGAACCGAAGGCGCTGAGTGGCAGGGCCGAGGCCCGAACAGTAGCATCTATCAATTATTGATGTTTTGCTACGATATTTTTCAGGGATTCTTTGGAGTTCAGTCCCACAACTTTATCTACCGGTTGACCATCTTTGAAGAAGATCAGAGTTGGGATACTCATAACACCAAAACGGGAAGCCGTTTCCGGATTCTCATCCACATTCAATTTTGCAATTTTCACGTCGTCTCCGAGCTCTGTGGACAATTCATCCAAGATTGGAGCGAGCATTTTACAAGGACCACACCAAGGAGCCCAGAAGTCTACTACTACAGTACCTTGACCTTCCACTTCGTTACTGAAGGATTGGTCAGACACGTTCACGATAGCCATGATATTGTTCCTCCTTTAAGTTTTGCGAAGCATTACGCACATCTTAAGCCAAAGCTTAGTTCATGGAAGCTGCTCCGAAATATGAGTTAATAAATTGTTTCATGTAATATGATAACCAAATTACCACTTACCGACACATTACAAGTATAACATATCTTTATGGGATATGTGAAATATCACTCGCAATTATATTGCCTTCAATGTATTTTTTTTGCGTACTCTTTTCTTTACAACCTCCCCAGCATTTCGGTATACTTAAAGAAAGCGCATTAATTGTCAATGACTTATTTCATAAACTAATGTCAATTTGCATCTAATAATACAGGGCTTGTCCCTGTAAGGAGGCAGAAACTATGGATGTTAACGCGCAAGTACGGGACCCACGAGAACATATCAACGAAGAACCCCGCAATGATCTTGGGGATTTAATGACCGGATTTTTCGGAATGACCACGTTTATGACGGTTGTCTTTTTCGGAATGGTCATCCTTAAATTCATTCTCTCGGAATAAAGGAATCATCGCACAATAAAAAGAAGCTGTCTCAAAAGTAGTGAATGCTACTTATGGGGCGGCTTCTTTTTTTGAGAATAATGGGGGAAAACCTCCCTGATTATAGCCGATAATTGCTATAAATGAACGGAATCAGGGAATTCCTCCCTAATAATCGGGAGAATATCTGTTTTCGCTGACGAATCAGTTCATTTTTAGGGAGATATTCCCTAATTATCGATCAGATTCAGTATGCCCGCCAGATGCTGCAACCCGAAAGTGTGTTTGAACAAGTGAAAAACAATCAGGACTTAAGGCGATCCTGCTTCGTAGCAGGGAAAAAGCGGCGTTTGAGTTCGAATAACTAAAAAAAACGAAGAGCAGCGATCCTCCAATAAAAGAGGAATCACTGCTCTTTTGAATTTTACATTATGAATATTCCAGGCTTATCTATTGGCCCCTCGTTGATTTTCCCCATGCAGTGGAAGAACATCCACAAAAGGAGCAATGCGATCCATTAGTCGTTGGCCTTTATAGACCTCTTCACCATCTTTGCTCGTAAAGCTAAGATGTTTCTCCAAGCCATCCAACGGATAATTCGAGGTGTAGAAGGTTGGTTTGCGGTTCATCCGATAATTCAAGATCGCCCCAAGTACATGATCACGAGCCCAAGGATTCAAATTTTCCGCACCAATGTCATCAAAAATAAGTAAATCGCAGTTTTTCATCGTATCAACAGTTTCCTTCATCTTCTGGCCATCCATCATGATCGATTTCAAGTCCTCTATAAAGTCCGGCATGTATACGATCACTCCGGTATATCCAGTAACAGCAAGCTCATGCAGTAAATAACACATCAAAAAAGTTTTGCCTGTTCCGAAAGAGCCATGTAAATAAATGCCGCGTGAAGTCAGGCCTTCCTCTTTAACATTCGTGATATAATCAAATATTTTATTCACAGCCGAGACCCGGCGCGGGTCTTTGCCCATAATATCTATCTCATCATAACCGCCGTTAAGTACACGCTCGTCCACATAAAAGCTACGAATACGTTTGCGGATGTTATCCTGATTATCTTGTGCCACTTTAAGCCGGCATGCCGTCTTGCGTTCATATAGATCCACTGAACCATTCACAGTTTCTACCGTTAGTTTACTATAATGGCCAGGAAAATCATTTGGACACTTCTCTAGTCCTGGGCAGTTCGCACAGTTTCGGCTTTCCTCTACATATTGATACAGGCGACTCATATGAAGCCGCAGTCGTGATTCGTCCAGTTCAGGATGTTCGGACTGTAATGCCTTCACAAGTGGATGATTGAATAACCCCTGTTCAAGATCGCGTTGACGCTGCCGTAGAGTTGGATTGTTGATCGAACGAAGTACATCGCCCATAGACTCCATTGTTCCACCTCTCTTTCATTAAGGCGTTTGCGATACGCCTTTTTTCTTACTGGCCTTAATTTCTGCCGCTTTCTTCATCATCGCCGCGAATTCCTCTTCCGATACTGTTCCGGCACTTCCATCATCCAGCACAATCGGAATTTCCGGTTTATTGGAGCGGCCTGTATTTTTGGCATAAGAACGTGATCGTGTTCCTCCAGCCGTATTAGCCGTTGTCCCCTTGCCCTTCACTTTGGACTGATCTCTAATATATCTTACAGCCTTCTCGTAGGTGTTCACTTGTTTCACCAGCATATTGGAGGCGATAGCCTCTACAAAATTGCGGTTCATCCGCTGTTCTCCACCCGAGGCTACCATAGTCATTAAATAATGAATGAGTACATTAATTACTTCACCGCTCAGCTTATAGTTCAGATCTATTTTCTCGAACATATCCATCAGATGGCTGGGTACTGCACCCGGGAAAAAGGTTTGTAGCAGTCTTGTATAAGGTTCGTTTCGCAGCATCATATTATATTGGTGAATGTCGCATTTGGACAAAAATTGTGGCGGTACTTCTACATAATACTCCATCTCTACTGATTGCTCTGGTGGTGCTATAGAATCATCGTTCTCTTCAGTCGCACTGGACCGGATAGAAACAACTTTCGCAGCTGCAATTTCACGTTTTTCCTGTCGTTTCATATCTTGCCTGAAATGTTGGCTCGCTTTATATTGCAACGCATCCAGCATGACCTCGCCCTCCGGTGAGAACACTCCATCCTCATCCAGCAAACGACATAAATCCTGCGGACTCAGTTCGTATTTATGAGCAACATAGTTAATTACACCCATTTGAGTATGGTCAAAGCGCAGTTTTTCTACATGAGCCCGATTCACAGATTCCCGTGGAAAACGCAAAATAATGTCACTATATCCGATTGCCTGCTCTCCGGATTCAAGCGTGCCGGGCTGTCGAACAGAGGCTACCTCTGCCAAAGCTTGCTCCAGCTCATAATCAATGACATGTGTATTAAGTTGAAAAATATCATAAAAAGGCACGGAAATATTCTCTTTGCCTATAGATCTGCGACTCCACTCTTCCGGCTCGCGATTCCAGAACTGTTCCCGTAAGGACAGCACAGCAAATTTGCCAATCTTATCACGTAACAGCAAGGTTAAATGCTGAGTGGCAAAAAAGTCGGCTGGCGATAGCGGCGGCATTAGCTCATATTCATACAAATAATCATCTGTTTCCGGCACATAGATTCGACAGGTCTGCAACAGACCCACTGCTTCTAACCGGGAAGCCTGATCAATTAAATATTTGCGGCCTTTCTCATTGGGTTCAACACCCAAAGTCATAAATAGCCTGCGCTGTTGCTCCACTCCAGAATAGCCAATGCTATCTGCTGGCACATGTTCAACCAGCAAGCGATAGAAACTGATTGCAAAGGCTCCTACCATAGGTTGATATACAGAGCTAAGCATACGTCCATCTATAACACTAAGACCAAATTCGCGGGAAACGCAGTACCGATGATGTTCGGTGAAATGATGTAAGTTACTCATCCGCATCTACGGATACCCCCTTGTTTACACGAATTCATACAGGATTCTATTCTATCACAAATTAACATAGCGAAAATGTAAATAAAATCCCAATTTCGACTCTTTTCGCAATATAATCAACTTCTTCTTACGAATATCTACCTCTATTAAACAAGAAGAAACGGCTTCGCCGTCCTCTAAAGAGGAAGGTATCCCGTTTCTCGCAGAAATATAAGACTGATTCATAACATAGGCTCTTTCGAATCTTTAAAACATCTTGTAACCGCCAAAGCGCAGCTTTTGAATGGTCCATCCACTAAGTATAGCACCTGCAAGACCAGCGACACCTGTAAGATAATCAACAAAGTGGAAACTGGAGAGATGCTCCCAGAGCGACATCGCGTTTCTATCCCAAATAGAATAGATTACGACGGGTAGAATAATAAGTACGAATAGATAAGCGGGAAACCAGGTTGTCTTCATTAACATGTTAAGAATAAAGCCGATACCAAACATCATCACAAAGAATAAAACGGCTAGGATAAACACTGGAATAAATCCCATCTTACCGTCTCCACCCCTTTCTATAAAGAAGCGCACATCTTTTACAAGCTAGTAGTAAGTTTACTAGAAAAAATGTCACGAAGCAATGAACTTTATTCAAATTCACGCACTAATTCGCACACTTAGAGGATGCCTCCGTTTGCTCTTGGCGGCTTGATTGCGATACAATGCAAGTAGATTAATCAGATCATACATAGCCTATGAAGCAGATGCTTCGTAAGACTAAGTTTATGCTTCAATTGCGAGTTTTACGCGATGTTATTTCAGCGAGGCTTATGCTTCGTAAAACTAAGCGTATGCTTTCGAAGCAAGTTTTACGCGATGTTATTTCAGCGAGGCTTATGCTTCGTAAAACTTTTAAGGAGTGAGATCATGATCGAAGCCGCTTTGACACTGGAAGGCTGGTATGCACTGCATGACTTCCGCTCTCTGAACTGGACCGCTTGGACGGCAGCAGATGATGAAGAACGTGCCGTTGCCCTGGAAGAACTACATGCTTTTATGCAGGAATGGAGCCCTGTTGAGGAAGCTAAAGAAGGCAGCACCGCAGTATACTCCATAGTGGGCCAAAAGGCTGATTTTGTAATGATGTTTTTGCGCGAAAGCCTAGAAGCTTTGAACCAGCTTGAGACCGCCTTTAACAAAATCGCTTTTGCTCAATATACAACCAAAGCTTATTCATATGTAAGTATTGTTGAATTAAGCAACTACGCTGCTGGTGGCAGTGGCAGCGACGGCAGCGACCCTATGCAGAATCCGCATGTTGCCGCACGTTTAAAGCCTATTTTACCGCAAGCGAAACACATCTGTTTCTATCCTATGAACAAAAAACGCGAGCTTGCCGATAACTGGTACATGCTTGATATGGACAAACGCCGGGAGCTCATGGCTTCACACGGGTTAATTGGACGTTCATATGCAGGTAAAGTGAAGCAAATTATTACCGGCTCCGTCGGTTTTGATGACTGGGAATGGGGCGTGACTCTGTTCGCTGAAGATGCACTGCAATTCAAAAAGCTGGTATACGAAATGCGTTTTGACGAAGTAAGTGCTCGCTACGGCGAATTCGGACCTTTTTATGTCGGCAATCTGCTGACTGAAGAATCTTTTGAAGAAATGCTCAAGCTGTAACAACAAAAAAAGGGTGTGTCTCCAGTTCGCATGGAGACACACCCTTTTTAACTGCCATATGATTAGATTAAGACACCGAAGTTCCTGAATCCTCATCTTCGTTATCCTCATCATCTTCACGTAAACTTTCCAGATATTCAGCCGTGGCCCGATCCCGAGCGCGCCCTTTATCCTTCAGGCGTTCGATACCAGGGAGAATGAGCAGATCAATTTCCTTCTGAACGATATAAGCCAGATCATACTGGTTCTGATCCTCCAGATAAGATCCAACCTCTATCAGTCCGTTATAACGGTCCAATTCTTCACGAGTCAGCAGTCCGCGTACCTGTACGCTGCAATGGCGCATCTTATAAGAATCTTCCTTTTTTCAGAACCAGCGGAATTCCGCCGATAATGAACAAGTAGCGCATATCTACAACTTTTTTCAACTGAGCTGCAGTCCAGCCCTTGTAAGTTTTGCTGCCTACTACAGCGATTCCTTGGCCTTTGCCTAGGGAAGCTACGGTTCCTTTATTGCTGAATGCGAATTTCTTCGGCTGTTGATTGCGGATTGCCGCCACCAAATTATGCGCACAGCATTCACCCTGCTGCATAGCAATTTGAGCGGTTGGCGGGTAAGGGCGTCCTTCCGGATTAATCATAAGGGAGCCATCACCAATAATGAAGATATTCTCTTGGCCCGGTGCACGTAGATATTCATCTACCTTCACGCGCCCACGCATAGCTTCAAATCCGGCAGCCTCAATAAGACGATTGCCACGGATTCCGCCTGTCCAAATAATTGTGGAGGCTTTGATTTCTTCGCCTGATGCCAGAATTACCCCGTTTGGCAGACACTCCTTGATCGCAACACCCATCTTGAAGGTAACTCCCTTTTTGGTGAGCAAGTCCATCGCATACTCCACAAGCTCAGGAGCAAAACCAGGCAGTGCTGTCGGAGCAGCCTCTACGTTATATATATTAACCATACTTGGATCAACGTCATATTCTTTACACAGTCCAGGGATACGGTCAGCTAATTCAGCTACAAATTCGATACCGCTAAAGCCGGCACCACCGACAACAAAATTAATATGCTCCTGAGCATTGTTCTCGTTCTTGTACTTAGCGAATTGATATTCAATATGCTCGCGAATTAAACGAACGGAATTGATGCTCCGGATTGTCAGTGCGTATTTATCAAGTCCAGGAATACCAAATGTTTCAGGCTCTCCACCTAAAGCAATGACAAGATAATCGTACGATAGGGTACCATCCTCCAAAATAATCTTTTTCTGCTGAGTACGAATTTCCTGAACAGATGACTTCACGAGGTCAATCTTGAATTCATCGATTAGTTTCGAAATGGACACCCGAGTGTGTTCAATACTGTCCGTACCCGCCGCAGGCATATGTAGATGGGTAGTAAAATAGTGGTACTCGTGACGGTTTACAAGCGTGACATCCGCTTCATTATAATTCAAAGCCTTCTGCAAGCGCTGTGCGGTCAAAATACCCCCATAGCCCGCGCCTAAGATAACGATTTTGGGAATACTACTCATGTTCCGGCTCCTTCCAAGAGGTAAATCTGTCTTTGTATTTTTTATTGAAACAATGTACGGTCCTTTTTGTGAATTTATACACTTATATTTAGAAGAAATTCCAATCAAACTTGAAGCATTTCTAAATTGACCATATCCATTGTAAACCTTAGTGTAGCATTAATCAAACATTAAAATACTAAAAAACGTCACACTTTTATTGACTTCTAAAGTCTTTCTTTGCAGGTATGTGTCACAATGATTATAATAAGTAGGTACACAAGTATGGCAAAATGAATATATCAACTCGGAGGTGTAATATCCCGTGACCCAAGAGCAATCCAGCGTTCCTATGAGCGACCTTTTAATCATAGGTGGCGGGCCAGCTGGCATGTTTGCCGCATTTTACGGCGGAATGCGTCAGGCATCAGTAACCCTTATTGAAAGTATGCCCCAATTGGGGGGACAACTTGCTGCCCTTTATCCAGAAAAATACATTTATGATGTGGCAGGTTTTCCAAAAGTAACAGCACAAGAATTGGTCGACAACCTGTCTCGGCAAATGGATATGTTCCAATCCAATATCCGGCTGGAGGAGAAAGTGATTTCTGTTCAAAAACGGGACGAACGTCATTTTGTGGTTACAACCGATGTAGCCGAATACCACAGTAAGGCGATCATCATTACAGCTGGTGTAGGTGCATTTGAACCTCGTCGTTTGGAATTACCCAACGCTGGACGTTTTGAAAAAGCAAACCTCCATTATTTTGTAAATGATCTAAATGCCTTTAAAGATAAAAAAGTTCTGATCAGCGGTGGCGGTGACTCTGCAGTTGACTGGGCGCTCATGCTGGAACCCATCGCTGAACAGGTAACCCTGATTCACCGCCGGGATAAATTCCGTGCGCATGAACATAGCGTTGAGAACCTGATGGCTTCCAAGGTTAACGTAGTTACCCCTACTGAAATTACAGAGCTGCATGGTGATGAGTTCATTACCAAGGTTACATTGTCAAATATCAAGACCAAAGAAACTCAAGAAATTGAAGTGGACAGCGTTATTGTTAACTTCGGATTCATCTCTTCCCTAGGTCCTATTGCCGAATGGGGTATTGATATTGAAGGGAACTCCATTGTTGTTGACTCGCGTATGGAAACAAGCATTCCAGGCATATTTGCTGCCGGCGATATCACAACTTACCCTGGTAAGCTGAAGCTGATTGCTGTAGGATTTGGCGAAGCTCCAACGGCTGTGAATAATGCTAAGGTGTACATTGATCCAGAAGCGAAGCTATCACCGGGTCACAGCAGTAATATGAAACTCTAAATCTATTAACACAATAAAAAAGGGTATTCTTACAGGCCTGTTGATAACAGCCTGTGAGGATACCCTTTTATGTTTGTTTGTGCCTCGCGGTTTTATATATGTAGCCTGCTACAAAGTTATCCTTTGCGCTTTTTTAATGAAGAACCGCATGTACTGGAGAGTGTAAGTTTCGTTTGCGAATTTCAACGAGTAGAAGAGCGATGAAATCATGCTCTAGTTGCAGCTCTATTGCTCTATGGTAAGAGTCAAGCAGCATCTCATCCGACAATTCAACCATAAACTTCATCTACCTTTCCTTTATTTGGATCTGAATCTATCATATCAAACTATCATTTTTCGAACAAGCGTTCGCGTTATCCACAAGTACATGTGGAAATCCTGTGTATAAAATGTGTGTAAGCGTTATAAAGGTACTAGCTACACAGTGGACTATGGGGATAATAGTTATACACAGGATTGAACCACTTGTATAAAGCAAAAAATATATTTTTATTGTAAATAAATTACAATGTTATTTACCCCAAAAGAACGCAACTAAACGCAATTTTATCTTACTACTCTATTATCGTCAATTCTTAAAATAATTGTTAATTTATTGAGGTCTTGTATTAACCTCCAAAATCCATATTTTCCCCGAATAATCTACAGCATAATCAAAGCCCAGCTCACCTATTCCCGGAAAATGCCGTTCCATAATTCCGATACATACATGGGTTAGTCTCCGCATTTCTGCTTTCTTCGCTGAAGCTTTAATCCGCGGCAACGATCTACGAAGTCCTTCACGACATGATAGCATCGTTCCCCCTTTACAAAGATTGGTTACGAACAGACCTGGCCGAGCCAATCTCCCTACCATGGAGCGAAATTCCCAAACCTCACCATTCTTAACTACTTTGACCCGATAATCAATAGGCCGTCCACCGATTCTCGCAAGGGAAATCCCTTGTTGAATCAAATATCTGCGTCTTGCCTTCACAGTATTAAGCGCACGTCTCATGGATCCAAAATCCTTGTAAATTCGAGTTCTGTCCATATAGGTGAATCCATAACCGCGACTATCCCGAAAAACTTTGATTACACCGTAACCTCCGCCACCCACAATAGGTTTAATGACAACATTTCCATATCTACGAAGCATTGCCAGGAGCGTTTCTGCCCTGTACCCCCTCGTCATTGGGATATAGGGTGCAACCCGAGCGTCGGTCAGCAACGCCTCTGTCTTCAGCCACTTACTGGCCAATTGTCTTCCTGCCATCGTCCTTTCCCTCCCTTCACAATCCAGCCTACCCTATACATTACTCAGAGAAGGTCTCGCCCTCTTGTATGATTGTCCGTGTAAGATGCCGCTCTTAGCAAAAAGGGCTTAGTGTTTAGCACAGCATCAGTCGACAGCGACAGGGTACAACCGCGGATTTTGTAGATTCAGTTCTCAAGAAATTCGACATCAATATCTTAATGGATGAGTTCACTATAACTAGAATAATCTTCAAAATCGTTGTATTATTAATAGCGGTTACATTTTCAATTTCTACTATTATAGTGAGTACTAACAGAATCACTAAAAAGCACAGCGCGGGGAGGGCTCAGAATGGCACAGTTTTTTGAGGTTTTATATTGGGTGGCTATGCTTGGGATGTCCATTGTATTGGCTGGAACGACTATACTGATCTGCGCCATTGGCTTTAAATTTATTAAAGACAAACGCAGAGCACTGGGTACGGGCTGTATCGCCTTCTCCCTTGGAGCTGCAGCGCTCATCGTATTTATGATTAATTACAAGTTTATTATTCCAGCCTAATGTACGCAGGGGACTGCCTATAAACAGCTTACTTCTATGCACAGACGGTCCGACCCTCGCAAAAAAAACACAGAGCAGCGATTCTCCAGTTATGTGGAGAATCGCTGCTCTGTGTTTTTAAACAATAGCTATCTGCTTCAACAGTGTCGTTAACCCATGAGCATTTCGGACCCAGATGACGTTATTTGCAGATTTTCAACCTTTGAGGCTGGTTTCGGACTCCAGTGACACTATCGCTTAGAAAGAGCTTCATATTTACTGATTTTCATAGCAATAGCGGCAATCCGGTCCGTTGGCACCACAAATATGGGAAAATGCGGCGTTTAGGGTCCTCTGTGTCCGATACCTGGCTTGCGATACATGATTAGCGATATATCGTTTGCTTCCTATGTAAAAGAATAAAGAACTACCCCAGCGCCCATTAAATGACTTCTGAGAAACTCCCCTATTACTCATAAATCCAGCGACAGGCGTATCATATCTATGACTTGAATCCCATTTTCAAAGATTTCTTCACTGTAATGCCTAATAAAAAAATCTCTATCAATGCCGGTGATTCTGAATCCACATTTCTGATAAAGTGCCAATTGTCCAACACTCGAATTTCCTGTGCCAATTTCAATGGTTTTTGCCCCAAGCTGCTTGGCATTCTGAATCGCATGGTTCAGCAGCTGCTTACCTATTCCTTGCCCGTGTTTATTTTCGTCGACGGCGATATTTACGATTTCTACAGTCTCCAGTCTTGTCTGCAGCACAACGTAGACTCCGATGATGCTGTTATCCACCTCAGCCACACAACATAACCCTCTTTGTAAATATCCGTTAACTAAGCTCTCCGAAGGATCTGCTAATAGAAGTAATTCTAATGGAGGCTGTTCACCAGCTTTTAATTTTCTGATTTCCATTTCCATTTCCGAACTCCTTGTGATGATTTTTGTCATTGAGAATAAAAAAAACTCCAAGCCTGTGTTGTTAGAATCCAACACGGGGCTTGGAGCCGTGATTGCTGTGATTAGCAAGGCTCTTCGTTAGGTTTCCCTGCATCCGTAGCTGTACGGAAGCTTGAACCGCAGCCGCAAGTTGCAGTAGCGTTAGGGTTGTTGATGGTGAAACCACCCGTCATACCGGATTCTTCAAAGTCGATTTCGAGACCGTCCAGGTAACGAAGGTTCTCCTTCTCCACAACCACTTTCATGGCTTGAATGTCCATATATACGTCCTGATCGGTTTCATTATCATCAAAGCCCATAGCGTACGAGAATCCACTGCAACCGCCGGGCGTTACTCCAATACGGAGGAACATGTTCGGTACTTCTTGTTCAGCAAGCATCGCCTTTAATTGTTCTGCTGCCTTTTCACTAATATTAATCATGATCTCATCCTCCTACAAATTCGTCTCCCTTCATAAGCGGAAACTTATGTTTAAGGGACCTTCCGGCCAAAAGTTATTTCTTAAAAATATAAGAAAGTATAAGTGTTGCACCTATTCTTTATGTCTTATATTTCTCGCTTAAACGCTTATCAACTTTATAAGGATGCCAATGACGTTTATGCTTGATAAATTCAGTATAACCGACTATTCCGTTACCCTCAAGTCACAACTGCCTTCGGCATGACCCTTCACAGCAAAAAACACCATCAATATCAAGCTGTTGATACCCTTAGGAGAGTAGGTTTATAATAGGGAAGGCACTCTAAGTAAAAATTCGGAAATTTGTCACGGAGGCAAGCTCGCCTCTTTCTTTTCTAGAATGAACAGCTACCACTTGGGTACGTCTGGAATTTATCTTCGAGCAATCTGCTCGTAAACTTTCAGGAGGAAATCATAATATGTCTACTCTTTTTACCCCCCACACGGATGCCCGAATGGCGAACATTATTGATAAGGTTCGCAGCGGCGAAAGATTGAATTTGGAAGATGGCGTTTATTTATATCAAAGCAACGATTTACTTACCATTGGCCAGCTAGCGAATGAAGTCAATATCGCCAAGAATCACAATCGGGTATATTTTATCGAAAACATGAGTCTATATTTCACCAATGTTTGCGAATCGCACTGTGCATTCTGCAATTTCCGCAAAGATGATGGAGAAGAGGGAGCCTATACCCTTTCCGGTCAGGAAATGGTGCAATATGTCGAACAGCATATCCACCCAGGCGTACGTGAATTCCATATTGTTGGTGGCCATAACGACAAGGTTCCCTTCCAATATTATGTGGATTCTTTAAAAGCTTTGAACGAACGTTTCCCTGAGGTTACCTTAAAAGCCTACACTGCCGCTGAAATTGATTTCTTTACCCGTATTAGCGGTTTGAGTATTCGTGAGGTACTGGAACAATTGCGTGCTGCTGGACTGAAAACACTCACCGGTGGTGGTGCAGAAATATTATCCGACCAATATCGTAAAAAAATGCGTGTAGATAAAGCTAATGTGGAAGAATATCTGGAAGTCCATCGGACAGCACATCAGCTTGGGATGAAGACCCATACCACTATGCTGTACGGCTCCATTGAATCTCACGAAGACCGTATCCGCCATATGATGCAAATCCGTGATTTGCAGGACGAAACCAATGGCTTTATGGTATTCATTCCATTGTCCATGCAGCCTAAGAATAAAAACGCTGGCATCATGCGCCGCAACTCTGCTTATGAGGATCTGAAGACCATTGCGATCAGCAGATTGATGTTGGACAATTTCGATCACATCAAAGCATACTTCATTAACATTGGCCCTCAGCTTACTCAAGTCGCGCTGAACTTCGGTGCATCAGATGTGCATGGCACAATTCTAAAAGAACGTATCAGCCACGCAGCTGGCGCCTTAACACCGGAAGGTCTGACTCGCGACGAATTGATCTGGCTAGTGAAAGGTGCTGGACGAATTCCTGTCGAACGTGACACTTTCTATAATGAAGTTAAGGTATACGAATAAGAAGACTACCTGAGATTTGTTATCCCATATTGGAAAGGAAGTTCGGTCAGCATGAGAACAATACTCGTTCTTGGCGGTGGCTACGGCGGCCTAGCCTTAATTCAAGAATTACTCAATAATCATCTTCCTCATGATGTTGAAATTATCTTAATTGACCGAATGCCTTATCAAGGAATCAAAACGGAATATTATGCGCTCGCCGCAGGTACCGTAACTGATTATCACCTGCGCATTCATTTTCCGGTTCACCCCCGGCTTACTGTCCGGTACGGTGAAGTGAGTTCCATTGATTTGGAGAGCAAAATAGTCAGTATGGAGTCCGGTGAGATTGTATCTTATGATCTCCTAGCCATTGCTCTTGGCTGTACCGACAATTACCACAACATCCCTGGTGCTGATCAATATACCTGCAGCATCCAGACCTTTGCTGGTACTCGGGAAACCTACCGCCGTTTAAATGATGTGAAGCCTTACGGAACGATAAACATCGTAGGTGGAGGATTGAGCGGTGTTGAATTAGCCGCAGAGCTTCGGGAAAGCCGTCCAGACCTTAACATCGCTATTCTGGATCGCGGTGAACGTGTTTTGTCTGCCTTTCCGGCAAAGCTGTCACAGTACGTAGAGGAATGGTTTCATCACCATCAGGTGCAAACGCTGGGACGAATCTCTGTATCTCATGTAGAGAAGGATTCGATTTTTAACGGTACCGAGGAAATCCTTTCAGATGTGACAGTATGGACCGCAGGGATTCAACCTGTAAAAGTAGTTCAAGATTTGAATGTGTCGAAGGACCGTGGTGGACGGATTATGCTGGATGAGTATTATCGTATACCGGATTATCCGGAGGTATATGTGATTGGCGACTGTGCCAGTCTGCCATTCGCACCAAGCGCACAAGCCGCTGGAGCACAGGGTGAGCAGGTAGCTCAGGTTATCCAAGCGACCTGGCGCGGTGAGACTCCTAAGCTTCATCCTATTCGCCTGAAGGGTACTTTAGGGTCACTAGGAAAAAAAGCAGGATTCGGACTTATGGGACAACGCTCCGTCAAAGGACGGGTTCCCCGCATCCTCAAGAGCGGAGTGCTCTGGATGTCGAAACGCACTTTAGGATAAGCCTATGATTGGTTCATAAGTATTAAATGAAGCTACTCTCAGATAAACACGAGAGTAGCTTCCTTACGTTATTGGTGCGTATACCCTTCGGACTCAGATGACCTTATTCGCAAATTTTCAGCCTTTGAAGGAGAGTTTCGGACTCCAGTGAAGTTATTGCTTATAATGAGGTTCATTTATGCTGTTTTTCAGGTGAATAGTGACTATGGGGTCCGATAGCAATCCAAATGTAGGAAAACACTCAATATAAGGTCGCCTGAGTCCGGTGGCACCTTCACGGTAGCACCTGCACTCTCCAATATGTTGCCTAATCGATCAAATTGGTGGATTTTGTTCAAGTAAGGTTCCAAAAAGAGGGAGCACTCCATAATTTAGATTATGGAGTGCTCCCTCTTTTTTTCTCGAGAAATTTAGTCAAGATCTATATTAAACCAAGCCTCAAGCTCTTTGATCTTGGCCTCAATTTTCTCTTCTAGCTCTGCAACAGTGTCTGCTGCAATAATGTCACCTTCAACCATGGCGAAAGGCATTAAATAACACTCTCCACAATTGTTCAGACAACCGTATTCAATGACATCATAATCTGGATTTTCCTCCAGCTTATGCATTAGCTTGTCTGTTCCGTGACCCATGTTGCTGGAACAAAATTCAATAATTGGTCTCATGATGATCTCCCTATTCCGCCTAACCATTTTATTTTTTAACTTTTTGTACTATAATGAACTTACGAAAGGAGTGATTGAGAAATGAGTGAGAATGCACAAAGCACCGAAATGTATGATGAAGTACTAGAAGTGCTGGATAAGCTTCGTCCGTTCCTGCAGCGCGATGGCGGTGACGTAGAACTGGTCGATGTGGAAGACGGCATCGTTAAGTTGAAACTTATGGGTGCCTGCGGCAGCTGCCCAAGCTCCACGATCACCTTGAAAGCCGGGATTGAACGCGCCCTCCTTGAAGAAGTAGAAGGCGTTGAAGAAGTAGTTCAAGTATTCTAAATCCCGTTCAATAACCCTCCCGATTCTCCTGTATAGGAGATCGGGATTTTCTTATTATAGAGGATTTAACATTCTCTCACAACCTTAGAACATAAAAACCCGCAAGCCAACTTGGCTGCGGGTTCTTGTTATGACTATAGACGTATTTAGCTTCATTCCTTAAAACGCTGGAATGATCGCACCTTCGTACTTTTCTTCAATGAAAGCTTTAGCTTCTGGAGAATTCAGGGCAGCAACCAGCTTTTTGATGGCTTCGGAATCTTTATTGTCTTGACGGGTTACCAAAATGTTAGCATAAGGGGAATCTACACCCTCGATGAACAATGCATCTTTAGTTGGCACAAGACCAGCGTCTAGTGCAAAGTTCGTGTTGATCAAAGCAAGGTCTACCTCATCCAGTTGACGTGGGAGCATAGCAGCTTCCAACTCAATGATGTCGAGATTTTTCTTGTTTTCAGTGATATCTGCTTTTGTTGCAGCAATGTTTGTATCATCTTTCAAGGTAATCAGACCATTTTTTGCAAGTAGGATTAGTGCACGGCCACCATTAGTAGCATCGTTCGGAATGGCAACTTTTGCACCATCAGCCAACTCATCGATCGATTTGATTTTTTTGGAATAAGCTCCAAAAGGTTCAACGTGAACGGATGCAACAGAGACCAGGTCGGTTTTATTATTTTTGTTTTGGTCATCCAGATACGGTTGGTGTTGGAAAAAGTTAGCGTCTAACTCCTTCTCATCAAGCTGCACGTTAGGTTGAATATAGTCAGTGAATTCTTTGATTTCAAGTGTAATTCCATCTTTTTCAAGCAATGGAGCAATAGCCTTCAAAATTTCAGCATGAGGAACAGGTGAGGCACCAATAACCAATTTCACTGGATCTTTAGTAGGTTCACTTGTTGCTTCTGCGTTTGGTGCTGTTGTAGCAGCCGAGCTCCCAGCATTATTAGATGCATTGTTGTTACCGCAAGCCGCAAGCACCGCAACCAGTGTCAGGCTAAAAAATGTAAGTAGTACTTTTTTCATTGTAAATCCCCCTCTAATCTATATTTTGTATTGAATAAGGATATATATGGATGTACCTTATTTCCGTGTGTAATGTTTTACGAGTCGGTCACCGGCCATTTGTAGCAATTGCACCAGTACGACAATAAATACTATAGAAACAATCATAATCTCCGTCTCATAGCGGTGGTAGCCGTAACGAATCGCCAAGTCACCTAATCCGCCGCCCCCAACCATACCAGCCATTGCTGTATAGGAGACCAGTGTAACCAGTGTGATCGTAACTCCAGCGAGCAGACCTGGACGAGCTTCTGGCAAAAGAACACGCATAACGATTTGGTTCGTCGATGCTCCCATACCTTGTGCGGCTTCGATGACTCCGCGGTCTACCTCTCTTAACGACGTCTCTACCAAGCGGGCAAAAAACGGAGCTGCACCAATCACCAGAGGTGGAATCGTACCGAGTACACCAATGGAGGTTCCAACAACGGCTTTGCTGAAAGGAATTAGAGCCACCATCAAAATGATAAAGGGTACGGAACGTAGAATATTTACAAGTAATGATAAGACCGAGTAAGTTACTCTGATTACTATACTATTCGATTTCCCCCATAAATACAATAAAATTCCGAGTGGTAAACCAAGAATAATTGTGAACAATCCGGAAAAAAATATCATTTTTATAGTAGCAACCGTAGCATCCATCATTTCTTGCCAATTTAGATCTGCAAAATTCATTACGAAATCACCTCCACATCAAGGCCTTGAGCAATTAGCCTGGAGATCGTTACAGCAATCGCCTCAGCTGGCCCTTCGAACCGCACAATCATCTGTCCATAAGGCACATCTTTAATCGTTGAGATGGTACCATGTAAGATTGCAAAGCTTACACCCGTATCACGCACGACATCGGATAGTGCCGAGCCGTATGTTTTTTCTCCGAAAAAAGTAATTTTGACAGCTTTAGAGTTATCCCCGGCAGCAGCATCAAGCGCCACTCGAAGAGGTCCTTCATTCTGTGTCTCACTGCGGATGAAATCGCGTGTAACCTCATGCTGCGGCTTGAGAAATACCTCTGTAACTTTGCCTTGCTCAACAATCCCACCACCATGAATGACCGCGACACGGTCGCAGATGCTCTGGATTACATGCATTTCATGTGTGATCAGCACAATGGTCAAATGGAATCTTTTATTAATATCGAGCAGCAGCTTAAGAATGGAGTCCGTTGTCTGGGGATCAAGCGCAGAAGTGGCCTCGTCACACAGCAGCACATCAGGGTCACTGGCTAGTGCCCGGGCGATGCCGACCCGCTGCTTTTGTCCTCCAGATAACTGAGAAGGAAACTTATCTTTATGTTCTTCAAGCCCAACTAGAGCGAGCAGGTCTTTGACTTTTGTATCAATAGCTGTTCTCGACGTACCTGCAAGGCGCAGTGGAAAGGCAATATTATCGTACACGGTCGCTGAAGACAGCAAATTGAAATGTTGAAAAATCATCCCAATCTTGCGCCGCTGTTCCTGCAGCTGACCTTGGTTAAGACTGGTTAGCTCAACACCGTCTACCCAGACCTCTCCTTCTGTCGGACGTTCCAACAGATTAATGCAACGGATCAATGTACTTTTCCCGGCTCCAGAGTGGCCGATGACTCCGAATATTTCACCTTTCTCGATGGACAGATTCAATCCAGAAAGTGCTGTTGCCGCATTACTCCCTTTTCCATAAACCTTTGTTATCCCTTTTAGATTAATCAACTCTCGTCGCCCCCCTTTATACTTCACTTATTCTATACAAAAAAACCTCCAACGATCGATGCAGATCGCAAGAGGCTCTGTGGGTTTATTAAGACAATGCCTTCTCATCTGCCAACGACCGCAACCTGCGCCATTGTAGGAATTAGCACCATGACATTTGTACAACGCTTCCCGCGCTGGATACAAATCGGTTGCCGGGCTTCATCGGGCCTATCCCTCCGCCGCTCTCGATAAGATAAAGTTATGAAATTATATTTTTTCTGAAATCGTACATACTTTAATGCAAGCATAAGTATAGTGAGTTTATCTATTTTTGTCAAAAGGAAATATATTGAACAATTACGATTTTATGCTCTTTACCTTGCTTATTTCCTTACGCAGCTGTTCATTGCTGTAGCTGAATGCCGCGATTAATGTCTTACAGTTCATTTCGAGCGATTGTTTTAAATCCTCAAGATGGCTATCCAGATCCTCGAGCTGAATTTTGTCATGCAGACCTTGGTGCCGCTGCCACAAATCATCCTGCATTTCGGAATTCATATAATGAATTTCAGCATTTCTGCGCTTGCGTAAATTCTCCAATGGATCGCGGTAGGAGTTCTTAATCTCTTCCAGTTGATCCGCTAATGCAGGATGCACATTCAATAATTGAAGCTGACGCAGCACTGTAAAGTAAGAAAAGTGCGTTTTTAATTTGGATGTTTTGAGATCATAAAAATGATTCAGTACCGTCCCAAGCTTGTCCAGAAGAGAGAAAACCCGGATAAAGCCATCTTTATAAAAATAAACATAACGTGCATAATCGCCCTGTTCCACCGGTGTCATATCATCCATATAACCCGCAATCACTAATTTCCGGTAAAAAGCGGCCGCGAACCAACTTTGCTCCAGTTCATCCAGAGAGGAAATCAGCCCACGTGTCCAAATCTCCAGCTTGCGGTATTCATGGTCATTATCCTCATGGGCACTCATTTCCTTGCGCAGCAATGCTGCAAAAGTGGCCATATTCTCCATCGCATCAGCCAACACACCGCTGTTCTTTCGAGGCGGCTCTCCAAGTAATACCCGCAGCATATCCCAGTCCTCCTAAAGTTTTGTTCAGCGTCTGCTTCCATGGACTGCTTCGTACAAAACTCGCGACGTAAGCATCGGCCAATCAGCTCCACGATATACCGATTTCCACTTTATTATTCCGCGGGTGAAGCACCTCTATCCACGGAGGGAATGTTCTACCAAGGCGGTGGAATCATTGGGCTCGTTACATTTTTTCCAGACACGACACTACTCGCGCGATTTAGCTGCCAGACTCTTACACTCATATAACATAAGACACCAAACAAACTGGCAATCAGTAAAATATGAGCCAAAGCGGCAAATATGTACAGCCTTTCATTATCTAGAGTGTAAACCACAGCCGCCCCACTAAATACCTGCATCAAGCATAACAGCACTGCAGCTATACCTAGCGCTCTAAGCTCTGGATAATCCTTATGTTTCCAAAATGCTAAATGCCCAAGCAGCGCAGTAAGCATGAATAAGATTAAAGCCGCAATCCGATGCGTAAAAACAACACCTACACCTCCGGAAAGCTCCGGAACCCATTCTCCATTACAAAGCGGCCAACCCGAACACCCGCCTTGTGAATCCGTATGACTTACAAAGGCTCCAATATACACGACAATATAAGAATAGATGGCAGTAAAACAGGTTAAATTGCGAAAAGCCTTACTTACGGGCTTCTTTTGAGCCTCCAGCTTATGATCATATTCACGTGCTTCATGCCATCTCTTGGTTCCAAGAGCCAACATCATAGCGCTTGAAAAGGCGATCAAAGAAAAACCCATATGCAACGCCATTACAGCAGCGGATTGGGATTTAATTACTGCAAGCGCTCCCATACCACCTTGAACGATGACGAATACTAAGGTCATAAATGCATATCCCAGCAAATCGCGCCGCGTACGAGCATAACGCCAAAAAGCAAACATCGAGGCAAGTGAGAATAACCCTGCCAAACCGCTAAACAAGCGATGGGTGTATTCAATCATCGAGCCTATAGTATAAGCCGGAATTAATTTTCCATGACAGAGCGGCCATTCATTTCCGCATTCCAAGCCCGATCCAGTCTTCGTCACTACCGCTCCTCCGAGTACAGCGAGGAACATGATAAGGCAAGTAAGATAACTAAGCCATTTCAACTGATTTGTCGTCAAAAATATCACCCGCAGTTTTTAGTAATGAAGAAGCAGCCAGACTTATATTTCAAAAAAACACCGCTTTTGCACAAACAGGCGAAAGCGGTGGTTCCTTAGGAATTACTTTTGAAGGCTTTGATGCACTTGGACCGCTTTATCAAGGAAATTCTCAATCTCTTCACGGGATTTGCGCAATTTATTAACGAATCTAACCAATTCCCGTCCATCCGAATATGCGACGAAGCTTGGAATACCCATAATATTTTGTTCTTGGCTAACATCGCCCACGGCATCAACATCTACCTCAACCAGTGTAAGGCGGTCTGCATAAGCCTGCTCTACCTCTGGGATAAAAGGATCGATAAATTTACAATCCGAGCACCAGTCAGCCTTGAAGATGGCCACTGTTAATCGAGGTGATTGAATGGCTACCTGAAATTCAGCAGGAGAACTAATTTTGTCCATGATTTACTCAGTCCCTTCTTCAATATCTGTCTATTTTCTACTCTTTAAGTGAAGCAAAATGCAGTGTAGAAGTCAAACCTATTCTCTCATACGAACACGTGCAGGCTGTAACTTCATCAGCGGATTCAATAATTTTTGCAGCGCCCGCGGATAACTGGAGATTTCCTGTTTAGTCAGCACACCCAGCACAATAAGCAGTACTAGATAAATAACAACAACGGCTGCTCCTACAACAAGACAAGTGATCAGAAACGCCAAACGTGCAGGCATCAGATCTGTTAACAGAATCCCAGCCTCATTCAAGCCATAACCAATCCCGCCGGACACAAGTACCGCAATCACGAAACCGCCCCAACGTTTGCCCATAATTTCAAAAGGCACAATCGATTTCAGCATACGTAAGTTAAGCAAAGTAATGACCACGAAACAAAGTGCTGTTGCACCGATGATTCCGTAGATGCCAAATACCTTACTAAGTAATAAGCTTGCCACTAATTTTACAATAATACCCGCTAACACATAATACATGGAAATTCGCGATTTGCCCATACCTAACAAAATAGAGTTCGTTGTCATCATCGTAATCTGAAAAATCGTTCCTAAAGTAAGCATGGCTACGATACCACTGCCATCTAAACTACTGAATAAGAGGCCATTAACTGAATATGCAGCAACTACGAGTGATAGAACAATCGGTGCTCCTGTTAAAATAGAGATACGAAGCGCTAACGTCACTTGCCCTTTTAGATGTTTCTCATCCCGACGGGCATATGCAGCTGAAATAATTGGTATTAGTGAAGTGCTCAGTGCTATAGAAAGAACCGGCGGAATCCCGGCGACACTCTGTGCCCGACTCCCGAAAATACCCAAAGCACGTGTGGCATCAGCTACACCAACTTGTCCACTCAGTAACGGTACAATTAAAGATGTATCAATAAAGTTCACTACTGGAACCGTAACTGAAGATAGAACGATAGGAATGGATAATTTAAATATATCCTTATAAATTCCAAATAGAGGAAGCTTCGCTTCATTCGTTTCGTATAACGCAGTTTGCCCCTCACTACGCCGTAATTTCATAGCGTAATAGAGCATTACACCAAAAGCACCAACACTACCAAATACACTACCGAATGATGCTCCAGCAGCCATCCAAGTGTTGTCGTACCCTTTTTGTAACAATACAAATGCCAGAAGAACAGCTGTAGATACCCTCGCGATCTGCTCCACAATTTGAGAGATGCCACCAGCCATCATATTATTCCGCCCTTGAAAGTACCCACGCATCATTGCTATAGAAGGGAAGAGTAGGAGTGCCGGAGCTATGGCCCGGATCGCCAAAGTACTTTCAGGAACTTTTGCATATTCTGCATAATAAGGAGCACCTATGTATAACAATGCGCTCATAATTACGCCAACTACAACACCAAAGATTAATGCCGCCCGATACACCTGCTGAGCTTCATTTGGTCTATTCAGTGCATAACGCTCAGATACCATTTTACTTAATGTACTTGGAATCCCTGCTGTAGCCAGCGGTAATAACATTAAATAAACTGTGTTTGCCTGTGTAAATGAAGCATTACCAACATCATTAAATAAATGCTCCAGCGGCACACGCTGGACAAGCCCGAGTACCCTTGCCACCAAAGCTGCAGCAGCAAGGATAAGCGTGCCTTTAACAAAAGACTCTTTCTTGGACAAACTCTTTCCCCTTCTTCACTGTTAAATTAAAACCGGGCGACCCATATAAAAAAGAGGACGACCATAATTACCTGCAACACGATTTTGACCAAGGTGCTGCTAAATAAGCCGAGTATGGAGCCAACACTTACCTTAGCAGCTTTAGACGGGGAAGATCCCACGATCAGTTCTCCAATAAAAGCCCCTAGAAATGGTCCAATGATAAGACCAAAAGCGGGAATAACAAAAGGTCCCAAGATCAGCCCGATCGTGCTCCCGATAATCGATGAACGTGAACCGCCAAATTTTTTGACACCCCACGCTCCTACAACATAATCAGCAACAAAAAGAACTACAACGATCAGTGTTTGAATAATCCAGAACCAAACCCCAAAGGGCTCAAAAGAAAAGAACCAGCCGTATACAAAAAAGGCAAGATAGATCGCTAACGCACCCGGCAGTATGGGATACACAGCCCCTGCCAATCCTACAGCAAACAAAACAATAATAAGAATCCAACCCAGGATCGTCAATTCCTTAACCTCCTACTAGCATAATGCTCCATGGATTCACTTCGCAGTACTGCTTTTATTATTTGCTGCCTACAGAGGCTGCAGCTTCGGTAAAGATATACTTTTGGATGACCTCGGCAATCCCGTCTTGATTATTGGTCGCCACCACAACATCAGCCTCTTGTTTAACCGTCTTTTGCGCATTGCCCATGGCAACCCCAAGCCCAGCCTGCTGGATCGCCGCCAGATCGTTAAGGCTGTCGCCCACAGCTACAACTTGCGACATTTCTATTCCCAGCAGCTTGCAGACTTCCTTTATTCCTGCTGCCTTATTCACGCCTAGAGGATTAATCTCCAGATTGTGCGGAGAAGAGTTCGTGATCTCCAGTCCACCCATATCTTGAAGACGAAGCAACAGCTTATGACGAAGCTCATCATCTTCAGTGTGATAACCGAATTTAAGCCATTCTCTACCCGTTACATCCCCATCCCAGTTATCCTGTTTAAGAACTTCGTCCAGAGAATAAGCCCAGAACCAGATGTCATCTGCTTTTGCAAGATCATACATTTCTTGTACCAGCTTGGGATCCATTAGTGATCTCCGGTATATTTCATGTGGCGCTCTCCACACCTCACTGCCGTTCACAGTGATCATCGGTGTCTCTAAACCTAGCTGCTCTGCATAGGGTAAGGCACTTACAAATGCCCGGCCTGTCGACAGACAGACATGAACGCCTGCGTTGACCGCCTTTTGAATCCATTCCACCGTTGTGGGTGTAATTATCTGATCATCATTCAGTAGGGTTCCATCCATATCCAATGCAAGCAGGCGGTATTTGGCAATCATTTGCCACCCCTCCATTCTTGTATGCTCTCTATTGAGAAGCTGTTTATTTTTTAAATCTTAGCCATAGGGTCAGAGTTACTCGGTACCTGTAGTCTCTCCCTCCTTCGCATTATCATTAGTATTATTACCAGACTGGAGACTTTTCTTTGGAACTCCATCAAGGCCATATTCCCAATCATAGGCATCAAATATTTTACGTGCGACTGGTGCCGCACTTTGTGAACCAAAACCACCTTCAGGGATTACAACCGCCACAGCCAACTTAGGATTATTACGTGGAGCATATGCAATAAATACCCCATTATCGCGAATTTCACCCTTAGCTACTTGCTGAGAGGTTCCCGTCTTACGGGCAAAGTCATAAGGGAAATCAGAAAAAGCACTAACTTCACTTCGCATCCCCTGCTTAATTTCATTCCAGTAGGACTTATCGAAGTTTGTTACTTCATCAAGCACCTCACGTTTAAACTCTTTGACTATATTTCCATCTGCATCAGTAATCTTGCTAACCAATTGAGGTTTAATCCGCTGTCCTTCATTAGCAAGTGTTGTAACATACTGTGCAAGCTGCATTACTGTATAACTTCCTTGTTGTCCGAAAGAGGCATAGACCAGTGCGGACTGCGCACTACCAGCAGCTTCTATATTGGTATAGTTTCTTTGACCCAAGAATTCATTTGGCAGGTCAATTCCCGTAGATACACCAAGGCCGAACTCTTTCATATAGACATCCCAGATGTCTATCCCCTTGCTTTTATATTTGTCATACAATCTTTTACCGACCATATCGACCATAAATGCATTCGAGGATTTCTCAATGGCTCTAGCAGGATCCAAAGAACCATATACGTGGTTAGAAGAGTTTCTTACCTTCGTTTCATGCCCAGACTTACCAAAAGTCGCAAAACCTCTATCCTGATAATAAGAAGAAGTTGAAAACAACCCTTCATTCAGGCCCACGAGTACACTCAAAGGTTTAATCGTTGAACCTAGAAGCAATACAGATCTTAGTCCATTCCCTGAAGTTCCTGAAGAAATAGGAGTTATCGTGCCGTTCTGATAGTTATCCATAATACTGTTCCAGACATCTGCAGATAAAGAACCCGTTGTCCAAACATTCGTATCATAGTCAGGCATACTCGCCATAGCAACAATATTGCCAGTATCTACTTCCATCGCTACTGCATATCCCGTTAAAGCATTCGGATGCGTTCTGCCTTGTACGGTATTAGAGTGCAACCATTTGAGCTGATCTGTTATCGCCTGTTCTGTCTTCATCTGAACGTTCTTATTAATCGTTGTCCAGATGTCATTTCCTTTGACAGGCGGAACGACACGCTCAATTTTCTCCGCCATATTCTGTGGATTGACAGAAATTTCCTGATAGCCGTTTTGCCCGCGAAGCTCACGCTGATATTTCAGCTCCAGCCCATCGAATCCAACAAATTCATCATCCTTATACGTTAGCCCTGGCTCCGGATTGTTTTTCATAGCACTTAGAATGTTTTTATAAATATTAAGACTGTTCGCGGATTTGAAGGGTTTGATATAACCAATCGTCTGTACAGCAACCGTATCTTTATCGTAATGACGAATGCTCTCCTCGACAATCTCAAGCCCCGGATATTCTCCTTTATGTTCCATGAAATAAGCAACTTCTTCAGTAGTCAGATCAGCCTTAATTCGCCGTGCCATAAAGCCAAGTGATTTACGGAAATATAAATCCAACGCATCAATTACATCTTTCTCCGTCATCTTCTCTGCATTTGGATCCCCATATTTATTGAAATCAGCTACCAGCTTGGCTGCCAATGCATCAGACTTGGCCTTAGCCTCTGGGGTCAGCGTTGTTTTACCGGTGACTTTATCTGTTTCCTTAGCCGTATACTCTTTATTGAGTGTGATATACAGCGATTGAACAGGTGTGGAATAAGCTAGCTTCTCACCACCTGCAGCGTATATAACCCCTCTCATGGAAGCTAACGGTACATTTTTAGTATCTCTACTCGTCTCTACCTCAGTTAAAGTTGGACCTTCCACGAACTGCAGAACAGCTAGTCGGATGATGATTACGCAAAATATAACGAACGTGCTAAAGAAAAACACGTTGAGTCGCAGGCCAATGGAACTTTTGCTGCTGGTCTCGTCAGGAGGTGAGGCCTGCTTACGGAAAAAACTCACAGTTTTTCTCTCCTTTTTCTCTAATTTAAGCTTATTGTTCTTGAACGGGATCTGCCACAGGTGGAATATTCTTCTTCGGAACCCCATCCAGCCCATATTCCCAATCATAAGCATCAAAAATCTTACGGGCAACCGGAGCTGCACTATTGGAGCCAAAGCCGCCTTCCGGAATCACAACCGCTACAGCCAGCTTCGGATTCTCACGTGGAGCAAAGGCAATAAAGACCCCGTTATCACGGTTTATATTTTTTCTATCCGTTTTTTCAGAGGTTCCTGTCTTACGGGCAAAATCATAAGGAAAATCGTCAAAAGCACTAACTTTACTGCTCATTCCCTGTTTGATTTCTCTCCAGAACGATTTATCAAAGGTTACGCTATTAAGCACTTCTTTTTTAAATTCCTTAACCACCTTACCTTGCGCATCAGTAATCTTACTTACAAGCTGCGGTTTAATTCGAACACCTTCATTTGCAAGTGTAGTAGCATACTGGGCAAGCTGTAATGTAGTATAACTGCCTTGCTGGCCAAAAGATGCGTAGACGAGCGCGGCCTGTGAGCTCCCTGCAGCCTTGAAATCTGTATAGTTAATCTGACCTGGTGATTCACCGGGAAGACCACTTTGTGTTGACACACCCAGTCCGAACTTTTTCATATATTCGTCCCAGACCTCTACACCTTTATCCCCCAGGTATTTCTTGTATAGTTGCTTTCCGACCATATCTACCATAAATACGTTAGAGGATTGCTTGATAGCATCAGCCGGATACAGTTTTCCATAGACGTGACCTGATGAATTTCTAACCGATGATTTATCATCCTTACCGAAATAGGTAATCCCCACATCGGGATAGGTGCTCGAGGTGTTAAAAAACCCTTCATTTAAACCAATTAATACACTTAACGGTTTAATGGTCGATCCCAAGAATACAAGTGAGCTAAAATCATGACCCGATCTCCCGGAAGAATTCGAGGTAATTGTACCATTCAGATGATTATTCATAATTTTATTCCAGACAGATGTAGGCAGCGAGTCCTTTGTCCATACATTCGAATCGTAATCAGGCATACTCGCCATAGCGACAATATTCCCAGTCTCTACTTCCATTGCTACTGCATAACCTGTTAAAGCATCAGGATGAGTTTCGCCTTGAACAGCATTGGTGTGCAGCCATTTAATCTGATCCAATATGGCCTGTTCAGTCTTCATCTGAACATTCTTATTAATGGTCATCCAAATGTTATTGCCTTTTACAGGGGGAACGGTCTGTTCTACCTTCTCCGCCATATTTTGAGGAGTGACCGAAATGACCTGATAACCATTTTCTCCGCGCAGTTCGCGTTGATACTGCATTTCCAGACCGTCAAATCCTACATATTCTTCCGTTTTATACATAAGTCCCGGTGAAGAATTGTCTTTCATTGCACTACGAATATTTTTGTACATCGCTATGTCTTCGGTTGATTTAAAAGGTTTACCAAAACCCACCGTCTGCACAGCTACCGTATCTTTATCGTAGTGGCGTACACTTTCTTCCACAATGGTAATACCTGGATATTCATCCTTATGTTCCATGAAATAAGCTATTTCTTCTGAAGTTAGCCCTGCTTTTATACGACGCGGTACATAACCCAGATACTTTTTAAAGTCCAGATCAAGTAAATCCAGCACGTCCTGCTGCGTTAACTTAGGGGCATCTGCACTTCCATATTTCTCAAACTCCGCTACTAATCTTGCTGCAAGGTCATTAGACTTATTTTTCGCTTTTTCCGTTAGTGAGGTTTCACCCGTTACTTTATCGGTAGTTTTAGCTGTATATTCCTTATTTAGGGTAAGATAGAGCGACTCAATAGGTGTAGAATAGGCTATCTGCTCACCCCCGGCAGCAAAAATAATCCCTCGCATGGCTGCCAGCGGAACAAACTTCGTATCCCGTTTGATCTCTTCTTCTGTCAGCAAAGCTCCCTCAGTAAACTGCAAACCTGCAAGACGCACAATAATGATACAAAAAATAAAAAAGGTGCCAAAGAAAAACAGATTCAATCTCAGACCTACAGAATGTTTCGAAGATTTCCCGTCCGCAGGCGGGAGCTGCTTCCCAAAGCTCACCAGCTTTCTTCCCTTCTATATAAAAATAATGTCTGAATTGCCTTAGCCAGCGACATTGCTCTTATAATGAAGGTGATTTCTAAGAAGCTGATTGTGAGCATTGCACTCGCATTTGTGTTAGAGCGGTTGGTATGAGTTTATTGTACCACACGGAAGGAGTGCGGCGCCCTCACTCAGAGTGCGTTCTCCCTAATATGCGTATCGTCAAAATCCTTCGGATTAAACCAATCCCCACTGCTCGCCCAAGTGGGATCCAATGGAATCCAAGCTTGCCGGTCACTTATATAAACTTCATTCCAGGCATGTGCGCCATACCCGCCTCGACCATCATAGCCTTGACCCGTTACAACGCGCACCTGCAATCCTTGGGAGCGGGCCATTACAGCGTAAAGACGTGCATAATCAATACATACCCCTATGCGTGTGTCGAAGGTATCCTGCGGGGTCTGTTCATGCCAAATTCTATTTTTTTCATAATTTTCCGCTTTGGCGTAATCATAAGTTACTCGTGTTCCTACCCAATCATACAGTAGTTTGGCTTTCTTCTCGTCTCCTTGCGCTTGTCCAATAATATCTTCAGCCGCACCCACAATATCTTGTGGAATGTCATGATCAATAACTTCATATTTTCTGCGCAGGATATCATTCATCTCAGCTGCAACGGTCTTCGTCAGAATAGGCAGCTTTTTCTGCACTGTCTCCCCAACAAAGGGCTCAAATACAGCGGCAGCGCTTTGACTGTAGATCGGAGAAGATTCCACATAACGGCTAAATTGACTTTCTGGATTTAGGCCAACACAAATGAAGAGAGCAAGCACAATAATTAAACCACGAGTCAAACCTATAATTAATCCTATGATAGCTCCGCCCATACGGCTTACTTGCGTAATCTTTCTGTCCTTAAATGTCTTGGTGCGCCGTAGCTGATGGAATGGGAGCAGTATAGACAACAATCCCAGAAGCATGCGAATTAAGATATAAGAGAGCAATAACAACAATAGAAACCGCACCAGCGGCGATTCCGCCAGCACAGACACAGCCGTATAATAAATTTGCTGCCACTGGGTCAGCTGTTTATCAGGCAGACTTATTCCTGCTGCCCAAGTCTGTACATGAGGATTGAGATAAGCCGCAGCAGGAATGGCCAGCACCAAAGAAGCTATTGTATACAGTCCTGTTCCCAGCAGACCGAATAATCTTCCGGTAGCACTTGAGAACCCTCTGCTCCAGCCTTGCAATAGTGAAAAGACTACTACCAGCAGGAGGGCGATGGAGATGATATTTGCATCACTCAGACTAGTCAACCAACCGTTTATCATATCCGATCTCCCCTTTCAGTCGCCCGCTTGCTTGTTTTTGATAATGATTTAAACTGAAGCCGTTTATTGATGTTTCCGAGCTTCCTCGATAAATGTTTGTGTGGTATCAGTAATACTCCACTTCCCAAGACTAACTCCGCGGAAAGTAACCTCTACCTTATCTTCGCCAGTAGTACCTTTCACTTCAATATTCGGAGTTGTAATCGTAAATGTTCCGTCACCATTTGAAGTGTACTTCGCATCCTGCGCCTCTTTAAGCATAACCTCTTGTGCTTCCTTCTTCACCGTACTTACCGTTCCATCTGCCACCTTATTCACAGCGTTACCAATTTGGTCCATTGTCACACCACTATAGATGAATAGACCTACAACGATAATAATGACAATCGCCCATTTCAACATCGTTTTGACCAAATTAACAACCGCGAACAACAGAATGAGCGCAATAACAATAACTAACCAATTCTCTCTAATAAACTGTGACCACACCTCTGGATCCATCAACCTCACAACACCCCTATCACCTAGTTTCGTCCTAAGGATTATCTCCTCTATAGACATGACGCCAATATTAATTATTATACATGAATGCCCATCATAATTCATGGTTCCACAGCCAGAGAAAGGTATACCTGCTTATAGGAATTAAAAAAGCGGTATAAGCCCTCTCTGTCCCACGTAAAGTACAAGTAGTTGCTTAAATTTGATCTTCTTAAAATCCGCCTTCCTGCATTAATCTTTATTGTAGGTGGCTCTCGGAGGTGTTTCCCTGTGAAAACTGCGCTGTGGCTGTACCTGTTTCTTTTTCTGGCGTTTTTTGATTTACATGCACAGTATCCTATTCTAACGCCCTTTGCCATCTCTCTTGGTGCGGGACCCGCCTTTATTGGCTGGATGATGGGCATGTATTCGTTAACCCATCTTCCTGGCAATTTGCTCGCAGGCGTACTCGTCGATCGTAATGGCAGCCGCCGCTACATCGTCTTTAGCCTTGTTACTGCGGGAGCCATTCTACTGCTGCAGGCTCATGCTCAGCTTCCGTGGCATTTGCTGATGCTACGAGCAGCAAGCGGGTTCGCGCTCGCCTTCCTCTCTCCAGCGTGCATGACCTTGCTGGCTTCATTATCATCTGATGCTACTGAGCAGGGGAAATATATGTCCGGACATGGTATCGTTCATACCTTAGCTTCAGTGGTATCCCCGGCAGCGGGGGCCTTTATCGTAGCTAAAGCTGGCTATTCCGGCACCTTCACCACATTGGGATGGCTGCTTATCGCTACAGGCATCATGGCTTTTTTCAGTGTACCGGCGCCTGCCCGGCGTTTAGTGCGCCCTGTAAACTCTGCAGCACCTCCTTTAAAAAAACAGGATCTTCCTTCGGTCCCTATATCCGATGCCAATCCAGTTTCCAAACGTTATTATCTGCTGCCTTTTTTCGTTTCTTGTTCACAAGGGGTTCTGTTCTTTGAACTTCCTCTATCTCAGACCGGAAGTAATAGCATTGTTTCCACAGGAATTCTTTTATCGCTCCTTAGCTTAGGGGCTTTGGTAACACTCAGTTTGTTCTTCCTGAACCGCTTTTCCCCAGGAGGAAGAATAGCCGTGGCCTTGCTAGGTATGGCCCTTTGTTTTTTTGCGCTCGCCTCACTTCACAGCATTCCCGCTTCCGTTATTCTCTTTATGCTGGGTGCAGCCAAAGGAATATTATTTCCTGCAATGGCATCGCTCTTTATTAGTCTAGGTGGACCAGGACGTATGGGACGCACCTTCTCCATGCAGTCGATAGCCATGTCACTAGGCGCATTCGCAGGCCCTGTGGCCGCAGGACAATTAAGAGCCGTTGTTTCACCTTATTTCATTGCCTTTCTATTGCTGATGGTTGCACTATTACTGCTTCCGCCAAAAAATTCAACCAAACTGTCTACCTACTCTTCCAAATGGAATGGGCGGGCCGCATGATTTATTGTTTTTACGACATTTCCCGGGGAATGAAGATTTTCCTGTAGAAACAGTTGTTAAAACTGCTCCTCCTTCGGTAAACTATAATGAGTCTGTAAGTTCAGACTTCATTTCCGGAGGTGATTGTCAGCAAATGTCCATTACGATTATTGTCGAAGGCAAAAACGATCGCAGCAGATTACGACGCGTGCTGGTACCGGAAGTCGAAATCCTCTGTACCTTTGGTACATTAAATACGCTCAAACTCGAGTCCCTGCGACAAAAAGTAGGAGATGGAGAAGTATATCTTTATATGGATAACGACAGTTCAGGCAAAAAAATACGCGGGATTCTCCGCGATGCCTTTCCCGATGCTGGTCACATCTATACACGCCGGGGTTATGCCGGAGTGGAAGGCACTCCAGATGAATACAATATCAATCAGCTTGAAAAAGCGGGTCTGGAAGAGTTCATCATTTACCCTGAACCCATTCCTTTTTGATTCGCGATATATTGCCTAAGAAATTAAAAACGCCTTTTTCGTTATCCTTCAATAAATGGGATTCGAAAAAGGCGTTTCTGTTATGCGGTTATGTTCTATTCACGAGCCAATTCATTCAGCCTATCGGCAAGAAATTCAGGCGTTATGTTATCCGTATCCCCTGCGTCATACAATGCACGGAGACGATTGTCCCGATCAACCAATGCTATGCGATTGGCATGTACGAAATTTTCTTTACTATTCCCTGCAATTAGTACTTTAAAAGAATCAGTTGCCAGCTTACGAATGACTTCCTGATCCCCCCGTAAGAAGTACCAACCCTTATAATCTGCCTGGAAACGGTCCGCAAAGCTTTTAATGGCTTCACGCGTATCATTCTCTGGATCAAAAGAAATGGAGACGAACGCCGTATCTTTTCCAAAGCTGCCATCGTCGACCAGAATTTTCTGCGTCTGAGATAACAGAAACGTAGTTATAGGACATACATCCGGACATTGTGTGAAAAAAAAGTATACCAGCCGCGCCTTACCTTGTGTATCAGCCAGAGTAATCTGGTTTCCATCCACATTTTCAAGTGAAAAGTCCTGCACTTCTCCGATTACCGGCAGTTTTTCTTTTCCTAAATTCAAAGAATTAACTGCCAGATAACCAGCCATTACCAAAGCAAGCAATAGTAGAATCCAGGTCCATTTATAACGCTTAAAGGTCTGCACGGACAATAATACCCTCCCTCTTCTTAACCGTGAATCGTATTCAATACAAGTACGATCAAACTTACCGTTAGGTAGTTAATGGAGAAGAGGAAGTTCTTCTTCGCCCAGACTTCGTCATCTTTTGCTGCAAAGCCCATCAAGGTTATGATTAACCAAGCCAGGGACAGCGCTGTTGAAATCACCAGATAAAAAATGCCTGCATAATCGTAGGCGTACATTAACACTGGAATAGGCAGCAACAGTGCTACATAAGGAATCATTTGAAACTTCGTACGACGTGTTCCTTTGACTACAGGCAGCAGCGGAAATCCAGCGGCTCTATATTCTTCTTTACGTCTAATCCCGAGTGCCCAGAAATGGGGAGGTTGCCACAGAAACAACATCGCAAACATCAGCCAAGCCCCTAGATCAACTGTTCCCGTAACTGCAACGTAGCCAATTACCGGTGGCATAGCTCCAGAGATCGCACCTACTGAAGTGCTCCATGTTGATGTCCGTTTCAACCAAAGGGTGTATACTACAACGTAAACGAACATCCCTACAATCCCGAACAGACCGGCTAAAACTCCGGAAAAAGCAAACAGTACAATCAAGCCCGCAATCCCTAGCCCAATAGCATACAGCAATACGGTTTTGGGTTTCAGTCGTCCTGTAGGAAGCCCCCGATCGCGCGTTCTTTCCATCTTCATGTCCAGGTCACGGTCGAAATAGTTATTAAAAACACAGGCCGAAGCCATAACCAGCATTGTACCGAGCAGAGTCAGAACTAATCTGCCGTATTGAACATCCCAACCTGAAGCCAGCCAATATCCTGCAAAGGCAGCGATGAGGTTAGATCGGATAATACCGGGTTTTGTTACGGTAATGAAATCACGCCAACTTGCACCTTCCGGTGGAGATTTTGCAGACATAGCTGCAGAATCGGAAGAAGCTTGAAATGTTATATGATTATCCACACCAAATGATCCTCCTTCTAAACGAACTTCTAACGTTCTAGCCGAAGCACTAAATAGACTTCGCTGTTAACTTTATCATATCAAACCCGAGGAGACTTTGACAGTCATGGCACAGTATGTTCATGAATTTGACAATTACGTGACAATATTTATTTCCAGCCCGTTAATAACCTAAGCTGTATTTGGGTAATTATTAATAATGTACTTCCGAACAACAAAGGAGAACTGACCAATGGACACCGCTACACATTTAGTTATGGGCATAGGGTTAGCCGGACTTTCATTCGTAGATCCTGTCGTTGCTTCTGACCCTAAACTGGCCGGGGCCGTTATGCTGGCTACGATTTTAGGCTCACAAGCTCCTGATGCCGATACCGCATTAAGACTAAAGGACAATGCAATATATATTCGTAATCACCGGGGAATCACACACTCCTTGCCTTTTCTAATTTTGTGGCCCGCTCTGATTGCCCTAGTCTTAGGGCCTCTGTTTGGATTTACTGATTTGGCAGCTTTAAGCCATGTTGCACTCTGGGGTTTCATAGGCGTAGGCGTGCACGTCTTCTCTGATCTGTTTAACACCTATGGAACCCAGGCCGCCCGTCCATTTACTGAGAAATGGATTGCCTGGAATATCATCCACATTTTCGATCCATTTATTTTTGGCAGCCATATCGCAGCTATTCTACTCTGGATCACTGGGATTGTGCCGCCCAAACCTTTATTTATTACGCTTTATGCCTGTACCATTCTTTATTATATTTGGAGAACGGTTGTTCATGCCCGCCTTACACGAAACATCAAGCTTAAAGATATACACCATAATGCTGGTGAACGTTATATTGTAATCCCTACAATTTCACTTAAACGCTGGAACGTAGTTAAAGTGAAAAAAGACGGCAGCTATGACGTTGGACAGCTACTGAACAACCGCCTGGAATGGTTCAAACATGCGGTCTGCTCGAATCATCCCGCTGTGGAAATATCCAAGTCGCATCCAGATATTCAGTCCTTTCTATATTTCACCTCTTATGCGGTTGCCGAAGTGGAGGAGCTTCCTTCAGGATATATGGTGCGCTGGGGAGACGTTCGTTATTTACACCGCAAACAATACCCTTTTGTGGCTGTATTAGTTATGGATAACCAATATAAACCTTTAAATACTTATGTAGGCTGGCTTAGCAGTGATAAGCTCGACAAACGATTTTCCATCGACCCTGGTTCTTTACGATGAAACTGTAGACTTACTGAGAGATCTATTCTATAATCACAAAAAATCCCGGAGTATTTTATAATACTCCGGGATTCATTTTAGCAGACACGGAAAGGAAGGCTCTTAATGGGTAAAGGACTCTCACTTTGGTTCGCTTGTTCTTCTATTCTTATTCTCACTGCCGCTTCAATCGCGATCAGCTATAGCTTCTGGCTGGCACTTCTGCTTGGTTTTCTTTGCGTAATGAATATTGGCTGGGGATTTATCCTCAAAGCCAGAATTAGACGCAAACAGGAAAGCTTAAGCTCTGACTAAGATTAACGAGCTGGCAGAAAGCCCATCCGCTCTTTTACGCCATTCAACGTCTCAGCTGCAACAATACGTGCACGTTCAGCACCTTCAGCAAGAATATCAGTGATCGCACCTGAACTGCGAATTTCATGATATCTTTGTTGCAAAGGCTCAAGTGTGGATACAACCACTTCCCCAAGATCCTTCTTAAAGCCACCATACATTTGTCCTTCATAACGATCGGCAATTTGCTGGAGGGACATCCCAGAACATTCCGAGTAAATACTCATCAAGTTACTAATCTCTGGCTTGTTAGCCGGATCAAAGATCACTTCACGTCCAGAATCAGTCGTTGCGCGGCTGATTTTTTTACGGATCACATCCGGCGAATCCAACAGGGCAATATAGCTGCCTGCATTCGGGCTGCTCTTGCTCATTTTTTTAGTGCCATCATCCAGAGACATAATGCGTGCGCCAACTTCAGGGATATACGGTTCAGGAATCGTAAAGAATTCGCCAAAACGGTTATTGAAACGGCCAGCTAAATCACGGGTCAACTCCAAGTGCTGCTTCTGATCTTCACCTACTGGCACAAGATCCGCATTATAAACAAGAATATCTGCTGCCATTAAAGAAGGATATACGAATAGCCCCGCACCAACTGAATCCTTACCTGATGATTTATCTTTGAACTGTGTCATACGCTCAAGCTCGCCCATTGCCGTTAGCGTAGTCATGATCCAGCCCAATTCCGCATGCTGAGGCACATGAGACTGCATATATACATTCGAACGCACAGGATCAATTCCTGCCGCGATAAAGAGTGCAGCTACAGCTTCAGACTGCTCACGCAGTGCCGCAGGATCTTGAGCAACGGTGATCGCATGCATATCGACAACCATAAAGAAACATTGATGATCGTCTTGCAGCTTCACAAAATTTTTCAGCGCTCCGATATAGTTACCCAAAGTTAGAGAACCGCTCGGTTGTATGCCTGACATTACTTTTTTCAACATAATATAGACCTCCGTTAGATGTAATTTCCGATTTCCGAGAACGCAAAAAAAGCCTCATCCGCAAGGGACGTGAGACCGTGGTGCCACCCTTATTCGCTGCTTAACCTTTGTATAGTCAAAGGGAAACAGCCTTAGTCTTCCGTTAACGGGGAAGATCCGGCCGGTCTACTAGGGCATCTTGCTCCCGTTCAAGCGCGGCGCTCAGGGGTCCATTCATCAGGAGTGTCCTACCGGTTCGCATCAACCACCGGCTTTCTGAAGGTGCATTTCCTGTCTACTTGTCCCCGTCATCACATTCTCATCATAATTTAATGCCTTCATCATAGAACCATAAAGAGAAGTTGTCAAATCACTTAACCACTTCCGCATAAATCTGTTATGATAAGGTTATCCATGTTCTATTCGATTACAGTTACGATAAAGGAGCATATCTCATGAAACAGGTGACCAAAGGGCAGTGGGGCGGTTATGATACTTATATTTTGCACAGCCGCGAACTGGAAGTCACGCTTTTGCCGCGACTAGGAAACAACGTGATTTCATTGTTTGATGTAAAAGAACAACGGGAAATTCTGCGGCGGCCTGATGAAAGCGATCAAGCTTTCTTTATGCAAAAACCTTACCATTTTGGCATCCCGCTCTTAATTCCACCCGGAAGAATTCGTAAAGGAAAATTTCAATTCGAGGGTACAAGTTATCAATTTGACCAGAATACCGCTGGTGACAATCATATCCATGGTCTACACCGGACTCAATCCTGGTGTGTCAGCGATATTGAGGAAGACGAGGACGGTTGTGCAGTCACTACTGAATTCCTTACTGAAGATGATCCGCACTGGATGGAGCAATTTCCCATTCCACTCAAATTCGAAATGACATTCAGGCTTCAGGATGCCCGGCTCAGCCAGACTTTAAAGGTTACAAATCTCGGCGATCATCGTATTCCCTTTGGGATCGGTTATCACACCTGGTTTATGATCGATGGAGAACCTGAACGCTGGAATCTCAAGCTGCCCGTAAACAGCATTTATGAACTAAACGATGAATTGCTCCCTAGCGGCAATCTAATTCCACTTGGTGATCTAGATTCACTAAACTCTGGAATCAACCTCCAGGGAACTAATTTTGATACTGCTCTACGTATTGGTGACAAGCAGCCCGTAGAAGCCTTGCTATTACGCGATGATGGTTATGGTCTTCGTTATACAGCTGACGAGAATCATTTCCGCCACTGGGTCCTGTATACCAAAGGGCCGGCCGATCAATTTCTGTGCATCGAACCTTACACCTGGCTCCCGGATGCTCCTAACGTTTCCGATGACCCTTCCTTCACGGGCTTGCTGAAGGTAGAACCAGGTCAAAGTCTTGAGCTGTCCACTATGCTGGAAATGATCTATCCCGAGAATTAAAGCAGATATACATTATATCGGTCTTCCCTTGCGTTTACGTAAGAGAAGGCCGATTTTTTGTGCGAGCTTAGTTATTTGGGCTTTCTACCCTTACTTTTAATCGACTAATAATTACCATCCTTAAAACCTTTCGATAGCATGCATGAATTAGCCTCTTAGCGCTCATACTATCTTCACAACGGGCGAAGGAGGTGACACACATGGGTCAAGCAGGTCAAGGTCGTAGCAGCCGTTCCAATAACCTTGTAGTTCCTCAAGCAAATGCAGCGTTGCAACAATTGAAATATGAAGCAGCACAAGAGCTTGGAGTAACGATCCCAGCTGACGGTTATTACGGGAACTACACTTCCCGCGAAACTGGTTCTTTGGGAGGTTACATCACTAAACGTCTAGTACAACTGGCAGAACAACAACTGTCCGGTCGTCAGTAACATCGTTATCTTAAGTGTTTTATCCGGCAGAGGTCTTAAACAGCCTATTGCCGACTAGCTTTCAAACCTCTCACACTTCTTCTAGAAGCTGTGGGGGGTTTTTCTAATTTATAGCCTATAGTCCCAGCTGCAAACAATTTTTATGTAAAACGTTTAACTTAAAAATTGATCAGCACTCTCGGCGTAAGCATTACGGGGAGATCGAATCATCAGATTCGCCATATTATAATTAGACTCCAGCGTAGCATCTACGATTAGCTTACCCTGTCTTATAGCGAATTCATAGCTGATCTCACCATGAGTCCAACGGCGTTTGTATTTCAGACTCTCCAGTGCCATTAGACGAAAAGAAGACTGCTGGCTCTCCGTTATTCCTTCCTTCACTTCTGTGAATCCACCCCCCCGACCGGCTAAAGGATGATGACGTATGCCGAATTTGCCAATGGTATTATTTCGTATTTGCACAAATACCGTACCGGAAGATAGTCCTGACAATTCCTCTTGCAGTTCCCTAAACACCAAATCCATCTGTCTTGCTAATGATAGCTGTTCTGTCTTAAGCATATCTTTCCTCCTAAAAGTTTTGTGAGCTTAGCTTCTTCGAGTTTACTTCGTCTTATAAATCGAACCCTAAATATTTGGGCTAAGGGTCCGTCGCTACTGCGGGGAATGTTTGGACTTCCAGCCGCTGTTGTCTCCAAATTTCTTGAATTCTTACGCGTATAGCGGGTGAAATTCGGAGACAAAGGCAGTCGCTCTCGCTCTTACAGTTCCAAAATTCCCCTCCGCCACTCCTTCCCCTTTTCCCAAGTTTCTGGTTCGATTTATATCGTTTTGTGAGCTTAGCTACTTCGAGTTTACTTCGTACAAATCGGCTTAGTAAGCGCTTACTTAAGCTTTTTGAGCTGAGCTCATTTGTCTTCCATGCAAGCCTTTTATAAGGCTCAAGGCTCATTATAGACCCCTTAAATACGTCAAACAACATTATTCTACAAAATTGGGTTATTATCCCTAGTAATGCGCAAAATTCATGGATCATTCGTATATTAATTTTTATAAACCGGGGGTTTTCGACATTTAAGCATTAAAAAAAGACCCCTTAACCGGGGTCTTTGCGTGTTCACACTGAAATTCCGTTATTTTTTGCGCACTGAAATTTGTCTTATTTTAGACATTTCATGCTAAATGCTCTGTCATCTCCAAGAACTCGTTGATATCAGCCACAATCAGATCTGTAGCTCCTTGCCAGAAATCCGGTTTTGTCAGATCCACACCCAAATGTTTGAGCACCAAATCCTCCAATGTCATCACGCCGGTATCCTGCAACAAGCTATCGTATTTGTCTGCAAAGGAAGCTCCCTCTTGTAATGCCAGACGATATAAGCCTGTACTGAACATATAACCAACGGTGTACGGGAAATTATAGAAAGGTACATCTGTGATATAGAAATGCAGCTTTGACGCCCAGAAGTGAGGATGGTATTCAGAAAGCACACCACAGAAAGCTTCTTTCTGTGCTTCCACCATCAGAGCGGACAGTTCCTCAGCATTTACAAGACCTTCCTTACGTTTCTCATAAAAGCGAGTCTCAAACAAGAATCGAGCGTGAATGTTCATAAAGAATGCCACACTGTTCTGTATCTTCGTTTCAAGCAGAGCCAGCTTCTCCTCTGCATTGCCCGCAGCTTTAACCTGAGCATCAGATACAATCACTTCTGCAAAGGTTGAAGCGGTCTCTGCAACGTTCATTGCATAATTCTGATTAAATACAGGTTGATCATCAAGCAGGTAGGAATGATAAGCATGTCCCAGCTCATGGGCCAATGTTGAAACATTGGAAGGTGTGCCGCTGTAAGTCATGAATATCCGTGATTCTTTACTCTCAGGGAAGGAAGTACAGAATCCACCAGGGCGTTTGCCATTACGATCCTCAACCTCGATCCAGTTATTATCAAAGGCACGCTCTGCAAACTCAGCCATCTTAGGACTAAATTTACGGAACTGTGTGACGATATCCTTCGCAGCTTGATCATAAGGGATCTTGCCGGAGGATTTGCCTACAGGAGCTTCGACATCGACCCATGAGAGAGAATCCAGTCCCAGCAGCTTGGCTTTACGCTGAAGGTAGGACACAAGTACAGGTTTGCTATTCGTAATCACGTCCCACATCGTATTTAAGGTGTCCTGTGTCATACGATTGATGCTGAGCGGATCTTTCAGAACATCGTCCCACCCTCTGCCCTTATAGAGCTTCAGGCGGAAGCCTGCTAAGTGATTTAAGGTATCCGCGCAATTATCTGCCGCTTCAGTCCAAGCCTCTTCCCATTTATGGAACATCGTTTGCCGCACTTTTGGATCTGGATCATCCAGCTTATTAAAAGCTTGACCAGCAGATAGCAGCTTTGTTCCTTCTTCATCCTCAAATGGGATCTTGATCGAGCTAACAATCGTATCATAGTGCCCGCTCCATCCATGATATCCGTCAACAGCTAATTCCAACGCTAAGCTTTCCAGCTCAGGGCTCATCTTCTCACGGGCCAAATCACGGCTCTCGCTCAGTACGAACGTTAAAGGAGCAATCTCTGGACGAGCCATCCACTCAGCCCATACCTTGTCCGTAGTCTGACGAAGTACATTGCTAAATTGCGAGCTGATCCCTTCGAATCCGGCGCGCATGCTTGTCACTTTGGCCGCCAGCCTTACCGCACCCTTGTCCATCTGATTCTGAGCGCCTAGACAGTCTGCGAAGGAAGTGACCTCCACAAGTCTTCCTGAACAGCTCTGAAGCAATGCTATAACCTCATCCAATGCTTTGGTAGACGCAACATCCGTTGGTGCCACAGCATCCTTCACAAAGCCTTGCAAGGATAAAATATCTTTTTCAAGCTTGCTCAAGAACCCTTCTAACTCTGCAGACGAAGAACCCCCCGGAAAAATAGTATCAAGTTCCCAAGTCAGTGATAACGGTTGTTTCATGTGTACTCACCATTCCTTTGCTTTCATTTGACTTTCTTTGTAATTGTCTTAACACCATGGTAAAGTGAATAACGATATCTGAACATTTATAGCCGATAAACTTTAGGAGGGCATCCATATGAAGCCACTACAAATTTCACCGGAAACAGCCATTACGTTATCCAAGCAACTAGGCGTTCCTTTGGAACACTTGATGCATATGCCCCAACATATTTTACTACAAAAAATAGCGGAGCTATCCAAAAAAGAAAATCCCCCACAAACTGAGGGCGAAAATGAAGAGACTCCTTCTGGGAAGGACTCACAATGATTCCATTTAGTCATACCTGGCCTTATGACATCATTCTAGGCGATATGTATGTGCAATACTGTCCATTCTGCAACTCAGAGAATGTGCTTCTGCCTATGAAGCCAAAAGAATTACAAATCGTTCGTGACGGCAAGAAAAAACTGCTCGTCTTCCCCTGCTGCAGCGCCAGTCCTACAGTTATAGATAATGACGGCGATTACCTTTTGTTCGATCGAGCTGTCAGATAAGCAAATCCTAACATTTTCTTTCTACAAAGCGCAGAGGAGAATTTAATTCTCTTCTGCGCTTTTTGTTGTTCGCAAACATTATGAACTTGAAGACAAGCCTTCGATATCAACTTCAACATCTAGAGCCTCAGCACGCATTTGCTCCCGTAAAATAACCCACTGCTCACGTGCCGCTCGAATCATCGCCGCATCCATGATCTTCTGATCATTGATCAGACGGGAGAACCACATTACAGCCACTGAGTATTCTCCGATCCGCCGATTAAGTTCGCCGATCAGGTACATGAGCCGGGCATCATTGCCGGCAATGCCATCTATTTCATAGACCTTAACATACTCGTCCAAAGAATAGCGTAAAAAACGCTTCTCCTGCTCAGTCTCCCCTTGATAGCGATAGAGCCAAGCAATATGATGCAGCAGACTTGCGATAATCCGATCTTTATCGTTAATACTTTGAGCACATAAAAGCGCCAGCTTATAGGTCTCGAGCGCAGTTTCCCAGTCTCGTTTCTCTCCAAAGTCCCGGCTCTTCCAGCGTTTCCCTACCTGTTCATTAAATGCCTTGCGCTGGCGTTCCGTCAGCTTGTCAGCCGAATTTTCTGTGGAGGCAAACCCGCAATTGGGGCAGACCCGTACAACATAATAATCCGGATTCTCATTTTTATAATACGCGCAGAAATCAGCATCACGCCGAATAGCCTTTTTTAGACTAGGGCGTACCCGCGAGGTTGAAAATTCATTTTCACAGTTGCAACACTTGACCTTAATAGAATATAGGGGTATTAACTCTGTCAAGTACTCTCATTCCTTTCAGGATCAACCTGTCCCTTGTTATTCCTGGGGCATGTTAACAAAATGATGTGCAGGACCTGCAAGGCGGCTAAGCACGAATGAACGCAGTGGTTCTTCGACTCCAGTCTCCACCAGTGCCTCTTTCATACATTGTAACCACTCCTCAGCACGTTCTGGAGTAATAGGAATATGCATATGCCTTGCTCTCATCATGGGATGTCCATGTAATTCCGAATAAAGTGGACCCCCGCCAAAAAACTGTGTCAGGAATTGATATTGCTTCTCCAGAACTGGAGTAATATCTTCAGGGAACAAGGGTCCCAGCTGCGGATGAAGCTGTACCTTGGCATAGAACACTTCCACCAACCGATGTAGTGCTTCAGCCCCCCCTAGATTGTCATATATACTCTCATTTGGATTCATTGAGGTTACCAGCCTTCTTCCATATTAATGAAACGTTACTTATTTTATTATACCAAAGATAAGCATAACACGGATATCCGTCGAAAGTGCTCTCTAAACTACAGAAAAAAGGCGCTAAACTATAGTTCAGCGCCTGAAGAGTAAGGTTAGTAGGTCCTAAATTCCTCATCACCAGGAGGGACGAGAGAGACCCGGATTACATATACAAAAGCACAAACGAGAACTCCGGCTATAACGCTCATCGCCATCACTCCATCCCATTTAATCGTGTAACAGAGGGTGCATTTATTTATTACATAATATCATAATTCCTGCGAAAAAGCACAGATAATTGTAACCGCTTTCTCCATTTTTTTGTGCTGTTTGTCCCTCTTTTTGCATACATCTAACCATAGACCAGGAGGCGTTAATTATGACTTTTAAAAAGATTGGCGGCCCGCTGCTGGGATTCATATTGGCAGGTTGTATGCTGCTTATGTTACTTCATCCTGAAGCATCTCTTGCCGCAGCCTTACGTGGCCTGGCCATCTGGTGGGACGTGCTCTTCCCTTCACTGTTTCCCTTCTTCGTCATTTCTGAAATCATGCTAGGCTTAGGCATTGTCCATCTCTTCGGCGCTTTACTTGATCCACTGATGCGTCCCCTCTTCGGTATACCAGGCAGCGGTGGTTTTGTCGCGGCCATGGGATATGTATCAGGATATCCCGTTGGAGCCAAATTAACCGCTAAGCTGCGGGAGCAGAAGCTGATCAGCAGAATTGAAGGTGAACGCCTTGTAGCATTTACAACCTCCTCCGATCCTATTTTTCTATTAGGGGCGGTATCCGTTGGGTTCTTTCGCGATGCTTCTTTGGGGCTAATATTGGCACTAGCCCACTACGGAAGTGGCTTAATGGTTGGTCTCCTAATGTCATTTCATGGACGTAAGGAACAAAAGACCCCCACCCAAGACCCAACAAAAAGTAGTTCTGACGTCCCCTCTGCTCCAGCAAAACAAGGATTCGGCAGAATACATGCCGCACTCCTTGCGATGTCCGAAGCCCGGCGCAAGGATGGACGTAGCTTCGGGGAGCTGTTAAAAGGAGCGATCCAATCCTCGCTACAGCTTATTATTGTCGTAGGGGGTCTGGTTGTATTCTTCAACGTGCTAATGGAGCTGCTTGCCCGTGCCGGAATCCTGCCCTCACTATTTAGCCTGGCCGGATCTCTCGTCTCCCTTGTTGGAGGGCCTCCCGAATTAGCTCAGGCCTTGATCAGCGGATTATTCGAGGTCACCATAGGTGCCCGTTCTGCTGGTGAAGCCGCTTCTTCCATCCCGCTTCAATTCAAGGTCGCAGCAGCTGCCTTTATTCTCTCTTGGGGCGGATTATCTGTACATGCCCAAGTCGCCAGTATTTTGAACGGTACCGGGCTGCGTTATCTGCCGTTCTTAACTGCGAGACTAATACATGCCGTACTCGCAGCAGGTCTCGTGGTGCTGCTATGGAAGCCTGTGATGGGATCAGGATTGTCTTCTGCCTGGGTCTCTCTGCCAGCCTCCACCGCCTTCACACCTTCAGCCTCTGGTGTCACTGCCAGCCTAGCTCTACTGAGTCTTATACTGGCCGTTGCTCTTCTAGTGTCACTGCTTATTCCTGTCTTTATGGCAATGCTCCGATTGATGCGCCGAAGTTGATTACATATTGTGTTCCGGGGCAAGATTGATTATGATCGGTGTATGACGGAATTATATAAAGGAGCTTGTACATCTTGAGATATTATGTTCTGGACCGCGGTGATGAGCTGTCAATCAAACTTGCCGAGCAATTTCACAAGCTGGCGGCGGAGCGGGATTTGCAACTGGATGCCGAGTCTCCGGAAATCGTCATCTCGATAGGTGGAGACGGCACAATGCTGCACGCTTTTCATACCTTTATCGATCAGATTCCCAACTTAGCCTTTGTAGGTGTGCACACAGGACACCTCGGCTTCTATGCGGACTGGCAAGCAGAAGAGCTGCCCACCTTAATCGATTATATGTGCGGAACCGGTGATACTGAGCCGCAGAAACCGCGCATTGTGAAATATCCATTAATAGAGCTGGAGATTCACAAAAAATCGGGATCTTCGTCTCACATTGCCCTCAACGAATTTACCCTTAAAGGGGTGGATGGAACTATAATGATCCAAATCGACATCAATGATGTCACCTTCGAAATGTTCCGAGGCGATGGACTTTGTATTTCAACTCCCTCTGGCAGCACCGCTTATAACAAAAGCCTTGGTGGCGCTATGGTTCACCCTTCAATAGAAGCGCTGCAGATTGCCGAAATCGCGTCTATTAACAACCGTGTATTCCGGACAATGGGCTCGCCGCTACTACTGCCGAAGCATCATCATTGTGACATTTTTTCATGTAAAGACCAGCGTTTGCTGCTCACCGTAGATCATAACAACATTCCTGTTGATGACCTGATTTCAGTACGCTGTCAAGTTTCAGACAAAAAAGTCAGCTTCGCAAGGTATCGTCCGTTTCCGTTCTGGAACCGTGTCCGTGAAGCTTTCTTAGTCTGAGATCAGGGGATCAAAAAGCTGGAGATTTCAATATCTCCGGCTATTTTTGGTGTGACAAAACTAACACCAATTGATAGACATAGAGAGAAATCAAATGGTATAATGAGGCTATTTTACAAAGAGTTACATAAAAGGAGAGAGTACTGTTGAAAAAATTATTATCCCTCTTGAGCATAAGTCTTCTGGCCCTGATACTGGCGGTCCCGGCTTTTGCTGCTTCAAAACCGATTGATGTTTATATCAACGGCAGTAAGGTTTCCTTTACCGCAGGAACCCCATACTTAGCGAACAATTCTGTACTTGTCCCTTTCCGGGTCATCTTCGAAAAGCTTGGACTCCAGGTGCTTTGGGATGCCAAGACTGGAACAGTAACAGGTAAAAGTTCAAATCTGGCGATCAGCCTGAAAATTGGCAGCAACCGCGCAACCGTTAACGGAACCGTGAAAAAACTGACCACCGCACCAGTCTCCTCAGCTGGCACTACATACATTCCTTTACGTTTTATCGCAGAGGCAACCGGAGGCACAGCCGTCTGGAATTCAACCAGCAGAAGCGTGCAAATTACCACCCCAGTATCCAAAGATAAGGACGAAGCAGCGATTACAGCATTAATCCGTTTGTCTAATAAGTATTTCAATGAAGAAAAAGCGATTAGCTTCTATTCCCTTATGGATTCAGAATCCTCAAATGCGGAGTCAGTAGCGGATCTTAATGCATCCTTTGAGATTTTTGACATAAAAAATACTATTGAGAGTTTGGAAATCATTGATATTTCAGGCAATGACGCTACTGTCTATACACTGGAAAGCTCTCGCCGGACAGGTGGGGCCTATACGCCAGATACAGAGGACGAATACATGTATACACTTGTCCGCAAGAATGGAAGCTGGAAAATATCATCTGTGGAATCCCAAAGCTCCGTGATACTGCTGACTCGTGAACAAGCTCTAAAAACAGCAGCTAACATTCCTCAAAATGATGCGGATGCCATCAAAGGTAATATCACCAAATATTATCAAGCTATGAATGAACAAAATTCGGCCGCTGTTCTTTCCACCATGACTTCATACGGAGAAGAATATGATACTTCCCTTAAGGAAGATCTGGAAGATTTCTTTACTTCATATGACGTCATTTATACTCCAAGCGTTTCGAGTATCTACTATTTTAGCGCCAAAGAAGCAGCTATTTATGTAGAAAGCAAAGAGAAGGATGCCAGTGAAGAGGAAACTTTTGAGCAAGGCACGATCTTCATTTTATCCAAGTCGGATAACGGGGTATGGACTACTGATAACACCTACAGCGTTTACTATAAACTTGTGAAATCCTAACAACCATACGTCACAGAAAGTTAATTCGTGCAGTGTATACTTTCTTATCTTATAAATTATATAAAAAGGGCGTATGATTCCATGAAATCCAATAAAGTAATAAGTGCACTTCTAGGCAGCTGTCTGGCTTTATCCCTAACTTTTGCTCCAGTGGTGTCTGCTGCCGATGCCGCTCAGGCATCTACAGATAACCGTGATCTTATCAATGAAGTCATGAATATTCTGGAGAACTATAACCTCTCCGGTGTAGATAAGGATACCTTGATTCGTGGAGCCATTGATGGCATGGTGAACACCCTGGATGATCCCTATAGCCAATACTTCAATACCGAGGAAGCGGCACAATTTGAACATGATGTTGATCTGGAATACGTTGGTATTGGTGTTAGATTGCAATATACCGCAACAGAGCTCTACATCGAAGACATAACACCCGGTTCGCCTGCAGAACAAGCAGGTCTGAAACGCGGCGATACGATAGTCAAAATTAACGGAATCCCCGTTGAAGAGACTGAAGGTGACGAGTTAAGCGGAGCCGCAGGCACCAAGGTCACTCTGCAGGTGCTCCGGAATGGAGTGTCTAAATCATTTCGTGTAACCCGGAATGAAATCAGCTCAACTTCCGTTACCGGAACCATTGTTGGACAGAAGATAGCCTACATCACACTGAGCGGTTTCACACAGAATTCCGATGAAGAATTCGCCGCTATGCTGAAAAAGATGCGCGCAGCAGGTATGAAATCGATGGTGCTTGATTTGCGTGACAACTTAGGCGGCTATATGGATTCGGCATACAACATTACCTCCAATTTTATGGATAAAGGCATTATGATGTATACCTCTGATCAAACCGGAGCACTTACTCCAGTAACGATTACCAGCGGCAGCAAAATAGGCGTACCCGTCGTCATTCTAACGAATGAGTACACTGCCAGCGCTTCTGAGGCGCTTACTGGCGCATTACGTGACAATAAGCTCGCTACCGTCGTAGGCACTCGTTCTTTCGGCAAAGCACGTATTCAGAGCCTGCTTCCAATGTCTAATGGAGACATGCTGAAGCTGACTACGCAGAAATACCTAACTCCAAATAAAGAAGACTTTAATCACATCGGGCTTGCACCGGATATTGAGGTTAAAGGCAAAACTGCACAGCTAATTACCGCTCTACAGATTGCAGGAATGAAAAGCATTGAGGTTTCCGGTGATCATCATATCTTGAACGTCAACGGGGTTGCTTTTGCTGGTAATGTAGGTCTAATAAAGCAAGGAGATAAGACTTATGCTTCTTCGCTCGTACTAGGTGCACTGATCGAAGGCGACATCACATGGGATGCCAAGAACAAAAAAGTCATCGTAACGAACGGGGCAGGTAAAGCGACCGGCTTTACATTGTCCTCCAAAGAGGCGCTTTCTCAGAACGGCGAGACCTTCATTGAATTAAATGCCTTTAAGAAGAAGTTCCCTGCGCTTGTATGGAGTTACAATGCAACACAGAAACAATTGAAATTATCTGTAAAATAGATCCTTAATCTCACTAATCATTAAGCTGCTGAATCAAGCACCAATGAGTAAAAACAGGAGTTGTCACATAAGCCATGAAATGGCCGTTGGGACAACTCCTGTTCTTTGTTTAGTTTGATAATATTTGGACCTACGAAACATCTGTAGCACCTATCGGACATGGATGACCCTAAACGCAATATTAATCCATATTTGTTATGCTATCGGACTCCATAGTCGCTATTGGTATGAAAAACACCATAATTACGCCTCTTTCTAACGAATAGCTTCATTGGAGTCCGAAACCCTGCTCAAAAAGCTGAAAATTCGCAAATAACGGCATCTGGGTCCTTAAGCCTTAGGGGATGATGAAACTGCTGGGTCAAGCAGCCAACGACTAACAGCATAGAGCAGCAGAGCAACACACAGCAGCACAGCAACACCGAGCGGCACAGCAACACCGAGCAGCACAGCAACACCGAGCCACACAGCAACACCGAGCAGCACAGCAACACCGAGCCCACAGCACAGAGCAGCACTGAGCAACACCGAGCGGCACAGCAACAGCAGAGCAGCGATCTCCAAGTAACGGGAGAAACGCTGCTCTGCTATTTTTTATAAGAAAAAAAGCTGGCTCATTCGTAGAAGGACTCTACTTATGGTTCAGCTTTCATCATTAAGGTTGTGAATTTTCTATGTTTTGGTTGTTCTGGTTATTCTGGTTGTTTTGGTTGTTTTGAGCGCTTTGAGGTTTTGGTGTGTTTTGGGGCTTCTGAGACTGACCTTGTGGCGGTCTGCCTTGGAAATCCTTTTTGGATTTCTTGCCCTGTGAATCCTTGCCCCGGTGATTTCGGCTCTGATGTTCTCTCACAGGTCTATCCTTCACCATATTGTCCTTAGAAGAAGTCATCTCTTTAAATGCCAATGAGTGATTCGAGCCTTGCTTAGAGGATGTTTCTTTAACAGAGAACTCTTTATCTGCAGCCGCTTCATCACTAGCTTCCCCTTCTTGCTCCAAGGCCTCTTCATCACTCGGCTCTGGTATTTCTTTGATTAAAATATCCTTGAACATGCCTTCCTGTGGTACCTCTTTCAATTTATGCAGCACAAAATAAGCGCAGCCAAAATTGCAATATTCATTAATATAATCAACCATACCCGAAATCGCTGTATCCCGATTCACCTTAGGATGGTTGTCCCGGTAAAAACCTTTCAAACGCAACTGACTGTAACCCCAGTCACCGATAATATAGTCGTATCTTTCCAGCACCTCGCTATATCTCCCGCGAAACGCCTCCGGATTCCAACCATCCTTATGATCCAACATAAGTTCATAGCCTTTTCCGCCTATTACGATCAAACCTTTTGTCGCCTGCCTTTCTTTGGGTATCGTAGCGTTGATTATACCGCCATCTATGTGGAATATTGGGCTTTCGGTCGCTGTTCTAGAACCGCTCCTACAGCACCAATATTCCCCTCCGATGACGCAAATCAACGATTTTTATGGGTAACCTAAGAGCAGAGATATCAGAACGCTGTCGCTTCTTCCTCCTCTTACTAACATTCTCCGTGAATTAAACCACAGAAAAGCAATAATTAGCTAGAAGAAACCGCACGCTCCTCGCGAGCTTGAGCTGCAGACTTCACCTGCTCATGCGCATGATAAGAGCTGCGAACTAGCGGGCCTGATTCCACGTGGCTGAAGCCACGCTTCATTCCCTCTTCCTTCAACAATGCAAATTCCTCCGGTGGATAATATTTCTCCACATTTAAGTGTTTTGGAGTGGGTTGCAAATATTGTCCTAAAGTCAATATATCACAATTTACGGCTCGCAAATCATCCATTGCTTGTAAAATCTCATTCCACTCTTCACCGACACCAAGCATGATGCTCGATTTGGTTGGAATATTGGGTTTCATTTCCTTGGCTCTGCGCAGCAATTCCAAGGAACGAGGGTACTTCGCTTTAGCCCGTACACGATCTGACATCCGTTCCACGGTCTCAATATTATGATTAAGAATGTCTGGATTACTGTTCATGACAATCTCAAGACTATTCCGGTCTCCTAAAAAGTCTGGAATAAGCACTTCAACACTACATAACGGAAGGCGTTTACGAATCGCCGCTACCGTCTCAGCAAAAATCTGAGCGCCACCATCCGCAAGATCATCGCGGGCCACACTAGTCACCACACAGTGACGAAGATTCATTTTCTCTGCAGCTTCAGCTACACGTTCAGGCTCCTGCAGGTCCAGTTCTGTAGGCATCCCTGTATTCACTGCACAAAAACGGCATGCGCGTGTACAAATATCACCTAAAATCATGAAGGTAGCCGTACGGTTTGCCCAGCATTCATAAATATTCGGACACCTAGCTTCTTCACATACGGTATGTAAAGTTTTGGAACGCATCATGCTTTTGATTTCCTGATAGTTGTCACCGGTAGTTAGCTTAATCTTAATCCAATCCGGTTTAGGTTGCTTTGCTGTTTTATTAGACAAAATGATAAACCCCGCTTCCTCCTGAATGTGATGCTGCAGATGAAAGTTGCTGCCTCATATTATAACATGTGCGATTTACAATTGCCTGTTTTTGTGAAATATGCAGGGTGTATCATCTGGAGTTTCCAGCGAGATTTTTCTGGTACCTTTAGACAAGAACGGATAAAAAGTAGCATTTTGCACCAATCTATAAAAAAGCTTCATCCGAAGTGACTACACTCAATTTAATGCCCGGACAAAAGGAGGCTGTTATCTTGCTGGCCCTATTTAAGAATATTAAAGACCGGAGAACCCTGTTATGCCTGTCCGCGGCCGCTATCCTCTGGGGTGGTTTAAACCTTCCCGTTTCAGCGGCTGTAGCGCGGCCTACAATCCAACCGGTGATGAGCAGCGGGGATCCCGCTAGTGCTAGCAAAGAAGCGCAATGGTCTGGCCGAAGACAGATTTATGAGCAAATGAGCGCAGCTACTGGTATCCCGTGGTTTAGGTTCGCAGCCATTGATCAATATGAACGCACGCTCGCCAAAAAGGGAGCCTCAGGGCAGCCTGTCTCCACGCGCCTTACAGCCATAAAGATCCCGGCACCGGTATGGGCTGGTCCACTCAATCCGGATCAAGGGGATACTTCCCCGAACTCCATTAGCTTCTTTGATGGTTTTGGCAGTGATGGCTCAGGAGACGGCATTGCTGATCCAGAGAATGATGCGGACGTTCTGTATAGTATGGCTAGACACTTATTGAAGTATGGACAATCCGCTAGTGATTTCAGTATCGGGGTCTGGGAGTATTATCACAATGGCCGCGCCTCAGCGCATTACCCAGTTCGCGAAGTTATATGAACATTTTGGACGGCTGGACCTATCCGGCAATGCCTTCCCGCTTCCCTTAAGTAACCTTTATTCTTATCGTAGCACTTGGGGCACTGGAAGAAGCTGGGGTGGAGCACGTATCCATGAAGGAACAGATTTATTTGCACCTCAAGGAGTGCCAGTCCGAAGCACCTGCTTTGGCTTAGTGGAGACAAAAGGCTGGAACCGGTACGGCGGCTGGAGAATCGGGATTCGCGATATTGAGAACCGTTACCATTATTACGCTCATCTATCTGGATATAACAAAACCATTTCTCGCGGAGATATAGTCACCCCCGGTGAAATTATTGGCTGGGTAGGCAGCTCGGGTTACGGCAATCCCGGAACTCAAGGGAAATTTCCTCCGCATCTACATTTTGGCATTTACCGCGATCGCGGAATTACCGAATGGGCTTTTGATCCGTTTCCGTTGCTGAAACAATGGGAGAATCAGGAATATAGAGACTTAAAGAACAAAAGAAGCAAAAAAAGTGCCGTAAATTAGAATAAGGTCCCTTTCCTTAGAGAGGGGCCTTTCTTTTTTAATACAACATCAAACAGCCGAATGGTTCAATGCTGACCGTAAGCTTATTATTATTTTTAAAAATTACTCCAGACAATAAATCAGTTAATTCGTTCTTATCAGCTCGATATGGGCTAAGCTCTAGTTGGTAAGGGTTTGGAGAATTATTGATAATCAGCCCTATCTTTTCGTGCTCCACACCTCGTATGTAACCAAGCACATTACGAACTTCATCAGTAAACCAAGGACGGAAGGAGCCTTTGCGCAGAACCTCATGACTTTTTCTCAGAGAAATCAACTGTTGATACCACTTATGCAGCACTGCATTCTGAGCTTGTTCTTGCCATATCATAGCTTTTCTACAGTGGGGGTCCGTCGCCCCTTCCATCCCAACCTCATCCCCGTAATAGATCATTGGAATGCCGATATAGGTCATCTGGAAAAAAACAGCCAGCATCATACGTTCAACAGCGGTACCCAAGCGGTCCCAACCACGCCCACCTTCTTTACACGCTGTAAGAAACCGCAGGGTATCATGGTCGCCAAGCAACTGAAACATAGCTGAATTCGCCTGGTCATTATACAACGCCTCCTGATGGAGCAATTGCTCCATAAAGCGAACTGGCCCCGTCGATTGTTCCGCAAAAAATTCTAACACTGCATCACGAAGCACATAATTCATTCCTCCATCGAACTGATCCCCTCTAAGCCATGGCCCAGAAGCATGCATAATCTCACCGATCAGCAGGATTTCAGGATATTCAGATTTGAGTTCTTGCCGAAACCGGGACCAAAAACGCGGATTAACTTCATTGGCCACATCCAGACGCCAGCCGTCAATCCCTGTCTCGCGCACCCAATACTTCGCAACCTCAATCATGTAATTCGCCGTATCCGGATTGTCCATGTTCAGCTTTGGCATATGCGCTTCAGCTTTGGCAAACGTTTCATAATTGGGTACAGGGGTCTGCGTAACCGGAAAGGAATGAATGAAGAACCAATCTTTATACGGAGATTGCTCTCCTTTTGCCAACACATCCTTAAACGCGAAAAAGCGATCTCCCGAATGATTAAACACAGCATCTAAAATCACTTTGATTCCATGTCTGTGCGCCTGGCTGACCAGTGCCTTCAATCCTTCCGTATCCCCAAATACTGGATCAACCTTATAGTAATCGGAGGTATTATATTTATGTTCTGAAGGAGACTCAAATACAGGCGTCATATAAACAACGTTTACTCCTAACTGTTGCAGGTAGGGCATTTTGTCAGAGATGCCTTGTAAGGTTCCTTCGTTATAACTGCTGGGATAGATTTGATAGGTTACTGCATCCATGCTCCATGAAGGTAACTTCAACGCCTCAGAATGATGGAGATATGCATATTGAAAAGAACCCGCACGTTCCCGGTTCTCCGACGCCCCTCTCTCTCCATACCAGACATATTCACCAGCAGGATTAGTTACATGGAATAGATATCTGCATTTTTTAGTAGGGGTCTCAATGACCGCTTCATGTATCTCATAAACACCTGCCGACCCAATCCGCTCCATCTGCAAAGGAACTTCATGCCCCGGAGAATCATAACGGTCTGAGTAGATGACGGTACAGGATAATTGCTGTCCAGCTTGCGTGAACAGTCTGAGCTTCAAGATGCCCGTACCCATAGGATAGGTAAACGGATCTTCACTTGTATGATATAAAAACCATGTATGAGGCATAACTTCTAAACTCCTTTTTATGCTTTTATCGTTAAATCTATAAGACTCTTTGTAATTAGAGAGACTGCTAAATTTGTGTTATTATGGTTACAAATACCGTTCCGGATTATGAGGGGAAGACAATGAAAGTAACCATTTCTGATATTGCCAAAGCAGCCAATGTGGCTAAATCTACCGTATCCAAAGTATTAAACGATTCCCCCAAAATATCACAGGAAACGAAACACAAAGTTCGCGAAATTATGAAGCAGATGAACTATACACCAAGTAGTATCGCTACCGGATTAGCCAGACAAAGCAGCTGTAATATTGGTCTCCTGGTCGATATGTCCAAGGAAAGTGAATTTCTAAACCAGTTTTTCTACAACATCATCGGTGGAATAGAAAGTGTAATTGCGCCTTTAAAATACGAGCTGACTATTTCCAATGTACAGCATAGTAGTCCGGAAGGACATTTTCTAAATAGACTTGTATTCAGCAAACGTGTCGACGGAATCATAGCGAATAACTCCGTACTCACGGAAGAGCTTTGCGAAGAACTGAACCGCTTGGAGTTTCCCTACATCTCCATCGGCGAAATTATGACTCCCGGAAGCTGGGTTGATTTCGATAATGAAGCAGGCGGCAGCATGCTGACCTCACATTTAATAAAGCAGGGGTACTCCAAAATAGCCTTCATAGGCGGGCAGCAGCAGGAAAAGATTTATACCCATCGTCTGAGTGGATATTTGCAAGCATTGCAGCAAGCAGATCTTACCGATCAGCAGCAATGGATTATCAATTGTAAGGCTGATGAACATGAGAGCTATCATGCTGCACTTGAGCTTCTACAGAGCGAAGATCGACCAGACTCCGTAGTATGCATGAACAGCTATGTTGCCTTCGGGGTGCTTCAAGCTGCAAAATCACTGGATATTCATGTTCCCTCACAGCTCGGCATTGCCGCATTTGATGAATATCCTCTGTCCCGTTACACTACGCCTCCTCTAACCTCGCTAAATATCGACACCTTCCAGCTGGGGGTATCTTCAGGCGAGCTGCTGATGCAACGCATTCGTAATAACAACATACCCTCTAGGCATTTGCTTCTCGAGCCAGAACTCATTCCTCGTGAGTCAACTATGAGATCCCAGTTCCCGGCGGGAACGTAGTGAAGAGGCGGGAAGCTTGGTTGCTCTGAGTGCTGTTTCGGTTTGATTGTCTTGAGTAACTAACTGAGCTTGGTTGCGCTTGTATAGCTGACTGAACTTTATTGCGCTGCATGCTGTTTCGGCTTGATTGTCTGGAGTAACTGAGCTTGATTGAGCTTGTATAGTTGACTGAACTTTATTGCGCTGCGTGCTGATTCGGCTTGATTGTCTGGAGTAACTGCTTTAGCTTGATCGAATTTGAGTAGCTAACATGGCTACATCGGATTTAATTGCATTTTGTGCAATAGAAATCCTTATAGGATGGATAACATTCGATTTAATTGCACTTTGTGCAGTCAAAACTCATAAAATCGGTAAAAAACAGCCTTTTTCCTGAATTCTACTGCACAAAATACAGTTAATTCTTTCTACCAGCTTCAAACAGAAAGTTTAATTGTACTTTCTGCAATTAAAAAGCTTCATACTGCTTACCAAGGAGCGGCCCCATACGGGAGCCGCTCCTTGTTGTGTTTAAGCTGTAGATATTATGAAGCTTATAGATCCTTCCAGCGCTGAACCGTCAGATTTACGGTTTGTGCACCGCCTGATGGCGTAAGGGTTCGATTGGAAAGATCCGATCCATTCGAATTCACCTCCACATTAGTCCAAGCGCCTCGTGTAACTTTGTATTGAATTGCTGTTCCCGCCGGTAGACTTAGTGTGATGGAGTAAATACCGTCACTACCCTTCGTCAGTTGGTAGTTCGGATCTGCCGCATTCCAGCTATTAAAGGAACCGGAGAGATAAACGGGACCACTCACAGGAGTAGACGCAGGAACAGTTACTCGGAATGTAACACTATCTGCTTGTGGCTCTCCTGCGGTGATGTTGCCATTCACCATACTCCAGGTGCCCGCAGCAAAATGATAGTTATTGCCTCCATTGTTATCCCATGTGCCACTGCCATTATTAAAGGCTGCGGTCAGCCCAGCCGCCGTGTCCAACTGAATCGTAACCGCCTTATATCCTGTAAAAGCAGAAGCTTGAAGCTGCTCGCCTGGAGACGTCGTCCAGACCGTTGAACCATCGAGCTTATAATGGATATAAGAGCTGCTATAAGCCGCATTCTTATAATAGATCGTTGCCGTACTGCCGACAGGTGTTGCCGTTGGTGTTGGCGTTACGGTGGGTGTCGGCGTTACCGTTGGCGTCGGTGTTGGCGTTACGGTTGGTGTCGGTGTCGGCGTTACCGTCGGAGTTGGCGTTGGTGTTACCGTCGGTGTCGGTGTCGGCGTTACGGTTGGTGTTGGTGTCGGCGTTACCGTTGGTGTCGGCGTCACGGGTCCACCCGATTGAATATTGCCAGTTGGTGTATAGGTCCAGGTGCCGGCACTAAATAAATAGTTGCTGCCCCCGTTACTGTCCCAAGTGCCGCTGCCATTGTTAAAGCAAGCTTCAAGCTGGCTGGCTGAGCCAATATTAATCGTTATTTTGTTGTAGCCTGCTACATCAGAGACAGGTATCGCCACACCCGGTGATGTCGTCCAAGTTCCTCCTGCAGGACGATAATGAATATAAGGCGAGGCATAGCCCTGCTTATAGTAAATAGTGACACTGTTCCCCGCTGGTGTTGTCACTGAAGCAATCGCGCTAAGGAGGGATAGATTGCCTGCTGCATCCATTGCTTTTACCGTATAGTCATACGTAGTACTGGCAGATAATCCGTTATCTGTATATGAAGTAGTTGCGGATGTACCCACTTTTACGCCGTTGCGATAAATTTCATATCCGGTCACACCTACATTGTCGGTGGAAGCGGTCCAGCTTACTAAAGCACTGGATGCATTTTGAACGGTTGCGGTCACGTTAGTGGGTACAGTTGGAGCAACTGTATCTGTAGGAAGCTGTTGTTTTGCATAGATTTTGGCTGCATTTGCACCCACGGTTACAGTGATCTGCTTGCCAGTTGCTCCACCCGATTGTACGGTTACCGTATCCGAAGTGTTCAACTGGTTATAAAGAACCGTCCCGACTGCCAAGCTGCTCTCTGCACGCAGTGGAATGGTAACGGTCTGCGAGCCGCTGGATTTATTACTGAATACGGAGATAACTTCCTGCCCCAGATTAGTTCCAGTGTCAATACGACGTGAAAAAGCATATAAGTTCTGTGCAGACCACATTTCACGTTGAGTGCCTGTACGGAGTGCCGGATTATTTTTCCGAATCTCATTAAGTTTGGCTACGTGCTTGTAGGTGCTGGCATTCTCATTAAAATAATTCTCTATTACATTGCCGTTTGCATCCCGTTTCACCATTGACCAGCGGTTCCAGGTATCGGCGATGCCTCCCGTCATAATCTGCCCGTTACCATTGCCTTTGTTCTGTTCCGTACCTTGGAAGACAACGGGTGTTCCACGCACTGTAAAAATAAAACTCAAAGCGTTCTGCAGCTTATCTACGCTTCCTCCAGCTTCTGTGAGAAAACGATTGCGGTCATGATTGTCGATAAAGGTAACCATGTGATTGGCATTTCCGTTATAGTAGGAATCCTGTGCCAAGGTGCTTTTAATATTGGAGTCAAAAGACTGCCCATATGCGAAGCTATTTAGAACGGAGAAGAACATTGGGAAATCAAGCATGCCCCACTCCTTGTTGTTGCCGACCCAGCGCGAGACAAATTCAGCATTGCCGTCAAAATTCTCGCCAAAGGTATTAACCCCCAGATAATTTTGCAATTCACCAATATCAGTCGGCTTCATCAGCTTGGCTGCATCTACACGCGCACCATCTGCCCCTGTATAGTCAAACCAGCCTTTAATCGAATCAAATATGGCCTTTTTAGCAGCAGGGACATCGAAGTCAATGTCATCCAGTCCGCCTAGATCATGATTTTCTAAGTAATCCTGTGCCCATTGATCGTATCTTCCGTCTGCCAAAGACCAGTTGATATCTCCGTTATGGTGATACCAAGCCGGGTTATTGAAAGGAGCTGCTGGCTGCAAACTAGGGATATCATAGTAGGCTTGGGTACCCAGCATATAATCCCCGATATGGTTTGGCACAACGTCTATAACCACCTTGATGCCAACCGCATGTGCGGAATCCACTAACTCCTTCAGCTTCTCCTTTGTACCGAAGTAGGGATTGGCTGCGTTAGGGTCCTTAACGTTGTACCCGTGATACGCCGTGTTTTTACCACTGCCGTTGTTCTCCCGATTCGTCATTTGCGGCTCCGCCACTGGGGAAATCCAGATCGCGGTGTAGCCCATATTTTTAATATAAGACAGCTTGTCGATCACCCCTTGCCAATCTCCGCCTTTCATATAACGGAAATCTTCTTCAGAGTTCTCGCCATAGCGAATTGCCGCTCCCGTAGCATTGTTGGAAGAGTCCCCGTCATTAAACCGGTCAACCATAATCTGATAAATAGTATCATTCTCGTTAATCGTACCGATGCTGGCTGCATCTGCCTGTTGTGGCGCTAAGACGAATAAATTAATCACAGTAGAAAGAAGAATAGATGTAATCAGAACGGGCACGTACCATAACTTACGTTTCATCGCGCGCATCTCCCTCTCTTATTAAAGCGTATTCATAACACACTAAAACCTACTTCTTGGATTAAAAACGACCTTTCCAGCGATGTTTTTGGCATAGAAACAAACGAATTTTAGGGAAACCGGTTTCCCTACTAAAAATTACCATGACTCCAGACGCGTTGTCAAGCCTTAAAATTGAAATGTACAACAAAAAAAGAGCTCCTATTTAGGAAGCTCTTGGAGTTGAATATTTACTGTTTGAGTTCAGCGTCCCGCCGTCTGAATAAACTGCAAGACCTCATTCATAATTCGGTCCTTCTCTTCACAATGGCACACCATATGACCACTGTTGTCGACCATCAGCACCTGTTTTTGGGTCGCCTTGATCATATGATGTCGTAGGTAATCGGCGCTTCTAGTCTTCACTAGATGATCTCTTTTTCCTTGCACGATCAGGGTTGGAGTCTCAATATGCGGATAGACAGAAAAGCTCTCACGAACCAATCGCTGGAACTCTCGAGTTGCTTTTGGAGGCGTTGAACTGAATTTACTAATATAAGTTTTTAGCATGGAAAAGCTCCCAAGGGTCTTAATAATTTCTACAGGATTCAGCGGAAACACAGGGGTAGACAACAAAGTGAGAGATTTAATCCAAGGTTTATAGCGCACGGAAAGATGTGAAGCAATAAGAGCACCGGTTGAAAAACCGATCAGATGAACGCCGTCATTTGTCTTTAACAGCTCTGTTAATTCATCCTCAGCACTTTGCTGCCAATCATGTCGATCCGAATGCAGGAGATCATTCCTGCTGCCCCCGTGCCCCTTCAGGGTAAATGTTCTGGAACGATAATTATGCTGCTCCATAAACTGGGACAAGGGAGAGATTTCATGCTCACCTCCGGTAAAGCCATGAATAAATAAACAACTTTCCATAATTGTCCCTCTTTTCACATTCCATACTGAATTCCAACTTTATTGTATAATGCCAATCCCCTTTATTTTCTATTCATTCCAACCTTCTATGTAAAACCTTAACCAAATGATGTCAAGGTTTACCACCGTTATAGGTTCAAAAAAAAATATAAACTCTATTGCTCCCACCAAAGAAGACCAAGTGCAGAAGTAATCGTTAAGCCTACAGCCGAGCTAGATGAAGTTACGTTAGCACAAATAGCAGTCCCCGGCGGAACGATGATGCTGCCCGTAAAGTTCTGTGAGAAAGCGCCTGGAGCTAATTGATAATTGTAAAGCGTCGTCCCCCCGCTAATTGCCGCTGTTGAAGATTGAACGGTCATCGCACTTGTAGCCGCGCTTCCGAGATTATTATTGGTTGGTGTCAAGGTTGCAGGAGAGGTTAACGTCCCTCCTTTTACAATTGTAAAGCTTCCAGACATAGCCGATAGCAGAGAAGATCCGCCGATACTGCCGCTAATACGAGAGATATATACGGTTTTCCCGCTACCAGCAGCATTACTAATCCGAATAGAAGTAATTGCAGAAATAAGACTAAGTACGACCAAACTAGACGCGGATGTGTTGGTAGAATACAAGACGGCAGCCTTCGAAGCACTTATTTCAGGTGGCGCGCTGATATCCGGAGATTGGAAGGTATTGACCATATCCACAAAAAGAGGTTGATCATTGTCGTTAAACACATATTGATTAGGCATGATTATCCCCTCCCATTTCTAATATTCCCACCAACTAATAGATGTTGTCGCTGCTGAAGTTCCCGATGCAATCGTGATGGACGTGGTTATAGAATTTCCGGGAGGAACAACGATTTGTCCAGTAAAATCAACAATGACGGGCCCCGCTGCCAGTAATAAAGATACTAGAGTGGCCGGACCTCCCGTAGGGGCAGCAGTCGAGGTTCTGGCCGTCATCACACTGGTTAACGCACTTCCAAAATTAAAATTTATCGGTGTAACGGTAGTCCCGGTGACCGTAGCGTTCCGAAGCAGAGATAAAGTAACAGCAGCTGTTGCCGAGCTAGCTGCAACCCGGGATACATACAATGTACGTCCGCTGCCTGCCGGATTACTAATCTGAACAACTAACGGTGCAGCAGTCGTTACCGTAGAAGTAAAAGGGATTCCAAACAATAGCCCCGCCTTAGCCGCTCCTCCCTCCGGAGCTGAATCTATACCAGGTGCAACATACGTGTTGACTTGTTCTGTAAAGAGTGGCTGGCTACTCTGATTAAAGACTGAATCGTTTGGCATGCGCTATCCTCCCCGTACTTGAGCTTATCTTATTTTATGCCGCTCTAAGTAACAGGTTGTTTGGGAATGTGCGTATTTTTGCTTTTCCAGCCCAATCACCTCTTATTTTTCACCATATATTATTATCACCATTCGAATGGCTAAGGATTGTCCCTAACGGTTCGCGGCTTATTGAACTGCGGTTTATTGATGCTCAGGGCTCAAACGACGGTTAGGGTCCTTTTATGGATAGGGTTCCAGAAAACCCGTAGGAGGTGAATGAAATCCATAACGGTCTGGAACTAAAAAAGCGCAGCAAAATAAAACACTCAAAAAAACAGGGGAATTGTTCTAGAAATCCGCAATCATTTCCACCTCCAAAGGGTCGAAGAAACCGCCGTAAGGTGACGATCAGTCCTTTATTTTCCGAGCATCAATTTATCGGATTCCCCGTGTCCAGCTCCATTTCACCTCTGCCTTGGCAAAAAAGCGGAACCAAAACGATGATCTCTTACGCAGTTATGAACCAAGGAGACCACCCTGTTAGCGTCCGCTTGGAGATTAGTCCGAACAGTTTTGATTCTTTTATAGATTCAGAAGAGATCGTGGCTGCAAAAGAAATGAAGGTGCTAGTGCCAAGCAGATTTTTAAAGTGGACTCGGATATCCGCCTCCACGCAACAGTCAACGGGTTTAGGCAAAATTGATGTATACGTCCAAGCCCAGTCTATAGGTATGAGTTAACAATTTTATAAGAGAGGGACGAGGAACTTTGCCTAACTACAGCTCTTTTCAAGCTAATCCCGATAATCTACGAACGCTTATTTTTGGCCGGGATGCCTCGCTGATTGATCATCCGCTCACTACAGATCCAGGCGGAAATCTAACGACAATTATCCTAGATGGTACGATTTCCAATATACTCGGAGCTACCATCACTGCGGGTACTTTGTCATCAGCAGGAACAGTTACCAACATTCTTAACGGGACGATCACTAGCGTACTCGGAGCTACCATCACTGCGGGTACTTTGTCCTCCGCAGGTACGGTTACCAACATTCTTAACGGGACGATCACTAGCGTACTCGGAGCTACCATCACTGCGGGTACTTTGTCTTCCGCAGGTACCATTACTAACATTCTCGAAGGTACCATTACTAACGTGCTCGGGGCTACCATCACTGCGGGTACTTTGTCTTCCGCAGGTACCATTACTAACATTCTCGAAGGCACGATTACTAGCGTGCTCGGAGCTACGATTACGGCTGGTACCATTACTAGTGTACTAGGCGCAACTATTACCGCGGGGACTTTGTCCTCAGCAGGTACGGTCACCAATATCCTTAACGGGACCATTACTAGTGTGCTAGGAGCTACGATCACAGCTGGTACCCTATCCTCAGCAGGTACCATTACTAACATTCTCGAAGGCACGATTACTAACGTACTTGGAGCTACGATCACTGCGGGTACTTTGTCCTCCGCAGGTACAGTAACCAATCTCTTAAACGGGACCATTACCAGCGTACTTGGAGCTACGATCACTGCGGGTACTTTGTCCTCCGCAGGTACAGTAACCAATCTCTTAAACGGGACCATTACCAGCGTGCTCGGAGCCACGATCACTGCGGGTACTCTGTCCTCCGCAGGTACGGTCACCAATCTCTTAAACGGGACCATTACCAGCGTGCTCGGAGCTACAATCACTGCGGGTACTCTGTCCTCCGCAGGTACGGTCACCAATCTCTTAAACGGGACCATTACCAGCGTGCTCGGAGCTACGATCACTGCGGGTACTCTGTCCTCCGCAGGTACGGTCACCAACCTCTTAAACGGGACCATTACCAGCGTGCTTGGAGCCACCATTACGGCTGGTACGCTCAGTAGTGTGACCTCTATTTCACAACGCAGCTTTATCGAACAGACAACGACGGGTATAGCAACTGCTAATGCCTATACTCCACTGCCAGCAGTGACTACGAGCGTATTGGGGACCTATTCCTTTTTCATCAATAACACTGGAGCTAACCCGGTCAACACACGAGTAGAAATCAGTGCTGACGGAACGAACTATTTCGTCGATACCACAGGAGATAATCCTTTAGCAGCAGGTTCTATCGATGTCATAGTTCCAGCCAGATTCCTGAAATATACACGCTTATCCTATCAATCAACGAATGCAGGGGCCGCCTCAACAATCAATGTAAGTTTCAACGCACAGGGAACGTAATGCAGATGCCCATCATATGTTGTAACGAAAGAGTGCATGGATATCCATGTGCTTTTTCTTTTGATAGCAAAAGCTGATTTCTACTTCTACATATGTAACAAGGAGGAAACAACGTGAACAATATTACGCTTGGCGTCCACCTCATCGTTAACAATGAAGCTGATCTTCTGCCCCACTGTCTCACAAGCGTAGCAGGTGTTGACGAGATTGTGGTCATAGATACAGGCTCTACTGACGAATCCATAGCTATTTCCCAAGCGCACGGGGCTAGAGTATTCCAACGGGAATGGACAGAAAACTTTGCTGCAGCACGTAACGAAGGTCTCGATCAGGCGGATACCGATTGGATTCTAGTCCTTGATGCCGATGAACGCCTGCAAACTCCACTTCCGGAACTCCGCAGCCTCCTGCAAAACACGCAAGCTCAGGCTTTTACAGTACACATTGATAATTGGCTTGGCGTTCGGCCTGAGGATAAGGTAAAGCACAGTGCGGTTCGTTTATTCCGAAATGGACAGGGTTATCGATATAGCGGAAGAATTCATGAAGGAATTGACGCTGCAATTCTTAAATCACATAACATCTCGGCGATTGTGCATAGTGATATTGAGATTGAACACTTCGGATATTTGCCGGAAATCATGGCACGAAAAAATAAAATCAAACGCAATGAGCAGCTGCTGCGACTCGCTTTAGCCGAACAACCGGAAGATCCTTTTCACTCGTATAATTTAGCAGTCACCTGCTGTCAGGACGGTCGTCTTCAGGAAGCAGAGGCATTACTTCGCCAGACCCTTCACCATGTGCCACTTGAAGCTTCTTACCGTCCTACGATGATTAGAGATCTCTGTAAAATTTATCTGACTCAAGGAAAAACCAATATCATAGATCCCTTGCTGTTGCCTGAATTGGAGCGTTATGAGGATTACCCTGACCTGCATTTTTTATTAGGCCAATCTTTGGAGAGTCAAGGCTTGTTAGAACGTGCTTTTCAAGCTTATCAGCGTGCAGCATCCATTTCTGGAGATCAGGTTAGTCAAAAATATGTATCTGAGCAAGGGATGAACACCTTCCGCCCACTTTATCGACTAGGCTTAATCTCAGAGCGGCTTGAGCTTCAGGAGGACGCTGCGAGATTCTACCACCGTGCGCTTCAACACCACTCTTTATATAGGCCTGCCTTGCAGGGAATAGCTTCTGCTTTTCAACGCTTAGCTGTACCCGACGAGGAGATTGCCAGCTTGCTGATACAACTCGTCCCCCCAACTAATGCTGCCCAACGAGCTGCAATCATTGACAGCTTATTTGAGATAAATGCTAATGAGACCATCACTAACTTATCCCGAGACACTTTTCCCTTGGAATTAGATACGGCAAATTGGATGATCTCTTCACTCCTGATCACCGGCAAGCTAGAGGACGCCTATGCAACCATAAGACAAATGACCTCCTTAGCTACGCAAGATAACCATGATTTAGAATATCTGAAAAAGTGGGCTACCCTCTGGGCTATTTGCTCTTGGGCGCTTTTTGGAGAATTCCACAATGACCTGCTAACCTATGCACCAGACGAACTCCGTTTCGGACTGCAATACATTCAGAAGTGCCACCAGCAACAAAAGGTAGATCCCGCTGAAGCAGAGGTAGATTCATTAACATTACATTCCTCATTCATTTCAGATTTGATCGAACAATCAGTAAAACTACACCAGCCCGCGTTAAGCGAAGCTTTGATAAAGCTGTTCCCTACCTTTCGGTCTGAATTAGCCGCAGCATTATATAAAGAAGGGAATAGGAATGCAGCCGGTGAGCATTTTATCAGGTTAGTTAGCGATCAAGCGGCTGATGCGAAGGTTCTTTTTTATATAGGTGAGATGGTCTTTGACAAGGGGCATTACACGGAAGCCAGTGAATGGTTTCAACAAGCGCTGGAGCAGATGCCTGAGCATGAGGCTGCCCGAGTGGGTTTAGCACTCTGTTACCTTCAGCAAGCGAAGCTTAGCATGGAGGAGGCACTGAACAGCTTGGATGCAGCTAACGTTCATGGTCCACTGCAAACGGATATTGGTGCCATCCATAAATCCATCTTTTTACTAAATCGTACACCGTGGCACACACAATGGAGCTTCCGCCAGAGTGAGGGGAGGACAGCCAAATGAGCATGCCAAGCCAAAAACCTCTGATTTCTCTATGCATGATCGTTAAGAACGAAGCAGATAACCTAAACCAATGTTTAAAAAGTGTACGTGGTGTCGCCGATGAGATTATTGTAGTCGATACTGGCTCTACTGACTCCACGCTACAAATTGCTCTAAGCTTTGGAGCTAAAGTTGTTCACCATCCTTGGAATGGCGATTTTGCCGCTGCCCGCAACGCGGGTCTTCAGCAAGCCCACGGACAATGGATTCTCATTCTGGATGGAGACGAGGAACTGGATGCGAAAAGTAAGGGGGAGCTGTTGCTGTGTGCGGAGCATTTGGAGTATGAAGCTTTTTTTCTGCGCATTCATAATCATAAAGGTTTAACCGCAGCTTCCCAGACCATTACTGTTAATCCGATTATCCGGCTATTCCGTAACCGCCCGCAGTACCGTTTCAGCGGCATCATCCACGAACAGATTGCAGAAACGATCGTAAGAGCTACACCCAAAGCAGCTATGCATTTAAGCAACGTAGTCATCCATCATTACGGTTATGCAGACGGCGTAGTAGCAAAAAAAGATAAGATCAAACGAAATGTAGAGCTGCTCAAGGAACAGCTAAAGTTAAATCCCAATGACCCCTTTCACCATTTCAATATGGCTGTTGAATATATGCGGCTTAGTGAATATCAACCGGCTCTAGAGCATATCAAAAGATCACTTAACGAAGCTCCACCCGACACAAGTTACGTTCATCTGCTGCACAAATATCAAATCCGCTGCCTGGCAGAATTAAAAGATTTCAACGCGGCGCTGGAAGCTTGCGACTCAGGGATAACCTTACATCCGGATTATCCTGACTTGGCTCATATCAAAGGTGTGCTGCTGTTTCAAATGGGGGCCCTAGCTGAGGCCAAAACAGCATTGCTGCAAGCCTTAGTCATTGGAGAAGCTCCTTCCGGTTACCATACCGAGTCCGGATTCGGATCTTATTTGACATTTTATTTGCTGGGACAGTTATGCGAAGAAATAGGCGATGAGACCGAAGCCTGTGCCTGTTATACCAAAGCTGCTCAGCTTCATCCCGAGCCAACGCCCATCATAACCCGACTGATCCGAGCCTTAAAATGTGCTGAGCCCGAAAATGAAATTTTGGGCTGGCTTCACGCTCATCTACCCGAATACACAGCTGCTAAAAGCGGACTTCTCTTAGATTTATTGCGGATTGAGGGATGTGAAGACGCAGCAAAACAGCTGATGAAGACCACAGGGCAGTCCTCATCTAATGACTCGTTATTCAACCCAGCCTATCACCCAGGGCGTTCGGAGCTTTTGTTGGCGGATCGTCTGCTTGCCTCCCTCTCCTCTTCAACCCCCTATTCTCCAGCGGCTAAAAGAGTGCGGCTCGCACTTCCACTGCCCAGAGTTTCAGATTAGGAAGGACGTATTCCTATGACCACACCGGATATTACACTTTGCATGATTATTAAGAACGAGGCAAACCATCTGGAGAAATGCTTATCCTCTGTGCGCGGGCTAGTGTCTGAGATTATCATTGCGGATACAGGCTCAGAGGATAACAGTAAAGAAATCGCTCAGAGGTTCGGTGCAAAGATTATCGACATTCCTTGGGAAAATGATTTTTCCAAAGCGCGGAATATAAGCCTAGAGTATGCAACTTCCGCTTGGGTTCTGGTACTGGATGCTGATGAGGCTGTGGATCATTGGAGTGAGGAGCTGCTCCAGCCCTTGCTTGGTGCCGAGTATATTCATGGGTATTGGCTGCCCATTATCCACTATGTCGGTGAAATACCTGAAGCGGATTTTGTTACAGATCATGTCTGTCGATTATTCAAAAATGATAAAAGAATTATTTTTCGCGGAAGTATTCATGAGGAGATTGCCAGCAGCATTTGGGAGCTTCCAGCTGGGGAGATCGCTTATGCAGATTTGCGTATTTTCCACTACGGATATTTAGAAGATGAACTGATGCGTAAAAATAAATATAACCGCAATTTAGCACTTATCAACAGGGGGCTGCGGCTTCAACCGTACCATCTTTTTCTTCGTTACGCGTTAGGGGCAGAGTATTATCAGCATGGACAATATAAAGAAGCGGCAGAGGTCCTCCTTCCGCTGCTCACCGATGCTCCAGCCCCTTCCGGTTATGTCTCAGATATTTACCTTAAGACGGCGTACGCCTTACAACTATGTGGCCGAAAGCAGGAAGCCGAGGAAGTTTTTCGTACGGGGAGCGGTCTTTTTCCTGATTTCACGGATTTATTAGAAAGCTATGCCCTCCTATTACTGGAACAAGGGAAGCTCAGCTCAGCCAAGCACTTCTTGGAGAACGCACTTCAGAGCGGGAATACAGCACATAAATACCCTTCTTCCTCAGGCAGTGGAACGTATCGGACAGAACTACTAGCCGGAAGAGTCTGTGAGAAGTTATACCAATATCCGGATGCGTGGAGACATTACGAGGCTGCTATACAACATAAGCCTGATTATAGCGAAGCGTGGAAAGAACTCGTCCCACTAAGCCTTCTATCTGGAGAGAAGGCACAACTACGAGCATTGACCCACTACTATCTGCACTCTTTATCTCCTGATACTTTGAGTTATCTTCTGCCCGCAGCGCTCAATGCCCGCGATCCGGAATGGCAAGCTGAGCTTTCTACAGCCAGCCAGTTACCCTCATCTGTTCAGGCTGCATTGCAGGCGATTCTGGAAATAAACAATCAACCGGAACATTTTCAGACACTCGCACCGCTTGAACAGCTGCTTCATGATCCTTCCCATCTTTCCAACCGATCCTTTGTACTTGGCTACCTGTGGGCTTTCTCTTGCCGTATTGGAGATACTGAGTCTGCCATGCGCTGGCTTGTCTGTCTATTGCCTTACAGACCGGCGATTTTATCGATCCATCATATTTTAACAGGGAATTATAGTCTTAAGGCTGATCTTTCGGATCTAAGCTATGCAGCACAATTGCTGCTTCAGACTGGTGCTTGGAATAGTTTATTAGCACTTTATCGCCATTCGGAAGGATCTTCCTTACACTGGTCCAGTCTGCCACAGCCCTTACTCTACGGATTACTTGAAGCCCCCACCTCCATAAAAAAACAATGGTGCTCTATTTATGTCAGCAAGCACCCTCAATATCATACACCTGCGGACTGTACCGAGTGGCAATTATACGCTGCGATAGCCTACTCCTGTGGAGAGATGCCCATCCTTCATGTAGAGGATGAAGCCGCTTTGCGTAGAGTCGGGGGGGCTACCGCAGCCGTGAGCCTCGCTTATTACAAGCTGCAGCTCGCAGCAGAAGTATATCCGCAAGGGATACCATCAGCTCATATCCCTTCTGCGCTGCTTCTGAGATCTGCCAGCCGGACTTAGCCGGTTGGCAGATCAGATGCGGATTTCAAAGCTCCTCTTGCCATTCCACCAGATGGGGCTGCTCATCAAGGATAGATTCGTACTGCTCCAGACTACCCCAGCGCCCCTCTGGATCAAGCTCCAGGTAACGCGAGTATTTTCGCCGAAGCTCCTCAGGGGATATCGCCCAACCATAATGTTTCACACGCAGCTCGGTAAGAAACCCCGGCAATACCGAATAAGAGAGCGGAAGTCTTGGCACATGATGATCCATTTTCGGAAAAAAATAATGAAAGTTCGGCAAATAGCGGACTAGTGTACGGGTATGCTTCGTGTGGATATTCCAATGCTCATCTTCACGGTAATGTGTGGTGCCGCCCCAAAAATCAAATAATCGGAAGGATACCCAGTCATACACATCCTGATCGATGAGTCGCCTCATCTCCCGTTTAGCAGACTCTTCATAGAACTCATCGGCGTCCACAGACAGCAGCCAATCCGGATTCGTAGATACCGCCAGCTCCCACAATGTTTGCCGTAGCTCCCATTCACGGTTAAACAAAGAGCTTTGCAGGGTTACGAGCTTCTTAACTTTGGCAAAAGAGAGACATAACTGAGCCGTATGATCTGTACTTCCATCATCCACGATCACAATATCATCCACGAACTCACTTAATTCCTCCAGCACCTGCTCTAAATACCTTCCGGCTTCGTTCCTAACCTGCATAATAGCGGTCAGACGGTTGCCTGATGTTTTGCGGAGTGGCCCTCTATGACTACTCATCCTCCACTCTCCTTCTCAATCGTCTTACAGCCTCTTCGAGATCTGCCATCTCTGACAAAAGTGGCCATGCCTGATTGTCTTGCCCTCCTGCATTTAAAAAGCTGCGAATGGCCTCGTGCCGCCTGCCATACAGCAAGTGTATGGTGCCTTCCATGGCTTCATCCACATTTTCTTCCTGCTCATGTTGCAGCACTATTGCCTTTTCCCATTGAAAAGTCCGCACATAATTTTGCACCAGCAACGCTTTTGCCTCGGAAGAAGTTAGCGGACTTAAAATTCTAACCGCCGCTGCCTCATCCTCATTCCGGTGGAACAACTCCGCGCGAACCAGTTCATCCTGCCCGGAATGGAGCCAGCCCTCCATCCTTTCTACTGCTTGCTTCTCCTCTGCGGTAAATGCTGTAATCGCAAATTGGCGGACCGCCGTTTCCAAATTCCCTGTCTTGGCTTCTATTGCAGAAAAAAACCGGAAGTGTGAAATAAGGCAATCCAAATATTCATACAGCACCATTAACTCAAAGGATTGCGCCAGATATCGATTCGCTGTGGAGTCCCCAAGCAAATACAAATAAGATGCTGCCAAATAATGTACAACAGGCTGGCTGGGCAGCTTGGCGCACATCGAGGTATAATAATCCGCCCTAAACTGGAGTTGAATCCTAAACCAGTCCGTAGCAAGGAGGGGCTCCTCCTGCCATAAGTTCTCAATCGCCTTACTCCACAACATCTCATAATCTGTCAGAAAATAAATCCGCTCGCGCTGACATACAACTCCATACGATTCCTGCTGATCCCCGTCGAGATAAATAACATTCTCCCTGCACAAGCTCTGCTCCAAATAGATCCGTTCTGACCGGGTTCCTACTAGATCGGCCTTTGCTCCAAGCAAGCCGCTGTATTTATCCCATAAGACCTTATTTTCTTCTTCCGGACAGCGCTCTAATAAAGCCACTATATATCCCGCTTGCAAAGAAAGAACCTCTGGTAGCCAATAGGGAGAAGAGACCAGAAGTGTGTACTCCCTCGCCTTGAGAGTATGAATATCCGCGATCATTACCGGCTTGATCTGGCTGTTAGTCTGCTGCTCAAGAGTCATTCTTCCGGCAAAACAGACCTCTTCCCGCTCGGGCAGAAGATCCAACAGTCTTTTATATTCGTATTCCTCCCAGGAGCCTCTGCTCAGAATTAAATATTTCATGACTGCGCCTCCTTGCCCCTGCTCCTATCTGCCTTCTTCCCCTGCGGTTCGGACAAATCCCCCACATAACCTATAGTTAGTGAAGCTTCAGGGTGAAGCTGCAATTGGTGCGAAGTAGACGCCTTACAGGTAATCACTCCAGGCACATTCCCGCCTTTATGAGCAACTCGCTCTAATGGAAAAACAATTCCCGAAGGGTCCCCCCTAAGCAACCGCCCCACCTCTTCGTCCATATCCGTAGATAAACTAACGATCAGATCCGCGGAACCTTGGGTGATCGCCTTCACTACCCGTTCAACGTAATATTTCTCATACCTGATAGAGTCTGATAAATACACAGTTATCTCACTCTCAAATAATGCAGATGCATTCTTCAAAGCCCGCAGCCAAGCCTCTTGACCACGAACTGCAATCACTACATCCTGTTCATTTACTGGCAAGCCGGAAGCTGTGTTCATCCAGCTGTCCTTGATCCAGATCCAGCGAATATTCTTGTAGCTCTGCTGCTCCTGTGTAGCTGCCCATTCCTGCGGAAGATGGTCCCCATTCCCATCCTCTTCACAATAAACAATCGCCGTCACTAATGGCGTTGCCAAGGTTGCCTTACCGAGTGGAATAACAGGTTGTGTTGATTGTAAGAATCCATTCTGCGGTACAAGATGTTCTTCGGCTTCTAAGACATCTTCCAGCGCCCATTTTGTACTGTACGACTGCCAGCCATCCGCAAGTGTTGGTCCGTTCAGCCTTCTCTGGCCCCTATCAAGTGAATGTATAGCATGAACATACACAGCATCACTTAGCGCCAGCTTGGCTCCAGACTGCCGCGCTCGAAGACACCAATCGGCAATCATAAAAGGCCGCGCTTGAAGCGAGGTGTCCAACCCTCCAATACGCTGAAGCAGCTCTTTAGAGAACAGGAGACAAGAACCCGTTAGTACATCCATCTCTCGCCATTCTCCTTGATGCCGGCCAAGACTGTAGCTTACATGAGCAGCAAACTCATCATAGGTGCCGAAGTGAAGACGTTTCTTCCCTTCCCCTCTTTCGGTTGAAGAGCGAGGGGCCACCACCTTAACTACAGCGTCATCAAAAGGAACCCACAATAGCTCACTTAGCCAGCCAGGTGATACCATGATCGAATCTTCAAGCAAAACCGCGAAACTGGTTTCGATCTGTGCCAAAGCCTGGTTAGGCATGTACTCCTCCTTTTCATAAGGAAGAAAGAGAATCGGCTGCTCCGGTGAGAACTGTCCCGCTAAAGTTTCCATAGGAAAATCAGGAGTCATCGCCACAGCAATAATGCGCACAGACTCTCCAGAATGGAGCAGCAGCAAGGGTAAGCAAGCTGCGGCACATTCCAGGCGGCTTAGCTCAACTACAAGGGTAAGCCCATCTTTACTCGGCAGTGGAAGTAGTCCCGTGCGCTCCAAGAACCCATACCTTCCCGCCAAGCGTTCCACATTCAGAGATTCTTGCGACATTAGGATTCACGCTCCATTTATTAAAGCTGTTCTACCTATAGTCTATGAGCACTGAAGCATGATATCCCCTTAATTTCCTCCGCCCGCGCCTTTGTCTTCTTCCGTATGCTCTGCACCCGTACTCGCGGGATCGGTTGCCGCTGGAGACGAGCTGTTATCTTTCTGACTGTTGCTGGAGGTATCCTTGCCCTGATCCACTACTCCACTCTTATCCCCGCCTACAGCTGGAGCAGGAATGGCAATTCCCGGAGCACTGCTGCCGTTAGCCCCCACAGGTTGACCTTGATTATCGTAATAATACATAGGTACATCTCCAACAACCATCAGATAAGACACAGGAATTTCTGTATCCACTACCTGCGGCTCCATATCAAAAGGAATGACGACTGCAACCTCTGTCACAATATGAATGTATACCTCGACCAGAATCATATTGATCCCAGCGTTTTGCTGGCGGGTGCTGAGTTCAACCTTAACCGCACCTTGTGGTTCAATCTTGATCGGAATATCGGGTCCATAAGAAGCAATAAGGGGACTGCCCAGCGCTTGCCCCAGCGGAATATATTCTGTTCGATTATGCAATTCCTGCAGCGTAGACTGAATGACCTGTGCCGCTTGCGAAGTAATACGCATATGCTCCGCGTAGTTGAGCATGAACCCTGATATTTTCCCGTTCTTATCCGTCTTCCAATCAATTAGCTCTTCCGCATTCCCTCCATTCGCAACCTGAGAGGTAATCGCCTTATTAATCGATTCCGTAGCGATTTGCTTCACACGTATTTGTGCTAAATGCAGGATGGGCGGCTTCATATGCAGCTCCACATAGCGCAAGGATTGCAGCACCAGCACAAGTATTACTAAGGAGGCTATCAGCCAAAATTTGCGTCGGCTTCTTGGCTTATGTGTTCTTCCGCCTGCAACCGTTACCTTACTCTCTGGCCGGCTGGATAACCTAAAGCGGCCTTTGCTACGTTTGGCTTCAAAGCGCGTACGCTGCGGCCTAACCGCTGCCCGGCTGGGTTTTGACTTGAATGCAGAGCTTCTCGCTGAGAATCTCCGATTCGTGTCCCCATTTATTTTTGGCAGCCGAAAATGGCCTAGATCAGGTATTCTCAGCCTTCGGTTCCCCCATTTTTTCAATCTGCCCATTGCAATAGTCCCTCCCGCCTTACGCAGAGGTCAAGCCACCTCCACTTAATTTAAGGTATTCGCTAAGAGGACAAAAAAGAAGAACGTTCCCTCCGGCAAACTGCGCCTGAAGTAACGTTCTTCATCCTTTAGATCATGAACTGGGAAGATGATATTAGTGCATTCTGCTCCGCTTATCCTCCTGCAAATGGTCCCAATGACGCCGAATAAAGATGCCAATGAGAATAGCTATAAACACCGCATACCAGGTAAGATAACCATTCCATTCTTCACGCGGAACAATTAAGGTGGATCCGATCGTACCGAATAACCATATATAAGACAAATTACCAAGTACGGTTCCCCATATAAAAGATGAGGCTTTAATCGGTGAAACAGCAGACATGAAATTGATTACATTATTCGGAATAATCGGGATCGTACGCAATAGCACCAGTGTCCAAATCCCATATCGATCCAAGTAACGTTGCCATTTATCATAGCGCTTCAGTTTGCTTCTCCATTTTCGGTCAAACCAGTTATACAGATATCGCCGAATGAGAAAATACATCAGTATTCCGCCCAGATTGCAGGCCAGCCAACTGATCAGCATACCTCCAATTACGTTAAAAACAGAGACATGCAGCACGATCAAAATTACGAATGGAAAAAATCCTAATATACTCTGCAAAAGTGCGAGCGGGATGGTCACGAATAAAATAGATGGCCCGCTAAGGCCCAGCGTTTGCAGCAGCCAATCAATCCAGGTATTTATGGTCTCTGTCATGAAGCAGTCTCCTCTCTTGACTCCTTGCAGCAGCTGCCTCCTGATTTACTTTGACAAAGCATAAGTCTAAGTGTGTAAACTAGGTATCCATTCTTATTGAAATATAAGCAGGGTACACTAAGAGCTTGTAATACTTTGCTTATATTCCCAAGAAAAACACCCCTTACGGGGTGTTTTATTGAATGAGCTTGCTTATGAAGTGTAATGTGTAAAGAACAGTAGTTAGCGTACAAGTTACATTTTTGTTTCCATTTATTCTTCACATCATAACACAGTTTTTAATCTACTTACAATTCTATACCTGCAACCCAAGCATTCACTTTATCCGGATTGCTCTCCACCCAAGTTTTAGCGGCTTCTTCTGGTGACTTGCCACCCTGAACCTCAATCATTACTTTGGCCATATCTTCTGCTGTCCATTCGAATTGATCCAGGAATTTGTAGACATTCGGCATGTCATCTTTCAGACCTTGGCGAACCATCGTGTGGATCTGTTCATCCGCACCGTAAACCCCTTTTGGATCTTCCAGATATTTCAGATCCATATTGGCGAACATCCAGTGTGGTGTCCAACCTGTAACAACGATTGGCTCGTTATTGTCATAAGCCTTTTGCAGTTCCTGAGCCATCGCTGCGGATGAGCTTTCAAGAAGTGTGTAATCGCTAAGATCATATTCCGCGATAGCCTTTTCTGTGGTTGTCATAATGCCGGCACCTGGCTCAATGCCGATAATGCGATTGTTCAGCTTTGCTGCCATATCACTGTTCTTCAAGTCTTCAATAGAGTTAATATCCATATAGGCCGGAACAGCCAAGCCAACCTTAGTTCCGTTTAGATTTGCACCCAAATCTTCAATTTTTGCACCGTACTTCTCTAAATAAGCCGCATGGGTGCTTGGCAGCCAAGCTGCAACCATTCCATCCGCACTACCGTCTGCAACCCCAGCCCACATTGGACCAGCATCTACCTGCAGCATTTCAACGGTAGCTCCAAGCTTAGTTTCAAGTACTTCCTTTACTACATAAGTACTCGCAATTTCCGAATCCCATGCTACATATGCTAATTTTACCTTCTCTTTACTTGATGAAGAACATCCAGCAATAACAGCAATCATCATAATAACTAACAGGAATACCCCTATATTTTTCTTCTTCATTTATTTAAAACTCCTATCTTTGTTTTGGTTTTAGTGCGTTCTGTGTCAAACGGTCCAGCAGAATGGCGATAATAACGATCGCAATCCCTGCTTCGAATCCGTCTCCTGTCTTAGCCTGTGATACCGCACGGTATACATAGGCACCCACGCCCTGTGCACCAATCATCGATGAGATAACAACCATTGACAGTGACAACATAATGGTCTGGTTCACACCTGCCATAATTGTTGGTAAAGCGATTGGAAGCTGCAATTTAACCAATTTCTGAGTAGGTGTCGATCCGAAAGCATCTGCTGCCTCCACCAGTTCCTCCGAAACCTGACGAATTCCGAGATTGGTCAAGCGAATCGTTGGCGGAATTGCAAAAATAATCGAAGCAATAACCCCTGGAACTACGCCCAATGAGAAAAAGGATACTGCTGGCAATAAATATACAAAAGCCGGCATCGTCTGCATAAAGTCCAAAATAGGCGTAACTATATTTCTAACGGTATTTCTCTGCGCACATAAAATACCAATCGGCACACCAATTACTACAGCCAATATCGAGGCGGTTAGAACAAGGGCCAAGGACTGCATAGAAGGTCCCCATAATCCAAGATTATCAATCAGAAGCAGCCCAATGACCGCAAATAGTGCCATGCGCCATTTACCGATCCAATAAGACAAAGCTGCAATAAGCACGATAAGTACTAATGCTGGCAGGAAGGTAAGTGCATTTTCAATGCCAGCCACCATACCACCGATAATCGAATGGATGAAGTCAAACAGGGGCCCACAATAAGTCGTCAGCCAATTTTCCAACCACTCGAGTGCCTTTCCCAAAGGCAGTTTAGGAATGTCCATTATAATCCTCCTTCCGGTACCGCGTTGCCGGCGAGTGCGGAAAGAACGGCTCCTTTAATCACAATACCCTTCAATTTATCCGCTTCATCTACGACGGCTACAGGCAAATGTGTCTCAGATATTAATTCAAAGAAATCATTGAGTAGCGTTTCCGGTTGTACACGTGGGATTTCTCTCCGCGTTACTTCCAGAATAGATTTATTATCATTCAGTGCCTTAAGGGCATCCTCAGCTGTAATAACACCCAGAAGCTTATTTTCCTTGTCCACTACATACAGACTGAATATACCACTGTCACGCATTAATTGAAGCGCTACCCGAGGCCCGCGTTCAGGTCTGACTGTTTCCGGCTGACGCATTACATGAGCTGCAGTCAATACCTTAGACAAGTCCACATCCTCCACGAATCGCTCTACATATTTATTGGCAGGTTGGATGAGGATTTCTTCCGGTGTACCAATTTGCACAATGACTCCGTCCTTCATCAGTGCGATCCGATCTCCAATCCGCAAAGCTTCGTCTAGATCATGAGTGATAAACACGATGGTCTTCTTCACTCTGGCCTGTAATTCCAGCAGCTCTTGCTGCATGTCTTTACGAATAAGCGGATCCAGTGCACTAAATGCCTCATCCATAAGCAGGATATCCGGGTCGTTGGCAAGGCCCCGTGCCAGTCCAACACGCTGCTGCATCCCTCCACTGAGTTGATCAGGACGATGATTCTCCCAACCTTTCAGACCTACCAGATGCAAGGCTTCCGTTGCCAGTTCAGTTCTTTTCTTTTTATCTACGCCCTGAACTTCAAGCCCGTATGCTGCATTCTCCAGTACGCTTCGATGTGGAAATAATGCGAACTTCTGAAACACCATGCCGATGTTCTTCCGTCTGAATTGGCGCAGCTGCTCCGGATTCATTTTCACAACATCTTTCCCTTTAAAAAGAACTTGCCCCCCTGTAGGCTCAATCAAGCGGTTCAACAAACGAACCAGCGTCGACTTACCGCTGCCGGACAAACCCATAATGACGAATATTTCTCCTTCTTCAATGCTGAATTCGGCTTTGTTGACTCCGACTGTCAACTTCAATTCCTGAGCAATTTTTTCCTTCGACATCCCTTGCTCTAATAAAGGAATCGCGCGTCCCGCATCATGACCGAATACTTTGGTTAGTTGTTTCACCTCTATAATAGCCATGCCGTCCTCCTTCTCCCGAAATGTTATCCGGGTTTAGTTCACTTATAGTAGTTTACCGGACTATTGAAAATTCATGCAAACACCATATACGGATAAAAATTAGTGTACAGTTTTAACTTTACGAACTTTATGTATGGAATACTCTGTTTTACGCCAAATTCCTTTATTCATGAATTCTTTACTTATGGAGGGGGATTTGATTACAATACATTGTATAAGGTTGCAGTCTATCGACCTATTCCTCAGGAGGGACATCATGAACGATTTAGAAGGGCTTACGCCCGAACAAATAGAGAAGATTAGTAAAGCCCGTGAACGTGTGATCGATTCTATCGGCAAAAACATGGATCTGTATGGCATTACCTTGTCTATTGGACATTTATACGGTTATATGTACTTCAATCAAGGTCCAGTGACACTGGATGAGCTCAGCAAAACAATGGGAATGAGTAAAACGTCCATGAGTACGGGAGTCCGTACCCTTCTAGATCTGAAAATGATCGACAAAGTATGGGGGAGAGGGACGCGCAAAGACTTGTTCACCACTGTGCCTGACTGGCATCAGAACTTCAGTGATTACTTCTCTATTAAATGGAGAAAAGCCGTCGAAGGTAATATGATCTCACTAGCGAAATCACTTGCAGAAATTAACGATATGAAAAAAGAGTATAGTGACGATAGTAAACTTATGCAGCTCTTAAATACAGATGAAGAAAAAATAACTGAATCCATTAACTACTACCGCTGGTTGCTGAAACTAATAGAATCTTTTGAGAGTGGCAAAATTTTTGAATTTATCCCTAAAGAAACTTAAATCAAACCCACAAAAAACACACAAAAAAACGACAGTGCTCCTGTAAAAGGAAAACACTGCCGTTTTTTTCGTTTACCCTTCGATCAAGCTTACATCATCCAAATAAATTGTACTGCCCGCGCTAATTTCACTATTCGTCTCCGTACTATTCCCATCTATAAGCCCTAGCAAAAACACCAGATGAACACCAGCGTCTGTTGCCCCATTCATTGTAAAAGTGTAGCTGTATTCGTCCATATTCTGGGTCAAGGCTACAAGCTCAGCTTCCATATATTTGGTGTAGTCCCCGCCTTTATGCTCCACAGCTACCTGAATATTGCGGTTTACTGTAGAACGAGCTTTAAACTTCAAGGTGTACGTTTTTCCCTGAACGAGCTTGAGATTTTCGTAATCCACCTGTGCGCTATAAGGGGCTTGCCCGGTACCTGTTAAGTTGATAGCAAATTCCCCCTCTTGAACAGAAGCAGATCCGATTCCGTCAAAATACTGGCTCCAGCCCGTTGCATCTACATCGAAGGTTCCATTATCCAGCGTACCGCTTGGCGGTATTACTGGTGGACCCCCTTGTACCTCCCTGACCACAATATCGTCAAAAGAAATCGTATGCGGCGTATTGTTAGCCGCAGGATCAGCGCCCAGCGTTTTACCGATCAGATAATTAAGCTTCAGCGGGTTGCTGTTCGACACCGTAAATTGTGCTGTATAAGTAGCCCAATCCGCATGAATATCAAACTTAGCTTGCGCGGAAGCAGCTGAAGTATTGGAGTATTCTAACACAATTTGGCGCGGAACCGTTGATTTCGCTTTGAAACTCACCTCATACGTTTTTCCGCCCTCCAGTGGAATACCCTCTTGGAAAAATTGTGTATGCCACACCTCCCATCCGGCCGACGTAATCAGAATTTCAGCTACGCCATCCTTCACATTAAACGCGGAGACGCCACCTTCTCCGGACCATGTAGTCCAGCCCGTCTTATCGCTGCCAAACGAACCATTGATAACTAGAGTGTTATCATTAGCTAGAATAGTCTGCGCGACAGTTGCAGTAACATAATGTTCAGCCTCAACAGTAATGGTATAACTTCCTTCTGCCGGAAATACTGCTGCTTCAATTGTGATTTTCCCCGGTTCAATAGTGTACTGCTCTGCATTAAGTGTTGTACCGTTAACCTTTACCGCCATGATTTGATTCCGCCAATTTTCATTATCGATAAAAGTAAGCTCAATCGGCTGCGAAACTCTGTTATTGCTGCTGTCGCTTAGCAGCTCCTGCGGTTTGGCCGGTGCATTTTTGATCTCAAATTTCACATTGTCAATGATAATATCATGGTTTTGAGGAATACTAATCCCCTCAACCTTCCCAAGCAGGAATTTAAGAGACAATGTATCCTTGCTGCCTTGCCGGAATTCGAATCTGTAATGATTCGTCTCCGGCGTTACCTCCACAATATTGCTGAATGAGGCCTGATACGTACCATTTTCTACGTTCACCCCGATTTTGCGGATTACGGTTGAACTGGCATCAAATTCAACCACATAATCCATTCCAGCAGCAGCTTTCAAGTTGTTCTGAAACAACATTACAGAATACGCCTGACTGCCGGTATTCGTAATGCTAAATTTTGCTGCTCCATCTGCAACCGTAGCGCTGCTCTGACCACCCTGCTCTGTCAACAGGCGATCCCAGGCGCTAAACCCAAAGTTAAATTCACCATTCAGGAGCGGGTAATATATTAGCGATGGATCAAAATAGAAGCTAGTACGTATCATCTGGAAGTTATCCAGAACGACTGTATCCACAGCTCCGTTTAACAGTAATACGAATTGTCCTTCATGATCGGTTGCACCTCTAAGATTGATAAAGGTGGCTTTAATTTTTTGCTCACCTTCGCTTAAGCTAACCGGTTGTTCTGCCTGTACACTGCCGTCTTTTCCTAGTAGTTGGACCGTTCCTGTGCGTGCAGAGGAGACTGAAGCATTGAAGGTAACCTCGTAGTCCTGCCCTTGAATGAGCTGAATTCCCTTCTGAAGTAACCGAACCTCACCATTTTCACTGCCGCCAATCTGCAGCTTTAACTGGCCATTGTCATTAACGCTTGATTCTACCGTTGCACCACCAGCTGCTTCCGTATGCCAATAACTCATCCGATTGGGTTCCCCAATATCGAAAGTACCATTGTACAGATGATTACCGTTGGGCAGCGGTTCCTTCGCACTATCATGCGGGAATTGAATATTCTCAATCTCTTCTAATCTGACATTACCAAACCATACCGGTGAAGTATTGGTACCCACGTTGAACTCGACGCGTGCAGCAATATCTGAGTTCTCCTTCATTTGAAACATCGTTTCGTAATGCGTCATCGCTGAAGTTAGATCTACCTTAAGCGATGGAGAATACGCTGCAAATCCACGAGATTCTCCACCTGTTAACCGGACGCTCATACTGCGGGACATATCGGTTTTGGCATCGAAGCTGAGTTTATAGAACCTGCCTTTAGCTATAGATACGATAGCTTGGGGTTGAATCGAATAAAAATTCCCGCCGCCACTGCTGATATCTACCTTCACATAATTGCGCTCCCCAATAGGAACGGTAGAAACCGTAGCTTCAGCACCCGCTTCTTTATAAAGTGCCCAATGTGCGGTATTCGGGATTCCCATACCGCCATCCCCCGGCACCTGCTCCGAATAATTGTTGTTATAGACCATGTTGCCGTCTGCCAGTGCAAGCTTGGAGCCTTCTGGATAGGCCTCCTTCTCCAGTGTAACTGGAATAGGCTCGCGGTACTCACGACCTGTCAGCTCGTAGACTCTAACGTAATCAATCTCCATCGATTTTGGAAATACGGTTTCGCTAGTCGGATCACCATCAAAGTTACCGCCTACGGCCAGATTCATCAGCAAATGGAACTTCTGATTAAACGGCGCTGGATACACATTATTGGCAGGCTGCCCATTGCTGATGCTGTACCAGTCATTTTTGGTCGAATATAATTCACCATCCACATACCAGCGAATTTCGCCCGGCTCCCACTCAATAGAGTACGTATGGAACTGCTCAATCGTAGCGTTATCCGGAAATACATACTCTTTGCCGGAGTATACATTGTTCGGCGCCATACCGCCGTAATGAATCGTCCCCGCTACCGTGTCTGGACGACTGCCCCAGCCTTCCATAATATCAAGCTCACCGGAAGCAGCCCAAGTCCCGTACACATCGTTCTCCGGCAGCATCCAGATCGCCGGCCAGTACCCTTTTCCAGTAGGTGCTTTGGCCCGAATTTCAAATTTGCCATATTTTTTACTAAACAACCCTTTAGTCTTAATCCGTGTAGAAGTATATTGTTTGCCAGCTTTTTCTTCTTTGTGGGCCGTAATAATCAGGTTACCGTCCTGTTCCTTTACATTCTTCTCATCGTTGGTATACCACTGCTTCTCATTGTTTCCCCAACCTGGATTGTTGTATTGCGAACCATCTCCAAGGTCATAGGTCCACTTTGTAGCATCAATCTCTCCATCATCAAACTCATCCCCCCACACCAGTGTCCACGGATCAGTGGTTGGTGTTGGCGTGGCTGTTGGCGTGGCTGTGGGTGTTGGCGTTGGTGTTGGTGTTGGCGTTGGCGTTGGTGTGGCTGTTGGTGTTGGCGTTTCGGTTGGTGTTGGTGTTGGTGTTGGTGTTGGTGTTGGTGTCGGTGTGGCTGTTGGTGTCGGTGTTTCGGTTGGTGTTGGTGTTGGTGTGGCTGTTGGTGTCGGTGTGGCTGTTGGTGTCGGTGTTTCGGTTGGTGTTGGTGTTTCGATTGGCGTAGCAGTTGCCGTAGGTGTCGCCGTTGCTTCAGGTGTGGAGTTTGGTGTCGATATTGGACCTACATTCCCCGAACTGCTTGGCGCTGAGCTTGCTATTGGCAATGTTGTTTTGCCAGTGTTTCCTTTTTTTAATGCTACACCGCCAATCGTTACTCCATCGGCTTTGTTATCTATTGTGGTTACGCTTCCGCGCCTTGAATTGTTGTACCTCCAGCGCTCGCAGATAGGATTAGTGCCGCCACTTGTGAATTGTTCTCCAATGTTAATTGGGTCGGACTTCCCAGAGTAAGGTCGCCGACAGTTCCAAGGATTCTTAACAAAGAACCGCTGACTGCTGAGTCTGCCGAACGAACCGCTCCAAATGTTCCGCGAAGCAAAATATTGTGAGGAACGACATCCATCTCAACATCCCCAAACCCTGCCCCGGTAAGATCGCTGCTTTCTTCCAAGATTGCCCCAGATAGCGCTGCACTGTACCCACAGCTGTTGACCCGTTGGCATAAATCCGAACCTTACCATTAGGCTTGGCTACTTGAAGCAGTCCAAGAGAAGTATGGTGTAAGCCGATACTTTGCTCGCCGCCCCCGCGTACAAAAGTAGTCCCTGTTACCTTTACACCTTCAAGCTTTGCATTCCCGTCAGCTACCCCCTCGGTTAGATAAAGATTACCTTGGATGACCGTGTCTTTAAGAATCACATCAGCCCGATTTATGACTACATTGCCCTTAACTGTTCCTAGTGAAGTCTCTCCTGATTTCAGGAGGAGTCCCGAAACCATTCGATCAGCCAACAGAGCTAACTCTGCACGGGTGATCCCACCATCTGGCTTAAACAAACCTCCAGGATATCCTTTTACAAAACCTGCACTCGATAGAACAGCTATTGCTTTTGCGGTTTCATCGCTGACTCCGTTCAGATCGGTGAATGCTGCTGTACTGCTTTTGTCTGCATTGAAACGAAACACTTTCTCCAAGGCTAACGCCGCCTCAGCGCGCGAAAGTGCTTTTGAAGGATAAATATTGTTCTTCTGATCACTGCTTAAATATCCAGCTGCAATCCCTTTGGCTATATCATTTTTATACCAGTCTGTAGCCTGGACATCAGCGGGAACCTTATCCGATTGCTCCTGATAATTAAATATACGATTCATAATAGCTGCGAATTCCGCCTTCGTGACTTCCTTACCCGGACGAAACGACCCGTCGTCATATCCGCTTATGATCCCATTTGCGCTCCAACGCTGTAATGGGCCTGCGGCCCAATGACTTGGAGATACATCAGTAAACGCTTTCAATCCATTGATTGGTTCATTTTCCACTTTCGTTGCTGCTGAATCAGGTGAGTTTTCCTTTAACGCCTCTGCCGCTGAAGCATTCATGCTCACAACCGGTGATAGCAGCCCGGTGACAAGGAGCATAGCAGCAAGCGCCGCTGTGAAATTCCTTTTCATCCTAAACATCACTCCTCGAATTTCGTAATATTCGTAATTCAAGCGAAAAATCGAAATCGGTTTCGACAATGCTATTGTTGCTTAGTTTTCTATTTTTGTAAAGATGTAATTTTGAATTTTTTTACATAGATTATTTTGGAATAAATCTGCATAGTGAAATATATATTTGACTTGTTTCGGCAATAATAATAGACTGAAAATAATTGAATTTTCATTCACCCTATTCATAATAACTCGCAAATAACCGCTCTAGAACAGTCTTTTTCTCAAATTTCAACTATTTAGCGGAGGGTGGCTATATTAACTATGAATATCAAAATGATTGCCGAAATGGCCGGCGTTTCTGTCTCGACTGTTTCGAAAATTATGAACAATTACAGCGATGTTTCCGAAAAAACCAAGCAAAGAGTTTTGGAGATCATCGAACAAACCGGATATTCACCTTCCAACTCCGCCAAGACACTCGCAACTAAGAAGTCGAATCTGATCGGGGTTATTTTTGCTGGCGAGCTTAATGTCGAATTTACCCATCCCTTTTTCGTAGAAGTGCTAAATTCCTTTAAAAAGCAGATGGGCGTTCTGGGCTACGATCTCATTTTCTTTTCCAACGAGAAATTCATCAGCAGCGGCGATTATTTCGCTCGATCTGTTCATTTTAATGTGGATGGATGTGTCATTATTTCCGGGCAAAAGATGGAGCCTACCATCCGCGATCTGGATATGAGCAGTATTCCTTGTATCGGGGTCGACCTTGAGCTAAAGGGCAAAAAATCCGGCTTTGTGATGTCAGATAACTTTCAGGTTTCTTCCAAGGTCGTGGAGCATTTTTATCTACTTGGCTATAGAGAGCTTGGATTTATCGGAAGTGCAGCGGATTCAGATATTTCTAACCTGCGGGAATCCGGATATGTCAAAGCTATTGAAAGTTTTGGCCTCACTTTGAACCGTCAGTGGTTTGTTCATGGCGACGATTTCTTTGAGCCCAGCGGTTATACGGCTATGCAGCAATTAATTCAAGCCGGAAATTTACCAAAAGCCATTTTTGCGGCTTCTGATTTGCTGGCTCTGGGAGCCATCCGGGCTTTGAAAGAACACGGCCTCAGCGTTCCTGAAGATATTGCCATTATCGGTTGTGACGACATTGAAGCCTGTAAATATACCAGTCCAAAACTGTCGACCATCCGCCAGAACAAAGAACGGCTTGGCATCCTCGCTGCCCATATGCTCTATGACTTGATTAACAATCAGTCTGGCGGTGGATCGTTTGTAGTGGAGCCTGTGCTTATTGTACGTGAATCCTGTGGCAGTCAATTAAATACTCAGTAATCAACAAAAAAAAGACAACAGCCAATGTAAGCGGGTTTCCGCAAACGGCGTTGTCTTTTTATTGATTAACCGAAACGTTTCGTTATAAACATTCATTGGACATTAACTCGCCAAATTCCACCTCTTAATATGGAGTAGGTATCCCTACCTGATGATCCAAATTCAACTCAATCAATTGTCCAGCCTGGGTCAATCCGGCACCAAAACCATACATCAGGATCTTTTGTCCATTTTGTACTTTACCCTCGCGGATGCCCAAATCGAGTGCTAAAGGAATCGTGGCAGCAGAAGTATTGCCGAAATTCACAAGACTGTGCAGCACCTGCTCCAGCGGATAATTTAATCGCTCACAAATTGGCTCAATCATGCGCATATTAGCGCTGTGTGGAATAAACCAGTCTACTTCCTCCAGAGTTACCTCCGCTTTTTCAAGCAGTTGTTGCACACCTAAAGGAACCGTTCTGACCGCCCAGCGAAACACTTCACGTCCGTTCTGTACCAGCATTTGTGTATCTACCAGCTCAATATTGTTTACAGTATGGGCAAGCCCCGTACGGTAAACATGATGTGCCCCACCGCCATCACTTGCCAGCTGGAAGCCTAAAAATCCCGTCGACTGCTCATCACTTTCCACAAGTACAGCTCCCGCTCCATCCCCAAAAAGAATACATGTACTGCGGTCAGTATAATCCGTAATCTTGGAGATCGTATCCGCACCAATAACCAGTACCTTGCGATGCATTCCTGAAGCCACATAACTGTGAGCAGTATGCAGTGCATAGACAAAACCCGCGCATGCTGCGCTCAAATCCATAGCACCCGCAGTCTGTGGAATGTTAAAGCGATTTTGAATCAAAGAAGCTACTGAGGGAAAGGAAAAGTCAGGTGTGCTCGTAGCTACCAGGACCATATCGACATCCTGAACGCTTTTTCCATAACGAGTCATAAGATCCTGCACAGCCGCTGCACATAAATCACTTGTATACTCATCCTGCCGACTAATTCGACGCTCACGGATTCCGGTCCGTTGCACAATCCATTCATTATTTGTATCTACGATCTGTTCCAGATCGGCATTAGTCAGTCTTTTAGCTGGGACATAGGTTCCGATAGCGGTAATTTTTGCACCTGTCATTCCAATCACCTCTTCAATTAGTATCTGATATTAGTACTTGGTACTAATTATAACTCTGTGCCTGCTAAAAAGTAAAGAAGGCCGGTAAAGCATCCTAGCTTCCCGGCACTTCCGAAACCTTACGAACCCACTTAGAACCGTTTTCTATTACGCTGCTTTCTTTTTCTGATAAACAATATAATCGCAGTTACAATAACCACCACTAAAATGATAAGCACAATCACGATATTCCATACATTAGGCACATAAACCTGCATTTGAATTGGCTCTGTATCCGCTAGTGTAACATTCCAAGTAAGGGTTCTGCCGTCCTCCACATTTGCATTATTGTCTCCATATAAATCCACAGGTAACGTTAATTTAAAGTCAAAAGCCATGTTTTGCAAAAACGCCCGAATAATCGGCTTCGATAAGCTGAGCGATCCCATATTATCCATTATGGTGTCTATGTAACTATTTAATTTAGGCTTCGCCTCAACATCATATTTGGTATAAAACCAATAATCTTTGGTATCTAATTTCAGGTCCACAATATCTAAGTCACCAGAGAGTGCTTTCATTTCCTCAAAAGAGGCATAAGATTTCATGAATTCATAGACTGTAGATTTTCCATCTTGGCTTTTCTCTAGCTCAATCCCCTGATCTTTAAGTTTGTTTACCAGAGCATCTTCCATTTTTCCGCTAATCAACGCTTCTGCCCGCGAATTCACTTTCATATTCACTGCAAAATCTACGCTTCCATTCTTATTCACTGTGACATGCGCTGTTCCTTTAGAACAGCCTGATAATAGTACAAGCATTAAGAGCAGCCCTAGTAGCGAAAACCCTCTCCATTTTGACAACAACATTTCCCTCAAACCCTTCACTAACATGTATTTATATAACGGCTACCCATTCTATAAAGGCTACCTCATTTATATCATAGAATCAAACTCTATATGAATGAATAATCAAATTTGAGGACCGTCAAACTTAAACTTTATACGCGCATAAAAAAGAGGCCCTCACAGAAGTAATCATTTCTACTCATGAAGTAACCTCTTTCAAAAAAACATCAGCAAATTTGATGTTACTTGGAGTGCTCGTTGTCGCTTGGGTGCACGGTGTTACTTGAAGTGCTCGACGTTACTCTGGATGCTTAATGTTACTCGAAGTGCTAGTTGTCGCTTGGGTGCACGGTGTTACTTGGACTTTCAAAGTCGCTTTCGGACTCCAGAGCCGTTATTTCCGCACAAACGTCTCTTTTCATAAGCTATCGGACTCCAGGGTCACTATTGCCGCAAAATCACCCCATTATGAGCCATTTCACGAGGAATAGCGCCCCTCCAGTCCGAAACTAACCGGAAAAGGCTCTAAATTAGCAAATAACTGCATCTGAGTCCGAAAGCACAACGCCAGACCTCCCGCAACCGCCCTACTGCCCCTAAACTAATCAATTTTTAAGCCACAGAGTTGCTCTATGTTACTTGAAGTGCTCGATGTTACTCGGGATGATCAAAGTTACTTGCAGTGCTCGCCGTTACTCGGGATGTTCAAAGTTACTTGAAGTGCTCGACGTTACTCGGGATGATCAAAGTTACTTGAAGTGCTCGACGTTACTCGGGATGCTTAATGTTACTCGAAGTGCTCGTTGTCGCTTGGGTGCACGATGTTACTTGGACTTTCAAAGTTGCTTTCGGACCTCAGAGCCGTTATTTCCGCACAAACGCCTCTTTTCATGAGCTATCGGACACCAGAGTTACTATTGGTGAAAAACGACCCATTATGAGCCATTTCACGAGGAATAGCGCCCCTCCAGTCCGAAACTAACCGGAAAAGGCTCTAAATTAGCAAATAGCGGCAGTTGAGTCCGAAAGCACAACGCCAGACCTCCCGCAACCGCCCTACTGCCCCTAAACTAATCAATTTTTAAGCCACAGAGTTGCTCTATGTTACTTGAAGTGCTCGATGTTACTCGGGATGTTCAAAGTTACTTGGAGTGCTCGACGTTACTCGGGATGCTTAATGTTACTTGGAGTGCTCGACGTTACTCGGGATGATCAAAGTTACTTGAAGTGCTCGACGTTACTCGGGATGTTCAAAGTTACTTGGAGTGCTCGACGTTACTCGGGATGTTCAAAGTTACTTGAAGTGCTCGACGTTACTCGGGATGCTTAATGTTACTTGAAGTGCTCGTTGTCGCTTGGGTGCACGGTGTTACTTGGGCTTTCAAAGTCGCTTTCGGACTCCAGAGCCGTTATTTCCGCACAAACGTCTCTTTTCATAAGCTATCGGACTCCAGTGTCACTATTGCCGCAAAATTACCCCTACATTAGCCATTTCACGAGGAATAGCGCCCCTCCAGTCCGAAACTAACCGGAAAAGGCTCTAAATTAGCAAATAACTGCATCTGAGTCCGAAAGCACAACGTCATCCCTCCAGCAACCGCCCTACCTACCGCCTGCCCGCAACCGCCCTAACTACCGCGCCTCCCGCAACCGCCTTACTACCGCCTCCCGCAACCGCCTTACTACCGCCTCCCGCAACCGCCCTACTATCGCACTACTGCAGCACTACTACCACCCTACTGCCGAAACAAAAACACTACTCCACAAACAACATCTGACTCTAAAACCACTCCATTGCCCATCAAGCTGGGCTTATAGAGTCCCGCTTATGTGGTTAACGAGGCGCTTCTTTTCCCCGCTCCATGTAGTGAAGCATTCTCTTCACTCAAGCCGGTGTCCGCTTGTCGGAGAACCTTTCGCCCCCTCCAGCGCGCCAAAACAAGCAAACCTCTCACCAATTCGTCGGCTATCATACAACTATAGATTCCTATGAGTCCCCAGCCGAAGCTGATTCCTAACCAATAGGAGCAGCCCACGCCAATGAGGGACATAGACACGATGGAAGTATACATCGTATAAACCGTATCCCCGATGGCATTCAGCGCGTTGCCGAGGGCCATATTCAGCATTTTGGAGGGCTGGAGCAATAGATTTAGAGCTAACAAAGAAACCCCGATCGCAATAATTTTCGGATCAGATGTGAAATAAGCGAGCAGTTGTTTTCCGAACAGGAATAGTAACAGCATGTTAGCTGACACAATGCTCAAACCAATGAAGAGTGTACGATATGCACTGCGGTAAGCTTCTTTCAGTTTGCCTGCTCCGAATAAATGAGCAATCTGTATCTGCCCCGCCAGCGCAAAAGCATAACCAAGCGTGAAGCAAAAGGACTCCAGGGTGTTAAGATACGTGCGTGCTGCTAACGCTTCGGCTCCAAGTGCAGCCAGAAAGGAATACACAATAAGCTGGGAGAATACCCAACAGGAAGAATTGATCCCGAGAGGCCAGGCAATCTTCAGAATTTGCTTGAACAGCTTGCCATTGAATATACGGAAATCTCTAAGTCTAACCTTGATCTCGAAAGAACGCCGGAATAAGGAGTAGAGAATAATCACTCCGACCAGTCTACTGACAATACTGGAGATCGCGATGCCCGCAAGGCCTAGCTGTGGCAGACCGAATACACCAAATATAAAAATATAGTTCAGAATTATATGGATGACATTGATTATAATCCCTGTGTACATCGGCCCTTTGGTATTCCCTGTGTTCCGGATAGCGGTACCGAGGGAAGCGATCATCCCTACCATAAAAAGTCCACCGCCGACGTAGGAGATATAGACATTGGAAAGTGACAATAGCTCAGGTGCTATATTTAGAACCCCACCAATAGGGCCCGCATAGAAAAACAATACAATACTCACGACAATCCCCAACACGAGGCTAACCGTTACCCCCATAATAGCAATCGTGCGCGCTTCACCAAAACGTTTGGAGCCCATTCTCTGTGCGATCAGAATCCCCGCTCCACCCGCAAATGTTGTAAAAAGTGTGGTCAATGCACCGAACAATTGATTGGAAATGCCGACTACGGCGACTGCATCATCAGAGATACGGCTGACCATTAATGTATCTACCGTACCCAGCAGAGTCTGTAGAAATACCTCTATAAATATAGGCCAAGCCAATACCCAGAGCCCAAAACCCTGTCTTTCTTTTTTCACTATACAAACCCTCCTCGTAAACCATGCCTACAGACTTAGCCTAAAAAATAACATCTTTATTCATTAGGTCAGACTAAATTATAGATGATATACTTTGGATGATGGTACAGATTTCAAACCAATTATTACATTATTCCAACCTCACAAAAAGGAGCCTCTGACATGAACATCTTGAACTTCACCGTTCCTCCGTTGCTGTACTACATTGTAAGCGGATTCCATACTTTCTCCCCCGGCCATTATCATATGAGCCGCCATAATACCCGGGTGTTCGATTTGCTTGTAGTTAAACAAGGCTGTTTATATATGAGTGAAGGCGGTCTCCCTTTTCAAGTAAAAGCAGGTCAGGCGCTCTTACTTCGTCCAGACAGCCATCATTTCAGTACGGATAGCTGCAAGGAATCCACCTCTTATTATTGGCTGCATTTTCAAACGGTGGGCGACTGGAATATGACCGAGGATACGACTGCTACGCTTGAGAAAGACAACGTCAAAATAGAGAACTCCCTGCAATCTGACGAATTTGATATCCGGCCGTTTAGCTTACGCTTGCCTCAATATACAACTCTGCTACAGCCGTCCAAGATGGAAGAGCTGCTCTCGCAGCTGAATCAGCTTGTGCCTAATTCCCATTTAAGCGATACTCCATTTCAGCAGCAGCTGTTGTTTCAGGAGGTTATTCAGCAGTTATCCGCCTCCCTCAGCCATGAGCGCCCCTCGCCCTCCAAAATATGTGCAGAGCAAGCGGCCTCCTATTTACGCAGCCATTTTCGTGAGCATATCACTGCGCAGCAGCTCGGGGAAAGTCTAAGCTTTCACCCTGTATATATCGCTCGTTGCATGAAGAAGGAATACGGCTGTGCGCCGATGGAATATCTGCTGCATTATCGAATTCAGCAAAGTAAACTTTTGCTGATGCAGACTAGCTACACGATTGCCCGTATAGCCGAGGAAGTTGGCTTCAATCAGGCCCCTTACTTCAGCTCCAGCTTTATTCGAATAGAAGGAACCACTCCACGGGAATTTCGCCAACGTTTCTCGTAAATCTGAGTACGTTAAAGAACACAAAAAAAGGGATGCTCCCCCCATTTGGCTTAAGGAACATCCCTTGCTACTTTTATTATTTCAAACCCTTCTCCTGCACATAAGCATCCCATTGCTTGATATATTCGGTCTGAATTTTTTCAAGGCCGGCTTGCTTAGCCTTTTCCATAAAGGTGGCTAAACCCGCATCAACATCCTCTACTAATCCAGCTTGCAATGGATACAGGTATTGCTTTTCCACCTGCTCTAGTGCTGCTTTTTCCGCCTGATAGGAGGTATAATCCTCAGCAAAACCGGTGAAAATATCCGGCTTCTGAATTTTGTCGAGCTCAGCGAAAATTTCCTTCACGCCATCATAGGATTTATCAAACAGCATGAACTCCGGATTCCGCCAGGCCCAGCCATTCATTCCCTCGCGTGTAAAACCGTTCGTTGAAGCATCTCCAATAAGTTCATAGTAGCCGTTCGCATCAATTTTATAGTTCTTTCCTTCCACACCGTATTGTGTCAGCTGATTATAACGTTTATCCATGACCATTTTTTCATAGAAGGCCAGTGCACGTTCAGGGTTCTTGCTGCTCTTCGGAATGGCGAAACCATTATGAATAGGATGAACTGGTGTTGCATAACCAATGGTATTGCCATAAGGATAGTAACCTAGATCCCAATCCGGATGTGCTGCTTTCACCTTCATCAACGTATCGTTGAAGCGAGTCGGATTATCTCCGAAGATGCTTGCTGCCTTGCCCGCGATAATCGGAGCCTGGATGGTATCCTTCAAGTTCAGGACGTTTTTGGAAATCAATCCGTTTTCCTGCCAGCGTCTCATCGTCAGCAGCTCTTCTTTATGTTCCTCCGAGCCCCAATACAGATAAGCTTTTGAAGGATCATCGTACTTAATACCAATACCATAAGGCAGGGGACTGCCGACCTGTGCGGTAAGTGTTGAATATACATCATGAATGTTACCTCTTACATCACTGTTAAAAGAAGCAGGTGACATCTGCGGTTCATTTTTCTTGATTCCTTCCATGTATGCTTCATAGCTAGCCAGATCTGTCGGCTGAGGCAGATTGTATTTCTTGCGCAGATCCTCACGCCATACGAAGCCGTTCGTTACATACTCCTTATAAGTCGCTGGAACGGTGTAAATCTTGCCATCAATCTTCACAGCATCCCACATTTCCTGTGGTACGAATTGCTGGAGCTCTGGGGCAGCTTTAGGCAGCAGATCATCAATAGCTAAAAAAGCTCCCTTTTTCGCATAAGCCTGATATTGTGTCCAGTCCGCAGTGAAGATCAGGTCGATTGATTGACCCGACGACAGCAGCAGCTTATATTTCTGATCCCAATCTGTCCAGGTTGTATAGTTGAATTTAACGGTTGCATTCAGATCCTCTTCGGCCATTTTGTTAATTTCCGCTTCAATGCTTGAGAGGTCCTTCGGCGCATCGCCTAGCATATAGAATTGCAGCTCGACCTTTTTGGAAGTGTCCAGTCCGGTCTTCTCCTCCGTCCCTGCGTTCGTACTTTGTGCTGTGTTTCCTCCGCTATTACTCTCTTTTACCGCCGCATTGTCTCCGTTTGCAGAATTAGAATTCCCCCCGCAGCCTGCCAGCAGCGTCAAGCCCAGTACTGACGTAAGCAGAATAGACATGCGTTTGCCCCGTTGTTTATTCATCTGAATCCTCCCTTTTCACTATGCTTCTATGTTAGCCGACTGTACCTTAACCCGGTAGTGGGCAGGTTGCGGTTCTAACCTTTTACAGCGCCGATGGTTAGGCCTTTAACAAAATAACGCTGAACGAACGGATACAGAAAAAGAATAGGTCCCGTCACGACAATTGCCATCGCCATTTTGGTAGACTCAGCAGGGACCTCCGTAGCCAGTGACACCCCGGTTCCCGCCCCCATCTGTGCGATAAACTGTGCTGAATTAATAACATTGTACAGATAGAATTGCAGCTGATATTTATGCGTATCATTGATGAACAGTGAAGAGGTGAACCAGTCATTCCAGTAATACAAAGCCAGAAACAAACCGACTGTAGCGATGCCCGGCATGGAAAGCTTGAGTACAATCTGCCAGTAAATCCGGAAATCACCGGCCCCGTCTATTTTGCCAGAATCGAACAATTCCTCAGGAACTGCTGATTTGATGAAGTTTTTCATTAAAATGATCAAAAATGGCGTCATCAGACCTGGAAGCACCAGTACCGCATAGGAATCCAGCAGACCGAGGTATTTCGTAATCATGATGTACCACGGGACAAGTCCTCCCCCAAACAAAGTCGTAAAGTATATATAGAAGGAAAAGCTATTTCGATATTTAAAATCTTTACGCGCCAGTACATAACCCGCCATAGTCATGAAAAAAAGTCCCATTACCGTTCCAATAGCAGTTGTGCTGACTGTGACCGCATATGCCCGCAGCACCTCATCCGGGAAGATGAATACCGTCTTGTAGCCCTCCAGTGAGAACTGTGCCGGAATCAGATGATAGCCATCGCGAATAATGGACTCATTGCTGGTCAAAGATGCAGAGATAATTAGCAAAAAGGGCAGCAGGCAAGCGATCGATAAGCCAATAATGACCACATAGGCAATCCAATGAAGCATTCGCGTATATTTATCCTTTTGAATTTTCATTTCTTATCCTCCTAGAACAGGGCGTAGTCATCGTTTATTTTGCGGATAATGTAGTTGACCGTCATAATGAGGACGAAGCCGAACAAGGATTGATAGACCCCGGCAGCCGTTGCCATGCCCACATCAAAGGTTACTTTAAGCGAACGGTATACATAGGTATCAAGGATATCCGTCGTATTGTAGAGCAGCCCGTTATTGCCTATTAATTGATAGAAAAGATCGAATTGGCCCTTCATAATACTCCCGAGCGCAAAGAGCAGCAGCACCACAAAGGTTGATTTCAGCATCGGCACCGTTATATACCAAATCCGCTGGAAAATATTAGCGCCATCAATTTTGGCCGCTTCATAATATTCGTCACTAATCCCCGTAATCGCCGCCAGATAAATCACCATACTGTAACCAAGATTTTTCCATAGATAAAAGATAATGATCAGAAAGATCCATGCCCAAGGTTTACTGTAAACGTCGACCGGATCAAGGCCAAATTGGGTAAGCATTGTATTTAAGAAACCGCTGTCATAATTAAACAAGTTGTAGACAATTACGCTGAGAATTACAAAGGATACAAAGTAAGGCAGAAACATTACCGATTGGCTAATCTTTTTAAACCATTTTCCATTGAGCTCACTCAGCAGGATCGCACAGACAATTGCCAGCACATTCCCTAGTACAATAAAAGCAATATTGTATCCTATCGTGTTCATCGTGAGCTTCACCAGCGTACCGGATCTCCAGAGGAACTCGAAATTCTGTAATCCCACAAACTTGGAGTTGAACATGCTGCTGTTGAAGTCGAATTGAGTGAACGCATAATAGATGCCTACCATTGGAAAATAGGAATTCACCAGAAAAAAGATCAAGGTGGGCAGCAGCATCAGAAACATTACCCGATTGTGCACCAGCTCATACAACAATCCTTTCTTCTTTCTTGTCGTTCGTAAGCGTGCTCTACCATCAGCCTGGATGCCAAGTTCGACGTTTGAAATTCCTTTGGATGAGGTTTGGCTCAAGATCTCTCACTCCCCTTAATATAGAAACTGCATAATTCCACTATAGGGGGATTCTTCTGAACACAGAAGTGAAGCTTACAAGCCTTACTGCACAAACTGGCGAAACAGGAACTGAACAATCAGGATGTTTATGTAAAAGTCTTCGGAGACCCACTGAGCTTCTCAAGCTTCGCTAACTCCTTATAATCCTTGTAGAAAAGACTGTTTTGTACACGAATATTTAATTTGTTCACTCCCTTCAGATTGGAAAAATGCAGGATTCTAAGGTTGCTCCACTGTTCTGTTCACTCTTGGGGACTTATAATAAAGGAACTTCAAAATATGAATTCATCCAGAGTCTTGTCCGAGTAAGTCATATGATGATCAGGGGGGACGGTATGAAGAATAATGATCTACGGAGAAAAAGACTACTGTATGGCAAGCTGCTCACCACCATAACCCTGTGCATATCGTTAACCCTTCTTATCTCTACTTTTGTTTACTATACGTACTACATCGGCGTCGAGAAGACGCAAACCTTTCGCTCCGATCTAAGGGATCTGACCCAGACTGGCAAAAAAGTGGTCAACATGGCTGAAGTCGCGCAAACGCTTTCATTTCAACTGTATCGAACCAGCACGATTTCTCATCTGTTGTTCTACAACAAGCCCTCTATTTATGAGGTAACCGCGGCGATGTCCGATCTCGGAAACTACTTAAATTCCATGCCTTATATTGAATCCATCTATGTATATAATCCGAATAATGACACGGTTTATATTTCGGCAGCACAGGGCCAGAATGGCGTATTCACCACCCGCGAACTGGTGGACACTGAAATTATTCAGATGCTGAATCATTATCAGGATTACAAAACATTTACGCCGATTCCGCGAACCTATTCCATAGATGAACCTGAGAAAAAAACCATCTCAGTCTATACTTACCTTTGCTATGATGCGATCAATTGGGACCGCTCTATTAACTCTGCGGTTATTGTTAACATATCCGCGGCTTGGATCAATAAAGAACTGGCTAACGGCAATACACCCGGTAGTGGCAGTACCTACATTTTGGATGACCAAGGCCGTTTTCTGTCGGGGAATAAGCTGACATTGGAGAAGCTCTCCGGGGATGAAAACAGTTGGCTGGAGCATCAAGTAAAAGCACGTTCTGCCGGCTATTTTACTGCCCCTTTTAGAGGGAATAAATCACTGGTGTCCTATACTTCGCCCGATTCGCTTGGCTGGCAATATGTGCGCATTACTCCTTATGAGGTAATTACTGAACAGACCAATCATATCCGCAATACTACGCTTCTGATTTCTTTAATTATTTTATTGTTCGGTCTTGTTATTTCTAGGGTACTGTCCAAACGGCTTTATCTGCCGATTGATTCGATCGTAAGCCGAATGAACACCCTTGAGGCAGATAAACGCAACAGTATGTTTACGATCAGGCAGAACTCATTACGCAATCTGGTGCTTGGCATTAAATCTCCTCATAACAGCCGGCAAAATGATGTTCAACAGCTGGGTATTTCTTTTAATTTAAACGAGGGCTACCGGCTAGTATTACTACGCATTGATGAGTACGAAGCTCTGCGAAAGGAACGAGGCTCTTATCTCCTTCCGTACAAGTTTGCCATCATGAATATTGCCTCAGAGATCTGTGGACAGACTTATCAGGTGGAAACTGTAGATATGAATGACGATAGTGTGGTCATGTTGCTTAGCAGCATGACCTCCACTGAGCATCTGGATACCGAGCTGATTGAAGTGCTGCTGCGGCAGATCCGTGTGGCCTGTTGTGATTATTTAAAAATCGGACTGTCGTTAGTGTACAGCCCTATCAGTGATAATCCAGATGTACTAAACCGGCTGTACAGTCAGGCCAGAGAAGCTTCCAAACATAGACTGTTTTATGGTCATGGCAGCCTGATCAATGCTGAGCGAATTAGCGAGCTTCAGAACAATCTTTACTCCTACCCGGCTGACAGCGAAAAAAAGCTGGTCGATGCGCTCACAAGTGGCAGAACAGACGAAGCCCGCAGTCACTTCTCCGAAATGGTACGTGAAATGGAGCAATATCCCTATCATGTGCTGGAACTTACTGTTTCAAGGGTGACGCTAACGATTAAACGAATTGTCGATAACATCAAGAAGCTTAGTCCTACCCCCACCGAAGGGATGATGGTGATGCCTTCGCTTGAACATTATGAAACAATAGAAGAATTTGAGGCAGCTTTTTACCAGCTTTTTGATCATATTCAGGAATTCCAAGCGGATAAGCGCAGCTCCAAGCAAAGCGATCTAATCCGGCAAATTAACCAAACCATTCAGCAATCTTACATGGACCCTTGCTTAAGTCTGAACCAAATTGCCGATGAACTTAATATGTCTCCAATCTATGTCAGCAGACTTTATAAGCAGCAGACCCTAACCACTATTGTGGATGTCATCATGGAGGTACGGATGAAGGAAGTATGCCGCCTGCTTGTAGAGAGTGATTTATCGGTATCGGATATTGCTGAAGTAACTGGCTTCACCAGCAGTTCTTATCTCCACCGGATGTTCAAACGCAACTTCAGCCTTACACCAATAGAATTCAGACGGACCAAAAACAGTTCATAACATGAATCACCTATCCCCCAAAAAGAAAGGTGCTCCAGCAGCCATTACATTGGCCTTTGGAACACCTTTCGATATCAAAGGAAATATTAAAATACCTTCGCAATATTTGCTTCATTCTCACCTGCAAGAATGGTGTATTCTTTGGTCAACAGATTAGCTTCAAGCTTCGCCACACTGTTTTCATTTTTCCAAGTGATGTTCAGCTCATTCTCACTACCTTGTTCAATCTTGATCTCACCATTAAAAGCTGGACAGCTATTTCTGAATTTCAACAATGCGAACAGCTTTTGAACAACAGGACGTTGTACCTCAGCAGCAATTTCATCTTTAGAATAATAATGGCGGTTAATATTGCGTCCTTCTTTTGTGCTTTCGAGCAGCTCAATATCATTCTCGCCAGCGAATAGACCTACATAATAAATCTGTGGAATACCAGGGGCGAAGCACTGAATAGCTCTGGCCAAAAGATATGCCTGATCATCATTGCCAAGTGCAGAATAATAAGTGCAGTTAATTTGATAAATATCCAGATTATTATAAGCGGCGGAGCTATATTTTTTCTTAACATTTGCTCCTTGACTATATAGGCTTTCTCTGGTCATCTCAGCTTCTTCGTCGGTCATCAGATCCTTAACATCCACTACGCCAATGCCGTCATGTGTATCCAGGGTAGTGAATTGTTTTCTCGGACAGATTTCCAGCCAATGCGCAAGCCGATTTACTTTTCCACTGTATAGAGCATGTAATACCAACATTGGCAGGGCGAAATCATAGACATAATAATCCTTGTCTGCAATCTTCAATTGAATGCTGTAATGCTCATGGATTTCCGGAAGAACAGTTACGCCATAAGGCTCCACTACTTCTTTAGACAAATTCAACATTTCCCAAATATCCGGTTCTACGAAAAAGCAGTTGGTACCCATCTTTTTGTTGGCATAGGCAAAAGCGTCCAGCCGGATAATCGATGCTCCTTTATCAGCAAGGAAGGTCAGATTGTCTTTTACAAATTTCTTCGTAGTTTCCGTAGTCACGTCCAGATCGATCTGCTGCTCATCAAACGTACACCAAACCTTTTCCTTCGTCCCATCTTTAAAGGTAACCTCTACGTATGGCGCCCGCGGTTTACGTTTATAAATTAAATCCACATCAACCTCAGTTGGTTCACCGTTAGGCCAGAAATCCTTGTAACGAATAAATAAATCCTTGTACTGCGATGCATCCTTCTTCTCAAGGAAATCTTGAAAGTATGGAGACTGCTGTGAAATGTGATTGATCATGAAATCATACATCATGTAGAACTTCTCGCTCATCTCTTCGATTTCCGCCCAGTCGCCAAAAGCCGAATCAACCTTCGTATAATCCATCGGAGCAAATCCCCGGTCGCCCGAAGAGGGGTAAAACGGCAATAAATGAACCCCACCCACGACTCCTTGCAAGTGTGTATCCAGTACTTCGTTTAGTTCTTTTAAATTGTTTCCCATGCTATCTGCGTAAGTGATAAGCATAGCTTCATTTTTAATCTGCATATTGGCGTTCTCCTTCTATTTCAATTTATACACTCTTGCTTCATAAGGTCTGAGAAATCATCAAACTAATGCAACTTATGAAAGCGTTCTCCTAACGATCTTGTTCCTCCCTAGATGAAGGTTTATTCAAAACCAATTTTATAGATGCACAAATAATATGTCAAACGTTTTCATATAATTAAATCAATAAAATAAAGCTATAATTATTGGAATTTAATATTATATCCATATATTTGTGGTAACGTATAACATACCTATTATAACTATCTATGCTTTTACAATTGTTAGTCTCGATTAGTGTCAACAATCCAAGAAAGTTGTAGAATATAGATTAGAGCATTTTATGAAACGGGGATGAGGGTATGGCAAGTATTAAAGATGTTGCCAAGGAGGCGGGCGTTGCTGTAGCTACCGTGTCCAGAGTAATGAACAACCGGGGATATATCAGCAAAGAGACGCGTAAAAAAGTTGAAAAAGCGATGGACGCCTTAGATTATCATCCTAATCAAATCGCCAGAGCCTTACAGAAGAATCAATCCTTTTTTATTGGGATTATTGTTCCAGATTCAAATCACCCTTTCTTTTCCGATCTCATCAAGTATGTTGAAATGAGTGCTAATGAAAAAAACTATAAATTGCTAATATGCAATTCTCTTGACGATCCTGAGAAGGAAGCCAACTATATTAGCATGCTTCGCCAGAATCAAGTAGATGGCATTATCATGTGCAGCCACACTATGAATATTGAAAGCTATAAAAAGGTCCCTTTCCCTATTGTCTCTTTTGACCGTTTTATTTCTTCCAATATCCCTTGTGTGGGCTCGGATAATTACCGCGGTGGTGAGTTAGCTACCGAACATTTGATACAGCTGGGCTGTAAACGGTTGCTACATATCTCCGGCCCGCTAGATCTGGATATTCTAGCGAATCGCCGTCGGGATGCTTTTGTCATCACAAGTATGAAACATGGTGTAACTTACGATATTATCGAAGGCGCGCACAACAAGCTTACCTTTGATTATTTTTGGTCCTTCGTCACCGAAAATATCTCTCCGGCCCAACTTCGAGAATATGACGGAGTATTTTGCAGTAATGATATTGTGGCTTATGCTTTATACATTTATGCTGAACAGCAAGGCATTCGAGTGCCCGAGCAACTGAAAATCATCGGTTATGATTACCACAGCTTTACCCGCATGCTTCAGAGTCCTAAATTGACTACCATTATGCAACCTAGTGATCGGATCGGGGTCATGCTGACCAATACTCTCCTGCAAATGATCGAAAGTGCTGACGGAGAGCTAATCAACAACACTACTGTAGACGTAACTCTCATTAAAGGAGAGACTACTTAACGTATCTATTAAAAAGGTAGACTACCGTAATTAGCGGTGGCCTGCCTTTTTTGTATTACTTCATTAATAACGACTTTCAGGAATAACGGCTTTTAGGGCAATTTTTGTAACCACTTCCGCTTCTCAGAATATGCTGATTGGGCAGGTTCCCATTTTTTAAAGGAATGAACAGGAGAAGTTCAAGGAGGAGATATAGAAATATGCCTGATTACAGACCATTTAAAGGCGATACTATCCTAAACAAGCATGGAAGGATCAGCAGTCCTATTAGAAAGAGGGAGTGTAACGCACTATTAAAAATAGTCACTGATCTCTCTGCAGTGGTGCCCCCCGTACTTACGAATCCCACAACACTTCATATTGCCAATCTGCAAAGAGTGTTAAGAGAACTATTGGAATTCTTGCATACCTCTAAGTTATGCAGCCCTTTTAGAACTGAGCTACTTTCTGTAGTAGAGATAACCATTGTATCGACCGAAGTCAGTCCCTTCTCTGTCGTAAGCGTGGGCACTAATCTTCAACTGTTGTTAACTGAGTTATTATCTTTTATTCTCGCCACGAAGATTGACTCTAATTGTAAAGATCAGTTGATTATTCAGATCAGACATATTCAAGCTTCTATTACACAAGCAATTGGATTACCTATTAAAGGTGTGACTGGACCTCAAGGGCCACAGGGACCCCAGGGTCCGCAAGGAGCGCAAGGGGTTCCGGGCGCAAAGGGAACCACAGGGGCAGGGCTGCAAGGAATTGTTGCTTTTAATCCTGCACTAAGCCCTACTTATCCAGCAGGTCAAGTAGTAACCTTTAATGGCAGTACCTATATTGCTATTGTTGCTGGACCAACGGGAACACCTGGAAGTTCACCAGACTATTTATTAATTGCTGGTGGCTCCACAGGCCCCCAAGGACCGCAAGGACCACAAGGCCCTCAAGGAACGCCTGGACTTCAAGGACCTCAGGGTCCGCAAGGGGTAGGGCTGCAAGGAATTGTAATCTTTAATCCTGCACAAAGTCCTACTTATCCAGCAGGTCAAGTAGTAACCTTCAATGGCAGCACCTATATTGCTACTGTTTCTGGACCTACTGGAATACCTGGCAGTTCACCAGATTACTTGTTAATCGCTGGTGGTGCGATGGGACCTCAAGGACCACAGGGTGTGCAAGGGATTCAAGGACCAACAGGTGCGCAAGGACCAGCGGGTCCAGGCTTAGGAGCAACGGGCGCGACGGGTTCGACGGGTGCTGCCGGCTTGGCGGGCCCTGCAGGTGCAACGGGCGCGACGGGCGATCCTGGCGCGGTCGGCGTTGCCGGAGCTACGGGGGCAACGGGCGTGACGGGTGATCCGGGGGCGGTCGGCGTTGCCGGAGCTACGGGTGCCACAGGGGCGACGGGTGATCCGGGGGCGGTCGGCGTTGCCGGAGCTACGGGTGCCACAGGGGCGACGGGTGATCCGGGGGCGGTCGGCGTTGCCGGAGCTACGGGTGCCACCGGTGATCCCGGCGCGGTCGGAGCTACTGGCATTACCGGAGTCACTGGTGCAACCGGTAACGGTGCAATTATTCCGCTGGCATCCGGAGGACCTATTATTATGACCACGGTTTTAGGTGGTTTGGTTGGAACAACAAGCCTTGTAGGCTTCGGAAGTTCAGCCACAGGTATTTCGCTTGTTGGCGGTAATATTGATTTGACAGGTACTCTCCTTGGACCGCTTATCAATTTTGCATTCTCAACTCCTCGAGCAGGAGTAATAACTTCCATTGCCGCTTACTTCAGTAATACCATAGCTTTATCGCTGCTTGGTACTACGATAAATGTAACAGCGCAATTGTACCAATCTGCCACACCAAATAACACATTTACTCCTATTCCAGGCGCAACAGTCCCACTTCCACCTATCACCGGTACTATTAATCTTGGAACTTTTGTCAGCGGAATTACGAATGGTATCAATTTTACTGTAACACCACAGACACGTTTGCTTATGGTATTCTCAGCCACCGCTACAGGTCTTACCCTTGTAAATACAGTCACTGGTTATGCAAGTGCTGGCTTTACGATTGTATAATCACTAAAAAAAAGTTAAAAAAAGCATCTGCGATTCCTTTTGAAGGAGGTGGCAGATGCTTTTTTTGTAATATGCGTATTCAACTCTTGATCTTTCGGACTCAGATGCCGCTATTCGTTAATTTATCACTGTTTAGAGAGATTATCGGACCTGAGAGGCGCTATTGGGCAGAAATGGTGCTCAGTAGTGTCTATTTTGTACTAATAACGCCTATGGAGTCCTATAGCAACTCAAAAATAGGAAAATATTGCAAATAAGAGCGCCTGAGTCCGATAGCTACTCCGTTCACTGGGAACCATAGTCCATTCACTGAGATTCATAGCCCGTTTAGTGAGATTCGTACTCCGTTCACTGAGAGTCATAGTCCGTCCACTGGAAGTCAAAGTCCGTTCACTAGGATTCACACTTTGTCACTGTTTGCAAAAACGAACCTCACAACTAATACGATTTCAGCTTATAACAAATACACCTTCAGCTTATCGATGACCTCATCGATTTCCGCTGTAGTCGTATATCGTCCCACACTAAAACGAACCGCTCCCCGTCCAATATTCTCCGACACATGCATAGCCTTTAAAACAGGCGAAATCAACGTTTCACCGGAATGGCACGCTGAGCCAGTTGAAGCCGCCACAGCTTCCAGGGAATCGATAATTTCATGACCCACTGCTCCAAGAAAACTAACGTTAAGGGTGTTAGGCAAGCGCTTGTGTTTATGACCATTCAAATGAATTTTTTCGCCAAAAGACTCCTGCAGTCTTCCATAGAAATACTCCGTAACTTGCTTAACTCTTTTTCTAGAATCAGAGTCAGCAGCAAGCTCACAGGCTTTTCCTAAGCCAATAATGTAGGGTGTATTTTCTGTCCCCGCTCTTCGCCCCTGTTCATGGCCCGCACCGTGTATCAAAGGCTCAATGTGAATGCCGTCCCGAATGTACAATGCTCCAATGCCTTTGGGCGCATATAATTTATGGCCTGCAAGCGTTAGAAAATCCACTCCCAAATCCGCTACATCGAGGTCTACTTTTCCCGCAGATTGTGAAGCATCTGTATGAATAAGAATGCCCCGTTGGTGGCAGACCTCAGCTATTTCCTTGATCGGCTGGATCGTACCCGTTTCGTTATTAGAGTGCATGATGGAGACCAGAATGGTTTGGTCCGTGAGCTGCTTTTTCACATCGTCAACCTGCACCATTCCATACGAGTCAACAGGTACATAAGTCAGGTTGTATCCCATCTGCTCCAGGTACTGACAAGGTTTAATTACCGCTGGATGCTCAATAGCAGACAGGATAATGTGATTACCTTTATGGCGATACGTTTGGGCTACTCCTTTAATGACAGTATTATTAGACTCACTACCCCCACTGGTAAAAAGCACCTCACCCGGCGCACAATTCAGGAAATCAGCCACCTGTGTTCTTGCCTGCTCTATTCCGAGTTTAGCTTCCCGCCCCAAAGAATGACTGCTTGAAGGATTCCCAAAATGACCGTAAAGATAAGGGATCATAACCTCTGCTACTTCCTTATCTACTGGTGTTGTAGCGTTGTAATCTAAATAGATCATATTAAGTAAAGCCCCCTTTAACCATAACGCGAAACTTATACTTCTTGATGTTTAAAAAAAGAACGCACAGCAGTCTCAGCTTCATCCAGATTATTCACTTTAAAAGTAACTCTCTCAATGCCTTCATACTGAGTGGACGTATAATCGTATCTAGGGTCGTAGTAATACTCTAACAGCAGCGCCACAGCTTCGCCGAACAAATCTGCCTGCAAGCATCGCTCGATTTCTGCCGCAATAGGGATATGAATTCGGGATTTAATACTCCGAAATGCAGAAATACATTGCTCCTTGTATTCTTCTGGCCGATAATCCTCAAGGATTTGCTCCACTCTGGCATGCAAAGGCATCTCAATCCAGATCTGCGTTCCGCTCTCTTTTTGCTCGGCCATAAATGGGGGCATTACTACCTTACCAATCTTTTTGCTCTCCGCTTCAAATAGTACATAAGGAGAATCCCCGATCTTAATTAACTCCTCTAAAAGAAGACTATCGAACGTTTTTTGATTGTTCGCACGAAGGCCAATCTCACCAAAAATAGAACCGCGATGACCTGCCATCCCTTCCAAATCCAGAACGGGGTAGCCTTGCGCTTTCAGGCGGTGTAACAGATTGGTTTTACCTGTGCCTGTATTTCCGTGAATCACATAAGACTTCGCCTTACATTCATAGGACTCCAATTCGTCGAGCACCCATTTACGATAAGCCTTATAGCCGCCTATCAGCCGGTAAGCATGAATATCCATTAAAGAGAGTACGGTCGCAGTTGTACGGCTGCGCATACCTCCCCTCCAGCAGAATACAGCTTTGTCTCCTTGAATCGCTGCAAATTCTTTGACAAAAGAAGGCAGTTTTGCCGCAGCAATCTCCAAACCACGTTCTTTCGCGGCCTGCACACTTGTCTGTTTATACAACGTCCCTACTTCAGCCCGTTCCTGATCATCAAAAAAAGGAATATTCAAACTATCCGGCAGCGTTGCATCTTTATATTCAGAAGGAGATCTAACATCAATAATGGTGATCTGCTTCTTGTTTTTTAACACTCTAAGTTCTTCCAGTGTAATGTCCTGAAACAATATGCTCTCTCCTCTGGTGGCTAACCTTCATAATTTGCTCTAAGCTGATATACAACAGTTATTCCACAGCAGCTATAACTGTAATCTGACCCGGATGCTCTTCCGTTACCTCTCCGATCAATGCCGCTTCTACCCCTGCATCTACTAACTCTTTTAGCAAATCTTCGCTTTGTTCAGGGGCCACAGAGATCAGCAGTCCGCCAGAAGTCACAGCGTCACATAGAATATAGCGGCTTAGTTGGTCCATCTCCTCCGGATAAAGAATGCTGCCTTCCAGATGGGCAAAGTTATTCTTAGTGCCTCCTGGAACAAATCCCTGCTCCGCAAGCTCTCTTACTCTTGGCAGCATCGGTACATCGCCTTGACGAATGATCAGGCCCGTGCCGCTCCCTTTAGCCATTTCCGAGGCATGTCCCAGTAGCCCAAATCCGGTAACATCTGTACAAGCATGTACATCATAAGGCTCCATGATTTCAGCCGCTTTTTTATTCAAAGTAGACATTACTGTCGTAAGGCGTGTGGTTTCTTCAGGAGATAGCTGATCCTTTTTAATGGAAGTTGTTAAGATCCCCACACCGATAGGCTTCGTTAGAATCAGCTTGTCTCCCACCTTGGCGCCCGCATTCGTTCTTACTTTGTCAGGATGCACAAGGCCCGTAACGGCCAATCCGAATTTGGGCTCTTTATCGTCGATGGAATGTCCGCCCACAAGAGTAGCTCCTGCTTCCTGTACTTTATCCGCTGCACCGCGCAAAATGTCACCGAGAATGCTTTTATCTAAAACAGAAATAGGAAAGGCCACAATATTAAGCACCGTAAGCGGCTTTCCACCCATCGCATAAATATCGCTTAATGCATTGGCTGCTGCAATTTGACCAAATGAATAGGGATCATCCACGATCGGCGTGAAAAAATCAACAGTTTGCACTAACGCTAATTCATCACTTAAACGATACACCCCTGCATCATCACTAGTATCAAGACCTACAAGTAGATCCGGGTTAGGAACAGTTGGTGGCAGACTACGAATAACCTGCATGAGATCGGCGGGACCGATTTTGCAGCCGCAGCCCCCTTTTGAAGATAATGAAGTCAGTTTTATAGTTTCAGCTTGAGACATCATGACTCAGCTCCTTTAGTATGAATTATCTTAATCTTACACGAGTAGATCGCATTGTACAAAATGCAAGAGTAGCAGATGCGTTGCTTACTACGCCTCCTTCTATAACTATTTAGAGTCTATTGTTCTTTCCCACGTCTGGTGAGCTATATTTGGTGCTGTGGTAGGGTAGGGACATTAAGTGGCGTTCTAGGTACAATATGCTTGTAAATGTTCAACATCCATCGGTTAGTAAAATAACCAAAGGCTGGCTCATTCGTAGATTTCACTACGGATGAGCCAGCCTTTAGTTAGATATCCATTATATTAGGGAAATTCTCCCTAATGTTCATCGATAATCGCTTTAAAATGAGGTTTTTAGGGAATTCCTCCCTAAAAATTCATGCAAATACCCATTTATGGCTAAAAACATCCTATTATTAGGGAGGATTTCCCTAATCTACGTTCTAGGAGCCATAATCTCCTTCATTTTAGGGAGAATTCCCCTAAAGTTCTTCCCAGAAAGACGACCCATAGCCAGCTCATTCCGCCCTGGCTATGGGACGCCTATTTTCTCACTTAAACGCTTCGCTTGTGAAGGTCTCCCTATAGATCAGCTAATCTGCTGACTGCCCTGCTGCTTCTCTAAGAAACGCTGAAGAATCGCATTGAATTGCTCCGGCTGGCACAGATTACTTGGATCTAATGCGTTCGGAATAATCGCCAACTGCGCCTGCGGCAGCTGAGACACCATTTCCTTCATACAATTCACTCCAAATTCATTAAAGTCCCCCACAATACATAATGCAGGACGTTTAAAAGCCTTTAAACATCTGGTGTAATCAACATGGCTCGTAGCCAGCCTTTGCCGATATAACTCCCGGGGGCGTTTGTCCAGCAGTCCTCTTCTAATCTCATTGTAGGCCAGACTCCAGCGCTCTCGGTACATCATCCGAATCGAAGGCAACACCAGCTCGCTTGGGAGATAATACATTAGTAAACTGCAATATGCTGCCATAGTTTGTATTTTCCCTACTATTGTTGATCCGTGAGTCCTACAAAAGCTATCCGCGACCACAATGGCTTTTACACGCTCAGGATATTGTTTGGCAATATGCTGAACGACTAAGCCACCATAGGCGATTCCTACAAAAACTGCTTCACGGATACCTAGGTCATTCAACAGCATAATCAGATCCAGACATTGCGTCTCAATAATCTCATGTGGGGCCTCCAGCAGTTTACCAGACTTGCCATTCCCCCGTAAATCGCACAAAATCACTTTATATTTATCGGAAAAATACTCCAGCTGTGGTTTGAACATACTGTGTGTTAATCCATGTCCATGGATAAACACAACCGGAGTGCCAGTTCCATTGATTTCATAATAGAGCGAAGTTCCGTTCAGTTTAGCGATAGGCAAAGGTAACACCTCTTTCATAATAAATTCTACGACTATATCTGCTTAAAAACGCAGCAAAAAACCACAGAGGGATTCTCTGTGGCTATTCATCACTAAACACGCCATTCATCCTCTCTCCATACGCTTACGAGGTTAGCTGTCGGATTCGGGCAGTGAGAGTTGCCCTACCTGCAGGGATGCATATTATGCACCCGGAACAGGATTCACCCCATAACCAGTGCCGACTCTCACATCGGCTGCCAGTTGTTGGTTCCCCCGCTTTCCAGAAACGGAAATTAAGCGGATTGCTTATGTAATTGTAAATTTAAGATAATTCTCAGTTCTGAGATGAATCATACTCTTGTAAGGTTTTCTTGTAAAGGAGGGCTCTGGTCAAAATAATGTTGAAAGCAATGCTTTTCATTTCATATTAAGCATACTCTTCATTTTCTCTTTCTTTTGCTCTTGTTTACTCGTTTTCTTTAGAAAAACTGCTCTGAAGCAAGCGAAAAAGGGGGTGATTCACCAGTACTTTCCTATTTAATAAGAAACGACAATCTTCAATACCAATATTGGGCCAGTTTCTGTACCTTGGGGTGTTCGTCGTTTCTATGTCCCCGATCCGTTTGGCAAGCTTGTTAATATTATTTCACATGAACAGCACGAATGATTTCATAAAAAAGAAAAAAGCTAAGCAGAATCAGAGATCTCCCCCTGTCCACTTAGCTTCCTTTTACAATACTATGGCTACAAAAGATCGGCGTTTTTCAATGCATGCTCCCAGCTTGGAAAAAAGAACAGCGCACTTCTCATAAGCTCTGGGTCGCTTTGCTTTACTTGTTTTTTACTGATCGAGCTTCCGTCGCTTTGCAGCTTTTTGATCCGACTTAATACTTCATCAGCCTCCAAAGGAATTTCCATTGAAACACTCCTTTCTCAGTGACCTGTTTCCCTTCATTTTCTCCATAATATGTTTATTTATTCCGTACTCTTAATTTCCCCAGATTAAACCATCTGATAGATGGGTTGTTCAGCAATGAACCGGGTAGGAAGCATGGGATATTTGTCTGCTAAGATTTCAGCTAAATATTTCATCCCCGGCGCTTCACTCTCCGCATGACCTAACATGATGAGCGCTTTAGATCTGCCTTGGTGCCCTGCATCCCGCACATATTCCGGAGTCTCCCACTCTGGTCCCTCTCCAGCGATAATTAAATCAAGATTGTGATCATTAAAAAGCGGAATAGCCATCATCCCGCCTCCTCTGTAACCTACTAATATCCCTACGCGTTTGCAGGACAGAGACAGGTCACCAGCAGCGCGTACATAAGAGATGCCTAGCTTACTTTTAATATACTGAGCAGCTTCCATTACAGTCATAGCAGGAATAGTGAGAATCGTAGCAGCCGCTTGCTGCTCTTCCACATAGTCTGACCAATCCAGCTCTCGCAGCAAGCCCATCATAATCCCATCCGGCTCTTGCCGATGCCAATAATCATGATAACGAAAAATAGCTATTGGGGAATGTTCGATCAGACTTTTTTTCGCATGATAAACCGGATCACCTTCTAACCACTCGCTCGCTGCATGATGGCTATAAAATACACCTTCATGCGTGATCAGCAAATTGGCTCCTAACGCTATTGCTTGCTCCACAATATTTTGTGTGGCAGAGAAGGCCGTAATAATCCCTGTGACTTCAGTTTCCGGTTCCCCTGGGTTCAGAATATCCACAGTCCCTTCTACCTGTTCCACAGTTCCCATTAAATCTTTCAAAATCGCTCTAATCGTGAGGCTCACTATCATCATCCCTCGAATCGAAATCTAATAAATCTTTCTGCCTTTAAGATCCTCAATTCCGCTCTTGCGGTAAAAATACGTATTGATCCGATCTCTCCATTCCTGCGCATGCTCTGCTTGCTCTTCAAGACGTTGCTTCACTTGCACATACAATCCACTCTCCATGCTGCCTTCAAGTGATTCCCATGTTGCTAGAAGCTGTGCAGCCTGCTCTGCCCCCTCGAAATGAGTATCGTAGATATGTTGTATAACCGTTTGCCCCGATTGCAGAACATGCGTGTATGGAACATGATGGAAGAACAGCAGCAGCTCTTCTGGACAAGACGCTAGATTCTCATAATTTGATGCGTTAAGACCCATATACTGTCCGCTATACCCCGTTCCCGATTTGACTGAACGATCCACACCAATGCCCTTATGATCCGCATAATGGTACGTTCCCCACTTGGCGTATTCATATCCATCCACATTCGGCCCATAATGATGATCCGGATTAACCATCCAGCCCACACCTAATGGAGCTGTGTAAGATTCGTAAATCCTCCATGAGTCCATTAACATCCCGCGAATAGCAGCCACTAGACCTTTATCAGTGCCAAAGGTAAGGCGAATCCATTCCTCAGCTATTTCTTTTGCCGTCAGCTCCGGATTCCAAATTAATCTTCCATATCCATACAGATTGGCTTGAGCTAACCCATGCCCCGTCCAGTTCATGTCATCCCCGACATTAGTTACAGCAGCCACACCATTATACTTATTTCCCCACACCGATCCGTCCACAATATGTTTCACAAGCGTAGTTTGCCCTTTGGCATAAGTATTGAAATCAAGGACTTCTTTCCACTGTGGAACGAGATAACAGAGATGCCGCTGCTGCCCTGTATATTCTTGAGCAATCTGAAACTCCATCAGATGATTGGTATGTTCCAGTGCGCCAAACAGCGGAGATACCGGTTCTCTAACTTGAAAATCCATCGGTCCGTTCTTGATTTGCAGCACTACATTATCATTAAATCGGCCATCCAATGGTTTGAAATGATCATACGCTGCTCTGGCCCGATCTGTCTTACGGTCACGCCAATCCTGCTTGCAGTTATATACGAAACAACGCCAAATCACGATTCCGCCAAACGGCTCCAGTGCTTCTCCCAGCATATTAGCGCCATCGGCATGGTCACGCCCGTAAGTGAATGGTCCAGGTCGATTTTCTGAATCTGCTTTGACCACAAACCCGCCAAAATCAGGGATCACTCGATAAACCTCACCCGCCTTATCTTTCCACCATTGCCGCACCGCTGGGTCCAGTGGATCAGCTGTCTCTAATGCTCCGATCTGTATCGGACTGGCGAAGTTAGCACTGAGGAATAGCTTAATTCCGTATACGCGGAATATTCCTGCAATTAACGCGATATCAGGCAAATATTGCTCCGTTATAAATAGAGATTCAAGCTCATGAACATTCACATTGTTAATCGAAATCGCGTTGATCCCCACAGAGGACATCAATCTGGCATAATCACGCAGCCGCTTTGTATCGTTAAGAAATTGATTGGACTCGTAAAAAAAGGACCGTCCAGCATAGCCACGTTCAATACTGCCATCAAAATTATCCCAGTGATTAATCATTCGCAGGCCGTTCACCGGACTCATAGACAAATTCAGAGCGTCTATTTCGCTTTCTGTTCCTATCAGCCGTAACAGATGGAATACGCCATACAATATTCCAACAGGCGTTGAAGCACCGACAGCGATACATTGCTCAGTAGCGTTTGTACGTATAAGGAAACCTTCAGGACCCAGTGAATCGGTTCGTTCTCCTGCGAATACTCTACTAATTAATGGATTCCCCCCTTGGAAGGTTCCTATAACGATACACGGTCCTTCAGGTTTCGCTGTGAGCAGTGGCGCTTTGCCCAGCATAGAGGTCATCCCCTGTATGAATTCCGCGGCTGCCGCCTGAATCGTCTCGTTGTCCTCCGTTACTACCAACTCAACACACCAATCTATATATTGATTGTATAGAGATCCTGATTTCAGCTGACCATAATTGAGCCAAGCCTCATAAGCGGTATTTGTCATGTTTATTCCTCCCGTATAAATAACCCGCCCTGGATTGAAAAGGACGGGTTCATGATTCGCAAGCTTGAGCAGGTTACCCGCTCTATGATTTGGTGACAGCGTTAAGCAATTGGTGATACGCTGGCTTAGGATTATGCTGCTCATCGAATAGAAATGGCCAATTTTTCCGTCCCCGAACAGGGAAGCCGTCCAGCCATGTATAGTCATCCGCTGCTCCCCAGAAAGTGACTGAGCTAATCACGTCGCGGTATTCTTTCAACAGAGCAAACATCGCTTCATAGCGCTCTGCCTGTAGCTCGAGCAGTTCAGCAGGTGCAACCTTTAAATCCATTCGTTTGTCATCGAAACGGAACATGGACACATCCAGCTCTGTCAATTGGAGCTGAATCCCTAAAGATGCATACTTCTCAATAGCAGCACGTATATCGTCTAAGCTCGGATCGTATAGATTCCAGTGGGCTTGCAATCCGACGCCATGGATCGGCACTCCTCGTTCCAGCAGCGACTTCACCATTTTATAGATTTTGTCGCGCTTAAGTGGATTAGACTCGTTATAGTCGTTGTAGAATAATAAAGCCTTAGGATCGGCTTCATGAGCGAATTCAAACGCTTTGCCGATAAACTCCGGTCCGACAATGTCCAGCCACTTTGACTGGCGAAGAAGTTCTTCTCCTTCATCTGCAATAACTTCATTTACAACATCCCAAGCATAGATATCTTCCTTGTAACGCCCAACCACGGTCTGAATATGTGATTTGAGCCGTGCAAGCAATGTCTCTTTGCTTACACACCCGCCCTTCTTATCCTCAAACAACCAGTCCGTAGTCTGGTTATGCCAGACTAAAGTATGCCCACGCATAGCCATATGATGTTTTCGGGCGAACGCAACCAACTGATCTGCTAGTTTAAAGTTATAAATGTCTTCAAGCGGATGCAGACTTTCAAACTTCATCTCATTCTCAGCGGTAATGCTATTGAAATGATAGGCGAGCAAATGCTCCTGTGATTGTATCGTCAACGGGTTAACGGCTGCGCCAATTTTGAAATCCTCAGCAAATATTGTTTTTAGTGCAGGTTCTGTGTAATCACTAGCTTGTCTCAACAAGTTCCCTCCTGACAAACGCATTTATATCAGTATTCGAATAATTAAGACTGATAATCGAACCAATCGAAGTAGGCAGGCACCTCAGCCACCTTGCCATGACCTGTTGCATATAATCCAATAAGAACACCCGTAAATCCATTTCCTTTTACAGCTTGAGGGGATAATGGATACGCTGCTGCTGTTGATAGCTTATTCCACTCCTGCCCATCCAAAGAATAAAGGAAGCTGTATTCGGTAAGCTCAGCCTTAACTTTCAAATAAATTCGCTCGGCAGTAGTTGGAACCTCTGCCACTGTACGGGTTATTCCATCCATAGTCACATGAGCTGTAATCACTTTTTGCCCCTTTTTTTGAACAAGTCCAATTTCATAATGAGCATTCTCATCTAATCTGGCGCAAAGTCCAGCTTCCACATCAGCAATAGATGAAGGCATTTCAAGCAGCGTGCTCCATTCTGCCGAAGTATGCTGCTGTCTTCTGCCTACAAAAGCCACTTGGCCTACTTCACTGAGACCTGCAGATTGTCCTCGAAGAGATAACCATCCCTGTCTTTCGTTTAAGGACCAGCTTCCCTCAGCCGGATTCCGCAGAAAGGCTAATCCCAGCGGCAATACTTGATCATCAAAATCATATCTTCCACTAGTCTCAGGTTTTGGCGATTGACCAGGTACACGTGAAACCTTCATTTCCAGTCCAACTGTGTCTTCATTATTATCGATCATCGGCCATCCGTCTTCAGTCCAGCTTACGGGAGCAAGGAAAGTCTCTCTTCCAAGCACAGTAAATTTTGCATCTACTAGTCTTACCCCAAGGAATACGGCCCACCAATCCCCGTTACGATCCTCAATCAAATCGGCATGCCCTAAATACTGAATGGGATTGTCAGTACCGCTGTGCGTCAATATTGGATACGGCAATCCTTCAAACGGTCCATATGGAGAGGAGCTGCGGCCAATGATCTCCCGATGTTCCTTAGCCGTTCCTCCTGAAGCCGTCATGATATAATACATTCCATTTATTTTGTACAAATGGGGTCCTTCCGTCCAAGGTCCGCCATCCCCAGTCCAGATAACAACAGGTTCTGTTAACGCTGCTCCCGTAGCAATATCTATCTCATATTGGATGGCATGGGAGTCATAATCTGCCCCCTGCTGGGTGGTTACATATACCTTTCCATCCTCATCAAACATTAGGGAAGGATCAATTCCTCCATAAGGAATACTAATCGGATCTGACCACGGACCCGCAGGATCCGTAGCCGTAACATAGAAATTTCCTTTCCCGTGTACTTCGGTCGTTATCATGTAAAACGTTCCTTCATGATAGCGGATCGTTGGGGCAAATATCCCTCCAGAGCTCTTGCTTTTACGAGTATCCAGCTGACTTACACGATTGAGTACATGACCTATTTGTGTCCAGTGAATCAAATCCTGACTATGAAAAATAGGTACGCCAGGGAAATACTCAAAGGAGCTGCAAACTAAATAGTAGTCATCCCCTGCCCGAGTGATACTTGGATCAGGATAGAAGCCTGGAAGTATCGGATTCGTGTATGTGATTGAAGATGGGGTCATAATTTAACAGACAACCTTCCTATTACTTAATAGTGATTGCAAGCTCCTTATTCCTTCACGCTTCCTACATTTAGACCGACCACAAAATATTTCTGCATGAATGGATAAACTAGCAAAATTGGAACCGAAGCAACGATCGTAACGGCTGCCCGTATGGAGATTGGTGTAACCATGGCATGTACCGACTCCTGAGTCATCCCTGTCCCATTATTTACACTAGGGTTACTGTTCGAGTTCATAGTAGAGGATAGCAGCTTCATTAATTCATATTGCAATGTACTCAAGTTCTGGCGGGAAGAGGTGTAGATAAACGCATCAAACCATTGGTTCCACGCACCTACTGCAACAAAAAGGGCGATGGTAGCAAGAACAGGTTTACACAAAGGGAAGACTACTTTCATGAAGATCTTGAATTCCCCGGCACCGTCGATTCTTGCAGATTCCATAAGACTCTCATGTAAGGTACCAATATAAGTACGGATAACGATCATATTAAATGCACTTACCATGGACGGGATTACATATACCCAGAACGAATTGAGCAAATGAAGATCCTTCATAAGGAAATAGTTTGGAATCAGACCCGCACTAAAATACATGGTAAGGACGAATATAAAGGTAATATGTTTGCGGAAAACATATTCTTTCCGGCTTAATGTATACGCAAGCATCGTAGTTAAAAATAGATTCAGGATCGTAGATATCACTGTTCGTGCTACCGAAATCCAAAAAGCATTATAAATTGTACCTGAGGCAAAAACCGCTTTGTAGTTCTGTATGGTCCACTCTCTAGGCCATAAATAAATGCCGCCGCGGATGGTATCATTCCCCGCATTAAAGGAGACTGCTATAGTATTCAGGAATGGATACAAGGTAACAATAACTAGACAAACCATAAATATAGTATTGAAGGTGCTGAACACTACGGGTTCGAACCTCAGATTTTTCATCCGGTTTCCAGCATTACTTTTTGGAGATTTTTGAGGAATCAATTGAGTTTTTTCCATGATTATAACAGCCTCTCTTCCCCTAGCCGCTTCGCAGTCCAGTTAGCTAATAGCAGCAACGTTACACTTACGACTGTTTTGAAAATACCACCCGCGGTAGCTAAGGAATAATTCCCTTGCGCTATACCATATTTCAATACAAATATATCAATCGTTTCCGACCAATCTACGACAAGCCCGTTTCCTAACAAGTACTGAACCTCAAATCCAGCTTCCAGTACATGTCCTACGGACATTATTAACAGGATTACAATGGTTGCTTTCATGCCCGGCAAAGTTACATGACGCATTTTCTCATACCGGTTCGCTCCATCAATCTCAGCAGCTTCATATAAAGCCGGATCAATAGAGGCGATAGCCGCCAAGTAGATGATAGTACTCCATCCGACTTCTTTCCAGACGTGTGAAGCACCTACAATACCCCAGAAATACTTCCCTTCACTCAACCAAAGGATCGGTGAATCAATGAGATGCAATTTCATGAGCACGATGTTGATAATCCCGTCATTAACCGAAAGAGAAGTAGCTACAATGCCTGTTACAATAATCCAAGAGAGGAAGTGAGGCAAGTAGGATATGGTCTGAACGGTTCTTTTCCAAAATACATTTTTGATCTCATTAAGCAGCAATGCCAGTATTATCGCAGTCACAAATCCTAGAACTAGATTAATTAGGCCCATGGCCAACGTATTGCGCAGTACTCTCAAAAAGCTATCGTCCGTAAAAAGAAACTTGAAGTGTTTTAAACCCACCCATGTTTGTTCACTAAATGCTCTAGCTGGTTTATAATCTTGGAAAGCCATCGTCCATCCCCAGATGGGAACATAAGCAAATAGTATAATATAAAGCATTAATGGAACCGACATCCAAATCAGCTGTTTCTGATTCTTAATCAAGGTCATAGTAATCGGTTGCTTCTTTTTTCTTTTAGGATGCCGGTTAACTTTTTTCCCCGTTAATATCTCATCCATATATGTTTTCTCCCCACATCATCCATATATTTCAGAAAGTGGTTGGCCTAATAAGCCACCACTTTCTGATTTTTAAGCAAGCTCTAACTATTTAACACTCCAAGTATCAAATCTCCATTTAAGCTGTTCATTGATTTTGTCTTCATAGGCTTTGACATTCGCTTTACCAATTTCTCCAACAAAGTCATTCCAAACCTTATCGAATTCTGATGGACTGGCCAAGATTGCTTTTGGCAGGTACTTGGTTCGCAATTCATTCAGCTTCGTTTCGGCAATTTTGGCATCTGAGCCTTCAACAAGATCTATGGACCAAGCTGGATAAGCTACTGGGTTCGGCTCAGGCTCGCTGAAGAAATCCACATAACTGTTGAAGCCATAAGCATCAAGGATTTCCTTGTCATACGGCTTGAGTGCAGCCCGGTATTCTTCTGGTTGAGCCGCAGCATCTGTTGAGTTTCCATCCTCAAAGAATCCTTGCAATTTCGGAGCTGTAGCATACCAAGCATCTGCTTTGTTGCTGAGCTTCCATGTAGCATCAACTGCGTTCTTCCGTTGTTCTTCATTTCTTATAAAGCGGCCATTTTCCACTTGATAATCTTCACCTTCGATACCCCAAGTGAAGATTTTTTGCCAATCTTCTTGAATCAATGTATCCATTAGTTTAATAATTCTTTCAGGATTTTTGGCATTGATACTGATCCCGAAGCCATTATTCAAGTTCAGCGCTGGGCGATCCAGATAATAATCTTTAGTGCTGGTATCAAACACAAGTGGAAGTCCTACATAAGTTCTTTCATCTTTACCTTGTGTCCGGAGTGAATCTTCTGCTGAACCAAAGTTCCAGTGCTGATCAAACATTCCCAGAACGGCTCCACTGGACAGTTTTGCCAAATATTGATCGTAGTTTTGCACAAATGTTTCTTGGTCGATAACGCCCAATTGGTTCATTTCATTAAGCTTTTGATAGTATTGCTTAGCATAGTCTTTATCTGCGAAGATTTCTGCAACGTTATCATTAACAACCACTCCGCCATCATTCGGGTGCCCGATCAGATGCTGAGGAGCGTTAAACAATCCCCAGTTTCTCCAGTCGTTGTTAAGAATTTCGAATCCGATGGTTGGCGTTCCATCGATAGTTGGATTTTTTTCTTTATATTTCACAATGAGGTCAAAATACTCGTCCAAGGTCTTCACCTTTGGATAACCAGCATCTTTCAGGATGTCCTTCTGAATCCAGAAAGCAGGACCTGCATAATAGGTTGTATTCACTTTACCGTTATACGCACCATAATTCGGAAGCGTATAAATATGTCCATCATTCGGGTCTTTCATCATGTTCCAGTAATCTGCGTAATGCGCTTTCAAGTTTGGAGCATATTGTTCAATCAAATCTTCAAGCGGGATAAAAGCTTCCGCTCCTGTCAGCTTAGTATTGGCAGTCATCAAATCCGGATAATCCTGACCGGCAATCATTACGCCTAGCTTCTGGTTAAGATCCCCAGCTAAGAATTCGAAATTGAAGGATGCGCCTGTTTTTTCTTTAATCATTTTGTAAATTTTATTATCTGGTGTTGGTTGCTGGCCTGCTTCTCCAAGAAAGATACTAATTTCAAAAGGTTCAATCTTATCAGAATCTGTTCCTGCAGCAGTTGAAGTGGCTGTTTCTGCTGGTTTGTCTTCCCCTTTAGCCGTCGTATTGTTGCTGTTATTTCCTCCGCACCCTGCTAAGGTAAAGCTTAGGGATAACACAGCAATCAGACTAAGTTTCCATTTGGATATTAACTTGCCCCCCATAAAGCACCTCCATATATTTGTTGGTGTAACAATGTTGTAAGCCCTTACAAGTTAAATTATAGAGGTGATAATCTTCTGAAAATACGCCAGAATTAAAGATGTACCCCCAAAAAGTTTAGGTATTAGTGTTTTTAAATTCGTTAGGGCTCATATGCAGCTTTTTTTCAAATTGCTTGAGGAACTGACTATAATTGCCATAGCCCACTTTTTCAGCGATTTCACTATTTTTTAATTTATTTTGTTGAAGTAAATGTACTGCCTCTTTTATTCGGAGGTTATGCAGCTGTTCATTGAAATTAATACCGTTCTTCTTGATCAATAATTGACCCAGATATACCGGGTGCAGGAAAAAAACCTCTGATAGTCTCTTAATAGTAAGACATTCGCGAAAATGCTCTTCAATATAATTGTTAATCTCCTGAACAATCCCCTGTGATTTTAGGTTTTGTTCCTTAAGAAGGATATCGATACTGGCCTCGCCGCAGAATAGCAAATTACGCATTAAGTCCGTCAAGGTGATCATTGAGTCTAACATCGCGGGGATTCTAATTTGATTAGATAAGGAGGACTCATGAACTTCACTGGCTTCCGAGGTAAACTCAATAATCTTATACATCATATGAATAACAATTTTCTTCACAACCTCTGGAGCGATGCGCTGTTCCCGGAAACTGCGGGCTGCCGAGTTCACAGCTTGGCTAAAGCCTGCGGAGTCCAGGGTGTTAATCGGTCTTATCAAGTCATCCATCAGTTGAATTTGATCATAATGATAACTAAAGGGACTATCCTTAATCTCCTGATAAGTCAGGATCTCTACATTTTCAGAAAAATAAAAATAATACATTAATGCTTCTTTCGCCATTCGGAAACTGTTCCCGATCTGAAGCAAGGAGCCTACACCAGCACCTGTTGCAATATATAAAGCTTGTTTGGGGTGTTCATTCAGCAAAGGAGTTGCAATCTGATCGATCACAGCTCCCTCAGTGGACAATGAATTGTATCCATATACGATTCCAAAACAATGACTCTCCAGATCCATCAGAAACATAGAATCTTTATCGGTTAGGAGGGCTGAGGCTTGCTCTCTGATCTCCGTATATAAAACCGGCTCTGTCTGTATCAAACAAATATTCCAATGGTTTTTACCTTTCGATAGTCGGTTAAGTACCTCCTGATTCGACTGCTCAGCTTTCTCATGCAGCATTCCTTTCAGGAGAGAAACAGCCTCCTCCGCGGAGGCTATTTGATTTAAACTGCGCTTCTGAGCTTCCTGCTCCAGCTCCTGATATATCTCCAGCAATTCTTCTGCCGCCTCTTCCGGAAACACTGGCTTCATCAGATAATGATTAATTCCATAGTGTATAGCTGTCTTAGCATATTCAAACTCACTATAACCACTTAGTATGGCAAATTTGATCTCCTTAATCTCAGCTTGTTGCCAAGCTGCGACCATCTCCAGCCCATTCATTAGCGGCATATTAACATCCGTAATTACAAGATCTGGCTCTAGCTGTTTCATTAGCTCCAGCCCCTCTTTGCCATTGCTGGAGGTTCCACATACCTCAAAGCCAAGCTCCTGCCAATCAATCCACAGCTGCATCGCTTCAAGCGCACTAGGCTCATCATCGATCAATAATACTTTGTATTTCATTGGGGGTCCCTCACTTTCTAGCTATTCTTCCGTTCCAGGAGTTTTAGTGGAATGTCAAAAGTGACAATGGTCCCTTCATCCGGAACGCTGCTGATATCAAAACGGACCTGATCTTCATAGTACAATTCTAATCGGCGGTACACGTTGCGGATTCCGATATTCGTTCCCGAAGACGCTTCATTTTGAACATTACCTAATAATTCTTGCAGCTTCTCTGGCTCTATCCCTTTACCGTTATCAGAGACGGTAACTTTTAATCGTCCCTCCTCCACTAACGTCTTCACTTTTATCACACCTAGTCCCTCTATGGCCTGTAGACCATGTTTGCAGGAATTCTCAACGAGCGGCTGCATGCTTAGCTTGGGAATCTTATATTGAAGCGACTGCTCATCGATCTCAAATTGATAGTCGAATTTATCCCTGAACCGGAATTTTTCAATTTTCAAATACATCTCAATGAAAGTCATTTCTTCTTCCAAGGTAACGAGATCCTCTTTCCAGCTCAGCAGCCGTCTAAGTAATTTCGATAAACTCTTAATGATATCCGTAACATCTGAGTAATTATTTTTAGTACAGACTACCAAAATGGCATTTAACGTATTAAACAGAAAATGCGGATTCATCTGGCTTTGCAGGAAATTCAGCTCAGCCCTTACTCTTTCCATCTCCAGATTATTTTTTTGAATCTCCAGTTTATATACATCATTGATCAAGGAATTAATGGTAGTGGTCATCCTGTTAAAATTACGGATCAGGCCCCCGATCTCATCCTGGCCTTCATCAATCCGAATCAGCTCAAATTTCTCATTGGATACTTTCTGCATATGTCTGGATAACCGTTTCACCCGATAATTATAGGATCTTAACATCACATATAAAAAAGCGGTTGTGATTAGCGTGACAATGGACGCCAGAATCCCTGCATAAATCCTAATCTCCATTATCGCTTGGGCAATACGCTCACCTTGTGTAATTCCTATTATCCGCCAGCCTTTTATATAACTAGCTCCGCCGACGGGTACAATATGCACATCCTCCTTGCGCTCATCATCCTGCAGCTTGAACACGGGATAAGGTTCCGTGGTGCCTCTTTGATACCCGCTTTGGGCAGACATAATAATCTCGTCCTGCTCGTTAACCAGATAAAGACTCAAGTAATCTTTTTCTCTGATAATCACGTCATATATTTTACTGAGATCCAAGTCAATTCTAAGCAGCTTTTCAAATTTATTGTATGAGCTGTAAGCGTCCATTCGCTCAATAACACTCAAATAAGGCGCTGTAGAAATCACACTAGAGATGTCACTCATATGATAAGCGGCAAGAAACAGATGTTTATTCGCAGCCTTCGACTGCTTATACCATTCACTATTCATAACCTTTTCATTGATGACCTGATAGTTGCTGCCAGAAACAATGGAATCATTGTTCGTGAATACAGTAATCCGTTCAATCTGATTGTTCACCGGCATATAGCTATTCATGCGGCCTCTTAGCTGTTCATCAAAAGTGTCATAGAATTCAATAGAGTTCCCATACGTCCGCTCAAGCAATTCATACAGGTTCTTATCAGCAGAAAGCGTATAGCTGACAGCTACCCCACCTTCAATGAAGTCATGAATATCCTTTCGGGCTCTTTCTAAGGATATCTCTAGATTCTGCTGCTCTCTCGATTTGATCAGATCGGAAATCCGATCCAAAAAAACAAGGTTAATAATAATGATAGGGAGAAGAACACCTATGATATAAATAAGGGAAAATTTATAATTTAAGGGAATATCATTCACTACTTTTCTAAATCTGAATTTTTTTCTCTCCATATGAAACACCTTGCTTCCCCTAGAGCTGTTGGTTCTTATTCTCATTTTTATACACGGATGGTACTACCCCTACAAGCAGCTTAAACTTATCTATAAAATAATCAGTGTTAGAGAATCCCACCTGCACCGCTATATCCGATATCTTTAGCTGTGTTCGTTTCAGCAGACTTTTTGCCTCTTCAATCCGTTTGGCATTTAGGTATTCACTAAAACCCTGACCCGTTTGCTTTCTGAACAGTTGTCCCAAATAGGTAGAATTAATATGAAATTGTTGTGCCAAATCCTGAAGTTTTAATTTATTCCGAAATTCCCGATCCACATACTGAATAACCTTGTAGATCGTATTTTGTTCATTCTGCTGCTCTAGTTCAGACAGATAGACGGCAGCCCGTTCACACAGACTTTGTACATAATTGCTTAATATAAAATAATCACTAAGCTCACCTAGATTTCCGTATTCTTGCTGAAGCTTAATCATAATCGTATCCGGGTCTCCATTCATTTGAGCTATAATTCTACAGATCGTAAGCTCTAAATGGGCCACTTTTGCTTTTACAACTTCAAGGGTCAGCAGATTCTCGACGAAAGCAGTGAACGCTTCTTTTACACAAGGCTGGATCTGTTCCGTATCATTCGTTTGGACCTTATGCAGCAGCTGTCTGAAATGATCCTCATGAGGTTCTTCCTTTTTCAGGCTCCTAAGCTCACTATAATAAAAGACCCCTCTTTTCTGCTGATGCGTTTTTCGTTTCCATACCTCAAGTGCCTGCCTATAAATCTCTCGAATCGAGCTCACCCCGACCATTCTGCTGCTAAGTGCTAGAAAGACCAGCTCCTGTGATTGTTCAGTAAGATCTGAATGCATCTGGTTGACGATAGTCTCCAGGCTCTCATTGCCGATAGAAGCAGACTGAAGAATGATCCCCGCTCTTCCCGATCCGTCTTGAAAGAAGCAGAAGTGTTCCTCGGAAAAATAATCACTTATCTGCGGTTGGAATGGATTCATAGAGGAGGCCGGTTCGATAAGAATACACATTAACTCTGCATCCGCTTGAAGCTTCAAGGTGTTTCGGGTTAGAAGCTCTAAATTTTCGTTATACTCCCCTTGGATCAGGCGGTTGATGATATTATTTACGATAAAAAATTGCTTTTTATCAAACTCCTCATTGGAAGCGATTTCATTTTGGATTATTGGAGTGATCCTGCTTAATAAAGCCTCTATTTCTTCATCATCAATGGGTTTTAATAAATATTCATTTACCCGCTGGCGCAATGCCGTACGTGCATACTTGAAGTCATCATATCCAGACAGAATCACAAATTTAGGAGGTTTCTCCATGACCTCATTCAACTTTGTAATAAGCTCAAGTCCGTCAATTACAGGCATATTAATATCCGTAAGAACCAGTTCCGGTTTATTCTCCTGGATAAGCCTCATCGCATCCGTGCCGTTTTGAGCTTCACCACAAACTTCATAACCGAATTTTTCCCAGTCGATCATCGTCCTTAGCCCCTCAAGAACCCAGGGTTCATCGTCCACGATCAGAACCTTAAGCATGATGTTCGCTCCAATCTTATTAAGATAAGCCCGCGCTTTACACCAAAATATATAGATCATGCTATCATACTTGGATAATGATGTGAATTCATAAATTTTCCTTCTTTTGTTTAAAACAGTACTTTTTTTACTTGAAAAAACGTACAAAAAACGACGTATCCTAAATTTCAGATACACCTTTACAAGGACCCATCATTCCATTATCATGGTTTACATCGAGTAAAGAATTACACAGTGTAAACCATATGGGAGGGCTAAGATATGAGCAGCTTATCTAAGTCTGCTAGATTTCCACTTTTCATTCTGATGTTGAATCTATTTATCGCTTTATTAGGGCAAGGTATGGTTATTCCCATTCTACCTGAGTATCTGAAGCTGTTTAATGCGTCAGGAGCTGCTGCCGGATATCTTATTGCAGCTTTTGGAGCAGCACAGTTTATTTTTTCACCTATAGGGGGACAGCTTTCTGATAAATGGGGAAGAAAATCAATGATCATTTCCGGAATGTTTTTAACCGTGCTTTCAGATCTGATATTTGCTGTCTCTACGACATTACCCCTACTCTATATCGCAAGATTTATTGGGGGTATAGGTATCGGAATCATGGTTCCTTCCAATATGGCCTACGTCGCTGATATCACCACCCATGAAACCCGCGCTAAAGGTATGGGGTACTTGGGGGCTTCCATGAATTTGGGTATGGTACTTGGTCCAGGGTTAGGCGGCATTATCGCTGGGTTTGGCATACGGATGCCTTATTTTTTTGCGGGTGGACTTGGGCTTATCGCTACGATACTTTGTTTTTATATGCCAGAGACACTCCCAAAGGAAAAACGGAAATCCGTTAACAAATGGGCCCCTCGGGAAGCCATTCGTAATCAAATCGTAAATTCATTCCGGACGTCCTATTTCCGCTATCTGCTGCTCATTCTGATTATGACATTTGGTTTGATGAATTATGAAACGGTGTACGCCCTTTTTGTGGAACAAAAATACGGTTTTGATGCAACGAAAATCTCAATCATTATTACGGTTGGTGCTATTATAGGCATTATTGTGCAGATCTGGCTGCTTGATCATCTGATTAAGAGACTTGGCGAGATAAAGCTTATACGTATATCATTGGTGATGACCGCTATAACCTTATTGTTGATGATATTCAAGATCAATTTAGGTTATTTATTAGTTGTATCCGGTTTATTTTTTGCTTTTAATGCTTTTTTACGACCCACAGTAAGTACATTGATTGCCAACTCAGCTGGTGATCGGCAAGGATTTGCTGCCGGATTAAATACAACGTATACCAGCATAGGAAACATACTTGGACCCATTTTAGCGGGATTGATGTTTGACAAACACATGGATATCCCCTATATTTTTGGGGCAATTATCCTGGCATCTGCCTTTTTCATCACCTTACAAAAACCAAAAAAAGAACAAGAAAGGAGTGTAACCCATGACTGAGAACTGGCACCAGAATTTAAAAAACAGAAACCGGGAAGAATTGATTGCTGCGGCGAAGGATCTTTTTATGAAGCAAAGCTTTCTCAAAGTTAATATTAAGGATGTCTGCGACGTGGCTGGTGTAAGCCGGGTTACCTTTTATAAGCATTTCCAGTCCATGAACGAACTGATTTTTGAGGTCCAGATGGAAATCCTGGAGAGTATGACGCAATTTGTTAGAAGCGCACCTTCTTCAATTGAAATGAATGGTAAGCAAATGCTTGCTTCGATGCTTAATGCTTGGATTGATTATGCCCGGCAACACCCAGGTTACATCAAATTCATTCTTCTATTCGATTTGCATTTTGAAGCCTATGATTACAGTAAAGAACTCAAAGAAAATTACAGAAATTTTGTGATGCGGGGTAAAGAACGACATTTCTTAATGGATGCTCTAGAGGCCGGAGTTAAAGATGGATCATTAAAATTTGATACAGAACCCTTATCCACTGCTCATTTCATCTTCACGTCTATGATGGGTTTATTGCAGAAAATGAGCCTGATTTCCAAAGACGATTTCAACAACGAACTTCAGGATATTCAAATTGCTAACCGATTTGTGGACATGTTAGTTCAGTATTTAAGTACAGAAAGTGATGAATCTCCTGCCTTGAAGTAAGGGGACCCATCACTTTCTCCGTAATAGAGAGAAGTAGTTAAATAAAATTATTCTCCTTTAAGGAGCGGTTAGACTCATGTTTGATTAACCATTCTTTTCTGGCAAGCCCGCCTCCATAGCCCCCCAATTCACCATTGCTATTTATCACTCGATGACATGGAACCAAGATTGAGAGTTGATTGGTGCCATTCGCCCTTGCTACAGCGCGGCAAGCAGAAGGATTGTTGATTTTCTCTGCAAGCTCCTTATAAGAAGCTGTCTGTCCCAGAGGTATTTTCCGGAGTTCATTCCACACCTTTTGCTGAAAGTCTGAGCCCAAATAACGAACCGGCGTTGTAAATTCCGTAAGTTCACCGGTGAAATACAGCTTCAATTCCTCCTCAATTTGGTGAAGGACGGCTACCTTTTCAGGTAATATAGTTGCATTTAAACGAGTGCGTAATCTCTTGATTTCATTTTCAAGTCCCTTGCGATCCACAAATTCCAGCAGTAAAAGACTCTCTTCATCGGAGATGGCCAGCATAGAACCCAATATCGTTTCTATCCAAGTACAGTACAGCACTTTAATCTGCTTGGAATGATTCGGGACAGTCCCCATCGTTCGTGAAAAAGCATCCCTAAATCCATTGCTCGAATCGTACCCGCTTTCCAGTTGTGCGTTAATGATTGAATCCCCATTCCTAATATGTTTGAATGCCAGTCCTAAACGTCTAGAACGTGCATATTCGATAAAGGTCATTCCAAATTGTTTCTTAAATTGGCGGCGTGCCGTGTTTGCACTAATAGACAGCTCATCAAAATCTTTATCTGTCCATTTTCGTTCCGGATTGCTCTCAATAGCTTCTACAAGCAGCTTTACTTCAGGAGACATTTTTGTTGGATTGGATAGCGGCTGACACCTTTTACAAGGTCTATATGAAGCTAATAAGGCTTCCTTGGCTGTAGCAAAAAACTCACAATTTTCTTTTAATGGCTTTTTAGCCGGACAAGTTGGCCTACACATGATGCCCGTTGTTTTCACTCCTACAAAAAATACGCCCTCATAATTCGAATTTTTCTCGACCAGCATCTTATAATATTTATCGATATCCTGCTCATTAGTTATCATATTGTGGTTAGCTCATTTCTAAATAAAGTCCTGAGGCATCAAGCGTTTGCCGGGCATTTTCTTGGAGGTTATGTTGTGCCTGAAAGAAACTACGCGGTCCATAGCTAATCCGTTTCACGCCAATATTTTGCAATTCATGATTTGAAAGCATACCGTCCATAACCATAATATTCACAGGCAGTGGCGATTTTTCAACAAATTGTTCAATCAAGCTTGGATCAGCGAGCCCCGGTATAAAAATCCCATCCGCTCCAGCGTCAGCATAAGCATAGGTACGTTCTATAGCTTGATTGACTAGATCCATCGAATGTTCCTTAGCCTTGAAAAAGATATCCGTTCTAGCGTTAATAAACACTCGCTTTTGCAGTTTGGAGGCTACTTGTTGTATGGTTTTGATCCTCCGGCTTTGTTCGCTGGTCTCCCATAGTTCATTGTTAGGATGATTTACGATCTGATCTTCAAAATTGATACCACAGATATCTAATTGAAATAACTGCTCCATGTTATGCGCTAAAATATCCTCATCTATAGCATATCCACCTTCGATGTCTACGGTCAATGGAACCGCTACTCGTTCGGCAATCTTTGAAATCATCCAAAGCATAAACTCAAATGTAAGCTGTTCACCGTCCGAATATCCCCACGCTTCCGCCATGGAATAGCTGCTAGTTGCTACCGCCTTTGTTCCAGCTTGCTCTATTGCTTTAGCCGAGGCTACATCCCAGCAGTTGTACAGGATCAGTGGATTTTTTTGATCATGCAGCGTTTTAAAATAGTCATAGTTTTTAGTGTTCATAAGTGGTCATCTCCATTTAGTTAAGAATAGAACCACTATATAATAGACATCCATTATCGATACCAGAAAAATTAACACCAATCTTTTTTTCCACAAAAAAACACCGATAGATAATCTAATCCTCTCAGGATCAGATCATACCATCGATGCCAGTTTGCCGATTAAAGTTCTACCTTACGGAGTGATTGTTTTGGTGATGGTTTGGATGACTTTTTCCCTGTCCCCATCGGTAGGATTTGTGGAGCTGCGATCCCGATCAGAACTACGATAATACCGATCCAGCGAAGTAATGATACCTCTTCTTGCAGAACTAACACGGAGGCTACTACAGCTGCCGGTAACTCCGCTGCCCCTAAAATCGCGCCTAGACCTGAACCCAGCTTCGGAACCCCGATCGAAAAGAACAGAACTGGAATTACGATGCCCAACAAACCTAGAGGTAGGCCGTATTTCCAAAGCCCATCGGTAATCGCACCGTCATATAAAAACGAAGGCGAAAAAACAGTCATAATAATAACCATTGCACTAGTGGTCATATACAAGCTTTTATTAACGGCAGGCACCTGCGTAGCTACTCTTCCACTCACAAAAATATAGAAAGCAAACGACACGGCTGACATTAAGCCAAAAATTACACCAGTGGTCGTAATTCCACCTATACTCGGCTCAAGGATGCCCCCCGCTAATACTGTACCAATTAGAAGGATAACCATCGAAATCACTTTTTCCCGACTAGGAAGTTTTCGATCTACAACCGCCTCCAGAATTACACCGATCCAAGTAAATTGGAATAACAGTACAATCGCAATCGAAGCAGGTAATTGTTCAACGGCGAAGCCATAAAAAATGCCAGTTAAACTGATGGTGATCCCAGCGGCTAATAATTTCCCGCCTGTTTTTAGCCCTAATTTCTTTCGAGAAAATAATAAGACCAGCAAGAGCAGCATACACCATCCAAAAAAGTATTGTGATCCTACCAATTGTTTCATTCTAAAGCCATCGTTCATTCCAAGTTTGACGATCGTAGAGAGTGAGCCATAACTACAAGCGCCTAAAAAAACTAGTAAAGCATATTTGAATAACTTCATATTCATCGTAAACCTCTTCCCTTTCTCTTGAGCAAGCTCATTAACATAATAAAGCCCCTTGTCATCGAAATGACAAGGGGCGATTGAAACCAAAGAATACATCTTTGACAAAGTTCCGCCACTCCATCCACTGGATAGAGTTTGGTTTATTTACTTATAACAACTCCAATCATAATATGATAAATCACACAGGGTGTCAACTTGAAATTTAAGGATTTAGCTGGAACAATCGATAGACAATAACAGCTGCCTGAGCACGAGTTGTATTGGCTTTAGGTGCAAAGTTATCTTTGCCCACACCTTGAATAATCTTTGCTCCGCTCATGAATTGTACAGCCTCACGAGCGTAGGCTGAAACATCAGCGGCATCATTGAAATTCACTGGCTGGTCCACTTCCACGACCGTAAGCTTAGCGAGCTGTGCTGCACGATAAGCCATCAACGCCATTTCCTCACGGCTAATTGTTTCATTAGCACCGAAGGTTCCATCAGATCTGCCCTGAATAATTCCTAGCTGCTGAGCAGCAGCAACGGAGCTGTAGTACCAAGCATCCAGCGAAACATCCTTAAATGTACTTGCCGCATTACCTTCCTCTAGCTCTAATGCAAGCATCAGCATCTTTAGGAACTGTGCCCGAGTTACATTCAGCTGTGGCCCGAAGTTATGATCTCCGGTGCCATTCAGAATGTCTCTGGCGGCAAGGGCTTGAATGCTATTTTGTGCCCAGCCTAGTCCAGCGATATCCTTAAAGGAATTTTCCGCATATCCTACTGCGAATCTGCCGGAATTGTCTGGTCTGAAGATGATCTTGCCAGTTGTCGGATTAAACCGGGAATTTCTAACCACCTCTACAGTCCCGTCTTCACGGATTTGGTAGGCTACTATTTGTTCTACACCTGAAGTTGTCTTTGATTTGTAATCCCGTTCAACCTTCAGTCCACGCCCAAAGCTGTCAAACTGTTTGCCATCAACAAAGAACTTAAACTCATAAATATCCCCGACATCTGTCTGAAGCGACAGTGTCTTCGCGTCAACTTTGCCAACTACAAGCTTCACGCTTGCGGCGTCAGATCCTGCCATCGCAAGAAGCAGGTCAGCATTTATTCGGAACGTAGACAATCCCATGTCTATTTCTAAAAGTTGAATTGCTTTTGCTCCCGCTCCAGCCAACTCACGAGCTGGCAAGGTCAGTTCAATCACCGAGCTGGCAGAGGCTGGCTTCACTGTGATTCTCAATACTCCATTCTGCATTGAGCCAATTGCTTGTTGCAGAATCGCTGAGGATACCTCTGCAATAGCTTTACCATTCACATCCGCTGTCACGGAAAGAGTAACTCCATCTGCGTTCACAGTTGGTTCCGGTTGTTTCACTGGTTTGAATGTCGTTGAAGTTGAAGTACCGCCCGATTCTGAAACCTGCGATTCTGCCATAATCTCAATGGACATCGTGCCTACAACACCAGAGCCATCTTTAGCTGCCGCTTTCACGGTTACCTTGCCTGCTGCAATTGCAGTGAGCAAGCCGGTATCCGTAATAGATGCTCGCTCAGTAGCTGATCCATCCTCATTCACCACTGACCAGCTCACTGCTGGATCGGATGCATGGTCCGGCAGGATTACAGCTACCATTTGCAGGGTTTGCCCTGACTTGATTTCGCTCACATTATCTTTGGAGGAGACTTTTATCTCCATGACGGATATAGGAATGACATGAACAACCGACTGTGCCTCATGCAGGATGTCAAATTCAACATCTGTGTTGGATCCTCGGAAAGAAATAAATCCAAGCGGCACGGCGATTTCACGGGTTGTCTTCTTCGCTTTGAAGATCATTTCTAAGAATTCCGCATCATGAGTCAGGATATTTCCTGCCTCCGTTCCAGCTACACTAACTGTTATTAGACCTGGACTGTCCTCATTAATATGAGTGATGCTGAATCCGTCTGGCAAGGTCTGAGCGGATACGAATTCCACACCAGATACGTCATATGCCATGGTAAAGTCTACAGCATACACTTCCTTGTAGACGGAGGTAGTAACATTTGTAAGCCCTACACGGTAAGTGAAATCCTGTCCTGCCGCCACTTTGACGGGTCCGTTAAGCGTTGCAGCGGGCAGATTACGGGCAATCTCATCTTGTCCGCTGATCTTAATCTCTAGGCTTCCGGATACTCCACTTCCATCTAGAGCTCGCGCCGTTACTTGAACGCTACCGTTCTTTCTAGCTGTAAGCAAGCCCTTCTCATCAATAACCGCTTTATCCGTTGAGGTTACCCCATCTGCTTCAGTTACCGTCCAGATAACTTTAGGATTCGTCGCATTTTCTGGAAGCACAGAGGCTTGCAGCTGCAAGGCACTGCCCTTCGACTCAATGCTGCTAATTCCATCTTTACCCGCTAAAGTAATTGAAGAGACATGTACCGCAGGTATCTGCTCTTGTCCCACTAAAATCTTGGATTGCTGTGGATTCCAGCCATCACTTCCACCAAGCACAGCTTCAATCGTATAGGCAGCCGCCTCTTCTGCTGTTAATTGTTTGGACCAGCTGTAACGTGAAGCTGCATTAGCACCCTCTCCGTAACCTAAAAACTCAGAGAACCGTGCAGTTTTGGAACGACCTTCATACCATTCATGCCAGCCAGTAGCACGAATATGAGCTCCCATCTCCGTATTAATGAAGGTAGAGCTGCCGTATTCTCTCCATGGCCGGCCCAAATCAACGGTTCCAGCAGCAACGCCCTCACTGGCAGTTAGTCGATTATTGATGAACACATAACCAGGCTTACCCGTTGCCGTGGAAGGCGCAGTAACATAGCCAGCACCCGCACTTTGAATCACATTATTCTCGAATACGGCAGCGGAATTACCGAAGATAAAGTCTACTGTACCTTCAATATGGCTGTCGACGAAATAGGCTCTTCCCTTATCTGCGAACAGGGTATCCTGATATCCTAGAAGCTTAACATTTCTGTACACTCCCCGGTCTCCTTCAGCATATAAAGCGACTGCCTGACCGGCATCCCGCCCAGCACTGTTCTCAACCGTCATGTTCTCCAGTGTGAAATCAGTTGCCGCAACCTTTAATGTATAGCTGCCGCTGGTGCCCATTTCTTTACCATCTGAGCCAATGGTTTTCGCGGAGTCACCGTTAATAAGTACGGTACCTTCCCGGCTCTCACCGATGATACTAATATTCATCTTACTAGAAGGTACAAGCACCTTCTCCTTATACGTGCCGTTCTTCACTTTAATAATCGTGGTTAGGGCACTATTATCAGGTACTGCTTGAATAGCGTCATTAATCGTTTTATAATCTCCTGTCCCATTCTGAGCAACAATAATGACAGGAGCTGGAATTCCCTTGACCACCTCGGATGGAAGACTGGCACCCTTATCACCGATGGCGATTACCGCATATTGATAGGCAGTCCCGTTGCTCAAGCCTTTATCGGTATAATCGGTTGCTTCGATGCCGTCGGCTACGACCGCATAACTGCCACCGCTCTCCGAGCGTAGAATTTGATAGCTGCTAGCTCCATCAGCTACATTCCAAGTCAGATGGATATCAGTGTTGCCAGGCTCAGCACTAACTCCTTGTGGAGTCTGCGGCTGGCCGGAATTCTGGTATGGAACCGCTGAGGCAACAGCTGAATCTAGACTACTACGGGTACCATTTATTGCTTTGACTTTGTAATAATACGGTGTTCCGTTTACGAGCCCACTATCAGTAAAGCTTGTGTCTGATAAATCAGACCCGAGCACTTCATAAGGACCATTCGCCGATGAGGCACGTTTGACAATATACTGGCTCGCTTCCTCAATCGCTGGCCAGCTGAGTTTCATTACACTGTCACCAGCTTCAATGGAAACGACAGGCGTTCCCAAAGGAGATTGCGGAGTAGCTTCAACAGGCGCTGATTCTTTTCCCTCTCCGGCCACATTGGTTGCAGATACGACGTAACGGTAGGTTTGCCCGTTGGCCAGACCTCCGACGCGGTAAGTTGTGCCGGCGATTTCTTTTGCCACGAGTTCATAGCTGCCTGAAGTCTCATTCCACTTCTTGATGCTGTAGCTGGCTGCATTCTCCACAGCATTCCAGCTGAGATCCAGCTGAGTATTCCGGCTTACAGCCGCGAACGATTCTGGCGCAGGCAATTTCACCGCCAAAGCGGATGGGGTAATACTAATTTCATTGGAATTTCCCGATTCACCAGTCGGCGCCATCGCCGAGATAACATAATAATAGGTAGTTTCGTTGGTAACTTCAGTATCAATATATGATGTCTCTGTAATAGCGTTGGCAATAGTCTCATAAGGCCCCCCGCTCTTAAGACTTCTCTTAATATTGTAGGAAGTTGCCCCTTCAAGAGCAGGCCAGGATAGCTGGGCTGCTTGGTTTCCTGGAAGTCCAGTCAGTCCAAGCGGTGTTTCAATCGGCTCAACATAGATCTTTAAATTATCTAAGTAATAATTTCCTGAGCCGCCGCCTGGAGTCTTAGACAAAATACGCCCAATGCCATAGCTGGCGAAATTCGTAGTTGTGAACGGAAAAGAGCCCGCAGGCTGATCATCGATATATACATCCACTTTATCGTTGTTCACATCCACCTTTAGCTTCAGGTTATACCATTGTTTTAGGGAATAAGAGTTCATCAGTTGATGATACTGGCTGCTCCCCCTGCTCATGGTTAGCGTATATTTACCTGTAGCTTCAGGAAGCGTTGGCTTTCTGCTCTCAATGGAGAATGCCGTTTTGCTTCCATCTGTACTCTGGGCCTGCAGGAACACCGAGGTTCCCGATTCTGTCGCAAACATAAAGTCAGTGTCAATAACGAGTGCACCCGTAATTGGCGCGAATTTGCGGATAAACTGCACGCTGCCGTTCGCACCATCGAACACATTCAACACTTGATCTGACGTATTCCCCTTACTGTCAGACGGTGTGGGAGATACAATAACCTTTTGAATTTCAGTCTGTGGATTTGGAGTCACATCATAATACTCTGGTGTCACACCCACAGCAACCTGCTCGAAGTCTTCATCCACATAATACACATTACCTGCTTCACCTTCAGCCGTAGCGCTGGCCTCATCGGAATCAAAGCTTTCACCAAGCTCATTCACTGCACTGACCACGTAGTAATAAGTTTTTCCGGAGCTGAGTCCGGAATCAGTATACAGGCTATCTTTAATTTCAGTATTGATCGTCTTGTATGGACCGCCTGAAACCTCACTACGTTTAACACTATACGACTTGGCAGAACCAACATCCTCCCAGTTCAGCTTCACTTTTTCCTCACCTGCTGTCGCTGTAAGACCACGGGGCGCAGTAGGAAACTGATCACTAAGCGGTTTCAGCTCCACCTCACTGAAGACAGATGCATTATAACGATTAACCTCGTTATCTACCTTAGCGGCATCGGCTGCAAGACCAAAATAAACCGTATCATTCAGGTCAAGCTTCACCGTGCCTACCTTGCTCCATGTTACTTTATCCGGCGATACCAGACCTGTCACTTCATTACCAAGACGAACCAGTTTCACCCAATAAGGTGTATTGATGAAGCTGTCCGGTTCTGTTTTTACCACCTTGGCTCCTGTGGTGGAGCGGGTAATCATAACTCCCTTCTTGCCATATTTGACATAAGGGATTGCCAGCATTGTCATTTTAGAGTTCTCATTGAGATTATCACGAATCATGACACCTGCTTTGGCATAATCGTCAGTTCCCGTTACGGAGTCGATTCTAGCAATAATTTCACCATTGCCTGTCAGGGTTTGATAAGCAAACTGAAAATTATCAACAGCCGTTTCGCTCTCTGATGTTGCTCCGATAAGCCCAGCCGATTTGAGCGTAATCTTCCCGCTATCCGGATGAAGTGTAGTCACTCCCGCTATCCCTGGATGGCCAATATCCACCGAAGTCCAAGGAAGAACGGATCCAGACGTGTTGACATGAATAGCCACGTTATCAGATTGTGTCTTGAGACCCTTATTGTCTATAGCCTGAACAACGAGATAATAGGTACCATCCTGCACATTGTTCCAATCGAAACTATAAGGTGCTGTGGTAGCTTCGGCTTGCTTCACACCATTAACGATAAATTCCACCTTAGCAATACCATCACTATCACTGGCAGAGGCTGTAACCTTCACATTGTTGCCTGACTCTATGATTTGGTTATTCACAGGATAATTGATAGCGGTTACAGGATTGTCTGTATGCTCATTCCCTGCTTTTCCCAAAACAATCAGATCATTCAGATACACTTCTAGATTCGTATAGCCCTCCGCAGATAACGTCGTCTTCTTACCATCCTCAGAATCGGTAGGGTCTAGTCCATTAGCAATCTCCCAGCTGTCATCCATACCGTCATGATCCATGTCGATTACATTGGAAGCTGTCTCTGTATAGTCTGGGTAACCGCCTATTTCAATAGGTGAATTAATATGCTGTCCAGTGCGATTCTTCACATCATTAATGACCCGCGCATCGTAAGCATCACGCCTTGGCAAAGTGGCACCGGCATCAGCCATTACATTTACGTAGGCTTCCTCCGCCGACACTGCCGCATAGGGGTTAGGCATCTTTGCCGGCTCCGTAAGCTTAGAGATATCCGAATACTTTTGCACACCCTTCCAGTTGTCTTCAGTAACCTTCGGATTACCATCCATGATGTTCCCATCTATAAACAACCGGGTTTCTGGAGATACTTCCCCAAACAATTGATTTTTTACACTGGTGTAGGTGTTTGGACCATTTTTATAATAATTGTTAGTGATATTATATCGATAATCTTCCGCTCCACCCCCATAGGTAGAAGCGAATCCCCAGTTATAGATAACGTTATTAGACATTTCCGTCAGGTCCACCAATTTGGTCACCGTCGGCAAACGGGGGTTGCGGCTGGTGCTATGAGCAATCAGATTGTGAAGGAAACTGGCATTTTTGCCACCCCAGATTCCTCCGTAGCCGTGACGTCCCTTTTGGTGTGTCGTCATCAGCATACTTTCAGCGGATATCGACCATTGCACAGTAGTATTCTCGTTATCATACAGACTGACCACTTCATCCACCGACCAGCTGAATGAGCTATGATCGATAATGAGATCCTTATGGTACCTTGATCCAAAAGCATCATCTTCACTAGCTACCCGGTCGCCTAACCGGAAACGCATATAGCGCATAATAATATTGTCAGCTTCAACAGAGGTTGTGTAGTCGGCAATTGTAATTCCGTCACCTGGAGCCGTTTGCCCGGCAATCGTCAGATTTGAGCCGGTAATCTTGAGGGATTCCTTCAGATGGATGGTTCCCCCCACTCGAAAAACAATGGTCCGATTACTTTGGCTTACAGCATCGCGGAAGGAGCCGGGGATCGGAGTTTCCTTGATACCATAATCAGCCAACGTCGTTACTTCATACACAGGTTGAGCTCTTCCGCCGGTTACATATTTGCCGCCGCCTTCCGCGCCCGGAAAAGCAGGAAGCGCTTCCAAAGAAGCGGCCTCGACACCACCAAATGGCATACATGTTGCAAGAAGACTCGCAACCAGCGCCCCGGATAACCATTTTCTCTTCATACAAGACCTCCTAATATCTATTGGAATAAGAAGGGGGCCCTGTCCTCAGAGCAACCCCTTCCTTAGTAAAGCCGTGTGTATTATTCCTTGCCCTGATAACGGAAATATGCGAAATCAGCACTGCTGCCACCGAACTGCTGCATATCATGCGCCGCAATGCCAACAAAGTTCCCAGTGAAGCCTCCCGACAAAAAGCTGATATTCTGCGGATCGCCAAGTGGCTTCCACTCCGTATCGTCACCCTTAAGATAAACAAATTGCCCAGTCACTTCCTGCACCTCAACCGCGATCCGCACTGTCTCCCCTGCATTTAGTTCAATCATTACAGGCTCCGCAGTGAATTCATCGCGCTGACAGCGCATTAACCGCAGCACCTTGCCACGTCCTTCTTCCTGGCTGATATACGCATAAAGATAGTTATCCTCATTCAGGTATAACAGTAGTCCTGCCATCTGCAGATAAGTATTCGGTTCATATTCAAGCGCTGTTTCAGCGCGGAAGCTTATATCCGTCTGGCGAATAGCCAGAATATGATGCTCAAACAGACTCTGCACGGACTCCCCGGCCCTGATTCTTAACCAGCCCGGTCTTTCAGCAAGGGAACACCAGCTTTCATTCCTAGGAATCCGCAGTGTATTCCAGTTCTTTTTCAATTCCGGACCGTTAAAATCATCCTCAAATTCAAGCGTCCGCACTTGGTTCAGGAACTGTGTTCCTTTAGGTGCTGGTACCTTGAGCTGTGGTGTATTTCCGCCTGAGGTTAGTCTTAACCAGCCCTCCTCATTCCAGTGCACCTGCTGAACGGCAGTCTCTCTCCCCAGTATGGCGTATTCGCCTTCCAGGGGTCGCGTACATAAATGGGCCATATACCATTCACCTTCTGGCGTCTCTACCAGACTTCCATGGCCGGCACATTGAAGCGGCAGCTCGGGATTATCCCGAGAGGTCAACATCGGATTGAGCGGATCCACCTCATACGGACCAAGCAGCGCCTTGGAGCGCGCTACGGTTACCGCATGCCCTGATCCAGTACCGCCTTCCGCTGTAATTAAGTAGTAATAACCTCCCCGCTTGTAAATATGCGGCGCTTCCGTCTTCTTCAGCGGTGTGCAATCAAAGATTTTCACAGGTTCACCTATTAATTGGCACTGCTCTGGATCGTACTCCTGAATTACAATCCCGCAGGACTTGTTGCCTTCCGTAATCCGGTAATCCCACAGCTCATTCAGCAGCCATTTGCGCCCATCCTCATCATGATACAGAGATGGATCGAACCCGCTGCTGTTTAGGTATACCGGTTCAGACCAAGGTCCCTCAATACCCTCCGCAGTGATCAGATAGTTATGACAGTCTTTAAAAGGCCGTTTGGTGCTCTTAACATCGGTATAAATCAGATAAAACAAACCGTCATAATAACTAAGCTGTGGAGCCCAGATACTGCAATTTTTCGGATTTCCCCGCAGATCCACCTGATGAGTCAGAATATCTGTGCAATGCTCCCAGTCTGCTAAGTCCGCTGATTGATACACCCTCACACCGGGCAGCCATTCAAAAGAAGAAACAGCAATATAGTACATCTCCCCCGCTCTTACAATACAAGGGTCAGGATTGAAGCCTTTTAATATGGGATTGTGAATAACTCCAGTCTGAATATTATCTGTAATCATCTTCATACTCCTTCCTATTTCCATACATCCGCACCCTTCACCCTAAGCAAATCCGCGGTCTATCCTGTCAATTATCAGTCTGTCTGCTCACTTAGATCTTCCTGTGACGGGATAACGGTTACCTGCTGCACTAATTCTTCCACTTTACGGGTGTTTCTCGATTGGCAGCCGGTGATATCTACCGTTTCTCCATTTTCAATATAAAAAGCCGGTCCTTCATGATTCTCGATCGTCACTTGGCGGAAGCGAATATCTCTTACGTTGCCCAGATAGAACCCACGGTTGTTCATATCCTGGATTCCTGACATCATGGCTGGACGACCAGGGATTGCATTCTCTGCCATGGAAATATCAATATCGGAAAAGGTAATTTCTGAAATGTATTGCTCCGCAAGGCCGTAAAGAAAACCTGCAGCCGCGTGAACATTCCGAGCAGTAATATTAGCAAAATGAATCCGTCGGAAGCAGGGGGTCTCCTCCGTCACCGGATAAGGATTCTTATCCCATACATATTTGTCCTTACCACGTGGTCCGCAGAAATAATAAAGATTAAGAATAAACGGACAGATCACGTCCTCCATCACGATATTGCTGACACGAATATCTTCGACAACACCTCCGCGCCCGCGTCTGGACTTCAATCGAATGCCGCGGTCCGTCTGCTTGAACACGCAATTGCTGATCACGATATTACGGATATCTCCGCTCATTTCGCTTCCCAGCACCACACCGCCATGACCATGAATCATCGTGCAGTTAGTTATCGTGATATTCTCGCAGGCAACCCGCTCCTTCGTATCCTCCGTCCCTGCTTTAATGGCGATGCAGTCATCACCCACATCGATATTGCAGTTGCTGATGCGGACATTCACACAGGATTCTGGGTCAATACCGTCTGTATTAGGCGAATCCGCCGGATTATAGATCGACAGATTATCAATCGTAACATCATGGCAACAGATAGGATTCACAGTCCAGCTTGGGGAGTTCACGAGTGTCAGATCTCTGAGCGTGACTCTACGGCAGTTGTCGAAGCTGATAAGCTTCGGGCGGGGATACAGCAGTGAATCAGGAGAATTCCGATGTTTATCCCACCAAGGTGCGCCCCTTCCATCCAGCTTGCCTGCACCTGTAACCGATACATTCTCTAGATTTATTCCAAAAATACATGAAGCATGGACGTTCTGCTTCACACCCTCCCAACGGGAATCCACCACCGGATAATCGTTAGGATCAGAGCTGAAGCTAAGCTCAGCTCCAGGGCTAAGCTGTAGCTCAATATTGCTTTTCATGAAGATAGCACCCGTCTGATAGTGCCCGGAAGGAACATAAACTGTTCCTCCCCCTGCCTCGCTTGCCGCATAAATGGCACTGGCTATCGCTTCCGTTGAAGGCTCTGCACTATTAGGATGTGCTCCGTAGTCATTTATATTGTAGATAGACATGTGCTTCACTCGCTTCCTTTCGTCACGGCGGGATGCTGCAAATATTCATATTCTCCACAAGCCAGGAGGAATGCGCCAAGCCCCTTCTGATCATTGGTTACGATCGGTTCACTGATATAATAGGCGTAAGTACCATCTCTCCGGTCCTCACCACCGAGTCCAGCGACCTGGCAGTTTTTATTCAGGTTAACCCAGCCTTTTTTGGTTTCCAGCACAAATTCAGCAATAAGACCTTGATAAGCACGGTCAAGTGTCTCGAACCAACTATCATCGAGTACACCAATCCGAATGCCCTTAGCCATTGCATAGGTGATCATGCTAGAGGCGGAAGCCTCCAAATAATTGCCTTTACGGCCGCCCATGTTTACAACCTGATACCATACTCCAGCATCCGCATCCTGAACCTGACGAAGCGCTGTCAGCGTATCTGTCAGTATACGTGCCAAAATCTCATAATCCGCGTGTTCCTTAGGGAGCATGCCGAGTACATCCACTAGCGCCATCACATACCAGCCCAGCGAACGCCCCCAAAAGTTCGGAGACAACCCCGTTTCAGGATCGCACCACGGCTGTACCCGCTTTTCATCCCATGCGTGAAACAGGAGACCCGTCTCAGCATCCTTGGTATGACGCTCGCACAGAATAAATTGCCGGGTCACATCGTCCAGACCCTTGCCGCCTTCATACTCAAGTAAATACTCCAGATAGAAAGGAGAGCCCATATACAAGCCATCCAGCCAAATCTGATAAGGATATACATTCTTATGCCAAAACGCACCTTCTGAGGTTCGAGGATGCGTTGTTATCTGCTTTCTTAATAAATCTGCAGCCATTTTATATTTCGCTAACCCAGTTTCTTTATGGAGCACAAACAGGATCTTCCCGTTATTTAAGTGATCAATATTATGTTCGCTCAGGCGATATCCCTTCACAGAGCCGTCTTCCTCAATAAAATAATCCATATTATCTTTGATGAATTGATAATATTTAACCTGCCCGGTCTGTCTCCACAGCAGCTCAAAACCCTTCAAGATGACTCCATAATCATAAGACCATTTTCCATGATATCCGTTATCCTCATATAATCTTGGCGTTCGCTCCATAATCGAATCTGCCATTCGAACACCCCAGCCCATACTCCTAAGTGCATTGTTGTCTTTCATTTTTTCCTCCTGTTTGAATAGATATGGTCCTAAACGCAGCCTCCCCATTTAGGACCCCTCTATTATTTTCTTAGAATATAGTCTGTAGTACTTCTTAAGGATTTACAGCTTTATAAGCAGCTTCATATTCAGTAATGATTTTGCTGCCGCCGGATTTCTTCCACTTTTCAACCTCAGCTTTAAATCCGTCCAAATCAATTTTGCCTAGGATATATTTATAAGTGGCATCTGTCATAATCTTCTGCAACTCAGATCCTTGAGTAGAATAGGTCTCAGATTCCAGAGAGTAAGCAGGATTCAGTACAGCATATTTAGCATTCTCAACGATCAGCTTATCAGCTTCAACTTTGAGTGGATCAGCATCATGGATAATGAATCCATTCTCTAATGGACGAGATGCCGAAAATGGCTGAACTTCTTGCTTCCAGAGATCTGTATCCTTAATCGTAACCGCCTGTTCTCCATCGATTGTATAGTGGACATCCTTAATACCATAAGTCATCAAGCCATAGACATCTTCATTCATAAGATCATTAACAAATTTCAAGATCCGTCTTAACTCATTTTCATCCTTGACTTCGGATTTCGGGAAAGACAACAGTCCCCCAATTCCGTTATTACCAGCCCAGATGGCGCGATCCGCTTCATTACCGGTGGAAGTGATATCGTTAACCATAACCAAATCCATACCATCCTGTATGCCTTTAGACAGATTCAGCAGGTTCTTGCTGTCAAACAAGGCACCCACATAAATTCCAGCCTTTCCTTGCGCAAAATTCTGCTGCTGATCTGTTTTAGCCGTCACAGCGAAATCCTGATTGATATAACCACCATCATAAAGAGTCTTCATATAATCCATGGTCTTGACATAAGCCTCTGTATCGAACTCCGGTGTCATTTTACCCGCATCATCTACACTCCAATAGTTCGGTGTTCCAAAGTATGAGCCCAATGTCTTAAATGCTCCATATACAAGATCGCTGCGGTCCATGAAGCCTGTGGTATCCTTTTTGCCATTACCATCAGGGTCTTTTTCGGTAAACGCTTTCGCAACTTCCATCAACTCATCTGTTGTTTTTGGAACCTGCAGTCCAAGCTTATCCAGCCAATCTTTACGGAGAACAACGCCGTTTCTAGCCAAGGACTTCTGGAAAGGAACCCCGTACAGCTTACCTGCAATCGATGCCGATGTACGTGTATCCTGTGAAATTTTAGCCAAATTCGGGAACTCATCAAGATAAGGACTTACTTCCCAGAACATGCCGGCCTTCAGTGCATTACGTACAGAAGAGTTATCAAGAATAGTCAGGGTAACGATGTCTGCTAGGGAATTCGATGCTAATGAAGTATTAATACGTTCTTCTTTGGAAGGATCCGGAATCCATGAGAATTCAATCTCTGTATTCGTCAATTCTTCAATTTTGTCCAGAATAGGACCCGTTGGTGTTGTAGACGTTTGTAAAATGTTCAGCCAGCTAATCTTTGCTTTAGCATCTAGCACATCTGCAGGTGCAGCAGTTGTTTTAGCCGTTGAATTCGTTCCCTCATTTGAAGAATTTGACTCCTTCGCGTTATTGCCTCCTCCGCATGCAGTGAGTACTAACCCGCTACACAACATTAAGGCTGCAATTTTTTTGTAATTGCGATTCATCAACATTACCCCTTTTACTAATGTATTTGTGTTGTATCTTCCACCTCTGCCCTTAAGGCAGAGGTAAGAATTCAGCATACTGTGAAGCCTAGTAAACACCATCTTCGCCGATTTTTTTGGCTAACTTGTTCGACAGCATAACGAGAATCAAGCCAACCACACCCTTGAACAGACCTACTGTGGTACTGAAACTCAATTGTCCGTTCTTTAAACCAGCTGTATAGATATAGGTATCGAAAATTTCTCCAACTTCGCGGTTCAAGGAATTGATCAGCAAGTACATATGCTCAAAGCCCAGATCCAGCGTGTGGCCAATCTTCAGAATAAGCAAGGTAATAATGATTGGGCGAATTGCCGGCAGGGTGATATGCCATGTTTTGCGCAATCTTGCCGCTCCATCCATCTCAGCTGCTTCATATAACTGCGTATCCACTACGGTAATGGCTGCCAAATAAATAATGGTTGACCAACCAATTTCTTTCCAAATGATCTGTCCGATATACACGGTACGCAACCACTCAGGAGAAGTCAAAAAGCTGATCTTCTGCATCCCAAGGGCCGCCAACATCTCATTCAGCACCCCTCCATCCACATTCATAAATACATAGGAAATGGAGACGATGATAACCCATGACATGAAATGGGGGATATAAATAATCGTTTGAATGGTGCTCTTAAATAACTTGTGCTGAACTTCGTTAAGCATCAGCGCCACTATAATAGGTAGTGGGAAGAAAATAACAATGTTTAATGCAAACAGGATAAGTGTATTACTCAATAGCATAAAGAAGGTAGGTTCTGTAAACAATCGGACGAAATGCTTAAACCCTACCCACGGGCTATCCGCTATACCCAGAAACGGCTGATAGTCCTGAAATGCAATGATAAGACCGCCCATAGGCAGGTACTTAAAAATAACAAAATACAAAAATCCCGGGAGTATCATCAGATACAATAACTTGTTTCTTTTTAAACTCAGCCAGCTAGGCCCCGTTCGCTTTTTTCTTACTGGATTAACTTTCGTGTTCAGCATGGTGACGTTTGCCTCTTTCACCTGATCGGCCTCCTTGATCGCGTTTCTTTACGATTCCCAGATTACGATCATTCGTCCATTACGTATATAATCATCAGATACTGATACTCCAAGAACCCTACAGCTATAAGGTTTTCCAGGCCCGTGCATCTTATAGTGATTACTACAATACATAAAGATCATCTATGCCTTATCACGCTTTTTCCTCCCAAAACAAAGCCCAAGCTAATGATTATATACGGAATAACAGACCCCTGTTAAAGTTTCAATGAAACGATTACAAGGAGGATATCTGCATGTCGCAATCATCTTTTAAAAAAGAAAATATGGGTAGCCGGCTGTTTACTATTGTAAATACCACACTGCTTACACTCATTGCCCTAGCCTGTCTTTTACCCTTTGTCAATGTGTTTGCCAGTTCCTTTGCTTCAACACAGGAGGTAGTAGAAAAAAGCTTCATCCTGTTCCCGACGACATTCTCTTTGGATGCTTACCGTTATATACTGTCAACGCCTACTATTTTTAAAGGGCTTGGCGTATCCATCGGTGTAACCTTAGTGGGTACAGTTGTCAGTATGGTTCTTACCTCTTTAATGGCTTATGGATTATCTAGAAAATATCTATACGGAAGAGATTTCATCAATTTCGTAATCGTGTTCTCCATGCTCTTCAGCGGGGGAATGATCCCTACTTTCCTGGTAGTTAAATATTTCGGATTAATCGATTCCTACTGGTCCATGATCATGCCTGTTGCGATCAATGCTTTTAACCTGATCATTATGCGTAACTTCTTCCAGGCGCTGCCGGAAGGGCTAGAGGAATCAGCCAAGATTGACGGCTCTAATGATTTTGGTGTATTTTTCAAAATCATGCTTCCGCTGGCGATGCCATCTATCGCGACCCTCTCCTTGTTCTACGGGGTAGCTTACTGGAACACTTATATGAGTGCAATTTTATATATGACAGACTCCACTAAGTGGCCTATTCAAGTCCTGCTGCGCCAAATTGTTATCGTCGCCAGCGGGATGCAGGGAGATAATGCTTCTGTTGATATTATCCCACCTGCTCAAACCATCAAAATGGCGGTTATCGTAGTCGCAACCGTTCCAATGCTGCTCGCCTATCCTTTCGTACAAAAACACTTCACCAAAGGAGCCCTGCTGGGTTCTGTAAAAGGCTAAAACATTGCAGCTGCACAAACAGCCAGCCCCGGTCTCCCGGGGCTGGCTGTTTGTGTTCAGCGCCTTACTTCTCCTGTTTCTGGGTTCGGTATGCACCTGGTGTTACATGTTCTTTTTTACGGAAGGATCGAATAAAGTTCTGCGGATTATGGTACTGCAGCCTTTCAGCAATCTCTTTAATGGTCATATCCGTTTCCACCAGCCACTTCTTAGCCATTTCCAGACGATAGTTCATTAGATACTCGCTAAACGTCATCCCGTACTCTTTTTTGAAAATACTGCTTAAATAGTTCGGACTGTAATGGAGGCGATCACCAATTAATTCTAGCGTTAAGTCCTGATCAAATTCCGAGCGGACAATCACCGCAATTTTATCGGATAAGAGGCGGAACTGACGGTCTGTCTTCTCCTTAACGCTGGTCACCATCGGATGGATAACTTCTTTGACCAAAATGCGTTCGATCTCTTCCGGATTACGGATGTCTAACAATCGGTGATACAACGTAGAATTGTCCTCTGTCAGCAGAACCTCTACACCCAGCAGCTGCTCCAGCTGAATCAGATTGTTGACGAAACGTATTAATGTGACTTCGAAATTCAAAGGGTTCTTACTGTGCTTCATCATTTCCCCGAGTAATGGATACAGAGAACAGGAGACTTGTTCTTCATCTCCAATCCGAATCGCGTCAAATAACTGGGACTCAAACTCAGACGGATAATGCAGTAGAACTGGACCCGAGATCACCTTCGATATATCCTCATAGAAGATGATAGACTCTTTGCCCAGATTTAAACGATGATGCAGCGCCTGCTTACTCATCTCGCAAGCTTCCCTACTAAACAATAAATTATCATAAAAATTGCTGATTCCAACGCTAATGGATAGTTTCAGGATTTCTCTAGCTGTTCGAATAATTGTCTTGGCATAGTCCAGTGCTATTCTCCGGTTCTCCTGTTCATTCGCTCCCTCAAAGATCAGGATAGTCGCTTGTGTACGGTCATTTAATAAGATAGGAATCATCCGCCTCTCCTGCGGAATCAGCTCTTCCACCAGTTTGTTAACCGCTACAAGCAGAAGATCCTTATCACTAGCCTGCCGTTCCCCATAGTTATCCAGCTGTATTAGCAGCGTTGCGTACACCGAATTCTGTGACAGCTCATAACCGAAACGAGGCAAACCCAGATTAAGCTCTTCTTGGGATATCCGGCTACGAAACAGATTTAGAATAAACTGAGTTTCCAACTTAGGCATCTCAGACTCAATCAGACCCTCTAGGCTTTCTTTCTCCGATAAGATGGTATCAATCGAATTAATAATCCAGTCTACCTCATTCTTAGGCTCTAGCTCCGCATTGGCAGGCAATAATCGGCGCTGAATCTGCCGGAATGGCTTGGTGAAATACAAAGAGATCACATAAGCGACTACCGCAATCAACAACGTAATAAGCAGTACCATCATCACAATCCCGAATCGGGTTGTCTTTAGTGCATCAGAAATTTCTGATTTATCCAAAATAGTTACGTAAATCCAATTATTATAAGAAGATTTAGCATAAATAGCTTTTATCGATTGGTGATCAGCCCGCTCCATGGCAATCGTCCCCAATTGCCCCCCGCCTCCGGCAACATTAGTGATATGGCTAAGTTGATTATTAGTCAGCAGGGACTTTCCAGTTTCCGACTCATATAAAAGCTCACCCTCCCGGTTAAGAATAAACACCGGTGTGTTTCCTTCGGTCTGAAGGGTGCTCTGCAAGGTCTGAAGGGATATATCAGATAAGGCAATCGCCTGTTTGGTCTGTGAGAATACCGGCAGGGTATTTACAAAGCGGATACCCTTATCCGTCTTAACCCAAAACAACCCCCGGCTACGGTTATTAATATAGCTCTCATAAAGTGTCCTGCTCTCTTCTTCCGTTAAATGTGAAAGCTTACCATTGGAAATCTGCCATTTCTGCTCCAAACTGATTAGAGAATAATTAACAAAATCCATCCCCATGCTGGCAATGTAGTTAAGCTGGGAATTAATCTCGCGATACTTTTCAAAATCCTGCTCGGTGATCGGATTTTGCACGACCTCCCTGAAGGAACTGGTGGTACTGTAAGTATTAAAAGCGTATTCAATGGTCTGAATTTTCTGTTCCAGGGTGTTTTTAATTTGAGTAATTAAACTCTGTTTATCATCCGCTACTCTTTCATTTACCGAATTAATCGTCGTCAGATAAATATAGCCACCGAAGCTAATAACCAGGCCAATTCCCAGCACCAGAATAGGAACAAAAATCTTGTAGAATATCCTGCCTCTTTTCATGATAGACTCCTTAAGCATGTAATTATTTTCAATTATAGCGCTTCCAATAGGTTAAACCAAATGTTTTAAATGTGTATAATCGCAACCCTATTTTTATAAAAAATAGAAAACAAAAAAACAAGGCAAAAAGCGCTTCATCAAGCCCAGTGCTCAATGAAGGTTTTTTGCCTTATATTATAATGCCTTTATTCACTATCCTTATATTTCAATCTCTTCCGTTGAATCCGAAAGACCGCCACTCTGCACGCCATTATTATTGGCTACCGCAAGAACATATACTTTATATTTAACACCTTTAACAATTAATGCACCATTAACATCTCTTCTCGAGGCTACAATTGTAGGATTCGTTCCGTTAGGCGTTATCGACGTATAATACGAGGATTTCACCTCAATTGCTTCCGCTGAACCAAAACCTTGTTTAGACGGAACCACCAGAATTCGATATTCCGAAATGTTAGACTCGTTAGAGGAACGGTTGAAACTTACTAGTATTTTACCCTCATCCACACTGTACGTTACATTGGTGACAGAGGTTACCGGCAGCTTAGTGGATAAAGTTATGGCATTCGACTCTGAGGACAACACATTAGTGCCTGAGTACTTGCCGCTGCCAATCGTTAACACATACACTCTGTAACTGATTCCACTCTTTATTAAATTTCCGTTTACGTCTCTGGCTGAAGAATCCAAGACTTGACTGGTGTTATTTCCTGAAGTGCCTACCGCTGTGTAATTGGAGCTAGAAACCGCATTTGCCTGGGTTAAACTAAAGCTGCTGTAATAGGAAGTAGGTACAATCAGGATTCGATACTGGCTAATGTACGTTTCATCTGTGGCATGGTTAAAGGATACTTTTAAATCCCGGCCGTCTTCGTAATCATTAACGTCCCTTACATCCAAGCTCGAAATAGGAGCCAATTTGTAATCTACATTCAACGTAATTAAAGGTGAACCAGAAGAAAGAACATTGCTGCCCGAGTAATTCCCGCTTCCGACGGTTAAAACATATACTCTGTAATTGATTCCACTCTTTATCAGGTTACCGCGCACGTCCCTTGATGACGAGGTTAACACTTGATTGGTGCTGGATCCTGTTGTGCTCACTGCTGTGTAGTTGGAACTGTACACATTATTGGCGTCAGATAAACTGAAGCTGCTGTAATAGGAAGTAGGTACAACCAGGATGCGATACTGGCTAATATACGTTTCATTCGTAGCGTGGTCAAAGGATACTCTTAAATCCCGGCCATCATCATAGTCATTTACGTCGCTCACATCCAAATTGTAGACAGCACTCACATTGTAGTCGACAGCCAACGTAATTAATGTTGAATCCGTTGAGAGAATGTTGGTGCCCAAATTCTTCCCGCTTCCAATCGTTAACACATACACTCTGTAAGGTGTTCCATTCTTAATCAAATTACCACGCACGTCTCTTGCTGACGAGGCTAACACTTGACTGGTGCTAGATCCTGTTGTGCTCACTGTTGTGTAGTAAGAGCTGGAGACATTATTCGCCTCAGATAAACTAAAGTTGTTGGAATAAGCTGTAGGCACAACTAGAATTCGGTACTGGCTAATATACGTTTCATCTGTAGCGTGGTTAAAGGATACTTTTAAATCCCGGCCATCTCCAAAGTCACTAACGTCGCTTACACTTAAATTAGAGACATTGACCGAGGACAGCGTAATCGCAGATGAAGCAGCAGACAATAAATTATTGGCTGTATTACTGCCACTATCTACACCCATAACAAACACACGGTAACCAACTCCCGTCTTAATGAGGGCTCCATCCACATCCCTCGCTCCTGACGATAGGATCTGAGTGATATTGGAGCCTGTTTTGTTGACCTGTGTGTAATTTGAACTGCTAACAGCATTTGCTGCCGCCAAATTAAAAGAAGAATAATTAGTAGCTTTGACTACAAATATCCGGTAAGAACTCACCTTGGATTCATCCGATACCTTATTAAAACTTACGGCTAAATCGCGGCCATCACTATAATCGCTCACATCACTTACTTGTACATTACTTGGAGCAACGACTACAGTATTAGTATTAAGCGATATAGTCGAAGAACTATACGAGAGAGCGCTGGTATTATTGCCTTTGCCCACTGCGAAAACATAAGCTACATAGGTTTGATTACCTTTAATGAGGTCACCATCCACATCCCTTGAATTTGCGGTCATTCTAATCGTAGGATTAGTGCCTGTAGCTAAAACAGTAGAATAATTGGCGGATGTAACCTTTTGTGCAGATGAGATATTAAAAGTGCTCCAAGCCTTTACAATCATTACCCGGTAATGATCCACAAGAGCTTCATTAGAAGATTGGGTGAAGCTGACCTGGAGATCACGGCCGTCACCGTTATCACTTACATCCTTTAACTGCACATTCGATGCCGGATTTACAGTTCCAGTTTTACCGCCGGAAGTCGTTATGGTCACTACTTTGGTGCTCGGATTCCAACCCACATCATGACCCAATGACTCACTTACAAACCGTGTAGGAACCATCGTTCTTCCTTTCAAATTCTGTCCCGGCACATCTAGAGTTACAGCTTTATTGTTAATCGTGGCTGTCTTTGAGCCAATCTTTAACATAATCGTTGTATCATCTTTAGTTGCAGTTACAGTTTGTGTTTTCTGATTCCACTTGATGGTGGCATTAAAGGCTTCAAAGATTGCCCGTAGGGGTACCATCGTCCGTCCATTTACCATCACCGGTGCTTGATCTGTGGACAATCGAACCCCGTCAATAAAAATACTGATGGGCGCAGTAGCAGCTTTCACTGAAGATTGAAACATCATCGGCAAAACTAATAAGCCCACTAAAATAGAAATCCATAACTTCTTCACAGATTCACCCTCCTGGAATGACGAATACATTTTTTTCCTAACCTTTTGACGCTCACACTAGGATAAAAGTTTCACGCTTTATGGTTACAATATTTTAATCTGGAACCCGTTCCTTCGATCCGCCACAAACCACTCTGTAAAAAGAAAAAGAAAGCGCAGTGTGCGCTCTCTCCTTTGTGTTATTCGCTGATACTTTTATCCACATTTTTCTTCGGAATTCCATCCAATCCGTACTCCCAATCATAAGCATCAAAAATCTTTCTCGCTACAGGTGCTGCACTGCTAGATCCAAATCCGCCTTCAGGAATAACTACAGCTACAGCAAGCTTTGGATTTTCACGTGGTGCAAAAGCTATAAATACTCCGTTATCACGGTTTATGTTTTTACTATCCGTCTGTTGTGAAGTCCCTGTTTTACGTGCAAAATCATAGGGGAAATCACCGAAGGCACCTTTAACGTCACTGTTCATCCCTTTCTTTATTTCCCGCCAATAGGATTTATCGAAAGTAGTCACTTCATCAAGCACTTCCCGTTTGAATTCTTTGATAACTTTACCTTTGGAGTCCGTGATCTTGCTTACTAGCTGTGGTTTGATTCGTTGCCCTTCATTGGCTAGTGTAGCCGCATATTGCGCCAACTGAAGAACGGTATAACGTCCCTGCTGCCCAAAAGAAGCATAAACAAGTGCCGACTGAACTGAACCCGCTTTAGCTTCAGCTTTATAATTCAGATCACCCAAGTATTCCCTTGGTAAACCTATCCCTGTTGGCACACCTAGACCGAATTCTTTCATATATGTGTCCCATACCCCAATGCCCTTAGACTTGTATTTGTCATACAATTTTTTCCCGATCATATCAACCATATATACGTTTGAAGATTTTTCAATGGCTGTATAAGGATACAAAGAGCCGTATACATGATTGGATGAGTTCCTTACATTAGTCTCATGTCCTTCTCTACCAAATGAGGTGATCCCTTTATCTTGATAAGTAGAAGAAGTACTTATAAAGCCCTCTTTTAAGCCAATTAACACACTCAATGGTTTTATGGTCGAACCGAGCAGCACGGTGGATTCAAAATTATGCCCTGATCTTCCTGATGAGTATGGAGTTATCGTTCCATTTTGGTAATGCTTTTCAATTTTTTTATACACCTCTGGAGAGATCGAACCCGTAGCCCAGCTGTTGGTATCATAGTCAGGCATACTTGCCATAGCAATAACATTACCTGTATCCACTTCCATGGCTACAGCGTAACCTGTTAAAGCATCAGGATGTGTTTCTCCCTGAACGGTGTGTGAATGCAACCACTGAATCTGATCTTTAATGGCTTCTTCGGTCTTCAGCTGAATTTTTTTATTAAGGGTAGTCCAGATAGTGCTTCCTTTGACCGGGGGTTCAATACTGACAATTTTTTCCGCCATATTCTGCGGATCTACGGAAACTTCCTTATAACCATTCTGTCCCCGAAGCTCCTTCTGGTATTGCAGCTCCAAGCCATCAAAGCCTACTAGCTCATCCTCTTTATAGTTAAGTCCAGGGTTCTGATTATTTTTCATCGCCTGAAGTACATCCTTATAAAGATCTAAGCTAGTAGAGGATTTAAAAAATTTCACGTAGCCAACAGCTTGTACAGCCACCGTATCGGTATCATAATGCCTGCTGCTTTCCTCTATCACTTCAAGGTTTGGATATTCGTTTTTGTGTTCTAAAAAATAAGCGATTTCTTTCTTAGTTAAACCTGATTTAATTCTTCGCGCTACATAACCAGAGAGTTTTTTTGAATATAAATCCATAGACTCAAGGATCTCTTCTGTGGTTAGTTTTTTCTCATTAGGATCACCATAAGTTTCGAAGGCTTCTGCTAACTTGCTGGCGAGCGCCTTTGATTTATTATTTGCCTCAGCAGTTAAGGTAACTTTTTTCGTAGTTTTATCTGTTTTTGTTGCGGTATATTCCTTATCCAAAGTAAGGTACAAAGATTGAACGGGCGTTGAGTATGCCAATTTCTCACCATCAGCAGCGAGGATATTCCCTCTCAATGCCGATAATGCCACTATTTTCGTATCCCGATTAGCCTCAGCTTCAGATAACGTAGGTCCTTCGACAAATTGCAAGACCGCAAGGCGTAGGATAATCACACAAAAAATAATAAAAGTGCTAAAGAAAAAAATGTTGATTCTTAATTCGCCAGAGTTGTTAATAGTTTTGCTGTCGTCTTGTACACCTTTTCTGTCGAAGAGCCTCACATAATCCCACTCCTTATTTCCAAAATTCTACAGCATAAGATTAAAGTATAAACTAGCAAATGGAAATATACAAAATTAAGAATAATAGTTAAATAATTGTTCACAAATCGATAATATCCAATTAAAAAAGCAGCTTTCCCCGGTATGGGAGAATCGCTGCTTTTTGTTTATGGGCGTTGGTGGCCTGCACCAATAAATTGTCATCATTCGTTGAGGCCTACGGACTCAGATGACGTTATATGCGCATTTTTAGCCTTTGGAGCTTGGTTTCGGACTCCAATGACGTTATTTCATAGGAAGAAGGGCAAATCGGGTGCTTTTCATGCCAATAGCGACTATGCGGTCCGTTGTCACTTCAAATGCGAAATAAAGCTGCGTTTAAGGTCATCTGTGTCCGATAGCTGTAGCGTAAGGAAGGGGAATTTTAAACAGATGAAACGATGTTTGAGGCGTTCTTGATGGAGCAAGCTCTAATTAATCAGGGGGTGCCCAGCAGCCATTTTACGGCTGATGGGGCACCCCCTGATTTTTTCTTATAACAAAATCTACACTTTTCTAACCTGTGACCGGTACATTAAAAACAAGAAATACGGAGCCCCAATCAGCATAATAATAAGGCCTGAAGGGATTTCTTTCGGCGCCATTATGGTTCTTCCGAGCGTATCGGCAATAACGAGCATCAAGCCGCCAAGTAATCCTGACAAAACAATCGAGCGTCTCGTATGATGACCAATCATCATACGCACCGCATGCGGCGCCATGAGTCCGAGAAAGCCAATTGTTCCCACACTTGCAACGGCTCCCGCGGCAAGCAAAACGCCGATAATCATAGCCCAAAGCCGCGTTCCTCGAACCGGCAAGCCCAATCCTGTTGAACTCTCGTCACCAAATGCCAACAAATCGCATTTTCGGCCCAAATAGTATGCAATCGGAACAAGTACAAGCAGGAATACAAATAGGATGTAAAATTGATTCCAGCTTCGTCCATAAGTCGAACCCGTTAACCAAATTAAGGAGCTACTGCTCCATAAACTTCCTTTGACGATCATGACCTGGATTCCCGCAGAGGCAATAGCAGAGACTGCGATTCCAAGCAAGATCAGAACCGATGGATTCAAGGACCTGCGCCAGGCCATAAAAAAGACAAAAGCTGCAGCCAGTGCCCCACCCACGATTGCGGCAAGCGGAACTGCAAATACCGTCAATGCTGGCCAAACGGTCATTACGGCCAAAGCACCAAAGCCAGCCCCTGAGGTCACACCAATAATAGAGGCATCTGCCAGTGGATTTCGAACAGCACTCTGAATCAATACACCACTGATTGCAAGTGCGATCCCTCCTGCAGCCGCTACGAGTGTACGGGGAAGCCGTAAATTCAGCAGGACGGAATAGGATTGATCCCCCCTATGGAACAGACTGCTTAGCAATTCGCTGATCGGTATTTTTGTTCCCCCAAATGATAAGCTTACCAGGATAATAGCAATCAGCAGCACAGTCATAACTATAGCCGTCGGCACAAAGCGCAGACGCAGTCCCGCCCCACCGATACTCATCGATGATTGGCCAGCGCCTGAGCCCGATATATTTTTCATCTTGGTGAGTACCAGCCAAATGAGCCACGGGGCTCCAATAATCGCCATAACTGCACCAACAGGCATTTCTCCCACACTGCTTCGCACTACACGCGCTAGCGTATCCGCTGCCGTGATGAGCAAGGCTCCCCACAACGCGCTTGCAGGAATGAGCAGGCGATGCTTGCGAATTCCACTAAGCCGGACAAGATGGGGAGCCACTAAGCCGACGAAGCCAATCGGGCCGACCACGCTGACTACAACCGCAGCCATTAATACCGATAGGCCAAGCCCCGTCGCCCGAATTAACCCTACTCGCTGTCCAAGTGAACGGGCCGTTGACTCATCGAGCTCCAGCGCATCAAATTGTCTGCCGGCAAATATCGCTGCCAATAGCAGCACTACGACAAAAGGCCAGGCATATATAACACCGTCCCAATCCAACTGGATTAGGGAACCTGAACCCCATAAAAACAGATTTTGTGTTTCTGTTCTTTTAAAAATATGTATGGCCGATGTAAACGCTCCGAGCACCATGGAGACGATCATACCTGACAAAGCCAGCCGAACAGGTGTGGCCGCCTTGCCTCCACTCAATAAATAAGCGGCTAAAGCAGCAAGCAGTCCCCCTGCAACTGCCAACAAAAATGGAAACTCATGCTGCAAAGCAGGAAAAGCTACCATACCAAGCACGACCATAAAGTATGCCCCGGCATTAATCCCAAGTGTATCTGAGGAAGCAAGCGGGTTCTTCGTTATAGTTTGCAATAATGCCCCAGCCACAGCCAGAGCAGCCCCGGCCAGCAGACCAATAACTGTACGTGGCATGCGGATATCCCAGAGCAGATTATGTTCAATTATATCTTGGCGATTCAGCAAGCCATCTATTACAGTAGCTGCAGGGATCTTGGCTTCCCCAAAGCCCAAACTTAAAACGAACAGAATGAAGAGGACGGCAAAGCCGCCCCCAAATATTCCAATGATCCGCCAGTTCATGCCGATAGAGGCTTCTTTGCTACTCTTTTCGTTCATAACCGCACTCATTTCGTTAATGTATTTACAACTTCATCCACGATAACTTTGGAGGAGATCGGACCGCCGAACACCCAAGTAGTACTGCTCAATCCGAAGGTGCGATTCTCTTTCACAAAGTTAAGGCCATTCCAAACGGAATTATCCTTCAGTTCTTTCGTGAAAATATTATCATCCTCTTGGACGATATAGATCAGATTTGTATCCTGAACCGCAGGCAATGCTTCAACTGTAGAGGTGCTGAATCCGTAAACTTCGAAATTTTCAGGTTTCCAGTCGTTTTTCAGACCGATCCGATCCAAAGTTTGTACCGCAAGTGAATTATCTGTAAAAAGACGCATCGTTGCTGCATTCTGGTAGCTGTATGCTTGTGTCAGTACATAGTTCAAGCCTTCTTTGCCTGCATCAGCCAGCTTTGCCTTTGCATCTGCATAATGTGCATCCAAATCAGCAAGAACCTTATCGGCTTCTGCTGTTTTACCTACTGCCGCTGCAATCGTTTTGAAAGTATCTTCCATCAGCGTGTACTGATTACCTTCTCCTTCATTCGGATACAAGCCGAAAATCAGTGTTGGAGCGATACTTTTAAGTTGATCATAAATTCCTTCATGCCCACCCGTATTGGCAATAATCAGATCAGGCTTTAATGAAGCAATTGTCTCCAGATCTGGCTCGTCACGGGAACCAACATCAGTCACGTTTGCATCAAGTGGTGCTTCAGAAGTCACATACAGCTTATAGTTTTCGTTATCTGCGTTACCTACTGGCTGCACTCCCAGTGCAATAACATCCTCCGTAAAGGTCCATTCCAATACCACAACTCTTTGCGCAGGTTTGTCCAGCGTAATCTCACCTTTAGAATCCTTTAAAACAATAGGACCGCTTGTAGATTCACTGCCCGCGTTTTCAGCAGCTGGTTTATCAGTTGCTCCCGCGTTCGATGTTGAATTGTTCTTTTGGTTAGTACCACAGCCTGATACGACCAATATGATAGCAACAACCATAAATAAACTAATTAACTTTTTGTGCATTTACTTTATCCCCCTGGATTCAACGTTCGAAGTTTATTCTATGATAACAGTTATCAATCTATTGATAATGATTATCACAGAAAACATATTAGTAATCTTATACGCGATTCTCCCGAAAGTCAAAGTTAAAATTTAAGGCTTAACCGTCCCTACTCCATGATCTGGTTTGTAATTCTTTCAATGTGTATGGTCAGATACAGCATTTCATCATTTGTTAACTCCCGATTATATGTTTTATCAATATAGATTTTAATTTTCTCAACGCTTGCGAAAGCTTCCTTATACTGCTGCTTTACCAAAATAAATAAGCCATTCTCATTATCAGGAGGTGGAGTACCGTTGATGAGACGTTGTGCAAAAAATTTCAAATGAGTGATAAAACGGTAATAAGCAAGGGACTCCTCGTCGTACTCTAGCCTGAAATGGCGCTTCACGATATTTAGGATGTCGTTCATAATCTTGGTGATATTCACCATGTTAGGCATCTCTTCATTTAGTTCAGCATTCACCAGATGGAGAGCAATATGTCCAGCCTCATCTTCGGGAAGTCTGACTCCGAGCTTGGAATGTATGATTTGAAGCGCAGCTTTCCCAACCTCATATTCTTCTTTATAGAATCTTTTGATTTCCCAAAGCATGGCGTTTTTAATCTTCATCCCTTTTGAGAATCTCTCCAGCGCAAAACTGATATGATCTGTCAGACTAACATAAATACTGTCATCCAGCATTTTACCGAGCTGCAGTTTGGCGAAGTTAATAATCTCTTCTGAGAGCTCCATGTGCTCGATTGGAATCTCGGAAAGCAGCGTTTTTAGCTTATCTGAAAGTTTTTGATTACTTAAAGTGAATATCTTTTCAATTTTATCTTCTTCTAAAAAGTCTCCACGTTTTTTCTTAAAGGCCAGTCCTCTTCCCATAACTACTAGTTCAAAATTTTGGTCATCTATGACAGTAACAACATTGTTGTTTAACACTTTTTCGATCCGCATATTACAGCTCCTTACCTTTTCATCTTACGAAGCTAGCACTTTTTTATAGTATTCTATAATAAAAAATCGATCTCTAAGTAGCAGTACTAAGAGATCGATTCCATTCATACCTTATGACTCTTCAATAGATCACACTACAACAGTCAGCAAATCTTCACCCGGTGTAATAACTGTTTTATTGGTACCAATCACATCACTATAATTAGCCGTATTGGTAATAATTATCGGTGTTGTGCATTGATAACCTTCATTTTTTATTTGTTCAAAATCAAACTCAATCAATAGATCACCCTGTTTAACGGTTGCTCCTTCTTGCACCTTCACATCAAAGTATTTACCTTTTAGCTTCACGGTTTCTATACCGATATGAATCAAGACCTCAACACCCTCATCCGATACTACCGCAATACAATGACCTGTTCTGAAAATAGTGGATACAACTCCACTTACCGGTGAATAAAGCTTACCTTCTGTGGGTTCAATTGCAATCCCCTTGCCCATTGCTTCAGAAGCAAAGGCAGCATCATCTACTGAGGTTAACGGGATTACGTTACCAGCCAGAGGGCTTACAACGGTTGAACTTTTAACGGCGTGAGGGAGGATAACCTCGCTTTTTTCAGTATTCGTTTTTTCTTCTACAATATTCACTTTCTTTTTATCTTCATAACCAAATACCATGGTAATTACCATAGCCAATACAATGGTCACTCCTGCTATAATCGCTTGAACGGCCAGCGGAGAGAATGCAGGAAGACTTAATACGCTGACAAATGCGAAGACTTCCATCTTCACTTTGAAAAGACCACTAAGTGCTCCACCTACTCCGCCGGCAATGGTTACATAAATGAAAGTCCGTTTGTAACGAGTCAGCAATCCGTAAATAATAGGTTCTGTTACACCTGAAAGCGCGCCTGGTATAAATGTACTGCCGGCCAATGTTTTCAACTGTTTGTCCTTTGTTTTCAGGAAGATACCCAACGCTACACCCAGCTGCGCGAAGATGGCCATGCCGGCCATTGCATATATTGGATCTCCACCCTTAGCAATGTTCTCAAGAATAATTGGCACAAGTCCCCAGTGCAATCCGAGTACAGTCAAATACGTCCAAGCTATTCCCACAATTGCCCCTGTAACAATACCGCTTTTCGTACTGAGGAACAAAATAGCGTCTCCAATTAAATTCCCTACATTCACGCCAAACGGTCCGAAAGCCAAAATAGTTAACGGAACAATCACAATCAAACATAGCATAGGGACCAAGAACATCTGCAAATCCTTGTGTATAAACTTTCTTAGCTGCTTATCCAATAAAGCGTATATACAGATGGCGATAAAAATCGGAAACACGCTTGATGAATAGTCCGAAATTACTAAAGGAATACCTAAAAAATGTGGAGATTCAACACTTGCTAATCCCGTAATATTAGGTTCAAGTAAAGCCGCACCGATACTACCACCCACATAAGCATTAACACCCAGCCTAATCGATAACGTAATTCCTAAGAAAATGGGTAGAAAATAAAACACAGCATTACTAGCGCCGGCTAATACTTTGTAAGTTTCACTATCCGCACTTAGAACATGTAACGAAGCAAGTACGGTTAATAGCGCTTTCAACATACCCGCACCTGCTAAAGCACCAATCAGAGGCGAAAAGCTTCTAGAAATAACATCAAAAATCAAAGTCCCTATAGGTTTCTTTACCTTGTTCTCGCCAGAGTCACTGTTAGGGGATATGGATTTGGCAATTTCTTTATACACATCAGCAACATGGGTACCCACTATAACTTGAAACTGTCCCCCTTTGCTAACGACCCCAATAATCCCTTTCATTTTCTCCAAATTTTCTTTATCAGCTTTTTGCTCATCGTTAAGTGTGAATCTTAGTCGCGTGGCACAATGAATCACATTGTTAATATTTTTCTCCCCACCGACAGATTGAATAATGTCTTTACTTAGCTGTTCATAACTCATTTTTATACACCCCTCTGTAACAGATCAATTAATCACGGATATCAGGGAACACAAAAAAACCTAAATCACATCTATGTACGAGTGAGATTATCCCCGTAATCATAAATGAAACTTAGGTTTTGCCTGCTATGCAGTAGCAATCCTGATATCCGATTAATTTAATATTTACAAATTAACATGTTCAATTAATGATGTCAACAATAAACCAGTGTCTGTATAATATTGGATAACAAAAAAAGGCCCTGATAGATCAAGAATAACTCGATTATCAGGACTTTTTTTATTAGAACAGGCTTTGTCCGTTGGATTCAATTACTTCTTTGTACCAGTGGAAGGACTTCTTACGGTATCTCTCCAGTGTACCTGAACCATCATCATGACGATCTACATAAATGAAACCATAACGTTTCTTCAGCTCGGCGCTTGTTGCGCTAACCAAGTCGATGCAGCCCCAGCTTGTGTATCCCATAACTTCCACGCCATCAGCAATAGCTTCTGCTACTTGAACCAAATGATCTCGCAAATAATTGATCCGGTAATCGTCGTTTACGATCTTCTCACCGTTCCCGTCTACAACCAGCTGATCGACGGCGCCAAGGCCATTTTCCACGATAAACAGCGGTTTTTGGTATCGGTCATAGAATATATTCATCACATAACGCAAGCCCTGCGGATCGATCTGCCAACCCCATTCGCTCGCTTCCAGATACGGATTCGGTACCCCACCCAGCAGGTTTCCTTCTCCTCTGATCTGTTTCTCCGGATCGGCTGTTTCACATGTGCTCATATAGTAACTGAACGATATGAAATCCACGGTATGCTTCAGAATTTCTTCGTCCCCTGACTCGAAATGAATGTGAATTCCATTTTCCTTAAAGAACCGTTTCATATATCCTGGATAATAACCTCTGCTATGAACATCCGCAAAAAACATATTTTTGTGATCACTTTGCATCGCCTTGATCAAATCGTCCGGATGCGGAGTGAGCGGATAAATTGGCATGCTCAGCACCATGCAGCCTATTTTGAAATCAGGATTGATCTCATGGCCGATCTTCACCGCCAAAGCACTTGCAATGAACTCATGGTGAATGGCCTGATACAGATCCTGCTTACTCAATTTCTCCAATGGAGTATTGATTCCGCCACTCATAAATGGGAACTCTAGGATAGAATTGATCTCGTTGAAGGTCAGCCAGTATTTAACCTTATTCTTGTAACGATTAAAGATCGTTCTCACATAACGCTCGTAAAATTCCACCATCTTACGGTTAACCCATCCATCATACTCTCGTGCCAAATGCAGCGGTGTCTCATAATGGGAGATCGTAACTAGCGGTTCAATGCCGTATTTATGACACTCGTCGAACAGGTCGTCGTAGAACTGCAAGCCTTGTTCATTCGGCTCCAGCTCGTCCCCTTTCGGAAAAATCCGTGACCAGGCAATAGACGTCCGGAATACTTTAAAGCCCATTTCCGCAAACAGCTTAATATCTTCTTTATATCGGTGATAGAAATCGATACCAATTAACTTCATGTTATCGTCGGTAGGAACTTCTGTAGGCGCAGACTTAATGCCATGCGGCATGACATCTTGGGTAGACCAGCCTTTGCCATCATCCTGATACGCCCCTTCAAGCTGGTTAGCGGCTACAGCCCCACCCCATAGGAATCCTTCTGGAAATTGTAAGTTCATATTTCTTCCCGCCTTTGCTATTGTGATAGTATAGGTTTACTGCTCTAATCCGAATCCTAAACCTTGGAACGCGTTACATGTCAAGGATTAATCTTGCAAAGGAGATAAGCCGATGTCCACACTTGACGAAATTGCTAAGCTGTCGGGCTTTTCCAAAGCTACGGTATCCCGAGTCCTGAACGATTCTCCCCATGTCAGCAAGGAAACTAGGGAGAAAATTCTCGCCATTATGAAAGAGACGGACTATGTTCCCAATCGGAATGCCATATCTTTATCCAAAGGCCAAACCCAGCAAATCGGCATGATTACCTTAGACCTCAACGAGCTTATTTTGTGCTTCATGAACAGCTTCGTCGAAATTTCCGGCCATTACGGATATCAGACGATTATTTATACCACTGGTGGAGATAAACAAAAGGAACTTCAGGCCTTCGAGGATCTCAAACAAAAAAGAGTCGACGCTCTGCTTATTCTGACCGCTGTTAACGATAAAAATGTCATAACTTCCTACTGCAAATACGGCCCGATTGTGTCTTGGCAACGTATGGACCATCCTGAAATACCGTCAGTTGCCATGAACCAATATGACGGATATGCACTCGCTCTAGAGCATTTGATAGAGCGGGGTTATACGCGTATCGCTAATGCTTTTGGCCGCCCAAGCAGCATAAATACCCAGAGTAGACGACTAGCTTATGAGCAAATCATGACCAAATATAATCTTCCCATCGTTGAGAAATGGTATTACTCCACGATTTATGGAATCCGTGACGGAGAGCAATTGGTGCGAACCCTAATTGGACAACCCGATCAGCCGGATGCCATTCTGTGCTCCAATGATTTGGTGGCGGTGGGCGTTCTGAGCGAAGCACGTAGACAGCAGCTGGATGTGCCCCGTGATCTAGCCATCATTGGTTTTGATAATTCGGAGCTGTCACAGACACTCGGAATTACCACTGTTCGGAATCCGATTGCAGGACAGGCGGAGAACGCCTTTCTTCTGCTGGCTCCAACCCTGCTTGGACTGGATATGGAGCTGCAGCCCCTATCGTTCCAACTGATCGAACGGGAGACAACATAGGTTGCCCATTCCCAGAAGATTACGACTGTACATTCCATAAAAAAAAGTAAAATTGTATTGAAAATTATGATGAAAATGGGTGTTTTTTATGACAAATAATGTATTGAATCCTAGGGTTGATAAATTCTTAAGTAAAGCGAAACAATGGCGGGAAGAATATGAGCAGTTGAGAACGATCGTGCTTGATTGCGGGCTGACCGAAGATTATAAGTGGATGCATCCATGTTACACATTTGATGATAAAAACATAGTACTAATTCATGGATTTAAAGAATATTGTGCGCTTCTCTTTCACAAAGGTGCCTTGTTACAGGATCCCAATGGGATTCTAATTCAACAAACAGAAAATGTACAAGCAGCGCGCCAGATTCGGTTTACGAATGTGCAACAAATCGTTGAAATGGAAGCTGTTCTGAAAGCCTACATTCAAAATGCCATAGAAGTTGAAAAAGCGGGTTTGGAAGTCGAATTAAAAAAGAAAGAGGATTACCTCATTCCTGAAGAGCTTCAGACCAAATTCGCTGAACTTCCTGGCTTGAAAACTGCTTTTGAAGCCTTAACGCCTGGACGGCAAAACGCATATATTTATCATTTTTCTCAAGCGAAACAATCCAAAACCCGTGTATCCCGAATTGAAAAATTCATCCCGCAAATCCTTGAGGGTAAGGGATTAAATGATTAGCGTTGCTGACAATGAGTCAATTAAGCCTTAGGGTTTATTGGCTCTTTTTTTAAATTGTCTTCTTTTAACTGCTTGTAATAATCCTCAACAAAGGCCTTGAACTTTTTAGCGACATTAGTCATGTACCGGTTGGTATACCATGAGATTTCAATGGTGCGGGTACTTATGGGTTCTTCAATGGGAAGAAGCACAACAGAGGATCCTTGAGACCCCCCCCAAGTTACAGCGGGGATAAAAGAAACCCCTAGTCCCGAACGGACTAGACTGCGTACCATCGAAGGCTCATCGCATTCATAAATGATACGCGGAGCAAATCCGGCGGCGTGACAGAGAGAATCCGTCGTTTCGCGCAGCTGCTTGCCTATTTTCAAACTAATAAAACCGTCTTCCGCGAGTTCATTCAGACGTACACTTTTACGGGTTGCGAGCCTGTGCTCATTAGGAACCGCCAGCAGGATTTCTTCCGTTAATACCGGTGTGGACACTGTTCCTAGAATCTTGAGCGGAGTAGAAGAAATACACAAATCAAAAGCCGGATAACGTGAGATCTCCTGATCCTGCTGCAATAGCTTGAATTGAGCTTCCGGGTACTTCTGACGAAATAATGTGATCATATCCGGAAGCAAATAGGAACCCGCTTGGATAAAAATCACTACAGTTCCTGTCGGTCGCTCAGACAAGTCCAATAGCTCTGTTTTCCCCTCCTCTAACGTTTGTAGGGCTAAATTAACTTTCACAAGAAACCGCTTTCCATATTCATTTAATCGAATGTATTTTCCTGTGCGATCAAACAATTTGACGTTTAATTCGCCCTCAAGATTTTTGATCATTTTACTAATAGCAGGCTGTGAGATTTGGAGTATTTCGGCTGCCAGGGTCATATTCTCAAGCTTTGCAACCGTTTGAAAGTACCGAAGCGAAAGTAAATCCAACGAAACCACCTCTTCTATAACCTTAGAGTTATGTATTTTATATATAATAATATATTTTTCATCATCATAGCAGAACACTATAATAAAGAGAATTAAAAATACATAAGAATCTGCAGGAGAAAGGGGAACTATAAATGAGCACACGAGAACCCATGGAAGAAATTATTACAGTCTCCAGTGGTCAGCTTAAGGGCATACGTCTGCCAGCACTTGGGGCGATCGCATGGTTAGGGATTCCTTATGCGGAACCTCCCATAGATAAGCTCAGATGGAAAGCACCGCGTGAGATAGAACCTTGGACAGGTGTATTGCCTGCATGCCATTTTAATAATAGCAGTGTCCAATTCATTCAAGGGGAACCTGGCGGCAGTGAAGATTGCCTCTTTTTGAATATTTGGCGACCGGATCATGCCGAGGCAGGCTTACCCGTATTCGTCTTCCTCCACGGCGGCGGAAATATTGGGGGTTCGGGACGGGATTTTCAAGGTGGAGAATTGGCGTGTAAGACAAATAGTATAGTGGTTACAGTGAACTACCGTTTAGGAGCAATGGGATTTTTCCGGCATCCCTCACTCCGAACCGGGGACCCCTTGGATGACTCAGGAAATTACGGTCTCCTCGATGTTCTTCATGCGCTAAAGTGGCTGCACAATAACATTGTTTGCTTTGGGGGAAATCCAGGGAACATAACATTAGGGGGCCAGTCTGCAGGTGCAAGAAATGCATTAGCTGCTTACCTTTCACCTCTGGGCAGAGGGCTCTTTCATAAGCTTTTTATTATGAGCGGAGGTTTAACAACGGCTGTTACGGAGCAAAGCGAAGAAAAAGCAGCTGACATTTTAACAGAGTTATTAATAAAAACAGGAATGGTCAGCACTCAAGATGAGGCAAGAGTATGGATTTCCACACAATCTGCGGATAAGATTTCCGCCTTCCTATATCGTCAGAATGCCTTTCACTTTGTCAAAATCATTCGTGAGACGGGGCTTCAGATGGCTGCTTTTCCCCATTTGATCGAAGATGGGACGGTCATTCCTATTGGTGGCTTCGACAATCTAAATAACCGCGATCACCCTTCCCTGCCGATCATCCTTGGCAGCACTGCCAGCGAATTCTCCGAGTTCACTTTATGGGATACTCATTTCTTCTCCCTAGTGCAAAAGGAAGAGTTAGCCGGAAATCTGGAAGAAAAGAAGCTCTATGAAGCTGCAGTCCAATATGGGAGCGATCTGTATGCAGAATTTAATGTAGAGCAGACTACAGAGATATTATTAAGTGCGATTCCGGAGATGCCCATCTATGCTTACCGCTTCGCCTGGGGGTTAAGAGACGGAGTGATCGATCCTTACATCCGTTTTCTTATGGGTGCCCCGCATGGTGCAGACATCCCCTTCTATACAGGTGACTTTTCCGGTGTCCAGGAAAGATTTCCTGCGGATGTAATTTCCGAGCATAACGAGCCTGGGCGTAACATGCTCTCTTCCCTAATGAGGGACTATTTACGGCATTTCCTATATACCGGTAATCCTAATGCTGAGGGACAACCTGCTTGGCAACGATACACCCCTAATCCCCGGTCTGCGGAAATTCTCTGGTTAGATGCTAGCCAGGATCAAACTATTGTTCAATCCGTCTGCAAACTTGTAAAAAAAGATATCCTGTCCCAAATGGACAATGATCCCCGTTTAGCAGCAGAACAGCGCAATTGGCTAAAAAACAATTTATTTGCGGGACGTTTTTTCTGGTAAGATAAATGATTGTAGAATTCACGTAGAGGAAGGAACATGCTGTTGTGCTAACTTACTTACTGCTCTTAGTCATCGGGCTAGCAGCTGGCATTTCCGGTTCATTGGTCGGACTTGGCGGCGGGTTCATCGTTGTGCCTGCGTTGGCTTTCCTTTTTCCTGATATGGAGCCTTCACATCTGGCTGGAACATCAATGGCGATGCTGCTTTTCAACTCCATCTCAAGTACTTATGTGTACGCAAAGCAGAAGAGAATCGATTATCAAGCAGCGCTCACCTTCGCCGCCGTTTCGATTCCGGGTTCAGTAATAGGTGCACTCTTTACCAAGCAAATGGGCGGGAGAATGTTTTTCGTAAGCTTCGGTATTTTCTTAATCCTTGTCGCTTTATTGCTCTTGTTCAAGCCGAACAAACCCATCCATTGGCCTTTCAAACCAACCGTGAAGCGAAGCTTTTCCGATAATAGCGGTGCTCATTTCGAATATGCTTATCATATGCCTACCGGCATAATCATCAGTTTTCTTGTTGGCTTTGTAGCAAGCCTATTTGGGATTGGCGGCGGGAGTCTTATGGTTCCGACAATGACCTTACTTCTCGGCTTTGCCCCCCATATCGCTGTTGCAACTTCTATGCTTCAAATTTTCCTGTCAGCTATCGTAAGCACCACAACACATGCCTTTTTATTGAATGTTGAATGGTTTATGGTGTTAGCCCTAGCACCTGGCGCAATTATCGGCGGTCAAATTGGCGCACGCCTGGCAAAACGCCTTCCTGCCAAGCTGCTTTTAAAGCTATTAGCCGTTTTTCTCATCATCGTTTCGCTTCGTTTGATGATGAAAGGGTAGGTCATTATGTAAAAAGTCCTGATGGATCAAGAGTTTCTTGATCCTCAGGACTTTTTTATTGTGACTGTGGGACTGATTCCTTGATATCAACGACATTTCAAATTGCAGGGCAGAAACGGATCCCCTCTTCTATCATAATTTAGCCCCCCATAAATAAGAGACTTGGCCAATCCTATCGAATTTTAAGTCTCTTCAGGATTTCTTTAGAATTCCCCCACCTAATTCCTCAGTTTTTTTAGTTAAGATTTCTGTATTGAAGTAAGCGAAGGAGGCGGCATATTGGCCAGTAATACCATCTTAGAGCTAATCAATCAGTATGGATATCTGATTTTTTATCTTGCTTTCACGTTAGGCCCTTTTGGAATTCCAATCCCTAATGAAATTACAATCCTCACTGGAGCTACCCTAAGCCACATGGGGATTATCAATTCCTGGATGACTTATTTCTGCATTTTATCAGGGCTATTAACGGCCTTTACGGTTGCCTACTTTGCAGGTAAATTCTTTGGGCAAAAGCTGAAGTGCAAATTTGAAGCTAATAGACATTTTAAAAAAGCAGAGCAGATTCTAAAAAAACGTGGGCGTACAGCTATGTATATCGGCATGTTTATTCCAGTTGTACGTTACATCATTCCCATGTTGATCGGGCTCAGCGGTACAAGCTATAAACGATTTGCCCTTATTTCATATCCCAGTGCTTTAAGTTGGACCTTACTGTTCTTTTTTGTAGGAACGTACTTTGGAGATCACATCCTATCAAAATTAATAAACATCTAAATCAATTCTAAAATTATGGAGGAATTCCGAATGAGCTTCAATGAAAAACTCTTATTTTTAAGAAGTTTTATTCATGATCCAAAACAGGTAGGCAGTGTTACCCCGAGTTCCCGGTTTCTGGCACACAGCATGGTTAACCAAGCCCCTTGGCATGAAGTTAAAGCAGTCGCTGAACTTGGATCAGGTACAGGTGCAATCACCCGTGTAATCAATACTAAGGTAACTAGTACAACGAAAGTGTTACTATTTGAGATGGATAAAACCATGAGGCATAACCTGAAGACAAGCTATCCGGACTTTTCCTGTTATCATAATGCTGCTAGTTTAGTAGAAACAATTAAAAGTTCACATATTCATCAGTTGGATTGTATTTTTAGTGGGCTGCCCTTTTTCAATTTTGAGCCCGAATTAAGAAATACATTGGTTGAACAGATCTACCAATCCCTTAAACCTGAGGGATTATTTATCGCCTTTCAGTATTCACTTCAAATGAAGAAGCAACTCTCCGAATATTTTAATATTGATACAATAAAATATGTGCCATTTAATTTTCCTCCCGCTTTCGTCTACGTCTGTCGTAAAAGGGAAACATAATAAAATAAATATAGAAGAGGGGCAGCGTCCATTGAATACTATTCTTGTTGCAGATGATGATTCTGAAATTCGAGATGTGATTCATGTTTACTTAAGAAATGAAGGTTACCAAGTGCTTGAAGCTGCAGATGGTCAAGAGGCGTTGAGTACAATACAAACAACATCCATTCAACTGGTTATCCTGGATGTGATGATGCCTCAAATGGACGGTATCACAGCCTGTCTCAAAATTAGGGAAATATCAAATATCCCAATTATTATGCTCTCAGCCAAGCAAGAGGACATTGATAAAATCACAGGTCTAACTACCGGGGCAGACGATTACATGATCAAACCGTTTAATCCACTGGAACTACTGGCCCGTGTAAAAGCTCAGTTACGGCGTCAGTCCTTAATTGGAAAGGAAGAATTCAACTCTCTGCTTATAATTAAAAACCTGATCATAGATAAAAATAAACATTCCGTAAAGTTAAATGGAATTGAAGTTTCATTAACTCCACTAGAGTTTGCGATTTTAACCCTGCTTGCAAGCCGGCCTGGGCAAGTTTATAGTTCGGAGCAAATTTACGAGAGTGTATGGAAAGAGCCTTACGGATATTCTGACAATACCGTAATGGTTCATATTCGTAACTTAAGAGAAAAATTAGAGGAAAATCCAAGAGAACCTCTGTATATTAAGACAGTCTGGGGAGTTGGTTACAAAGTTGATTAAAATCATACGAAATCTACAAATAAATAAACGCATTCAATCCAATATCTTAATCAGGATGGTGTTGAGTTTCATAATTACCATTGCGATAAATACCTCACTTAGCATCTTGTTCTTTCATTTTGGAAATGCAACAAAATTGGATTGGGTGTTCAATTTTCTTGCCTACCTTCTTACTCCGATGTTTTTCATTATTTTCGTTATTACATTTTTTACATTGACCCGGCGAATCGTCAAAGATTTAATTGCGCTGGAACAAGGACTTCAGATTATATCCGAAGGTAATTTGAGTTATCGGGTAAATGTTGTGCGCCAAGATGAACTAGGACTGGTGGCTTTGAACATCAACCGGATGGCAGAGCGCTTAGAGCAACAGATCATCAAGGAACGCGAAATAGAAAAATCCAAGATGGAGATGATCACGGGGATTTCACACGACTTACGCACCCCTCTTACAAGTATTATCGGGTATATTGAGCTTTTACGTACAGAATCGTACCAAGATAAAAAAGAATACACACGTTTTATTCAAAACACCTATAACAAGGCGCTTCATTTGAAGAAACTCCTTGATGATTTGTTTGAATATACCCGACTTAATTCGGTGGATTCCCGTTTAAATCTGGAGAGAATCGATTTGTCGCAGCTTTTGAATCAATTGTTATTCGAATTCGAACCGATCGCTCAAGAAAACAATGTCCACCTTATAAAAGATATAGATAAGAATCCAATCCTCACCTTAATCGACAGTGAGAAAATAGCCAGAGCCATAGATAATCTACTTATGAACGCCTTAAAATATTCCATCAGCCCGGGAAGCATTAGCATACGAATTACAACTGATTCTGAACACTGTACCATTGAGATTGAAAATAAAGGAACTCCCCTCTCACAGGATCAAGAAAACCGTCTATTTGACCGATTTTATAAGGTTGACCACTCAAGAAAAAGCCAGGGAATTCAAACCGGAGCAGGACTTGGTCTTTCGATAGCTAGGAATATTGCTGAGTTGCACAAGGGTACTTTAACGCTTAAACACACTCATGACGTCTTCACATTCCAACTGAGATTGCCTTTCGGAGAGGATTGCTAATTGATTATGTCTGAATACTTACTTTTCTTACAAGGCTTCCTCAAAGATCCAAAGCGGGTAGGAAATATTCTACCCAGTTCGCAATTATTAGCCAATAAAATAGTCCAGTCTGTACAATGGCATAATGTAAATGCCGTTGCAGAGCTTGGAGCTGGTACAGGTGCTATTACACATCTCATGACATCACAATTAACGAATTCTACAAAAGTGCTTTTGTTTGAGCGGAATAAAAAAATGAGAGAACACTTAAAAGCAATTTATCCGGAATGCATTTTCCATTCCAACGCCAGCTACTTACTCAAGAAATTGAATCAGGAAGGCATCCGTGAGTTAGATTGCATAATTTGCGGATTACCATTTTTTAATTTTTCAATTGAAATGCGTGACAAAATCCTACATCAGATTGTTAAGTCACTTAAACCAGGCGGAATTTTAGTTGCATATCAGCACTCGCTGCACATGAAAAAAAGATGGGCTAAACAACTACTTATTGAGAAAATTGAATTTGTGCCTTACACTTTCCCTCCAACATTCGTATATATTTGTCGTAAAAAAGAATGACACATGAATATTCGGAAAACAGTAATTTCTAAAGAATGTATAAGTATTGAGAATGGAAATGACCAGGCCAATATGCAGCCAATACTGTTGCAGGATTATAAAAAAGTCCTGATGATCAAGATTATCTTGATCATCAGGACTGGATTTAGTGTGAGAAAACTACGTTACAAACGGTGACAATTTATCCCCGCTGTCTCATGCCCTCAAACAGCAAAATCGTCGCCGCCATTGCGGCGTTCAGCGATTCCGCGCGGCCTGCCATCGGGATGATGATACTCTTGTCCACGAGTCGCGCCGTTTCCGGCGAGATGCCTTTTCCTTCGCTGCCAATCAGCAGCCACTGGCTGCCCTGAAAATCGTGCTCATAGCACGATTCTTCTCCCTGCAGCGAAGTACTCACCAGCAGCGCCCCATTTTCCCGGGCCTGTGGCAAAATCTCACTTAACTCTCCCTCCACCACCGGAAGATGGAACATCGAGCCCATCGTGGACCGGATGGTCTTCGGATTATAGAGGTCGGCACAGCCTTGTCCGAGGATCACTCCGTCTGCTCCCGCTGCATCCGCACTGCGGATGATGGTGCCGACATTGCCGGGATCCTGCACGCCGTCCAGCACAACCACAAGGCTATCCTTCTTCGCTAGGATAGCTTCTACAGCCTGCTGTTCCTTCCGCACGATGGCGAACACCGGCTGCGGCGTATTGGTGCTGCTGCATTTTGAGATGATCGCCGCCGAAACGCCAATCACTTCCATTCCCTGAACGGCCTGAAGCAGCCCCTTAAGTTCAGCAGGCATTCCTTTGTCGAGGTCATAAGCTAGGCATTCCACATCTGCTTCAGCCAGCAGTGCTTCTTGAACCAGATGAACGCCCTCTACGATATATTTACGAGCCTTGTCACGATGCTTTTTCTCCTGTAACCCGGCCCACTCTTTAACCCGCGTATTTTGCGGAGACATGATTTCCATAAAGTCTTCCTTTCTTCTGCCTTGCCATTTATTCTTTGTTCCTACTGATACGCCATCTCCAGCTTAGTCAAATTATCCTTATGCCCAACAATAACAAGGATATCGCCATCGATCAGGCGATCCTCTGCACGGGGAGAGATGTTCATTTCTTCACCTTGGCGGATGGCCATTACGTTGCAGCCAAATCTTGCGCGGATGTCGAGCTCCTGTAGATTTTTTCCGAGCATCGGTCCGGATACCTTCATATCCAGAATACTGTAGTCCGGCGACAGCTCAATATAATCCAATATATTAGGCGAAGCAAGATGATGCGCAACCCGCATTCCCATATCCCGTTCAGGATAAATCACCTTGTCCGCACCAATTTTGCTTAATACTTTGCCGTGCAGTTCACCTTTGGCTTTTGCCAGAATTGCAGGCACACCCAGGTCTTTTAGGATAAGTGTTGTCAGGATGCTAGCTTGTATGTCCTCGCCAATGGCTACAACCACCACATCAAAATTGCGAATACCAAGGGCACGCAGCGCCTCCTCATCCGTGGAATCTGCAGATACGGCATGAGTTACAATACTTGAAATTTCCTGTGTTCGCTGCTCGTCAGCATCAATCGCAAGTACATCAAACCCCATGCCGCTGAGCGCCTTAGCAACACTAGATCCGAAACGCCCCATACCGATGACGGCATATTGTTTTTTGGCCATGTCTATGTACCTCCCGTAGCATTCTATATCTCAAACAGTATAGCATAAGCCAAGAAGAAACGTCATTGCCGTCCTTATGGATGACAACCGTTTCTCGTAGGAATATAAGGATGATATATATGTGTCAAACTTATACTATCTTATATTTGGACAAAAACTTGAATTTCCAGCACCTTTGCAGGGCACATTATAACGAGGTCAATATCACTATATTTTCAAAAAAAGGAGGTACATTATGCCCGTTACCATTGACTTGCGCCAGGCGATTATTCATAAAGTGCACGGTCAATCTGAAGAGGATTTACGTCATATGATTGAAGGCTCTGTGGACGGTCCGGAGGCAGCACTCCCGGGACTTGGCGCCGTGTTCGAAATGATCTGGAAGGATTTAGATCCCGCTAAGCAAGATAGGTTGGTTACCATGCTACATGATCACCTGGAGACTATTACCCCTGGGGATATCACATCGTAAACTGACCGCAACTAGTCAAAAACCTCCGCTCACCATGGTGTAACTTCACCTATGGAGGCGGAGGTTTTATTATTACATTCAGAAAGTTATAGCGTCCTAATTATAGTAATGCTTTTGGAGCCATTTCCAGGAATTTAGCTGTCGGGTTCTTATCCATCGCTGTCCGCATAGCATATTCGTTCTCGAACAACACGACAAAATTGCCCTTCTTATCCGTCACCAACGTTGAGTTGATTCTGAATTTGCTCGCATCCGGCTTAGTTTCATCTACGATCCAACGTGCAAACTGGTACGGCATTCTCTGCAACTGAACATCCACACCATATTCACCCTTCATGCGGTACTCAAACACTTCAAACTGCAGTTGTCCAACTACGCCAAGCAAAATATCGTCAAAGTTGACCGTGCGGAACACCTGGATCATGCCCTCTTCAGTCAGCTGATCGACACCCTTCTGGAACTGCTTCGATTTCAATGCATTTTTAATACTCACTTTAGCAAAAATCTCTGGTGAGAACGTTGGCAGCTCATCGAATTCCATATCTCCTGCTTGGCTCAAGGTATCACCAATTCTAAAAATACCTGGATCAAACAGACCGATGATATCTCCCGGATAAGCTTCCTCTACGATATCGCGGTCCTGCGCCAAAAATTGCTGTGGTTGCGCCAGCTTGATATCTTTACCGGCACGTACATGCTTCACGCTCATACCCCGTTCGAATTTCCCGGACACAATACGCAGGAAAGCAATCCGGTCACGGTGAGCCGGGTTCATGTTCGCTTGAATTTTGAACACATAACCAGTGAATTTCTCATTCGTTGGTTCTACTACCCCTATAGTACTGCGGCGTGGTTCAGGCTTCGGTGCCAGATCCAAGAAATTATCGAGGAAAGTCTGTACACCAAAATTGTTGATCGCACTGCCAAAGAACACAGGTGTGAGTTCACCACTTAATACTTTTTCATAGTCAAAAGCATCGCCTGCTACATCCAGCAGCTCCAGATCCTGACACAGTTGATCATGCAGATACTCTCCAGCCATTTCACGAATGATTGGATCACGGTATCCGTCAACCTTTTGAACCTTGATTACGGAGTGATCGTCACCTTGGAATAGCTCTACCTGATTTTTCATCCGGTCATATACGCCGCATAGCTCACGTCCACTACCGATCGGCCAGTTCATTGGCACAGAACGAATACCAAGAACCTGCTCCAGCTCTTCCATCAGATCAAACGGGCTACGTCCTTCACGGTCCAGCTTGTTAATAAAGGTAAAGATCGGAATACCCCGTTTAGCACATACCTGAAACAGTTTGGTGGTTTGGGCTTCCACACCTTTTGCCACGTCAATAAGCATGACCGCACTATCCGCTGCAGTTAGGGTACGGTAGGTGTCCTCACTGAAGTCTTGGTGACCCGGTGTATCCAAAATGTTCACGCGATGATTCAAATAATCAAACTGCATCACGGAAGACGTTACAGAAATCCCCCGCTGCTTCTCAATTTCCATCCAGTCACTCGTCGCATGCTTATTCGCTTTACGGGCCTTAACCGTTCCCGCCAGACGGATCGCGCCACCGAATAACAGCAGTTTCTCCGTTAAAGTTGTTTTACCCGCATCCGGGTGGGAAATGATCGCAAAGGTTCTGCGTCTATCCACTTCCTTTTGCAGCTTCTGATCTATTGCTTTGTTCATTACACATATCCCTTCATATATAAAATTCCTGCTTCTGCTTCAATTACACTGGGGTTCATCAAATCGGTGCTCTGCTCATTGTTCATACCCCTTCATTTCTGAATGAATAGCTCTTAGGTCTAGCTCCAGTCCGCTTCAAGTGAAAGCATCCTCTAAAGTATATCAAAATCCGGCAGACATTATCTACTAAAAAGCGCGTGCCGCAAAATATCTCCCAAATGGTCTGGATTATGATCCCCACATATCATCGCTCAAGAAAATAGATGTATTTCCTACACTTACTTGAAGTATTAGCATTTTCATTAGCCTTTAGTTGCATTTGATGCAATTAAAAATAAGTTGTGCACGCTTTTCCGCCTTATCCGGTGATTATAGTTGCAGAAAATACATCTAAAAGACTAATCACAACGAGATAAGCGATTTTAATTGTACAAAGTGCAGTTATTAGAACAGTGCCCAGATCCCCCAAACACCGTCTGAAGTCCGATCTTTTAGATCTTAGCATTACAAAAAATCTCCCTGCATCCTCTGCAGGGAGATAGCATTAACTCAAGGTTTAGTTATTCTTCAGCCAAACCACATTATCTTCATCTTGGCCGTTTACAGGCCACCAATGGAAACCTTCTTTAGCAAGCAGTTCATCTGCTTCCACTGGACCCCAAGAGCCAGCAGGATAAGAAGATAAGTCGCTAGACTCTTCGCTCCATGCTTTCGCAATACGATCCACGAATGACCATGCCGAGGATACCTCATCCCAACGAGTGAAATAAGTGGAATCGCCGCGTGCGGCATCATGTAACAAGCGCTCATATGCTTCCGGAGAATTGATTCCAACCAGGCAGCTCTGACAGAAGTCCATAGCCAGCGGTTGAATCTCAGACTCCGAACCCGGTTTCTTGGCATTAATCTTTACATAAATGCCTTCCATTGGGTTCACACGGATTACAAGGAGGTTAGGCTCGAGTTTATGCTTTTGTCCCAAATAAACGTTGGTTGGCATACCTTTGAACTCAACTACCACTTCCGTCGTCTTCACTGGGAGACGTTTACCTGTACGGATGTAGAAAGGAACTCCAGCCCAGCGGAAGTTATCTACAAATACACGGGCAGCAAAATACGTCTCTGTATTCGACTCAGGGTCAACCTTATCTTCCTGACGGTAAGCAGGAAGGGTTTTGCCTTGGTGTAAGCCTTGAATATATTGTGCTCTTACGACATTCTCACGCACCTCATCAGATGTCGCATAAGGACGAAGGGAACGAAGTACCTTCACTTTCTCATCACGAATATCTTCTGCGAGCAGACGGCTTGGTGGTTCCATAGCAATCATAGTCAGCAGTTGCAGTATATGATTCTGGCCCATGTCCCGTAAGGCTCCCGCATGGTCATAGTAACCACCGCGTTCTTCTACACCTACGGTTTCGCCAAGTGTAATTTGAATATTGGCAATATGTTTATTATTCCAGAGCGGTTCGAAAAAAGCATTAGCAAAACGAATCACTTCGATATTCTGTACCATTTCTTTACCAAGATAGTGGTCAATCCGGTAAATTTCCTCTTCTTTGAAGACCTGACGAATCTGTTCGTTCAGCTGTTCAGCCGACTCCAGATTATAACCAAAAGGCTTCTCAATTACGAGGCGATTCCAACCCGTACTATCCAGCATCCCGCCAGCTTTAAGATTGAAGGAGACACTGCCGAACAATTCAGGCGCCAGCGCAAGATAGAACATCCGATTGCCCGGAATACTGAATTTCTCTTCAAGAACTTCAGTTTGTGCTCTTAGCTCGCGGAAACCATCAATATTGTTAATGTCCAGAGATTTGTATTCGAAATGCTGTACAAACTCATTCCATTCGCTTTCTTCTCCCGCTTTGTAACGGCAGAATTCAAGGATGGATTCCTTCACATCACTTCTAAATTCTTCCTGAGTACGCGGGCGCCGCGCCACGCCAATTACCGCAAAATCTTGTGCCAGCTTACCTTCACGGTACAAGCTGTAAATCGCCGGGAAAAGCTTACGCCGGGCTAAGTCTCCGGTTGCCCCAAAGATAAAAAAGACAGCACCGGGTGTATGCAGTGCATCAAGGGTTTGATTTTCAGCCATGGCTCCTCATCTTTCTGTATGTAATATAGTTTATTGACATGCTCAGCGTCGATACTAACATAAGGTGAATAACGACGTTATGTCATTTTAGCATATTCCTAAAAAGGATGCTATCACATTCCTGACAAATACTCTCGGGATTTCGCAAATTTCAATTAATATTTCTTATTATTAACTATATCTGCGCTTATATAAGAGAAAAATGTCAATATTCGATGGTTATTAAAGGAAAGCCTATAGTTACGCGGTTTGTCCCCTTCTGATCTTCATGATGCACTGCGATTTGGGCAGAAACTAACTGATTTCCACTCATCACAGAGCGATTCAAATTAGGAATCGAATACGTACGGCTAACCGTTGAGATATCCTTGTAGCTTTCTCCTCCGGTCACAGCTTCAAACTGTTCATCCATTAATGACTCCGTCTGTGCTAGAACTTTTTCAGGTGCTCCCTGTTCTTGCGCGCTTCCTTGAAGGGATACATTCCATTCCGCCTTAATTTTATTCTGTTCAAGAATCATACTTACTTCACGAGCAGCCGCTTGAAAGCCAGCTTCATTTTGCAGATCAGCCGTATCTAACGTTACAATCACATAACTGTTTCCTGCACTAAGCTCACTCCAAAATAAGGAGAGCCGCGATTCATATGGTTTTACAGCTTCTGTACGATAAGTCATATGTCCATCTTCCTCAGTACCTGACGGTACATTCAATCCGAGACTTGTGCTTAACTCAGCAACTTCGGCAGACAGATCCGCGTAACTGCTGCTTTCTCCCTGCCACTTTAACACTAAACGCAGCGGTGAATCAGAAACGGTTGTTTCTTTTCCGAGATCTATTAAACTCACAAGAGCATGATTCAGTTCGGCTCCTGTTGAAGCTTGGTTATCGCCCTCATCAAGAACGGGTGAATTCGCTTTAACACTTTGCAGATTAACTAGCAGAGCCGCAGCGCAGCACACGATTATCATTATAAAAAAAGTCCCTTTTTTTGTTCCGTTGTTCAGCTTCATCTTCCGCATATGTCATTCTCCCTTCGAACCTCTCTAGCAATCTACTAGACAGTATGTTCGAATTAGGAGATTCTATACCTGAAATATTCCCACAAAGAGAGGGATTTGCTTCAATGCGTACTCAGATACTTTGCGGAGGCCCCAAAACTACTTTCTTGTACAATAAAAAGGACTGAAGCAGAGGCTTCAGTCCTTTGTTGTTATTCAGCTAGTCCATTTTTATATGCATAAATTGCTGCTTGGGTCCGGTCTTCTACGCCCAGCTTCGCGAGAATATTCGTCACATGAAATTTCACAGTTTTGATTCCAATAATTAGTTGATCGGCAATATCCTGATTGGATTTACCTTGCGCCAACAGACGTAATACTTCCATCTCGCGCTCCGTAAGCTCTTTATAAGCAGGTGATTCTCCTTTTGCATTGTTTCTAAAACGGTTCATCATTTTAGAGGCCACCTGTGACTCAAGCACGGACTGTCCTCTTGCCGCAGCGCGGATCGCATCCGCCACTTCACTGGCCCGCGAAGTCTTCAGCAGGTAACTAAAAGCACCCGCTTCAATAACAGGATACATCTTTTCATCGTCCAAATAGCTTGTAAGAACAATAACTTTGATCTCTGGGTACTGCTTCATCAGCTGTTTAGTCGTTTCTATGCCATCCATCCCATCCATTACGAGATCCATTAAGACCACATCGGGATTGTACTCCTGAGCCAGCCGAATACCTTCTTCTCCACTTCCAGCTTCACCTACGACCTCAATTCCATCCTCGGTACCTAAAACAGCTGCTAGTCCGATCCGTACCATTTCATGATCATCTACGAGTAGTACTTTAATCGCTTCCTCCATCTCCATGGTTACTCTTTCCTCCTATTATTCATTGACTAACGGAACGGTAATCTCAATACGCATCCCTTTACCCGGAGCGGTAATGAACTGAATGGAGCCTCCGATTTCATTAATCCGCTCCTGCATGTTCGACAAACCATAGGAAGCTTGTTTGGTGTCGTCCATCTCAAAGCCGATCCCATCATCACGCAACGTCAAGCGAACTGTATCTCCCCGTCTATGCAGCCGGATTTCCATTTTTTCTGCTTTCGCATGACGAAGTGTATTAGAAATCGCCTCTTGGACGATACGGAACAAGTGATTCTCTACCCCTTTTAACAGCTGCACATCAGGGTCCATTTCAAATACAATTTCGATTGGAACCTTGATCTTAAGCTCCTTGATCAATTCCTGCAGACCTTGTTCGAGGCCCTTTCCTTCCAAATAAACAGGTCTCAAATGCAGCAGCAATGCCCTCATCTCCGATTGGGCTACGGCAGACATTTCTTCTATAAGCGCAATTTGCCGCTGGGCTTTATCGAAATCCTTCTCCAATGTCCGGCCTACCGCCGTGGCAGTCATGGAGATTGCAAATAGCTGCTGGGAAACAGCGTCGTGCAGTTCACGCGCAAGCCGCTGCCGTTCCTCCATAATAGCAGATACCCGCGCCTGCTCCGCAAGCTTCGCGTTATTCGTGGATAACCGCTGCAGCGTCGTCACTTGATTCTCCCATTTGCCGCTAATCCGGCCAAGCTGTTCTCCGAGCCTTCCCAGCTCATCATCACCTAGATCCGGCATGGACAGCGTCAAATTTCCCTTTTCCCATAATACGAGGGTCTGCCTAAGACGTTCCAACTGCCGCTTCACACGAAAGCTCTGATAAAAGCCATAACCAATCCCAAAGCCCATTGGCAGAAGAATTAGGGTGACGGCTGTCCGCACGCCAAACTTCCAGCTTTCAAAAGGCTTCAAATAGCCATATGTATACATGACATACATTATCACAAGCAGCATGACCAAAGAGAACAGAGCCCCCTCACCCATGCTACGTGATATCATGTTTTTGTTCTTTTTTTCCATGCGGGGGACTCTCCCTTCTCTATCAAGCTTTTCAGGATAATCGTACATCTAGATCTCCCATTAAATAAGAAACACTAAATTTCACTTTGTATTCACTGCTGTCATAATTAGCTGATTTCCAATTCAGACGGTTCAACATCCCTGTATCTCGCTGGTTGCCGAATTCAATGGACCCAAAGAGCACAAAAGCTTCAATTTCCACGCCGTAATCATCGGACAGGTTAATGTCCATATCGCCAAAAATCCCTTGAAACAGCATGACCGTTTCCTTATGATCCGCCATAGCTAATGAAAGATCCACATCGGCCTCACCCAGTACATGCCAAGAGCTAAGGCTGTGCATCACCCAAGGTGAGCGGTCCCAGTCAAATCTGGATGAAAAGTTCTGCTTCTGCATAAACCCTTCCTTACGCTGTACTCTTTTGGATTTGGTAAAAAACATCCCAAGTGAGATTAAACAAATCCCCAGCACGAGCACCAAATGGTCCAGCAAAAGCAATACAGCACCTATCCCGAGCAGTTTATAGCCCTGCTTTACTTTGCCTGATGTCGTACGGTAGACTCCCAGCAGCAGGAACAGAAGCGCGACAATGGAGAAAAAGCCGAGCCATCTACCAAAAATCATCATGCAGCCAACAGCAATCAGTCCGATGGCAATCAAACGGTTTCGTTTATCCATTTCGCACCTCCTAAAAGTTTTGCGAAGCAAAACTCATTTTATACTATCGGTTAGATATCCGTCACTATGATGAGGAATATTATCACCGTTAAATATTATAGCTAGCCGCTATAAAAGCCATATCGGTATGGAGATCCATACCGTATGGCTTCTTCTTGTCCAGCATATCATATCCGTCCAAGTTTTAGGAACAGGATTTATTGTTCTTTTTTGTTTAGAGAAGGAGCCGCGGGTGTATCATTCAGCTTGTTTTTCAGTAGTGCCAATTGCTCATCCACTTTCAGTTGCTTCTCAACATCAACGGGTTTGCTATAAGCAGCGGATGGGCTGTAAGGTGCACGCATTACATCTGCTTCAGCCTCAAGCTGCATAATTTTCTCTTCCATCCGGTGGAATCCGAGTGATGCACTGCCACTTTCAATGGAATGTACGCTGCTGATTTGCGACATTTGTTTTTTAGCTTTAGCCATTTGAGCACGGGATACAAGCTCGTTACGTTTGTTGCGCAGCTTGTAGAACTCATCCTTCATGTCATGCAGTTGTTGCACTAATTCCTTAGCGTGTACTTCAGCTTGTGCGTGAAGATCACTGTACTCCACTTGCTTTTGGTCAAAGTAGATTTTTTCTTCCAACAGCTTGCGAGTTACTTCTTCTTGGCCATTTTTCAGTGCCAGTTCAGCTTGTGATCCACGTTGTGCAGACATTTTTGCTGCTTCTTCCACACGTTGCTTCATACGGCGTTCGTTAGCCATTTGTTTAGCAACTGTTACTTCTGCTTCGTGAATTTCAGCCTCCATATCGCGCAGATATTGGTTAAGCATTACGATTGGGTCCTCTACCTTATCCAACAAGTCATTTACCGACGCTTTTGTCATATCTTTAATTCTTTGAAATACTCCCATGATTTACAATTCCCCTTTCTCATATTTAGACAGTTTTTGTTTGAGTTCTTCTACTTCTTTTTGCAAAGCCTTCTTCTCAATATCCTTCATCATCGCATCCAAACCGGAGTCCGGTGCGGAATAAGCGTTGTTCTTCTCAAAATTAGGATTGTAATTTGGCTGGCGTCCATAAGGTCCATATCCGCCAGTAGCTTGTGGTCCGTGTCCATGTTCCGGTCTGCCTGAGTAGGGTCCGCCGAATGGGCCACCCGGTGCCCCAGGCCCTGGTCCAAATGGATTATAATGCGTCGGTTCCTTAGGAATGACCATTGCTGCAATGAAGTATACCGGAATCACCGCACCACCTGTAAACGGAATGCTGACCAGTAATAGAATCCGGAATAACGTGGAATCAATACCGAGTGTCTCAGATAATCCACCTGCAAGACCCGTCATCACTTTATCTCTTGTTGAACGATACAATCGACTCATAGCGCTACTCCTTTCCACCATTGTTCAGTTTCTCCTTTAGGCGAGCCATTTCTCTTTCGAGTACGGTCGCTACGGTCTCACCCGCTTGCACCGCATATTCCTGTCCCATGCGCCGCAAATCACGCAAGCTCTTTGCTTCTAATTCCCAATCCGACATCTGATCTTCCAGACGTCCGAACATTTTGGGAACATCACCACCATTGCCATAAGCACTGGCTCTTTGATTCATCCGTTGCTGCAATCGCAGCGACTCCATTCGTGCCGAATAATACTGACGTTTGCTGTACACCGTTTGATACTCTATTTTCAGCTCATTCAGCTGAGCTTCAAGTTCAAACAAGGATTGCTTGCTCTGTTCTAGCAGCCCGCTATATTGCTCCAGTTTTTCCTCGTGAATGATCTTTTCTTGTAAAGCCAGCTTCGCGAGATGATCCTCGCCTGCTTTAAGTGCCAACAACGCCTGCTCTTCACGTTTGTTTCTCATGGCAGTTGCTTGGTTCACTTGCTGCTGCAATTGCTTCGTGTGGGAAGCATATTGCTGGTACAGCCTTTCAGCTTCACTGATTTCCTCACGGGTTGAATGTAGAAATTGATCAATTAGTTTCACGGGATCTTGGCTTTGCTCCAGACGTTCGTTTAGATTAGCTACAGTAATATCCCTCATGCGACGAAAAACACTCATGATCTCCTGCTCCCTCCCTGCTTCTTGTTTAAGTACATTGCTTCTTAATAAGTACCCTTGTTACTTCTGCCCTTTAATGCTGATACGCCCCAGACGATCAACGCCACTCCTAGAAGTGGTCCAATGATCCAGGAAAGCTTCGCGATCAGGGACATCACACCAATGAACATCAGTACCCAACCAATAATCTTGCGTCCGCTCTTAATCCCGTAGTACCCGAGAACAACCAGCAATACCGGGAAAAGTAATCTGAACATTCCGTGGATCAGAGGAAGCGCAATGCCGAGCAGCATAACCGCACCAATCACAATCAGTACAACCGCTAATCCGTTTCCTTGTCTTCTTTGCATTTTTTCTCACCGCCTTTCGTTGTCCTTAACCTTATAGCCTTATTCTAGGGTAAATCGCAGACTTTCAAAACAGACCAACGACGGTTTTTCGTACTGGACCTTAGTCGAGGTAGCTGTACGACTACAGACCACTGTTGGGCTAGTTGTAGCTCATAACCAACCTTTGCACATATAAATGGGAATGCTACCCATCAAAAATTAAAAGGACACCACCCTATATAGGTGATGCCCTTTTGAACTTTCCTTTAGGGTTAACTATGTGGCTCTTTATCAAAAAACCTCGCTCCGTAATCTTTCAATAATAGTCTTCTTAGATATGCTGTGGTAACACAAAACGGGTACTACAATAGAGACCAGCATAAAGGGGATTATACTAAGTAAAATAGGGGTTAATGTAAAAGTCCAAGTAAAATAATCAAGTTCTGCTCCCATTGCGGGTACTAGGGTAGTATTTGCCAAGCTTCCTAGCACAATCGAAAACATCAGCCCTAGGAAGGCATACCCGACCCCCTCAAAGATAAGCATTTCTTTTACCTGCTTATCCGTCATGGCTATTGATTGCAGCATGGCAATTTCTCGTTTTCTGGTTAAAATAGAAGTTTGCATGGAATTTATGAAATTCAGAATCCCAATAACACCTAGCAGAATACAAAATGCACCTCCTACCACCTCATACATAAAGATTAAACTACGAAAGGTTTCTCTAGAAGTATTCTTCGAATAGAAATCCAATCCGGTATCCGTATGTAAGCAATAGTCCTCCAGCCATTTTTCTGTCTGAGTTAAATGTTCATCATCTACGTTAAAGATTGTATACATTGGCAGCATAGAATCTGCATGGGCAAGCAGTTCATCCGAAGGCAACAAATACTCTAATCCTATATCATAATATGCCACTGAGTGAATAGCTCCCGGAAAATCAACAATGGCAAGCACTTCATATTCCTTTTCCTTTTCGTTTCCAAAACTCACTTTAACTTTATCTCCCGGATGATAAATGCTGCTTGTACCATCTAGGAATTTCTTACAGTTAGTAACATAGATTCCCTCTCCGTTCTCCCAGCGTTTTTGATCCAAAGCTCCTTCCTTTACTTGAATCATCTGTGCCGGCCACTCACTGAAACCAAATGTATTCACTATTGATCTCCGTTTCACCATTTCCTGAGAACTCAGAAATTCCTCTTGGTCCTTTTCATTCATCAAGCCGACTTCTCTTTTCAGCGCAGACATTGCCTGATCACTTAAATTTTGTGTTAAAGGGAGTACATAAACATTACCGCTATTTTCAAGCCCGTCCAATGACTCTACTTGTTTTATGAACTCATTGCTTACACCGGAAGTATCAAATGGAGGCGAATTATTTATGATCGAAGTATCAGCAACCGTAAAGTCCGAAACAGACTGAAACTCAATGAACTTATTAAAATCAAAAGAATGCACAAGACCATAAGTACTATTAAGAATAACCAAACTAAGTGTAAAAGAAAGCGTGACGATGATCACTTTTCGGGGGTTCCTCTTTAAATTAGCCATTGCTAGACGAACGGATGTTATTGGTTGAGCTTTTTTCTTTTTTCTTCTTAGTTCTCCCGCCTGTTTTCCTTCAACATAACTTAGAGCTTCTATTGGAGAAACCCTTGATGCAACCTTTGCTGGCCCTAAGCAACTTAATAACACTGTGCAGAGGCTGGATATAGCGGCAATAGCAAAAATAAGCGGGTGTACACTTGTTACGACGCGCATATCTTCACCAAAAATATCGATAATAGCCGGAACAAGAAAACGACCGATCGTCCAACCTATCACTAGTCCAAAAGGAATACCGATACAAGCAAGATATATTGCCTTATAACGAACCATTCTTTTGATTTGTTTTGAAGTTGTCCCAATGACTTTTAATAAACCATAAGATTTAATTTCTTGTGCAATTGAAATATAGAATATATTGTAGATTAACAAATATCCAGCTAAGAAAATCACTGTGATTACAAGGAAACCTAGAAGTATATTTTGAGGTTCAGATCCTAGAATATCATAAGAAGCGTTAACAGTTATTTGACCATCAAAATCACTTCTGCTGGCAAGTTGTTCAGATTTCGTTTCAATATCCCACGTATTCGAAAACCAAAATTGACTGTTGATATAGCCTGAGTACACATTGGGACGGTTGTTCCATGGTTCAGTTGCCACAGGAGCTATTAAATCTGCATATTCACGAGAAAGCCAAATATTTTGACGCCAAGAGAGCGGATTTCCATCCCAAATTCCACAAACGGTAAAGGTATCTGTTATTGTTTTTTCATCTGTTTTGAAGGTTAACGAAATAGATTGACCTAATGTATGGGGAAGACCCAGCGCATCCAATACCAAGGTGCTTACACTTATGTCTTTCTTTTGCTGTGGCATGTTTCCAAGCTGTGGTAAGCTATACGCCCATTTTGCATACTTTTCCTCACCATACCTCACTTCTGTAGGTAACTTAGAAAAGGCAGCCCCCTGTGCATCACCGATAAGAACCGAATAGGAGATGTCCTTAATCATTAAATCTGAAGAGACTCTTTTATACTCAGGCATAGACATTTGATGAAATCCACCATGAGCATTGCTCCCCGCGATTCTCATCTTGTTGTCTTTCATTGACTCTAACAAACTCCCTGCAATAGTAAATACACTGGTGAACATAATCGCAGCCAAGGCTATTGCCAGAATAGCAAAATAATTTTTGCTAGATTTAAGAGAGCGCTTTGCCAATTTTTTCATAGTTTTTCCACTATTGTGTTTCAAAGTTCCCACCTCCCTTGCATTATTATTCCGCTTGTCTTAGCTGTTCAATAACACTTGAACGGGAAATAGATTTGTACAACAAACCAGGAATTATAGAACAGATCAACAAGACAACCCCCGAATATATGATTAAAGAGGTAACCGGATATCTAAACACTCCATAGCCTATATATTCATGCAATATATTAAAGACCAGATAACTAATGCCACTACCCACTATTAATGTAAGAACAAAGGCAATTAGAGCAAACCAGATTCCTTCAAAGGTGATCAGCCATTTAATCTGCTTCTTCGTCGCGCCAATAGATGCTAGAACAGCAAACTCCTGTTTTCTGGATACAATGCTTACTAATATAGTGTTAATAAAATTCAAAACACCGATGCTGCTTAAAATGATAATGATAACAATAGAAAGATTGGAAAAAGACTGCTTTAAGTCAGCAAACGCTTTTGCCTGTTCAATTTTTGAGGTGCGTGAAATGCTGCTGTCTCCGCTTGTAAGGAGTTTGACCTCATTCAACACATCCTGTTCTTTTCCTTTTTGCGCATTAATCTTAATAGAGTAAATCACAGCATCAGAATGATATTTGTTGATAACATTATTTGACACAATTAGCCATGGAGCAGCACCACTATTCATAGCATCACGTTCAAACGTCATTTGACCGCCAATTTTCACCTTATAGCTCTTGTTGTTGTCAATTACCGTAAAGGGTATCTGTACACCTATTGGAATGCCATTCCCATTAATATCAGTTACCAATGCTATCTTCCCTTTGGAAAAGTCGCTTAAATTAATCGGGTTCTTAGCAGTACGGTTATACTCCTCCAGTTTTTTATCATCAATGCCGATCAATAAACCCCAAAAGTTAGTTTTAGGATCTTCCTCATAATGTTTTTTATCTCTGAGTTCCTCATTCACACCTGCACGAAATTCATTGTAATTTCGCAGCCACTCACCATGAGTACTATCTGAATAATGCTGGAAAATAGATACTACCGTCGTTCGTTCGAGTTCACGGATCCCGTTTACTGCGGAAATTTGCGACAACAACTCAGGAGTAAAGTGCTGCTCCTCTGTTGGATTAAAACTGGCTCTGGTCATTTGGTTATACATAGCAATGTCGTATTTAACCTCTGCATTGATGTATTCCTCCGCACTGAAGGATTTTAGAAATGTGGAAAGCACCACAAGTGCAGTGCTGCCTAAGAAGAGCGTTAACACAACAAAAAGCAATCTTTTTTTACTACGGAGTATATTTTTTAACGACATATACGGTATTTTCGCGCCATGTCTACCTCTTGATTTTTGTTTTCCGGATTGTGTATCAGTATGTTTCGACGCTTCAATCGGAGAAATTCTCCCTGCCTTCTTTGCAGGTGCTCTATAGCTTAAAAATAGAGTTAACGCTGAGAAAAATAGGGCCAAGAGCAACACCCATAAGTTGACTTGCCTATCTATGGATGAGAAACCCTCATACGAAGATAAGGCAAGCGGCACTACGTAAAATGAAAGCCCCCATCCCAACAGCATCCCCACAGGCAGGGCAAAAAAGGCTACTTTAGCAACACTGTAATAGACAATTCGCTTGATTTGCGCACTAGTCATTCCCAGCATTTTCAGCAGCCCATAAAATCGTACGTCTCGAGTAATAGAGATATACGCAACGTTGAAAATAATAAGGTATCCATCAAACATAAAAAACAAAACCATTATTACTGCAACCAGTGAATCCTTGACATTCATATTCAATTTACCGTCATATGAAGGAATCAACTGCTGATTTCCATCCAAATCAATGGAGGCTCGAATCTGCTCGATTTTATCGTGATAATGTCTGGTATCTTTAAATAATAACCCTACAAGATTCGGCACTTCCTGCGGATGTTCTCTTAAAAATGTTTCTGAAAAAAAGACAATTCGATTGTTTTCAGAATTGATATTTGCCGTGTCCTCATAGAATCCAGACAGAGTAAAGGGAAGGCTCTGAACCTCTGCGTCGCCGTTTTTTGAAATATCACTGATAGCAACAGACAATGAAACCTCCATTCCAGTCTGCGGCTTTGAGTATCCCAACCTATTCAACAGCCATGTTGACATCATGATTTCATTGCCTTTAGCAGGATAGGTACCCTGCATATTATCTACAAGTGATCCGCTATATTCCTCCCAATTTGTAGAACTGATCATCTGTATATCAATCCCAGCCTGTCCCTTATTATTGACAAGTGATCCCATTTTGGTTTGAATATTCATTTCAGGCTTTAAAATATCAAATTTACTTAATAAATCTAATTGATTCTGTGTTGGACGACTCAAAATAACATTAGCACTTGTCCCGGTTTCTTTCATTTCTTGATGTTTAGATAATTTCAAGTAACTGTAAAATGTGCTGCAAGCTGCTGTAATCAGAATGGTCGTAAGAATGATGGCGCATGCCAATATAATATTTCTGGTTTTGTTTGCCTTATAGTATCTCTGAAATAATTTTCGGATGACGGATGAAGAATGATTTCTATACATTTTTTCCCTCTCTAATCCACGATTTTCCCATCCTCCATACGGAGAATCCGATCAGCACGCAAGGAAATTTCGTTGTTATGTGTAATCATAATGATTGTTTGATTTAGTTGGTGACTAGTCATTTCCAGCAGCTTGATTACCTCTTCACTTGTTTGACTATCCAAATTTCCAGTGGGCTCATCGGCAAGGATAATAGCGGGCTTCATCGCTAAAGCCCTTGCAATTGCTACACGCTGTTGTTGGCCCCCAGACAAATTGTTGGGTAAATTATTCAGCTTCTCCTTCAGTCCTAACATCCTTACAATGATGTTCACATACTCCTTATCCACCTTGTTTCCATCAAGTTCAATCGGCAGAACGATATTCTCGTAGACATTAAGTATCGGCATTAGATTATAATTTTGAAAAATGAACCCGATATTTTTACGTCTAAAAATCGTAAGCTGATCACTGTTCATCTTTGACAGTTCTTTCCCATTCACTTCTACGGTGCCAGAGGTAGGATTATCAAGGCCCCCGAGCATATGCAGTAGCGTAGACTTACCGCTGCCGGAAGTCCCAACGATAGCCACAAATTCACCTTGCTCCACACTCATTGTTATGCCATCCAACGCTTTGACAGGGTTTGGTTCACTACCGTAATACTTTCTCAAGTCGTTAGCTTTTAATATACTCATGCACAACCCCTCTATTTCTTTAGAATATCTGATGATAATAAATGTGATTATTCCCCATATGCCCTACTGTCTTTTATGATGTGGTATACAAACGATAGTAAAATTCCTCTTCCTGCATTAATTGATGATGTGTTCCTCTCTCTATAATTTGACCTTCTTTCAAAACAGAAATTATATCTGCACCTCGAATTGTAGATAAGCGGTGAGCTATGATAATAATTGTCTTTCCCTTAAATAGTGATAGAATCTGGTCTGTTATTTCATGCTCTGTATTGTTATCCAGCATTGAAGTAGCTTCATCGAAAACCATGATAGGTGCATCTTTAAAAATGGCTCGCGCGATAGCTAAACGTTGCTTTTCCCCACCGGATAAACGGATTCCATTCTCTCCTATAACTGTATGCCATCCATCCTTTAAGCCATGCACCAGATCGTATATGTTCGCTCCTTTTAATGCTCTTTCGACTTCTTGATCAGTGACACTCTCTTTGTTTAAAACGATATTATTATAGATAGTATCGTTAAGAAGAAAAATATTCTGACTGACAATACTAATCTGTCTTCTTAGACAATCTAATGTATATTCAGAAATCCTTCGCCCATCTAATGTTATTGTTCCGGCAAGGGGCTCCCAAAGACGAAATATGAGTTGGATAATAGTAGTTTTTCCTGCTCCGCTTGGCCCAACGATAGCGTGAATGGTTCCCTCGTTAACGGTGAATGAAGCCTTGGATAATATTTCTGTTTGATTGTAGCCAAAGCTCACATCTGAGAACTGTATTTGTCCATTAATTTCACAACTTAATTTCCCGCTATCTTTAATGGTCGATTCTCGAGTTAGAAGAGTGTTCAGTCTATCCCACGATACATAACTTGATGCCAGATCAGCACTAATATTTAACATACTCATGACCGGAGAAATCAATCTTTGAGTATATACCTGAAAACTAAAAAGATCCCCAATCGTCATCAGTTGTGTGATGACATTAAATCCTCCCCATCCAACGATTGTGACTGTAATAATCGAGCTAATAAAATTCATAAGTGAATTATATTTAGCCATTGCTAAAGTTGTATTGATTTTAGCTCTTGTGAAATCATCTTCATTTCTTTTAATCTTTTTATTTTGAAATATTATCAGTCCGTTTTGGACAAAATTCATCAAATTCATAATTAATTCCTGCAAGGAACTTTGCAACTTTATAATCGAATGCCTACTATCTAAGGTAGCTTTTTCTATTTTTTTGTTTGACGATATTTGTAGAAAAATCATCAGCAGAATAAGGCCAATCATGACGATCGACATGTTATTTTGTAATTTGAAGATGAGAAATAACACACCGATGATCTTTATGAAGTTATATGCCATTGTTAGTAACTGTCTCGCTAAAATATCTGCTATACTCTCGACATCCTGAAGAACTAGAGTAAGCAAATCGCTACTATCTGCATAGGTATAAAATTCTCCAGACTGCTTACAAATACAATCCAGGCATTCTTCTCTTATTTTTAAGGTGATTTCCCTTTCTAGCTTTACAGTTAAATTCTGCGAAACAATCATGCTAATATACCCAATAATACTGACAACTAGAATAATAGATATATACTCCAATAAAGACGACAGATCTTTGTTGGATATAGATTGATCAATAATTTGTGAAATAAGATACGGTGTTAGAAGAGATTCTATGGTGCTAAATAAAAGACATAGCCCGATTGGAAAATAAAATTTACGTGATCCCTTTGTGTATTTCCATATTTGTAATATCATTTTTGTCTGTCTTATTTTTAACACCTCTCAGTGTGTCACTAATACAACTGATTGTCTCCAGCATAAAAGGGGTTATATTTTTCAAATCAAGTCTTACCCTAAATTCCTCTTCCAATGCCTGTATTAACGGGACGACAGTTTCAGGTACCATAATCCCCATTTCAAAAAGACTGTCATTAGCTTTCAGAGTTTCATCTATTATGTTCTCACCCGCAGTTGTAGAGACTTGTCTAATCAATTGTTCGATTTTTGCATAAACGACGTTGCTTTCTGCAAATTTAGCATTTCTTCTTTTATAACGATGTGAAGATATCGCTGCTTGCAATTCACGTTCTATCCACTGACTCTTTATACATTTATTAGATAAATTTCGATAAATATCTTTTATAACTGCATAATTTTCTAACATGATTGTTCTAGCAACTAAACCGGACCCCACAGCTGTTGCCTTGCTATTGCCTGAGAACACAAAATACTTTCCGAGTTCCGGGTTAGTAAAAACAGGGGTCATATCTGTTATTAGTTGTATTGTTTTATGTGAATTGAACCAAAATTCATTTGGTGAAGGAAAAAGACTTCCTCTTACCCCTAAAACTGAATCGAAAATGGCTGGTTCGCTTAACTTATATCGATTTCTTACAGCGGAAACTACAACTTTATTTTGTTTTAGCAATTCATCGCATATTTCTTTTATTTCATAGTTATCCTCATCCAGTAAAGATAGACTTAAGTTTATGATATGGCAGTCTATAGTAAGGCAATATTCCAGTGCTTCTCTTAATATTTGTGAACTAGTAAAGCCTTCGGCATCCAAAATAGAGATTGAAATGAATTTTGAGTCTGGACATATAGACTTGATTACTATAGCGCATGCAGTCCCATGCCCTGAACGATCCACTTCCTGCTCTTCTTTTTGAAATGAAATTGAGTCTATTAATCGCTCACCAATGAGCGTGGCCCTTATACCAGAATCAATAATCACTACTATGGGCTCCATAATGTGCTCCTGTTAAAACAATATTTTTAAACCACTACTGAGTTCCAAGTAACGAAACCCGGCAGTGGTTTTATATAATAAAATAAATCCCACAGTTTACAGAAAGTTATATATTATGCAAACCAATTATTTTTAGGTGTATATATCGTGTCATATTTTACACAACCCTTTGTGTTCCCATTAGATTTACCAACGAATTTATTATGTTCAGTACAATCATCATCACATCCTTGTCCCTGAACATTAGATTGGTTGATTGTTATTGGATTTTTAATTTTTTGCACATTTAACATTCGATTATTTCTCCTCTCGTTTTTTTAAAATTTTATTTAAGCTTAGCCAAGTGGATTCCAACGTGGAGTATATTGATAAGTGGACCAACAACCCGCTGCGCTACCATCGGCTTCTTTTTTTCCAGCCCATACTTTAACTTTGCAGTCATCTTTACATCCTTGAGCTTCTACATTGGAAGAAAGGGTGGTTTTTCTTGTGATTTTAGTGACCTTCATACGCTCAGTCCTCCTTTCTAATTTTTTTTTTAATGGGGTGGGATTTATTCTACTAACGCAATTAAATAATTTTGACTAGTTCTTCAGTATAAATTGCCGATTCAATAAAAATGTGCTCTAGACAACACCTTGTTCCAGATGCTTTATTAAAATCACCTGTTTTTATCCGATTAATAATTTTGCATCTGGTGGTTGTACAATAGTGATATCGTTCACAACCATCACACTCTGCTATGACTCGATTATCCTCGGAATGAATTTCTACTAATTTTTCTTCATCTATTCCTTCAAAAATGTTTCCAATACAAAACTCTTCTACCCCGTTTGCAATAATACAAGGATAAAGTTTCCCATCTGTATCTATAGTCAATGAGCCAATTCCACCATCACAAACTGAATTTTTGGTTTTGTTAGGCGCATCATTTATAAATCCAACATCAAGTGTTGTGCTTATTTCTTGGTTATTGTGCAAATAAGATGTAATAAGCTTGCACTGTTCCAAAAGTACTTCAAGTGATTGTTCATCCCATTCCCTATCATTTTCATCCGGTACTGGCATTATATTTTGAAATCCCAACCGAATTAACTCAATAACACCCTGATTTAGCTGTGATACATTTGAGCTGGTCACAGTCATTCTGGCTACTGCATCTGGTCTTCGTTCTAGCAAACGCGATGCATTCTTTTTAACTAAATCAAATGAACCGGAGTAATTTTTATAAACTCGATTTTGGTCGTGTGCCTCCTTGGTACCATCAATACTGATTGAGACATTTTCGTATTCATTAGATAAAAGTTCTAAAATTTCATCATTTATAATTGTTCCATTGGTTGTAATCGAAAACTTTGCTTTTGGTATTGTTTTTTTGGTTTTATTTATAAATGATTTTATTTTTGGAAAAACCAACAAGGGTTCTCCTCCGTGTGTCACAATATTTATTTTCTGATCATTTATCTTCCTCATGTGTTCTAGTAAAAAGCCTGGTATCTCATTAATTATTTCTCCAGTAATTTCTTTTGAAAATTTTTCTCCTTCATAACAATAACTACATTGCAGATTACAGTCTCTTGTAAAAAAAATAGTTACATTGATTGGGATCAGCTCCTCATAATTTCATCTTTACGCCCATACTGACTCTAAAAAACTCTTCATTCCCATACAACGTTGTTCAAAATCATCTGGAGACTTCAAATCTACAATCTCGTGTATACAACTCCAACAGAAGTAGTTAACGTTACAAGTTTTACATTTTTCCATTTGTTCCGGTTCATATTGTTGCAAGCTGTCACTTAAAAACTGTTTGTCACTTAAGACTAAACACTCTTCCAACGATGCTATGTCCATGATATCCCCAAGTTTATGTTCGGGTTCTATGAACAAATTGCATGGATATATTCCGCCATCACTCTCAATCGTGAGTGTTTTACACCCTGCTGCACAGGAACATGTATAGAATTTCTGATCTTCTTTTTCCCATTTATCTTTCAACGATATATCCACACTGGTCTTTTTAGAGACTGTGGTTGTAAGCAACTCTTTATTCTGCTCTGCTTGTCCAACAAAACTTAACGCTCGTAGGATCCCTTTACAACCCAACCTTTTATTAAGCTCAAAAAATTCATCAACATAATTTTGGTTGGTAGCGCTTAATATCATAGAAGTTGTTATTTTATGAAATCCATTTTCTTGTAATAAATGAATGGCTGACACTGCTCTTTTAAAAACCCCTTTACCTCTGACCACTGAACAGGTTTCTTCGTCCACTCCATCCAAACTAATATCTATACTATTAATCGAATTTATAATATATTTGACGTTATTTTCGTTTATTAATGTCCCATTAGTCATTAGAGAAATATGACCATCAAAGTTAACTCTTAAGTAAGTAATGATTTCTTTAAAATCTGTTCGAACCAGCGCTTCTCCACCTGTTATCGTTATCGCCTCGGGGTTAGCAGCAATTATTTTGTCCAGAGCAGAGATTATCTCTTTCGTTGTAAATTTCTCATTTGTAGCACAGCTATCAACATTGACCATACAATGCTTGCAGTGGAGATTACATCGATTTGAAATAGCAAAGCTGACATCATGCAGTCTTGTCTTTGGCGTTTGAGAGTCAAACACTTCTATTCTGCTTAGAGACTGAACTACTTCGGACATATACTCACGATCCTCATCATCCGCCATTGCGTCCATTAATTCCCCAAAACTATATTTGCGTTGATCACACTCATTCAGAGTTTCTTGACAGACTCTTGGAATCTTAACCCACTTCCGATTAAGTCTATTAAAAACAATAGCTAGATCATTATTAAATAAAAACTTTGTATTGGGGGAAAAGCTTATTACATCTTTTTGTTCCAAAGTCCTTCTCTCCTCTACATAGATCTCTTGAAATATTCATTTTTTTCTTCAGTTTCGTTGTAAATTTTAATTGCATTATTAAAATAGAGATTTTTTGGTGCCCTTCTATATTCCATGTTATTCCAAAAATTTACTATTTTATATAAAAAAATTCGTTTACAATGTTTTTTTTGAGGACTATACTAACTATTTGTTCTAGAAAATTACATTTAATATACAATAAAACATTTTTAAAGATTATAAAGAAAAGTCCACTTTCAACTGTCTACTAAATAAAAATCTCGCTTTCGAATAAATCCCGAGAATGTATAATGATCAAATAAGAAACAAAGGAGAATTACTATGAACATACTGATCGTTGAGGACGACCGTAGTTTAAATAAAGGGATCGCTCTCACTCTTTCTCAAAACAATGTCATGATCCATCAAGCCTACGATATTGCCGCGGCGGAGCATATTTTCGCAGTTAACCCTATTGATCTCATCATTCTGGACATCAATCTGCCAGACGGAAGTGGGCTGGACTATTGCGAGCAACTTCGCAAGACCTCACGCGTACCCATTATTTTCCTAACCGCCAATGATATGGAGTCCGACATTATCACCGGTTTTGCATTGGGGGGCGATGACTATATCACTAAACCATTCAGCCTAATGGTGCTTCGCGCCAGAGTAATGGCAGTGCTCAGAAGAACGGAATCACTAGGGACTGGAAAAATAACATTGGGTCCCTTAGAACTCGATTTTGAGAAACTGGAGTACAGCAAAAATAAACAATCGCTCCAGCTGAGCAAAACTGAGCAAAAACTGCTGCGGCTGCTGGTGACGAATACGGGCAATATTTTGACCCGAGAACAGCTGATAGACAAGATCTGGAGCAAGGATGCCGAATTTGTGGATGAAAACGCATTGACAGTAGCCATCAAACGGCTGCGTGCTAAACTTGAGGATGACCCGGCAGCACCCAAATATATCAAGACCATTTACGGACTTGGATACATGTGGACTGAAGGGCAAAAACCATGAAAACCAATAGCCCACCTGCTAATTTCAAGCAAATTCATAGGCTCTTTTTACTGATCATCCTTATACTAGTGGCCTGTTTTATCGGCAGTATAATGTTTCTGTACGGGTTCGACCCCACTCTGCTCCAACTGACTTCTCTATTTATCATCTGTATATTAGCTACAGGAGCCGTATGGGTCTGGTTATGGAACCGCCAGATCGCAATCTATATACAGACCTTGGATACTGCGATTGAACGGGCTATACATGACCTGCCGCCACTCACTAACTATGAAGAAACCGCTCTGTCTTCGATGGAACATAAACTAAAGCGGTATATAGGGATGGCTAAGGCGAATGAACGAAATATTCAAACAGAGAAAAACAAAATAAAAGAGCTGATCTCGGATATCTCCCATCAAACCAAGACCCCCCTCTCTAATATCATGGTATTCAGTCAGTTGCTCGAAGAGATGCCCGGACTAAATGAGAATGTCCGGCACTACATACAGCACATTAAAGCGCAGTCAGATAAGTTGGATTGGCTGATCCAGTCTCTAATCAAATTATCACGTTTGGAAACAGGAATGATCTCCCTACAGCAGATTGAGGCGAAACCGCTCATACAAACTCTGACGCAGGCTTTATCCCAGATTTATGCACAAGCGGAAAACAAACAAATTACGATCAATATTGACTGCGGGATACACATCTTAGCCTGCCACGATGTCAAATGGACAAGTGAAGCACTATTCAACCTGCTCGAGAATGCTGTGAAGTACACACCACATAACGGACAAATTTCCGTTCTTGCTGAAAGCAACGAGATGTTCACCTGTCTCCACCTTACCGATACTGGACTTGGAATCCCCAGCGAAGAAATCCCTCACATCTTTAAGCGGTTTTACCGAGGAAAGCAAGCGCGTGAATTCGAGGGGGTCGGCATCGGGTTGTTTTTGTCCAGAGAGATTATCACGGCGCAAGGCGGCCATATCAACGTCATTTCTGAAACTGGAAAAGGTACAACCTTCTCTGTTTACCTGCCCCAGCGCTGAAATAGAATGTGTCATTATGGTCAGAATTCAGACACTCTCCTGTCAGATTGATTTGCTACCCTTAAATCATGGACAAACAGATCTCATTGGAGGGGAAGAGTTATGCCGATTCTACAGACTGAAAATTTAAAAAAACACTATGGAAAGGTTGGCGCAAGCGTTAAGGCTTTGGACGGTATATCACTGTCAGTGGATAAAGGGGAGTTTGTCGCCATTGTCGGCACTAGCGGCAGCGGCAAAAGCACCCTTCTTCATATGCTTGGTGGATTAGATCGGGCAACAGAGGGCAAGGTTTACGTGGACGGGAATGATATTTTTACGATGAGTGATGAGAAGCTGACCATTTTTCGGCGCAGATCGGTGGGGTTTGTTTTTCAGAACTACAATTTGGTACCCATACTAAATGTGCGGGAGAATATTGTGCTGCCCATTGAACTGGACGGTGGCAAAATTGACGAAACTTATCTTGATCTAATCATCCGCACTTTAGGCTTGCAGGAAAAGATGAATACTCTACCTTCTAATCTGTCTGGCGGACAGCAGCAACGGGTGGCAATAGCCAGAGCATTGGCGACCAAACCTTCAATCATCTTAGCAGATGAACCTACAGGTAATCTGGACAGCAAAACAAGCCAAGAAGTGCTGATTTTACTTAAACAGATGAGTGAAAAATTCAACCAAACCATTGTGATGATCACACACAATGAACAAATTGCTCAAACTGCTGACCGTATTATCCGTATTGAAGATGGCGTCATTTTCACTGGAGAACTCCGTAGCTCCGGAGTGAGCCAGCCATGATCAGCACGAATAACCATAAGACCATTGCTACTTTAGCCAAAAAAAGCCTCAAAGCCAACCGTGCTCGCAATTTCACTATCATCTGTGCCATCGTACTGACTACGCTTTTGATCACCAGCGTGTTTACCTTGGCGCTCAGTATTAACAAATCGATGCAACGCGCACAAATGCAGACTACCGGCAGCGATTATCATGGAAGCTTCAAATATCTGAATCCTGCCGAGTTGGAGAAGCTGAAGAATCAACCATCCATCAAAGAGTATGGCGTCTTCCTTAAGGTTGGCGATATAAGCACCAGTCTGTTCAAGAATCACCGGGTAGAGGTCCTTCGAATTGACGAGAATTATGCCAAACACGGTTTTATCAACTTTATAGCCGGCGGACTGCCCTCCCAAGAGAATGAAATCGTCCTAAATACTTGGGCGCTTGACTTGCTAGGAGCAAAACATGAGTTAGGCCAGACTGTGAAGCTGGATATAGACATTGGTGAAAAAGTCATAAGCCAAGACTTTAAGCTCTCCGGATATTACGAAACCGATCAAAATTTGGCGATGTCAGGATTGGCTTTTGTATCCGAAGCATTTACACAGAAGAACATTTCCCATATTGACCCGGACATCTCTGAGGCAACGGGTTCTTATGTGAACACCGCAGGTCTAGGGGTGATGTTTAATAATTCTTATAATATTGAACAGAAGGTACAAAAGATTTTGACGGACACCGGCCTGGATGTACCTTATGGTGTCAATCCGGCTTATACAAGTGTTTCTCTCTCCGATAATCTACTGAATATCATTCCTTATGCAGTTGTCATTCTTATCACCATGCTGAGCGGCTATTTACTAATCTACAATATCTTTTTTATTTCCGTCGTGCGGGATGTCAAATTTTACGGGCTGCTAAAGACCATCGGTACCACACCCCGACAACTGAAAAAGATCATCTCCATTCAGGCCCGGTCACTTTATCTCGTCGCATTGCCTTTTGGATTGGGGTTCGGGTATCTGCTAGGTCTGCTGATTCTCCCGATGGCCTCCTCATTTTTAAACGGTTCTACTGATAATGTCTATTCTGCTAGCCCGTGGATATTTATTGGTGCAGCAGCATTCTCGTTTATGACAGTATGGATCGCCGCAAGCAAACCGGGCCGAATGGCTTCGCGAACCTCGCCGGTAGAGGCTGTAAAATTTGCCGGAGTCAGCAGCGGTGGAAAACGGAATGCCAAAAAATCAAAACATGGCGCAAAACTTCACAACATGGCGTTCTCCAACCTGTTCAGAAGCAAAAAGAAGCTGATCCTGATGCTCTCTTCACTCTCCTTGAGTATCATCTTGTTCAGTACCATTTTTACAGTAATTTCCTCACTGGATGTGAATAAATATCTGCGTGCCTTTATCTCCGGTGATTTTGTGGTTCAGAATGAAGTGCTAGTCAGTATTACAGGGCCTCGAGACGGTGATCCATATAAGCTTTCAGAGGAATTCGCCAACAATCTAAGTAAAATTGACGGTGTAGAAACTGTTGATAAGGTTTACCACAGATATGTTCCATCTCCTGTCGATGATGCTGTCCGGGCTATTTTGGAGCCAATGGCAGCTGCTGACCCACATCCTTATCTTCTCTCCACTTTAGAAAAGGTGGGGATGGTCTACAATCATTTATATGGATTAGATCCGGGCTGGTATGATCTTGTGGACAAGGATATTATTGAAGGGGAGTTTAACAGGCAGAAGTTTGCTTCAGGAAAATATGCGGTCATATCTGAGGCCATGTTTATAGAAGAAGATAGCTACCGCACCTATTATCATCCTGGAGATACAGTCACTTTCGAGAAGTCGGGTAAATCTTATGAAGTGATGGCAGTAGTAAAACATGATGCAGTATATGCTGCCACAACAAAATCTTACTCTATGTTAGGTTACAACATCTTCCTCCCTGCTTCGGAGCTGCAGAAGGAAATGCCGAAGGGTACAGATCCAGCCAATATCGTTTCAGCCACACTACATGTCGATCCGACTAAGCTGGACCAGGTAGAACAAGTGGTCAAAGCTTTAACAGATTCAACTGATGAATTAACTTTAAAATCAAGGGAGGATTACAAGGATGAGCTCGGTGGATTCATTCGCATTTTTCAAACCGTCGGGTATGGGCTTAGCCTGGTCATTGCTCTAATCGGGGTGCTGAATTATATCAACACTGTACTCACCGGGGTAGTCTCCCGCCGGAATGAACTTGCCATGCTGGAGAGTATTGGCATGACTAAAAAGCAGCTAAAACGTATGCTGATCCTTGAAGGATTCTACACCGTTTTGCTAACCGTCCTCATAACCTCAACATTAGGTGTATTGCTGACCTATAACCTTTCCAAAAGCATCACGGATAATATGGCCTTTATGGTATTTCAGATGAGTTGGCTGCCGTTTATCCTCACCGTTCCTATTTTGTTAATTCTCGCTTACACAGTGACACTGAGAGCCTATAAAACGTTATCCCAAGCATCCATTGTGGAACGGCTGAGAGAAGCCGAGTAATGTAAGACACACCTAAATACTCCTATTACAAAAAGGGCAGCCCGGTAAATATCGCCGGGCTGCCCTTTTTTATAGATCCATATTCAGCTTATTTAAACGCAGGCAACGCAATATCCGCGTAATTATCCTCAAGGAACTTCTTCACTTCAGGACCGCTGATCCGTTTAGCCAGCTTTTGAATGGCGTCAGAGTCCTTGTTATCTTCACGTGCCACCAAAGTAATTGTGAATTCGGAATCTTCGCCTTCCGTAATCAGTGCATCTTTCTTCGGTGTCAATCCTAGTGGGCTCGCATAAGCCGGAGTCATGGCTACCAGATCGCCATCATCAAGCATACGGGCCAGCATTAGGAGATCGACTTCTTCAAACTTGAATTTCTTTGGATTTTCAGTAATGTCTGCTTGTGTGGCTTGAATGCCTACGCCTTCTTTTAGCTTAATAAGATCAGCTGCAGCGAACATTTGCAATGAACGGCCGATGTTAGATGGATCATTAGCCATTACAAGCGTAGCCCCTTCAGGAAGATCAGCTATAGTCTTGTAACGTTTGGAGTATCCGCCATAAATAGCGTCATAAACAGGCTGTACCTCTACCAGATTAGAACCTTTGCTTTCATTATATTGCTTCATATAAGGAACGTGCTGGAAAAAGTTAGCGTCTACTTCTTTATTAGCCAACGCCTCATTAGGCTGCACATTATCAGAGAGAACAACGATCTCCAGATCAATGCCATCTTCCTTCAGGAGCGGCTTCACAATATCCAGAATTTCTGTCATAGGTGGGATCAGTGTAGCGATCTTTAATTTGGTTAACTCATCATTACTACCTTTTGCAGCATTGTTCTCGGCTGCTTTATTAGAGCCACAACCCGCTACGACCAATACCATTAATGTAAGCACAAGTATCATTGATTTTTTCATTAGTACTACTAACCCCCAGTTTATATATTGAACTATTTTGTATTACCGCTTATCCAACAGCCTTGCGATAGTCCCCCCGGTGAACTGAACCAATTGGACTAATACAATCATCACTAGAATGGCATAGATCATCACTTCCGTCTCAAAACGCTGATAACCATAACGGATAGCGAAATCACCAACCCCTCCCCCACCAACAACTCCCATCACGGTCGAGAAGGAGATAAAGCTAATTGTAGAAGTAGTAAGTCCAAGGACTAGACCCGAACGAGCTTCCACATACAGAAATTTAAAGATCAAGCCCAGCTTCGAGGCTCCCATCGATAATGCTGCTTCAATGACCCCTTTAGGAACCTCCAGCAACGACTGCTCCACTAACCGAGCATAATAGGCAATAGCGATTATAGATAATGGAACCGCTGCTGCAATCGTACCAATGGCGGTCCCGACCAGGAAACGAGTGACTGGAATTAGCGCAACGACCAGCAGCAGGAACGGAAAAGAGCGGATAATATTAACGATACTGTTGAGCACCAGAGACAACGTTGTATTCTCATAAAGCTGCCCTTTTCGGAAAAAAAACAACAAGGTACCCAGTGGAAGCCCCAGCAGCACGGCCGCTCCAACAGAAATACCAACCATCACAAAGGTTTCACCAATCGAATCCCACATCTGTGCCTGATATTGAAGTACACTATCAAACATGATCTTCCCCCGCTTTACCAAGAATCTGATCGCGGTATGTCCCGGTACTGGCTGCTGCTGGACGGAATTCACCGTCTTCACGAGAGAACGAATCTACAATGCGCCCTTTTTCCATCACCGATACATGAGTACATATGCTTTTGACAACATCCATCTCATGCGTAACAATGACAACCGTTACTCCAAGACTTGAATTCACATGCTTCAGCACGTTCAAGATATCTGTAGTGGTTCCTGGGTCCAGGGAGGACGTTGGCTCGTCACACAGTAATATTCCCGGACTGTTCGCTAGTGCGCGGGCAATCGCAACACGCTGACGTTGTCCTCCGCTGAGCTGTGCCGGATATTGTTTTGCCTTATCTGCCAGTCCAACAAAATCCAGACACTCCTTCACACGCTTCATTCGTTCATGCTTTGGGACATCTGCCAGCTCCAGCGGGATCGAAACATTCCGCTCTACAGTGACGTTATAAACAAGATTAAATTGTTGAAAGATCATTCCAATCTTTTGCCTTGCTTTACGCAGTGCTTTACTAGGCATTTCGGTCAGGTTGTGGCCATCTACGGTAACCGTTCCCTCATCCGGCTGTTCCAGAAGATTCATCAGTCGCAGCAGCGTAGATTTCCCCGCACCACTCTCACCAATGATCCCATGAATGCATCCCTGCTTTACCTCCAGCGATACCTCATCTACAGCCTGATAGATGCCTTCCTTCAGCTTGTACCCTTTACTTACCCGACTCAGCGACAGTATTAGAAGCTCCCCCTTCCTTTCCCTTATATAATGAACCTCCATCAAGTGAGACATTGTATTACAATTTTCTAAAATCTGTTTTATTAAAAATCTCCTTAAATAATAAGACATTTCTTCTGCTGTGTCATCATTTTTCTTTAAATGATATACCAGGAAGGTTGATGAAAACCTAAAAACCCTTTATACCGGGCTCTTTTTACACATTTATTAATAAAATAAAAAGGGTAGCAAAGATAATCCTTCCCTCTTGAAATCATGATTCTCCTATTGCCCCACCACTAAACGCTCCACTGTTAATATAGCCATATTTGGTTTTTTTAAGTGTATGAAATGCAGTTAAAGCTACATTTGGTTCGTTGGAGTGTGATTAAAGACCTGCTGTTACGCAAAAAAGGATGTCTTAGCCAATAGCTTAAGACATCCCATAATTCATATAGTAATCCCTGAATCCCTGATCTATCGAGTCCCATACTCGCTAAATCTTTTATGCCTTTTCGCCAAGCTCTCTGCGAATCTTCAAGAACACTTGGTAGCTGCGTTCCGCACATTCCGAAATCGCTATCGGATGAAATCCGGGCAGATCGGCATATAACGTATCGTGAAGCGGTTCGATCCATGAAGCCGGCAATTTACTTGCTCCAAGCTTCGCTCCCATAATTGAGCCCACAGTAGCCCCGTTACAGTCTGTATCCATTCCACCATATACGGAAGTGACAACTGTTTTTTCAAAGTCATTCCCGCCATAAACAAGCGACGCAGCTACAAGAGCAGCATTATTATTTGTATGGACTGCATCATAGTGGCTAAAAGTATCCCAAATGTTACGAACCAACTCCCGCTCACTTTTGGCCTTCTGCGCAATATCTATCCCCCGCAAAACATCACTGGCCAGACGACTGGTACGCGGAATCTCGCTAAGGCCAATCTCTAGGATCCGTTCATTATCCTTCTCTGCAAAAGCTGCCGATATCATCGCCGCGTTAAACATCTCACCGTAGATGCCATTTTTCACATGTGAAAATGAAGCGTCGCGCCAGCCTAGTTCTGCCGCAAGCTCAGGATAACCTGCTGCGCCATAAGCCAGTCCATCTGCGCGTATAGCGGCACCAATCCACTCGCGGTAAGGGTTTAAGTGCATCCGCACTCTTTCCTGCCGCACCAGCCAATCCGCAGGCTTCTCGCCATGCAGATGAGAGGTCTCCTGCGCAAAATTCATATATGACTGTGTCTCCGCCGTGCACACCTGACTATATGTTAAATGTGTATGCCACAGCTTTCCGATATCCCAAGAATCCCAGTTCAGACCCTTCTGCTCCAGCAGCATAAGACCCAGGACAGTGTAGCGAATATCGTCATCGCTTTCCATATACTTGATCGTCTCGCGGGTACTCGCATGTGTCCATTCACTTAAGCCAAGACCATATTCAGCCTCTGCCCGTGAATGCCCAGGCGTATAGCCAGTAATTGGCCAGGCGTCCGCACCCTGAAACCATAGCTCAATATTCTCCCAGCCCGGACGGCCATCTTTCCCATAGAGATAGTCCCAATACTCCAGCGGTTTCCCGAGTGCGCAGCCGACACTTCTACCGAGCCAGGCTCCATAGAACTTATCTCTCCATTCCGCCTCGCTCCAGTCCGCCTCAAGCTTACGTGGGCCTTCTGGACGTAGATGACGAATCTCCTCCAGAGAGGATGGCTCTTGATACGGAAAATCCTCACTGATCCTAAGCTCCATTAGCTCATTGTATACCTGCATCAGCTTGAGCTCATCGGCACCAGCAGCCGCTAGCTTATCCGCAAAACCCTCAATCAGACAACCTTCTTCTCCACGCTGAGCAATTTCAAACTGCACGGTCTCTTGAAGTCTCTCCCATCCTGCCATAGGCTACTTCCCTTCAGCCGCTAGCAGCAGCTCTTGATCAAGCTTTTCCAGTGAATCAAAGATCAGCTTCATAAATGCTTCCCGGTCAACGCCCACCAATACTTGCACATTCGCTGGACGATCCGTCTTCTTCCGTCTGTCTGCAACTGTCATTCCCCGCGTCAGCTTGCCTTCTGTCTCCACCGTTACATATAGATGCTCAGATTCAAATAGTTCCGGATGCAGCAGCCAGGCAACAGCACATGGATCATGCAGCGCACTGCCGACATAGCCCATTTTTTTACCGTAAATCGAATAGAAATCCAGCAATTCTCCGACCATTGTAGACACTGGTCCCCGCTCTTTCAATGCTAGGATCTCATCTTCAAAAATAGCAGCCTTATCGGTCACATCCAGACCACTCATTGTGATCGGAATCCCCGACTCAAACACAATACGGGCTGCTTCAGGATCTACATAGATATTAAACTCCGCAGTAGAGGTGACATTCCCATAAGAGATACCTCCCCCCATCAGTGAGATTTTTTCAATTCTGTCTTTAATCTCTGGATAAGCCGTGATTAGCAGTGCGATATTTGTTAAAGGAGCCATCGGCACGAGCGTAATCTTCTCCTCTGAAGAACGGATGATATTCAGCATAAACTCCACAGCACCCTGCTCTACAGGGCGGAATTTACTTGGAGGCAAAAGCGGCCCATCCATGCCCGATTCACCATGCGCTTCCTCACCTGTAACAAGCTTGCCGAACAGTGGGCCAGCAGCCCCTTTAGCTACAGGAATGTCAGCATTCACGAAGCTGATCACCTTCAGGGCGTTTTCCGTGATTTTATCTAAAATTTGGTTTCCACCAACCGTTGTAATCCCGCGCAGATCTAACTTCTCCGAATTTGCTATGGCAAGCAGTATCGCTATTGCGTCATCATGCCCTGGATCGCAGTCAATAATAATAGGTGTTGGCATAGGTACTCACTCCTTGGCTGTGTATCAATCATTTCAATCGCTATTTAACTAGCGGGCTTTTAAGTTTTTTATTCTTTTTTCGTGTCTCAGATACTGCGTAGATCACAAGTCCAATTACCGTGGCTACATAAGGAAGAGTGGCGATTAGCTCCGCAGGAATCTTTAACACCTGTAGCGCATTCGACAATGCATCTGCAGTACCAAATAATAAAGAGGTCAGCGCCGTGCCTACGGTCGTACTTCTTCCCATCGACTCAGCGGCAATGGCAATCCAGCCCCGGCCAGCGATCATATCGCGGGTAAACAGTGACAAATACCCCATCGACATATAAGCACCGCCTAAACCGGCAAAAAATCCGCTAAGCAGCAAAGCCATATACTGTATTTTCACAACACTTACACCCACGGATTGAGCCGCATGTGGATTTTCACCCACTGAACGAATGCGCAGTCCAAGCGGTGTACGGTTTAATAGATAGTAGACAACAAACACAGCCAATATAGAAACATACGTCAGAATGTGATGCCCCGATAAAATAGGTCCAAGCACCGGGATATCCTTCAACAAAGGAATCTGGACACTAGGCAGAACTTTACTCGCCAGAGAAGTGGAAGAACCCTTGTCGCCACTAAGCAGATAGAGGATAAACACAGTGCCTCCCGAAGCGAACATATTAATGGCCACACCCCCGAGAATGATATGTGTTTTGAATTTCAGGGTGAAAAAAGCTAATATTCCAGCGATCAATGTTCCAGACAGCACCGCCCCAAGCAGACCTACCCATGCGCTATGTGTATAGCTGCTTATGATGACACCCGCTAAAGCGGCAACAAGCATGATGCCCTCCATCCCAATGTTAATGATCCCTGCACGGTTGGAGATGAGTGCGCCGAGCGCGGCGAACAGAATCGGAGTCGTCACGCGAAGGACAGAGAACGCAAAGTCAGTTGTAAAAATCACATCAAACAAACTATTCACGCTTCCTTCGCCTCCTTCAAGAGCATCCGATTTTTCCAGAATTTCAGAAATTGCTCAGCCGAAATCAGAAGAATGATAATTGCCTGTATAATTGAGATCATCTCTGAAGGTACATCAGACAGACGCGCCATCATGTCAGCCCCAATTCGAATGTACGCTAGGAATAATGCAGAGCCGATTACGGACAGCGGATTATTTTTGGCTAACATCGCTACAAGGGCACCATCCAAACCATAACCAGGCAGTGACGTCCATTGGAAACGGTTATACATCCCCAGCACTTCTACGGAGCCCCCCATACCTGCGATAAAACCTGCAATCAAGTGGACGAGAATAATAACCTTGGCTGTCTTCATACCGGAATAACGGGCAAAGTCCCGGTTGATGCCTGTCATGCGCAGCTCATATCCCCATTTCGTTTTGTATAGGAATAGATGAGCTGCAATAATAAGCACGATAACGATAATAAGACCGGTATGAATACGGGTGCCCGAGACCATTTTACTCAGCAGTGCCGTTTTCTCGAATTTGTAGGATACATTGGCAAAAGCTTTAGCATCACGCAGATGATAGTTCAGTAGGTATAGCCCTACTCCGAACAAAATATTATTGAACATTAAGGATGTAACCAACTCATTAGCATTCCATTTTGCCTTCAGAATACCAGGTATTGCCGAGAGCAACGCTCCTACAATTGAACCTGCAGCAATAGCTACCATCGGATGCAGCCAGCCGTCCAGCGTTAAATGAATAGCCAATACGGAAGTTACAACACCGGAGAAATAGAAAATCCCTTCAGCTCCCAGGTTGAACATATTGGCTCGAAACAACAAGGATACTGCCAACCCAGTGAACATGAGCGGAATCGCCATCTCAATCACATTACCAATATGACCTTTACTGGATAACGGCTCTAATAGGAATATACCAATCGTCTTCACAGGCTGATTACTGACCAAAGAGATGATCAGAAAGGCAATAACGAGTGCAATAACGATTACCGCCGATGTCCGAATGTACTCAAAATATTTAACTTTAAACATGATTTACGGCCCTCCCGATGTGCTCCTCGTCCTGTCGATGAATCCCCAGCATATAAAGACCTAATTCTTCCTCACTAACCTTAGATGGCTCCTCGAAAAAGGCAACAATCTTACCCTCGTACATTACTAACAGACTATCGCTGATCTCCAAGATCTCATTCAAATCTGCCGACACTAGCAAAATCGCGCAATCGTCTGAACGTAATTCCAACAACTTTTGATGTATGAACTGGGCTGCGCCTATATCCACACCCCGTGTCGGCTGTTCTGCAATAAGCAGCTGCGGTTCAGTCGAACACTCTCTAGCTACGACTACCTTCTGCATGTTACCACCTGACAACATTCCTATGGGCTGAGAAGGTCCTGAACAGCGGACTTTAAATTCCTCTACAAGGGATACTGCTAGCTTGGCAATTCGTGAGCCATTCAAAAAAAGACCTTTATTCATTGCTTTTGTACGATACTGAGTAGATAGCAGATTATCAGCTATGCTTGCCTCACTAGCGATCCCTTGCCGCATCCGATCCTCCGGTATATAGGAAACGCCTAGCTTACGAATATCCAAAATATCCGATTCACGGATATCCTTTCCCTTCACTAGTACAGAGCCCTGACTTGAGACACCTCTCAAGCTACCTGTAAGAGCTTCAATGAGCTGTGTCTGCCCGTTGCCTTCTACACCAGCAATCCCAACGATCTGCCCACCACGTACCGCAAAATTGATATCCGACAATAATGCTTTGCCATCTGCATCATTCACACTGAGTCCCTGCACCGTTAGTATTGGCTCACTAACAGCCAGAATCTCTTTGTCATATTTCAGCACGACGTCTCTGCCGACCATTAGTCGCGAGATTTCCTGTTCTGTCACATCCTGTGTTTGAAAAACACCTTCACTACGGCCGCTGCGCATAATCGTAATTCTGTCGCAAATCGCTTTGACTTCCTTTAATTTGTGCGAAATAAAAACTATCGTATGGCCCTGTTCCCTTAATTGCTTAAGCTCGCGGAACAATTCCTCTGTTTCCTGTGGAGTCAACACCGCAGTTGGCTCATCAAGCACCAGAATTTTAGCACCACGCAGCAGCGCCTTAAGAATCTCAACCTTTTGTTTCATCCCAACTGTAAGATCCTCTACTTTTGCCTTTGGATCCACTGCCAGATTGTATTTCCTTGCGGTCTCTTCCGTCATGCGCACAGCCTCGGCATAATTAATGCCAACTCCTCTGCGCGGCTCCATACCCAGCACCATATTCTCTGCCACCGTAAAAGAAGGTACCAACATGAAATGCTGGTGGACCATGCCGATGCCTCTATCAATGGCGTCCTGAGCGGATTGCAGCTTTACTTTTTCACCCTTGATATAGATCTCGCCTTCACTTGGCTCTTCCATGCCGAACATAATCTTCATTAAAGTCGATTTACCTGCACCGTTCTCACCTGCAATCGCATGTATTTCTCCCTCACGTAAAGAAAAATGCACGTCTTTATTTGCAACGACGCCATTGGGATATACCTTGGTAATTCCCCGCATTTCCAGCAGAGCTGTGTACATAGGTCTCAACGCCTTTCAACTTGGAGGTCTGCAAAAATATACAGCTGGAATTCCCCTGACTAGAAGAATCTCCAACTGTAGGTTTAACTCTATAGAACTGATCTTAAGATTTAAAGCTTAAGGCTTAACTGCGTTACGAATAGCTTCTACCTCTGCGGTTTCCATCCCCATCGCATTATCCACTTTAACTTCTTTATTGATCAGCTTTTGCTTCACTTCTTCAACCTTGGCCTGAAGATCAGCCGGGAATACATTTTTATAAATATCATTCTCAGCAATACCTACACCATCATCTACAAAGCTCAATACATCACGTTTGCCCATTTCTAGCGTACCCTCTTGCAATCTCTTCACTGCACCTAGAATAGCCGTATCAATCTTTTTAATAGATGAAGTAACGATTAGATTTGCTTTTTCACTATCCGTATCGTTAATCAACATTGCCTGATCGGAGTCTACACCAATTGCATATTTTTTCTTCTCTTTAGCTGCGTCAAAGATCCCAAGACCTGTACCCCCAGCCACGTTAAAAATAACATCCACACCGGAGTTATATTGAATTAGAGACAGCTCCTTACCTTTTGCAGGGTTAACAAAATCACCAGCGTACGACACAGCCACTTTTACATCAGGATCAACGTACTGAGCACCTTGAATGTAACCGACCAAGAAAGCATTAATCCCCGGAATATCCATACCGCCGACAAACCCAATCACATTCTCAGGGGTAGCATTCGGCATATCCGATTGTGTAGCTAATGCTGCTACGGCACCTGCCAAGAAAGATACTTCATTTGTCGCATAAGACATGTTGTACATGTTATCTGGTGCTTCATCGATGTCGGTATCATAATTAATGAATTTTTTGTCTGGATACAATTCTGCCGTTGCATTAAACATCTCTGTAATTTCAGAACCGCCAGAAATAATTACATCCCAATCCTCGGAAGCGATATCGTTAAATGTAGGCTCCCATTTCGTTTTATCAACGCCCATTTCAACAACCTTTGTTACTGCACCAAGTTCATCCTTAACCTTTTGCAAGCCGTTATTAGCGGAATCAAAAAATGATTTATCCCCAAGTGTCCCCGGAATCAGCAATACAACCTTGAGTTTATCCCCTGCACCTGTTTCTCCGCCTTCGTCCGCTTTGGATCCAGTATTCGTTGAAGAACCATTATTGGACGTGTTATTCCCACATGCTGTGACCAGAACCATCACCATTAATAACAACAAAGAAAGAACTTTTTTATTCATTACTCTATTCCACCCCTAATTTTAGTTGGTTAGTAATCCGCAGAATCCCATCTTCACCCATTGTATAATTCACGGTTCAAATGGAAATTCTCTTTTTTCCAAATAAAGTATCATTAAAAGTAATAAACTTAACGTTTAGGCTCAAAAATAGCAATAAAAATACCATTATTATTAATAATCCGCTTTATTTCCGAACGAGATGGCCAGTCAGGTTGCGAACTTTCGGATTTATTGATACGATCATAACAAATATTATTAAAAATAATTATATGATTTCGGTCATTGTTTTGTACGATTCGGCTAAAACATAAGTATTGGAGGATCATCATGGATCGTGTTCTATATATTGTAAGTGCCACACATGAGCTAAATACTTATATCCCTCCACACCAGCATGAATGCTACGAACTAGTCTATTATTTACAGGGGGTAGGGACAACCAATGTTGGCCCACGAAGTTACCATTTTCGCTCCTCTTCTTTCGCGCTTGTGCCACCCAATCATAAACATGACGAGCACCACCGTGAGGATGCAAATGTATTATTTGTAGGCTTCCACTCAGAACACCCTAATATGAGTAATCTGCTCGGCGTATATGAAGATGATAAAGATCAGACCGTTCTTCAAATCCTGCTGCGAATGAAAGCAGAGTTTACACGCAAGCAAGACGGATTCTCTGAGCTTCTAAACCTACAAATGAGCGAGATTACCGTCCATCTTATGAGGCTTCTTAGTGCCTCTGGATATCAATCCCCAACAGAAGATCGAGTACAATATGTCCTTAATTATATGAATGAGCATTATCGCCATAAATTGTCCGTCGAAACACTATCAGAAATGTCCGGATATAGTTACGATCGTTTTCGCCATCTATTTAAAGAACGTTTCGGGTCTTCACCCCTGCGGTATTTGCTGTTAAAACGCCTGGATTATGCAAAATCTCTATTACGTCATACTCAGATGCAAATCTCTGAAGTATCTGCTGCTGCAGGTTTTGTGAACGATGCCCAATTCTGCAATATGTTCAAACGAGAAATAGGTCTTACCCCGCGAGCATTCCGCATTAATAATCAATCAGGTTAATCACTAATCAGATTAAAAAAAGCCGTTGAAATAGAGAAACTCTCTATTCAACGGCTTACTGCTGTAAACCCAAGGACATAAAGAAAAAGGTTTGTAAGATTGCTTATAAAAGCATTCTTACAAACCTTTTTAAGATACCGGCGAGAGGACTCGAACCTCCACGGTTTCCCACTCGATTTTGAGTCGAGCGCGTCTGCCATTCCGCCACGCCGGCACATATGAACTAAATGGAGGCGCCACCCAGATTTGAACTGGGGATAAAGCTTTTGCAGAGCTTTGCCTTACCACTTGGCTATGGCGCCATGAAAACTTGGAGCGGACGACGGGAATCGAACCCGCGACCCTCGCCTTGGCAAGGCGATGCTCTACCGCTGAGCCACGTCCGCATAAAATGGCTGGGGATATAGGATTCGAACCTATGAGTGACGGAGTCAAAGTCCGTTGCCTTACCGCTTGGCTAATCCCCAATAACATTTTAAAGTAAAATGGGGCGACTGATGGGTCTCGAACCCACGAATGCCGGAACCACAATCCGGTGCGTTAACCCCTTCGCCACAGTCGCCATATTAAGTTGATATTGTTGCCATTATTCATTTTAAAGTAAATGGGGCGGCCGATGGGTCTCGAACCCACGAATGCCGGAACCACAATCCGGTGCGTTAACCCCTTCGCCACGGCCGCCATATTAAACTTTAGAAAGAACTTGGCAGGGGCAGCAGGAATTGAACCCACACCAACGGTTTTGGAGACCGTTGTTCTACCTTTAAACTATGCCCCTAAAAACTGGTGGAGGATGATGGATTCGAACCACCGAACACTCACGTGAGCAGATTTACAGTCTGATGCGTTTGGCCACTTCGCTAATCCTCCAAGGATGGTGCCGGCGAGAGGACTTGAACCCCCAACCTACTGATTACAAGTCAGTTGCTCTACCAATTGAGCTACACCGGCATGGCACTCATTCTTTTGTGATGATAAATGGTGGCTCGGGACGGAATCGAACCGCCGACACGAGGATTTTCAGTCCTCTGCTCTACCGACTGAGCTACCGAGCCATGATGAAAATGGCGGAACCGACGGGATTCGAACCCGCGATCTCCTGCGTGACAGGCAGGCATGTTAGGCCAACTACACCACGGTTCCAAAAGATATAATTGCTTAAGTTAATTGGTTGCGGGGGCAGGATTTGAACCTGCGGCCTTCGGGTTATGAGCCCGACGAGCTACCGGGCTGCTCCACCCCGCGTCAGTAAGAAAGTGTTATGGTGGAGGCTGAGGGGATCGAACCCCCGACCCTCTGCTTGTAAGGCAGATGCTCTCCCAGCTGAGCTAAGCCTCCATAAACAACAATTGTTATTGTACCAAAGTCCACTAGGATAAATCAAGTGAAAATTTGGTGACCCGTATGGGATTCGAACCCATGTTACCTCCGTGAAAGGGAGGTGTCTTAACCCCTTGACCAACGGGCCATACTAATTAAAAATTTGTGGCGGAGAGAGAGGGATTCGAACCCTCGAGACGCTTGTGGCGCCTACACGATTTCCAATCGTGCTCCTTCGGCCAAACTCGGACACCTCTCCATATGGCTCCCCGAACAGGACTCGAACCTGTGACAACTCGATTAACAGTCGAGTGCTCTACCAACTGAGCTATCAGGGAATATTCATACCAGGCTTGATGCCTGAAAACTGAATCCGAAACGAATCTGCATTCTACGTATAGGATAAGCCCTCGACCGATTAGTATTGGTCAGCTCCATGCATTACTGCACTTCCACCTCCAACCTATCTACCTCGTCGTCTTCAAGGGGTCTTACTAATTGGGAAATCTCATCTTGAGGGGGGCTTCACGCTTAGATGCTTTCAGCGCTTATCCCGTCCGTACGTAGCTACCCAGCCATGCTCCTGGCGGAACAACTGGTGCACCAGCGGTACGTCCATCCCGGTCCTCTCGTACTAAGGACAGCTCCTCTCAAATTTCCTGCGCCCACGACAGATAGGGACCGAACTGTCTCACGACGTTCTGAACCCAGCTCGCGTACCGCTTTAATGGGCGAACAGCCCAACCCTTGGGACCTACTTCAGCCCCAGGATGCGATGAGCCGACATCGAGGTGCCAAACCTCCCCGTCGATGTGGACTCTTGGGGGAGATAAGCCTGTTATCCCCAGGGTAGCTTTTATCCGTTGAGCGATGGCCCTTCCATGCGGTACCACCGGATCACTAAGTCCGACTTTCGTCCCTGCTCGACTTGTAGGTCTCGCAGTCAAGCTCCCTTATGCCTTTGCACTCTGCGAATGATTTCCAACCATTCTGAGGGAACCTTGGAACGCCTCCGTTACTCTTTAGGAGGCGACCGCCCCAGTCAAACTGCCCGCCTGACACGGTCCCCGTACCCGGTAAGGGTACTAGGTTAGAACCTAGATACGATCAGGGTGGTATCCCAACGGCGCCTCCACCGAAGCTTGCGCTCCGATTTCTACGGCTCCCACCTATCCTGTACAGATCGTACCCAAATTCAATATCAAGCTGCAGTAAAGCTCCATGGGGTCTTTCCGTCTTGTCGCGGGTAACCTGCATCTTCACAGGTATTAAAATTTCACCGGATCTCTCGTTGAGACAGCGCCCAAGTCGTTACGCCATTCGTGCGGGTCAGAATTTACCTGACAAGGAATTTCGCTACCTTAGGACCGTTATAGTTACGGCCGCCGTTTACTGGGGCTTCGGTTCATAGCTTCGGGTTACCCCTAACCACTCCCCTTAACCTTCCAGCACCGGGCAGGCGTCAGCCCGTATACTTCGCCTTGCGGCTTCGCACAGACCTGTGTTTTTGCTAAACAGTCGCTTGGGCCTTTTCACTGCGGCCCCCTCGTGCTATTCACACTACCGGGGCACCCCTTCTCCCGAAGTTACGGGGTCATTTTGCCGAGTTCCTTAACGAGAGTTCTTCCGCGCGCCTTAGAATTCTCTTCTCGCCTACCTGTGTCGGTTTGCGGTACGGGCACCTTCTCCTGGCTAGAGGCTTTTCTTGGCAGTGTGAGATCATGACCTTCGCTACTATAATTTTCGCTCCCCATCACAGCCCAGCCTTAATGATGTGCGGATTTGCCTACACATCAGCCTCACTGCTTAGACGGACATCCATCAGTCCGCGTCACTACCCTCCTGCGTCACCCCATCGCTCATAGCGGATTACGGTGGTACAGTAATTTCAAACTGTTGTCCTTCGACTACGCCTTTCGGCCTCGCCTTAGGTCCCGACTTACCCTGAGCGGACGAGCCTTCCTCAGGAAACCTTGGGCTTTCGGCGGATCAGATTCTCACTGATCTTTTCGTTACTCATACCGGCATTCTCACTTGTGTAGTGTCCAGCGCTCTTTTCAGTACACCTTCAACCCCTACACAACGCTCCCCTACCCCAGATACATACGTATCTAGCCATAGCTTCGGTGGTGTGTTTAGCCCCGTTACATTTTCGGCGCAGAGTCACTCGACCAGTGAGCTATTACGCACTCTTTCAATGGTGGCTGCTTCTAAGCCAACATCCTGGTTGTCTGTGCAACTCCACATCCTTTCCCACTTAACACACACTTGGGGACCTTAGCTGATGGTCTGGGCTGTTTCCCTTTTGACAATGGATCTTAGCACTCACTGTCTGACTCCCGGCAATAAGTATATGGCATTCGGAGTTTGACTGAGCTTGGTAATCCTTGCGGACCCCGCACCCAATCAGTGCTCTACCTCCACTACTCTTATACCGAGGCTAGCCCTAAAGCTATTTCGGGGAGAACCAGCTATCTCCGAGTTCGATTGGAATTTCTCCGCTACCCCCACCTCATCCCCGCACTTTTCAACGTACGTGGGTTCGGGCCTCCAGTGCGTGTTACCGCACCTTCACCCTGGACAGGGGTAGATCACACGGTTTCGGGTCTACGTCCACATACTAATTCGCCCTATTCAGACTCGCTTTCGCTGCGGCTCCACCTTCTCGGCTTAACCTTGCATGTTAAACGTAACTCGCCGGTTCATTCTACAAAAGGCACGCCATCACCCATTAATAGGGCTCTGACTTTTTGTAAGCACACGGTTTCAGGTTCTATTTCACTCCCCTTCCGGGGTGCTTTTCACCTTTCCCTCACGGTACTGTTTCACTATCGGTCGCCAGGTAGTATTTAGCCTTAGCAGATGGTCCTGCTGGATTCATACGGGGTTTCACGTGCCCCGCACTACTCGGGATCCGTCTCGGAGAGAATACAGTTTAGGTTACAGGGCTTTTACCTCTATCGCGGGCCTTTCCAGACCTCTTCACCTACCATATTCCTTTGTAACTCCATGTGAGACGTCCCACAACCCCTAAGAGCAAGCTCTTAGGTTTAGGCTGTTCCGCGTTCGCTCGCCGCTACTGACGGAATCACTATTGTTTTCTCTTCCTCAGGGTACTTAGATGTTTCAGTTCCCCTGGTCTGCCTCTACATTTCCTATGTATTCAGAAATGAGTAACTGCGAATTACCACAGCTGGGTTTCCCCATTCGGACACCCCCGGATCAAAGCTTGCTTACAGCTCCCCGAGGCAGTTTCGTTGTTCGCCACGTCCTTCGTCGGCTCCTGGCGCCTAGGCATCCTCCGTGTGCTCTTATTAGCTTAACCTTGATTCTTCCGAAGAAAAATCTCACTAATAACATTTACTTGTTTACACAAGTTGCTAAAAGATGTTCTAAAACGCAAATTCGTTTCGGTATCCAGTTTTCAAGGATCAAGTCTTACTTGAGAGCTTAAACTCTCAAAACTGAGCAACGAGTGAGTAACAGGCCTAAACCTGAGTTTTGGAAGCTGAGCTTCCGATTTGAATGTTCTCATTGCAGAGAACGATTCTCCATAGAAAGGAGGTGATCCAGCCGCACCTTCCGATACGGCTACCTTGTTACGACTTCACCCCAATCATCTACCCCACCTTCGGCGGCTGGCTCCCTTGCGGGTTACCCCACCGACTTCGGGTGTTGTAAACTCTCGTGGTGTGACGGGCGGTGTGTACAAGACCCGGGAACGTATTCACCGCGGCATGCTGATCCGCGATTACTAGCAATTCCGACTTCATGCAGGCGAGTTGCAGCCTGCAATCCGAACTGAGACCGGCTTTGATGGGATTGGCTCCACCTCGCGGCTTCGCTTCCCGTTGTACCGGCCATTGTAGTACGTGTGTAGCCCAGGTCATAAGGGGCATGATGATTTGACGTCATCCCCACCTTCCTCCGGTTTGTCACCGGCAGTCACTCTAGAGTGCCCAGCATTACCTGCTGGCAACTAAAGTTAAGGGTTGCGCTCGTTGCGGGACTTAACCCAACATCTCACGACACGAGCTGACGACAACCATGCACCACCTGTCTCCTCTGTCCCGAAGGCCGCTGCTATCTCTAGCAGATTCAGAGGGATGTCAAGACCTGGTAAGGTTCTTCGCGTTGCTTCGAATTAAACCACATACTCCACTGCTTGTGCGGGTCCCCGTCAATTCCTTTGAGTTTCAGTCTTGCGACCGTACTCCCCAGGCGGAGTGCTTACTGTGTTAACTTCGGCACCAAGGGTATCGAAACCCCTAACACCTAGCACTCATCGTTTACGGCGTGGACTACCAGGGTATCTAATCCTGTTTGCTCCCCACGCTTTCGCGCCTCAGCGTCAGTTACAGCCCAGAAAGTCGCCTTCGCCACTGGTGTTCCTCCACATATCTACGCATTTCACCGCTACACGTGGAATTCCACTTTCCTCTTCTGTACTCAAGCCACCCAGTTTCCAGTGCGACCTCAGGTTGAGCCCAAGGTTTAAACACCAGACTTAAATAGCCGCCTGCGCGCGCTTTACGCCCAATAATTCCGGACAACGCTTGCCCCCTACGTATTACCGCGGCTGCTGGCACGTAGTTAGCCGGGGCTTTCTTCTCAGGTACCGTCACTCCGGTAGCAGTTACTCTACCGGACGTTCTTCCCTGGCAACAGAGCTTTACGATCCGAAAACCTTCATCACTCACGCGGCGTTGCTCCGTCAGGCTTTCGCCCATTGCGGAAGATTCCCTACTGCTGCCTCCCGTAGGAGTCTGGGCCGTGTCTCAGTCCCAGTGTGGCCGTTCACCCTCTCAGGTCGGCTACGCATCGTCGCCTTGGTGGGCCGTTACCCCACCAACTAGCTAATGCGCCGCAGGCCCATCCCTCAGTGACAGATTGCTCCGTCTTTCATTCTTCTCTCAGGAGAAAAAAGAAATTATCCGGTATTAGCTACCGTTTCCGGTAGTTATCCCAGTCTGAAGGGCAGGTTGCCTACGTGTTACTCACCCGTCCGCCGCTAAGTTATTTTGAAAGCAAGCTTTCAAAATAACTCCGCTCGACTTGCATGTATTAGGCACGCCGCCAGCGTTCGTCCTGAGCCAGGATCAAACTCTCCAATTAGTATTGAAAAGAGCGATATGCTCATTTTGAAACATCTGACGAGAAAATTAATTCTCTAATTTTGGATTTCACTTACGTGATTTCCTACTCACTCGTTGTTCAGTTTTCAAAGATCAAGCTGTTTATTTCGTCGATGTGTTGTTCAGCAGCGACCTTTATAATATATCACAGCGTCCTCGTTTTAGTCAACCTTTTTTTTAATTTCTTTTTTCGGTTGTCTTTCGAATGTTTTCGAAAGCACATCTCTGTGTCAGAGGGACGAGTTATAATTTAACACATGAACAAGGAAAGAGTCAACCATTAATTTTTCCGAATAAATATGAGCGTTTCATATTAGTAAACAAACAAAAAAGAGAGTGCTCAGCCTCTCCCTATCCTTGCTCATCTCTCTATAATTAAACATCTTCTACTGTATCTAATTTATCTCTATAATGTATAGCGGATCGCATGCCCTTCTCCCTCGTGAACATCAGCCCAAGATGTAATCTCTCGGATTAGCGAACGAGAAACCAGCTTTCGTAAAACAAGGGGTAGTTCAGACTCTAATTGACTCAGACCTGAATGCTGCAGTAATTCTTTAATGCTCCATGCTTCCTTACGGCTATTCAAAATATTAAAGAGCAATAGACAACAGTCCGTCATTTTGGACATAATCCCAAATTCACATGCAAGAAGCACAAGCTCCACACGTTGCTCTAAGGTCTCAGTACTGACCGTTAACTCCTCATAAAGTTTATGAACAGAGGTATTCATGCTTTTAACCTGCTCCCAAATAGCTGGCTCGGGGAAAGCACCCACTTCACTCACTTCTATTCTTGCCCAATGGTATAAGGCTATCAATACACAGTTGTAAGCATCCATAATAAAGCCAGCCTCTATATAGCGCTTGGATTTCACATACATATGCAAAAAGCGAGCAAACTCCATAAATGCGACCCGTTCCTTGATCGGTCCTTCAAATTGCAGTATCTCACGTCGCATTTCCTCTAGTATTCCCTTGGGGTCCCAGATCACTTCCCCCCTCATCAAACTGATAAGAAGTTCGTTATTATCCCCTGCCATAACAGCCTGCTCCAAAGCAAAAAGGCCAATATGGACTGACTGGGTCCGTTGGTCACCGGCAATGGTATGGCGAACAATATGCTCTCTATCCTGTTCTTCATGCAATACTAACACTACCATATCAAAATCTTGAAGAAGTGCGCTTTGAAACGGAATATCCCCATTCTGCCGCAAAACGACCGCTCCTAAAACATTCTCATCAAACGTTTCTCCACTCAACAAAGTTACATTGGACAGTTCCATGCTTCCCTCCATTAAATTTGGCGATTTTGCGTCCAGTCAGTTATAATTCAGTTATAATTATTATTCTACATATGAAAGACAGTTCCTTCTGGACAACCCAACTATATTTAGTTAGGAGCAAACACTCATGAAGTTTAAAACGGCTAAGATCAACGCTTTTCGCACATGGGGATTACTGCTCACAATGCTCGGAATGGGACTTATGGTTTTGGGTACAGCGGGCATCGTGTTTTGGGGCTCAACTGGAAAAGTATTCGCTGGAATCGGTCTTGTAATCGGTTTAATCTCAATGATGGCAAGTCTTGCAATCTATTTCTGGGCTGGGATGCTGTCAACTAGCGCAGTCCAACTGGAATGCCCTGAATGTCACAAGCTGACCAAAATGCTGGGCAAAACAGACCGCTGTATGTTCTGCCATACCATCCTTACTATGGATCCAGCTGAGGCCAATATTACTGCGGAACAACTTAAGAGTCAGCAGCTTAATCAATAAAACAAATCTTACAGAAGCTTATTACTAGCGATTTATAATGCAATCAAACATTTGCTTAATACAACAAAGGGGCTCCCAATATGGGGGCCCCTTTGTTTATTATGAATGAAATAATAATTACTTATGAATCCCTTGTAATGCCTCCCACGCAGACGGATTACTAAAGCTGCGATTCCATGAACCAATGCCACCAAGCCCTAAAGACTTAGCAAGCTCAACTCTAGCTTTTAAAGAAACTTTGTCTTCGATCCATATTTTTTTAAGAGCGCCATCTTCCTTATACTCAACGTAATTCTGCCCTGCTGCCTTATCAAAGGTCGGGGTCAGCTTCTTCTCTTTAATAATTTTTTCAACGGCATTCATACTAACCGATTTAGAGCTTACTTTGGTCTTGCCATCCACCTGGGCCTCAGTCCAGATTCTAGTGTACAGTGGAATCCCTAGAATCAGCTTCTCAGGCGGCACATCGTCTTCCTCTATGATCCGGCTTAACGAGCTTTCTACCCACGGCAGAGACGCAACAGAGCCTGCTACAGGACTAGCAGCCCAATGCTCGTCATAAGCCATAACAATAAGATAATCAACTACTGAATTAAGAGCTCTACGATCAAGGAATGCTGACCACATCTCACTGTTAGATTTAGGGGTTACGTCTATGGAGACGATTAAGTTTTTGGCTTGAGCCATAGGTTTTAGCTCTCGCATAAATTGTGTAACATTCTCCCCGTCTTTCGTATATACATTCTCAAAGTCAATATTAATTCCATCCAGCTTGTATAAATCTGAATACTCGAGGATCTGTACGATCGCGTTCATCCGCTTCTCATAGCTCGACAATGCCTCAGTGGTTATGTCTGGTTCAAAGCTATTGCTGAGCAGCCCCCATACTTCCAAACCGCGCTCATGGGCCCACTGCACATACGCACTATCAGCCTGACTGCGCACATTCCCATCACCATCTATGATACTGAACCAAGTCGGGCTAGCCACGTTAACGCCCGGAAGCTCACCGAATGTACTTGGGTCAGGTTTGCGTTGATAAACAGCTTCCCAATATAAATTCACTGACTTCCCTTTCCAGCTTCGTTCTGCCCGTGAGGGAGTGGTGCTTTTGGGTTCCACTGTCTTTTGACCGTCTGAGATAATATCACTGACCTTGGCATAACCCGCATAACCGCTGCTTAACTGCACATACAGCCAGTCCTCATTTTCCTTATTCCAAATACTCACGATGGCACCTGGGGACATATCGGCCACGATGGGTGCGTGAATCGACGCTTCGCTGCGAAGAGCGACTGTCTTATCACCTGCTTCACCTTTCACTTTCCCCAGCGGTACACTCTCCCCTGCTGTCATTAACAGCACAGCCCCGGTAGTCGTATCCTCTTGAATCTCAAACCCATACAGGTCTTCTAAAACATCCGCAGGAAGATAAGTTATCTTTTCCTTAACTTCAGGTGCCAGCCGCAGCTGCAGCGGACGATTGTTCAGACTAGCATTGGTTTTATCCTCTTGCATATATAGAAGTTCACTTTCCGTTGATAAGATGACCGATTTAGTCTTTTCTTCATAACGAATAGATGAGTCCACATGTTCCTGCAGTAATGGTAGAGGTAAAAGCATGCTATCACCGGTCCCTGAGGCGGAATATCCTGTTAGCTCTCCTTTTACGAAGATAGGATGTTCTAGGCCTTTCCAGTCTGGATCGATGTGCTGGCGATTTGGCAATACAAAAAACACAACCCAATAAGCTGCTGCCGCAATGAGCAAAAGTCCAAAAAAGCGTCGGAAAAGACCTCCGCGCTTTTTGACGCGTTTCTGTCTATATCTTCTGTCCAAAATATATCCTCCAAATACTAGAAAATTTTAAGTTAAGTCTAACAATACGATTATAACATCCACTTGGTTCCGGATAACCAGTATAAGTTAGTCATTTTCACTATATTTTGTTATTTTGAAAAAAATAAAAACGTGAGTCCTCCGCTTTCGGATTTCACACGTTTATTGTGTAGCTTGGCTATACGCCCTTAAGTACAGTAGTATTCTGTCTTATTGTTGCTTCTCTCTGCAACATTTGCAAACTCCATGCAATTCCATACGCAAACCCGTAATTTTGAAGCCCGTTTCCTGCTCTGCATGTATCTCAACATCATGAAGCGAAGGATAACTAAAATCTTCAATCTTACCGCATAGCTGACAGATGACATGATAATGATCAGATACATTGGCATCAAAACGACTGGAACTATCTCCGTAGGTCAACTCGCGAACCATGCCGGCTTCCATAAACATCTTGAGATTATTATATACAGTTGCTACGCTCATGCTCGGAAATTTCGGCTCTAGCGCCCGGTATATATCGTCAGCTGTAGGATGATTCATTGCTTCCATCAAATACGTAAGAATCGCATGACGCTGGGGCGTTATACGGACACCTGTTGTCTTTAATTGTTCCAGTGCATGTTGTACTCCACTCCCCATTACTGTCACCGCCTTTTGAATTTAAAAATAAAAGAAATACTTCTTAAGATTGTAAGACCGATTTTTCAATATTGTCAACGAAGTCTATACATTATATTTATTATTATATAAGAAAAATTACTTTTTTCAATATTTCCTAACATTTAGATTGCTATTTCCTTCAACATGAAGCTTGAACTCGCCGGTTCCCACTTCACCTGATACTTTTTTCTTATCAATTGTAAGTTCAGGCAAATCTGAAGTAATATCACCATATCCACTGGAACCATTCACTGTATAGTTGCTTAACATCGGTAAATACAATTGAATGTCACCAACTGCGCTATAAATGTCCCAATCTCCAGCGACATCAGAAGAGCGAACATCAATGGTACCATTTAGAGATTCGGCATGTAGCTTGGATCTGGCTCCATCCACCTCTAAATTACCGTTTTTGGTAGTAATATCGATATCATTGCTATTTCCGATCGCACTAATATTGCCGACAGCCGTCGATAATTTCAAAGCACCGGTAACATCCCAAGCATTCATATTGCCTCCGCTCGTTGTTAAATCAACGCTACCTTGAACAGATCTGGCACGGACAGCTCCATTCAGTGTTTTTCCCTTAACATTACCAAAGATACGATGAAGGATCAGCTCTCCATTCCCCGTTTCCAGAGAAATGTCTTCAATGGCTTCTACATTCTGCAACGTGATCCCGCCATTCATAGTGCGAACATCGAGGTTAAAGCGGCGATCCTCCGGCAAGTAAATGTCTAGATCCATGCGTGGCTGGCGTTTACCAGATTCTCCATAGGCCTTGCTATTCGAGGTGATTTTTATGTTGGGCCCTTCAACAACGTCCACAAAGGACTGTTCTGATATAGCTTCAGCCATCGGCCCATCCAACTGATCTACCCAAACTGTCGTTGTAATTTGAATATCATCCACTGGAGCACGGTGTAATAAAATATCACCATTAATACTATCAATAGATATTTTTGCTGTATTTAATTCCACCGGAACAATTAGCGGGGCTTTCTGATATTTGCTGCCTTTAGCCTCACCATAGTCCACTGCTGCTGCCGTCAGGTTTAGACTGACATTTTTCCATAGATATAAATAATGTTCTTGCTCTGCAACAATAAATACACTCGCAGCTAGCAATATAGCAGATAAAAGCCCACGTAAATCCAATCTGATTCTGGTTCCCTTGGCTGAACGGTTAGAGAAGATAAACATCAGCAGGAACTCAATCCCCCATAACACCGGGATGACTGGCCACCACTTCAAGAGCAGAAGCATATAGTCAGTTCCCTCTCTCCAATCCAAAAACAAAGGAACAGAAATAGCTATCAGTAATACAGAAGCCGTATATCTTCCCACGCGCCGCTTGCGAGGTTCATTGTCTTTACGCTGCACAACTGCTCTGGCAATTTCTCTAGCTCCTATAAATAAGCCACCGCATACTAAAATGACAGACACGGCCATTTCGGCATAATGTTCAATAAAGAACTGGAGCCATGTTGGTTTCTGCCGGAACAGAATAAGCAGGGCGCCCCCTAAGAGCAATAAGAGTCCAAAGGATATCCCAGGCTCGCTGACGATACTACGACGTTTAGGAGCCTCGTTTGCTTTGGTCACAGAAATATCAAGATCATGATCCTCTGGGAAGCGAAGAAGCCTGTCCGCTGATTGCAATACGTCATACACGTTATAAAAATAGATCACTGGAATAATGAGCGCAAGTAAAATAAGCAGTGGAACATTGATCTGCATCCCGATGGATGAGAAATACAATAAAGCTGAGATATCCAAAAGAATTAGAAAGATGAAGGTGATCCCTTTTCGGAGAAGCCCAAAATACAAATGCCCCGTCCCAGGGATGAGTGCTGCCAGCAGTCCAGCAATAAATTTACGTTTGCGGTGGCGCCGCTTCGGACGCGGAGGAATAATCCTCTTCTGTATCTCATTTTCCTTAGTCTCTATATCAACAGAACCTTGCAGTTCTTCCTGCTCTGGGAGCATTGCAGAGTCATGTTTCATTTTGGACTCCTCCTTTCGTAAATAGTTGTCTATGAATATCTTTTTTCAAAGAGAACCACTCCGATGAAATTCAATCAATTCAACTCCTGGAGCGACTTCCTCCACACCGGTAGGCAGAAAACCATGTTTACTGTACAACGAAACGGCAGGTGTATTCTTTTTGCCTGTCGACACAATGAATTGCTCCATCCCTGCAAAATGCTCAAATACATATTCCAAAAGATGGCTAGCGATACCTCTACGAAAAAAGTCCGGCCCCACCATCATTCGTGTAATCGTCAATTTTCCAGGAGATTCTTCCTCTACAGCAACAGCACCCATTAGTTCCTCATCTTTATCGAAGCAGCCATAAAAACCCTCTTTAGAGCTGCTGAGCATTTCTCTCGTCTCCATCAGAGGTGGTATTTCACGAAAGCCTATAAGTTCAGCTTCCAGTCTATAGGCCTTATGCTGAAGACTCCATAATTCATTAACGGTGCTTTCATCCTGCAGATTTAGCTTGTTAATTGTATTCATCCTAACCAGTCCCCTTATATGCCGCTAAGGGCCTGCCGTTGCCGACAAGCCCTTAGCTTATTACATAAGTATATTACCCCAATTATAAACGCCGCTGGCGTCCTTTTACAGACGACAAGCGTTTAGCTGCTCAATACCTCGATGAGAAGTTTATTAGCAAGACCCGGATTCGCCTTACCTTTACTTTCTTTCATGACTTGTCCGACCAGGAAGCCGATTGCTTTCTGTTTACCCGCTTTATAATCTTCCACTGATTGCGGATTGGCGGCTACGACTGCTTCCACTATCCCTTTAATGGCACCTTCATCGCTGATCTGCACTAGACCTTTTTCCTCAACGATAACAGCTGGCAGTTTACCGCTCTCTAGCATTTCTTTAAATACTGTTTTAGCGATTTTGCTGCTGATGGTTCCGGCTGCAATCAGCCCGATCATCTCGCCTAGCCCTTGTGGTGTAATTTGTACCTGCGACAACTCCAGATTATTACCATTCAAATAGGCAAGCAAGTCACCCATAATCCAGTTAGCTACAGCCTTGGCATCCTGCGTATAGGCAAGACACCCTTCGAAAAAGTCCGCTAACAGTTTAGAGGATGTAATGACGCCTGCATCATAAGCTGTCAGGCCCAGTTCCCCGCTATAACGTGCTTTCCGAGCATCCGGAAGTTCTGGAATCGTTGAACGAATGGATTCTTTCCAAGCATCATCAATATGCAGAACGATCAAGTCCGGGTCCGGGAAGTAACGATAATCATGCGCTTCTTCTTTCCCGCGCATCGATAATGTTTTCCCTTGTGCTTCATCCCAGCGGCGAGTCTCCTGCACAACAACTCCACCATCATCCAGGATCTCAGCCTGACGATATTGTTCATACTCCAGTCCACGCAATACACCGCGGAAGGAGTTCATGTTCTTAAGCTCTGCTCTAATGCCGAATTCCTCTTGTCCTTCTGGGCGTAGACTGATGTTCGCGTCACAGCGCATCGATCCTTCTTCCATCTTGACATCGGATACGTCACAATACTGCATAATCGCACGGATTTTCTCCAGATAAGCACGAGCTTCCTCAGGGGAGCGCAGATCAGGTTCGGATACGATTTCGATAAGGGGTGTTCCCACCCGGTTAAAATCGACTAGCGAGGCAAATCCGCCATCTACGTGCGTAAGCTTACCTGCATCCTCTTCCAAATGAAGACGAGTAATGCCGATCCGTTTGGTCTCTCCGTTAACTTCAATGTCGATCCAACCGTTCAGGCCGATAGGCTGATCAAATTGTGAAATCTGATAAGCTTTTGGTGAATCCGGGTAAAAATAGTTCTTGCGGTCAAATTTGCTAACATCACCAATGGTGCAATTCAGCGCCATCGCTGCTTTCATTGCGTATTCTACCGCTTGTTTATTGAGCACTGGCAATACGCCGGGGTGACCCAAGCAGACAGGACAGGTATGAGTGTTAGGTGGGGCTCCAAATTCAGTGGAGCATCCGCAGAAAATTTTGGAGTTGGTATGAAGTTCTACGTGAACTTCCAAGCCGATGACGGTTTCGTATTTAGACATAAGTAATCCCATTCCCTCCTTTACTACAGCTGTGGACGCTGCTTGTGATGATCTGTATTTTGTTCAAAAGCATGAGCGACACGCAGAATCGTGCTCTCGTCAAATTCCTTACCGATAATTTGCAGACCTACAGGCATACCTTCCGCAAAACCACAAGGAACACTCACGGCCGGAATACCCGCCAAGCTTACAGGAATCGTGAGAATATCGTTCAGATACATGGTCAGCGGATCTTCAGTCTGTGAACCCAATTTGAATGCTGTCGTTGGTGCTGTTGGGCCGATGACCACATCATATTTTTTAAAGATGTCATCAAAGTCCTGTTTAATCAAAGTACGCACCTTTTGTGCTTTTAAATAGTAAGCATCGTAATACCCGGAGCTGAGTGCATAAGTACCCAACATAATACGACGTTTAACCTCAGGGCCAAAGCCGCGGCTGCGGGAATTAAGATATAGATCAAGCAATCCTCCGCCTTCATCTACACGTGCGCCATAACGCACACCGTCAAAACGCGCGAGGTTAGATGAAGCTTCCGAAGAGGACAGCAAATAATAAGCTGCTACTGCGTATTCCGTATGTGGTAATGAAACTTCCTCCCAGACAGCACCCATTCCTTCCAGCACTTTAAGTGCAGACAAAACTGTCTCACGCACAGAAGCATCGACACCTGCTCCCAGGTATTCCTTAGGAACAGCAATGCGAAGTCCGGAAACATCACCAGTAAGTGAACTCAAATAATCAGGAATTTCTACTTTAGCCGAAGTAGAGTCCTGGGCATCATAACCAGCAATTGCTTGAAGCACATAGGCAGAATCCTCTACATTACGTGTTAATGGTCCAATCTGATCTAGTGAGGAGGCAAAGGCTACCAGCCCGTAACGTGATACAAGACCATAAGTAGGTTTGAGACCTACAACACCACAATAGGAAGCTGGCTGGCGGATGGAACCCCCAGTATCCGAACCTAGTGAGAAGAACACCTCGCCCGCAGCTACTGCTGCTGCAGATCCGCCACTGGAACCGCCGGGCACACGCTCTAAATCCCAAGGATTGCGTACAGGACCAAAGCTTGAGTTCTCATTAGATCCGCCCATTGCGAATTCATCCATATTTAATTTACCGATCGTTACGGCATCTGCTTGCTGCAGTTTAGAAGCTACAGTAGCGTTATAAATCGGCTGGAAGTCGCTCAAAAATTGGCTGGCACAAGTTGTGCGCAGGCCTTTAGTTACAATATTATCCTTGATTCCAGCAGGAAGACCAAACAGCAACCCACGTGCTGCTCCGGATGCCAGTTTGTCGTCCAAAGCGCGTGCAGTGCTACGAGCGCCCTCCTCATTCAAGGTCAAAAATGCATTTACGTTCTTATCCCGCTCAGCGATAATCGCCAGCGATTCTTCAGTCAGTTCACTGACCGATACCTCTTTAGCAGTTAACATGCGGTGTACTTCAGGCAATCGATTTTGAAACAGGCTCAAGATTCTTCCCCCTTTCTAATTATGTAGTTATTCCAAAACAGCTGGAACCTTGAAATGTCCGTCTTCATCATCTGGAGCGTTAAGAAGTGCTTCCTCTTGCGTAAGGCTATCCTTCACAACATCCTCCCGCATTACATTGCTGACTTGCAGCACATGCGTTGTCGGCTTTACATTCTCCGTATCTAGCTCATTTAATTTCTCGGCATATTGTAAAATAGCATTCATTTGTTCTGTAAAGGTTGCCTCTTCTTCCGGGCTCAGCTGCAGACGAGCCAGCTTGGCCACATGCTGCACATCTTTAACGGTAATGCTCATAAGAAAAATCCCTCCTGTTTAAAGGGCTAAAGCGCCCGGATAACGTTTTTAATTATATTGTAGAAGCTTGGACAATTCAATGATGGGCTGTAAAACAAACGCTCCTTTATCAAAGTGAAGGAGATTCCTACACATTTTAAAGGAGCGTATCGTTAGTATATTCATAGAGAAGGGTTTTGACAGTCAGTGATTTCTCAGCATTTAGCAGCGGTATGACAAAACAAAAAAGCCGGCTTGCGCCGGCCTTCCTTAAATCCAAGCTCGAAGATTCACTTGTTTGATGAAATCCGCTTGGGACATGCTTTCGCTTGACGTTGATTCCGTCTCTTCTATATCCATATCTTCACCGTTCATCAAATGATGGAACAGCTTCTCATTGTACGTGGACAAAGCATAATCAATCAACGCTTCATGCGTTGCTCTCTCAGCCTCAGCTACTAATAAATGTTCTTCCGCCTCAATGTCCTCAGCCGGAACATAAAAGTTCCTATTAGCCTCTGGTACACGAATAACATAGTCAAACGCATTATCGGGATTGCGGTCGTAAGCAATTAGGTAGCCGTATTCCCCGATAGGAAGACTCTGCTCGAAAGCGTCCGCAACAATGACAATCTTCTCTCCTAAACGCAGCATCGCCCTACCTCCTAACCCCAAAATCTTTCAAGATTTTGCTTGTTTCAACAGTCTACTAAAAAAAGATAGAACTGTCTAGTTGAAGGCTGGCCGATCCTACAAATTCTATGAAAATATACTATATTTAATAAAAATATAACTTATGGTTCAAGCGGGTAAGTTATTCTTCCTTGTCAAAAGTGCAGCACCCATTAAACAAATCAAGATCAAAATAGCTGCTGAAAGATAGGGTCCAACCCTGAAGCCTTCTCCAGCCATAAGAATTCCAGCCGATAACCCGGAAAGACCCGCAGGTGCCCATTCAAACCATGAAGGTAATAAGCTTTGGCCTAATGATAATCCTGCCATTAGCGCCAATGCTAAAAAGGCGGCAACTGGAGATTTTAAAAATCCACTAAACAACAACGTAGCTGAGACAGCACATAACAGCCACAATCCATATACTCCAGAAGCTGCGATGACATCTCCCCAAGATAGTGAACCAATCAACTGCTCCGTGTAGTAAGCCGCCCCCGCTGCACCTAATCCTAGAGCAACGATCAACAGGGTCAGCTGCGCTGCCCATTTAGCGAACACTATTGCGGCTGGAGAAACCGGCCTTACCAGAATTAATTCCATAGTTCCGCTATAGCGCTCACCGGCTAAAACATTCATCGCGCCAAGCGCCAATACTAACATTCCGATCGTTCCGTACTGTCCCAGAGATTGCGCCATCACAGCTGCGGCACTCGGTATTTCATACCCCTCTAGCAGACCTGGGGGAACATCACCTGAAGCTTTTAATATTTCCGGCAAATAATAAGTAGTTAACGGCTGCATAATACCTAATAGGATAAAAACGACAGGTATCCAGATTAACTTATAACTGCGAGCCATTTCGAGCATTTCTTTGCGATAAAGGACCCAGGCGCTTCTCATACTCCCACCACCTTCATAAATAAATCCTCTAACGTGGAAGAACCCGCTTCAAATTGCAGTAATGGAATTTCGAGCTGCGCCGCTTCTTGCAGAATCGTCCATCGGGCCATGTCTACATCGTTCACATTAAAAATTGCCTGATCTCCGAACAACTGAGTCTCTAGTACAAACGGTTTGGCAGCAAGAGACTCCAGCCACTGAATAGCTTTTTCTTGCTTCTCTGTACGTAAACGAATAACAGGAAGGCTGTATTGTGTACGCAGCTGTGATAAAGACCCCTTCTCAGCAATCAAGCCCTGATTCATTAAAATAATATCATCGCAAATTTCTTCTGCATCATGCAGCACATGTGTAGAAAAAACTACAGTTGTCTCTTCACGTATCTCCCGCAGCAGTCCCATTACTTCTCTGCGGCCAATCGGATCAAGTGCAGATACAGGCTCATCAAGCAACAGCAGACGAGGCCGGTGCACAAGCGCCTGAGCCAGACCCAGCCGCTGCTTCATCCCACCGGAGTATCCACCAATCCGGCGACGAGCATCACCTTTAAGCCCTACACGCTCAAGCGATTCCAATGCCCTGCTGGATGCGTCTTTAGTTCCCATTCCACTAAGCTTTGCAGCGAAAACAACATATTCATGTCCAGTCATCCAACCATAAAAAGCTGGGGACTGTGGCACATATCCTAATCCTCTGCGATATTCGGCTCCAGGACGGCTCCCCTCAAATGAAATCATTCCAGAGGTGGGTTCTAGCAGCCCTGCCAGCATACGAAGTGTGGTCGTTTTCCCAGCACCGTTAGGCCCCAGTAAAGCGACGCACCGTTCTTTCTCAATTTCAAAGCTTATATCATTTACGGAAATATGCGCCCCATAGCTTTTGCGCAAATTCTTAACTTGAAGGAGTGACATCAGACATCTTTCCTTCCTATTGTGAAATAAGCTACGCTGCCTAATATATTTCCGCAAATAATGATAATAATCCACATCCATTTTGGACCACGAACGTTATCCGCTTTGGCCAGAGATATCAGACCAATAATAGCAAGCAAAGCCTGCAGAATAATTAACGGCATGATTAAACCCCATTTTACCTCTTCCATGAAGTACCACTCCTTGTAATAAGATGAAAGGGACGAGCTTTTTACTAAAGCTTCACAACTGCTTCTTCCGTCTACGTCGATCAGGAAGAATAACAACAAGTAAGTAGACTAATGCGGGTGACGGAACTGTAGTAATCGCCCACAATCCCCAGAACCAAGCTTTTTTCCCTCGCCGTCTTGCGTCCCGGAACAGTAAGGTCCCCTGCAGCATTAACGCTACTGCTATGCCAAACCACAACCAAAGAGGCACATCCTGCAGCTCATTCATTCTTGTACACCTTCTCTATTTCTTCTGATCCTGGCGATCCCTAAGCCACCCAGTCCTACAATAGGAATGATCGCCTGAATAATCCAATAGATCATTGGCGCAGAAGTGAGAATGGATAAAAATGCGCAGATCAGGATCAATGAGACCCCCCAGAATAACAGTAGTTCTTTGCGTTCCCTTCTCTTTCTCTGCACAGCTGCATCAGCCATTAACCACTCCAGTTCCTGTAACGAAGGTGGGGTGAGGTCATCATATTGCGCATCCAAACGTTCAAGCTCTTCAGTAAGCTTGTGCAAATACAGTTCTGGCTCCTTATCCTTCTCCATCCTCATTCAGCTCCTTTCGCAATTGGTTAAGACCAAGGGACACACGCGATTTGACCGTGCCAGAAGGGATTTGCATGATCACACCGATTTCTTCATAGCTATAACCATAATAATGCTTCAGCAGCACAGCTACCCTCTGAGCAGAGGGTAGCTTGGAAATGGAATCAAGTACTTCACTCCATTCTTCCCCCCTGCTCTCAAACCGCCAACGAATCGAACGGGTGCCCTGCGCCTGCTGTTCCCGTTTCTTCCATTCTGCCTCACGTTTCCAGCGCCGCTTTCGATCGATAAATATTCTGGTGGCTATCGTAATTAACCAAGAGGAGAACGAAGAAGAACCGTTATAGGTATTGATTTTTTCCATACATCTGACCATCGTGTCCTGTACAAGATCCTCTGCCAGCAACGGATCCATAGTTACTTTGAGTAGATATTTGAACAGAAAAGTATAATGTTCTCGCAGCAGTGAAGACAGTGCTGAAGTATCTCCCTGCTGTGCCCGTCTGATTTTCTCCAGCGCCTGATCGCTCATCTGCCCCTCCATTCAGGATTTCGTTCTTATTTGTAATACGATTATGTATAGTGATTCGTTCAATGCGCTTTAATTTTATTTTTTGAGCTCCCAGAGCTTACACCGCCATGGCTGAAGCAATCCTGCTTCAGCAGGGAAATGCCAAAAAAGAGGCGTTCTTCTAGGCTCGCCTCCTGAATTCACTGGTATTCTCACATCCTTATTCTCAGATTGTATGTCCCTGCGTTCGATGGAAGTACAAAAACCGCCCTTTCCAGAACATTCTGAAAAACATCGGCATTTACTGCTGCAAAAACTAGTCCATTTCTCCTTGGAGTCATACCATCCGTAATCCAACGGGTAATATATATTCTTCTCCAATCTATTTCCCCCCATGCTTTTAAACCTATATGTAGACAAAAAAAGAACGCAAACCGGGATTAATTCCGCAGTCTGCGTGCTTCGCGAGGTTAATGTTACATTTATTTAACAATATTGTAGTCCTTTTGTATCCCTTTGTCTATCAAAAATTCCTCGATTCTTGTCAGTTCTACTAGAATGATTGTTTATTGAGGGATATAAGGGTTACGGACTTTTTCAAAACCGATGGTTGTTCGGGAGCCATGACCTGGATAAACCTTCACTTCATCATCCATTTTGTACAGCTTGCCACGAATAGAATCGAACAAATCACGTTCCCTGCCACCAGGCAAATCGGTGCGCCCAACTCCCATCTTAAACAGCACATCTCCAGAGAATAAATCATTCCCGCATAGGAAGCTGACACTGCCCGGAGAGTGCCCAGGTGTATGGTACACGCGGAAGGTATGTCCGATGAATTGCAGAACTTGTCCTTCTGCCAGATCATATTCTGCAGGATCTGTAGTTAAAGGAGATGAAACATCAGGCCACATCAATGAACCATTTAGCTTAGGGCTGCTGAGCCATTCACTCTCTAGTGGATGTAAATAAACAGGGCATTTCTTAGCTTTACGAATTTCGTCTACGCCGCCCATATGGTCAAAGTGCGCATGCGTCAGCAAAATAGCCTCGATCTCCATCCCTTCAATACTCCGCACTAATGCCGCAGGATTCATACCGGGATCAATAATGATACCCTTCGTTGGATCTGCACCTGTCAGCAAGTAGGCATTGGTCTGAAGAGGACCTAAATTAAACGAACGTATATTTAGCATTGGTCTAGAATCCGGAAATCAGACTACGCAGCTCTTTTGCGATAACTGCTTGTGATTCCGTTCCTTCCCCATAAGCTTGCCCCATAGCCTTACGTACTTCTGCGATTTTGCTGTCGTAATCAGCGGCCTCGCGATCAGGATTCTCACGTTTGAACTCTCTCATTAGGCTCTGCACATGCTCTGGACGAGGACCCCAATGTCCAAGCACATATCCGCCGGTATCTGCAAAGATCACAATCGGAACAGATCTTCCGCCCATGGTCAAGAATTCATCCATAAGCTCCTGGTTCTCCTCCAAAATGAATACCTCTGTCTTCATTCCGGCAGTCTCCAAAATACGGAATACCGCAGGGACATTACGAACTACATCTCCACACCAATCAGCGGCAAGGATAAGTACTCGCAAATCATCACGATGGTTCAGGCTTTCAAAAAATTCCTTGTCACTCTCATCTTCCCAAGAAAACTTCTCATACCAGGATTCAAAAGCCTGCTGGTTCTTCGTCATGCTTTCTACAAATTGGCGCGGTGTAAGACCTTTTCCAAATTTATGAGCTACATTCGGTTTCATTTTGCAGTCCCCCTCTTCTTGGATTTAAACCACTTATACACAAAATAAATGATGATTAGTGCTAACGCTACGAGAATAATTTCGTTGGTATACTTAGCTGCTACCTCGTCAATATCTTCCCACTTATTCCCCAATGTCATACCGAGATATACGAACAAAGCACTCCATGGAATAACAGCAAGTGTAGTCAATAAAGTGAACTTACCTAAAGGCATACGAGAAATCCCCGCTGGAACGGAAATGGCATGGCGAACAACGGGAATAAAGCGTGCCGTAAAGATTACGCCTGTCCCATATTTATTGAACCACTCTTCCGAATGATCAATATGCTTTTTTTGGATAAGAATATATTTCCCGTATTTCTCCAGTACAGGCCTGCCCCCATAACGGCCAATCCAATATACAAAGATCTGGGCAATCACTCCGCCTATCGTACCAAACAATACTGCGCCGAAAAAATTAATATCTCCACTCCATACCAAGAAACCACCGAAAGCCAATACAATTTCACTAGGAATAACTTCAATCATCAGTCCGATCATAATCCCAAAATAACCAAGACTCTGAATCCATTCAAATAATGTCGAGATCAGATCAGAAATAAAATGCAAACGTGCTCCTCCTCCCTTTTCCGCAGAATATGGCTACATGTATCAAGCTAATCGCCTTTGGCATCTTTATAAGACACTAAGCGTTTAAGCGAGTGAAATATAAGAACATAAAAGCATAGATACTAATCTTATACTTTCTTATATTTTTAAAAGCTTTGCCGCTCTGCTATATTTTCCAGTTTCTCTTAGCCTATTCTAGCACAAGCAACCTTATCACTTCTACTTACGCGGCAAGCAGCTTCCATCTTCCAATCCATACTTAAAAAGAGTTTGAGTAATAGGCATAAACAAAAAAGGTGAACAAATTCCACCAATAAAGGGAAAATGAACACCTTTTTATCTGCGCTCAATCAATAAGCCATCCAGCCGGCATCCGCCGTTATCACCGATCCATTCAAAAAGCTTGCAGCATCTGAAGCTAAAAATAAAGCTACTGAAGCAATCTCACTGCTCTCTCCTGTCCGTGGCATCGACGCCATACCTTCGCCCGCTTTTTGACTCCCAAAAGGACTTGGATCAGACAGATCAATATTTGTCTTTACCCCGCCCGGCGCTATGGCATTACAGCGAATTCCAAGCTTAGCGTATTGAAATCCTATATTTTTGGTCATCCCGATTACAGCATGCTTAGAGGAAGTATAAGCCACTCCCGCCCGCGAGCCCGCTAAGCCGCCAATAGAGGCTACATTGATGATACATCCGCTTTCCTGCGCCATAAAAATCGGCAAAACCTTACGAATGGCTCTCATCGGACCGGTTACGTTGACCGCAAGCACCTGTTCCCACAAGTCATCAGTGATCTCGTGCGCTGGCGTCATTTTATCCATAATTCCGGCATTATTAACAAGGATATGAAGGCCTCCGAACTGTGTGGTTGCGGCATCAATCATTCGCTGTGTGTCCTCTTCCTTCGAGACATCAGCCTTTACGGGGTAGACGACTCCGTGTCCCTCACCCTTTTCCGCCTTTTTGGCTACCGCTTCTACATTCGCCAGATGGATGTCCGCAGCAATCACTTTAGCACCCTGTCGGGCAAAAAGCAGAGCAATCGCTTCTCCAATCCCCGATCCTGCACCCGTAACAACTGCGACTTTATTGGTTAGTATCATATATCCGCTCCTCTGCGTCGTATGTTCGGTGCATCAAAGAATGCATGCCCATCGTTAGTATTAACACGAGTAGGCTTTGGACGGTCCTTAATTTTAAAGATTCGGTGACACTTTTACACACGCTATTGCTGAGTGAATACTGCATTGACAGCTATCAAAGCAAAGAGCTATTATATATTTAGATAATTATTTAAATATCGAAAGGCAGGGTGGAATATGAATGAATCCTTTAAAGCACTAGCTGACCCTACCCGTCGCCAAATCATTCGGTTACTAAGGGAGAAAGATCGAACCGCAGGTGAAATCGCAGATTTTTTCAACATGTCTAAGCCAAGCATTTCTCACCATCTGAATGCGCTGAAGCATGCCGATCTTGTACAGGATGAGCGAAAAGGACAATTTATTATGTACTCGCTAAACACAACAGTCCTCGAAGAGGTTCTCGGTTGGTTATTGGAGCTCACTGGGACAGGTAAGCAAACGGAGACGGAGAGTAAATCACTGGACGGAAAGCAGCAACATCAGGATATCGATTCCAAAAAGGAGGCGGATTAATGATGAAAGATTTCAAATGGAGATGGCAGGATACCCTCATCGTAATATTAGGTTTAGCTACATTAGCCTACGCTCTGATCAATTACAGCAAGCTTCCGCAGGAGTTACCGGCACAATTTGGAATTACGGGTAAGGTCAACAGATACTGGGACAAAAATATAGCTATTTTTGTGTTCGGAATCTTAGGCATTGTGCTCCCGCTGATCATGCAGTTCACACGCAGCATCGACCCTAAGCGGGACAATTACAAAAAATTCGAAAATGCCTATGCCATGAGCAGACTTGCTATTGGGATGCTTTTTAATCTAATGCTGGTGCTGTCGATTGCTTACGGTCTAGGTAAAGATATAAATGTTGGGAAGATCGCCATAGGCGCTGTTGGAATAATGTTTATTGCTCTTGGCAACTACATGCCACAGGTAAAAGATAATTACTTGTTTGGGGTTCGTACAGCCTGGACGCTCGCCAACCCCGAGGTATGGCGAAAAACACATCGTCTATCCGGGATAATGTGGATGATCGGTGGCCTACTTATTTTTGCAGGAGCCTTTTTGAGCGGAGCCTTGTCTCAGCTTCTTATTATTACGGCACTCGTACTTGCAATTATCGTGCCCATTCTCTACTCCTGGATGATTTCACGTCCGCTAAAATCGTAAAGCCAGCATACTAAGCCGTCGACTCAAGTCGTCGGCTTGTTCTGTCATTTGGAACTCACGATCATTATGTTGCCCTCCTTTATTAGCCTCCTCTTCTGCCAACCTTCTATATTCCAGAAGAAGTTCATTCCCAGAGGCGACGCAGACTAGGCCTTCCTTTCGATTTCCTTCTGCAAGCTTTTTTTGCCCCATAAGAAGCATCCCTTCAATCGCCTTCACCCACTTGGCATTGTTGTACTTATCCAGCCTAAAGCTCTGGTCTATCCAATATAACGCTGCCCCCGGATGGTCACTGCTCATCCATCGTTCAGCCAGCTCCCAGCTTAAGCTGGCATTCTCGGGAGAATACAACAAACTCTGCCGAAGCAGACTCACGCTCTGTTCACCCGAGAGCAGCCTAGATAATGCTATAACCGTTCGAGGTGACCGGGGATTCCAACCCAGCGATTGCTGTAGCAACTCTACCTTCACCGAAGGATCCACCGACATAATCGCTTGTCGATAGAACTTCTCTCCTTGAGCGGCGTGAAAAGATAGCACCCCCAGCAGAAGCGAAAAACAACATACCGTAGTTCCGATTAGTTGGCGAAGGCGGATTTGGGGCGATTTCTTGGGTGTGGGGTAAGCGATTAGCGGATTCGTAGGTGTAGAGTGAGTGATCAGCGGATTCGCTGGTGTGGAGTTAGCGATTAGCGGATTCGCTGGTGTAGTGACATTGGTGAGCGGATTCGTAGATGAAGATTGAACAATTAGCGGATTCGCTGGTGCAGAGACATTGGTGAGCGGATTCGTAGATGAAGATTGAGCAATTAGCGGATTCGCTAGTGTAGAGACATTGGTGAGCGGGTTCGTAGATGAAGATTGAGCAATTAGCGGATTCGCTGGTGTAGAGACATTGGTGAGCGGATTCGTAGATGTGGATTGAATTGGCAGCTTGGTCTCAGACTGAGGGTGGGTTGGCGCAGATTGATGTTTCTGCTTATCCTCAGCCAGAGCAAGCGCTGGCAGCCAGAATAGCAGCAGCCAAAATAATCCGTAGCTCCAGTCAAAATCGACGACGCTGTGTAAGACGATGACCATAAACGGCGGCAGCAACCGCGGCGATTTAGTAGCCAGCAGCCAGCCTGTTGCCAACAGCATAAGGAGTATGGCTGCAAGACCAACGAATCCTAAGTTCAACAGGATGTCAAGGTATCCATTATGCACCTGGCTGCCTACATAAGGGCGAGATTGGGCGGCAAGGTAGGCATGCCGCCAAGTCTCACCCCCACGTCCCAGCCAAGGTGCCTCTGCCGCTAGCCGCCAGGCGTCGCGGTAGAACAGCCCGCGCGCGGATACCGTCGATGACGGTCCGGTAATCCGCTCGCGCACGTGCAGGAGGACGGCGATCCCCGCCGCCGTCCAACCCGCCGCCGCCAATGCCAGCATGGCGGCTCGGGCAGTGCCCGCCGCGCTGCGCTGGCGGCGGCACAGCCACAGGCCGGCTAGCAGCGCGCCAGCCCAAAGCCCGGCCAGCAACAGCAGGCCGGGCACAGGCTCTACCGCCAACCCGGCACGGGCCAGTTGGCGGTAGAGTAGCGCCGCGGCGGCCACGGGCGCGGCGCCAGCAGCAAGAAGCGGCGCGATTAGCTGCCGCTTCCAGAGCAAGACGGCGGCGCAGGCGCAAGCCGCCGTCAGCCATGCGCCGCGCGACTCGCTGAGGAGCAGCGCGGCGGTGTACGGGAACAGCGGCAGCAAGCGCAGCAGCGCGGCGGTCGTGCTTCCCGCTTTTCCCTGCTCCGCTTCCACGCCTCCTGCCCCTTTGCTCCTCCGTTCTGCTTCTGCGCACTCCATCCCCAGCCCAACACTTCTTGCTCCCAACATATTCACGCTCTTTTTTGGCTCCCCGTAATAAACAGCAACAGCAAATAGCCGTTCCAGCAGAAAAACAGCCATAACAGCACCAAAAGCATTCGGATATTCCATCAATCCTGCTAACCTAACCCCTGTGGCACTTACTTCCGATGAATTGCTGTAGGCCACAGCGAAAGGCAACTTTACCACTCCACAAACAGCCAACAAAGCGCTCATGCTCAAAAACATACCCGCCATAGACCAAGTTACATTTACAATCCGCCGCCCCACCCGGTTCACCGCACAAAAACAAACCAATAATGCAAAGCTAGCATACAAGCCCCACCGCAGCGTTTCATTCATAGTTCCCTGGGAGGAAAGCGGCCCGCGCAACCAATGAATCACATAAAGTGATAGAATAATTAAAGGGACGCTTAATAATATTCTTAACGCTTTATTTTCTCCGCTAACTTCACTACCTTCACTACCTTCACTAACTCCATTGACTCCCGTAATACCACTTACTGCACCTGCGCCAACCCCAACAAGATAATAAAGCGAGCACGCACAACACAACACAAACCATAAAGTTAGAAAGGGATACATCTCCTCAGTAAAAAACAATCCCCGCAACAAACAAGCACCCACCCCAGCCGTTATCACTAAGGCTCCACACATATATGCGATTGATGATTCCAGACTCCGGTCTTTTTTAAAACGCCACATTTAGATACCCCTGTATTCGTTAATTTATCTCTATCCTTTCCACATTTCCCTTATACAAGACTAGAACGCAAAAAGACGATACCTCTCCACAAAGGAGCCGTACCGCCCTAATTCCCATAAAAAGCTATATAATTGTAAAAAGTGCAGCTATTCCCGTGCTCTCGCTGCTTACTTCCACTTTAATTGTACTTTGTGCAACTGTTTTTCGAGAATCCCGCCATATGCGGAGTATTGTTCGTTTTTAAGTGTACAAAGTGCAACTAAATTACTAAAACGCAGCTTCTGAGCATATTTAGTTGCACAAAGTACAACTAAACCAACTCGCCATTAGATCACACTAGCCGTACCGTCCTCACCATTGGATCGCACTCACTGCAACATCCTAACCATTAGGTCACACTAGCTGCACTATCCGAATTCTCATCAAAAAAGCTATATAGTTGTAAAAAGTGCAGCTATTCCCGTGCTTTCGCTGCTGACTTCCACTTTAATTGTACTTTGTGCAACTGTTTTTCGAGAATCCCGCCATATGCGGAGTATTGTTTGTTTTTAAGTGTACAAAGTGCAACTAAATCACTAAAACGCAGCTTCAGAGCATATCCAGTTGCACAAAGTACAACTAAATCAACTCACCATTAGATCGCACTCACTGCAACATCCTAACCATTAGATCACCACTAGCTGCACTATCCGAATTCTCATCAAAAAAGCTATATAGTTGTAAAAAGTACAGCTATTCCCGTGCTCTCGCTGCTTACTTCCACTTTAATTGTACTTTCTGCAACTGTTTTTGAAGAATCCCGCCATATGCGGAGCATTGTTCGTTTTTAAGTGTACAAAGTACAACTAAATTACTAAAACGCAGCTTCAGAGCATATTTAGTTGCACAAAGTACAACTAAACCAACTCGCCATTAGATCACACTAGCTGCACTATCCGAATTCTCATCAAAAAAGCTATATAATTGTAAAAAGTGCAGCTATTCCCGTGCTCTCGCTGCTTACTTCCACTTTAATTGTACTTTCTGCAACTGTTTTTCAAGAATCCCGCCATATGCGGGGTATTGTTCGTTTTTAAGTGTACAAAGTGCAACTAAATTACTAAAACGCAGCTTCTGAGCATATCCAGTTGCACAAAGTACAACTAAACCAACTCGCCATTAGATCACACTAGCCGTACCGTCCTAACCATTAGATCGCACTCACTGCAACATCCTAATCATTAGATCACACTAGTTGCACCATCCTAATTCTCATCAAAAAAGCTATATAGTTGTAAAAAGTGCAGCTAATCCCGTGCTCTCGCTGCTTACTTTCACTTTAATTGTACTTTGTGCAACTGTTTTTCAAGAATCCCGCCATATGCGGAGTATTGTTCGTTTTTAAGTGTACAAAGTGCAACTAAATCACTAAAACGCAGCTTCTGAGCATATCCAGTTGCACAAAGTACAACTAAATCAACTCACCATTAGACCGCACTAGCCGTACCGTCCTAACCATTAGATCGCACTCACTGCAACATCCTAACCATTAGATCACACTTGCTGCACTATCCGAATTCTCATCAAAAAAGCTATATAGTTGTAAAAAGTGCAGCTATTCCCGTGCTTTCGCTACTGACTTCCACTTTAATTGTACTTTGTGCAACTGTTTTTCGAGAATCCCGCCATATGCGGAGTATTGTTCGTTTTTAAGTGTACAAAGTGCAACTAAATCACTAAAACGCAGCTTCAGAGCATATTTAATTGCACAAAGTACAACTAAACCAACTCGCCATTAGATCGCACTCACTGCAACATCCTACGCTTTCTACCTTAATATCCTCTACCCTTCTACCGAACTCTCAGTAGGAAGCAGATCGGCGCATACGCGTTCGAGGTAGGGTTTTGCTCCCAGAAAATCGCGGAATGCGGTGTATTCGCGCCATTTGACGGAGTTGTCCCCGGCTGAGCTCTTAACGGCACGAATCAAAATGTTCTTCGGTGTATTCTCCAGATCGATGAATTCCAGCAGCTGGCTGCTATAGCCCATCATATCGAGCAATTTGGCGCGAATGGCGTCTGTAGCCAAGGCGGAAAAACGCTCTTTCAATATGCCATGCGAAAGCATAGGGCTCATTACTTCATTTTCGATTTGTGCGAATAATTCATGCTGGCAGCAAGGCACGGACAAAATAACAGACGCTCCCCAACGTACTGCTTTTTCAAGGGCAGCATCGGTAGCTGTGTCGCAAGCATGAAGTGTGATCACCATGTCCACTTGCTCCAGCTCATTATACTCGGCAATGTCACCCACGAAGAACTTCAAGTGATCATAACCGATTTTGGCAGCAAGTTCGTTACAATGCTCAATCACATCTGCTTTTAAATCTAACCCAATGATATTAAGCTCCCGCTTCTTGCGAACGGTCAGATAGTGATACAGCGCAAAGGTCAAATATGATTTTCCACAGCCAAAATCCACAATCGTCAACGGTCGGCCTGTTGGCAGATCGGCAAGCACGTCCTCTACCATCTCCAGAAAACGATTGATCTGCCGAAACTTATCATATCTTTTGGCCAGCACTTTACCTTCTTTATTCATGATTCCAAGCTCCACCAGAAATGGCACAGGCTCTCCATCCTCCAGCACATAACGTTTGCGACGGTTGTGAGCTAGATCCGGCTCTTCCTTTTTACTTGGAGACTTGGTTAGGATTGATACTTTGAATTTCTTACTAATAAGCACCTGATAATCGGCTTCTACTGTACACAACAAACCTTGCCGATACGTTTCTCTAAATAAAAGAGATATTTCTTCCGCCGCTAACTCTGCGGGTACGTTGCGATGTTCTACCTTTGTACCAATATAGGACGCAAACTGATAATGCAGCTTCCCCTTTAGTTCAACAGGTTTAACCTGCACTTTGGTACAATTTTCGCCTTTATAACGTACTTGACTTAGGGTAGCCGTAATCAAAGTACGGTCATTAATTAGTTGTTCAATTAGAGCTGTTAAAGATTCCACAACGCACATCTCACTTTCGGGATTAAAAATGGAGAATCTATGTCTCCTAACCATCATCGTTCATTATATCACGTGTTAACAAGGGGCGTTCCTTGTTCTAGCAGGGCTTAACATGCAGCTCACCACTAACTATAGTTAATGCTCGCCCAGACAACTTAATCTCGTCTTTACTTACCTCTAACTGAAGCAAACCTCCACGTTTCGAAGCTTGATAAGCGGTCAACTGCGTACGATTGAGTCTATCCGCCCAAAAAGGTGCCAATGCAGTATGCGCTGAGCCTGTTACCGGATCCTCATTCACTCCTACCTTCGGCGCAAAAAAACGTGATACACAATCAATACCTTCGATAGAGCTTTCTGCGGTAACCGCGAAGCCTCTCCCTTCAAGCCCGGATAAAGCTCCGAAGTCAGGGCTAAGTTCGCGAACCCGGGCTTCTTGATCCAGTCGTACAAGCACATTGTCAGCATATCGCATAGTTTCCACCACATTCGCTTCTGCAATACCAAGCGCTGCTGCGAGACCTGAAATTAGAGGAGAGGGTTGAAGCTGATAAGGCGGGAAGTACAGAGAGATCAAATCTCCTGAACGAGAAGCTCTAAGCAACCCACTGCGTGTATAGAACCTAGCTTCCATGTCAGGCGCTAGCAATCCGCTCTCCCATAGTACATGCGCACTTGCTAGAGTCCCATGCCCACACAGCTTGACCTCAACTTTAGGTGTAAACCATCGCAAGCGATATCCATCTTCCTCTGGCCAGAGAAAAGCTGTCTCTGACAAGTTCATTTCCGCTGCTGTCTTCTGCATATAACCTTCATCGACGGGATGCTCCAGTAAACATACCGCCGCAGGATTGCCTGAATAAGCCTGTTCTGCAAAAGCATCGATAATATATAAAGGGATATTCATCGTATTCATCAGGTTCCTGCTTCCTTTCGTATCGCTGTTACCCTGCCCCACTCTTTTAACCCCTGCTCTACTTCCTCCAGAGGAAGGGCACCTTGTTCCAATTCTGCAGATGATTTGAGCAGCAGCCGATTGTACAGCTTATCCCCTTCTATTACAACATCTTCTCCTTGCTCCCACAGCCGGTAGAGGCTGTCCTCCGCTTTACTATATCGTCCTACCGACTCCATATACTCCAACAGTAGCCGCTCCGTTTTAGACGGGAGACGATAGGCCTGCACATCCTGCAAGAGTTCATCAATTTCCTGAGTCATATGCAGCAGCTCCCTGTCTGCTCCATGAAGATCCGCGTACAAATATAAGTGTAAAGCTCTCATACTTCTAAATAATGCTGCATCCTTATCGCCATTTGCCGCATAAATGCTGCCTTCTTCCTTCAGCAGTTTGGCCAGACCTTGAAGCTTATCGGACTCAACCACACCGCCAAAACGAGACATATCTATGATATCTTCTACAGATAGTGAATTTAAAAGACGTGAATTCAGCGGAAAATGCCGGTTCAACAGCTCATCGATTTCCCATAAAGCTTCTGTCGTCTTCCGTTCCTGCTTCAGAGAAAATACCTTGGCAACCATCGCCGTCATATCTTCGATCATCCGGACAATATAGTCTCTTCGAAACATGCAATTCCTCCTTTTCCGTACTGTGGTAGCAAAAAATTCAGGACTCAGACCACTTAAGTTATTCTATTGATTTATCTTAAACCATTGCCGAATTCTATGCCAGTTAAGGAGAATACCAGATCATTAGTTAGCCCTTAAAAAAAGAGGCAGCACACGCCATAATGGCGCCGTGCTGCCTCTTTGTAGATGATTTTTTATACGCGGCTATTGTCTAAAACGGAAGCCTGAACAAAATCCTTTATGATCTCGGCTAACCGTTCAGGAGCTTCAAAAAGACTCATGTGGCCTGCACCCGATATCGTTGCTTGCGTTATATTCGGTTTATCCGCAGTAAAGGTTCGTTCAGCAGGAATCAATCCATCCTGCTCGCCAGCAACAAGCAATACCGGCAACGTAGTGGCCGTAATTACATCCCGTCGATCTGGACGCTCACGCATCGCCAGTGCAGCTCCTGCCGCTCCTTGTGGAGGCGTTTTGTAGCCGATTTCTTTAGCGCGCTCCAGCAGCTGTGGAGATGCAGAAGCGGTTGCTTCAGCAAACAATCCTGGTACGAAGCTGTCTACGAAAGGAGTAATCCCTTCATTTTGAATCGCGCTGACACTCTTCAGTCGTTTTTCCTTAGCTTCTTCACTATCTGGATAAGCAGTAGAATGAATTAATCCAAAGCCTTTCAATCGAGAGGCATAACGCTGAGCAAACGATAGCGTAATATATCCGCCAAGCGAATGACCAAGCATGATGCATTCAGCAATCTCCAGCGAATCTAACAGACCCAGAACATCATCTGCCATTTGTTCAATACTATAAGGTCCTAATGGAGCTTCCGAAGCTCCGTGACCACGTAAATCGGGAGCAATCACTCGGTAGCCGCTGCTTAAGACAGGAATGACTTGTTCCCAATATTCAGCGCTTCCACAAAAGCCATGCAGCAATACAATAACTTCGCCTTTCCCCTGATCACTGTAGCATATATTGCTTCCGTCACAACGAACTCTTTCCATGGCTGCTTCCCTCTTTCTAGAATACTAAGATAATGTGTCTAATATCTATTATTAAGCAAAACAGCCCGCCTTGAAACGGACAACTTATTTTTAAGTGCCCAATGGGTACTACTGGAGTCGGAATCCTTTTGCTGCCGCTATAGCGATATGTTCTGCCATAACCATCACTCTATGCAGTGGAGTGGTCTGCAACGTTCTATAGGGTTTCGGGCCATTCATATCTACAACGGCCGCCAAACTATAGTGACCTACGGCCGGAAGATTTGCCCCCACCGACTGTGCAGGCTGCAGTGGCTCACTCGAAACGAAGTAATATCCAAGCGCGATCGGAGGGCCCAGACAAGCATCTACCGCAACTACAATATGTCCGGAGGGAATCTCAGCCACTCTGGCCACCAAATTATCTGCATCGCAAGGAGACGGCAACGTACCGATTACATGTCGGAAGCCATGTTCCACAAGTTTGCTGCCCGTCAGCGGACCGAGTGCATCTCCTGTAGATCGATCTGTTCCAATGCACAGGAACGTGACTTCCTCGGAGGAATGCAGAGTAGCTATTTCCATGAAAAAGGACACTAATCCAGCATCGTCCATTTTAATGCGTTTTCCGCTTCCCTGTTCTCTGATTGCCAATACATTTCCTCCCTTCGATGATATTTTTGATCTCATGCCTTTAATTTAACATGATTTCAGGGAACCCGACAAAAAAATGGTGGTCAAGCTGCCAAACATGGTAAAATACATGAATCAGTATACAGAGAGGATGTTTTAACCTAATGGATTTAACAAAGCCTAGTCAGGAAAATGTTGAGTATATGATCGAGGCTATCAAAAACAAATTAAAAATGGCCAGTGCCGCGGCGATGCAAGCCTCCGCTTTTTCAGTAGATCATTATGAAGATATCTATGATGTTTATGAGGTAGCCATGGGCAGCGACAGACTAAGTATTTCTCAGGTGGAAGCACTCGTCTCCGAACTCGGCCGTCTACGTCATAAATAATAGGTCTCCCTATTACAAGAAGAACCGATGTTGCCGTCCTTTAAAGATGACTACCGCTTCTCGTAGAAAAAAGCCCTTTGCTGCGTATCCAGAAGATGGATTCGTAGTCGAAGGGCTCTTTTTATATGATCCTACTTTATGAAATTAAGCTTGAACTCGGTATCCGCATGGCCTACTCGTGTACCCCCGTCATTGTAAATCACGCCTGAAAATGCATTGCGCAGCTTTTCCAAGGTATTTTTCTGACTATAACCAATTTGATTTAAAATTCCCTGTACAATAAGTCCCCACTCTTCTTCCGATCCGTCCAGAATCTTGAAGGCAATCCCCAGTCGCTCACGGCGTAAGCCGAAGCAATAGACACCCTTAAATCCACCCTTAGCAATAATATTATCATCTTCCAAAAGAATAGAATCAAGGCGACCAGATCCAGAAACCATCTCCGGATAAGCATTCATTGCCGTTGTAATAGTAGTAACCGCTTTGCGAGTAGCTTCATCTGCAATCAAATCCGGATTGGCTAATTTCAAATAGGCCGTCGCCAAGGCGGTCAGAGGCAGAGCAAATACCGGCAGCCCGCATCCGTCCGTACCTAAACCGATACTGTCTGGGGCCACACCGGCCATATAAGCAATGGTGTCGATAATCTCACGCTGCACCGTTTGCTCCGGCTGTGAGTATTCTTCAAGCGGCAAACCTTTGAGCTTACTGTAAGATAAGATACCCATGTGCTTGCCCGCACAGTTATGATAGAACTTTCTTTTGCCCGCACCACGGATGGCGTTCTCCCTGCTGGAATAATCCAGCGGGTAACTCGTTGCACAGATCATTTGTTGCTCATCGATGCCAATCTTGGAGGATATGCTCTCTAGCGCAGCTACATGGTAGCTCTCTCCCCGATGAGAGGCGGTCATCAGGGCAACCTCTGCGGGTGTAAAGCCGTAATGCTCCACAATCCCCCCACGTACGCCTGGAATAGCCTGAAGGGGTTTAGCAGCTGAACGGGTGAACGATACAAATTCCGGATCACCTGCATACCCCTTTAAATTTCCGTTCTCTCCTACGATGGCAATATGCCCACTATGGACACATTCCAGCAAATCCGCCCGATACTCTCGTACTAATACGGTTTCCATGATTTCTCTCCTCTTTAACTAGATGCTCTATAACTCACAAGGACTTATTAGTATTCACATTTAATAAATGCTAGAAAATAACCCCGTGCTCCGGGATTTTTGAGTACTCTACAAACTCCCTTAAGTGTTGGTTCCATGAGGAATTCTACTCCTATTTTCATTATTCTTCAATCCTGTCCCCACCAAGAAGATTTTAGAAACCGGATAAAATATAAAAAACCGCTTCCTTCTCAGAACCTTGATCTCTGAGTAGAAAGCGGTTTTTATGGAATTCAGCGTAGCCTCACAAGGGTAGCGCAGTTCGTCTTATCCTTTGCTTGCACCTGCGGTCAGGCCATCCACCAAGAAACGCTGTAGGAAAATGAACAGCAGCGTGACTGGGAGAGCGACCAATACCGCTCCGGCAGCGAACAACGTAAACTCGGTTGAGTTACTTTGGTTCACCATCCGGTAAAGCCCAACGGCGAGCGTTCTTGTATCCTCCGTGCGCAATACAAGGTCGGCGAATATAAAATCCACAAAGCAGCCGTTGAAAATCATAAGGCTGGCATAGGTGAGCATCGGCTTAGATAACGGGATCATGATAGAAAGAAATACTTTCATATGACTCGCCCCATCCATTCGCGCAGCATCTTCCAAGCTTTTAGGAATCGTATCAAAAAAACCTTTAGCCACAAAAACATTCGTGATAATAGCACCGCTGCTGTACACGAGCACAAGTGCCCAATGAGAATTCAGTAGCCCAAGTGTGTTCAGCAGCACGTAAACTGCAATCATAGCCATAAATCCCGGAAACATCTGCAGAACTAGGAGCGTGGTTAGTGTAGTTTTTCTGCCCGTAAATCGATAACGAGAAATGGCGTACGAAGTCAGCAGCAGCAAAAAGGTGCCGAGCAGCGTAGACAACGCCGCAATCTTTAGCGTATTCATGAACCATAGCAAATATTTAGTTTGCTCAAACAGTTCCTTGTAATGAACAAAGGTGAAATTCTTAGGAATCAATGAGTCACTGAACAAACTGTTTCCTGTTTTGAAAGAAGACATAATAATCCAGAAAGCTGGGAAAAGACTAATAAAACTGAGCACAATCAGCAATAAATGGCTTCCAAACGTTTTTAACGCTTCCGTCAGTCTTAGCTTCATGCAATCATATCCTCCTCTTTAAAGGATCGCGTCCGCCGGTAGCTCCAGATGGAGAATGTCGCGACCATCAGGAAGATGACAATCCCGATGACAGAAGCAAAGCTGTACTGTGACTGGTTCAGCGCCAGTTTATAAAGCCAAGTCACCAGCAGGTCAGTGTGGCCCGCGTACTGGTAGTTAGGATTAACCGGTTCTCCGTTAGTCATTAGATAAATGACATTAAAGCTGTTAATGTTGCCGGCAAACTGCATAATCAGGATAGGTGCGGTTGCGAACAATACCATGGGCAGCGTAATCATGCGGAATTTATAAAATGACCCAGCACCGTCTACTTCTGCCGCTTCATACATATCCTTCGGAATTGTTGTCAGCACCCCAAAGGCCAGAATCATGGTCACCGGAATGCCGATCCACATATTAGCCAGGATTACAGTGACCTTAGCCCAGAAAGGATTGGTTAGCCAGGCCACACCCTCCAGTCCCAAGGCTCTTAAATAACTATTGATCGGTCCGAATTGATTATTGAACATATTGCGCATGACGAGCAGAGAAATCATATTGGGAATAGCGAAAGGAACGATCAGAAGTGTGCGCCAAAGCTTTTTGCAGCGGACACGGGGCTGGTGAATAAGTACTGCAATAAGCACACCTCCAATGTAAGTCGTCGCAGTAGCAATAACCGCCCAGATCAAGGTCCAAGTCAGCACTCCACCAAAGGTGGAACTCCAGACATCCAGACTAAGCATTTTATTAAAATTACCGAAACCCACCCAGTCTACCAGATGTGCTGGCGGTAAAATCGGGTCGGCATAGTTCGTAAACGCCAGTAGCACCGAAAAAACAAGTGGTAATATCGTCAGAAAAACCACGGCCACAAAGGGAATCGCGAGGACAAGATAGGCAAAATTCCTCCGCCCCATAGCTCTGAGCGATTCAGCGAATGAATGAATGGGCTCTTTCCGGTCCCGTGCAGCTCCAACTAGGAATGCATCTCTGATGTTCAGTAAATGAAAAGCTGTATAAAAGAGCAGCGCCAGCAATGCCATTAGACCATTGATCATCATAAAAATGGAGTGGTCGCCTTCCACCATCCGGGTTAATTTGCCTACCTTGACCATACGGCTTGGAAATTCACCAAGCGTAATTAAGCCATGCAAATGTCCCATCAGATCATGAGCAATATAGTAGATTCCAGCAGACCCCACCAGCAGGAATACCAATCCTTTCAGCCACTGCCGGTTGTAGAACTGGCCCAGTCCCGGAATAATAGCCGAGAGTAGCGCTGCGCCTGTTTTTTTCCTCATGGTTAAATCACCTGCCCTTTACTTCGACTCCAGATCGGCCTGAATCGTGGTTACAGTCTGATCCAGCGTCTGTTTAACATCAAGATTTGAGTCGTTCCACAGGGACACAAACGCTGCTTTTAGGGGTTCCCAGACCGATTTAATTTCTGAAACGGAAGGCATTGGAACGGAATTTTGGAATTGCTCGAAGAATCCGCCAATAATAGGGTCATCTTTGATTTCCGGCGCTTCTCCAGCCTCTATACTCGCAGGAATCGCTCCCGTCATCTCAAAATTCTTAAGCTGATTCTCCTTGTTGCTTGCAAAATGTGCGAACAAACGGCCTGCGACCGGATATTCCGTATATGAGTTGACATAATACGATTTGACCCCGGAGAAAGAAAGACTGTCTTGACCGTCAGGTCCCTTTGGAAGAGGAGCCACACCCAGGTTAACATTTTCCTTAAACGCCGCTATGGACCACGGCCCGTCGATATTCATCGCCAGCTTACCTTCCTGGAACAACTGTGTTTTCACGTCATAAGTGATATCTCCTGCATTCAAAGGCAGAATTTTTTTGAGGCTCTGCAGAAACGTAAACCCTTTGATAGTGCCCTCATTGTTCAATCCAATATCCTTGAAATTCGTATTGTTGTCTCCGTAAATATATCCGCCGAAGCTGCCAATAAACGGATAGCTGTAATATCCGACGAATTCCCACATGATTGCAAATTTGTTTTCCTTCGGATTGTTGTAAGTATCTGCAAAAGCAATCACATCATCCCACGTTTTAGGAGCGTCAGGAATCAGGTCCTTGTTGTAGAACAGCGCATAGGTTTCTACCGATTTAGGATAACCGTAAAGAATGCCATCATAAGACGATGCCTGAACGGCTGTTGCCACCATCGTTGATTTGGTTTCTTCCTCAAAAACATCATTTGGCAAAAGCAGCCCTGCTTTTACGGCTTGCCCGATCTGGTCATGGGGCAGAGTCAACACATCTGCAGCAAGTTTAGACGGACCATCCGTCGCCAGTCTTGCGCCTTGATCACCACCTGCCATTTCCTCAACTGTGACGGGAACACCATATTCTTTTTCGAAATCAGCAGCAACCTGCTTCATGTACTCAAGCTGCTCCTTGGCTTCCCAGACCATCAGTTTGGCCCCTGCTTCTGGTTTCATTTCCTCATCGGTGGTATTCTCTCCGGAAGTATTTGTCTCATTTGTGGTTCCCCCCGGCTCGTTCACTGCGGAATTCGGACTCGAATTCGGCTTTGATGCGGAGTTCCCATTGCCTGAACCGCATGCGGTGACCGTCAAAGTTAACAGCAGGCATAGGACTAAACTAAATGTTACCGCTTGCATTTTGGAACGTTTACTCTTCTTCATTTGCTCATCTCCCCTTCGTTCATGAGTGATTAAACTTAACCCGCATTGAAAAAAAGCATATAAAAAAGGTACAACCTCATTTGCACAAAGTGCCGAGGTTGTACCTTTCCAGGTAACAGTGCCTTTAATTTGAATGCGTGTTATGAAAAATCAAGTTCGTTCGCCCTCATTCTATAATATCCATAATTTTGATTGCAATCAGAGTATAAGTCCAAAAAAGACGGTTTAACAAAGTTTATCTTTTCTTTTCTTTTATTTTCTCTTTATCCCTACCACATACTAAATATTCCATATTGTAATTTCTTGTGAAATAACCTCTTGCTTTGCTCTTGAGGGTTATGGTAAGATGCAGACAAATTTAAAGGCAATGAAACCGCCAAGGGTTCAACCTCTGAAAATCATGAGGTTGGCCCTTTTTTGCGTTTACATGCCCGAAGGGATGGAAAATGAGTATGATTCAACCGGAAGCCGTTTATCACCGTATGGGACAAAATTGGTCATATGCCTACGATGAGTCTACACTTCATATTCGCATAAGAACTAAGCGGGACAACGTATCACAGATCGATCTTTTCTGTGGAGATAAATTTGGCTGGGACAAAACGCATGAGGTCATTCCAATGCAGCGCCTCGCTTCTGACGGCTTGTTCGATTACTGGCAAGCCTCCGTCCGTCCTGTTTACCGCAGACTCGCGTATTACTTTGCGCTTTATGACAAAGACGAAGTTCTTTATTTTTTGGAAAAAGGTTTTTATCCAGAGCCACCTGCTGTTGTATATGAAGGCTTGTTCGACTTTCCATTTTTGAATCGTGAAGATGTCCACTCCCCTCCATCGTGGGTGAAAGATGCAGTATTTTATCAAATATTCCCGGAGCGTTTCGCGAATGGGGATGCCACCAACGATCCGACAGATGTATTGGAATGGGGCGGCACGCCGAGTCCTCGGAATTTCTTCGGAGGGGACTTACAGGGTGTACTAGATCATTTGGATTATCTCTGTGAATTGGGCATCAATGCTATATATTTTAATCCTTTATTTGCGGCAACCACCAATCATAAATACGATACAAAAGATTATTACTTGGTCGATCCTAATTTTGGCACTAATACATTGCTGAAAGAGCTTGTGGACTCCTGTCATTCCAAAGGCATCCGTGTCATCCTGGACGGTGTCTTTAATCATTGCGGTCATACCTTCCCGCCATTTGTTGATCTGCTCGCGAACGGGCAATCTTCACGTTATGCGGATTGGTTCCATGTACGCGAGTGGCCGCCACAGGTCATCGACGGAATTCCCACCTATGACACCTTTGCATTTGAGCCTATCATGCCTAAGTTCAACACTGAGAATCCTGAAGTCATAGAATATCTACTGAATGCAGGCCGCTATTGGATCGAGGAAATCGGTATAGACGGCTGGCGGCTTGATGTCGCAAATGAAGTCTCCCATTCGTTCTGGCGGCAATTCTGCAGTACGATCAAAAGCATTAATCCAGAAGCCTATCTCGTAGGAGAAATCATGCATGATTCCTTGCCGTGGCTGCTTGGCGATCAATTTGACGCCGTTATGAATTACCCGCTAACGAATATTCAAATTAATTTTTTCGCTCACGGACAGATCAATGCTGCACAATTCTCTCAGTCGGTTGCTACTATGCTAGCGAATTATCCGCAGCAAATTACGGAAGCCGCCTTTAATCTGCTAGACAGCCATGATACAGTTCGTTTCCTGACACTTTGTGGCGGTGACATCAGGAAGTTAAAGCTGGCCGTTTTGTTCCAGATGACCTTTCAAGGAGCACCCTGTGTTTATTATGGCGATGAAATCGGCATGGATGGCGGATACGATCCGGACAACCGAAAATGTATGGAGTGGGACTCCCAGAAACAGAATCAAGAATTGTTCGAATACTATCGCTGGACGATCAGCCTTCGTAAATCTCATCCCGCATTCCGGAGCAGTGGATTTAAAGCGCTGGAGATTCCGGGTTATCCAAAGTTGCTTGTATATGAGCGGTGGGACAAACAAAGCCGGTTCATAATCGCATTGAACAATGAAGATGTTATGGCCGAAGTCATCATTCCTGTAACCGGAGCAGACACGATATGGGTAAACCTAAAGACGCAGAAGCGGACTGAAACCTCCACATCCCAGCTGCATCTGAATCTGCCTGAATTCGGCTATGCGGTACTCCAAGCCGTTAATGATTAATCCGTAACATTATAAATTCAATCGTGGAAGGATGGAGACATATGCTGCATATCACAGCCTGTCTTCGCCTTCTTTTTGCGCATAAACAAATGTTGATAAAGCCTTAAAAACGCGGTTTATATGACCTAAAGCCCTCTAGGTTACCGTATCCTCCCTTAAACTCCCGTAATCTCTCCCTTGCTCTTCAACTGTTTCAGCCCATACGCCAAAGTTTATATACGAAGTAAGATAAATTATAAGGAGTGATTGGTGATGAGTAACGTAGAACATGAAGTAGAGAACGGAAGCAGCTTATTAAAAGGTATCTTTATTGGTAGCTTAATTGGTGCCGCAGCAGCCCTGCTATTTGCACCAAAGCCTGGTCGTGAAATGCGCAGTGATCTGTCAGATAAACTTTCTCAAGCTACAGACAAGACCAAAGAAGTTGCTGGTGCCGTAACTGACAAAACCAAAGCTATTGCGACAACCGTTGGCGAAAAAGCAACCGATTTGGCTAGTACGGTGTCAGATAAAGCTTCTGATATCTATACCACTGTCAGTGACAGCAAACAACAAATTGCCGCCACTCTTCAAGAGGCTGGGAGTAAAATTGGTGACACTGTAAGTGAAGCCTCAAGCAATGTAAGCTCGGATGTTAAAGACGCCTCTAAAGACGTAGCTGATGAAGCTAAAGCATCCTCTAAAGAGGTTGCCAATCAGGCTAAGGATGCGAAAGAGGATGTAAAATCCTCCTATAAATCCAATTACTAATCTGCGGCATCATACAGCTATCACTTTAACAAACAACAGCCAGCTGACCGCAGCTGGCTGTTGTTTAGTTACACCTTTATTCACATCAGCAGATACAACTAGACATTTAATTAATGCCCGTTCGGGCTATAGAAAGCAGGGATGGCGCATGGCAGATTCAAATAACCAAACAAAACCTTATGAAATTGATGAACATCCTTTCGAGTTGCGACATGAAGTAAAACGCTTAAACAGTCGTCTTGATAAGATCGCTCACTCACTGGAAAAATCAGAATTCAAAGACATTCTCGACAACTATTCAGATCCGAAAAAAAGAATCATCACAAACCTGATGGCCGGTATATCTCGGGGACTTGGACTATCTCTCGGAACATTTGTAGTCCTTGGTTTATTAGGCTACATTCTTAGTCTTTTTCTTAATGTTCCAGTAATCGGAGAGTATCTTGGCGAAATTAAAAAATACATTGATGCTAATAGCTAACCGCAAGACTATCAATCTATTCCCCAACTATCGACCGCTTCCCCCGCTTGTCCGTCTAATCCTCTAGGTTGGACGGACAAGCGGGGGAATAAGTCTACAACAGTATACAAATAAAGGACATGCGGGTCTCCAGTCAGCGGAGAGAGGCATGTCCTTATCGTCGAAAATGTATATTACCCATACAGGAACTCAATAGGAAGAGTTGGCCATAATCTGCTTTAACTTCTCAGTGGCCCGCTTCTGTATGCGTGAAACGCTCATCTGTGATACCCCCAGCTTCTGGGCGATCGCCCGCTGGGATTGTCCATCTTGGAACGCTAACAGCAGCACCTGCTGCTCCTGTTCCTTCAATTGACCTAGTGCTTGTTGCAAATCCATACGTTTCTCTACGGTCTCGTAATCATTTGCGTCAGAGCTGATCAGCTCGCCTAGTGTGGCTCCTGTCTCCTCTTGAGAAAGGGGCGAGTCTAGGGAGACGTAATGATAACATTCTCTGCCCGCCAGTACTTCTACAGTTTCTTCAACAGACAAATCAAGATAATGAGCAATCTCATCCACCGCAGGCGAACGTTCCAGCTTCACTGTTAGTTCGTCAATCGCGTGTTGAACAAGTGCTCCCTTTTCTTTAATCCGTCTAGGTACCTGTATGTACCAAGATTTATCACGTAGGAAATTCTTCATATGTCCAATCATGCTTTTCATCGCATAGGGCTCAAAAGGGATTCCAAGGCTAATATCATATTGCTGTAATAACCGGATGAGCGCCATTTGCCCGACCTGATATAAATCCTCATACAAGTCGGGGCGGTTGCGAGAAATTTTTCCAGCAGCCATTTTTACCATAGGCTCATATTTCTTAATCAGCACTGTTGCGCGTTCATTATCCTTAGTCTGCTGATATTCCCAAATTTGGGTGACTGCTTCATTCATGGACTCGGGGGGAGTCACCTTATCACTCATACCTTTTCCTCGCTAAAGTTAAGGTGCTTCTTCAAAGTTACTACCGTCCCTCTTCCGGCCTCACTTACGACGCTCACGTCATCCATCAACGCTTGCATTAAGTAGAACCCTAAACCGCCGACCTGAACGTCACTTAACTCTTTATCATGCAGTGTCATACGCTCACTGGACGAGTCTTCCAAACCGTCAAAGCTCTCCCCCTCGTCTTTGACTGTAATGGATAGGGCACTTTCACCCACCTCAAAGATTACATCAACCATTCCGTCTTGTTGTCCATAGGCGTACAATACTGAGTTGTTACACGCCTCTGATACAGCTACCTTCATATCTTCAATATCTTCGTAGGTGAAGCCCATTTTTGAAGCAATACCATATAAATTCAACCTAACAATATCCACATACTCTGCGCTAGCCGGCAGCTGAAGAATTACTTTTTGCACATCATCACTCATTCTTTGTTCTATCCTTTCCTAGTGGGAATTCTCTTGGGAGGCAAAAAACTTGGTAATACCAGTCATGTCAAACAGCTTCTGAATTTGGGGAGGAACATCCTCAACCATAAACTTAACGTCCATACCTTGTCTTGATTTCAGGATCGAAAGTAGAATACCAATACCCGTGCTATCGATGTATTTTAATTCTTTAAGATTTATTACTAAATCATGCTTCGTATCACCTACAAGCGGCTCCATTACCAAACGGAAATCGGAAGCCACGGATAGATCAAGTTCACCATTCAGGAAAACCGTACATACACTTTCTTTTGTCTCTGTCTTAGCGTGAAACTTATTACTTTTATGCGTGTTCATAGACGATCTCTCCTGATAAATATTTTCTATATTAATAACCTCATAGTCCTACCTTTGAAACAAATAACATTAAAATATAAACTAGTAAATCTTGGGTTACGCCTGAAAAATAGATGTATCTGTTTCAACCATCCGATTATCGCTGCTAGAATACCGAGAGATAATCTGCTTAATACTACTCATCTTAAGTGGCTTGCTGATATAGTCATCCATTCCTGAGGCTTTACAGCGATTCTGGATGCCATCCATGACATTCGCAGTCATTGCAATAATAATAGTCTTCTCAGCCGCCGGACCGCCTTCTCGACGGATTTGAGCGGTTGCCTCCAGGCCATCCATTACTGGCATTTGGAGATCCATAAAGATAAAATCATAGGGCTGCTTAAGCGCCATTTGCACAGCCTGTTTCCCGTCCTCAGCCATATCAGCTTCATAGCCGAGCTTATCTAGCATGCTAACCATCAGACGCTGATTGATAGGATGGTCATCTACAACAAGGATTCGGCTTCTGCTCTCCTGATTAAGAAGAAGATGAGGCGATTCCTCTTCTTGATAACCTCCTGTCAAATCTTCTCCAGGTACGGATGCTTGTATCGTAAAAATAAAGGTAGCTCCTTTTTGCTCCATGGATTCTACCCGTATTTCTCCGCCCATCATGCCTACAAGGGATTTACATATGGCTAAACCAAGCCCTGTTCCCCCGTATTTCCGTGTCATTGAAGAATCCAGCTGTGAGAACGGTTGGAACAATCGGTCGCATTTCTCTGGAGAAATACCAATCCCTGTATCCATGATCGTGAACTCGACTTCTACCTTGTTCCCAGATGTTTCTTTGATGGAAGCGACTAAATAGACACCGCCTTGATTCGTAAATTTAACTGCGTTAGCAATCAGATTAATTAATACTTGGCGTAAACGGGCCATATCTCCATATAAAAGTCTAGGCAACTTCTGATCGATAAAATAAGCAAGCTCCAGGTTCTTTTTTCCCGCTTCCACCGAAAAGAGGCTGAACACCTCTTGAATACATGTGCGAAGTTCGAACAGCTGCTCTTCGATTTCCATTTTACCGGATTCCATTTTGGTGAAATCAAGAATATCGTTTATCACCGTAATCAACGTGTCTGCACTTTTCCGAATGATCTCGGAATACTCCTTCTGCTCAGGAGCAAGGTCAGTCTCCATTAATAAATCAATCATACCCACTACGCCATTCATTGGTGTACGAATCTCATGACTCATCATAGCCAGAAATTCCGACTTCGCTTTGGAGGCGATCTCCGCCTCTTCCTTAGCCTTTACGAGCTCACTATTTATGATTTCCAGTTCTTTCGTCTTTTGCTGCAGCAGCATGGTCTGAGTCTGATGCTTCTTGCTCGTAATATACATCTCGACAAAACCTTGTATCTTAGACTTCAGAATTTGTGGAATGAAGGGCTTGACCATATAATCAATAGCCCCTGCAGAATAGCCCGCGAATAAATGCTCCGCTTCCTTACTATTCGCAGAGATAAAGATAATCGGAATTTCCTTTGTTTTTTCTCTGGCTTTAATCAACTTTGCGGTCTCGATCCCATCCATACCTGGCATCTGCACGTCCAGTACGATGACAGCAAAATCATACCTTAACAAACACCGCAGCGCTTCTTCGCCGGAGGTGGCTTTGACTAGCTCATAATGCTGGCTTTCAAGTACCGCCTCCAGCGCCAGCAGATTTTCAGGACGGTCATCTACTAGTAGTATATGAATTGGTTCTTGAAACCCCATAGGACCACCCTCCTTCATGCGTTATTTTATGTTACGGTATATTTTTTCTACTCTGTCCAAAGACTCATAACAATCGCTGTACTTCGTAAAGTGAATGGATTCTTTAGAGCCTAGAACAAGTATTCCAAAACGACTTAAACTTTCATGAAATAAGCCGTGAACATGATCCCGCAGCTCATCATTGAAATAGATCATCACATTGCGGCAGAAAATAACATTAAACTCATTAAAAGAAGTATCTGTAGCCAAGTTATGCTCAGCGAATATAATGTTTTTGCGTAAATATGGCTGTAAAATAACCGAGTTATACTTCGCTGTATAGTATTCAGAGAATGCCCGGGTACCTCCCGCCTCCAAATAATTCTTAGTGTATTGCTTCATTCTGCTAATATCATAGACGCCTTCCTTAGCCTGCTGTAAAGAACGCTCATTCATATCTGTGGCATAAATCCGAGCCTTATCGTAAAGCCCTTCTTCATGAAGCAGGATGGCCATAGAGTATACTTCTTCACCAGTGGAGCATCCAGCATGCCAGATACGAATATAGGGATAAGTCCTCAACAACGGAACTACCTTCTGGCGAAACGTTAAAAATAACCCCGGGTCCCTAAACATTTCGGTAACCGGAATGGAGAGACTATAGACAAATCGTTCAAAACAGGCACGATCATGCAGCACCTTTTCTTGCAGCGCGGATATGCTGTGTACATTCTCCGCATGCACATGATGCCAGATACGTCGCTTCAAAGAAGGCAACGCATAATTCCGGAAATCATATCCATATAAACGGTGTACTCCATCAAGGAGCAGCTCGATCTCAATTTGCTCCAACTCGTCACTTCCTACCATAACGGGCTGCTCCTCATATCCGTGTTCTATCGCTTTCATTGTTATCCCGACTCCCTTATTAACACACCGTAATTCTAGTCATGTTAGTTCTTAAAAAGGTATTACCCCAAATTTGAGTTTACGAATACAACCAGACACGCATTAACGAAAGAAGTTGACCTGTTGCGATCGGTTTCTTCATATAATCAGAAGCTCCCGCTTCAATACATTTGGCGCGATCCTCTTTCATTGCTTTGGCGGTAAGCGCAATAATAGGCAGTTTCTGATATTGCGGCATTTCACGGATTCGGCGCATAGCTTCATATCCGTCCATTTCCGGCATCATCATATCCATAAGCACGAGATCAAAATCTTCTTGCTCTACCAGCATTTCCAGCGCTTCACGTCCATTCTCCGCAAACTTCACTTCCATGTGGTATTCTTCCAGTACACTAGAGAGTGCAAAAACATTACGAATATCATCATCGACGAGCAGTATTTTCTTCCCTTCGAATAACTCTTCTTTGTTATGCAGCTTCTGCAAAATTTTACGTTTATCTTCCGGAAGATTGGCTTCTACCCGGTGCAAGAACAACGTTGTTTCATCCAGTAGTCGTTCCGGAGAACGAACATCCTTAATAATTATGGATTCAGCATACTTGCGGAGCTGTGTCTCCTCTTTGCTATCTAAATCCTTACCTGTATAAATAATAATAGGAAGATCATTTAATTCTTCATCATCACGAATCTGATCCAGCAATTCAAAGCCGTTCATATCCCCAAGCATAAGATCCAGAACCATACAATCATATCTCTGCTTGCGCAGCTCCATCAGTGCCTCATTGCCGGTTGATACCGCGGTGATAGCTACATCATCGTGACCGATCAATTCCATAATGGAACGACGTTGAATCTCATCATCTTCAACAATCAGAAGGTACTTCACTGTGCTGGACGTATAGTTCTCAATTTGTGAGAAAGCCCGCTCCAATGCTTCTCTTGAAGATGGTTTTCTAAGATACGCCATAGCTCCCATCATTAATCCTTGCTTCACTTCATCGTTCACTGAGATAACATGAACAGGAATGTGACGGGTCTGAGATGCACTTTTCAGCTCTCTAAGGATGGTCCAGCCGTCCATTACAGGCAGCTGTATATCGAGAATGATCGCATCTGGCAAATAAGTTTTTGCCATCTGCAGTCCTATATCGCCTTGAAGCGCTACTAAACCTTTAAATCTGCGCCCACGAGCCATGTCTAACAAGATTTTCGCAAAGCTTTCATCATCTTCAATAATAAGCAGGACTTTGTCATTCGCCGTCAAATTGTCACGGTCATCCTCAATTGTCAGTTGTGGAAGGGGTACGTTAACTGCTGCTGGCACTAAGGTTGGAAGCATGTCTCCAATATATTCATCATATGTGGAATCCTCTTTGGACACCGCAGCTTCTATTTCTGCACGTTGTTTACTGTAATTTGCCTTCACCGGCAAATATAAAGTGAAGGTACTGCCTTGTCCCTCACGGGATTCGAGCACAATAGCTCCACCCATTATACGAACCAATTCACGGCTGATCGACAATCCCAACCCCGTGCCTCCATATTTACGGCTGGTTGTTCCGTCTACCTGCTGGAAGGCTTCGAATACAATATCTGTTTTGTCAGCCGGAATACCAATGCCACTGTCCTTCACAGCAATAGCAATATATTCATTATCACTCGGCAGATTTAGTGGCAAGAGATTATTATCTGCCGGGCTAACTGAAAACTCGATAAAACCTTCGGTTGTAAATTTAAAGGCATTGGAAAGCAGGTTTCTTAAAACCTGCTTCAACCGGTGACTATCGGCAATTACGCTATCTGGCAGCGGCTCGTTAAAGGCTATCCGTAAGGAGAGTCCTTTTTTGATCGCCTGCGGAGCAAAATTCTGCTTCACAAAGCTTTTCAGCTCAGTCAGTTTAATTTCTTCATGATTCAGTTCCATTTTTCCTGCATCAACCTTGGACAGATCTAAAATTTCATCAATCATCTTAAGCAGGTCAGCACCTGACATATAAATCGTATGGGCAAATTCAACCTGCTTCTCCGTTAAATTACCATCCTTGTTCTCGGTAAGCAGCTGGGACAAGATCAGCAGACTGTTGAGCGGCGTCCGCAATTCATGGGACATGTTCGCCATAAATTCCGATTTATACTTACTAGTCACGGATAATTGCATAGCCTGTTTCTCTAGCTGAACCTTAGCATGCTCAATTTCATCTTTTTTCTCCTCAACCTCCTGCACTTGCTCCTCTAGTGCACGAGTCTTGGCGACGAGTTCCGTATTGTAATGCTCCAGTTCCTCCTGCTGACGTTGCAGCAGTTCTTCTGAACGTTTAAGCGCATCTGTCTGCTCTTCCAAGTTCTCATTAGAACGACGCAGTTCTTCTTGCTGAGTCTGCAGCTCCTCTGACTGACATTGCAGTTCTTCCGTAAGTGCTTGTGACTCACGCAGTAATTTCTCTACAATCAGACGACGACTAATATTATTGAAAATAATGCTTAAATTATTCGCAAGTTGTTGCAGCAAATCATTTTTCAGACTGCTAAATGGCTGGAATGAAGCGAATTCTACTACACCGAGCAGCTCGTCTTCAAAAATAAGCGGATGAATGGAAATATAACCTGGCTGTGAATCCACAAAGCCGGATTTCACGGAGATATAATCTTCAGGAGCCCGCTCCAATCTGATTGGGTGCATATCAAGCGCACTTTGTCCTACAAGCCCTTCTCCAATCAAAAAACCTTCCTTTGGTTTCTTATCGTTATCTACTGCATAATAACCACTGCTTCGTAAAAAATCGGGACGATTAGCATCCTTCAAATACACAGCTCCAAACTGGGCTCCGAGCACAGGGGTGAACTCGTTGATAAAGGTCTGTGAGACCTGATCCAATGAGCTAACCCCCCGGAGAAGTTCTGTCACCTGAGCAACATTTGCATTCAGCCAGGATTGATCATTCTGTGCCTGTGCATAAGCCTGTTCCATTTGCTGTTTCTCTTCAAGATCTAACGCCATTTTCTTAAAGACAAGGGCAACCTCACCAATCTCATCTTTCGAAGTAACCTTTATGCGCCTTATGGCCCGAATTCTGCCGTTGCCAAAGCTGGTAATCATCATCGAAACGACATTAAGCCCCCGCGTAATGCTTGGAATGATCCATAAAACAACTCCAAGTCCAAGTAGCAGGCCCACAATCATCATCAAGATGACCATCTGAGTAGAGCTTTGATAGGCATCTTTAGCTTTTGCGCTCTCTTCATTCATAATAAAGGCATTATAATCAGAGAGACTGTTCAGAGCATTTAACACGGCATTCTGAATCGCTTGTCCCTCTGTGTTAGAATACGTGCTGGCATTCTGGAAATAACCAGCTGATAGCAGCTTCAATATTTTTTCCTGATAATTTAGATAGATCGTATAAGAATCATCAATTTGATTAACGATCTGCATCTCTTCAGCGCTAGTCATTGATTCTTTTATTTTGTCGTAGTGCTCATTCGCCTTAGCTATTTTTTTATCAATCTCTTTTTTTTGTGATTCTACCGTTGATGTATCCGCGCTTAACATGGTCGTCGTTAATATGCGCGCCATATCATTCACTTCTCCACGCATACCTGAAGAAGAGCGACCCTTCATATATCTATCCTGGTAACCCTCAAGCTGACCATTCATATAATCCAAACGATCGTATCCAATCATAGTAAGTGCCAGCATAATTGCCAGCATCGCACTAAAACCAATTAAGAGTTTAGCCTTTATTTTCATCCTCATTCTGTTCCCTTCTTCAGTGAGATCCACACTATACATTTGTCATCGTCACGCTCTTTAGGAACATCAGCATTGAAAAAAGCAGCCCGTATAGTTTCTTCCTTCCATTCATGCTCAACATTTAAATGCTTAATCATAAACTTCAGCTGCTCTTCCTGTTCACCCTCAACCAGCTCCAGCAGACCATCTGTATAGAGAACCAAATGCCCTTCATCTTCGTAGGTCAAGCTCTGAGGCTGAATATCAATCCGTTCAAACAGGCCTACAGGGTGACAATTACTTTCCAGCAAGACCGGAGTCTTAGCTGCGCCCTCAAAAAATAGCGCAGGTGGATGCCCGGCGTTAACGTAGTCAATACGCTTTATACGAGTGTCGATCACAAGATAAATCGTCGTAAAATAATATTGAATCAGCTTTTTCTCAATATAAAGTTGGTTAAACCTTCGATTGAGTTCCTGAATTACCTTTTCCGGCTCTACATAGGTAGTTACCGTATCCTTTAATACTGACGCAAGGAACATGCAAAAAAGAGAGGACGATATACCGTGTCCCATAATGTCCAGGAGGATTACGCCATATCGGCCATCCCCAAGGGGATACCAGGCATATAAATCACCCGCCAATTCAGAGGAAGGCTGATAGATAGCATGCACCTCGAAATTCTCTTCCTGGAGGGGTAGGCTGAGTACAGCATTCTGCACGAGTGCAGCCAGTCTCAATTCCTCCTGAATCCGCTGATCCCGTTCCTTATGCCAATCTTTCTCACGTTTCAACCGCAGAGCAAGCCGAATCCGGGCCATTAGCTCCACTTTATTAATAGGTTTCGTAACATAATCTACTGCACCTGCATCCAACGCTTCGGCCAATTTCTTTGAATCACCTACAGCTGTAACCATTATTATTGGAATATCCTTAAGATGTTCGTATTGCTGCACAACACGACATGCTTCGATCCCATCCATTTCTGGCATCATCATATCCAGTAAAATCAGATCAATATCTGACATCCGGGGACGTCCATCTTCACTCCCCGAACCGATTCCAAGCCGTTCCAGCATCTCTTTGGCAGAGGATGCGGTTACGAAATTTCGGTAATCTTCTTTTTTCAGGATTTCACGGATAATGATAACATTAGTCGGATTGTCATCCACGATTAAGATTCTCATCATCTTCACCTCACACGAGTAGTATTACGACCGTAAAATTCTGCAAACCTACTAACTATATCATACGCTATTTCACAGTGTTATTTCTATTTTCATAATATGTAAATATAGTCATAGGATCAATTTACGTATTCAGCAAAGTAACCTCCAGCCCCACTATACCTAGTGGGGCTGGAGGTTACTCTATTCTAAAGACAGCCTATGTTTATTAACCAATTTGCTCAAATATGAAACAGATTAGGAAGAAATACTATCAAATAAATCAATTCCTTCAAATTCACCCGCCAAATTTCGATATATTTTGAGTGCGTTATTCCCTCTCAGGTATACATCCCCATCTTCGGCTATAAAATACGGTTTGCCCAGAGTATCTTGCAGATTATCTGTTAAAGGATCGATTTCTACGCCATCTACATGTAAACCGAACTGCTGTGCTTGCGGAGGTGCAACATGTACATAAAGTACAACACCCTCGCCCACACCCACTGTCACATCTGCGTAATGGTACTCCACTGTCTCTAGCAATGGATCATTTGTCACCGCAAGCGGATTGCCTTTGGTCAGAAGCAGTTCTTCCTTTGTGGTGTATAAAGCGACACCTTGCAGAGAATCAAAGTGATTTATATATGGGCTGGATTCTGAAGCATGTTCAAATGCGAGAACCGACTTAGGTTGTTCAATAAAAGTAGAGATAGGCACCAACTGTGGAGACGCATCAAAGTATGGGAAAAGAAGACCAAATAAAAGGATCATCATGTTCATGTTGTGTCCCACCTTTCTTATCTGCAGCCACCGATTACAGAAGCCTTACTATCTTATGCTTAATGACGAAATTTCTTCCAAAGAGTTGCAGCTACGTCTACACCTTTTAGCACTGTAGCTATTTTTCCCGGTGACTTCTCAGCATAAATGGCATCATAGGAGTTAACAGTACGTTCTTCAGCAGGAGTTAGCGGAGCTTCTTTTATAGAGACTTCCTTACTTTTCTCCTTCAGCTCACGCGATTTACGATATTTCTCGATCACTGTGACTGACACTTGTTTGACTGTTAAGGTTAGCTCATTCATAACATCACCCAGATTCTTGACAGAATCGATGACTGGGTCAATCTTCTGAATCTTATGCTGTACATCGGCAGTGATTTCATTTGCGTGTCTGACCGTCGTTTTCACTTCATAAGTAAGCTCATCCATCGTCTTCTGTACTTCCACCAAGGTTTGGCTGACTTTGTCGAGTGAATCCTTTGCCGACTTTAAAGTTTTAATTAAAAAGAAAACAAGTACTGCGAATGCAATTGCGACGAGTGCTACACTAAGTTCAATGATCATATTCATAACCCCTTCCATATCTCATAAATATCGGCTAATCAGCCTTGTATACTGCATAGTTACCCCTGGTCCCATAAGCCGAAACATCTTGTCGAGCGTTGTCAAGAGTCCCTCTTCCCTTTTGTTTCAAAATCAAAGTCCCCGTTTATACAATGACTACATTAATCAAAAAAGGATAGGTGATATGTAATGTTAAAATGGTCCGCAATACTACTTGTAGTCGCAGTAATCGCCGGAATCTTTGGTTTCTTCAACCTAGTAGCTGCCGCTGCTGGTCTTGCTAAGATCCTGTTCTTCGTCTTCCTGGTTCTGTTTGTAATTTCTCTCTTCACGGGACGCAGAGGCAGATCTATGTAGCCCCTCTTATTAATGGTGTGACTGTTGTATCCCTCCCATATCTATCCATATATCTTATTCATCATGCAGAAAGTATAGGTCATTCCTGCACAGATGTCACTTGAGAAAATAAGAAATGTTGAATGGGTGGTTCATCACGCATCAATTACGTTTACTAGCTTATTAACAAACAGCGCTTTTGGAAAAAAATACATCCAACCCCCACAGGAGGAACCAAACATGAAAAAAATCGCCAGCCTTACAGTAGCCTTAGGACTTATGGCTTCCATTGCAGCTACAGCTTCAGCAGCTGAAGTAACAGGAACTACTACGGCTCCTGCAACCGTAACTGGAAGCACTTACAGCAATTCTTTTGAAACCATTATTACTCCAGCGGATATGAGTCCAGCTACACCGCAAATAGTGCTGACTGAGAAAACACCTTTCTACTTTTCAGTCGGAGGTATAATTCCAGCAGGCTGGCTTGGCGTTCAGACTCTTGATACAACAGGTGAAGTCATTTCGGATACTTGGGGTAATGAATGGAGAGAAATTTACACTTGGCTAGGAAAAGCATGGGTTAAGGTTCCTGTATCAGCCAATGTGATTTTGCCATAATTAATCAATAAGCGAAGAAGGGGTGTCCCAAGAGCCAAGAAAATGGCCGATGGTACTGCCCTTTTTTTATGTGGAGAGTACATATTCTGAACAGATAAACAGGAAGAGCTACCCCTTCAGTAGAGAATTCTACTAAAAGGATAGCCCTCTTGCGCGTACGCCCGCCATCGTTCACCCGTCACAAACATGCGATGCTGTCGCTTCCTGCATTTTCATATATTTAGCGAATGACCGAACCTCCGTAGAGAAAACGATTCATCCAAGAAGCGCTTAGTTTATCTACTCTTACCCCGCCTGAAGCTACGGAATAAGTTTGTAGAACTTGTCCATCTCCTAGATACATTGCAACATGCGATATTCTAGCTGTAGATTTGTCGATTCCCTCATAAGCAGAAGCAGAATTCCCCTTATAATCCATAAAGAACATTAAGTCGCCGCGCTTCAAATTGGAAATAGACGTAACCACCGTACTATTCGACTTCACCCAATCTCCCTGTTGACGGGAATCCGCCGGCAGTTTGAGATTGGCTGCATCCATAAAAATTTGCCGGATGAAGTCCGAGCAATCAAAGGTGCTTGTATCATTTCTGCTGGAGCCATACTCATAAGGCGTTCCTAGATATCCCATGCCTGCAGCAATCACCCGTTCGATTTGGGCTGAAGCCCCCGGTGTTGTTATAGGTGGATTGGGTGTAGGTGTAGGTGTAGGTGTTCCAGACCCCCCACCGTTTCCTGAAAGTGTACTATATTGTTCACTTGAACTTATATATCCGATGCTACCATCCGCCGCTTTAACTTGATACCAGTAACTGTTAGACTGTGCCAGAACTTCTACTTTTTCTCCCTTATTCAAAAGCTTCATTACTTTTCCGCTTGTTGAAGGTGAAACCCGAAGATTCACACCATACTTAATGGTGCCAGTTTGTGCCGATGGTGTCGTTACTGAAGCAGAGGATACGCTGATATACTTATCTCCTGCACTTGTATAACCCACTGAACCATCAGCCGTTTTTACTTGATACCAATAGCTGTTAGGCTGCGAAAGGATCTGCACTTGATCTCCCTTTTGCAAGTACTTCACTATTTCTCCGTCAGTAGAAGGGGTGCTGCGAAGGCGAACACTAGCCTCAATCACACCTGTTTGAATGGCTGAAGCTGCTGTAACTGAATTAGATGAACTTGAGGCTGCCGCTGCTTGTCCAGGAGCAGATACTCCTAAACCTGCAACAATTGCAGCAGATACTAACAAAGATGCTGTAATTTGCTTATGTGATTTGATCATACGTTCCCCCAAATTCCATGATGAGATTTCAATAAAGGATTGTGCTACATTATTCCTTTATGCCCTCATTATAGGCTTGCCCGGGATTTGGAACATGCTCCAAATTTCACATATAATCATGCCACTTTATGGTAACATACAGGTCTAAAGTCTCGATTTCTCCTTGAATATGTGTTATTTTTCCTTAATATAGCATTTCGCGATTTATTTTTTAGGTTCCACGTGCACCTGCACATTCATAATATTATGCATTTTGCTCATTCTTTCTTCGATGGAATCACTTATTTCATGACCTTCCGTCACAGAAATATTCGCATCCACTTCCACTACAACATCCACATGCACATGATTACCATGAACCCGTGCCTTCACATCTTTAATCTCTTCTACTCCCGGCGTTCGAGCAATCGTACTGCGTAGATCCATCAATTTATCTTGATCAAAGCCATCGGTAAGCCGATAGGTCGAATCACGAAAAATATCCCAAGCGGTCTTGGAGATAATGAGTCCGACAAGAACAGCTGCTGCGGAATCAATCCATGGCAAACCAAACTGTGCACCCACAATCCCAACTGCGGCTCCAACACTGACCATTGCATCAGAAAAATTATCCTTAGCCGCTGCCATAAGTGCCCCACTGTTAATTTGTTTGGCCAGTCTTTTGTTATATATGTATACCCCCATCATAGCTACTGCACATACAATAGCCACCCCTGCCGACCAGAGCTGCGGCGTTTCTTTTGTACGATCGAAAAAGGAACGCACCGCCTCCACAATCACTTGAAGGCCCACTACCGCCATGATAAAAGAAGCCAACAACGCCGCTACGGTCTCTGCCCGGAAGTGCCCATAAGCGTGGTCAGAGTCAGGTGGCTTCCGCGAAATCCGTAACCCCACCAGTACAGCTATGGATGCTACGATATCTGTTAAATTGTTGACCCCGTCCGCAACGAGTGCGCTAGATGCAAATAAATAACCACAAACCAGCTTGAATGATGATAGGATGAGGTAAGCCGCTATGCTCACCCAAGCTCCTCGTTCACCTTTACGTATATCTTCGTAAATATCAGTCATTCTTGGCTCCCCCTCTTTTCCCCGATTATTTAAAATACGGAAAAGAATTCTTTCAATTATTCTTGCCCTTGTGGCAGCATTTAAAAACAATTAGAATAAAGTGTAAGGACTTGCTTCGAAGGAGGTTATCATAATGAGCGAAAGCAACGATAAAGGAAAAATCAACTTAGCGGAAGCTATCCGTAAAAAACTGGAACAGAAGAAGCAACAATCTTCCTCCAAGCCTGGATCCACATTTCAGGCCGGTTCCGCCAAACCGCTAAAAAGCCAAAATAACAAAAAGCCTAACAACCAACGCCGTCGTACTGGCGGATCTTAGTATTTACTTATACTTAAACATAAACGGCTGCGAATCCCTCGGGGAAACGCAGCCGTTTATACGTTCGTCCTGCCTGATAGGATGGATTAGAACTCTTCAAATTCATAATTGCTTCTCTTTAATGTACGATTAGCCAGCTGAAAACATGCGCTTTGGGAAACCTCAAGGGCTAAAGACTCCTGTCTTGGTAACCCGCATACACCCCGTAGAATTCTACTTGTTAATAACTTTTCAAAATTGAAATTATAAAGACAGCTACCCTGATCCTAAAAGGATTAGTGTAGCTGCTTCATGGATTCCTTCCGCATAGCGGAAATTAAATATTATACTTCTACAGGATACATGCGCTGGCGCATTTCCTTAATTTCTGGATTCTCCAAATATTCATCGTAGCTCATGGAGCGATCAATTACACCTGTAGGTGTAATCTCGATGATGCGGTTAGCAATGGTTTGGATGAACTGATGGTCATGGGAAGTGAATAGAATCGTGCCATCGAAATCGATCAGCCCGTTATTCAGTGCCGTGATGGATTCCAGATCCAAGTGATTGGTTGGTTCATCGAACACAAGCACGTTCGCGCCGTTGAGCATCATTTTGGCCAGCATACAGCGAACCTTCTCGCCCCCGGACAGCACACTTGCTTTCTTCAGTGCTTCTTCTCCGGCGAACAACATACGGCCCAAGAATCCACGCAGGAAAGTTTCGTCCTGATCTTTAGAATACTGGCGTAGCCATTCTACAAGATTCATTTCCACACCATCGAAATAGCTGGAGTTGTCTTTCGGGAAATACGCTTGAGTTGTAGTTACTCCCCATGTATATTCGCCCGCATCCGCTTCTTGCTCACCCATGATCACATCAAACAGCAGTGATTTAGGCTGGGAGTAAGGGCCTACAAACGCAATCTTATCCCCTTTATTTACTACAAAGCTAATTTCATCAAGAAGCTTTTCACCTTCAACCGCTTTGGACAATCCGCTGACTGTCAGCAATTGTTTACCCGCTTCACGTTCAGGTTTGAAGTTTAGGAACGGATATTTACGGTTGGACGGACGAATATCGTCCAGTGTAATTTTCTCAAGTTGCTTCTTACGTGATGTCGCTTGTTTAGACTTGGAAGCATTGGCCGAGAAACGCTGGATAAATGCCTGCAATTCCTTGATTTTATCTTCCTTCTTCTTGTTCGAATCACGCTGCAAAGCTTGCGCAAGCTGACTGGACTCATACCAGAAGTCGTAGTTGCCGACGTACATCTGGATTTTGCCAAAATCAATATCCGCAATATGCGTACATACTTTATTCAGGAAGTGACGGTCATGGGATACGACGATAACAGTACCTTCATAGTCCATGAGGAAGTTCTCTAACCAGCCAATAGATTCGAGATCCAAGTGGTTGGTAGGCTCATCTAGCAGCAGGTTATTTGGACGGCCAAACAAGGCTTGCGCCAAGAGTACCCGTACCTTTTCATTGCCGCTCAGTTCGGCCATTTTTTTGTCATGCAGTTCACGCATAATTCCGAGACCAATCAGCATGGCAGCTGCATCTGGCTCAGCATCCCAGCCGTTAAGCTCAGCGAACTCACCTTCAAGCTCCCCTGCACGCAGGCCATCCGCTTCTGTGAAATCGGACTTCGCATAAAGCGCATCCTTTTCTTTCATAATTTCATAAAGACGTGTATGACCCATAATTACGGTCTCAAGTACTGGGAATTCATCATACTCAAAATGGTTCTGTTTGAGTACTGCGAGACGTTCGCCCGGTGTAACATGTACCTCACCGGTATTTGCTTCGATCTCACCAGACAGAATTTTCAGAAAGGTTGATTTACCGGCACCATTGGCACCAATCAAACCGTAGCAGTTACCAGGGGTGAATTTTATGTTTACATCTTCAAAGAGAGCGCGTTTTCCGTAGCGGAGTGTTACGCCGCTTGTGCTAATCATTACGCATTACCATCCTTTTCACTTAGGGTTTCGGCTCATTATAGCATAAATAGAGAGCAAAAAGCCCGTAAAATAGCCTTTTCAGCTGTTCTCTCCAATACTAAAGTTATTCCAGCTGCTGTACAGAGGTCGCCAGTTAGGAGGAATTTTTTCAATTATTGTCCAGTTATGCGATTCTTGGGTTGTATAATAAGCGTTTCGCCATAGCTGAGCGTACGGATTCGTTCTTCAGAAATACCCTGTTTAAGCCGGGCACTTTCCATCCGATCCAGCGCTTCCCGGGCCGTATCATCAGCAAGTCTATAGGTGCCGTAATGCATCGGAATCATGGTCTCCGCTCCAACATCTACAAATGCTTGTATAGCCTCTTCAGGGGTTACATGCTGCGAGGTCATGAACCACTCCGGTTCATAAGCTCCAATCGGCATGAGTGCAACATGAAGCTTATAGCGGCTCCCAATCTCCTTAAAACCCGGAAAATAACCGCTATCTCCTGCGAAATACAGGTTAGGAGGCAGCTTGTCGCTATCCGATTCGATCGGCTGCAGAATGTATCCTCCCCAATGAGAAGTATTCGTGTCCCAAGGCGTTCTCCGCGTCCAGTGCTGAGTCGGCACGAAGGTAAGCTTAATTTTACCTAGCGTATTTTCCTGCCACCATTCCATTTCTATGCAGTTATGAAATCCTTTGCGGAGCATCTTTCGTTTCAAGCCTATAGGAACAACAAGGGTTGTCCCTGCTCTATATAATTTACGGATAGAAGCCATATGCAAGTGGTCATAATGAGAGTGCGAGATCAGAATCAGGTCAATGGGAGGCACTTCGCTGAGCGGAATCCCGGGTTGCCCCAATCTTTTCTCAAAGCCTAGTCTTCTCGCCCAGATTGGATCAGTAATGATATTCATCCCTTCATATTGAAGGAAAAACGTTGAATGCCCAATCCACGTAATGGTGGTCTCCAGGCGATTCTCCGCCAGATAAGCTAACCTCGGCGGCGTACTTGGCACTACATATGAATAATCTTTTTTCTTCCGTCGACGTTCCTCCCGCCACTTACGAAACTCTTTAAGTGTTTTATCGGTACTCACATTGTCGAGGTTATTGTAGCGAAATTTAGCCATAGAGCACCTCATCTTTAGAAGTTTGCAGAGCATGCTTTACTTTAGCGAATATAATACAACTATATTGAACGGCAGAGTATTTTGCAAAATATACAAGTTACTTGGTAATGGTGCGCCCTTTTTCCGCAAAATATCTAAGTACCCTTTTGTGTTTCACGCCAGAAATGAGATAATATGTGTATAAAGTATGGCGGTGCATATACCGTTCAAGGGGGAGCTACGTATGAAGATTACTTTTATTGAACCGACTCCAAGTCCAAATACGATGAAGCTTCATTTGGACGAAAGTCTGGAACCTGGAATTCGCAGAACCTATACACCAGAAAGTGAACGTTCCGCACCGGCCTGGGCACGCGAAATGTTAACGATACCGGGCGTTATTAGCATCTATCATGCTGCTGACTTTGCAGCGCTCGAACGCAAGGGCAATGCGGATTGGGCAGCGATTCTAAGAGAAGTTCAGAACCGCTTCGGCAACAGCGAAGGCTTAAATGACGATTGGAATCTTGCCGATGAGAACGCTGGCGCTCATTTCGGCGAAGCTCAAGTCTTCGTCCAGATGTTCCGCGGAATTCCGCTGCAAATCCGCGTTAAGACCGGCGCGAATGAAGAGCGCATCTCCTTAGCAAACCGCTTCACGAAGGCGGTTATGGATGTGGCTAGCGCCGTGATGATTAAAGAGCGTAAGCTCACTGATTACGGCGTGCGTTATGGCGAGCCCGCGGAGATTGCACGCGAGGTGGAGCAAGAGGTCGAAGCGGCGTATCCGCAGGAACGCCTCGACTCTCTCGTGCAGCAAGCCATTGCGCACGGCGCCGAAGGCGAGTTCGTCGAGCAGAGACGAACCCGCAGTCAGGATGAGCTGCTGCGAGACCTGAAGCATGAGGATTGGCGCGTGCGCTACGCCGCGCTGGAGGATCTTACGCCGACGGCGGAGCTCCTGCCGGAGCTTAAGGCGGCGCTGCACGATCCCAAGCTGCATATTCGCAGGCTTGCGGTCGTGTATCTAGGCGACCTTCGCACGCCTGAAGCGATGGAGCTGCTCTATGAGGCGATGGCAGACAGCGCGCCAGCCGTGAGACGTACGGCAGGCGATACGCTGTCCGACATCGGCGATCCTGCCGCCACGCCAGTGATGACGGCGGCACTGACAGATAAGAGCAAGCTTGTCCGCTGGCGCGCAGCTCGTTTCCTCTATGAGGTGGGCACATCCGATGCCCAAGAAGCGCTGTCAGTTGCGGCGGAAGATCCGGAATTCGAGGTTGGACTTCAGGCCAAAATGGCTTTGGAACGTATCGCTTCCGGTGAAGCAGCGGCGGGTACCGTTTGGCAGCAAATGTCAGAGCGTCGTCGCAGCTAACATTCCCTACCGGATTTTGTCATTGCTTGACTTGCGAACTTGCTTTATACTAATTCCTGTTGTTTATAAATGAATGAAGTAAAGATAGCCTCGTCATACTAAGATGAGGTAGAGGTCGCGGATATAAAGAGTACGCGCGTGGAGACGTTAGAGCCGTCTATGAATCGCGTCGAAAGGAATATCTGCCGAAGTCTGCACTGTCGCTCTTACAGCGGTGCAGGCTGGGGCCGTTGCCGAAAGGCACGGAACTGTCACATTGTATAACCTGCATAGCAGCAGGTCATAATGTGTTGCGCTATCTTCACAGGGAGTATGATGCGGAGCTGTATAGATGGAAACCGCAGATATAGTCTGCGGTTTCTTTGCGTTTACAGAATTTGTATATTTAGTGTTTGTCCATAACCTTATGGAGACCACCAAATACACTCTCCCGCTCTGCGGGAGGAAGCAGCTCAGCACTCCCCGTTCATGAATTGAAAGATTAGATCATAAGGAGTGTCAAATCATGCAGGGCAAGCAGCAAAATCTAGCACAAGGCAACGTAGGTAACCCGCCTGAGCTAAAAAAATCATTTAAAGCAAGGCATTTGACCATGATTGCGCTTGGAGGATCTATTGGTACTGGACTCTTCCTGGCCAGTGGTGGCGCTATCGCTTCAGCCGGACCCGGTGGAGCACTTCTAGCCTATACGGCTGTTGGTGTTATGGTTTATTTCCTCATGACCAGTCTGGGAGAGCTCGCTACCTATTTGCCGGATTCGGGCTCATTCAGCACTTACGGCACGCGTTTCGTCAGCCCCGCTTTTGGGTTCGCCATCGGCTGGAACTTCTGGTATAACTGGGCGGTTACGATTGCAGCAGAATTGTCTGCCGCCACCGTCATTATTAAATATTGGTTCCCGGACAGTCCCTCCTTTCTCTGGAGTCTCGTGTTCCTGCTGCTGATGTTCGGTCTTAATTTCCTATCTGCTCGTGGATACGGAGAATCAGAATATTGGTTTGCCATTATCAAAATTATTACTGTTATCGCCTTCCTTATTGTCGGAGTTTTGATGATTTTCGGAATCATGGGCGGAAAAGCCGTAGGCTTCAGCAATTTCCAGATCGGGGGCAGCTCGTTCCACGGTGGCTTCTTCGCTTTCGTCGGTGTCTTTATGGCTGCGGGATTCTCCTTCCAAGGCACCGAGCTAATCGGTGTTGCAGCAGGTGAGAGTGAGAACCCTCGCCGTAACGTACCTATTGCTATTCGCCAAGTCTTCTGGCGTATATTAATCTTTTATATCCTCGCTATACTAGTAATCGGAATGCTGATTCCTTACACGAATCCAGATCTGCTGCGCGGTGGTATTGATGATATCGGAGTCAGTCCGTTTACGATCGTATTTAATAAAGCAGGACTTGCTATTGCCGCATCCGTCATGAATGCTGTCATTCTCAGCTCCGTATTGTCAGCCGGGAACTCGGGAATGTACGCCTCCACCCGCGTCCTGTACGCTATGGCTAAGGATGGAATGGCTCCACGTGCTCTAGGCAAGCTTAATCGCCGCGGTGTTCCTGTTGGCGCTTTGCTCGTGACCACAGCCGTTGGTATGTTAGCCTTTTTAGCATCATTCTTTGGTGATGGTGCTGTATACAACTGGTTGCTTAATGCTTCCGGTATGTGTGGATTTATTAACTGGCTCGGCATCGCTGTCTGCCATTATCGTTTCAGACGCGCCTTTATAGCTCAAGGTCATTCCCTTGATGAGCTGCCTTACCGGGCTAGATGGTTCCCGTTTGGGCCTATATTTGCCTTAGTACTTTGTACGGTAGCCATCCTTGGCCAGAATATGGGTGCCTTCTCAGGTGGAAACATCGACTGGTACGGTATTGCCGTTTCCTATATCAGCCTGCCATTATTCGTCTTGATTTGGGCCGGCTATCGCTTCTTCCGCAAGAGTAATATTATTCCTTTGGAAAAATGCGATCTTAGTACTCACCCAGAATAAATAGACTCCGCAAAAAAGGGATATCCAGAAGCCTGAAAGGCTGCGGGATATCCCTTTTTATATAAATCAATCTAGTATATTCAACTCCTGATTTTACTTAGCCCTTTGCCTATTCCCAAGTCACATACACTTTTAGATCACCCGTATTATCAAAAGAAGTGCTAGAATAAGACACTTCCTCTAGTCCAAGTTTATATAACTCCTGTAGATCATTCTTCAGCTGGGTTCCACTACCGTGATAACGGAATAATAAAGATCCCTCTCCTGAAGCGACAGCCTTATTCGCCAGCTGAATTAAATCTGCTGCTGAACGTACAATCCGTTCCTCGGCATACAGCTCATAATTAAGGTCCTTCTGAAGCTGCTTATACACCCCGGCGTTCTGTCCTCCACGCTCTACAAGTGCTGACAAGGTCTTATAATAGGCAACCGAAGCTGCCGGATAAGACTTCGTCCAGCTATGGTCCTGACGCATTTGTGCATCCGTCTTCAAGTAATACGCGGTGCTTACCACGCCGGCTTTATCAGGTGTCGGGTCATCCCAAGTTGTGTCGAGATGATACCATCTCCCTTCGAGCAGCACTAGATTCCAAGCATGAGACTGGCTGCGTCCTCCCGGCTGTTTTGCAGTGCCCTCGACGATTTTATTACTGAATCCCGCTTCCTTGAGCAGCTTATAGGTCAACAGCGAATACCCTTGGCAAACGGCACTGCCACTCTTCAGGCCTTCATAAGCCGTATATTTACGATAAGAGGTATCATACTTCAGACGCAGCACCACCCAGTCGTGGATAGCCTTAACCTTCTGATGATTATTCATGCCCGGTGTAATGATCTTCTTGAGCGTTGCCTTTACTTCTTTGTTCACAAAAGCGGTCTGCTCCAGCGTTTCCAAGTATTTCACTTCTACCGTAACCTTTACAGAGCTTTTGCTCCCTCGATAAGTGTATCCGTAGCTGTCTATGATGTAATACAAATAGGGATCGCTATTCATCGCTTGATCTAGACCCGTTTGTATCTGTGTTTTTAAATTCGAGGTTTTCCCCTCATAAGTAAAAGTGATAGTCTCTCTACGATTATTCATCGCACCGGTTAGCTTCTGGGCAATCTCACTCACAGAACGAACGGTCGGTGAAGTCGTGGCCGCATAAGCATGCCCCCAGGTCCAATACAATGTCGGGGGAATGGCTGCGCAAATAATCACTCCTCCAAGAATGACTTTTGCCAACGTGAAGCGTTTTTTCCACATAATTATTCTGATCCTCCGGCTCCTACAGACTTATTCAAAACCCTCCATTTAATAGATAATGAAGACTTGGGCAAAAAAAGACTGTTCTCTGTAGAATAATTCTACTCTGAGAACAGCCTCTAAGCCAGATCAATATGAATTATTTCTTTAGGGGTGTAATGAGATAGGTCTCTCCTATTACTGTTTCAAATTCCAGCCCCGCTCCTTCAATCTGTGTACCATCAGGTTTTTGAATGAGCAAAGGCTGGTGTTGAACAATTCTGCAGGATCGGCCATGAGTCGAGGTAACCTCTGCCCTTGTTAAACAGCCCCCGCTCCATTCTATAGTCATGACAAAGCCACCACGTGCCACCAACCCTTTCACGCTGCCTTCAGACCATTCCTCTGGAAGAGCAGGTAATAGTTCCAGACCCTCCTGATGACTCTGCAAAAGCATTTCTGCTATTCCGGCTGTAGTTCCGAAGTTTCCATCAATCTGAAACGGAGGATGATTACCGAACAGGTTCGGCAAACTGGAATCTTGCAAAATGCGACGTAGACAGCTAACCGCACTCTCGCCATCCTTCAGACGCGCATAAAGATTAAGCAACCAAGCTGCGCTCCAGCCTGTATGGCCACCTCCATGTTCTATACGTTTCTTCAGTGTTAAGGCTGCCGCCTCCGCTAGCTCTGGTGTGGAGGAAGGGCTAATTACGTTCCCAGGATACAGGTCATACAAATGAGAAACATGACGATGCCCAGGCTCTTGTTCAGCAAAATCCTCATTCCATTCGCGGACAGTTCCGTCCGGTGCGATCCCTTGGTGGGCAAGCTGTTTCTGTTTCTGCATAAGCTCCTGACGCAGCTCTACATCGGTATTTAAAATATCAGCAGCCTGAATGCAGTGCTTGAACAACTCAGCGATAAGCGATAAATCCATAGCTGAGCCAGCCGAGACACTGCATGGTGTGCCGTCAGCAGTCAGAAATACATTCTCTGGCGAGGTAGACAGACCTGTGGTCCATCTTCCATCAGGCAGCTCTACTAGCCAATCCAGACAAAACAATGCGGCTCCCTTTAATATGGGATAAGCTGTGCGCAAATAGTCCTCATCTGGACGAAAAGCGTAACGCTCCCATAGATGGCGAGAGAGCCATACCCCGCCCATCGGCCAAAAAGCCCACATCGCCTTACCGTCTGATGGAGAAGTCATCCGCCACAAATCGGTATTATGGTGTACTGTCCAGCCACGTGCGGCATAATGAATACTCGCTGTACGGCTGCCAGCCACGCTAAGCTCCGTGATAAAATCTATTAAAGGTTCATGGCATTCACCCAATCCGCATAACTCGGCTGGCCAATAATTCATTTCGGTGTTTATATTTGTCGTATAATTGCTGTTCCATGGTGGCTGAATATAGGGATTCCAAATGCCCTGCAGATTCAGAGCTTGCGTCCCCGGCCGTGAGCCAGCAATCATCAGGTAGCGGCCATACTGGAACAGCAACGCTTCCAGTTCAGGATCTGCCTGTCCTTCGCGGTATTGTACCAGGCGCTCATCAGTCGGAAGCTCTCCTCGGGAAGCAGCAGATGCAAGCGTCAACTCCACACGGTGGAACAAGGATTGATGATCCTCTAAGTGGCGCTGCTTAAGCTCTGCGTATCCTTTAGAGGCTGAAGCTAACTGCACTAGGCACAACTCCGCTGGCAGCTTGCCACCGCTTCCCGGCATCCGGTCATACCCGGCATAATCGGTTGCCGCAGCCAGACGAAGGGTAATGGAGTGCGCGCCAGAAATCAACAGCGAGCCGTTCTCCGCTACACAAGTCCCACCTTCCGTCTGGATCTCCATAACCGCAGCAAAACTTATGCCAAGCCCCTCTTCATATAATACTGCACGCGGGTGATCCCCTACGTAGTTATCAGCCACATGCGACGGGGCACGGCCAGTCATAATCAGCATGCCATCCGGAGTAATCTCCGAGTTGAAAGGATGTGGTGATGCCAGATCCGCCCAGAAATCTGGCAGAGTAGCTTGGCCCTCCCCCCCCTCAGCACGGATATGGAGAGCTATAATGTCATCCGGTCTGCTGGCCAATACTTCACGTACGATCCTTACACCACCGGCAGTATAGGATACCGTAGCCAACGCCTGATCCAGATCAAGCTCTCTTCGGTAATCCTCTACAGGACCTGCAAAATTAAACTTCAATCGCAAATCTCCAAGCGGTTGATAGGATTCCGTCCGGCTGCCTAACATTTTGGCGTCCACCAGTGCTTCTGCTTCCTTGTATTTCCCCTCTGCAACTAGCTGTTTAGCTGGAGCCAAATGCCGCAGTGCCTCATAGTTGGCTTTATCCCGCGGGAAACCTGACCATAGAGTGTCTTCATTTAATTGAATCCGTTCTTCTTCGATTCCACCAAAGACCATGCCGCCCAGCCTCCCGTTACCTACGGGCAGCGCCTCTTCCCATACAGCCGCCGGCTGCTTGTACCATAACTCATGCCGTCCGGAGTTCTTGCTCTCTCCCATGTATATTCCTCCTGTCCTGTTATTACCGGTGAAAAGCAATCAGCGGGAGGCCCGGACTTTCGTTCGGACTTCCCGCCATCTTCATGCTTTTATTGGATTAGACGAAAATTAATAATTAATCATTCCAAAGTTTCACGCGTTGTTTAACCAGCTCTTCACGCAAATCTTCAGCTTTCGTTACACCAGCTTTATCAAGCTCAGCCATGTAAGCATCCCAAACTTTATCGAAATCAGCTGGTTTAGACAAGATTGCTTCTGGGATCCGTTTCCAACTGATATCCTTCAGCTTGTTGTCAAGAACGACAATTTCGCTATCCCCAGGAATCGTGATGTTCCATGCTGCGCCCCAAGGTTTAACTTTGAACTCATCTTCACTTGGGAAAAGGTCTTTCCAAGTTGTTGCTTTGTAAGCAGCAAGTGTTTCTTTTTCAACCGCATTGTAACCTACGGTTACTTGCTCAGGGAAACGAGTTGTGTAGTAGTTACCAGATGGATCCAATACACCGTCGCCATAGTGAGCGCTCAGCAATGCATAGTTTGATCCGACATTACCCAAACCAGTTTCTTTTTGGAAGTTGGTAGTGTCATTATATTTACGGTCGTTCACATCTTCAGGAATGACACGTTTGCCATCAACAACATTGTAGTGTTTGCCTTCAATACCCCAGTTAACCAATACTTGACCTTCGTCGGAAGCTAGGTAGTCCAGGAATTTAATCGCACGAACTGGATCTTTAGCATCTACGCTGATCCCAATTCCGTTACCACCCATGAAGCCTGTAGGCCAGAAGGAGGTTTCTTTGTACTCCTCAGACAAGGTTACAGGATAGTGTCCATAGCCTTGATCCAGCTTGCCTTCAGCTTTCAATGCTCTTTCTCCATCGCCATAACCCCAGTCTTGGTCAATCAAACCAATAACGCGGCCGGTAGCGATTTTAGCTTTGTACTGATCATACTTTTGAACGAAACTTTCTGGATCAAGCAATCCGATATCGTTCATGTGGTTGAGCCAGCGGAAATATTCTTTTTCAGCCGGACGACGGAAGTGATAAGTTACTTCTTGGGTGTCGATATCAATCGCATATTCACCATCGTCAGGAGAACCAGTAGTAATAAATGCTGGGTTAGTTACTGTAATGTACATGTACCAATCATCTGCATTCAGAGTCAGGCCGATGTTTTTGTTACCATTTTCATCCGTAGGATGTTTTTCCAGGTAAGCCTTGATTACGTTCTCATAATCTTGAACAGTTTTGATTGCAGGATATCCAGCTTCTTTAACAGCACGGTGCTGTAGTTCAAATCCGCCACCAGCATCAAAATATTTGTTGTCCACACCTGCATAAGTAGGGATGGCATAAATCGCATGATCATCGTCACTGTAACGTGAACGTTTCATGCCTTCTTCGCCCAATACTTTTTTGATATTCGGAGCATATTTTTCAATCAGGTCTGTTAGATCAAGCATTGCGCCTGCATCCACCAGCTTACTGACATCAGTCTTAGCACTGATCAAATCCGGATATTCGCCGCTCGCTGCGATCAAGGCTACTTTTTGTTGAGGATCACCAACTGCATATTCAGCATTTAGGGTTACTCCCGTTTTTTCCGTAATCACTTTACCAACTTCATCTTGCATACCTGTCCAGTTCGGGTTAGGGTCTGCACTGAAGAAGGTCATCGTGAGCGGGGAAATATCCTCAGCCGCATTGGTCGCATTTCCAGCATTAGTTGCGTTGCCGCCTGTATTTCCAGCTGCAGCATTACCATTGTTGCCATTGTTACCGCCGCAGCCTGCAAGCACACCGAGCAGCATAATAGAAGTGAGCGTTAATGCCGTAGCTTTGGCTTTTATCTTTCTATTACTTCCCATTAAATAAACCCTCCTTAAAATTGTTTATCTATCGTATCACAGGTGAAGACCTGTTAATACTTTACCCAGCTTGCCAAAAGAAAACGGATACACAATAGGTTTTAAGCATAGGGGAGACTAAGCTCCCCCGTTAAACTGTGATTAGCTCTTCACAGCACCAAGTGTCATACCTTTAACAAAATACTTCTGAATGAACGGATAAACCAACAGGATCGGTACGGTTACGACAATCGTAATCGCCATTTTGAGCGACTCCGGCGAGACCTGATTGGAAGCCAGCGAAGCAATGTTGGAGCGGTAGTCGCCTCCGTTACCACTGGTTGTGGTCTGTAGAACCTTCATCAATTCATATTGCAATGTGGTCAAGTTAGGGCTTGAACCATTGTACAGATAAGTATCAAACCAAGCATTCCATTGACCTACTGCTAGGAATAGCGCGATCGTTGCTAGCGCTGGCTTCATCAATGGCAGAATAACGCGGAAGTAGATAGTAAAGTCATTGGCTCCATCCAGCTTCGCCGATTCCTGCAGCGCATACGGCAGGCCGTCGATGAAGGAGCGGATAACGAAGACGTTAAAGGCACTAACCAGTCCAGGCAATACATAGACTGCAAAGCTGTTCATCATATGCAGATCCTTGATCAGCATATAGATTGGAATCATTCCTCCTGAGATATACATGGTCATTGCCAAGAATGTGGAGACAAACTTGCGACCTGCAAAGTCAGGGCGGCTGATCGTAAACGCCAGCATCGAGGCACTGATCAGTCCGAACAAAGTACCGATAATTGTCCGCAAAGCGGATATTTTAAACCCGGTGATTAATCCGGAGAAAGTGAAGATCTTTAGGTAATTGTCCCAGGTAAAATCCCGGGGATAGATGGTCACTCCACCGCGCACACTGTCCACTGAATCATTCAGTGAGATGGCAAGCACGTTCAAAAACGGATAAATCGTGATTACAACCACGAACAGTACTACAAAATATACAAAGAAATCAAAGATCCGGTCTGACCATGACTTTCCGGTGATAGCTGAATTTCCCACTGTAACGCTCTCCTTTCATGAAAAGGGCAATTTACTGCCACGATTGGGTAGAAGGGCTTTCTGTGCTACAGAAGGCTCTCTTTTGTTGTACGTTTGAAGATTCCATTAATCGTAAACAGTAGAATTACACTGATTACTGAGTTGAATATATTGATCGCAGTACCGTAGGAATATCTCGCCATGCCCAGTCCGTATTTCAGTGAATACAAGTCTAGCACTTGAGAATAGTCGGTAACGAGGTTGTTTCCGAGCAAGAATTGCTTCTCAAAGCCGATATTGAGCAAATTACCCACCGACATAATGAGTAGTACAGTAATTGTTGGGCGAATACCCGGAAGTGTAATATGCCATACCTGACGAAGCCTGCTGGCACCGTCTACCCGGGCCGCTTCGTACAATTCAGGCCCAATACCTGCGATAGCTGCAAGGTAGATGATGGCGTTCCATCCGGTCTCTTTCCAGACATCCGATAAGGTAACGATTCCCCAGAAGAGATGGCCCTGGGCCATAAACTGGATAGGTGCGTCTATGAATCCTATTCCTAACAAGATATCGTTTACAAGACCATTTTCACCAGATAACATTTTAGTTACAATCCCCGCTGCAACCACCCATGATACAAAGTGGGGCAAATACGAGACTGTTTGAGCAAATCTTTTAAAGAAGCCAAGACGCACTTCATTGAGCAATATTGCAAACGTTATTGGAAAGATAAATCCTGCGACTAAGCCCATTCCACTCATCGCCAGCGTATTACGCAGCGCCAGAAGGAATTGCGAGTCACTGAACAGTGTCTTAAAGTGTTCAAAACCTACCCATTCTTGTTCAAAAAAGCCACGTGCGGGCTTGTACTTTTGAAAAGCCATCGTCCAGCCCCATAACGGGAGATAACTGAAGACGAATGCCCAGATCACAAAAGGTATCGACATCAACCATAAGTACTTTTGATTCTTAAAGCTTCTCCAAAACCGTCCTCCTGAAGCAGGCTTTTTGTTGCGTGTTCGGGTATCCGGCGGGATTTGAGAAGTTACTGTGTCCGCTTTCATAAAGCCCCTCCTCTCTATGTCTATATTCTAAATCTCTGTAAGCGATTGCAGTACCCTATAAATTCGACCTAAAATCAGGTGAAAATTAGAGATTTAGAGCCCAAATAAAGCGGATACATCGTTGAAAACACTGAAAACAAACATGAATTTACTGAAAATAAAATTAAGTGAAATTATTTGATTTCATAAATCAATACGATACTTAATCCCCTGTCTATTTCACACAATTAATACTTCATCCCATAATTAAAAAACGCCCCGAGCTAACGTTCTATAAGTGAACGTGGCCGGAAGCGAAGGCGCGGACTGAAATGACCTTATTTAAGCAAATTGCACATCTTATTGGGTTAGGCGGACTATAAAGACCTTATTCACTTAAAAAACCACCTTTTGGAGAACATTTGCAGCTAATAACGTACATGGAGTCCGATAAATCGAAATTGGACTCGAAATAGCCCAAATAACGACTCTGGAGTCCGTCATACCCGCGAATGAAAACTATAATATGCTCTCAGATGAGGCGTAACAAGTATACCCGTAACCCCTGCCCTGCTCCTCAACGAAAACCTCCGTATGGTTCAATTAAAATTAATTACTTTAATATCATCTTATCTAGAAAATATCACCTGATACATCAGTACTTCAACTATTTCAGATACATATTCCTTATACGCACATGCCGAGTCGACATTATCTGTTGTACCTGCAATTTCTTTTCCTAAAGGAGGGTAATAGGAGAGCAATGAAAAACAAAAACATCAAGACATTATTATTGATTATCGCCGCAGTATTATTGACACTAAATTTATTTCAATTCAATAACAACGTAAGCCATAACAGATTAATGAATAGGCTGGACCTGAATCTGACATCAGAACTCGACGGTCTAAGAGTGGAATTAGAACGATCCTCAACACCAAGCATTCTTGCTGTAGAGCAAGCGAGTAAAGTTGCTGCCCTTTCGACGTATTCAACATTAGGGTTCGATTATGGATATACCTTGGAAACCAGAATACATGACAAATATGTACAAAATGAACCTTATAAAGAGATCGATCAAATTCAAGAGTTACTTCTGGCCCTTCTAAAGGACCCTGCAAATCAAGAATTGCAACAAAGATTAGATTTATTATTAGTGAAGTAGCTTTAATGTAAGAAAAAAAGCCACAGCTAAAGCTCAGGTTATACCTGAACTGCAACTGTGGCTTTTTGGGCTTCTATTTTAGATGTTTTTGCGAAAAGAACTTGGGGAGAGTCCTACATATTTACGGAACTTGGCGTTGAAGTAATCGGGGTTCATGTACCCAACTTTCTCGGCCACCTCATATACTTTCATGCCTTGCGCGAGGAATTGCTTCGCCTTCTCAATCCGCACTTTGTCCACATACGTATTGAAGTATTCCCCGGTAGTGTTCTTGAACATTTTACCTAGATATGCGCTGTTGTAATTAAATAACTCAGATAAGGTCTCAAGCTTAAGGTTCTCATTGTAACGGCGGTTGATTAGCTCCGTAATTTTTTTGATCTCATTCCCTTTGCTGCCACTGGACATTTGATCGGCGATCTCCGCCATGAAATTGACGGCCTGCTCTTGCAGGTCTGCCAGGTAATGACTATGGTAGAGCTCACCGATCGGCGGGGAATGCTTAGCGGCATTGCTGCGAATCTCTGGATAGACCGGTTCGAGACGGGCCAACACCGTACTGAGAATCCGCACAAATGTATCTTTGATCTGCTGCTCCTCACTGCCCGCAGCCAGTAGCTCTGCACAGATCGTATCCACCAGCGGTTCAATGGCCGCGCGGCTTCCAGTTTCAACAGCAAGCATTAGGCGGCTCTCCGCATCCTGCCCTTCTTCGGTGTACGCCTCCGCCACTCCAGGAAACAACATACCGGAGAGATCGGCGCTGATCAGAATCCCTTTGCGGTAAAAGAATGCCCGGCGCAGCAGTTCACGCGCCACTTGAAAAGACTGTGCCGCCTCTTCTGGTCCAGCTACAGGGCCTCCCGTTGCTGCGCTGAAGTCGTATCCCTCGCGGCAAATTAAGGAAGCAAGCTCTTCCATCAGCCGCTCCTGTTCCTGCTTTCCTGGCAGCGGCTCTTGCAGCAGAAATCCAATATATGGCGGCATCGTGAAAAACATCCGCTCTTCACTGCTGCCAAAATACTGTTCTACCGCGGCCTTAACGGCCCGCTCCCCTTCCTCACTGCCGCCCGCAGGCGCGAGTAATTCGAGTAGGATCACTTCGACACGGTCTGATTTAAGACCCAGTGCTGCCGCCTGCTTAGCAGGATCATTCTCCCCCTCCTCCGCAGTTGAAGGCTGCAGCAATGTACGCAGCAGGCTTTCGCGATTACGGGCAGGCTCCTCTTCATTCCAGCGGCTAAAGCGATCTTCCTGAGCGATCGTGACTCTGAGTTCCTCCAAATAGTTGATTAGCTCTTCCTCATCCACCGGCTTCAGTAAATAGCCGTCAATGCGGTAAGAAATGGCTCGTTTGGCATACTCAAAATCCGCATGACCACTTAAAATTAGCACATGGCTGGTCGAGCCTTCCTCGCGCAGCTCACCGATTAACTCCAGCCCGTCCATACCAGGCATGCGGATATCCACCACAATCAGTTCCGGATAAAAAATATGATATTTCTCCTGAGCTTGCAAGCCGTTAGCGGCCGTAGCCACCACCGTATACCCTAGCTCTTCCCAAGGGATTAGAGCCCGAAGGCCTTCCCGCAGCTTTGGCTCATCATCAACAATCAATACTTTGATCATAGATTTATGTCCTCCATTGGAATACGAAACGTAATAGATGTTCCTTCATTCATCCGGCTTTCGATATTCAGTCCAAATTCAACACCGTAGGATAACTTCAAACGGTCGTGTACATTGCGCAGCCCGATCCGTGCCTCTTCCTGCTCATCACGAACCTCAAGGGTATAACGGATCTGCTCCAGCTTGTCCGGAGTGATCCCGGCTCCATTATCGGTAATGGTAAAGACCGCATGATTCTGCTCACGCTTGATATTCACCGTAACCATTGCTCCATCCATCGTGTTGTCTAACCCATGAATCACCGCATTTTCCACAAGCGGCTGTACAATCAGCGGCGGGATGTAGAGTGATTCGACGGCAGGGTCTACAATAAATTGATATTTCAAACGATCCTCATAACGGAATTGCTGAATATCCAAATAACAACGAACCACTTCAAGCTCCTGGCTAAGCAAAATTTTACTTCGGCCTACCTCCAGATTACTGCGCATCATTTTGCCAAGAAGACGCACTACCCGTGCAATCTCCACTTGCCCTTTCATATGGGCCTCCATACGAATAGATTCCAGCGCATTGAACAAGAAATGAGGATTGATCTGGCTTGCCAGCATTTTAAAACGGATATCATTCTGTTTCTGTTCCAGCAGGCTGTTCTGGTCATTAGATTCCTGTACCTCGTACATCAAATCGTTAATACTCCGCACCATAGAATTGAACTGACGAGCTAACAGAGCAATTTCATCTTTGCCATCAATTTTTAATGAAGTGTCAAAATCACCCGTACTAACGCGGTTAATATGTCTGCTTAACTGCAATAATCGACGTGAAAATAATGAAGAGAAACTATATATGATTAAAAAGGCCAATAAAACGCTTACGGCAATCACGGTAATCGAAAGCTTAATCACCCGATTAGGTTCTTTGACTATACTATCAATAGAAAAAACAGAAATAATTCGCAGGGCGTTACGGCTGGCTTGTGGTTTAAGTTCTTCTATCACTATTTTGGAGGCTTCACCATCTACTTCTGCCTCATAGCTCCCGCTTCCTTGCCCCAAAAGCTTTGTATCAAAAGAAACATCTGCCAGTTTCTTTCCTGTCCGATCGCTCCGGTTCGCAGCAATGATATTATCCTGATCATCCACGATCATGGTATCAAATGATTCCTGGCTCAGAATTGAGGTTAGCTGGTGACTGTTTACATTAATAACGAGCACGCCAATCTTACTGGAGCCCTCCAGCTCGATTTTGCGGACAAGACTTAAATAATTCCGCTGATCACGCTCATCCTCTATATATTCCCAACCGACGAGGCTATCGTACCGCTGTGCTCTCTGATACCACTGGCTCTCCTTAATGGCAGACGAAGGATTGATCAGCTCCCAGTTGTTAAGCAGCGTAGCATTATCAGTGTATAAACGTATGTTGGATATGTCTTTATATAATCTTAGGTATTCACGCATATCAGTGTAATCCCGATAAGCCTCAACCACATCATAAGTGCTTACATACTGGCGTATGGCGAGTTTTTTCAGCCGGGCATCATTGGACAATCGATACGCTATATCTTGCGATACACCGATGACTTCTTCTGTTCTTTTTTTTACCCGATCTACGTTAATTGAAGCTTGCTCCAGTGCGTTCTCAAACGCCATGGTCCTCATCTCAATCGTAAGATAACCACCTACCAGTAATACCGGTAAAAGTGTAGTCAGTAAAAAAGCAAGCAGCAGCTTATTGCGGATTTTGATGTCATTCAGCACCTTAACAAACCATTGAAACATGGCCTTTCGCCCCCCGAAACCTTCACTATCTCATGTACAGGCTGCCACTACCATGGAGATATTCCATACTTTACAGAAGAAAAATGAAAACGGCAACATTTTTGAATATTGCCGTTCATCACCTCTATAAAGAAGATGGTCTTTAAAAAGGCCTTCCGCCAGATGCGAAAGACCTTTTTTATATCAGACAGATTGATAAATGGCGTTTTATTGGCGATATGCAGCCAGCTTGTTATTCAATTCGCGGGTCTGGCCGTAAACTTCCTGATAGAGGTTGAATAGACCATCATAGATTGCCGTTTGTTTCGGATCTGGTTTATAAACATCAGCAGGACGGATAAACGCTTCTGCACATTCCGCAAGGGATGTGAACCATCCGCTTCCATAAGCCGCCAGCATAGCTGCTCCCATTGCCGGACCCTGTTCACTTTCCAGCTTCACGATGGATGCATTGAAAATATCAGCCTGCATTTGCAGCCAAGCCTCATTTTTAGCTCCACCACCAATTGCAATGATCTCTGTAATCTCTTTGCCTGACTCACGTACAATCTCAATGGATTCACGCAGTGAGAAGGTAATGCCTTCTAATACTGCACGTGTAAAATGCGTCAACGTATGCCCTGAATCCATACCAATAAAGCTTCCTCGAATATTCGCATCTGGATGTGGTGTACGTTCTCCTACAATATAAGGTGTGAATAACAGGCCTCCGCTGCCAGCTGGAATAGAGGAAACTCCGCTTAACAGCTCATCAAAGCTTTTGTCCGCCGCAAAGGTTTCTTTGAACCACGTAAGGCTATGACCAGCAGCTAGTGTAACCCCCATAATATAGTAGGCATCTTTTTCACCATGGTTAAAGAAATGGACTTTGCCTTCGAGATTCAAATCTTTATTGCTCTCATAAGAAAGAACTACACCAGATGTACCAATACTGCACATGGTCCGGCCTTCTCCCAATACACCCGCTCCGAGCGCGCCACAAGCATTATCTGCACCACCAGCAAATACCTTCGTTGAAGATAAAAGACCTGACGCTTCAGCAATGTCCGGCAATAAAGTTCCAGTCTGTTCAAAGGATTCTACCAATCTAGGACAAAGAGAAAGCGGAAGTTCAAAAGCCTCTGCGATTTCTGCACTCCATTCTTTAGAACCTACATCCAATAGCAACGTTCCGGCAGCATCGGAGTAATCCATTGCATAATCACCCGTCAACCGATAACGAACATAATCTTTTGGCAGCAGGAACTGATGCGCCTGTGATAATACTTCTGGTTCATTCTCTTGAACCCACAGAATCTTAGGCAGTGTAAAACCTTCCAATGCTTTGTTTCTGGCGATATCGATCAACTTCGTTCCAAGCGTCTTCTCAATCTTACGACATTGTGCAGTAGTACGGGTATCATTCCAAAGAATAGCTGGACGCAGCACTTGCCCTTCTTTATCTACCAGTACCAATCCGTGCATTTGTCCGGAGAAACTTAGACCGTCTACTTGAGACGGGTCTATGCCTGATACTTCAATCAGACGGCGCAGGCTGACCAGCGTGCCCTTTACCCAATCTTCAGGATTTTGCTCACTCCAGTTCGGTTGGGGTCTGCTTAGCGGGTAGGACTCGGAATGCTCAAAAGCCACCTTCCCCTGCGGGTCCACTAGAACAGTCTTCACTGCACTAGTCCCCAAATCAACACCTATAACGTATTTCATTTTTGACCTCCTAAAAGTTTTGTTAGCATAGACTTCATTGAATTACTTCGAGCAAAACTTACTTCGTAAGCATCTTGCTTAGTTTTTACTACAAAAAGGGGGCTGCCGAAGAATGCTCTCTTCAGCAACCCCCGTTGCATTTGTTCAAACTCGACTCAAAGCCTAAGCTTCAAGCTCCCTATAAGGACTACTCAGCCAAGATGTATTGGTTAAGGGTAGCTCTCAGGTATTCTTGACGTCCGGATTGGTTAGGACGTGGGTTCTCATTGTTCAAAGCATATTCAGCCAAAGAAGCCAATGTTGCTTTACCGGAAACGATGTCTGCACCAACGCCTTCTGTGAAGCTGCTGTAGCGTTTGTCAATGAAATCTTCGAATACGCGATCTTCGATCAATTTAGCAGCAACTTTCAAGCCTTTTGCGTAAGTATCCATACCAGCGATGTGTGCCAAGAACAGATCTTGTGGCTCGAAGGAAGGACGACGTACTTTAGCGTCGAAGTTAATTCCGCCTTTGCCAAGACCGTCATTCTTCAATACTTCATAAAGAGTAAGTGTTGCATCGTAGATGTTTACTGGGAATTCATCAGTATCCCAACCAAGCAGTGTATCCCCTTGGTTAGCGTCAAGTGATCCAAGCATGCCATTAATACGAGCTACACGAAGTTCATGTTCAAAAGTATGACCTGCAAGCGTAGCGTGGTTAGCTTCAAGGTTCAGCTTGAAGTGCTTGTCGAGGTTGTATTTTTGCAAGAACGAAATTGTTGTTGCTGCATCGAAATCATATTGATGTTTAGTAGGCTCTTTTGGTTTAGGTTCGATCAGGAATTGACCATCAAAACCAATTTCCTTAGCGTAATCTACAGCCATGCTGAACAGACGTGCAATGTTATCTTGTTCAAGACCCATATCTGTATTCAGCAATTCTTCGTAACCTTCACGGCCGCCCCAGAATACATAGTTGCTTGCGCCCAGACGTTTACCAACTTCCAGACCTTTCTTCACTTGTGCTGCTGCATGTGCGAAAACATCAGCGTTAGGTGTAGAACCTGCACCGTGCATATAACGCGGGTTAGTGAACATATTAGCTGTATTCCACAGCAATTTCTTGCCGGAAGTCTTCATGCCTTGTTCAAGGATATCAACAATAGTGTCGATGTTGCTGTAGAACTCACGCAAAGATGCGCCTTCTGGTGCGATATCTACATCATGGAAGCAGAAGTAAGGCAGATCCATCTTGTCCATAAATTCGAATGCTGCTTCAGCGCGAGCTTTAGCTTTATCAAGACCACTCAATTTGTCCCAGCTGCGAATTGCAGTTTCAGCGCCAAACGGATCAGAACCGCCAGCAGTTAATGTATGCCAATAAGCCATTGCAAATTTCAGATGTTCCTCCATAGTTTTGCCGGCTACGACTTCTTTAGGATTGTAGAATTTAAATGCATAAGGGTTGGTGGAACGGCTTCCCTCGTAAGAGATTTTGTTCACTGTCTCAAAATAAGCCATTGTGTAATCCTCCTCATATTGTGCTACGCTAGCAAGCGTTTACAGCATCATCTTAACACATCTTTTTGACTTTGTATATTGGTTAAACAAAGTTTTTTTATAAAATTTCCGCCTCTTTAAGTCTCCCTTGTCTATCCGTTTAATATTCAAAAAATCCAACAATCATAGATTTCCTCTTTTCTGCCGATGTATTGCAATTTCCAGCACATCACTCTAGACTAAGTGGCATACAACAAAAGGGAACTATGCTAAAAAGGATGTGTGATTCGTGAAGGTTACCGGAGATCAGGCGCTGGTCAAAAAAATCAATAAATCGATCGTACTACATACTATTCGAAGGAACTCTCCGCTCTCGCGCGCCAAGGTTTCAGAGATGACCGGACTGAATAAAGCTACCGTATCCAATCTGGTGGCAGAGCTATGCGCTCAAGAATTAGTGACTGAAGTTGGACCAGGTCAATCCAGTGGCGGCCGTAAACCGCTAATGCTGCATTTTAACAGCATGGCTGGCAGCGTAATCGGCATAGAGCTGCGAGTGAAGCAGTTGACAGCCGTCTTATGTGATTTAAGTGGTGGCATTCTTTTCGAAAGCGATTTCTCTCTGGATAATCATGCGCTGCCTTATGTACTGGAACGGATGAAAAAAATAATCTCAGACTTGATTGATAAAGCACCTGAATCCCCATACGGTATCGTCGGCATCGGAGTAGGTGTCCCCGGGATGGTGGATGAGAACGGGGTTGTTCTTTTTGCTCCCAACCTTGGCTGGGAAATGGTCGACCTGCGGGGTATTTTGGAGGCGGAATTCGCGGTTCCAGTCACTATTGATAACGAAGCTAACGCAGGTGCACAAGGTGAACTGAACTTTGGGGCGGCAAAAGACGTTAGACATCTGCTCTACATCAGTGCGGGTTCAGGGATCGGATCCGGTATTATTATTGGCGGAGAGCTGTACAAAGGTGCAAGAGGATATGCCGGCGAGACCGGACATATGACGATTGAAGCACAAGGCAAGCCGTGCAGTTGTGGGAGCCGTGGCTGTTGGGAGCTATATGCCTCGGAGAAAACCTATGACCATTCCGAGTTCTCCCTCCCTGCTCATACTACACAAGAACTGGTTCGTTATGCAGCCGCTGGACAAGAAGACGCCTTGCGCCACTTCTCATCTATGGGTGAATATCTCGGCATCGGAGTAACGAATCTAATCAATAGCTTTAATCCAGAGCTGATTGTCATCGGTGGAGCCTTATCCGAAGCAGAAGCCTGGTTAGGGGAGCCCCTTCGCCGGGTTGTAGCCGAGCGTACACTTCCTTATCATAAGCAGCAGCTCGAGATTACCTTCTCCAAGCTGGGCAGCCGAGGCACGATGATAGGCGCGGGGTTCTCTGCAGTTATGCATTTTCTAGGCGATATTCGGGTGACCGTTTAAGGTAGTCTAATGGACAACGTTTTGCGGGACAGTTTCACGGGTGAAATTCAAGAGCGGATAGAATTGACGTAAAATTGCCGCATTTAGGTGGATCAAAAGTGCAGTAAAAGCAACTTAAATCCTATATAATAAAGGATAAGTTAGTGTGACATTTATCACTACAACCCCTTTTTTGAAATGGAGAGCGAGTCCATGACCTATGTTGATACGTCTGATATCTCGGCACAGATGTTCATCACTGTGTTGCTTTTTCTGCTCATTATTGCCCCTTTGATCAGTCTCGGTGTGCTCCGTTTTTTTCAAGCCAAAAAGAAATCAGGGTTCATTCTGATCGGCAGCGGTGTTGCTGTATACGTCCTATTTCAGATCATTACCTCTTTCACTCAAGCTTAAATTGAACTTTGCGATTTACATCATAAAAAATAGCCTGCGCATATTAGCGTCAGGCTATTTTTGTATACTTAGACCACAAAAAGATCACCTCCAAAATGGAAGCGACCTTTTGCAATTTCCTCACAGAAATATATTTAATTAAACAGTCGCCAATGCTTTGTCGAACTGAGTTTTATTCATCCCCACGATTTTGTGCTCACCAATTACAGTTACAGGAACAGCTCTCATTCCCATATCCCAAACCTGCTGCGCGTAATCATCATTCTGCTCAATATTACGCTCTTCATAGGCTACGCCTTTTTCACTCAAAAAGCTCTTCACCTGACGGCAATGTGGACAATTTGTTGATGTATATACAATTACATTTTCCATCATTAGACCTCCTATGGAAGATTACAGTTATGTTACAGAATAACCGCGCTATGTTCCAGACTTTCAATGTATTTCTCAGCATCCATAGCTGCCATACATCCACTGCCTGCTGCCGTAATTGCTTGTCTATAACGGGTATCCTGCACATCACCACAAGCGAATACGCCTGGGATATTAGTTTCAGAAGTACCTGGGTTAGTCATGATATAACCTTCAGTATTAGTTGTGATTTGTCCACCCAAAAATGCAGTGTTAGGATGGTGGCCAATCGCCACAAACACTCCGCTTGCTTCAATGATTTCTTCTTGTCCGGTCTCATTGTTCAGCACTTTTAGTCCACTCACGCCTTTGTCTCCAGAAGTTACTTCCAGAGGAGTACGATTCAGGCTCCAAGCTACTTTAACATTATCGCGAACGCGATCCTGCATGATCTTGGAAGCACGTAGCTCTTCACGACGGTGTACCAGCGTTACTTTGGAGGCAAAACGAGTCAAGAAACCCGCTTCCTCAAGCGCAGAATCTCCACCGCCAACAACCACGATCTCTTTATTACGGAAGAAGAATCCATCACAGGTAGCACAGGTGCTTACACCGCGTCCCACATTATCCTGCTCGCCTGGGATACCGAGGTATTTTGCCGTAGCGCCAGTGGAAATGATCAGGGTATCCGTCGTAAGAACACCCAATCCTTCAACATTAAGCTTAAAAGGACGCTCTCCAAGTTCTACACTGTTCACCCAACCCGTACGGAATTCCGCACCAAAACGTTCAGCTTGTTTACGCATATTATCCATTAAGTCTGGACCCATAATTCCATCAGGAAATCCCGGGAAATTCTCCACTTCTGTAGTGGTGGTCAATTGTCCGCCAGGTTGAGGTCCTTCGATTACTAGTGGGTTCAAATTGGCACGAGCCAAGTAGATAGCAGCAGTCAACCCCGCCGGTCCGGTTCCAACAATTATTGATTTATACATATCTATATCCTCCTTGAGTTAGACGGCAGTGACGTCGCTTCTTATTTAAAATAATTATAATGTAGTCTTAATTATGCTAACTGAAAGCAAAAATGTCAATAAGCCAGACTCCCTCAGGGAAAAATCATTTGTGAACAATTTAATTTTTGGCAATAAATAATACACAGTAACTTCACTGACCACTTACCGCAACAATCGCAGCCCATTAAGAATAACCAATATCGTACTGCCTTCATGACCGATCACGCCAAAAGGAAGGGCGATGCCCTGCACAAAGTTACTGATCATCAGAACCGCGATTACTGTTACAGCAAAAATCATATTTTGCTTCACAATACGCTGTGAGCGCCGTGCCAATGAAATGGTCGAGGCGATCTCTTCAATATTATCATTCATAAGCACTACATCGGCGATCTCAAGCGCTGCACCACTGCCTTTCATGCCCATACCCATGCCAACAGTCGCTGTAGCCAGAGCAGGCGCATCATTCACACCGTCACCCACCATCACAACATTACCGTGCTTTTCACGAAGCGCCTTAATATGCTTTACTTTATCCTCTGGTAAAAGGTCGGCAAATACTAAATCTACTCCGGTTGAAGCCGCAATAACTTTTGCTGTAGCTTCCCGGTCACCCGTAAGCATAGCCACTTTAATCCCCAGCTCCTGCAGCTTCCGCACTGCGGCTTCTGCTTGTGGGCGAACTGTATCCTGCAATGCAATCATACCTGCAATATGCTCACCGTCCAAAATAATGGAGACAGTCTTCCCCTCTTCCGCCAACTGCTGCCGTTTAGTTCTCCAGAATGCAAGCTCAGAGTTCATCGCAGATGAAGTCAGCTCATCCAGTAAATTGGACTTTCCAATTTTCCAGAGATGCCCGTCAACTTGACCTTCAATTCCCCAGCCAGTGATGGTTTTACTTTCCTGCACACCCCGCAGCTCCAGATATTCTTCCTCAGCTTTACGCACAATGGCTTCCGCCAATGGATGGCGGGACATATGCTCAATGGATGCGCTAATCGCCAGTAATTCTTCCCGGTTGTAGCCTTCAGCTGCAATAAAGTCTGTCACCTGCGGAGTTCCCTCTGTAAGGGTCCCTGTCTTATCAAAAGCTACAACAGAGGTCCGGGCCATATTTTCGAGGTGGACCCCACCTTTAAATAAAATCCCTTTTCGTGCACTTTTGGAAATGGCCGACAGCATCGCAGGCATAATCGATGAGACCAACGCACAAGGCGAGGCTACTACAAGAAAAACCATCGCTTTATAAAAGGTTGCGCTCCAGCTCCAGTCCAGCAAAAAGGGTGGAAGGAAAATAAGAGCCACAGTCGAGGCGACAACTACCCGTGCATAGATGGCTTCCAGTCTTTTAATGAATCGCTGTGAATTTGGAACATCCGTCTCTGCTTCTTCTACCATCTTAATGATCTTGGAAAAAAGTGTGTTCTCTGCTGATTTCGTTACTTCAATATAAAGTGGGCCTTCTCCATTCACCGTACCTGCGAATACCTCGCTGCCGGCACATTTTTCAACAGGCACTGACTCTCCTGTAATGGAAGCCTGATCTACTGCCGATTCTCCTCTGTACACCTTACCATCTGCAGGAATAAGATCCCCTGGACGTACAAGCAACAGATCTCCAATTACTAACTGATCGATAGCTACCTCGTTCATGCTTCCTTTCTCAATCCGCATGGCTGTGGCAGGTTTCAAGGCCATAAGTGAAGAAATATCCTTCTTACTCCGTTCCATCGTATAGCTCTCTAAAGCTCCACTAAGCGCAAAAATAAAGATGAGCATAGCACCTTCATTCCAGTACCCAATGGTAGCTGCGCCTAGTGCGGCCGCAATCATCAGCAGGTTCACATCGAGATCACGTTCTTTGACGAGCGTCTCAACGCCTTCTTTGGCTTTGTTCCAGCCACCAATGGTATACGAAATAACATAAAGTACTATAGAGAAAACTTCTGACCAGCTGCCCATAGCCCAAGCAAAAAGCATAAGTACTCCGCTGCCAAGCGCAGCCTGCATCTCGGAGTTGCTGAGCATGGCTCTCAGATCGAACCGGCGTTTTGGAGCGCCTGGTTTCTTCATGCTGCCGGAGATTGAGGTTTGCTGGGGTAAATGTTTTGATGTTGCTTGCATAATAATCACCATCCTGAAAGTTTTGTGTAGAACTACTTCATTGACTTCTCTTCGCAACAAAACTTGCTTCGGGAGCATACGTTTTGTTTTGTCTAAATGATAATGAGAGCCATTCTTAAGACCCCTAAAATGACACATGCTGCCCCGGCTTAGCCGGGACAGCATGAATGATAACTATGAGTAGTGAGAATGATAATCATTGTTGCAACAGTACAACTATATTTCCTTAGTGCAACTTATATTTTAATAATACCACCTTGAATGAAAAAGTAAACCCTACCTTCTAGGCTATTTGTCATAAATTTAAACTAACGTTTTCCTCTCTTAGCTGCGTATTTTATTTAAAAGCTCGGATAGGACTTGCTCTTCGACTGGCGTCGAATAAGCTCCACCTTCAAAAGACTTCATCGCTCCAATTCCACCTTGGAACACAAACCGTATACGCCCTTTGCGAACCTTTTTATCCGTATACATCTTATCAATCAGCATTCTATTTGTAATGGTTGCTGGTATTTCAGTCGGAAGTCCCGCCTTCTTCAACAAAGCAATCACACGCTGAGTTTGGTCAGCCGTTACATACCCCAACTGCTCTGCCAGCTGCACCTGAACCGCGAGTCCAATCGCAATAGCCTCACCATGTAATAATTCATAACCACTTAATGCCTCTAACGCCCGGCCAGCAGTATGCCCCAGATTTAGAATTTGGCGCAGGTTGCTCTCCAGTTCATCCTTTTCCACCACGCTATACTTGATCTCACAATTATGAAAAGCAATCCGTTCGCAAACCTCTCGATCTAATACAAGATCGCCTTCTGAGGAAACCACTCGCTCCATATTCTGTTCAAGAAACTCAAAAAAATCAGCATCCGCGATGCAGGCATGTTTGATTGTTTCAGCCAACCCACTACGAAGCTCACGTACCGGAAGCGTTCTCCAAGTGGCTAGGTCAATGTAGACCTTTTTAGGCTGATGAAAAACACCAATTAGATTGGTTGCAACCGGTGTATTCACGCCCGTTTTACCACCAATAGAAGCATCCGCTGCTGCTAAAAGGGTAGTTGCATAGTTCAAACTTGGCACTCCCCGACCCAATGTTCCAGCCAAAAAACCTGCCAAATCCGTTACCGCTCCACCTCCTATGGCAAGGATACAGCAATCTCGTCCGTAAGAACGGCTTAATAGCCGGTCCTCCAGCTGTGCCTTCGTTTCTCGGGTTTTAGACTTCTCTCCAGCAGGGAAAGAAAATAACTCCGCTTGAAAATCATTCTGATGCAGTTGTTCCAGCAAGGCTTGTCCATACAGGGCTTCAACTTTTGAATCTGTAACAATCGCGAATTTGCTTACATTCTCGACAATTCCATGTTTCAAATCCTCGATCAGAGCGCCAAAAAGACCTTCCCCAATCTCAATATCGTAAGAATGATCTACGACCTTTTGCAGGCCAACTCTAAAATTTGTAGACATCTACAGCACCCCTATTCAGCAAGATGCTAATAAAATTCGAGCCTTCACTGTCATTATCCTGTTTATGTAAAATGTAAGGAGAAGCTGGAAACGTATGTGGATGTTCAAAAACTAATGTTGCATGTATCTATTGGTGATAGTCCAGAGGATTATGTACCTCTTCCTAACGAATAGCGTCTCTGGTGTCCGAAACTACGCTTAAAAAGCTAAAATCAGGCAAATAGCGTCATCTGGGTCCTTAAGCATCGGGGGTTGAGGAGTGCAGAGGTTAAGTGCAGAGTTTAAATGCAAAGCATGAGTGCAAATTAGTTTAAGTGCGGTGGTTGGGCACAGGGTGGGAGTGCGGAGGTTGCATCCAAAGCATGAGTGCAGATTAGTTTAAGTGCGGAGGTTGGGAACAGGGTAGGAGTACAGGGGGTTGAGTGCGGAGGTAGAGCGCAAAGTATGAATACGACACGAGTGATGAACGTATGATGCAAGTTGCTCGCGTATGTTGCTACTATCGGACTCAGCTGACCCTAATCGCTGATTTTAAACACATTTGGTATTCTAACGGACTCCATTGCAGCTATTGACCTGAAAAGAACCAAATATGTACCTCTTCCTAACGAATAGCGTCTCTCGTGTCCGAAACCATGCTTAATAAGCTAAAATCAGGCAAATAGCGTCATCTGGGTCCTTAAGCATCAGGGGGCGGAGGTTAAGTGCAGACTTTGAGTGCTGATTAGTTTAAGTACGGAGGTTGAGTACGGAGGTTGAGCGCAAAGTATGAATACGACACGAGTGATGAACGTATGATGCAAGTTGCTCGCGTATGTTGCTACTATCGGACTCAGCTGACCCTAATCGCTGATTTTAAACACATTTGGTATTCTAACGGGCTCCATTGCAGCTATTGACCTGAAAAGAACCAAATATGTACCTCTTCCTAACGAATAGCGTCTCTCGTGTCCGAAACCATGCTTAATAAGCTAAAATCAGGCAAATAGCGTCATCTGGGTCCTTAAGCATCAGGGGGCGGAGGTTAAGTGCAGACTTTGAGTGCTGATTAGTTTAAGTACGGAGGTTGAGCGCAAAGAGTACGACACGATTGATGAACGTATGATGCAAGTTGCTCGCGTATGTTGCTACTATCGGACTCAGCTGACCCTAATCGCTGATTTTAAACACATTTGGTATTCTAACGGACTCCATTGCAGCTATTGACCTGAAAAGAACCAAATATGTACCTCTTCCTAACGAATAGTGTCTCTCGTGTCCGAAACCATGCTTAAAAAGCTAAAATCAGGCAAATAGCGTCATCTGGGTCCTTAAGCATCAGGGGGGCGGAGGTTAAGTGCAGACTTTGAGTGTTGATTAGTTTAAGTGCAGAGGTGCACGATTAGTTTGAGTGCGGAGGTAGAGCGCAAAGTATGAGTACGACACGAGTGATGAACGTATGATGCAAGTTGCTCGCGAATGTAGCTACTATCGGACTCAGCTGACCCTAATCGCTGATTTTAAACACATTTGGTATTCTAACGGACTCCATTGCAGTTATTGACCTGAAAAGCACCAAATATGTACCTCTTCCTAACGAATAGTGTCTCTGGTGTCCGAAACCATGCTTAAAAAGCTAAAATCAGGCAAATAGCGTCATCTGGGTCCTTAAGCATCGGGGGGTGAGGAGTGCAGAGGTTAGTGCCTAGTTTGAGTGTTGATTAGTTTAAGTGCAGAGGTTGAGCACAGTATTGAGCACGGAGGTTGAGTATAGTGATTGAGTAAAGGGATATATGTACGCTGTTGAAGCAGGCAGCTAACGACCAAAAAAACAAAGCAACGATTCTCCGATAACCGGATAATCGCTGCTCTGAAGTCTTTTTTCGATTCTTATATGAACTGCACCGTATCGTTCAGCAGAAAAAGCTTACTGCCTTCCCCCGGCGGCAGTATCCAGCGTTTCTCGCTGCCTGGCGATCCAGATTAGGCAGGCCGCTCTCAGCAGCGCTTCGGTCCGCTGACCGGCGCTGCAAAAGATCCCGCTGAGCCCGATCTGATACAGATCGGCCAAAGCCGACGCCGCCGGTGTCCCCGCGGCGAGCACCACCGCCGCCGGCTTCACGCTCGTCACGGCGGCAAAGATCTTCCCCGCCGCCAGGGCGAATTCCTCCGCGGCGGTCTCTTCCGGCGCGTGTTCGCCCGCCGCGCCGTCCAGCACTAGGAAATCGGCGATACGCGCGATTTCCGCAGCGGCGGCAGGCTCCACATCGGGCGCGATCAGCGCCCCGATGCGGCATGCCGCCGCATAAGCGTGGCCGAGTGTCTGATCGGCCACGTCTTCGATGAATTCGCGCTTTGCGGCGAATTCGGCTGCGCTTGCGGTGTAGGCGACCAGCAGGTCAAGGCGGCAATCGCCGCCTTGCCGCTGGCTCTCCGCCACCGCAGCGAACAGCGCTTCGAGCTGCGCGTCCTGAAGCGCGGCAAGCTTGGCGGGCTGCGCCACCGCAAGTGACTCTGGATGCAGCAGGGTGACTGCCGCCCATTCGCCATCCGGCGATTCGAGCAGCTCGACAACAGCTGCGCGCAGACGATAAGAGATTCGCTGTAGAAAGCGCGATGTTTGCAGTTCATCCTCACTAGATAACCAGTTCTCATAAAGACAGAACAGCTCTGGTTCCAACAGCCATTCCTCACTCCGTATCAAACAAGGTCCCGCTTGAACAGTCCTTGTTCCTTCCCGTCCAGCAAGACGTTCTTCTCTTCCTTCACGCAGCACTAGGAATGTCGATGGTTCCCCCGGCCGCTTAAAATAAGACCGCTTCAAAGGCTCAATGACATCCCTCTGCTCTACTCCAGCGATAAATTCTGCGGCAGCGGAGGCTACGGATCCAGCTTGGCTCATTTCCATTCCCACAGTCCGATCACCAGCCTTATACATGAACTTGAACGGGCGCTCTTCACTACTCCGCAAACCATCCTGCTGACGTTCACCCTTCATCCTCGCACCCACCCTTTATCTTTGGATTGCTGCCGGTATGCCAAGCTATATAACATAAGCGACCGACATTTCATTACCTACCTCACTTATAAATACGGGAGCCACACCTGAAATATGCAAGCGTTGCCAAATCCGATGAATATTCCAACTTTTTTAGGCAACAAAAAAAGCATTACCGCAGAGCAGTAATGCTTTTCGAAATATAAACTTCTATTGTTGACTGGCAGCAATAGCTTGCTCCAGATCATAGATAATATCATCAATGGACTCCGTCCCGATCGACAAACGCAGCAATTCCGGCGTTACTCCGGCTGTGATTTGCTCTTCATCCGACAGCTGTGCATGAGTTGTGCTCGCTGGGTGGATGATCAATGACTTGGAATCCCCAACATTCGCTAAATGAGAGAACAGCTTCACATTCTCAATCAGCTTACGTCCCGCAGCACTTCCACCTTTAATACCAAAAGTAAGGATCGCACCTTGGCCTTTAGGCAAATACTTTTGCGCTAATTCATGAGATGGATGCGTAGGAAGTCCCGAATAACTTACCCATTCCACATCTGAATGTGCCTCCAAATATTGCGCTACCTTCAGCGCATTCTGGCTATGACGTTCCATCCGCAAATGAAGAGTCTCCAGACCTTGCAGCAGCATCCAAGAGTTGAACGGAGAAATCGCCGCCCCTAAATCGCGAAGCAATTGAACGCGGGCTTTAATAATATAAGCAATCGGGCCCACCGCTTCCGTATAAACCACTCCATGATAGCTTGGATCTGGCTCCGTAAGACCTGGGAATTTACCGCTTGCCTTCCAATCAAATTTACCGCCGTCAACAATAATCCCGCCAATGGATGTACCATGTCCGCCGATGAATTTGGTTGCCGAATGGACAACAATGTCCGCGCCATGCTCTATCGGACGCAATAAATATGGACTTGGGAACGTATTGTCTACGATGAGAGGAATCCCATGTTCATGGGCGATCGCTGCAACTGCCGCAATATCCAGAACATTTCCCTGTGGGTTGCCGATTGTTTCTGCATACAAGGCTTTGGTCTTATCTGTAATCGCAGCACGGAAGTTCTCAGGATTATCCGAATCTACGAAATGTACCTTAATACCAAGCTTAGGCAGTGTTGTCGAAAATAGATTATAAGTCCCGCCATATAGGCTTGCTGCAGATACAATTTCATCCCCAGCGCCCGCAATATTTAGAATGGAAAAGGAAATAGCCGCTGCCCCGGAAGCTGTAGCAAGCGCACCTGCCCCGCCCTCAAGTGCTGCCACACGCTGTTCAAATACATCCGTAGTTGGGTTCATCAGCCGAGTATAAATATTACCGAATTCTTTAAGCGCGAACAGATCCGCTGCATGATCAGCATCACGGAACCCGTAGGAAGTGGTCTGATAAAGCGGTACAGCACGTGAGAAAGTAGTTGGATCAATTTCCTGGCCTGCATGGACAGCCAAAGTTTCAAACGACAGCTTGCGATCTTCTGACATAGGTATTTCCTCCCCTATAATTAAGTATAGAAATGATTAACAATTTTGAATTGTACCCATTCTCTCACAAACCACGTCATTTGAAAAGAAAAAAATCTCATTATTCCGGTGTGAATTATTGTACTTTGGTCAAATGCTTCTGCTAGTGTCCTCTACCTACTGGATAACGCTTTCAATATAAATTATAAAAACCTCAAACTTATGTATAAAACACAATCGCTAATCAAGCTGATCGGTTAATAGCTTGAATCAGGACAGCGGCGAATGAGCTTGTCCTCCTCACTCGCCGCTTCCGATTCAGCCCTTCGGCTTAGTAATTGCTTTGGCTTGTTTCGCCTTTAGCAATCGCTACACCACCGCTAGTTCCAATACGGCTTGCACCTGCTTGTACCATTACATGTGCATCTTCTGCACTACGTACACCACCGGAAGCTTTTACACCGATATTAGGTCCAACTGTAGCACGCATAAGCGCGATATCTTCTTTCGTTGCCCCGCCTGTAGAGAATCCAGTGGATGTTTTTACGTAATCTGCTCCGGCCTCAACAGATAGCTTGCAGGCACGAACTTTTTCTTCTTCCGTTAACAGACAAGCCTCAATGATGACTTTTGTCAGGGCTTTGCCGCGCGCTGCATCTACAACAGCTGCAATATCACGTTTAACCAACTCATCGTTGCCATCTTTTAATGCTCCGATATTGATGACCATATCCACCTCGCCTGCACCTTTAGCGATAGCATCGGTAGTCTCGAATGCTTTGCTCTCTGTTGTCGATGATCCCAGCGGGAAGCCGATTACTGTACATACTTTAACCTCAGGCGTATCTTTCAGCACTTCATGGGCAGTAGCTACCCAAGCAGGGTTTACGCAAACAGAAGCAAACTTATAAGTTTTAGCTTCCTCCGCCAATTTAATAATGTCTTCTTTCCGTGCATCTGCTTTAAGCAGTGTATGATCAATGATCCCCGATAGTGTAATTTCGCTCATTTTTATTATTCCTCCATGATTTGGATAGTAGTTTTTTTCATCTCTGTAATCATACCAATAGAACTGTGCTTTGCAAAGCAAACAGGGTGGGCATGCCTACCTCAAACCTTAATTTGTGCAGATTTTATGGATTTTAAGTAGTTTCTCATTCCCTAAATTATCTTTTTAAAAAAATAAAGGTTTAATCCCCTAAACTTTCCCAATTAAAAATACGATAATAGTCTTAGATAAATAGGTTTTTTTATCCTATTAATCAAAATTTTTCTTAGATAAAACTTAGGAGGAGATTAATCAAAAATGGGAAACTTCAATTTCGCCACAAATGCTACAGATCAAAAACTGAATGTACAAGTCGAAGGAACTATGTCGCCAGAAGATGCAGGACGTTTCATTAATGAGTACAACCAAATCATAAGTGCATTCGACCCCAAACAATATGAGATCATCCTAGATTGCAAGACATTGAATGTATCCTCAAAGGACACACTTCCCATGCTTGAGCAATGCTACATACTGTACAAACAATCCGGATTTAAAAAAGTAACCTTTATTATTGCCAAAAGCCCTGTCCTAAAAATGCAGTTAAGCCGAGTGGCACGGGCAACGAAATTAGAAAATTACGAAATTATTGAAGCATAGGAGGCGCCACTTGGGACATATAGCGATTCGCCAAGCTGCTTATTACCACCCAGAGCATATCGTAGATAACGAATATTATCTGAAGCATTTTCAGAGTATGGGCAAGGACATCAAACGATTCCTAGAAGTCATGGGTCGCGACCGGAGATACATCGTAAAAGAACAGGGTGAAAATGCTCTGACGATGGGATTAAAGGCTGCCCAAAAAGTGCTTAGCGAAGCGAATTTGCAAGGTGAGGATATGGACATGATCATGTTCGCTTCACAGACGCCAGAGTACACCTATCCTACCAATGCACTTCTCCTACACCGTATGCTTCAAGGTAAACACCGGACCATTACGCAGGATTCCAATGCTAACTGCGCAGGAATGGTCTCCGCCGTGGAGCAGACAAGTCGTTATATGCAAGCCAATCCCAGCATCAGGTACGCACTCGTTGTAGGAAGCGACTACAGCTCAGTGAACTGCAATACAGATGATGAAATTACTTACCCTAACTTTGGGGACGCCGCAGCAGCAGTGATTCTAGAGCGCAGCAGTGAGCATGCAGGCTTCATAGATTCCCTTTATTACACCGATTCTGAAGGCTCCGAGAATATTATGTTCCCTGCCTGCGGCCTGTCGAATATTTATCAAGAGGGTATGACCCCAGAGCAGATTCGGATACGGTGGACCCCTTTTGACGGTACAGTGTGTGTGGATGCGGCTATAGCGGATATGAAGGAGCTTCTCTCACGCAACGGTCTGACTACGGATGATATCTCTGCATTCTGCCTTTCACAATTCTCACTGAAAAATATCGAGCTCATCCAAATCGGACTTGGGCTAACCGCAGAAAAGTTCATTTATGTAGGCGACGAGTTCGGCTACACAGCCACAAGCAGTCCTTTTATCGCCTTTCAACGCGGAGTCGAGGACGGACGAATCAAACGTGGCGATTATGTCTTCTTTTGGTCAGTTGGCGCTGGCTGGCAAATTCCTACGATGCTTTATCAATATTAATAGCATAAAAAGCCCTACTTCTATAGAAGTAGGGCTTTTTCATCAGAGGAGCAGTTGTTGATACACTATGGGCTGTCCTTATTGCCAAACCCGGAATTATATAAGGTAAAATAGGGAGAATTATTGCGTACGAGCCACTATCGGACTCAGCTGACCTTATAGGCAGCATAATTGCACATTTGGGAAACTATCGGACCCCATAGCCGCTATTGGCATAAAAAACACCAAATCCGAACCTCTACCTAATGGATAGCGCCACTGGAGTCCGAAGCCATGCTCCTAAGCCTTAAAACTTACAAATAACATCTTCTGAGTCCGTAAGCGTAAAGGGATAATAAATACTCTGTTGAAGCAGACAGCTACGATCTCAATCACAGAACAGCAAATTGTGAAATAAATCAGAAACCCAATAATGAATTATTTAGTCAGGGATTGAACATCCACAAAAGGTGTGGCTCCCCCTGTTACAGATGGCAGCACGCCGTTCCATTTTTCCAGCGCTTTCTCCTGAACCTCAATTTGCTTCAGCTGCACCAGCTCAGGTGTAACCTCTTGCTTCTTAAGTCTTAAAGATTCAGCCTCTGCTTGCGCCTGGGCGATTTTTTGCTTCGCTTCAATCTCAATCCGCCGGAGATCATTTTCGGCCTTCAGCGCCTGCTGCTGGGCGACCTGCTTTGCTTCAATCGACTGGTTAAATGCCTCCGAGAATTTAAAGTTAACGATGTTAATATCGTTGACGATCAGGTCATATTTTGCCAGCCTAGCGGTTAAGTGCTCACTAATCTCACTAGACACTACATCACGACGCGTAATCAAATCCTCTGCTGGATATTTGGCTGTCACTTCTTTAACGATTTCTTGAATGGCCGGATTGATAATTACACTATCAAAATTACCTCCGATATTGTTCATCAGATTAAAGGCGGAAGCCTTATTTACGGAATAGTTCACCGCCACATGTGTGGACACGGGCTGAAGATCTTTTGAAGAGGCTGAAGTATCGGTCTCCGCCTTCGTTACCTGTGTATTGACCTGAATCACCGTCTGAATAAATGGAATTTTAAAATGAATGCCGGGTGACAATGTATTGTTATTTAATTTACCAAAGGTTTTGTATAAACCTACATGCCCATATTCCACAGATACAAAAGAGTTCGCGCCGATCAACAATACAATAAGCACCGCTGCAATACCGGTGACTATTTTTCCCGGACGCAGCTGTTTCAATTTCGGATTCATTTGCATATTCATCCAATACCCCTCCTAGATTATGGATAATCATTCAAGCTTAACCGTCTATACGGAGGTTTAGGGTAAATGGTCGCAGGAAATATTTCAACAGCAGTGGTCATGGCGTTACCGCTCTGGGATCAGTCCTTCTACGGTCAACCGGAATTTCTTGCTCTGCTTGTCCCCGATATTAGAAGCTTCATATATTCCTTCATCCGTTAGCACCACGGAGTCCGCCTTTAAAGCATCATTAACAAAAGTTATCTCAGCGTGATCAACATTCCAGCGGTAAATATAGGCACTCATTGGATTTCCATGTGCGGCTACACCCTCAAAAGATCCATCCTGATCAACATCCAGCTCTTTGGAATGTCCGGTATCAATTTGCAGCAAACCCGAGGGGTTACCGCTCTCGTCGATTAAATAATAGTTACTGAGCGAGTTATTTGCTCCTAGTCCTCCGGTGATTTTCAACACCTTTTCGCTAAACAGCCGCACTACTTCTACCTTAATATCCTCCGGTTGACGATAATTATAAGTTCCTATCGCCCCTAGACTGTATTGTCCTTTGGAAGTAGAAGTTCTGGCATACACATAGTCTTCGTCACTAGCCATCGTATACACACTCACTTTGACTCCTCTGAAGTCTTCCAGCTTCTTCTCTGTAATCAAAGTAGCGCCTGTGGGTGGAGCACTTAGTTGAGAGACTATGGGTATTGTATCCACCAGCTTCCAATCCAGCTTAATGAGGTTAGCAGCGGTGTTTGTTGGCTTCGGTCTTGAGATGTGGTAGTCGTTAGCCGATTGAGAGGGGGATGGGTCCACCTGATGTTGGCAACCTGCCAGCAGATTCATTAGAAGCAAGGCTGTCAGCGTAACGGATTTATGTAAAGGAAACATCCTTGATCACCTCCTATCCTCTTTTTAAAATTAAATCTTTCATTAATCATAGATGAAGTTAGGCATTCAAATGTTACTTTTAGGAGGCGGGAGGGTTAATTTATTGTCTTTTGAGGGTATGCGCCGATCAAAAAGCTGAATTGGCATACAAAAAACCCGCATGAAATGCGGGTTAAGGTTAGCTATCCAGAATCAAGAGCCTAGCAGTTCACGCGCCAGTAGCCGGTAAACCTCTAGCCGTTTCTCCTGCGAATGTGGGATGCTGCATATCATTGCTTCTTGGAATCCATATTGTGCTTGTTCTTCTTGCAAACGTACGGCGATGTCTTTAACCGCACCAACTAAATGAATCTTGCGCCCTTCCTTGATTGACATCCGGTCAATTTCCGATAGCGAAATGTTCTGAGCTTCTTCTGGTGTCAGCACCTGAGTAATCCGGCCCTTACTCATCATCAACCGAAAAATATCCTGCGGTAATGCTTCATACTCAGCTTCTTCCTTCGTTTCTGCTGTGGTCACCATATAGGATACACTGATCTCTGGTTTGTCCATAAAGATAGAAGGCTGGTAGTTATTCCGGTAATGGTCCAAGATCTCATTACTCATCGCACCATTAAAAAATTGTGCGAAGGAGTATCCGACTCCCATTTGTGCAGCTTTTCGCGCACTATTGCCGCTCGAGCCTAACAGCCATACTTCAGGGAGCGCCACCTTCGTTGGAGCAGCGAGATTTTTGGCATATAGCTCATCTTCCGGAATCTGATCACTAAGCAGCTGCATGGTAATGCCAAGCTTGTCATACATATTATGCAGCATTAACTCACGGCCTTCAGATAACGCGTACATGGCGCTTGTATCGCCACCAGGAGCTCGTCCCACACCAAAATCAATTCTCCCCGGGGTAAAAGCACTTAACGTTTTAAATACTTCAGCCAGCTTAAGCGGAGAATAATGCATCATCATTACACCGCCGGTGCCGATTCGAATACGGTTGGTCTTGGCGGCTAAACGGGCAGCCGTTACTTCCGGAGCTGAGCTAGCAAATGTATTTCCGCCATGGTGCTCTGCCATCCACATTCTGCTATATCCCAGCTCATCTGCTAAAATAGCGAGTTCTTCTGCTTTATTCAGGGCACCTTCCGCAGTGTTGCCGCTTGTCACGGGTGCCTGATCCAATACGCTTAATCTCATGCGAATACATCCCTTCTTTGGTTAGATGACCATTTTATTACTGACCCATTCCTCTAGGGCAGCAATCTTATCTTTAAAGCGTTCACCACGCATTTCCTCCGACAACGAAGCAATAGTCTCCCGCTTTAATACGGCTTTCCAAGAGGATTCAGCTTCTTCCATCAGATTCGATAACAGGCAGCAGCTGTCTTCTTTTTCTAAATCCAACATGTCTACCAGAATACCATTCGATGAATACAGCGACTGCTGGCCTTCCACCGCAAGGTAAACGTCATATACACGAATATCTTCAGGGCTTTTCTTTAATTTAAAACCGCCTTTAATGCCGGGAACAGACGTGATGATATCTGCGGTTACCAGCTTTCTTAACAGTTTCTGAAAATAGGTCGCCGATGCTCCGAGCTGCTGGCTAATCGCTTCCCCAGACAACACCGCCTTATCCGGCAGCATGTTGAGTAGAACCAGTGCATATACCGACTGCTCTACCCCTGTTTTCATATGCATGTACAGCACCTCGATTTACGTAAATAGCTTGATTCAAACTGTAGATAATACCATCCGCGTATAAAGCGGATAAACATTATCCACTTTATATTTTATATTATTTTAAACCCAAAGTAAAACCTTGCTGGCCTTTCTTCCAGTTAATATCTGCTATAAAAAAAAGATCGCGCATATAGCGCAATCTTTTTTCATATGGATAATCCCACCCGCTGAACCAGCTGTGAGCTCTGGTCATTAAGTCCGGTAATGGTGACTTTTTTGCCATGCTCGGCGTATTTGCTCATCGTCCTCGCTATGGCATGGACAGCGGATTGGTCCCACACATGGGAGTGTGAAAAATCGATAATAATATGATCCGGATCGCTATCGTAGGCGAATTCATGAATGAAGTGGCTTGTCGTGCCGAAGAACAACTGGCCGGATACCGCATATGTTTTGGAAGAGGTTGCTTCCTGAACAGTTAGGCGGATCGAGGCTATTTTCCAAGAAAACGTTAAAGCACTTAGCAGTACCCCAAACAAAACCCCAATAGAAAGGTTGTCCGTAACCACCACAGTGACCACCGTCACAATCATAACCAGCGCATCGCTTAGCGGAACACGGGTTAAAGTTTTGAGTGAGCCCCATTCAAAGGTGCTGATACAGACCATTATCATTACGCCGACGAGCGCGCCCATCGGGATCTGCTTCACCACATCGCCAAGTACGATAATTAAGAATAATAAAAAGATCCCTGATACAAACGTGGACAGACGCGTGCGTCCTCCTGACTTCATGTTAACCATCGATTGGCCAATCATCGCACAGCCTGCCATCCCTCCGAAAAAACCAGTGACTACATTCGCAAGCCCCTGTCCCTTCGCCTCTCTGTTCTTATCACTACCTGTGCCCGTAATATCATCTATTAAGGTGGCAGTCATCAGGGATTCCAATAGCCCAACTACAGCCAGCGAAAGTGAATATGGCAAAATAATAAGCAGCGTATCCAGCGTAAATGGGATTTGCGGGAGATGGAATAGTGGCAAAGTTGCTGTAATATTCCCCATATCGCCTACGGTTCTTACGTCCAGATGAAGAGCGATGCTAAGAATAGAAACAATAACAATCGCTACAAGTGCTGAAGGTACGGCTTTGGTAAACCGAGGAACCGTGTAGATAATAAGCAAGGTCAGAGCTACCAGTCCGTACATCACCCAGCCTTGTCCTTTAAAATGGGTAAGCTGTGCCATAAAAATTAGTATCGCCAGCGCGTTGACAAAACCCGTCATGACCGGCTGTGGCAAAAAGGTGATAAACCGCCCCAGCTTTAGCATCCCCATCAATATCTGAAACACACCAGCCAGTACAGTTGCCGCGAACAGATACTCTATTCCGTGTTCTAGTACGAGACTTCCGACTAACAGAGCCATAGCTCCCGTAGCCGCCGAGATCATTCCGGGTCTGCCTCCGGCAAGTGCCGTTACAATCGCAATGCAAAAAGAGGCATATAAACCAACCATCGGACTTACTCCCGCCAGGATCGAAAAAGCGATCGCTTCAGGAATCAGCGCAACGGCTACGGTCATCCCCGATAAAATATCGGTTCGAGTGTTAGAAAACCACCCATTATTTAAGGTAAGCTGCTTCAAAATCTATTTTCCTCCTGTGACTATTAAAATGTGTGGATCTTTTGTCAGAAAAGACCCGGGGCCGGTGCAACGCTAATGTTGCTTATTGTACTCGACCCACCTTCACCTTCACAAAAAGATTAGTTAGACTTGTAAGCGCTTATACACCTCATTTTCTAGCGAATCCTTAAAATATCATGCAAATTCTATATTTCTAGATTACCGGTACAATCCGGAAGCCTTCACTTCATTAAAGAAGGTGTTGAATTCATCAATGTTCAGCTGCTGAGCGGCATCAGACAATGCGGTTGCAGGATCAGGATGCACTTCCACCATTATGCCGTCAGCTCCAGCTGCGAGTGCGGCTTTCGCACATGGAATAAGGATGTCTTTGCGGCCTGTCGAGTGAGTTACATCAACCAATACTGGCAAATGACATTCCTGTTTGAGAATTGGCACTGCTGAGATATCAAGCGTATTGCGGGTCGCTTTTTCATAGGTACGAATTCCACGTTCAATCAGCATGATCTGTGTGTTTCCACGAGACATGATGTATTCCGCTGCATGGATGAATTCATCGAGTGTGGCAGCCAATCCACGTTTCAGCAGCACCGGCTTGTCGACTTCTCCGACCGCTTTTAGCAGCTCGAAATTATGCATATTACGTGCACCGATCTGGATGATATCCACATAATCAAGTGACTCTTCAATATGTCTTGGATCTACAATTTCGCTGATGGTCAGCAGTCCATATTCATTTGCTGCTTCTCGTAATATTCTTAAACCGTCCATTCCCAGTCCTTGGAAATCATAAGGTGAAGTCCGAGGCTTGAAGGCACCGCCACGCATTACACGTACTCCGGCTTTTTGCAGGGCGGCAGCTACGGTGCGAGTCTGTAGTTCACTTTCCACGGAGCAAGGACCGGCTACCATCAGTGAAGAAGCACCGCCAACCGTTACATCTCCCGGCAGAACAATCACTGTATCCTCTTTGTGGCTCTTTCGGGCTACCAGTAAAGTTTTTTTATGATCATCTGTTTGTAAGTCCAGAGAAGCTGAGAAAATTTGTTTGAAGAGGCTACGGATCGTCCCGTTAGTGAAAGGGCCTTTGTTGCTCGCTACGAGCTTATCCAGCATCTGTTTTTCCCGTTCTGGATCAAATTTAGGGACACCTTGTTTTTCTTTAACTCCTCCAATCTCCTGAACAATCTTAGCCCGCTCGGAGATCAGCTCCAGCAATTGCCCATTAATTTCATCCAGACGACCTCTAAGAACATCCAATTCCACGTTACTCATTACCCTTCCACTCCCTCTTTTTGTTATAATTTGGAACGCAAAAAGGCCCCCCGTCGCAAGGGACGAGGAGCCGTGGTACCACCCTTATTTAGAATTAACCCGAATACTAGCACAAAGGAATAGAATCTCATATTCCCCTGACTAAGAATTAATTCTGTCTTTCACCCGGTAACGCGGGGCGCGGACCTCCCTACTCATACCTGCCACAACCTGTGACAAACTACTTCAGGGGCCGACTCGGAAGTGAACTTCGGCATTAATCGTCTCATGAGGGTGCTCTCAGTCTCCGGCACGCCTTCCCTGTTAAGATCCGCTATAATGCTTACTCTCTTCGTCATAGTCCTTATCTATGTCAGCGCGGCTTTTGCGCTGGTTTCTGCTATCTTAATCAAAAAACGTTCCCGATGCAAGATAATAATGGAACGCAGAGTAGCTTTAACGCAATAAATTTTTTTGACTGATCCATACCCAGTATCTATCCTATTCCAACCTTGCAATTACGGTTCCAATTCCTTCAAGCTGAATTGTTTGACAGCGATAATTGAATTGTTTACAATTTAATTATTATAAATATTTCCTGTTCTTTTTCAAAAAGCATAGATAACTGAAGGGATGTAGCAGCCATGAGCATTTATCAATATTCAGCACGCAGTATTCGGGGAAAAGATATCGAGCTAGAGCAATACAAAGGTAAAGTGCTACTGATAGTGAATACAGCAAGTAAGTGCGGATTTACCCACCAATATTCAGATCTGCAAAAGCTTTATGAGCGGTACGAGGAACGCGGCCTCCAAATTCTCGGCTTTCCTTCCAATCAATTTGGAGAGCAAGAACCCGGCAGCAATGAAGAGGTTAATGTATTTTGCCAAATCAATTACGGGGTAACCTTCCCACTCTTTGAAAAGGTTGACGTAAAAGGCGAAGCTAAACACCCTCTTTTCACCTACCTAACAGAACAGGCTGGATTTGAAGGGTTCGACATCAACCATTCTTCAGGAAAGCTGCTGCAAAGCATGCTTGAAGACAAAGATCCAGAGGCTCTGAACAATGACGAAATCAAGTGGAACTTCACTAAATTCCTGATTGATCGCGAAGGCAATGTGGTCACTAGATTCGAATCTACGGTGGACCCGCTGGATATTGAACCAGCTATCGAAGCCCTGCTATAAGTTTCTAATATATGAAATATCCGCCCAGCTTTCGGGCGGATTTTTTGGGTTTAGGCATCTGCTTAATCATGTTCGGTACTGCTCGGTAAACACTTCAAAATAAGGAGTCGTGTCCCTCTCCGCCATCGAACCATTCGCACCAGGTCCCCAGCCGATTTCAGCACGCCAGCTTCCCAACACACCTGACTGAATCAGCACCTCCTCATTTACACCGATCAGCTGATCCGCCTGTGGTGCCACGTATAAAGCATCTACAGGACAATAAGCTTCACACATGAAACAGGTCTGGCAATCTTCCTGACGGGCAATGACCGGAATCTTCCCCTGCATTTCGAATACGTTCGTCGGACATACTTTCGTACACAGCTTACAACCAACACAACGCTCCAAGCTGATTAATTCGATCATATCGCTTGCCCCTCCTTCAGCGCATTCAGTTCATGAGCATGGGGCACAGCCTCTGTACTGACGCTTATATGTTGAATACCGGATAAGATCAGCCGGTGAGTCTGGCGCGGATCAAGCTCCGGATATTCCGCTAGCTTTTGCAGTCCGCGGGTCTCTTTCCGGGCGAGTGCCGCGGTGTACATCCACCTGCCGACCGCGAGCATAGCCGCGGCTTCACGTGATTGCACGATGCCCTGAACGCTGGCAGGAGCCTGCCCGTTCAAATAGGGCATCAAGGCATTCAGCCGCTTCAAGGCTGAAGAAATGCCCGGCTCGCTGCGGAAATAATTGATCTGCAGCGGCAAGATTTCACGCTGGATTGCCGCGATTAGCGGCTTCACCTCCAGCGTTTCCGAGGCATCGGCGCCAGCCGCCAGCCCGTAGCGTCCCGCTGCGGTCAGCTTGCGGCTGTTCGCCTGTCCTCGGCAGGACAGCGCATGCTGCGCGGCTCCCTGTCCAGCCCAGCTTCCGCTGCACATGGCCCAGGAAGCGTTATAAGCCCCGCCGCCGGAGATGGCGCCGGTCACTTTCTCGCGAGATGCGGCATCTCCGGCCGCATAGAGTCCGGGCACGGTCGTCTGGCAATCCGTGCCGCTCAAGCGCAGACCCCCAGTGCCGCGCATCGTGCCCTCATAGCGCAGGGTAAGCGGGAATTTCTGCTTAAACGCATCAATTCCCGCCCGCTCCAGCGGCATGAAGAAAATTGGATGCGCTTTGCGCAGAAAATCCTGTTTCTCCGCGGTGTCCGCCAGATCCAGCGAAGCGTAAACCGGACCCTTCAGCATCAGCTCAGGAATGCTGCCAAAGGTCCGATCCCCTCTATGCAACGGATGACCGTCCGCATCATAAAGGGTGGCCCAAGCCAGCATGCGGCCACGTGTTACGGTTCCGTCCGCAAAGCTTGGGGCGTATTGGCGGCTGAATTCCATACCCGAAAGATCAGCACCCACCTCTGCGGACATCAACAATCCTTCCCCTGTCAGCACGTTGCAACCAAGGCCTTTGCTGAGAAAAGCACAGCCGCCGGTAGCCATCACAACGGCATTAGCCTTCACTTCCCAGGACTCTCCTGTCAGGCGGTTGATCCCACGCGCTCCACCGACACCGTGTTCATCGTGAAGAAGTTCCAGCGCTGGTGACTGATCGAGGATTGTGACCCCTGCTTTGCGCACAACTTTTCGCATAATCCGCATATATTCTGGTCCATGGAGGTGAGTGCGCAGTGAGTTTCCTTCTCCATCCTTCGGAAAGGGATACCCCCACTGCTCCACTTGAGCCAGGTTCTGTTCGACCTGATCCAACACCCGGTGAATCCAAGCATTCTCCGACAAATATCCACCGGCCTTAAGTCTGGCCTGCACTGCCTGCTCCCGCAGCTCGGCAATGGGAGGAATAACGAGCAACGTTGTTCCTCCCGGTGCAGTTGCGCCACTAGTGCCCAAGTAGCCCTTATCCGCCAGGACTACCTTTGCGCCTTGCGAGGCTGCACTCCATGCCGACCACGCCCCAGCAGGACCTCCGCCAAGCACGAGGACATCCACTGTCATTTCCTTCTTAAGCTGCGACATATTTTTTCCTCCTACACCATTAGCTGAGTTAGTTGAACTTAAAAATCACTAAAGGGAGAAGTGGCGGAGAGGCGGCCGAAAGTCCAAACATTCACCGCAGTCACTCAATTACCTTTACAGAAGAATCTTAAGTTCAATTAAAGCAGCTTTTAAGCAACTTTATTTCAGCTGCCAATCGCTAATATTGAAGTCTTTTTTCGCTAACTTCTCTTCGACGAGGAAGTTTTTGGTACCGTCCAGCAGCTTTGTTCCTTCATCAGTGAACGCAGTATCCTTGATATCACTAATCGGATTCACTTGCTTCGCCAGCTCAGGCGTTGTATCTCCGATTTCAGCCAGAAATTGATAATACTCATCTTCATGCTGCTTCAAGTCTGCCAAGGCTTTCTCTCTAGCTTCGTTCCATACCTTCGGAAAATCAGGGAATTTCGCCAGATAATCCTCAGACACAACTGTTGCGCTAGAACCAAGCAGGTTCGGGTGCTTCGAGGCATCATCCAAGTGAGTGTAACCTTGGTCAATCAGCTTCAGCGCAGGAACACCTAGATTTGTTGTAGCATCTACATCTCCACGGGCTAAAGCTGCAGTAGCATCAGGAATGAGCATATGCACGAGTTTGTAGTCGGTCACGCCTTCTTCCTGTAGTAATCCAACTACATATCGGTGCATGAAGGAGCCTTTTTGAATCGCGATAGTTTTACCTTGCAGATCTTTCACCGTCTTGGGCCCATCCTTCTTGCCGATCAAATAACCAATCGTGTTCGCGGAAGATTGTGAAATCAGACGGGTCTTGGCCCCAGAAGCGTAGGCAATAATAGCAGGTGTATCTCCAAGACTGCCGATATCCAGCCGACCACTAATCAAGGATTCTGTCTGATCCGGACCGTTTGGAAAGCCAGTAAGCTTCACTTCAGTAATGCCGTATTTCTTCAACTCTTCTTGAATAATCCCTTTATAAAAGCCCCAACCCTCTGCACCGCCGGGCACATTCAATTTGTTGGAACCGATAAACCCAAAGTTCAATACCGCTGGAACATTGCTAATGCTCGTGGCCTCTTCTCCCGCCTTCTCCGTATTTGATCCCCCGGAGGCAGACGCTCCATTGCCGCCCGTATTATTTCCGCAAGCCTGAAGCACCAGCATGGCCATCATAATTGTAGTTAAAAGTGCAAACCGAATCTTCCTAGAACGTTTCCCTTGAATCTCTCTGTACGCTTGTTTCATTGTTTCTCCCCCTAGGTTTATGCTATTTATTTAAATCTTGATCCAGCTCAGAACCCTGCCCTCGATGCCAATTTATACATAAATTCATGGCTTGCTACCGGCTGCCTGCCCTTACCCCAGCCTACTTTTTCACGATAACCGCCAAGTAGTCCCTGCTCCTGAAGTTCCGCTTCTGTCACACCAATAATATTCTCAGAGTCTGGTGCAACGTAGAGAGCATCGACAGGACAATACAGCTCACACATAAAGCAAGTCTGGCAATCGCTCTGCCGGGCAATAACAGGAATGCCATCCTCTACCCGTTCGAAAACATTAGTCGGGCAGACAGATACACATTGGTTGCACTCTACACATCTGGCAGCGCTGATCACCTCAATCACGATAGAACACCCTCCTTAGCCACGGCTTCCGTCTTCACCCATACCTGATCTAATCCGCCACTGATCAAGCGGTGATGCTGGCCATGATCTGTAGCCTTGAAATCCTCACGCTTATGCATGCCTCTCGTCTCTGTACGAGCAAGTGCAGAATTGTACATCCAGCGGGCTGTTGCGGTCATGGCTTCGGCTTCCCGTGCCTTGACCCCTTCTGGCGTACGCTGAATTTCGCGGCTTCGTTGCTCTTTCCACAATCCATCCAGACGATCTAGTGCAGACGTCAGCCCTTGTTCTGTCCGGAACAAATTGATATCATACGGCTTCACCTCAGCCTGTACAGCAGACACATACTCTGCTGTTTGGGCTGCCACTCCCGGCTTCACTTCCTGATGCACCAGTGGTGATGATGATAAGCCGACTGGACTACGCTGCGCAGCGTGCGACCCCAGACTCTGTGCATAGACAGCAGCTCCTTCACCAGCAAAAGAACCTGAAGACATCGCCCACGCCGCATTATGGCTGCCACCGCCAGTAAAACCTCCGCAAATCAGCTCGCGGGTAGCAGCATCTCCTGCCGCGTAAAGTCCGGGAACACCTGTGCCGCAGCTTTCATCTGTAATATGGATGCCACCCGTCCCCCGAACCGTGCCTTCGAGCCGCAAAGTAACCGGAAACGCATCCTTGAACGGATCAATTCCCTGGCGGTCAAAAGGAAGGAAAAAGTTCGTCTGCGCCACCCGCAGCAGCGGTCTCAAATCCTCTGGTGCCCCATCCAGCTTGGCGTACACCTGATTACCTGCCAACAGATTCCGGGCAATTACAGAACGGCCCTTCTTGGAACCGGCTCCCTCCACAACGCTTCCATCCTCATAATAAAAGCTGGCATAGCTGTAATACGCCGTCTTGGTCACCGAAGAGAACGTAGGGCAGATCGCATAGGCATTAGAGAATTCCATGCCGGACAGATTCGCCCCAGCCTCAGCAGCAAAGAGATAGCCATCTCCGGTCAACACGTTGCAGCCAAGTGCCTTGCTTAGGAAGGCGCAGCCTCCGGTAGCAATGACGACTGCTCCTGCCTGAACAGTCCAGGTTTCTCCACTCTGGGTATGAACTCCAGCCGCTCCAGCTACGCCATGCTCATCTGCCAGGAGTTCCAAGGCTGGGCTGTGATCTAGAATTTTAACGCCTGCCTTTTTCACCAGCCTACGCATTAATTTCATATATTCCGGTCCTTGCAGACTTCTTCGGAATTGATTGCCCTGCTCATCTACAGGGAATGGATAACCGGAAACACCCAGCTTGTTCATATTGGCATAGGTTTGATCCAGCACCCGGTCCATCCAGCGAGATTCAGCCAGCTGCCCGCCAAGCGCATAACGACTTGCTTTTGCCTCTTTCCGGAGCTTCTCATCCGGCTTCACATACCAGACTCCCGTTCCCGACGGTGCCGTTGCCCCACTTGAACCGCAGTACCCTTTATCTGCAAGGATTACTTTGGCCCCCTTCGCTGATGCAGTAAGGGCTGCCCACGTTCCTGCCGGACCTCCTCCGATAACGAGCACGTCTGCCACCAAATTCACCGATCCTTTTTTCACCGATCCACTCATATGTTTAAGACCTCCTCAGTTTGTTTAGCCTTCGTAACTATCGCGCCAGAACAGGAACTTTCGTTCAATAATCCGGAACAAGGAATCGATCAGCTTACCGACAATTGCGAAAATAATAATGCCTACGAATACAACCTCTGTATTAGAGTTCTGCTTCGCTTCATTGATAAGAAACCCAATACCTGACTGTGATCCAATAAGCTCTGCTACAACCAAACCAATCCAAGCTACAGCCAGCGACAACCTTAGCCCTAACAAAATTCCAGGCAGCGCCGCCGGGAGTATAAGCCTGCGCAGCTTCTGATATGGACTGAATCCCAATACACGAGCTACTTCGAACAATTTATTGTCCACATTGCGGATGCCCATAAACGTATTAATATAGAGCGGAAAAAATGAGCCTGTCATAATGATCACAACTTTTGACATCTCTCCAAACCCGAACCAGAGAATAATGAGCGGCGCTATAGCTAAATGGGGAACAAGCCTAAGCACTTGTACGCTAGGATCGAGCACATATTCTACACTGCGAAACAAGCCAGTCAGTACGCCGAATAGAAGACCCAACACACCTCCAATAAGAAATCCGATGCCCGCCCTACCCATGCTGACACCCAGATGATGAGTTAACTCTCCAGTAACCAACAAGTCGGTAAAAGCTCTTGCAATCGAAAGCGGGGTCGGCAAAAAGGTTGCGGAGACCAGCCCCGTACTCCCTGCCAGCTGCCAAAGGACTAACGTCACCACCGGGATAATTGCACCCATTCCCCAATCAGAGAGCAGGGGTTTCCATGCAACTTGTATTGCAGGTTTCTTCGGTGTCTTCTTGGATAAAGGAGCTGTGCCGCTGCTATCCAGCGTTTCTCTGGCTCTTTTAGTATTTTTGATAATAGCTTCTACTCCATCGCTCATGGTGCATCCCCCTTTTGTTTAATGAGCGTTCAAGGTTATCCGCGATAACTGTCTTGCCATCTCAACAACCGTCGTTCAATGTAACGAACAATGGAATCACTCAACAATCCAGCTACGGCAAAAATAATAATTCCCACGAACACCACTGGTGTGTCCGCGAATTGACGCGCGTCGGACATCATGTATCCAATGCCTGAGGTAGATGCAATAAGCTCTGCCACTACTAACCCCAGCCAAGAAAGCCCTAGAGAGAGACGCACTCCAAGAATAATGTTCGGCAGCGCTGCTGGAAGTACTAACCTGCCAATCTGCTTCAATCGGCTGAAGCCAAGTACCCGGGAAACTTCGAACAGCTTGTTATCCACGCCGCGAATTCCCATGAACGTATTGATATAAAGCGGGAAAAAAGCTCCCTTAGCAATCAATAGCACCTTCGACTCCTCACCGATCCCGAACCATAAAATGAACAGCGGTACTACCGCCAGACTGGGAATCATGCGGATCATTTGCAGGGAAGGATCTAACAGCTTCTCCGATCTGCGGAACAGGCCTACGAGAAGTCCTAACAGCAGACCCAGTCCACCACCTAGCAGGAATCCAGAAAAGGCTCTGACCAAGCTGATTCTAAAGTTCGGCCACAGATCGCCTGAAGCCGCTAAAGTTACAAAAGATTCCGCAATCGTATACGGCGTAGGGAACAGCATCTCCGAGATCATTCCATAATGCCCGAGCGTCTGCCACAGAATTAGCACACTGCCCGGCAGCAAAAGACCAAGTCCTAGTGTTGCCACCTTTCCGGGTCTTCCGGAAGTTCTTATGGCTACAGCCCGATTTGTCATACTTTGAACCCACCTTTTTTCAGCTTTACAATCACTTTAAATAAACAGAAAGAGACCCTCGAATGTTAATGCCTTCGAAAGTCTCCATGGGTATGGTCGACCTATTTTATATTCCGGCTCCGTCTGTAAGCTCTAGCTCATCTACCTTTTCAAAATAATTCAACACCTTCAAACGCAGCTCTTGAAAGGATGTCGTTGTTTTTTTCCGTGGATACGGTAAATCTATCGGTACAATTTTACGTATTTTCCCGGGACGCGGCTCTAGAATCACTACCCGATTCCCCAAGAACACAGCCTCATCAATATCATGTGTCACAAAAATCATGGTTGTTTGGTTAGCCCGCCAAATGTCCAGCAATACCGTCTGCATATGAGCCCGAGTGAATGCATCCAGTGCACCAAACGGTTCGTCCAGCAGCAGTATTTTCGGATTGCGCAGAAGTGCACGAGCTATTGCCACCCGCTGGGCCATCCCTCCCGACAACTCGCGGGGATAAGATTTCTCAAATCCATTTAACTTCACCAGATCAATCAATTCATCGACCTTCCGCCTAACCTCCTTGTTCCCTAGCGGTAAATCAGAGGCAATATTCTTCTCAACGGTAAGCCAGGGAAAGAGGCGATGCTCCTGAAAAATAAAACCCTTATCGATCCCAGGACCCCCAATCTCCGCCCCTTCCAGGGTGACACTGCCAGTGTACCCGCTATCCAGACCGGCTACGATGCGTAATAGTGTACTTTTTCCACAGCCGCTGGGGCCGATGACTGTAATAAATTCGCCCTCCTGTACATGGAGATCTACATTATGGAGTGCTTGAACATGACCACCGGCAGACTCAAAACGTTTATTTAGGTTCGAAATAGACAGCAACGCTTCTCCCACCTTGACCCCTCCTTTAATCTGTATGGACAAAAAAACAGAGGCATTGCGTTTTTAACATTCGCAATACCTCTGTAGGAACAGTCGGCAATCATTATTCAAAGTAAATCAATTGGAATTATAATATTTAAAATATCATCGATTTTATAAGCTGTCAACAAAAAACAAGCCCTTTTATGGAACAGAAGTGGAGTTATTTCTAGTTCATAAGTTAGAAAAGCAATGAATTTAATCACTTTTAGTAGGATGAAAGTATTAAAAAACTTTGCTTTTGCGTCGATATAATGAAGTAAGCTTATGACAAATTGGTTCTAAGGAAGGGGCTTTTGCTTGAAAAGCATATCATTAAAATGGGGAGCAACACTTGTTGCCCTTAACACCTTGTTCGGTGGTACTCTCTATGCATCTGCAGCTGAAATCACTCCACCGTTCTCCGATTTAACCGAAATACAACAGACGAAAAGTGCCGCAATCCTCGAGGCTGCTCGTCTAGGATTGCTTAAAGGCGATCCCAATGGACAATTCAGACCCACTGCGACTATGACTCGCCAAGAGCTGGCAGCCATTTTAGCGAAGACCTTAAAGCTAGATTCCTCAGTGAATTCCGCTTCTTCCTTTAGAGACGTATCTGATTCCAGTTGGAGTGTCTCCGCTATTGAGGCTGTTAAAAAGGCAGGATTTATGGAGGGTGATCTTACAGGTAATTTTAATCCATCCAGACCTGTAACTAGAGAAGAGCTTGCAGTTATATTTGTACGTGCCATCCGCGGAACTGGAGCACAAGGCGGACAAGCCAACAAGGTTAATGACGAATCCACAATCAGCAATTGGGCAAAAGAGTATACTGATGTCGCACTACGTCTTAAACTTATAGACTCTCCCGAAGATATGTTCAGCCCCAAAGGTACTGTTCAGCGGCAGGATATGGCTTCTTTTCTGCTGAATATTTTTAAAGAAGAACAACAAACTGCAACGATCGACAATATAGATGGAGATTTCGTAACGATCAATGGCACGCCTTACCTCATTGAAGGTACACTCAAAGAATTAATGGGTGATAGCAACCATGATGCTTTAAGAGGAGCTGTCCTTAAGTTCAATTCCTTGAATCGTCATGTAGATGGTTTGCAAGAGCTTGAAATTGTACAAAAAGGGGTTCAACTAAATACCTCCGGCTTTCCCTCCGGTTCTTTGCTCAATATTTCTGGAAATGATGTTGTTATTAAAGGCAATGTTACCGGTGATTTAAAGATTAAAAATGGCGTTTCGAGTATAACTTTTCAGGGCCAAGTTGGGCAGATCATTGTGGATTCTATAACTCCAGTTACTATTCATGGCAGCGGTTCCCTGCAAACCTTAAAAATAGTTGAAGGTGGCGCTAGGATCACCATCGATCCCTCCTTGTCTATTCAAAATCTGCAGTTGCCTGGCATGAGTCTGCCTTCACATTTCATAACAAATTACACAGCCATTCAAAATAATATCCAAACGGTTCAAAATGCATCTGGAGCCGTTGCTCCTGCATATACTTCGTCCACGTCTGCTAACGCCGTGAGCGATCCGACTCCTGAGCCTACTCCGATCGCGACTCCTAGTCCTACTCCAGTGGCGACTCCTGAGCCTACTCCCGTAGCGACTCCTAGTCCTACTCCGGTCGCGACTCCTGAGCCTACTCCGGTGAC